>NZ_JAPZVN010000099.1 GCF_027533845.1 Streptomyces sp. RPT161 | reverse complement strand
AGGCACAACACCCACCGACCGCCACAGCTCAGCCAACGACACCATCACGGCGAACAACACCGGCTGAACCACATCAACCCGCTCAAGGGAAGGCGCACCCTCAACCCCGCGCAGCACATCGACCAACGACCAATCAGTGAACGGCTCCAAAGCCGCCGCACACTCATCGATCCGCGCCGCGAACACCGGCGAGGCATCCAACAACCCCACCGCCATGCCCACCCACTGCGACCCCTGCCCCGGAAAGACAAACGCCGCCTTACCACCGACACTCACACCACAGGTCAACCCAGCCGCCATCCCACTCGCGGCCAACGCCTCCACCCCAGACCGCAGTTCCGCCAGACCCGCACCCCGCACCACCGCACGGTGATCCAACGCAGCCCGACCCGTGGCCAACGACCACCCCACATCCACCGGACGCCCATCCACCCCAGCGTCCAACACCGCCAGCAACCGCTGCGCCTGACCCCGCAACGCGGCCTCGCCCTTACCGGACAACGGCCACACCACCACACCAGGCACAACCCCACAAACAGCCTGCGGCTCCTCCTCCGCCACAACCTCAACCGGCGCCTGCTCCACGATCACATGCGCATTCGTCCCACTGAAACCGAA
>NZ_JAPZVN010000098.1 GCF_027533845.1 Streptomyces sp. RPT161 | reverse complement strand
CTCCGGGAGTCCGTGTTTCTGTCGACATCGCTCGCCTTCGCGGGCCCCGCCGGTTGGAACGCCGAGTCCTGCCGCCGACCGACGGGAACAGTCGACGCGAACAGCGCCGTAGGCAGGAGCGGGGGACCCAAGGTTCTCCGCCGGAACCGCCCCTCACCGCAGGGGACGGAACCGGCTTGGGGTGAAGTCGTGCCTTCAAGGCCACGACCGGGCACTCACTGGCCCGAACCCGACAGCTGACCTCGCAGGCGTCGGTGAGGAATCACACCATGCTCAAGCTGCACCGCGCCTCCAAGACCCGTCTCGCCGCTCTCGCCGGTGTCGCCACCGCCGCGATCTTCCTCCCCGTCCTCGCTTCGACCACCGCCTCCGCCGCCTCCGCCGCCACCTGGGACCGCGTGGCCCAGTGCGAGTCCAGCGGCAACTGGTCCAACCACAACACCGGCGGCAACGGCCACTACGGCGGCCTGCAGTTCTCGCCCTCCAGCTGGGCCGCCGCCGGCGGCCTGAAGTTCGCCCCGCGCGCCGACTACGCCACCAAGGACCAGCAGATCACCGTCGCCAACAAGCTGCTGGCCATGCAGGGCCCCAACGCCTGGCAGTGCGCCAAGGCCGGCGGCCTGAAGTAAGACCC
>NZ_JAPZVN010000097.1 GCF_027533845.1 Streptomyces sp. RPT161 | reverse complement strand
ACGAGGGTGTCCGGTGCGCAGCTGTGTTGCGCCAGGCCGGACAGCACTCCGTCCGGGCCCAGTTCCACCAGGGCGGTCACACCCTGATCGGCCAGCCACCGCACCCCATCGGCGAACCGCACCGCATCCCGCACCTGACGGACCCAATACCCCACCGAACACAACTGCTCAGCCGTAGCAGCCCGACCCGTCACATTCGACACCACCGGAATCCGCGGCGACCGGAAACACACCGTCCCCAGCACACCCGCGAACTCCTCCAACATCGGATCCATCAACCCCGAATGAAACGCATGCGACACCCGCAACCACGTCACCCGAAGACCACGAGCAGCCACCAGCCCCGCCACATGGTCCACTTCGTCCTGCGGCCCGGAGACGACGACGGAGTCAGCGGTGTTGACCGCTGCGATGGACACAGCGTCGGGCAGCAGCTCCTTCACTTCGGCTTCGGGTAGCGGGATCGCGGCCATCGCCCCGCCCGAAGGCAGCGTCTGCATCAACCGGGCCCGGGCCGCCACCACCCGACAGGCATCCCGCAGCGACCACACACCCGACACATACGCCGCCGTCACCTCACCAATCGAGTGCCCCAGCAGGTAATCCGGGCTCACTCCACAGGCACGCAGCACCTCAAACAGCGCCGCCTCCACCGTGAACAGCGCT
>NZ_JAPZVN010000096.1 GCF_027533845.1 Streptomyces sp. RPT161 | reverse complement strand
GCCGCATCCGACGCTCCAGCTCCTCGTCGGCCGCCATACCTGCTGCCCAGGCACCCCAGGCAACGGACGTCGCCACCAGGCCGTCAGCGCGCCGCTGTTCGGCCAGCGCGTCCAAGTAGGCGTTCGCAGCCGCGTAGTTGGCCTGGCCGGTGCTGCCCAGCGTGCCGCTGATCGATGAGAACAGTACGAACGCGGACAGGTCGAGCTCACGGGTCAGCTCGTGCAGGTTGAGCGCGGAGGCCGCCTTCGCCTGCCACACCTTCTCGAAACGCTCAGGCGTAAGTGCGTCCAGCACACCGTCGTCCAGCACACCCGCGGCATGGATGACGCCGGTCAGCGGTTGCTCGGCCGGAATGGCGGCCAGCAGCTCCGCCAGCGCGTCGCGATCCGCCACATCACAGGCCGCGATCACCACCTCGACACCCGTGGCGGCCAACTCGGCCTGAAGTTCGACAGCACCCGGGGCGTCCATACCCCGCCGACTGGTCAGCAGCACACGCCCGGCGCCATGACGCACCAGCCAACGGGCCACCTCAGCACCCAACGCACCCGTACCGCCAGTGACCAGCACCGTGCCACTCGGCACCCACGAGCCACCCTCGGCACCGTCCTGCGGGGCACGAACAAGCCGACGCCCGAACACCCCCGCCGAACGCACCGCAACCTGATCCTCAACACCAACCG
>NZ_JAPZVN010000095.1 GCF_027533845.1 Streptomyces sp. RPT161 | reverse complement strand
ACGCCCACCAACTCATCGCGCAGGAACCGAGCCAGATCCGCAGGCGTCGGATAGTCGAACACCAACGTCGCCGGAAGCCGCAGCCCCGTAACCGCCTTCAGATCGTTGCGCAACTCCACCGCCGTCAGCGAGTCGAAGCCCAACTCCTTGAACGCCCGGCTGGAGTCCACAGACTGGGATCCGGTGTAGCCGAGCACCCCGGCCACGCTGCGCAGGACCAACTCCAGCAGCTCGCGGTCCTGTTCCACCGACGGCAGGCCGGCCAAGCGCTGTCCGAGCGAGCTTCCGCCATCGCTCCCGCCCGCATTGGCCACCCGGCGTATCGGCGCTCGCACCAGGCCGCGCAACAGCGGCGGTACGGTGCCCGTGGCCGTGGCCTCGGTACGCACGGCGGCGAGGTCGAGCCGCATCGGCAGCAGCACGGCCTGGTCCACCGTGCCAGCGGCGTCAAACAGCGCCAAGCCTTCTTCCGACGAGAGCGGGGCCATGCCGTCACGCGTGATGCGTCGCAGGTCGACCGCATCGAGGTGTCCGGTCATGCCGCTGGCCTGCGCCCACAGACCCCACGCCAGCGCCGTCGCCGGAAGCCCCTGCGCACGCCGCTGCTGGGCCAACGCCTCCAAGAACGCGTTCGCCGCCGCGTAACTCCCCTGCCCCGCAGCACCAAACGCCGCAGCCGCACCA
>NZ_JAPZVN010000094.1 GCF_027533845.1 Streptomyces sp. RPT161 | reverse complement strand
GCGCCCACCAACTCATCGCGCAGGAACCGAGCCAAATCCGCAGGCGTCGGATAGTCGAACACCAACGTCGCCGGAAGCCGCAGCCCCGTAACCGCCTTCAGATCGTTGCGCAACTCCACCGCCGTCAGCGAGTCGAAGCCCAACTCCTTGAACGCCCGGCCTGCTTCGACCGCCTCCGGTCCGGCGTAGCCCAACACGGCAGCGACGCGAGCGCAGACCATTTCGACCAGGGCGCGGTCCCGCTCGGCCTGGTCCATGCCGACGAGGCGCTGCGCCAGCGAGTTGCCGTCAGTAGCGGCCGCCGCATCAACGACCCGGCGTATCGGCGTCCGTACCAGGCCGCGCAACAGCGCAGGCACGACGCCGGTCGTTGTGGCCTCCGCGCGCAGGGCGGCGAGGTCGAGCCGCATCGGCAGCAGCACGGCCTGGTCCACCGCGCCAGCGGCGTCAAACAGCGCCAGGCCCTCCGCGGAGGACAGCGGAGCCACCCCACCTCGTGTGATGCGTCGCAGGTCCACCTCGTCCAGGCTGCCGGTCATGCCGCTGGCCTGCGCCCACAGACCCCACGCCAGCGCCGTCGCCGGAAGACCCTGCGCACGCCGCTGCTGGGCCAACGCCTCCAAGAACGCGTTCGCCGCCGCGTAACTCCCCTGCCCCGCAGCACCAAACGCCGCAGCCGCACCG
>NZ_JAPZVN010000093.1 GCF_027533845.1 Streptomyces sp. RPT161 | reverse complement strand
GGGTTGGTGTTGAGGATCAGGTTGCGGTGCGTTCGGCGGGGGTGTTCGGGCGTCGGCTTGTTCGTGCCCCGCAGGACGGTGCCGAGGGTGGCTCGTGGGTGCCGAGTGGCACGGTGTTGGTCACTGGTGGTACGGGTGCGTTGGGTGCTGAGGTGGCCCGTTGGCTGGTGCGTCATGGCGCCGGGCGTGTGCTGCTGACCAGTCGGCGGGGTATGGACGCCCCGGGTGCTGTCGAGCTCCAGGCGGAGTTGGCTGCTACTGGTGTCGAGGTGGTGATCGCGGCCTGTGATGTGGCGGATCGCGACGCGCTGGCGGAGCTGCTGGCCGCCATTCCGGCCGAGCAACCGCTGACCGGCGTCATCCATGCCGCGGGTGTGTTGGACGACGGTGTGCTGGACGCACTTACGCCTGAGCGTTTCGAGAAGGTGTGGCAGGCGAAGGCGGCCTCCGCGCTCAACCTGCACGAGCTGACCCGCGAGCTCGACCTGTCCGCGTTCGTACTGTTCTCATCGGTGAGCGGTGTCTGGGGCACCGCTGGCCAGTCCAACTACGCCGCCGCCAACGCCTACTTGGACGCGCTGGCCGAACAGCGGCGCGCCGAGGGCCTGACCGGAACCTCGGTGGCCTGGGGACCGTGGGCCGACGGCGGTATGGCGGCCGACGAGGAGCTGGAGCGTCGGATGCGGT
>NZ_JAPZVN010000092.1 GCF_027533845.1 Streptomyces sp. RPT161 | reverse complement strand
GCAGCTCTGCTCGTCGTCGTAGGCGAAGTGCGCCACCCCGGAGGTCTCGGCGTGCACATCCGCACCACCCAGACCGTTCTGCGAGACCTTCTCACCCGTCACCGCCTGCACCACATCCGGGCCGGTGATGAACATCTGCGAGGTCTCCCGCACCATGAACACGAAGTCCGTCAACGCCGGACTGTAAGCCGCACCACCCGCACACGGACCCAGCATCACCGAGATCTGCGGAATCACACCCGAAGCCCTCGTGTTGCGCTGGAAGATCCCGCCATACCCGGCCAGCGCCGAGACACCCTCCTGGATCCGGGCACCCGCACCGTCGTTCAACGACACCAACGGCGCACCCGCCGCGATCGCCTTGTCCATGATCTTGTGAATCTTCTGCGCATGCGCCTCACCCAGCGCACCACCGAAGATCCGGAAATCATGCGCGTACACGAACACCGTGCGCCCATGCACGGTCCCCCACCCGGTGATCACACCATCGGTGTACGGCCGCTTCGCCTCCAGGCCGAACCCCGAAGCACGATGCCGCCGCAACGGCTCCACCTCGTGGAACGACCCCTCATCCAGCAACAACTCGATCCGCTCACGCGCGGTCAACTTGCCCTTGGCATGCTGCGCCTCGGTCGCCCGCTCACTCGGCCCCCGCCGCACCTGCTCACGAATCGCATGCAGCTCCGCCACACGCCCG
>NZ_JAPZVN010000091.1 GCF_027533845.1 Streptomyces sp. RPT161 | reverse complement strand
TCGACCCGGTGGGCGCCGGTTCCCGCGAAGACCGCGTCCCAGTCAACCGTCACACCATGTACGAATGCCTCGCCCAGCGAAGCGTAGAAACGCTCCAGCCCACCCTCATCACGCCGCAACGACCCCAAAGCCGCCGCCTGACGGCCGCAGTCCTCGATCGTCTCCTGCACACCAACAGTGAGCACCGGATGCGCACTGGACTCGATAAAGACCCCGAAGCCCTGCTCCAGCAGCGCACGGACCGCCTTCTCCAGCTCCACCGTCTGCCGCAGATTGCGGAACCAGTACTCCGCCGTCAGCTCCGGACCCTGCACCCACTCACCCGTGACCGTCGAAAGGAACGGCACCCGCGCAGGCCCCGGGACGATCGGAGCCAAAACCTCCAGCAGCTCGTCCCGCAAAAGCTCCACCTGCGCCGAATGCGAGGCGTAATCCACCGGAACGCGACGCGCTCGCACCCCGTCGGCCTCACACGAAGCCAACAACTCATCCAACGCGACCGGCTCACCACAGACCACGACCGAGGACGGACCGTTGACCGCCGCCACCGAAACCCGGTCCTCACCCCAAACCGCCAACCGCTCCCGGACATCCCCCACCGGCAGGGCAACCGAGACCATGCCACCCAACCCGGCCAGCACCCGCCCAATCGCCTGACTACGCAACGCAACCACCCGCGCCGCATCCCCAAGACTGAGGATCCCCGCCACACACGCGGCAGCGATCTCACCCTGCGAATGACCCACCACGGCAGC
>NZ_JAPZVN010000090.1 GCF_027533845.1 Streptomyces sp. RPT161 | reverse complement strand
ACAGGGGCCGCGTCGGGCTGCCGTCTCCTCCTTCGGAGTCAGCGGCACCAACGCGCACACCGTCCTTGAACAGGCCCCCGCAGCGGACACATCCGGCACGGAACAGGTGGCGGACAACGCCATCACGCCATGGCTGCTCTCGGCCAGGACCGAGCCCGCGCTACGCGACCAGGCCGAGCGGCTGCTGACCCATCTCACGGAGAACGCCGAACTACGGCCGCTGGACGTGGGATTCTCGCTGGCCACCGGCCGGGCGGCGCTGGAGCACCGGGCCGCTGTGATCGCGCGGGACACGGACGATCTCCTCCAGGGTCTGCGCGCACTGGCAGCGGGCTCCTCCGACGTGGGCGTGGTACACGGCGAGATGGGTACCGACGGCAAGACGGCCTTCCTGTTCACGGGGCAGGGTAGTCAGCGGCTGGGTATGGGTCGGGAGTTGTACGCGACCTACCCGGTCTTCGCCGAAGCCTTGGATGCGGTGTGTGAACGGTTCGAAGTACCACTGCGGGATGTGATCTTCGGAGCCGACGGCGGGCTGCTGGACCAGACGGCTTATACGCAGCCTGCGTTGTTCGCGGTTGAGGTGGCCCTGTTCCGGTTGGTGGAGTCGTGGGGTCTGAAGCCTGACTTCCTGGCCGGGCACTCGATCGGTGAGTTGGTCGCGGCGCATGTCGCTGGTGTGTTCTCGCTTGGGGATGCGTGTGCGTTGGTGGCGGCTCGTGGCCGGTTGATGCAGGAGCTGCCTGGTGGTGGTGCGA
>NZ_JAPZVN010000009.1 GCF_027533845.1 Streptomyces sp. RPT161 | reverse complement strand
CCTCGACCGCAACCCGCAGAACTTCTTCGCCGAGACCGAACAGGTCGCCTTCCACACCGCCAACGTCGTTCCCGGCATCGACTTCACCAACGACCCGCTGCTCCAGGGCCGCAACTTCTCCTATCTCGATACCCAGTTGATCCGGCTGGGCGGACCCAACTTCGCTCAACTGCCGGTCAACCGGCCCATCGCGGACGTCAACACCAACCACCGGGACGGCTACGGCCAACAGGTCATACAGCCGGGAAACAGCTACTTCCCCAACTCGCTGAGCGGCGGCTGTCCGGCACACGCGGGCGCGGGCGACACCAGCGGTGTCTTCCGCCACTACCAGGAACGAGTGGCCGGCGAGAAGGTCCGGGTCCGCAGTGACAGCTTCAAGGACCACTACAGCCAGGCCACCTTGTTCTGGAACAGTATGTCGGACTGGGAGAAGGCACACATCGTCGAAGCGTTCCGCTTCGAACTCGGCAAGGTGGGTTCGGCCGAGGTGCGTGAGCGCATGGTGGCCAACCTGTCCAACGTCCACGGCGATCTGTGCGCCGCCGTGGCGGCGGGCCTGGGACTGCCCGCGCCGCGGCCCGCCTCCACCGTCCACACCTTCTCGTCGCCCGCGCTGAGCCAGGAGAACCTCGCCGGCAACGGCACCAGCACCCGCAAGGTCGCCGTGCTGGCGGCGGACGGTACCGACGTCGAGCAGGTCGAGGCGCTGCGCGGCGGCCTGACCGAAGGCGGCGCCGTGGTCGAGGTGCTCGCGGCCAGCGAGGGCAGCGTGCGCGGCACCGACACCGCGGTGTTGGACGTGGACCGGGCCCTGCCGACGATGGGGTCCGTACTGTACGACGCCCTGCTGGTACCCGGCGGCAAGCAGGCCGCACAGACCCTGTTGGACGATCCGGCCGCGGTGCGTTTCGTGGAGGAGACCTACCGCCACGGCAAGCCGATCGCCGTCCTGGGCGAAGGCAAGCAACTGCTGACCGCCGCCAGGCTGCCGGCCGAGGTGCTGAACGGTGACGGGACGGAACAGGGCGTGATCAGCGCCGACAGCGCCGATGACATCGCCGACGCCTTCGCCTCCGCGATCGCACGGCACCGCTTCATGCGCCGCCCGGGACTGCTCAATCCGGGAACGGTCGACTGAGCACCGCACGGCCGGGTCCGCGGGCCTGCCCGGTCGTGTGACGACGGACACATCAGCGGGTCAGGTGAGTGGTTGGTCGGCCGGGTGCCGACCGGCCGCTCGCCGCGTGTGAGCAATGCCACTCGGTCGGCCAACCTCCCTTTGGCACAGGGGCGTTGGGGTGGTGCTCGGGTCATGGGCACGAGGTGTTGTCTTCCGGTGCACGGCGGGCGTCTGTGAGACTTTTCGACGTGCCGCTCTCACCGTCGAGAGCCGCGGACCACGAAGCACCCGCCGCCCCAAGGCGGGGCTCTGTCCGCTTCACCGCCGTGCCACCGCGCCTCTCGCGCTGACCGGGATACCGCCTCGTGCCTGTTGCCGTTGAACTCACCCCTGCCCAGCTGACCGCCGACACCCTCGAAGAACATCGCCCCACACCGACGCCCGCGCGCCCGGAGCGTTCGCCCTGGCGCTGCCTGCGCAGCCGCAGCATGCGGTGGTGGTCCACGGCGAACCTGTTCTCCAACCTCGGCACCTGGATGCAGCTCACCGTGCAGAACCTCCTGGTGCTGCAGTTGACCGGCTCCGCCGCGATGACCGGGCTCTCGCTCTCCGTCCAGGCCGCGCCGGGGCTGCTGGTGGGACTGCTCGGTGGCGCCGCGGTGGACGCCTGGCCGCGCAAGCTGACGGCAGCCGTCAGCCAGGCGGTGCTGGGGACCATGGCGTTCACCACCGCCGCCCTGGTGTCGTTCCACATGCTCAGCGTCCCGGCGCTCATGGTGATGGCCGCCGTCACCGGTCTGGTGGCGACGGTGGACGGACCGGCCACCTCGCTGCTGGGCAACGACCTGGTACCGGAGAGCGACGTGCCTTCCGCCATCGCGCTGGGCTCCGTGGTGCACAGCGTCGGCCGGCTGGCCGGTACGGCGCTGGCCGGGATCACCATCGCGGTGGTCGGGGAGGCCGGTGCCTACGTCGTCAACGGGCTGTCGTTCCTGTTCGTCTCCGCGGTCATTCCCTTTCTGCGCCCGGTGGCGCGGGAACGGAAGGCCGCGCCGACGCCACCGCGCGGGCGCGCCGCTGACGAGCCCCGCATGGGATTGCGCGAGGGCCTGGCGTTCTTCATGGGCCGCCGCCGTCTCGTGGCGCTCATGGTGATCACGGCGGTGAGCGCCGTGCTGGGCCGCAACTACGCCTTGACCCTGGCGACGCTGGTCACCGGCCCCCTGCACGGCGGCCCGGCCGCCTACGGTGTGGTCTCCACCGTCCTGGCCATCGGCGGCACAGCCGGTGCGGTGCTGGCCGGGCGGCTGCGTCGTCCCTCGGTCCGCCTGGTGGCGGTCCTGGCCGCCGCCGGTGGGCTGCTCCAGATGGTCGCCGGATGCGCTCCGCTACTGCTCATGTTGCTGGTCGTGGTGGTACCGATGGCGATCGTCGAGTCGATCTCGGACACCGCGGCCACCACGATCCTGCAGACCGATCCGCCCCCGCACATGCGGGGCCGCGTCCTCGGCGTGTGGAACAGCGTCAGCACCGGCTGGGGCCTCGCCGGCCCGCCCGCGCTCGGCCTGCTCATCCAGGTCGCGGGCGCGCGTGGCGCGCTGGTCGCCGGTGGTCTGATCATCGCGGCGGTGATCGGCGCGGGTGCCCTGGCCCACGGCCGCCTCCAGCGGGTCTCGCCGGCACCGGTGCGGGAGGCGTTCGCCACCGCGTCCTGACGGGTCAGCGGTGCTGGGCCGCACTGGACGATCCCGTCGCAACGGCCCGCAGCTCGCGTTCCAGCCAGCCGGGCACCGGCCTTCGGTGCAGCAGTGCGCTGGGCAGCCGGGGCAGTGTCTCCGCCAGAGCCTGGCGTGCCTGCGAGTCCCGGAGCGCGTCGCGGGCCGTGCGCGCGGTGAGCGCTGCCGCGCACGACCACGGCCTGCGCAGGTACGCCGTCAGCAGCTCGTTGCGTCGCACGCGCGTCACCCGGCCCGGGCGGGGACCGACATCGGGCTCGTGCCGGGCGATGACTCGCGGGCAGTGTGCGACCCCCCAGCCACGGGCGGTCAAGTCGATGGCGAGCAGCGCTTCCTCCCCGCCGAAGTGCAGCAGCGGATGGAACCCCCCGGCATCCACGAACGCCGCCCGGCGCACCACGCTGGCGCAGGCGAGGAACCCGAGCACGGAGGGGCCGGGCAGGTCGGGGGCGGTGCCGAGAGGGGAGCCGGCCAGCAATGCGTTCAGGGGGTCGGGCCGCTCACTGGTCCCGACGCGGGTGGCCGCGGCCAGCAGACCGAGTCGGGGATGGGCGTCGAAGGCGGCGACCGCCCGTGGCAGTGCCTCCGCGTCCCACCACGAGTCGTCGTCGCTGAACGCGACGTAACGGCTGTCGAACAATGCGACGCCGTGGTTCCGGGCGACGGCTCCCTCGTTGCGAGCCAGCCGCAGCACCCGCACGTCGCGGAAGTCGGCACGTACCGCGGCGGACGTGCCGTCTACGGAGGCGTTGTCCACCACCACGATCGGCGGCCGACCGGGTAGCGCGCCCAGTCGGCTGAGCGTGGCCAGCAGCCGTGAGCGCCGGTTGCGCGTGATCACCACCAGGCCGATGGCGGGGCGTTGTCGTGCCGCGCTCATCAGCCGTCCGTCCCGGTCAGCCTGTGCCTGCGCGCCGGGCCGGGTGGAAGCGTGTTGACGGCGTCCAGTACCTCCTCGACGGTGATGCGTAGCAGCCGTTCGTCCGGCTGCTGGCCATGGGCGTCTCCCGGGCGCCCGTCGCCGTCCGGGTCGCCGTGCCACAGCACCCGATGCGGCCCGTCGGCGGGCGGTCCCCACAGCCGCGGGTGCACGGGGCCGAATAGGACGACGGACGGTGTGCCCAGTGCGCTGGCGAGATGGGCCAACCCGGTGTCGCCCACCACCACCGCTCTGGCGTGGGCGAGCAGCGCGGCCAACCGTTTGAACGGGATGTCAGCCGTCCCGCCGACCACGCTGCCCGGCGGCAGCCCTGCCTGCACGGCCACGGAGTTCGCCAGGTGGCCTTCTCCCGCGCCCGCCGTGACGACGACGCGGTGACCGCATCGGTGCAGCGCCTGCGCCACCGCCGCGAACCGCTCGGCGGGCCAACGGCGGGCCGCCGCCTCGGCTCCCGGGTGGATCACGATGGCACCTGGCGCGGATGTGCGCGTGTCGGGCGCCGTGATCGCGAGATCACCAGGGTCGGCGGGCAGTCCGTACCAGTCCAGCAGGCGGCACCAGCGGGACCTTTCGTGTTCCTCGGGCAGCCAGGGCGGACCGCAGGGCTCGGCGTAGGCGAGCAGCGCCGACGGGCGCAGGGCCCTCAGCGGCAGGCAGCTCGCGGCTCCGCTGCCGTGCAGGTCGACCGCGATGTCCGGGGGGCGGCCTGCCCAGATCAGACGTTCGGGAACCGAGCGGCCCGGTGCGGTGGTCGGCAGCAACCGGTGGACGCTCCCGATGGTGGCCACGGCGTCGGCCAGTTCGGCCGAACACGCCAGGGTGATGCGGTGGTCCGGCAGGCGGCGGCGCAGCGCCCGCAGGGCGGGCACGGCCGCCAGCAGGTCGCCGAGGCCGAGCGCCCGGAGCACCAGGACCTGGCGAACGGGCGGCTGTTCGGACGTACTGAGGCCCATCACGATCAACCCGCTACTCGGTCCGTACCGCCGCGGCGGCGGCCCGCAGGGCAAGTTCGGTGGTGGAACGGCCGTCGATGTACGGGAGGACGAGGGCCTGGCCGCCCCAGGAGCGTAGGACATCGGCCTCGGGGAGCGCTTCCGCGGTGTAGTCGCCGCCCTTCACCCAGACATCGGGCCGCAGTTTGCGCAGCAGTTCGACGGGGACGTCCTCGTCGAAGACGGCCACCGCGTCCACGCAGGCCAGCGCACTGAGCACGCGGGCACGGTCTGCCGCAGGCACCAGCGGTCGTCCCGGTCCCTTGAGCCGGGTGACGGAGGCATCGCCGTTCATGCACACGATGAGGCAGTCGCCCGCCCGGCGCGCCGACTCCAGCAGCCCTACGTGTCCCACGTGCAGCAGGTCGAAGCAGCCGCCCGCCGCGACCACGGTCCCGCCACTGGCACGCACCGACCTCGCCAGGGCGAACGGATCCGCGCTCTGCGGCACCGGCTCGGCCCGCGTCGTGCTCGGGGCACTCCACAGGGCGGGATTGCCCACGCCGCCGTGGGCGACGAAGTCCGTGGCGGCGGTCACCGCGCACTGCACCGCCTCCTCGATCAGCCCTCCGTCGGCCAGCGCGCTGGCCGCGGTGGCGGCGAAGCAGTCACCCGCGCCGCACGGATCGCCCGCCGCCTGGCGCCGGGCGGGTAGCAGCATGGGCGAGGCGCTGCCACGGCTGAGCAGCGCACCGCGCTCACCCAATGTGATGACCACCGCGGCCGCGTGCCAGTGGTCGCACAGGGCGTCGGCGCGGGCCGCGTACTGACGCAGCGGATTGCCGTCGGCGGCGACCATATGCTCGGTGAGCGCGCGCGCTTCCGTCGCGTTGGGGGTCGCGAGGCGCACTCCGGGTACCGGCGCGCCGCCACGCGGATGCGGATCCCACACCACGGGTACGCGCTGTGCGGCTTCGGCGAGCTGGGACCGCAGGGCGCAGGCGGTGCCCCTGCCGTAGTCGGAGACGAGGACAGCCCCGGCCTCCGCGATCGCCCGGCGTACCGGTTCCGTGGGCTCGCCCGGCGTGCCTCCGCCGTCGTCAAGCCGGGCCAGTGGCCGGTTACCCGCCCTTACCCGGGACTTGACGGGGATGGTGCCGTTCAGCGGGAAATCCACGATCCGGACCCGGTCGGCGAGCAGGGACCGCACCGTGTCGTCGGCTTCGCCCTGGCCCAGCGCGGTGACCAGGATGACCTCGCGCCCGTCGCGGGCGGCGAGTGCCGCGGCCAGACCCGCACCACCTGGGCGCGTCCGCACACCGTGGACCTCCACCACCGGTGCGGGCGCGTCGGGGGCGAGTCTGGTCGCCTGCCCGTCGATGTCCCGGTCCAGGAGTGCGTCGCCGACCACCACGAGCGGTCGCTTCCTCATGAGTGCGCACCCACGGTGAACGGCGCGAGCACGCCGACCCGCGCCACGACGAGACTGTCGGCCGAACGGGTGACGGAGTCCGGATGCGATCCGACGGCGTTCGCCGGGCCGGATACGACTGCCCTGCACCACTGTCGCCTGGGAGCCCGCATTTCGCCTCCTTGCCCGGTGAAGTGCCAGCAGAGGCTGGTCTTCCCACGGTGCCGTCCACGGCCGTCCGAGTACCCAGCCTGCTTGTAGTGCGCCGGATTCGCGACCTGAGCCGTACTGCTGACGGGTGGCCTTCGGATGGGCATCATGGAGATGCGATGACCGGTCGTCTCACAGCCGATCGCTGTGCATGGCTGTTGGTGAGCCGAACCTTGGCCCCAACTTCGAGTGGTCAGGAGTGGGCATGGGTGAGTATTCGCCCATCCGCCGTGGTGGGCGTGCGCCTGCCGGGTGTCAGACACGCCGTCTTGGTGTGGAAGAGGAGCTTCTCCTGGTCGACCCGGACTCGGGAGCGGCGAAGGCGGTCGGTGAACAGGTCATGGAGCTGTACGGGGAAGCGGACGGGTTCCAGACGGAACTTCAGGCGGAGCAGTTGGAGATCGCCACCCGGCCCTGTGCTCAGCTGGAGGAACTCGCCGAACAAGTCCGCGCGAGCCGCGCCGCCTTGTCGCGCAGAGCTCGCGAAGTGGGAGCGGAGGTGGCGGCGCTGGCCACCTCACCGGTCCCCGTCGACCCGACTCTGAGCCGGTCACGGCGCTACGAGCGGATGGCCGAGACGTTCGGTCTGACCACGCGGGAGCAGCTCAGCTGCGGTTGCCACGTTCATGTTGAAGTGGCCTCACAGGAGGAGGGAGCCGCGGTCATCGACCGCATCCGGCCTTGGTTGGCGCCGCTCATCGCGCTGAGTGCGAACTCGCCGTACTGGCAGGGCCGCGACAGCGGCTACGCCAGCTACCGGTACCAGATGTGGAACCGCTGGCCCACTGCCGGGCCGACAGAGCTGTTCGGATCCAGCAAGGCCTATCACTCACTGGTGTGTGAGTTGTTGCGTACAGGAACCTTGTTGGACGAGGGAATGGTCTATTTCGACGCGCGGCTTTCCCATCACCTTCCCACCGTGGAGATCCGGGTCGCCGATGTCTGCCTGGAGGCGGACGACGCCGTGCTGGTGGCGGCGCTCGCGCGAGGGCTCGTGGAGACCGCGGCGCGAGAGTGGCGTGCCGGCCGACCCCCGGACCCCGTGTCCGCGCAGGTCCTGCGGCTGGCTGCCTGGCGGGCCAGCCGCTTCGGGCTGGACGGGCGGCTCCTGCACCCGTTGACGCACACACCGGCCCCCGCCGCCGAGGTGGTGAGGACGCTGTTGCGTCACGTGCGGCGGACACTGTCCCAGGACGACGCGATGACTTGCGAACGCCTCCTGGACCAGTTGCTCAGCCGAGGCACCGGCGCGGGGGTCCAGCGGGCGGCCTACGCCGCACGCGGCTGTCTCGCCGACGTCTCCCGGGCCGCGGTGGCCCGCACCACCGCGCGGTGACATGGGCCGATGGAACGGACGGAGGGTCAGTTCGGGGGCACACGGTCGTACGGGCCGCGGAGCGGGTGTACGGAGATGGCCTCGCTCGTCGTGGCGCCGGCCAGTGCCGCGTCGAACGCCTCACAGAGCAGATGCAGGGCGACCAGATGGGTTTCCTGCACGGTCGCGGTGTGTTCGGCGCTGACGCACAGTGCGGCATCCGCCCGGGTGGCCAGCGGGTTGGGGCGTGGTCCGGTCATCGCCCATACGACGAGGTCACCCGCGTGTGCGGCGTCGGCGGCGCGCAGCAGGTTGGGGCTGCGTCCCGAGGTGGACATCAGCACCAGCACATCCCCGGGACGGCCGTGCGCGGTCACCTGTCGCGCGAACAACTCGTCGAAGCCGTAGTCGTTGCCGATGGCGGTCACACTCGACGTTTCGGCGTGCAGGGAGATCGCCGAGTACGCGGGGCGGTCGGTGCGGTACCGGCCGACCAGTTCCGCGGTCAGGTGCTGCGCCTGCGCTGCGCTGCCGCCGTTTCCGGCCGCCAGCAGCCGGCCTCCGCCGGACAGGACGCCCGCCAGCAGCCGGCCCCACCCGGTGAGCAGCGGGGCGTGTTCGCGGCGCAGTTCCACCAAAGCGCTCTGCAGGACGCGGCAGTGCTCGCTGGCGGGGTCGGTGCCGCCGCGCGCTGCGGCGTCCCGGATGTCCGCGGAGTGGTCGAAGGAGTGTCTCATCGTGCCGTCCTCACGTCGGTTGCCCGGGTCCGGACGGCGGTTCCCCGCGACGCGTCGACCAGGGTCTCGTCGTAGACCTGTTCGGTGGCCGCCGCCACCCGGTCCCAGCTGAACCGCCTGAGCACCCGGCGCCGCCCGGCAGCGCCGTAGGCGGCCCGCAGACGTGGGGAGCCGAGCAACTCCCTTATCCCGTTGGACAGTTCGACGGCGTTGGCCGGGGTGACGAGTCGTCCGGTGGTGCCATGGGCGACCGTGTCCAGATGGCCTCCGACCGCGGTGGCGACCACGGGCACTCCGCAGGCCATCGCCTCAAGCGGCGTGATGCCGAACGGTTCGTACACCGACGGGCACAGCACCAGATCGGCGCTGCGAAGCAGGGCGGGCATGTCCTTGCGCGGTACGCCGCCCAACATGACGAGCCGGTCGCCCACCCCGGCTTCGGCGGCCAGTTTGGCCAGCCGCCTGGCCTCCGGATCACCCGCCAGCCGTTCCAGCGGGGGGCCGCCGGCGACGAGCAGTTCCGCGGCGGGAATCCGGGCGAGGGCGGCGATGGCCAGGTCCGTCCCCTTGCGCGGAACCAGGCGCCCGACCTGGAGCAGCCGTGGCCACCCGTGCCGTTGGGCCCGTTCGCCATGAGGGACGAAGCGGTCGACGTCCACGCCGCACGGCACCACTCGGACGTGTTCGGTGGGGATGCCCATGGCGTGTAGTTCGCGTACTTCATCGCGGCAGGTGGCGATGATGCGGTGGCATGCGCGCCCGATCGCGATCTCGAGCACGATCCGGTTGCGCGAACTGGTGTCGGCGGCGCCCTGGTGGCGGCGCTTGACAGAGCCGAGGGCGTGGTAGGTGTGGACGACGGGAACGCCGAGGTCGTGGGCGCCGCGCAAGGCGGCCAGGCCGGACATCCAAAAGTGCGAGTGCACCAGGTCCGGCGGGTGCCGCGACCAGTGGCGGGCCAGGTAGACGCCGAACTTCCCCATGTGGGGCAGTAGTTCGTCCTTGGGTATTCGCCGCGGCGGCCCGGCTGGTACGTGGTGCACGGTGACACCGTCGCGCAGTGGAATCTCGGTGGGCAGGGTTCTGGCATCGCGCCGGGTGTAGACGGTGACCTCGTGTCCCCGGTCGGCGAGCGCTCCGGCGAGCGCCGCCACGTGCACGTTCTGCCCGCCCGCGTCCACCTCGCCCAACGTGGCCAGGGGGCTGGCGTGTTCTGAGACCAGGGCGACCTTCAACTGCGGCATCGACGGCTCACCTCTTCCAGAAGACGATCCCAATCGGTCAGGAACCGCTTGAGCCCGTACCGCTCCAGTGCGGCCTGGCGCGCCCGCGTCCCATCCGCGGTCGCGGCATCGGGGTCGCGGACGTAGGCCCGCACGGCATCCACCAGTTCCTCGGGATCGGTGGAGACCACCCCTGCCCCTGGCGGAACCGCGCGCACCACCTCGGTGGTGGCGAGCGCGACCACCGGCATGCCGAGGTGCATGGCCTCCAGCAGGGACAGTCCCAGCGAGGTCCAGCGCACCGGGTGGACGTACACCCGGCGCTCGGCCAGCGCGGTGTGCAGCCCGGACTGCGGAAGGTCACTGGTACGGCAACGGTCCCGCGGCAGACCGAGGTGCGCCGCGAGGCCTTTGGTGCGCATCCCGAACACGTCGAGTACCGCGGCCTCGGAGAACAGCGGCAGCAGATCGGTCCCGGTGGTGCGGCCACGTCTGATGGGTTCGTTGACCACCACCGCCGCGTGCGGCAGTCGGCCGGTGTAACGGTGACCAGGGTCCGGGATGCCGTGCTCGATGACTTCCGTACGGGTGCCGCCGTTGTCCCAGAACAGCCGGTTGAAGTGACTGACGTGGACCAGCGTCACATCGTCGCGGTCGGCCATCGGGTGGCGCGTGTCGGGTACCTGGCCGTGGGGCGCGTTGTGTTCCAGGTAGATGGTGGGGATGTCCCTACCTGGGCGCCGCCCGAGCCACTGACGCACCAACTCCTCCTCGTGGGGCCGCTGGAGCACCACCACGTCCGGTTCGGCGTTCGCCAGGAGATCCGTCGGCAGCTCCCTGACCGAATCCGGCCAGGCGAAGGTCCGCGCACGCCCGAGTCCGTCGGGCCCCCGGTCCGGTGTCACCGGGACCAGATAGGTGTGCGGTCCCTGGACGAATGCGGTCGTCCACGAGCCGTGTACATGCCATAGCAGGATTCTCACGCGGTCACCTCACGCGCCGTTGGTCGGTTGGCCGTCAGGGCCGGGGGAGCGACAAGCTCGTCCACGGCCCTGACGACCTCCTGGGAAGTGATGGAGTCCAGGCACGGATGGCCCGGCACAGGGCAGCGACGAGCACGGGTTCCGGCGCACGCCGCGCTCTGCTGACCGAGGATCACGTGCCGCACCCCGTAGGGCCGCCAGCGTTCGACGGGCACAACGGGTGAGAACAGCGAGACGACGGGCGAGCCCACCGCCGCCGCGAGGTGCGCCGGTCCGGTGTTGCCGACGACGACGGCTCCGGCATCCGCGAGGACCCCGGCCAACTCGGCGAGCCCGGTACGGCCGCCCAGGTCGAGGGCGCAACCGTCGGCAACCGCCTCGGTGAGCGCCGTTTCGCCCGGTCCACCGGTGACGACCACCCGGTGGCCCGCCGCGGTCAGGGCGCGCACCACCGAGGCCATCCGCCCCAGGCTGGGCGCACGCGCCGGGACGGACGCGCCGGGGTGGACGACGACGTACGGGCCGGGGCCCGTCAGTGGCCGGGCGCTCGGTGGGGTGAGGATCTTGAGCCGCCCGTCGTCGCCGCGCGGTAGCGCGAAGCCGTCGGCGACCGCGAGGTCCAACGCTGCCTGCGCCTCGTGTCGTCCGGGAGCTCTCCTGTGCCGCAGGTCGAGCAGGCTGCCGGGGTAGTCCTCACTGTCAGCGGCGATCCGCCTCACCCCGGCCAGGCGCAGCAGCAGCGCGGCGGGCAGCGGGCTCTGGTGGTACGACGTCAGGACCAGCGCCCGGTCGAACTGGCGGGCCGTGAGGACCCGCAGGAGTTCGTGAACTTCGTCGGGGCACAACTTGGGTGGGTTGTATCCGACCCAGGGAGCCTCCCACACCAGCACCTCGTCGACGCCGGGCAGCAACCGGGCGGCGGTGGCTCCCTGCGGTCCGCACAGCATCGTGACGCCGCTGGATCCGGCGGCCACCGCGCGCACGGCGGGACCGGCGAGGAGTACGTCGCCGAGGTTGTCCAGACGGAGCACCAGGGTCCTCATCGGCCGGCCTCCCGGCCAGACGGCGGACCCATCCCGAGCAGAGCGCGCACCGCCGCCAGCACCGTCGGCGCCGTCTGCGCCGCGGCACTCACCTCGCGCGGGTCGGTCTTCTCGTTCGGCACCAGGATGCCCCGTACCCCGGCGGCGCGAGCGGCGTCGACGTCGGCCCCGATGTCCCCGATCACGGCGGTCCGATCGAGCTCGACGCCCAGCCACGCCAGGGCGGTGTGGATGAGCCCCGGGGCGGGTTTGCGGCAGCCACAGCCGTCGTCCGGGCCGTGCGGGCAGACCACCCACAGGTCGAAGGGGCCGAGCAACTCCTCGACTCGTCGCCGCACCGCGTCGACGTCCGCCGGGGTGAGCAGCCCACGAGCGATGCCGGACTGGTTGCTCACAACTCCCAGGGCGATGCCGCGGCGGCGCAGCTCCGACAGCGCTTGGCGCGCGCCGGGCGTCGGCCGTACCCGCTCGGGGGCACCGTTGTAGGGCACGTCTTCGATGAGTGTGCCGTCCCGGTCGAAAAGCACCGCGCGTGGCCAAGCCGCGGGGAGCGCGACGCGCGTGCCGGGGCGGGCTCGGTGGATGAGGAGCAAGGGCTGATCGGCCTTCGGACCGGCTGGTGCCGGCCGCGGCGCCGTGCGCGGCCCACCGCCAACTTCCGTAAGACTTCGGGTGCTTACCGCCATCCCCGCACCCGCTCCCTGGCGACAGGCCGAACGCTTGGCCGCGAAACGCCGCCGCCCGTAGGGGTCGGCTCGCTGACCGAACACGCCTTCCAGGGCCTCACCTGACGGTGGCGCCACCAGCCTCGCAACCAGTGACCGCAGGCAGCGGGCGGGATCAGCGCACTGGTGAGGAGCATGTCCGTCACCTCGCGCGCGTTTCGCGGGCCGCGCAGTATCCGGGTCAACGCCAACTCGGCGGTACCGGCGAGCCACACCGCGGCGCACGCCCCCGCGGCCCGCGGGCGACGGGCGACCGCACAGGTGGCGGCAGCGACCGCGGCGCCGGTGACGGCCAGGTGGACTGGCAGCCGACCGCGCCTGGCTCCCGCCCTGCGCCACCAGCCGCGGCCGTGCAGTCGCGTCATCAGGACATCGTCCGCGTTGCCCGCTTGGGCCCGCACCGAGACCCAGCGGTCGGTCCGGCGCACGGGGTGTTCCGTCTGCCGATCGCCGACGACCAGCGTCCATCCCGCGTCCTTCACCCGCAGGGCGAGGTCGGAGTCCTCGCGGAAGGCCCGCCGGAAGCGCTCGTCGAATCCGCCCACCGCCTCCAGGGCCTGACGGCGGTAGGCCATGTCGGCGGTGATCCACCGGGCGGTGGCCAACGAGGCGGTACAGCGTTCCCAGTCGGTGGGAGCACGGTGGGAAGGCAGCGGCACCCGGATATGCCCCTGGACGCCGCCGACCTCCGGTCCCGCCCGCGAGAGATCCCTGGCCAGTTCGCGGGCCCAGTTGCCACTGGGCAGCGTGTCGTCGTCCAGGAAGACGATCCACGGCTCCGTCGTGGCGCTCCACCCCGCGTTGCGGGCGCCAGCCGGGCCGTTGCCGCAGCTCGCGACGATTTCCACTCGTTCGCACAGAGCTGTGGGAACAGTCACCGGCAGCGGATTGCAGTCATCCAGCGGGCGGTCGTCCACGATGACCACTCGGCGCGGTAGCGGCCCGACGCTTTCGGCCAACGCGGCCAGGCAAACGTTCAGACTGGGCCGTCCGACCGTTGGGATCACCACTGCGTAGGGGAGTTCGGTCTCGCTCACGGCGGTACCTCCCTGGTGCTCCGGTCGCGGTCGAACAGGCGGGACCGCCGGACCGCGAACGGCCCGATGGCCAACAGGTCGACCGGGCTCGAACCGAAGCACTCCAGTGCGTCGCGAGGGTCGTCCACCATCGGGCGTCCGGCCGTGTTGAGGCTCGTGTTGACCACCACCGGCAGCCCCGTGCGACGTTCGAAGTGCGCCAACATCCTGGCGACCAGCGGTTCCCGCTCGGGGTCCACCGTCTGGATGCGCGCGGTGCCGTCCACGTGCACGACCGCCGGGATGCGTTCGCGCCACGGCTCGGCCACCTGGTGGACGAACAGCATGTACGGGCTGGGCAGGGGGCCGTCGAACATCTCGGCGGCTCGCTCGGCCAGGACCATGGGGGCCACCGGGCGGAACTGCTCCCGCCCCTTGACGTCGTTGAGCCGCTCCAGGTTCCCCGCATGCCCGGGATGGGCCAGCAGTGAGCGGTGCCCCAGGGCACGCGGCCCGAACTCGGCGCGGCCCTGGAACCAGGCGACGATGGCGTTGTCCGCCAAAGCGTCGGCAACCGCTGCGGCGATGTCGGGGGGCCGCTCATAACAGACTCCGGCCCGCTTCAGCCACGCCTCCAGTTCGGCGTCCGACCAACCCCGGCCGAGATCCGCCCCCGGCATGGGACGCGGCCGGTCGCCGCCGAGCGCCGCGATCCGCAGCGCCGAGCCAAGAGCGGTCCCGGCATCCCCCGCCGCGGGCTGGACCCACACCCTGTCGAACGGGCCTTCCCGCGCGATACGGGAGTTGGCGACGCAGTTGAGCGCCACGCCCCCAGCCATCGCCAGCAGCCGGTCGTGAGTGCGGCCGTGCAGCCAGCGCACGAGGTCGAGGAGCACTTCCTCCAGCACCTTCTGGGCGGAGGCGGCGAGGTCGGCGTGCTGCTGGTTCCATGCCTCGTCACCGCGGCGCGGGTCGGCGAACTGTGCCCAGGGCACCCCGGCGGCGTGGAATCCGCCGTCGCCGGTGGCGTATACGTGCCGGCGCAGTTCTGCCGCCATGCGTGGAGTGCCGTAGGAGGCGAGCGCCATCACCTTGTACTCGTCGCTGGAACGCAGGAATCCGAGGTGCTGGGTGAGTTCTTCGTAGACCAGCCCCAAGGAGTGCGGCAGGCGCTGGCCGGCCAGCGGTTCCAGGTGCCCTCGGGTACGGCGCGCGGCCAGGTGGGAGGTCGACTCTCCACGACCGTCCAGCACGAGTACCGAGCAGGGGTCGGCGTCACCGTCCGCGGCGTATGCGGCCGAGGCGGCGTGGGCTTCGTGGTGCGGCACGAAGGACACCTGCTGGGGGTCGAGACCGGGAAGTGCCTCGGCGAGGAACGCGGGTGCCTCGCGGGCGTAGGTCTGCCGTAGGTGGTCCCACGGGTCCTCCAGCCCCAACTCCTCGGCGCTGCGAGCCAGTAGGGGATCGTAGGAGTAGCCGACCAGATCGATGTCCTGCGGCCGAAGGCTCGCCTCCGACAGGCACCAGGCGATGGCACGCTCCGGCAGCTCCCACGCCGAGAAGGGCACCGGCCGCTTGCCGTGCTTGCGTCGGGAGAACCGCTCCTCTTCCGCCGCGTCGACCACCCGCCCGTCGATAACGAGTGCGGCCGCGGGGTCGTGGAAAAGGGCGTTGACGCCCAGGATGCGCATGGCGGCGCCTTTCGTTCCGCTGGTCCACTGCTACGGGCCGGAGCGTGGCTGGTTGTTCGCGGGTCAGGTCTCCGGATGGTCCCGGAACCAGGCGATGGTGCGGGCCAGCCCCTCACGGGCGGGTGTGCGTGGTTCCCACTGGAGCTTGTCGCACGCCAGCGAGATGTCCGGACAACGGACTGACGGGTCGTCAGTTGGGCGTTCGACGAACCGGATCTCCGACGCCGAGTCGCACAACTCGGTGACCAACCGAGCCAGTTCGAGCATGCTCAGCTCGTCGGCGTTGCCGATGTTGATCGGACCCGACAACTCCGACGCCGCCACGGCCAGCACGCCTTCGACAGTGTCGTCGACGTAGGTGATGGACCGCGTCTGACTGCCGTCGCCGCTGACGGTCAGCGGCTCACCAGCCAGGGCCTGGCGGATGAACGTCGGTACCGCACGGCCGTCCCGGGCCCGCATACGCGGTCCATAGGCGTTGAACAGCCGCACGATCGCGGTGTCCACGCCATGCACACCGGCCTCTGCCGTGGTGAGCGCCTCCGCGTACCGTTTCGCCTCGTCGTACACGCTCCGGGGGCCGACCGGATTGACGTTGCCCCAGTAGCGTTCACTCTGCGGATGCTGTTGCGGATCGCCGTAGACCTCGGAGGTCGAGGCGAAGACAAAGCGCGCCTGGTGTTCCCTGGCGAGCGCCAGCGCGTGGGCGGTCCCGAGACTGCCGGCCTCCAGAGTGTGGAGCGGAAGCCTCAGGTAGTCGGCCGGCGACGCGGGCGAGGCGAAGTGGAGCACCAAGTCCACCGGCTCCGGCACGGTGAACGGCTCGGTGACATCGGCTCGCAGCAGGGTGAAGCCATCGCGTTCGGCCAAATGGGCGACGTTGGCGGGCGAGCCCGTGCAGAAGTCATCCACGCAGATCACCTGCGTACCTCGGTCGATGAGGGCCGTGCACAAGTGGGAGCCGACGAAACCCGCTCCTCCGGTCACCACCGCTCTCGTCCACCGTCGCCTGGGAGCCCGCATGGCTTCTCCTCTTGGTCGGTGAGCGGCCCGGCTCAGGCCGAAGCCGATTCACGCCGCCGTTACGGCGTCCGAGTACTTAGCCTGCGTGAGTCGTCACCGTTGCGCGACCCGAGCGACTTCTCCCCGTTGGCACCGCACGAGCCGGAGATGCACGGACAGGGAGTTGCCGGGAGTCGAACGTGCAACCCCCCGAGGTGGAAACGCCCGTCAAGCAAGGCGATGACGCCACTGGTTGAGCTGCGGCCGATGGCGGTGGCGCGGCGCCGGTTGCCGCCGGGGGTGCGCGGGATCATCGTGGAACAAGGGGCCTGTCCGAGAGTTCGGAGGCTACAGTGATCATCTTGGGCATTATCTGCCTCATCGTGGGCTTCCTGATCAAGATCGCCATTCTGTGGACGATCGGCATCATCCTCCTGGTGATCGGTGCGATCCTGTGGCTCCTGGGAGCGGCTGGACACGCCGTGGGCGGCCGACGGCACTACTGGTAGCCGGGACCACGAAACTGGTAGCCGGGACCACGAACGCCCTCGGCGTGCGGCGAAGAGAAGGAGGTCTTCCGCGCGCCCGGTCGACGCCACCACCTCGCCGAACGCCGAGCGTGGCAAACGTTTCCGGCACGCCGGTGGCTTACGCTCATGGACCAGTAGCGTTTCCACCCGGAACACCCGGCGGTCCAGAGCCGCTCTTGCGAGGCCATGAAATCTCTCTTCGAGATCTGCCTGAAGGCCGTGATCGGCGGCCTGTTCGTGGTCTGCTTCGCTCTCGTGGCAGAAGCCGTCCAGCCCAAGCGCCTGGCGGGAATCTTCGCCGCGGCGCCCTCGGTCGCGCTGGGAAGTCTGATCGTGACCGTTGCCTTCAAGGGGCACCACGATGCCGCAATCGCCGCACGGGCCATGGGAATCGGAGCGGTCGCCTTCACGGCGTACTGCCTGGTGAGCGTCCCGGCACTGGGCAGGCTGGGGGCCCTTCGGGGCTCCGCCACAGCGCTCGTCGCCTGGATCGCCGTGGCCACTGCCATCGCACTGGTCGTCGTGCGATGACGCCATCGGCGAACGGTGGGCCTCGTGGTGAGGAGCACTCTTCCGGCCGGATCGAGTTCGACCTTCGCGCCGCTTGGCGCATGCCGCGCAGGGACCTCCTCATCCGCTTCGCGTTCGGGGTCGGTGTTTCCGCCGTGGCCGCGGTCGTGTCGGCCGGGGTAGGGCCGTTCGAGGGAGGCATCCTGCTGGCTTTCCCGGCCATCTTGCTGGCCAGCGTCACGCTTGTGGCCAAGGAGGAGGGCCTGAGGATGGCACGTGATGACGCCCGTGGCGCCGCGCTGGGCACCCTCGGGTTG
Organism: Streptomyces sp. RPT161; assembly: GCF_027533845.1. Taxonomy (GTDB): domain Bacteria; phylum Actinomycetota; class Actinomycetes; order Streptomycetales; family Streptomycetaceae; genus Streptantibioticus_A; species Streptantibioticus_A silvisoli_A. Next base: position 278,978 of record NZ_JAPZVN010000009.1, on the reverse strand, counting down.
CTCGCGTTCGCCGTGTCGGCCGCGATCCTGCTGCCTCGTCACTCCGCTTGGCTCGCCCTCGGCGCCGCCACCGCGGCCTGGGCGGTTGTCTCACTGCTTGCCTACGGCGTGGCCCGAGCGGTGGGCCACGGCGGTGATGAACCCCCGCCCAAGCGGTAGCTGCCTGCGTATGCCGGTCCTCATGCCGACCCGCTGCCGGCAGACAGCGGGGGAGATGCGGACGGTGGCTGACGCGGCGTTACGCCCGTGCGCATGACTTCTGACCGAGGGACTCTGGTGGAGCCAGGTCGTGGCGACCGACGGCGAGATACCTCGACTGGCCGGGAGTCCCGGGCGGGCGAGAAGAGAAGGGAGCGTTGGCCCCATGCGCGTATCCGTTATCGGCTGTGGCCATCTGGGCATCCCGCATGCTGCGGCGATGGCCGAGATCGGCCACGAAGTCATCGGCGTCGACCAGGACCGGGCGAAGGTCGACCGGCTGAACGCGGGCGAGTGCCCCATCTACGAAGAGGGCCTGCCCGAACTGCTCGCCGTCCACACGGCGTCCGGGCGGCTGAGGTTCAGCACCGACCTCACCGAGGCCGCTGCCTTCGCCGACGTGCACTTCCTCGCCGTGGGGACCCCGATCGACGCGGACGGACGCAGCTACGACACCAGCCAGGTCTTCGGAGCGGCAGGCGCCCTGGCCCCGCATCTGGCCCGCCCGTGCGTGATCATCGGCAAGTCCACCGTCACCGTGGGCACCTCGCGCGACCTCGCCGCCCTCCTCGCCCGTCTCGCTCCGGCGGGGGAGAGCGTGGAGGTGGTGTGGAACCCGGAGTTCCTGCGGGAGGGGCACGCCGTCGAAGACAGCCTCCGCCCCGACCGGATCGTCGCCGGGCTGTGCTCCCAGCACGCCGAAGACGTGGTGCGCGAGGTGTACGCGCCGCTGCTGCGCGAGCAGATCCCGCTGTACGTCACCGACCCGGCCACCGCGGAACTGATCAAGGGCGCCGCCAACGCCTACCTCGGCATGAAGATCTCCTTCATCAACGGTGTCGCCGACATGTGCGCCGCCGCCGGAGCAGACGTCATCCAGCTCACCGAAGCCATCGGCGTGGACCCCCGCATCGGCCGGGGCGGCCTCAACGCCGGGCCTGGCTACGGCGGAGGCTGTCTCCCCAAGGACGTTCGCGCCTTCACCGCAACCGCCCGCGCCCTCGGCGCCTCGGGGGCGGCCACACTCCTGCGCGCCGCTGAAGAAGTCAACGAGTCGCGCCCGGCGGCCGTGCTCACCCTCATCGAACAGACACTGGGGCGGCGCGTGGAGGGCGTGAAGGCCACCGTGTGGGGAGCGTCCTTCAAAGCGGGCACCAACGACGTACGTGAATCACCCGCGCTCGCCATCGCGACGCTCATGCACCAGCGCGGTGCCAAGGTCACCGTCCACGACCCGTACGCCGTCCCCACCGCCCTCGCGCGGCAACCCGAACTGGACTACGCCGAAGGACTGGAACAGTCCGTCAAGGGAACGGAACTTGTGGTCCTGGCCACCGAGTGGCCCCACTTCCGCCACGCTGACCCCGTCGCCCTCGCCACCCTGGTCGCGGACCCTGTCCTGGTCGATCTCCGAAACCTGCTGAAGGCTGATACGTGGCGTGGTGCCGGATGGACCGTACGGCAACTCGGGCGGCCCCCGGCGCTATGAGTGACGTGCCGTTTCCAGCTTGACACGCTCGACCGGACCATGGCAGCGAGCGTGCGGCGGCGAACTCCTGACGGCAGTGCTGGCCGTAGGCGCCCGCCTGTGGTGTGCGAACTGACATGGAACGCGCATGCGTGGTCATGCGTAGTGAGGAGGGCGCCGGGTAGGCGGACCCGCAGGATCGGAGCATGCCCGCAGACACCGGACGACTGCGGTGCTGGTGAGGGCAGCGTGGGGCACCGAGCGCTCCCAGAGGTCGAGCGCCCGTCACACGACGAAGTGAGGCTGGGAACGGCCTGAACTCACCCAGGAGAGATCATGACTACTGCAAAAGACATCATGCATCCCGGTGCGCAGTGGATAAAGAGCGAGGAGACGGTCGAGCGCGCGGCGCAACTGATGGCGCAGCTGGACGTGGGTGCGCTGCCGGTCAGCGACGAGAACGAGCGGCTGTGCGGCATCATCACCGACCGCGACATCGTGGTGAAGTGCGTGGCCAAGGGCCGGGACCCCGCCAGGACGAAGTGCTCTGAACTGTGCGAGGGGACCCCGCGCTGGGTCGATGCGAACGCGGACGTCAGCGAAGTGCTGCACGAGATGGAGAGCCACCGCATCAAACGGCTGCCGGTGGTCGAGAACAAGCGACTGGTCGGCATGATCAGTGAGGCGGACCTGGCCCAGCACCTCACCGACGACCAGATCGCGGAGTTCGTGGAGACCGTCTACACGAGGTCCGGCAGCTCGGAGCACTGACGGCCAGCTGCCCGCATCCGAGGCCAGGGCCTCCGACAGTGCTGGTGGCGCGTGGTCACCCACGCCGGGTGGCCCTCGCGCCCCAATCGCGTCACAGAGGCGCCCCGCGCTCTGACAAGCCCCTGCGGTCATGACCGCAATGGCATCGCGGCGAGACGAGATGCCCCGCGCGCCATCCAGGTCTTTACTGGAAGAACCTGCGACCACCGGGGGCGCTGTGACCGACATGATCGACGTTTCGGTCCATGAGACCGGTCCGGACACGTGTGTGGTTACCGTGGCCGGTGAACTCGACATCGTCAGCGCCTCCGCGGTGCAGTCCGCGCTGAACGCGGCCGTGGCCACCCATCACGACACCGTTCTCGACTTGGCCCGTCTGAGTTTTTGCGACTGCGGTGGGCTGAACGCCTTGATAACGGCCGCCCGAGCGGCCGAGGACCAGGGGGCTGACCTGCGGCTGCGCGGGGTACCGCATTGCCTGGTGCGGCTCCTGTGGCTGTTCGGCTCCTGCGATGATTTCGCCATCGAGTCCTTTCACTCGCAAGGGATTCCGTCTCCGCGTTCCTCGTAGAAGCCGTTCGTCTCGGGACGGGTGGACGCGGCGGTGACGTCGGTTCGGCATATCGGCGACGCCAACTCCAACTGCCCCTACCGAGGCCTGGTCGTTCATCCACCAGATCTGACCCGGCTCCACGCAGCGTTGGACGGGCGGCCAGCCAGCCCGTCCGACGCTGCGTTGGTGCGGGAACTCGGTCATGGACCCCAAGTGGCGTTCTGACTACCGTCGTTGACGGTCCGCTGTTGAGCGCAGATCAGAGGAGCGGGGCGCCCCAGACGGCGGCCAGGAAGGCGGTGTCCGCGCCCGCGGTCAGCGAGGCGGCGGTGATGCCGGTGAGTGCGGTCTCGGCCCGGGCGTCATGGGTGGACCCGTTACGGGCGAGCGTAGGCCCGGGTGGAAGCGGCTGCCGTGGCGGCTTGGAGGATGAGGTCGGTGACCGCTTCGGGGTGGGCGATCATGGCCACGTGGGAGGAGTTGATCTCCACGGTGTGTGAACCCGCGCGTTTAGCCTCGAAGCGTTCCTGGTTGGGGTTGATGGTCTTGTCCTGCTTCGCGACGAGGAACCACGACGGGATGTGCTTCCAGGCGGCTACCTTGGCCGGCTGCGAGAAAGCCGTCGTTGCCGCGGGCCGTTGGGTCACCGCCATGAGTTTCGTGGTGCTCTCCGGCAGGTCGGCGGCGAAGACCTGATGGAGCTTGTCGGGCTTGAGGTAGAGGTCGGTCCCGCTGGCGCCGCCGCCGGCCCGGTAGGGGACGGACTTCATGGCGGTGCCGAGTTCGCTGGGGAACCTGGCGGCCAGGGACATGCCGCTCTCACCCACGTCGGGCATCAGTGCCGATACGTACACCAGTGACTTCACCCGGGGGTTGCCTGCTGCGGCCGAGCTGTTCACGGCGCCGCCGTACGAGTGTCCCACCAGCACGATCGGGCCCTTGATGCTGTCCAGCACGGAGGCGATGTAGGTGGAGTCGCTGTACAGCCCGCGTAGCGGGTTGGCGGGGGCGATGACGGTGTAGCCACGGCGTTGGAGCCGTTCGATGACCCCGTTCCAACTGGAGGCGTCCGCGAACGCCCCGTGCACCAGCACGATGGTGGGCTTGGTCGCGGTCGTGGCCGTGGTCGTGCCGCCGTACGCGGTGGCAGGGGCTGCCACGCTCGTGCACAGCGCCACGGCACACCCGGCCGCGATGAGGTGTGAGCGACGTATTCGCCGCCATGAGGCGGGGACCGGAAATGCTGCCACGTCGTTCTCGCTTTCCGTGAGACCTACGGCATCTGAGTGTTCACCCGTCCGCACCCGCCGGGCGCGGCCACGCACTCCAACCGGGTCACAAAGGGGAGCCATGGGAGTGAATGCCGGAGTCAACGGGTGTGCGTTCCGATTCACCGCCCACCGCCGTGCGCGGAGCACCGGCTCGACTGGCTTTCCGTCGTAGAAACCATCCCACTGCGACGCGAACTGCCGTTCGCCTCGGGGGCACGCCATTGGCCTTCGCCGTGGAAGACAGCCACCGTTCCGTGTCACGACGCCGTCGTCTATCTCGGCCCACCAGGCGGCACCTGTCACCGTGTGACATCCTGCCGCTGAAGCAGGGGCCGTTCCCTTCACGGATGGTGGCTCGCCACAGCGCCTCGCGGGCCCACGCCACGCGCTCCCGGTGTGGTTCGCGCTCCACGGACAAACCCGGAGAGGAGTGCCCGGTATGGACGACGTCCGCGAAGAACGCATGGCCCTTTTCAGGAATCTGGAGAGCCCCGACACCCAAACCCGGTTCTGGGCCCGGGTGTCCGACGATGTCGACTGGACGGTCCAGGGCACACACCCGCTGGCCGGCCGCTATCACAACAAGCAGGCGTTCATCGACGCGACGTTCGGCCGTTTGGCCGGTGTGCTGGCTGGTGGGGTGAAGTTGGCGGTCCAGCGGCTGTTCATCGACGGTGACACCACGATCGTCGAGTTGTTGTCCACGTCGACCACCAACGAGGGCGCGTCGTTCACCAACACCTACTGCTGGGTCTGCCGTTTCGACGGCGACACCATCGTGGAAGTGCGGGCGTATCTCGACTCGATGATGGTGGCCTACACGATCCTGCGCAATGAACAGCGTTGAGACCGGTCATCGCGGCGGCTCTCGGCCACCGGCGAGGTCGCCCGTGCGCAACCGGCGGTCGGGGGCGCGCTACCGGGTGAGCGTCCCAGCCGGTTGAACTCGCCTTGTCGAAGGCGGACTTGTCGGGTGGTCAGGGGCGGCGGCAGCGCTGGGCCAGACCGTCGATGACCAGGGACAGGCCGATGCCGAGCACCCAGGAGTCCTTCGCCAGCGGCAGCCCCTGCTGGGTCGGGCGCAGCGAGCCCGGCTCGCGCATGCCCGGGGTGCGCAGGTACAGGGTCACGGTGCCCAGGGAGAAGGCGGTCAGGGCCGCGCCGGCCAGTTCCGCCGGCACCACCGGGGTCAGCAGCGCGGCGCCGATCGCCAGTTCCGCGGCGGAGAGCAGCCGCACGAAGCGCTGTGGAGGTAGGCCGCCCACCACGGGAAGGGCTCCGGAGGCGAAGCCGTGCAGGCTCTGCGCGGTCTCCTCGTCGGCGTTGCGCTTGGACAGCCCGGAGTTCAGGAAGAACGCGCCAACCGGGGCTCTCAGCGGCAGTTGGCGGCACAGCGCCCGCACGTCCATGGCAACCTCCACTAGGGTCCCGGCCGGGTGCCGGCGCGCCGGGTCCATTTCCAACGCGTGGTCAACGCTAGTGCCGCCCGGCACGGCCCGCATGTGCTCAGACCGTTCGGACGAAGTCGAAGTCACGCATGTTGGCGCCGCTGACGGCTGTCTGACCCGAGGGCCGATCAGGCCGCGGCGGGACAGTTCGAGCGATGGTACGGACGGGCGTAAGAGGTTGCCGATGCGGTGGCCCACAGGCGAGCCGCGGCAATGTCGGCGTCCATGCTTGCAGGGTGGTGGTGCGGCATCAGTTTTCCCTCTTGAGGAAAGGGCATCCGGCACCTCATGGACCATTCGCAAGCTCCGGTACTCGACGCTCTGGCGGCCTACCATGAGAGCGGTCAGCTTCCGTTCACCCGCCCGGCCACAAGCAGGGCCGAGGAGCCGATCCGCGGGTACGTGCGGTTCTGGGCGACGCCGTGTTCCGTTCCGATGTCCTGGCGGTCAGCGGGCTGGACGACCGCACCTCCTCGCACGCCGTTCTGGAGCGGGCACAGGAGTTGATGGCGGACGCGGTCGGCGCCGAACGCACGTTCTTCTCCACGTCCGGGAGTTCGCTGTCGGTCAAGTCGGCCATGCTCTCGGTCGCCGGGCCGCACGAGAAGCTGCTGGTGGGCCGGGATGCCCACAAGTCGGTGGTCTCCGGGCTGATCCTGTCCGGAGTGCGGCCGATCTGGGTGGATCCGCAGTGGGATCCGGATCTCCATCTGGCGCACCCGCCGGCCCCCGAGGCGTTCGAAGCCGCCTTCCATGACCACCCCGACGCCAAGGGCGCCCTGGTCACCAGCCCCACTCCTTACGGGACATGTACGGATCTGGCCGCCTTGGCCGAGGTCTGCCACGCGCGGAACAAGCCACTGATCGTGGACGAGGCATGGGGCGCCCATCTGCCGTTCCACCCCGACCTGCCCACCTGGGCCATGGACGCGGGCGCCGACGTCTGCGTCACCTCCGTGCACAAAATGGGCTCGGGCCTGGAACAGGGCTCGGTCTTCCACCTCCAGGGCGGTCTCATCGCGCCGGAGGTGCTCAAGGCACGGGAGGACCTGCTCGGCACGACCAGCCCGTCGGTGCTGCTGTACGCCGCTCTGGACGGATGGCGGCGTCAGATGATCGAGCACGGCCGCGCCCTCTACGACGACGCGCTTGCCCTGGCCACCCGGGTCAGGGACCGGATCGACCGGATCGAGGGAATGCGTGTCCACGGCCGTGAGGACTTCTGCGGTCCCGGATGCGCCGCGGACATGGATCCGCTCCAGGTCATCGTCGACATCGCCGGCCTGGGAACCACCGGATACCGGATGGCGGACTGGATCAGGGAGCACCACCGGATCAACCTGCACCTGGCCGACCACCGCCGTATCAGCGCCCAGTTGACCCACGCGGACGACGAGGAGACCACCGGCGCCCTGGTCGCCGCGTTCCAGGACGTGGCCGAGCACGCCGCGGACCTGCGCCCCGCGCCAACCGTGGAGGTGCCCTCTCCCCGTGACCTTCGACTGGAACAGGTGGTGCTGCCGCGGGACGCCTTTTTCGGGCCCGCCGAGCAGGTGCCGTGGGAGAAGGCCGTGGGCCGGATCACCGCGGAGATGCTCACGCCCTACCCGCCCGGGATCCCCGCCGCACTGCCCGGAGAGCGCCTGAACAGCGATGTGCTGCGCTACCTGCGCTCCGGTGTGGAGGCAGGCATGGTCATCCCCGACGCAGCCGACAACCGGCTCAACAGCGTCCGCGTGGCCATCGAGCAGTAGGCGTACGGCCCGTCAAGCCTGCGTCGCCGGTGACCTCGTCCGCAGCTGGTACGTCTCATGACTCATGCCGGGACCCAGCAGGGGCGAAGGGCCCTGCGGTGTGGATCACGGCGGATGGCCCCGACTGCGACGTTGGGAGGGGCAGGGGTAGGCAGGAGTTACGGGGGTACGCGGGCCTGCGGTGATGCGTGACGTGCAGGAGGACCGTATGGGTGTCCGCAAGTTGCTCGAGGACTGGCCGGTTTATCGACAGCTCACCGGCTCCGACCCGCTCGGCCGGGGCGCCGCGGCGCGGTCGAGGACCACGGAGCGGCTGACACCGAGAACCGCCGAGGCGGATCGCGTGGTCGGTTCGGTCTGCCCGTACTGCGCGGTCGGCTGCGGGCAGCTGCTCTATGTCCAGGACGATCAGGTCGTGCAGATCGAGGGTGATCCGGACTCGCCGATCAGTCGGGGCAGGTTGTGCCCCAAGGGCTCGGCCACCCTGCAGCTGACCACCGGGCCGGCCCGGCTGCACGAGGTGCTCTACCGGCCGCCACACGCGAAGGACTGGCAGCGGCTGGATCTGGACACGGCCATGGAGATGATCGCGGACCGGGTGATCGCCACCCGTCGCGAGACCTGGCAGTGGGAGCAGGACGGACTGCGCGTCGCCCGCACCATGGGCATCGCCAGCCTCGGCGGCGCGACGTTGGACAACGAGGAGAACTACCTCATCAAGAAGCTGCTGACAGGGCTCGGCGTGGTCCAGGTGGAGAACCAGGCCAGGGTCTGCCACAGCGCCACGGTCGCGGGCCTTGGCACCTCCTTCGGACGCGGCGGCGCCACCACCTTCATGCAGGATCTGCAGAACTCCGACTGCATCGTCATCGAGGGTTCCAACTTCGCCGAGGCCCACCCCGTCGGCTTCCAGTGGGTGATGGAGGCCAAGGCACGCGGGGCCAGAATCATCCACATCGACCCGCGGTTCACCCGGACCAGCGCTCTTGCCGACGTGCACGTCCCCATCAGGGCGGGCACCGACATCGCCTTCCTCGGCGGAATCATCAACCACGTCCTGACCGAGGAGAAGGACTTCCGCGACTACGTGCTCGCCTACACCAACGCCGCCACCCTCGTCAGCGAGGACTTCCGCGACACCGAGGACCTCGACGGCGTCTTCTCCGGCCTGGACCGGGAACACCGCCACTACGACCCCACCAGCTGGCAGTACGAGGGCTCGCGGGTCCAGGCGGCATCCGGCGAACGCGACCAGCAGTACGGGGCGCGTACCGGACGCGACGACCAGGACCAGCCCGGCGGTAAGGGTGGCGAGCGGCGAGCCAGGATCATGGCCGCCGGCGGCTCCGAGAGTCACGGCTCCGGCGGCGCCCGAACGCGGCCCACCCCGGAACGCGACGAGACGCTACGGCACCCGCGCTGCGTCTACCAGGTCCTCAAACGGCACTACGCGCGCTACACCCCGGAGATGGTCGAGAGGACCTGCGGTGTGCCGCGCGAGACCTTCATGGAGGTCTGTGACGCCCTCACCGCCAACTCCGGTCGCGACCGTACCTCCGCGTTCGTCTACGCCGTGGGCTGGACGCAGCACTCGGTCGGCTCGCAGTACATCCGCGCGGCCAGCGTGCTGCAACTGCTGCTGGGCAACATCGGCCGCCCCGGCGGCGGGATCCAGGCGCTGCGCGGCCACGCCAGCATCCAGGGCTCCAGCGACATCCCCACGCTGTTCAACCTGCTGCCCGGCTACCTGCCCATGCCGCACGGCCATGCCCACGAGGACCTGGACGCCTTCATCGAGGCCAACCGCACCGAGAAGGGTTTCTGGGGCAACATGCGGGCTTACATGGTGAGCCTGCTGAAGTCCTACTACGGCGACGCGGCCACCGCGGACAACGACTACTGCTTCGACCACCTGCCCCGGCTGACCGGCTCGCACAGCACGTACGACAGCGTCATGGCCCAGCTGGAAGGCACCTGCAAGGGCTACTTCCTGATGGGGGAGAACCCCGCGGTCGGCTCGGCCAACACCCGGCTGCAGCGCCTGGGCATGGCCAACCTCGACTGGCTCGTGGTCCGGGACTTCTCGCTGATCGAGTCGGCCACCTGGTGGAAGGACGGCCCGGAGATCGACACCGGCGAACTGCGCACCGAGGACATCCGCACGGAGGTCTTCTTCCTGCCCGCCGCCGCCCACACCGAGAAGTCCGGCTCGTTCACCAACACCAACCGCTGGCTGCAGTGGCACCACGCCGCCGTCGAGCCGGCCGGCGACGCCCGAAGCGACCTGTGGTTCATGTACCACCTCGGCCGCCGGATCAAGGGGAAGCTCGCCGGCTCCAGCGACCCGATGGACCGCGCCATCCTGGACCTCACCTGGGACTACCCGGTCGAGGGGCCGCTGAAGGAGCCGATCGCCGCCTCCGTACTCGCCGAGATCAACGGCCACCACGCCGACGGCAGCCCGCTGAGCGCCTACACCGAGCTGGCTGACGACGGCTCAACCGCCTGCGGCTGCTGGATCTACTGCGGGGTGTACGCCAACGGCGTCAACCAGGCGGCACGCCGCACGCCGCACACCGCACAGGACTGGGTCGCCGCCGAATGGGCCTGGGCGTGGCCGGCCAACCGCCGGGTCCTGTACAACCGCGCCTCCGCCGCGCCCGACGGCACCCCGTGGAGCGAACGCAAGGCGTACATCTGGTGGGACCCCGAGCAGGGCGGGTGGACCGGTCACGACGTGCCCGACTTCATCCCCGACCGCGCCCCGGACCACGTACCGCCCGAGGGCGCCGTCGGGCCGGACGCGCTCCGCGGTGACGACCCGTTCATCATGCAGGCGGATGGCAAGGGCTGGCTGTACGCCCCCGCCGGACTGGTGGACGGACCGCTGCCCACCCACTACGAGCCGCAGGACTCGCCGTTCCCCAACGAGTTGTACGCGCACCAGCACCGCTCGCCGGTCCGCGAGACCCATCCGCACGAGGGCAACCGCTACCATCCAAGCGGGGACGAACCGGGCACCGAGGTCTACCCGTTCGTGGTCACCACTCACCGGCTCACCGAGCACTTCACGGCGGGCGGGATGAGTCGCTGGTCGCCGTACCTGTCCGAGCTGCAGCCGGAGATGTTCTGCGAGGTCTCCCCGCAACTGGCCGCCGAGCGGGGCCTGGAGCACACCGGCTGGGCGACCATCATCACCGCACGCAACGCCATCGAGGCCCGGGTGCTGGTCACCTCTCGCATCAAACCGCCTGACGGTACACGGCCGCACCGTGCACCAGATCGGGCTGCTCTTCCACTGGGGACCGAACGGTTGCAGCACCGGCGACGCCGCCAACGAACTGGTGGCCATCGCGCTCGACCCGAACGCCCACATCCAGGAGGACAAGGCGTTCAGCGCCGACATCCGCCCGGGCCGGCGCCCCACCGGCCCCGACCTGCCCCGCCTCGTCGCCGAGTACCGCGCGCGGGCGGGCATCACCGACCGGACCGGCACGGAGGTACGGCCATGACCGACTCCCTCGACCGACAGCTTTCCGGCCCCGAGCCCGACCCGGCCGGGGACGCCGGCCACGGGGAACACCCGCCCCGCGTCGGTTTCTTCACCGACACCTCGGTGTGCATCGGTTGCAAGGCATGCGAGGTCGCCTGCAAGGAGTGGAACGCCATCCCGGAGGACGGGCTGTCCCTGACGGGCATGTCCTACGACAACACCCAGGGGCTGGGCGCCTCCACCTGGCGGCATGTCGCCTTCATCGAGCAGTCGGCGCCCAAGGCGGTGCCCGAACCGCCGGCCACCGCGGACAAGCCGCCCAGCCCCGACGGGCGCACCGAGCTGCGCTGGCTGATGTCCTCCGACGTGTGCAAGCACTGCACCCACGCCGCCTGCCTGGACGTGTGTCCCACCGGCTCCCTGTTCCGCACGGAGTTCGGCACGGTCGTCGTCCAGGAGGACATCTGCAACGGCTGCGGCTACTGCGTGCCGGCCTGCCCGTACGGCGTCATCGAGAAGCGCGAGAGCGACGGCCGGGCCTTCAAGTGCACCATGTGCTACGACCGGCTGGGTGCGGGCCAGGAGCCCGCCTGCGCCAAGGCGTGCCCCACCGACTCCATCCAGTTCGGCCCGCTGGACGAACTGCGCGAGCGTGCCGCGCTGCGTGTCGACCAGCTGCGCGAGGCCGGGGTGCCGCAGGCCCGGCTGTACGGTGACGACCCCGGCGTCGGTGGCGACGGCGCGTTCTTCCTGCTGCTGGACGAGCCGGAGGTCTACGGCCTGCCGCCCGACCCGGTGGTGACCACCCGCGACCTGCCCGCCATGTGGAAGCACGCGGGAGCCGCGGCCGTCGCCCTGGTGGGCGCAGTGGCCCTGGCGTTCGCCACCTCCCGTTCCGCGGGGCGAAAGGTGACACGATGACCGGCACCGGCGCGTTCGGCGACGACAGTCACGGGGTGAGTCGGCGTGGCGTTGAAGGGGCGCGGCCCGGCAGAGAGGCGTCGCCCGCGGCCCCAGGCGATCCGGGCAACCGTCGGCGCCGGGGCCGTAAGCGCCGCGCTGAGGAACTCATGGTGCCCCAGGCCGAGTTCACCTCCTACTACGGGAAACCGGTGATCAAACCGCCGTCCTGGAGCGCCCGCGACATCGCCGGCTACTTCTTCCTCGGCGGTCTGGCCGGTGCCGGCTCGGTGCTCGCGGCAGGCGCGCACCTCACCGGAGCCGCCGCCACCGCGCGGGCCATGAAGGTCTCTTCCCTGGCCGCCGTCTCGCTGTCCGCCGCCGCCCTCGTCCACGACCTGGGCAGGCCGAGCAGGTTCGCCAACATGCTGCGGGTCTTCAAACCCACCTCCCCGATGAGCATGGGGTCGTGGCTGCTTGCCTGCTACGGGCCCGCCGCCGGGGCCGCCGCCTTCAGCGCGATCACCGGAAGACTCCCGCGGACAGGCGCCGCCGCGACCGCCAGTGCCGCGGTACTCGGGCCGGCCGTCGCCTCCTACACCGCGGTCCTCGCCGCCGACACGGCCGTACCGGCCTGGCACGACGCCCACCGCGAACTGCCGTACCTGTTCACCGCTTCCGCCACCGCGGCAGCCGCGGGGATGGCGTTGGTGCTCGGCCCGGCACAGGAGAACGGTCCGGCGCGCCACGCTGCCGCGCTCGGCGCCGTGGCGGATATGGCGGTGACCGAACTGATGGAGCGACGTCTGGGCATCGTCGCGCAGACCTACCAGGAAGGGCGGGCAGGCCGACTCATGCGAGCCGCCCGCTGGCTGACCGCGGGCGGCGCCGCCACCGCCGTGGTACTCGGCCGCCGCAGCCGCCCCGCGGCGGTGGTCGGTGGACTGGCGCTTCTCACGGGTTCCGCCTGCACCCGCTTCGGGGTCTTTCACGCAGGCGACGCATCCGCACGCGATCCGAAGTACACCGTCGTACCGCAGCGTGAACGGCTCCGGGAGCGGTCCTCGTACGGTACGACCGGCAAGGGAGACGACACCGGGTGACCCAAGGTGCCGCTACGCCGACCAGGCCGCCCGCGCCCGCGAGCGGGTCGGGCCTCCCTGCCAACTTGCCTTCACGGCAATGCGGTTGGCTCTCCCGGCCACCTGGCCGCTGACGCCGGTACGTCGTCGTCCGGCGTCAAGTGGTGGGTGTCAGGTTCACCCACCGGCGGCCCGGCACAGCGAACCGGCGTCACGAGCGCGGCGATGTGGCCGCAGGAGCCCGTCGGCCTGGAACGATGTTGAGTACGGCCATCATGCCTTTGTCCTCGTGGTTGAGGAGATGGCAGTGCAGCACCGTCTTCCCGACGAAGTCGGTGAAGTGGACCCGGACGACCAGGCTGCCGCGGAACGGGACGTTGACCGTCTCGTACCAGGCGTGGCCGCTGGGCGGAGGACCTCCGTTGATGCTCATGACCTGGAAGTGGTTGGTGTGCATGTGGAAGGAGTGGTCTTCGTTGGTCTGGTTGAGTACGGTCCACTCCTCGACCGTGTTGAGAGTCGAGGTGAAGTCCACCCGGTTCGGGTCGAACAGCTTGCCGTTGATGAAGAATTGGGTGCCCGCGGTGTTCTCGGTGTAGACAACGGTGTGCCGCGCGGCAACTTTGGCGTGGCTGAGGTCGTCGTTCGGCGCGAAGTCGGCGGGGATGGGGACCGGGGTTCTCGGCGCTCCTTGGGAGATCACCTTGGCAAGGTCCACCTGAGGGAACTGGTTGCCGGTCGGGCCGGAGTTGTAGGCGAGGGTGCGCAGCGGGACGCTGCCCGCCGGGCCGCCCTGCACGAGCACGTCGAAGCGGGAGGCAGCCGGGATGACGAGGCTGTCCGCGGCGTAGATCCGCTTGACGGGAAAACCGTCCTGCGCGATCACGTAGAACTTGGATCCCGGCAGGTGCAGGTTGTAGTAGATGTTGGCGCCGATGTTTGACAGCCGCCACAGCTGGGTCTCCCCCGGATGAATGCTGATCACCGGATTCTGCTGGCCGTTGACCGTCCGGTTGGTCGCGGCTCCGATGGTCAGCCCCTCGGTCTTGATCGAGTCGCCCGCGATCTGGTCGTCCTTGAGCGCGATGACGTGCTCGGTAATGTGGCGCAGTGACTCCGGCAGGTACTTGCGCAGCCCGTCGACGATGATGACGCCCGACTCGCCTCCGGCCACCTGGGCGGCGGACCGCGGGTCCTCGTGCGAGTGGTACCAGTATGTGCCGGGCGTGGCGGACGGCGGGAGCAGGTACGAGTAGTGATAGGTCTGGCCCGGCCTGATGGTGATGAAGATGTTGTCCGCGGGGCTGCGGGGGGACACATGGAGGCCGTGCACGTGCAGGTTCGTGCCTTCCCCCGTCCGGTTCGTCATGGCCAGGTCGAGCCGGTCACCAGGCCTCAGACGGAGGGTCGGGGGCATGTAGCGGCCGTTGTAGGTGAGGGCGAACAGGAGACGGGCGCCTACCCGGACCTTCCGCCGCTCCACAAGGATCCGTGCCCGCAGAACGCCGTGGCGGCTGACCAGCTCTGGCGGGTCCTCCAGCGGTAGTCCGGTGTGGGTCGCGGTGGAGGGGTTCACCTTGCTGTGGAGGGCCGACCATGGCGGGGCGGTGGCCGAGACTCCTGCGATGCCACCGGCCAACAAGGCGGCGGGAAGGGCCAGTCCGGTCAAAAGCCTACACAGGCTGCCTGATAGACGACGTATCACACCGGTCTCCCTATGGGTCGCTGTGCCGCCGGTGACGACTCGACGCTCTGCCGCTGGCAGTAGCACAGCCGAACCCGGCCGACGCTCACATCACACCGCACACCCGCCGACCGCGCACCTGATGGACGTCCATTCCGGTGCTGTGCCGCCTCGCGCGTATCACTGTGACCGCGGGGCGGCCTGACTGACATCGACCGGGGCTGCGGCGGCGGTCCAAGTCTTCTGTCCCACCGATGAACTCAAGCCCCCGCCTCCGCGTTCCTCATAGGCGTCGGGTGTACACCTCGGGACGGTGGAGGCTGCGGTGGCCTTGGGTTGGCGCACCGGCGACGCCAGCTCCAACTGCCAGGTTCGAGGCCTTGGTTGGGCGGCCGGGGCTCTTACCGGTTCCGAGCCATGCGTCGCCTCACCAGGCCGACCGCGGCGGCTCCCGCCGCCACCGCCGTGGACACGAGTAGGGGATGCCGGGCCATGGCGGCTTGAGGTGAGCGGGCTGCGGAGCGGTCGTCGAAGACGCCGTGTGCGCCGAAGTCCCGGCCCTTGTGGTCGTCGACGGGGTGCCAGAGGTTGTTCGGCCGTTCAGCGGTTGTCTTGTCGTCGGTCTGCTGGGAGCGGAATCCGGTACGGGCCAGGTAGCGGTCCAGGAGCGCGGGTGCCACGTTGTTGGCGAGTGTCGTCGCGACTGTGGACGCCCCTACGTAGTACTGCTTGCGGCGTGGGTGGTGGGCGGCGTGGACGATGGCGCGGGCGGCCACCTCGGGCTGGTAGATCGGCGGGACCGGTTGCGGGTGGTTCGGTAGCCGGGACAGGACCCACGAGAACTGCGGGGTGTTGACGGCGGGCATCTGTACGACCGTGATGTGGACGTTGCTCCCGTTGTGGAGCAGTTCGGTGCGCACAGAGGAGGTGAAGCCGTTGACGGCGTGTTTGGCGCCGCAGTAGGCCGACTGCAGGGGAATGGACCGTGCGCCGAGCGCTGATCCGACCTGCACGATCACGCCGGCGTCCCTGGGCAGCATCCGCCGCAGGGCGGCCCGGGTGCCGTTCACGCATCCGAGGTAGGTCACGTCGGTGACGCGCTGGTACTCGTCCGGTTCGATTTCGACGAACGGGGCGAAGACGGAGGTGAATGCCACGTTGATCCACACATCGATGGGGCCGAGCGACTCCTCGACGGTGCGTGCGGCTTCCTCGACCTGCCGGTGGTCGGCCACGTCGGTCGGTACCACCAGCGCTCGTCCACCGCTGGCGCGCACTTCGTCGGCGGCTGCCTCCAGCCCGGCCCGCCCGCGGGCGAGCAGCGCCAGCTTCGCTCCACGGCGGGCGAACATCCGCGCCGTTGCCCGGCCGATTCCGGCGCTCGCACCAGTGATGACGATGACGGGCTCGCTCATGGTGTGCCTTTCGGGAGGGTGTGGGTTCGTTGCGGCGGGCGTGGTGTCACGGCGGCTGCGCTGCCAGTCGGGCCGCGCTTTCGAGCATGAAGGCGTGGACGAAGGCTTGTGGCAGGTTGCCGCGTAGCTGGTGCTGGGCGACGTCGTATTCCTCGGAGTACAGCTGCGCCGGTCCGTGCGCGGCGCGGTTGCGTTCGAACCAGGTGCGGGCGGCGATCTCGTTGCCTTGGCGGTGCTCTGCCAGTGCCATGACGAAGCCGCACAGGAGGAACGCGCCCTCGGCTTCCTCCAGCGGGCGATCGTCGTGTCGGAAGCGGTAGGCGTGGTGTCTGTCGGTCAGTTGCTGCCTATAAGCGTGCAGTGTGGTTCGGGTGCGGGGGTCGTCGGCAGGCAGGGCGCCGCGCAGTGGGGGCAGTAGTAGGGCTGCGTCGAGCCTGGAATCGTTGGGGGAGCGTTGCCAGTAGCCGTTCGGATGTAGTGAGGCGGCGGCGGTGGCGGCGAAGATGGTCTCCGCCAGAGCACTCCAGCGCCGGGCCTGACGGGAGCGTGGGGCGACGGCGGCCATGCCGCGCAGTCCGGCGACGCAGATCAGGCGGCTGTGGGTCCATGCCTGGTCGTCCAGTTCCCAGATGCCCGCGTCGGGTTCGCGCCAGCGGGTCTCGATGGTGGCCGCGGCGAGTTCCGCGCCTTTCCAGCCGTCGTCGTCGAGTCTGCCGGCGCGGGCCGCGGCGGCGAGCAGCAGGAGGGCCTCGCCGAACGCGTCGAGTTGGAACTGGCGGTTGATGTGGTTTCCGATGCGGTCGAAGCCGCCGGGGTAGCCGGGGAGGTCGAGTGAGCGCTGGTCCGGAACGGGGCCGCCGTGTGTGGTGTAGGCGGGTTTCAGCTGGGGCCCGTGGGTGTGGAGTTGGGCGGTGACGAAGCGGACGGCGGCATCCAGCAAGGGGTGGGCACCGGCGGCCGCGGCGGCCTGGCCCGCGTAGCACTGGTCGCGGATCCATACGTAACGGTAGTCGTAGTTGCGTCCCTGCTCCGCGCGCTCCGGGAGGCTGGTGGTGGCTGCCGCGACCATGCCGCCGGTGGCGCTGGTCATGCCGCGGAGGACGGCGTAGGCGTGGCTGGCGTCGTGCGGCGCGATGGTGGGGTTGAGCGGGGGGATGGTGTGCGCCCAGGACTGTTCGGTGGCGGTCCACGCGCGGGTGGCATCGACGGGGCGGCCTCGTGGGGGAGTGGTGCTTATCTCCAGTACGAGATCGTGTTGTTCCCCGGTCTCCAGGGCCAGGTCCAGGACGAGTTGACGGCCGGGTCCGGCGCTGTCCACGAGTCGCGCGTCCGCCCCACCGGACCACCGCATGTAGTGGTCGCCCGTCCGCGCGGTCCACACCCCTTCGGTGTTGTGGGGGTCGCTCAGCGGCTGTCGACCGTAGTCGGCGCACGGGCACAGGACCACTCGCACTGAGGCCGTCCCCTGGCGCGCCATGACACGGCGCAAGAGCACGAGGCGGTCGTCCTCGCCGGGAAAGGCGAGGGCTTCGCGGCACTCGATGATGCTGTCGTGTGTGATCCAGCGGCTGCGCCAGATCAGCGAACCTTCCTCGTAGTAGCCGCCGGAGACGAACGGCCCGCGAGGCGTCACCGCGTAGACGCCGTCTCCCCCGATGAGCGTGGCGAAGACGGCGTCGCCGTCCCAGTGGGGCGCGCACAGCCAGCAGATCTCTCCGCGCGGGCCGACAAGCGCGCCGCGTTCGCCGTCCGCGAGCATGGCGTAGTCACGCAACTGTTGGGGCGGGAAGACGCTGTGTCCGGTGGTCGGCTGGAGCAGGCTCATGGTTCTCCGTACTCAACCGGTGCGGTAGGGCTCGGCCTGGTCCGCCAGGAGCGTCAGCCCGTGGCCGGGTGTGCCGTCGGCTCCGGGGCGGATGTGCCCGCCGTGGGGGTCGAGGGTTCCGCCGAAGAGAAGGTTCTCGATGCGGACGTGGTCGTGGAACCATTCCAGATGGCGCAGATTGGGCACGGCGGCCGCGGCGTGGGCGTGGACGGCGGGTGCGCAGTGGCCGGAGATGTGCAGTCCGGCGGCTTCGGCCAGAGCCGCCACCCGCAGCCAGACGGTGATACCCCCGCAGCGGGTGACGTCGGCCTGCAGGCAGTCCACGGCACCGGCGCCGAGCATGTGCCCGAAGTACGGCAGGGCGTAGCCGTACTCGCCGGCGGTCACGTCCGCACGGACCGCGGCCCGGACCTGTGCGAGCCCTGCCAGGTCGTCGGAGGAGACCGGTTCCTCGAACCAGGTGACGCCTTGGTCGTCCAGGTACTGGGCGAGCCTGATCGACTGCTTCGCGGAGTAGGCGCCGTTGGCGTCAACGTAGAGTTCCGCCGTGTCGCCGATGCTGGCGCGTGCCTGCGCGACGCGCTGCCGGTCACGGTCCTCCGCCGTGCCCCAGGACTCGCCAATCTTGATCTTGACCCGTTCGATGCCCTGCTCCTGCACCCACGACCGCAGCTGGCGGTCCTGCGTCTTCGCGTCGTAGGTGGTGAAGCCGCCGCTGCCGTAGATGGGCACCTGCGGGCGGTGCGCGCCGAGCAACCGCACGAGAGGCAGGCCGAGCAGCCGGGCTTTGAGATCCCACAGGGCGATGTCGACGGCCGATATGGCCCCGGCGGCCAGCCCTGGACGTCCGGTGTTACGCACCGCCTGGCTCATCGCCTCGTTGGCTGCCGGGACGTCCCAGGCGCACCGACCCGTCACGGCGGCCGCCAGTTGGCCGGTGACGACCTGCCCGGTCGCCGGCGCGCCGTAGGTGTAGCCCAAGCCTGTGGTCTGCCCGCTGCGGACGTGGACGAGCACCAGGGTCGTCGCGTCCCAACTGAGTGTTCCGTCAGCTTCCGGGGCGTCGGTGGGGACGGTGTAGACGGCCGTCTCGACGGCGTCGACCAGAGGCTCCGCGCGGCCGGCGGTTGTCGTCATCGGTCTTCCTGTGCGCCCGGCCGGTCCCCGCGGTGCCGGTGGCCGGGCAGCATTTCCTGGACCTTGGCCTTCAGACCCTGCTTGACCATGTCGACGCGGTCGCTGTCGCCCTTGAGGATCGAGGCCGCGGCGGCCTCGATCTGGTCGAGGGAGGCGTGCGGCGGGATCGGCGGGACTGCCGGATCGGTGCGGAAGTCGATGACGAAGGGCCGGTCGGCCCCCAGCGCCTTGTGCCAGGCTGCCTCCACCTCGCCGGGCTTCTCCACGCGCACGCCGCCGAGCCCGATGGAGCGGGCGAAGTCCGCGTAGGGCACGTCCGGGATGTGCTGCGACGGCTCGAACTGCGGCGCCCCCGACATGGCGCGCATCTCCCAGGTGACCTGGTTGAGGTCCTGGTTGTTGAGCACCGCGACGATCAGTCGCGGGTCCTGCCAGTCCCGCCAGTACTTCGCGGCGGTGACGAGTTCGGCCATTCCGTTCATCTGCATGGCGCCGTCGCCGACGATCGCCAGCGTGGGCCGGTCGGGATGGGCGAACTTGGCGCCGATGACATAGGGCACCCCGGGACCCATCGTGGCCAGGGTTCCGGACAGCGAGCCGCGCATCGTGCCGCGCATGCGCAGGTGTCGGGCGTACCAGTTGGCCGCGGAGCCGGAGTCGGCGGCCAGGATGACGTTCTCCGGAAGCAGTGCGTCGACGGCGTGCACGACGTATTCGGGGTTGATGGGATCGGCGTCGACCGCGGCACGCCGCTGCATGACCTCCCACCAGCGGGCGGTGTCCTTCTCGATCTTCTTACGCCATGCCCCGTGCTTCTTCCGCTTCAGCTGCGGCAACAGGCGGCGAAGGGTCTCGCGGGCGTCCCCGACCAGGTTGACTTCGAACGGGTAGCGCAGCCCGACCATGTGCGGGTCGATGTCGATCTGTACCGCGCGCGCCTGGTCGAGTTCCGGCAGGAACTGGGTGTACGGGAAGTTGGAGCCCACGACGAGCAACGTGTCGCAGTCCCGCATCAGCTCGTAGGAGGGGCGCGTGCCGAGCAACCCGATGGCCCCGGTCACATAGGGAAGGTCATCGGGTAGCGCGTCCTTGCCCAGCAGTGCCTTGGCCACTCCGGCGCCCAGAAGGTCGGCCACCTCCTCGACCTCGGGCCGTGCTCCCCGCGCGCCCTGCCCGATCAGGATGGCGACCTTCTCCCCGGAGTTGAGCACCTCGGCCGCCCTGGCGATCTCGGTGTCCGTCGGGACCGGCGCGTACTCGGCGATACCGAGACTGGAGGGAACCATCTTGAAGGCGTGGGTGGGCGGCGAGTAGTCGAGCTCCTGCACGTCGGCGGGGAGGATGACGGCGGTCACGGTGCGCTGGGCGAGGGCGGTTCGCATCGCCCGGTCGATCACGTTGGGGAGCTGTTCGGGGACGGTCACCATCTCGCAGAACGCGGACGCGACGTCCTTGTACAGGCTCAGCAGGTCGACTTCCTGCTGGTAGGAGCCGCCCATGGCGCTGCGGTTGGTCTGCCCGACGATCGCCACGACGGGAACGTGGTCAAGCTTCGCGTCGTACAGGCCGTTGAGCAGATGGATCGCGCCGGGCCCCGAGGTGGCCGCGCACACGCCGACCTTGCCGGAGAACTTGGCGTATCCGACGGCCTCGAACGCGGCCATCTCCTCGTGCCGTGCCTGCACGAACTGCGGATTGTTGTTGGCACGGCCCCAGGCGGCGAGCAGGCCGTTGATGCCGTCACCCGCGTAGGCGAAGACGTGTTCGACGTCCCATTCGCGCAGTCGCTGTAGGACGTAGTCGGAGACCTTGATCGACACGATGCTTCCTTCCTCTAATCTGACGGCACGTCAACGAATGTCGCCCGGGATACCACCGCGACGGTAACCGGGTGGAACCGGGGCGGTTGTCCGGCGCGGGGCCGGGTCGCCCGTCCGGTTCATCTGCGCCGCCGTTTGCACAGGGCGACGACTGCGGCAACGCACGCGCCGGCCGCCGCGAGCGCCCCCGCGGTGAGCAGGCGGGCGTCGCGCAGCGAGTGCGTGGGCCGGTCGGCGAGCTTCTCCGGATGGTCGGCGGGCGCGTTCTCCTGAAGGCCCAGAGCCAGGACCTCGGCCAGATGCATCGCATGCCGACCGGTGCCACCCTGCTCGATCTGGGTACGGCAACTGAACCCGTCCGCGACGATGAGGGCGCTCGGCGGGCTCTGGCGCACGGCAGGCAGGACACCTTGTTCGCCCACGGCCATCGACAGCTCGTGATGGCCCCGTTCGAACCCGAAGTTCCCGGCCAGCCCGCAGCATCCGGCGTCCAGGACATCGGCATCGATGGCGGCCCGGCGCATCAGTTCCCGATCGGCGTCGAACCCCGTCACCGCGTGCTGATGGCAGTGCGTCTGCACCGTGGCCGACCGGGACAGGCTCGGCACCCGCCAGTTGTCGGGTGTGTCGTTGAGGAGCAGCTCGGAGAAGGTACGGAACTGCGCCGCCAGCCGCTGGACGTCCTGGTTCTCCGGCATCAGCTCCGGGGCGTCGGCGCGGAAGACCGCAGTGCACGACGGCTCAAGACCGACCAAGGGCGTACCCGCCTCGATCCACGGCCGCAGCACGTCGAGGGTGCGCCGCAACACCCGTTCGGCGGTGGCCAGTTGCCCGGTGGAGATCCACGTCAACCCACAGCAGACGGACCGCGCGGGCACCGCCACGCGGAATCCGGCGTCCTCAAGGACACGCACCGCCGCCTTCGCGACACCGGGATGGAAGTAGGTGCTGAACGTGTCCGGCCACAGCAGGACCGCCCGCGGATCCGCGGGGTCGGGGTCCGGGACATCACGTGAGCGCCACCACTGGATGAACGACTCCTGCGCGAACACCGGGGCCTGGCGTTGCACCGCCACCCCGGCCAAGCCCTTTCCGAGCCGGGCGAACCCGGGAGCGTGCAGGGCGGCGTTGACCAGGCGCGGTGACACCCGTGACAGCCGCGCCCACAGCGGCAGCCAGCCCATCGAGTAGTGCGCGGCGGGTCGAAGCCGTCCGGCGTAGTGGTGTGAGAGGAACTCGGCCTTGTAGGTGGCCATGTCGACCCCGGTCGGGCAGTCGGACTTGCAGCCCTTGCACGCCAGGCACAGGTCGAGGGCGTCACGGACTTCCTTCGAACGCCAGCCGTCGGTGACGGCCGAGTCGGCGTGTCCGCCGAGCATCTCGAACAGCAGCCGCGCCCGGCCACGGGTGGAGTGCTCCTCCTCACCGGTGGCGCGGTAGGAGGGGCACATCACGCCACCGGTGTGGGTGCGGCAGTTGCCGATGCCGACGCAGCGCATCACGGCTCGGGTGAAGGAGCCTTGGTCGTCGGGGTAGCCGAAGTGCGTCGCGTGGCTGTCCGGCCGCCACCGAGGACCGAGCCGGAGGTTTTCGTCGACGCGGTAGGGTGCCACGACCTTGCCGGGGTTCATCCGGTTGTCCGGGTCGAACAGGGCCTTCATCTCGCCGAACGCGGCAACCAGACGGTCACCGAACATCCGCGTGAGCAGTTCACCGCGCGCCTGCCCGTCACCATGCTCGCCGGAGAGCGACCCGCCGTAGGAAACCACCAGATCCGCGGCCCGCAGCACAAACTCCCGGAACCTCGCCACGCCCTCGGCGCTTTTCAGACCGAAGGGGATGCGCGTGTGGACACAGCCCTGACCGAAGTGACCGTAGAGAGAGGGGTGGTCGTAGTCGAATTCCGTGAACAACCCCTTCAGGCTCCGCAGGTAGTCCCCGAGCCGGCTGGGAGGGACGGCGGAGTCCTCCCAGCCCTCCCACGTCTCGCGATCGTCTGGTGGCCGCGCCGTGACGCCGAGTCCGGCCTCGCGGGCCTTGAGCATGCGCTGTTCGCGCTGCGGGTCGTCGGAGAACGCAACCGTTTTGTCGTCCTCACTGCGCCCCAGGGCCCGCAGCAGATCCCGCCCGGCTTCGTCGACGGACTCCTGGCTGTCACCAGTGAACTGGAGCAGCAGCCAGCTGTCCCCTTCGGGGAAGCCGTCGAGTGAGTCGAGGAAGGCGTGCTCCTCGCGCATCAGCTGCGCCATCCGCCCGTCCAGGGCCTCCAACTGGGTGGGCTGGCAGTGTTCGAGCAGGTGGGGCACGTCGTCCGCGGCGGCGCAGATGTCGGGGTAGCCCAGCACCAAGATGGCATCAAACGAGGGGACGGGGACCAGCTCCAGTTCCGCCCGCAAGACGGTGACCAGGGTGCCCTCGCTGCCCACGAGGGCCTGGGCGACGTTGAAGCCCTTCTCCGGAAGCAGTGAGTCGAGGTTGTACCCGGAGACCCGCCGCGGGATGTTCGGAAAGCCCCTCCGGATGTCCCCCAGATAGCGGTCGACGATGCCCCGCAGTCCTCGGTACACCTCCGCCCGGCGCCCGCCGGCGGCGAGGATCCGCTCGAACTCGGCATCCGGGGTCGCCCCCACCCAGAACCTGGCCCCGTCATACGTGAGGACCTCCAGCCGCCGCACATTGTCCACGGTCTTCCCGTACGCCTGGGCGGACGCCCCACAGGAGTTGTTGCCGATCATTCCGCCCAGCGAACAGTGACTGTGGGTCGATGGCTTGGGGCCGAACTGCAGGGCGTGCTCGGCCAGTTGGCGGTTGAGCTCGTCGAGCACGATGCCCGGCTCGACCACACATGTGCGCCGCTCGGCGTCGACCGAGACCAGGCGGTTGCAGTACTTCGTCCAGTCGATGACCACAGCTGTGTTGGTGCACTGGCCCCCCAGGCTGGTGCCGCCTCCCCGGGAAAGCACCGGGGCGCCGAACCGCGCGCACACCGCGACCGCTTCCGCTCCCGCCTCGACAGTACGAGGGACCACAACCCCGATCGGAACCTGCCGGTAGTTGGACCCGTCGGTGGCGTACGCGCCGCGGCTACCCGCGTCGAAACGCACCTCACCGTCGACGCGACGGCGCAGCGCCCGCTCAAGGGCGGCCACGTCGAGAACCGCCGGATCCGACGCCGAAGGCTTGCCATCGGCCGCGCGCCGGCCACCATCGGATGCGTCGTCATGGGCCCTGACCATGAACACCCTCCCTTCCCACTGAGGATCCCGGCGTCGCGCTCCACCGTCAGCGCGCGTACCCGGTTCATCGCCTCGCACTCACCGGGGTGACCTGCCTTCCCGCAGTCAGCGTGGCCGCCGTCGCCCCGCCGTCGCGGACGCGGAAGTGAACATGCCACGGGGGCGGACTGCCGGGGGCCCGCGGCGGCCTCGAACGTGTCCGTGTCCGAAGCTCCGGAGCACCGGCTTGCCCCGGGACAGTGCCCGGCCGCCCGGAAACGAAGCAACCGGCCGTGACGGTGCGCGGCCGAGCCGCGCGTCCAACGCGGAGGATGATGGGCCCGATCGCCACAGCGGCTTCGCGCCCACGGGACT
This sequence comes from Streptomyces sp. RPT161, assembly GCF_027533845.1. Lineage (GTDB taxonomy): Bacteria > Actinomycetota > Actinomycetes > Streptomycetales > Streptomycetaceae > Streptantibioticus_A > Streptantibioticus_A silvisoli_A. The sequence continues at coordinate 254,569 of NZ_JAPZVN010000009.1, read as the reverse complement.
CCGCGTCGAGGCCGCCGGGGGTGGGGGGGGGGAAGTCCAGCCCGAGGCCGCCGCACAGGCGTCCTGAGGACCCGCGGATCGTGGGTCACCAGGGGCGCGGGGCAACGGCAGGCAGCCCTGCGGCGGCACCTCAGCGACCGAGGGCTTGGCGCAGCTCCTGCTTGGTCATCGTCGAGCGGCCCTCGATGTGCTTCTTCTTCGCCTCTTCGTAGAGCTGGTCCTTCGTCGGCCCCTGCGCTCCGGTGTGGGAACGCTCGCCACCGCGCTGGTAGGCCGATTTCGGGTCCCGGGTGGATGTCCTGCTGGCCGACTTCGCCTCTCCTGAGCGCGCCCGCTCCTTGTTGACGGTGCGCGCGGCGATCTCTTTCGCACGGCCTTCCGAGGTGCCGCGCTTCTCGGCGCTCTCCTTGATGTGCTCGTACTGCCGCTCCCGTTTGCGGCTGGATCCTGCTGGCATCGTGTTCCTCCTCGTCGCACGCTCAATGCTGTCCGCACCAACTCAGCGCGTACCCGCGACCCGGCTGACCTCGACAGGGTCACCGAGTCCCTCCATCCACTTCACCCCCTCCGGCCAGCGCGCGCGACCCGGACGCAGTGGACGGGGCGGTCTTCTTCGCGCCGCGGACCTTGTGGCCGAGGATCTCCAGGATGGGCAGCGGCGGCAGCCACTGCTTGGTGTGATCGGGGCGCTCGGCTGGGTGGCGGCATGAGGTGGGGCGCTGGACGGCCGGTCGACGACGGTGTCGCGGGACCACCCGCGCAGCGAACCGCTATGGTCTGGGCAACGCTGCCGGCTTTCGCGCGATCGACCGTAGGAACACGCATGAGGGGTGGGCGGATGCGACCTGAGGACATCACGGCGCGGGAACTGGCCTCGCACTACGGGCTTGAGCCCCTGCCCCTGGAGGGCGGGCTGTTCCGGCGTACCTGGGTCGGGCCGCAGGTGCCCGGCGGTCGTGCGGCGGGATCGGCCATCGTCGTGCTGCTCTCCGCCGAGGACGACCAGTTCTCCGCGCTGCACCGACTGCCCGCTGACGAGGTCTGGCACTTCTACCTTGGCGACCCGGTCGAACTGCTGCTTCTCGAACCGAACGGGTCCGCCCTGACGATGGTGCTCGGGCACGATGTGCTCGGCGGACAGCAGGTGCAGTTCACCGTGCCCGGCGGCACGTGGATGGGCGGCAAGGTGGCCGAGGGCGGCCGTTGGGCGCTGCTCGGTTGCACCATGGCTCCGGGATTCGTGCCCGCCGACTACGAGGGCGCGGACGCCGACCAGCTCCGCGCGCGCTACCCGCAGGCGGCCGAGCGGATCACAGGCCTGTGCCGCCCCGGCGTCCCGACCCGCTACGAGGACGCCGTCGGCCCGGATCCGGAACCTGGAACGAGTGAACGTGGGTGACCCGACCCTGCCCGACCTGACGGGGCACACCGTGTTGGTCACCGGCGCCAGTGGCACCGTGGGCGGCGGAATCGCCTGGCAGTTCGCCCTCGCCGGTGCCGCCGTCGTCGTCCACTACCGTTCCCGGCCCGATCGCGCGGAGGAACTCGTCGAGCGGTTCCGGGGCTGTGGAGCAAGGGCGTTGGCCCTGCGCGCCGACCTCACCGACGAGACGGAGTGCAGGCGCCTCGTGCGGGAATCGGCCTCGTGGACCGGACGGCTGACCGCACTGGTGAACAACGCGGGAGTCCAGCCCGTACGGCCCCTGGAGGACATGAGCGTCGCGGACTGGCGGCAGGTGGTCGACCCCAACGTGGTGAGCGCCTTCGCCTGTACGCAGGCCGCGGTGGAGGCGATGCGTACGACGGGCGGCGGATCGATCACCCATATCGCCTCCATCGAGGGCAGCCGGCCCGCTCGGGGGCACGCGCACTACTGCGCGTCCAAGGCGGCCCTCATCATGCACGCGCGCGGTGCCGCTCTTGAACACGGACATCTGGGCATCCGGGTCAACACCGTCTCGCCCGGCCTGATCGACCGGCCGGGGCTGGAGGCCGACTGGCCGGACGGAGCGCGCCGCTGGGACCGGGCCGCACCCCTGCGGTGCCGGGGCCAGGCCGAAGACGTCGGAAACGCCTGTGTCTTCCTGGCGTCCCCGATGGCCAAGTGGATTACCGGCCACGACCTGGTGGTGGACGGCGGGATGTCCTGCGCTCCCACGTGGTAACCGCTGGGCCCTGCTCTGCTCTGGTTGTGGCTGAAAACGACTGCCCTGCCTGACGGTGCGCAACCATCCTGCCGAGTCGCGTGTCATACAGGACGCCAAAGGTCGTTACGGCCTGATCCGGGAAGACTTCTCATTCAGCGAAGTAGGGGGAGAAACATGTACACATTTGGCATGCGCCGTGTTGCCCTGGTGGGGACGAGCGCCGCGCTGGCGGGCGCGGTGGCGCTGTGCGGCGCCTCAGCGGCCGTGGCCGCGGCGCCGACCGCGGTCGCGCATCCGGCACCGGCACCGGCCGCCGCCAAGGCCGCGGAACCCACGGGAAAGGTGGTCTCCAGGATCAACCTGTCGATCCGCGAACAGCCCACCACCAGTTCGAAGTCCCTCGGCTCCGTCCGCCCGGGAACGGTGATCGCGCTGCACTGCAAGAAGGACGGCCAGAACGTCGACGGCAACCACCTGTGGTACATGCTGGGTGACGGCAAGCGCGGCTATGTGAGCGCGCGTTACGTCAAGAACCTGGCCGTGGTGCCCTACTGCAAGTAACGCTCCACTCTCGACAACACGACACGTCTGGGGACGAGTTCGTGTTGTCGGGGCCTCCCGCGGTGGGCCGACCACCCGTCGCGGGAGGCACGTGCGCCCGATCCGCTACGTGGTGCGGCGGCGCCGCATGCGGCGGGCGTGACGAACGGACCAGGCTGCCAGCACCCCACACGGCCGTCAGCACGGTCTGGGTCCGAGGTGCGCGCACACTCCTCGTCTCGACGCGACGCGAGACCGCCGTGGCGCTGCCCGGGTCCGCGGCCTTCGCGGGGCCCGGCTGGGGAGTGCACGGCTCCCTGCGGTGACCCGCGAAGGACGCTACGCATCGGTCCGCGAAAGTCCTTCCACTCGCGGATGGAAGCCCAGGTGGATTTCGGCAAGGCCGCGTTGAGACCGGCTGTCCCTTGGGTTGAGAAGATGCCGCACGACGGGGCCTCCGGGTCGTTCCCGGAGGCCCGGCGCGCTGGACGGCAGAGGCTACTTCAGACCGATCCTGGCGCAGTCCGCCGCGTATTGCGTGGTGCAGATCTGGTCCACGGTGTAGAGGCCATCGGCGATGACCGTCTGTCTTATGTTCTTGCTGTCCATGATCGTGGTGGCCACCAGTTTCGCCGGAATACCCTTGTTCGTGGCACTGCTGACCGTGCTGTCCGCGACTTCAAGCGGCTGGCCGGTGGCCAGTTCGATCGCCATCTGCGCCGCCGTGTCGGCCTCCACCGCGTACGGCTTGTAGATGGTGAACGACTGCAGTCCTGCCACGATCCTCTGCGTGGCGTCCAGTTGGGCGTCCTGGCCGCTGATCGGAGGCAGCGTGCTGAGATGGTCGGCCAGCAGGGTGTTGACGATCCCGGTGGCCATGCCGTCGTTGGCCGAGTAGACGGCGGCGATGTTGCTCTTGCCCAGGCGGTTGATCGCGTTGTCGATCTCCTTGCTCGCCTCGTCGGCCTGCCAGCCCGGGGTGTTGTACTCGGCCGCGATCCTGACCTTGCCGCGCAGCACGCTGAGCGCGCCGGCCTTGTACTGCGCCGCGTTCGGATCGGCGCTGTCACCGTTGATCATGACGACCGGAGTGCTCGGGGCGACCCGGCCACCGAGGGCGTCCAGCAGGCCCTGTGCCTGCTCCTTGCCGACCTGGGTGTTGTCGAACGACACGTACCCGTCCACCGCTCCCTGCGCCAGGCGGTCATAGGAGACGATCTTGATGCCCGCCGCGTGTGCCTTTTCGATCGAGGGCTGAATCGCCTGGTAGTCGACCGGGTCGACGATGATGACCTTGTCGCCGTCGCTGATCAACGTATTGAGCTGCGCTTCCTGGGTGTTGGCGTTCTGCCCGGCGTTCTCGTAGTCGAGTTGGCACTTCGGGCAGAGTGCCTTGAGCCTCGTCTGAATCTGCGGGCGGTCGACCGCCTCGTAGCGGGTGGTCTGGTTCTCCGGGAGGGCCAGACCAATCCGAAAGCCCTGGTTCACGTCAGCTGCGGTGGATTTGCCGGTGTCGACCGACTTCTTGCCGCACGCCGCCATGCTGAGCGTTATGGACACTGCCGCGGTCGCCACGACGGCGCGACGCAGAGTGGTGTTCACGAGGGGTACCTCCCTGACAGGGCCGCGAGGGTACGGCCGAGGTGGAGGTGAGTAGAACTCCGGAAATTGGGTCCCGTCAAGAACTTGATTCTTACGAGACGGCAACGTAGTGATTTGTTATCTAGCCGAACGCAAGTGCCTTCGGCTGGTTTGTCTGGCAGTTGCCGCTGGCATGGTCCGCGGGCAACCCGCAGCCGGTCGGGCGCGGCATGGAAACGGTCAACTCGGGGAAATCCTGCGGGGTATGGGCGTCCGCTGGATTCCGCCCGGAATAGCGATACCGGCGCATGCCGCCCCTCCTTGGCCGCTCACGAGACGGGGGACGGTACCACGCCAACCTGGAGGGAGCGACCGGGGTCCGGAGACCGCGTGGCGCGCACAGATGAACAACGTTGTCGTCCGTCAGGCGCGCCCGCGCACAGCCCAGGAGGCCGCCGATTGATCCTAATTTAGGGAATCGGGCACATCTGCCCGGTGTGATCCGGGAGGATGATGCCATGAGCGATCAGGACTTCTTGGCGCGCACCGAGCGGTTCGCACGCCATCTCGCCGAACTCGGGCTTCGTTTGGACAAAGAGTCGTTCGCACTGCTGCTACGCATCCTGCATGGCGTGAATCAAGCTTTGGTGCATCATTCACGGAGTGTCGATATTCCCTTCGGGCCGAGCGATCGGAAGCTGTTCACCAACGAGTTGGGCCGGGAATTGGAAACCTTGATGGACCTGCTGGGGTCACACGGCATGCGCATGGTCGTCGACGTGGCCGATTCGGCTGGTGCCAGCCCTGCTGGCGGCTTCGAGGGGCCGCCGAGCGGGCTGCTGGCGCTGGCCGAACGCGACCGGGACCGGCGCGAGGTCGAGGCCATTGTGCGGGCCAGCGGAATGCAACTCTGAAATGCGCCGCCCCAATTGACGCCGCCGCAGGCCGTCAGAGGAAGTCGACACCTTGCGCCAAAGGCAGTTCGGCCGAGTAGTTGACGGTGTGCGTGGCCCGCCGCATATACGCTCGCCAGGCGTCGGATCCGGATTCCCGGCCGCCACCGGTGGCCTTCTCCCCGCCGAACGCCCCGCCGATCTCGGCGCCGGAGGTGCCGATGTTGACGTTGGCGATACCGCAGTCGGAGCCGTCGGCGGCCAGGAAGCGCTCAGCCTCCCGCTGGTCGCTGGTGAAGATGCTGGAGGACAGGCCCTGCGGAACGTCGTTGTGCAAGGCGATGGCCTCCTCGAAGGTTCGGTAGGTGAGCACGTACAGGATCGGCGCGAACGTCTCCGTCCGTACGATCGCGGTCTGGGCGGGCATGCGGACCACGGCCGGTGCGACATATCGGGCCTGTGGAGCCTGGTCCCGTAGCAGCGGTTCGCCGCCGGTCAGCAGTTTTCCGCCGTCGGCCTGGGCGCGGTCGAGCGCTTTGGCCATCGCCTCGTGGGCGCGTGCGTTGATCAGCGGGCCCACCAGGGTCGCGGCGGCGAACGGGTCGCCGACCGGCAGCCGGTGATAGGCGCGCACGATCCGGTCCACCAGCCGGTCGGCGATGTCCTCGTGCACGATGAGCCGACGCAGTGTGGTGCACCGCTGGCCCGCCGTCCCCGCGGCGGAGAACACGATGCCGCGCACGGCCAGGTCGAGATCGGCCGAGGGCGCCACCACCGCCCCGTTGTTGCCGCCGAGTTCGAGTAGGCACCGCCCGAACCGCGCGGCGACCCGCGGCGCGACCTCACGCCCCATGCGCACCGAGCCCGTAGCGCTGACCAACGCCACCCTCGCGTCGTCCACCAGTTGTTCCCCCGTGGCCCGGTCGCCCAGGACGAGCTGGTGCACACCGGACGGCGCACCGGTATCCGCCGCCGCGCGGGCCAGCAGCGCGTCGCAGGCCACCGCGGTCAGTGGGGTCAGCTCGGACGGCTTCCACACCACGGTGTCGCCGCACACCAGGGCCACCGCGGTGTTCCACGCCCACACCGCCGCCGGGAAGTTGAACGCGGACACCACCGCGACCACCCCCAGCGGATGCCAGCACTCGGCGAGCCGGTGACCCGGCCGCTCCGACGGCATGGTGCGTCCGTAGAGCTGACACGACAGGCCGACCGCGAGGTCGCAGATGTCGATCATCTCCTGTACCTCGCCCAGCGCTTCGGAGCGGATCTTCCCCGCCTCCAGGGTGACCAGATCGGCCAGGTCCTCCTTGTACTCGGTCAGTAGCTCACCGAGCCGTTTGACCAGCCGCCCGCGCTGCGGCGCCGGAGTGGTGCGCCAGCCGGTGAACGTGGCGTGCGCGGCGCTGACCGCCGCCTCGACCTGCTCGGCACCGGCACACGGCAGGAAGAACATCGTGCCGCCGGTGATCGGGGTACGGCAGACCAGATCACCGCTGTCGCCTCCGATGGGCGGCTGCGCGCCGCAGCGGTTCAACCGCTGTGCGGCCAGCACGCGCAGGGAGTCGGTGTCGGGGAGCGTCGGGTGCGGGTCGGTCACGGTACGCCTCCTCGGTGGAGTCATCCTGCGGGCGCGGCGTCAAATGACGGCTTTCTCCGGACGGTTGGCGCGGGAGGTGAACCGGCCCGCGGCCAGCGGCGCCACATCGATGACCGGTGTCCGGCGCAGGAAGAGGTCACGGATGATCTCACCGACGGCGGGCGCCTGGAGGAAGCCGTGGCCGGAGAAACCGGTGGCGTAGAGGAACCGTCCCGGTGCCGCGGCCTCGCCGATCAGTGCGTTGCGGTCCGGCGTCATCTCGTACAGCCCCGCCCAGCCGTCGGTGACGTCCAGTCCGGCCAGCTCCGGCGCCCGCAGCGCCGCCGCCGCGCGGAACAGCGGCAGCCAGTCGAGGGTGAAGGACCGGTCGAAGCCCGGTGGTTGCCGAGGGTCCGACATGCCCAACAGCAGGCCCCCGGCACCGTCGTTGTGGAAGTACAGCGTGGATCCGAGGTCAAGGGTGAACGGAATGCGTGGCGGAGCCTGCCGCAGCGGCCCCGTGAAGGCGATCTGCCGCCGCAGTGGTGTCACCGGCAGCCGTACCCCCGCCATGTTCCCCACCTGGGCGGACCAGGCCCCGGCCGCGCAGACCACCGCCGGGGTGCGCACCGTGCCACCGGTGGTGCGCACCGCCCGTATGGCGCCGTTCGCCGAATCGATCGCGGTCACCGCGCAGTTGGCCCGCACGGTGGCGCCGAGCCGGACCGCCGCGTCCAGGTATCCGGCCACCGCCGCCCGCGGCAGCGCGTACCCGTCGGCGGGCGAGTAGGCGGCGGCAACCAGCCCCTTCGGATCGAGGTACGGGCACAGCCCATGGGCCTCGCGCGGGGTGACGATCCGGCTCGGCACGCCCAGGGCGTTCTGGGTGGCGACGCTGTCCTCGAAGGCGGCCACCTCGTCGCCGTCGCCCAGCAGGAAGAGATAGCCCACCTCGTCCAACCCCACGTCCACCCCGGGGCGTTGGGGGAAGTCACGGAACGCCGCGAGACTGCGCTGGCCCAGCCGGATGTTGAGCGGATCGGAGAACTGCGCCCGAACTCCCCCGATCGGCTTGCCCGATGAGCCGCCGGCGGGCCGGTCGCGGTCGAGCACCAGCACCTCGCGCACCCCCGCCTCGGCCAGGTGGAAGGCGACGCTCGCCCCGATCACCCCGGCCCCGATGACCACCACCGGGGCGTCGGGCGGCAGTGAACCGGCGGCGGATTCCGTACCGTTCGTCATGGCCCCTCCAGTCTCCGCGCCGAGGCGACGCGGCAGCGGACGTGCGGTGCGAGATCCGCCGGGCACGGCTCAGCGGCTGAGCAGCCTCCTGGCGGCGGCGGTGATGTGGGTACGGGAGATGCCGGCCGCGTCGAGCAACTCCGCTGACGTACCCGAGGCGGGCAGGTCGCGTACCGCCAGGTGCGCGAAGCGGGGTACGGCGGAGCGCTCGGCGAGCGCACTCAGTACGGCCTCTCCGAGGCCGCCTTCCGGACGGTGGTCCTCGGCGATCACCAGGGCTCCGGTCTCCTCGGCGGCACTGACCAGCGTGTCGGCGTCGATGGGCTTGACCGAGTACACGTCGATCACCCGGGCGTGGACGCCGTCCGACGCGAGCGTGTCCGCGGCGGCCAGGCACTCGTGCAGGGTCACACCCGCGCCGACCAGCGTGATCTGGTCCTCGGCGGTGGACCGCAGTGTCTTGGACCCGCCAACGGGGAACCGCTCGGTCGCCGGGTACAGCACCGGGTAGGCGCCGCGGGTGCTGCGCAGGTACGAGATCCCCTCCAGGTCGGCCATGGCGGCTGTCAGGGCGGTGGCGGCGGTGGCGTCGCTGGGGTAGAGCACCGTCGAGCCGTGCACGGCCCGCATCATCCCCAGGTCCTCAAGGCCCATCTGCGAGGGGCCGTCGGCGCCGATCTCCACCCCGCAGTGCGAACCGCACAGTGCCAGCCGGGCCCGGGAGACCGCCGCCATCCGGATGAAGTCATGCGCGCGGGTCAGGAACGCGGCGAACGTGGCCGCGTACGGCCGCCAACCGCGCACCGAGAGACCGACCGCGGTGGCCACCATCTGCTGCTCGGCGATGTAGGACTGGAAGTAGCGGCCCGGGTAGACAGCGGCGAAGTCCTCGGAGTGCGTGGAGTTGCCGACCTCCGCGTCCAGCGCGACCACATCCGGACGCGCGCCCAGCGCGGTCAGCGCCTTGCCGTACGCGGACCTGGTGGCCACCTTGTCGCCCGGCTCGAACTCCGGCAGCCGCACCTCCTGGGGCGTCGGGCGCGGCGGCGGCTGGTACGGCCGCGGCCCGGGACCGCGTACCTTCAGATGGCGTACGCCGCCGAGTTCGGCGATCGCCCGCTCGGCCATCTCAGGGGGCAGCGGCTTGCCGTGCCACCCCTCGGCGTCCGCCACCTCACTGAAGCCCTGGCCCTTGATGGTCCTGGCCAGAATGACGGTGGGGCGCTCCGTGTGGGTCGCGTACTCGAACGCCTTGTCGATCGCCGCCACATCGTGGCCCTCGACGGTCAGCGCGGTGCAGCCGAATGCCTCCACCCGGTTGGCGTACGCCTCCAGGTCCCAGCCGAGTTCGGTGGGGCCGCGCTGGCCGAGCCGGTTGATGTCCACGATGGCGGTGAGGTTGTCGAGGCCGTAGCGGCCCGCCTTGTCCAGCGCCTCCCAGATCGACCCCTCGGTCATCTCGCTGTCTCCGCACAGCGCCCACACCCTGAACGGCGCGTGCTCCAGCTTGCGGCCCGACAGGGCCACGCCGACGCCGTAGGGCAGCCCCTGGCCGAGCGAGCCGGTGGCGACGTCGACCCAGGGCAGGACCGGGGTCGGATGCCCCTCAAGGCGCGATCCCGCCCTGCGGTAGCGGGTCAGCAGCTCCTCCTCGCTGACCGCGCCCGCCGCCGTGAACATCGCGTACAGCAGCGGCGAGGCGTGCCCCTTGGAGAAGATCAGATGGTCGTTGCCGGGGTCGTCCGGCCGTTGCCAGTCGTAGTGCAGGTGGCGGGCGAGCAGCACCGCCATCAGGTCGGCGGCCGACATGCTGGAAGTCGGATGCCCGGAACCGGCGGAGGTGCTGGCGCGCACCGAGTCGACCCGCAGTTGCTGGGCGAGTTCGAAGACATCCTTCAGGTCGGAGTTGGGTCCGACCGTCCCGTTGGATCCGTTGGGGGAAGCGGCATTCATGGACGTTCCTCGGGGTCGTGGAGCTGTGCACGGGATCGGTGTGAGGCCGTGCACGATCTCATCGTGCGTACCGACGGCAGCCGCACATTGCTCCGTAAGGGGGCGTGGCCGCCGCAGTCTCACCCCGCCGTCCCGGTCTGGCGCATGACGCGTTTATCCGGGTGTACCCCTCCAATCCTCAGCTTGACAGCACCTTGCCGTAGCCGGAGCGCTTGAAACCACCGTGCGGCATATCGGAGGGGAACGCGAAGTGAGTGTTGACCCGGACGCGGCCTGGGTCCAGTCGGTGGGTGAGCCGCACGGCACGCGCGTGGTCGGCGGTCCACATCGCTGAGGCCAGGCCCAGCACCACCGCGTTGGCGGCGCGCATCGCCTCTTCCTCGCTGCGGAAGTGCTGCACGGTGCACTCTGGTTCGAACAGTTCGGTCAGCGCGGTGGTGGTGACCACCACGGCGGGCGCGAATTCGGTGCGCGGAGCCAGGAGTTCACGTGGTTTGAGCCCCTGATCCACGCCTCCACTGCTGCCCTAAGGCGGGCGGTGGCGAATTAACCGACCACGAAATCAGGGCGGTTCGACAAGGCCGGGAGTACTAGATCGCCGGATCCGCCCCCAGGCGCCGCAGCCCGCGTGCGAATGTGTCGCCGCGTTGGAGAGAAGCGAGCCCGGCTGGTGGCGGCGCGGACGACGGGTGCCGCAGATCGCGGAAAGGCTGCGCGCGGGGCGACGGGGGAGCCGGATCCTGGTGGCGGCGAACATGCGGGACTTCTACCGCCCGTCGTGCGGCCCGGGTTGGGCGCTGGCCGGTGACACCGGATTCCACAAGGACCCGATCGTCGGAGACCCCTCGGCCGCCGAGCGCTTTCTGGGCGTGCTGGGGGCCAGCCACCGCCTACAGGAATTCCCGGCGCCCGGCGAGCGGTCCGGCGACGGAGTCCAACCGCGCTGGTGAATTCATGCGTAGCGCCCAGGAGTTACGGGCATCCTATGAATGATGTCGGGAGGTTTGCAGAAGCCTGGGAGCAGCTGAACGCGTCTCCTGTAGCATCCGTCATCCATCAGTCGTACCGAGCTGGAGAAAACTCGTGGCACAAAAGGTTCAGGTCCTTCTCGTCGACGACCTCGACGGCGGCGAGGCGGACGAGACGGTGACGTTCGCGCTGGACGGGAAGTCCTACGAGATCGACCTCACGGCGGCCAACGCCGAGAAACTCCGCAACTCCCTTGCCGAGTTTGTGCAGTCGGGTCGCAGGACCGGTGGGCGAGGCGCTTCCGGACGCGGGAAGGCGCGCACGATGGTGGGTGGCAGCCAGGACACCGCCAAGATTCGTGCATGGGCCAAGGAGAACGGCTACAACGTCAACGAGCGCGGCCGGGTACCGGCCGATATCCGCGCGGCCTACGAGGCGGCCGCGGGCGCATAACCGGAGTTCCGGGGTTTCCCGGGCTCCCGGACCGGCGGAGTCGTGAACAGGCCACCGCTTCGTCGGCCGGTCCGGTACGGCTACGAGTGTCGGGCGCGGCGCCGCTGACCATCGCGGCGGCCGTGCCCGTTCTCGCTCCCAGGCGCACAGTGCCTCACTTCCTCACGACACAGTGTGAGTGATGCTCATCTGATTTTCCCGTGAAGTGTCTGTGGGTTCCCTGGATTTCGGGTGGCCGATGGCTCATGATGACCGCCAACTGACCCTCTGGCGAAAGCGCGTTCCACTCCGCGCCGAGTGCGCCGCCGCATGTCATCTGAGGCGGGATCGGCGGCCTCGCGCCGCGCACTGAATGTGAAATTCCCACCACCGCTGGAGACTTCTCACTACTTCCGTCGAACGGTGGCACACAGTTGCCAGGGACCCGCGGACCGCGCCCCGTCGAGGGCGGGCGTGGCCCGCGTTCCTCCGCTGCCGCCCACCGGAAATGGGGATTCCGGTTGCCGACGAGAGCGCGTGCACGTCCCGCGAGCATCATGGGATCCACTGCACCGGGCAGCCCACGCCCTGCTTCGGCCTCCTGCGCGCACTGTTGACCGGAGCAGCATCGCGAATGTCGCCCAGGGGAGACCCATGGCCTGGAAAACGCGCGCACACCGACCTGGGTGCCTGACGGCGACCCTGCTGAACCGGGGCGCCCCCGGTTCAGCAGGGGATCCGGGGTGCCCCCGGAACGGAACAACCTCAGCCCTGCTGCTCGCCAGTGAGCGACAGCTTCTGGTCCAGCCAGCGAATCGCGGCCGCGTAACCGCTGCCGCTCTGGGCGTCGACGTGAGTCGGCGCCTTGGCGCTCTGCTGGAACTGGGTGCTGGTCCCGTCGCCCGGCACCAGCAGGGAGACCGGCGGGGCGGGCATGTGCCCCAGCCGCCACATCAGGTCGTTCTCGTTCCTGACCTCGGTGTTGCCCGCGTACAGGTTGCCGGACTTGCCGGTCTGCGGGGTGTAGTCGGCGGACAGGCTGGCGCCCGCGCCGTAGCGGGTGGGGTTGGTCAGCGGGAGCTTCAGCGCGCAGTAGCCGCCGGTGGCGTCGCCGAGGGTGCCCCAGGAGCCGGGGGAGCCGCTGGTGCGGTACTGGTCGGCGACCGCCAGCGGCAGGTCCTGGTTGAAGAAGGCCAGCCCCTGCGGGCCGCTGGGCACGTTGGTGCAGTCCACGCCGCGGCCGGGCAGCGCGGTGGGCCGCACCATCACGTAGATGGTCGGCTTGATCTTGCTGCCGACTATGTCGGCGGCGACGGTGCGCGGCAGCGCACCGCTGGGCTGTGAGCTGAGGGCGACGACCACCGGGAAGCGGTCGTTCTGGTGGGCCTTCTGGAAGTACTGCGGCGGCAGGTAGACGAAGCCGTCGGAGGTCACCCCGGAGGACGGGCCGTGGAAGGTGACCTTCTGCACCTCACCGGCCTGCGCCTTGCCGCCCGGCAGACCCGCGTTGACCGTGCCCTTGACGGTGAGGGCGACCGGGCGGGCGCTGGCGGTCCCGGCGGTGAGCACCTGCTTGCCGGTGGACGCGCCGAACAGGTCGGTCCAGGACGAGTAGAAGCCCATGCTCTTGTTCACACCGACCAAGATCACGCCCAGTATCACGATCTGCGTCGCCGCGATCAGCCCGAGGCGGCCGAGCCACTGCAGCGGGCCCTTCTTCGCGGCGCGCGGCCACAGCCACAGCGCCAGCGCGACCACCGCCACGGCGGTGATCACCAGCACTGTGAGGAACAAGCTGGACGTGAGTCCCACGGTCATCGCTCTCTCTTGAATGAAACCTTCCGAAGAGAGGATAGGAATTCGGGCCTTTCGGGTTCCTCCGCGGGGTGACGAGTTTCCTGGTGGTTGGCGATTCCGCCACTGCCACTGGCCGCGCCGCAGTGGTCACAATGCCCACCTGCGATCAACTCACCGGAGGTGCGCGTTGCCCAGCCGCCGACTGCCGACCTGGTCCGAGCTGCGTCCGCTGCTGCGACCGCGGCCCCTTGCGCTGGATCCCACCGAGCGCCGTCTGTCCCGGGCGCACACCATCGCCGACCTGCGCGCCGTGGCCCGCCGCCGTACGCCCCGGGCGGTCTTCGACTTCGCTGACGGCGCGGCCGAGCGGGAGATCAGCTTGCGGCGCACCAAGCGGTCCTTCGCTCGGGTGGAGTTCCATCCCGGGGTGCTGCGCGATGTGTCCACCGTGGACCTGTCCCGCCGGATACTGGGGCGGCGCGCCGACCTGCCGATCGTGTTCGCGCCGACCGGTTTCACGCGGATGATGCACCACGAGGGCGAGCGGGCCGTGGTGCGCGTCGCACAGCGTTCCGGGGTGCCTTTCACGCTGTCCACCATGGGCACCACCTCCATCGAGGAGGTCGCGGCGGCCGGACCGGCCGCGCGCAGGTGGTTCCAGCTGTATGTGTGGAAGGACCGGGCCGCGGGCGACGAGCTGGTAAGGCGGGCCCAGGAGTGCGGCTACGACACGCTGGTGCTCACCGTCGACACCCCGGTCGCGGGCGCCCGGCTGCGTGACGCGCGCAACGGGCTGAGCGTGCCGCCCGCGCTGAGCGCGCGCACCGTGCTGGACGCCGCCACCCATCCGCACTGGTGGTTCAACCTGCTGACCACCGAGCCGCTCACCTTCGCGTCGCTGACCTCCTCGGGGGGCACCATCGCCGACCTGGTGAACCGGATCTTCGATCCGTCCGTCACCTTCGACGACGTGCGCCGACTGCGCGAGTCCTGGTCCGGCAATCTGGTGGTCAAGGGGATCCAGAGCGTGGCGGACGCCCGGCGGGTGGTCGATCTCGGCGCCGACGCGATCGTGGTGTCCAACCACGGCGGACGCCAACTCGACCGCGCGCCCGTTCCGTTGGAGCTGCTGCCGGAGGTCGTGGCCGCGGTGGGGGACCGCGCCGAGGTCCTCCTGGACTCCGGCATCCTCAGCGGCGGCGACATCGCGGCCGCGCTGGCCCGCGGCGCCACCGCCTGCCTGATCGGCCGGGCGTTCCTGTACGGGCTGATGGCAGGCGGTGAACGCGGAGTGGACCGGGCCGTGGAGATCCTGCGCGGCGAGCTGACCAGAACCCTGCAGCTACTGGGCGTCACCGCCGTCGACCGGTTGGAGCCCGGACACGTCACCCTGCGAAACTGACCTCACACATCGGCACGTACACGCGGCGTCGATCGAGCGCAGCACGCAGATCGAGATCGAACTCGCCGCCACACCCGCGTGAGGAACTGAGCGGCGTGCTGGGCGGGTTGGGAATGCCTCCGCTGCCCCCGCTGCCCCCGGCTGCCGTCCCGGGGCAACTTCGTCCGGCTGCCACTCGGCGACGCGGCGGAGCGCTTAGCCGAAACCGCGGCGGCCGGGGGCCAGGGTCCGCGCCCACCCCGGCTTCGGGGTGCGGTTCTCGATCGGCGAACGCGAGGCGCACGAGCGACTGCTGGGGGCGCGCGAGTCCGAGGCGTAGGTACGGCACGGTTGATCGTCGGCGCTGGGAAGGTGGGGGACCTCATGGCCGAACTGCCGTACCCGCGCGAGCTGTTCGGGCACTTCGTCCGTACCCAGTGCCGTGGCCGTTCCCCGCTGTACACCGTCCTCGGCGAGGGCATCGCCGAGGACGAGGTGCTGGCGCTGGCCGACCCCTACCTGTCCTGGCTGGCTCCGGCCCGCCGCAACGGCGACGACTTCGGCTGGGCCGCCGCCGCGGGGCCGCACCGCACGGGCTGACCTACCCGCGGCGCGCCAGCGCGTCGCGTACCGCCTCGTCGCTGCGCGCCACCGACGCGGTGCCGTCGTCCGCCGTGATGATGGGGCGCTGGATGAGCCGGGGATGGGCGGCCAGCGCCTCGATCCAGCGGTCCCGCTCAGCGGGCTGGCGTGGCCAGTCCTTCAGGCCCAGCTCCTTGGCGTCCGGCTCCTGGGCGCGGGTGATGTCCCAGGGCTCCAGGCCCAGCCTGCCCAGTACCTCCCGCAGCTCCTGGGCGGTCGGCGGCTCCTCCAGATAGCGGCGCACGGTGTAGTCGGCCCCCTCCTCGTCCAGCAGCTTCACCGCGGAGCGGCACTTGGAGCAGGCGGGGTTGATCCAGATTTCCATGCGCACACCCTAGACGCCTGGCCCCGGCGGCCCGACGCGTCGGAAATCTTTGACGCGTCGGGATTCTCCGACATATGGTTGCGGCCGTGCCAACAGACGTCTTCAGCGCACTGTCCAATCCGGTGCGCCGCAAGCTGCTCGAATCACTGCGCGAGGGACCGCGCGCGGTCAACGACCTGGCCGGCCAGTTCGCGCTGAGCCGACCCGCGGTGTCCGAGCACCTCCAGGTGCTGCGCCATGCCCACCTCGTACGGGAGGAACCGAGGGGCCGCCAGCGGTACTACCACCTCGTGGCCGAGCCCCTCGCGGAGGTGCACGACTGGCTGCACCCCTTTGAGCACTACTGGCGCGAACGCATGCGCTCGCTGCGCGACCTACTCGACGAGGAGAACCCATGAGGGACCCCGCTGTCATCCACTGCGACCAGTTCCTGGCCCATCCGCCCGCGGTCGTGTGGCGGGCCCTGACCGATCCGCAATGGCACGCCCGCTGGTGGGCGGCGGGCGACGTCAAGCCCGTCGTCGGCCACCGCTTCACCCTGGACATGGGCAACTGGGGGGTGCAGCCGTGCGAGGTAATCGCGGTCGAGCCCGAGCGGCTGCTCCGCTACAGCTTCGCCGAGGGCTCGCTGGACACCACGATCACCTGGCGGCTGCAACCCGAGGGCGACGGCACCCGCCTCTTCCTCGAACACGCCGGGTTCGACCTCAACTCCCCGATGGGCAAGCAGGCGTTCAACGGAATGGGCCACGGCTGGCCCGGCGTGCTGCGCGGCATCGGCCCGGCGCTGGACGGCCTGACCGGCGCCTAACGCCGTGGGTAGAGCGCGGCGCGGACCTTGTGCAGCCACGCTTCGGCGGCGGGTTCGTCCGGGGCGGCGGGCAGCGCGCCGGGGCGGGCGAAGTGGTCCTCGGCGCGGGACAGCAGCGGCACGGCGTGCTCCGGTTCGGCGGCGATGCGCTCACCCAGGGCCCGGACCCGGCCGGGATCGGCGAGCCTGATGGTCAGCTCTCCCGTGCTGTGCAGCTGCGCGCCCTGTTCCAGCAGCCGCACGAGGTGGCGGGCGTGCTTCTCCGAGCGCCGGCGGTTGTCCGCGTCCTTCCGGGCCCGCAGCTTTCTGAACTGCTGGGCGGCGTAACCGAGATAGGAGTCGCGCACCGCCTTCGCCGACAGGAACGCCTTGCGCAGACCGACGAGTTCGTCTCCGAGCGAGGTCCGCACCTCGTACAGTTCGTCCGGCAGCCAGACCAACTCGGTCACCGTCGGATTGCCGCTCAGAGCGAGGCGGCAGTACTTCGCCGCCTCGTGCAACGTCCGGTCGGGCTCGGTGGTGACATGGGACTCCACCGGGCGGCGCAGACCGTGGAACGCCTCGGTGGGCGCGGCGAAGACACCGAGCCGGTCGATGTCGGAGCCCTCGTGGGCAAGGCCGTACGCGGTGGAACCGACGGTGCCGGACAACAGGACGTGCATGGTGCTCCGTTGAGGGTCGATGACGGGCAGGAGGAGTAAGACGGCCCGGGCGCCTGAACGGTTGCGCCGCGGGCCGCACTTCCTGCCCCACCCTCTCCGAAGCTCAACCGTGCCGGGTCCGCAGCGGCGTCAGCTGGTGGATGTCGTAGGTGGCGCGCAGTTCCGCGATGGCCGCCATGTCCGGTGGACCGTCGCACGACAGGATCTCCAGCAGTTCCTCGAAGTAGCGTTCGTGCGCGGGCGGCGGCGAGGCCTGGAACAGCATCCGGGCCTCCTTGTCCGTCGGATTGGCGAACGCGTGCGGGCACCCCGGCGGCACATGGGCCACCGTTCCCGGGGTGGCCCGCACCGGCCGCATGCCGGATGCGGACTCCCAGGTCCGCCAGCTGTCCCGGGTGCGCACCTTGGGCTCGAAGGCCAGCAGATCAAGCTCGCCTTCGACCACGTAGAACAACTCCTCGCTCTTGGCGTGCACATGGGCACCCACGTCGAACCCCGGGGGAATGACGACCTCGAACAGCGAGCCAGCCATGCTGCGTTCACCGGTGACCTTGAAGGTGACCTCCTGCGCGGTCGTCACCAGCGTCCGGCCCTCGCCCGGCGGCACCACCAACCCCTCCAACGCGTTCAGTGTGAGCGTGCTCATCGTGTCCTCACTTCACTTCAGCGGGTCGCGGGACGGAAACCTCACCAGGTCACCGGAAGCGCCTGTGGGCCGCGGATCAGCTCACCGCGCCGCCACCGGATCTCTTCCGGGGGGACCGCGAGCCGCAGACCGGGCAAGCGGTCCAGCAGCGCGCGGAGCATCACCTCGGACTCCATCCGGGCCAGCGACGCCCCCACGCAGTAGTGCGGGCCGTTGCCGAACGCCAGGTGCGGATTGAAGTCGCGGTCGAAGTCGAGCGTGTGCGGGTCGGCGAACCGCTCCGGGTCCCGGTTGGCCGCCAGGTACGAGGCGTACACCGGCTCACCGCGGCGGATCGTCACCCTGCCGTGTTGGATGTCCTCGGTCGCCACCCGGGCCATGCCCACCGCGTTGCGGTGCGGGATGAAGCGCAGCAGTTCCTCGATGGCCTGCGGCAGCAACTCCGGCTCACCGCGCAGCCGGGCGTGCTGCTCCGGATGGGTGAGCAGCAGGTAGACCATGTTGGCGCTGTTGAACCGCACCGAGTTCATCCCGCTGATCTGCATCAGCACGGCGAAGGCGACCAGTTCCCCGCGGCTCAGCTCGCCCTCGCGCTCGGCCTTCGCCATATGGCTGAGCAGGTCGTCCCTGGGGGACTCACGCCGCTTGGTGGCCAGGGCGTCGAAGTACTCGCCGATCTCCTTCTTGGCCCGTTCACTGATGTCCCGCCCGATGCCCGCGGAGATCACCTCGCGGGTCCAGTCGGCCATCTTCGGCCAGTCCTCCTCGGGCACGCCCATCAGCTCGCTCATTCCGGCGAGCGAGAAGGGCGTGTTCAGGTGCTCCATCAGATCGGCGGGCGGCCCGGAGCGCTCCATCCCGTCCAGCAGCCGGTTCGCGATCTCCTCGGCGCGCGGGCGCAGTTGGGCGATGCGCCGGGTGGTGAACACCTTCGACACCGTCTTGCGCAGCCTGGTGTGCTCCGGTGGATCGGCGAACCCCACCGCGTCGTCCAGTGGGATGAAGTGCGGGGCCAACCGGGTGACGTCCCGTCCGACCAGGGCCTGCCTGCTCAGCCGGGGATCGCAGGTGGCGAACTTGACGTCCTCGTACTTCGCCGCCAGCCAGGCCTCTCCCTCGCCGTGCGGCAGCCGGACCCGGCCCAGCGTGTCCTGCGCCAGCGCCTGCTCCATGAACGGGTCGAAGTCGAGGCCCGGCACATCCTCCACGTTCCAGAAGCGTGCTGCGGGCGGGTCCGTCGGCTGGCTGCTCATGGGATGCCTCCGGGCTGGCGGCGCGGACTGGTGTGCTGGTCCGCCTGGTCGCGGGGGTGCTTCGCGGCGTCCGCGATGGACACCCGAAGGGCGTGTCAGGAAGGGGGGTGGATACGTCGACACGGTGCGGCCCCGGCCGGGCCAGGGGAAACGCCGCCCCTGGCACCGTTTCAGGCGCCATATCTCCCGTCACACTACGGCAGGTTGCCGGGTGCCGCATGCGCACAACCGTGCGACGTGCTCCGGTGGGACACGCCCGGGGTACTCCGGTTGCCGCACACCGGGGCCCGACGCATCATGATCGATGACAACGATATCCAGGACAGCGGTCGTGGTGGGCCGAGCCCCCCGTACCGGGAGTGGCACGGCGCACGCTCGCTCGCCAAGCCGATCGGCGACGTCCCAGGTCGCCGATCGCGTCCGCCGGCCCGCGGATCGACCGCGGGCCGCAACCCCGGAGATCGCGATGCTCCCTACCGAACCGAAAGCCACCACCACCCAACAACCCCCGGCCCCCACGGGAGTTGACTGGACGAGCTGCGGCCAGTGCCGAACCATCCTGTACGGCCGCCGCTTCGCCCGTTCGGCCAACACCTGCCCGGACTGCGGCTGGCACGCGCCGCTGACCGCCGCCGAGCGCCTGGAGTGGCTGCTGGGCCGGGAAGACGCTCGCTGCGTACGGCCGGGGCGTACCACGGACGACCCGCTGGGCTTCACCGACTCAAAGCCCTACGCGCAGCGCCTGGAACAGGCCAGGGAACAGATCGGCATCCCCTCGGCCGTACTCGTCGGGCAGGGCCGGATCGACGGCTGCCCGGTAGTGGTGGCGGCGATGGACTTCCGGTTCATGGGCGGCAGCATGGGCAGCGCCGAGGGCGAGGCGATCACCGCGGCGGCCGAACACGCACTGGAACACCGGATTCCGCTGGTTCTGGTCACTGCCTCCGGCGGGGCGCGGATGCAGGAGGGCGTGTACTCCCTGCTCCAGATGGCCAAGACCGCGCAGGCACTCGCCGCCCTGGACGAGGCCGGGATCCTGACCGTCAGCCTGATCACCGACCCCACCTACGGCGGTGTCGCGGCATCCTTCGCCACGCTCACCGACATCGTGATCGCCGAACCGGGCGCCAGGCTCGGCTTCGCCGGGCCACGGGTGATCGAGCAGACCATCCGCCAGAAGCTGCCGGACGGCTTTCAGACCGCGGAGTTCCTGCTCGCCCACGGCCTTGTCGACGCCGTGGTGCCCCGCTCACGGCAGCGCGAGGTGCTGGCAACCCTGCTGCGTTCGTACAGTGGTCGTGGCGGCGAGATCCCGGCGGTGGATGGCGAGCCGCTGATCGTCACCGATCCCGCGCGACTGACCCGGCGCGAGGCATGGGACGTCGTTCAGATGGCCCGGAACATCGATCGGCCCACCACCCGGGACTACCTCAGCCACATCCTGGACGGCGACGGCTTCTTCGAACTGCACGGCGACCGGCTGAGCGGCGACTCCCGGGCGATCATCTGCGGCCTCGGAACCCTCGACGGCCGACCCGTCGCCATCGTCGGCAACCAGAAGGGCCACAGCACGAAGGAGTTGGCCGACCACTCCTTCGGCATGGCCACACCGGACGGCTACCGCAAGGCCGCCCGGGTGATGCGGCTCGCCGCCAAACTCGGGCTTCCGGTGCTGGCGTTGATCGACACCCCGGGCGCCCATCCCGGCATCGAGGCCGAGGAGAACGGCCAGGCGGTGGCGATCGCCGAGAACCTGCGGCTGATGGCCTCGCTGCCGGTGCCGCTGGTCGCGGTGGTCACCGGCGAGGGCGGCAGCGGCGGAGCGCTCGCCCTCTCGGTCGCCGACCGGGTGCTGATCTGCGAGAACGCCCTCTACTCGGTGATCAGCCCGGAAGGCTGCGCGGCGATCCTGTGGCACGACCGCGGAGCCGCCCCGGCCGCCGCGGAGGCGCTGCGCCTCGACGCCCGGTCACTGATGGAACACCAGCTCGTGGACGGAGTGGTACCGGAGCCGGAAGGTGGCGCCCACACCGACCACGCACAGGCCGCCGACCTACTGCGGCGGGCCGTCTCACACTGCCTGGACGAACTGTCGGGCAAGGGCGGCGAACAACTCATCCGGGACCGCAGGCAGCGGTTCCGGGGCATCGGAGCCCCAGCCGGATGATCTCTGAGGAAGGATGGTCATGACAGATTCCGTGCCACGGCTCGAAGCACGCCACAGCGGCCACGACGGGTTGGGCAAGGCTGGCTACGGCCCGGAGGGGCTGGCCAGGAACGGCCCCGCCCATTCGGTCGAGCGGCTGGCGGAGACCGCGTCCCGGCTGGCCACGATGGTGCAAGCCCCTTTGAGGCGGGTCCGTATCCAGTACGGCGAGGCGCTGGTGGAGCTGGAGTGGCCGCAGGACCGCCCCGCGCCCAGCGAGGCCCTCGCGGCGCCCGCCCGCCCAACGGCCGCGGCGGAGGAACCGGCCGCGCCCGGCGAAACCGGCGGCGATCAGCACCACCACGTCACCGCGCCGATGGTCGGCAACTTCTACCACGCCCCGGAACCCGGTGCACCGCCCTTCGTCAGCGTCGGTGACCTGGTGGAACAGGGGCAGGACATCGGCATCGTGGAGGCCATGAAGCTGATGAACCCCGTCCAGGCCGAACGCTCCGGCCGGGTGGTCGCCGTGCTGGTAGACGACGGCCAACCGGTGGAGTACGGCCAGCCCCTGATCGCGCTGGAACCGGTCGACGAGTCCGAGTGACGCCCGCCGCACCGACGTGACGGACGCGGCTACCAAGCACACGGCACGACAAGGCGGCCCGCCGCCTGCGGAGGGAGCACCATGTTCAGGACCGTATTGATCGCCAACCGTGGTGAGATAGCCGTGCGGGTGGTGCGTGCCTGCCGGGAGTTGGGCATCCGCAGCGTGGTGGTGCACTCCACCGCGGACCGCGAGTCCGAGGCGCTGCGGCTGGCCGACGACGCCGTACAGATCGGCCCGGCCCCGGCGCGCCGAAGCTACCTCAACCCGGCGGCGGTGATGTCCGCCGCCCTGCGGGTGGGCGCCGACGCGATCCACCCCGGGTACGGGTTCCTCTCCGAGGACCCGGACTTCGCGGAGATCTGCACGGCGTACGGGGTGACCTTCATCGGGCCGCCGGCCGGGCTGATGCGGCAGTTGGGGGACAAGGCGGAGGCGCGCCGCATGATGGCGCGCGCCGGACTGCCGACCCTGCCCGGCAGCGACGGCGCGGTGCTGGACGAGGCCACCGCCCAACGGGTCGCGGAGGACATCGGGTTCCCGCTGATCATCAAGGCGGTGGCCGGGGGCGGCGGCCGGGGCATGACCGTCGTCCATGACCCCGACGACCTGGTCCCCGCGTACCGCAAGACGCATGCTGACGCGGTGGCGCTGTTCGGCGACGGACGGGTCTATCTGGAGCGGTACATAGCGACCGCACGCCATGTCGAGGTGCAGGTCATCGCCGACGGCCGGAGCAACGCGATCCATCTGGGCGAGCGCGACTGCTCGGTGCAACGGCGCCACCAGAAGCTGCTGGAGGAGACCCCGGCACCCAACCTGCCCGCCGAACTCACCGAGCGCATGAACGAGATGGCGGTGCAGGGTGTACGCGCACTCGGCTACACCGGCGCCGGGACCTTCGAGTTCCTGGTGGACGACGACGGCCGCTTCACCTTCATGGAGATCAACTGCCGTATACAGGTGGAGCATCCGGTCACCGAGCAGGTCACCGGCATCGATCTGGTGCAGGAGCAGATCAAGGTGGCCGCGGGGCTTCCGCTCTCGCTCACCCAGCAGGACGTGAGCCGCAACGGCGCCGCCATCGAGTGCCGGGTCAACACCGAGGATCCCGAGCGCGACTTCGCGCCCACCGCCGGTACGTTGACCGACTACCGCCCGCCAGGTGGTCCGTTCACCAGGGTGGACTCGCATGCCTTCACCGGCTGGCGGGTGCCCGCCGACTACGACTCGCTGCTGGCGAAGGTCGTCGTCTGGGCCCCCGACCGGGAGCGGGCGCTGGTGCGGATGGACCGGGCGCTCGGCGAGATGGTGGTCGACGGCCCGGGGGTGTGCACCACCTCCGAGTTCCTGCGCAAGGTGCTGGCGGACAGCAGCTTCCGGGAGGGCAGCCACACGACCTCGATCGTGTCCCAGATGGCTGCCGCCGAGCGAGGCCGCTCCGCTCTGGAGTGCGGCTAGGAGCCTTTCCCTCCTCCCGGCGGCGGCCCCCGGAAGGCCGACCGCCGAGCGAGGGGCGCAGCGCTCTGAGTACGGCTAGGGAGAACTCCGGGAGCTGGACCCTGGGCGTCTGCGGTGCTGGAGGGCGTCCACGGCGGTGACGCCGAGCGCGCCCAACAGACTGACGTTGGTCAAGAACGCGTTGCGGTGGGCGGCGCGCCGGCCCTCGTCGTCCTCGGTCCAGAACGGGTGGACGGCCGCCGTGGCACCGGTCAGGCAGATACCGAGGACGACGGTGGCCGCCACCGGGGCCGCCCCGGTGGCCAACGCCACCGCCCCCGCGAGCATCGCCGACGCGGTCGCGTTGGTGGCCATCCGCCCACGTGGCACCCCCAGACGTTCCACGGCCTGCGGTAGGTGCCCGGGGTTGCGCAGCGCGCTGATCCCGCCCACGAGGAAGCTGCTGGCGAGCAGTGAGCGGCTGGTCCAACGGCAGGCGACGGCGGCACGTTGACGCATCACGTGATCCTCCCAACACGTGCTGTGTACTCGATACCCGTTCAGCATCACCACCCGGCGGCCGTGCGTCGCGCTGGACTACGCCAACAGACCGACGCCCGACGGCGCGTGATCGTCCGCACAACGTCGTGTGGCGGTGTCTGCGCGGGCGGCGCGCGGCCTATCGTGGCGTCATGAGTGGACACTTCGACGTCGTCGTACTGGGTGCCGGTCCCGGCGGATACACCGCGGCGGTTCGCTGCGCCCAGCTCGGGCTCACCGTGGCAGTGGTGGAGGAGCGCTACTGGGGCGGGGTCTGCCTCAACGTGGGGTGCATCCCCTCGAAGGCGCTGCTGCGCAACGCCGAGTTGGCCCACCTCTTCACCCAGGAGGCCAAGACCTTCGGCATCCGGGTGGACGGCAAGGTCAGCTTCGACTACGGCGAGGCGTACGCCCGTAGCCGACGGGTGGCGGACGGACGGGTCAAGGGCGTCCACTACCTGATGAAGAAGAACGACATCACCGAGTACACCGGCACCGGTACGTTCACCGACGCCAACACACTGAGCGTCAGGACCGCGGACGGCGCCACCCACACCGTCGGTTTCGACCACTGCATCATCGCCTCAGGCGCGACCACCAAGCTGCTGCCCGGCACCTCGCTCAGCGAGCGCGTGGTGACGTACGAGGAGCAGATCCTCAGCGCCGAACTGCCGCGCAGCATCGTCATCGCGGGCGCCGGTGCCATCGGCGTGGAGTTCGCGTACGTACTGCACAACTACGGGGTGCAGGTGACGCTGGTGGAGTTCCTGGACCGGGTCGTGCCGCTGGAGGACGAGGAGGTCTCGGCCGAACTCGCCCGCCGCTACCGCAAGTTGGGTGTGAACGTGCTCACCTCGACCCGGGTCGAGTCGATCGACGACTCGGGGGAGCGGGTGCTGGTGCACGTCTCCACCGGCGGCCAGCGCCAGGTGCTGGAGACCGACAAGGTGCTGCAGGCGATCGGGTTCCAGCCGCGGGTCACCGGCTACGGCCTGGAGAACACCGGTGTGCGGCTGACCGAGCGCGGCGCCATCGACGTGGACGGCCGCTGCCGCACCAGCGTG
This sequence comes from Streptomyces sp. RPT161, assembly GCF_027533845.1. Classification (GTDB taxonomy): domain Bacteria; phylum Actinomycetota; class Actinomycetes; order Streptomycetales; family Streptomycetaceae; genus Streptantibioticus_A; species Streptantibioticus_A silvisoli_A. The sequence goes on along the minus strand of NZ_JAPZVN010000009.1, from coordinate 229,919 downwards.
CCGCACATCTTCGCCATCGGCGATGTCACCGCCAACCTGATGCTGGCGCACGCCGCCGAGGCGATGGGCATCGTCGCCGCGGAGACCATCGCGGACGCGGAGACGATGGAACTCGACTACGTGATGATTCCGCGCGCCACCTACTGCCAGCCGCAGATCGCCAGCTTCGGCTGGACCGAGGCGCAGGCCCGGGAGCGCGGCTTCGACGTCCAGGTGCAGAAGTTCCCCTTCACCGCGAACGGCAAGGCCCACGGCCTGGGCGACCCGGCCGGATTCGTCAAGATCCTCAGCGACGCACGCCACGGCGAACTGCTCGGCGCCCATCTGATCGGCCCCGAAGTCACCGAGCTGCTCCCCGAGTTGACCCTGGCCCAGCAGTGGGATCTGACCGTCCACGAGGTGGCCCGCAATGTGCACGCCCACCCGACCCTGGGCGAGGCCGTGAAGGAGGCGGTGCACGGGCTGGCCGGTCACATGATCAACATGTAGCGGGCGCCCGGGAGCCGGATCACTGCCACAGCCTGGCCGGGGCGGGTTCGGTCTCCCGGGGCTCCATGTCCTCGTTCTCGTCTATCTCCTGCGCCGCCTCGCGCAGCAGCTTGCGGGACAGGTCGGCGAGTGCCCGCCCCGCCGCCAGTTCGTCGCCGATCTCGTGCACCTGCGGGTCCCGTGGGTTCTTGCGGGCCTCACCGTCGCCGGTGAACTGGGCGGTCGTGGTGTCCAGGGTCGCCCTGGCCCTGGTGGTGTCGCCCTCTTCGACGACGTACACGTGGGTGCTCCACTCCGTCTCGTGGCGTGTCATGGCTCCGGCCTCCTGGCCCCCCTCGTGGTGTCGCTGGTGTCAGAGAAATCCCTTCGATACCGATCATTCCCCTCGGCGTGCCCGCGCGGAAGTGGACGATACGGGTGGACTGCGCGATGCTCGCATTAGGTGCGACAGTCGTCACTGTGGGCAGTGGTCGGGTATCGCCCGGGAACGAGAGGCGCGGTGATGAGGACCGAAGGAGGCACTCCGGGCCGGGTCGACGTGGGGTTGCCGGTCCAGCTGGTCGTCGGTCTGGTGCTGGTGGCCGGGTGCTGGGCGCTGTTCTGGACGGTGGTCAACGCCTGGACCGAGATCTTCTTCTTCGGCCTGTGGCTGGGCTACGCCCTCACCGTCGACGGCGTGGTCAGACTGCGCACCGGTACCTCGATCCTGACCCGGAGCGCCGCACAGTTCTGCTTGCTGTTCGGCTACTCGGTGCCGTTCTGGTGGATGCACGAGTGGTTCAACACCGCCCTGCACAACTGGTACTACGTCGAGCCCATCCCGCACAGCGAGCCGGTGCGCGTCCTGCTGTACTCGCTCTGCTTCAGCACCGCGCTGCCCGCCCTGTTCGAGTCCGCCGAACTGCTGCGCTCCACACGGTTGGTGGACCGCCCCGGCCGCTGGCGGCCGCTGAGGCGCACTCCCGCACTGCTCTACGGTGTCAGCGTGTTCGGCGTGCTGCTGCTCACCGCGGTGCTGGTCTTCCCCCGGCAGTTGTTCTTCCTGATCTGGCTGTGCCCGCTGCTCGTCCTGGACCCGGTCAACACCCGGCTGGGCTTTCCCAGCCTGTGGGGCCAACTCGCCCGAGGCCGCTGGCAGCCGCTGCTGGCGCTGGCCCTCGGCGGCCTGATGTGCGGGTTCTTCTGGGAGATGTGGAACTACTGGACGGTGGGGGCGCACTGGGTCTACCGGCTCCCGGCGTTCCTGTCCCACGTCCACCTGTTCCGGATGCCGATGCCCGGCTACCTCGGCTACGTGCCGTTCGCCTGGTCCGCCTACGCCTACTACCAGACCCTCCGCGGCCTGCTGACGCCCGCCTCGGTCGATCCCCTCGGCCTGGAGTGACGCACGGTGGCGGGGCCCGGGGATATCGTCGGAACACGATGGACGACAGACGAACCGTACGCATCTCGAAGTACCTGGCGAAGCACCTACGGCACCAACCGGAACGGATCGGGATCACGCTCGACCCGAACGGCTGGGTGGGCATCGACACGCTGATCACCGCGGCCACCGCCCATGGATTCCCGTTCACTCGCCAGGAGTTGGAGCACGTCGTCGCGTCCAACGACAAGCGGCGCTACGCCATCGACGGCGACCGGATCCGGGCCAACCAGGGCCACACCGTCGAGGTCGACCTCGCACTGCCGGTCGTGCAGCCGCCCGCGTACCTCTACCACGGCACGGTCGGTCGGTACGTCGCCGCGATCCGAGCCGAGGGGCTGCTGCCGATGGGCCGCCACGCGGTGCACCTGTCGGCGGACCGTGAGACGGCGACCCGGGTCGGCGCCCGGCGCGGCAAGCCGGTGGTGCTGTCGGTCGACGCGGGCGCGATGCACCGCGCCGGATTCGAGTTCCGGCGCAGCGCCAACGGGGTGTGGCTGGTCGACCACGTCCCGGCGGAGTTCCTCCGCATCCCGGGGTAGGGCGTGCCCCCGCCGCGACGGCGGGCACGCCCCGCGCTAGGCCGCGGTGACCGCGCCGTGCTCGGCGGCCGTGAGCCAGGCGGCCAGATCCTGGCGGGCACGGGCCACCCGCGACCGCACCGTGCCCACCGGGCAGCCGACCACCGCCGCCGCGTCCGCGTACGGCAGGCCGACCAGCTGGGTGAGCACGAACGCCTCCCGACGGACCGCGTCGAGCCCCTCCAGCAGTTCGTGCAGCGCGACCCCCTCATCGAATCCCGGCAGGCAACACGGCTGCGCCCGTTCCGCCGCGGCCTGCCAGTCCGCGGCGTCGACGGTACGGGGGCGGGCGGCGGCCGAACGGTAGCGGTCGATGACCACCCGCCGGGCGATCGACAGCAGCCAGGTGCGGGCACACGACCGCCCGGCGAACCTCGGCAGGCTGGTCAACGCCCGTAGATAGGTCTCCTGGGTCAGATCGTCCGCACCGTGCACATCGCCGCTGAGGTGGGCGACGAACCGCCAGACGTCCCGATGGGTGGCCCGTACGAAGCGTTCCACCGCTTCGAGGTCGCCACCCCGCGCGGCCAGCGCCCAACCGGTCACCTGTTCGTCGTCCGTGGCGGTCCGCGCTCGGCGGGCCGGTTCGATCTGGGCAGGAATCATCGCAAAGTGTCCTTCGGTGACGACGGGGCCGGACCAGGGCAATGGCGCGTCCCCGTTGGAACACGGCACTCCTGGCACGCCGTTACCGAGGGGCGCGCACGAGGACCGCGGGGGCAAGAGCCGACGCACACACCACGTCGCCGTCAGGGCGCGTGGGCACGCCGGTACTCCGCCCGTCACCGATCACCGCGCCGAGGCGGTACCGGGACGAGCGGTTCAGCCGCGGAGCTGAAGCCCCGGCGGACCCCGCCGGGAGACGGCGTACCGCAACAGCACCCCGCTCGGACACCGCTCGGGTGCCATGGCCGTCGCGCCGCGCGCGGGCCGAGGGCCGCCGTTCCAACCCAGCGTGGTCAGAACCAGCAGCAGCGGGGTGAACAGGACCGCCGCGAGACCGCGGCCGATCCGGAACGCGGCGGTCTCACCGCGCCACAACCACAGACCGCACACCACCGCGGCCAACAGGTGGGCCAGGAACATAGCCAGCGCCCCATGGCCGGAGTGCGCCATCGGCATCTGACCCATGGCACCGGAGGCGGCGCGCATGTGCCCCATGTCCATGCCCGACATGTCCATTCCGGGCATGGACCGCATGGCGGCGGGCGGCGGCTGGTGGGCGACGGCCGAGCTGAGCCCGGCCCGCCGCAGTAGCTCCACGGCCGCCGTCTGCGACAGTTGGGCGCGCGACGTTCCCGTCGCGTCGCACAACAGGCGGGCCGCCCACTGCCGTTCGACCGAACCGCCCGTGTCCGTGGACGCCTGTGCCAGGCTGAACAGCGAGTGCAGCCCGAGCTGTGCCACCACCGTGGCACCGGTGACCACCAGCGCTCCGCACTCCCGGGCGGCCAGACACCAGGCCGCCGCGCTGGTTCCGCAGAAGGCGGCCAGGAGCGCCCACCAGGGCACGGTGTCCGAGGACATCAGCGCGTGGCCCAGGGCCGTGGTGACCACGCAGACGGCCGCGAACATCGCGGCGCGGACGGCGCGTGCCACAGGCCCGGTGGTCATGTCCGACATCGTGCCATCCCGGCCCCGCGCCCCGGCAGGGTGGGGAGCGCATCCGGGCCCGTTCGGTCAGGAGCCCGCGAACGCCTTCGCCATCTGGTCCGCGGCGTTGCGGTAGACGGCGGTCAAGTCCAGGTCCTGCCCGGGGTAGTTGACGATGTCCAACTGCCTGGCGCCGGAGCCGGGCAGCACCGTTCCGGTGGACATGTTCTCGTTGTCCAGCACGAACTGCGGCTTCCTGGCGGACAACTGGGCGAGCTGGGCGGGGGTGACCTGGTTGGGGCCGTAGCTGCCCACCAGGCGCGCCCCGGCGAGCTTCGCCGCCCAGGTGGTGTACGTCTGGGTGACGACCACCGGGGGCTTGCCGCCGGGCCAGGCCGCCCTCACCTGCTGGGCCCACGACTTCCAGTGCGCGTCGAAGTCGGTGTTCCACCTCTGCGCGTCCCGCTGGGTGCCGAACAGCCCGCCCAGCTTGGTGACATCGGCCGAGGTCGTGGCGGGATCGTTGTCCAGGTTGAGTTCGACCAGCTTCGCCTTGGAGCCCGCGGCATCCTTGATCCGCGCCGCGAACGGCTCGAACGAGGCGTACAGCACGTAGTCGGCCCCGGCGACCGCCGCCAGGTCGGACGGCTTGAGGTCGTAGTCCGGCGCGTGGCGGATCGACGCTGGCACGATGTACTTGATGTCGCTGGCCCCGGCCGCCCTGGCCAGCGCCGCCTCCCAGGTGGTGGTGGCCACCACGGTGGGACCGCCCTTCGACGGCGCGGCCGTACCGGAGGACGACGACGTGGCGGTACCCGAACCACCGCAGCCGGTCAGCGCGAGCAGCCCCGCGCTCAACGCGGCGAGGGATCGGACGAGGGCGCGGGCAGCGGACATGCGGTGGTTCTCCGTTCAGGCCATGGTCAGGCGAGCGTCCGGCCGGTCACCGCCGGGGTGACCGGCCGCGCTCCACTGCCCAGTAGTCGGCCCGAAGTGGCACCGGGTTCCCGGGATTTCAGTTCTCGCCACCCTCCAGGTCGCCCTCGGTCTCCAGGAACGCCTGCCGCAGCGCCTCCAGCACCGCCGGATCGGGCTTGGCCCACATGCCGCGGCTCTCGGCCTCCAGCAGCCGCTCCGCCATGCCATGCAGCGCCCAGGGGTTGGCCTCCTGGAGGAACGCCCGGTTCTCCGGGTCGAGCACATAGGTCTGGGCGAGCTTGTCGTACATCCAGTCGGCGACCACGCCGGTGGTGGCGTCGTAGCCGAACAGGTAGTCCACGGTGGCGGCCAGTTCGAAGGCCCCCTTGTAGCCGTGGCGGCGCATCGCCTCGATCCACCGGGGGTTGACCACCCGGGCCCGGAACACCCGGGAGGTCTCCTCCAGCAGTGACCGGGTGCGCACCGTCTCCGGCCGGGTGCTGTCCCCGATGTACGCCTCGGGGGCCTTGCCCGTCAGCGCCCGTACGGTGGCGACCATGCCGCCGTGGTACTGGAAGTAGTCGTCGGAGTCGGCGATGTCGTGCTCGCGTGTGTCGGTGTTCTTGGCGGCCACCGCGATACGGCGGTAGGCGGTCTCCATCTCCTCACGGGCCGCCCGGCCGTCCAGGCCGCGGCCGTAGGCGTAGCCGCCCCAGGCGGTGTAGACCTCGGCGAGGTCGGCGTCGGTGCGCCAGTCGCGGCTGTCGATGAGCTGGAGCAGCCCGGCGCCGTAAGTGCCCGGCCGCGAGCCGAAGATACGGACCGTGGCCCGGCGTTCGTCACCGTGCGCCGCGAGGTCGGCACGGGCGTGCGCCCGCAGGAAGTTGGCCTCGTCGGGCTCGTCCAGCCCGGCGACCAGCCGTACCGCGTCGTCCAGCAGCGCCACCACATGCGGGAACGCGTCACGGAAGAACCCGCTGATGCGCAGCGTCACATCGATGCGCGGACGCCCCAACTGCTCCCGCGGCACCGCCTCGACACCGGTGACCCGACGCGAGGCGTCGTCCCACACCGGCCGCACCCCGAGCAGCGCCAGCGCCTCGGCGACGTCGTCGCCCGCGGTGCGCATAGCGCTGGTGCCCCACAGCGACAGGCCGACGGAGCGCGGCCAGTCGCCGTTGTCCGTGCGGTAGCGCTCCAACAGCGAGTCGGCGAGCGCCTGTCCGGTCTCCCAGGCGAGGCGGCTGGGCACCGCCTTGGGGTCGACGGAGTAGAAGTTGCGGCCGGTCGGCAGCACGTTGACCAGTCCGCGCAGCGGGGAGCCGGACGGACCCGCGGGCACGAAGCCGCCGTTCAGCGCGTGCACGGCCGCCTCGATCTCGTCGCCGGTACGGGCCAGCCGGGGTACCACCTGGCGGGCCGCGAAGTCCAGCACCCGGCGCACGTCCTCGGGCAGCCCGGCGCACACCTCGGACACCGCCTCCGGGGCCCAGTCGGCGTCCTCCATGGCCTGCACCAGCGCACGGGCGCGGGCCTCGGCGTCGTCGGCACCGGCCCGCGTGGCCGCCGACTCGTCCAGGCCCAGCGCCTCGCGCAGGCCGGGCAGCGCGGTGGTACCGCCCCAGATCTGCCGGGCGCGCAGAATGGCCAGCACCAGGTTGACCCGCTCGGCACCGGTCGGACCCTGGCCGAGTACGTGCAGTCCGTCGCGGATCTGGGCGTCCTTGATCTCGCACAGCCAGCCGTCGACGTGCAGCAGGAAGTCGTCGAACTCGGCGTCGTGCGGGCGGTCTTCGAGCCCCAGGTCATGGTCGAGCTTGGCGGCCTGGATCAGCGTCCAGATCTGCGCGCGGATGGCCGGGAGCTTGGCCGGGTCCATCGAGGCGATGGAGGCGTGCTCGTCGAGGAGCTGTTCCAGCCGGGCGATGTCCCCGTAGGAGTCGGCGCGGGCCATCGGCGGCACCAGGTGGTCCACCAGCGTGGCGTGCACCCGGCGCTTGGCCTGGGTGCCCTCACCGGGGTCGTTGACCAGGAACGGGTAGACCAGCGGCAGGTCGCCGAGCGCCGCGTCCGGCGCGCACGCGGCGGACAGCCCCGCGTTCTTGCCCGGCAGCCACTCCAGGTTGCCGTGCTTGCCGAGGTGGACCATCGCGTCGGCGCCGAAGCCGCCGTCCTCGCGGGCGGCGGAGATCCAGCGGTAGGCCGCCAGGTAGTGGTGCGACGGCGGCAGATCGGGGTCGTGGTAGATCGCGATCGGGTTCTCGCCGAAGCCGCGCGGCGGCTGGATGAGCACGAGCAGGTTGCCCGCGCGCAGCGCGGCCAGCACGATCTCGCCCTGCGGGTCGCGGCTGGTGTCCACGAACAGCGCACCGGGCGGCGGACCCCAGTGCTCCTCCACCCGCTCACGTAGTTCGGCGGGCAGACGTCCGTACCAGCGGCGGTAGTCGGCGGCCGGGATGCGGATCGGGTTGCGGGCCAACTGCTCGTCGGTGAGCCACTCCTGGTCGTGGCCGCCCGCCTCGATCAGCGCCCGGATCAGGTCGTCGCCGACACCGGAGGCCAGTCCGGGCAGCGCGTCGGGACCGTCCTGCGGGCCGAGGTCCCAGCCCTCCTCGCGCAGCCGCCGCAGCAGGGCGACAGCGCTGGCCGGGGTGTCGAGGCCGACCGCGTTGCCGATCCGCGAGTGCTTGGTGGGGTACGCGGACAGCACCAGCGCCAGCCGCTTGTCAGCGGCCGGCACGTGCCGCAGCCGGGCGTGCCGCACGGCGATCCCGGCGACCCGTGCGGCGCGCTCCGCATCGGCCACGTAGACCGGCAGGCCGTCGGCGTCGATCTCCTTGAACGAGAACGGCACGGTGATCAGCCGCCCGTCGAACTCCGGTACCGCGACCTGGGTCGCCGCGTCCAGCGGGGACAGGCCCTCGTCGTTCTCCTCCCAGGCGGTGCGCGACCCGGTCAGGCACAGCGCCTGGAGGATCGGCACGTCCAACGCGGCCAGCGCGCCCGCGTCCCACGCCTCCTCGTCGCCCCCGGCGGAGGCGTCTGCCGGGCGGGTGCCGCCCGCGGCGAGCACGGTGGTGACGATGGCGTCCGCCGTGCCGAGCGCCTCCAAGAGCCCCGGTTCCGGGGCGCGCAGCGAGGCGACGTACAACGGCATCGCCCGGCCGCCCGCGTCCTCGATCGCCGAGCACAGCGCCGACACGAATCCGGTGTTGCCGCTCATGTGGTGCGCCCGGTAGTACAGCACCGCGACCACCGGAGCGTCCGCTCCGGCGCGCTCCTCGCGCTCCAACGGCCCCCAGGCGGGCGCCGGTTGGGGCGCGGCGAAACCGTGCCCGGTCAGCAGCACGGTGTCGGACAGGAAGCGGGCGAGCTGGGCGAGGTTCCCCGGGCCACCGTGCGCCAGGTAGGCGTGCGCCTCGGTGGCGATGCCTATCGGCACCGTGGAGGAGGCCATCAGCTGGGCGTCCGGGGTCTGTTCACCGGTGAGCACCACCACCGGGCGCGGCCCGGACAGCAGCAGGTCGAGCCCGTCCTGCCAGGCGCGGATCCCACCGAGCAGCCGCACCACCACCAGGTCGGCGCCCTCCAGCAGCGCGGGCAGTTCGTCCAGGTCGAGCCGCGCCGGGTTAGCCCAGCGGTACGGCACCGGACCGTCCGCCGCGCGGGCGCTGAGCAGGTCGGTGTCGGACGTCGACAACAGCAGGATCACGTCGGCATGCCTTCCTCGGGGTCCGCGCCCCGGGCTGGTGTAGGACGGCGGGGAGTTCCTGGCTTCCGTGGCACGCGACGCTGTTGCGTCATCGCGACACGGTGACAGTGGCGGGACCGCACCGGAATCGCACCGGTTTCCTCCCAGTTGCCGTCACGGGCAAGGACGCGCCGTGCTGGAACGTCCGCGAGCATAGTAAGGCTTGCGACAGTCGCCCATGTCCTACATGCTGAGACCCGCCGCCGCCCTGCCAACGACCCTCGGAGCCGCCGTGACCAGCCCCTTCGGCGCGCCCCCGGTCGGCCGCGGGCGCGACGACGCCTGCCCCGGCGCGCTGCGCCTGCACCCGGCGGACGACGGTGCGCTGGCCCGCGTACGGCTGCCCGGCGGGCTGTTGACCGCCGCTCAGGCCGAGGCGCTGGGCCGGCTGTCCGAGGAACTGGGTGACGGACATCTCGATCTGACCTCGCGGGGCAACGTCCAACTGCGCGGCCTGCGTTCGGACGCGGGCGGCGAACTGGCCGACCGGCTGGGCGCGGCGGGCCTGCTGCCGTCGATCCGGCACGAGCGGGTGCGCAACATCGTCGCCTCACCGCTGGCGGGGGTGGACGGCTGTGGACACGCCGACGTGCAGGCGTGGACGCGGGAGTTGGACCGCCTGCTGTGCGTGAGCGACGCCGCGACCGGGTTGTCGGGCCGGTTCCTTTTCGCCCTTGATGACGGCCGGGGCGATGTGGCGGCGCTCGGCGGCGATGTGACGTTGATCGCGCTGCCGGACCGCCGGGCGGTGCTCCACGTGGGACCGGTCGCACCCGGCAGCGGGATCGCGATGCCCGCCGAGGACGGTCCGCGCCAGGCGCTGCGGGCGGCCGAGGAGTTCCTGGCAGTGCTGCGCGACGGCGGCCAACGCGCCTGGCGGGTAAGGGAGGTGGACCCGGACGGCAGCCTCATCCGGGCTCGGCTCGGTGCGTCCACCCCGGCTGAGACGGTCGACTTCGGCCCCCCGCCCGGGTTCGGGGTCGTACACGACAGCGACGGTACGGTGGCCGGTCTGTCGTTGGGGCTGCGGTTCGGCCGGGCGTCCGCTCCGCAGTGGCGGCTGCTGGCCGAGGCGGCGGCGCGCGGCAGCGGTGAGCTGCGGCTGACGCCCTGGCGCGGCGTGGTGCTGCCCGGCGCGTCGGCGGCCGAGGTGCCAATCCTGGCCGAGGCGGGGCTCATCGCCGACTCCGGCTCGCCCTGGCACGGCGCCAGCGCCTGCACCGGACTGCCCGGCTGCGCCAAGTCGCTGGCCGACGTGCGCCGTGACGCGGCGGAGGCCCTGGCGGCCCAACGGCCGTCGACGGCAAAGCTGTTGCCCGTGCACTGGTCCGGGTGCGCACGGCGCTGCGGGCACCCCGGCGGCGACCGTTGGGTCGACGTACTGGCCACCGCGGACGGATACCAGGTCAGCGTGGCCGGAACCGATCGGGCAGACTTGCCCGGCAGCCAGCAGATGTCGGCCGCCGTGGCGGCGGCCCGCAGCACACCCCAGACGAGGACCACGTGATCGAGTACGAGAAGGACGGCCCGGCGATCTACCGCCAGTCCTTTGCCACCATCCGCGCCGAGGCGGATCTGAGCGGACTGCCCGACGACGTGGCCCAGGTCGCGGTCCGCATGATCCACGCCTGCGGCATGGTCGACCTGGTACGTGATCTCGGCTACAGCCAGAACGCCGTACGCGATGCCCGCGCCGCGCTGCGGTCGGGCGCCCCGATCCTGTGCGACGTGGCGATGGTGGCCAGCGGGGTGACCCGCAAGCGGCTGCCCGCCGACAACGAGGTGGTGTGCACCCTGTCCGACCCCTCGGTGCCCGGTCTGGCCGCCGAGTTGGGCACCACCCGCTCGGCCGCCGCCATGGAACTGTGGCGGGACCGGCTGGACGGCGCGGTGGTGGCGGTGGGCAACGCGCCCACGTCGCTGTTCCGGCTGCTGGAGATGGTCGAGGCGGGCTGCCCGCGCCCGGCCGCCGTGATCGGCGTTCCGGTCGGTTTCGTCGGCGCCGCCGAGTCCAAGCAGGCACTGGCCGAACATCCGTCGGGCCTTGAGCACTTGGTGGTACGCGGACGGCGCGGCGGGAGCGCGATCGCCGCCGCCGCGATCAACGCGATAGCGAGCGAGGAAGAGTGAACACGCAAGCCGCACAGCCGGTCGGCCGCCTCTACGGCGTCGGCCTCGGCCCCGGTGATCCGTCCCTGATGACCGTACGGGCGGTCGAGGTCATCGCGGGCGCCGACGTCATCGCGTACCACAGCGCCCGGCACGGCCGTAGCATCGCCCGCTCCATCGCCGAACGCCATCTGCGCCCCGAGCACATCGAGGAGCCGCTGGTCTACCCGGTCACCACGGAGACCACCGACCACCCCGGCGGCTACCGGGGTGCGATGGAGGAGTTCTACGCCGAGGCCGCCGCCCGGCTGGCCGTGCACCTGGACGCCGGACGCTCGGTCGCGGTACTGGCCGAGGGCGACCCGATGTTCTACGGCTCGTACATGCACATGCACAAGCGGCTCGCCGACCGCTACCCGACCGAGGTGGTGCCCGGCGTCACCTCGGTGAGCGCCGCCGCGGCCCGCCTGGGGCGGCCGCTGGTGGAGGGCGAGGAGGTGCTGACCGTACTGCCGGGCACCCTCCCGGAGGACGAACTGGCCGCCCGGCTGGCCAGCGCCGACTCCGCGGCGGTGATGAAGCTCGGCCGCACCTTCCCGGCGGTGCGGGGCGCACTGGAGCGGGCGGGTCGGCTGGCCGACGCCCACTACGTGGAGCGCGCCACGATGGGCGGCGAGCGGATCGCACCGCTCGCCGACGTCGACCCCGAGTCGGTGCCGTACTTCTCGATGGCAGTACTGCCCAGCCGGGTTGACACCCGGCCGACGACCGATGAGCGCGCCAAGGGAGAGGTCACCGTCGTCGGGCTCGGCCCGGCCGGTCCCATGTGGCTTACCCCGCAGGCCCGTTCGGCGCTCGCCGCGGCCGAGGACCTGGTCGGCTACACCACCTACATGGACCGCGTACCGCGCCGGCCCGGCCAGCGGCGGCACGCCAGCGACAACCGTGTGGAGGCCGAACGCGCCGAGTTCGCCCTGGACCTGGCCCGGCGCGGACGCAGGGTCGCGGTGGTCTCCTCCGGCGACCCGGGCGTGTTCGCCATGGCCACCGCGGTGCTGGAGGCGGCGTCCGCCGATCCGTACCTGGACGTGCGGGTACGGGTGGTGCCCGGGGTGACGGCCGCGCAGTCCGCCGCCGCGCTGGCCGGTGCGCCGCTCGGCCATGACTACGCCGTGGTCTCGCTCTCCGACCGGCTCAAGCCCTGGCGGATCATCGAGGAGCGGCTGCGCGCCGCCTCGGCCGGCGACCTGGTGCTGGCGCTGTACAACCCGGCGTCCCACAGCCGCAGGACACAGTTGGAGAGCGCGCTGAAGGTACTGCTGGAGACCCGCGCGCCGGAAACCCCGGTGGTGGTCGCCCGGGACGTCGGCGGTCCGGAACAGGCGGTGCGGTTCCACACGCTGGACACCCTCGACCCCGCGACGGTCGACATGCGCTGCATCCTGCTCGTCGGCTCCTCGCAGACCCGAACGGTGCGCCGCGGCGACGGCACCACGGTGGTGTGGACGCCGCGCGACTACCCCTCCGAGGGGTAGCCCCGGGTTTCCGGGTGCGGGAGGTTCGGCACCGCCGCTCCGGTTCCTCGTGGTCGCTCGCCGTCGCGGCGGGGTGTCGGGGCTCGTCCCCGGCTGTTCGTTCCGCCGCGACGGCGAGCAACCACGGGGCGGGAGTTCGGCGGTGCCGCACCCCGCTGAGCCGTACAAGGCCCGCCGAGGGTGCTACCCCAGGGAGCCAAGCCAGGCGACCGCCCCAGCCACGTCCGGGGCGACGGGCACGCCGTCGGGGACGGGGGGCCGACGCACGACAACGACCGGCACGTCCGCTTCGCGGGCGGCCGTGAGTTTGGCGGACGTCGCAGGGCCGCCGCTGTCCTTGGTCACCAGCACCTCGATACGATGGCGCCGGATCAGCTCGGACTCGCCCTCGACGGTGAACGGCCCCCGGTCCAGCAGGACTTCCATCCGTGCCGGACAGGGCGGCTCGGGAGCGTCGACCGAGCGGACCAGGAACCACAGTTCGTCCAGCCCGGCGAAGGCCGCCAGTCCCATCCGGCCGGTGGTGAGGAAGACCCGCCGCCCCAGCGACGGCAGCAGGTCCGCCGCCTCGGCCAGCGAGCCGACCTCGTGCCAGCGGTCGCCGGGACCGGACACCCACCCGGGACGGCGCAGGGCGAGCAGGGGAGTATGGGCGAGGGCGGCCGCCTCGGCCGCATTGAAACTGATCTTCTCGGCGAAGGGATGAGTGGCGTCGATGAGCGCGTCAACCCGGTGTTCGCGCAGCCACTGCGCCAGGCCCTGGACGCCGCCGAAGCCGCCGATGCGCACCTGCCCGGCGGGCAGCCTCGGCTGGGCCACCCGCCCGGCCAGCGAACTGGTGACCAGCAGCCCGGGGTCGGCGGCCAGCTCGGCGGCGAGCCGTCGGGCCTCCGTGGTACCGCCGAGGATCAGCACATGCCGCCGGGCGCTCATCGGACCGTCCGGTGGCTGAGGGTACGAAGCCGAAGGGCGGCCGGTCGGCACAGCTGGAGCGCACCGGGCTGCGGCACGGCTGGACCACGGGCGCCTGCGCCACGGCGGCCACCACGGCCGCGTACACCGCGCTGCTGACCGGGCAGTTCCCCGACCCGGTGACCATCACCCTGCCTAAGGGGCAGCGGCCGGCCTTCGCCCTGGCCGCCGAGGAGTTGGCGGACGGGCGGGCGATGGCCGCCGTGGTCAAGGACGCCGGGGACGACCCGGACGTCACTCACGGGGCGCTGGTCAGGGCCACGGTTCGGCACGGCGGCCCCGGCACCGGCGTGGTCTTCCGGGCCGGTCCCGGCGTCGGCACGGTGACCCGGCCGGGACTGCCGCTGCCGGTCGGCGAACCCGCGATCAACCCGGTGCCCCGCCAGATGATGCGCGAGCACATCGCCGAGGTCGCCCGGGCGCACGGTGGAACGGCGGACGTCGAGGTCGAGGTCTCGGTGGACGGCGGCGAGGAGATCGCCCGATCCACCTGGAACCCCCGGCTGGGCATTCTCGGCGGGCTGTCCATCCTGGGCACGACCGGGATCGTCGTGCCGTACTCCTGCTCCGCGTGGATCGACAGCATCCGGCGCGGCGTGGACGTCGCCCGCGCCGCCGGGCGGACCCATGTGGCCGGATGCACCGGGTCGACCTCCGAGAAGGTCGCGGTCGCGGTGCACGGCCTGCCGGAGGACGCGCTGCTGGACATGGGCGACTTCGCCGGCGCGGTGCTGAAGTACCTGCGGCGCCATCCCGTGCCGCGGCTGACCATCGCCGGTGGCTTCGCGAAGCTGTCCAAGCTGGCCGCTGGCCATCTCGACCTGCACTCCTCTCGTTCCCAGGTGGACAAGGGCTTCCTCGCCGAGCTGGCCCGCCACGGCGGCGCCGACGATGAGCTGGCCGCCGCCGTGGCGGGCGCCAACACCGGCCTGGAAGCGGTCCAGTTGTGCGCCGCGCGGGGCGTGCCGCTGGGCGACCTGGTGGCCGCCGCCGCCAGGACCACCGCCCTCGGCGTGCTGCGGGAGGCCCCGGTCGCGGTCGACGTCATCTGCGTCGACCGCGCCGGAACCATAGTCGGCCGGGTGGAACCCGCCGCCTACGGCTGATCGCAGGCGCCGTGCCGCTCGCGCTCGGCCGAGTACAGATGGCTGTCGCGGAACTGCTCGGCGCCGAGCGTACGGCCCACCAGGATCACCGCGGTGCGCACGATGCCCGCCGCCTTGACCTGTTCGGCGATGTCGCCGAGCGTGCCGCGCAGTACCAGCTCGTCCGGTCGGCTGGCCATCGCCACCACGGCCGCCGGGCAGTCGGCCCCGTAGTGCGGCAGCAACTCCGTCACGACCCGGTCGACGTACCGGGCGGCCAGGTGCAGTACGAGCAGTGCGCCACTGCGGCCGAGCGTCGCGAGGTCCTCGCCGTCCGGCATCGGCGTGGCGCGGTGCGCCAGCCGGGTCAGGATCACCGTCTGCCCGACCGTGGGAACGGTCAACTCCCGTTTCAGCGCGGCCGCCGCCGCCGCGAAGGACGGCACACCGGGCACCACCTCGTACGGCACGCCCGCCGCGTCGAGACGGCGCATCTGCTCGGCGACCGCGCTGAACACCGAGGGGTCGCCGGAGTGCAGCCGCGCCACGTCGTGCCCCTGCTCATGGGCTCGTACCAGTTCCGCGGTGATCTGGTCCAGGTTGAGCTGGGCGGTGTCGACCAGCCGGGCGTCGGCCGGGCACTCGGCGAGCAGTTCGCGCGGCACCAGGCTGCCCGCGTACAGGCAGACCCCGCAGCGGGCCAGCGTGCGCTGGCCGCGCACGGTGATCAGGTCGGCGGCGCCCGGCCCGGCGCCGATGAAGTAGACCGTCAATGTTTCTCTCCTCGGGCCACGCGGACGCGGCCGATGATGGGCGGCACCGAACTCTACTGAGCCGGGACGGCGAACCGCCGGTCGGGGCCGGGCTTGACCCCCCTGGCCTTTCGCACATCAGCGCACGTCACGCAGCAACTCCAGGAACCGGCCGTGCAGTCGCCTCGCCCGGCACCCCGCCGTGCACGGCGCCCTGGCCACCACCGGCCAGGCCAACCTGCACGCCGCCCTCTGGCTTCCCGACCTCGAATCCCTCTACCGCTTCACCACCGAGGACCTCTCCGGCCTGGGCATCCAGTCCGCCGACACGGTCCTGGTCGGCGCACCCGCCAAACGCCCCGGCCACCTGGCCTACCCCAACGGCCCCAGGCCGTCGAGCAGTCGGGCCTGATGGCCGCGCTCGTGCTGCTGTTGGTGCGGCGACCAAATCGGGCCAACTCTGGGGTGCTTGGCTGAGGAGTGACGTCGGGGGCGGGACGTGATGGGTGGGGAGCGGGTAGCTTCGGCGGGCGGAAGACTTTGCGTTCCCTTGTAGATCCTTGTAGTTCACATCCCGTTAACTCGATGCTAAGGAAGCACCATTGCTCCGCCACCGGTTCCGCCGTCTGACGCCCTGTGCCGCCCTTCTGAGTGCCGTGCTGGCCGCGCTCCCCGCCGCGCCGGCGCGGGCCGCGGTGCCCACTGCGCATCTCGACGCCGTGCAGCGCAGCTTGCGCGAGGTCTCGCCCGGGCTCGAAGGGCAGGTGTGGGAGCGCAGCGGTGGCAACAGCCTGGACGCACCCGCCGGCGCCCCGGGGGGCTGGCTGCTTCAGACGCCCGGGTGCTGGGGCGATCCCAAGTGCGCGGACCGGGTGGGTACCCGGCGGTTGCTCGCCAAGATGACCGAGAACATCTCCAAGGCCCGACGCACCGTTGACATCTCCTCGCTCGCGCCACTGCCGAACGGCGCCTTCCAGGACGCCATCGTCGAGGGACTGAAGGCGGCCGTGGCGGACGGGCACAAGCTGCGGGTGCGCGTGCTGGTCGGGGCCGCGCCGGTCTACCACCTCAACGTGATACCGGCGCTGTACAGGAACGAGTTGGTCGACAGACTCGGCAAGGCCGCCGACCGCATCACCCTGAACGTCGCTTCGATGACCGCGTCGAAGGCGTCGTTCTCCTGGAACCACACCAAGCTCATCGTGGTGGACGGCGAGTCCGTGATCACCGGTGGCATCAACAACTGGAAGGACGACTACATCGACACCACGCACCCCGTGTCGGACGTCGACCTGGCGCTGCGTGGACCCGCCGCCCGTACCGCGGGAAAGTACCTGGACACGTTGTGGACCTGGACCTGCCGGAACTCCGGCAACCCCAACGCGGTCTGGCTGGCCGCCTCCAGCGGAGCCGCCTGCATGCCCAGCCTGGAGAAGGACGCCAACCCCGAACCCGTCAAGGCGCGGGGAGACGTCCCGGTGATCGCGGTCGGTGGACTGGGCGTCGGCATCAAGGACTCGGACCCGGAATCGTCGTTCAAGCCCACGCTGCCCACCGCGCCGGACACCCGGTGCGGTATCGGTGTGCACGACAACACCAACGCGGACCGCGACTACGACACCGTCAACCCGGAGGAGAGCGCGCTGCGTTCACTGATCGCAAGCGCGCACAACCGGATCGAGATCTCCCAGCAGGACCTCAACGGCACCTGCCCGCCGCTGCCGCGCTATGACATCCGGCTGTACGACACCCTGGCCACCAAGCTCGCCAAGGGAGTGAAGGTACGGATCGTGGTCAGCAACCCGGCGAACCGCGGACTGGTCGGCAGCGGCGGCTACTCGCAGATCCGGTCCCTTTCGGAGATCAGCGACACGCTGCGCGAACGCCTCGCCCGCATCACCGGTGACCGGCGGACCGCGGACGTGAAGATGTGCGCCAACCTGCAACTGGCCTCGTTCCGCAGCGCCCGGACGGACAACTGGGCCGACGGCCGCCCGTACGCACTGCACCACAAGGTGGTCTCCGTCGACGACTCCGCGTTCTACCTCGGCTCCAAGAACCTCTACCCGTCCTGGCTGCAGGACTTCGGCTACATCGTCGAAAGCCCGGCCGCGGCACGGCAGTTGCGGACCCAACTGCTCGACCCCGAGTGGACGTACTCGCGAGGGACCGCGACGGTCGACTACACGCAGGGCGTCTGTCCGCGTTGACGCGGACGAGGGAGCGGTCCGCCCGTACGGACGGTCCGGACCGCGTCGGCCCTTACGGCCCTGTCAGGCGCGCAGCCGGAGGGTCGCCCGCTCCATCCGCAGTCGCTCCCGCTCGGTGACCGCCGCCGAGAACGCCCAGGACACCGCCGTGGCCTCCGCGTCCCCGCGCCCGTCGGCGCGCTCCGCCATCGCCCGGTCCAGCAGCCGAACCGCCTCCAGCCGTCCCCGCTCGCGGTTCTCGATCTCCGTCGTGGAGTCGCCAACCGTCGCCACCCGGCTACATCGCGCGCACCACCAGCGATCCGGCGCGCTGGTGGGCGGGGACTTCATCACCGTCCGGCAGTTGGGGCACCTCACCGGAAGCTCCTCCTCGACATGGCCGCACGACGCGCACACCCAGCCGTCGCGCTGCCGCCACATGGTCCGCAGGCATCGCGGACAGCCCGCCGTGGCGATCCCGGTCGGGCCCATCACCGGCGGATCCGGCGTCGAATCCGCGTACTCGATGATCTGCGCCCGCAGCCGGGCATCCACCGTGTTCGCCATCCGCAACAGATGCGCGGTACGCGACCGTGCCTCATCCGCAAAATCCGTCATGGTTCGGGCAGGTTACGCCGGTACGACCTGGCGCAAGTGCCTTGTCCAGGGACGATCACGCGGAGGAGTGACGGCGTGCTGTGGGTCACCGGGGGATGGACGGGCGTGGGCTGTGTCGCGGTGTGCACGTCAGCGGTGATGGTCTGGACGGACGCTTTGACCAGGGATTTCGGTGCTGACGATCCGGTAGTCGAGGACGCCACCGATGCGGCGGGTCGTCAGGTTTTTCCGATTTATATCAGTTTTATGGTGATTTGCTTGTAGATGTCGTGGAAGTGGGCACACCCTGGAGTGGAGGAGCGGCAACCCGCCGCGTCCATAGAGGTAAGGAGAGCGCCATGCGCAAGCCGATACGGCGCCTCGCCGTGGCTGCGGCCACCGGGGTTCTCACGGCCGGTGCGTTCGCGACCGTCGGCGGCCTGGCAACCGCATCAGCGACACCGCACACGACCCACGTCGCCACCGTGAGCGTTCGCGGCGGAGACGGGGGCTACGGCTGGGGCCACGGGCACGGCTTCGGCCGGGGGTTCGACCATGGCCGCGGTTGGGGCGGCGGCTACTGGGGCGGGGGCTGGGGCGGTGGCTACTGGGGCGGGGGCTGGGGTGGTGGCTACTGGGGCGATGACTGGGGCGGGGGCTGGGGCGGAGGCGACTGGGGCGGTGGTTGGGACTGACCACGGCAACTGTCACAGCCCAGGCGTTCCGGCCTGAGCAACGCTGGTGAGCGGTTGGCAGACGCGGGAAGCGCAGAGCGCCCCCGCACCGCCAACCGCTCCGCCATGCAGGGCCCGGGGGCGGCCCGGTTGCCGTACCGGCCTGATGACCCATCACGGGTGTCCGGTACTCACCCCGGATCCGGTTACGAGGTTTGCCGTGGGACCGCCTGGTCAAGGCAGCAGCTATGAATGATCACAACACGGTCCAGGCGGCGGCCGCGGCGCGCGGCTACTACGAAAGCGCTGACGTCGACGCTTTCTACGCCTCGGTATGGGGTGGCGAGGACATCCACACGGGAATCTACGCGCAGCCGCACGAGGCGATCCGCGCGGCCTCCCGGCGCACGGTCGAGCGGGTGGCGGCGAAGGCGGCCGACCTGCTGGGGCCCGGCCGCAGCGTGCTGGACATGGGGTCCGGCTACGGCGGCGCGGACCGCTACCTGGCGGCGAACTTCGGCTGCCGGGTCGTCGCGGTCAACATCAGCGAGTCCCAGAACCAGCGGCACCGCGAAACGAACGCCGCCCGCGGCCTCGACGGACTGATCGAGGTCATCACCGGATCCTTCAACGACGTTCCGGCGCCTGACCGGTCCTTCGACGTCGTGTGGTCCCAGGAGGCGCTGTGCCACAGCGGTGACCGGGCGAAGACGCTGAGTGAAGCGGCACGCTTGCTCAAGCCGGGTGGCGCGTTCGTCTTCACGGACATCATGGCCACCGAGAACGCGCCCGCGGAAGAACTGGCACCGCTCGCGGAGCGCCTCGCGATGGGGCAGTTCGCCACACCCGGCTTCTACCGCGGGCGACTTGGCGAACTGGGATTCTCACCGGTCGAGTTCGAGGACCTGAGCGAGCATCTGCTGACGCATTACGTCCGGCTCGACGAGGAGGTCCGCAAGCACGCCGAGGAGCTGACGGACGTCATCAGTCCCGACTATCTGGACCGGCTGCGGGAGAACCTTCCGCTGTGGATCCGAGCCTGTGGAAACGGCCATCTGGTGTGGGGAGTCTTCCGCGCCGTCACCGCCGCTGGCGGCCGGTAGTCGTCGCAGGTCAGGCGCGTTTTTTCGGCCGGTTATGTGTACCGGAAAGGGGTATGCGCACCTCGTCAGTGCAAAGCGGACCTGGAGGACACCATGATCGTCCTCGGCATCATTCTGCTGATCGTCGGCTTCCTGCTGAAGATCGCCATTCTGTGGACCATCGGCATCATCCTGCTCGTCATCGGCGCGATCCTGTGGCTGCTCGGCTCGCTGGGGCACGCGGTGTTCGGCCGACGGCACTACTGGTAGGCGCTGCCGGCGCTGGGAAGGGAGCCGAAACCCATGAAGGTCGCTTTCCTCGTGGCCGCCGAAGGCGTCGAGCAGATCGAGCTGACGGATCCATGGGAAGCGGTGTACGAGGGCGGCGGCACGCCCACTCTCGTCTCCACGAAGCCCGGGCGAATCCAGGCCTTCAAGCACCTCGACAAGGCCGACACCTTCAAGGTCGACCAGACCGTCTCCGACGCCTCCGTGAAGGACTACGACGGTCTGGTCCTTCCCGGTGGCGTCGCCAATCCGGACTTCCTGCGGATGGACCCCAAGGCCGTCGCGTTCGTCAGGGGTTTCGTCGAGGCGGGGAAACCGGTCGCGGCGATCTGCCACGGCCCGTGGACGCTGGTCGAGGCCGACGTCGTACGTGGCCGTACCCTCACGTCCTGGCCCAGCATCAGGACCGACATCCGCAACGCGGGTGGCAACTGGGTCGATGAGGAGGTGCGGGTCTGCACGGACGGTCCCAACGTCCTGATCACCAGCCGTAAACCGGCGGATCTGAAGGCGTTCGACGACGCGTTCGTCACGGAGTTCACCAAGGCTGGCCGTTAGGATCCCGCCGCCTCCCACGCAGACCCTGCAGTGCCCCGCCGACGGCAGGCCCACCTACTCCGGTGTACTGCGACGCGGGCGCCAACAAGACCCTCGTCGCCGAGCAGGACGCCGGGGCCGAAGTGACTGGACCGATCCGGCCAGCGGCCGGGGCCTGGCACACCCGCAGCGCGGACGGTTGCCGGTAGCCGCTATCGCGGGTCCTCGGGTCGCTGGCGGCGCGTGTTGTCGCCCGGTGCGAGCCGGGCGACGACCTCGGTCAGCTCCTCGCAGGCCTCCTGGATCCTGCGCAGAGTGCTCTGCTGCTCGGTGATCAGCGCCGCCAGCAGCAACGCGGTCAGCGCGGCGGAGCCGTTGAACGCCTGGAGGTTCACCATCACCGCGAACAGCCCGTGGTGCGCGAACGGCCCGGTCCGATGGGTCGCCGCCAACACCGCCAGCACGGACATGAACAGCACGCAGGGCGCCGCACCGGCCAGTTGGAAGCGCAGTGCCGCCCAGACGAGCACGGGAAAGACCAGGAACAGCAGCGACATCTGGGTGGTGGTCACCAGCAGCGTCACCACTGCGGCGCAGGCGAGCAGCGCCGCGGCCTCCGCCCACCGGTACACGTGCACGTCGCGGGGCCAGCGCGCCCGACGGGCGACGAGCAGCAGCGGTGTGACGACCAGGACTCCCATCGCGTCCCCGGCCCACCAGGCCGCCCATGCCCCCCAGAACCGACTGGCCGGCAGGAAGTGGGAGGCGACCAGCGAACCGGCCCCCACGGTCGCGCTGACCAGCATCCCGGTCAGCGCGCCCAGGAACACCAGCACGACCCCGTCCCGCAGCCGGTTCAGATCGAGCCGGAACCCGGCCCGCCGGAGCATCAGGAAGGCGCACACGGGAGCCAGCGTGTTCCCCACCATGATCCCCGCGTCAACGGGCGTCAGCTGTCCGATCGACCAGGTGACCGCCACTGCGCCCAGTGTGATGCCCGGCCAGATCCGCGGCCCCATCAGCAGCAGGGCGGTCAGCGCGATCCCGGTGGGCGGCCACAGAGGGGTGACCACCGCCCCGGCGACGATGACTCGCTGCAACAGACCGAGCCGGCCGGTCACGAAATAGGCGGCGGCTACGACAAGGATCCGCAGGACCGTCCCCGCGAGCCGCCGGGCTTCCTCGTTGCGCACCACAGCAGCCATCAGACAGCCTCGTCAGCCGCCGTCGCCCGTGACACGCGCGGCGGGGGCGGTTACGTCACCCCGTGCCCACGGCTGAGCACCAGGACCGCGGCGTCATCCGTGTGGCCGGTGAGGTCGGCCACCTTGATCACCTGACTGGCCAGTTCGCCGGGATCGCCGCCGACCCCGTCCTGGGCCAGCCGCGCCACCTGCTCGATACCCGCCTCGATGGAGAACGACGGACCTTCGACCACACCGTCCGTGAAGAGTACGAGCACTTCCGTGTCCGACATCCGGCGCGTGGTGACTGGATACGCCTCACCGGGCAGTATGCCCAGCGGTACGCCACCGGCGGGCTCCAGGATGCCCCAGCCGCCGTCCGCGGTGGCCCACACCGCGGGGACGTGCCCGGCGCGGGCGTCGGCCAGCTCTCCGGTGGCCGGATCGAAGCGCAGGAAGCTACAGGTCGCGAAGAGGCCGCAGCCCATCGACAGCAGCAGGTCGTTGGCCCGGCTCAGCACCTCGCCCGGGTCGTCGACCCCGGCGGCCACCGCGCGCAGTCCGATGCGGATCTGCCCCATGAACGCCGCCGCCTCGACGTCATGGCCCTGTACGTCGCCGATGGAGAACCCGACGGCGCCATCGGGCAGCCAGAAGCCGTCGTACCAGTCACCGCCGATGTCCAGGCCGTGCCGGGCGGGGGCGTAGCGGGCCGCGGAGCGCAGTCCGGGCACGTCCGGCAGCACGGCCGGAAGCAGTTCGCGCTGCAACGCGACGGCCAGGTCCACCCGTGCCTTCTGCAGCTCGGCCCGCTCCAGCGCCTGGGCGGTCAGCCGCCCGAGCGCGGTCAGCAGGTCGTCGGCGGACCGGGTGGGACGGCGTCGGGTCATGGACCCTCCGAGGTGCTTCGGGTCGTGGGCCGCAGCCCGGGATACCCCGGGCTCATCATATCCGCGGGGTGTGGCTTCCGCCGTGCCGGTCAGCCCTCCAAGGCCAGCCGCAGCCCGAGTGCCAGCAGCACCGCGCCGGAGATCCGCTCCATCCGCCGCCGCACCGACGCCCGGTCGAACAGCGACTTCATACGGTGGACGAACCAGACGTACATGCCGTAGAAGGCCACCTCGAACAGCGCCTGTACGATCGCCAGCCCTGTCACGGCGGGCAGTTGGGGCGCGCCGTGCGGAACGAACTGCGGCAGGAACGACATCGCGAAGATCGCCGCCTTGGGGTTGGCCAGGTTGACCAACACCCCGGTGCGGTACGCCCGCCACGCCGAGAGCGTGGCCGGGGCGGACCCGGCCGCCGCGTCGCCCACGTCCTGGCGTCGGGCGGCGCGCAGGGCCTGGAAGCCGAACCAGACCAGTACCGCGGCTCCGACGTACCGCATGGCGTCGTACGCCAGCTGCGAGGCGGCCAGCAGGGCGGTGAGGCCGAGGGCGGCAGCGACGCCCCACAGGAAGACGCCGGTCTCGTTGCCGAGTACGGTCGCGAATCCGGCCCGCCGCCCGCCGCGCAGCGAGTGGCGGATGATCAGCGCAGTGCTGGGGCCGGGGACGGCGGCGATGACCACGCAAGCGCCGAGGAAGGGGAGGAGGGTGCTCAGCATCCCCTCATCCTCCCGGCCGGCTGATCGCCGGGCGACCGGATTTCCGCCGGCCTGGTGCCCAACTGGGGCCGTGCGCAAGGGAGGTGGAGCGGGGTGCTGCGCCCCGCTCCACCGTGTGGGCAACGGCTATGCCGCGTGGCTGCCGTACGGGCGGGTGATGAGTTCCATGCCGTGGCCCGCCGGATCGAAGAAGTACACGCCGCGACCGCCGTGGTGGTGGTTGATCCGCCCCGGCTGTTCGAGGCGTGGATCGGCGTAGTACGCGATTCCGGCCCGCTGGATCCGGGCGAGGCCGGCGTCGAACTCCTCGTCGGACACCAGGAAGGCGTAATGCTGCGGAGTGATCGTCTCGGGGTCGGCGGTGGCGAAGTCCAAGGTGACGCCGTTGCTGGTGGCGACGGGAACGAACGGACCCCACGGAGTTCCGACCGACATGCCCAGGATGTCCGCCAGGAACTCGGCGGAAGCCCGGTTGTCCCGGGCGAAGACGATGGTGTGGTTCAACTCGACTGACACGGTGAATGCCTCCAAAGGCACTCCACGGGCACCTCCACGCCTCACCCAGCCGGTGACCGACGCGCGATGCCGTGCCGTGATCTTAGGTGGCCTGGCAGAGCGGGCGAAAGCGGTTTGCGAACGCGAAGCCACCCGCTCGGTGGGGCCGCGGCCCCCTGCGCTCGGCCGACCCGGCAGAAGCATTGGTGCGATGCTGGGAGGACCACTCGCTGGTCGGGAGCGAGCAAGCCGGGGAACGGGAGCGCCGTGCATGAACGGGTGGACGAGGTAGCGCGATGGATGCCTTCGACCGCACCACCACGCCCGGAGGGGCAGTGCCGCCCTTCGACCTGATGGGCGTGGCGATCGGAGTGGTGGACGCGAAGGGCCTCGTCGTCAGTTGGAGTATCAGCGCGGAGGCGGTGCTCGGCTATCCGTCCGCCGAGGTGGTCAGCCAACCGGTCACACGACTGCTGGTGAACGCCGAGGACGCCGCCCGGGTGCTGGCCTCGGTGCGGGAACGGCCGACGCCGGAGGGCTGGGCGGGTCTGGTCGACGTACGGCACCGGGACGGGCATCCGCTGCGGCTCGGGCTGTGGATCTGGCCGTTGGACACCCCGCGGGGCTGGCTGCTCGCCGCCATCGACATCGGCCGCACCCCGTGGTGGGAGGTCAACCGGGCGATGCTGGAGCGGTTCCTGGCCAGCTCACCGGTGGGCATGGCGGTGATGAGCCCTGACCTGCGGTTCGTCTGGCTCAACGACGCGTTGGAGCGCACCGGCGGCATCCCCCGCGAGGAGCGGCTGGGCAAGCGCTTCGCCGAGGTGCTGCCCGAGTTGGAGGCCGAGAAGGTCGAGGCGCAGATGCGTCAGGTACTGGAGACCGGGCAGCCCACGATCGACTTCGAGTACCGCGGGCGCACCCCGGCCGATCCGAACCGCGAGCACGCCTACTCCACGTCGTTCTTCCGGCTGGACGACGCGTTCGGCAGGGTGCTGGGCGTGTGCTACATGGTCGTTGACGTCACCGAGCGGTGGCGGGCCAGGGAACGGCTGGCGCTGCTGAACGAGGCGGGGGCGCGCACCGGCAGCACCCTGGACGTCGCTCGTACGGCGCAGGAGCTGGCCGAGATCGGCGTCCCGCGGCTCGCCGACTTCGTCGCCGTCGACCTGCTGGACACCGTGCTGCGCGGCGACGCCCCACGTGGCGGACCGCTGCTGGACATCCGGGAACTGCGTCGGGCCGGGCAGAAGTCGGTGCTGGAGGGCACCCCGGAGTCGGCCGCGGCGACCGGGGACACCGTCCGCGTCGAACCCGACTCACCGTGGGCCCGGTGCCTGGCGGACGGCACGTCCTTCCTGGAGACCGAGCCGGACACCGGGCCCGGCGGCTGGATGGCCGCGGACATCATCCGGTCGGACAGTTTCCGCACGTTCGGGCTGCGGTCGCTGATGCTGGTCCCGATCCGCGCCCGCGGCAACGTGCTGGGTGTCGCCACGTTCGTCCGCTGGCAGCGGCCGGACCCCTTCGAGCAGGACGATCTGCTGCTCGCCGAGGAGGTCGTGGCCCGGGCGGCCGTGAACATCGACAACGCCCGCCGGTTCACCCGTGAACACAGTACGGCGCTCGCCCTCCAGCGCGATCTGCTGCCGCACAAGCTGACCACCCGTACCACCCTGGAGGTCGCCTCGCGCTATCTGCCCGCGGGCGCCAGCGGGGGCGTGGGCGGTGACTGGTTCGACGTGATCCCGCTGTCGGGTGCCCGGGCCGCCCTGGTCGTCGGTGACCTGGTCGGACACGGGATCAGCGCGGCGGCCTCGATGGGACGTTTCCGTACCGCCGTGCGCACCCTGGCGGACATGGACCTGCCGCCCGACGAACTGCTGGCGCACCTGGACGACCTGGTGCTGCCGCCCGGCGGTGAGGACGAGGAGGCGGCGCAGGCCGAGCCGGGGGTCGGCGCCACCTGTCTGTACGTCGTCTACGATCCGGTCACCCGCAGGTGCGCGATGGCCAGGGCGGGCCATCCGCCGCCCGCGATCGTGGCACCGGACGGTACCGTGACCTTTCCGGAACTGCCCCCCGGGCCGCGTCTGGGAATGGGCGGAATGCCGTTCCAGAGCGCCGAGTTCGAACTCGCCGAGGGCGGCCTGCTGGCCCTGTACACCGACGGCCTGCTGGAGGCCGACGGGCGTGATGTGGCGGAGGGGCTCGACCGGCTGCGCACGGTGCTTTCGGACACGGACCGGCCGCTGGAGGAGATCTGCGGCGCGGTGCTGGACGCGCTGCTGACCGGGCCGCCCGATGACGACGTCGCCCTGCTGATCGCCCGTACCCATGCGCTGGGTCCGGACCATGTGGCCTCCTGGCAGTTGCCGTCCGATCCGGCGGTGGTGTCGGAGGCCCGGGTCCTGGCGACCCGGTGCCTTGAGGGGTGGGGGCTCGACGACCTGGTGTTCACCGCCGAGATCATCGTCAGCGAACTGGTCACCAACGCCATCCGCTACGCCTCCGGCCCGGTACAACTGCGGTTGATCCGGCAGGCCGCGCTGATCTGCGAGGTGGCCGACTCCAGCAGCACCTCGCCGCGACTGCGCCATGCCCGCACCACCGACGAGGGCGGCCGTGGCCTCTTCCTGGTCGCCCAGCTCTCCCGCCGCTGGGGCACCCGCTACACGCCGGAGGGAAAGATCATCTGGGCGGAGCTGTCCCGCAACGCGGCGTAACGCGGCGGGAAGTGACCGGTTTTCGACACGCGCTCTACCACAGCCGTGCCGTCATCGCTACAAACTCCATGATATTGCTCAGCGTGATCGACGCCACCCACGTGATCGACGCCAGCGAGGAGAGCCTGCATGACCCGTAGGCGGAACCACACTTTGCCGGGCAAGAGCTGCTTCGACGACATCTACGACCAGCCCGACCCGCGCGCCTACTTCCGCAGACTCGCGCCGCTGGAATATCAAATCCCGCATCACGCCCAGCCGGTGTTCCGGCATGTGCACATGGCACGTGCCGCGATTCCCGGACACCACGGCCCGGTGGCCATCCTCGACCTGTGCTGCTCGTACGGAATCAACGCCGCACTGCTCAACCACCACGTGACCCTGCGCGAGCTGTACGACCACTACACCAGCCCCGACGCGCAGACCTGCAGCCGGGACGAACTCATCGAGCGGGACAAGGAGTTCTATGCGTCCCGCCGCCGCGCCGACCCGATCCGGGTCATCGGACTGGACGCCGCGGCGAACCCCGTACGGTACGCGTTGGACGTCGGGCTGCTGGACGACGGCTTCACCGAGGACCTGGAGTCCGCGCCGCCCAGTGAACCGTTGCGCCGTGCCATGGCCGGTACCGGCCTGATCACCGTCACCGGAGGAGTCGGCTACATCTCCGAGCGCACCTTCCAGGCGCTGCTGGAGTCCGCCCAACTCCCGGTATGGGTCGCGGCGTTCGTGCTGCGCACCGTGTCGTACGCGCCCGTGGCCAACTGCCTGGCCGGTCACGGCCTGGCCACCGAGCAGGACACCGAGCGAACCTACCCGCAGCGTCTGTTCACCGACCCGACCGAGCAACGCAACGCCATCGAGGTGCTCACCGCCGCGGGCGCGGACCCGGCGGGCAAGGAGGCCGAAGGCCGCTACCACACCGCGCTGTTCCTGTCCCGCCCCGACCGGCGGCAGCCGGGCCTCGACATCCTGGCCGCCGAGGCGGTCGCCCAACTCAACGGCTGACCGGGCCGCGACGGACGAGCACCGCCACGCTGACCGGCCTCACGGCTGGTCGGTGGGCCGGATCAGGAGTTCGCTGACCGAGGCGTGGCGCGGGCGGGTGACGGCGAAGACGACGGCCTCGGCCACGTCGTCGGCCTCCAGGCGGTGCAGACGGCGGGCGTCCAACTGCGCCCGGATGTGGGGCGGGTTGTGGGTGCGCAGTTCGGTGACGGTGCTGCCCGGCTCGATCGCGCACACGCGCACATGGCGGTCGTGCAGTTCCTGGCGCAGCCCCTCGGTCAGCGCGCCCACGCCGAACTTGGTGCCGCTGTACACCGCGCGTCCGGCGCGGGTGCGGCGCCCAGCCACGGCGCTGACGTTGACCAGATCGGCCACCTGGCGTGCGCCGTCGGCCGCCGCCCGTACCAGATGGGGCAGGGCGGCCTGGGTGGTGTACATCAGGCCCATGAGGTTGATCTGGACCATGCGCCGCCACTGGTCGGAGGCGGCCTCCTCGAAGGGGCCGAGCAGCATCAGCCCCGCGTTGTTGACCAGGATGTCCAGGCCGCCCAGGGCCGCCACGCTCCGGTCGACGGCCGTATGGGCCTGCGCCTCGTCGGTGAGGTCGGCGGGACGCACCACGGCGGTGCCGCCCAACGACCGGATGGTGTCCGCCACTTGCTCCAGCCGGTCTCGTCGCCGGGCCACCAGGGACACCGCCGCGCCCTCGGCGGCCAGCGCCCGGGCCGTCGCCTCGCCGATCCCGCTGGAGGCTCCGGTCACCAGCGCCACGGTTCCGGCCAACCGGTTCGTCGTCGGCATGGGGCCTCCGTAACTCCTCGCAGGCATACGGCACTTGCGGAATGTCGCGACGGTAGGCGAGGAGCCGTGGCGGCGCGTACCCCGTGGGTGGCGGATCCGGCCAATCTGTCAACCCGTCGGCGGCTAGAGCGACGCCGTGCTGATGAACGTCAGGTACAGCCCCAACGCGGCCGAGACCAGGGCCGCGGCACCCAGCGTCAGCCCGGCCGTGCGGCGGGACCGGGCCCGGCCCAGCGCGACCGCCAGCGGAAGCACCAGCGGGAAGACCGGCAGCAGGAAGCGGGCGCGGGACAGGAACGCCCCGGCGTCGCCCAGCGTGATGGTCAGCATCGCCCCGCTGAACACCACCAGTACCGTCGGTTGACGCGCGGCGCAGCAGTACCCGAACAGCACGACCGCGGCCAGCAGCACCACCGTGACCGCGACGGCGTCGATCCCCTGGGCGAGTGGCCGCCGCAGCACCTGGAGTACCTGTTCGGCGGTGCTGGCACCGAAGTCGAAGTGCGAGTTCCACGCCATCTGCACCACGAAGTACCCGTCCCATCGCCCCAGCCGGTGCCCCACCCATCCGACGAACACGAACCACCCCAGCGGCGCGACGGCCGCGCCCAGCAGCGCCCGCCAGCACCACGGCGCCCGCCGGGCCCGTACCAGTGCGGCCGTGGCCACGGCCGCGGCCAGCGCGATACCGGTCGGCCGGGTCAGACACGCCGCGGAACTCAACGCCCCGGCGCACAGCCAACGCCCCGTCAGCGCCGCGTACAGCGTCCACGCCGTCAGCGCCGCGAACAGGGCTTCCGTGTAGCCGAGGTTGGCCTCGAACGCGTGCGGCAGCGCCGCCCACACCAACGCGGCGGCCACCCCCGTGCGATGGCCGTACAGCCGCTCGGCGACGGCGAAGATCCCGCCCGCCGCGGCACCGGCCGCCGCCCAGGCCACCAGCAGCGCGGCTGCCGGCGGCGATACCGGCAGCACGGCGTGCGCCGCCCTGACCGCTATCGGGTACAGCGGGAAGAACGCCAGGTCGCAGTAGCGATGACCGTGCGCGTCCGGCGCGGGCATGGCCGTCGGATAGCCGGCCATCGCGACGCGCAGATAGGCGGCGGCGTCCCACAGCGTCGCCATCCGGTGCCACACCGGGGTGCCCCGCCAGGCGCCCCACACCGTGAACAGCGCCAGGCTCACTCCGCGGACCACGGCGTAGCCCGCGAGCGCCGGAGCGGCCCGGCGCGTTGCCGACAGCCACCGCCGTATCGGCCGTGCCGCTTGGGAGACGGCGCTCCGCGGTGGACCGCCGAGCAGGTGGGGGTGCTGGGTGAGTGTGGACATCGCGGACCGTGTGGGGGAGTGGGGGTTGTGCCGAGGCGCGTAGCGTACTCGCAGATCGCGCCGGATCCGCGCAGGCTGACGGGGGTTGACCGCGGTACGACGAAGGGTGCCGCCCGGCGGACGGCACCCTTCGTGGTGTGCGAGCGGCGATGGACCTCAGTCGGTGGCTATCGCCGGGTCGCTGGTGCTCACCTGGCCGGTCTCCACATGGCCCGCCAACCGGCGCAGGTACGTGCGGTCCTGCTCACAGGCGACCGACAGGTCGTACCAGCCGTGGCTGCGGTGCGGGGTCGCCGTGTGGACGACCTGGGCGCCGGGCCGCAGCCGGTAGTTGGCCGGGTGGTCGTTGCCGTAGGCGTCGGTGACGGTGAGGTGGACTGTGGTGGTGCCCTCGTTGCTGAGCACCAGCCTCACCTGTCCGCTGCCGCCCTGGTGCCGGGCGCTCACCTCGGGACCGGTGGCGCCGGCGTGGCCCTTGAACTGCCGCAGGAAGCCGTTGGGGCCGTGCACGGTGTACTCGTACGCGGTCTGCTTGCCCGAGCCGAGGTGCCAGCTGCCGGACAGGTGCCGTCCGGCCTCCACCGTGTAGGTCCACGGACCGTCCTGCTGGGTCGAGGAGGTGATGTGGAACGTCGCACCGGCCCTGCCGTGGCTGGCGAAGTCGATCGACAGCTGGCCGTTGTGGGCGTTGACCCGGCTGTCCGCGGACAGGTCGTACGGCAGCGGCCGGGCGGGGCGAAGTCCCCGTTCCTGCTTGGGCAGTTCGGGGTTGGCCGGCAGCTTCGGCACGTAGTCGGGGTGCCGGTTGTGGTCCGGCGGGATGTAGCCGCTGGTGTCCGGCAGCGTCGGCACCTTGGGGTTGGTCTTCGAGAAGTCGAAGGCCGTGGTCAGGTCGCCGGTCACCGCGCGGCGCCAGGGGGAGATGTTCGGCTCGTGCACCCCGAAGCGCCGCTCCATGAAGCGGATGATGGAGGTGTGGTCGAACACCTGGGAGCAGACGTAGCCACCGGTGCTCCACGGCGAGACCACGAACATCGGCACCCGCTGGCCCAGGCCGTACGGCCCGGCCACGCTGGTGTCGGAGCCCTTGGGGGTGAACAGGTCCCCGCTGACGTCCACGGTCGACTTGCCCTGCGCCGGGGAGGACGGCGGGATCGGCGGAACGACGTGGTCGAAGAAGCCGTCGTTCTCGTCGTAGGTGATGAACAGCGCCGTCTTGCTCCACACCTCGGGGTTGGAGGTCAGCGCGTCCAGCACCTGGGATATGTACCAGGCGCCGTAGTTGACCGGCCAGTTCGGGTGCTCGGTGAAGGCCTCGGGCGCGGCGATCCAGGAGATCTGCGGGAGCTTGTCCGCCTTCACGTCGGCCCGGAGGATGTCGAAGAAGCCCTGCCCGTCCTTGGCGTTGGTGCCGGTGCGGGCCTTCTCGTACAGCGGGCTGCCGGGGGCGGCGTTGCGGTACGCGTCGAAGTACAGCAGGGAGTTGTCGCCGTAGTTGCCGATGTACGCGTCCTGGGTCCAGCCCCAGGAGCCGTTGGCGTCCAGGCCGTTGCCCGCGTCCTGGTAGATCTTCCAGGATATGCCGGCCCTCTCCAGCCGCTCCGGGTACGTCGTCCAGGAGTAGCCCTTCTCGGCGTTGTCGATGACCGGG
This sequence comes from Streptomyces sp. RPT161, assembly GCF_027533845.1. Lineage (GTDB taxonomy): Bacteria > Actinomycetota > Actinomycetes > Streptomycetales > Streptomycetaceae > Streptantibioticus_A > Streptantibioticus_A silvisoli_A. Next base: position 198,544 of record NZ_JAPZVN010000009.1, on the reverse strand, counting down.
CCGCCGCCGGTGCCGTCGTTGCCGACGTAACCGGTCCACATGTAGTAGCGGTTGGGGTCGGTCGGGCCGAGCAGCGAGCAGTGGTACGAGTCGCAGATGGTGAACGTGTCGGCCAGCGCGTAGTGGAACGGGATGTCCTCGCGGGTGAGGTAGGCCATCGTCGTCGCGGTCTTGGCCGGCACCCACTGGTCGTACTTGCCCTGGTTCAGCGCGTGGTGGCCGCTGTCCCAGCCGTGGTCGAGGTCCTGGAGGAACTGCAGGCCCAGGTTGTCGGCATCCGGGTGGAACGGCAGGACGTCCTTGGTGCCGTCGGACTGGTACCACACCGGCTTGCCGTTGGGCAGCGTCACCGGGCGCGGGTCACCGAACCCGCGTACGCCGCGCATCGTGCCGAAGTAGTGGTCGAAGGAACGGTTCTCCTGCATCAGGACGACGATGTGCTCCACGTCCCGCAGGGTGCCGGTACGCCGACTTGCCGGAATCTCCGCCGCGCGGGCGATAGCGCTGGTGAGCATGGTGGTGGCGGCGGTGCCGCCCGCCAGCTGCATGAATCTGCGACGGTTGATGCCGGTCATAAAGAGCTTGTCTCCTCGGTTGGTTCACGACGGAACGAAGTTCCGGGTGGAGTCTCACCAGGCGACCGGGAACGACGGTCGGCGAAGGTGGAAAGCCAGGGGAAAGCCTCCGTTAACCTCCGTCGTCCATGATCGTCGGCTCGACTCCGGCAACAGTTCTACCTCCCGCGGGCGCGAGGATCCATGGTTGTGCGGGCAACGATCTCGGCAAGAAGGTGAGCTGAAGATCACTACCATCGTCTGGTGATCAACAGAAGACGGTCCGCGGTCGGCCTGCTCAGCGTGCTGGCCGCTTTGAACATGCTCGGCGCGCCGCCTGCCGTAGCCGACGAACCCACCGCCAAGGAACCGCCCAAGGTCGAGCTGGTGCTCGACGACAGCGGCTCGATGCGCACCGCCGACATCGACGGCCGCAGCCGGATATCCGTGGCCCAGCAGGCATTTGACGAGGTCGTGGACGCGCTCCCGGAGCAGACCCAACTCGGCATCCGCGTCCTGGGTTCCACTTACCCCGGCGAGGACAAGACGGTCGGCTGCCGGGACACCCAGCAGATATCGCCGGTCGGCCCGGTCGACAAGACCGAGGCCAAGACCGCGATCGCCACCCTGCGCCCCACCGGCTGGACCCCCATCGGGCTCGCCCTGCGCGCCGCCGCCAAGGACGTGGGCACCGGTGACACCACACGCCGGATCGTCCTGATCACCGACGGTGAGGACGACTGCGCGCCCCCCGACCCGTGCGACGTGGCCCGTGAACTCGCCGCCCAGGGAACCCACCTGGTGGTGGACACCCTCGGACTCACCCTGGACGACAAGGTCCGACGGCAGCTCACCTGCATCGCCTCCGCAACCGGCGGCACCTACACCGCCGTTCAGCACCAGGACCAACTCACCGGCCGACTCAACCAGTTGGTGAACCGGGCCAACGACACCTACCAGGACACCCCGAGCCAGGTGTCGGGTGCCGACGGCTGCGCCAACGCCCCGATCCTGGCCCCCGGCGTCTACGCCGACCGGGAGCGGTTCGCCGAGCACCGCTGGTACAGGGTGCCGGTGCGACCGGGTCAGGAGCTGCGCGCCTCGGTGAGCATGTCGCTGGACCGCACGCTCAACCCGGACTACGGGGTGCTGCTGCGTGCCACCGCCGGGGACGGCCGGGAGCTGGTACGCGGTACGGACGCGGGCAGCGGACGCACCGACGTGGTGTCAACCGGGCTGCGGTGGTCCGACACCGAGGCGACGCCCTCCCCTTCGCCGTCCGCGTCCGGCCCGGGGGCTTCCGGGACGTCCGGGGCGGACGTCGTCTGCCTGGTGGTCAGCAACTCCTTCTCCGCCCTGGCCGGGGTGCAGACCACACCCGGCATGCCGCTGGAGCTGACCGTTGACGTGGTGGACTCCTCGGCCGCTCCGCACGGCCCCGACCTGGGCCGTGGCTGGGCCCTGCTCGCCCTGCTGACCGTGGTCGGACTGCTCGCCGGGCTGGTCACCGGCTGGTTGGCCCGCTGGCGGATCGCCGTCTGGAAGGAGAACTGACCATGCGCGCCAAGCGATTTGCCGCGCTGTCGGCCGCGGGCGCCGTCCTGCTGCTGACCGCGGGACCGGCCGCGGCCGACGGCTCCGCCTCACCGAGCCCGTCCGACACGGTCGGCACCGCCGGTACGTCCTTCCTCACCGCGACCACCGTGCGGCCCGGGCAGACGGCGAAACTGTCCGCCTCCACCGGCGACTACCTGTACTGGTCGTTCGCCGCCGCGGCCGGTCAGACCGACCGGGTCGAGGTGACGCTCACCATGCCACCCGCCACCAGCCGCCACGGCAACGCCACCTGGACCGTGGAGGCGTTCGACGGACTGCGCCGCCGCCAGGCCTGTACGGCGGGCGCGCAGACCGTCACCGCCGCGACCGGGGACACCACCGTGTCGCTGGGCTGCACCCTGCGCCAGGTCCGCTCGTGGGCCGAGTCCTGGTCGGGCGATCCGCTGCCGGGCACCTACTACCTGCGGCTCTCGGCGACCGATCTGCCGGAGCAGGACCTCGGGTTGCCGATCCAGGCCGAGTTGCGGATCACCGCCCACAACGGTGACGCCCAGCCGGACGGCGCGAGCCTGAAGGCCCCGCTGTCGCCACCGGTCAACCCGGGCGCGACGGTCGCGCCGGACGCGGTCGCCTCGGCCGCGCCGTCCGCCGCCGCGTCCGCGCCGCGGCCGGTGGAGCGGGCCAAGGGCTGGTTCTCCAGCCTGTCCACGCGGTGGCTGTGGACGATCGGGGGCGGTGTGCTGGCGGCCGTCGCGGGAGTGTTCGGCTACGGCCTGACCCGCCATCCGCGCCGCTGGTTCTCCGCGGCCCGCTGAACGGCACCGGCCAGGGGGCTTGGACGCCTCCTGGCCGGGTCGGTCGTCTCAGCTGGAATTTGCGGTTCCAGTAAGCCAGTCGGCCATTGCCCGGGAGATGGGAAGTCCCGCGGCCAACTCGATGAATCCGAACTGACCGGAGGCGTTGCACTCCAGAAAGTGCCAGGTTTCGTCGGCCGCGACCGCGAAGTCGAACGCCCCGTACACCAGCCCGGTCAACCGCATAAACCCCTCGGTTCTCGCCCTGATGTCCGGCGGTACCGGAACCGGGTACCAGCGCACCGATTCCGGGTCGGCGTAGCGCCAGTCCAGTTCCGGCTGGCCTGGGGCGAGTTGGTCGGCGCGGGCGCAGAACATTTCGGAGCCGACCACGGTGAGCCGAATGTCACTTCGTTTGTCGACCAGGGTTTGCAGACAGGTTGGTGCCTCGGCGACGGCGGTGAAATCCGTGCCGGCGGGTACCGGGGTGGTGGGCAGCGCCAGCGGCGGATCGTCGGGCGCGTGGCCGGAAATCGACTTGCACACCAGCGGTCCATGTGTTTCCGCGAAACCCGTGGCGTCACCCGGCACACTGGTGAACAGCGTTGCCGGGACATGGAATCCGACTGATTGGGCGAGGACGAGTTGCCGCATTTTGTAACGGCACGCGGTGTGCGCGTCGGGATGGTTCATCCACCGTACGTCCGGGAGCGCGCGCAGCGTTCCGTACCAGGCGTGATCCGATTCCAAAGCCACCCAGGCCGCCTGGGTGCGCGCACCGGCGCCCGGCTGACCGGGACGGCGCACCCAGATCGCGCGGATCTCGCGCAGATCGGTGGAGCGGTGTCCGGTGGTGATCCTTCCGGAAAGGGCCCCGGACGCGAACGTCGCGGACAGCGAGGCCCTTTCCGGAAAGTCGGCCGGATCGACACGCAGCACCGGGGTGCCCATCGTGTTGAGATGGTCCACCACCATGTCGGCGGTCACGTCCCCGGGACCGGTGAGGATCAGGACCGTCATCAGTCGTCGAAATGTGTCTTGGACCCGGCGGTCGAGGTCGTGGAACCGGCTTCCAGTAGCACCTTGGGGCGCCGTACGGCCGGAGTGCCGTCGGCGAGTACGTTCAGCTGCTGCTCCGGGTCGTAGGCGAAGGACGTCTCCGGCTCAGGTATGGGGCGCCGGGCGTAGGTGAGGGCGAATGGCTGCATGGCCTTTCCAAGGTGTGTAGGTGGGGCCCCGCGTACTCGTGGGGTTCTGCTGGGGCTCCGGGAGGTTCCTGGCGGTGGGTCAGTCCGCGGGACTGTGCTGCGGGGGTGGAGGGTCGGGTATACCGGTCACCGCGACAAGAACCGCCTCATTGACGCGGAACTCCGCCTGCAGGACCTGGAATTCGGCGAGCCCGGCGGCCACGGACACCGGGCTCCAGGTGATGACTATGTCCACGGACCCGCGGGCGAGGGCCGCCTTCACCCGCTGCCATCCTTCGCGGTGCTGCAACGGGGCGTCGGGCGTCGCCTCGATCACGGTGTCCACCACCCACCACGCCCGGTGTGCGGCGTGGATTCGGCACAGATCCGCGAGCTGTTCCGCGGTGGCGGAATCCGGTTCACAGACATAGACGAGCGTCGGGATGGGGCCATGCTTGCCCGGAACACCGTCGGTCGCCGGTGAGTAGCCGTTAGTTGCCATCAGTCGCCAGTTCCTGCGTCTCGTTGTGCGCGGCTGCGTCACGAGCCCTCGGGCGCGCACAGTCAATGGAACATACGGGGAAGCGGGGGAACGGGTTCGAAGGCGGCATCACGGATCGGTGCTCCTTCTTCTCCACCGCCACCGGGGCGGTGTCCGGGACAGTGCGGGGAATCCACCGGCGGCCGTTACACCGGGCACCCGCTTGGTACCGGGCGGTGGAATATAACGGCCGTCGGCAGGGGCTCTGCCAGGCGTGCGGGGGGATCGAGGCTGACACGACAGGAATGACGACGCCAGGGCCGATACGGTTGCGAAGGCCAGCCGGGGAATGCGGAGGTCCCGAATGGTGGTAAATTCCCCGGTACACCGGGGAGGCGCAACCGAGTTGACGGATCGCAGCCAGCTGCCCACCACGAGTGATGCGCCTCGGTGGAAGTCGGTGGACTTCCGCGGTAGCGGCGGAACCATGCGCTACGCGTGCCCCGGGCGACTCATGACTAACGGTATTCGGAACGGCGATTTCCGTCATGGTCGTTGGTCCCATGAGTGAGATCTTTACGACGGGGACGTGAGTTTCCACAGTGCTGACCAGTGCGCTGACGACACATCACATCTTGACACCACAGGAGGCTTCATGCACCACCTCGGCATTGTCGCGCACAGTGCGGAAGGGGCCGCGCTGTGCTTCCGGACCTTCTGTCAGGAAGGGTTCCGTGAACTGGGCCCGCACGAACATCCCGATGTGACACTGGACTTGATCGCCCTGGCGCGCTCCATGCCCGCCTGGGAGAACGGGGACCACGACACGATCCGGGAGACGCTGGCGGTGAGCGTGGACCGACTAGCCCGCGCGGGCGCGGACTTCTTCGTCTGCCCGGACAACACCGCACACGAGGCCCTGGAGCGCCCAGGCCCGGAACTTGCGCTTCCGGGGCTGCACATCGCCGAGGTGGTCGCCGACCGCGCCGCCCGCGACGGCCGTGCCCGGGTGGGGGTGCTCGGCACCGGCTTCCTGATGAAGGGCCCTGTGTACCCAAGGGCGTTGGCCGAGCGGGGGATCGCCTGCGAGGTACCGGACGCAGGGGACCGGGAGACCGTCAGCCGGGTCATCTTCGAGGAGCTGGTGAACGGCGTCCTCACCGACGCCTCGCGCGCCGACTACGTCCGGGTCATCGAGCGGCTGGCCGCCCGGGGCTGTGACGCGGTCGCCCTGGCCTGCACGGAGATCCCGCTCCTGGTGACGTCCAACGTCTCCCCGCTGCCAATGCTGGACTCCACGCGGCTGCTGGCCCGCGCGGCCTTCGACGCCGCCGTAGGCCACCGCCCCCCGCCGAGCTGGCGGGGCGGCCCGGTGGCTGGCTGAAGCACGACGGCGGTACGCGGGCCGGACGGCCCGCGTACCGCCGTCCAGGGGTCCGTTCTCAGCCGGTCTTCGGGGCCGCGTGCTGAACGACCTCGAAGGACCACAGCGTGGCGTCCGTCGCGGCGGGCCTGCGCTGGCCCTCTCCGGGGGCGCCGCTGTGCGCGGGCCCCATCCGCTCGGAGGCCCACTTCTGGTAGTCCTCCTCGGTGCGCCAGCGCGTGTACACCAGGTACTGGTCGGTGCCCTCGACCGGGCGCAGCAGTTCGAACCACTCGAAGCCGTCCGAGCTCTCCACGGCCCCGGCCCGCGCCGCGAAGCGCTGTTCGAGGGTCTCCCGCATCTCCGGCGGGACGGTGAGTACGTTGATCTTGACGACGCTCATGGCGTCATCCTGCCGTACCTCAGTGCCCGGCGGGACGACCGGGGCCGGTCGTGGTGTCGGGCAGCGCCTGCCTGGCCAGCCGGGCGGCGAAGGGCAGGGCGAGCTGCACCAGTAGCCCGGCGCCCGCGGCGCTGGCCGCGCTGTCCACGACGGGCCGGGCGTAGGTGGCTATCCGCCGCGCCGTCGAGGGGGTCCAGGCCCGGCGCGCATGGTGCAGCAGCCCGGCGACAGGGACGTCGGGTACGGGGACGGTCAGGGTGCGGTCGGCGGCGCCGGTGCGCGGCCAGGTCAGTTCGATGCGCATGGCTGTCTTCCTCATGGAGCGGGCCGGATCGCGTGCGGTGCGCACACCGGGACCAGCGCGGGCCGCGCGGGGCGGCGTCTCGGGCGTGGTTCAGCGGGCGCGCGAGCCGCGATCGGACGGGAACGGGGAACGCGGGTCGGGCTCTGGACTGGGCCGGGAACTCATTCCCCTCACCTCCTCGCGGCCAGGACACGCGCGGGTGCCATCGAACGGGCCGGCAGCCCCACCAGAGGGGCGCCACTGCTCATGAACATCAGTACCGAGCGAAGCATTCAACCTAACGCGGTACTTACATATGACGAGATTTGCGGTTATTGCCGTAGGTTGTCAAGGAGAGTTCTGATGAACAAAAGGGGAGGGAAAGTTGAACGACGGTGGGCCGCCGGTTGAGGCACGGCGTGTCCCGCCCCGCAGCCGCGATCGGAGACACCATGAGTGAGAGTGCCGATACTCCCTCGACAGTGATGTCGAGATTGTCACATCCGATGCAGACGGTGACCGAGGCGGTGAACCACGTTCCCGGCGCTCCTGTCGTCAAGGGTGTCGTGGACGGCGTACTGGACACCGTCGGTGTCATGTCACCGCACGCCCGCCGGGTCGCCGCCTACGCCGGGGCCGGCCTGCTGGGAGTCGCGGGCCTGGTCGAGTGGCCGGTGGCCGCCGCGGGCGCCGCCGTCGTATGGCTGACCCAGCCGCGCCCCGAGCACAACGGCGGAGCAACCGCCCAGCAGACCGGGCGGCCCGCCGCCGCGGCCCGGCCCAAGGCGAAGACGGCGTCCGAGCGCACCGCGACCAAGCGCGGCACGGCGGCGAAGAAGCGCACCACCGCCAAGAAGACCACCCCCAAGAAGAAGTCCACCCCCAAGCGGACCGCCTCCGCCACCCGCACCCGGCGCACCTCGTCATCCGCCACAAGCAGGCAAAAATCCTGATACCGCGCGTCATGTCCGGTCCGATCGCCGGATCCCCGCCAAGGTGAGGCATGGTTCTGCGACTTCTGCCCCGTCTTCCGCTGATCGGGCTCGAACTCGCCGTGGCCGCTCCGGCCCGGATCACCCGGCGCGTGGCGGCGCCCGCCGGGGCCGCCGTCCGGATCGCGGCCGAGGTCGCGGGCGCCGGCGCGCACGCCACGGCGAGCGGCGCGGCGGCGCTGACCGACACCGCCGTACGCCTCGGTCGGGTCGCCCGGCACGCCATGGCGCCGGGCACCGGCTACTGGCGCGCCGGATCCCGGCTGCACATCGCCCTGCGGCCGTCGCCTGAGGCGGCGGAGCGCGGCCTGAAGGACCTGGAGACCGCGGCGAAGAAGATCGCCGTCGCGCTGGCAGAGCACCCCGATGTGCTGACCGCCTACTGGGACGGCGGCCTGGCCCGACTGGTGGTGCAGGCCAGCGAGGACGCGGCCGTCGAGAAGGTCGCCCAGGAGGTGTACCGGCTGGCCGAGCAGCACGGGCTGGCGCACCCCGGGGAGCGGGTGCTGGAGCGTGTCCATCCGGGGGACGTCGGCAGCGTGCGCACCGGGGCGCTGGCGCTCGCCTGCGACCTGGCGGGCATCACCACCGCGTTCACCGCCCGCACCGTCGGCCTCCAGCGCTCCCCGCAGATGGTCACCGCCGTGGTCACCCTGCTCCGCGAGGACTCCCGGGTGCGCCGCCTACTGCGCCGCCGACTGGGCACCGCTCCGGCGGACCTGCTGCTGGCCACCGCCAACGCGGCCGCCCACGGTTTCGGCCAGTCGCCGACCGCGCTGGTGCTGGACGCGGCACTGCGCACCGCCCAGCTGGCCGAGGCGTTCGCCCGCGCCGCCGCCTTCGACGCCGTGCATGACACCGTCTGCGCCCCCGATCGGCTCAGCCTCGCGGGCCAGGTGGAGCGGCCGGAGATCCGGCCCTACCCCGGCGAGGAGTACGCCGACCAGGCGGTCACCGGCAGCCTGGTGGGCGCCGCCGCCACGCTGCTGTTCACCCGCGACACCCGGGAGGCCGCCGAAGCCGTGCTCGCCGGGTCGCCCAAGGCCGCCCGCTACGGCCCCGCGGCCTTCACCGCCGTACTGGGCGGCGCACTGGCCCGCGAGGGGGTGCTGGTGCGCGACGGCGAGCGGCTGCGGCAACTGGAGGTCGTGGACACCGTGGTGCTGCACCCGGAGGCGCTGCGCGGCGACCGCCGTACCGTGCTCGACGTCCACCCCAGCGCCGACGACTGGGACCACGACCGGCTGTGGCGCGCCGCCGCCGCGGCGCTGCGGCCGCCCGACGAATGGGCGCTGCCCACCGCCGAGTTGGGGCTGCGGCTGCGGCCGGTGCCCGGCCAGGAGGCGTCGGACACCGGCCTGATGGTGGCGTCGGCGCACGACAGGGACGTGGGTACGGTACTGGTCGGCTGGGAGGTGGACCCGCTGGCCGAGGCCGGGCTGGACGCGGCTCGCCGGGCCGGACTGCGGGTCGTGGTGGTGGACGACGCCTCGCTCGGCGAGTTCGCCGCCCTGGTCGATGAACTCGTGCCGTCGGACCGGCCGTTGGCCGATGTGGTGGGCGAACTGCGGCGGGACGGCCGGGTGGTGCTCACGGTGGCCCGCGTGCCCTGCCAGGTCGGCGACGGCCAACGGGAGTTGGCCGAGGACGGCCGCGAGGTGCTCGCCGGGCTGCTGAGCAGCGATGTCGCGGTGGCGGTCATCGACGAGGACAGCGCGGTGGTGTGGGGCGCGGACCTCCTCGCGTTGGACGGACTTGAGGGAGTGTGGCGGCTGTTGGCCGCCGTACCCGCCGCGCGGACCGTCGGGCGGCACTCCAAGGTCCTGGCCGAGGCGGGCGCCGCGCTGTCCGGGCTGCTCGTGCTCACCCGGGGCTCGCGGGCCCAACGCACCCCGTTCAGCCTGGGTTTCCGGCTCAGCCCGGTCAATGTGGCCGCCGCCTCCGCCCTGGTCTCCGGCTGGCGCGCCGCGGCCCGGGTCAGCACCCGCCCCGCCCCGCACCCCCGGCCGCGGGTGGCCTGGCACGCACTGCAACCCGAGGAGGCACTGGCCCGGTTGGCCAGTATGCCGCGCACCGCGCCGAGCGCGCTCCAGGTGCTGCGCCGCCGCGCGGGCGCCGTGGGACGACTGCCGGTGTTCGCCCCGGCACGCCTGACAGCGCGTCTGGCGAGGGCGGTACGGTCCGAACTTGACGATCCCTTCACGCCCGTGCTTGTGGTCGGCGCCGCCGCGTCGGCCCTGCTCGGGTCCACCGTGGACGCGCTGCTGGTGGCCAGCGCGATGGGGGTGAACGCGCTGGTCGGCGGGGTGCAACGACTGCGCGCCGAACGGGCGTTGTCCGCGCTCGCCGAAGGCCAGCGGCGCACCGCCCGCCGGGTGGCCGACCAGGGCGCGGGCGCCACAACCGTGGTCGAGGCAGGGCGGCTGGCCCCCGGCGAGGTGATCGAGCTGCGGACCGGCGACGTGGTCCCGGCCGACGCACGGCTGCTGGAGTCCGACGACCTGGAGGTGGACGAGTCCTCGCTCACCGGGGAGTCGCTGCCCACCCGCAAGGAGGTGGACGCCTGCCCGCGGGCGGCGGTCGCCGACCGGTGGTGCATGGTGTTCGAGGGCACCACCGTGGTGGCCGGCCAGGGCCGGGCCGTGGTGGTGGGCACCGGAGAGCAGACGGAGGCGGGGCGGGCCGAGCACCTCGCCTCGCATGTGCCGCCTGCGGCCGGGGTGCAGGCGCGTCTGCACGAACTGACCAGCCGGGTACTGCCCTTGACCCTGGCCGGTGGCGCGGTGGTCACCGGACTGTCGCTGATCCGCGGCCGACCGGTACGCGAGGCGGTCCGCGGCGGCCTCGCGGTCGCTGTGGCCGCGGTGCCGGAGGGGCTGCCGCTGGTGGCGACGGTCGCGCAGATGGCCGCGGCGCGACGGCTGAGCAGGCACGGCGTCCTGGTGCGTACCCCGCGCGCCCTGGAGGCGCTGGGCCGGGTGGACACCGTCTGCTTCGACAAGACCGGCACCCTGACCGAGAACCGGCTGCACGTCGTCCGCACGCTCACCGCCGACGGTGCCGCGCACCCGGCCGACGCCCCCGAAGCGGCGCCCGTGCTGCGGATCGCGGCACGGGCCTGCCCGCGCGTCGCCGAGGACACCGGTATCCACGCGCACGCCACCGACGAGGCCGTCCTCGCCGCCGCCCCAGAGGACCCCGGCTGGACGCCCGTCGAGGTGCAGCCGTTCGAAGCGAGCCGGGGGTATGCCGCCGCCGCGGGGATCGACGACGACGGCGCCGAGGTCCTGGTGGTCAAGGGCGCACCGGAGGTGGTGCTGCCGTGCTGCGTGGGCGTCGACCCGGATGTCACCGCGAAGGCACAGTCGCTGGCGGCCGAGGGACTGCGCGTACTGGCCGTAGCCCGACGCCGGTTGGCCCCCGGTGAGGCAAGTGACGTACTGGACAGGCCGCTTGAGGAACTGGAACCGGTCGGCTTCGTGGCCCTCGCGGACGCCCCGCGAGCCAGCTCCGCCCCGCTGGTTGCCGGGCTCGGGCGGGCCGGGGTGCGGCCGGTGATGCTCACCGGCGACCATCCGCAGACCGCTCGGGCGGTGGCGATCGCACTGGGCTGGCCAGCGGACGTCACCGTGGTCACCGGTGACGAACTGGCCGCCCTGGACCGTGCGGGGCGAGCCGAGCGGCTGCGGGACTGCGGGGTGGTGGCGCGGGTGGCGCCGGAGCAGAAGCTCCAGGTGGTGGAGGCGCTCAAGGAGGCCGGACGGGTCGTTGCGATGGTCGGCGACGGCGCCAACGACGCCGCCGCGATCCGGGCCGCCGACGCCGGTATCGGCCTCGCGGTACGCGGCTCGGCCGCCGCCCGCAACGCCGCCGACCTGGTGATCACCACCGACGAACTCTCGGTGCTCATCGACGCCATCGCCGAGGGACGGGCGCTGTGGAGCAGCGTGGCGGACGCCATCAGCATCCTGATCGGCGGCAACGCGGGAGAGGTCGGCTTCACCGTGCTCGGCACCCTGATGTCCGGCGCCTCGCCGCTGTCCACCCGTCAGCTGCTGCTGGTCAACCTGCTCACCGACATGTTCCCGGCGATGGCGGTCGCGGTCACCCCGCAGGACCCCGAACAGGGCACCGGCGACGGCTCGTTCGACGCGCGGTCCGCCACCACCGGGACCGCACCGGTGGGCATCGCCGCCCTCGGCGAGCCGCTGTCCCGGCAGATCCGGCACCGTGGTGTCATCACCGGCCTCGGCGCCGGTACGGCATGGCTGATCGGCACCCTCACCCCCGGCAGCGCCCGGCGCACCAGCACCATGGCGTTGTGCGGCGTGGTGGGCGCCCAGTTGACCCAGACGGTCATCGGCCGCCGCCACAGCCCGCTGGTGCTGCTGACCGTGCTCGGCTCGGCCGCGGCACTGGTCGCCCTCGTGCAGACGCCCGTGGTCAGCCACTTCTTCGACTGCACACCGCTCGGCCCGGTGGCGTGGGCGGGCGTCACCACCGCCATCGGTGTCGCGGCGCTCGGCCCGCGGGTGCTGCCGGCCGCGGAACGGGTGGTGGCGGACCTGGAGTCGCGGCTGCGCCCGATGGTGCGGGTGGTCCGCTGACCGCGCCGTGGCGGCGGTGGGATCCCACCGCCGCCACGGACCTTCCGGTCAGGCGGACCGCAGCGCGGCGATCAGCCACTCGACGGCGGGTGTCAGGCTGGGCGCGGGCGGCCAGCCGTTGATCACCGCGACCAGCTCCCAGTACCGCTGGTAGCCCGAGTCATGGCCGATCCGCATACGCTCCAGCAGCCAGGCGCGGAACTCCGGGCCGTCCGCCCGGCCGCACAGCCGCGCGCACTCGGCGACCAGCTCGTCGGCCACCGGCCGGGCCGCCGCGGAGTCCGGCTCGACACCGGCGTCCCGCGCCGCGGCGGTGCGCTCCCGGATCAGTTCGGCGAGCCGGCGGGCGGCGTCCTCGTCGGGCTGCCCGACCTCCTCGCGGGCCCGGACCTGGTCGGCGGCGGCCCGGCGCATCGCCGCGCGGAAACCGTCGTCCTGTACCAACTCGGCCAGCTCCACCCACGCGGTCAGTTGCTCGGTCGTCGGCTCGTCCGGCAGGTCGGGCATCGCGTTCCGCATCATCGCCAGGAACGTGGCGTCCACGTCCAGGCCGCCGAAGGCGCTGTCGATGAAGTCATGGATCAGGCGGCGGCGTTCCCGCTCGGAGAGGGTGGCGAGCTTGTGCATCAGTTGCGTCTCCTTCGGTGTGGACCCGCGTCCGGCGACCGTGCGCAGCACGGCCCGGTGCAGCCGCAGGGTGCGGATCTGCACGTCCAGGGCCTCGGCGTGCGCCCGCGCGACCTCGGCGACGCTGATCTCGCGGTCCAGCACCTGCTGGATGGTGGCGAGGTCGATGCCGAGGTCGCGCAGCGTACGGACGAGACCGAGCCGGGCCAGTGCGTCCTGGCCGTAGAGCCGGTAACCCGCGGGTGTGCGGTCGGTCGGCGGCACCACTTCGGCGTCGGACCAGAACCGGATGGTCTTGACCGTCAGGCCGGTCATCCGGGCCAGTTCCCCGATCGTCCACAGGGCGTCGTCGTCCATGCCCGTCACCTTGGAGCCTCCCGTCAGGGGAGACTCAAGCCTAGCGACGCCCGGCGCGCGATTCTCGCGCGCGCCGTGGCGCCGAGCGGCCCCTCATGGGCCGGTGCGGAGCGCGATCTCGGCGCGTAGGCGGGCCAGGTTGGTCGCGGCGGGGTCCGCGGCGCCGCGGAAGCGGGCGCTGTGGCGCTGCCAGTCGAGCATCAGGGTCAACCGGTCGGTCGCGCTGGCCACCAGCCGTGCGCAGGCGGCCTGTTCGGCGGGGTCGGCGCTGATGGTGCGGACCAGCGCGGGAGCGTAGGTGCAGGTGGCGTGCAGCAGGTCGAGGTGCTCGCGGGCCTGCTCGCGCACCGTCTCGACGGCCTCCTCGCGGGAGCAGCCGGTTTCCTGGCGCACCGCCCGCACCAGGTTGTACGGGCTGCCTGCGGCCTCGTCCCGGTCGAGCGTCTCCAGGTCGTTCTGGGCGAGCCCGGCCAGGGCGGCGAGTTGCTCGATGCGGCGGACGAAGGGGTGGTCCCGCACGGATGGCGGAATCTCCTCGTCCAACGTCAGGTCCAGCACGTCCACCGCGAAGTCCCAGCCACTGGCCGCCATGCGCAGTGACAGGTAGTCCGCCACGCCGGGCAGGTAACCGCTGATCCGGTGCTCTGCCTCGCACGCGCAGGCGGCGAACCACTCCTCGACATGACCGATCATGCGCTGCCGCCAGGCCGTCGACCGGTTCCGGCACAACCGCGGCAGCAGCTCCGCCCAGGCGCGGGCGATGGCACCGTGCGCACCGGCGTCCCCGCCGTCCTGGTGCAGCATCGCGGTGAGCCCGCGGTGCAGCGCCGCGATGTCCTGCGGCTCCCGCAGCGCGGGATCGTCGAAGAGGTCGTCCAGCACGGCCACCCACGTCACCAGGCAGCTGAGCGGTTCGAGCACGTCGGCGTCGGCGTCCGGGAACCACCGTGCGCAGCCGTCGACCACGTCCGCCCAGCGGTGATGGTCGAGTTCCTCCGGGGTGACGGCGAGTCCGGTGTCCCGCAGCCATCCGGTCACATGCTTTCGGGCCCGCCCCTGGTGCGCGTTGACGCGTGGTGGGGGTGTGTGCACGGGCGTACGCGGTGGTGGGACGTCGCCGCTCGGGGCGGGCGGCGCCAGCACCGCCCGTGCGTAGTCGGCGAGGGCCGCTCGGACCGAGAAGCGGTCCGGCACCGTACCGAGCAGGTCGAGGGACTCCCGCAGCAGCTCGTCCGCCCGCGCCTGGGCGTCTGCGACGGCGCCGCAGGCCAGCACGAGGTCGCGTGCCCGGGCCGCCTCGTGGCGGGTGATGCCGCGGCGCAGCAGCGGTGCCAGCCGCGGCTCGCGGGTCAGCGCCCACAGCACGGGGAGGGTGTAGACGCCCTCGACCAGATCGTTGTTGACGGGCTTGCCGAGTTGGCCGGACGCCGCGGTCAAGTCCAGGATGTCGTCGCGCAGTTGGTACGCCAGCCCCAGGCGATGACCGAAGCGCGCCAGCGCCTCCTCCTGTTCGGCGCCCTGTCCGGCCAGCATGGCTCCCAGTCGGCACGACAGTGACAGCAGTGCGGCGGTCTTTCCGCCGATGGCCCGCCAGTACGAGCCTTCGCTTCGGGAGCGCAGATAGCGGTCGGCGGCCTCGGCCACCATGCCCGCGCACATCTCCTCGCCGGCCAGGACGCCCGCGAGCGTCACGCGGGAGTCATGTTCCGCCAGCAGCCCCAGGGCGTGCAGCAGCACGAAGTCGCCGCCGAGCACGGCCAGTCCGCTGCCCCACAGGGCGTTGTGGCTCGGCTCGCCCCGGCGCTGCTTGGCCTGGTCGATCACGTCGTCGTGGTAGAGCGAGCCGACGTGGATCAGTTCCACGGCCGCGGCGCACCTGATCACCCGCTCGTCGGCCGGGCGGTCGGGCCCGCTGAGCGCGTAGTACGAGAGCAGGGCCAGGGTGGGCCGCACCCAGCGGCGCGTGGACTCGGACCGTTCGCCGACCAGCCCCGCCAGATCGGGGCGCCCCGGGATGCGCACCGGGCCGATGACCTCGCGGACGCGGCGCAGATCGGCGTCCAGGTGCGGAAGGCTACGGGCGTCGGCGGACTGTGTCACAGGCGAACTCCTCTACGGCGCAAGGTTGTTGGACCCGGGCTCGCCGTCATGCCGAGCCGTTACCGGTAACGACGTCCGGGCGGCCGCGGGCGCTCGTCGGGCCCGCGGCATTTCACAGCACAATATGCCTATGTTTATATGATTGTTTGTGGGGCTGGATAGCTGAGTGCCACTACGGGTAGTGCTGTTGCGACCGAGTGGCACGGCATGGGGAGGGGCGGTCGACGCAGACGCCGTCGAACTCTGCATGCCTCGAAGCGCCGTCCCCGGCCGCTTGTTTCCGGCTGTTTTTCCGCGAATCCAACCGGCCCGGTGGGTGGTTTACCCCCGGCCGCCCATATCCGTTTCCTTGGCCATGGAATTCCAGAGAGGGCGCCGAAGTGACCCAGTCCCAGCCTTTTGAACTGCCCGACTTCTACATGCCCTATCCGGCGCGGCTGAATCCCCAACTGGAGGAGGCCCGTGCGCACTCCAAGAAGTGGGCCCGTGACATGGGGATGCTGGAGGGCTCAGGTATCTGGGAGGAACGCGACCTCGACTCCCATGACTACGCCCTGTTGTGCTCGTACACCCACCCCGACTGCGACGGCCCGGAACTCTCGCTGGTGACCGACTGGTACGTGTGGGTCTTCTTCTTCGACGACCACTTCCTGGAGGTCTTCAAGCGGTCGGGGGACCGGGAGGGCGGCAAGAGGTACCTCGACCGCCTCCCGGCCTTCATGCCGATGGACCTGACCGCGGCGACACCGGTGCCCACGAACCCCGTTGAGGCGGGCCTGATCGACCTGTGGCGCCGCACCGTGCCGACGATGTCCATGGACTGGCGGGCCCGGTTCGCCGAGAGCACCGAGAACCTGCTGAACGAGTCGCTGTGGGAGCTGTCCAACATCAACGCGGGCCGCGTGCCCAATCCCGTCGAGTACATCGAGATGCGCCGCAAGGTCGGCGGAGCGCCATGGTCCGCAGGTCTTGTGGAACACGCGGTGGGTGCCGAGGTGCCCGCGGTGATCGCCGAATCCCGGCCGATGCGGGTGCTGAAGGAGACCTTCTCCGACGGAGTGCACCTGCGCAACGACCTGTTCTCCTACCAGCGGGAGACCGAGGAGGAAGGCGAACTGAGCAACGGTGTCCTGGTACTGGAGAAGTTCCTGAACTGCACCACCCAGCAGGCCGCGGACGCCGTCAACGACCTGCTCACCTCCCGGTTGCAGCAGTTCGAGTCCACGACCCTGACGGAACTTCCCCCGCTCTTCGCGGAGAAGGGAATCGACCCGCAGTCCTGCGCCGGTGTCCTGGCTTATGTCAAGGGACTTCAGGACTGGCAGTCGGGCGGCCATGAATGGCACATGCGCTCCAGCCGCTATATGAACGGCGGCGGGCAGACCGCCCCTTCCGCCCGCTGGTCCGCGTTCCTTCCCAGTGGACTGGGAACTTCGGCGGCGGATATCAGGCTGGCTTCGGCAGGGGCCGAGGCCCAAAGGGCCCGCGGCTTCACCCATGTGCCGTTCCAGAAGGTCGGGCCGTCCCGAATTCCCGACCTCTACATGCCGTTCGGCACCACCCTCAGTCCGCATCTGCAGTCGGCACGCCGGAACGTGGTGGAATGGGCGCACCGAATGGGGCTGCTCAAGCCGCAGCCCGGTGTTCCCGGCTCGCACATCTGGGACGAGCACAAACTCATCGCCTTCGACTTCCCGCTGTGCGCGGCGGGCATCCATCGGCAGGCGTCACCCGATGAACTCGACCTGTCGTCACAGTGGTTGGCGTGGGGCACCTACGCGGACGACTACTACCCGGCGGTCTTCGGCCGGGCCCGCAACCTGGCCGCCGCCAAGATCTGCAACGAACGGCTGTCGGCCCACATGCCGATCGACCCCGACACCGCCCCCGCCCCGACGAGCCCGCTGGAGCGGGCCCTGTCCGATCTGTGGTCGCGCACGGTACGCCCGCTGTCCGCCGACGCGAGGCGCAGGTTCCGTACCGCCGTCGAGGGCATGATCTCCAGTTGGCTGTGGGAACTCACCAACCAGGCGCAGAACCGCATTCCCGACCCGGTGGACTACATCGAAATGCGCCGGTGGACCTTCGGTTCTGAACTCACCATGAGCCTGAGCCGGTTGGCACACGGAAAGGAAGTGCCACCGGAGATCTACCGGAGCGGGCCGATGCGTTCGCTGGAGAACTCCGCCACCGACTACGCCTGCCTGGTCAACGACGTCTACTCGTACCAGAAGGAGATCGAGTTCGAGGGCGAGGTGCACAACGGCGTACTCGTCGTCCAGAACTTCTTCAACTGCGACTATCCCACCGGACTCGGCATCATCCAGGACCTGATGAACTCCCGGATGCGCCAGTTCCAGCACGTCGCCGCGCACGAACTCCCCGTGCTGTGCGACGACTTCCGGCTCGGGAAGACCGCCCGCCAGGCTCTGGACGACTATGTCCGGGAGCTTCAGGACTGGATGGCCGGAATCCTCACCTGGCACCGGGACGGCAACCGGTACAAGGAATCCGAACTGCGCTACAAGGTGGGCGCCGCGTCCCGCTTCGGGGCCCCCACCGGTCTGGGGACCTCGGCCGCGCGCATCGCCTTCACCGAAGCCACCCGAACGGCACGCTGACGCGGCACCTCAGCCGAACGCACCCGCCGACCTGCGCGGCGCGGGGGAGGCCAGCTCCCGCCCCCTGGGGGTACCGGCACGGAGGCGAAGATCGCGTCCTGCCGTGCCTGGAGTTCCCGCGCCCGCCACGGCGAGGTGCCGCCCCTGTGCAGGTGGCCAGAACCCGCGTCAGCGCTGGTCAGGGACTCGGACGGACGGCCGGGGCGGCGTTGCGCTCGCCGTCCGGCGGGCGGCGTAGCACCCTGGAGGTGCGGCGGTGGGCAGGTGAGCGCGGGACTGGCGGTTTCTTGGCAATGCACCGGTACGAGTCGCAGAACGCGGCAGGGGCGCGGCTGGAGGGGCATCGGCTGCTTCCCCTGGCGACCGCGTTGCTCGACTCGGACGGGCGGATCCTGCACTGGAGCGAGGACGCCGAGAAGCTCGTCGGCTACCCGGCGAGCGAGGCGGTGGGCCAGTTCGCCGCCCGGCTGCTGGTGAACGAGGAGCAGTGGCCGCAGGTGCTGTCGATGTTCGACAGCATCACCTCCGGGCGCGGCTGGTCCGGGACCTTTCCGGTCAGGCACCGTGACGGCAGCAACGTCGAGCTGGAGTTCCATACCTACCCGATCGTCGGCCCGGAGGGACGGCGGTTCGTGCTCGCCACCGCGTCCGAGGTCGCCGCGCTGCGCACGGTCGAGCAGAACCTGGCCATCCTGGACGGCTTCTTCAGCCAGTCCCCGATCGGCCTGGCCGTCTACGACACCGACCTGCGGTTCATGCGGATCAACGACGCGCTGGCCCGGATGAACGGCCTGTCGTCCGAGCAGCACATCGGCGGAACGCTCAGCGAGGTGCTGCCGGGCATCAACGCCAAGGAGATCGAAGAGGTGATGCGGCGGGTGCTGGCCACCGGCGAGCCGGTGGTCGACGCCCGGTCGCACGGCCGTACACCGGGTGATCCGGAGCACGACCGGGCCTGGTCGGCCTCGTACTTCCGTCTGGAGGCGCCGTCCGGCCAGGTGCTCGGCGTCTGCTCCTCAATCATCGACGTCACCGAGCGGTTCCACGCCGAGGCCCAGGCGGAGCAGGCCCAGCAGCGGCTCTCCCTGCTGGCCGAGGCGGGCGCCCGGATCGGCGCCACCCTGGACCTGCGCCGGGCGGCCCGGGAACTGTCCGAGGCGATGGTCCCGCAGCTCGCAGATGTATGTGCGGTGCATGTACTTGACCGGCTGGTGGGCGGGATGGACCCGGAACCGGTGGGCGGTGCGCAGTCGGTCTACGTGCGGCGGCTGGCTCTCGCCTCCGCCAGCACCGAGTTCCCCGCCGCCGACCTGCCGACCGAGGGCGTGTACCGCATACCGTCCGGCTCACCGTACGAACAGGCGATGACCGGGCGGCGTACCGTGATCGTCCCCGGCGCCGAGCTGCCGCCGCTCACCGACGTACGGGCCGACCGGGTGAGCGGCTATCTGGCCCGCAGGGCCCAGCCGGTTCGGGTGGCGCCGCTGGTCGCCCGGTCGACGGTGCTCGGCATCGTGGTCTACGGCCGCAGCGTCGACCGTGAGCCGTTCGACGCCCAGGACAGCACGTTCGGCGACGAGTTGATCTCGCGGGCGGCGGCCTCGATCGACAACGCCCGGCTCTATCTGCGGGAACACGAGAACCTGATGGAGCGTCAGGCTGCGTTGCGCGAGGCCAACGCCGCTCGGGCGCAACTCGCCCTGATCAACGAGGCCAGCAGCCGCATCGGCACCACACTGGACCTCCAGCGCACCGCGGAGGAACTGGTCGAGGTGGTCGTCCCACGGTTCGCCGACTTCGTCACCGTCGACCTGCTGGAGCCCGTGCTGAGCGGTGAGGAACCCGACAAGCTGCGCGGTGACAAGGAGTTGGTGCTGCGCGCGGTCGCGGTCGGCGAGTCGGGTGACTCGGGGATGACCAACGTCGCCGACGCGGTGGGTGAGGTCTCCCGTTTCGAGTCCCGCAAGCTCTACGCGAAGGCGCTGCGCAGGAGACGCTCGGTGCTGGTGCCGGAGGTGGACGAGGAGAGCCTGTCCGCCATCGTCAGCTCGCAGGACCGGGTGGCGCCCGGCCTTGCCGCGGGCGTCCACTCCTATCTGATGGTGCCGGTGCTCGCCCGTGGCGCGGTGCTCGGCGGCGTGGAGTTCGTCCGTACCCGCCATCCCGAGCCGTTCACGCCCGCCGACACGGCGCTGGCCGAGGAACTGGTCGCCCGCGCCGCGGTGTCCATCGACAACGCCCGGCTGTACCGGCGCGAGCGGGAGACGGCGCTCACCCTGCAACGCAGCCTGCTGCCCCAGGAGACCCGGCACACGCTGGGCATGGAGATCGCCCACCGCTATCTGCCGAGCAGCGTGGGCAGCGAGGTCGGCGGCGACTGGTTCGACGTGGTCCCGCTGTCCTGCGGGCGCGTCGCGCTGGTGGTGGGGGATGTGATGGGCCACGGCATCCGGGCCGCCGCCACGATGGGCCAACTACGCACCGTGGCCCGTACGTTGGCCACCCTGGAGATGCAGCCCGACCAGGTGCTGACCCGGCTGGACGAGACGGCCTCCGGGGTCGGCGACGGCCAGTTCGCCACCTGCGTGTGCGCCGTCTACGACCCGGTCGACCGCAGCTGCACCCTGGCGTGCGCCGGACACCTGCCGCCCGTCGTGGTGGCCCCCGGCGGCGGCAGCCGGCCGGTCGACCTGCCCGCCGGTGTTCCGCTGGGTGTCGGGGGAGTGGACTTCGAGAGCGTGGAGATCACCATGCCGGAGGGCGGCATCCTGTCGCTCTACACCGACGGCCTGATCGAACGGCGTGGCCAGGACATCGACGAGGGCCTGGAGCTGCTGTGCCGCACCCTCGCCGACCGGGGCCGCGATCTGGAGGAGAGCTGTGACGCGGTGCTCACCGCGCTGGTGCCCGAAGGATCCGAGGACGACATCGCGGTGATCATGGCGCGGGTGCTTCCGGTCCCCGAGGACAAGATCGCCACGCTGCCGCTCGCCGAGGACGTGGCCCTCGCGGGCGAGGCGCGCCGGTTCACCCGCGGCACCCTTGCGTCCTGGGGGCTCTGCTCACTCGCCGAGATCACCGAACTGCTGGTCAGCGAGCTGGTCACCAACGCCCTGCGGCACGCCGGCCCACCACGGCAGTTGCGCCTGTTCCGGGACCGCACACTCACCGTGGAGGTCGCCGACACCAGCCGCCAGATCCCGTTGCTGCGCCCCGTCGAGGAGGACCTGGAGAGCGGTCGCGGCATGCGGCTTGTCAACGAGCTCGCCCACCGCTGGGGCAGCCGCATGACCCGCCACGGCAAGGTGGTCTGGTTCGAACTGGAAATCCCACCCGGCACCGGCGCCTGACCCGCCAGCGGGGAGCGCTCGTCACGCGAAGGCGCTGTGGCCGGTGATGGACTTGCCGACGATGAGGGTGTTCATCTCACGCGTGCCCTCGAAGGAGTAGACGGCCTCGGCGTCCGCGAAGAACTTGGCGATCTCGTATTCGAGCACGATGCCGTTTCCGCCGAAGAGTTCGCGGGCCCAGGCGACGCACTCGCGCATCCGGGTGGTGGTGAACGCCTTGGCCAGAGCGGCCTGTTCGGCGCTGCCGCGGCCCGCGGCCGACAACTGGTGGAGGCGGACCACCATGCCGAACATGGCGGTGACGTTGCCGAGCATCTTCACCAGCAGGTCCTGGATCAGCTGGAAGGCGCCGATGGGCTTGCCGAACTGCACCCGGGTGACGGCGTATTCACGGGCGAGCTCGTAGGCGCGTACCGCGACCGCCAGCGCCTGCCAGGCGACCCCGCCCCGCGTGCGCGCCAGGATGGCGGCGGTGTCGCGGAAGCTGTCGACCCGCTGCAGGCGGTTGGCATCGGGGACACGCACCTCGTTGAGGGCGATGTCGGCGTTCTGCACGGTCCGCAGCGCGATCTTGCCTTCGATCTTCGTGGTGGTGAACCCGGGAGTGCCCTTCTCCACCACGAAACCCTTGACGTTGTCATCGGCCGTATCGCGCGCCCAGACCACGACGAGATCCGCGAAGGTGCCGTTGCCGATCCACCGCTTGGCGCCGTTGAGGATCCATGTGTCGCCCTCGCGCCGGGCGGTGGTGCGCATTCCGCCCGCGACGTCGGAGCCGCCCTCGGGCTCGGTCAGGGCGAAGGCGCCGATCTTCCTCATCGCGGCCATGTCCGGCAGCCAGCGGTCGCGCTGCTCCTGGCTGCCGCCTCCATGGATGCTGCCCATGGCCAGGCCGGTGTGGACTCCGGAGAACACCCCCAACGACGGGTCGACGCGATTGAGTTCGAGGCTGAGGAAGCCCGAGAACAGTTCGCTGCGGTGGCGGCCGTCGCCGTATTCGGGGTAGGAGTATCCGGCCAGTTGGAGCTTGGCCATCTTCTCGATCACCGCGAAGGGGAACTCCGCCCGGTCCCAGGCGGCGTTGGCCAGTGGCTTGACCTCGTTTTCCAAGTAGTCGCGGATGGTGGCCAGTTCGGCCCGCTCGGCATCGCTGAGCAGTTCGGCGTAGCCGAAGAAATCGGGCGTGGGGTTGGCCGGCTTGGGCATGGCTGACTCCTGTGGGCTGGGTATCGAAGGTTCTTGTGCCCTGAACGCGGGGGAGGGGGCTCAGGCCTGTTCGGCCCGGCGCAGCGCGGCGTTCAAGGCGAGCTGTTTGCGGTCGCGGAGCATGGCGCGCTTCTGGTACGCCTCAGGGCCCTTCCCGTACGCGGCCTCGGTCTGGGCGACCAGCGTGGCGATGCCATCGGCGTCCAGCACCGGATGGCCGAGGCTCTGCCAGCTCTCGGCGAGGCCGGGACCCAGGTGCCGCATCATGTGCCGGATGCCGCCGGGGCCGCCGCCGAGGTGAAAGCTCTCGAAGGGACCGATGGCGGCATATCGGCCGCCCAGCGACGCCTTCATCACCGTGTCGAGCTCCCTGGCCTCGACCACACCGCTGAGGACGAGATGGATCGCCTCCTGGAGCACCGCGCCCTGCAACCGGTTGGCCGCGAACCCGGGGACCTCCTTGTGCAGCCGTACCGGCGTCCTGCCCAGCGCCTGGTAGAAGGCGATGGCCGTCTCGATGACCTCCTCCGCGGTGCGCTCGCCCGGAACGATCTCCACGAGCGGGACGATGTGCGGGGGATTGAAGGGGTGCGCGACCAGCAGTCGCGCGGCGACCTCGTCCGGCAGCTGCGCGGCGATCAGGGAGGCTACGATGCCGGAGCTGGAGGTGGCCAGTACCGCGTCGGCCGGGGCATGGCGGGCGATGTCGGCGAACAGCCGCTGTTTGAACTGAAGGTTCTCCGGGCCGTTTTCCTGCACGAGCCGTGCGTCGTCCACGGCCTCGGCCAGGTCGTGGGTGGTGCGGATGCGGTCGCGCAGGACCGCTGCTTCGCTGCCGGGCAGTCCGGCGGCGAGCATCGGCATCGCCTCGTCGACGGCCTGGTCCAGGTCGTCGCGCGGGTCGGTGACGGCCACCTCGATTCCGTGGGCGGCGAACAGCGCGGCCCATGCCAGGCCGATGGTGCCGGCGCCGACGACGGCGACCGACGTCGGGGCCGTGGGCGGTCGGGGTGTCAGGGCACGGGGTGTCACGAGGGATCCTCCTCGGTCAGGTAGTCGTGGACGGGAACGGCCCTGTCCAGCGTGAGATCCGTGACGATGTGGCTGGCCGAGACGATCTCGCGCACCGGCAGATCCGCCAGCGGCGCCAGTACGTGCTCGAACAACTGCAGCCGCGCGGGCCCGGTGTGGGCCTCCTTGACCACGAGATCGGTGATCTGGGTGCGGACGAGCTCGCAGACCCGTGGAGTGCCGTCGTAGCCGGGAACGATCTTGAGCATGTAGGTGGGTACCGCGATCTGCTCGCGGGCGAGCCCCGGGTCGAGCGGATGGTGCTTGTAGCCCATCGTCGCGGTGGCGACCCGCACGCTCCCGTAGTCCAGCGTCCCGACCAGCGCGGCGTGCTCGGCGTACAGGGCGGGTGCGCCCATCGCCTTCGGATAGGCGCTCACCTCGCGGCCAGCGGCGGTGGCGGCGAAACTGTCCAGGTACATCGCGTGCAGATACTCGCCGCGCTCGTCCCCGTAAAGCACCGGGATCGCCTGTCCGGCCTCGACATACGGGCCGTATGCCGTGACGTCCGCCATCTTCATCACCTCGAACCGCACCAGCGGCTCGTCGACGCGCAGCGGCTCGGGCACCACTGCTCGCAGTGCGTCGGGGTCGGTGCGATAGACGATGTTGAGGTACTCGCGGTCGGTGAAACGGGCTGTGGCGGGGGCGTACGCGGGCGCCGTGAGGGGGGTGTTGAGGGCACGCACAAGATGTGCCCGGCCCAGTCGAGGTGCGGGTGCGTGCTTCATCGCCCGCTCCACTCAGGCGCGCGCTTCTCACTGAAGGCGCGTACCCCTTCGGTGAAGTCGGCCGAGCGCAGCAGCGCGCCGACCTCGGCGGCCTGCTCGGTGAACGCCTCCGACTCCGGTACGCCGTCGGCGAGTTGGACGGTCCTCTTCACCGCGGCCAGAGCCAGCGGCGCGTTGGCCGCGATCTCCTCGGCGAGTTCCAGGGCGGCGGACAGCGCCTCGCCGTCGGGGGTGAGGCGGTTCACGAGGCCGAGTTCGCGGGCGCGTTCGGCGGTGACCGTGCGGCCGGTCAGCAGCAGCTCCATCGCCAGGTGGTAGGGGATGCGCCTGGGGAGCCGTACCACTCCGCCGCCACCGGCGATCAGCCCGCGCTTGACCTCCGGGAGAGCGAAGCGGGCCCCCTCGGCGGCCACCACCAGGTCGCAGGCCAGGGCCAGTTCGAAGCCTCCGCCCAGGGCGTATCCCTCGACGGCCGCGATCAGCGGCTTGGCCGTACGGGCCTCGGCGAGCCCGGCGAAGCCCTTGCCGGGGATGTTCACCTGTTCGCCGCGGGCAGCGGCCTTGAGGTCCATACCCGCGCTGAAGGTGCCGTCCGCGCCGGTGAGAACGCCCACCCGCAGGCCGGGGTCGGACTCCAGGCGGTCGACGGCGGCGGCGATGCCCTGGGCGACCTCGGCGTTGACGGCGTTGCGGGCCCGCGGCCGGTTGATCGTGATGACGAGGACACCGCCGACGTCGCGTGTTCCGACGACGGGGGCCGCTGGCGTGGTCGCGGGGGTTTCGGGTGTGCGGGTCGTGGGCGTGGGAATGCTGCCGCTCATCGGTTCTCCTCATCGAACTCAGCGGTCTGATTGGCCTTCGTCTTACGGGGGTTGGTGCCTCGCGTACCGGCGAGTTCGCCGAGCACTTCCTCGGTGTGCTGGCCGGCCAGCGGCGCGTGCCGACGCACCGACGCCGGGGTGGCGGAGAAGGCCAGCGGTATGCCGATCACCCGGTAGGCGCCCTCACTGGGGTGTTCGGCGACATCCAGCAGATGGCCTCCCCGCACGTACGGGTCCTCGGTGGCCTCTTCGAGCCGCAGCACTGGACCGACGGGAATGCTGTGCTTGGTGCACACCTCCGTCCACTGCGCCGAGGTCAGCTCTGGCGTCACCGTCTCCAGCAGCTCGGACAGCGCCTCGCCGTCGCGCGCGGAGTCGATGAACTCGCCGTTGACGCGCGGGTCTTCGGCCAGATCGGGGCGTCCCGCCGCGGCGAACAGATCGCGGAAGTTCTTCGGGCTGTACGGAATGACCATCGCCAGGCCGTCCTTGGTCGGGCGGGCCCGGTGCCCCTTGTTCATGGACGGCGGGAAGCCGGTCGGGCCCATCGGAGGCTCGAAGGTCCGGCCCTGCAGATGCTCGACCAGGTTGAACGCCAGCAGGGTGTCCACCATCGGCACCTCGACGTGCTGCCCCTGGCCGGTCGCGCGCTGGTGGACGAGCGCGGCCAGCGCCGCGTACACGATCGTCAGCGCGGCGACCTTGTCGGCGAAGATGCTGGGCAGCACGACCGGTGCGCCCACGTCACCCGCGCGCTGCGCCAGGTCCAGCAGCCCGGAGGCGGCCTGCACCGTCTCGTCGTACGCCGCCAGTTGGGCCCGGTCGGAGTCCGGGCGGAACCCCTGGGCGTGGGCGTAGACCAGCTGGGGGTTGGCCGCGGCGAGGCTGTCGTAGTCCATGCCGAGGCGGCGCAGGGCGCCGATTCGCATGTTGGTGATCAGGATGTCCGCGGTGCCGATCAACTCCAGCGCCTTGGCGCGCTCAGCGTCGTCCTTGAGGTTGAGCGTCACGCTGCGCTTGTTGCGGTTGACGTTGAGGTTCAGCGGCGTCATGCCGGGCGTACGGTGCAGCGCGCCGACCCGCACGGTGTCGTTCGGTGACTCGATCTTGATGACGTCGGCACCGAGGTCGCCGAGGATCTGCGCCGCGTACGGCCCCATCACCACCGTGGCCATGTCGATGACGCGCACTCCGGCCAGCGGGCCGCCCCGCTCGTCCGCTTCGGCCGGCCTGCCCGCATCGGCGGAGCATGCCGGTTCTACCTCGGCCATTTCAGCGGATTCCATCACCACTCCAGTACGGGAAACGGGACAGGAAGGGGAAAAGCGCCACCCTCTTCGGGGGCATTCCCGGCTCTAAGGAAAACGCTAGTCCGGTGCGGTGGAGAGACCCAAGCGATCAGTGACACCAATACGCGAAAAACGGCGTGACCGCAGCGGTCACGCCGTTTTTCCGTCCTTGCACGGTCGCGGGGTTCACCCTGGTCAGGACGGATCTACTGGAGGGGAGAACACCTCCTTGGCCTCGCTGACCAGGCCGTGCAGGTCGCCTTCCGGCTCGGCCCGGTCCCGGCGCCAGACCAGCCCGGTCGGCAGGGCGGGCGAGAAGTCCCGGAACGGCAGCACTACACTCGCTTCATTCCCGTAACCCCTGGAAGTGCCTTCCGTGCTCCCGCCGCCGGAATTCCCGGAACCGAGCAATGTGATGGCGAATATCGAACCGTTCGCCACGATCTCGCGTACGCTGGCGTAATCCCCGATGTTGAGCGTGGTCTCCTTGTGGATTCCCGCGGCTTTCAAGCGCACCTTGAGCTGGTCGAAATACGTCGGGAGCGTCCCGGGTGCCGACGTCACATATGTGTGGTCCCTGAGTTCGCTCAACGACACCGAGCTTCGCGAACCGAATTCGGCGGCGGGCAGCAGCGCGCCCAGCGGCTCGCGCAGCAACTCCAGCACCTCGATTCCCTCGGCGTGCACGGGCAGATGGAGCAGCGCCATGGCCAGATCACCGCGCTGTACCGCACTCAGGAGGTTCCCGCTGTTCCCGGGCCAGCGCTTGACGTCGAAATCCTCGGCACAGCGCCCTTCGAGCTGCACAAGCCGCTCCCGCAGCCTCGGGTGCAGGGCCGGTACGACGCCCACATATGCCGCCCGCCGCTCGGGCCCCAGGGCTCGGCGCAGTTGCCAGGGAATGTCGTCGAACCGGCTCAGGATGTCCTTCGCCACCGGCAGCAGTGCCGCACCGGCGCGCGTCAGCGCCACATGGTGCGAATCCCGGTCGAACAGCCGCTGGTCGAGTTCCCGCTCCAGATCCCGTACCCGCTGGCTCAACGGCGAGGTGGCCATGTGCAGTTGACGCGCGGCCCGGGAAAAACTGAGGTTCTCGGCGACTGCCACGAAGTAGCGCAGATGGAAGATCTCCATCGCCAAACCTTATCCGGGCGCCGGGGAACCTCCCCGAAAGGAACACCCTGCCGTCGGCGCCCCTGGCCGTCGATCACGTTGACCCGCGTGAGCTTGTCGGGGACGCGGATGAGACGGTGCCGCCGGGAATGCGCGTGGTTAGTCCCCGGCTACCGGCCTGACGCACCGACACGTCACTGTCGGGGGTTGAGGTGGTCCTTCCACAGTTCGCGCTCGTTGCCGTGCGGGTCCCGCACGACCTCGTTGCCTGGTTGGCCGTTCCGGTGGAAGACCATGACGGGGCGTTGGCTGGTGTCGTACGGTGCCCATCCGCTCAGCTCGCCCGCCCGCGCGAACTCCACCCAGCGGCTGTGCAGTGCGTCGGCGAGTTCCCGTGGCGGGTTGAGGCCGGTGAACTCCCGGCTGTCGGGGTTGTCGAGGGTGTCCCAGGCGAACGGCAGCGGCAGGCTGTGGCAGGCACCGAACTCGACACCGGGGGCGTTGGGCGCGCTGTCGGTGCGCCATCCGAACTCGAAGAGATGGGTGGGGGCGGGGGCTTGGGCGCGGGCTTCGGCGACTCGGATCGAGGGGATGCGGAAGACCCGGTCGGTGAGTACCGCGCAGGCGATGTCCAGCGGACTGTCGCGCACGTACGGCGGGGCGTTGGTCTCGGCGTAGCGGTCGTAGAAGTCGGCCGGTACGCCGTACGCCCGCAGGCTGTCGCGGAAGGGCCTCTCCTCGGGCCGGGCAGCCAGCGGGGTGGGCGCCAGGAAGAGCCGGAACTCCTCGGTGGCGGTGCCCATGAGGAGGGGGATGCCGTGCCCGGCGCCCTCTGCCGTCGCGTCGATCGGCGCGCGGTGCAGAAGGGTGTCGTCGATGACGGGCATGAAGGCCAGACCGCAGGCGGCGATGGTGGACACCCCGAAGCGCCGCGCGTTGACCGTGGTGGCGACGTCGTCGCAGACGGCTTGCTGGGCGAGGAGGAGTTCACGCACCGGCACGTCGGCCAGGGCGTGCGCGGTGGAATCGACGCGCAGGCGTTCGGCGACCTCGGCGGTGACCAGCGCGGCGTCCTGGCGGGTCTGGACGATGTGGGCGGAGCCGCTTTCCACGATGGCCTTGTGGAACAGGCCGAGGTCCAGGGAGAGCAGCGTGAGCACGCTCATCGCACCGGCGGACTCGCCCGCGACGGTGACGTCGTCCGGGTCCCCGCCGAACCGTTCGATGTTGTCCCGGACCCATTCCAGGGCGGCGATCTGGTCCAGCAGGCCGCGGTTGGCCTGGGCGGGCGCGTCCTCGACGTAGGCGAAACCCTCCACGCCGAGCCGGTAGTTGACGGACACGCACACCACGCCGTCGCGGGCGAACGTGGCACCGTCGAAGGCGGTCACGGCGCTGGAGCCGGTGATGAAGCCACCGCCGTGGATCCACACCAGAACCGGCAGGGATCGTGTCCCACCGGGGGTGGGGGTCCACACGTTCAGGTTCAGGTGCTCGTCGCCCTCGACCACAGGGTTGCGGATGAGTTCGCCCAGCTTGCCCCGCACAGGCAACTGCGGCGCGGTGGCGCCGAACTCGTGAGCCGCCCGCACACCGGTCCACCGCGCGGGCGGCTCAGGTGCCGCGAACCGCTGGACGCCCTGCGGCGCGGCGGCGTACGGGATGCCGAGGAAGCGGGCGATCCCGCTTTCGACGATGCCGGACACCGGGCCGTAGGCGGTCTCGACGATGGTGATGGTCTCGGACATGCGGCTCCCAGGGCCGGATGCGGGCGACGCGACCCGCGCCTTGGCGCCCTGCCGAGCGGATCGCCTCACGGGGACGACGAGCCCCCATGCAACCCCGACGCTATCCGGCAGGACTTTGGCACAGGCCGCGGTGACCAGAAGGAGTTGTTCCTTGACTGGAAGCCGCCCGGACAGGCAACCGCCGAGTGGGAGGCGCGTGTGGTGAGACGGCGACCGTCAGGGCGCGGGACGATCCGATGCCGAGCAGCGTGCAGATACGGCCTGCCCGCTTCGGGCATCAGAGGAAATTGAATCGCACTGCGTTGGGGTACCTCCCCCAGATCCTGTCTGACTTCGGTGGAACTCGGTCCAGGACGGCGCCGCTGCAGTCGGTGTTCTCGTAGACGGTCGCCGTGGCGTTCGTTTCGTTGTCCGCGCTGACCGCGGGCAGGCCGAAGCTGATGCACTCACCGTTCGGCGGGTCGGCCCAGGTGTGCGGCACTCCGTCAGTGTCGGTGTAGGTGAAATTGCCGGTGGCGGCGTGGCCTTCGGCGGAGACCCCGGTCACCAGCGCGAGCGCGGCGCAGGCGGCCAGGGCGAGTCGGCCTGCGCTCCTGAAGGCATTCATAAGAGCCTCACCCTTCTTTGACGAGTAGAGCCTCGGACGTCAGGATCAGCCTTTTTCAAGATCTTCAGTGTGTAATAGCACTTTTTCACTCGATAGAGTGGCAAGTCGGCTAGTGATCAAGGGTCGGTATCCCGTGGATGTGTGGTTGCGCGCTGACGACTGGAGCGGTCATGCAACCCCGGATCGCCTTCGGCTCGCCAGCGCCAGACCCATTTGTGGGCTGTGATGCGGGAGTTGCCCATTTCCTCGGCGACGTGGGCGATGGACCTGCCAGCGCGGACCCGGTCGGCGAGAAGCCGTCTGCCGTGGACGATCAGCCGGGCATGGGGGTGGAGCACGGTGAAACGTCTGGGATGGTGCGGAATCTGATGCACAGTCTGGGGTTGTGCCCGAGGCCGCCGATCTGGTGATCGACGTCCTCGGGCGACAGAGGACGAGCCTTCGTGGGCGGCGAGCCAGGACGGTGCCGTCTGCGCGCCCCACTGGATCTATTCGGCCCAGGCACGCTCCAGCTGGGTGTGGAAGGTGGCGGGCTTCCGCCCGATCAGCTCGGCCAGTGTCGAGTCGACAGCGGTGAACTCGCCGTTCCGCGCCGCGGCGAAGATGCTCAGTATCAGGTCGGCGATCGGGGCCGGGGCGCCATGCGCCAGGACCTGTTCGCGGAAGACGTCGTCGGGGACGACGGTGCGGGTGAAGGGCCGTCCGGTGGTCTGGGACGCGATCTCGGCGATGGTGTCGAAGTCGAGCGCCACCGGTCCGGTGAGCGGTGGGGTGGGTCCCTCGAAGCGAGCCCCCTCGGCGAGGATCACCGCGGTGGCCTCGGCGAGGTCGTCGTGGCCGGTCCAGGCGACAGGGCCGTCGGCGGGGAGGGCGATGTCGCCGGTGTGGCGGGTGGGCTCAAGGAACTGCAGGGCGCTGGAGGCGTAGAAGCCGTTGCGCAGCGCGGTCCAGGGCAGGCCGGTGGCGCGCAGCAGATCCTCGGTCTCGGCGTGGTCGCGGCATGCCTGGAAGCGGGCGTCATGGGCGGCGCCCATCTGGCTGGTGTAGAGGATGCGGCCGACGCCGGCCTGCACGGCGGCGTCGATGGCGGCGCGGTGGCCGCTGACGCATTCCGGGCCTGTGCGGTCGAGGGAGACGAGGAGCAGTTGCTCGGCGCCCTCGAAGGAGTGCACGAGCGAGGCGGGGTCGTCGAAGCTGCCCTGCCGGACACGGACGCCGCGGTCGGCGAGGTCCTGGGCCTTGCGGGGGTCGCGGACGCTGACACCGACGCGGTCGGCGGGGACGCGTTCCAGGAGACGCTCGACGGTGCGGCGGCCGAGCTTTCCGGTGGCTCCGGTAACGATGATCATTGGGTTCTCCCGACACTGTTTCCGGTGGAATCGAGATGATGGTATCACTGGAAATTCCAGTGGAAGCAGATTCTCGGTATCATTGGTTCATGGCTACGCGCGACTCAACCGACAGCCCTCGGCGCCGCATCGTCGAGGCGGCCGTCGAGCTGCTGGAGAACGGCGGCCCTGACGCGGTGAGCACCCGCGCGGTCGCCGCCGCAGCCGGAATGCAGCCGCCAGCGATCTACCGCCTCTTCGGCGACAAGGAAGGGCTCCTTGAAGCCGTCGCCGAGCACGGCTACGCGCAGTTCCTGGAGAGAAAGCGCGCGCAGCTCGACCCCGCCCCGCAGGACCCGGTGGAGGAGCTGCGCCGCGGCTGGGACATGGTGGTCGAGTTCGGGGTCTCGCGCCCCGAGTTGTTCGCGGTGATGAACCGGGCCATCGGCCGGGAATCGGACGCAGCACACCGCGCGGGCCTGGAGATCCTCCATGGGCGGGTACGTCGGCTGGCGGCCGGGGGGTGGCTGCGGGTCGACGAGGAACTGGCCGCCCAGATCATCCAGGCAACCGGCCAGGGCGCCGTCACCACCTGGCACTCCACCCCCGCAGACCGCCGCAATCCGGCGCTGTTGACCGTCCTGCGCGAGTCCATGGTCGCGGCCGTCACCCGCGCCGAACCGACGGTTCCCGCCGCGGAGTCCGGTCCCGCCGCGGCGGCCCGCGCGCTGCGCGCCGCCCTCCCCGACGACGCCGATGTCCTGAGCGACGCCGAGCAGCGCCTGCTGCGTGAGTGGCTCACGCGCCTGGCGGCGGACGGTGGCGCGCCGCACGCCTGATCGCGCGTCAGGCGCCCTCTCGGAGGTTGAACCTCCCGAGGAGAGGTTGTGCGATGAAGCGGCGTCCACGAGACAAGACAGTCGGCGACCACACGGCTCCGACTGGCTTCCTCTTGCCCATAACGCGCCGCCACCTCGACCACGTCTCCGACGCCCACTGTCAACAACGCTCGCGGTCAATACGGCTAGCATGCCTCGGTGCACCCGGATCTGAATCTGCTGATCGCACTCGACGCACTTCTGGAGGAGCGTGGCGTGGGCGCCGCGGCGGACCGCCTCGGCCTGTCCCAGCCGGCGATGAGCCGGACCCTGAGCCGTATCCGCCGCGCCACCGGCGACCAGATCCTGGTGCGCGCGGGACGCGACATGCTGCCGACGCCGTACGCGGAATCGGTCCGCGACCAGGTGCACACGCTGGTGGAGGAGGCACAGGCGCTGCTGCGGCCGCCCCGAGCCGTGGAACTGGCCACGCTCGACCGCACGTTCACCCTCCGGTGCCACGACGCCCTCACCGACAGCACGGGCCCGGCACTGCTGGCGGCCGTGCGTGAGGACGCCCCGGCGGTACGGCTGCGCTTCCTGGCGGAGTCCGCGGCCGACACCGAGGATCTGCGGCTGGGGCGGGTGGACCTGGAGCTGTCGGCCAGCGAACCACGGCAGCAGGACCTGCGCAGTGAGGTGGTCGGGAGCGGCACGCTGGTCGCGGTGGTGCGCGCCGACCACCCCGCCGTAGCGCTGACGCCGACGTCGTACGCGTCCGCCGACCACGTCACCGTCTCGCGCCGAGGTCGACTGCGCGATCCGGTCGACGACGCCCTGGAGGCGCTGGGCCTGGCCCGCCGCGTGGTGGCCTCGGCGCCCACGACGGCGGCGGCACTGCGCATGGTGGCGGCCGGCGACCTGATGTCGGCCGTGCCGATGGTGCTGGCGGATGCCGGTCTGGCGGCGGCCGGACTGCGTACCCTCCCGCTGCCCCTCGACCTGCCGCCGGTCCCGCTGGTCATGAGTTGGCACCACCGCTACGAGGGCGACCCCGCGCACGCCTGGCTGCGCGCGAGGGTCAGGGAAGCGCTCGCCGGGGCCGGTGTCCCAGGCCCCGCGGCCGACTGAGCTGAACCCCGCCCTCCTGTGCGCCGGGGTGATGCCGTGCACGTGCATCACCTGGCGACATCCGCTCGCCCTGACGTCGCACGAGACGGCCCGCCGCCCGCGTTGCGCGGAGGTCCGCCGCCTCGCCCTTGGCGGTCGCACAGGCCGCCACCGCCCGGGAGTACGCGCAGCGTACGGGGCCTTCACCCACTGGACGCTCGGCACCCGGCAGACGAGTGAGCCCGCCGTGGGCAGGCGCCACGGACCTCTGCTGCTACAAAGGCACTTCCTCCAACTGCCCGTGCTGAACACGGAGTTGGCGCCGACGAGCGGAAGTGAGCTGTTCATGAGTAATGATGGTGACTTCGTCACGCGCTACGGGCCCTGGGCGCTGGTCGCGGGGGCATCCGAGGGAACGGGTGCCGCCTATGCCCGGCATCTCGCCGAGCGGGGATTGAACCTGCTGCTCCTGGCCCGTCGCGAGGAGCCGCTGACCGGCTTGGCCGCGGAACTGGTCGAAACGTTCGGGGTCGAGGTGAGAACCGCGAGCGTGGACCTGACCAGTGGCTCACTGCTGGACGACCTCGAACCGCACACCGACGGCATCGAGATCGGTCTGCTCGTCTACAACGCCGGGGCTTCGCCGAACATCGGCAAGTTCATCGACCGCCCGATAGACGAGGCCATGTACCTCGTCGACCTCAACTGCCGCGGACCGCTGCTGATGGCGCATCATTTCGGTGCGGCGATGGCCGGACGGTCCCGTGGTGGAATCATCTTGACGACGTCCACCGGGTCGATGGCGGGCTGTGCGTACGTCGGTGCCTACACCGCGTCGAAGTCCTTCGTCCATATGCTCGGCGAAGCGTTGTGGGTTGAACTCGGTCAGCACGATGTCGATGTGCTGGTAGCGATGGTCGGACCTACCGACACACCGGCCCTGCGCGCTACCGAACCGCACCTCGACGGTCTGCCCGTCGCTTTGATGGACCCGACCGAGGTCGTAGCGGAAGCCGTCGCGGCTCTGGGATCCGGTCTTCCGCTGGTGCCCGTAGGACCCGCCAACCATGCCGCGGTGCGGCAGGCTTGGCCGGTCCCGCGCGCCGATCTCGTCATGGGAATGAGCGCCGGCTGCGCCCAGATGTACGGCCTACCCGTCCCCGCGCGCCCCCGAGCGGCGCAGTCCGACTGAAGCGCGGAGCATGGCGCCGCTCGTCGGTGCCAGCCCCTGAGGGCTGCTGCCGACGAGCCGAGCGCTCAGGCGCCATCGACGTGGCCACGCCCGCCGAACGCCCGGCTCGCGGTGACGAGCGCGCCGAACCGGAACGGTGAACTCCTGGTCGTGCCAAGGTCGTTCGGCCGACGCGGCGGCGATAGTGGCCGGGACTTCGTGACCGTCCACGCGCGCCCGATCCTGACCCGTACCGTGACCGGCTCCTGACGTTCAACGACGGGACCCAGGCTACCGTCGCCGTCGCTCTGGGTGCGATGACCACGGCGGTGTCGGTCACCGGCGCACAGCTGGGCGACCCGCGGCTCGTCGTCCTGGGCGCGGGCTCGGCGGCCGTCGGGGTGGCCGACATGATCCGCACCGCGGTGGTGGACGAGGGGCTGTCCGGTCGATGCGGCCGACCGGTTCTGGTTCGTGGACATCAACGGGCTGCTGGTGCGATCCCGCATCCGTCGACGGCCCGGCGCCGTTGCTTCCGCCGCTGCGGTGCATGAGGGAGGCGGCCCATGAGATCGCTGTCGCCGCCGCACTGGCCGCCGTCGAGGCGGCGTCGCCCGACGGCGGACCGAGCAGGAGTGCGGGCGGCGGTCGCGGCGACGCAGTGGGATCCGGCGTATCCGGACTGACCGGTTTGTGGATTTCGGTACGTTCGGGCGCATACCCCTACGTCGCCGGTACACCGCAGTGTCCTGAAGTGCCCAGGTTTATCAGGGCATATCGCCCCATCTTTCCTGATGGGGTGTCAGTTTGTGGTGTTCCCATGTGATGTGCACGACACATGCTTGTGAGTCTTGATCCTGGCTGCCTAGCGTGCGGGGTGTTCGCACACGCGTACCCCGCGGCCGGGACGCCGAGTCCTGTCCACCGACCGACGGGCAGCCGATCAACGCAACGGGCAGGAGCGGGGGAACCAGGTAAGTCGCCGTCCCATGCCCTGCCCGGTGCCCGGGTACACGCTCGGACGGCTCGGGGTGAAGCCGCATGCGCGGCCGGGCCACCTCACCGCCCGAACCCGACAGCTCACCTCGCAGGCGTCGTGGAGGAAGCCTGCATGCTGATACCCGGTTCCGGGCGGCACCGCCGCCCGCACCAGAGCTCCACCCGCCGTCTCGCCGCCACCGGGATCGCCGGTGCCGGTCTGATGCTTCCGCTGGTGGGCGCCAGCGGAGCCATCGCCGCACCCGCCGGACACCAGTCCGCTACCGCCGACCAGTGGCAGTCGCGGCACCACGAGGGGCGCGCGCATCACGAGCACGCGCGCCAGCAGCACCACGTCGCCCACCACACGCAGCACGCCGCCCACCCCCACCCGGCCGCCCCGCAGCCCTCGGCCACCCCCGTCCAGGCCGCCCCGGTCCAGGCCGCCTCCGCCCAGCCTTCGGTCGCGCCGTCGCACTCCGCGTCCGCCGCGGCGTCGGCCACCCCCACCGCCAGCGCCACTCCGGCTCCGCAGGCCGGCGACACATCCGACGCGGTCCAGCAGGTGCTGGCCCTGATCAACAAGGCGCGCGCCGCGCAGGGGCTGCCCGCCTACACCATCACCGCCGGACTGACCCGCAGCGCCGAAGGCCACAACCAGGTCATGGCGAACGGCTGCGGACTGTCCCACCAGTGCCCGGGCGAGGCCGCGCTGGGTGACCGGGAGACGGCGGCGGGTGTGCAGTGGAGTTCGGCCGGGGAGAACATAGGCGAGGGCGGCCCGGTCAGCTCCTCGCCGCAGGACGTCGCCGCCATGGCCGTGCAGTTGACCCAGGGCATGCTGAACGAGCAGCCGCCGAACGACGGCCACCGGCGGAACATCCTGAGCAGCGGCTTCACCCACATCGGCATAGCCGTGCACCGGGACGCCCAGGGCACCGTCTGGCTGACGCAGGACTTCTCCGACTGAACCGCCTCCGGTCCGCCCGTGAGCGCCATGGGCGGACCGGACTGTAGGCCGAACGCGTTAATTATCCTTTTTGGTTAAGAATTCAGCCACCTGGCCGGTTAAGGATTCCTCCAGCAGCTCACGCCCAGCCCAGCAGCGAGGAAGAACCCCATGGCCCAGCAGGTTTCCGCGCGCCACCGGCACTCAATGACCAGGCGGCTGGTGGCTGCCACTGTGGCCCTCAGCGCCCTGGGAGCCGCCTCCCTCGCGACACCGGCCGCCTCCGCGCAGCCATCGCGCCAACGGGACCGCGGCTACCGGGAGTTCGACTTCGTATCCAACGTGCCGGGCAAGGCGACGGCCACAGACCCCAACCTGGTCAATCCCTGGGGACTGGCCCAACTCGATGGTGTGATCTGGGTTTCGGACAACGGCAGCGACAAAGCGACGACCTACACCGGCGCCCGGCCGGGTAAGCCTGCCACAGTACTGCGCCGTGTGGAGTCCATCCCCGGCTCCGGGGCTCCAACCGGCAGCGTGCCCAACGACACGGGATACTTCCGGTTCCACGCCTTCGGGAAGTCCGCTTCCGCCCGGCTCATCTTCTCCGGAGAGGAAGGGGACCTGTTCGCCTGGAGCCCGAAGGTGTCGCAGCGGAAGGCCGTGCGGGTCGCCCACGTCGAGAGGCACGGCGTCAACGCCGTCTACAAGGGTTTGACCCTGGTGCGCGGCCGTACGCCCCGGCTGCTGGCCGCCAACTTCCGCGCCGCCCGCGTCGACGTG
Source organism: Streptomyces sp. RPT161 (assembly GCF_027533845.1). Lineage (GTDB taxonomy): Bacteria > Actinomycetota > Actinomycetes > Streptomycetales > Streptomycetaceae > Streptantibioticus_A > Streptantibioticus_A silvisoli_A. Next base: position 161,545 of record NZ_JAPZVN010000009.1, on the reverse strand, counting down.
TTCGACACGAGCTTCCACCGCCTGCCGTTCTACCGCGGCTTTCGCGATCCCCGCATCCCCCGCGGCTACGCGCCGTTCAACGTCAAGGCGTTCGGCTCGCGGGTGTTCGTGACCTACGCCCAGCAGGACCAGGCCAAGCACGACGACATCGCCGGGCCCGGCAAGGGATTCATCGACGTTTTCGACACACACGGCCGTCTGCTGCGGCGCTTCGCCCGCCGCGGCGTGCTCAACTCGCCCTGGGGAATGGAACTGGCACCCCGCGACTTCGGCAGGTTCTCCGGCGATCTGCTCGTGGGCAACTTCGGTGACGGCCACATCCACGCCTTCGACCCGCGCACCGGGCGGCTGGTCGGCACCCTCCGGGACTCCAAGGGGAAGCCGATCACCATCCCCGGGCTGTGGGGCCTGCTGCGCGGCACCCACAAGGCACGGCAGGACGCCGTCTGGTTCGCCGCCGGGATCAACGACGAGAAGGCCGGACTGCTCGGCATCGTACGGGCGGTGAGCTGACACCCCGCTCCACATGGAATCCACATGATTGCCCGCTACCGTGCCGCCCGGAGCCGAAGCCGTGGACCCGTGCGGCTTCCGCCGGAGAAGGGCACGCGGAATGGACCAGGAACGTCCGCTCGGTGAGCGGTATGCGGTGCGCAGGCTGCTGGGCCGGGGAGGCATGGCGCAGGTCTACCTCGCCGACGACCTCAAACTGCACCGCCCGGTCGCGGTGAAGACCCTGCGCCCCGAGTGCGCGGGCGATCCGTCCTACCGGGAGCGCTTCCTACGGGAAGCGAGGTCGGCCGCCCTGCTCAACCATCCCGGAATCGTGGCCGTCTACGACACCGGCGAGCACATGGCGCACGGCGTCAGCCTGCCGTACATCGTGATGGAGTACGTCGAGGGCCGCACCCTGGCCGAACTGGCGCGCGGAGACCAGCCGCCGCCTCCCGAACAGGCGCTGCGGCTGACCGCGGGCGTACTGGACGCACTGGCGCACGCACACCACTGCGCCATCGTGCACCGCGACATCAAGCCCGCCAACGTCATGCTCAGCGCCGACGGCACCGTGAAGGTCATGGACTTCGGCATCGCCCGACCGCTCGGCGCACAGGGCGCGACGCTGACCCAGACCGCCATGGTGGTCGGCACGGCCGAGTACCTGTCGCCGGAGCAGGCGCGCGGTGAGGAGGTGGACACCCGCACCGACCTGTACTCCACCGGCTGCCTGCTGTACGAGCTGCTGACCGGCCGCCCACCGTTCACCGGCGACAACCCGCTGGCCGTGGCCTACGCCCAGGTGCGGGACACGCCCGAGCGGCCCTCGGCCCGGGTGCCGGGGCTGCCACCGCTGTACGACACCGTCGTCCTCACCGCGCTCGCCAAGAACCGGGAGCAGCGCTACCGGAACGCCGAGGAGATGCGTGCTGCCATCGACGACGCGCTGGCCCGGATCGAGGGCGCGTCCGCGGCGATCGCGCCCACGCTCACCACCCAGGCCGCGCACCACGACGAGGCGGACACCCCGGCGCCCGCGCCCGCCCCGCGGCGGCAACCGGACGATCGCCGTCGGCGCCCGTCCCGGCTGCTGTGGTCGGCGGTGGCCGGGGCCGCGGCGCTGCTGGTCGCGGGCGGGGCGTATGCCGCGTCGGGGCCCGGTGGCGACGGAGCCGGGCAGGCCCAGGCGCCCACCACCGTGCCGGTCCCCGATCTGGTCGGGAAGACCATCGCCCAGGCGCGGACGGGCGCGCAGAGTGTCGGGCTGCACGTCGTGCGGTCCGCGTTCGGCGCCTGCACGGCGCACCCCCCGAAACGCCATATCTGCGGCCAGGTCCCGGCCTCCGGCACCCGTATGGCGCGCGGCGGCAGCATCCGCGTCCAACTGTCGACCGGCCCGGCCACCCGTGGCCGCCCTGGGACCGTACCGCCCGCGGAGTAGCCCCGGGTGCGGCCGGGCCGGGGATGCCGGAGCCTTGAGGACATGGAGCATCCACCTGTTGTTGTGCACCCGGTGGAGGACGGCGCCCGACGGGTGACGGTCCAGGGCGAAGTGGTGGGGCAGGCCTACGGACTGGCGGACGTCGAGGAGTTCCTCCGCCGCGCCGGCCTCGACCCGGACGATGTGGCGCTGGACGACCCGGCGCTGATTGAGTGGCAGGGCGGCGGCCCCGACGTGTGGTCGTGACGGCCGCGGTTTCCGCCCACGTCTTCCGCGCGATGGGCGCGGTGCCGTGTGCGGGAGCCGCGCAGCCGGTTTCTTAGCCGTTCAACTTCCGTCCGCGGCCAGTACACAACCGGAAGCTACTGATGAACGCGAGCACCGCCGCCCGCTTCCCCAGCAGCAACTGGAGTACTCCGTGACCCGCCGATCCATTCGACTGGCCGCCATCCTCGGCGTCGCCACCACCCTCGCCGGGGGCTCGCTCGCCGCGGCGTCGGAACTCACCGGCTCCCCGGCCCCGCAGCAGAAGGCCTCGGCCAAGCACGTCCTGCTGCTCTCCGTCGACGGCCTGCACCAGTCGGACCTGGCCTGGTACGTCGCCCATCACCCCGCCTCGGCGCTGGCCCGGCTGGTGAACGGCGGCGTGCAGTACACCAACGCGCACACCACCACGCCCTCGGACTCCTTCCCGGGCATGGCCGCCCAGGCCACCGGCGGCGGTCCGGGCACCACCGGCATCTACTACGACGACGTGTACAACCACGCCCTGCTTCCGGCCGGCACCACCAACTGCAAGGGCGTCAAGCCCGGCGCCGAGGTGGACATGACCGAGGACATGGACAGGAACAAGGCCGCCCTCGACGCCGGTCAGGGCCTGAAGAACCTGCCCAGCGGCATCCTGCAGATGACCGGCCAGCCGCAGAGCCTGCTGGACCCGAGCAAGCTGCCGGTCGACCCCAAGACCTGCAAGCCGGTGTACCCGCACTCGTACCTGCAGGTGAACACCGTCTTCAACGTGGCCCGCAACGCCGGTCTGCGCACCGCCTGGTCGGACAAGCACGCCGCCTACGACATCCTCAACGGCCCCTCCGGCACCGGCATCCAGGACCAGTTCTCCCCGGAGATCAACAGCAACGCCCCGGGCTACCCGGCCGGTGGCGACTGGACCACCGACAACAAGGCCACCGAGCAGTACGACAACTACAAGGTCAAGGCCGTCCTCAACGAGATCGACGGCTACGACCACTCCCGCAGCCACAAGGTCGGCACACCGGCGATCTTCGGCATGAACTTCCAGTCGGTCTCCACCGCCCAGAAGCTCCCCATCTCCGAGGGCCTCAAGGGCGGTTACGCGGCCAAGGGCGTGCCCGGGCCGCTGCTGCAGAAGAACCTTGACTTCGTCAACACCGAGGTCGGCGCGCTGGTCAAGGAGATCCAGGCCCAGGGGCTCGGCTCCAGCACGGACATCATCCTGTCCGCCAAGCACGGTCAGTCGCCGACCGACCCCAAGGCCCTCACCCGCATCGACGACGGTCCGCTGCTCGACGGGCTCAACGCCGCGTGGAAGAAGAAGCACCCGGGCGCCGGTGATCTCGTCGCGCACTCCGTTGACGACGACGGCATGCTGCTGTGGCTGGGCGACCGCTCGGCTGAGGCCACGTCGTTCGCCAAGCAGTACCTGCTCGCCCAGAGCGGCCAGGGCAACGACATCAACGGCAACGCCAAGGCGTTCACCAACAGCGGCCTCAGCAAGGTCTACGCGGGCAGGGAAGCCGCCCAGTACTTCGGCGTCAAGCCTGGTGACCCGCGTGTGCCGGACCTGTTCGGCATCGCCAAGTACGGCGTGGTCTACACCGGCGGCAAGAGCAAGATCGCGGAGCACGGCGGCGCCCACGCCGACGACCTGAACGTCCCGCTCGTCGTCTCCGGCGCCGGTACCCCGGCGGGCGTCACCAAGTCCGGGCAGGTCGAGACCGCCCAGATCGCGCCGACGATCCTGGCGCTCCTGGGCCTGGACCCGCGGAACCTGGAGGCTGTCCAGAAGGACCACACCCAGGTGCTGCCGGTCCACTGACCCGAGTCAACCCAGCCCGAGTGGGCCGCACGCGATCGAGCGTGCGGTCCACTCTCGCTTCGACGCGCCCACATTCGCCACGACCGGACGACACGGCTCACGTGGGGCGGGCGCTCACCTCAACGCGCCGACGTCGGCGCGCCGTTCGGCTGACACGTGCTCACGCCGTCCTCGCCGTGATGCCATCCAGTAGCGCGGGCAGCGCCGTGCCGATGGGCTCGCGGACGATCTCGTCGGCGAGCGGGTCGTACGGGGTCGGCTCGGCGTTGACGATGACCAGGCGGGCGCCGTGCTGGGCCGCCAGTCCGGCGAGGGACGCGGCGGGCTGGACCCGGAGACTGGTGCCGACCGCGATGAAGATCTCGGCGGCCTTCGCGATGGCCATCGCCTGGCCCAACACCTCGGGATCCAGCGCCTGACCGAACATCACCGTCGCGGACTTCAGGATTCCACCGCACCGCGCGCACGCCGGATCCGGGTCGCCCGCCCGCACCCGCTCCAGCGCCTCCTCCATCGCGGAACGCTCCGCACATTCCGTGCAGACCACCTCGCGGGCGGTGCCGTGCAGTTCAAGCACCTTTCTGGCAGGCATGCCCGCGAGCTGGTGCAGACCGTCCACGTTCTGCGTGATCACCCGTACCGGCACCCCGGAACGCTCCAGCCGGACCACCGCCCGATGCGCCTCGTTCGGCCGCGCCCGCAGCGTCGGGCCGTCGCACCGCATGCGCCACGACCGGCGGCGGATCTCGGGATCCGCCATGTAGTGCTGGTAGGTGACCAGCTTCTCCGCCCCCGGATCGCGCCGCCACAGCCCGTTCGGCCCCCGGTAGTCGGGGATGCCCGAGTCCGTGGAGATCCCGGCCCCGCTGAGGACGACGACAAGCGGCGCACGCGTGTTCATGCGTCGAGCGTACGCAGCCTGCCGACGGCGGGCGACCGGGTTTCCCGGCCCGGGGCTCAGACACGCCGGGCCGCGCGCGCCGCGGCCGTCCTGCCCCCGCGAACGCGGCCCCCGGCAAGTGAGTGGCTCCCACCCCGCACCCGGTGGGCCGGCCACACCACGCCCTATGCCGAGCGGTCCGGTGCGTGGCGCAGGTACGCCAGAACGGCGCTGACCGGCAGTGGAGTTGTGGCTCCTCGGCCGAATCGAGCCTGGCGTACGCCGAGTTGACGTGCTTCTCAATGGCAGGCCAGCGGGCTGTCGTCGGCGCGGGCACGGCTGGACTGACCAACACCAAAAGGGTTTGACGCCCGCAGGGCACCACCGGTCGGATGGCGTCCCATGAGCACAGGTCAGCCGCATCCCGGCATGCACCCCATCGACGACGAGCTCGTACGGCGGCTGATCGCCGCTCAGTTCCCGCAGTGGGCGGGGCTGGCGGTGGAGCGCTTTCCGTCCGGCGGCACGGTCAACGCCATGTACCGGCTGGGCGACGGCATGGTCGTACGGCTACCGCTGGTGGAGGGCGGAGCCAAGGACGTGTCGATGGAGCGGGAGTGGCTGCCTCTCCTCGCATCCCGGCTGCCCACGGCCATCCCCGAGGTACGCGGGGCAGGGGAGCCCGGCGAGGGGTATCCGTGGCCCTGGTCGGTGTACGGGTGGCTGGCGGGGGAGAACCCCGAGGTGGGGGCGCTGAGCGAGCCCGTGCTGCTGGCCAAGGATCTGGCCGAGTTCGTGGCGGCGATGCGGAGCATCACCCTGCCGGGAGCGCCGCGGGCCCACCGCGGCGGGCCGCTCGCCGCGCTCGACGCGTCGACCCGGGCGGCGATCGAGGAACTGCGCGGGATCCCTCAGGAGGGCGTCGACTGCGATGCCGCGACCGCGGTTTGGGAAGACGCGCTGCGCGCCCCGGCCTGGGACGGGCCGCCGGTGTGGCTGCATGCCGATCTGATGCCGGGCAACCTGCTGGTGGGCGGTGGCAGGCTGACCTCGGTGATCGACTTCGGCTGCATGGGGGCGGGCGACCCGGCCTGCGATCTGTTTCCGGCGTGGAACCTGCTGCCGGCCGAAGCGCGGGAGGTCTTCCGCGAGACGCTCGGTGTGGACGACGCGACCTGGAGGCGCGGCCGGGGCCGGACCCTCTCGCAGGCGCTGATCGCCCTCCCGTACTACCGGAAGACGAACCAGGCGATGACGCACAACGCCCGGCACGTCATCCGGGCGGTCCTGGCAGATGTCTGACGGCTCCCCGTTACCGCGGCCCGCGGCAACGGAGATGACCGCCGTAACCGCGGTTACCGTACGCCCCGCAGAGTCACGGCATGCGCTTCGGCGGCCCGCCCCCGCTCTTTGGTTCGGCGAACTCCCCGAGGCGAGCCGTCACACGCCGGGCCCGTTCCAGCGAGGGCTGTGAGAGACAGCCCACGGCAGTCATCTCAGACTCAGATAACCGTTGTCCCGGATCATCGCCACGACAGGGGAAGCCTCCGGTGCCCATGCGCGCTGTACCCGTGCGAGCGCCGAAGCAGCCGCTCAACACCGCGAAGCCCCTGCCCGAGAGAGCCCCAGCCGATGCCCCCGACTCCCGGCCCCGTTCGTACGACCCGTGCCATCGGGCACGACACCCCGACATCGAAGGCCGCGTCCGCCGTACCCGGCTGGCTGGTGGCACTCCTGGCCGCCGCCTCCGGCATGACGGTCGCCAACCTCTACTACGCCCAGCCCCTGCTGTCCTCACTGAGCGCGTTCTTCCGGGTCGACACCGCCACCGCCGGCGCACTGATCACGATCACCCAGATCGGCTATGTGGTGGGCATGCTCTTCCTGGTCCCGCTCGGTGACCGGATGGAGAAGCGCCGCCTGGTGACCATCCTGCTGGCGGTCACCACCCTCGCGTTGGCCGCAGCGGGTGCGGCGACCAGCTTCCCGATGCTCCTGATCGCCTCCCTGATCAGCGGAGCCACCTCGGTTGTGGCCCAGATACTGGTCCCGTTCGCCGCGAGCCTGGCCCCCGACCACACCCGGGGCCGGATCGTCGGCCGGGTGATGAGCGGTCTGCTCACCGGCATCCTGCTCTCCCGCACGCTCAGCAGCCTGGTCTCCGACGCCGCCGGTTGGCGCGTGGTCTACCTGGGCTCCGCGGTCCTCATGGCCCTCCTCGCGCTGGCCCTGCACCTGGCCCTACCTCAGCAGGCCCCGACCACCGACGTCCCCTACCACCACGTTCTGCGCTCGACCGTCCAACTGGTGCGCGGCCACCCGGTGTTGGTGCGCCGAGCGCTGTACCAGGCGGCGATGTTCGGCGCTTTCAGCGCCTTTTGGACCACGGTCTCGTTCATGCTCACCGGCCCGCGGTTCCACTACTCGCCGATCGGCGTCGGAGTCTTCGCCCTGGTCGGCGCGGCCGGGGCGGCCGTGGCACCGTTGGCCGGCCGCTGGGCCGACCGCGAGCTGGTACGGCCGATGTCCGGCGCGGCGTTCGCCGTGGGGGCACTCGCCTTCGCGCTCGCCGGCTTCGGGCAGCACGGCATCGTGCCGATCGCACTGGCCGCGGTCCTGCTCGACATGGCCGTACAGACCTCCCTCATTCTCGGTCAGCACACCATCTACCGGCTGGACCCAACTGCCCGCGCCCGCCTGAACAGCGCCTTCATCGCCACCTTCTTCGTCGGCGGTGCGCTCGGGTCCCAGCTCGGCTCCATCGCCTACCGCTCCGGAGGCTGGACCGCGGTGACCGTTCTCGGTGCCGCCCTACCCGCGCTGGCCCTTGCCTACTGGACCACCGAACGCCGCGCGGTCGGCCGCGGCACGAGCTGACGGGGCACAGGCCGCCCGGCACACGTGCTCCGGCACCCGATCGGGTGCCGGAGCCAGCTGTCACGTGATGTGCCCAGCGGTCAGACAATGTGCCGCAGCAACGCGGCGACCGCCGGGGGTGCCTCGCCGGCGGGCCGCACCGCCATGACGTTCCAGCGCGGCGGTTGCCGGACGAACCTGCGCAGGGACAGGTCGGGGAAACGGGCGGCGACCGACTCCGGCATGACACAGACCCCGAGGTCGTGCCGGACCAGTTCGGACGCCGCGACGATGTCATTGACCTCGAAGGCCGCGCCGCGCTCGACCCCGGCGGTGCGAAAGGCCCGGTCCACCGCGGAGCGGATCGCCCAGCCGGGCGCGAAGTCAACGAACGGCACCGGGGCGATCTCGGCGTACGCGACCCGGTCCGCCTGGGCGAAGGCACGAGCCGGTGATGCCGCGAGCACCATCTCCTCGCGTACCAGCAGCCGGGTCACCAGCCCCCGCTGCTGCTGGCGGTCGAAAGCGACCACGGCGAGGTCCACCGATCCGTCGCGCAGCGACTGCCGGATGTCGGACACCGCCGCCTGCCGGAGCCGGACCACCACACGGGGGTGTTCCGCCCGCAGAGCAGCCAGTGCACGGTGCAGGCCGACCCAGACGCCCTGCATCGTGCCGACGGTGACCTGTCCTCGCAGCTCGCCCCTGGCGGCGTCGGCCGCCGCCCGGGCCTGCTCCGCCGCCCGCAGCGTCGCGCGGGCAGCCGGAACGAACGCCTCACCAGCCGCGGTCAGGGCGACCCGGTGCGTGGTGCGGTCAAACAGCTGGATACCGAGCTCCTTCTCCAGCGCGCGCACCGTACCGGACACCGCAGACTGCACCACGTGCAACCGCCGTGCGGCCGCGGTGAATCCGCCTTCTTCAGCGACCGCGACGACGACCTCCATCTGCCGCAGATCCATCAACACTCCCCGCCAGACGAGTCAGGCGGCCATCTCCCCGGAGACGGCCGCCCGTCGATCATCGCAGGTATGCGCTCGTCGGGGCCGCTGCCGTTCCGGGGACAGCGCCTGTCACCGGAACGGACACGCTGTGTGGGAAACGCTGTTGAACACCCAACTCGGCCCAGCCGTACGCCGGAGCGCCACTACGTCAGGGTGTCGTCGAGCCAGTCGTAGATCAGGGCCAGTGCCAGTCGCTGTGCTCCTGAGTGGCCATGGGCGTCCGCGCCCTGCTCGGCGGTGCACTGCCGGGCGGTCCCGGCTGCCATGACGTAGCGGCCGTGGCCGCAGGCCCAGCGCATCGTCGGGTCGGTGTCGATGGCCTGTTGCAGGATCTTGTCGAACTCCTCGTCGTGCGGTGCGCGGGAGCGGCGGGCCACCTCCTTCCGGTGGGAAGCGGTGTCACGCGGTGAAGGCGTTCCGGTGGGACGTGACGAACTCGCTGAACGACCGCGGGGGGCGCCCGATGACCGCCTGGACAGCCGGGGAGACGCGGTCCTCCGCGCCGTGCCGGATGTCCTCGTCGAGAGCGGCGAGGACCGCGGCGAACTCTGCCGGGACGCCAGCGGCGGCGATGCGGGTGGCGAGATCCCGCGTGCTGACTGAACGGTGGCGGATCGTCAGCCCGGTCGTCCTGGTGATGATGTCGGCGGCATCGGCGTAGCCGATGGCTTCGGGGCCGGTGATCAGGTGCTCGGTGTTGTGCGGTACGGCGTCCAGCAGGGCCCGCACGGCGACCGCCGCGATGTCGTCGGCGTCCACGAAGGCCACCCGGCCGGCGCCGGTGGCGGTGACGATCTCCCGGTCGGCCCGGATGCCGTGGGCGACCGGGTGGTCACCGACGAAGTTCTGCATGAACCACGAAGGCCGCAGTACGGTCCACTCCGGCACCACCGTGCGCACCATGCGGTGCAGGGCGCCGACCCCCGTGGCGCCCTCGGGGATGGCGGACGAGCTCAGTAGTACGACGCGCCGTACTCCGGCCGCCAGCGCGCCGTCCAGGAACGGCTCGACGATGGGCGCCGGGTCGGCCGCGCCGATGGGGGCGACCAGGTAGATCCGGTCCACCCCGGCCCACGCCGCGCTGTGGGTGGCCGGATCGGCCCAGTCGAACCGGATGTGCTCGGCGTTGCCTTCCACCGGCCGCCTGGTGGCTATGCGCACGGCGGCCGACCGGTCGCGCAGCAGGGTGGCGACCCGGCTGCCGGTGGTGCCGGTTCCGCCGATGACCAGCGTGGTGGGACGCGGGCTCACGCGTGCGCCTCCTCACCGGCGAAGGCGGCGGTGAGTTCATCGACGCTGCCGCCCATCGCTTCGGCGGCGGCCAGTGGGCTCCAGTAGTCCCGGTAGTGCGCGATCTCACCGCCGCGGGCGGTGAGCACCGCGATGTAGCTCATGCGGTAGGGGCGTTGGGTGGCCACCACGGTGCCGTCCACCTCGAACTCGACGACGACCACCTCGGGGTCGGCCGTCTCGTGCACGGTGCGCGAGACGACCGCCGTGGGGATCACATGGTCGTTGTAGTCGCGCAGGTACTCCCGTACGGCGTCGCGGCCCTCCAGGCGCTGTGGATAGCCGGCCGACGCGAACGGGAACTCCAGGATCCCGTCTTCGGCCCACAGGCCCGCGAAACCGGCCATGTCCTTGGCCAGCAGCAGGCGGAGCGCCTCTTCGACGAGGTCGCGGGGGGTCCGTGGTGTTCCGGGCATGGGGACTCCAGTCACTCCAGAATGGACGGGACGGTACCGTCCTGTCCTGGGGGAGCCTAGACGGGACGGTACCGTCCCGTCCACACGTATCCTGGGCACATGACCGAGAGCCCCCGCCGCACGCCGACCGGCGCCGCCGTCTTCCAGCCGCGCATCACCTCCGCCATCACCGAGGCCGTTCTCGACGAACTGGCCGCGCACGGCTATGTGCGGCTGTCGATGGAGGCGGTGGCCAAACGCGCGAAGGTCGGCAAGAGCGCCCTGTACCGACGGTGGCCGTCGAAACAGGACATGGTGATCGCCGTGCTGTCGGAGTTCAGCGTTCCGCTCGCCGACGTCCCCGACGCCGGGTCACTGCGCGAGGACCTGCTGGCCACGCTGCGCGCGGTGCACGACTGGTTGACCCATCCCCGGCTGGCGACCATCCTGCCGGACCTGACCGCGGAAGCCGGGCGGAACCCCGCGCTGGCCGAGGCGATCCGGACCGCCATCGGCGAACCACGGCGCGCGCTGGGCACGGTCACATTGCGGCGCGCCGTCGAGCGCGGTGAGCTTCCCGCCGACCTGGACCTCGAACTCGCCCTGGACCTGCTCGCCGCCCCGGTCTACTGGCGCTTGCACGTCCGGCACGCGACCCTGGAGCCCGGCTACTTCGAGCGGCTGGTCGACCACGTCATCCGCGCACTCGACGCCCCTTCGGAACCGGCGCACCGGCCGCACACCGCATGACGCCAGTGCCGGGCGCGGCGGGCGCAGTGGATCGAGGAGCAGAGCCACGACGGGTTTCCGACCCCCACTACCCGCCCACCCGGCGCGGCCCGCGTCCTCAGCGACTAACGCTCCAGCAGGGCAGGGCCTCGGCCGCTCGTGGTGATGGTGCTACGGCTCCAGGACGGCCTCGATGTCGACGGTGACATCGATCAGGTCGCTGACGACGACACCGCCGCGGTCCAGAGTGTCGTTCCAACTCACGCCGAAGTCATGGCGGTTGAGCCGGGTGCGGGCGACGAAGCCGGCCCGGCGCCGGGAGCCCAGGTTCTGCTCGCCCTCCCACCAGGGGGTGTCCCACTGGCCGAGGTAAGTGACGTCGAACGTGACCGGGCGCGTGGTGCCGCGGATGGTGAGGTCGCCGGTGACCTCGAACTCGTTCGGACTGAGCTGGTGGATGTGGGAGGTGGAGAAGGTCCAGGTGGGATGGTTTTCGACGTCGAAGAAGTCCGCGCTGCGCAGATGGGCGTCGCGTTCGGGTTGGCCGGTGTAGACCTGGGCGGCGTCGATGATCGCCTCGGCCCTGGCTTGCTCAGGATGTTCCGGGTCGGCCTCCAGCCGGCCCTGGACGTTCTTGAACTGACCGCGCACGTAAGTGACCATCATGTGCCGGGCGCTGAACTCGGCGGCTGTGTGGCCGGGTTCGAAGAACCATTTGGTGGTGGCCATCAGCAGCTCCCTCAGGGACGGGGCATGGAAGCCCGGGCGGCGGGGCCGTGATCCCGCGGCTGGCCTGCGTGAGGGTCGAAGCGCGGACGCGAGGAAGCTGGCCCGGCCTGGCTTACGCCCAGGAACTCCCTCGGCAGAACCGATCCATCTCAGGCTAAGCCCGACCACCCCCCGTTATCCATGTATGGGTATGCGGCGCGGTGGGGGCACCCGGTCCGCAACCTGCGGCCGACGCACGATCTGAGGATCCGCCGACGGGAATCCTTGGCGTCTTCGGTCTGTTGCCGTCTTCACCACAAGTTCGAAAGGGGAGCGCGATGCCCAAGGCAGTCCGTTTCACCGAGTACGGCGGCATCGACGTGCTGGAGGTCGTCGACGTAGAACGTCCCTCGCCCGGCCGCGGGCAGGTGCTGGTCAAGGTGGTGGCCGCCGGGATCAATCCGGGGGAGGCCAAGATCCGCGAGGGCCTGCTGCACGACCGGTGGCCCGCCACCTTCCCCTCCGGCCAGGGCAGCGACTTCGCCGGGACCGTCGAGGAGGTCGGTGAGGGCGTCGAGGACCTCGCGCCGGGAGACGAGGTGATCGGCTTCACCAACCGCCGGGCCAGCCATGCCGAGTACGTCCTCGCCGACGCCACGGACCTGATCCACCGCCCGGCGGGCGTCACATGGGAGCAGGGCGGCGCCCTGTTCGTGGCCGGGACCACCGCGTACGCGGCGGTGCGGGCCGTTGACCTGGCGCCGGGCGACACCGTGGTGGTCTCCGGAGCCGCCGGTGGCGTCGGCTCGTTGGTCGTGCAACTGGCGCGCCAGGCGGGTGCCACGGTGATCGGCCTGGCCAGCGAGCGGAACCACGCGTGGCTGACCGACCGCGGAGCGATCCCGGTCAGCTACGGCGAGGGCGTGGCCGACCGGATCCGTGCGGCTTCGGGCGGCCGGGTCGACGCGTTCATCGACACCTTCGGCGACGGGTACATCGAGCTCGCGCTCGAACTCGGAGTGCGGCCCGACCGAATCGACACGATCATCGATTTCGCCGGTGCGGAGAAGCACGGAGTCAAGGCGGAGGGCAGTGCGGCAGCCGCCAGTGCCGAGGTGCTCAAGGAACTCGCCGCACTGATCGACCAGGGCAAGTTGGAGATCCCGATCGCCAAGGTCTTTCCGCTGGACGACGTGCGTGACGCCTACCGCGAACTGGAGCAGCAGCACACCCGCGGCAAGATCGTGCTGAAGCCCTGACGGTACGAAACGCACTGCGGGGGTGACGCCGCCCGGCCCCAGGTGCGCCCCGTCACGCCTTCAGATGGCTCGCCTGGCGTGATGGCGGCGCACCGAGTCGCGGTTGACGCAGATCTGTGAGCAGTACCGTTGCCGTCCGGCTCGGCTGAAGTCGGCGTAGACGTTGCCGCATTCGGAGAGGGCGCGCGACCATCGTGATGGTTGCGCTGCCGCGCATCGCGGACGAACTGCACGCGAGCTTTGGCTCGTTGCAGTGAATCGCCGACATCTACCCCTGGCGCGGGCGGCCCTGCTGCTCGGCTGGGTTCCCTCGGTGAAACCCCGGGCCGCAAGCGTTTGTACGTCCTCGGCCTCACCGGCCTCACCGCCGTCACCTTGCCGCGCGGGACGGCCGGGAACGTCCAAGTGCTCATCGCGGCAGGCGCCGTACAAGGCGTCGCGGGCGCGGCCACGTCGCGCACCTGGCGGGTGTTTCGCCACCTCCGCCGGGTCGGCGGCGCCCCGCACCGGCTTCCCGTCTGGTGCGCGGCCGGTCGCGGCTTTGTGAACGTCGGCCTCGCAAACATGGTCCTGCGCCTGGTGGGATCCGGCTCTCCTGGCCCGTACCGATCCTCGGGCTGGTCATCCCCGGGGTCGGCGCGGGGTCTCCGGCACTGGCGCAACCGCGTCACGCACTGCCCATGAATGACGAAGTCCGGCGCGTAGGACGACCGCACCGCCGACGATCCCACCGCGTTCACGTGGTCGTCGGCGGCCCCGCGAGTGACCGACCATCCTTCGGCGGCGCCGAAACCGTGCCGGAGAACTGTGCACGCATGGAAGTCGTGAGCCCGGGTAGCGGATGCCGGACTATTCGATTCTCGACGGATCGACAACCTGTTCATGGAGGCGCTAGACGTATGTGTCCACCTCATAGCGGCCCGACGGACCACGATTCGACCAGCAAGACCCCCGTGGAAGGCGGCGATCAGTCGCCCGCACACGAACCTTCTGCCGGTTTTCGCGAGGTGGACCGCGGCAGCCTGCACCGTGTCACCGCTGCATCGGCAATGGGCAACGCGATCGAGTGGTTCGACTACGGCGTCTACGGCTACCTCGCCACGTCGGTCGGCAACGCCTTCTTTCCCGGAAGCGACTCGACCACCAAACTCCTGTCCACCTTCGGTGTGCTGGCGGTCTCATTCGCGATCAGGCCGTTCGGCGGCATGGTTTTCGGCCCCCTCGGAGACAGACTGGGCCGCCAGCGGGTGTTGGTGCTCACCATCACCCTCATGTCCCTGTCCACCGCGGCGATAGGTGTCCTGCCCACCCACGCCACCATCGGGGTCTGGGCGCCGGTACTGCTCGTACTGTGTCGGCTCGTCCAGGGATTCTCCACCGGCGGCGAGTACGGCGGAGCGGCCACGTACATGGCCGAGTACGCACCGGACAAGAAGCGCGGTTTCTACGGCTCCTTCCTGGAGTTCGGCACCCTGATCGGCCTGATCTCCGGCGGACTGCTCGCCACCATCATGTCCGCGTCGGTCAGCCAGGACACGCTCAACGCCTGGGCCTGGCGAGTGCCCTTCCTGGTGGCCTTGCCGCTCGGTGCGATCGGCCTCTACCTGCGCGCTCGTCTGGAGGACAGCCCGGTCTTCGACGAACTGGCCAAGCGCGGCGAAACCTCCAAGGTCCCGTTCCGGGAGACCATGCAGTACTGGCGGCACATCCTGCTGCTGATCGGATTCGTGCTGCTGCTCAACATCGCGGACTACGGCGTACTCACGTACATGCCGACCTATCTCAACAGCGTCCTCAAGCTGAGCACCCTCACCAGCGACCTGCTACCGGTGCTCGTCATGGTCGGCATGCTGGCGGTCATCACGCCGATCGGTGCGCTCACCGACCGAATCGGCCGCAAACCCGTCCTGCTGACCTCCTGCATCGGCTTCATCGTCCTCTCGGTGCCGATGCTCATGCTGATGGGCACGAAGAACCTCGTGGCCACCACCGTCGGTTTCGCCGTCCTCGGTCTGCTGTTGGTGTCGCTGCTCGCCTGCATCGCGTCCACCCTGCCGGCGCTCTTCCCGACCCAGGTGCGGTACGGCGCGTTCGCGATCGGCTACAACGTCTCCACCTCCGCCTTCGGCGGCACCACGCCGTTGGTCGTGACCGCGCTGATCTCGGCCACGCACAACACCCTGATGCCGGGCTGGTACATGACCGCTGCCGGTCTGATCGCCCTGGTGCCGATCTTGCTGATGCCGGAGACCGCGGGGGAGTCGCTGCGCGGACGCCGGACCCCAGGTGAGTCCCGGGCGAAGTTGCCCAGCATGCGGCGCTCTGCCGCGACGGCACATCAATGACCGCTGGGCCGGTGGGCGCTGGCAGCCCGGCCGGGCGAGCCAGCGCCCCCGCCGAGCCCGCGAGGAGGACGCTGAACCGCCGACATCGTCGGCAGGGGATCACAGAGGTTGCGTAGTACTTCTCAAACCATTCACCCGCGATGACGACGCTACAGCGGTCTGTCCGGCCCTGAAATTAGTAAGGGCACGCTTAATATGGGCCCATGGACAACGCCTTCCCCACCCATGTGTTGCTTCAGGGGCTCCTGCGACTCGGCTCGCGTCTGCGCCATGAGCGGCCACCGGGTGCGCTCAGCCCGAACAAGATGAGCGTCCTGGGCCATCTGCGCCGCCGAGGACCATCCACCCCCGGCTCCATCGCCGCATCGGAACATCAGCAGCCGCAGTCCCTGACCCGGAGCTTCGCCGAGTTGGAGACCGACGGGCTGATCACCCGCGCCCCATCTGAGGAGGACCGGCGCGTTTCCGTCCTGTCGATCACGGAGGCCGGGCGGCAGGCGTTGGCGCAGGACCTCGCGCAGCGCGAGGCGTGGCTGACCGAGGCGATGGGCCCGCTGACCGAGACCGAGCAGCAGGTCCTGCTTCTGGCTGGCCGGTTGATGAACCGTCTCGCCGACACGCCGCCGACGACCGCAACGCGGAAAGCGGAGGACGCGGACAGGCGGTGAGGTGCAACGCTCGTGAACGCCTTGTGCGGTGCCAGGCAAAGCGCGGGCTCCGGTTGTGAGCTGGCGGGGCCCATCGACAAGTCGACGTCGTACACGCCGCGTTGCCACGCACCGCCCCGTGCGCAGCGGCCCGGCGGCGTGACCGCCACCACAGGGATACAAGGCGCGTCAGCCCCGCGCCGCATCACGTCATGACGCGGTACATGCCGATCGACGCGGGAGCCGTCGGCCGGAATCCGAACTTCTCGTACAGGAAGCGCGCGTCGCCGTCCGCGATCAGCGAGACATAGGCCTTGTCCGGGGCGTGTTGCTCCAACGCCCGGACCAGTTCCGTCATGATCTGCTTGCCCAGCCCGCGCCCTTGATGGCCGCGCGCCACAGCGATGTCGACGATCTGGAACACGCATCCACCGTCACCGATGATCCGCCCCATTCCGACCGGTTCGTCCCCGCGGAACACGGTCACCGCATGCCATGAGTTGGGCAGCCCGATGCGGGCCGCTTCGGGAGACTTGGCAGACATCCCCGCTTCGAGCCGCAGCCGCAGGTACGTCTCGACGGAAGGCGTTTCGGCACAGATCCGGTAAAGCTCGTTCGTTGCGTTCACGTGCTGAATGTTAGGAGCGCGTGACCGGCGTGCAAGCTCGCCCGGTGCCACCACGTGGACGGCTGTGCACGGCGACGGGCTGGACCGATCTGCACCGTTGTGTCCGTTGCCGTCCAACGGGGCAGGGATTCCTCCGACACACGGCGACCCCGACTGGAGGGCGGAGTGGCAACGGACCGGCACGCTCACACGATGACGTACACAGACGCCGATGCGGTGCGGCACTACGAGAAGGCGCTGGACAGTCTGCTCTTCTTCCGGGAGGAGGTGGCCTCGGGGGTCGCCGACGTGCTCGACGCCTCGCCGCGGTCCGCCATGGGGAACGTCTTCAGGGCGTATCTCGGCCTGCTGGGCACGGAGGAGAAGGACGCGGCGGAGGCGGCCAAGGCGTTCCGCGCGTACCAGCGGGACGTGCACGTCGCCGATGTGACCGCGCGGGAACGCATGCACGTCGCGGCGGTCTCCGCCTGGCTGGCTGGCGATCTGCACCGGGCCGGCGACGTTCTCGCTGAGCTGACCGTGGCGTACCCGCGGGACGCCCTCGCCCTCGCGGTGGGACACCACATCGATTTCCTCACCGGCAACGCCATGCTGCTGCGCGACCGCATCGGCGGCGCGCTGTCCGCCTGGGACGCGGACGATCCGCAGTACGGCCTGATCCAGGGCAGATACGCGTTCGGCTTGGAGGAGGCGGGCCACTACGACCTGGCCGAACGCACGGGCATCGAGGCGGTGGAACGCAACGCACGTGACGTGTGGGGCATCCACGCCGTGGTGCACGCCTACGAGATGCAGGGCCGCTACGAGGACGGCATCCGCTACTTCGATGCCCGAACCGACGACTGGGCCGACGGCAACTCCCTCAAGGTGCACAACTGGTGGCACTACGCCCTGTACGTTATGGAGACCGGCCGTACGGACAAGGTGCTGGCCGTCTACGACGCCGCCGTGCACAACGAGGGTTCGGCCGGGCTGGCGATGGAACTCCTGGACGCGGCGTCGCTGCTGTGGCGGCTGTACCTGGCGGGCGTCGACACCGGTCACCGCTGGTCCACGCTGGCCGACGGCTGGGCACGCCGACATGACGGCGCCTACTACGCCTTCAACGACGTCCACGCCGTCATGGCCTACGTCGGTGCCGACCGCATCGCCGAGGCCGAGCGGCTCATCCGCGACCGCGAAGCCTGGCTGCGCGACGCCGGCGGCAGTGCGGGCGTTTCCAACGTCCTGATGACCTCGGAGATCGGACTGCCGGTGAGCCGCGCGCTCGTGGCCTACGGGCAGGGACGGTACCGCGACGCGGTCGACCTGCTGCTGCCCCTGCGGTACCGCTTCCACAGCTTCGGCGGCAGCCACGCCCAACGGGACGCCCTGCAAAGGACCCTGTTCGAGGCAGCCCTGCACGCCGGACACCACGACCTGGCCCGCAGTCTGCTGAGCGAACGCATCAACCTGCGCCCACGCTGCCCCCACGACCGCAACGCCCAGAACCGTCTCAACGAGCGGACAGCTGCCGTACTCCCCGCGGACCGCGTCCGCTAGGAGTCAGGCCCGGCGGCACCAGCTGTGGTCGGGCCGCGGCCGCCACTTCTGCGGGAGTTGGGACGCGGCGGCCGAAGTCACCGTCGCGGTCCTGCGTCAGGCGTACGGTCTCGACCCGCACGAGACCGTACTTGCACGTTCTTGCACGCGAACTCACCGCAGCCACCCCGGAATTGACCTGCCACGTGGCACCAGGAAGTACCAGCGCCGGGAGTCTGGCACTGCTCGGCATGCTGAGCGCCACCTGGCGTCGGGAGTCACCGGGCAACCAGTAGCCCCCGACGTCGCTGGTGGCTGCCGTCCAACTGCGGCCTGAGCTGCGTTTTTGTCGACGCTCTCCTAGCGTGGGGATCGAGCTCCGAACGGCTGTGGCGCCACCGGCCCACCGCCCGGATCTGAGGAGAAAACGTGACCGAGACCTACGACTCCCGCCGCACGGCGGTTCTGCTGGTCGATCCCTACAACGACTTCGTCGCCGAGGGCGGCAAGCTCTGGCCGCGCCTGGAATCCGTAGCGAAGGACGTCGGCCTGCTGGACAACCTGCGATCCGTGGTCGCCGCCGCCCGCGAAACCGGCGTACAAGTGGTGTTCGTCCCGCACCGCCGCTGGGAGCCGGGCGACTACGAGACCTGGTCCCACCCGAACCCGACCCAGCGGAACATCCAGGAGCGGCACTCCTTCGCCCGGGGCACCTGGGGCGGGGAGTTCCACCCCGACTTCCAGCCGCGGGCGGGCGACGTCGTCGTCCACGAGCACTGGGCGCAGAGTGGGTTCGCCAACACGGACCTGGACTTCCAGCTCAAGCAGCACGGCATCAGCCATGTGGTGATCGTCGGCGTGTTGGCGAACACCTGCGTCGAGTCCACCGGCCGTTTCGCGATGGAGCTCGGCTACCACGTGACGTTGGTCCGCGACGCCACCGCGGCCTTCCTCCCCGAGATGATGCACGCGGCGCATGAGCTGAACGGCCCCACCTTCGCCCATGCCATCGTCGCCACGGCAGAACTCGTCACGGCGTTCAAGGAAGCGCGCTCATGAACCAGAACCCGGAGTCAGGCGCTGCGGTTCGTGAACGGGCCGTCGCCTGTGAAGACCAGCTTGGCGAAGCGTTCGCCGATGCGGCGGTGGGTGGCGGCGTCCGGGTGGAGCCCGTCGGGTAGGGGAAGCTCGGCGGAGTCGGCCGCACCGTAGAGTTCGCGGCCGTCAAGGTGGTGAAGGTTCGGGTCCTCGGCCGCCCGCTGCGCCACGATGCGGGCCAGCTCGTCCCGGATGACGGTGAGCGTCAACTTCCCGCTGGCGCGCTCCGCAGGATCGCCCGTGGCCCGGAACCGCAGTTGCCCGGTGCTGAGAGTGGTGAAGTCCGGGGCGCTGGGGCCCGGTGTGTCCTCGTGGATGGGGCACAGGATGGGGGAGACGACCAGTAGCGGCGTGGTGGGGTGGCCTTCGCGGATGGTGTCGAGGAATCCGTGGACGGCGGGGGTGAAGGCACGCAGGCGCATCAGGTCGGCGTTGACCAGGTTGATGCCGATCTTGAGGCTGATCACGTCGGCGGGGGTGTCCCGCATCGTGCGGGCGGTGAACGGGTCGAGCAGGGCGCTGCCGCCCAGACCGAGATTGATCAGTTCCACGCCGCTGATGGCGGCGGCGAGTGCGGGCCAGGTGGTGGTGGGGCTGGCCGCGTCGGATCCGTGGCTGATCGAACTGCCGTGGTGCAGCCACACCTTGCGGCCCCGGTCCGGTGCGGGCTCGACGGGGGCGTCGGTGCGCAGGGCGAGGAGTTCGGTGGTCTCGTTGTGCGGCAGCCAGATCTCGATGTCCTTGACGCCGTCGGGAAGGCCGGTGAAGCGCAGGTTGCCGGGCGGGCCGGGCTGGTGCTCGGCGGTCCCGGTGGCCATGTCGATGGTCAGGGTGTTGCCACCGGTCACGCTGGCCTGGCCGGCCAGGCGGCCGTCGACGAGCAGGTCGTACACGCCGTCCGGGCGCGGCGGGACACCCACGTAGACCCGCTTGGTCGGCAGCGTGTCCAGCTCGATGGCGGTGGCCCGGGTGCGGAAGACCAGCCGTACGCCGGAGGGCTGGGTTTCCACCAGGGCGAGTTGTCCGTCGGCGCACTGGGCGCGGGCCCAGGCGGGCAGCCGGTGCGGCAGCACACCGTGGGCGGTGCGCTCCAGGTCGAGGGCGCCGCGCAGGAGGTCCGTGGTGATGGGCGTGGTGATCCAGTCGTGCTTGATGCTCATTGCCTCAGCCTGTCGGTCGAGATTCTGTGATGGTTCGAGTCGGCCGGTAGGCCGGATGGTCCGGACTCGCGCCGGCAGGCCGGGCGACGGCCGTCGGCTGGTGCCGGGGCGCCGGGTCAGGGCGCGGGCCAGTTGCGAAGCGTGGCGTCGAGGGCGTCCAGGATCCGTGACCAGGTTTCCTGCGTGCCGGGAGCGCTGTGACTGAAGCTTCCCCCCAGCTCCAGGCTGACGTAGCCGTGGAAGACGCTGCCCAGCAACCGGACCGCGTGCGTCTGGTCCGGCTCCGTCAGGTCGTAACCGCGCAGGATCGCCCGCGTCATCTGTGCGTGCCTGCCCCCGGCGCTGGCGGCCGCCGCCTCCGGGTCGAGCCTGAACTGGGCTGCGGCGTACCGCCCGGGATGTTCCCGGGCGTAGTCGCGGTAGACGTTCGCGAAGGCGGTCAGCGCGTCCTTGCCGGCCCGGCCGGCCAGGGCGTCAGCGGCCCGGTCGGCGAGTTCCTCCAGGGCGAGCAGGGCGATCTTGGTCTTGAGATCCTGGGAGTTCTTCACGTGCGAGTACAGGCTCGCGACCTTGACGTCGAACCGCCTGGCCAGCGCTGAGACGGTCACCTGGTCGAAACCGACCTCGTCGGCCAAGTCCGCTCCCGCCCGGACGAGACGTTCCGTAGTGAGCCCTACGCGTGCCATACCTATCTCCCATTCGCCGTAACCGATTATGCATCTACCTAAAGCCCTTAGGCAAATGAGGTTGAGGTATCGAGAGCGGGGCGTTGTCAGACCCATCTGCGATGGTGTGCGTGTAGGGCGGTGCGGTGGCCGCCCGGATCGGCGCTGGAGGGGCACGATGACACGTCCGAACGACGGCTGGGCAGGCGTGAGTTGGGAGGACTGGCAGGATCACGACGGCATCCGGCGGCGACTCGGTCAGGGCGCCGATCCGGAGGCGTGGAGCGGGGGGCGGCCCCTGCATCGGGCAGCAGCGTTCGGCTCACCGGAGGTCGTCGCGGAACTGGCTCGCCGCGTTGCGGACGTGGACGCGCTCGAGAACGGCGCGACCGCGTTATGGGAAGCGGTTCTGGCCAACCGACCGGACAACGCGCGGGCCCTCGTCGCCGCCGGAGCGGACCCCTGGCGGCCCCTGATCGGTGGCTGGTCGACGGGGCGGCTCAGCCTTGCCGGACCGACCCCCGACCTGTTCACCGTGCCGGAGGGGGAGCGCGGGCTGACGGAGACGGAGCGCGCGGTGGCACAGGAGGGCAGACGGCTCGTCGCGGCGCTGGGAAGCATCTACTACGAGGGCACGGGCCTGGCGTGCGTGGCCGGTATCGACGCCGAGGAGGCGATACGCCGCTTGGAGGCGACGCGGGCGGGAGGCTCGGAACTGGACGCACTGCTGGAGAACCCGTACGAGTACGACGAGGACCAGGGCCTGCGGATCGTCGGCGTGACGACCGTGCCGGGCGGCTGCGTCGTCACCCAGCCGTGGGGGTACGCGCCGCAGATGCCGGGCGTGCTGACCCGGCTGTCCGTCGGCACCGCCTGCTACGGCCTGTACGCCAACCCCAAGAGCGGCAACCAGGGCGCCATCGCCCGCGACGGGGTCATCGAAGGCTATGACCTCCACCCGGGCGGCGGTCCGTACCTGGACGACACACCTGAGGAAGTGCTCGCCTCCTACCTCTACCAGTGCAACGCGGTGGCCTACTCGTGCGCCTGGGCGGGATTGCGCCTGACCGACGCGCGCGCTGTCGTCGGGCCACCCGACACATGGGTCCAACTGCCGCAGCGCGACTACTGGCAGTGCTGACTCTGCGCCGCCCGACCCACCTGACGCCCCCTGCCGGCCAACGCTCCAGCTCAGCAGGACAACCCAACAACCTGACGTAGCGTCAACGACTGGTGGCGCGAAGCCAGATCGCGGTGTCGGTCGGCAGCATGCCGTCGCTGAGCGGGCTGCTGGCGAGCAGTACTTCGGTGTGGTCGGGCAGTGGTACGGGCTCGCCGGAGAGGTTGACCAGACAGGTGAAGTCCGGACCGCGCTGGAACGCCAACACCTCACCCGGGCCCGGCAGCCAGCGCATCGGCCCGTCGCCGAGCCCGGGTTCGGCGCGGCGCAGCCGGAGAGCCACGCGGTACAACTCCAGCATGGAGGCCGGGTCACCCTGCTGCGCCGTCACCGTGCGGGCCGCCCAGTCGGTGGGCTGCGGCAGCCATGGCTCGGCGGCACTGCCCGGGGGGCTGAACCCGTAGGGCGGCACCGTGCCGCTCCACGGAAGCGGAACGCGGCAACCGTCCCGGCCGGGGTCGGCGCCGCCGGTGCGCAGGTACATGGGGTCCTGGCGGCGGTCAGCCGGGATGTCCTCCACCTCCGGCAGGCCGAGCTCCTCGCCCTGGTAGAGGTAGACCGAGCCGGGCAGGGCGAGGGTGAGCAGCGCCGCCGCTCGGGCTCGCCGGGTGCCCAGAGCAAGGTCGGTGGGCGTCCCGTGCGCCTTGGTGGCGAAGTCGAACCCTGTGTCGACCCGGCCGTAGCGGGTCACCGTACGGGTCACGTCGTGGTTGCTGAGCACCCAGGTGGGCGGCGCGGCCACCGGCCGGTGTGCGTGCAGGGTGGTGTCGATCGAGGCCCTGAGCCGGTCGGCGTCCCAAGGACAGGACAGGAAGTCGAAGTTGAAGGCGGTGTGCAGCTCGTCAGGTCGCAGGTAGCGGGCGAACCGCTCGAAGTCCGGCATCCATACCTCACCGACCAGGATCCGGCCGCCCGGGTAGGAGTCGGCGATCGCGCGCCAGGAGCGGTAGATCTGGTGCAGCTCGTCGCGGTCCACGTACGGGTGCGGAAGCGGTTCGCCGGATTCCGGCAGGTCGGGCAGTGCGGGATCCTTGCTGACCAACGCGGCCGAGTCGATGCGCACGCCGGCCACACCGCGGTTGAACCAGAAGCGCAGTACGTCCTCGTGCTCCCGCCGTACCTGCGGATGGTCCCAGTTGAGGTCCGGCTGGCGGGAGTCGAAGAGGTGGAGGAACCACTCGCCCTGCCTGCCGTCCGCTTCGGTGACGCGGGTCCAGGCCGGTCCGCCGAACTGGGACCGCCAGTTGTTCGGCGGCAGTTCGCCGCGTTCGCCGCGGCCCGGTCGGAACCAGAAGCGCTCCCTGGCCGGGCTGCCGGGGTCGGCCGCCAGCGCCTCGCGGAACCACGGATGGGCGGCCGAGACGTGGTTGGGGACGATGTCGACGATGGTGCGGATACCCAGATCGAGCGCCTCGCCGATGAGCTTCTCGGCTTCGGCCAGGGTGCCGAAGCGGGGGTCGATGTCCCGGTAGTCGGCCACGTCGTAGCCGCCGTCGGCCATGGGGGAGGGGTACCAGGGAGTGAACCACAGGGCGTCGACACCGAGTTCGCCGAGGTAGGACAGCTTGGCACGGAAACCCGCGAGGTCTCCGGTCCCGTCTCCGTCGCCGTCGGCGAAGCTGCGCGGGTAGACCTGGTAGATCACGGCACCGCGCCACCAGCTGGAGTCGGCGTCGGTCCGGGGGTTGGCTGCCACGGAGGCGTCCTTTCGGGCGGGCGGGGGGCGCGGTCAGCCCTTGAGGCTGCCGGCGGTCAGACCGGACATGATGTTGCGCTGGAAGAGCAGGAAGAGCACGAGGGTCGGGACTGAGGCTATGGTCAGTGCGGCGATCACCTCGTTCTCCGTCACGCCGGTGGACAGCGCGTAGATGCCGACGTTGACGGTGCGTCGGCCGGGGTCGGGCTCGGTGAGCAGCGGCCAGAGGAAGTCCTTCCAGACGTTGACCACCGCGAAGATCGACACCACGGCGAGGATCGGTCGGGACATCGGCAGCACGACCGACCGCAGTGTGCGCAGCGGACCCGCGCCGTCGATGGCGGCGGCGTCCAGCAGTTCGCCGGGGATCGAGTCGAAGAACCGCTTGAGCAGGAAGATGGTGAAGGCGTTGGTGACCGAGGGCAGCCAGATGGCCCACGGTGTGTTGAGCAGGTTCTGGTGGATGATCGGCAGGTCGAGCACCGTCAGGTACTGCGGTACGACGAGTACGGTCGCCGGAACCATCAACGTGGCCAGCATCATGCCGAGCACCAGGTTGCCGAGCACCGGCCGTAGTTTGGAGAGCGAGTACGCGGCGGCCACGTCGAGGACCAGTTGGAAGGCGAGCGCCCCGAACGCGTAGACGACGGTGTTGAGCAGCAGCCGGGCCAGACCGAGATCGCCCCAGGCCTTGGCGTAGTTGCCCGGTCGCGGCTGTCGCGGAAAGAGCGTCGGCGGGCTCTGCACCACCTCGTGAGTGGTCTTCAGCCCGCCGGTGACCATCCAGTACAGCGGGCCGAGGAAGACCAGGGTGAAGGCAACGACGACTACAACGAATACGGTCCAGTAGAGCGCTTTGCCACGCGGCCGGTTCAGTTGGGCGGGTGAGATCAGCGTTCTGGAGCGGGTGCCGGGGGCTGCCATGCCCACTCTCCTGTTCCCTGTTTCGTCACCTAGTCGTCGCCGCGGCGGGTGATGCGTACGTACACACCGGAGAAGGCGGCGAGGACCACGAGCAGGACCAGGCCGAGTGCGGCGGCGGCGCCGTAGTTGTTGAAGTTGAAGGCGTACTGGTAGATCAGGTAGACGACGGTGGTGGTGGACCCCTGCGGTCCCGCGCCGCCGGTGAGCAGGTACGGCTCGGTGAACACCTGCATGGTCGCGATGACCTGCATCAGCAGCATCAGTGACAGCACCAGCCGGGTCTGCGGGATGGTCACGTGCCAGATCCTGCGCAGTAGCCCCGCGCCGTCCAGCTCCGCGGCCTCGTACAGCTCACCCGGAATGCCCTGGAGTGCTGCCAGATAGATCAGGGTGGCGCTGCCCATGTTCATCCAGGTCGATGCGATCACCACGGACAGCAGTGCGGTGTGTGTCGACTGCAGCCACTGCGAGGTCGGCAGGTGCAGCGTGTGCAGGACGTTGTTGAACAGGCCGTACCCCGGATCGTAGAAGTACTTGAACAGCAGCACGGAGGCGACCGGCGGCAGCATCACCGGCAGGTAGACCAGCGCCCGCAGATAGCCCTGGCCGTGGCGGAACTCGTTGAGGACGATCGCGACCAGGAACGGGGCCAGGAATCCAAGCAGTAGCGCGAGTGCGGTGAACTCCAAGGTGTGGCGCCATGCCTGCCAGAACGCCGGGTCGTGGACGATCTGCTGGAGGTTGCGCCAGCCGGTCCAGGTGGTGCGGCCCCGCCTGGTCTTCTGGAAGGCAAGGATGACCTCGCGGACCATCGGATACCACGAGAAGAAGGCGAAGCAGAGCACCGAGCCGATGAGGAAGCCGTGCGCCGTCAGGTTGCGGCGCACCCACCGGGCGAGCCCGGCGCGGTCCCGCTGGCCGCCCATGCCGTCCGGGGCGTCGCACTTGCGTCGGGCCCTGGCAGCGGTGCTGGCGGGCCCGTCCGGCGAGGGGTCACGGGAGATGGTGGTGAACGGCGCGCGGTTCATTGACCGTTCGCCAGGATCTGGTCGATCTGCGACTGGGCGGTGGACAGCAGCGAGTCGGCGTTGGCGTTGCGGTCGGTCAGCACCCCGGACATCGCGTTGTCCAGCACCTTGTAGATCTGCTGTGCGTTCGGCGGCTCCGCCCTTCCGGGGACCGGATGGTCCACGAACGGCCTGAAGTTGTCCACCGGCATGGTCGCGCTCGCCGCCTTGAGCCTGTCGTCCTGCCGCTTGGTCGCTCCGGTGTAGAACTCCGGCTGCGGCAATCCGACCGGCAGACCGTCCGCCTTGGTGCGGGCGTAGTCGAACTGGCCCTTGCCCATGGTGAGCGTCTTGAAGTTCAGCCAGGCGATCCCGGCCTTGATCTGGTCGGGGCTGTCCGTCTTCTTGAACATGTAGTCGTTGCCGCCGAACAGCGTGGCGTGGCCACCGGGCATGGGGCCCATGCCGTAGTCCTCGTAGTGACCGCCGAGGGTCTCGACCATGTAGGTGATGTCGTCCGGTGCGGCGAGGAACATGCCGAGCTTGCCGGCCACCATCTCCTTTTGCAGATCACCCCACTTGAGCAGCTGCGTCTGGCCCATGCTGTCGTCGGTCCAGCGCATCTCGTGCAGGGTCTGCAGGATCTGTCGCCCCGCGGCGTTGTCGACGTCGGCTTTGGTACCTGTGGAGTTGACGACGTTGCCGCCGAGTCCGTACATCTCGGCCGTGAAGTGCCAGCCGCCGTTGTTGCCCGCGCTGTACTCGCCGTACCCGGCGATGCCGTTTCCCAGCTTGGCGATCGCCCTGGCGTCGGCGCGCACCTCGGCCCAAGTGGTCGGCGGCTGGTCGGGGTTGAGTCCGGCCTGTTGGAACAGTCTGCGATTGATCAGGACGCCCATCGTGTAGTCGCTGGTCGGCAGGGCGTAGAGCTTGCCGCCGTCCTTGAGGGCGTTCAGCACCGTGGGGTCGATATCACCGAGTGTGGGCACGGTCCTGGCGGTCACGTACGGCGTGACGTCGGCGGCCTGGCCCGCGTCGAGGACCTGCGGGAGGTCCGTGAAGTACGTGTAGAAAACGTCGGGTTCGGTGCCGCCCTTGAGTTGGGCGGCGAAGGCGGCCGGGTCCTCGCACTGACCGGTGGTGGACCTACCTTCCACCGTGACGTTCGGATAGCTCCTGTGGAACGCGGCGACGTCCTCGTTCCACTCCTTCAACTCCGGTTTCTTGGTGGCCGGCGGCATGCAGTCGATGGTGATGGTCACCTTTGTCTTCGGGTCGAGCGGGGCCGAGGCGTTGGCGTCGCCGCCGCCTCCCGTGCCGCCCGTGCCGTTGTCCGAACATGCCGCACCGGTCAGGCCGATACCGGCGACCAGGGTCGCGGCCAACAGCTTCCGGTAGCGGATCGTCTTCCTGCGGACCGACATCTGCCCGTCCTCCCCGAACGTCGGCGCCTGGGGTGGCTCAACGTACAGAGCCGAGCACGTGACCGCAATATGTTGCGCGGGCATCGCAAACTTTTGACAGGGCTATTGCTGGCTTGCGATGGCGCTCCTATGGTGGCCCCGCTCGTCAACTGCACGCTGTGAAGCCGGAAGCGGGGTCCGCCGCGCGAATCCCGCCAGGAAATGAAGAGGTGCAGCACCTGGCATGGACACCCACCCGCACACCGTCAGACGACAACTGGCCGCCGTGGCGGCCGTCTGCGCCGCCGTGTTCGCGCTGGCCGCCCCCGGTTGGGCGGCACCCGCCCGGACAACTCCCGCCGACGCCACCGGCGGACGGGGCGCCACCGTCCCGTTCACCACCTACGAGGCCGAGAACGCCGCGACCAACGGCACCGTCGTCGGCCCGGACTACACCCAGGGCACCGTGGCCTCGGAGGCCTCCGGCCGCAAGGCGGTCCGACTCTCCGGCCAGGGCCAGTACGTGGAGTTCACCCTGACCGCGCCGGCCAACGCGGTCGACGTCTCCTACAACCTGCCGCAGGGCAACGCGGGTTCGCTGGCGGTCTACGTCAACGGCACCCGGCTGTCCCATCCACTCCCGGTGACGTCGAAGTACTCGTACGTCAACACGGGCAACATCCAAGGCTCGAAGACACACCACTTCTTCGACGACTCCCGCATGCTGCTCGGCCAGGACCTCCAGGTCGGCGCGAAGGTGCGGCTACAGGTGGACTCCGACTCCACCGGCGGCCCGTACACCGTCGACCTGGCCGACTTCGAGCAGGTGGCCGCCCCCGCCGCGCGGCCGGGCAACTCCGTGTCGATCACCGACGAGGGCGCCGACCCGTCCGGTCAGGCCGACTCGACCAGCGCGGTCACCAAGGCCATCTCGGACGCCAAGGCACAGGGCAAGTCGGTCTGGATCCCGCAGGGCATCTTCACCATCACCTCGCCGCTGCCGGTCGACAACCTCACCATCCAGGGCGCGGGCGACTGGTACTCCGTACTCCACGGCACCCACATCATCGACAACGCCAACGCACAGGGGAACATCAAGCTGGAGGACTTCGCCGTCTTCGGTGAGGTGACCACCCGCAACGACGGTTCACCGGACAACTTCGTCAACGGCAGTCTCGGCACCGGCTCCGTGGTCTCCGGGCTGTGGATCCAACACGAGAAGGTCGGGCTGTGGCTGATGGGCACCAACAGCGACCTGACCATCGCCGACAACCGCATCCTCGACACCACGGCGGACGGCATCAACCTCAACGGCACCGCCGCGAACTCCACCGTCAAGAACAACTACATCCGCAACACCGGCGACGACGGACTGGCGATGTGGTCCCTGCACGCCGCAGACACCGGTGACAGCTTCCTCGACAACACCGTCATCCAACCCAACCTCGCCAACGGCATCGCCCTGTACGGCGGCGACAACCTCACCGTGCAGGGCAACTACGTCTCCGACACCAACGCACTGGGCAGCGGCATCGCCATCTCCAACCAGCGGTTCGACTACGGCAACCCGTTCTTCCCGCTCTCCGGGACCATCACGGTCGCCGACAACACCATCGAGCGCGGCGGTGCGCTCAACCCCAACTGGAACCATCCGATGGGCGCCCTGCGCGTCGACTCCTACGACTACGCCATCTCCAGCCCGGTCAACATCACCAACACCGTGATCAAGGACAGCCCCTACAGTGCCTTCGAGATCGTCTCCGGCGGCGGCCATGGCTATCCGGTCACCAACACCGCGATCAACGGCGCATCGGTGCGGAACACCGGCACGGTCGTCGTGCAGGACGAGACCCAGGGCTCGGTGACCTTCAGCAACGTCACCGCCGCCAACGTGGGTGCGGCCGGTGTCTACAACTGCCCCTACCCGAGCGGCAGCGGTACCTTCACCGTGGTCGACGGCGGCGGCAACTCCGGCTGGAGCAGCACCTGGAACGACTGCTCGACCTGGCCGACCCCGGGCGGCGGCAACCCGGGTGGCAACGGCAACCTCGCACTGCACAAGGCGGCCTTCGACACCGGCCACCAGCAGAACTACGTGGCCTCCAACGCAGTGGACGGCGACGCCGACACCTACTGGGAGAGCACCAACAACGCCTTCCCGCAGTCCTTCACCGTCGATCTCGGCTCCGCCCAGACTGTGGGACGGCTGGTGGCGAAGTTGCCGCCCAACCCCGCGTGGGGCGCCCGCACCCAGACGCTGTCGGTCCTCGGCAGCACCGACGGCTCCACCTATCGCCCGATCCTGGGCTCCACGGGCTACCGCTTCGATCCCGCCTCGGGCAACACGGCGTCCGTCACACTGCCGTCCGGTACGAGCATCCGGTACCTGCGGCTGACCTTCACCGCCAACACGGCCTGGCCAGCGGGTCAGTTGTCGGAGCTGGAGGCATACGCCTCATGAACAGCTGACGCCGCGCGGCGTCATGGAGGGACGGTGGGCGACCGCGGACGGCACGCGGCCGCCCACCGCCATCCGGCCGCCAGGTGGTGGCCCCTCGCCTATCGGGCCGGGGCGGTCGAACCGCGTACCACCAGCTCCGGTTCGAACAGCAACTCGTCGCCGGTGACCACCTTTCCCGCGATCTGCGAGGTGAGCAGCTGTACGGCGGCCCGGCCCATCGCCTCGATCGGCTGGCGCACGGTGGCCAGCGGCGGGTCGGCGCAGTTCATGAACGCCGAGTCGTCGTACCCCACGACGGAGACGTCACCCGGCACGTCGAGCCCGCGTCGGCGCACCCCCCGTATCACGCCCAGCGCCAGGACGTCACTGGCGCAGATCACCCCGGTCACCCCGCGGTCCAGCAGCCGCCCGACCGCCGCCTGGCCGCCCGCCTGCGAGAACATGGTGTGCTCCACATACTCGTCGCGCAGTTCGGGTCCACTGCGGCCGGCCGCCTCCCACGCGGCGGCGAGCTTGCGGCTCGACGGGACGTGGTCGTGCGGGCCGAGTACCAGACCGATCCGCTCGTGCCCGAGCGACACCAGATGACGCCACGCCTGCTGCACGGCGACCGCGTCGTCACAGCAGACCTGCGGGAAACCGAGGCCGCCTATGGTCGCGTTGATCAGTACAACCGGCAGGTTGCGGTCAGCGAGCAGCCGGTAGTGGTCGTGCCGGGCGTCGGCCTGCGCGTAGAGACCGCCCGCGAACACCACGCCCGACACGTGGTGTTGCAGCAGCAGCTCAACGTAGTCCGCCTCGGACACGCCGCCGGCGGTCTGCGTGCACAGCACCGGCGTCAGGCCCTGCTGTGCGAGCGCGCCACCCATCACCTCGGCGAACGCGGGGAAGATCGGGTTCTGCAGCTCGGGCAGCACAAGGCCCACCAACCGCGCCCGCTCGCCGCGCAGTTGTGTGGGCCGCTCGTACCCCAGCACGTCCAGTGCGGTCAGCACCGCGGCCCGTGTGGCCTCCGAAACCCCGGGCTTGCCATTGAGCACCCGACTCACGGTTGCCTCACTGACCCCGACCTTCTTCGCGACATCAGCAAGTCGACGCGTCATGCCCGCAAGATTACCGCACCTTACGCAAGCCGCTTGCAGGATTTTTCGTTGCCCAGTAGGCCCTCTTGTGCGGTTCGAAGACGCGCGCTCCCTCGTGGAGGCTCAGCCGTGGCACCGTTAGCGTGGTCCGAATGATGGTGGGTACCCGGGACACCCGACTGGTTGTCGTACGTGGCAACTCCGCATCGGGGAAGTCGACCGTCGCCGCCGAGATCCGCAACCGCTTCGGCCGCGGACTCGCCTTGGTCGGCCAGGACAACCTGCGCCGAGTGGTCCTACGCGAACGTGATCGCCCGGGCGGCGCCAACATCGGCCTCATCGACACGGTGGCCCGCTACGCACTCGACGCCGGCTACCACGTCCTCCTCGAAGGCATCCTCTACGCGGCCCACTACGGCGAGATGCTCGGGCAACTCGCCCAGGACCACCGCGGCCACACCCACCACTACTACCTCGACATCCCGTTCGCCGAGACGCTGCGCCGCCATACCACCAAGCCGCAGCGAGACGAGTACGGCGAGGCGGAGATGCGCGCCTGGTACCGGTCGCGCGATCTACTGCCCGGCGGCATGGAGACCGTGATCGGCGCTGACAGCACGCTCGACGAGACGGTCGACCGCATATGAGGGAGACCGGCCTCGGCGGCCCTCCCGCCCCCGAAGCCATGCCGACGGCATCAGCCCCGCCGTCCCGCTGACAGCATGGCCGTACGTCGCCGAGTAGCTTGCCCGACCCGATCGCGAAGGGAGGGGCCAACCTGGGACGTAGACCACCTGAAGCGGCCGTGCACCCTGCTCGGCGTCAAGTCCTCCACGTACGCGAGCGAGCCATCGACGGTCACCTGGTGGAGACACCGTACGAGGGTCTCGCGGTAGGCGTGGGACGCACGCTGTTCGGCCCAAGCGGCGGATTCCGGCCTGGCTCGCGGCCCGGACGGACGGTGCCGTGTCGGAGTGCGTCGGTGACACGCCGTAGACAGCGCAGTTCGGCCTCACCGCTCGGGTGCTCACGTCAGGCTGCTGGCGTGAACCGGAGTCGGAGCGGATTCGGGTCGGATGGGGGCCGCGAGCGGCAGCGAGTGTGTGCCGACCGTGGTGATCCGCCGTCCTGCCGGGCGCGGCTGAAGGCTCTGGTCGGTGTGGACTGGCGGGCGCAGGCGTCGGCGGACTGGCCCGCGGGAGTCGCGGCGGGGATCGCGCTTGCGGCCCCTTTGGTGGTCGGCACGGTGATCGGACACCCCAAGGCGGGCGCTTCGCTGACCCTTCCGGCGCTGCTGGTGGTCATGCCCCTGCCGCAGAAGGCGAACCTCGGAGAACGTGCTCGCCGACTCGGTGCGCGGACGGTGGCGATCACCCTGGCAGGGCTGTACTCCTTCCTGGTCGACGCCCGCGTCTGGGCCTTGGTGCCAGCGATCGCCGTGGCCGCCGCGGCGGGTGCGGTGCTGCCACGCGTGGGCAACACACTCGGCCTGGCCACGGTGCTGGTCGGCATCTCCGGCCCGCTGGAAGGCTTTGGCATCCCCGCCCTGCCCCAGCTCGCCGGAAGTCTGTGGGGCGCCGTACTCCTTCTGCCCCTCCTACCCCGACGGGATTCGACCACCCGTCCCGCACCCCCGCCGCGGGCACCGGCACGCACCCGGCAGGACTGGCTCCACGCCGCCCGCCTCGCGCTGCTCCTGGCAACAGCATCGGCGACCATGGCAGCCGTGCACCGACTCTCCGGCCAAGGCCACTGGCTCATCACCGGAATCCTGCTCTCCCTGCGCCCCACGCCCGAAGCCACCCAGGCCAAGGCGCGCCAGCGCATCGTCGGCAACACCCTCGGCGGCATCGCCGCCGCACTGGTTCTGTTGACCCACCCCGGCCCCTGGCCAGTCACGGCCATCGTCGCCGCCACAAGCACACTCGCCTACGCCCTCAGACCCGCCAACTACCTCTACTGGTGCCTGGCTTTCCCCCTTCTGCTGCTCCTTCTCACCGACTTCGACCGGCCTACTCCCTGGTACACGGCCGCGGTACGGGCGGGCCTGGTACTGGTCGGAGCCGTCGTCTCCGTCCTCGCCTCACGCTGGCTGTGGCCACCAACTCAGGTGCTCGCGTCCGCCAACTGAAGCGCTCACCCGCCAGGCCAAGCACAGGAGATTGCCGGACTTGCTGGCCGACCTCATCGTGCGACGCACCATCGAGTCGGCCGTCCTGTGGATGGCCGTCGGCCGCGGCGACGTCGCAGTTGCCTCAGGCGGGTCGGGGACCACGCCGCTGTCGCCAGCGCCTTACTGAGGCGCTGGCGAGGTTGCAGCGTTGACGGTGGCATGGCCTGGCAGGGACAGCCGCGCCGTGAAGAGCGGCAGCGGTCGCCCAGTGGCACGAGTCCTCAGGCCAGGAACTCGTCGATGGCTGTCGCGATCTCCTCGGCGTGGGTCTCCAGGGCGAAGTGGCCGGTGTCGAGGAGGCGGACGACGGCGTCGGGGAGGTCGCGCTTGAACGCCTCGGCGCCGGCGGGCAGGAAATAGGGGTCGTTGCGGCCCCATACGGCCAGGAACGGTGGTTGGTGCTGCCGGAAGTACTCGTGGAAGGCCGGGTAGAGGGCGATGTTGGTGTGGTAGTCGCCGAAGAGATCCAGTTGAATCTCGTCGGCCCCGGGCCGCGCCAGGTACGCGTCGTCAAGCGTCATGCCGTCCGGAGAGACCGCAGTCGGATCGGCTGTGCCGTACGTGTACTGCCAGCGGGTGGTGTCAGGCGACAGGAAGCCGCGCAGCGCGTCGCGGTTGGCCTGCGACCGGTCCCGCCAGTAGGCCCGGATCGGGTTCCAGCCCTTGCTCAGGCCTTCCTCGTAGGCGTTGCCGTTCTGCGAGATGATCGCGGTGATCCGCTCCGGGTGCTTGGCCGTGATCCGGAAACCCGTCGGCGCGCCGTAGTCGAAGACGTAGAGCGCAAAGCGCTCCAGGCCGATCACCTCGGTGAAGCGATCAATGACGCCCGCGATGTGCTCGAAGGTGTAGTCG
Source organism: Streptomyces sp. RPT161 (assembly GCF_027533845.1). Lineage (GTDB taxonomy): Bacteria > Actinomycetota > Actinomycetes > Streptomycetales > Streptomycetaceae > Streptantibioticus_A > Streptantibioticus_A silvisoli_A. The sequence continues at coordinate 127,569 of NZ_JAPZVN010000009.1, read as the reverse complement.
AAGTCGTCGCGCGGCGGCATGTCGGACTGGCCGAAACCGGGCAGGTCGGGGGCCACGAGGTGGAACCGTCCGGCCAAGCGGGGGATGAGGTCGCGAAACATGTGGCTCGCGCTCGGGAAGCCGTGCAGGAGCAGCAGGGTGGGGGCATCGGCCGGGCCGGCCTCGCGGTAGAAGATGCTCAGGCCGTCGACGTCTGCCGAGCGGTAGGCGATGGACGTCATGGTGATTCTCCCTTGACTGCGTAACTAGATTTGTACCTCTTGGACGGTTACTTGCCTGGCGTGATCACTCGGGCTTCTAGGTCGTCGACACGCTGCGGGCAGCGTTCAGGACGGTGCCCACGGCGGCATCGGGGGCGGTGACCATCGGAGTGTGGTCGACGGGCTTCGACAACTGGCGGGCCGACATCCTCTCGGCCGTGAATCGCTGGGTCTCGGGGGTGATCATGCGGTCCTCCGGAAAGGCCGCTTCGATGCTTGATACCTAACCGCCTTAGCGACGTTTTGAACGTTATGCAGGTGGTTCGTAACTTGTCAAGAGTCGCCAGACTGGTTACTCTCGTCGAGACGAAGCTGACGCCGACCTATGGAGCGTGTTCCGTGTCCGACCACCGGCCGTCGGCCATGTTCATCGCCGACGCCGTCGGCCTGGACTTCCTGAACTCGGTCGCCACTCCGGCCGGCACCCAGGTCGACTGGATCGCCGACGGTGACGGCCTTTTGGTATGGCTGGAACAGGCGGAGCTGGTGTCGGCCGAGGTGCTCGAGAAGCTGCGAGCAGAGGCCATGCCAGGGGAGATGGACCACGTCGCTGCCCAGGCGAGAAGCCTTCGGGAATGGTTCCGGGGGTTCGTCAATGAGTGGAAGGGGCGGCCGGTCCCGTCCGAGGCCGTACGCGACTTGGAGCCGCTCAATCAACTGCTCGCACGCGATGAGCAGTTCGTGCAGGTCGTGGCCGGCGGGCCTGAAGGCTCGAATGGTCTGGAACTGCGCACAGAGCGCCGATGGCGGACACCGGAGTCGCTGCTGCTGCCGATCGGACAGGCGCTGTCGGCAGTCGTCAGCCAGGAGGACTTCACGAACATCAAAGCCTGCCAGGGGCCGACCTGCACACTGGTGTTCGCCGACCGCACCCGGGGCCGCGCTCGCCGGTGGTGCACCATGGCGATCTGCGGCAACCGCGCGAAGCAAGAGGCCCACCGAAACCGCGCCAAGACACCACGTTGAGGACTCATCGGGCTAGTGACCAGGACGTAGCCCGCTAGCAGGGAACGATTACGCAGAACCCGCAGCGCGGTGACTTCGGTGGCCCCCAGCGTGGCGGCGTCGGCCGGATCCACGCCCTCGGGAACGGCGCCGAGCCAGGCAGGGCTGACCGCTACCAGCTCCGCCCACGCGTAGGGAGCCATTCCCAGCCCGACGCGTGCCTTCGGGCGGCCCCCAACCGTCGGATGCGGCGCGCACCACGACGCCCACCGCGTCGTAACCGTGCACAGCGCCGGCCGACCACTGGTGCGCGTACCTCAACTCGCCGAAATTGCGACCGATGTGCCGTATCTCCACCAACGCCTCACCGGTGGACGGCACTGGAAGAGGACTGCGGGTCACCAAGCCTCGCGGTCGTCCGTACAAGCGGCTCGCGCGCTCACGCGTTGAGCGCGGGCAGCGCGACGGATTCGGGAGACCGGGCTTCCTCGGGGGCCGGGCGCAGCCACCGGCTGTGTGCGGCGAGACAGCCGAGGGCGAGCGATATCAGGTGCCCGGCGTCGGCGAGTTGCTGGTCGTACAGCCACGCGGCGGTCAGTACCACGGCGAGCAGCGGCAGACCGTACCGGCGCAGCGGTCCCCCGGCGAGCGCGAGCAGACACGCCCCCGTGGTGACCAGCCCGTAGCTGATGCCGACGTCACGCGCGCGGGTGGTGATTCCGGGCATGTGGGCCAGCCGCATCAGCCACAGCGCGCCCTCGGTGAGCAGTGTCGCGGTGAGGTGCCCGTAGACGAAGACCCCGACCGCCCGCGCCCGACCCCACCGCCACTCCGCGGTACCCAGCACTGCGGCCACGGCCGCGACGCCGACCAGCACGGGCACTCCGTCGACCACCAGGCCGCTGGTGAACAGGGTCCACCACTTGCCGACCTCCATGTGATGCACGTTGCTGCTGTTGTGCCGCATGAACCGGGCCTGTTCCGCCGCTGGTTGGCCCTTGAGCCACCATGCGGTCAGCAGAAGTGCCGTCACGTAGACGGCGGTCGCTCGCAACCGTCTTGCGTCGTGTGCGATCCTGCTCCGAACATCGTGCTCTGCCATCCCACTCCGTAGTCCAACGGTTCCGTGTGCTTCCAGGACGGAGACTGCACGGCGGCCACCGGCGGTTGCATCCCGACGGTTTCGGGTCAGCGGCGGATGATGCCCTGCGCGGTGGCCGTCGCCACAGCGGCCGTGCGCGAGTCGACGCCGAGTTTGGTGTAGATGTGTGCCAGGTGGGACTTGACGGTGGCTTGGCTGAGGAACAGCCGTTTGCTGATCTGGTCGTTGGACAGGCCCTCCGCGACCAGCTGCAGAACCTCCGTCTCACGTCGTGACAGCGCCGTGGATGGTTCGCGCACCCGGTCCATCAGCCGTAGTGCCACGGCGGGCGCCAACGCGGACCTGCCGGCCGCCGCCGTGCGCACGGCTGCCGCCAGTTCCTCGGGCGGGGCGTCCTTGAGCAGGTAGCCGGTGGCTCCGGCTTCGATCGCGGCCAGGATGTCCGCGTCGGTGTCGTACGTGGTCAGTACGAGCACTCGTGGGGCGCCGTCTCTTGAGGTGATCGCGGCGGTGGCCCGCGCGCCGAGCATGCGGCCGGCGAACTGCAGGTCCATCAGCACCACGTCGACCGCGAGCCTGGCCGCCAACTCCACCGCCTCATCGGGGGTGGCGACATCGGCGACGACGCTGAAGTCCGGTTCGGTTTCCAGCAGGGCGCGCAGCCCGGCCCGCACCACGGGGTGGTCGTCGGCGAGCAGCAGTCGGATGGCGGTCATGCGGTGACTCGTCCATGGACGTCGGTGGGCCCTGTGCGGACGGGGAGGGTGACGGCGACCGCCGTGCCCTGGCCGGGCGCCGACTCCACGGCGAGGGTCCCGTGCAGCGCACGGACCCGGGACCGCATCGCGGCGAGGCCGAAACTGCCTTCGGCGGCCGGATCCGCACCCGGAGGAGGCTGCGGGCCGGGCGTGAATCCGCGGCCGTCGTCGATGACGTCAAGGGCGATCTCGCTGCCCATGTAGCTCAAGGTCACCTCCGCACGGGTGGCGGCGGCGTGCTGGACCGTGTTGGCCAGCGCGGACTGGGCGATGCGCAGCAGCGCCACCTCCAAAGGCGTGGGCAGTGCCTCCGCCTCTCCGGACAGATGGAACGTCACGGCCAGCCCGGAGGACTCCCCGGTGGTGGCGCACAGCCGCTCCAGGGCACCCGGTAGCGAGCCCGTCTCCAGATCGGGCGGGGTCAGCGCACGGACGAAGCGGCGGGCCTCAGCAAGGTTGTCGGTCGCGGTGCGGCGGGCGTGCCGTACATGCCCGAGCGCCGTTTCCGGCTGGTCCGGCAAAACGCGCTCGGCGGTGCGCAGCAGCAGCTGGATGCTGGACAGGCCCTGGGCGAGGGTGTCGTGGATCTCCCGGGCCAGCCGCTCGCGCTCCGCCAGGACACCAGCGGTGTGCTGGGCGTCGGCCAGGTCGCTGCGGGCCGTCATGAGTTCCCCGATCAGGCGACGGCGTCGCTCACTCTCCCGGTAGAGCGCCTGGTAGCCCAGGACCGTGGCGACCGCGACGGCCGCGCCCAGGACGGGCCCCACCACGGTGCCCGGGCTGAGAGTGCCGGAGTGCCATCCGAAACCGGCGATGGCGGCGGCCGTGGTGGCGGCCACGGCGGCCAGCGCAGGGCGGGTGGGCAGCAGATGGAGCTGGAGGAAGTACAGCGGGAAGGCGAGCCACACCCCGTCGGGGGTCAGCGCCAGCAGCACCGCCCACACCACCACGACCCCCGCCAGCCACGCCAGGGCCGCACCGCTGGACGTACGGACACGGGGCAGCGCGGCACCCGCGCCGTACACCACGCCGAACACGACCGCCGTCGTGACGACGGCACCGGCATCGGGACGGTGGTCCACCGCCGTCCGGGCGGCGGACAGGACGAGCAGCCCGAACACCATGAGGTGCAGGCAGGCGCGCAGCAGCCGCAGGGCAGGGATCAGGGAGTGAGTGGTCACGATCCCTCAAGGCTAGAACGCCCGCACCGGCCGGACATCAACCAAAAGGTGTAAGCGCAGGTCAATCCATTGGTTTCGGGGAACGACCCGGACGCACGATGCCCGCGAGCGCGCTTCCCGGGACCGTTGGGACAGCTGCCGGACAACGGGTCCGGGATGTCGAGGGAGGCGGGTCACGGTGTTTGTCGCCTGGCGCGATCTGAGGTTTGCCAAGGGCAGGTTCGCCCTCATGGGTACCGTCATCACACTGATCACGCTGCTCGTCGGGCTGCTGTCCGGGCTGACCACCGGGCTGGGCAGGGAGAACACCTCCGCGATCACCTCGCTGCCCGCTGACCACCTTGCCTTCGCCGCGCCGGCCAAGGGCAGCGGTGTGTCGTTCACCGATTCGCGGCTGCGGGAGCCGACCTGGCGGCTGTGGGCGAAGGAGCCGGGGGTCACGGCCGCTGACCCGCTGGGCATATCGATGGTCAAGGCCGAGGCGGGCACCACGAGCACGTCGCTCTCCGCGTTCGGCATCCGGCCGGGCTCACGGCTGGCCCCCGGGCGCGCCGCGGTCGGGGACGGGCGCGTGGTGCTGTCGGCCAAGGCCGCCGACGTACTGGGTGTGCGCGCGGGGGACACCGTCATGCTGTCCGGCCGGCGGATGTCGGTCGCGGCCGTCTCGGGCACCGCGATGTACAGCCACACGCCCGTGGTGTGGACGAGCCTGTCGGACTGGCAGCGGCTGGCCGGTGCGTCAGGTGACGGCGGCGAGTTCGCCACGGTGATCGCCTTGTCCACCACCAAGGGCGCCCACCTGTCCGCTGCCGACGCCGCGGCGGGCACCAGGACCGTCACCATCGACGAGGCGCTGTCCGCGATCGGTTCCTACACGGCGGAGAACGGCTCGCTGCAACTCATGCGCGGCTTCCTGCTCGTTATCTCCGCCCTGGTCATCGGCGCCTTCTTCACCGTCTGGACCATCCAGCGCAGTGGTGACATCGCCGTGCTCAAGGCGCTCGGCGCATCCACTGGGTATCTGCTGCGTGACGCGTTGAGCCAGGCACTGGTCCTGCTCGTACTCGGGGCCGGGGCGGGCTCTGCCCTGGCCGCTGCCCTCGGCACCGCTGTGACCGGCAGCGGTGTGCCGTTCGTCCTTGGGGACGGAACGGTTCTGATACCGGCCCTCAGCACGATCGCCCTGGGCGTGCTCGGCGCCGGCCTGGCCATACGTCGCATCACCTCCGTTGATCCGCTGACCGCTTTGGGGAGCGCCCGATGAGCCTGCAACTGACCGACGTCACACTGACCTTCCCGGACGGCGCCAGCCGACTGACCGCCGTGGACCGCGTCAGCCTGTCCGCGCCGCCAGGTACGTTGACAGCGGTCGTCGGCCCGTCCGGTTCCGGCAAGTCGAGTCTGCTGGCGGTCGCCGCGACCCTGATCACTCCGGACAGCGGCCGTGTCGTGATCGCCGGAACCGACACCTCCGGCATGAAGCGGTCCCAGTTGGCGGCCCTACGCCGCAGCACCGTCGGCATGGTCTTCCAGCACGCGAACCTGCTGCCTTCGCTGACCGCCGCCGAACAACTGCAGGTGATGGCCCTGTTGGGTGGGCGACATGCGCGGCGCGCCCGTTCCCGGGCGCTGGAACTCCTCGATGCCGTGGGCCTGGCCGCCGAAGCCGACCGCCGTCCGCACCAACTCTCCGGCGGTCAGCGCCAGCGGGTGAACATCGCCCGCGCCCTGATGAACGACCCTGCCGTACTCCTGGTCGACGAACCCACCAGCGCCTTGGACCAGCAACGCGGCGCCGCCGTTGTCGAGTTGATAGCCGGTCTCAGTCGGCAGCGGGCCACCGCGACGGTCCTGGTCACCCATGACCAATCCCATCTGGCCGCGGCCGACCGGGTAGCCCGGGTCCTCGACGGCCGCCTCACGCTTCAACCCGACACCGTCCAACGGTCCATCCCAGCCGACCACCCGGGCAGAGGGGGACATTGAGCACGTAATACGATTCCTGTGAAGTTGCTGTGAAACTCGATGTCTGCCTGAATAGGGGTCGCTTCCAGATGAAGTTGCACCGGTTCGCGGCGGCTGTGGTTACCGCTGCGATAGCCCCGGCCGCTTTCCTCTCCTCCACGGCCGCTGCCGCCGACGTCAAGGCGCCGGGAGTGTCCGTCCCGGACCAGGGCGCGCGGACGAACACCCCGGCGGACAACGCGGACCACGAGGCCAACCCCTCCACCAGCACCGCACCGGACCCGGCCAAGCCGACCGACGGCGCCGCCGCCGACGGCAAGCCGTCCGGCGACGGCATGGACACCGACGGCCACGGCTGGCTCATGCAGGGCACCACCGTCGCCATCAGCGGCCCCTCGACGTACAAGGCCGGTGGTGGATGGTCGGAGTTGAAGCTCACCGTCGACAACCGTCACGGCCGGGGCTTCAACGGCCTGGTGGTGCTGCCGATGGCCAAGGGCGTCAAGATGGACGACTTCCACCTGCAGTTCCGGGAGCCGGACGGGGTGTGGCGCGACGCGGAGAAGTTCCCGCAGAGCGACTACTTCGACGTCCACTTCCATGCCGAAGGCAAGTCCGACCACCTGTACCAGCTCGCCGTCGGCGATGTACTGACCATCGAACTGCGACTGCGCTTCGCACCGGGCACCGCGGCCGGGCACGGTTCGCTCCTCGCCACTGTGATGCCTGTGGCTGAAAACGACACCGGCGGCTACAAGTCGTCGAACCACTACGAGTTCACCGTACTGCCCGCCGGCAAGAAGCCGTCGACCGAGGATGGCACGCTTCCCTCCACCGGCCATGGCAGCAAGCCCACGAAGCCGAAGGACCACGGCAAGAAGGCGACGACCGAGAGTGACACCAAGTCCGAAGTGACGCCCGCCGCACACAAGGGCAGCGCCACGGCGGACACCGGCACCGCGGGCACCACCCCGACTTCCTCCACCGACGACAACGGCACCGGCACCGGCGCCGAGCTCGCCGCCACCGGTGCCAACCCCGCCACCCCGTGGGCGCTCGGCGGCGGCGCCGTAGCTCTCACCGCGGGCGCGGGCCTGGTGCTGGCGGCCCGACGCCGCTCGGCCGCCGACCGCTGAGCCGCCTCACGGCTGAGCAACTGCCGTCTCCCGTCCCAGGAGTCACCCCCGCGCACCTGCCATGCCCCTGGGGCGGGAGAGGGCGGACGCCGTGAGCCGCAGCGGTAGCCTGCGCAGGCCGTTGACCACGATGGAGTCCAAGTGCTCGGGCTCCCCGTCCGGCAGCACCTGGTCCACCTGCGCCAAGAACTCCCGCAGAACTGCCGCTATTTCGAGCTTCGCCAACCGCGTTCCCACGCAGTAGTGCGGTCCCGCGCCCAGCGCCAGATGGCGGTTGGGGGTGCGGCGCACGTCGAAGACATCGGGATCGGCGAACTGCGCCGGGTCGCGGTTCGCCGACGTCAGCCAGCACACCACCAGGTCCCCGCGGCGGATCCGCTGGCCGCCGAGCACCACATCACGCCGTGCGCGCCGCAGGATGTGTGTGGCACTCGACGTCCAGCGCAGTATCTCCTCGACCGCGGTGTCCACCGCCCCCTCGAAGTCCTCGCGCAGCAGCGCCCATTGGCCGGGCCGCTCCAGCAGCGCGAGCATGCCGCCGGACATCGCCAACCGTACGTTCTCGGTGCCGCCCACCAGCAGGTTGTCGCAGTTGAGCACCACCTCTTCGAGGGGCAGGTACGTGTTCTCGAACCGAACCCCCGCGAGCACGCTCACCAGGTCCTCGCCGGGGCGGGAGCGCCGCCTTTCCGCCAAGTCGCCGAAGTAGTCGAGGATTTGCAGATGGGCGATGCTGCGTTCCTCGGCGGTGCCGGCGCAGAACGCGTCGGTCGACCACTCCACGATGGAGGGGCGGTCCTCGTCGGGGATGCCGAGAAAGGCGCACACGACCTCCAGCGGTAGCTTCGCGGCGACTTCGGTGACGAAGTCGATCCGCGAGGCGCGCACGGCGTCGCGCACGATGGAGTGCGCGGCCGAGTTGAGGGAGTCGGTCAGCAGCCGCAGGTTCCGCGGCGCGAACCAGCCCGCGATCGCACCGCGCAGCACGGTGTGCCGGGGCGCGTCGGAGAGCGCGAGGGTACGGTCGCTGCCGGGGTCCACGCCCTGGGCCAGGGGCCGCAGCAGGATGCCCGATGACGAGCTGAACGTCTCGGCGTCCCGCAGCACCTCCTTCACCTCGGCGAACCGGGTCAGTGACCAGAACCCGGGAAACGCTCCGGGCTCGTGCCAGACCACCGGTGCGTTCTCCCGCATCCACCGCCACAACGCGAAGGGGTTGCCGGACCGGTATGTCGCGCCGTCCACCAGGCGACTGATGTCGTGCCTCATGTCGTTTCCCATCAGGTGCTCGTGCCGACCGTGGCGAGGCACCGACCCAACTCGGCGCGAATCAGCCGGACCGGGGGATCGGTACGCAGGTAGAAGTGCCCGCCCGGGTTCACCACCGGGACGAACTCGGCTTCGGTGTGCTGCTGCCACGCGGTGAACCGGGACCGGATCTCCGGCACGTCGTCCGCGCCGACCACGGCCACCAGCCGCGCGTCGATCCGCTTTCCGATGTGCTCCCGGTACTCCGCGACCAGGCGCAGATCGTCCTTGATGTAGTCGAGGATCAGATCGAGCAGTTCCGGGTCCTGCCGGATCTCGTCGCTCAACGGCTCATAGCGCTCGAGGTACGCCAGCACCTCGTCGGAGCTCTCGAACGGGACAGGAGGCCGTAGCGCGGGTGCGGCGGCCGAGGAGACCACCAGGGTCGGCACGGCGGCCCCGGCCAGCAGCAGATGGTGGGCGACCTCGAAGGCGACGTACGCGCCCATGCTGTGCCCGAACAGCACCGAGTAGCGCGCCGAGTCGGCCAGTATCTCCTCGGCGACGGATTGGGCGAGTTCCAGCAGACTGCCCGCCGTCGGCTCGGCGATGCGCTCCTCCCGGCCCGGGTACTGCACCGCGCACACCCGCGCCGAAGGCAGCAGTGACTGCCAGGACCGGAAGAAGGACGCACAGCCACCGGCGTGCGGGAAGCACAACACGGATTGCTCGGTGTCGGATCGGGCAGCGAACCTTCGGATGGAGGTGGGTTCGGTCATGGCAAGTACCCATCGGTGCGGTGGTGTTGTGGGTCGTGTCGGGCGGTTCAGAGGCTGGACAGCAGTTCCACCTGCTGGGGGATCGTGCCGCAGCGGTACACCTGCTTGACCGCGACCGGGCGACCGGCGATCCTGCCCAGCGCGCGGGAAAGCCTCAGTACGGACAGGGAGTTGCCGCCGAGCTCGAAGAAGTTGCCGGGCTCGGCCTCGTTCACCGACACGCCCAGGACCTCCTCCCAAGCCCGGGTGATCTGGGCGGTGAGTCCGTCCGCGTCCTGGTCGGCGGGTTCCGCCCCGGCGCGGCGCACCGAGGCCAGTAGCGCGGACCGGTCGATCTTGTCGTGTGCGGTGCGCGGCAGTCGTTCCACGAACACCACCCGGTCCGGGACCACCGCGGTGTCCAGCTCCGACGCCACCCGGTGGCGTACGGAGGCGGCGTCGACCGGGGCGTCAGCGTCCCTGACGACGAACGCGTAGCAGGTGGAGGTCTCGGAGTCGTGCGCCACGGCGGCGGCCCGTACGCCGGGGTGCGCGGCCAGCGTCTCCTCGATGGCTTCGATGTTCACCCGTACGCCGCGGATCTTCACCTCGTTGTCCAGCCGGCCCGCGAACTGCAGCCCGTGCGCCGCCGACCAGCGGCCGAGGTCGCCGGTCAGATAGGCCCGCACGGTCCTGCCGGGTGCCACCTCGATGTCGGTGAACCTCGTCCGCGTCTCCTGCTCGGCGCCGACGTAGCCAGTGGTCACACCGCGGCCGGAGATGGCGATCTGGCCCACCTCGCCGGGCGGTACCTCGCGCAGCCGGTCGTCCAGCAGATGGATCGACGTGCCGGGGATCGGGAAGCCGATGCCGGAGGCGCCGGGACGCTCGTACAGCCGGTAGGTGGCCCAGACGGTGCACTCGGTCGGGCCGTACTCGTTGCCCAGCGTGACCTTGGGCAGCAGCGAGAAGTGCTGTTCGATGACGCCCTGCGGCAGCGACTCGCCAGCGCAGATCACCAGCCGCAACGATGCGAGGCCGGCGGCGAGTTGACCGTCCTGGAAGACGGTGTGCAGCAGCTCGGCGTAGAAGCTCGGTACCGTCAGCGTGTGGGTGACCCCGTGCCGTGCGATGAGCCCGACGAGTGCCGCCGGATCTCGTCGCTCGTCCTCACGGGCGACCACCAGTGTGCCGCCCGCCGCGAGGGTGCCCCAGACGCCCGCCACCGACGAGTCGAAGTAGAAGGGCGACAGCAGCAGGAAGGTCGGGGTACCGAAGCTCTCGTACACCGCGAGCCGAGCGGCGGTGGAGTCCGCCAGATTGCGCTGGGAGACCGACACGCCCTTGGGCCTGCCGCTGCTGCCGGAGGTGTAGAGCACATACGCCTCGTCCGCCGGGGAAGGCCTGGCGGGGGCGGCGGTGCCGGCGTCGGGCAGCTTTCGGAACCCGCCGCTGGTGGGATCGGCGACCACCGAGACTCCGGCCGACGACCGGATGTGCCGCGAAGTGTTCTCCGGGGATTCCGGATTGAGGAAGACAAACGACCGGCCGGACAAGGCGACACCGAGCGCGATGGCCGCAGTCGCGGCCGTACGGTACGCCTCTATCCCGATTCTACGGCAATCGGCGTATGCCTCGTCTGAGTTCAGCTCACTGGCAACGTCGAGGGCGATGCCGGCGAGTTCCCGATAGGAAACGGTGTCGTCCCCGCATATCACGGCGGTGTGGTCCGGATGTAGCCGGGCGCGTTCCATGACGGTGTCATGTACCGGCTGCTGGAATTCGGATAGCCGGGGCGCAGCTGAATGCGCCGGGCGGCGAGAATGGGTAGAAGACAGGCTCACCATGGCCGACCATCCTTTGCGTGAGCGCCGACGCTGTCCACGCGGCACCCGGAAGCCTGTCAGGTCCAACGTTCCAACTCCGGACTTGACATGGATTCTTGACGTGCCAGCCGACCCGCTCCTAGGTTCTCGGCCGTACCTCGGCACCACGCGTCTGCCGGGCCTGCCCGTCACCCTCCCAGTTCCTCCTCCGATCGCCGCGGGCGCAGCTGAACGCGACTTATCCGGAAAGGATTTCGAAGTGTACAGAACGTTCGCGGAGAAACTCGCGGAACCGGACCTGATCGAGTTGGACGACCGAATCTACGTCCTCCGTTTCGAGGTCATGAAGGTCACCTCGGTCTATGCGGCGGTAAAGGACCTGCTGGCCCGCGGGGTGATCCGCCCCGGGCAGACGCTGGTGGACAGCTCCAGCGGAATCTACGGTCACGCACTCGCACTGGTCTGCCGGGAACTCGGCCTGAAATGCCATATCTTCGCCTCCGTCGCGGTGGACACGGCGATCAGGACACAGCTGAAGTACCTCGGCGCGACCTTTGACCAGGTGCCGCCCTCGGAAAGCCTCAAGCACGACCAGGAAACCCGGGTCCGGCGCGTCCACGCCTATCTCAACGAGCACCCGGACGCGTACTGGATGCGGCAGTACCACGACGACGTGCACTACGTCGGATACGAGAAGGTGGCCAACTCGCTGATCGGCGAACTCGGTTCGGCGGATCTCACCCTGGTCGGCGGGGTCGGCACCGGTGCCTCGACCGGCGCGATGAGCCGCTATCTACGGGCCGCCGGCGGCGATGTACGGGTGGCCGGCATCCAGCCGTTCGGCAGCCGGTCGTTCGGCGCGGAATCCGTTCCGCTCGACGGGTTCATCATCGCGGGCATCGGCAGCGGAATCCGCTTCGACAACATCGACTACAGCGCCTACGACGACATCCACTGGCTGGACTTCGATGTCGCCGCGGCCGGATGCCGTCATCTGCTGTCCACCACAGGTGTGTTCGCCGGGCTGTCCGCCGGCGCGGGCTGGCAGGTGGCGCGTTATCACCGTTCCGTGGAACCCACCGGTGGGCCCATAGTGTTCATCGCGGCCGACCCCGGACACCGCTACGTCGACAAGGTGTACCCGCTCGACGGACCGCTCGTCGCGGACCCGGGCTACCGCCCGGCCGTGATTTCCGATCTGGCCGACATCGCCGGTCCCTGGTGCACCACGAACTGGGCCAGACGGTCGTTCAGCGTGCGGGACAACCTGCCGGAACTGGAACTACTGGCCTCATAGTGTGAAGGAAGTACGCCAAATGGCCAACGTCGCGGTCATCAACTACGGTCCGTTGAACGACTATGCCGCCATGCTCCCCGAACTGGCCGACCGACTCCATGTCTTCAGCCACCACGAGCTGGCCGACACCGGGCGGTTCGCGCGGTACGAGTACGTGCCGGACTGCGAGTTCGTACCCTACGCCGAACTGCGCATCCGTCAGTTGGCGAAGGAGGAGCGGTTCAGCCACCTGATCACCGACAACGAGTACGACCTGGAACGGGCCGCCCGCATCCGCGCGGACCTCGACATCCCGGGCCAGTCACCGGTGAGCGCGTTGTCGTTCCGCGACAAAGTGGTCATGAAGCAGGTCGCCGAACGCGCCGTCGCCACCCCGCGCTTCGCCCGGCTGGCGACGATCACCGATCTCACCGACTTCATCGACGACAACGGGTACCCCGTCGTCGTCAAGCCCGTGAAGCAGGGTGGCTCACGCGACATCGTGGTGCTGCGCGACGAGGAAGAACTGGTCGCCTTCAGCCGTCGGCACTGGCGCGACGACCTCATGGCCGAGGAGTACGTCGAGGGCGACATCTACCACGTCGACGCGGTCCTGGCCGACGGCTACCGGTTCGTCGCCTCCTCCCGCTATCTGCGCAACTGCCTCGGCGTGCTGTCCGGGCAGAACAACGGCTCGCTGCAACTGCACCCGCAGGACAAGCTCGCCAAGCGGCTGGAGGAGTTCCTGGACAGCGTGCTGGACGTCTTCGACACCCCGGCGACCGGTGCCTACCACCTTGAGGTGTTCCACACGCTGGACGACGAGCTGCTGCTGTGCGAGATCGCCTCGCGGGTCGGCGGCTCCCGTATCCCCGCCCTCACCCGCGCCACCTATGGACTCGACCTGCTCACCACCTGGCTGCGGCTGTCCTGCGGGCTGCCCGTCGACCCGGCGCCCAGCACACCGCCGAACACACTGCACGGCTCGGTCGCCATCGTGCCGCCGGGCCGCCCGGTCGGGGCGCCGCCGCAACCGCCGTTCGCGTGGGTGCGGCACTACCAGGTGAACGACAAACTCCCACCCGGCGCCACAGCGCAGAACAGCACCTCCCACCTGTGCTTCGCGATCGTGGAGGGCGCCGACACCCTTCAGGTGGAACAGCGGCTGTTCGAAGTGGAGGACTGGCTGCTGGCGAACCTGCGCGAGGCGCCGCAACGTGAAGGGCGAAGGCCGTGAAGGCGTGGCGCCAGACGTCGCCGACCGGACGCACACTGCTGATCGCCGTGCTGTTCACCGGCCTGACGACGTTCATGTTCCTGCCGCTGCTGGCCATCCAGCTCACCGCGCAGGGCATCTCGGCCAGCCGCACGGGATTCCTGGTGGGCCTGCTCGCCTTCTCCAACCAGGGCTTCTCGCTGCTGTGCGGGATGCTGGTGGACCGGTGTGGCGCGCGACGGGTGATGATGGCCGGGTTCGCGCTGCGGATCGCCGGATATCTGCTGCTCGCCCTCGGCGGCGGTACCCGGCTGACGCCGATCGTGGCGGGCATCGTCACCCTCGGCGTCGGCGGGTCGATGCTGGGCCTGTCGATCAAGACGCTGCTGGTGTCCGAGGACAGCGTCGAACCACGCACCATGCTGGCGCTGCGCGCCACGTTCGTGAACATCGGCGTGGTCCTCGGACCGGCGCTCGGCGCCGCCGTGTACCCGTTCGGTTTCCCGTTCATCCTCGGCGCCTGTGTGCTCTCGCACCTGGTGCTCGGCCTGCGCCTGGCGTTCCGGCCGCTCACGGCGCGACCTCGGCCGCGCCCTGCGGCGGCGCGGGATGCCGCACCGGACGCGCCGGGTTGGGCGCGCTGGCAGTGGATACCGCTGTGCCTGGTCGGCGTCGCCTACTGGGCGATCTACAGCCAGCTCAACGTGGTCATGCCGATCACCGCGCACGCCATGACCGGCAGCACCGCCGCGATCTCCGTGGTTTTCACCATCAACGGCGCGCTGGTGGTGCTGTGCCAGTACACACTGCTGCGGCACGTCTTCCGCCGCACCGCCACCCGTACGCTGCTGGCCATCGGGTTCCTCGCGTTCGGCTGCGCCTACGCGGTGCTCATTCCGCGGGCCGGCTGGTTCTCGCTGCTGGCCTTCGTACTGCCGGTCACGGCCGCCGAGATGCTGGTAGGACCCAGCCTCGACGAACAGGCGATCAAGGCGAGTTCGACGCGCGGTACCGGGCGTGCGCTCGGCACCATGGCCGCGGCCGGTGCCTTCGGCAGCCTGCTGGGCGCCAGCATGGGCGGCTTCCTCCTGCAGACGCTGCGCGGCGGCAGCGGGGTCTGGCTGGTGATCATCGGGCTGTCCGTCGGCGCCGCGGCAGCCTGCCTCCTCCTACCGAAAGATCGTGCCCACCATGTCGCGAACACCCACCCCGCCAACACCCCAAGGCCCACCACCTCACCAGAACCCGCACAGTGACCCGGCACGGTGCACCGCCGTACTGCTCAACCCACGCGACCTGGTGATCCGCGCGGCGCACCGACTCGGCGTCTCCACAGTGATCGCCACCGTGCCGGGCGGCCCGGAACCGGTTGGCGCGTCGGGGCCGGTGCTCCGTACCCCCTGGCACATCGACCCCGGCGAACTCATAGATGAACTCCGTGCGTTGGAGCTTCCGGCACCGGTGAGCTGCTTCGGCTTCGGCGAACTCGGCTGCGCGGTGTCGGCGGTGGTCAACCGCGAACTGGGCTGGCCCGGCAACCCGCCGCAGGCCCTCGAAGCCTTCAAGGACAAGGCACGGCTGCGGTCCTTGGTCGGCGACCGGGCGGGAGCGCCGGTGGCCCATCTGACGTGCCTCACGAAGGATGAGATCCTGCCCGCCACCGATCGGATCGGCTTCCCCTGCGTGGTCAAGCCAGTGGACGGAACAGGCAGTTCCGGGGTGCGGTACCTCACCGGCCCCAGCGAGGCCGAGCACTATCTGAGCACCCTCGACTTCCAAACCCCCCACCTGGTGGAAGAGTTCCTGACCGGGACCGAGTACAGCGTCGAGGCCATCAGCTCACCCGCCGGTCACCGCATCCTCGCCATCACCGAGAAGATGACCACAGGCGCTCCGCACTTCGTGGAGACCGGGCACACCCTGCCCGTCCACCTGGACCCCGCCGACCAGGCCGCCATCGGCGACCTCGTCACCGCGACCCTGGACGCCGCGGGCTACCGCTACGGGCCCTCGCACACCGAGGTCATGCTCACCGCGGCCGGGCCCCGGCTCATCGAGTCACACGGCCGCCCTGGCGGCGACCGGATCAGCGACATGCTCGAACTCGCCCTGGGCGAGGACGTCTTCGAGCAGGCGATGGCCAACGTCCTCGGACTACCGGCGCCCACCGAGGCCACCCGTACCCGGGTGGCGGGCATCCGCTACGTCACCTTCGACCGGGCCGCTGCGATGCCCGTCATCGACACCGCACCGGTCGCCGCGCTGCCCGGCGTCGCCGAGGTCAGCGTCTGCGTACCGGCGGGGGAGTACCCGCCGGAGATCCGCAAGTCCGGCGACCGGCACGGCTTCGTCGTCGCCACCGGCGACACCCGCGACGGGCTGGAGCACAACCTGGCCCGCGCCGTGCGCGCGCTCACCGCGGCCGAGCACGCCGTCAAAGCCCGCTGAAAGACCGCCCGTTCAACCTGAAAGGCGCTTCCCGTGTCGTACAAGATCCTGGTCCTGGTGTCCGAGGCGGCCACGTTCCGGCTCGACAACCACTCCATCATCCCCAGCGCGCTGTTCCGCGAAGGCCACGACGTGTACATCGGCGACATCGACACCCTCTGCGTACACGACTCCGTCGTGGTGTGCGACCGGGTGCGGCTCACCGAGGAGTATCTCGTCGGCAGCGACTTCCCGGCACTGAGCGAGTCCTACGCGTCCGCCGAGGAGTTCGACCTGGTCTGGGTGCTCGCCGGTACCCATCCCGACGCGCTCACCGACCACTTCCAACTGCTGTGGCTGCTCAACCGGCGGGTGCCGTTCGTCAACGACGCGTCCGCGCTGTTCTACATGAACTCCAAGACCACCCTCGGCGCCGCGGTGCCCAACGAGAACCTCCCCGCCTCCTACGTCTCCAACGACTTCGACTTCCTCACCAGCCTGGTGGAGTCCGACCCAGCACGCACCTGGGTGGTCAAGCCCACCAACGACGGCATCGGTGCGGACGTCTACTTCCTCAGCAAGCACGAACGCAACCGCTCCGCACTCCTGCAGTCCGCCACCGGCAACGCCGCGCCGCGCTACGGCAGGTACGGACGCGACATCATCGGCATGGCCAAGCGGTACACCGCCGTACAGGAGTACATACCCAACGTACGCAGCAACGAGAAGCGGGTCATCATCGCCGGTGACACCCCGGTGAGCGGCTTCAGGCGGATCCACCCCGAGCACGACGACCGGGCCAACGTCACGCTCGGCGCCAGGTTCGAGCCCCTCACCCTGACCCCGGAAGAGGACGACTTCGTGCGCCAACTCGGCAAGCGCATGATGGGACTCGGCATCTTCTACTCCGGGATCGACCTGGCGTATCCGTACGTCATGGAGTTCAACCTGGTGAACCCGGGCGGACTCAGCTACGCCTACCGTGCGACCGGTGTCGACCAGTCCTCCGAGGCGGTCAACACCGTGCTGGACGCGCTGCGTTCCGCGGGCAAGCTGTCATGACCGCATGGGACTGGCTTGAGCCACGGGCAGTGGCGGCCTGGACCGACTTCGCGGCCACCGAAGAGGCCGAGCCCGATCGGGCGCGCTTCCAGCACAGCATCCACCGGTCCAACTACCGGCACATGTACCCGCCGCCCTGCTTCACCACCGCCGCGTCCGACGAGACCGCCACGGCCGGGCTACGCCTCTGCGAGCTGCTCGCCAGCCTGCCGCGGCGGATCTTCGGCGACGACCTGGCGGCATGGGCCGAGTACCTCGGGGTGCCGCAGGAGGACGCCGACCTGATGTGCGCGGCGCTGCGCAACCCACGGCTGCGCCGCATCGCCACCTCGTTCATGCGGCCCGACCTGCTGGTGACCGAAGGCGGCCTGAAACTGGTCGAGTTGAACGTCGCCACCTCGCTCGGCGGCCTGAGCACACTTCCCCCGTACACCGACGCCGCCCGGGCCTCGGCCTACCACCGGTTCCTGGAACGGCGCGGACTGGGCCTGCTCGGTCCCGACACCGCGAAGACGTGGCTGGAGACGTTCGCCGCACTCGTACGGCGGCGCGGCGACCGGCCGCCGCATGTCTTCGAGGCGATCGCCAACCCGGCGGACATCGACTCCGGCCGCCGCTTCTTCGTACGGATGATCCGCTCCGCGGGCTACGAGATCAGCTGTGGCCTGGTCACCGACCTCCAAACCACCGACGACGGCGCGTACTTCGAGGGCCGACGCGTGGACGTCGTGGTGACGATGTACACCTGGCACGAGTCCAGGGCCTTCGTGCCGCACGAACACACCCGTGCCCTGATGGATCTCGACACGGCCGGGAAGCTGGACTTCGTCGGCTCCCCCGCCGCCGCACTCTTCGACAACAAGGCGAACCTGGAACTGCTCACCGCCCCCGAGTTCGCCTCCCAACTGCGGTCGGAGGAACGCGAGTGGGTGCGCACACACGTGCCCTCGACGTTCCGGCTACGCGCCGAGACCGCCGACCGTGCGCTCGCCGACCGCGAGCGGCTGATCTGCAAACCGGCCTCGGCCTACGGCGGCAAGGGCGTGGCGTTCGGCCGCGCGATGACCGACCAGGAGTGGCGGGCCCTCATCCGGGAGCGGCTGGCCGACCAGCGCGAGCGCTACGTGGTGCAGGAGCGGCTGCGCCCGGCGGTCGTCGAGCTGCCGGGGGCTACCCCGCCGGAGCGTGAAGTGGTGCTGGGGCCACTGGTGTTCGGCGGGCGGTTCGCCGGAGTGATGCTGCGGCAGTCACTGCCGAGCGGACTCGCCCCGATCAACGCGGCGAACGGGGCTGAGTCCGCGGCGGTGCTCACGGTGCGGGGCTAGGAGGTGGGATCCGGGCTCGCCTTCACCGGGATCACCAGACAACCGGGCCGTTGCGGTCGAAGAAGCCCCCGGTCGGGCCGTCAGCGCCGAGGGAGGCCATCCGCACGATGATCTCCGCGCCCTCTTCGACGGTGTTGGTGCCCCGGTGGCCATTGAGGTCGGTGGCGGTGTAGCCGGGGTCGACGGCGTTGAACCGGATCGCGGGATACGCCCTGGCGTACTGCGAAGTGATCATGACCAGCGCGGTCTTGGAGGAGTTGTAGTCCAGTGCCATCACCTGGAACTCGACCCGGCTGGGATCGGCGGTCGCCGCCAGCGAGCCCAGACCACTGCTGACGTTGACCACGACCGCGGCGTCACTTGCCCGCAGCAGCGGCAGGAAGGCGTGCGTGACCCGCACGACGCCGAAGACGTTCGTGTCGTAGGTGGTGAGCATGTCGGCTCCGGTGACCTCGCCTACCGGCTTGCGCACGCCCACGATGCCGGCGTTGTTGACCAGGACGTCGAGGCGTCCGGCGTCCGCGCGGACGAATTCGGCGGCGGCCTTGACGGACTCCACGTCGGTCACGTCGAGCTGTACGAAACGGGAGCCGAGCCGTGTGGCGGCCTCCTGGCCGCGGTGGGGGTCGCGCGCCCCGACGTAGACGGTGTGCCCGGCCTCGAT
Organism: Streptomyces sp. RPT161; assembly: GCF_027533845.1. Lineage (GTDB taxonomy): Bacteria > Actinomycetota > Actinomycetes > Streptomycetales > Streptomycetaceae > Streptantibioticus_A > Streptantibioticus_A silvisoli_A. Next base: position 108,420 of record NZ_JAPZVN010000009.1, on the reverse strand, counting down.
CAGGCACCGGGCCGTCTCAAAACCGAGGCCCTTGTTCGCTCCGGTGATCAGTGTGGTGGTCATGTGCTCACTTCCGGTGATCGGTGAGGTGGTGATGCCACCACCCTCGTCGCAGCACCGAGGAACAGGCAGTACCCGCCGCATCCTGTGGACTGCCAGTACCAGGCTGTCCTGCCGCGGCGGCCGGATACTGGGGGCATGAGCGAGTCCAGGGAACTGGCCAGGGCGCTGCGCGGCTGGCGCGACCGAACATCCCCCGCCGCGGTGGGACTGCCCGTCGGCGGAGTACGGCGGGCCGCCGGACTGCGGCGTGAGGAACTGGCGCAGCTCGCGGGCCTGTCGGTGGACTACATCGTCCGACTGGAACAGGGCCGCGCCACCTCCCCGTCGACCCAGGTCCTGTCCGCGCTGGCCCGCGCCCTACGGCTGTCGGACGTGGAGCGCGAACACCTGTATCGGCTCGCGGGCGAGACGGCGCCGGGCCCCGGGCAGCTGTCGGCGCACATCCCGGCAGGCGTCCGAAGACTGCTCGACCAGTTGGACGGCGCACCGCTCAGCGTGTGCGACGCCGCGTGGAGTCTGATCCTGTGGAACCCGATGTGGGCCGCCCTGCACGGGGACGTGTCCGCGTGGAGCGGACGCGAACGCAACATCGTCTGGCGTCACTTCACCGGTCTGCCGAGCCGGGTCAGCCACACCGCCGAGCAGCAGATCCGGTTCGAGAACGCCGTGGTCGGCGATCTCAGGGCGGCGACGGCCCGCTACCCCGCCGATGCCGGGCTGCGCTCCCTGATCAAGGACCTTCGGGACGTCAGCGTCGACTTCGCACGACTGTGGGACACGGGAACCGTCGGCGTCCACGAGACGGACACCAAGATCATCCATCACCCCGATGTCGGGACGTTCACCCTCGACTGCGACGTGCTCACGGCTACCGGCAGCGATCTGCGCATCATCGCCTACACCGCCGCGCCCGGCAGCGCGGATGCCGAGCGACTCAGGCTCCTCAATGTCATCGGCACCCAGTCCATGACCGAGGGCGGCCGGGGCTGATCGCAAATGGCGTTGCCGCGTGTGACTGTTCGGTGCTGGAGTGCCCGCATGGACATTGAGAAGGTACTGGTGACGTATGACCAGCAGATGCGGCTGGGCGCGCGGGCGGACGGACCCGGCGCCCGGGTCGAGCGGGCGGGCGACGTGGTGCGCCAGGTTGGTACGGCACAGGACTGGAACGGCATCCTCTGGTCGGGCCTCGACGCGGATTCCGCGGATGCGGTGATCGCCGAACAGGTGGCGCATTTCCGGGAGTTGGGATGCGGGGAGTTCGAGTGGAAGCACTACTCCCATGACCGCCCGGCCGACCTCGGACAGCGACTGTGCGCGGCGGGATTCACCCCGCGCCCCGAGGAGGCCGTGATGATCGCCGAGATCGGCGAACTCCCCACGGAGGTCAGCCTCCCAGCGGGCATCCACCTGCGCCCGGTGACCGACGCGGCCGACGTGGACCTGGTGGCCGACGTCCACGAACGGGTCTTCGGCACGGACGGCTCCCGCCTCCGCCACCGCCTACTGGCCCAACTGACCGCGACCCCCGACACGGTAACGGCGGTCCTCGCCATGGCAGACGACCAGCCGGTCTGCGCGGCCCGCCTGGAGCTCCACGCGGGCACCGACTTCGCCAGCCTATGGGGCGGCGGCACCCTCCCGAGTTGGCGCGGCAGGGGTATCTACCGCGCCCTCATCGCCTACCGCGCCGCCCTCGCCGCCGAACGCGGCTACCGCTACCTACAGGTCGACGCGTCGGACGAGAGCCGACCGATCCTGGGCCGGTTGGGGTTTGCTCGGGTGAGTACTACTACGCCGTACATGTACCCGTTCTGAAGTAATCTCCAATTTCCGTGCCTGACGCCGATCAGCGTGTGCGGGTGGCGCGTGACAGGGGCGGAGTGCGCTGCCGTTGTGTGCGTGCGGCCGCGTGCCTCGCGCGCCGCCTTGAGTGGCACTTGCCCTTGCCTGCTCGTGAGTGAAAAGTCGAACATGCAACTGGTTGGCTAGACCCGGTGGTGTACGGGCGTTCGAAAGTGGGGTTCGGGGCAACGGCGCGGGACGGTGGGGCTGGTGGGGACGATTGACGGGTCGGAGGGTGTGCGGGCGCTGTGCGCTCGCAGCACGGATGCAGGTTCCGCCCACCGCTTGCAGTTGGCCGGCGAGCCTTCACCAAAGGCGTGCGACGCCCAGTTGATGGAGCCCGGTTGCCTGTTCGACGCCGACCGCATTCGCGTTTTCCAAGAGAGTCCGCCACAGTCGGCACGGAGGACACACGCCATGGTTGACAGGGTGAGTATTCGCTACCCGGAACATTGGTTCGCTTCCGTCAATCCATTGCACGAAGTGGTTGAACGGGACGCTCGTGCATGGTTCACCAGGCTGCAAGTGGTCCGTGGAGCGGAGGAAGAGCGGGTCTTCGAGGCCATGTCCGTGGGCCTGTACGGAGGATGCCCGTTTCCTCTGGCCGGATGGCGGGAACTGCGAACAGTGACACGCGCGTTGTCGCTGTGGATCTTCTGGGATGATGCCATCGAGGGGACGGCCCTGCCGCCGGAATCAGTGGGCAAAGCGATCCGCGGAGAGCTGAAGGAGCTCCGGCACGTAAGCCCCTATCTGCGTGGGTGGTGGGAGATCGGGCGGCAGTTTCGTACCACGATGAGTGAGGCATGGCTCAGGGAGCAGGAGAACCGTTTCGGCAGTTGGGTCGACGCGGTCTCCCAGGAGGCCGGACTCGTCAACGCCGCCAGGCGCACCGGAAGGCAACCGCCGGTAGACCAGTACCTGGCACTGAAAGCCGTGATCGGCGGGGCGTTGCCAGTGACGCACTGGGTGGAATACGCGCAGCGCCAGGAACTGGATGCGGTCACCCGGGCACATCCGGCTCGATGGGACGTCGAGATGCTCGCCGCTTCCATCGTCGGAGTCGTCAACGACCTCGTCGGAGTGACCAAGGACTTCGCCGCTGACTGGCCCAATGTGGTGCGGTCCTTCGCGGATGAACGGCGGTGCCGACTCGACGAGGCGTTCGGCTTGGCCGCCCGCCTCCACGATGATCTCGTCGAGTCGCTACAGGAGGCGGAACGCCGCCTGCTGAAGGACGCCGACAGCCCTGGGACGAGGCGGTGGCTCGACGGCATTCACCATGTCTGTGCCGGGTTCGCCTGCTGGCACGTCAGCGCCCCGCGTTACCGCGTAGTCCACCATATCGGCGAGTCCCACATGCGGATCGCCGTCGAGCCCACAACCGCGTTAGCCACACCAACGTCAATGCGTTGAGGAGCGGAGCTCCTGCCTGAGTACGCGTCGCGATACGGGACCTGCACCAGACCTATCGCGCCCGCCACCAACGGGTCAGCGCCTGCCACCAGGACGTGACCCGAGGAAGGACGTACGCGGTCGCCGGGGCCTCCTTCTTTTCCGGCACCAGCTCAGAAGGCTCCGGGGCCGTGGGCGGAGCGGGCCACAAGTCGGTGTCCTCGACGCGCTCGGGCTTGTGCGGGGTGAATTCCACCGGCACGGCTGTGAGGCGGCGGGACATCAACCCGTTCTCCCAGTGCAGTTCGTCTTCCGGCACAGCGAGTTGAATGTCGGGCAGCCGCGCAAGCAGCGCGTCGACACCGGTGTCCGCGATGGCCCGACCGATTTCCTGGCCGGGGCACTCGTGGGGGCCGCCGCTGAAGGCGAGGTGGGAGCGGTTTCCGTGAACTGGGACGGAGAGGTCGGGACGGATGGCCGGATCGATGTTGCCCGCGGCCAGACCCAGGATCATCATGTCACCGGCTTTGATCTTCTTGTCCGCGAACTCGGTGTCGCCGGTGGCCCAACGGCCGTAGATTCGCCAGAACGGCGGTGCGTCCCAAAGGACTTGTTCCACTGCCTCGGGCAGGGTCATGTGCCCTCCCGCCAGGGAGGCGCGGAAGCGCGGATCAGTGAGCACCATGCGTAGGGTGTTCGAGATCAGGTTGGCGGTGCTTTCATACGCGGCGATTAGCACCAGGCGCAGGTGCGCCACCGCCTCGTCATCGGTGAGCCGGACGGGGTGTTCGATCAACCAAGACGCGAAGTCGTTCGCCGGTTTGGCACGCTTGGTGGAGACGAGCTCGCGCAGTGTGTCCACGACGTAGTCGTTGCTGGCGATGGCGGTCTCGGTGCCGGTCAGCATGTCGCGTGCCGCGTCCACGAGGCGTGGGCCGTACTCGTCGGGCATGCCAACAATCTGAGTCATCGTCAGCATTGGGAGGTGCTCGGCGAACTGCTTGACCAGCTCTGCATGGCCGTCTTCGGCGAACTCGTCCACCAACTGGTTGGCGAAGCGCAGGACATAGCGCCGGATTCCTCGGCGGTCGAAGCGGTTCATGCTCTCCGTCACGGCTTTGCGCAGTCGCTCGTGCTCCTCGCCGTCGGCGAAGGTGCACATCGGCTGCCACGCGACGATGGGAAGCATCGGTGAGTCCATCGCGACTCGCCCCTCTACCAACGGCGTCCACCGCCGCGAATCCCGGGAGAACCGTGAAGGCGTCCGCATGACCTCCAGGTTCTCCGCGTAGCCGAGGACCAGCCAGGCCGGTAGGTCGCCGGGTACCAACACCGGGGCCACCGCCCCGTGTTCGGCGCGCAGTTTGTTGTACAGGCCGACGGGGTCGGCTTCCGCCTCCGGGCCGTAGAGGCGGCGGACGCCGCCGGGGCCGATGGGGCCGGGGGCGTGGGCGGGGCAGGTGGGGGGTGGGGTAGTGGTCACGAGTGCTCCGGTGTGGCGGCGAGGGAGTGCAGGTAGCGCATCAGGGTCAGCAGGACGTCGCGGCTGGAGGCCCGCTTGCGGGCGTCGCAGTCGACGATGGGGACGTGTGCGGGCAGGTCGAGTGCGGTGCGTAGTTCCTCGGTGGGGTAGGTGGGCGCTTCGGGGAAGGTGTTTATGGCGACGACGAAGGGGACTTCGCGCTCCTCCAGCCGTCCGATCACATCGAAACTGACTTCGAGGCGTCGTGTGTCCACCAGCACCACAGCCCCCAACGCGCCCCGGAACAAACCGTTCCAGAGGAACCAGAAGCGCTGTTGGCCGGGCGTGCCGAACAGGTACAGCACCAGTTCGTCGTTGATGCTGATCCGGCCGAAGTCCATGGCGACGGTGGTCGCCGTCTTGCGTTCCACCCCGGCGATGTCGTCCACCCCGACACCGGCCTGGGTCATCGTCTCCTCGGTGGTCAGTGGGCGGATCTCGCTCACCGAGCCGACCAGGGTCGTCTTGCCGACCCCGAAGCCGCCAACGATCACGATCTTCACCGCGGCGGTGGCCGACGACGGCAACGTGTCCTCGGCCCGCGGCCCGACGACGGTGTCGGCGTCCATCAGTTCAGAGCTTTTGAAGTCCATGCATCACCGCCTCAATGAGCGCAGCATCGGGAAGTTGGGCGGGCGGTACCATGGCACGCGCCTCCACACGTTCATCGGCCAGCAGGTCCGCGACCAGCACGCTCACCACGCTGACCGGCAAATGTAAGTACGCCGAGATCTCGGCCACCGACAGCGGGGACTGGCACAGCCGCACGATCGCCGCGTGCTCCGGCTGCATCCCCGATGTCGGTCCTGACCGCGACACGATCAGTGTGACCAGGTCGATCGCGGCCTTCTCGGTTGAACCGCTGCGCCCCTTGGTGATCACGTACAGGCGTTCCGGGTCACCTTCATTCCACTCCTGCTCGTCCTTCTGCTGGTCCGATCCGCTCATGTGGTCTGCCCGTCGTTGCGCGGCGGGCTGCTCAGGTGCTCACCGATACGGGCCACCAGGTCCCGCATGCGCTGCCCCATCAGGCCCGCGTCCACCCCCTCGTCGGCGAGTACCGCCAGATAGGCTCCGGCGCCCGCCGCCATCAGGTAGAAGAAGCCACCGTTGATCTCGATCACGACCAGCCGCATCATGCCGTTGCTGTGCGGGAACTCGGCGGCCACCGCCGCCGCCAGGCTCTGCAGCCCGGCGCAGGCGGCGGCGAGCCGGTCCGCGGCGTCGGTGTCCGAGCCGTACTGCGCCATCCGCAGGCCGTCCGAGGAGAGCACCACGACCTGACGGGTGCACGGAACGCTCGATGCCAGGTCCTTGAGCATCCAGTCCATGTTGGCGCGCAACTGCATCATGGCTACTCACCCTTATCCAATGACTCGTCACTGTTGTCGTGGACTGGAGCGCTGGCTGGCGGATCGCCTGACACCGCGCTCTGGAAGGCGGCCAACCACATACCGGGGGGCTCCTTGCCCTGGTCCGAGGTGTCGGCGGCGGGGTTCGTGGCGGCGGGGGCCGACACGGAACGCGTTCGGGGCGGCGGGACGGGGGCGCGGCGGCGGCGCTGCGGCAGCCCGTTGGCGGTGCGCTCGGTCACCACCGGCACGTCGTCGTCCATGGTGCTGGGGGGCATGGCGCGGCGTGGGCTGAGGCCGGTGATCGGCCGCGGGATCGAGATCTTGGGCGCCGAGGCGTCCTGCCGGGTGACGGAGACCGCGCCGATGCCGTGTGCCCTGCCGTGCGCGGCGGCCGTGGTCAGGTGTTCCTGGGGGACGATCAGTACCGCCCGTACCCCGCCGTACGCCGAGGGGCGCAGCGAGACCTGGAAGCCGTAGGCCTGGGACAGCCGTCCCACCACCGCCAGACCGAGTCGGGGTGTCTCGCCAAGGTCGTTGAGGTCGATGCCGGCCTGTGCCTGCGCGAGCATCCGTTCGGCGCGGGCCCGGGCCTCCTCGCTGAGGCTCACCCCGCCGTCCTCGATCTCCACCGCGATGCCCGCCTGCACCTCGACCGCGGTCAGATGCACCTTGGTCTCCGGCGGCGAGTAGCGGGTCGCGTTGTCCAGCAGTTCGGACAGCGCGTGGATCAGCGGTTCGACCGTGGGGCCGACGATGGCGATCTCCGAGACCGAGTGGAGTTCCACCCGCTGGTAGTCCAGGATCCGCGACATCGCACCGCGCAGGCAGCTGAACAGCGGTACCGCCTTGCTCCACTGCCTGCCCGGCCGGGCACCGCCGAGTACCGCGATGCTGTCGGCGAGGCGGCCGATCAGCGCCGTGCCGTGGTCCAATCGCAGCAGGTCGCCGAAGACTTCCGGGTCGTTGCCGTGCCGGTCCTCCATCTCCCTCAGGCCGCGGGCCTGTTGGTGGACGATTGCCTGCACGCGTCGGGCGATGTTGACGAAGGCGCGCTGCGCGGAGTCACGCATGTCCTCCTCGGCGGAGACCGCCTCCAGGACGGTACGCACCACCTTCAGGTTGACGGCGTTGGACTCCGGGTCGCCGCGTCCCTGCTGGTTGGCGGCGACCGCCCTGATCACGTCCTCGGGGAACTCGCCCCGCTGGATGCGGCCCACCGCCTCGGGGAGCAGTACGTCCGCCAACCACAGGGTGTCGGCGCGCTGTTGGGCGAGCCGGGCGTTGAGGGTCGCTTCCTGCTCGGCGAGCCGGTCCCGTAGCACCGCGACCATGCGTCCCCGGCGCGCCGCCTCCGCGGCGACCAGGGCCACCGCCGCCGTGGCTACGACACCGCACCAGGCGACGAGCCCGCGCGCCGACGCGGATGCGACCGCGGCGGCGACGGTCGCGCACAAAGCGGTCCCGGCGGCGGGCAGTAACCACGGTACAACCGAGGCAGGCCGGGGGACTCCGGATGACGATCCAGCAGGAACCATCAGCATCCTCAAACCGTCAGCAGACTTGGAATACGAACAAGCGGATACGGCATCAGCGGCAACCCAGCACACAGGGCTGACTTGGCGTAACTGCTGCAACACGCTGAGCCGCAAAGCAGCATAGTCATGCTCCGCCTGTGCCTGACGCATAATCATTCTCTTTGCGGCAACTGCCAGTTGGCGCCTGAGATTTCTGTATGCTGCTGCCTCTCGGGGCGGCACCGGGGCCACGCCACCGGTGTGCGCTCAGGAGACCTGGACCCAGTCGAGGGTGCGCTGTACGGCCTTCTGCCAGCCTTCGTACCCCTCGGTGCGTCGCTGCTCGCTCCACTGCGGGCGCCAGCGCTTGGACTCGTGCCAGTGTGCGCGCAGTTCGTCGGTGTCACGCCAGAAGCCGGTGGCCAGGCCGGCCGCGTAGGCGGCGCCGAGCGCGGTGGTCTCGGCGACCACCGGGCGGCTGACCGGTACGCCGAGGATGTCGGCCTGGGTCTGCATGCACAGGTCGTTGGCGGTGACGCCGCCGTCCACCTTGAGCACGTCCAGGTGGACCCCGGAGTCCTGGAACATCGCCTCGACCACATCGCGGCTCTGGTAGCAGATGGCTTCCAGGGTGGCCCGGGCCAGATGCCCGTTGGTGTGGTAGCGGGCCAGTCCGACGATCGCGCCGCGTGCGTCGGAACGCCAGTACGGTGCGAACAGCCCGGAGAACGCGGGTACGAAGTAGATGCCGCCGCTGTCCTCGACGGTACGGGCGAGCGTCTCGCTCTCGGCGGCGTCCCGGATAACGCGCATCTGGTCGCGCAACCACTGCACCGCCGATCCGGTCACCGCGATCGAGCCTTCCAGCGCGTAGACCGCGGGTGAGTCGCCGAACCGGTAGCAGACGGTGGTGATCAGGCCGTGCTCCGAACGCACCGGCTCGGTACCGGTGTTGAGCAGCAGGAAGTTGCCGGTGCCATAGGTGTTCTTCGCCTCGCCGGGCGCGAAGCACACCTGTCCCACGGTGGCGGCCTGTTGGTCGCCCAGCACCCCGGTGATCGGCACCGCGGTGCGCAGCGGCCTGGTGGTACGCGCCTGGCCGTACGCCTCGGGATCGGACGAGGGGTTGATCTTCGGCAGCATGGCGCGGGGTATGCCGAACAGGCCGAGCAACTCCTCGTCCCAGTCGAGGGTTTCCAGGTCCATCAGCATGGTGCGGCTGGCGTTGGTGACGTCGGTCGCGTGGATGCCGCCGTTGGGTCCGCCGGTGAGGTTCCACAGCACCCAGCAGTCGGTGGTGCCGAACAGTGCGCGGCCTTGCCCGGCGGCCTCGCGCACCCCCGGTACGTTCTCCAGGATCCACTGCACCTTGCCGCCGGAGAAGTAGGTGGCGGGCGGCAGTCCGGCCCGGCGGCGGATCAGGTCGCCGCGGCCGTCCCGCTCCAGCGCCGAGGCGATGGTGTCGGTGCGGGTGTCCTGCCAGACGATGGCGTTGCAGTACGGCTGGCCGGTGCGCGGGTCCCACACCACGGTGGTCTCGCGCTGGTTGGTGATGCCGATGGCGGCCAGGTCGGTGGGGGAGATACCGGCGGTGCGGGTGGCGGTCTGGATGGCGACGTTGGTGCGCTCCCAGATCTCCACCGGGTCGTGCTCGACCCAGCCGGGGCGCGGCAGGATCTGGGTGTGCTCCAACTGGTGCTTGGCCACCTCGTTGCCGTCGTGGTCGAAGATCATGAAACGGCTGCTGGTGGTCCCCTGGTCGATCGCGCCGACGAAGTCCGCCATGGCTCGCCGCCTCTCGTGCGGTGGATGGTCAGCTGCCGGGAGGCGTTGGGATCTCGCCCGGCTCCTGGGGCTGGGCCACCGGCAGGTAGCGGCTGATGGAGGCCTTGTAGAAGGCCGCGCCGACCAGCCCGCCGACCAGCGGCGCGACGATCGGCACCCAGAAGTAGAAGTTCCCCCACTGGTCGCGCCAGGCGCCCCGGTAGCCGGTGAGGAAGCTGGCGAGACGGGGTCCGAAGTCACGCGCCGGGTTGATGGCGTAGCCCGCGTCGCCGCCGAACGCCATGCCGATCGCCACCACGATCAGGCCGATGACGAACGGTGCCAGGTTCGCGCCGGGGGGCGTGTTCAGCAGGTCGGTGACCGCGAGGATCAGCATCACCAGCAGGGCGGAGCCGATGACCTGGTCGCGGAACGCGCCCCACTCGTGGACGCCCGCGGTGAGTGAGCCGTTGCCGGGCAGGGTGGAGAAGACGATCTGGGTCGCGGTGGTGTGTTTGGGGTCGGCTCTTGCCAGCACCTCGGTGTAGTTCCAGCGCACCAGGAGCGCCGCCACGAAGGCCCCGGCCGTCTGGGCGACCGTGTACGGCAGCACCTTGGACCAGGGGAAGCCCTTGAACGCCGCCAGCGCGAGGGTGACCGCCGGGTTGAGATGGGCGCCGCTGATGCGTGCCGCCATGTAGACGCCGAACGTCACACCCAGGCCCCAGGCCCAGGAGATGCTGTCGTGGTTGCCGAGACCGCCCTTGGGGTTGGTCAGGGCGCCGCCCGCCACCACCTGCGCCACCACGCCGCAGCCGAAGAGGATCAGCACCATCGTTCCGGCGAACTCCGCGGAGAGTTCGCCGATAAGCCGCGGTTTGGGTGTTGGTCCACTCATGGGTGCCCGCCTCCTACGGCTGCGGCTTCGTCACGCGGGGAACCGTGCACCATCTTCCGGCACCGGGCGGCAGTCGGCCACTCGGACTTGACGGGGGCTGACCCATGCGTTTTAGTTGTGTACAACTTAGTTGCACACAATGCCTCGACCGTAAGGACGGCTTTCCCATGGACGCGCTGTACACCGCCGCCGCCACCGCCAACGGCCGTGAGGGCCGCGCCGTCAGCTCCGACGGCAGGCTCGACCTCCCGCTGGCCTTCCCGCCCGCGCTGGGCGGCAACGGCAACGGCACCAACCCCGAGCAGTTGTTCGCCGCCGGATACGCGGCCTGCTTCGCCAGCGCCCTGGGGGCGGTCGGCCGCGAGGCGAAGATCGACACCAGCGACGCCTCGGTCACCGCCGAGGTGGGCATCGGCAAGGACACTGACGGCGGTTTCGGGCTGGCGGTCACGCTCCGCGTCGAGCTGCCCGAGTCGCTCCAGGGCCCGGCGGGCCGCGAGCTGGTGGAGAAGGCGCACGCCTTCTGCCCGTACTCCAAGGCCACCCGGGGCAACATCCCGGTCGAGCTGGTCGTGGAGTGACAACTCACCTCGCCCGGTGACGGGTTGGTCTCGCGCTCCTCGCCGGACGGGGGAGTGGGGCGCGCCCGCCCGCGCCCGCACCCCGGGCGGCGTCCGCGGCCCGGCCCGTGCCATGCAGTTGATCGCCGAAGGGGCGATAATTGACTGGTGCGGCCAGGGGCGATCACCACTCCGGAGGCGTCCGGCAGCGACACTCGGCGCTGCCCGTTCGACGTCACCGATGCCGCCGTCCTGGTGGTGGATCCGCAGGGCCTGATCCAGGGGTGGAGCCGGGGCGCACAGGAACTACTCGGCTACCCGGAGCAGGACGTCATCGGCCACCCGGCCAAGGAACTGCTGGCCGTCCCGGGCGAAGGGCTGAAGCTGAGGCACCGCACCGGCAGCGGCTGGCAGGCGGCGCTGACGGTACGGCACCGCGACGGCAGCAGCCTGGAGGTCGGTGCGCAGGCCTGCCCGCTGGGCGCCGACCGGAAGGGCGCGAGCTGGCTGGTGGTCGCCGCCGACCTGGCCACCATGCGGACCTGGGAGCGCGAGCAGGCGGTGCTGCGCGGGCTGTTCACGCAGTCCCCGTTCGGCCTGGCCGTGGTCGACCCGCAACTGCGGTTCCTGATGATCAACCCCGCGCTGGAGCGGATGGACGGCGTCCCCGCGCGGCTGCGGCTGGGCCGTCGGCTGCGCGACGCGATGCCCGGGGCCGCGGGGCCGCTGGCGGAGGCGCGGGCCCGGGAGGTACTGGAGACCGGCGAGCCGCTGGTCGCCGTCGAACAGGTGGACTCCGCGGTCGATCCGCACCGGCAGCACGTGCGATCCGGCTCCTCCTTCCGGCTGCAGGACTCGGCCGGGCACACCGTGGGCGTCGGGCATGCGGTGCTCGACGTCACCAGCCACCACCGCGCCCGACAGCGGCTGGCCCTGGTGAACGAGGCCAGCGTCCTGATCGGCAGCACCCTGGATCTGGACCGCACCGTCCAGGAGCTGGCCGAGGTGCTGGTTCCGCCGGTCGCCGACTTCGTCGCCGTCGACCTGCTGGCCTCCGTGGTCGGCGAGCAGGATCCGGAACCGCTGCTCATGTCGGACACCGCCGACCTGCGCCGCAGCGCTCACCGGTCGATCCGGCCGGGCCCGCCGAACGTCCTGGTGGCGCTCGGTGAACCCGCCAACTACCCACCGGTGTCGCCGCAGGCCCGCTGCGTGGCCACCGGCCGGCCGGTGCTGGACGCCGTGGTGGACCTGACCACGCCCTGGCTACGCCATGACCCGCCGCGCGCCGCGAAGCTGCACGAGGTGGGCGTCCACTCCCACATGGTGGTCCCGCTGCGCGCCCGCGGTATCACCGTGGGCGTGGCCACCCTGATGCGCTGGAGGAACGCCGAGTCCTTCGACGCCGACGACCTGCTGCTGGTGGAGGAGCTCGCCGCCCGCGCCGCCGTGTGCGTCGACAACGCCCGGCGCTTCACCCGCGAACACCGCGCCGCACTGACCCTGCAGCGCAGTCTGCTCCCGCAGGACCTGCCCGCGGACACCGCGGTGGAGGCCGCCTACCGCTACCTGCCCGCCGACACCCAGGCCGGGGTCGGCGGCGACTGGTTCGACGTGCTGTCACTGTCCGGCAGCCGGGTGGGACTGGTCGTCGGCGACGTGGTGGGCCACGGCATGCATGCGGCGGCCACCATGGGTCGGCTGCGCACCGCCGTACACACGCTGGCCGATCTCGACCTGCCGCCCGACGAACTCCTCTCCCATCTCGACGACCTGGTGCTGCGGCTGGCCGCCGACGAGGAGACGGCGGACCGGCCCGGCACCGGAGTGCTCGGCGCCACCTGCCTGTACGGCGTGTACGACCCCATCGCCCGCTCCGCCACCTTCGCCCGCGCGGGCCATCCGCCCCCGGCCATCGCCCACCTCGACAGGGCGGTCGAGTTCCCCGACATACCGGCCGGACCGCCGCTCGGTCTTGGTGGCCTGCCCTTCGAGGCCGCGGAGGTCCCCATTCCCGACGGCTGTGTGCTCGCCTTCTACACCGACGGTCTGGTGACCGCCTCCCCGGACCGTGATGTGGAGACCGGTCTGGAGCGGCTGTGCTTCGCCCTGGCCCATCCGGACCGCCCGCTGGAGGAGATATGCGACGACATGGTGCGCACCCTGCTGCCGGACCGCCCGCACGACGACGTCGCCTTCCTGGTCGCCCGCCCGCACGCGCTGAGCGCCGACAGCTTCGCCACCTGGGACCTGACCAGCGAACCCACCGCCGTGGCGCACGCCCGGACCATCACCGGGCAGCAACTGGAGCGGTGGGGCCTGGACGAGCTGGCGTTCACCACCGAACTGATCGTCAGCGAGCTGGTCACCAACGCGATCCGCTACGCCTCGGAGCCGATCGCCCTGCGGCTGATCCGTGACGTACACCTGATCTGTGAGGTGTCCGACGGCAGCAACACCTCTCCGCACCTGCGCCGTGCCCGCTCCAACGACGAGGGTGGCCGCGGCCTGTTCCTGGTGGCGCAGTTCGCCCAACGCTGGGGCACCCGCTACACACCAGAAGGCAAGACCATCTGGGCCGAACAGCCGTTGCCGATCGGCTCCCGGACCAACCCGGCGGGCCAGACCCCAAGTTGCCCCTAGAACAAGTCAAAGTCCCCCTTGTCGCGGTCAGTTCCAGGATGTGACCATTCTGTGAGCTTGGTCGCACACCGCCTTCATAATGCCTGGTCAGTGGTGCCCCATGCGATCTTCCTAGGACATCACGCGCTAGTGTGTGATGCGTCGGCAGATCCTGCCAACAGCTGACTTCTCCCTACGCTTCCGCCACTTTCGGGACGTTGTGGCGCGGGTGCCCCGACCGGGCACCCCGTGACCGTCCGCGGAACCGCTTCACCCGTGCACACCCGCGCTGATCCGCCGGTGTGCCATGTCTGTGTGGAGGTACCTTGGCCCTCGATTTCCGCGTCGCGACTCTGGAAGACATCGACGGGTTGCTCCGGCTCTACCAGCAGGTCTACGGACGCGACTACGCGCTGCCGCTCGGCACCGACCCGGAGGTGATGGCCCGGGAGATCTGCGAACCGCTGACCACCTGGCTCGTCGCCGACGAGCCGGGCACCGGCCGGTTGGTGGGGTCGATCGTGGGCAACCACGACCCGTCGGACGGCCTGGGAAAGCTCCAGGGCCTGGTGGTCCACCCGGACGCCCGCGGCTCGGGCGCCGCCCGGCAGGCGGTCCAGCAGCTCAGCGACACCCTGCTCAGCGGTGACCAGCCCGCCGACTCCGTGTACGCCACCGCGCGCACCAACTCCACGGCGCCGCAACGCATCTGCCTGCGCAGCGGCTTCCACGCCCTGGGCATCTTCCCCAACCTCCGCAAGGCCGCCCGCCACGAGACCATGGTGCTGCTGGCCCGGCACCGCGAAGGCGTACTGGAACGACGCCTCCCGGTACCCCGGGTGCCCGCCCAACTCGCCGGTCTGGTCCATGCGTTGCGCTCCGCCGGGTTCGCGCTCGACACCGAGATCACCGACGAGGTGCCGCCCCGCGTTCCCGGCGGCCGTACGGCGGACCACGATGTCGAACTCGTGGACGCGCCCGAGTTCGTGCTGCGCCGCTTCAACGAGGTCATGCCCGACCCGGCACGGCGCTTCTACCCCTTCCACGCGCCCAACATCATGCTGACCGCCACCGACGGGGCGTACGAGCTGTACGCCCAACTCAGCCGTTCCGACGGCTACTGCGCACTCATCGGCACCGCGCCCGGGTTCGCGGCCGTCGGCGACGACCTCCAACCGCTCATCGAGCGGCTGGGCGGCTACGGCGCCTCCTACATCGAAACCCTGGTGCCGCTGGACCGCTACGAGGAACTGTGCCGGTTGCTCGCCCACGGCTTCCTGCCCGCAGCCGCCTATCCGGCGATGCGCCGGGAGTCGCACGGGGAGAGGGAATGGTTCCGCGACCACGTCGTGATGGCCCGCACCCTCCAGCCGCTGGACTTCCACGACCTGGCCATCGACATGGCGTTCCAGCCCTTCACCGAGCAGTACATCGAGCTGTGGAAGCAGCAATACCTCAACACCTGCGGGGTTTTCCAGTGAACCAGTACCTGGGGCCGGTCTCGGTACCCGATCCCGACGCCCTCGCCGCCGTACAGCGGCTGTGCGACATCGCCGAGCCGTACGTCGTCGGCCCGGACAACGACCGGCTGTTCGCCCAGGCGATGAACGAGTCCAACGCCTGGCACGCCGCCCGCTCCCCGTTCTTCGCCCGGATGCTGGCCGCCAGCGCCGCGGCGGACCGTCCGCTGGAGGACGTGGCCGACCTGCACCGACTGCCGTTCGTGCACGCCAACTTCTTCAAGGCGCACGAAGTGGTGTCCATACCCACCGGCGACGTGAAACTGCACGTCACCTCCTCCGGCACCACCGGCCAGAAGTCGCAGATGTTCTTCGACAACTGGACACTGCGCAACGGCCAGCGCATCGTCGCCCGGGTCTTCGACCACTACGGCTGGATCGGGGAGAGCGAACCGGTCAACTATCTGCTCTCCAACTACCAGCCGCGTCCCGGGCTCAACCTGGGCAGCTCGTTCACCGACGAGTACCTGTGCCACTTCGCGCCGGTACGGTCCGTCGAGTACGCGCTCAAGCACACCGGCAACGGCCATGAGTTCGACCCGTTCGGCTGTGTCCGCGCGCTCATCCGCTACGCCGAGGAGGGCGCGCCGGTACGCATCCTGGGGTTCCCGTCCTTCCTCTCCTTCACCCTCGACCGGATGCGCGAGCTGGGCATCCCGCCGCTGGAACTGTCCCCGCGGTCGCTGGTCGTCTTCGGCGGCGGCTGGAAGGGCCACGCCGACAAGCAGGTGGCCAAGCCCGAGCTCTACCAGCGCATCCACGACCAGCTGGGCATCCCCGACGAACGCATCCGCGACGGATTCGGCGCCGCCGAGCACTCCGTGCTGTACATGGAGTGCCCGCGCCACCGCCTCCATGTGCCCACCTGGTCAAGGATGTTGGTCCGCTCGGTGCGCACACTGGAGCCGCTGCCCTACGGGGAGCCCGGATACGCCCAGTTCGTCTCCCCGTACATCACCTCGGTCCCGGCGCAGTCCGTTCTGATGGGCGACCTGGTCACGCAGCACGGCCCCGAGGAGTGCGGCTGCGGGCTGCCCACGCCCTGGTTCACCGTGCACGGCCGGGCCGGGCTGAGCCGCAACCGCAGCTGTGCCATCGCCGCCGCCGAACTGATCAAGGGGAAGTCATGACCGCCGAGTGGGTACCCAACGGACACTACTGGCAGGGCGAGTGGGTCGACGACGCCGAGGCGCAGCGCCGACTGGACGCGCTGGACGACTACGTTCCCGGCGCACTGGCCCAGCCCTTCAGCCCGCTGGTCGTGGTGGCCGCCTGCGACCGCCTCGCCGCCGCGCTCACCGACCCGGACGACCCCCACACCCAGCGGCTGGCCGCGCTGCTGCGCGAGGCCGAGGTGCCCGAGGACGAGTCGGCGCGCACCCTGCGCGACATCGCCGCGGCCCTCGGCCGGGAGGCCCTGGAGACCAAGCTGACCCGTGAGCTGGGCGGCATCGACCCCGGTCGGCTGGCCCGCTTCGACCTGCGCCGTGAGGTGTTCGAGGCCTGGCTGCCGGTCGGCCTGCTGGTGCACATCACCCCGGGCAACGCGCCGGCCGCCGGAGCGCTCAGCGTGGTCGAGGGACTGCTCGCCGGAAACGTCAACGTGGCCAAGACCAGCGGTGATTCGCGCTTCACCCATGGACTGCTGGCCACCCTCGCCGAACTCGACCCCACCGGGCAGATAGCCGGCCGGGTGGTCGTGCTCGGCTTCCCCTCCAGCCGCACCAGCTGGCTGGAACGCCTGTGCGCCGCCGCGGACGCGGTCGCCGCCTGGGGCGGGGAGGAGGCCATCGCGGGCGTCGCCGCCCTGGTACGGCCCGGCTGCCGACTGGTCGACTGGGGGCCGAAGCTCTCCTTCGCCTACCTCACCGCGGACACCTGGTCCGCCCCCGACACGCTGCGCGCGGTGGCCGCGGACATCTGCCGCCTCAACCAGCAGGCGTGTTCCAGCCCGCAGGTCATCTACCTGGACACCGACGACACCGAAGAGGTCTTCGCCTTCGCCGAGCGGTTCAGCACCGCACTCGCCGACGCCGTCAGCACCCTGAGCCCGGCCGAGCCGGAGCTGCTGGAGAGCGCGGAGATCACCAACACCGTCCTGGTGGCCGAGTTGGAGCAGCACCTGGACCTCACCCGGGTACACGCCGCGCCGGACGGCAGTTGGCACGTCCTGGCGGACACCCGTAGCGCGCTGCGGGCGTCCCCGCTGCACCGCACGGTGTGGGTCAAGCCCCTGCCGCGCAAGCGGATCCAGGAAGTGCTGCGCCCGATGCGCCGCTACCTGCAGACCGTTGGCCTGGGCGCCGACCGGTGCGACACCGCCGAACTGGCCGCCGCCGTACTGGCCGCCGGCGCCCAACGGGTAACCGTGCCCGGCGAAATGCTCGGCAGCTACAACGGCGAACCGCACGACGGCGTCTACGCGCTCCAGCGCTACAGCCGCCGGGTGGACGTCCAACTCGACGCCAGGTTCGCCACCGACGCCTGCCTGGACGACCTGGTCGGCGCACGCGAACTGCCTGCACCCGACGTGCCGATCACCGCCAAGGCCGACTTCGAGCAGCTGCAGACCGACCTGAGCCGGGCCGA
Organism: Streptomyces sp. RPT161; assembly: GCF_027533845.1. GTDB lineage: Bacteria > Actinomycetota > Actinomycetes > Streptomycetales > Streptomycetaceae > Streptantibioticus_A > Streptantibioticus_A silvisoli_A. Next base: position 90,773 of record NZ_JAPZVN010000009.1, on the reverse strand, counting down.
GGTGTTCTTCCGCAGCGGCGGCAGCTCCGGCGCGCCCAAGCTGTCCGCCTTCACCTGGGACGACTACCACGAGCACATGCGCCACGGGGCGGAGGGCCTGCTGGCCGCCGGGTTCGAGCCGCGCACCGACCGGGCCATGAACCTCTTCTTCGGCGGCCTGCTCTACGGCGGCTTCCCCAGCTTCTTCTCGGTGCTGGAGACCCTCAACGCCGTGCAGTTCCCGATGGCCGCGCAGCAGGACCATGTCGAGGTGGCCCGCTCCATCGTCGAACACCGGGTGGACACCCTCCTCGGCATGCCCAACTACCTGCTGCGGGTGTTCACCGAGGGCGCGGAGGAACTGCGCGAGTACCGCGGAGTGCGCAAGATCTTCTACGGCGGTGAGCACTTCCCCGAAAGCCAACAGGCCTGGCTTCGCGAGGAGTTCGGCGTCGAGCTGATCCGCTCGGCGGCCTACGGCAGCGTCGACGCCGGGCCGCTGGGCTACCAGTGCGGTGCCTCATCGGCCCGGGTGCACCATCTGTTCAGCGGTCTGCAGACCCTGGAGATCCTGGAGCTGGACGAGGACCGGCCCGCGCCGGTCGGTGAGACCGGACGACTGGTGTTCACCGCGCACACCCGGCGCGGCCAGCGACTTGACCGCTACGAGATCGGTGACCTGGGCCGCTGGGTCGCGGGCGACTGCGAATGCGGCCGCCGTACACCGCGCTTCGAGCTGCTGGGCCGGTTCGGCGACATCTTCCGCAGCGGCAGCCACTTCCTCAACTACCGCCGGTTCACCGCCGTCGCCGAGGACGCGCTGGGCCACACCGGGGCCGTGCAGCTCCTGCTGGACGAGGACGCGAACGCCCACGAGCGGCTGACGGTACGACTGGAGGGCGAGGCCACCCGGTCCGAGGAGGACGCGGTGCGGGTCTTCCTCGACGAGTACCCCGCGCTGGACATCGCGGTGCGCCGGGACCGGATGGTCGAGCTGCGCGTGGAGTGGTCGCCCGCCGACCGCTTCGAGCAGACCGCCGCCAGCGGCAAGCTCCTGGCCGTCGTGGACCGCCGGGCCCGCAACAGCTGACCCGCGGCGAGGACAGTCCCGCCGCCGGACCTTGGCCCGGCGGCGGGACTCTTCGTGTGACCGGCAGGTCAGTCCATCCGCTCGTCGATGAGCCGAACCAGCTTGCCGGTACGGGCGTTGAGGATCAGACCGTCCAGGCCCACCCACTCGAACGCCAGCGGATGGATCTTGCCTTCCCGTACGTGCTCGTCGAACATCGGCCGTACGGAAGCCAACCGCTCCGTCAACTCACGCTCCAGCAGCCGGCGGTCCGCGGCGTCGCCCGAGGAGTGCGCCGCCAGCCGCAGCACCAGCTCGTCCCTGGTCTCCCGGTGCCGCAGCACCACCTGCACCCCGGCGACCAGGCCCTGCTTGTCCACGGTCTCGACCAGCTGCCGCAGGTCCTCCAGGTACACGGTGACCACCCCGACCCGGGCCCCCTCCTCGGAGCGGCCGAGCAGCCGGAAGCGGCGCTGCGGGAAGTCCACCCACTCGGCCATGTCGCCGACGGGGTAACGGATCACCGGCATCAGCCGCCGCACCAGGTCCGTGGCAACGACCCGGCCGGGGCGCCCCGGTTCCTCGACGGGCTCACCGGTCTCCGGGTCCAGCAGCTCCACGACCTTGTCCGGGGCGAACACCTCGTGCACCCGGGGGTCGGCTTCCCCGGCGACCGGACCGGCCAGCACGCCCGCGTCCACGCTGGCGTAGCCGATCGAGCGGACCTCGATGCCGGGGAACGCCTTGTCCAGCAGCGAGAGTTGATCGCCGTAGAGCGCCTCACCGCTGAACAGGGCGAGCCGGACGCCGGGCAGTGTGCCGACCGTGTTGACCACCTCGATCGCCAGACGGCACAGCGAGGTCGGCGGCGCGGCGATGACGGTGGCGTTGAAGTCACGCAGTGCGCCGACCGTGAAGTCCAGCGGGCTGCCGCCGCCGATCGGCAGCTGGACGGTGGGAACCGGCGCGTCCTGAAGGCAATTGAGGGTGAAGACGAAGCTGGAGTACAGCTCCCCGGCGTAGAACAGGTTGGCCACCCGGTCCCCGGCGCGCAGCCCGGCCGCGGGCAGCCCGTCGCCGAACCGGCGGCTCATCGCCCGCCACTCGTCCCGGGTGTACTGGGACACCCGGGGAGCGCCCGTGGTGCCGCCGGTCTTGAAGACGATGCCCTCGGTGTGCGGCCCGGTCAGCACCTGGCTGACCGGTTCACCGTGCGCCTTCCAGTACGCCGTGTGATCGACCAGTGGCAGTGCGGTGAGGTCCGTCGTCTCGGCCGGTAGGCCTGAGTAGAGGTCGCGGTAGTACGGCGAGTGCTGCCGCGCGAAGGATATGAGCTCGGCTACTCGTTGAGCGTTCACGTAATCCAACTTCCCTGTGGGGCAAGGATTCCAGGGTACTGAAGCCCCGTTGGCGTGGAATCACAGGGCTATCGGTGGATCCGTTACGGGGACACCGAAATTCGGTGGGCTGCCCGGTTGGTGCGCCGGTACGGTCGACCGGTTCGGATGCCAGGGGTTGAGGGATGAGGTGCCAGATGGACGTCGTACCGCAGGCGTTGTTGCCGACCACACGCCGGGCCCTGCTGCACCGCCTGGCCGTCGGCCAGGCGGAGGGGCGTACACCGTCCCTGGTGGGCGCGGTGGTACGGGACGGGCGCACGGTGTGGACCGGGGCGCGCGGCATGTTCGACGACCACCAGCCGACCGATGACGTGCAGTACCGGATCGGCTCACTCACCAAGTCCTTCGTCGCCGTACTCGTGCTGCGGCTGCGCGACGAGGGGCTGCTGGACCTCGCCGACCCGCTGGAACGGCACCTGCCCGGCACACCCGCCGGTGCTCTGGCGGTCCATCAGCTGCTCGCGCACACCTCGGGCCTGGCCGCCGAGACACCGGGACCGTGGTGGGAGCGTACGCCCGGTGAACTGCGGCCCGACCTGGTGGATGTGCTGGGGGAGCAGCCGGTGCGCCATCCCGCCGGCCGCCGGTTCCACTACTCCAACCCCGGCTACGCCCTGCTGGGCGCGCTGGTGGCCCGGCTGCGCGGTGCGCCCTGGGGCGAGGTGCTGCGCCGGGAGGTGCTGGAGCCGCTCGGCATGACGCGTACCACGCTGCTGCCGCAGGCTCCGCACGCGGGTGGCTTCGCCGTGCATCCGTGGGCGGACGTCATGCTGCCCGAACCCCTGGAGGACACCGGGGTGATGGCGCCCGCGGGCCAACTGTGGTCCACCGCCGCCGACCTGTGCCGCTGGGCGGCGTTCCTCGCCACCGGCGACGACAAGGTGCTCGCCCCGGCGACGGCCGCCGAGATGCGCCGACCCGCCACGGAGCCCAACGACCGGGAGTGGACGGCCGGTTACGGCCTGGGCCTCCAGCTCATCCGGCGGGACGGACGGCTGTTGTACGGCCACGGTGGCTCGATGCCCGGGTTCCTGGCGAGCGTGTGGGTGAGCGAGGCGGACGACGTGGCGGCCGTCACGCTGGCCAACGTGACCTCGGGGATGAACACCACGGCGATAGCCGCCGACCTGATCCGGATCGTCGCCGAGCACGAGCCGCGCATCCCGGAACCCTGGCGTCCGCTGGGGGACGTCGACCAGGAACTGCTGGCGCTCACCGGTCCCTGGTACTGGGGCGCGGCCCCCTTCACCCTACGGCTGCGGGCGGACCGCGCCCTGGAGCTGACCGCGCTGGGCGCGGTTGGCCGCAGCTCGCGCTTCAGCGCGGAGCCGGACGGCACCTGGACCGGCCTGGACGGCTACTACACCGGTGAGCGGCTACGGGTGGTCAGGAACGCCGACGGCACCGCCAGCCACCTGGACATCGGCAGCTTCGTCCTCACCCGCCAGCCCTACGAGCCCGCCACCGCCGTCCCGGGCGGAGTGGACCCCCGGGGCTGGCACGCCGATCACCGGTATCCAGAGCGCCTTCGGTAGGCCGGTCGGGCACCGGGTTCGCATCACCGGGAATAACACCATATGGCTCCCGCCTGCCCCAAGAGTTCCCCGCATGGTCATCTGCCCACCCGTTGAGAGCTGTTGTGGCTGCCCGAGTGCTTCGCCAAAGTCCCCAACATGTCTAAACAACTTTCCCGGCGCCGTGACGGCCTCCGGCTCTCCACCATCACCGCGGTAGCGCTCTGCCTGGCGGTCACCGGCGCGTCCGAAGCCTTTTCAGCCCCCGTACCGGCCGCTTCGGCCGCGCCGTCGACGGCCGGTGGCCCGACGCTGTCCGAGGCCGGTTCGGGGCCCCTCTACCAGGGCCAGTCGGTCATGTTCGACTACTCGACGCCCGCGGCCAACCTCAGTGCCAAGAACTGGGTCGGCATCTACCCGGCCGGGGTCAAGCCGGGCTCGCAGGGCTCCACCCTGTGGCAGTACACCCCGAACGCCAACGGCACGGTCTCCTTCGACACCACCGCGCTGACCCCGGGCGCCTATGACGTCTACTACCTGTACAACGACGGCTACACGAGCCTGGCCGGCCCCGTCCCGCTCACCGTCCAGGCGGACCCGGCACCGCAGCCGCCGACCACGCCGCCGACCGCCCCCAACACCGGCTCGGGTCCGAACCTGATCGTCAACGGCGACGCCGAGCAGGGCGAGGGCAGTCAGGTCGGCGTGGACACCAACACCGTCCCCGGATGGAAGGTCACCGGCCTGCTCAACTCCGTCGCCTACGGCGCCCAGGGCGGTGAGGGCATCGCCAACTTCCCCACGCCCACCACCACCGGTCCCAAGGACCGCGGCAGGAACTTCTTCTCCGGCGGCGGAGGCGGCACCAGCACGGCGACCCAGACCGCGGACGTCAGGGCCGCGGCCAAGCGCATCGATCGCGGCACCGTCACCTACAACCTGACCGGCTGGCTCGGCGGCAGCGGGGTCTCCACCGACAACGCCAGCGTCACCAGCACCTTCCTCAACGCCAAGGGCAGGGCCCTGGGGACCGCGACGCTGGGGCCGGTCACCCCGCAGATGCGCAAGTACACCACCGAACTGCTTCCCGAGCAGGCGGTGGGCAGGATCCCGGCCGGCACCCGCTCGATCCGTACCGTACTCACCATCACCGGCCCGCAGCCGCACGACCGCCGCGGCCACGCCCAGGGTTACGCGGACAACCTGTCGCTCAAGATCTCCGCACCGGTGCCGGCCCCGCGCAAGGCCACCGCACCGAAGGCCGACGTGCCCGGGTACGACCACGTCTTCGTCGTGATGCTGGAGAACCAGGACTACAACGGCATCATCGGCAACAAGACCGCGGCGCCCTACATCAACAGCCTCGTGCCCAAGGGCGCCAACCTCACCAACGCCATCGCCGAGACCCACCCGAGCGACCCCAACTACGTCGCGCTGGCGGGCGGCAGCCTGTTCAACGTCAACGACAACACCCCTTTCAGCAGCACCGTCAACGCCCCGCACATAGGCGACCTGGTCACCAAGGCCGGCGGTACCTGGCGCGGCTACATGGAGAACGCCAACGGCTCCTGCGACACCACCGGGCACGGCGCCTACACCATTGACGATCTGCCCTTCTACTTCTTCAAGGACGTCAAGGACAACCCGGCCAACTGCCAGGCGCACCTGAAGCCGCTCACCCAACTGAGCACGGACCTGCGGAAGACGTCGACCACCCCGACCTTCTCCTGGCTCAGCGCCGACGACTGCGACGACATGGAAGGCTGCGGCGTCACCGCCGGAGACACCTGGCTCTCCCGGACCCTGCCGACCATCTTCAACTCCCCGGCGTGGAAGAACCAGCGCTCCTTGCTCGTCCTCACCTGGGACGAGGACGCGGCCGACGGCCAGCAGCAGTTGCAGCGCATCCCCACCATCGTGCTCGGCTCCCAGGGAGTGCGGGCCGGCGCCACGTCCAACGTCCGCTACACGCACTACAGCGTGCTGCGCACCATCGAGGCCGCACTCCACCTGCCCAGCCTGACGAAGAACGACCTGTACGCCGAGCCCGTCAACGACATCTGGACCCGCCCCGGCCGTCGCCGCTGAGCCCCGGCATGAGCGCTGCGGACCCCGGCCGCCCGGCCGTGGTCCGCTCCGCTCCTCAGAGGGCTCGCTCACCTCCTGGTGACCGGCCACGGCGCCCCACCCCAGGAGCGGAACGGCCGGTTACCGTCCTCACGCGGACCCGAAGTTGACCTTCCCCCTGGGGCAGGCCACAGCATCGAGGGCGTCGGGCGAGGGCCCGGCATGAGGAGGAGCGGGCATGGGGTTGCTGACCATCGGGGCCTTCGCCAAGGCGTCCCGTCTGTCACCGAAGGCACTGCGCCTTTACGACGAGTTGGGACTGCTGACCCCGGCGAGGGTCGACCCGGCGACCGGCTACCGCCTGTACGACCCCGAGCAACTGGAGCAGGCCCGGCTGGTGGCCTGGCTGCGCCGGCTCGGGGTGCCGCTGGCCCGGATCCGGCAGATATGCACGCTGGATCCGCCCGAGGCGGCGCGTGAGGTGCGGGCGTTCTGGGCGCGGTTCGAGGCCGACATCGCCGCCCGGCGGGACCTGGCCGCCTTCCTCATAGACCATCTGTCCCGGAAGGACGCCGAGATGACCCTGACCGCCAACCCGCTGGAGATCCACTACGCCGCGCTGACCGACACCGGACTGGTCCGCGACACCAACCAGGACACCGCCTACGCCGGATCCCGCCTGCTCGCCGTCGCCGACGGCTTCGGCAGGGGCGGCGAGCAGGCCAGCGCCGCCGCGATCGACGCGGTCAAGCGCCTGGAAACCAACGGGATAACGACGGGCAACCTGCTCAACGCCCTTGAGGACGCGGTGCGCCAGGCCCAGCAAGCGGTGCACGGCGTCGCCGGCGTCGATCCCGTACCGGAAGAAGTGGGCACCACCCTGACCGCGATGCTCTGGACCGGAACCCAACTGGCGCTGGTGCACATCGGCGACACCCGGGCCTATCTGCTGCGCGACGGAAAGCTGTTGCAGATCACCCATGACCACACGGCGGTGCAGACGATGCTGGACGAAGGCCGCCTCACCAAGGAGGAGGCCGCCTCGCATCCACAACGCGCGCTCCTCGCGAAGGCGTTGACCGGTGCCACCGAAGTCACCCCGGACGTCCGCCTGCACGACGCGCGTCCGGGCGACCGCTATCTGCTCTGCTCCGACGGCCTTTCCGAAGTGGTGCCGGTCGAGACCCTGCGCGAGGTTCTCGCGGCCGACTTCGCCCCGGAACAGGCGGCACGCGAACTCGTCGACCAGGCCAACCGCCGCGGCGGCCCCGACAACGTCAGCTGCGTGGTAGCCCACGTGGACGAGGCTCGGTGAGGCAGGGAAGTCGCGTTCGTTCCGTCTGAGTGAACCTTGTCGGAAAAGCGTCGGCAGCCTCGGCCGCGCGGCGATCATGTCTTTCATGAACGGTGAACGTGATCACGTGGTGGGCCGTCGCCGGGTTCTCGGAGTCGGCCTGGCCACCCTCAGTGTGGTGTTGGTGTTGTCCGCGCTTCCTGCCGCCGCACAGCCGACGGCCAGGCAGTCCCCGTCAGCGCCTGTCTCGCGGCAGCAGACGCCAGCCGAGGCGCGTACCAGCGCCTTTCTGGAGTCGATCCGCCAGGACCCGGTGCGGTCGCGGGCCTTCTTCTCGCATCTGCCCAAGGGAGGCGACCTGCACAACCACCTCTCCGGTGCGGTCCCCACCGAGTACCTGATCGAGCTGGCCGCCGAGGACGGACTGTGCGTTGACCGCAAGACGATGACAGCCGTCGAACCGCCATGCGGGTCCGGGACGCGACCGGCTGCGGACGCCCGCAACGACCGTGTCTTTCACGACGAGTTGGTGCGTTCCTGGTCCATGCAGGACTTCCCGCCCGACCAGTCCGGGCACGACCACTTCTTCGACGCGTTCGGCAAGTTCGGTGAAGTCACGTGGCGGCATCGCGGAAAGCTATTGGCCAAAGTCGCCGATGGCGTCGTCGCGCAGAACCAGTTCTACCTGGAGACGATGGTCAGCCCCGCTTCGGACGACGCCAAGAGGCTCGCCGACCAGGTTGGCTGGGACGACGACCTCAACCGGCTCCACGGCAAGCTGCTCGCCGATGGCAAACTGGACCGCCTCGTGGACGAGGCACGCAAGGAAGCCGACGACGCCGACGCCGAGTTCCGCGCGGCCTCACACTGCGGAACCTCCCGGCCCGCGCCGGGCTGCCGACTGACCGTACGCTGGATCTCCCAGGTGTCTCGGGGCAGCACCCCCGCGCGGGTCTTCACACAGATGGAACTGGGCATGCGGCTGGCCGAGCGGGATCCGCGCTTCGTCGCCGTCAACCTCGTCCAGCCCGAGGACGGCGACAGCGCTCTGCGTAACTACAGCACACAGATGCGCATGCTCGACTACCTACACGGCACGTATCCGCGCGCCCACATCACCTTGCACGCCGGTGAGCTGTGGCCGGGCCTGGCCAAGCCGGAGGACCTGACCTTTCACATCAACCAGGCCGTCAACGTGGCCCATGCCGAACGCATCGGCCACGGCGTCGACCTGGTTCACGAGAACAACTGGCAGCAGCTGGCGCGGACCATGGCGGCCCGCCAGGTGGCCGTCGAAGTCCCCTTCAGCAGCAACGCCCAGATCCTCGGTGTCAAGGGCGCCGATCACCCCTTCACCACCTACCGTGCGTACGGGGTCCCGGTCGTGCTGGCCACCGACGACCCAGGGGTCTCACGCATCGACATCACCCACGAGTACCAGTACGCCGCCACCACGTATAACCTCGGCTACGTCGACCTGAAGGACCTGGCGCGCGCCTCGCTCCAGTACGCCTTCCTGCCCGGCCGCAGCCTGTGGCAGGGCAACCCGACACGCGACGGCTACCACCCCGTCACCGAATGCCGCGGACAGCACCCTGGCAGCGCACCACCGAGGGGCGCTTGCCTACGGCTACTCGAAGCGAGCCCGAAGGCAGCCGTTGAGTGGCGGCAGGAAGCCGCCTTCGCCGCCTTCGAACGATCCTTCCACTGACCGGAGTTCTCACGCCCGGCCCCGGTGCGTTGAACCGCGCCCCGACACCGCCCAATTCCCTTCTGATCAAGGCCTGTTGGGCGGTGTACTGCGGATTCCAAGCGCCCGGGGCATCCAGTGGAAGTCTTCCGCAGCAGCGCGGCTGCACAGGCCAGCCGCACTCAGCGGCTATGACCGGCTAGCCACCCGCAACGGGCACCCCGTGCCGACGCGCGCGTCGAGGTCGGCCCGCAGTTCGGCGAGCTCGGCCATGCGCGCGTCGATGACCCGGATCTTCTCCGCGAAAAGCGCGGACAACGCCTCGGCGGCATCCTCCGCATCTCGCAGTTCGTCGCCGTGCCGTGCGATCTCGGCCAGGGAGAAGCCGAGCGTCTGCGCGGTGCGGACGTAATGGAGCCAAGTCACCGTCTCCGGTGGGAAGTCACGGTAGCCGTTGGCCAGCCGTCGGCCTGCGACCAGGCCGATCTTCTCGTAGAACCGAATGGTGTCCTTGGTCATACCCGCCTGCGCGGCCAGCTCCCCGATGCGCATGACCCTCCGTCTGAGTATGGACTTGACGTTGGAGAGTACTCCACTGTTTACCGTGAGGCGTCGCTGCCGTCAGATCAGCAGGAGCCTCATCGTGATCCGTCCTTTCGCCTCATCTCGCCGCGCCTACCTTCGCGTCGTACGTGCGAGTGCCTGGTACGACCTCGTCGTCACCGCCGGATTCGCCACGCCGTGGACCTACGCTCTGTTGCACGGCGGGTTGTCGTCGGTGGGCGGCGCGTTGGGGCTGGGCGTCCTGCCCGCCCTCGACCCGGTGCAGACCCTGTACGCGAATCTGATGGGTTCGGTCGTGGTTGTCTGGGCACTCTTGCGGATCGTCAGACCGCTGCCGGTGCACGGACTGCTCGACGGTGTCGCGCGCACGCTGTTCACCACCTGGCAGGCGTACGCGCTGGCCCACGGTGCCCCGCGGCTGCTGGGACTCTTCCTCGTCGTGGAGGCGGCGTTCGGCGCCGTCCAACTCCTGCCGTGGCGGCGGATTCTCGCCGATCGAATGGACGACGCCGAGGGCACTGCCGCCGGCCACCTGCTGGGCAGTACTCGTTGATCAGCCTGGCGACGGCTTGTCCGCGCGCGATTCGGACTGCGGGCGGGGAGATGACGTCCGGTCGTCGGGGGCGTTGCAACGCCCCCGGCACTGTTCGCCCGACGCCGCCGTGGTAGCCAGGACCCATGCGAATCCTCTTCCCGCTGCCTGACCGTGACTTCGACGTCACCGAGGTGGCCGTGCCCCACCGGCTGCTGAGCGACGCGGGCCACGAGGTGGTCTTCGCCACCGAACGCGGCGACCACCCGCCCGAGGCGGACCCACTGCTGCTCACCGGAGTCCTCTTCGGGCAACTCGGCGCGGACGCCGAGCCGAAGGAGTTCTACCGTCGGATGGTCGGCGAGGCCGCTTACCGCCGCCCGCTGCGCTGGGCCGACGTGGAGCCCGAAGACCACGACGGCCTCCTGCTGCCCGGCGGACACGCGCCCGGCATGCGCCAGTACCTCGGCTCCGCTGTGCTTCGCGAGAAAGTCGCCCGCTTCTGGGCGACCGGCCGCCCGGTCGGAGCCATCTGCCACGGCGTCCTCGTGCTCGCCCGGACGCCCGATCCGGCCACGGGCCGCAGCATCCTGGCCGACCGGCGTACGACCTGCCTGCCCAAGTACATGGAGCGCAGCGCCTACTACCTCACGGCCTGGCGCCGCGGGCGCTACTACCGCACCTACCCCGCCTACGTCCAAGACGAGGTGACCGCCTGTCTGGACGACCCAGCGCAGTTCCAACGCGGACCCGTCCAGCTGACGCGACGCGGCACCGCCACGGATGACCGGCCCGCGTTCGTCGTCCAGGACGGCAGTTACCTGTCCGCCCGCTGGCCTGGCGACGCCTACCTGTTCGCGCGCCGCTTCAACGACATGCTCAGGTAGCCGGTGCGGCACCTGTGCCGCCCGTTCTCAGCTGCGGGGAGCGTCAAACACTTTGCACCGTGGGGGCGTGGCGGGCGGCGATCGTGCCCATGCTGACCTCGTCCTGGTTGCGCAAGGCCGTCAGGCCCCCACGGTCCCGTCGATGCCCTCGCGCAGGAAGTCGGCATGGCCGTTGTGGCGGGCGTAGTCGTGGATCAGGTGCAGCATCACCAGCCGCAGCGACACGTCCTTGCCCCAACGGGCCTGGTGGCCGATCACATCAAGGGACTCCGCCTCGCGCTCGATCCGCCGTGAGTGCTCGACCTCGGCCTGCCAGGCCGCGAACGCCCCCGACCGGGTGGACGCGCTCGTGTCGAACGCCACCTGGTAGTCGTCCTCGTCCGACCACACCAGCGGAATGTCCTCGCCGTTGATCACCCGCCGGAACCAGGTGCGTTCCACCTCGGCCATGTGCCGCACCAGGCCGAGCAGCGAAAGCGTCGAGGGCGGCATCGACTGGCGGCGCAGCTCCTCGTCGGTCAGCCCGTCGCACTTCATGGCGAGCGTCGCACGGTGGAAGTCGAGGAACGCGCGCAGCATCTCGCGCTCACCCGCGATCAACGGCGGCCCGATCCGTTCGGTCGTCATGCCCTGAAGTCCCTTCGCTTGATCTTCGCCATGCGCATGCCGTCCGGATGGTGCCATACGATCCCCTCGTACCGCGGACGGGCCAGCAGCCAGTCCCGCAGACCCGCGAAGTCCCACGGGGCCGCCTCCACATCGGCGCGCACCTGCGCCGGGGCCCAACCGTGGCGCACCAGCGCGTGGGTGTCGAAGTCGTCCGGATTGCCGTTGATCTTCGGGCCGACGAGTTCGTAGGTGCCTGGCGTCCACCCCTCGCCCGATCGCACCGCCTCGGCGTGGAAAGTGGCGAACGATGACCGGGCCATCGGCTCCCAGCCCACCGTCTTGCCGGTGGTCCCATCGGTCTCCACGGGGAGGTAGTTCTCGGGCGCAGCTCTGCCCGCCCGCACCTCGCGCCGTGCCCACCACATGCCGGACTCGTCGAGCATCACGCACGTCCCGTCCCACTTGCGCGTCGCCGTCCCCTCGCCGGCCAGCACCCACTCACAGCCAGGCGTCACCTCGGGCAGCACGACCCGCCGGTCCCGCGGGTCGCGCACGAACAGGGTCGGGACCTTACGCATGATTCCCCCGGTGTGGATGTTCTCCGATTGGTCGGGGGTAGTGAACCACCCCAGGGTGGGCGCGCGTTACCCAATTACGCCGGGGCGCTTGTGCCTTGGCCCTCGGGCTTGCTCCGCCCGCCGTCCGCCCGGGCCTCCGCGATGCCCGCCCGGGACACGACCCAGGTCCGGGTGGCGCGGGTGATCGGAACCTCCGGCTCGGTCGCCACCGTCTCGACGTCCTCCCGCTGGTCAGGGGCGTCGGCCGGGTAATCCGCGTAATCCGATTCGTTCACGACCACATCAACGGACGAGACGTCGGCAGGTGACGGTGGGCCATCCGCCCGGATGACGGGATGCCGGAGCGGGCACCGCGGCGCACCACCGAAGTCGATAACCAGCCATGCTGGCGGCGACAATCATGCGTTCTTGGACTTGCGGCCGGGCTGCCGACACTCTTGGGGCCATGGGGAACACAGCGCAGCGCAGGATGACAGCACAAGTCAGGGCCGAAATCGCAGCCGAGCGGCGGGAGTTGGCCGACCTTCTGGACGGGCTGTCGGAGAAGCAGTGGGATGCGCCGACCCTGTGCTCGGGGTGGCGGGTACGGCATGTCGCGGCGCACATGTCGATGGGGTTCCGGTACTCGTTCGCCAAGACGGCGTGGGAACTCGTCAAGGCGGGCGGCAACCTCCACCGGATGACCGACCGGTGCGCCCGAGCCGACGCGGCGGCCCACTCCACGCGTGCGCTCGCCGCGTCGATGCGGGACAACGCCAACCACCCCTGGAAGCCGCCGGTCGGCGGATTCGAGTCGGCGCTGGGACACGATGTGGTGCACGGCCTGGACATCACGGTCGCGCTCGGGCTCGACCGCCGGGTGCCGGAAGAACGTCTGCGGATACTCCTTGGAACCATCAGCTCCAGGTCGCTCAGGTTCTTCGGCGCGGACCTGCTCGGCGTGCAGCTGCGCGCCAACGACCTGGACTGGACCTACGGCACCGGAAACCCCGTCTCCGGCACCGTTCAGGACCTGCTGCTGCTCGCCTACGGGCGCAAGGTCCCCGCGGGCCACCTGGCGGGCGAGCAGTGCGACCGCTTCGTCATGGCCTGAGTTGAAAGGCTTGGCCGCCACGGCGTCGCCCACGGCGCGGGCGGGAGCCCCCGGTGCGGTCATCGCGGTGAGGCGGCGGTGGCCTCCTGGCCGATTCGGCGCTGCGCGGCGACCAGCGCGGCGGCGGGCAGCAGGCTGCATCCGCTCACCGCGATCAGTGCCCAGTAGGCGATGTCCACCGCGTGCGCTCGGGAGATCGGGGCATGGCTGTAGGTGTACGGCATCCGGGACAGCAGCAGGATCAGTGTCGCGGAGCCCAGTGAACCGCCTACGTGTTCAAGGGTGTTGAACTGGGTGCTGGCCTGCCCGATGTGCGCCGGGGCGAGTGACTGGTACGCGGCGGTCATCGCCTGGGTGTGCGCCAGCCCGACGCCGACGCCCCGCAGCACCGTTGCGGTGATCAGCCACCAGTAGGGCGTACTGACCGTCAAGAACGCGAACGGCAGCGTGGCGAGGAGTACCGCACCGCTACCGACCAGCACCGTCGCACTGCCCAGCCGCTCGAACAACCGGCCGGACAGCCACATCGCGGCCGCCGTGCCCAGCCCCTGCGGCGCGATCAGCAGACCGGTCCGCCAGGGATCGTCACCGCGTACCGTCTGGAGGTACAACGGCAGCAGGATCGTTCCGCCGAACACCACGGCACCGGTGACCAACATCGACTGCGCGGCCGCCCGAAACACCCCGTTGCGGTACAGCCGTAGGTCCAGCAGCGGACTGCTGCCCTGGAGCGACCACACCACGAACGCCACAATCAGTACCGCTCCGGCGCACAGCGGCACCACCACCGCCGGGCAGCCGAGCCGCCCGGAGCGACCGGCCTGGGTCAGCGCGTACGTCAGTGCGGCCAGCCCGGGGGAGACCAGCAGCAGCCCGACCACGTCCAGTGACGAACTGGGCCGCGGCGGCTTCGGCCCCAGAAGGCGGCGCGCCAGCAGGAGCGCGAGGATGCCGATCGGCGCGTTGAGGAAGAAGATCGCGCGCCATCCCACGTACGCCAGCAGTCCGCCGCCCAGCAGTGGTCCCATGACCGCCACCAGCATCACCGGGATACCCAGGGTGCCCATGACCCTGGGCAGCCGCTTGGGGCCGGCGGCGGTGACGAGCATGATCCGGCAGACCGAACTGATCAGCCCGCCGCCCGCGCCCTGTACGGCACGGGCGACGATCAACTGCCAGGGGGCGTGCGCCAGTCCGCACATCACGGACGCCACGGTGAACACGCTCATCGCGGCCAGGTACACCCGCTCCGGGCCAAAGCGCTGTGCCGCCCAGGTACTTGTCGGGATCGCCGCGGCGAAGGCCAGCATGTAGGCCGAGACGATCCACTGCGCGGCGCTCAACGACATGTGCAGGCCGGTGGACAGCGACCGCAGGGCGACGTGGACGACGGACGAGTCGAGGAAGAGCATGACCGCCGCCACCAGGACGACCGTCATCGTCAGCCGCAGACTTCCCGCCCAACTCCCGCCCTCTGCAAGGGGAGTGGGCTCCTGGAGGATCGCGCCGTGCTGGTGCGCCACGGGACGGCGGGCATGCCGCCCATGTGCGGCGGCTTTACGTTTCTTCATCGCGGCGGACGCCGCACTCGTCGGCGCTCCGCGTCGTGATCGACGAGCCCGGACCGGGTTCCTTCTGATGCGACGGACATGGCAGCGATCCCCCTCTCTTGCACGTGAGGTCCATGCGGGCCAATGGGGTGATTTGTCGCATACGTAGAGTTGCCGAAGCGCATCGGACTCATCCAGACACGCCGTAGGGAATCCCCTGAAGGGAGGAAAGTGTCCGCTGATTGTTGACCGTTGACGCTTTCGTCCCGCGCGTCCGGGTGTGTCCGGCTCTCTGTGTGGCAACTGTGGGCCGGTCAAATCACTTGGCTAGCCAATCACTCCAACGTGTGGCATACGGTGCATCAAGTGTTGGGCAGTATCTTCACGCCAATACCGGCAAAACAGCAAATCCCATTGTATGTGCCGGTATTGGAGAGAGGAGCGTCATGATGAAACGTCACTCCATCCGGAGGTCCATCACCGCGGCCCTGCTCACCGCAGGCGTCGCGCTGGGCACCGCCACCGGAGCGCAGGCCCTCACCCCCGCCCACCACGGCTTCTGGCACCACCGCGTCGAGGGACGGGTGGTCTCCCCGGAGCCGGTGACCGTCCACTACGGCCCCGGTGTGAACCGCTGGGCGACCGGGACGATCAACAACGGCATGCACGTGTGGATCGTGTGCAAGGCCAGGGGTGGCCAGGTCGGCAGCAACGACCGCTGGTACAAGCTCGCGGGCGGCCAGGGCTGGATTCCCGCCTACTACGTCAACAACTACCGGTACGTCCGCTGGTGCACGAGGTGACACACGGCTGACGTAAGGTTTCGCCCCGCCCGGCTCCGCGCCGGGCGGGGCGCGCCTGCGAGCTGGATCAGGCTCCGTCCAACGGCAGTTGGGGAATCGCGGCGGTGTACAGCCAGTCGTGGAAGAAGCCGTCGAGCGCGGCATCCGACACCCGCTGGGCGAGGGCTATGAAGCGGGCGGTGTCGGCGCTGGCCCCCCGGTACCGCCCGGCCCACGCCTGGAGGAGGGCGAAGAACCTCTCGTCCCCCACGGTCAGCCGCAGGGCGTGCAGGGTCAACGCGCCCCGGGTGTAGAGGCGGTCGTCGTAGAGCCTGGCCGTCCCCGGGTCGCCGATGGCGAAGTCCTGTCCCTTGGCGCGAAGACTGTTCAGATGGGACACCGCCATCGTGTGCGCGCTGGGACCGCCGGACGCCTGCGACCACAGCCACTCGGCATAGTTGGCGAAGCCCTCCTTGAGCCAGATGTCCCGCCAGTCGCGGATGCCGACGCTGTTTCCGAACCACTGGTGGGCCAACTCATGGGCCACCTCGTCCTCGTAGCTCCGTCGGCCGGTGACCCGGTCGGTGCCGAAGACCGAGAACGTCTGGGTCTCCAGCGGGTCGCCGACCACGGCGTCCACCACCACGGACCCGTACACGTCGAACGGATAGGGGCCGAACAGTTCGCTGAAGACCCGCAGCATCCGCGGTTGGCGGCCGAAGTCGAACTCGGCGCGGTCCAGCAGCCGTTCGGGGAACGCGTTGCGCAGCAGCACGCCCGGCGGGCCACCGGTCTGCTCGACGAACACGAACCGGCCGATGGCCACGGTCGCCAGGTAGGGCGCCATCGGCCCCGGATGCTCGTAGACCCATTCCACGCGCTGCCCGCCGACCGTGCGCCGCTGCGTCAACCGCCCGTTGGCGCAGACCTGGTGGTCCTGCGGCACGGTGATCTCGAACCGGTAGGCGGCCTTGTCGTCCGGTCGGTCGTTGCACGGGAACCACGAGGGGGCGCCCAGCGGTTCGCTCATCACCCGGACTCCGTCCCGGGTGCGGAACCAGCCCGCCTCGTCGTCCAGTTCGGGAACGCCGACCGGCCGTGGGACACCGTGATAGCCGATCTCGAACTCCACCGGCCGCCCCAGCGGCAACGGCCGACCTGGCCTGATGCTCAGCTTCTTCTTGCGCTGGTGGAACTCAACGGGTTCGCCCCCGGCGGCGACCCTGGTCACCTCAAGGTGGGACAGGTCGAGACTGATCACCTCCACCGCGCGCTCGGGGAGGACGGTGAGCCCCGCGCTGGCCAGGATCCGCCCGGAGCCCGGCTTCCAGTCCAGCCGCAGCCGGTACCGCAGCACCCGGTAGTCGTCGCTGCCGTGCCGTGGAAAGTACCGCGCGGCCCTCCCGAACTCCACCGTGTACTCCTCCGCCCGGGCACTGGCTCGGTTCGGCCGAACAGGAGAGGGGGGCGGGCCAGTGCCGAGCCCGCCCCCCACGTACTACTACCCGAAACCGCACGCCACGTGGGCGAGCGGAACCTCATGTCCGCGCGGCGACGGCCACCCCCTCGGGCGCGCCCAGCCCGAAGGCGCCGTGCAACGCCCTTACCGCGTCACCCAGCTGGGCCGCCCGGCACACGGCCGAGATGCGGATCTCCGAGGTGGAGATGATCTCGATGTTGACGCCCGCCGCCGCCAGCGTCTCGCAGAACGCGGCGATCACCCCGGGCTGTGAGCGCATCCCGGTGCCGACCAGCGAGACCTTGCCGATGCGCTCGTCCTGGGAGATGTCAGCGAAGCCGATCTCCTCCTGGTGCTCACGCAACGCCGCCACGACGGGCAGCCGGCTGTCCGCCGGGACGAGGAAGGACAACTCGGTGCGGCCGTCCGCGCCGTGTGACGTGTCGCGCACGGCCATGTCGAGTTCGCTCTCCGCACCGGTGACGACCCGGAAGACCTGTGCCGCGGGGCCGGGGCCGTCCGGTAGACCGGTCACGGTGATCTTGGCGCCGGACTGGTCGTGGGCGACACCGGTGATCGACGGCCGCTCGGCAGGCGGCACCTCACGGGCCGCCGAAACCATCGTCCCCGGCCGGGTGTTGTACGAGGAGCGCACGTGCACCGGTACTCCGTGCCGACGGGCGTACTCCACGCTGCGCAGCGCCAGCACCTTCGCACCGCAGGCGGCCAGTTCCTGCATGGTCTCGTAGCTGATGTGCTCCAGCAGCCTGGCGTTCGGCACGATCCTGGGGTCGGCGGTGTAGACCCCGTCCACATCGGTGTAGATCTCACAGGTGTCCGCCTTCAGGGCGGCGGCCAGCGCGATCGCCGTGGTGTCGGAGCCGCCGCGGCCCAGCGTGGTGATGTCACCGCTCTCCCGGTTGACCCCCTGGAACCCGGCGACCAGCACGATCGCGCCGCGGTCGAGTTGCTGCCGCACACGGGTGGTGTCCATGTCGACGATCCGCGCCCGACCGTGCGCGGCGGTGGTGAACACCCCCGCCTGCGAACCGGAGAACGAACACGCCGGAGCGCCCAGTGCCTGGATGGCCATCGCCACCAGGGCGTTGGAGACCCGCTCGCCCGAGGTGAGCAGCATGTCGAGCTCGCGTGGCGTGGGAGCCTCCGTCACCTCGCCTGCCAGACCGAGGAGTTCGTCGGTGGTGTCGCCCATCGCGGAGACCACCACGACCACGTCATGGCCCGCCCTGCGGGTCGCGACGATGTGCTCGGCGACCTTCTTGATCCGCTCGGTGTCGCGTACCGAGGAGCCGCCGTACTTCTGGACGATGAGTGCCACGTGGTCAAGCCTCCTGCCGTCCCCGGTCCGCGGACAGTGTGGCGTCGGCGATGGCGTCGACGAGGATTGCGCAGGCGGTGTCGACCACCTCCGCGGTGACGTTCAGCGGCGGCATGAGCCGGACCACGCAGTCGGCACGGCCGCCGACCTCCACGATCAGGCCGCGCCGTAGCGCACCGGCCTGCACCTGGCCGGCGACGGCGCCTGCCGGGCTGCCGTCGCCGGGATCGGCGAACTCGATGCCCCACATCAGGCCGCGTCCGCGCACCTCGCGCACCCAGGGGTTGGCATGCAACTCGGCGAGCGACTTGAGGATCTGCTCGCCGCGCCGGTGGACGTTGCCCAGGATGTCCTCGCGTTCGAAGACCCGTACCGCCTCCGCCCCCGCCGCGAACGCCAGTTGGTTGCCGCGGAAGGTCCCGGTGTGCGCGCCGGGCGCCCAGACGTCCAGCCGCTCGTCGTAGAGGATGACGGCGACCGGAGTGCCGATGCCGCTCAACGCCTTGGAGGCGACGATGACGTCGGGTTCGATGCCGTACTGCTCGAAGGCGAACCAGGTGCCGGTGCGCCCGCAGCCGCTCTGCACCTCGTCCACCACCAGCGGGATGTCCAGCTCCCGCGTCAACTCCCGTACCCGTCTTACGAAGTCGCCGGTCGCCGGGATGATCCCGCCCTCGCCCTGCACCATCTCCAGGATCACCGCGGCGGGCAGCGGCACCCCGCCGTTGCCGTCCCGCAGTGAACGTTCCAAGAAGCTCACGCAGTTGGTGGCGCAGGCGTCCGGCGTCAGGTCGAGCGGGCACCTGGCGCAGTAGGAGTACGGGAAGAAGTGGATGCCGGGCACACCGTTGGGCACGGGCTGCTTCTGCGACACCAGGCCGGTGATCGCCATGGCGGCGTGGCTGCTGCCGTGGAAGCCGCCCTGGAAGGAGATCACATCGCCGCGGCCGGTCGCCGTCTTGCACAGCTTGAGCGCGGCGTCCACCGCGTTGGCGCCGGTCGGCCCACAGAAGTGGATCTTCATCCGGTCCCGTAGGCCCGGTGGCAGCATGGCCAGTTGGGCCTGGATGAACTCCTCCTTCGCCGGGGTGGGGAAGTCCAGGCCGTGGGTGAGCCGACCGAGCTGATCGGTGATGACACGTACCAGATCGGGGTGGTTGTGCCCCAGGGAGAGCACACCGGCCCCGGCGAGGAAGTCGATGAAGACGTTGCCGTCCACGTCCCGTACGAAGCTTCCGGAAGCCTCCTCGATGGCGATGGGCAACCGGCGGGGGTAGGTACGGGCGTTGGACTCGTGGCGCTGCTGGAGTGCCAGGAACTCGGCAGAGCGGGGGCCTGGCAGTTCGTGGTCGACGTGCGGGCCGGTCCAGGTACCGAGGTGGTCGAGCGATGTCATGGTTTCTCCGCGAGAGAGCAGAAGACTGCGGGATGTTGGTCGATGCGGCACTCGGCCGCCTCCGGTGTGCCGGGAACGCCGGGACTTGGCGCGACGAGGACGGGCGCCCTCGGCTCAACAGGGACGGGCAGGGATGCCGCGCCACCTCGTGCGGTCGGGCAGCCGCTCGCCCTTCATCAGCAGGGACAGCGCGTCCAGTGAGGTACCGGCGCCGACCTCGGCGTCGTAGAGCACGACCGTCCGGGGGCCGACCGAACTCGCCTTGCCGACCCTGACGTTGGACATCTTCATCACGCGGTCCTCGAACAGGTGGGTCTGCAACGAGGTGACCTCTCCGACCGCCGCGTCGTCGCCGACCTCCACCAGGTCGAACTCCGTCATGTAGGTGGTGGACAGCCACACCCGGCGGCCGATCCGGGCGCCGAACAGCCGCATGACCGTACCCATCAGGGGCGTTCCGGTGAGGAAGTTCACCAGCGACGGCACGACGAGGTTCTCGAACAACCCGGTGATCAGTTCGGTGCGCCGCACCCAGATGCCCCACAGCGGTTCGACCCGTGGCCGGTAGCGGCCGATCACCAGCCATTTCAGGACCACGGTGAGCAGGGTGGCCAGTACGCCGACGCCGAGCAGCAGCGCCGGTCCGAGCAGGAACAGGGCCGTCGGGGAAGCCGACTTGGCGAGGCCGATCGCGGCGTACAGGCTCAGCAGCACGCCGAGGGCCGCGAAGGTGCCGGGCAGGGTGACCCGGAAGTACTCGATGACCAGCCGGGCGGCGATCAGCCCGGGGCTCGGGTCGTAGGTGTACTTCGCCGGGAAGTTCTGGCTCTCCTCCCGGCGCGGCAGGAAGATCGCCGGTGACCCCAGCCAGGTCGTCTCCGGGTCCACCGGCCGGGTCGGCGCCACGGAGTGCACGCCCAGCAGGCTGTTGTCGCCCATTCGGCAGGAGCCGGGCACCAGTGCGCCGTTGCCGACGAAGCTGCGCTTCCCCACTTCCGCCGGTGCCAGCGCGATCCGGCCCCGGTGGAAGACCGCGGGCCCCACCACGCTGACGTCCGCGACGAAGCTGCGTTCGCCGATGACCAGCATGTCCGGATCGACGAAGCTGACCGTGGCCACCTCCGACCAGCGGCCGGTGCGCGCACCCAGCCAGCGCAGGAACGGCACCAGGTACAGGGTGGAGTACAGGGCGTGGGTCAGGACCAGGCTGGTGTTCATCAGGCCGTCGCCGATCCACTTGCGCACCCCGAAGCCGCTGCGCTCCGGATGGACGCCCGCCCGTACCCGCGGCAGCAACGCGCGCTTGAGGACGAGGACCAGAAGGCAGGTGAGCACCACCACCAGCGGCCCGACCGCCAACGTGGACAGGCAGCCCCAGACGAGGCCGTCCCTGACGGTCACATAGCCGACCAGGGTTCCGGTGGCGTCGGCGATGACCAGCGGCACGAGTATCAACAGCAGTGATCCCAGGGCGTATCCGGCCAGCAGCCGTAGCGGCCAGCGCCGGTCGTCGGCGTCCGCGGCCATGGCGTCCAGCAGCGCCGGGCGGGCGTCCTGACGGCGTGCGGGAGAGCCGGACCAGTGCTCGTCGGCCGGTACGGTCCGGTCGGCGGGGACCAGCGACTGGTCGCCCACGGACGCGCCGCTGCCCAGGGTGGCGCCCGGCATCACGACGCTGTTGGTGCCGACGTAGCTGCGATCGCCCAGCGCCACCGGCGCCAGCCGCAGCCAGCCGTCCTCTACCAGGAACGGCAGCAACCGCGCGCCGTAGCCGACGCTCACCTCGTCGCCGAGCCGCAGGAAGCACGGCAGCGCGACGACGGACGACAGATGGCAGCCGCGGCCGATCCTCGCCCCCAGCAGCCGCAACATCGGCGGCAGCAGCGGTGAACCGGTCAGCAGCGCGATCGGGGAGAGCGCCAGCACCTTGCCGTACAGCCAGAACCGCAGATACGTCACGCCCCACAGCGGATACCAGCCGGGCCGGACCCCCGCCATCAGCAGTCGGCCGACGAGCAGCGGGAGCACCAGCAGGCTCACCAGCAGCCAGCCGATCTCCAGCGGTATGAACGCGCCGAACCCCAGATGGCTGAGCCAGTTGAGGGCGGAGTGCGGGGCCACCGCGCGCACCGGCTCGTGCCACACCGCCAGCAGCCGGTAGACCAGCACACCGAGTGGCAGACCGGCCAGCAGCAACCACGCGTACAGGGAGCCGATCTGGGCGATGCCGCACAACGCGACCCGGGCACTGGAGTGGTGCCGGACCGGGGGCGCCGGTTCCGCCGACGGCTGCTCGTCGGGGGCCTGATCGCCGGTGTCCAGGTACGTGGCGAGATCGCGGATGGTGGGGTGGGCGTACAGGTCGGCCATGGCCACGGTGGCCAACTCCGGTTGCCGACGCAGCCGGGAGACGAGCCGGGCCGCCGCCATGGAGTGGCCGCCCAGGTCGCAGAAGAAGTCGTCCTCCACCGAGACGTTCTCGGCGCCCAGCACCTCCCGCCACACCGCGGCCAGTTGGCGCTCCAGCGCAGTGGCCGCGGCGACGTGCGGGCGGGAACCGCGCGCCAGCGGGGGAGAGGCCGGGGCGGGCAGCGCCGCCCGGTCCACCTTGTCGGCCGCCAACAGCGGGAACTCCGGAAGCACTTCGACGAACGACGGGATCATGTACTCGGGGAGTCTTCGGCGTAGCGCGGTGTGCAGGCGTTCCCGCAACTGGTCGTGACTCTCGCCACCGGTACGGCCGGTCAGCGTGACGTAGCCGACCAGGTCCTGCACCACGCCGTCCCGCTCCAGCGGGGTGACGACCGCGTTCTCGACCGCCTCGTCCTCCCGCAGCACCTCCTCGATCTCGGCCAACTCGATGCGGTAGCCGCGGATCTTGACCTGGGTGTCGATCCGGCCCAGGTACTCGATCTCCCCGGTGGAGGTGAACCGGCCCAGGTCCCCGGTGCGGTAGATGCGCGGGTGTTCGGCCCGCTCGTGCTCGACCGGGTTGGTCACGAACCGCTCCGCGGTCAGCTCCGGCCGGTTGAGGTAGCCGATCGCCACTCCGGGGCCGCCGACGCAGATCTCACCGCTCTCGCCCTCGGCGACCGGGCGCATCCGGTCGTTGAGGATGTAGACCCGGTAGGTGGGCAGCGGCGTTCCGATGGTGACCGGGCGATGCGGGTGCAGTTCTCCGCAGGTCGCGGTCACCGTCGACTCGGTGGGGCCGTACGCGTTGAGGATGCGGCGGCCGGGGCGGTGCCAGCGGCGCACCAGGTCGGGCGGGCAGGCCTCGCCGCTCACCAACAGGCTGCGCAGTGAGGGGACTTCGCCCTCGATGGTGGTCAGCAGCGTCGGGACGCAGCACAGCACCGTGATCGCGTTCTCGACCAGGAAGTCGGCCAGCCCCTGCCCGACGCGACGGTCGTCGGTCGGCCCGGCCACCAGTGTCGCCCCCGCCGACCACGCGGGCCAGATCTCCTCCACCGAGAAGTCGAACGCGATGGACAGCCCTTGGTAGACCCTGTCATCGCCGTTCACCCGATAGATGGGCGTGACCACGCGCAGGAAGTTGACGATGTTGGCGTGCGAGACGGCAACGCCCTTGGGGCGGCCGGTGGTTCCCGAGGTGTAGATGACGTAGCACAGCGACGACGGGCTGACGCCGCCTGCGGGGCGCTCGGCCGATTGACCGGCCAACTCCTCTGCGCACTCGTCCAGTTCGAGGACCGGGCAGGAAAGCCCTTGCGTGCGGTGTGACATGGTGGACGACGTCACCAGATCGCACAACTCGGCGTCCCGGGCGATGAACGCCACCCGGTCGGCAGGGAACGAAGGGTCAAGTGGAACGTAGGCGGCACCAGCCTTCATCACGCCGAGCAGGGCGACATAGGTGTCCACGGAACGGTCGAGCAGGATCCCGACAGCCCGGCCCTCCCCGGCGCCGCGCCGTCTGAGCAGCCGCGCCAACCGATTCGCCCGGCGGTCGAGTTCGGCGTAGCTGAGCTGTGTGTCACCGCAGACCAGTGCGGTGTTCTCAGGTGTTCGGTCGCATGTCCGCTCGAAGAACTGGATCAGTCCCCGAGTGGGTGGTAACGCCCGGGGGCGCGTCGCGGTAACCGCGCCCGGATCATCACCCACCTTGGCGGAAGGTGCGATTGGTTGTGCCTCTGGCATAGCCACTCCTTGTGACCCCGTAATGCAGGAGGGTTTTTTAATTGTCTTTGCATTTCGCTGTGCGCCACTTGATGTTTCCCGCAGGTGACGGGAAGCAGTGGAGCGCGTGGCGGGCTGGTGTGCAAACCGGTCCGGAAACCGGCCGGTTGGCTTGAGTGCCGCATGGGGTGTGCGAATCGGTCGGCTTGTGGTACCTGCACGTCAGGCGGCTCCTCTCGCGACAAGGGCCGTCGACCTGCCAAGTAGTAGCGCGTTGAACCGAAACGAAAACTAGGTATGCGTGGTCTCGTGGAATAGCGGTATATGGGCCAACGTCGGATGGCCGGTTACTCCCGAAGAACGTATACCAAAGGTGACTGTCCCATCTTCCGGGTTGACAGTTAATTCACAGGTATGCCATAGATTCAGAATCGAACGGCACTCCGCTTGCTGTTCGCCGCCGCTCCGGGGTCCCATTCGCGATTCCATGCCGGTCATGTCCATGAAAGGTGTCCAGTAACTTTGCGTCGCGGCCCGGCAGAAGATTTGCTCCGAGAACCGGCCAGCGGATTGTCGCCGGGGCGGCCCCGATCCCGCCAAACGGCGCTCGGATCGCGTAAAGACTCGCCCTTGGTTGTTGCAAGAAACAGGCTTGCCTTGGCCGGGACAGCGCTAGTCCTGCCGGGTGGCCGCCGCGGCCGGGGCCTGCCGGGGCGTGCCGGGGGCGGTCGACGTGCCGTAGAAAGGGAACCGGAACGAGTCGTCGACCGTGGGAAGGCCACCATGCCAAGTGCTCATCCGATCCTGGTCACCGGAGCCGCTGCCGGCATCGGGGGTGTGGGCGGGAAGGTGGTGGCGGGATTGCGCGAGCACGGGGTGCCGGTACGCGCCCTGGTACACCACGACGACGACCGGGCCGCGGTTCTGCGGGCGCTGGACGGCGTGGAAGTGGTGGTCGGCGACCTCACCCGCGGCGCGGACGTGGTGGCGGCCCTGGAGGGTTGCCGCAGGGCCTACTTCGGGATGAGCGTGTCGCCCGGCTACCTGGAGGCCACGGCTACCGTGGCCGCGGCGGCACTTGAGGGCGAGCGGCTTGAACTGTTGGTGAACATCTCCCAGATGACGGTATCGCAGATGAGCCTCACCAGTAGTACGGAGTCGAACCAGCAGCGACTGCACTGGCTCGCCGAACACGTCCTCAACTGGTCGGGGCTGCCGGTCATCCACATCCGGCCGACTGTGTTCATGGAGAACCCGCTGTTCGGCATGCTCGCTGTCGCCTCGATCCAACGCGACGACACGATCCGCCTCCCGTTCGGCGACGCCCGCACCTCGCCCGTGGCCTCCGGCGATGTGGCGGCGGTGGCCACCCGGCTGCTTCTCGATCCGTCACCACCGGTCGGCAGCGTCTACGAGTTGACCGGCGCCGCGTCGCGTGACATGACCGCCATCGCCGCCGAGTTCTCCAGCGCCCTGGGCCGCACCGTGAGCTACGTCGACGTACCGTACGACGAGTGGCTTGAGCGCGACCTCAAGCCACTCGGTCTGTCACCGCACGTCTTCGACCACATCGCCACGATGGCCGAACTGCACCGGGAGAACCGTTACGACCGGGTCACCAACGATGTGGCGGAACTGCTGGGCCGCCCGCCGTCGGGCTTCGAGAGCCTGGTCGAGGCCACGCCGGGGCTTCGAAGCGGTCGGGGATAGGGCCGAACCTGCGGCGCCCTGCCGGGCGCTGCTGCCGCCCGGCTTCGCACGGTTGGCGCCGGCCGACCAGCGCCCTGGGTACGTCGGCCACCGTGGCGGGGGCCCGGAGACGTGCAGCCGAGCACCAGGGCACGGCACCCGGAGGCTAGTTCGCGCCCGCCCGGAGTTGCTGCCCGCGCGCTCCGCCGCCCGCCGTGCGCAGGACGGTCAGCGAGATGGCGATCAGAGCCGCCTCGACCACCAGGCTGACCAGGCCGAGCGGCTCCGCCCAGTTGCCCTTGTCGTCCGAGTAGTCCGGCAGTCCCGGACCTCGCGACAGTACATAACCGACCAGCGGTCCGATGCCGACGCAGGCCGCCAACAGCCATACCGGAAGGGCCCTCGCGCCCCGGCGGGCCGCCAGTAACAGCAGTCCGGCGGCGATCACTCCGGCGGCCTCCAGCAGGTAGTACCCGGCGGCGACATATGCGGGCGTTTTGTTGCCGGGGAAGCCGCCCTGGTCCTGCACGTGGATCCACGACACCGCGAGGCAGAGCGCCGCGGCGGGAACGGACGCCCACATTCGGGCAGCGGAGAGCTTGGGCACGGGTCCTCCAGGAGAGAGTGGGGGGAGCCTCATCGTGGTACGCGCCATGGGCGGAACCAGCATGCCGACCATTGGGTTGACTTCACATGGCCAACTACCTGTGAAAGCCCTCTGAGTTCGTCGGCTGACGGCCCCGACGCCTCCAGCCTCGCTGACACGACTGACGTGCACCGCCGGACGGCATCGAAACGAGAGTCGTCACACCACTACTCGCGCCGCATGGACAGCGATCTTGTCAGCGTTTGGCCGACCGTATTCGGGACGGCGCGGCGTGCGGTCAGCGCACCTGGGTGGTCGACCTGGTGGCGGGACCACATACGTCACTCGCATCAGGTGATGCGTACTCCGCCGTCAACGAACAGCTCTTGGGCGTTGACACCGGTGTTGCGAAGGAGGAAGTCGGCAGCGTCGGCGACCTCCGCCATCGTCACGAGGCGCCCGATGGGAGTACGGGACACGTGGGGATGGTCCGGGGCGTCGCGCCACCTCGGATGGTCGCCCACCACGCCGGGGTGGATGGCGTTGACGCGGTGGGGCGCAATCTCCACCGCGAGGGTCTTCATCAGGCCGGTGATACCCGCGTTGCTGGCGCTCACCATGGTGGATCCTGGGTAGGGGCGTTCTTTGGCCAGCCCGCCGAACAGTACGACCGACGCCCCGGGGGTGAACCGGTCACGCAGAACTCGCACGGTCTCCGTGTACCCCACCAGTTTGATGGTCACGAGGTCGACGGCCTTGGTGATGTCGAAGTCCGCGACAGTGGTGAAAAGCTCCGCGACGGCGCTGATCACCAGGTTGTCGACTTCGCCTACGTCGGCGAGCGCTCCATCGATGGTCTGCGGCCTCGACAGGTCAAGTGCCAGGCCCCGCACCGTGCCGGCGATCTCGGCGGCAGCGCTCTCGGCGCGTGCGCTGGTGCGGCTGGTGATGATGACGGTGTCTCCGCGGTCAGCGAATCGCTGCGCCAGAACGCGTCCCAGGCCGCCGCTTCCTCCGACGACGATCGATGTGGTCACGATCCGGTGTCCCTTCCGGTGGACATGCGGCCGTCAAGGATCTTATGCAGTCATACGCGGACGGTACGGGCGTTGGCGGACTGATTCACCCGGACGGCTCGGGGTCTGTTCCGGCCGGTCGCCGATCAGGCCACAGAACGCCCTGCTGTCGACCGGTCGACTCGGTCCCGCTTCGGCTGGGATCCGAGCAGCCGACCAGCGGACCACCCGCCGAGGCGCGCGGCGTGACAAGCTGTGCCTCCAAAGGCCCGAACCCAGGAGGTCCCCATGGCCGCTGAAACTCAACCGCACGAAGTTCCCGAGCCAGCTGATTCAGAGAGTCCTTCCCTGGCGCCTGGCGATGACGGCCAGTACGACCTGAAGCGCAAGTTCCAGGAAGCCCTGGCGCGTAAGCGCGGTCAGCAGGCGGGCGCTGGTACAGGATCCGCGGGCCCGGACTCGTCGAAGGTCCACGGTGCTCAGGGTCCGGCTGCGAGGCAGCGATCGTTCCGACGCAAGAGCGGCGGATGAGTCGAGGATGAGCGCCCGACCAGATACCGCTCGGTGTCTTCCTTTCGGCACGTGCTGACCCTCGACAAGAAGGACTGCAACCGCCCAGAACGAGCGGCTGGAGTTCGGCGACGGATCGAAGAGAACAGGCACGAGCGACGGGCGCCGCAGGTGAGGCCCAATCAGGCGCTGTACCTGGTTGGGCCTCACGGCTCCCTTGGCAGTAGGCGGCCGCCCCCTTGGCGGAATGACGGCCCCGCTGGGAAGGGTTGGCGCCAGGTTGAAGGGGCGGTGTCCGGGGGGCCCACGGCGACGGTCGCCGTGACGCGGTGGGTACGGGTGTCGATCACGGACACCTTCCCGGGCCGATATCGGCGACGTAGGCCCTGGAGCCTTCGCGACTGACAGCCGCGCTCACCGGGGAGACACCGACCGGTACCGACGCGGTCACCCGGTTGGTTCGGGTGTCGAGCACCGAGACGCTGTTGGACCCGCCGTTGGCGACGTAGAGGGACGCCCCGTCCGGGCTGAGGTGGGGTCGAGTCACTGGGCGAGTGGTCAGGCGGGGTCCTCAAGGTCCATGATGCGCAGGTCCGGCAGCCGGACCTGGAACACGAGCTCCCGGACGGCCCCGGACCCCCAGCGCTCCGTCAGGACGACCGTGGAGTAGGCAGCGGCGGTGCCTTCATATCGCACCGACCATTGCCCGGGCACCTTGCGCGCGTGGAAGACCGGATCGGCGCCGTGCCGCTCGGCCCAGTGGTCCAGCCTCTTGTTCAGCCGGGCGGTGAGGTACTTGATGCGTACGGCACGAGGTCTGCCGCCCCGGCGGAGGACGGCTTGACGATAGTCACGGAAGAAGGCGTCCACCCGGGCTTCGGTACGCGCCTGCGCGAGTACGGCATCGGGCTGCCGCGCCGCCGTCACCAGCATGCCGGTGGCCGGAGGACCCGCGTGTGCGGGTGCGGCGGACACAGCGGTGGCGGAACCGATCAGGGCGGCGATCAGGACGGTACGCAGTTGCACTGTGAGGTCCCTAGAAAGTGGAGACGGTCTGTTCCTGGGAACAATCAACAGCACATGCGGACACCTCTGATGACACAACACCTGCAAAGTCACTGAGAAGTTTCAGGCGTTCCGCGTAACAAACCGGGTTTGGGCCACTGAGCTGCTGCGTTCCACTACAGGACGGCTGCCTCGCGGCAGCCGTGAATCCGTGCTTCCAGCCGTCCGGCCGCCGGGCCGGGACCTATCCCCGCGGACGTGTCCACGACCTCAGTCCGTCCGCAGGGGCCGACGCAGAAGGAACACTCCCACCCCAGCAGAGAGCAGAACCACGCAACCCGAGAAGACCAGACCCGCGCCGCGCAGCCCCAGAGCCAGAGTGAGGGCCCCGACTCCGACCACGGGCAAGGAGATCCCGACGTAGGCGACGACGAAGAACGCTGAGATCGTCGCTCCACGGTGCTCGTCCGGAGCCACCGCGCTCACGCTGGTCAAGGCCGCGCGGAACGCCAGACCTTGGCCGAGGCCCCCAACCACCGCGCCCACGACCAGCACCGGCAGGGACACCATCAGCAGGGAGGACGCGACCAGGGCCATGCCGATGGTCAGTACCAGGCACCCGATGGGCAGCGCGCGCCGTACGCCCACCCGGCCCATCAGGAACTGACCGGCTGTGGAGGAGCAGAACACCGAGAAGACGACCACGCCGGAAACAGCCAGGTTGTGCACACCCAGGGTCCGGGCGACGAAGCTCGGCGCCACCGCGGTGAACAGTCCGAGCAACGAGAAACCGGCGAGTGCCGCCAGCCCGGCCGGCACGAACGCTCCACGCGTCTGCTCGGGCACGACCATGCCCTGAGGGCGCAGCGGCGGTCGAGGCGTGCGACGCGCCACCGTCTCCGGCAGCGCGCTCGTGACGGCGAAGGCCGCCGCGAGCAACGCGATGTGCACGAGGAACGGCAGCCGCAGCGGCCACGGCGCGTACTGTGCCAGGACTCCCGACAACACCGGCCCACAGCCCAGACCGCCCATGTTGGCGGCCGTGGCGGCGAATCCTGCCCTTCCGCTCAGCTGCGGGGGCGCCAGCTCCAGTACGGCCGCTGTCGCGGCTCCACTGAACAGGCCCGCGGCGAATCCCGAAAGCAGCCGTCCCACGAACAGCAGCGGCAGCCCGTCCTCGGCCAGGAAGCACACCGCACTCAGGACGGACAACCCCAAAGCGACCATCAGCACCGGGCGTCGGCCCAGGACGTCGGAGAAGTCACCGGCGATCAGCAGCGCGGCGATCACGCCCAGCGCGTAGACCGCGAAGACCACCGTCACCATCAGTTCGGAGAAGCCGATCTGCTGCCGGTAGAGACCGTACAGGGGAGTCGGCAGCGTGGTCCCCGCCATGCCGACCGCGAACACCGCCGCGGCCGCGAGGTACCGGACCCGGGCATGACGGCCGCCCGCGTCCTCAACGCCCACGTCTCCGCCCCGTCCGGACGGCACACCTAGATCCCCGCGTCGCGTACGTCCCCGTACACC
Organism: Streptomyces sp. RPT161; assembly: GCF_027533845.1. Taxonomy (GTDB): domain Bacteria; phylum Actinomycetota; class Actinomycetes; order Streptomycetales; family Streptomycetaceae; genus Streptantibioticus_A; species Streptantibioticus_A silvisoli_A. The sequence goes on along the minus strand of NZ_JAPZVN010000009.1, from coordinate 60,495 downwards.
CGGGCCGCCAGATCGGTGAGCTCCTTGGCGTCACGTACGTTGCCCTGCAGGTCCAGCAACACCTCGTGAACGCCCACCGCGGCGTGGGCGGCCACGTCCTGCACGATCTGCTCGACCGTGCCCATGAACGGCTGGCGCTGGTCGTCGTCGACCGGCGCCCGGGTGAGCTGCACGTTCGCCCTTACGCACATCTCCAGCGCGTGCTCGTCACGGCCGTAGGACGCGGCCAGATCAGTCAGTTGCCGCCATTGGGCCGCCAGTGGTTCCGGTGGGATCCCCGTGGGCAACCAGCCGTCGGCGCGGCGGGCCACACGGTCCAGCGCCTTCCGGTTGGTGGCCGCCAGATAGACCGGGATCGGGCTCGCGGGCTTCGGCCCGACCTCAGCCTCCTTGATCACGGTCCAAGTGCCCTCATAGGACACCGGATCCGGGCCCCAGACCGCCGCACAGACGTCGAGGAGTTCGTCCAGCACCCGCCCGCGCTCCTGGAACGGGGCGATGGACGCCGCCGCGTACTCGTCCAGCGACCAGCCCGTGCCGAACCCTGCCAGCACCCTGCCGTCGCTCGCCGCGTCCAACGTGGCGAGAGTGCGAGCGAGTTGGAGCGGCACATGCAAGGGTGCGATCAGCACGCTGCTGCCGAGTCGGGCCCGCTCAGTTGCCGCGGCGGCGATCGACAGCACCACCAACGGATCGGCCACCGACCGGTAGGAGTCCGGCCACGCCAGTCCGGGGATCGAGTACAGCCCCTGTTGCGGCCGTTCCGGGAACAGAACCCGTTCGAAAACCCATAGGCTCTCGTAACCGATCTGCTCTGCCGTGCGCGCCACCTCGGCGACATCACGTGACACGTCGTACCGCTTCATCTGCGGTAGTCCGATTCCCAGCCTCATCGTCATGGGCTGATCCTCCCCCGACAGCCCGCGATGCGCAGCCCGCTGTACCCGTCTGGGTCCCGCCGTCCGGACGAGGGCCGCCTCCCGGCGCGGACGTCGACACCCTTGTTACGGGCCGTGCGCGAGACCGGTCGTGTGCTGCTCGACCCGTGCGGCCGGCACCGGAGCCACGGCCCGCGGACGGGTTACGACGGCGGCTGCCTCAGGAAGTCGACGGCGGCGAGGTCGTCGCTGTCATGGCCGGCCGCCGCGGTTGCTGCCAGGCGGTCTCGGACGCTTTGGAGGAGAGGACTGAGGGCGGCGGATGCCGCGGCTAGTTCGATGTCCTTGAGGGCCAGTCGCACCGCGAATCCGGGCGCGTACGAGGCGTTGTCCATGACGCTCACCTTCTGCAACTCATAAGGCATGGCGAGCGGGCCCGCCTCAAGGACCCGGACGAACGTGGCGTGGTCGACGCCGAGTGCGTCGCAGAGGGCGAGGACGTCGCTCATGGCGACTGTGGAGGCGGCCATCCAGGCGTTCACCGCGAGCTTGACGGCGCTGCCCTCGGAGCCCCTCCCAACGTGGAGCACGGACGAGCCGAGATGGTCGAGTACCGGGCGCGCCCGCGCGAGGACGTCCTCGGGACCGGCGACCAGCCAGACAAGCTTGCCCTCCCGAGCGGGAGTGGTGCTTCCCGAGACCGGCGCGTCGAGGTAGGCGACACCGTGGTCACGAGCCATACCAGCCAGGGCGCTGGCATGCCGTGGCCCCACCGTGCTCGCCTGCACCCAGACGGCGTCGTCGTCCAGCCGAGCGATGGCATCTGACATGACCTCCGCGACCGCTTCGCCGTCACGCAGCACCGTGATGACGACGGACGCGCCGGAGACCGCGTCGCCGAGCCCCCCGACCGCCGTGACCCCGGGCGCGTGCTCCGCCGCCGCGCGGGCCCTCTCCTCCGTGCGGTTCCACAACCGCACCTGATGGCCCGTACCTCCGAGCCGCGTCGCCATCGCGGTGCCAAGTGCGCCCGCTCCGAGAACAGCGACGGTGGAAACATCAGACATGGCAGCCCCTTGTCCGTTCCCCCTCATGGTGTTCCCCAGCAGCCCGAGTCCCTCCTGGGAACGGAGCGCCCTACCACAGGCCCCGACGAGGCACGCGACGCGCCGATCAGCCGTAGTGGTAGCGGCTGGGCGGGAAGTAGAACCACCGAGGGGGACTGTCGAAGTGCTTCACCAGCAGCGCCGGATGGCGCCTGAAGAACCCGACGATCCGCAGCTCAAGGCCGTCGGTGGTGTCCGTTGGGTAATTGACGTCCAGGAACGCGTCCACCTTGCCGTCCGCAGTCGTCAAGATGATCGCGACCGGCCCACGGCGGCAGTTGCTCATGATCGCTGTCCGGTCACTGGAGATAGCCACTTTGATGTAGGGACAGCCATTGAAACCGCCGCCCCGGAGCCGGTTACGGCGCGAAGGAGGGGGCGCGGCGGCCCGGTGAACCGCGGCGGCGGTCGACGGGTGCCGCGCGGGGACGGCCGCGGTGCCAGCGTGGGCCGCCGCAGGGGCGGCGAGGGCGATGACTGCTCCTGCCAGCGGAGCGGCGACCCAGGTGCGAGCGCTCATGGCGATGACCTCCTCGGGCGGCGGACGTAGGCGAGTACCTGCTGAACGCGGGAAGCTCCGTGCCTCAGCCACGAGCTAAACGGACTCCGGGGCCCATCGCAGCTTGAGGCCCCCCTCCGACCGGCCGCCGAGCCACCCGACCAGAGCAATCCCGGGCCGTCCACGCGGGCTACCGGGACGGCCAACCGGAACAATTCACCCGGTCGGTGGGACGCCAATGGAGTGTCCCGACGGCTCGCCAGTTCTGGATGCGGACACCGCCGTCCAGCGTTCGGCGATCGCGTTCGTCCCGCGGAACGTCTGGCAGCGTGGGAACGACTCGCACGCCTACTGCTTGGAGTAGGGTGTCGAACCTGTCGGCGAAGTACGGTTCCGTTGCCACGGATGAGATATGCGATCGACTGGCGCGGTCGCCGCGATCCATGAGGGGCCCTGCCGAGGGTTCCTCGCCCCACTGAGTGGTGGTGCCCGTCGGTACTGGGCGCCGTGGATCCTGGTCGGCCGGACGGCCCTAGTTGCCGTCCGGAAGGTACCAACGGTGCGGTGCGATCAGGTCGTTGATGGCATCCGGGCCCCATGATCGGGGGGCGTACGTTTCCACGTCCGGTGGGGAGTTCAGCAGCGGTTCGGAGATCTGCCAGAGGCGTTCGATGCCGTCGGAGCGTGTGAACAGGGACTGGTCGCCCAACATCGCTTCCAGGATGAGCCGTTCGTATCCTTCGAGGCCGTGTGTTTTCTGGAAGGAGTCGGCGTAGCGGAAGGTCATCTGCGCCGGGGCGAGCCGCATGGCGGGCCCGGGCTCCTTCGCCAGGAAGCGGGCGGCGATCCAGCCGGGGTCGTCGAAGTCCACCACCAGCACGTTGCCGCGGGCATCGGCGTTCGGCCGGGCGTCGACAGGAAACATCCGCAGGGGCGGTTCCTTGAAGTGCAGCGTCACGACCTGGCGGCTCTGTGCCAGGCGCTTGCCGGAGCGGAGGTAGAACGGGACCCCGGCCCAACGCCAGTTGTCCACCTCGGCGCGCAGCGCGACGAAGGTCTCGGTCTGTGAACGTGGATCGACACCGGGCTCGTCCCGGTAGCCCAGGTACTGTCCGCGCACCACATGCGCGACGTCGATCGACCGCATCGCCTCGAAGACCTTGCTCCGCTCGTCTCGCAGTGGTTTGGCGGCGAGTGCGGTCGGCGGCTCCATCGCCACGAAGCCGAGCACCTGGAACAGATGCGTCACGACCATGTCCCGGAAGGTGCCGGTGCCCTCGAAGAACCCGGCACGGCCCTCGATCCCGATGGTCTCCGGTACGTCGATCTGCACATGGCTGATGTGGTCGCGGTTCCAGACGGGTTCCAGCAGCCCGTTGGCGAAGCGCAGCGCGAGGATGTTCTCCACCGACTCCTTGCCGAGGAAGTGGTCGATGCGGAACACCCTGGACTCGTCGAAGACCGCGTGGACCGTCTCGTTGAGCGCGCGGGCCGAGGCCAGGTCGGTGCCGAACGGCTTCTCGATGATGACCCGCCCGCCTTCCGCCAGCCCGCTGGAGCCGAGCATGCCGATCACGGAGCCGAACGCGGTCGGCGGCACCGCCAGGTGGAACAGTCGGCGCGGGCTTCCCCCGATGGCCTGCTCAGCCGAGGCCACCGCGGCGACCAGCGGACCGGGGTCCTCGGCGTCCGCGGCGCCGAAGCTCAGTGTGCCCTCGAACGCCTGCCATGCCTCGCCCTCCGGCTTGACCAGCCCGAACTCGGCGACGGCAGCCTTGGCGTGCTGGCGGAACTCCTCGTCGCTGAGCGCGGAGGAGGCGGGCGCCGAGCCGACGATGCGCCAACGCCTTGGAAGCAGCCCGGCGTTGGCCAGATGGAAGAGTCCGGGAAGCAGCTTGCGCCTGGCGAGGTCCCCGGTCGCGCCGAACAGCACGATGACGTGGTCGTCAGGCACCTGGGAGCGTGGCGACATCGTCAGCCCTTCCGTTCCGCGTGGCCGCCGAACTCGCTGCGCATAGCGGAGAGCGCCTTGTTGGCGAAGTCGCCGCGCCCCTGTGACTGGAACCGCTCGACCAGTGCCGCGGTGATCACCGGGGCCGGAACCCCCTCGTCCACCGATGCCAGCACCGTCCACCGGCCCTCACCGGAGTCCGACACCCGTCCGGTGAAGTCATCCAGCTGAGGAGAGCGGGCGAGGGCGTCGGCGAGCAGGTCGACCAGCCACGATCCGACGACGGAGCCGCGGCGCCACACCTCGGCGACCTCGGCGACGTCGATGTCGTACCGGTAGGCCTCCGGATCGCGCAGCGGCGCGGTCTCCGCGTCAAAGGTCTGGGGCTTCTCGCCGACGTTGGCGTGCTTGATGATGCTAAGGCCCTCGGCGATGGCGGCCATCATGCCGTACTCCACGCCGTTGTGGACCATCTTCACGAAGTGGCCCGCGCCGCTGGGGCCGCAGTGCAGGTAGCCCTCCGGAGCGGTGCCGGTGCGGGTCCGACTGGGGGTGGGCTCCGCGCTGCCCAAGCCGGGAGCGATGCTGCGGAAGATCGGGCCGAGCCGGCGTACGGGCTCCTCGGGGCCGCCGATCATCAGGCAGTAGCCGCGCTCCAGGCCCCACACACCGCCCGAGGTCCCGCAGTCCAGGTAGTGGATGTTCCGCGTAGCGAGCTGCTTGGCGCGGGCGATGTCGTCGCGGTAGTAGGAGTTTCCACCGTCGACCACCACGTCATCCGGATCGAGCAGCCCGATGAGTTCGTGCAGCGTGGACTGCACGACACCGGCGGGCAGCATCAGCCAGACGGCCCTGGGCTTCTCCAGCTTCGCCACGAAGTCCGCCATGGACACCGCGCCCAGGGCGCCTTCGCCCTCCAGCCGCCGCACCGCGCTGTCGTTGACGTCATAGGCGACGCACCGGTGCCCGTCCCGCATCAGCCTGCGCACCAGGTTCGCGCCCATCCGGCCGAGCCCGATCATGCCGAGCTGCATGGGACGGTCGGTTGCCATTGCGTACTCCTCGCTTTCCTGATCGCGGATGCGCGACGATCACGAGGAGTTCCTACCCTTGGAGCATCGGTGGGAAATAGTCCATACAGGGTGATTCCAACGCAGGGCCCCCGCAGCCGAACGGGGAGGCCGCGAGGCGCGACATCCGGTCAAGCGCGCTGAGGGTACGTCAGCAAGCCTCGCGAGGCGCGAGAACTCCCCTCACATCACGCACGCCGCGCGATCGGTGAGGCTCGGCTTCGCGGTCGTCCGTAAGGCCGTCGGAGGGAAACGTGGGGCGAAACCGTCTTGATGGGCTCCGGCACGCCGGCAGGCGGGCTAACCATGGAAGTGGTGTTCGGCTTGTTGTGATGGCTACCGTTACGGGGTGCTCGCGTGGACGACGTCGCTGCTGTGAGTTGTCCGTTTGACTTCAGGGTGGGGCTGGAGTTCGATCCACTGCTCCGGCAACTCATGTCCGCCGGTCCGGTCACCCGGATCCGCATGCCCTACGGCGACGCCGCCTGGCTGGTCACGGACTTCGAGGGAGTCCGGCAGGTGACCACCGACCACAGGTTCAGCCGCGCCGCGATCATCGGCCGCGACTACCCCCGGCTGACACCAAAACCCATCGTCTCCCCGGAATCCATCAACGTGATGGACCCGCCGCACAGCAGCAGACTGCGCAGACTCGCCTCGCAGGCGTTCACCAAACCGCACGTCGACCGGATGCGCCCCGCCGTGGAACGCATCGTGGACACGCTCCTCGACGAGATGGTCGAACACGGCCCCCCGGCCGACCTGGTGCACCACCTGTCGGAACCGTTGCCGCAACGCACCATCTGCGAACTGCTGGTCATCCCACCGGACGACTGGCCCATGCTGCAAGGCCACGTACACGAGATGCTGTCCACCGGCCACGACACGGCTGACGCCGCCGCCGAGGCCAAGGCACATCTGCGCTCGTACTTCGAGGAACTCACCGCAAGGCGGCGCCGCAGCCCTGGTGACGACCTGATCAGCAACCTGGCCGCCGCTCGCGACGGCGACGACGCCTTCGACGACCAGGAACTGGCCGTCATGGCCCTGACGTTGATGATGAGCGGCCATGACACCGCCACCTGCCAGATCAGCAACATCGCGTACATGCTGCTCACCAACCCCGAACGGTGGGCGATACTGCACCGTCGCCGCGAACTGCTGCCGGGCGCCCTGGAGGAGCTGCTGCGCTTCATCCCGTTCCGTACCGGAGTGGGAATTCCGCGCGTCGCCACACAGGACGTCGAGGTCCGCGGTGTCACCATCCGGGCCGGTGACTTCGTACACGTCTCCTACCTGACGGCGAACCGTGATCCGTCCCGGTACCGTGACCCCGACAGCCTCGACCTGGAGCGGCCGCCGAGCCCCAACATGGCCTTCGGCTGGGGCGGCCATCACTGCATCGCCGTCCCCCTCGCCATGGCCGAACTACAGGCCGCCGTCGGCGCGTTGCTCACCCGCTTCCCCCGGCTGCGCCTGGCCGTCGCCCCCCAGGAACTCCAGTGGAACGCCGGGACCATCCGCCGCTTCCCCTGCCAACTACCGGTCAGTTGGTAGACCGCGCGGTCGCTGCGCTGCGCGGGAGCCACCGCGCGGCGTGCAGCGGTGACCTGTACGACGAGTCGTACGCCACCCTCATCCCCGATGTGCGTGTACCGCCGCCGTCCAGTCCGGGGCCTCCAGTGCCGGAAGTTTGCGCAACGTCCGTGCCGTGAAGCTCAGTTCGCGCAGCAGCTCGGGCGGTGGCACGGCGATGACGGGGCACTTGGCGTGGGCCAGGCAGTAGCGGCTGACCGAGGTGTGGAGCATGCGGCGCAGTCGGCCGCGGCGGCCGGTGCCGACGACGAGGAGGTCGTCGGGGTCGTCCGCGAGCTGGACCAGCGCGGGGCCGGGTGCGAACCGCACCGGCATCGGGAGGATTTCCAGGTCGGAGGGGTAGCCGCCGAAGGACTCCTCGAAGGCGGTGTCCAGGCGCTTGCGGGCGGCCTGCTGCCACTCCCGCATCAGCGCCGGAACGGGGTGCTTGCGGTACGCGGTCTCGCCGCCCGGCGGGGTCCAGGCGAGCACCGGCACCAGAAGGGCGTTGGTGCGCCGCGCCTCGACCACCGCGCGGCGCAGTGCCGCCAAGCTGGCCGTCGATCCGCTCACGCCGACGAAGACTCGCTTGCCCCCGGCCATGACCGCCTGCCCCTTTCCCTCAACGCTTAAGATTCATTAGAAGAATAGCAGCCAGGGGTGGAGATTCTTAGGCGATCAGAGGTGAGTTTCCATACATTCTATGGCCTGTTCACCTGCTGGGGTGGCGCCTGACCGGTACGGGGCGATGTGGGGTGAACCCTCGGCCGCGCAGTCGGCATCATGGTGGCCATGGACGATCAGCGTGAGCTCTTCGGCGACGACGACAACGACCCGCGCAGCGACGACGACCGGGACACGGGGTGGGGAGAGGACGACGACGGCGACTGGGGCCGGTGACCCGACACCCGGCGCGAATCGCACTGGGGGCCCGTGGACATGGGCGGGTCGTTACTGCGGGAAGCTCTCGTGCTGACCGGACGTCTCGCGGGCCCGGTACGGTCCGGCCCTGGCGGACCCGCGATGCGCAGGGCGGTCTTCCCTGCTGCGGTCAGTGCTCCTGGGCCGTCGGCCGCACCATGATCTCGCTGACCGCGGCGTGCGGCGGCTGGGTGACCACGAAGGCGATGGCCCGGGCGATGTCCTCCGCCTCCAGCCACCGGCTCTCCGGCAGGCCGCGGGCGACGGGCGCGGCGGCGCCCTCGGCGGTCATCTCCGTGCGGGTCAGCCCAGGTTCGACCAGGCCGACCCGCACGCCGCGACCGGCGAGTTCCTGCCGCAGCGACTCGCCGAGCGCGACCACCGCGTGCTTCGTCGCCGAGTAGACACTGTTGCCCGGCCGTGCCAACCGGCCGGCCACCGAGCTGACGCTCACCAGGTCGGCCACGCCGCGCGGGCCGTCCTGTGCCGCGCGCGACAGATGCGGCAGCGCCGCACGCGAGGTGTGCAGTACGGCCCGGAAGTTGAGGTCGATCATCCGGTCCCAGTCCTCGGGCTCGCCCTCTTCGAGCGTGCCCATCGCCGCGTAACCGGCGTTGTTCACCAGCACGTCCAACCGGCCCAGACGCTCCACGGTCGCCTCGACGGCTTGCCGCGCCTGCGCCGGATTCCGCAGGTCGGCGATGACCGGGACAGATGCCCCGCCCTGGTCCGTGATGGCTGCGGCCAGCTCCGCGAGCCGCTCGGCGCGGCGGGCGGCCAGTGCGACCGCGGCGCCCTGCCGGGCCAGTGCCATGGCGGTGGCCGCTCCGATGCCGCTGGAGGCGCCGGTGATCAGCGCCGCACATCCGGACAGGGGGCGCGCGTCGGTATCCGACTGCCTGTGCTCGGTCATGGGTTCCATCGTCGCGCAACCTTGCTGGTTCCGCCTCTGGTGCGCGCCGCGGCACACATCTCGCTCACATGCCGTTCAGCGTGAATACACCGTTCCCCGCCGCTGGAACTCTAGGATTAACCGGCTCCAAACAGCCAAAAGGTTAAAGGGGGTATAGAGTGCGCAAAATCCTCCACCTGGCCATTGCTTTCGCCGCGTTCCTCGCCGCGAGCATCGGCCTGGTCTCGCCAGCGGTCGCCGCGGGCGACTACGGCGAGAAGATCTTCGAGATCGGCAACCAGTTCTTCCAAGCCACCGATTCCAACGGGCACTTCACCGCGCAGGTCACCTATGTGTCCGGCGGTCGGCCGTTCCGGGAGAACCCCGTGGCGTTCTCCTTCGTCATCAGCCCGTACCTGCGGTCGATCGCCACCGGCACCATGCAGTGCAGAGCCTGGCAGTCCAAGAACGGCGCGCTGACCGGTGCGAGCGACTACCACTCGATCCCGCCGGGCTACATCTGGCACTGGACGTTCCCGGAGAACCCGATCGGGCCGCACATGGAGGCCAGTGGAAGCTGTGTCTTCCCGGTCAACGCGGGTGGCCGCACCGGGACCGCCAACGTGCGGTTCCTCTTCCGCTACGTCGTGGACGGCGGGGGCGGTGACGCGGCGTCGCACCGGCAGGCCGCGCTCTCCGGCACGTCCGCCCTGGTCAGCAGTGCCTCGATCGGTTAGGGGCCGCGAAAGGTGATGTCAGCGCTACGGAAGCTGGCCTCATGGGAACTGGTCGGCACACCCGCGCAGGGTGTGCCGACCGGCCTGGCGAGCGCCTGCGCACGGGTCGGACACGACCTGCGGCATGATGCCAGAGTGCGGGCCCGGCTACCCGAACCGCGGTGGTGGGCGGGACAGGAGACGGGCGCCCCGGAGGGGTTCCTGGTCGTGGGAATGGAGTCAGCGCAGGGCGCGCTGTTCGGCTCGGGCGTCAACTGCGCTGTGGAACAGGCCGAGTTGACCGCCCGCGTCGCCGAGATCACCCAGGACCACCTCGTCGGCTACGAGGCGCTGCCCTGGCCACTCTGCCCGGGCCACGACCACCCGATGGCGCCGTGCGCCATCGACGAGCAGGCGTGGTGGTGCTGCGGTGACACCCAGCAGCCGCTGTTCACCATCGGCCAACTCCCCTGAAACCGCGCCCACCCAGACCGTTCACCCGGGCCTGTTGTGTTGGGGCACCGCACCAACGCAGAAGGAGCGCAGTTTCCGTGGACATACCGCAGGTGAGCAGTGTCGGGGAGCTGATGACGCTGCTGCGTTCCTGCCGGGGGGCCTGGGACACTCCCGACCGCTCCGGCGATCCGGTGGACCTGCACGATCACGGACTGCAGACCGCTCGGCTGCTACGGGAGACGCATCCCGAGGACACCGAACTCCAGGTGGCCGGTCTGGTGCACGACATCGGCCATCTGCTGCGGCCGGGCGACGACGCGGGCCACGCCCGGCACGCGGCGGACGCGGTACGGCCGTTGCTCGGTGAGCGGGTGGCCCGACTCGTCGAGCTGCACGTCCCCGCCAAGCGCTATCTGGCGGCCACCGTCGCCGAGCGCACCCTGTCCCCGCGCAGCGCCCTGACCCTGCGGACCCAGGGCGGAGCGATGACGGCCGCCGAGATGGAGCACTTCCGCGGCGACCCCCTGGCCCAGTCCGCGATAGCCCTGCGGGAGGCCGACGACGCGGGCAAGGTCGTCGGCCTGGACCCCGGCACCATGGAGGACTGGCGGCCGGTCATCGCGGCGGTCGCACGAACCGCCGTGTAGTGGGCGGCAGTTGCGGCGCGCCAGGCCGATGTGGCGCCCTACGGCCCCTCGCCAACGGCCGGTGATCCACCCGCACGTTCAGCGCAGTGCGTCCGCAGCGGTGGTGATGATCGCGCGGAGTTGGGCGAGGATGACCGCCCGGTTGTGTTCGAAGACCGGGTCGGTGATCGCGCTGGTGCTGCCCGGGGCGAACTCCAGCACGGGAGTGTGGACATGGCCACCCGGCACATCGAGACCCACCGCGTCCCTGAGCCGCGTCGCCCGGTAGGCGATCTCGTTCGACAGGTAGTCACCCCCGCCGCCCGCTCGCGCCATGGAACCAGGCGTCGGCCCGTCCGGCCTGGTCACCGGGGTGCTCTGCCCGGCGGGCAGCTCAGTGACCTCGGTGTGGTCGTAGACCGGGAACGGCCCGGTGCGCGCCCGCACGATCCGCTCGTAGGGCAGCGTGGTGACCGTCCACTGCGGCTGCGGGCGCCGGCCCGGCACCCAGGCGGGCAGCGGTACCGTCCCCGTGCGGGACAGGTTGTCGTTGTCGGGGAAGCCGCCGCGCCAGGCGCCGTTCCACCGTTCCACGTCGAAGCGGCCCACCCTGCCCTGGCTGACGGTGACGAACATGTCCACCCGCTGCGGGCCGGGCCTGAAGTAGGGCAGCAGGGTCCGCTCGACCGTGCCGTCGGCGAAGTCGTCCCAGCGGACCGGGAAGATCACGGTCTCGATCCTGACCGGACCGGCAGCGGTCCGCAGCGTCACGCCGTCCAGCGCCAGCGCGTTGGCGCCCGACGGGTTGCCGATGCGCATGTCGGTGTCCAGCGTGAACGGATCGAAGCCGGTGACGACAACACGCTTGATCCGGTCACCCGTTGGCAGGTCGACGGAGTCCTCGCCGCGAGACGTGCGTTCCAACCGCAGTAGCAGCGCGGCCCGTTCACGTTCGCTGAGGGGGAAGCGCGGCCGCCATTGGCGCAGGTACCGGGTCATGCCGAGCCGCGCCCAGTACAGCGGACGGTCATCGCTCCGGTTCAGTCCCTCCGCTCGCCCGCCCCCAGCGGACGGGCCGCCTTCCGTCGGGCCGCGCCCCTGAGCCCGGTCCACCGCTGCCCGCCACAGCCGTCTGCCGCTGTCTGTGACGACGCGCCGGGCCTGCGCCGGTGTGCTGGCCGCGCACAACCGGCGCAGGAAGTCGGGCGCCTTGCTGTCGAATCCGCTGCGGCGCAGTATCTCCTGCGGGATCGGCTTGGCCAGGCGCTGCTCCTCGACGGTCAGCGGGGCCGAGGCGTTCACACAGCCCTGGGCCGCGTGTGCCGTCGGGGCGCCGAGCACGGCGGCCGGGACGACGAGGGCGGCGGTGGCGAGCAGGGTGCTCGCGCTGGTTCGTAACCGGGTCATACGCGTTTCCCTTCGGCTTGGCGGTTTCATGCCAACCTTGTCAGGGCGCCGCCCAGGCAGCACAAGGGCAAGCTCAGTAAAATGGGCACCATGGTGCGGCCCAACGAGGAGGTCGCGGCGCTGCTCCAGGAGTACGCCGACCTCCTGTCCGTCACCGGTGGCGACGCCTTCAAGGCCCGCGCCTACGAGAAGGCGGCCCGCGCGGTGGGTGGGTACCACGCTGATGTCTCCCGGCTGGACGTCAAGCATCTGCGCGAGATACCCAACGTCGGAGCGTCCATCGCCGAAAAGGTGGCCGAGTACTTCCACACCGGCCACATCCCGGCGCTGGAGGAGCGCAGGTCCCGCATTCCCGCGAGCGTCCGCGAACTGATCCGGATTCCCACCCTCGGGCCCAAGAAGGCCATGGCACTCTACGAGGACCTGCACATCGCCTCCGTCGACGAGCTGGCCGAGGCCATCCGCTCGGAGAAACTGCGCGGTCTGAAGGGTTTCGGCCCCAAGACCGAGGAGAACCTGCTGCACGGCATCGGCCTGCTACGGCAGGCGGGCGACCGCATCCTGCTCAACACGGCAATGCAGACCGCGGAGGACGTGCTGGCCAGGCTCACCGAGATCACCGGCTGCGTCCGCTGCACCTGCGCGGGCTCGCTGCGCCGGATGCGGGAGACCGTCGGCGACATCGACATCCTCGTCGCCGCGGACGACTCGGCGCCCTTCATGGACGCGTTCGTCAACCTGCCCTACACCGCCGACGTCATCGCGCACGGCGGCACCAAGAGCTCGATCCGCACCTCCGAGGGCGTTCAGGTGGACCTGCGGGTTGTACCACCCGACTCCTGGGGCGCGGGCCTGATGTACTTCACCGGCTCCAAGGCGCACAACATCCGGTTGCGCACCATCGCGGTGCGCCAGGGCCTCAAGCTCTCCGAGTACGGCCTGTTCGAGGCCGACAGCGGCAAGCTGATCGTCTCGTGCACCGAGGAGGAGGTGTACGCACGACTCGGGCTGCCGTGGATCCCACCGACGCTGCGCGAGGACCGCGGCGAGATCGCCGCCGCGCTGGACGGCACGCTGCCCGATCCGGTGGCGGAGACGCAGCTGCGCGGCGATCTGCACACCCACACCGACCTGACCGACGGACTCGCCCCGCTGGAGGAGATGGTGGCCGCCGCGGCCGAACGCGGCTACGCCTACTACGCGGTCACCGACCACGCCCCCGACCTGTACATGCAGCGCATGACCGACGACAAGGCGCTCGCCCAGCGCGAACTGGTGCGTCAACTCGACGGCAAACACCACAGGTTGCGACTACTGCACGGCACCGAGCTGAACATCGGCCGGGACGGCGACGTCGACTGGCCCGAGGACTTCCTGGCGGACTTCGACCTGTGCGTGGCCTCTATCCACTCGTACTTCCAGCTCGGCCGCGAGGCCCAGACCCGGCGGCTGATCAGGGCCTGCGAGAACCCGTACGTCAACATCATCGGCCATCCCACGGCCCGCCACATCGGCAGGCGGCCCCCCATCGACGTGGACCTGGACGCGGTGTTCGAAGCCTGCGGTCGCACCGGCACCGCCATGGAGGTCAACGGCCAGCCGGAGCGGCTCGACCTGAGCGACGAGGACATCCTGCTGGCCAAGCGCTACGGCGTGAAGTTCGCACTGGACAGCGACGCCCACAGCCCGATCCACCTGCCCTATCTGCGCTACGCGACCGGCACCGCGCAGCGCGGCTGGCTGACCGCGGACGACGTGATCAACACCTGGCCGTTGCGGCGGTTGAAAGGTTTCCTGCGCAAGGGGCACGGACGAGCGGCGGCGGCATGACAGGGCGCCTGCCCCTCACGCCTCGTACGCTTCCCTCGTCTTGATCGGTGCGGGAAGGAACGTAACTGTGCTGCGTGTACTGCTGGGCATCGCCGGTGCGGTGATCGTGCTCGGGATCTTCTTCTCGGTGCTGGGCACACTGGTGATCCCACGGCTGACGCGCTCCAGCTTCACCCGGGTCGTGCAGCGCACGGTGCACCGGCCGTTCCAGTGGGTGGCCGACCTGACGCACAGTGCCGAAGTCAAGGACCGGCTGCTCGCCCCCGTGGCGCCGCTGGCCATCCTCATCACACTGATCAGCTGGCTGGCGTTCTTCCTGCTCGGCTATGCGCTGCTGGAGGCGGCGGTGAGCCGACTCGGCGTCAGGGCCGCGCTCACCGAGGCCGGTTCGTCGCTGTTCACCCTCGGCTTCGCCAGCGGAAACCGGGCGTCACTGAACGCCATCGACTTCTGCGCCGCCGCCACCGGCCCGATCGTGATCGGCCTGCAGGTCGGCTATCTGCCCGCCCTCTACGCCGCCTACCAGCGCCGCGAGACCGAGGTCACCCTGCTGGAGTCGCGCGCCGGGAGCCCGCCCTGGGGACCGGAGATCCTCGCCCGGTACGCGCAGGTCCAGCTGCTCGACGACCTCACCGAGCTGTTCCGCGGCTGGGAACGGTGGAGCGCCGGGCTGAGCGAGAGCCACACGACCTACCCGATCCTGATCCAGTTCCGCTCCACCAAGGCGGTCCGCAACTGGCTGATCGCCCTGCTGTCGGTGATGGACGCCGCGGCGCTGCGGCTGGCGTTCAACCCCTCCCAGCCGAAGGCCGAGGTACGGATGGCACTGCGCGCGGGCTTCGTCTGCCTGCGTGACATCGCCGACAGCCGCGGCATCGCCTACGACCACGACCCCCACCCCGACGACCCGCTCCAGCTGACCTACCAGGAGTTCCTCCAGGGTGTGGCGCGGATGACCGAGCAGGGCTATCCGATGGAACGCACACCGCAGGAGGCATGGCCGCACTTCCGCGGCTGGCGGGTGAACTACGAGGGGCTCGTATACCGGCTGGCGTGGGACATCGACGCGGTCCCGGCGCCGTGGTCAGGGCCCCGCCGCACCCCGGTGGTGATCCGCACACCGCTCACCCCGATCGACCGCCGGCCCGTAACCTGATCCACTTCCCGGTGTTCACTCTGACGGCCTAGCTCCGATGGTCCATTCGGGGGCCGGGCGTTTCGATGGATCCGCGGGCGAACCGGGGCTGCCCCGCCCGCTGGGACATGAGCCAGGGAGAGGCCGATGTACGAAATGCGCGCCGAATTCGACCCGGATGCGACCGGAGGCCCGGAGAACACTTCTAGCAGCTTGGCGCTGTTGTGGCATGTCATCTCCAAGGAAGACAACCAGATGGCCCTGTGCGGTCAGCAACTCGCCCAAACGGTGCACGAGAGCCTGGTGGCAGGGGGCCACGCCGCGACGGAGCGCTGCTGCTCACCCTGCCTGGCCGTGGTCCGCGCCTCGATGCAGGCCGCGGAGGTCCAGGTGGGCGCCGCGCAGCCGGTGAGGTCATGACCGCGCGCTCGCCAGGCGCCACAGTGAGGTTGTCTCCGCCGCGCGGGCCGCGTGCAGCGGATCCGCGGGGTCGGTCGAGCGTGGATGCCGTGGTGTGGTGTCGATCCTGTCCAGCACCCGCAGATGTGCGGCCCCGATGGCGGCGAGCAGTTGGCGTCGTGTTCTGAGCCCCCAGGTGTTCGGCCAGGTCCGACAGGATGAGCCAGCCTTCACCCGCGGGTTCGAGGTGGGCGGTGAGTCCGTCGAGGAAGCCGTGCAGCATGCGGCCGTCAGGGTCGTACACGCCTTGCTCGACAGGGGAGTTCGGCCGGGCGGGCAGCCACGGCGGGTTGCGCACGACGAGCGCGGCGCGGCCTTCGGGGTAGAGGTCACAGCCCGCGAGGTGGACTCGCCCGGGCCAGACCCAGCCGGTCGATGTTCTCACGAGCGCAGCCAAGCGCACGGGGGTTGATGTCGGTGGCCACCACCCGCTCGATGCCCCGCTGGGCCAGGACGGCGGCGAGCACACCGGTCCCCGTGCCGAGGCCGAACGCGGTGCGGGGAGCGGGCCGTCCACCACCGCGGCGGGGGTGCCCTGCGCAGTGCCACGGTGTGGTCGTCTTCCAACAGCACGAGCAACCTGCCCAGCACACGCGCGCGATGAGCACGGGCTCGACGGTGCAGCCGGAACGACTCTGCCGGGCCGGACCGGTTCCGACCACGCCAACCCCCGCGGCTGACTTGCCGCGTTGACACGTCGGGGGCTGGTGGTTGTAATGGTGCGCGGTGCCGCGTGACGTCGACCAAAGAGCAGTGGGCCGGTCGACAGTCGGGCGAGCGCCCTTCACCAAGGGACACATGCCATGAGTTCCCACTCCGCACCCCGCGTCTGACGTAAGCGCCTTCGCGCGCCGCGATTCACCGTCGTGTGACGTCTGTTCACCCGCGGGGCGCCGTGCGGCGGCTGCCTTCACCCCCTCACTTGCCATCACCGCGATCACGCGGGTCCACCTGCCTTTTTCGGGAGCGTCAACAGCCCATGCCCATGTCCTTCAACCAGTCCGTCATCGAGGAGTTCCGAGCCAACGAGGGAAAGGTGGATGGCCCCTTCGCGGGAGGTGAACTCCTGCTGTTGACGACCACCGGGGCGAGATCGGGCGCCGAACACACCGTTGCCCTCGGCTGTTTCCGTCCGGACGGCCTGTTGCTGGTCGTCGCGTCCAACATGGGTTCGCCCGCACACCCCGCCTGGTACCACAACCTGCTCGCACACCCCGTGGTGCGGGTGGAGATCGGCAACGAGATATTCGCCGCGACAGCGGTGCCCACCAAGGGCGCACGGCGGGACCGGCTGTTCGAGCAGGTGCTGCGTGTCGCACCGGGGTACGGGGACTACCAGAGCCGTACCGGCCGGACCCTGCCGGTCGTGCTGCTGGAGCGGGCCTACTCACAGGCGCAGGACGGTCCCCGTGAAGTGGCGAACCTCGCGGACCGGGTGCTGGAGGCACACACCTGGCTGCGCGCACAGCTGCGGCACATACGTGCCGAGGCCGAAGCCCACTTCGCCGTCCGCGCATCCCGACCCGGGCCCGGCGAAGCGTCGGTACCGGCGTTGGGACTGCAGATCCGGCAGCACTGCCTGACGTTCTGCGAGGGCCTGCGGCACCACCACACCGGCGAGGACGAACACATCTTCCCCGCCCTGGCCAAACACCATCCGCAGCTGCGCGAAGTCCTCGACCGGCTCGGCGAGGAGCACCGGACCGTGGCGCGGATCCGCGGCGAACTGCTCACCCTGCTCGGGGGCATCGCAACCGCCGACCCCCGCCGCTTCACCGCCGAACTCGACCGGATGGCAAGGGAGCTGACCGCGCACCTCGACTACGAGGAGGCGTGGCTGCTGCCCGTCCTGGCCAGGATCCCGTTCCCTCCCGCGGCACCCGCCCAGGCCACCGGGTCATAGGTCACGAGGCCGAGTTCGCCCCCGGCGCGGCCGCCCCCAACTGCCGCCGCCACAGCGGAGGTTGGCGCCTTCGGCGCGCGGCGGGTGCCGTACCGCAGCGTCGCCCCTCGGCGCGCCAGCGGCGCGCCAGCTCCGCGACGACGTGCACCGCCTGCTGCTCCTCGGGCAGCGCCGGCAGCCGCACCCGGCCCCGCGCCGCCTGCTGGTCCAGCGCCTCCGCCAGTCCGGCGGGGGTGCGGGGCCAGGGGGCGAGCCCGGCGCGAGCCAGGGTGGCCGCGTTGGCCCGGCCGTGGCCGGACAGCACCTCGTAGCTCACCGCGGGCAGCCCCGCCACCAGCGCCTCGGTCAGCGACAGCCCGCCCGCGTTGTGCACCAGCACATCGGCGGCGGACATGAACCGCGGCATGTCATCGCGCCACCCCAGCGCGACCGCCCCCGGCAGCTCCGCCACCCGCTGCCGCAGCCGTTCGTTCCTGCCGCACAGCACCACCGGCACCGTCCCCGGCACGCCGCACACCGCGCGTACGCTGGCCATCACATCGCCGAGTCCCATCGAGCCGGTCACCAGCAGCACCATCCGCCCGTCCGCCGGTACGCCCAACTCGCCGCGGAGCGCCTGGCGGTCCGCCGGGTCGACCGGCGCGTCGAAGGCGGCCGGGGCCAGGGGGCCGGCGGGGGCCATCGGCAGGCCGTACCGCGCGCTGCCCTCGGCGGCCGTGGCCTGGGTGACGGTGAGGTGTGCGTCGATGCGGGGGTGCAGCCACAACCGGTGCGGCGCGGGGTCGGTGAGGTAGCACACCGTGGGCGCGGTCAGTGTGCCGTCCTCCTTGAGCATGCCCAGGCTCTGCGCGGCGAACGGGAACGTGGTCACCACCACGTCGTAGCCCTGGCCGACCCAGTCCGCCAGGTCCCGGCAGGCCAGTCGGCACAGCCGCATGGTGAGCGCGCGCACCGTCGAGTCCCGTTCCTCGCTGCGGAACAGCCATTCGAAGACCCGTGGTGCGCGAGTGGCGCTGAACGCGTAGCCGTCCCGCAGCAGATGGCGGTAGCGGCGCGGTAGGGCGTCGAGGTAGTCACGGTACGTGGCCCCGATGCCGTGGGCGGCCAGCCGTCGTACGAGTTCCGTGGCGGCACCGTTGTGGCCCGCGCCGACACTGCCGGTGATGACCAGTGCGCGGAGCGGTGGCCCGGTTTCCGGGAGGTGGTGGGTGTGGTCGGGAGAGGCGTGCTGTAGGACGTCCATGTGCTTCCGCTCGACGTGGGCGCACGGCCGGGTACGGCGTGCGGCGCTTCGGGTGGGGCAGCCCCCTCGTGCTCGCGCCGTACCGTAGGAGCGGCCGGTCCCGATCCGCCGTTCGTGGACATGAGCGCCAGACGGCGGTCTGGTGAACTTCACGCCGCGCACTACCAAGTCCAGCCGTGGCCCCCACTGTTGTGGCTGAAGGCGAGCACTGACGTGGTCAGGATCAGCCAGCGGGTCAGCGGGCCGCGCGGCAGCAGTGCCGCCGTGGCCCAGACGGTGGCGGTGTACCAGGGCATGGACCAGGGCGCCGCCAGGATCCAGGCGAAGCCCAGGGCGAACGGCGCGGACACGGAGAGTACAGCCTGCGGCGGGATGCGGCGGTGCAGCAGCCAGGCGAGGGCCAGCATCAGGACCGGCCAGGCGAGGCTGATGGCGGTGCCGGTCGCGGCCGGTCCCACGGTGACCCGGCCGAGCTGTTGGACGGCCGCCCACAACGACGGGACGGAGACCAGGCGGGCCGCCGACGACAGCGGTGACAGGGCATGCAGGCCGTACGGGTAGTAGCCGGCGAACGAGACGACCGCGAAGGCGGACGTCTGCCGTGCCATGCGGGCCCAGTCGCGCTCCCGCAGCAGCGGCCACAACAGTCCGACGCCCAGCAGCACCGCACTGATCTTGAGGCCGCAGGCCAGCCCGACGAGCACCCCCACCAGCAGGTCGTCACGCGGCCGGGCGGCCCGGCGGGCGAGGTGAACGGCGCAGACCGCCAGGGCGGCGATGAGGGTGTCGAGATGGCCGCCCGCGACCAGCAGCACGATCAGCAGCGGATTGGCGACCCACATCAGCGCGGCGCGGACCGGGTCGTCGGCGGTGCGTATCAGGAGGTGTCCGGCGGCGAGGAACGCGGCGCCGTTGACCAGCATCAGCAGCCAGATGGTCAACCACGGCCGGTGCCCGCCGATCTGCGCCGCCGCGGACTGCAACCAGGTCGCGACCGGCCCGTACACCGAGGGCGTACGCAGCCATACGTCGCTGACCAAGTGCGCGTAGCCGCCGCCCAGTTGGCCGGGCGTGGTCACATAGGGGTCGCCGCCGAGCGCGGCTATCCGGCCATAGGCGGCATAACTGGCGGTGTCGGAGGAGCCGACCGGCGTCAGGTCGGCGACGACGGCCACGACGGCCGCGCCCACGTAGAACAGCGCGCGCGGTCTTGGGCGCCAGCCGCGGCGGTTGGCGCCGAGCAGTCCGAACAGCCCCACGCTGGAAAGCGCTATCGATATGTAGACGGCGATCGTGGAGGCGCCCCCCGGCATGGGTGCCAGCAGGGGCAGCGGAAGCGGCGCCCGCAGGGTGTGGTTGTTCGGCGCGCTGGCGCCGACCAGCACCAACAGCACCATGCCGAGTGCCGATAGGCAGACGGCGACCCTCGGCCTGGCGAGCACGCTGTCGTTGAACCGGTCGACCAGGGTGGTCCCGAGGGTGTCCGGCGCGATGGCGGCGGACGCGGGTCCGGTGTCCAGGGCGACTCGTGGAACCGGCGGCATCAGCGGCTCTCTCGCGGCCCGTTGGCGCGCACCGACCGCCATCCTCCCTCGCACGGCCTGCCGCACCGGTCTCGCGGCGGGCGCGATGGTCGGCGTTCGATCGTCGGTCGTCACAGTCGCTCTCTGGGTCGCGTACGGGGGACAACGCGCCAGGTAAGCTACTACAGCGTGTAGACGACCGCATATGTGCCCTGCTGGGCCGGGCATGAGCTCCTCAGATATCGCACTGCTCGGTGCACCGCAGATGTCCGGCATCGGAACAGAGGCTGGCGCGCGGACATCGAGTACGCTGCCCACGCGCGGTTCGTCGCGGGTCATCACGATATGGGGGACAGGTGCCAACGGTTCAGCGGATCACCTCGCGCAACGCGCGGTACCAGCAGTGGCAGGCACTGCTGAGCAATCGCAACAAGCGCCAGCGGTCAGGTGAGTTCCTGGTCCAGGGGGTGCGGCCCATCACGTTGGCCGTACGGTACGGCTGGCCGGTGCACGCGCTGATCTACGACGAGCAGCGGAAGTTGTCCCAGTGGGCCGAGGAACTGCTGCGTACCGTACGGACCGAGCACATCGCCACGACCTCCGACATGGTGGCCGACCTGGGGGAGAAGAACGAGTCCGCACCCGAGGTGGTCGCCGTCGTGGGCATGCCCGCCGACGACCTGGACCGCATCACGGTGCGCGATGACTTCCTCGGTGTGCTGTTCGACCGGCCGACGAGCCCGGGGAACATCGGCAGCATCATCCGCTCCGCGGACGCCTTCGGCGCGGACGGCCTGATCGTCGCCGGACACGCCGCGGACGTCTACGACCCCAAGTCGGTGCGCGCCAGTACCGGTTCACTGTTCGCCCTGCCCTCGGTACGGGTCGCGTCGCCACGCGAGGTGGTCGACTGGGTGGATGCGCGGCGGGCCGCGGGCCAGCCGGTGGTGCTGGTCGGTACGGACGAGCAGGGCGACTGCGATGTCTTCGACTTCGACCTCACCCAGCCGGTGTTGCTGCTGGTCGGCAACGAGACCAACGGGCTCAGCAACGCATGGCGCGAGGTGTGCGACCACACGGTGCGCATCCCCATGACCGGCGCGGCCAGCTCCCTCAACGCGGCCAACGCCACCACGGCGGTGCTCTACGAGGCGGCGCGCCAGCGCGTCGCCGGCGGGAGGGCGTCAACCGGGGGCGCGCCCCCCTCCACCGGCGGCCGACGGTAACGCGGCGCCGTCGCCCGGCACTGCCGGGGCGGTGCCACCAATCGTGTGCCGCCAGCCGGATGAATCGCCGCCGCCGGGACGCCGTGGTGACCCGCGCTGACGGCTACGGGCTGCTCCGGCCGGGTGATCCGGGACGCCCCGCCTGCCACGGGCTCGGGCTGCGACATGTGCCTGGTGCGCTTTAGCTCGTAGTGAGGGTGCGGATCTTCCGACGTCCAACAGCAGCTTCTTGCCTGCGTCCGCCGCCCGAGGAGGTCATCGCCATGAGCCTTCACAAGTGGGTCGCCGCTCCACTGGCGGGCGCGGTGATCGTCCTTGCCGCGCCGACCCTGGCCGATGCCGCCTTGGTTCCCGCCCACACACGGCACTCGGCAGCCCTCGCCACGGTGCACCGCCCGGTGCAAGGCACGGCTCACCGCACGGTGCACGGCACTGTGGCTCCTGACCGGCGTGGTGGCCGCCGGGTGCGCTTCGGCAGCGGATTCCGCTGCCCCACCCGCGCCCCGTTGGTCTTCAAGGACGTCAGGGCGATCCTGAAGAACTGCCGACGCGGACCGATCGCCATCATCAAATCCACCAAGGACGGCTCGGTGTTGACGTTCCTCGACGTCAACATCCCGTTCAACACCTCCGGTAGCTACCAGTTCCGGATCGTCGGCTTCTACCGACGCCACCCGGCGCTGCTGGTGCAGAACTTCGACCGCCGCCCCCGGTGGTTCTACTTCCCGCCCAGCCGCTGGCACTACCGCTGAGGGGCCGGATAATGCCCGTATGGCATTGACGACCGCGTTCACCGCCTCACTCGGGCCGCGGCATCCCATCGCCCTCGCGCCCATGGGCGGCTCCGCCGGTGGCGCGCTGGCGGCGGCGGTGTCCAATTCCAGGCCAGCCGCGAAGCACTCGTACGCCGAACGCGACGACATCGACTACGTCCCCGTCTGAGCCGGTGAGGTCCTTGATCTGATCACCGAGATCAGACCGGCGGCCGACATCGTCACCGACCTCGCCACGGAGGCGGAGCGGGCCCTGGCCTCGGGGGGCCGCCGCTGACACGCGCGCTTCACGCCACTCCGAAGTGGCGGACGCGCTGGGCGCGCACACGGTGGTGCCGTTTCTGTCCCACATGACTTCACCGACGGCTTCCAGGCCGCCCACTGGCGTGTGCCCGAGCTCTACTTGGACCGTGCGGCAAGGCAGGCCAGCTCGACGTTCGCCCAACTGCCCGCGGACATCGTGGACCTGGCGATCGCCGGGTTGCGCGCCTCCGGTGCGTGGGCGCGCCGCCATGCCGATCGGCTCCACCGCGACAGCGTGGACTACGGGTACCGCCTGCTGGTCGCGGGGGAGTGAACCAACGCGGCACTGGCCCGGACCGCGACGCAACCGGAAGTCGCCGTACCGGCGTAATACGCTCTGGGGCGGCACAGTGCCGCTGACTGGCAGCAACGACCCGAACGGGGATTTCCCATGCGCTACCTGGTACGCGACCGCATGCTGGCCTTCCACGAGGAGGCATGGGTCGAGACCGAGCACCGGGAGAAGGTCTTCAAGGTCAACCGGAGGTTCCTGCGGCTTCGCCGCACCTTCGACTTCGTCGACGCCCAGGGCAACCACGTGGCCAGCATCGTCAAGAAGGCCTTCACCTTCCACCACACCATCCTGATCAAGCGGGAAGGCCAGTTGGAGGCATGGATCAGCAAGCGGATGTTCAGCCTCTTCGGCGACCGCTTCAAGGTCAGCCTGCGGGACGGGCGGCGACTGCGGATAGTGGGCAACTTCTGGGACCGCGAGTTCGACATCCAGCACGACGGCAACACCCTGGCGCACATCTCCCGGCGCTGGTTCAGCATCCGCGACGCCTACGCGGTGGACGTGATGAGCGAGCGGGACACGATGATGCTGCTCATCCTGGCGGTCTGCGTCGACCACACGCTTCAGGACATGAAGGGCGACAAGCTGACCAACCTCTGAGCAGGGCCGCAGGCAGCGCGTTCACGGCGTCCCGCAGGTGGCGACTCGGCGCCGTGATCGACCTTCCTGGGCCGGATGGCGATGGCCCGACTTGTTGTTATGGATCATTAGGGTGCATCGTACATTCGGTTGCCTCGGGCAACCCTATGGGTTTCTAGGAGGAGTTATAGATGTCTGTCGCTGCCGACGGTTTCCGTACTTACGTGGACGACAACCTCGACGCGCTGGGCGCTGACCCGGAGCGCGAGGCCCTCGTGCACGAGGGACGACGCATGACCGCGGGGGAACTGCGCGACCTCGTCTACCGGATGGCCCGCGCCCTGCGCGCCCAGGGCATAGGCCGCGGCCAGACGGTCACGTTGCTGTGTGGGAACCTGCCGGAGACGGTCGCCGCCCGTTACGCCGCCAACCTGATCGGCTGCCGGGTCAACCACCTTTACAACAAGCTGTCGGCCGAGGTCCAGGCCGCCATCGTGCAGGATGTGGAGACTCGCGCGCTGATCGTCGACCCGCGCCTCACCGAGCGCGCCGTCGAGGTGCTCGACCGGGCGCCGGTGAAGGACGTCCTGATACTCGGGGCCGCGCCCATCGGCTCCGACCTGCTCGCGCTGGCGGCCGAGCAGTCCGCCGAGCCGTTCCCCAACGAGGCCCGGCCGCAGGACATCTGCACCATCCGCCACACCGGCGGCACCACCGGCCATCCCAAGGGCATCTGCACCTCCTTCGGCCAGATGCGCAACCTGCGCGGACGGCTGCCGGACAACAAGGTCGACCGGCACCGGCAGTTGGTGTGCACCACCCTGGCCCACGCGGCCGGTTTCCTGGTCGACTCCACCCTCAACTCCGGTGGCTCGGCGGTGCTGTTGGAGGATTTCGACGCCGAGGCCGTCCTGGCCACGATCGAGCGTGAGCGCATCACCCATCTGTTCCTGCTGCCGCCCCTGCTCTACCAGTTGATGGACCACCCGAACGCGGCCCACGCCGACACCTCCAGCCTGACAAACGTGGTGTACGGCGGCTGCCAGGCGTCGCCGACCCGCATCGCCGACGCGGTGCGGCGGTTCGGCCCGGTGCTGATGCAGTTCTACGGGCAGAACGAGGCCGGTGGCATCAGCGTCCTCAAGTCCGAGGACCACGACGTGCAGCGGCCGGACCTGCTGCGGTCCGCGGGCAAGGTCCTCGACGGGGTCGAGGTCGTCATCCGCGACGAGTCGGGACGCGACCTGCCCGCGGGTGAGCACGGCGAGATCTGCGTGCGCTCCGACCAGATCATGAGCGGGTACTGGAAGCAGCCCGAACTGACCGCCGAGGTGCTGCGCGACGGCTGGCTGCACACCGGTGACGTCGGCTACCTGGACGCCGACGGCTACCTGACGATCGTGGACCGACTCAAGGACATGATCGTCGTGGTCGGCGGCCATGTGTACACCACGGAGCTGGAGGACCTGCTCAACTCGCACCCGCAGGTGCTGCAGAGCGCCGTCTTCGGGGTGCGTGACGAGGACCGGATGGAGCGGGTGCACGCGACCGTGGTCCGCGCACCCGGCGGCGACGTCGACGAACAGCGGCTGCGCGACATGGTGCGCGGCGAGCGCGGCGCGATGTACGAGCCCGCGCGGATCACGTTCGTCGACGCCCTGCCGCTGACCGACGCGGGCAAGCCGGACAAGAAGCAGCTGCGGCTGCGGGCCGAGCAGGAGGCCGCCCTGGCCTGACCGCCGTCCGGGGCGGGCCGGGACTCGTCCGGCCCGGCCCTGTCGGTCCGCTCAACGCTGAGGCAGACGACGGAGTTTGACGGTGCTGTCGGTACGGGTGAACGACTCGCCGTCGGGCATGACCTGGACGCGCTCGTGTTCCTCGTTCAGCAGTACCTCCCACTGCCCGTCCGGCAGGTTCAGCGCTTCGATGACCTCGTCCGGGGAGGGCAGCCGCACCTCGGGATGGGCGTGCTGTTCCCAGTGGGGCAGACCTGAGTGTCCCTCGATGAGCAGTACCCCGCCGGGCGCGACGGCCGCCGCGGCCTTCCGCAGGATCTCCTCTCGCGGCATGTCGCCGAGGGTGTGCAGGAACTGGGCGGAGACCAGGTCGAAGCTGCCGGTGGGAAAGGACGTCGCGAGATCGTGCCGCTGCCAGTCGATCCGGTCGCCGACACCCGCCGCCGCGGCGTGCTTGATGGCCCGGTCCAGGGCGACACGGGAGACGTCGACAGCGGTGACCCGCCAGCCCCGCTCGGCGAGCCAGACGGCGTCTCCACCTTCGCCGCATCCCAGGTCCAGCGCGGTGCCCGGCTTGAGGGGGGCGACCTCCCGGGCCAGGACGGTGTTGGGCTGTCCGCTCCAGATCCGCTCGCTCTCGGAGTACCGGGCGTCCCAGAGCTCGGCCGCCGAGGCGGTTTCGTTGGTCATCTTCGGTTCCCTTTCGGTGGGAGGGGCGGTGGTCACGGGCGGGCGGCGCCGCCCGTACCTCCGTTCACCGCAGAGCGTCGCCCCAGCATCGCTGCTTTGACAAACCTTCTTGCCGGGTCAGCAAACAGGCGTATGGCTGACCTGTCCGGCCGACTACGGCTGGCCCTGGGCGAGCACGGCCTCGTCCTGACCGCCGAGTTCGACACCCGCACCCCCGCATGGCCTCGCCAACGCGGGTTCCGCGCCCGTGGAGTCCCTCAGCCTGTTCGGGCCGCAGGGCGAACGGACGCACGTACGCGCCCGCCCCAGCGGTGAGTGACCCGCGCCCGCTCAGTCCGCCAGACCGGGTAGCGCGTCCTGCTCGACCTCGGCGCGCGGCGGCCGTGGAGCGCCGCGCTCGGCCAGCTTGGCGCGGCAGCCCTCGCCAAGCCCCCACAGGCGCGCCTCCCGGCCGGTCAACGGGCGCCCGCACAAGCGGCAGCTGACGCGCCGCCGCGCCTGCGGCTCGTCATCCTGGTCGAGCGGCAGCGTCAGATTCGGCGCGGTCATCGGGCCGGCCTGAAGTGGACAAGGAGACGGCCCGGGTTGTTCGGATCGGCCTCGACCCGGTCGTACAGCTTCTTGATGTGCTTCTGGCCGAGGAACGCCAGGGTGCGCTGCCTCAGCTGCCCCGATCCCTTGCCGGGGATGATCTCCAAGACGGTCTCGCCGGTTCGGGCGGCCTTGAAGATGGTCTGCCGCAGGGCGAGTTCGATGTCTCGGTTGTTCCGGAAGATCGGGTGAAGGTCGAGGGTCAGCAACGTCAACCCCTCCTGTCGGTTCCGGCGTGTCCCAGCCCGAGTCTGCCATGTCGCCGTGCGCTCGACTCCGGGCGGGCGTACCCCGGTCACCTTCGATGAACGTTTCCGTGCGCCAGCGGTGTGAGATGACGCGGCATCGGTTTGCCGCGGGCCCGAATCGGTTAGCCCGAAACGCTGTGCCGATGTGTTGGTACGCGCAACCGCGCGCACCGGAAGGAGACGGGCCATGGGTGCCATGACCGCGGTCACCCTGGACATCAACGGTGAGCGGTTCTCCCGCGAACTCGACAACCGCACCACGCTGTTGGACCTGCTGCGCGAACACGCGCACCTGTCCGGGGCGAAGAAGGGCTGCGACCACGGTCAGTGCGGGGCCTGCACGGTCCTGCTCGACGGCCACCGCGTCAACTCCTGCCTGTTGCTCGCGGTCGCCATGGACGGGACGGAGATCACCACCATCGAGGGGCTGGCCGAAGGGGACACCCTGCACCCGCTCCAGCAGGCGTTCGTGGACCACGACGCCTTCCAGTGCGGCTTCTGCACACCGGGCCAGATCTGCTCGGCGGTCGGGGCGATCGCCGAGGCGCGCGCCGGATGGCCCAGCGCCGTCACCGCCGAGGACGCCCCCGAAGGCCCGGTCGAGTTGACCGTGCCAGAGGTCCGCGAGCGGATGAGCGGCAACCTGTGCCGTTGCGGCGCCTACGTGAACATCGTCAGTGCGGTACGGGAAGTGGCTAGGTGAAGGAATTCCGGTACGAACGGCCGACCGACGCCGACGCGGCCGTCGCTTTGCTGACCGACGCTCCTGCCGCCACCTACCTCGGTGGCGGCACCAATCTGGTGGACCTCATGAAACTCGGCGTGGCCGCCCCCGACCTGGTCGTCGACGTCAGCCGACTGCCGTTCGAGGAGATCGAGGAGACCGACGGCGGTGGGCTGCGGGTTGGCGCCGCCGTACGCAACAGCACGCTCGCCGCGCGCCGGATGGTGCGCGAACGCTATCCGATCGTCTCCGAGGCGCTGCTGTCCGGCGCCTCGGCGCAGCTGCGGAACGCGGCGACCATCGGCGGAAACCTGCTCCAGCGCACCCGGTGCCTGTACTTCCAGGACGTCGGCAAGCCGTGCAACAAGCGCCAGCCGGGCTCGGGCTGCCCCGCCCGGGAGGGCGTCCACCGCGACCTGGCGATCCTCGGGGCGTCGGAGCACTGCGTCGCCACGCACCCGTCCGACCTCGCCGTGGCGCTCGTCGCGCTGGACGCGATGGTCCACCTGGTCTCGGCCTCGGGTCCGCGCTCGCTGCCGCTGACCGAGTTGCACCGTCTGCCGGGCGACGAACCGCAGCGCGACACCGTCCTGCGGCACGGTGAACTGATCACCGCCGTGGAGCTTCCGCCGCCGGTGCCCGAGGCTCGCTCGGCCTACCGCAAGGCCCGTGACCGGGCCTCCTACTCCTTCGCGCTCGCCTCCGTCGCCGCCGTGCTGCAGGTGCGCGGCGGGCTGGTGCACCATGTGCGGATCGCCTTCGGCGCACTGGCGGCCAAGCCGTGGCGCGCCCGCGTCGCGGAAGAGGCGCTGTTGGGCCAGCCCGCGACCGCGGAGGCCTTCGAAGAAGCCGTCGACCGGGAGCTGGCGGCGGCCAGGCCGCTGCGGGACAACGGCTACAAGGTGCCGCTCGCCCGCCGCCTCGCCGTCAGCGTGCTGACCGACCTCGCGGCGCCCGAGGCCGGAGAACCGCGATGACCACCACCCAGCCCCTGCTCGGGGCGCCCACGGCCCGGCTGGAGGCCCGTGAGAAGGTCACCGGCGCCGCCCGGTACGCCACCGACCACCCCACCGACCGCACCGCGTACGCCTGGCCGGTGCCCGCCACCGTGGTGCGCGGCGAGATCACGTCGATCGACACCACCGCGGCCTTGGCCGACCCGGCCGTGCTGGCCGTACTCACCCACCAGAACGCTCCCCGGCTGCACGAGACCGACGACCCGAACCTCGCCGTGCTGCAGAGCCCGCACGTGGCGCACCGCGGCCAGTTCGTCGCGCTCGCCGTCGCCACCTCACTGGAGTCCGCGCGGGCCGCCGCCGAAGCGATCCGCGTCACCTACCGCACCGAGCCGCACGACGTCGTACTGACCCCCGACCACCCGGGACTGTACAAACCCGACGAGGTCAACGCTGGTCTGCCCACCGACCGGGAGCACGGTGACTTCGACACCGCCTACGCCAACGCGCCGGTGCGGATCGACGCCGTCTACGAGACCCCCGCCCTGCACAACCACCCCCTGGAACCGCACGCGGCCACCGCGCTGTGGGACGGCGACGATCTGACGGTCTACGACTCCAACCAGGACTCCTCCGGCGTCCAGCGCACGCTCGCCCAGTTGTTCGGGCTGGCGAACGGCAAGGTGCACGTGGTCAACGAGCACGTCGGCGGCGGCTTCGGCGCGAAGGGCACCGCCCGGCCCCCCGTCGTACTCGCGGCGATGGCGGCCCGCACCGTGCGCCGCCCGGTCAAGCTCGCCCTGCCGCGCAACCAGCTCGCCGCGGTGACCGGCTACCGCGCCCCCACCATCCAGCGGATCCGCATCGGCGCCGACCCAGAAGGACACATCGAGGCGCTCGCCCACGAGGCGATCACACAGTCCTCGACGATCACCGAGTTCGTGGAGCAGGCGGCGGCGCCCAGCCGCACCATGTACAACGCACCACACAGCCGCAGCACCCACCGGGTCGCCCAACTCGATGTCCCCACTCCGTCGTGGATGCGCGCGCCCGGCGAGTGCCCGGGGATGTTCGCCCTGGAGTCCGCGATGGACGAACTCGCCCTCGCCTGCGGGGTCGACCCGATCGAACTGCGCACGCGCAACGAGCCGGCCGTCGAGCCGGACAGTGGGCTGCCGTTCAGCAGCCGCCATCTGGTGGAGTGCCTGCGCGAGGGCGCCTGCAGGTTCGGCTGGCACGACCGCGACGCCCGGATCGGGGGCAGGCGCGAGGGCCGTCTGCTGATCGGCAGCGGCGTCGCCGCCTCCACCTTTCCGGCGCTCGTGATGCCCTCGCAGGCCGAGGCGCACGCCGCCGCCGACGGAAGCTACGAGGTGCGCGTCAGCGCCAGCGACATCGGCACCGGCGCCCGTACCGTGCTGACCCAGATCGCCGCCGACACCCTCGGCGTGCCGCTGGACAGCGTCCGGGTCCGCGTCGGCAGCAGCGATCTGCCGCCCGCCTCGGTGGCCGGGGGCTCGTCCGGTACGGCCTCCTGGGGCTGGCCGGTGCACAAGGCGTGCACCGAGTTGCGGCAGCGCCTGGCGGAACGCGGATACGCGGTGCCCGAGCAGGGCATCACCGTCGCCGCGGACATCGCCCAGGACATTGACGAGCGGGAGGACCTCGCACGCCATGCCTTCGGCGCGCAGTTCGCCGAGGTCCAGGTCGATCCGGCGACCGGTGAGACACGGGTGCGCCGGCTGCTGGGCGTCTTCGCGGCGGGCCGGATCCTCAACTCCCGTACCGCGCGGTCGCAGTTCATCGGCGGGATGACAATGGGCCTGGGGATGGCGCTACTTGAGGGCAGCACCATGGATCCCGCCTTCGGTGACTACGCGGAACGGGACCTGGCCGCGTACCACGTGGCCGCCTGCGCGGACGTCCCGGAGATCGACGTCCACTGGATCGAAGAGGAAGACCCACACCTCAACCCCATGGGCTCCAAGGGCATCGGCGAGATCGGGATCGTCGGCACCGCCGCGGCGATCGCCAACGCGGTCCACCACGCCACCGGCGTACGGGTGCGTGCGCTGCCCATCCACCCCGATGTGCTGGTGGCCCGGCTAGCCGACCAGCCAGGTCCGCCATAGCGCGGGAAAGTGTGTCAAGGTGTAAGAGGAAGAGTGCCGTAGCAGGTGCCTGGGCAGGACGGCAGCTCACCTGGTGGTGAGGAGACTCCCATGTCCGACGAGATATGGGCCAACGAGGTTTACCAACCTGACGGGTCGGAGGTCCAGGACGACTCCGGGATCCTCGATCCGCAGGACACCCTGGACGACCGGGGCGTCAGCCCGGCCATCGACGAGGGGTACTCACCGCCGGAGCGCCCGCTGGCAGTGGAGCGGTTCGGCGTCACGGTCAGCGAGCAGCGACGGGGCGAGAGTCTCGACCAGCGGCTGGCGGAGGAGGTACCGGACGTCGGCGAGCCGCTGGGCGACGGCGTCGGAGACCTGGTCGGCGGGAACGGAGAGCTGATCGACCGCGAGGTCGGCGACGCGCGGGCGGGGCGTCTGGTGGGCACCGACGAGGGCGTGCCGCACGGTGTGGAGCAGGCGGAGGACAGTGCGGCCTACGACGCCGGAATCGCGGGCGGCGCCGCGTCGGCCGAGGAGGCGGCGATGCGGATCGTGGAGGAGGGAAAGGAACCCGAGCCGGACGATCTGTGACCGCAACCGCGCTGCGGCGTGAGGGGATCACCAGGAAGCGCCGTCCATGGCCGCCGCGTTGGCGCGGTCGATGTCGGCCATGTGTTCCTCGGCCCAGTTCCGCAGCATGGCCAGCGGGGTCTCCAGAGACAGGCCGAGTTCGGTGATCCGGTAGTGCACCCGTGGCGGCACGGTCGGCTCCACCCGGCGGCTGACCAGGCCGTCGCGGACCAGGTTCCGCAGGGTCACCGACAGCATCTTCTGCGAGACGCCGGGCATCCGACGCTGCAACTCCGCGAACCGGACCTCGTCCGGAGCCGCCCCGGCCAGCACCTTGATCGCCATCGACGTCCACTTGGTGCCGATGCGGTCCAGCAACTGCCGGGTCGGGCATCGCTGATCGAACAGGTCGCCGCGGGCGCCGTCGGAGGTCACCTGGAACTCACCACCTGTGCCGAAAGTGCGGTCTTGGCGCCTCCACTGTAGTTACCTAACGTTTGCTTGTCACCATCGGTAACCGGCCTCGGAGGCGCGCCGTGTCCCTGAAGATCGAACTCCGTCGCGTCGCGACCAACGGCGTCCGCCTCAATGTGGCGCTCGCGGGCGAAGGTCCGGCGGTCCTGCTGCTGCACGGGTTTCCGCACACCTGGCGACTGTGGACCGAGGTCATGGAGCGGCTCGCCGCTCAACACCGCGTCATCGCACTCGACTTGCGGGGTCTCGGCGCCAGCCCCCGGGCCACCGACGGCTACGACGCCGCCAACCTGGCCGCCGACGCCGAGGGCCTGCTGGCCGCACTCGGCGAGACCTCCGCGGCGGTGGTCGGGATCGACGCGGGCACCCCGCCCGCCTTCCTGCTCGCCATGCGGCGACCCGGTCTCGTCCGGCGACTGGCGGTGATGGAGTCACTGGTGGGCGCGCTGCCCGGCGCCGAGGACTTCCTGGCGGGCGGGGCACCCTGGTGGTTCGGCTTCCACGCCCAGCCCGGCCTGGCGGAATCCGTACTGACCGGCCATGAGGCCCAGTACATCGACTGGTTCCTCGACCGCGGCACTCTCGGCCGTGGCGTGCCCGCCGACATCCGCGACGCCTTCGTGCACGCCTACACCGGAGCCGAGGCCCTGCGCTGCGCCTTCTCCTACTACCGCGCACTGCCCACCAGCGCGCGGCAGATCCAGGAGGCGGTCGCCACCAGCCGACTCACGGTGCCCACCCTGGCGGTCGGCGCGCAGCCGGTCGGCGACGCGCTCGAACGGCAACTGCGCCCGGTGGCCGACCACCTCGTCGGCCATGTCATCGAGGACTGCGGCCACATCATTCCGCTGGACCGGCCAGCGGCGCTGCTCGACCTACTGGAGCCGTTCCTCGGGTGAGGCGCAGACAGCCACTGCCGGCCATGGCCGGGCGGCGCGACGTCACCGATGTCGAGGACCTGTCCCAAGCCGGGCTCGGCCTCGACAGCGCGGAACAGCCCGTGCCGCTGGTGGCCGAGGACGACCGCGTGGTCGCGATCGGCTCCCTCTCCCAGACCTTCTGGGCCGGGCTGAGCATCGGCTGGCTGCGCATCCCCCGATCCACGGGGTTGCGCCTCATGAGCGATACGGCACCGAGCGCCCCCGCCCAACTGCTCGCGGTCCGACTGCTTCAGGCCGCAGACCCTGCCTGGTACGCCGAACTGCGCCGCACCCTGAGGCAACGCCGCGACCTGCTGCTGGACCTGCTCGCCCGGCACCTACCGGCTTGGCGGAGGCATGTGCCGCATGCCGGACTGTCCCTGTGGGCGGCCCTCCCCGCATCGGAAAGCGAGACCTACGCCCACCTCGCGGCAACCCACCACGGTGTCCACACCACCCCCGGCACCACGTTCTGCGTC
Organism: Streptomyces sp. RPT161; assembly: GCF_027533845.1. Lineage (GTDB taxonomy): Bacteria > Actinomycetota > Actinomycetes > Streptomycetales > Streptomycetaceae > Streptantibioticus_A > Streptantibioticus_A silvisoli_A. Next base: position 27,624 of record NZ_JAPZVN010000009.1, on the reverse strand, counting down.
GACCGCCACCACCTGTCCGGGCTCCGCCTCTCCTTCGCGCAGTCCCCGCGGACCCTGGAGACCGCCGTCGACCGCCTCACCGTCGCCTGGGAGGAACACACCCGCCAACTCGCGGCGGGGCTGGGGTGACGGGGAGCGGTTCCGCCATGCGCGAAACACTCCGAATGCGGCGTGGCGGGCGGCCACGCTGGGGTGATGGGAGAGACCACGACCGTGCGACGGCTCGACCTGGGCTATGTGATCCGGCCAGCGTCGGAAACGGGCGGCTCGCAGCCGAGGGTTGAACCCGTTCTCGCCTATCTGGTGGCGCACGAGCGGGGCCTGCTGCTCTTCGACACCGGCATCGGCGCGGCCGATCCCGAGACCGAAGCCCACTACCGACCCCAACGGCGCGGACTCCAGGACGAGTTGGCCGCCGCCGGTGTGACCCTTGCCGATATCTCGGTCGTTGTGAACTGCCATCTCCACTTCGACCACTGCGGCGGAAATCCTTTGCTGGGCGGCACGCCGATCCTGGTGCAGGACGTGGAACTGGCCATGGCCCGCCGAGGCGACTACACGATTGACGAACTCGTCGACTTCCCCGGTGCGGTCTACGAAGGACTCGCCGGCGAGGCCGAGATCTGGCCTGGGGTCCGGATCATCCCGACCCCAGGGCACACCAACGGCCATCAGTCACTGGTCCTACGACAACCGGACGGCGAAACCGTCGTGCTCGCTGGCCAAGCCCATGACTTCGCCTTCCAGTTCGGCTCGGACCACTTGGCCCGGCGCGCTTCGCTGCGCGGCGTGCAACCACCGCTTCCCACCTACCGGCCGTGGTTGGACCGGCTCGCCGAATTCCACCCCCGGCGTGTGTTCTTCGCCCATGACTTCGCGGTCTGGGAGGCGCCGCTCAACGGGTGATGGGAATGGTGCGGCTGACCAGGGCCTCGTAGCCGCGTTCTGACCAGGCGGTGAAGTGCAATTGGAGCGAGGTCAGTTGGGCGGGGGCCGCTCGGGTGATGGACAGGCGGAACAGGAAGCGGGTGGCGCGGTTGTCGGGGAGGTGCGCGGCCAGGAAGTCGGTGTTGGTGTTGAGCACCGGGTCGCAGCCGCTCGTCAGGCTGAGCCTCTTCCACCGTCCTTGGTGGTAGACCTCGACGGTTGCGTCCCTGGGCGCGAGGGACACCGCCTTGCCGTTGCCGATCGGGGCCCAGGCGGACAGGCCGAGCGCCGGGCGGATGCTGTGGAACGGGGCGCCTGTGCCGTTGTAGATCACCGTGCCGATCTCGACCTTGGGGCCGCCCACGACGACCCCTTTCGGCATCGTCAGCGGGTCGTAGGCCACCGTGGCACGGCCGTGGTGGACGGTGGCCGGAGTGCGCGTGGCGGAGGGTGCCGGGTCCGGTGCGTCGCAGGCGGTGGCGGGGTTGGCCGGGGCCAGTAGTGGTACGGCGGTCAGGAGCAGCCCGGCCACGGCGAGGGGCAGGCGCGGACGGCGTGCGGTGGACATGGTCTCCGTCCGGGTTGGTGTGTGCGGCAACTCGTCCGCGGCGCCCGGGGGTTGTGGCCGTCTCGTCACTTCACGTGGACCGTTGCCGTCCAGTGCAGCACCGTATGCGGGCAGATGCGACCGGGTGCGGAGACGCACCGCTCATTGGCGCTGATGGTCGCGGTGCCGTCGGACTGCGGGCGGAAGACGGCGCTGGCGTTGCCGCTTGGGGATGTCCCCTCGGCGGTGCGCTGGAGGGTCCGGTCCCCGGTGGCGCTCGGCACGCTCCACTTCCACGTCTCCGCGTTCGCGCGGCGGCCGGTCAGCCGGACCGTGATCACTTCTCCCCTGCGGACGGTCACCGACCGGCCGTTGTCAGCGTTCGTGAGGGTGAGGCGGGCGGCCGTTACCGACCGGTCCGTTCGTGGTGCGGCGGAGGCCGGGGCCGGTACGCAGATCGCGGCGGTGGACAGGGCCAGCCCCACGGTGAACGCGCTGACGGGGATTTTCATGCTCCTCATGCCCTCCACTGTGACTCGCGGCGGCACGGCCCGCTTCCGATCACCTTCGATTCACTCCTTCGAGGTGACCGGCTTGCGGATGCGGACCGAGTGTTATGCGGTGACCCTGGGAGAGGGGCCACACGCCAAGGAGGACCACCATGTCCATGCTCGACAAGCTCAAGGGCCTGCTGAAGGGGCACGAGGACCAAGCCAGGACGGGCGTCGACAAGGCGGGTGACTACGCGGACGAGAAGACGCAGGGCAGGTACAGCGGCCAGGTCGACACCGGCCAGGAAAAGCTCAGGGAACAGTTCGGCGGAGACCAGGACAATCCTCCACGGACCTGACCGCGGCCTGACGCGGATCGCGGGGGCCGTTGGCGGTCGCGGCGGCGGTGCCGGTTGCCTTGCGCATGCCCGTCGCGTTCCCCAAGCTGCGTTCCAGGCCCTACGAGGGGGAGGAACGGATGCCCAAGGGGAACTCAAGGCACGGCTTACCGCAACGGCCGGTGAAACGCGACCACTTGGGCCGCGCACTCGCGGCCTTACTGGCAACGGCCCTGGCGACCGCCACACTGAGCGCCGTCACGTCCAGCGCTCCCGCCCAGGCGGCGCCGGCTGAACCGGACCCGGTGGTCTTCGTGCACGGCCGCAACGCCGGGCCCGGTGTGTGGGGCGGCATGATGACCGACTTCACCGCCGCCGGGTACCCGCAGGACCGGCTGTTCGCCTGGTCGTACGACACATCGCAGTCGACCAACGAGGTGCTGAGCGGCCAACTGTCCTCGTACGTCGACACGGTGCTGGCCCGCACCGGTGCCACCCGGGTGGACATCGTCGCGCACAGCCTCGGCAGCCTGCCCACCCGCTGGTACATCAAGTTCGGCGGCGGCGCGCGGAAGGTGGCGCACTGGGCCTCCCTTGCCGGTCCCAACCACGGTACGAGCCTGGCCTATCTGTGCGCGTTGTGGGACCAGGGGTGCCGGGACATGACCCCCGGCTCCTACGTCGTGCAGCACTTGGACCAGGGCGCCGAAGCCCCGGGACCGGTGCGGTACGCGACCTGGTGGTCGCCGTGCGACGAGCAGGTCTCCCCGCCGACGAGCACGGAACTCACCGGTGCGGCCAACACCGAGACCGGCTGCCTGAAGCACAACGACTTCCTCAGCGACCGAACGGTGTCCGAACAGGTTCTCGCGTTCCTCCGGACCGCGACGGCTCACTGATCACCGGCCCGGCCGGACTTCGAGCAGACCGGGACCGCCAAATGCCGCCTATGTGGTTGGCGCTGCGGTGGGAACATCCGGCGGCCGAAGCCACCGAGTCGGATTGGGCCTGTCCCGGCGCTGCCAAGTGGCCGCGTCGCCCCGGGAATTGAACCCCACCGCGCGCCCGTACGTGTGCAGGGGCGGCCCGGTTCCGCCGCTGACGCCGAGGCGGTTCGGCGACGGGCCGACTGAACCAGGAAGATCGGAGCCGGATACGTGTCGCACATACGCACCGAGAAGTCCCGTCGGACCTTGCGACGGCAGCGGGTACGCCGCCGAAGGATCTCCAAGCTGACGCTCACCCTCGCGGGCGTACCGCTGGCCATGGGCGCGCTCGCCGGAACCGTGTTCGCCGCGGTCGGCGTCCACCACCACCGCGGTGCCGCCGCAGCCGCCCCGTCCACTAGCCCCAGCGCCGCCGCCAACCCGGCCGCGGCTGCCAACGCCAACCCGAACTGCACCCTGATCGTCCCCGCCAACCCGTTGAGCGCCCAAGGCCTGGCCACGCCCTACCAGTTGACCGCGACCAACCCCGCGATGGGACCCTGCAACGAGGCCAACGCCAACCAGTCGGCGTTCGTCGAAGCCGCGGTCATGGGCGGCAACGGCCAACTCACGCTCTACGACCCGCTGGTGGTCGACAAGGGCACCCAACCGGCCGCGCCCCCGGCCGCCGCGCAGGTCCCGGCGGGGTCCACGGTCGGCATCTGGTTCGGGTTCAACGGAACCAACCTGACGCTGAAGTCGGCCGCGGGCGCAAACAGTCTCACCCAGGGCAAGTGCGTCAACGGTCAGAACGGCTCGGTCTTCGGGCAGTTCGCGCAGTGCAACGCCCCCGCGTTCTTCCAGGCCGCCAACGGCCAGATCGCCAACAAGCAGTTGCAGGTCCCGGCGCTGGGCATGGCGAAGGACGGGATGCCTTGTCCCACCACCCGTGACTTCTCCGTGGTGGACCAGGACCAGAGTGACAACGTGGTCACCCACTACCTGGCCAACGGCAAGGGGCAGACCGCCCAGAACAACGCCGCGGGCAAGGCGGCGGTGGCCAACGCCACCGATCTGGCCAACGGCAGCGACAACCTGCTGCTGAGCCAGTTCATCGACCCGGCCCTCGGCTGCACACCGTGGACCACACCGGACCAGTCCAGCGACAACCAGCCGAGCGCCGCCCTGCCGTTGGACGAACTGTCCGCGGCGGCCAACCAGAAGGCCCCGGTCGCCCTCGTACCGCTCAACGATCCGATGACGCTGAACAACGCCAACGCCAGCCAGGGCAAGGCCAACCTCTACCGCGCCGGAGTCGACCAGCCCCCGATCGGCGCCGCCGACAACGGCAACGGTACGACGTACTGCAAGAACATGTTCAACAACCCCGCGGGTGTGCAAAGGGTGTTCAAGGACCAGGCGATGTTCGCCAACGCGCCGTCCGTGGACGCCGCGATGGCCACCAACCTGTTCACCTTCCTGGCGATGCGGGCGAACCAGAGCTTCACCAACCTCGGTTGCGGCAAGCTGCTGAACGCCGCCAACCCGATCACGTTGACGACCAACGGCAACGGGGTGGTCACCGCCGCCGCCCTCACCCCGCTCGGCAAGACCCCGCCGTCCGCCGCGCCCACCGCCTCGGCCATGCCGAGCGCGCCCACCGGCACCGGCGGCATGCCGCCCACCGCGACCGCCTCAGCCCCGGCCCCCAGCACCAGTGCCACCGCCCCGGCAGGCGGCACCGCGGGCGGCACCGGCACCGGGAACAGCCCCACCCCGGCGCCCAGCAAGTCGTGCCGACCGCCCAAGAAGGTCCATTGGTAGCCGACGCCGACGGTGGGTTACTCGCCGTCGCTGTCGTCGGCTCCGGAGAAGGGAGTGGTGAACCGGTAGCCCGCGGCGATCAGCCGCGGGAGATAGGTGCGCACGGCCGCCAGGGTCTGGGATCGGTCGCCGCCGCCGTCGTGGTTGATGATGATCGCTCCCGTGCGGGTGCGGTCCAGTACGGTGGCGGCTATCCGCGCACTGCCCGGACGGGACCAGTCGCGCGGATCCACCGACCAGGCCAGCGGCCGCAGGTCGTACTCCGAGCACGCGGACAGCACGGCGGGCGTGAACGTTCCGAACGGGGCGCGGAACAGCCCCGGGCGGTTCCCCCGGGAGGCCGACTCGATGGCGTCGGCGGCCTTCTCTATCTGGTCGCGTATCTGCGCGGGACGCAGATGCCGCAGATTGGGGTGCGACCAGGTGTGGTTGGCCAGCGCGTGCCCCTCGTCGACGACGCGGGCCACCAAGTCTGGGTGTCTGGCGGCGTGTTCACCGATCATGCAGAACGTGGCGGTGACATGGTGGCGCCGCAACTCGTCGAGTATGAACGGGGTGTAGCGGGGGTCCGGCCCGTCGTCGAAGGTGATGGCGATGGTCTTGGGGCCGGCGTCCACGTGGTACTGCGGCCCGCGCACATCGCCGTCCTCGCTCTGTGCGGGGCCGGGGGTGGGGAACCGGGACCGGGACCGCCCGCCGGCGACCGCGTGCCGCCAGGGCGGGTCGACCAGCAGGCCCCATCCGCCCACGGCCGCCATCACCAGACCGCTTGTGTACAGCACAGCCCGCCGAGGCACGCTCACCGTCACGGGACATCGTCTCCCTCGTAGCGGTTGCCCCCATCGCGGCACCAGCGGGCGTTCGCCCGTCGCCGCGTTACACCGCCACCCTGGCACCGGGCACCGTCCCCGGCAGTCGGGAGTACGCCATTAGCCTTAACGTCCCCGCGGCGCCGGGAGGGGTCCGCTCACGCCCGGCCGTGCGTCTTCTGGGAGTGGCGGGAGAGCGAGTCCAGCACCACGGCGGCCAGCAGCACACCGCCAGTGATCATGTACTGCACGGTGGTCTGGATCCCCATGAGCAGCATCCCGGACGCGATCGACTGGATGACGAGCATGCCGAGCAGCGCGGACCAGGGACTGCCGCGCCCGCCGAACAGGCTGGCGCCGCCGATGACGGCCGCGGCGATGGAGTTGATCATCAGGATGCTGGAGCCGGAGGTCTGGCCGACCGAGGCCACCCGCGAGGCGAGGAACAGCCCGCCGATCGCGGCCAGCGTCCCGGAGATCGCGAACACCGAGACCCGTACCCACACCACGTTGATGCCCGCTCGCCGGGTCGCCTCGACACCGCCGCCGATCGAGCGGATCCGGCGGCCGTACTTCGTGCGCCGCTGCACGTAGTCGAGGCCGACGACGAAGACAAGGAAGACCAGCAGCGCGAGCGGCAGGCCCTCGAACCGGTTGAGCACATAGGCGGTGGCGAACGCGATCACCGCGACCCCGCCGGTGCGCAGGGCGATCTCGGCGAGCGGCCGGTACGGCACCTCGGCGGCCCTGCGCCGCCGCCGGTCCTGGTACGAGGTCAGGAAGAACACCGCGGCGCTCAGTGCGGCCAGCCCGTACGCCGCGGCCGTGTGGTGGAAGTAGCGGTTGGTCAGGGCGTAGACCAGGCCCCGCTCATGGAGGTTGATGGTGCCGCTCGCGCCGAGGACGTGCAGCATCAGACCGTTCCAGGCCAGCAGCCCCGCCAGGGTGACCACGAAGGCGGGCACCCCGACCCTGGCGAAGAAGAACCCCTGGATGCCGCCGATCGCGGCGCCGACGAGCACCGCGGCGAGCACCGCCAGCCACTCCGGCAGGCCGTCGTTGACGTTCAGCACGGCGAACACCGCCGCCGCCAGCCCGCTGACCGAGCCGACCGACAGGTCGATCTCGCCCAGCAGCAGCACGAAGACGATGCCGACCGCGATCAGTCCCGTGCCGACGATGTCCACGCTTAGGTTGGACAGGTTGCGCGGGGAGAGGAACTGGTGGTCCAGGACCTGGAAGACGATCCAGATCACCACGACGCAGAACACTCCCGGCAGCGAGCCCAGTTCACCGCCGCGCAGCTTGCGGACGAACTCGTCCAGATAGCCCGGCGCTTCCCGGTCCGGCTCGCCCTGGCGGCGCCTGGCGGTGGAGTCGGTGTGCGCCTTCGCGGCCTTGAGTTCGGAAGCTTCCGCCCTGTTCACAGCATCGCCTCCCACGCCCATGCCTTGCGGTGCGTCACGGCGTTGTCGGTTGCTCCGGTGATGGAGGAGACGATCTGCTCCTGGGACGTGGTCAGTACGTCGAAGAAGCCGTTGTTCCGGCCGAGGCGCAGCACAGCGACCTGGTCGGCCGCGGCCTTGACGTCGCCCAGGTTGTGGCTGATCAGCAGCACACCGATGCCGCGTTCCCGCAACCGCTCGATGAGGTCGAGGAAGTGGGCGGTCTGCTCGACACCCAGGGCGGCGGTGGGCTCGTCCAGGATGAGGATTTTGGGATCGCTCAGCAGTGCGCGGGCGATCGCGACCATCTGCCGCTGGCCCGCGGAGAGCGACGCGACGGGGACCCGTACGCTGGGGATCCGGATGGACAGGGTGTCCATCAACTCCAGTTGCCGGGTACGGCGTTCCATGGCCACCTCGTCAAGGACACCGCCCTTGCACAGCTCATGGCCGAGGAACACGTTACCGACCACATCGAGGGTCTCGCACAGCGCGAGGTCCTGGTACACGCCCGCGATGCCCAGGGCCTGGGCGTCATGGGGGCGGTTGATGCGGACCGGTCGGCCGTTCCACTCGATGACGCCCTCGTCCGCGGGGCCGACACCGGTGATCACCTTGACGAGGGTGGACTTTCCGGCGCCGTTGTCGCCGACCAGGGCGACCACCTCACCGGCGTGGATCTCCAACTCGACGTCCGTGAGCGCCTGGACGGCGCCGAACCGCTTGCAGATTCCGCGCAGTGCCAGCACGGGCGTGGTGGACACATCGACCATCTCCTTAACCGGTGAGACCGGCCTTCTCGCAGGCGGACCTGTACTGGGGCGTGCAGATCTGGCTGACCGTGTAGGGGCCGCGGTCGACGACGGTCTGCCTGATGGTGTGCGCGGTCACCGGCACCAGGGTGCCGAGGACGGCCGGAATGTCCTTGCTGGTGTCGTTGCTGACCCGGGCGTTGGCGATGCCGTGCAACGTCCGGCCACGGCCCAGCGCGACGGCCATCCGTGCCGCGGCGTCGGCTTCCGACACGAAGGACTTGTAGACGGTGAGGCTCTGCTCGCCGGTGAGCAGCCGCTGTATGGCGCCCAGATCGGCGTCCTGACCGGTGATCGGGGGCAGCGGTGTGACATCGGCCGCCTTGAGGGCGGACAGAGCGCCGGACGCCAGGCCGTCGTTGGCGGACAGCACACCGTCGATCCGGCCCGCGCCCAGTTCGGCGATGGCGGCGGACATGTTGCTGAACGCGTTCTCCGGGATCCAGCCGCCGGTGTAGTACGTCGCGGCGATCTTGGCCCGGCCCTTGAGGACGGAGAGCGCGCCGTCCTTCAGCGCCGCGGTGTTCGGGTCGGTGGGGTCGCCGTTCATCATCACGACCCGCGGATCGTGCGCCTTGCTGCCCATGGCGGCCAGGAGGCCTTGGGCCTGGATCCGGCCGATCTGCCAGGAGTCGTAGCTGGAGTAGGCGGAGACCGGGCCCTGGGCCAGTCGGTCGTAGGAGACGACCGGGATGTGGGCGTCGTGCGCCCTGGTGACGGAGGAGCGCAGCGCCTTGTAGTCGACCGGATCGAGGATCAGCACCCGGACGCCGTTGGCGATCATCGAGTCGATCTGCTGTTGCTGGGTCGCCACGTCCGCCGAGGCGTTGGCGTAGTCCACCGTGCAGTGCGGGCACAGTTGCCGGACCTTCTTCTCGACCAGCGGTTTGTCGGCGGTCGCCCAGCGTGCGGTGTGGGTGTCGGGAAGGAGCAGGCCGATCGTGAAGCCGCCGCTGCCCTTGGCGACGGCGGTCGGGATGCCGGGGCCGCGGGCCGTTCCGCAGGCGGCGAGGCCGACGGCCAGGGACACCGCTGTCACGGCAACCGCAGCGCGACCCAGAGAACTCTTCATCCGCGGGCACTTCCGGTCGTGGTTCTCCTCTCGACAATAGCCGCAATACCCGAAAAATCGGACTCGGGGCTGGGGGTCGACGGTTCAGCTCTCCAGTGGTGCCAGGACGATCTCCCCCCACACCTGCTTGCCGCCGCTGAGTGGAACCGCACCCCACGAGCACGCCATGGCCTCCACCAGCAGCAGCCCCCGGCCGCCGGTCACCTCCCAGTCCACGCTCGTCGGCTTGACCGGTGCGCGCGGCGACGAGTCGCTGACCGCCACCCGCAACCGCTCCCCGGCCAGGGTGAGATCCAGGCGAACCTCGCCCTGGGTGTGCACCAGGGCGTTGGTGACCAGCTCGGAGACGATCAGCAGCACCGCGTCCGTCTGCTGGCTCACCTTCCACGAGCGCAGGGTGCGCGCGGTGAAGCGGCGGGCGTGCATAACGGCGTCGGGTAGCCGCCACACCGCCCAGCCCGCGCGCAGCGGCCGGGCCCGCAACCCGTCGTAGCGCAGCAGCAGCACCGCGACGTCATCGTCACGTCGGTCCGCGCCGCTGATCACCGCGTCGGCCAGCCGGTCGACGTCGGACGGGTCGGTGGCGGAGAGCACCTCGCGCACCCGGCGCATCCCGTCGTCCAGGTGCAGGCTGGACGACTCGACCAGGCCGTCGGTGAGCAGTGTGATGACGCTTCCGGCGGCCAGCCCGACCACCGTCAGGGGAAACTCCGCGTCCGCCAGCACCCCCAGCGGGGGACCGCCCTCGGCGAACACCTCGCTGGAGTTGCCGTCCGGGTCGCGCAGCAGCGGCGGCAGATGCCCGGCCCTGACGATCCACGCGTCGCCCTCCTCCGTGTCCAGCGCGACGTAGCAGCAGGTGGCGAACGAGTCCGTGTCCATGCCCACGAGCAGCCGGTTGGCGTGCGAGACCACCACGTCCGGCGGGTGGCCCTCCACGGCGTAGGCCCGGATGGCGGTGCGGATCTGGCCCATGACCGTGGCGGCCTCGGCGCTGTGCCCCTGTACGTCGCCGATGACCAGCGCCACATGCCGGTCGGAGAGCGGGATGACGTCGTACCAGTCGCCGCCCACCTCAAGCCCGGCCGTGGCGGGCAGGTAACGGGCTACCGCCGCACAGCCGGGCAGCTCGGGCAGCTTGCGGGGGAGCAGGCTGCGCTGGAGCATCGCGGCCAGCTCGTGCTCGGCGTCGAAGGCGCGGGCCCGCACCAGGGCCTGCCCCACCAGTCCCGCGGTCGCGGTCAGCAGCGACCGCTCCTCGGTGCCGAACTCATGCGGGTTGTCCCAGCCGAGCAGGCAGGCGCCGACCAGCCGGCCGTCGGCGGGCAGTGGCAGCACCGCGAGTCCGCCGCGGCCGAGTCCGGCGAGCCCCGGCTCCAGGCCGGTGCTGGTGGTCCACAGGCTGGTGCGGCCCTCACGCAGCGCGGCCTCCAGGGTGGGCAGGGCGCGGGCCGGGGCCTCGGGCCACTCGGAACGCCACTCGGCGCGCCAGATCTCCGGCCACGCCGAGGGCTCCGGCGGGTCAAGGACGGTGACCACCAGTCGGCTGGCGTGCAACTCGGACAGCGCCATCCGATCGGCGCCCAGGGGCTCGCGCAGCGCGGCCACCACCCCCCGGCTCACGTCCCGTACGGTCATCGCGGTGGCCAGGATCGCGGACAGCCGCTGCACCCGGGAGACCTCGTCCGTGCTGGGCCGCAGATGCGAGGACTCGGCCACCACGCCCAGCATCCGCTCCGGCCTGCCGTCCGAGTCGGCCAGCACCCGGCAACGCAGCCGCAGCCAGTGCAGCTCGCCCGACGGCCAGCGCATCCGGAACTCCAACTCCCGCCTGCTGGAGGCCATATGCCCCGGTTCGACCACGGACATCAGTGCGGGCAGGTCCTCCGGAACGGTGTGCGCCAGCAGGGTCTCCACGCGTCCGTCGAACTCGCTCGGGTGGATCCCGGCCAGATCGAGCACCTGTCTGTCAGCGTCGATCTGCCCGGTGCCCAGCACCAGCGTGAACGAACCGACCCGCATGTGCCGCAGTGCGCAGTCCGGGGCCGTGGTACCGCAGGGGACGTCGGCGGCGTCGAGGAGCGCGCCGACCTGGTCCGCGTACAGCTCCAGGAAGTTGCGCCGCACGGTGTCGAAACCGTCCCCGCCGCGGTCCAGTACGACCAGGCAGCCCAGCCGCTTGCCGTTGGCGCCCAGCGGCAGGGCGCCCAGGGAGACGTCGGCGGGCTGGCCGTCACCGTGTGCGGTCACCTCCGCCGGGGTCAACCACAGCGGCTGCCCGGTGCGGAAGGCGTCGGCCACCGGCGAGCTGCCGGACAAGGGGTATCTGGACGACAATCCGAACCCGGTGCCGGGACTGTCCCCGACCGCATCGGTCTGTCGTAGCTCGTCGGCGTCCAGGTCCAGCACGTAGACGGCGGTGAGCGCCGCCCCGGCGAACCCCTCGCCCCGATCCGTCACGATCCGCAGCGTCCTCGTAGCAGGGAGTCGACTCCGTGGGCCCCGGCCGCCCGGTTTCACGGCATGGGGGCCGCCTCGCTCTGGCCCTTTATCATCACACATTCCCGCTTAAGGGCGAGATTGATCCGATTGGCCCCGGGTCCGTAGTTCTGATTGCGGGCTTGCGCAATCACGCAAGTGGCGTGGCTACGATGTGGGGAACCGGGACCCAGGGGAGGGCCAATGAGCACGGAATCCGGCGGAACCGTACCCACCGTCGACGAGCAGCCGACCGACCCGGGAACGCGGCCGGTGGAGTCACTGACCGGGATAGCCCACCCGGGACACGCCTTCGACCGGATCCTGGCCTGGGTGCCGCGCGCCCTGGCCAGCAAGGTGCACGTCATCTTCCTGGTCGCGCTGGGCATCTACCTGGTCGTGCTGCCGCTGGCCCACATCCTCACCCCCAGTGCCACCGCCGAACTCATCGGCGGCAACTACACCAACGTGACCAGCGACGTGGGCGCGTGCATCGCCGCCGGCGGCACCCTGCACCTGGTGCGCACCAACCGCAGGCGCTCCCGCATGGAAGAGGAAAGACTGCGCCTCGCCCGGGAGACGCACCGACTGCTGCATCATGTCCATGCCGACGAGGCCCGCGGTCTGGGCCATGATGTTCCGGAGCTCGACAGGGGCTAGAGCGGAGCGGGTACTCGGTCAGCCGACCGGGCCGGAGCCGCGGCTCAGGGTTCAGCGGTCGATGTGGACGTTGGTCGACTTCACCCGGGCGGTGGCCTGTACCCCGACCTCCAGTCCGAGTTCCTCGACGGCCTCCCGGGTGAGCAGCGAGACCAGCCGGTGCGGTCCGGCCTGGATCTCCACCTGGGCGGCGACATCGCCCAGCTTGACCGCGGTGACGATACCGGGGAAGGCGTTGCGGGCCGTGGTGTACGAGGCCTCCTCCTCGCCCCCCGCGCTCTGCGCCAGTTCCACGGAGAACGCGGCCAGGTCCCGGCCGTCGATGAGACGGCGACCGGCCTCGTCGCGGTGCGTGCGGATACGGCCGCCGTCCGCCCAGCGGCGGGCGGTGTCCGGACTGACGCCGAGTAGCCGCGCCGCCTGGCCGATCGTGTAGGACTGCATGTGCCTCACGATAGTGGCCCTTTGTCCGGCGTTTGCGACGGGTCGCGATCATCGACGGCCAGTGCTGGCTACTGTGTCTGTGGCACATCCGGAAAACGGGATATTCCGCGCGAAGGGCCCGAGGTGGCGTTCCATGAGTCTGAGCATGCGCAACCAGCTTCCCGGTACTGTCGTATCGGTCACCCCTGGCACGGTCATGGCCACGGTGAAGGCTCGACTGGCCGGTGGTCAGCAGATCACCGCCGCGGTGACGCTGGAGGCGGTCAGAGACCTCGGGATCGCCGAGGGCAGTGCGGTGCGCGCCCTGGTCAAGTCCACCGAGGTGGCGTTGGCCACCGGCCCGGTGACCGGGGTCAGCATCCGCAACCAGATCCCCGGCACGGTCTCGGCGGTGGCCACCGGTGAAGCCATGGCGACGGTCAAAGTGGCCGTGGAGGGCGGGGAGTTGACCGCCGCTGTCACCAAGGACGCCGTCGAGGAACTCCGGTTGGCCGCGGGTTCCCCGGTGGTCGCGCTGATCAAGTCGACGGAGATCGCGCTCGCCGCCGCCTGACGGGACGCCGCGGTCGCCCGCCTAGCGGTCGGGCGGAAGGTAGGCCCCGACCCAGATGCTGGTGATCGCGCTGACGTAGCGCGCCCCGCAGGCGTCGCCGGGTACCACCAGCTGGCTGCCGTCCGCGTCCAGCGGGCGCCCGTCGAGGGTGGTGGCCAGCAGCACGGGGGAGTTGCCGAACTCGGCGTCGATCTCGGGCCAGGACAGCACCGAGCGATGGCCGTCGCCACCGAACACCGCGATCAGGAACCGCGAACGGTCCTTGCGGCGGCGCACGTCGAAAGTGGGGTGGGCCTCGGTGGCCACGTCCCGCAGCAGCGGCCCGGTGAAGACATGCCGCTGGGCGCCGTTGGTCGCGCAGTCGAAGACGACTTCGGCCCGCTGGGCCGGCCACCGCCGCAGTTGGGCCACCGTCAGGTCGCCGGGGCGTTCGAGGTCACCGTACAAGCGCAGCGTCCGGGGCGGTGCTGTGATGCGGCTCATCGGCGGTCCCCTCGGCGTACGGGCGTGAGTCGGGCTGCTCGCAGAACGTGATGCCCGCCCCTGGAGATCGGGAACCGAATCTGCCCGACTTTTCGGCCGCGAAGCCTGGCGAATCTTTGGTTGGTGCGGGGAATGGCCTCGCATCTGCGAACCTAGGGGGCTTGCCGTGCATCGCTGATGAAAATGAAAACCGATTGCGATAAGCTGTGGTGTCATGGCCCGCCCCGAAGCGCACCCGACTGTCAGCACCCGAGCCCGCACCGCTGCCCACCAACTCTGCTACTGGGCGCGTCGGCAACTGGTCACCCTCATCGACCGCTAAGGAGAGCCGTGCTGGTCCGCTATCCGCGCACGCGGTACTCGATCCACCGGAACTGCCGGTACACACAGCCGATTTGGGACCGCTCGGCACCCGAAGCCGTCGCGGTCGCCGAGCCCGTCGCGCCACCGCAGGGTGTGGTCATCGACCGCGAGCGGCGTACGGCGTCGATTGACGGGCGAACGCTCACCCTGACCTACCTGGAGTTCGAACTCCTCGCCCATCTGACGGCGGCCCCGCGGCGGGTGCACACCCGCGCCCAGCTGATCAACGAGGTGTGGCGGCAGCCGTCCATCGGCGACACCCGCACCGTCGACGTCCACATCGCCCGACTCCGCCGCAAACTCGGCCCGGCACACCGATCGCTGATCGCGACCGTGCGTCAGGTCGGCTACACATACCGCCCCGCATGAGTGGCGGCCGCGTGAGGCTATCCGGGCGAGGGGGTTGAACCGTGCGTGGCGAGCACTTCGAGTAGCTCCGCGATCTCCGGGGCGCGCAGGCGGTAGCGGACCACCCGTCCGTCCTTGTCGGCCTGTACCGCGCCCGAGGTACGCAGCAGCCGTAGCGCCTGGGAGACCGCGGTGTCCCGGATCCCGGTGGCGAGCGCCAGGTCGGAGACCGCGATGGGGCCTGCCCGGTGCAGCGCGAGCAGCAGCGAGAGGCGGCCGGGGTCGGCGAGCAGGGCGAACCGCTCGGCCCAGGCGCGCACCCGCTCGGGGTCGCCGATCCCCTCGATGGCGTGGCACACGGTGTGCTCGTCAATGGGGTGCTGATGCGCGCGCTCCGGCGGAACCAAGTGCATGGGCCCCATTCTCACCCCTTGCCCGCCGATGACCAACACACGTGCATATCTGTGCAGGCTTGAGGCCACCCTGACTGAACATCTACCGTTGCCCAGCCGTGGTGTTCGGGAAGAGCGGTGCGAAACCGGAGCGGCCCTCGCCACTGACCCTGTCTGAAAAGTCCAGTACGGCCCTGCCGGCTGGATCTCCGGCATCGACCCGAACGACGTGGGCCGCCTCATCATCGTCGGCCTGTCCGCGGTGGTCTGGGCCTGCGCACTCGTCTACTGGCGGCCTGGCCAAGGTCGAGCGCCGTTGGCACGCACCGGCGGCCGAAGGCAGCTGATCCACGGCCGTCAGCGCACCGCTACCAGAACGCAACCGGTGCCGAACTGCCAGACCGGGCAGACGTGTCGGAATCCCACCCGGCGTAGCAGTTCCACGTGGTGGGACACGTCCAGACCGTTGTCGCGGTTGTGGTGTGCGCAGGACGGCCTGGGTTGGTCGGTGAGCAGTTGGGCCAGCTCGGGTTCGCCCGCCACGGCCGCCCACCAGGACGTCCAGTCCTCACGTTCGCGCAGCCGCTGCCGTTCGGCCCGGCGCCGTCCCACCTCGGCGGCGATCCGCGACGCCGGGTCGCCGCCCGGGCCGAACTGGTCGCTGTTGACCAGCACCCCGCCGGGCCGTACCAGCGCGGCCAGTTGTTCGTAGGCGCGTCCCAGCACCTCCGGCGGCAGGCAGTGCAGTGCGGTGGTGGAGACGACGGCATCCAGCGGCTGGTCCAGCTCCAGCGCCTGGAGCCAGCCGTCCGCTCCGATGGTCGCCTCCACGAACCGGGCCGCGGCCGCATGGTGGGTTCTGCCCAGCTCCAGCAGGAGGGGGTCGCGGTCCACGGCCACGATGTCCGCGTGCGGCAGCCGCTCCGCCAGTCGCACGGCCAGCGATCCGGGGCCGCAGCCGAGGTCCACGATCAGCGGCTTCGGCTGGCCGGCGGTGACATGCTCAACGATGTCCGCGATCACCGTGAACCGCTCCTCGCGGTCGACGGCGTACCGCTGCTGCTGGCGTTCCCAACGCTCTACCCACAGCGCGGCCGTTGCCATGCTCAGTCCCATCGGGGCGCGCCACCTCTGCCATCTCGTAACCATCCGTCCGACAGTGCCGAGCCTACAGGTGGAAACGATTTTCAAGTGCGGGTGCTTCACTCCAACGTGCTCAAAACCCTCAGAAGCCGGTCAATCTCCTCCGGGGCGTTGTATACGTGCAGACTCACCCGCACCGAGTTCTGCTTCTCGCCGCCGCTGCCCTGGCAGTGGCTGTCGCTGCGCACCATGAACCCCTCACTGAACAACACGAATCCCAGATCACCCGAGTCGATGTCGCGGTGCCGGAAGGTGACTATGCCGCGCCGCTGTTGTACGTCGGTCCGGGCGGCGAGGCTGCGCTGGCATCCCAGCACTTCGTACGGGTCGAGTTGGCGCAGCCCCTCGGTGAGCCGGGCGGCCAGCGCGGTGGTCCATCGCTCGACGCGGTCGATGCCCGCGGAGTCCAGCCAGTCAAGTGCCGCCCGCAGGCTGGCGATTCCGCTGGTGTTGGGGGTGCCGTCCCAGCCGCCCGGTACGAAGCGCGGCCCGCGAGCGTTACGGGCCCACACGGCGCCGCTGCCCGGCAGGGCGAGCGCCTTGTGGCCGGAGAACACGGCGAAGTCCACATCGAGTTCGGCCATGGAGACCGGTAGATGGCCGACGCTCTGCGCGGCGTCCAGGCAGATCGGTACGTCCGGCCCCACCGCCTGGCGGATCCGGTGCACGTTCATGTCGCCGCCGTACACATGGTGTACATGGGTGACCGCCACGAACCGGGTGCGCTCGCCCACCAGTTCGGCCAGCGCACCCGGTTCGTAGTCACCGGAACCCGGCTGGTACGGCATGGGGCGCACCAGGACGCGCACCCCCTGCCGGGCGAGCAGGTCGCGTACCTCAAGCCACGGTGCGATGTTGGCCTGGTGGTCGGCGAACGGGACGACGATCTCGTCACCGTCGGCGAGCAAGCCGGTCAGCCAGTCCCGCGCGACGGTGCGCAGCCCCTCGGTCGCCCCACTGGTGAAGTGCACCTCGGAACGCTCCGGCACCGGATCGCGCAGGAACTCCTTGACGCGCTGCCGGGTGGCCCGCACCAGTGCCGTCGTCTGGTTGGCCCAGGTGTAACTGCCCCTCGCGGCATTGGCGTTGCTGGTGGTGAGGTAGGCGTGTACGGCGTCCAGCACCGCCCGCGGTTTCTGTGTGGTCGCGGCGCTGTCCAGGTACGTCAGCTCCGGGTTGGCCGCGATGATGGGGAACTGGGCGCGCAGCGCGGTGTGCCAGGCGCGTAGCTCCTCCAGCGCGTCGGTGTCCGTGGTGGTCACCCCGGCTCACTCCCGTACCAGGGGAGCGCCGGCGTCCCGCCAGGCGATGATGCCACCGGACAGACTGCGCACATCGGGATGGCCCATCCGGGACAGCAGCGCCGCGTACCGGGCGGACTGCTCACCGACCGGGCATGCCAGCAGCACCGGCTGGCTCTTGCTGAACGGCATTCCGCCGCGAACGAGTTCACCGAAGAGTTCGTCCACGATGTTGACGGACCCCTCGATGTGCAGGGCGGTGTAGGCGAAGGGGCTGCGCAGGTCGACGATGAGTGGCCGCTCCCTGGCGATCCACTTCAGGGCGTCCTCGGTGTCGATGGCCGGGGCCGAGCGAACTTCGGCGTCGGAGAGGGTGGTGAGGGAGTTCTTCCGCACTGGGCGGCCCAGCAGTTCGGGGCGCCGCTCCCGGACGTAGCTCAGATAGCTCTCTATTCGGTCGCACACGATGAACACCGCCGACCTGCGCTCGGTCAACTCGCTGTCGACAGCGCACAGTTGGCGTACCGCGCCGAAGTACGCGGCGCCGCCGGTGGGTCCGGCGAGCAGGCCGCAGCGGCGGGCCAGGGCCAGCATGCCCTCGATGGCCTCGTCGGAGGTCACCGACTCGATGGCGTCATAGGTGGCCGGATCGAACAGGCCGACCTCCTGTACCTCGTCAATGGTGCGGATCCCCGGGATGAAGTCCGACTTGTGCGCGACCAGCCCGATGACCTGTACCCGCGGGTCGTGTTCGCGCAGCACCCTGGCCACTCCGCTGGACGAGCCCGCGGTGCCCACGCAGGCGATGAACCAGTCTGGGGCCCGTCCGTCCAGGTCCTTGACGATCTCCGGACCGGTTCCCGTGGCGTGTGCCTGTGTGTTGCGGGCGTTGTAGTACTGGTCGGTGTACAGGTAGGCGCCCTGCGGTTCGGTGAGGGACTGGTGAAAGAGCGTCAGCGGGTCGGCGGTGTTGGTGGGATCGAGGCATTCGGTCTGTCCCGGTAGCTCCTCGATCTCCGCGCCCAGCAGCAGCAGCAGTTCCCTGACCTCGGGGATCTTCATCCGGTTGGTGATGCTCTTGAACGACAGCCCGTGCATGCCCGCGATCACGGCCAGCGCCTTGGCGGTGTTCCCGCTGGACAGTTCCACCACCGTGTGGCCGTTTTCCACCGCCGAGTCCAGACCGGGGCGCACCATGTTCCAGGCGGCCCGGTCCTTGACCGATCCGAACGGGTTGAGCATTTCCAGCTTCGCGTACAGGTCGATGTTGCGCAGGCCGTGCACGGCCGGGTCGATGCGGACCAGCGGTGTGTTGCCGATGGCCTCGGTGATGTTGTCAAACCGCATGCGCGCCCCCGGGATTCGTGATCGGCCAGTACTGCTCGTCAAGGCACCATCGCCAGCCGTCCCCGTCCTGCCAGGCGGCGACCTTGCGCGCCACGGGCTGCCGTTGCGCGTGGTCGGCGCTGAAGTCCATGCAGTATCCGGCGGTGTTGGCGAAGCCCAGCAGATCACCGGGGACGGGCGGACGCGGGAGGAAGACCATCCTGCGGGTGACCATGTCCGACTCCAGGCAGAGGTTCCCGGTGAGGTAGACCCCCAACGGCTCGGCGTCGGCCGGGGTTCGGCCCTTGTCGCGCGGGATGAGCAGCGGGTCCATCAGCACGCCGTGTTCCTCCAGGCCGATGTCGTCCGCGTTGGCCTCCAGCCGTACCAGGTGCTCGCCCGACTCCGTGCGCCGCACCTCCAGCACCCGGGCGAGGGTGAGCCCGCACTGGTCGGCCAGCGCCCGACCGGGTTCGGTGTACAGGTCGTACAGGCTCTCCAGGAGCAGCGTGGCCAACCGGCCGCCCAGCGACGGGGCTTGGTGCGACAGCAGCGCGTCGAGGTAGCGCTCACCGGCTACCGGCCGATGGGCCGGGTAGAGGCCGAGGGCGCCGCGCAGCGTGCCGGAGTCGTTGCGCAGTCCGTAGCCGTGCTGGTGCCAGGTGAGCGGCGGGCGCCTGCCCAGCACCGCGTTGGTCAGCTCCGTGGTGTAGCGGTCCCACTGCTCGCCGTCGTCGAGGTAGTTGACGCCGTAACCGCCGCCGACGTCGATGGCCCGCGGTTGCAGCCCTCGGGCCCGGCACAGGTCCATCGCCCGAAGGCAGCCTTCGAGTGCCACCGCCTTCTCGCTGAGGCTGGTGGTGTCCAGGTGGTAGCCGACGCCGAGCAACTCCACGGCGTCGCCGTGCCGTTCGACCACCTTCAGTAGCCCGTCCAGTTCCGCCACCGGTGAGCCGAACCTGCTCTGCCGGGTCAGTACCTTCATCCCGGGCGCCGTGAACCCCGACAGCCTCAGCAGGATCCGGGCGCGGGGCAGCCGGAACCGGTTCACCAGTGCGGTCAGTTCGTCGAGTTCGGCGGGGGAGTCGATGTGCACCCCGACCCCGGTGCGGGCGGCCAGCCACAGGAACTCCGGGTTCTTCGGGCCGGTGGCCATGATCCGATCGGGTGTGAATCCCGCGCCGAGCGCGTGCTGGAGTTCGCCCAGCGACGCGACCTCAACGGCGCCGCCCGCGGCGGCGAGTTGCCGTACCAGGGCGCTGGAACGGTTGGCCTTGTGCGCGAAGAGGACCTCGCCGCCCAGCCGGTGCTCGCGGTACACGCCGCGGAAGCGAGCCAGGTTGTCGGTGATCTGCTGGGGTAGGACCACGTTGAGCGGTGAGCCGAGGCCGCCGACGAGTGTGTGCAGTAATGGGCCGGACCGTACCAACGACGCCAGCCGTGGGCCCAGCCTCGGCTCCAGGTACAAGGGGACGTCCATCCGAGGTTCCCTCCCCTGGTATCGGCTGGGCCAGCGGTGACCCAACGACTGTTCGGTCTACCCATTTCCGCCCGCGAGGCTATTTACGCCCCCTTCCCAGTGGTGGGAATGGCCGGAAAAGATACGTGGACATGGAAGTCATTTTCACTTAGTGTCGGTCTGTGACCATACAGAGCCTCGCGAGGAGGTGATCGGCCGTGGGCGGCCGGACGACCGGCAAGCCGCCGCGCGGGGAGGCGCGGGGGCGTACGACCTGGCAGCGCACCGCCGTGCTGAGGGTGCTCGCGGGATGCCAGGACTTCGTCTCCGCCCAGGAGTTGCACGCCCTGCTCGCCGCAGCCGGAAACAGCGTCGGGCTGACCACCGTCTACCGTGCGCTACGGGACCTGGAGTCGGCCGGGCGGGTGGACGTGGTCCGCGATGACGCGGGGGAGCGGCTGTACCGGCGGCGGCTCTCGGACGGCCATCGGCACTACCTGATGTGCCGCTGTTGCGGGCGCAGCCAGCCGGTGGCCTCCGAGGTGGTGGAGGAATGGGCGGACCGGGTCGGTGGGGACGCGGGGTTCGCCGCGGTCCATCACACCGTAGAACTCACCGGCATCTGCGCCCGATGCCTGCCCTCCGCCGAACAGGGCGAGCCACCCTGTCGGCCAGCCCGCAACCGCGACCCCCACAGCACCGCCCCCGAAGGGGCCTGACCCGTCGATGGGCGAAACCGCCGCGACCGGCGGCGGGTGCCTGCCCGCCACCGTGCCGGCCGGATTCCTCGCCTCGGTTCGGCCGTCCCCGCCGACACGCCAGGCCGACCTCCAACAGGCCCTGGACGGCACCTGTTTCCGCGCCGACGGCGGGCGCCGGCACGACGCCACCGTCATATCCGTCGGCGTCACCCTGCCCGGTGAGCTCGACCAGGACCGGCTCAACGGGTGGCTGGGCGGCCTGTTGAGCGTCCGGGGCGCTGATATCTTCCGTTCGAAGGGCATCCCGCCATCGCGGGCACGCCCAAGCCGATATGTCTGGCAGAGGGGGGCACATGCCGTTGCACGGCGGGTTTGGCCGTGACCGCCGCGTCGGCGAACTCCGCGGTGAGCGGCTGGTGTTGATTCCGCCGCGACCGCGACCGCGCCGCCCGGGAACCCGGCTTCGCCGACTGTCCGACCACCGCGGGAACGAGCGCGTGGGCTTCTCCGGCAGGGGCCGGGCCGACACCGCGCCGCGCCCGTTGGGCACCTATGGGACCATCACGGCACTCGCCGCCTGGCGACCGGGCGGTCATCTGCCGTCCCGGACGGCACGGTGAGCAGGGGCGTGGTGTTCGGTGCCGCCCGCAGTCGGCCGTGCACGGTGGTCGTTTGCCGGGGCTGCTGCTGCGGCAACCCGAGCAAGTACCCCGGTACCGACCACCAGTGGCAGCTGGACCGGCTACGGGCGGCGGCCGCCGAGTCCGGGGGCCGACTGACGCTGCGTACCACCGACTGCCTCGGTCCCTGCGGTCAGGCGAACGTGATCGTGGTCCAGCCCTCCGCCGAGGGCAGGCGCAACGGCGGTCGGGCCGCCTGGATCGGCTGGGCGCTGGACGACGACTGCACCGATGACATCCTGCGTTGGGTCGCCGACGGCGGCCCCGGCGTCATCGATCCGCCTGCGACCCTGGAACTCCAGTTCATCGAGCCGCCCGGCGAGGCGCGCGCACGGGCCCGGGGCCGCGGTCGTACCCGCCGATGAGGCGTGGACCGCTCGGCCACCGCAAGATCGAACACCGCTGACCATGGCAAGGGCGGTATCCGGACATCATCGGATTCCAGACGACAACCGTCACTCGGGTGCGTTTCCGATCACCGCATGTCAGGATCGAAGGCGAAGTACACATGACGCGGGGCAGACGCACATGACCGAGCGGAAAGAAGGAATCGCCATGGCGACCGCCACCCACGCTCCCCACACCAACCACACCCACCAGCACGGCTCTGGCTGCGGCCATGTCGCCGTTCCGCACGACGACCATGTCGACTACGTCCACGACGGACACCTGCACCGCGCCCACGAGGGGCACACGGACGAGTGTGAGCCCGCAGGCCACAGCGTCCACGACAGCCACGGCCACCAGCACGGCGCCGGGTGCGGCCATGTCGCCGTTCCGCACGGCGACCACGTGGACTACATCCACGACGGACACCGCCACGCCCAGCACGAAGGCCACTGGGACGACCACTGACCGCTGTCCCCGCGACGCACGCTGATCGGCGCCTCGGCCTTCGGGCCGGGGCGCCGATCAGTTGTGACGGCGGCGACGTTTTCAGGTGCGGCGGCCCCAAACTGCTGGCAGCCGGGCCCACTTGACGGTCGTGCTTCTCCACCTCGGATCGGGACAGCAGGGGATCGGCGGCACCTGGAGATGAAAATGAAAACCAGTTCTGTGTAGTCTGTTGTCCATGGCCCGCAACGAACTACGCCCGATCATCAAGCTCAGGTCCACCGCCGGAACCGGCTACACCTACGTGACCCGCAAGAACCGCCGCAACAACCCCGACCGGCTGACCCTGCGCAAGTACGACCCGGTCGTCGGTCGCCACGTCGACTTCCGAGAGGAGCGCTGACCGTCATGAAGTCCGGCATCCACCCCGAGTACCGGCACGTCGTCTTCCGCGACCGCTCCGCCGACTTCGCCTTCCTCACCCGCTCGACCATGACCAGCGACCGCACCATCGAGTGGGAGGACGGCAACACCTACCCCGTCATCGATGTCGAGGTCTCCTCCGCCAGTCACCCCTTCTACACCGGAACCCAGCGCGTCCTGGACACCGCCGGCCGCGTCGAGCTGTTCCAGCGGCGCTACGGGCGGGGGGCGCGATGAGCCCGGCCGATCGTCGGCTGCCGGTGGCGATCGTCGGCGGGCTGCACGCGGACGCGCGCCGCGCGGCGATCGGCGACATCCTGCACGCCGTGCCCGGTACGGTCGTGCTGCACCACGACCTGTCCGCCGCGTCGGACGGCATGGTGCACCGCGCCGTCCGGGACATCACCGGCCCGGTCAGCGCCGGCCACACCCCGCTGGTCAACGACTGCGCCTGCTGCGCGCTGCGTGAGGACCTGGTCCCGGAACTGTTGCGACTCGCGGAGGACGGCGCGTACCGGCTGGCCGTCGTCGAACTGTGGGACTCCGTCGAACCGCAGGCCATGGCCGCCGTGATCGCCGCCGCGGGCGCCCCGCTGGAACTGACCGGCGTGGCCACCGCGGTGGACCCGGCCCTCGTCCTGCCGTACCTCGCCAACGGCGACGACCTCGCCGAGGTCGGCCTGGCCGCCGCGCCCACCGACCAGCGCACCATCGCCGACACCTTCGCCCGGCAGATCGAGTACCCCACCGTCCTCGCGCTGTCCGAGGGAGAGGAACCGGCGGACGACGCCGACCAGGCACTGCTGGCCCAACTCACCCCCACCGCACGGCGCTTCCAGGTCGGCGGGGGCGAGCTCGGCCCGGAGCTGCTGACCGGATTCGACCTCGCCGCCGCCGCGGCCCGGCAGCACCCGTCCTGCGCACTGCTGCCCCAGGAGGCCGACGACCACGGGGTGACCACCCTCGCCTGGCGCCGCGACCGGCCCTTCCACCCGCAGCGGCTCTATGCCGCGCTGGAGGACCTGGCCTGTGTGGCGGCGCGCAGCCGCGGCCGGTTCTGGCTCGCCGACCGCCCCGACACCCTGCTGTCCTGGGACGCGGCGGGCGGCGCCCTGTGCGTCGAGTCGACCGGACCGTGGCTGGCGGCGCTGCCCGAGGCGGCCTGGGAGATGGTCCCGGCCGAGCGCCGTGTCGCCGCCTCGCTGGACTGGCACCCGCAGCACGGTGACCGCTGCCAGCACCTCACGTTCACCTCACCCGGCCTCGACCGCGACGGCCTGCTGGAACTTCTCGACTCCTGCCTGCTGACCGACAGCGAATACGCGGCGGGCCGGGACGTGTGGCAGCAACTGCCCCACGCCTTCGACGAGTTCCTGGACCCCGTGTCCTGACCCCGACCCGAAAACCCAGACCTCAAGGAAAGGACCCGGACATGTCCCGGCGTATCCCCACCAAAGCCACCGACCGCCGCCGCAAGCGCGTCAACCCCCTTGAAGCCGCGGACATCACGTACATCGACTACAAGGACACCGACCTGCTGCGGAAGTTCATCTCCGACCGCGGCAAGATCCGCAGCCGACGCGTGACCGGCGTGACCCTCCAGCAGCAGCGCCGCCTGGCCCAGGCCATCAAGAACGCCCGCGAGATGGCGCTGCTGCCGTACGGCAGCCGGTAGGCCCTCCGCGCGCGGTGCGGGCCCCAACCACCCCTATGATCATCCCTCGGATCGGCGATTCCCCTGCTGTACGGGGGAGTTGGCGGACTCCGTACATATCGGTCGCCCCAACCCGGTTGGGCGGCCCGCACCGAGGGAAATGAGGAAGCGCCGTGCGTGAAGAGTTCTACGAGCGCGAAGAGATCATCGAGCGGGACGGGTTCTTCGGCGGGGAAGAGATCATCGAGCGCGAGACCGTCGTGGAGCGCGACGGTTTCTTCGGGCGCGAGGAGGTCATCGAGCGGGAGGAGATCGTCGAGCGCGACTTCTTCTGACCCGCACCGCCGCCGGGCCCCGGCCCGGCGGCTCACGTGTGCTTCCGGCGCACAGGGTCCGGCCACCGGACATCCAGCGGCGAGAGGGCCTACGCTCGCGGTATGCGGATCGTGTCGTTGCTGCCCGCGGCCACCGACATCGTCGCGGAACTGGGCCTGGTCGGAGATCTGGTCGGGCGCACGCACGAGTGCGACTGGCCGCCGGACGCCGTGGCCTCCGTACCGGTGGTCACCTCCGCCGAGCTGCGGACCGGCGGCATGAGCAGCCGGGAGATCTCCGACGCCGTGGGCGGAATGACCCACCAGGGCTCGTCCCTGTACACGTTGGACACCCGGCGCCTGGCCGAACTCGCTCCGGACGTCGTGCTGACACAGGACCTGTGCGAGGTGTGCGCGGTCTCCTACTCCACGGTGTCGCGTGCGGTACGCGTCCTGGACGCCGGGCCCCGGGTGATCAGTCTGGAGCCCCGCACCCTCCACGAGGTGCTGGGATGCCTGGAGCGGGTCGGCGAGGTACTGGGCGTGCCGGAGACGGCGGCGCGACGGGTCGCCGAACTGCGCGGCAGACTGGACGCGGTACGCGACGCGGTGGTGGGCCTGCCACGCCCCCGGGTCGCCGCCGTCGAATGGCTGGACCCGCTGTGGCCGGCCGGGCACTGGGTACCCGAGCAGATCGGCTGCGCCGGAGGCGAGCCGCTGCTGGCACGACCCGGAGAACACACCGAACCGGTGCGGTGGGATGCGGTACGTGCCGCACGGCCCGAGGCGGTCGTGCTGCTGCCCTGCGGCTTCACCCCCGAACGCACCGAAGCCGAACGGCACTTGCTCACCGCCCTACCGGGCTGGTCCGAGCTGCCCGCGGTGCGCGACGACCAGGTCTGGGTGGTCGACGGCCCCGCCTACTTCAACCGGCCCGGCCCCCGCGTGGTACGCGGCATCGAAGTCCTCGCACACGTCCTGCACGGTGTGTCGGCCGGCGTCCCGGTCACCCACGCGGAGGCGCGCCGGTTGGCGGGGACTTGACTTCAAGCCTGCTTGAGACTGCAGGCTGGCGTCACCCCGCTCGGCCGGCGCCGCTCCTCCCACCGAACAAGCCTGGCCGTCCGGGGAGTTCACGTCGCCAGTCACACGGTCCAGGAGAACGACCTTGACGTCCGATCAGTCACAGCTGCCCGACATGACCCGGCCCGACGCCGGTACCACCTTGCTGAGCGAGTGGACAGTCGGCACACCTGAGCGGCAGCGTGCGGCCGCCGAGGCCCTGCCTGGGGGAGTGGCGCGAGCTGTCCGCACGGTTTCAGCTCGATGCGTTCCTCCAGCTCAGCTGCTTCGCGAGTGCGGACGGCCGGGTGCTGCTCAGTCATGCGCAGTGGGTCAGCGATGAGGCGCACATCGCCTTCGCACGCGAGCACCGCCAGGACATGGTCAACCGCATCGACCAGGCGATCCCCGGCATCGAGCGTCCGGGACTGTCCCGCTACCGGCTGCTACACAGCGTCGTCCCGGACGGCGCGCCCGACTGCGGCGAGTCCATCACGCTGCTCTACGTCGCGACACAGACGGCCGAACACGCTCGGCGCTGGGCCGACGCCACCGCGGACAGCCTGCGGAACGCACCGCCCGCGGGCATCGGAGCCGCACACCTGCTGGCGAGCACGGATGGCAAGCGCGCGCTGATCTACGCACCGAACACGCAGGGCGGCGACTGGCACCGCTCACTGCCCGTGCCCCTCGACAGCGCGGTACACGTACACCCTCCGCAGCACTACCGCCTGCTCGGAAGCGTGCGAGGCCGCCGAAGCGAGTCACGCCGCTAGCGAGCGTCCCGTCCCTGCGCCAGACGGGGGACGACCCCGCAGGTCCGTGCGTCGATCGCGCTCCGACCGGCTATTCGTCGTTCATGGACCCCGTCACCGCGCTGGACCGCATCGCGTTCCTGCTGGAGCGCCGCCACGAGGCCACCTACCGCGTACGTGCCTTCCGCACTGCCGCGGAGACGATCGCGGCCCTACCGCCGGAGGAACTGCGCGCCCGAGTCGCGGCCGGGACGCTGACCGCACTCCCCGGCATCGGCCCGACCACCTCACGGGTCATCAGCGAGGCGGTCTCCGGGCGGCGGCCCGGCTACCTCGTCGAATTGGAACGCGCCGCCGAAGAACCGCTCGCCCAGGGTGGGCAGCGGCTGCGCGGGAAGCTGGTCGGCGACTGCCACACGCACTCCAACTGGTCGGACGGCGGAAGCCCCATCGCGGACATGGCCTACACCGCCCGCGACTACATCGGCCACCGCTGGACCGTCTTGACCGACCACTCACCACGGCTGACGGTTGCCCGCGGCCTGTCCGCGGAGCGGCTGCGCGAGCAGTTGGACGTCGTCGCCGAACTCAACGCGCAGCTGACCCCGTTCCGGCTGCTGACCGGCATCGAGTGCGACATCCTCGATGACGGCTCACTCGACCAGGACGAGGAACTGCTGGACGAACTCGATGTGGTCGTGGCCTCGGTGCACTCCAAGCTGCGCATGGATCCGGTGGCCATGACCCGGCGGCTGGTCGCGGCGGTCCGCAATCCCCTGGTGGACGTGCTCGGCCACTGCACCGGACGGATCGTCACCGGCCGCCAGCGGCCACCCTCGCTGTTCGACGCCGAGGCGGTGTTCGCCGCCTGCGCGGAGTCCGGAACAGCCGTGGAGATCAACAGCCGACCCGAGCGCCTGGACCCGCCCCGCGATCTGCTGCGCCTGGCCGTGGAGTACGACACACTGTTCGCCATCGACAGCGACGCACACGCACCAGGCCAGCTCGACTGGCAGATCCACGGCTGCGCCCGCGCCGAGGAGTGCGGCGTCCGCGCCGATCGGGTGGTCACGACCTGGCCGGTCGAGCGCCTCCTGGAGTGGACCCGCAGCCACCCGGG
>NZ_JAPZVN010000089.1 GCF_027533845.1 Streptomyces sp. RPT161 | reverse complement strand
AATGGGTGAGGGCCTTCTGGCTCGGTGTGGATTGCGACATCTACGCCGGACGACAGAAAGGCCCTCGTGCCCCACCGTAATGCACCCCTGACCGAGACCGGCCGTCTGCGTCTGGCCCGCTGCGTGGTCGACGACGGCTGGCCCCTGCGCCGGGCCGCGGAACGCTTCCAGGTCTCACCGACAACAGCCCAACGGTGGGTCCACCGCTATCGCGAACTCGGCGAGGCAGGCATGGCCGACCGCTCCAGCCGCCCTCACGCCAACCCGCGACGCACCCCCACACGAACCGAGCGCCGCATCATCAAGATCCGGATCCTGCACCGCTGGGGACCAGCCCGCATCGCAGGCAAGCTCCGCCTGGTGCCCTCTACCGTGCACCGCGTACTGACCCGCTACGGCCTGGCCCGCCTGACCCACCTCGACCGAGCCACCGGCCGGGCCATACGACGCTACGAACGCGACAGACCAGGCCAGTTGGTGCATGTGGACATCAAGAAGCTCGGCAACATCCCCGACGGCGGCGGCCACAAGGCGCTCGGCCGACAGGCAGGCCGCAAGACCCGCTCCAAAACCGGCTACAGCTACATCCACACCGCCGTCGACGACCACTCCCGCCTGGCCTACAGCGAAATCCTCGGCAACGAGAAGAAGGAGACCGCCACCGGATTCTGGCAGCGGGCCCAGGCGTTCTTCGCCCAGGCGGGAATCACTGTCGAGCGCGTCCTGACCGACAACGGCTCCTGCTACCGCTCACGCGACTGGCGCGAC
>NZ_JAPZVN010000088.1 GCF_027533845.1 Streptomyces sp. RPT161 | reverse complement strand
TTGCCGCCGGTGTGCTCCTCGTACGCCTCAAGCACCTCTTCGGTCGGGCCGTCCATCCACAGCTCGCCCTTCTCCAGCCACAACACCCGATCACAGGTGTCCCGGATCGACTTGTTGTTGTGACTCACCAGGAACACCGTCCCGGCCTCAGCCCGCAACTCCCGGATCCGCTCCTCCGACCGCTTCTGAAACGCCCGGTCACCCGTCGCCAACGCCTCATCGATCATCAACACATCGTGCTGCTTCGCCGCCGCGATCGAAAACCTCAACCGCGCCGCCATACCCGACGAATACGTCCGCATCGGCAACGAGATGAAATCACCCTTCTCATTGATCCCCGAGAAGTCCACAATGTCCTGATACTTCTCACGAATCTCGGAATTACCCATCCCCATCGCCAACCCACCCAGGATGACGTTCCGCTCCCCCGTCAGATCATTCATCAACGCCGCGTTCACACCCAGCAACGACGGCTGCCCATCGGTGTACACCCGACCCCGCTCCGGCGGCAGCAACCCCGCGATCGCCCGCAGCATCGTCGACTTACCCGAACCGTTCGAACCGATCAGCCCGACCGCCTCACCCCGGTACGCCACGAAACTCACCCCGCGCACCGCATGCACCTCACGCACGTTCGGCGACGTACGACGCTGCACGATCCGACTCAACGCGGCCGTGGCACTGCCCTTGCCACTGCCCGCACCATGCACCCGGTACACGATGTGCAGATCGTCCACGATCACCGTGGGAACCCTCTCGGCCCCACCCACCTGCTGCTCAGCCACGACCGTACTGCTCCTCAGCCTTCCAGAAGAACACGAAGCCCCCGATACC
>NZ_JAPZVN010000087.1 GCF_027533845.1 Streptomyces sp. RPT161 | reverse complement strand
GGCTGCGCAGGCGTTGCGGTCGGGTGAGTGCACGCTCGCGCTGGCTGGCGGCGTGATGGTCATGTCCGTACCCGACATGTTCGTCGGGTTCACGGCACAGGGCGGTTTGGCGGTGGACGGGCGGTGTAAGTCGTTCGCCGATGCTGCCGATGGCACTGGGTGGTCTGAGGGTGTCGGTGTCGTGGTGATGGAGCGGTTGTCTGACGCCCGCCGCCATGGCCACGAAGTTCTAGCGGTATTGCGGGCTAGCGCGGTGAATCAGGATGGTGCTTCGAACGGTTTGACGGCGCCGAATGGTCCGTCACAGCAGCGTGTGATCCGCCAGGCGTTGGCCGCGGCTGGGCTTTCTCCTGCTGAGGTCGATGCGGTGGAGGCTCATGGCACGGGGACTCGGCTGGGTGACCCGATTGAGGCTCAGGCGTTGCTGGCCACGTACGGCCAGGAGCGTCCCGAGGGGCAGCCGTTGTGGCTGGGTTCGCTGAAGTCCAACATCGGTCACGCCCAGGCCGCGGCGGGTGTGGGTGGTGTGATCAAGATGGTCATGGCCCTGCGCCACGGTGTGCTTCCGAAGACGTTGCATGTGGATCAGCCGTCGACGCAGGTGGACTGGTCCCAGGGGAATGTGCGGTTGTTGACCGAGGCCATCCCTTGGCCGGAGAACGACCATCCCCGCCGGGCCGGAGTGTCCTCGTTCGGCGTGAGTGGGACCAACGCGCACGTCATCCTCGAAGCTCCCTCCGAGACCGAGACTGCACCTGACAGTCAATCTGACACTTCATCTGGCCTTGGCGTGGTGCCGTGGGTGCTGTCCGGCAAGTCAGTTGAGGCGGTGCGTGCGCAAGCGAACCGGCTGCTGGAGCATCTGGAAA
>NZ_JAPZVN010000086.1 GCF_027533845.1 Streptomyces sp. RPT161 | reverse complement strand
AACCACCGCGTGCGAGTCCCCGGACACGGCCAGCACAACCGCCTGCGGCGGAGCTGCGGCCCCGCCCTCCAAAGCGGCATCGGCCGCCTGCAGGTCGGCGTACACAGCGCCCACCGATCCGCCCCGGTCGACCACCACCCACTCCTGCGCCGGAACAGCGGACGGGGCGGGGATATCGATCCACTGCATCCTCAGCAGGGCCCCGTCACTGGTACCAGTGGTGAGGCCCTCGGCAGTCAGCGGCCGCACAGTCAGCGAACCGATCGACAGCACAGGCAACCCGGTGCTGTCCGCGACCGCAATCGCCACCTCATCCGGACCTGTACGGGTCAACGCAACCCGCAACCGTGACGCACCAGAGGCACGCAACACCACATCCGTGAAGGTGAACGGCAACCCACCGTCCCGCGCCGAGTCCAAGCCAGCGAAGACCGTGGGATGCAACGCCGCATCCAACAACGCCGGATGAATACCAAAAGACTCCGCCAGACCACGCCCAGCCTCGGGGAGCTCGACCTCAGCGAGAATCTGGTCCCCACGCTGCCAAGCCCTGCTCAGCCCTTGGAACACCGGGCCATAAGCAAGGAACCCGCCTTCACTCAGTTGCTCGTAGAACTGGGAAGTGTCCAGTTCTGTCGCACCCGGCGCAGGCCACGCCTGACTCACCGGGTCAAACACCCCATCGGCCTGGTCTTGAGCGGCGTGTGGTGCGGTAGCACTCATCACGCCGGTGGCGTGTCGTGTCCAGGCATCCTGCCCGTCCAGGCGCGCATACACCGCCACGCTCCGCCGCCGTGCCCCGGCCGCCGCGGGGGTGTCGGCATCGCCGACCACGACCTGAACCTGCACGCCGCCCTGAGCAGGCAGCACCAGGGGCGCTTCCAAAACCAGTTCGTCCAGTCGGTCACAAT
>NZ_JAPZVN010000085.1 GCF_027533845.1 Streptomyces sp. RPT161 | reverse complement strand
GCCTAGGGTCTGTCCGGCGGATATTTGAGCCGTTCGGTACTCGTGGCCGTGTGTTGGGCATGGGCCGAGGCGATCTGACGGATGCCGAGTGGGCTCGACTGAAGCCGCATCTACCCAAGTACGGGCAGCGGGGCGGACGTTGGGCCAGCCATCGCAGGGTGATCAACGGGATCCTCTTCCGCGAGCGGACAGGCGTCCCGTGGCGGGATCTACCTGCGCGTTTCGGGCCATGGAAGACCGTCTACGAGCGACACAGACGCTGGTCGGCGGACGGCATGTGGGACAAGATCCTGCAGACCCTCCAGGCCGAAGCCGACGCAGAGGGCCGGATCGACTGGAGCATGGTGAGCGTGGACTCGACCTCCTGCCGCGCTCATCAACACGCCGCCGGAGCCCGCAAAAAGACACCACGCGTCCCGAAAAAAGATCCGTGCCCCGGCAGCACCGCCCCGACGAGGGACTCGGACGCTCCCGGGGCGGCCTGACATGCAAGATCCACCTCGCTGGGGAAGGTGGACGCCGCCCACTGGCCCTGCTGATTACGCCGGGCCAGTGGGGCGATGCCCCGCAGCTCATCCCGGTCATGGAACGCATCCGTGTTCCCCGCCTCGGCGGTGGGCGCCCGCGAACCCGGCCGGACCATCTCGGCGGCGACAAGGCGTACTCGTCCCGCCGAAACCGCCGCTACCTGCGCGAGCGCCAGATCAAGCACACCATCCCCGAGCCGAAGGACCAGCGACGCCACCGCCAACACCGCGGCAGCAAGGGCGGTCGACCCACAGCATTCGACAAGGAGAAGTACAAGCGCCGCAACGAAGTCGAGCGGACGATCAACGTCCTCAAGACCTTCCGGGCCGTCGCCACGAGGTACGACAAGCGCGCCTACATTTTCCACGGCACCGTCACCGTCGCCGTGATCAGACTCTGGCTCCGGACATGATCCGCCGGACAGAACCTAG
>NZ_JAPZVN010000084.1 GCF_027533845.1 Streptomyces sp. RPT161 | reverse complement strand
CACCACCGCATCCGAGTCCCCGGACACCGCCAGCACCACCACCTGCGGTGCCAGCCCCTCCTCCAGGGCGGTGCTGACTCCACTCAGATCGGCATACACAGCGTCCACCGAGCCGGTCCGGTCGACCACCACCCACTCCCCCACCGAAGAAACGGACCTGGTGGGGATACCGATCCACTCCATCCTCAGCATGGACCCATCGCCCGTACCGGTAGTGAGGCCGTCAGCAGTCAACTGCCGCATAGTCAGCGAGCCGATCGACAACACGGGCAGCCCCGTACTGTCCGCGACCGCAATAGCCACCTCATCCGGACCCGTACGGGTCAACGCAACCCGCAATCGTGACGCGCCAGAGGCACGCAACACCACATCCGTGAAGCTGAACGGCAATCCGCCGTCCCGCGCCGAGTCCAAGCCAGCGAAGACCGTGGGATGCAACGCCGCATCCAGCAACGCCGGATGGATCCCGAACGACTCCGCCGGAGCAGACTCGGGGAGTTCAATCTCGGCGAGAATCTGGTCCCCACGCTGCCAAGCCCTGCTCAGCCCCTGGAACACCGGACCATACGCAAACCCGCTCTCACTCAGCTGCTCATAGAACTGCGAAGTGTCCAGCTCCGTCGCACCAGGCGCAGGCCACGCCTGACTCACCGGGTCAAACACCACATCGGCCTGGTCTTGACCGGCGTGTGGTGTGGTAACGCTGACCACGCCGGTGGCGTGTCGTGTCCAGTCATCCTGCCCATCCAGGCGCGCATACACCGCTACACTCCGCCGCCGCGCCCCGGCCGCCGCGGGGGCATCGGCATCGCCAACCACGACCTGGACCTGCACGCTGCCCTGGGCAGGCAACACCAGCGGGGCTTCCAAAGCCAGCTCATCCAGCTGGTCACAACCCACACTGTCACCAGCACGGATGGCCAACTCGACATACCCAGTACCGGGGAACACCACCACACCCTGCACCACGTAGCCCGCCAGCCACGGGTGCGTTCGCAGCGACAGACGGCTGGTAAACACCACCCCATCCGTTCGCGGCA
>NZ_JAPZVN010000083.1 GCF_027533845.1 Streptomyces sp. RPT161 | reverse complement strand
GAGCCGCAAGATCCAGGTGGGGTCGGTTGCGGTGGGTGGTGACGCGCCGGTGTCGGTGCAGTCGATGACCACCACGGTGACGGCTGACATCGGTGCCACGTTGCAGCAGATCGCGGAGCTGACGGCCTCGGGGTGTCAGATCGTGCGTGTGGCGTGCCCGTCGCAGGATGACGCGGACGCGTTGCCGGTGATCGCGAAGAAGTCGCAGATTCCGGTGATCGCGGACATCCACTTCCAGCCGAAGTATGTGTTCGCGGCGATTGATGCCGGGTGTGCGGCGGTGCGGGTGAATCCGGGGAACATCCGGCAGTTCGACGACAAGGTCAAGGAGATCGCCAGGGCGGCGTCGGACGCGGGGGTGCCGATTCGGATCGGGGTGAACGCGGGGTCGTTGGACAAGCGGTTGCTGGAGAAGTACGGCAGGGCCACGCCGGAGGCGTTGGTGGAGTCGGCGTTGTGGGAGTGCTCGTTGTTCGAGGAGCACGGGTTCCGGGACATCAAGATCTCGGTGAAGCACAACGATCCGGTGGTGATGGTGAATGCCTACCGGTTGCTGGCGGCCAGGTGTGACTATCCGTTGCACCTGGGGGTGACCGAGGCGGGGCCGGCGTTCCAGGGGACGATCAAGTCGGCGGTGGCGTTCGGTGCGTTGTTGAGTGAGGGGATCGGGGACACGATCCGGGTGTCGTTGTCGGCGCCTCCGGCGGAGGAGGTGAAGGTCGGTATTCAGATCCTGGAGTCGTTGGGGTTGCGGCAGCGGCGGTTGGAGATCGTGTCGTGTCCGTCGTGTGGTCGGGCGCAGGTGGATGTGTACAAGTTGGCTGATCAGGTCACTGCTGGGCTGGAGGGCATGGAGGTGCCGCTGCGGGTCGCGGTGATGGGTTGTGTGGTCAACGGTCCGGGGGAGGCGCGTGAGGCTGATCTGGGGGTCGCCTCGGGTAATGGCAAGGGGCAGATCTTCGTGAAGGGTGAGGTGATCAAGACGGTTCCGGAGTCGAAGATCGTGGAGACCCTGATCGAGGAGGCGATGAAGCTCGCCGCGCTGATGGAGGCCGAGGGCGTGCCCTCCGGCGAACCCGCCGTCACCGTC
>NZ_JAPZVN010000082.1 GCF_027533845.1 Streptomyces sp. RPT161 | reverse complement strand
ACCTCACCCAGCCAATACTGCATCTGCTGCAGCACCCACCCCGTCAACTCATGAGTGGACTCCACCACCGCGCGCGGGTCCCCGGACACAGCCAGCGCAACCGCCTGCGGAACCGCGGTCCCGTCCTCCAGGGCGATAGCGACCGCGTGCAGATCGGCATACACAGCGTCGGTTGAGTCGGCCCGATCGACCACCATCCACTGCCCCGTCGGAGCAGCGGTCGGCGTAGGGACGTCGGTCCATTGCGTCCTCAGCAGGGAGCGGTCACCTGTGCTCGTGGTGATGCTGTTGGCTGCCAAGGGCCGTACGGTCAGTGAGCCAATCGACAGCACGGGCAGCCCGGTACTGTCCGCGACCGCGACCGCCACCTCATCAGGACCCGTGCGAGTCAACGCGACCCGAAGCCTGGACGCACCCGAGGCACGCAACACCACATCCGTGAAGCTGAACGGCAACCCTCCGCCTTGGACCGCGTCCAACTCGGCGAAGACTGCCGTGTGCAGTGCCGCGTCCAGGAGTGCCGGGTGGATCCCGAACGCCTCCGCCCGACCTGAGTCTGGGAGTTCGACCTCCGCCAGAATCTGGTCCTCGTGCCGCCACGCCTTGGTCAACCCCTGGAACACCGGGCCATAAACGAGGAACCCGCCTTCACTCAGTCGGTCATAGAACCCCGAAGTATCCAGTTCCGTCGCACCCGGGGCCGGCCAGGCCTGGGTCACCGAGTCGAACGTCCCATCGGCCTGGTCTTGACCAGCGGCATGTGCACCAGCACTCACCACACCCATGGCGTGACGGGTCCAGGCCTCCTCTCCGTCCAGGCGCGCATATACCGCCACGCTCCGCCGCCGTGTCTCTGCGCCGGCGAGGGTATCGGCATCGCCGACCACGATCTGAACCTGGGCCCCACCTTGGGCGGGCAGGACCAGCGGTGCTTCCAGGACCAGCTCATCCAGCCGGTCACAACCCACGCTGTCACCAGCACGGATGGCGAACTCGACATAGCCGGTACCGGGAAACACCACCGCACCCTGCACCGCGTGATCCGCAAGCCAAGGGTGAGTCCGCACGGACAGGCGACTGGTGAACACCACACCATCGGTCTGCGGCG
>NZ_JAPZVN010000081.1 GCF_027533845.1 Streptomyces sp. RPT161 | reverse complement strand
AGCCTCGTCACCGGCGATGACGATCGATGTCGGCCCGTTGATCGCGGCGATGCTCACGCCCTCGACCAGCAGCGGGACAACCTCGTCCTCCGCCGCCTGGACCGCCACCATCGCGCCGCCGCCCGGGAGTTCCTGCATCAGACGCCCGCGAGCGGCCACCAACGTGCAGGCATCATCCAGCGACAGCACACCAGCGACATGCGCGGCGGCCAGCTCACCGATCGAGTGCCCGGCCAGGAAGTCAGGCTTCAGACCCCACGACTCGACGAGCCGGAACAGGGCCACCTCAACGGCGAACAACGCGGGCTGCGTGTAGGCGGTCTGGTCCAGCGCATCGGCATCGGTACCGAACAGCACCTCCTTGAGAGGCAGTTCGAACCGGCCACACACCTCGTCCAACGCCTCGGCGAAGACGGGATAGGACTCATACAGCTCCCGGCCCATCCCGATTCGCTGACTGCCCTGCCCGGTGAACAGGAACGCCAACTTCCCGGAGTCGGTCGCGCCTTCGAGGACGCCCGCCGCGCCGTGCCCCTCGACAAGCGCCGTCAGACCCGTGAGGAAGCCGTCCCGCTCCCCCGCCACCACGGCCGCGCGGTGCTCGAACGCCGCGCGCCCGGTGGCCAGCGAAAGGCCCACGTCCGCCAGGCCGAGGTCCGGATCGGCGGCCACATGCGCACGTAGCCGGTCGGCCTGCGCACGCAGCGCATCGGCGGTCCTGGCCGAAAGCACCCAGGGCAGCGCCTTCGGCGTGACCGGAGGCTGGTGGTCATCGGCAACGGACGGTGCCTGTTCGATGATCGTGTGTGCGTTGGTGCCGCTGATGCCGAACGAGGAGACCGCGGCCCGCCGCGGACGATCGGTCCGCGGCCACTCCCGCGCCTCGGTCAGCAGTTCAACCGCGCCCGCGGCCCAGTCGACATGCGGCGTCGGCTCGTCCACGTGCAACGTCTTCGGCAGCACACCATGCCGCATCGCCATCACCATCTTGATGATCCCGGCGACACCAGCGGCAGCCTGCGTATGACCCATGTTCGACTTGATGGAACCCAGCCACAACGGCTGGTCCTCGTCACGCTCCCGCCCATAGGTGGCAAGCAGCGCCTGCGCCTCGATCGGA
>NZ_JAPZVN010000080.1 GCF_027533845.1 Streptomyces sp. RPT161 | reverse complement strand
GTCCTCGTCACCGGCGATGACGATCGATGTCGGTCCGTTGATCGCGGCGATGCTCACGCCCTCGACCAGCAGCGGGACGACCTCGTCCTCCGCCGCCTGGACTGCCACCATCACGCCGCCGCCCGGGAGTTCCTGCATCAGACGACCACGGGCCGCCACCAATGTGCAGGCGTCCTCCAGCGACAGCACACCGGCAACATGCGCGGCGGCCAGCTCACCGATCGAGTGCCCGGCCAGGAAGTCAGGCTTCAGCCCCCACGACTCGACGAGCCGGAACAACGCCACCTCAACGGCGAACAACGCGGGTTGTGTGTAAGCGGTCTGATCCAGCAACGCAGCATCGTCGCCGAACACCACGTCCCTGAGCGGCAGTTCGAACCGCTCAAACACCTCGTCCAACGCCTCGGCGAAGACAGGATAGGCCTCGTACAGCTCCCGGCCCATCCCGATTCGCTGGCTGCCCTGACCGGTGAACAGGAACGCGAGCTTGCCACGGCCGTCCGCCGTACCCCGGACCACTCCGGCGGGAGACTCACCGGCCGCCAGCTTGGTGAGCCGGTCGAGGAGGGATTGGTAGTCGGCCGCGACGACTGCCGCCCGGTGCTCCAGCGCGGATCGGGTGACCGCCAGCGAGTAAGCGATGTCTGCCGCGCCGAGTTCCGGCCGTGCGGTCAGGTGGGCCAGCAGGCGCTCGGCCTGGGAGCTCAGTGCCTCAACTGACTTCGCCGACAGCACCCATGGCAGTACCGGAAGCGGACGCGGCTGCTCGGCCGCTTCCTCCGCTTCCAGCTGCGGTGCCTGTTCGATGATCAGGTGTGCGTTGGTGCCGCTGATGCCGAACGAGGAGACCGCGGCCCGCCGCGGACGATCGGTCCGCGGCCACTCCCGCGCCTCCGTCAGCAGTTCAACCGCGCCCGCCGCCCAGTCCACATGCGGCGTCGGCTCGTCCACGTGCAACGTCTTCGGCAGCACACCATGCCGCATCGCCATCACCATCTTGATGATCCCGGCGACACCGGCGGCAGCCTGCGTATGACCCATGTTCGACTTGATGGAACCCAGCCACAACGGCTGGTCCTCGTCACGCTCCCGCCCATAGGTGGCAAGCAGCGCCTGCGCCTCGATCGGG
>NZ_JAPZVN010000008.1 GCF_027533845.1 Streptomyces sp. RPT161 | reverse complement strand
TTCAGAGAGCCCCAGTTCCCGTGCCAAGCACGGGAACTGGGGCTTTTTGCGTTTTCATCATCCGTCGTTCACCCGCCGCTTGACCGCAGATCGTCGGGCCTCGGGAGCCTGGCCAGCATCGACGACTGGAGGTGCGGCGTGAAGCCGAGCGGCAGCGTGGTCGAAGGATCGTTGGTCACCGTGTTCGAGAAGGAGTTCGCGGACCTCGTGGGCGGACGGCACTGCGTTGCCGTCCAGGAGGGGCACACCGCCCTCCGCCTGTCCCTCGTCGCGCTCGGCGTGGTGCCGGGCGACGAGGTGATCGTGCCCTCGTACGGTCCCGCGGCGGCGGTGGAGGCCGTTCGGCTGGCCGGTGCCACCCCGGTCTTCGCGGACATCGACGCGCACACCTTCTGCCTGGACCCGGATGCCGTGGCAGCCGCGATCAGTTGGCGCACCGTCGCGATCGTCGCCGGGCACCGGTTCGGGCACCCGGCACCCATGCGTCGGCTGGCAGAGTTGGCGCGGGCCCATGGACTGGCCCTGGTGGAGGACGCGTCGGAGGCATGCGGGGCCGGGCTGGACCGCGAACCGGTCGGTACCTTCGGCGTTCTGGCGGCGTTCAGCCTGGCCGTCGTCACCGAGGACCCACGACTCGCCCGCAGGGTGAGGGAGTTGCGTACGCCGGAGGTGCGGCTCACCGACGAGTCCGCGGTGGCCTGGCGGGGTGAGCTGGAGCGGCTGGCCGGGTTCGCCGCGCGGCGCCGGGCCAACGCCCGTGTCTTCGACTCGGCGTTGAAGGGCGTACACATACCGCACGTGGCGGCGGGCGCCCGGCATGTCTACCACCGGTATGTGGTGCGGGTACCGGGGAACGGCCGACCGGACCGGGACGCGTTCGCCAGGGCGCTGGCAACTCGTGGCGTCGACGCGGGAATTCCGGTGCCCACCCCGCTGCACCGCATTCCGGCCTTCCGTATGCCGGTGGATTTGCCGCACACCGAGCGTGCGGCGGCCGAGACGCTGTCGCTGCCGGTGCATCCGCTCCTCACCGAGCGCGAGGTCGAGCGGATCGTCTCGGCCTGCAACGCACTCGGCGGGCTGCTTTAGCCCCGCGGTCGGCCGTCAATTTTGGTCGACGGGAGCGATGGGCTACGATCTTCCCTGTCGGCGCGCCCCAATAGCTCAGTCGGCAGAGCGTCTCCATGGTAAGGAGAAGGTCTACGGTTCGATTCCGTATTGGGGCTCAGATGACGAAGGCCCCGCCTGGTGGAAACCAGGCGGGGCCTTCGTGCATTTCGCCGCGGGACCGCGGGAGTTCACTGGAGTTCGGGAACCCGCATCGCCAGGATCGCCATGTCGTCCGAGGGTGCGTCCGCGGCGAACCGTTCGACCGCCCGCTGCACCCGTGCCGCCACGGCGCCCGCGGTGAGGCCGGTGCTCTGCGCGAGGACCTCGGCGAGCCCGTCGTCGCCCAGCATCCTGCTGCCCTCACGGCGCTCGGTGACGCCGTCGGTCACGCACAGCAGCACGTCGCCGGGCTCCAGTTGCACGGTCTGCTCGATGAGCTCCAGATCCTCCAACACGCCCAGCAGCGGCTGCGGTTCGGCCGCCGGTTCGACGGTGCCGTCCTGCCGTAGCCGCAGCGGCAGCGGATGACCGGCGCAGACCACCTTCAGCAGTGCGCTGCCGTCTTCCTGCGGCCACAACTCCCCGTAGAGCAGGGTCAGGAAGCGGCTGCGGGCGCCCTCGTCGAGGATCGCGGCGTTGAGCCGCTCCAGTACCGCCGGGCCGCCGAAGCCCTCCCTGGCGAGCAGGCGCAGCGCGTGACGGGCGAGGCCGGTGACCGCCGCGGCCTCCGGGCCGGTACCGCACACGTCGCCGATGGCGAAGCCCCAGCAGCCCTCGCGGATCGGGAACAGGTCGTAGAAGTCGCCGCCGACCTCGTTGCCCTCGCCTGCGGCCTGGTAGATCACCTCGACCTCGACGCCGGGGATCTGCGGCAGTTCCGGCGGCAGCAGGCTGCGTTGCAGCGACTGGCTGATGGCGGTGCGCTCCGAGTACAACCGCGCGTTGTCCAGGGCGAGCGCGGCCCGGCGGGAGAGGTCCTCGGCGAGTTCCAGGATCTCCTGGCGGAAGCGCTCGTCGGAGGGCTTGCCGAGGGTGAGCATGCCGATCACGCGGTTGCGGGCGACCAGCGGGAGTACGACCGTCTCGCCGCCGACCGCCGAGGCGGTGGCGTGCGCACCGGTGCCGGTCGCGGGACGGCCGGCCTCGGCCAGACCGAGGCTGCGCAGCGAGGCGCGCAGCGCGGTGGAGTGGGCGGCGTCGGAGGGCGCGGTCCACACCCGGGCGCCGGGGGTCGGGTCGGGGGAGGGCGGGGCGATGCGGGACAGCAGTGCCTTCAGGCCGTCGATGCGGTCCTCGTCCTCGTGCAGTACGAAGGCCAGTTCCGGCTCCGACTGCTCGGCGATGGTGTAGACGGCGCACCAACTGGCCAGGGTGGGCACGGTCATCTGTGCCATCAGGGCCAGTGTCTGGTCCCGCTCCAGCGTTCCGGCCAGCAGGTCGGAGGCCTCGACGAGGAACGACAGCGAGCCGCGGCGCAGCCGTTCCAGCTCGGTGAGCCGGGCGCTCTCCACGGCCAGTGCGATCCGGTCGGCGGCGAACTGCAGGCGCAGCGCCTCCTCGTTGCTGTAGCGGCCGGGGGATTCGGCGGCGACGCCGAGGGAGCCGGTCAGCCGTCCCTCCACCTTCAGCGGCACGGTGACCACCGAGCGCATCCCGGTGCCGGCCAGCAGCGGTACGGCGCCCGGCGCGGCGATGAGGTCCTCGTGCACGGCGGGCATGCGTGCGCTGCCGTAGCGGCCGGTACCCGCCTCGACGGGCACCCGGGCGAACCGCTGGCGGGCCGCGGGCAGGCCGGTGGAGGCGCGCACCTCCAGCTCGGTCTCGTCGTCGGTGGCGAGCAGCAGGTAGGCGGCGTCACCGTCGAGCATGTCCCGGGCCCGTTCCACGGTGCGCTGGAGCAGGCTGTCGAGGTCGTCGGGGGCGGGGGAGCCGATGAAGACCTCGAAGGGGTCGGTGGTGGTCTTGCTGCGGTCGGCCTGTGCCGGGTCCTGCGCCGAGCCGCGCAGCGGGCCGCCCTGGAGCACGGCGCGCTCGTGGTCGCGTACCAGCAGGCAGACCGTGGACGGCTCACCGGAGGAGTCGCGCACCCGCAGATGCGAGCCGTACACCGGCTGGACCTTGCCGTCGGCGCCGCGCAGCCCGTACGAGCCCTCCCAACGGGAGAGCCGCAGCGCCTCGGCGAGGCCGAAGCCGGTGCCGGGAGTCTGCGGCCAGGCGGTGAGGTCGCCGAGCGCCTTGCCGACGACCTGCTGCGGTGAGTGCCCGAACAGTGACTGCGCGTCCTCGTTCCAGCCGCTGATGACGCCGTCGCGGTCGACCTGGATGACGGCGACCCGGACCTGGGAGTCGGTCAGCGGCAGCGAGGTGAGCGGGAGGGCGGGGCCCGCGGCGCGGGTACCGGCCGGGCGTTCGGGCAGGTCGAGTTGGAACCACACCTGCTTGTGGGTCGGGGCGTACTCCACGCCCCAGCGGGAGGCCAGCGCGGAGCACAGGATGAGGCCGCGGCCGCCCTCGCGGTCGGGGTGGCTGACGCGGTCCCCCTCGTGCAGCGGGACCTCGCGTTCGGGGTAGTGGTCGGCGACCTCGATGCGCACCGACGCCGGGTAGCGCAGGCAGAGCACGTCGGCGGCGGTGCCCGCGTGCACCACGGCGTTGGTGACCAGTTCGCTGGTGAGCACGACGGCGTCGTCGACCACGTCGCTGAAGCCCCAGCCCTGCAGGGTGTCGCGGACGAAGGCACGTGCGGTGGCGACCGAGCGTCCGACCGGCTCGAAGGTGGCGGCTGCACGCGCGGTGATCAATTGGCTCCTCATGTGTCGTGGGTCACCCGGGTCGTAGCTGCTTCGTTGCTCTCCCACATGGCGAAGCCGGGTCTCGGGAGCGTTGGTCGCGGCCGGACCACGCCCCAGTTCGGCGCTCTGCTCGCGCATGTCGCGGCACCCCTCCGCTGCCCAGGTGTACGCCCGGCTCTTGGCGGGCAACCGGATGCCAGGTTACTTACCCACCTGGGGCGCGCGTGCGCCGGTTGCGGGTGTTTTCCATCGTGATCCATCGGGATCGCTCTGTGGCAACCACACCGGGGTCTGGTATGCCATGCTGCCGAACCGTTATGGCCAAGGCCGACCATGGTGAAACACTGGGAGGGCCTTGGGCAGGGGCAAGGGCCAGGGCAAGTCGACGTTCGACCCTCCGGGAGGGACACGGTGGAGTCTGGTGCATCGCCGCGTGGCGGCGCCACGCGGACGAAGGGCGCGCGGTCCCGCGCCAACGGGACCGTCGAGGTCGACTCAGCCGCTCTGCACAGGATGCTGTCCGCGCTGGTGGCCATGCGGGACGGGAACTTCCGCAAACGGCTGACGGTCTCCGGTGACGGGGTGATGGCCGAGATCGCCGCGGTCTTCAACGAGGTCGCGGACCGTAACCAGCACCTCACAGGGGAGCTGGCGCGCGTCCGGCGGGTCGTCGGCCGGGAGGGCAAGCTCACCGAGCGCCTGGAGGTCGGCGCCTGCGAGGGAGCCTGGGCCGCGGCGATCGACGCGTCGAACGCGCTGGTGGACGATCTGGTGCGGCCGGTGTCCGAGGTCGGCCGGGTGCTGTCGGCGGTCGCCGAGGGCGACCTGGAGCAGCGCATGGACCTGCGTTCGCAGGGACCCGACGGCTCGGCGCATCCGCTGCGCGGGGAGTTCCTGAAGGTGGGCCGTACCGTCAACGGCCTGGTGGACCAGTTGTCGGCGTTCACCGACGAGGTGACGCGGGTGGCCAGTGAGGTGGGCACCGAGGGCAAGCTGGGCGGGCAGGCCCGGGTGCGCGGCATGTCGGGTTCGTGGAAGGACCTGACGGACTCGGTCAACACCATGGCGTCCCGGCTGACCGCGCAGGTGCGGGACATCGCGCTGGTCACCACGGCGGTGGCCAAGGGCGATCTGTCGCGCAAGGTCACCGTCCATGTGGCGGGCGAGATGCTGGAGTTGAAGAACACCGTCAACACGATGGTGGACCAGCTCTCGTCGTTCGCCTCCGAGGTGACCCGGGTGGCCCGGGAGGTGGGCACCGAGGGGGAACTCGGCGGCCAGGCCCAGGTGCCCGGGGTCGCCGGTGTGTGGAAGGACCTGACGGACTCGGTCAACACCATGGCTGGGAACCTGACCGCGCAGGTGCGGGACATCGCGCAGGTGACCACCGCGGTGGCCAACGGTGACCTCTCGCAGAAGATCACCATCGCGGCGCGCGGTGAGGTGGCCCAGCTCGCCGAGACGATCAACGGCATGACCGAGACGCTGCGCACCTTCGCCGACGAGGTGACCCGGGTCGCCTACGAGGTCGGCGCCGAAGGCCAGTTGGGCGGGCAGGCGCAGGTGCCGGGTGCGGCGGGTACGTGGAAGGACCTGACGGACTCCGTGAACACGGCGTTCCGCAACCTGACCGCGCAGGTGCGGGACATCGCGCAGGTGACGACCGCGGTGGCCAACGGTGACCTGTCGCAGAAGGTGACGGTCGATGTCTCCGGCGAGATGCTGGAGTTGAAGAACACCGTCAACACCATGGTCGACCAGCTCTCGTCGTTCGGCTCCGAAGTGACCCGGGTGGCACGGGAGATCGGCGTCGAGGGCGAACTCGGCGGTCAGGCGCAGGTACCCGGCGCGGCCGGTACGTGGAAGGACCTGACGGACTCCGTCAACACGGCGTTCCGCAACCTCACCGGCCAGGTGCGCAACATCGCCCAGGTGACGACAGCCGTGGCCAACGGTGACCTGTCGCAGAAGGTGACGGTCGATGTCTCCGGCGAGATGCTCCAGTTGAAGAACACCGTCAACACGATGGTGGACCAACTGTCGTCGTTCGCCGCCCAGGTGACACGGATGGCGCGTGACGTGGGTACCGAGGGCCGGCTGGGCGGTCAGGCGGAGGTGCCGGGTGTCTCGGGCACCTGGAAGGACCTGACCGACTCCGTCAACTTCATGGCGGGCAACCTGACCTCGCAGGTGCGGCAGATCGCCCAGGTGACGACGGCGGTGGCGCGTGGTGACCTGTCGCAGAAGATCGAGGTCGACGCGCGCGGCGAGATCCTGGAGCTGAAGAACACCATCAACACGATGGTCGACCAGCTCTCCGCCTTCGCCGACCAGGTCACCCGGGTGGCCCGTGAGGTGGGTACCGAGGGCCGGCTGGGCGGCCAGGCGCAGGTGCCCGGGGTCGCCGGTGTGTGGCGTGACCTGACGGACTCCGTGAACGGCATGGCGTCCAACCTGACGGACCAGGTCCGCAACATCGCGCAGGTCGCCACGGCGGTGGCGCGTGGTGACCTGTCGCAGAAGATCGACGTGGACGCCCGGGGCGAGATCCTGGAGCTGAAGAACACCCTGAACACGATGGTCGACCAGCTCTCCGCCTTCGCCGAGCAGGTCACCCGGGTGGCGCGCGAAGTGGGTACCGAGGGCATCCTGGGCGGCCAGGCCGATGTGAAGGGCGTGTCGGGCACCTGGAAGGACCTGACGCAGTCCGTGAACGGCATGGCGTCGAACCTGACCGACCAGGTCCGCAGCATCGCCGAGGTGACGACGGCGGTCGCGCAGGGCGACCTGTCGAAGAAGATCACGGTGGACGCCAAGGGCGAGATCCTCGAACTGGTCACCACCGTGAACACCATGGTGGACCAGCTGTCGGCGTTCGGCGACGAGGTGACCCGGGTGGCCCGCGAGGTGGGCACCGAGGGCCGGCTGGGCGGTCAGGCGCGGGTGCGTGATGTGTCCGGCATCTGG
Source organism: Streptomyces sp. RPT161 (assembly GCF_027533845.1). Lineage (GTDB taxonomy): Bacteria > Actinomycetota > Actinomycetes > Streptomycetales > Streptomycetaceae > Streptantibioticus_A > Streptantibioticus_A silvisoli_A. The sequence goes on along the minus strand of NZ_JAPZVN010000008.1, from coordinate 297,249 downwards.
AAGGATCTCACCGAGAACGTCAACATCATGGCGAACAACCTGACCTCGCAGGTGCGCAGTATCGCCGCGGTCTCCACCGCGGTCGCCAACGGCGACCTGACGAAGAAGGTCACCGTGGAGGCGCGCGGTGAGGTCGCGCAGCTCGCCGAGACCATCAACACGATGGTGGACACGCTGTCCGCGTTCGGTGACGAGGTCACGCGGGTGGCCCGGGAGGTGGGCACCGAGGGCGAGTTGGGCGGCCAGGCGCGGGTGCCGGGTGTGTCGGGTACCTGGAAGGACCTGACCGAGTCGGTGAACTCGATGGCGTCCAACCTCACCAACCAGGTGCGCAACATCGCGATGGTGACCACGGCGGTGGCCCGCGGCGACCTGTCCAAGAAGATCGACGTGGACGCGCGCGGCGAGATCCTGGAGCTGAAGACCACCATCAACACCATGGTCGGCCAGCTGTCGGCGTTCGGTGACGAGGTGACCCGGGTGGCCCGCGAGGTGGGTACCGAGGGCCGGCTGGGCGGTCAGGCCCGGGTGCCGGGGGTCTCCGGCATCTGGAAGGACCTGACGGACTCCGTGAACCTGATGGCCAACAACCTGACCAACCAGGTCCGCAACATCGCCGAGGTGGCCACCGCGGTGACCCGCGGCGACCTCAACCTGCGGATCGACGCGGACGCGGCGGGCGAGATCCTGGAACTCCAGGACAACATCAACACGATGATCGTCAAGCTCCGCGAGACCACGTTGGCCAACAAGGAGCAGGACTGGCTCAAGGGCAACCTGGCCCGCATCTCCGGCCTGATGCAGGGCCGTCGCGACCTGGTGGACGTGGCGGCACTGATCATGAGCGAGCTGACGCCGGTGGTCTCCGCCCAGCACGGCGCGTTCTTCCTGGCCCAGGAGATCGGGGAGAACGGCGAGCGCGGCGAGATCGGCGGCGCCGAGGGCGCGGCGTACGAGCTGCGGCTGATCGGCAGCTACGGCTACTCGCGGCGGACCATGCCGACCTCGTTCCTGCCGGGCGAGTCGCTGATCGGCCAGGCGGCGGTGGAGCGGCGCACGATCCTGGTGGAGAACGTGCCGCCGGGCTACCTGAAGATCGCCTCGGGGCTCGGTGAGGCGCCGCCCGCCCATGTGATCGTGCTGCCGCTGCTGTTCGAGGACCGGGTGCTCGGGGTGATCGAGCTGGCCTCCTTCCAGCCGCTCACCCAGATCCAGAAGGACTTCCTCAGCCAGATCGCCGAGATGATCGCGACCAGCGTCAACACCATCTCGGTCAACACCAAGACCGAGGGCCTGCTGGAGCAGTCCCAGGAGCTGACCGCGCAACTGCGGGAGCGCTCGGCCGAGTTGGAGAACCGGCAGAAGGCGCTGCAGGCCTCCAACGCCGAACTGGAGGAGAAGGCCGAGCTGCTGGCCCAGCAGAACCGCGACATCAAGGTGAAGAACACCGAGATCGAGGAGGCCCGGCAGGTGCTGGAGGAGCGGGCCGAGCAGCTCGCCGTCTCGATGCGCTACAAGTCGGAGTTCCTCGCCAACATGTCGCACGAGCTGCGCACCCCGCTCAACTCGCTGCTGATCCTGGCCAAGTTGCTGGCCGACAACGCCGACGGCAACCTGTCGCCCAAGCAGGTGGAGTTCTCCGAGACCATTCACGGCGCGGGCTCCGACCTGTTGCAGCTGATCAACGACATCCTCGACCTGTCGAAGGTCGAGGCGGGCAAGATGGACGTCAGCCCGACCCGGATCGCCCTGGTCCAGTTGGTCGACTACGTGGAGGCCACCTTCCGGCCGCTGACCGCGGAGAAGGGCCTGGACTTCTCGGTGCGGGTCTCGCCGGAACTGCCGATGACCCTGCACACCGACGAGCAGCGGCTGTTGCAGGTGCTGCGCAACCTGCTGTCCAACGCGGTGAAGTTCACCGACGCGGGCGCGGTGGAGCTGGTCATCCGCCCGGCGGGCAAGGAGATCCCGGTCGCCATCCGCGAGCAGATGCTGGAGTCCGGTTCGCTGCGCGACCCCGACCAGGAGCTGATCGCGTTCTCGGTCACCGACACCGGCATCGGCATCGCGGCCAGCAAGATGCGGGTCATCTTCGAGGCGTTCAAGCAGGCCGACGGCACCACCAGCCGCAAGTACGGCGGCACCGGCCTGGGGCTGTCCATCAGCCGGGAGATCGCCCGGCTGCTCGGCGGTGAGATCCACGCGGACAGCGAGCCGGGCCGCGGCTCGACGTTCACCCTCTACCTGCCGCTGAGCACCGGGGAGACGCCCGCCAGGGAGAAGCCGGCCGCGGACGGCGCCGCGGCGGCCGAGGAGCCAGCCGCCGCCGTGGCGCCCGAGGAGTCCGGCCACGCCCCCTACGGCCGGGGCGGCGGGCTGTCGCGGCTGCGCCGCCGGGCGCTACCGGCCGCGGAGCGGCGGGGCGGTCCGCAACTCGGGGAGGACTCCTGGGTGGACAGCGGCCAGCAGGAGGGCCCGCGGCGTGCGGAACGCGGCACGCGGGGCGGCTTCAACGGGCAGAAGGTGCTGATCGTCGACGACGACATCCGCAATGTCTTCGCGCTCACCAGTGTGTTGGAACAGCACGGGCTGGTGGTGCTGTACGCGGAGAACGGCCGGGAGGGCATCGAGGTGCTGGAGCAGCACGACGATGTCGCCGTCGTCCTGATGGACATCATGATGCCGGAGATGGACGGCTACGCCACGACTTCGGCGATCCGCCGGATGCCGCAGTTCGCCGGGCTGCCCATCATCGCGCTGACCGCGAAGGCGATGAAGGGCGACCGGGAGAAGAGCATCGAGTCCGGAGCGTCCGACTACGTCACCAAGCCGGTGGACACCGACCACCTGCTGTCGGTCATGGAGCAGTGGATGCGGGCGCGTTGAGACGGGCGGAGGCGAACGCGGCCGGGTGAGAGCCGGATGAGAACGCGTCATCGCACAACAAGGCGTGCCCGAAGGGGTGTGAGAGTGCGGTATGCAGGGAACCTTCTGGTCCCCCGCCACGTTTCTGCTACGTGCACAGTGACATGGCGGTGACAGGGTGTGGCGAGCGACGGGGTGCGGCTACCATGACCGGCACAAGGACGGGCGGCGTACAGGAGTCGTCCCTGGGGGCGGCGCCCGGTGCTTCCCCGAGCTCTGCGAGCAGGGGAGGCCCCATGCCGGGCCGAGGAGGACGGGCTATGGTGCAGAAGGCCAAGATCCTCCTGGTCGATGACCGGCCGGAGAATCTGCTGGCGCTGGAGGCCATCCTCTCCGCGCTCGATCAGACACTGGTTCGGGCATCGTCCGGGGAGGAGGCGCTCAAAGCGCTGCTCACGGACGACTTCGCGGTGATCCTGCTCGATGTGCAGATGCCGGGTATGGACGGGTTCGAGACCGCCGCGCACATCAAGCGCCGGGAACGCACCCGGGACATCCCGATCATCTTCCTGACCGCCATCAACCACGGTCCGCACCACACCTTCCGCGGCTATGCGGCGGGCGCGGTCGACTACATCTCCAAGCCGTTCGACCCGTGGGTGCTCAGGGCGAAGGTCTCGGTCTTCGTCGAGCTGTACATGAAGAACTGCCAACTGCGTGAGCAGGCCGCCCTGCTGCGCCTGCAGCTGGAACAGGGCGGCGGCCACTCCGGGGGCGACGGCGGCAAGGAGCCGGTGGGCCTGATCGCCGAACTGTCCGCGCGGCTGGCGGCGGTGGAGGAGCAGGCGGAGGCGCTGTCCAAGCAGTTGGACGACTCGGCCGACGCCGCCGCGGTGGCCACCGCGGCGCATCTGGAGCGCAAGCTGACCGGTCTGCGGCGGGCGTTGGACGCGCTGGAGCCGGGCGCCGACCCGGGCCCGTCGGCGGCGCCCCCGCAGGGATGACCTGTTGACGCCGCGTCACCCTTGCTACATCTGGGCTGCGACACGAACGGGCGTATGTCACGCCTCGTACCGGCCCCCGGGGCAACGGCGGTAACCTCGGCACCATGGCCTCACGTACGTCCGGCAAGGGTTCGAGCAGCTCCGCGGCTCCCGCCAAACGCACCGGGCGCACGTCGGGCGCCGCGGGCGGTGCCGCCGGTGCTCCCCGGAAGAAGGCGCCGGCGAAGAAGGCCGCCGCGAAGCCGCGTCCGGCCGCCAAGAAGGCTTCCGCCAGGAAGCCGGCGCCCAAGGCCGCGCCGAAGCCGGCGCCGAGTCCCACGCATCCGGTACTGCGGCTGGTGCGGGCCCTGTGGCTGGGTCTCGCGCACAGTGTGGGCGCGGTGTTCCGCGGTGTGGGCCGGGGCGCCCGCGGGCTGGACCCGGCGCACCGCAAGGACGGCCTGGCGCTGCTGCTGCTCGGCCTCGCGCTGGTGATCGCGGCCGGTACCTGGTCCAACCTCAGCGGGCCGGTCGGCGATCTGATCGACATGCTGGTGACCGGTGCGTTCGGCAGGCTGGACCTGCTGGTGCCGATACTGCTGGCGATCGTCGCCATCCGGCTGATGCGCCATCCGGAACGCCCGGAGGCCAACGGGCGCATCGTCATCGGCCTGTCCGCGCTGATCGTCGGTGTCCTCGGGCTGATCCACATCGGCTGTGGCGCGCCCGGGCGCGGGCAGGGCGCGCAGGCGCTGCGCGACGCGGGCGGCATGATCGGCTGGGCCGCCGCCGAGCCGCTGCTGTTCACCGTCGGGTCGGCGCTCGCCGTGCCGCTGCTGGTGCTGCTGTCGGTGTTCGGGCTGCTGGTGGTCACCGCCACACCGGTCAACGCCATCCCGCAGCGGCTCAGACACCTCGGCACCCGGCTCGGGCTGTACGACGCGGGCGACGAGGGGTACGACGACGAGCCGTACGACGACGCCGGGTACACCGAGCCGGACGACCAGCCGCGCCCTCGCCGCTCCCGTACCCATGGCCCCGCCGCTCGCGACGCGGTGGACGCCGCGGCGGCGGAGGCCGAGGAGCTGGGCCGCCGCAGGCCGCGGCGCGGCCAGGGCGCGCCGGTGGACTTCAGCAAGCCGGAAACGGCGCGAAGCGCCCCCGACCCGGTGGACGTCGCGGCCGCCGCGGCCGCCGCGCTGGACGGCGCCGTGCTGCACGGGGTGCACCCGTCTCCGGTGGTCGCGGACATCACCAGCCGGATCTCGATGGTCAAGAGCGGGCAGGGCTCCGCGGTCCCGGCCGCGCGCGCCGAGGAGACCGCGTCCCCTGCCGACGCGGTGCCGGATCTGACGAAGAAGCCCGCGCCCCCGGCCGCCGACTCGCTGCCGCCGCGGGCCGAGCAGCTCCAGCTCTCCGGTGACATCACCTACTCGCTGCCCTCCCTCGACCTGTTGGAGCGCGGCGGTCCCGGCCGGACCCGCAGCGCCGCCAACGACGCGGTGGTCGCGGCGCTGTCCGGTGTGTTCTCCGAGTTCAAGGTCGACGCCTCGGTCACCGGGTTCACCCGGGGCCCGACGGTCACCCGCTACGAGGTCGCGCTCGGCCCGGCCGTCAAGGTCGAGCGGATCACCGCGCTCACCAAGAACATCGCGTACGCGGTGGCCAGTCCGGACGTACGGATCATAAGTCCCATTCCGGGCAAGTCGGCTGTGGGTATCGAAATCTCCAACTCCGACCGGGAGATGGTCAACCTCGGCGATGTGCTGCGCTCCGCGGACGCCTCGGGCGAGGAGCACCCGATGACGGTCGGCCTGGGCAAGGACGTCGAGGGCGGCTATGTGATGGCCAACCTCGCCAAGATGCCGCACGTCCTCGTCGCCGGTGCCACCGGTTCCGGCAAGTCCTCCTGCATCAACTGCCTGATCACCTCGATCATGGCCCGGGCCACTCCGGACGAGGTGCGGATGGTGCTGGTCGACCCCAAGCGCGTCGAACTGACCGCGTACGAGGGCATCCCGCACCTGATCACCCCGATCATCACCAACCCGAAGAAGGCCGCCGAAGCACTGCAGTGGGTGGTCCGCGAGATGGACCTGCGCTACGACGACCTCGCGGCGTACGGTTTCCGCCATATCGACGACTTCAACGCGGCGGTGCGGTCCGGCAAGGCGAAGCCGCCCGAGGGCAGCGAACGCGAACTGTCGCCGTACCCCTACTTGTTGGTGATCGTGGACGAGCTGGCGGACCTGATGATGGTGGCGCCGCGCGACGTCGAGGACTCGATCGTGCGCATCACCCAGCTCGCCCGCGCCGCCGGAATCCACCTGGTGCTCGCCACCCAGCGGCCGAGCGTCGACGTGGTCACCGGCCTGATCAAGGCCAACGTGCCCTCCCGGCTGGCCTTCGCCACCTCCTCGCTCGCCGACAGCCGGGTCATCCTCGACCAGCCGGGCGCCGAGAAGCTGATCGGCAAGGGCGACGGGCTGTTCCTGCCGATGGGTGCCAACAAGCCGATCCGGTTGCAGGGCGCGTTCGTCACCGAGGACGAGGTCTCCGCGGTGGTGGCGCACTGCAAGTCCCAGCTCGCACCGGTCTTCCGGGAGGACGTCACCGGACCCAGCGGTCCGCGCAAGGAGATCGACGAGGAGATCGGCGACGACCTCGACCTGTTGCTGCAGGCCGCGGAGCTGGTGGTGTCCACCCAGTTCGGCTCGACTTCGATGCTTCAGCGAAAGCTGCGCGTGGGCTTCGCGAAAGCGGGCAGACTCATGGATCTGATGGAGTCGCGGAACATCGTCGGACCCAGCGAGGGCTCCAAGGCGCGCGACGTCCTCGTCAAGCCCGACGAACTCGACGGGGTGCTCGCGGTGATCCGCGGCGACACACAGGGCTAGCCGTGGCCGTACGGTTCGCCCAGAGCGGTGACACGGGCAACCGTAAGCGCCGCTCGTACGTCAAACGGAGGCAGGGGGCGGGCAGATGGCCGACGGCCGACGGTGGTACGACCAAGGCCGCAGGCCGGCGGACTTCCGTTGGCCGACAAAGTCATCTCGTCCGCTTGCCTGATGCTCGCCGACCGCCCCTAAACTGAATTTCCAGCAGGTGGCTACACGCTCGAAAGGCGCCCTCGTGTCCATCGGCAACTCACCTTCCGACGCAGCTTCCGAGGCACCCCTGTCCATCGGCCGCGCCCTGCACCGGGCACGTCTCGACGCCGGTCTGACCGTGGAGGAGATCAGCGCGGCCACCCGGGTAAGGGCGCCCATCGTGCACGCGATCGAACAGGACGACTTCTCCCGCTGCGGCGGCGACGTCTACGCCCGCGGCCATATCCGCACGCTCGCGCGGGCGGTGGGCCTCGATCCGGCGCCGCTGATCGACAGCTACGACGGCGAGCACGGCGGCAAGCCCAGCCCCACCCAGGTGGCACCGGTCTACGAGGCGGAGAGGATCCGTCCGGAGCCGCGCCGTCCCAACTGGACCGCGGCCATGGTCGCGGCGATCGTGATCGTGGTCGGCTTCGTCGGCTTCACGATGTTCAGCGGCGCGCGCAGCGGTACCGAGTCGGTGGCCGGGAACGCCACCCAGCCCAGCCCCAGCCACCCGGCGACCCATCCACCCGTCAGCAAGACTCCCGAGCCCAGCCGCAGCGCCATCGCCGCCGCCCCGGGCGACAAGGTCACCGTCAAGCTCACCGCCGACGGCGGCAAGAGCTGGATCACCGCGACCGCCAACGACGGGCACTCGCTGTTCGAAGGGCTACTCGACCAGGGCCAGTCCAAGATCTTCACCGACGACAAGAAGATCTCCCTGGTGCTCGGCAACGCCGGAGCGGTCAAGATGTTCGTCAACGGCAAGGACCTCGGCACAGCGGGCAACGACGGCCAGTTGGTCCGCACCGACTTCACCCCGGGCAATCCGCAGGCCGGATAGCCGCGACCAGGGGGCACCGCCCGCCCGGCCCGCGGTCGCGGGCGGCGCGCCCATCGGCTCGCTCACGGGCAGGGTCGCCGGAGAAGTCCCGGTCAGGGACAAAGTAGGCTGAGCCCATGCCCGAACCCCGTACCGTCGCTCTCGTCACTCTCGGCTGCGCGCGCAATGAGGTGGACTCCGAGGAGCTCGCCGGCCGTCTGGCGGCGGACGGCTGGCAGCTCGTGGAGGATGCCGCCGAAGCCGATGTCGCCGTGGTCAACACCTGCGGCTTCGTCGACGCCGCCAAGAAGGACTCGGTCGACGCCCTGCTGGAGGCCAACGACCTCAAGGGCGAGGCCCGTACCAAGGCGGTCGTCGCCGTCGGATGCATGGCCGAGCGGTACGGCAAGGAACTCGCCGAAGCGCTGCCCGAGGCCGACGGTGTGCTGGGCTTCGACGACTACGCGGACATCTCCGGCCGCCTCCAGACCATCCTCTCCGGCGGCGTCCACGCCCCGCACACCCCGCGCGACCGGCGCAAGCTGCTGCCGATCAGCCCGGTGGAGCGGCAGGACAACGCCGTGGCGCTACCCGGCCACGGCCAGGTGCCCGACGACCTTCCGGAGGGCGTGGCGCCCGCCTCGGGGCCGCGGGCGCCGCTGCGCCGCCGACTGGACTCCAGCCCGGTCGCCTCGGTGAAGCTCGCCTCGGGGTGCGACCGGCGGTGCGCCTTCTGCGCCATCCCGTCCTTCCGCGGCTCGTTCATCTCCCGCCGCCCCTCCGACGTCCTCGGCGAGACCCGCTGGCTGGCCGAGCAGGGCGTCAAGGAGGTCATGCTGGTCAGCGAGAACAACACCTCCTACGGCAAGGACCTCGGCGACATCCGGCTGCTGGAGACACTGCTGCCGGAGCTCGCGGCGGTCGACGGGATCGAGCGGATCCGGGTCAGCTACCTCCAGCCCGCCGAGATGCGGCCGACGCTGATCGACGTGCTGACCTCGACGCCCAAGGTGGCGCCCTACTTCGACCTGTCCTTCCAGCACTCGGCGCCCGGAGTGCTGCGCGCGATGCGCCGGTTCGGCGACACCGAGCGCTTCCTGCAGCTGCTGGAGACGGTGCGTGCCAAGGCGCCGCAGGCCGGTGTGCGATCCAACTTCATCGTCGGCTTCCCCGGCGAGAGCGAGGCCGACCTGGCGGAGCTGGAACGCTTCCTCAGCGAGGCGCGGCTGGACGCCATCGGCGTGTTCGGCTACTCCGACGAGGAGGGCACCGAGGCCGCCGGATACGACGGCAAGCTGGCCGAGGACGTGGTCGCCGAGCGGCTGGCCCGAGTCTCCCGGCTGGCCGAGGAACTCACCGCGCAGCGCGCCGAGGAGCGGCTGGGCGAGACCGTCGAGGTGCTGGTGGAGTCGCTGGACCAGGGCGAGGCGGTCGGCCGGGGCCTGCACCAGGCACCGGAGACCGACGGCCAGGTGGTGCTCACCTCCAGCGCGGGGGTGGCGGTCGGCGACATCGTGGCCGCCAAGGTGGTGGACACCGAGGGCGTGGACCTGGTGGCCGAGCCGCTCACCGGCGGCCCGAGCGGTACGGAGGAGGCGGGCAGATGACCGGTGTACCGGCGTCCGCGGCGGGCGGTCACCGGCCCGCGGCGGCTCCCGACCATCTCGGGGACCCGGTGGACCGGCCAGGCCTGTGGAACATCGCCAACATCCTGACCATGGTGCGGCTGCTGCTCGTACCGGGGTTCGTGCTGCTGCTGGTCCACGCGGGCGGTCACGACCCGGCGTGGCGCTCGTTCGCGTGGGCGGCCTTCGCCGTCGCCATGATCACCGACCTGTTCGACGGTGAACTGGCCCGCCGCTACAACCTGGTCACCGACTTCGGCAAGATCGCCGACCCGATAGCGGACAAGGCGATCATGGGCGCCGCGCTGGTCGGGCTGTCCGCGCTCGGCGACCTGCCGTGGGCGGTCACCGCGGTGATCCTGTTCCGCGAGATCGGCATCACGCTGATGCGGTTCTGGGTCATCAAGCACGGGGTGATCCCGGCCAGCCGCGGCGGCAAGTTGAAGACCCTCACCCAGGGCATCGCGGTGGGCATGTACGTCCTGGCGCTGACCGGGCCGCTGGCCACGCTGCGGGCCTGGGTGATGGCGGTGGCCGTGGTGCTGACCGTGGTGACCGGCCTGGACTACGTGCGGCAGGCGGTGGTGCTGCGCCGCGCCGGACTGGCCGCCCAGCGGGCCGCCGAGCGCGACGCGGGGCCGGACGGCGCGGCATGACCGCCGCCGAGGCGCTGGCGCTGCTGGAGCGGCAGGGCGCGACGCTGGCCGTCGCCGAGTCGTTGACCGGGGGCCTGGTGGCCGCGGAGGTCACCGCGGTACCGGGCGCCTCGCGCACCTTCCGCGGCTCGGTCACCGCGTACGCCACCGACGTCAAACGGGACGTGCTCGGGGTGGACGGCGCGCTGCTGGCGGCGCGCGGCGCGGTGGACCCGCAGGTCGCCGCCGAGATGGCGGAGGGCGTACGGCGCCTGCTGGGCGCCACCTGGGGGCTGGCCACCACCGGGGTCGCCGGTCCCGACCCCCAGGACGGCAAGGACGTGGGCACGGTCCACGTGGCCGTCGCCGGTCCCTCGGGGACGTCGGTCGGTTCGCCCCGGCTGACGGGCGACCGCGCGGCCATCCGCGCCGCGACCGTCACCGCGGTGCTGGAACTGCTGATGGAGGCGGTGCGGGGCGGGCGGAAGGCCGACCGAGTGAACGCGAGGGCACAGGATACGGAACGGCACGGGGGAATTTGATGTTTGCAGCCCTTAGTGAACACGTCATCGCTCCCCGCACGGCCGCTGCCGGAGGCGGTACGGTGGGGCGAGAAGCTTACGGATCCGCGGTCCGAGGAGGGAGCCACCGATGATTCTGCTCCGTCGCCTGCTGGGTGACGTGCTGCGTCGGCAGCGCCAGCGTCAGGGCCGCACTCTGCGCGAGGTCTCGGCATCGGCCAGAGTCTCGTTGGGCTACCTGTCAGAGGTAGAGCGCGGCCAGAAGGAAGCTTCCTCCGAACTGCTCTCCGCGATCTGCGACGCCCTGGACGTGCGGATGTCCGAGGTCATGCGCGAGGTCAGCGATGAGCTGTCGCTCGCCGAGCTGGCTCAGTCGGCGACCACGGAGGTTGCGGCCGTGCCGGTGCGGTCGATGTTGGAGACGGTCACTCATGTGCCAGGCACTCGTGTGACGATCAAGCCACCGCAGGCGGAGGCCGTGGATGTGGTCGCGGCCTGATCGTTTGCGTCGGTGAAAGCTGGCGGGCCACAACGGCCCTGGGGCCGGGCTGTCTGACAGCCTGGCCCTTTCGCATGTTTCACCGAGCCTGAGTGGGCAGGCGCCCGGGTGGACGAAACGGACCCAAGTCCCCCAGTGGCGAGGAGGCAACACCATGGCTGTCGTGAAGACCGCTCTGTCCGACGAGGCCCGCAAGGTGGCCGCGGACGCGCTCCAGGGCGCGCTGGTCGACCTGGTGGACCTCTCCCTGGTGGCCAAGCAGGTTCACTGGAACATCGTCGGGCCGCGCTTCCGCCCGGTGCACCTCCAGCTGGACGAGGTCGTCAGCACGGCACGGACCTACTCCGACACGGTCGCCGAGAGGGCCGCCACGATCGGGGTGCCGCCGGACGGCAGGGCCGAGACGGTCGCCAAGACCAGCGCCATCGCCACCATGAAGGACGGCTGGATCAACGACAAGGACGCCGTGGACACCATGATCGCGGCGTTGGCCAGCGTCATCACGCGGATGCGCGAGCGCATCAAGGCCACCGAGGAGCCCGACCTGGTCACGCAGGACATCTTCCTGGGGCTGACCGCGGCGCTGGAGAAGCACTACTGGATGTTCCAGGCCGAGAACGCCAAGGTGTGAGTGGTCGCTTACCGTAGTTGGTGGACACTGTGCGTGTTCTGGCGGTGCTCCTATCGAGTGAAGACCGCTCCGCTCGTCGTACCAGAGGGCTAATGATCACCCGCACGGGGCATCGCACCCTGTACGGGAGCCCTCTGGGCTCCTTGTCGCAGCCTCGGGGATTCGGAGGCGGCCATGGACGCTCGATGGGCAGCGGATGCACCCCAGGAGGACCGCAGTGGTGCTGTCCGGCGCCGCGTGCGGCTGATCGCGGTCGGCGCGTTCGCTCTGCTGTGGTGCTGGGCAGTGCTGCGGGTGGCGGTGCACCCCGCGCAGACCGGCCCGGTTGAGCAGGGGTTCGCGGTGAGCGGCTGGACGCTGGGGCTGCTGCCGGTGCACGTCACGCCATGGCGCGGCGCCCGCTGCGGGCGGCGCGCCACGCCCGCGTCCACGCCGGGCGAGACGGGGCGCGCGGAAGCGCGTGGCGGCGCGGGGCGCGCGCCCGCGCGGCCGTTGCCGACGCCGCGAAGGCCGGGGGCGTACACGCCGGTTGGCGCGACGGCGATATCCGCGGTTGGCACGAAACCGCGAACCCGGCGCCCCGTTAAGGGGCGTTGACGCTGACCGGCCTCAAATCGCCGGTGGCGCCGGGCCCTTCTAAATCGCCGGTGGCGCCGGGCCCTTCTGGCAACTCGGGCACCAGTAGGTGACGCGGGCCTCGTCGGACGGTCCCTGGTCGGCCCTGCGTACCGCGGTGCCGCAGCGTAGACACGGCTGGTGCTCGCGGTTGTACACCCAGTGGGTGCGTCCGCGCCGGGGGTTGCCCGTGGTGATATGGCCGTGGCGGGCCTTGTTGGCGTCCAGGAGCTTGTGCGCGAGGGCCACCATCCGCTCCGGGGAAGCGAGTTCCCCGACCGGGGTCCAGGGCGTGACGCCGCGCAGGAAACACAGCTCCGACTTGTAGACGTTGCCGATTCCGGCGAGATTGCGCTGGTCCAGCAGTGCTTCGCCGACGGGGCGGCCGGGATCGGACAGCAGTCGGCGCAACGCCTCGGCCGGGTCCCAGTCCGGGCCGAGCAGATCGGGGCCGAGATGGCCCACGGCGCGGTCCTCCTCGGCGGTGCGCAGCAACTCCAGCACCGGCAGCCGGTAGCCGACGGCCACCGACTCGGCGGTGGCCAGCACCGCCCGGATCTGGTGGTGCGGACCGCCGCGCCACCGCTCACCGGCGGCGTAGACCTGCCAGGAGCCGTCCATCCGCAGATGCGAGTGGAGCGTCCAGCCGCCCTCGAAGCGGGTCAGCAGATGCTTGCCGCGTGACAGCACCTCCTCGATCCGCCGCCCGGAGAAGTCCGTCGTCGCCAGTTTGGGCACGCGCAGGTCGCAGCGGACCACCGCGCGGCCCGCCAGTGCCTCCCGCAGTCGGCGCGCCGTCAGCCAGACGGTGTCTCCTTCGGGCATACCCCCATCATGCCGTGACGCCCCGGTCCTGCCGTGACGGACCGGCGGCGCCCGCCGGCCGTCAGCCGTGGTCGGCGAGGTCCGACGACGGCCGCAGCCGCAGGCCGCGCGGGGTGGGGTGGAAACCGGCGGCCTCCAGGGCGCGGCCCAGCGGCGAGACCAGCGCCGGCTCGCCGTTGGCGCGCTCCACCGTCAGCCTGCCCAGCGCGTCGTCCCGCACCGCGTCGGCCAGCGCCCGCACCGCCGCCCGCAGCCGAGGGCTGTCCGCTCCCGAGTCACCGTCCCACGCCAGCAGCGTCTTGCCGCCGCGCTCCACGTACAGCGTCAGCTCCCCGTCGACCAGCACCACCAGGGCGCCCGCCTTGCGGCCCGGCTTGTGGCCTGGGCGCCCCTCGGTGCCGGACGGCGGATCGGGCCAGGGCAGGGCCGCGCCGTACGCGTTCGCCGGGTCGGCTGCGGCCAGTACGACGGCGCGCGGCGCCGCCGGCTGCGGCTGCTCGCGCTCGCGCGCGGTGTGCACGGCGCGCAGCCGGTCCACCGCGCCGTCCATGGCGAACTGGGCCGCGCCCAGGCCCTCCACCACATAGCCGCGACGGGTCTGCCCGCTCTCCTCGAACGCCGACAGCACGCGGTACACCGCGGAGAAGCCGCCCTCGACCCCTTCGGCCGCGACCGCGCCCCGGGTCACCACACCGTGCCGGTCCAGCAGGGTGTGCGCCAGCGCGTGCGCCCGTACGGTCGGGTCGGTCTCGGCCTGCGGTACCAGCGACCACCGCCCGGCCGTGGTCGGTGGGCCGGTGCGCGACGCCGTGGGCCGGGGCATCGAGGATCCGTACCGGCCGCGCGGGGTGGCCCTGGGCGCCCGGTGCGCCGTGGAGCCCGCCGTACGGCCCGAGCCGAGCAGCGCGCGCAGCGGGGCGAGCGTGTCGTTGGTCAGCCGCCCCGACCAGGCCAACTCCCACAGCGCGTCGGCCAGTTGCGGATCGGTCGCCTCCGGCATGGTGGCCCTGACCTGTTCGGCTATCTGCCGGAAGAACAGGCCGTAGCCGCCGGACAGGGCGCCGAGGACCGCGCGGTGCAGCGGCGTCAGCTCCAGCGGCAGCGGGGCGGGGAGCAGCACAGGGGCGGTGTCGGCCAGATGGAGGGTGACCCAGCCGTCCTTGCCGGGCAGGGCCCCGGCGCCGGACCAGATCACCTCGCCGGAGGCGGTGAGCTGGTCGAGCATCGCCGGGGTGTAGTCCGCGACCCGCGACGGCAGCACCAGCTTCTCCAGAGCGGAGGCGGGCACGGCGCAGCCCTGCAACTGCTCGACGGCGCGCAGCAGTCCGTCGAGCCCGCGCAGCGCCCGTGTGCCCACCTGCTGCCACTGGGGGAGGAACGCGGCCAGCGCGCCTGGCGGCACCGGCTCCAACTCGTGCCGCAGTGCCGCCAGTGACCGGCGGCGCAGCCTGCGCAGCACTCCCGCGTCGCACCACTCGTGGCCCAGGCCCTCGGGCCGGAACTCCCCCTGCACGACACGGCCGTTGGCGGCCAGCCGGTGAAGTGTGGTCTCGGCCACCGCGGCGCCGATGCCGAAGCGGGCCGCCGCGTCGGCGGCGGTGAACGGGCCGTGGGAGCGCGCGTACCGGGCGAGCAGATCGCCCAGCGGGTCCTTGACCGGCTCGGTGAACGCCTCCGGCACGCCCACCGGCAGCGCCGTGCCGAGCGCGTCCCGCAGCCGCCCGGCATCCTCGACGGCCGCCCAGTGCTCGGCGCCGCCGATCCGGACCCGGATCGCCCGCCGGGCGGCCTCCAGCTCCAGCGGCCAGCCCGGCTCCGCGCCGCGCTCGGTCAACTCCCCGCCGGTGAGCGGGCCGAGTACCCGCAGCAGATCGGCGACGCCCTCGACATCCTTGGCCCGCCGGTCCTCGGTCAGCCACTGCAGCTCGCGCTCCAGCTCCGCCATGACGTCGGCGTCCAGCAGCTCGCGCAGCTCCGCCTGGCCGAGCAGTTCGGCCAGCAGCCGGGAGTCCAACGACAGGGCGGCGGCGCGCCGTTCGGCCAGCGGGGAGTCGCCCTCGTACAGGAACTGCGCCACATAGCCGAACAGCAGTGAGCGGGCGAACGGGGACGGCTCGGGGGTGGTCACCTCGACCAGCCGGACCGCCCGCCCCTCGATGTCGCCCATCAGCTCCACCAGGCCCGGCACGTCGAACACGTCCTGGAGGCACTCGCGGACCGCTTCCAGGACGATCGGGAACGAGCCGAACTCGGATGCCACCAAAAGGAGTTGGGCGGCCCGCTGGCGCTGCTGCCACAGCGGTGTCCGCTTGCCCGGATTGCGGCGGGGCAGCAGCAGGGCTCGGGCCGCGCACTCGCGGAACCGGGACGCGAACAGCGCGGAGCCGCCGACCTGTTCGGTGACGATCTGCTCGATCTCGCCCTTGTCGAAGACCACGTCGGCCGCCCCCACCGGGCTCTGCTCCGTGTCGTACTCCGCACCCGTCTTCAGCGGATCGACGTCCAGCAGGTCGAGGCCGAGCAGGTCGGCGTCGGGCAGCCGCAGCACGATGCCGTCGTCGGCGTGCATCACCTGGGCGTCGAACCCGTACCGCTCGGCGAGCCGGGCGCCGAGGGCGAGCGCCCACGGGGCGTGCACCTGGGCGCCGAACGGGGAGTGCACCACGACCCGCCAGTCGCCCAGTTCGTCACGGAACCGCTCCACCACGATGGTCCGGTCGTCCGGGACATGACCGCACGCCCGGCGCTGCTCGTCCAGATAGGCCAGGACGTTGTCCGCCGCCCAGGTGTCGAGCCCGGCGGAGGCGAGCCGGGCCCGCGCCTCCTGCGGGTTCTGGCCGCCGATCTCGCGGAGGAACGCGCCCAGGGCGCGGCCGAGTTCGAGCGGTCGGCCGAGCTGGTCGCCCTTCCAGAACGGCAGCCTGCCGGGCACCCCGGGGGCGGGGGAGACCAGTACGCGGTCGCGGGTGATGTCCTCGATCCGCCATGAGGTGGTGCCCAGGGTGAACACATCGCCGACCCTGGACTCGTAGACCATCTCCTCGTCCAGCTCACCGACCCGGCCGCCGCCCTTCTTCGGGTCGGCGCCCGCGAGGAAGACCCCGAACAGGCCGCGGTCCGGGATGGTGCCGCCCGAGGTCACCGCCAGCCGCTGCGCACCGGGCCGCCCGCTGACCGTGCCCGCCACCCGGTCCCACACCACACGCGGGCGCAACTCGGCGAACGCGTCCGAGGGGTAGCGGCCGGCGAGCATGTCCAGCACGGCGGTGTACGCGGACTCCGGCAACGCGGCGAACGGCGCGGCGCGCCGCACCAGCGCCAGCAGCTCCTCCACGTCCCAGGTGTCCATCGCCGTCATCGCGACCAACTGCTGCGCCAGCACGTCCAGCGGGTTGGCGGGGATGCGCAGCGCCTCGATGCCGCCCTGCCGCATCCGCTCGGTGACCACGGCGGACTGCACCAGGTCGCCGCGGTACTTGGGGAAGACCACACCGGTGGAGACGGCACCCACCTGGTGTCCGGCCCGGCCCACCCGCTGTAGCCCGGAGGCCACCGACGGCGGCGACTCGACCTGCACCACCAGGTCCACCGCGCCCATGTCGATGCCCAGTTCAAGGCTGGAGGTGGCGACCACGGCGGGCAGCCGCCCGGCCTTCAAGTCCTCCTCGACCAGTGCCCGTTGTTCCTTGGAGACCGAACCGTGGTGGGCCCGGGCCAGCACCGGCGGCGCACCCTTGGCGGCCCCGGAGCCGCCCATCAGCTGGGCGGGGGAGTGGTCCTCGGGCAGCGCCGGGCCGTATCCGTCGGGCGCGGTGGCCATGGCCCGCTCATGGGCGATCTCGTTGAGCCGGTTGCACAACCGCTCTGCGAGCCGACGGGAGTTGGCGAACACGATCGTGGAGCGGTGGGACTGCACCAGATCGGCGATCCGCTCCTCGACATGCGGCCAGATCGACGGCCGCTCGCCGCCGTCCGCGCCACCGGCGTCGGACACCGGGGAGCCGCCCAGCTCCCCCAGGTCCTCCACCGGGACCACGACCGACAGGTCGAACTCCTTCTGCGAGCGGGGCTGGACGATCGTCACCTTGCGCCGCGGGGACAGGAAGCGGGCCACCTCGTCCACCGGCCGCACCGTCGCGGACAGGCCGATCCGCCGGGCGGGCCGGTCCAGCAACTCGTCGAGGCGCTCCAGTGACAGCGCCAGATGCGCGCCGCGCTTGGTCCCGGCGACCGCGTGCACCTCGTCCAGGATCACCGTCTCCACACCACGCAGCGCGTCCCGGGCGCTGGAGGTCAGCATCAGGAACAGTGATTCCGGGGTGGTGATCAGGATGTCCGGCGGCTTGACGGCGATCGAGCGGCGCTCTGCGGCCGGGGTGTCCCCGGAACGGATGCCGACCCGCACGTCCGGCTCCGGCAGCCCGAGCCGCACCGCCTCGTGCCGCAGGCCGGTCAGCGGGCTGCGCAGGTTCCGCTCGACGTCCACGGCGAGCGCCTTGAGCGGGGAGACGTACAGCACCCGGCAGCG
This sequence comes from Streptomyces sp. RPT161, assembly GCF_027533845.1. Classification (GTDB taxonomy): domain Bacteria; phylum Actinomycetota; class Actinomycetes; order Streptomycetales; family Streptomycetaceae; genus Streptantibioticus_A; species Streptantibioticus_A silvisoli_A. Next base: position 279,607 of record NZ_JAPZVN010000008.1, on the reverse strand, counting down.
GCGCTTGGCCTCGGCCGGGGCGGGAGTGTTCGCCAGCCGGTCCAGGGAGGCCAGGAAGGCGGCGAGCGTCTTCCCGGATCCGGTGGGCGCGACGACCAGCACGTCGGACTCCTGCGCGATGGCCCGCCAGGCCCCGGCCTGCGCGCTCGTCGGCGCGTGGAAGGCACCCGTGAACCACGCGCGGGTGGGCGGGGCGAAGGATTCCAGGGCCGACGCCGGATCCAGCTCCCGCTCCGGATCCGGTGTCTGACGACGCTTGCCGATCGACATGCCATCCATCGTGCCTCGGCCCACTGACAATCGCGCTGACCTGCGGGTTAGGTGGCGCTGGAGGCCAGTGTCCGGCGCGGGGCCGCCCGGCGGGGCCCGTGCGCTGCCCAGCGCTAGGCGACCTCGCGGCCGTAGGCGCGCAGGGTGAGCAGCGCCTCGATGGTCAGGATGGGACGGCGCTCCAGCTGGGCGGCCGGGGTCCAGGACTGGGAGCGTAGCGGCCAGCCGCCGTCCGGGGCCTGTGCGGCGGCCAGGAAGTCCAGGGCGCGGTCCATCTCCGCGTTGGTGAACCACCGGCGCGCGAGCGAGTCGGGGGAGGGCGCGAAGTCGTACGCGTAGTAGTGGTGGTGCGCGTCGGGCCCCTGTGCCGGTTCCAGTACCGGCAGCCGCCGCCTGCGCACCAGCCGTCCCAGCCGCTCCGCCACGGCCTCGGCGCGGGGCCGGTCCGGAACGCCGTCCAGGAAGGCCACCGCCGCCTGGACCTGCTGCGGATCGGGGTGCTCCAGGCTCTCCACCGCCGCCCAGCAGAAGTCGGTGGCCCGGAACAGCCACGCGTGCCAGACGCCGTTGCGGTGCAGTACGCCCACCACCGGGCCGGTGGCCAGCAGGTCGCCGGTCGGCTCCGCCAGGTGGGCGGCGGGATCCTGCGGCAGGTGCGGCGCGGGCAGCGCGCCGTCCGGGGTGGACGCCGAGGTCAGATAGCGGCACAGCCGCTCGGCCCGCTGGCCGCCGCAGTGCCCGATCTCGTCCAGCACCCGCAACGCGTGCGCGGCGTGCGCCGGTTGGCTGACCGGCCCGCGCAGTTCGGGCTCCAGGGCGTGCCCGTAGCCGCCGTCCTCGTTGCGGTACGCCGTGAGCGCGGTCTCGACGGGGTCGGCGCCGCCGTCCAGGAAGTGGTGGGCGAACCTGCGCTGTTCGAGCACCCGGGCGGTCAGCCACACGAAGCGCTCGGCGCGGGCGAGCGGCGAGGTCAGCAGGGTGGACGCGGTAAGGGAGCTGGAGGAGGGGACTGCGGATCCGGCCATGGCCGCACAGTAGGGCGCCGCCTGCCCGCTGCCTATGGCTGTGACCAGGGTGCACCCGTCGGTGCGAAGCGGCCGCCTCCTGGGCGGGATACTGGGGGCATGAAGTTGACGGTCTTCTGGGAGCGTATGAGCACGCACTTCGGTGCGGCGTACGCCGACTCGTTCGCCCGTGACCATGTGATGTCCGAACTGGGTGGGCGCACGGTCTACCAGGCGTTCGAGGCGGGCTGGGAGGCGAAGGACGTGTGGCGGGCGGTCTGCCAGGCGGTGGACGTGCCCGCGGAGCGGCGCTGACCGCGCTCCGGTCGGCGTCGGCCGCCGCGCGCGGCGGCATCGGTGAAAACGCTGTGACCTGCGGTTTCATGGTTATCCACAGGGGCTGGTGGGTCGCTTGACACGAAATTCGAACATCCATTCTTATGGGGTGTGCCGGGCCGTCCCTCCGCGGTCCGCAGCGGCCTCGCGGACGGTGTCGGGGCGCATTGTCAGTGGCAGGCGCTAGCGTCGGTGGACGTGAAGCGATCGACTCAAGCGAACCGGGTGGAACCCATGGCAGGAACCGACCGCGAGAAGGCGCTCGACGCCGCGCTCGCACAGATTGAACGGCAGTTCGGCAAGGGTGCCGTCATGCGCCTCGGCGAGCGGCCGAACGAGCCCATCGAGATCATCCCGACCGGGTCGACCGCACTCGACGTGGCACTCGGCGTGGGCGGCCTGCCGCGCGGCCGGGTGGTGGAGGTGTACGGGCCGGAGTCCTCCGGTAAGACCACCCTCACCCTGCACGCGGTGGCCAACGCCCAGCGGGCCGGTGGCGCGGTCGCCTTCGTGGACGCCGAGCACGCCCTCGACCCCGAGTACGCCAAGAAGCTCGGCGTGGACATCGACTCGCTGATCCTGTCCCAGCCGGACAACGGCGAGCAGGCGCTGGAGATCGTGGACATGCTGGTCCGCTCCGGCGCGCTGGACCTCATCGTGATCGACTCGGTGGCCGCCCTGGTGCCCCGGGCCGAGATCGAGGGCGAGATGGGCGACTCCCATGTGGGTCTGCAGGCCCGGCTGATGAGCCAGGCGCTGCGGAAGATCACCGGTGCGCTGAACCAGTCCAAGACCACCGCGATCTTCATCAACCAGCTGCGCGAGAAGGTCGGCGTGATGTTCGGTTCGCCGGAGACCACGACCGGTGGCCGCGCGCTGAAGTTCTACGCGTCGGTGCGGCTCGACATCCGCCGCATCGAGACGCTCAAGGACGGCACGGAGGCGGTCGGCAACCGCACCCGGGTCAAGGTCGTCAAGAACAAGGTCGCCCCGCCCTTCAAGCAGGCCGAGTTCGACATCCTCTACGGCCAGGGCATCAGCCGTGAGGGCGGCCTGATCGACATGGGTGTGGAGAACGGCTTCATCCGCAAGGCCGGCGCCTGGTACACCTACGAGGGCGACCAGCTCGGCCAGGGCAAGGAGAACGCCCGCAACTTCCTGAAGGACAACCCCGATCTCGCCGACGAGATCGAGAAGAAGATCAAGGAGAAGCTGGGCATCGGCGTCAGGACCGAGGCCCCGGGCGGTGAGCCGGGCACCGACGCGGCCACGGCGACGGCGGCGGCGGATCCGGTGGCGGCGGCCACCCCGGCCAAGCCCAGCAAGGCGGCCAAGTCCGCGGCGGCCAAGGCCTGACCATGAGGCGGTCGGACGGGTCCGGTGACGGACCCCCCTCGGCCAACGCGGAGCGGGACCTGCCACGAGATCCGGAGGAGCGGGCACGCGCGCTGTGCCTGCGCCTGCTCACCGGAACTCCCAAGACGCGTAGGCAACTTGCCGACGCCATGCGGCGGCGGGAGGTTCCCGACGAGGTCGCCGAGCGGGTGCTCTCCCGCTTCGAGGACGTGGGCCTGATCGACGACGCGGCGTTCGCGGACGCCTGGGTGGAGTCCCGGCACCATGGCCGGGGCCTGGCCCGGCGGGCGCTCGCCCGGGAACTGCGCACCCGCGGCGTGGAGTCCGCGGTGATCGAACGCGCCGTGGAGCAGCTTGACTCCACGCGTGAGGAGGAGACCGCCCGCGCGCTGGTGGAGCGCAAGCTGCGGGCCACCCGCGGCCTGGACCGGGACAAGCGGATACGGCGGCTCGCCGGAATGCTCGCCCGCAAGGGATACCCGGAGGGTCTGGCGCTACGAGTGGTCCGGCGAGCGCTGGAGGAAGAGGGCGAGGACGCCGAGTTCCTGGACGGCTATCTGCCGGAGTGAGCGACCGGTGCGGCAACCTGCCCGGCGGAGGGGGAGACCGGCAGGCCCGCCGCGCGCCAGGCCTGGAAGCCACCGACCAGATCGGTGGCCCGGCGCAGCCCGAGCGCCTGAAGCGAGACCGCGGCGAAGCTGGACGCGTACCCCTCGTTGCACAGCACGATGATCTGGCGGCCGTCGCCGGTCGCCTCGGCGATCCGGTGGTCGCAGAGCGGATCGAGGCGCCACTCCAACTCGTTGCGCTCCACGATGACGGCGCCCGGAACGGTGCCGTCGCGCTCGCGGAGCTCGGCATAGCGGATGTCCACCAGCAGCGCTCCGTCGTCCACCGCCGCCCGGGCCTGGGCCGGGGTCAGCCGTACCAGCCGGGCGCGGGCGTCGGCCAACAGGGCGTCCACACCACGGGGTTCGGGCACGGTCACCACTCCTGCGGCCGCTCGACCAGCGCCAGGCGAAGTACCCGGCCGCTCCTGCTGTACCGCCGCATCATAGGCAGCGGCGGATAGTACACATGGACCGACACGGCGTGTTGCTCCTCGGAGGCGTTCACCACCTGGTGCACGTGGTACGGGCCGAAGGCGCGGCCCCGCCCGACCGGGAGCCTACGGGCGCGGTCCACATCGTCGGTGAGTTCCAGTGACTGCCAGCCGGCGGTCGGCAGCGGCACGGCGACCGACTCCTCGGCCAACTCGCCCAGCGCGGTGGCGAACGCGCCCCGTGACCCACCGTGGTCGTGCCAGCCGGTCTCGGCGCCCGGCGGCCAGCCGATCAGCCACGCCTCACTGCCGCCCGGTCCCTCCAGCCGCACCCAGGTGCGGCCCATCGGATCGAGTGGCAGCCGGTCCAGCACCTCGGGGTCGGCGGCGGTGCGGCGGGCGAAGTCAAGCAGTTCGGCCTCGGTCGGAGCGGGCAAGGCGGCAGGAGGCGCGGGGCGCGCCGGAGCATCGGCGTATGACACGTCGTTGAGCGACAAGGGGAACCGTCCCAGGTGATCGCGAGAAGGCGCGGCCCATACCGCGCGGAGGAGGAAACCGGATCAACGGGACGGCCGACACACGCAGCCCGCGTAGCGGACGAGGTCCAGATGGACCCTCCGCACAAGACGCAGCTCGGTGTCAGTCACGCTACGGAGTCAACCACGCGCCGCGAGAGGGGGTCAAGGAGAGATCCGCCGATCCGTCACGATGGGCGGGCCGGTCGCACACCGGTCATGAGCGCGACTGCGCGGTGGCGGCCGCCTCCTCGCTCAGCTCCTGCGCACCGGCACCCGGCGAGTCGTCCGTGTCCCCGCCCGCCGTCGCCCCGCCGGTGGGCCGCTGCAGTGGCGGGCCGCCCCGGGCCACGTCGGCGTAGGCGTACAGATCGGTCGGGCGGCAGCCGTTCATCGCGCCCACCACATGGCCGTCCGGGCGGATCAGCAGCACGGTGTGCGCGGTGGCACCCGGGTAGTTCTCGGCGACCAGCAACTCGGTACGGGTCGGCAACGCCGCGACCGCGGTGGACAGTTGGGGCATCAGCCCGGCGGTCAGCCAGTGCCTGCTCTCCCACACCCCGGTACCCGGCGCCACCAGCACCGCCAGCAGATCGCGGCCCAGCCGCTCCCGCAGCCGCCCACGCGTACCGTCCAGCGCGACCACCGGCACATCGGCGGCCTCCCCAAGCGGCCATGCGACCGCACCGGGGCCCGATGCGGCGCGACCGCCACCGTGGGGAGTGGTCAGCGCCAGCGGCGACCGGTCGTAGACCGGTGGAGCGCCGAGCAGGCCACGGCCGAGGTGGCCGTCCGTCAGCAGGTCGGTGTGGCGGCTCATCGGTCCGGACAGCAGCGAGCGGCGCAGCGTATGCCAGGCCCCGGAGCTGCGCAGCAGCGGCAGCGCCTGGTCGGCGGCGCGCAGTCTGGCCCCCACCGCGTACCGCCGCTCGGCCTGGTAGCTGTCCAGCAGGGTGTCGGAGGCGCCCTGGTGCCAGGCGATGGCCAGCTTCCAGGCGAGGTTCTCCGCGTCCCGCAGCCCCTCCTCAAGCCCCTGTGTCCCCAACGCGCCCAGCAGATGGGCGGCGTCGCCCGCGAGGAAGGCCCGCCCGGAGCGCCACCGGCGCGCCAGCCGCTGGTGCACCGGATACTCGGCGGACCCCAGCAGGTCGTACGGGGGTACCGAGCCCTCGCACCACTCGGCGAGCGTGGACCGGATCAGCGTCACTAGGGCGTCCGCCGTCAGCGGATGGCCGCCCAGCGGAAGCGCCCAGTCCATCCGCCACACCCCGTCCGGCAGCGGACGCGCCAGCACCTGCGAGCCCCGGCCGCCCGGCGGATCGCGGTGCAGCAGTGCGGTACCGGGCTCGGGCAGGTCGACCCGCAGCGCCGCGACCGCGTGCCGCTCCACGGCGGTTCGGCCGGGGAAGCGCACCTGAAGGAGTTTGCGCAGGGTGGAGCGCGGACCGTCGCAGCCGACCAGATAGCTGCCGCGCCACCAGGTGTCCGGCGGCCCGGAGGTTCCGGCGGCGCCACGGGTGTGCACGCTGAGGCCGTGCTCGTCCTGTTCGAAGGCGTACAACCGGCTGCCGGGCGCGACCTTGATCAGTTCCTGTCCGGCGAGCGCCTCGCGCAGGCCCTGCCGCAGCCGGTCCTGCGGCAGGTGCAGCGGCGACGGCTCGGTGTCGGCGTCGAACTCGACGTACTGCACCTCCTGACGGCGGCTCAGGGTCCGCCAGGCCGTCCAGCGGGCCGCGTCGGTGTGTACGGCGGTGTAGCCGAGCCGGGCCAGCAGTTCGGCGGTCCGCGGGCGCAGCACGACGGTGCGCTCGGGCTGCCGCTCGTGCCAGGAGGAGCCGTCGTCCAGCAGGAGGACGGGGACACCGTGCCGGGCGAGGCAGAGGGAGAGGGTCAGGCCGGTGCTGCCCGCACCCGCGACGATCACCGGTTCCATGCGGCGGATCCTCGGTGTGCGGGGGAAATGGCGGCGGCTGCCCGGCGTGCGATCACATCGTGTATGCAACCCACTGCCGCTACCTGCGTCAAGCGCCGCCACGGCCAGTGCGCCGCCGGTTGCCGCCGTCCGACTTAGCCGCGCCCCCGTGCGCCGCGTCGTTCGATCCAGCGGGCCAGCGCGGACAGCGCCAGGCACACCGCCACGTAGCCGGCTGCGATGACGACGAGCACCGCGAGGTATGGAGGACCGCCGGGCGTCACGGTGTTGGAGGCGGCCAGCCGACCCGCGTGGAGGAGTTCCCCGTAGGCGATGACGAAGCCCAGCGAGGTGTCCTTGAGGGTGACCGCCAACTGGCTGACGGCGGTCGGCAGCACCGCCCGCAGCGCCTGCGGGACCAGCACCGTCGCCATCACCCTGGACTTGCGCAGCCCCACGGCGTACCCGGCCTCCGCCTGCCCCCTGGGCACCGCGCTGATCCCGGCCCGCAGCACCTCGGCCTGCACGCACCCGTGGTACAGGGTGAGCCCCAGCACCACGGCCCAGGACGGCGGGAGGGCGCCGGCGTACAGGGCGAAGACCAGCACCAGCGGCGGCAGTGACCGGAAGAACTCCACGACGGCCGTCGCCGCCCACCGCACCGGCCGGTGCTCCGACAGCCGCCCCACCGCCAGGAGTGCGCCGAGCGCCAACGAACCCGCAGCCGCCAGTGCGAACGCTCTCAGGATCGCCAAGGCCCCGTCGCCGACGCGCTGTCGGAGTCCGCGGTCCCGGACCAGATCCCATACGGCCGCCGCGAACTGCCCGTTGCCGCACAGCCGTAGCGCCACGAGGGCGGCCAGCGCGAGGATCGCCGCGGTACTGGCGAGCGCGTAGATCCGTCTGCGGCGGCGCGTCCTGGGGCCGGGCGCGTCGAACAGCGCGCCGGCGCTCATCTCGCCACCGCCAGCCGGTGCTCAAGCAGCTGGAACAACTCGCTGATAACGAAGGTGATCAGGAGATACGCCAGCGCGATCCAGACGAAGACCTCCAGGACGTCGTGGCCGGTCGCGCTCAGCCGCCTCTGCTCGGCGAACAGATCCGTGACGTCGAACGACCCCGCGATCGCGGAGTTCTTGGTGAGCGCGACCATCAGGCTGCCGATCGGCGCGAGGGCGGTACGGCCCGCCTGCGGCAGCACGACCAGCCGCAGCGTCTGCGGGAACGTCATGCCCAGACTGCGGGCCGCCTCGGCCTGCCCCAGCGGCACCGAGTCGACCCCGCGGCGCAGCGCCTCCCCGACGAACGCCGAGGTGTAGCAGCCCAACGCGCCCACCGCGAGGGCGAAGTGGCTGGTGCCGGGGAACAGGATCCGCGGTGCGGCGAACACCGCGACCAGGAACAGCAGCGTCACCGGGGTGTTGCGCAGCAGCGTCACCCACACCGTCGCGAGGATCCGCAGCGCGGGAACCGGGGATACCCGGCAGGCCGCGACCAGCACTCCCAGGGCCAGCGAGAGCGCCGCGCTGACGGAGGTGAGCAGCAGGGTGCCGACGAAGCCGTGGCGGAACAGGGCGAAGTTGTCGAGGAGTACGTGCACGCGCATCCTTTCCGGCGGATGGTGAACACGTGGGTCGCGGCGGCCGGGTGGCCGCCGGTCCGCCTCGTCGTGGTCGCTGGAAGCGTTCGGTGAACGGCTCGGTGGTGCGGAGGTTCCCGGGGGCGCCTCAGTGGTGCAGGATCTTCGACAGGAAGTCCTTCGCCCGTTCGCTGCGCGGACTGCTGAAGAACCGGTCGGGCGGGGCCTGTTCGACGATCCGGCCGTCCGCCATGAAGACCACCCGGTGGGCCGCGGAGCGCGCGAAGCCCATCTCGTGCGTGACCACGACCATGGTCATGCCGTCCCGGGCGAGTTGCCGCATGACCTCCAGCACCTCGTTGATCATCTCCGGGTCCAGCGCCGAGGTCGGCTCGTCGAACAGCATCACCTTGGGCTCCATCGCCAACGCCCGGGCTATCGCCACGCGTTGCTGCTGGCCGCCGGAGAGCTGCGCCGGGTACTTGTCCGCCTGGCCGCTCACCCCGACCCGGTCCAGCAGGCTGCGAGCGGTGCGCTCGGCCGTCTCCCTGGGCGACTTGCGCACCTTGATCTGGCCGAGGGTGACGTTCTCCAGCACCGTCTTGTGCGTGAAGAGGTTGAACGACTGGAAGACCATGCCGACATCGGCGCGCAGCCGGGCCAGCTCGCGCCCCTCCTGGGGCAGCGGCCTGCCGTCGATACTGATGGCGCCGGAGTCGATGGTCTCCAGCCGGTTGATCGTGCGGCACAGGGTGGACTTGCCGGAGCCGGAGGGGCCTATCACCACGACGACCTCGCCGCGCGCCACGGTGAGGTCGATGTCCCGGAGTACGTGCAGCGCGCCGAAGTGCTTGTTGACGCCGTCCAGCACGACCAGCGGCTCGCCCGAGGGCGGTACGGCGCGCTCGGACCGTGGGGACGCCGGTGACACCGGAGAGTCGCTCATCGGGCGGTCGCTCCATGTTCGTCGGGTTGGGTGGACCCTATGATCCCGTCCCGTCCACGTCAGTACATCTGAGCGGAACTTGAGCATCACGATCCGGCAACCCTGTGTCACCCTCCCGTCACGCTAGGTGGTCGACAGGCGGGTACGGTGCGTACCGGCTGGGTAACGGTGTGCGCTTCACTCCGGGACCCTCTTGACGGGGCACCCGGGTGTCGGGGTGTATTCGATGCTGCCGGCTGCGCACGCCGGCTGCGCACGCCGGGTACGGACAGGCAGGACTGGGGGGAGAGCCGATGCGGCTGTTGCTGGTCGAGGACGACGACAGGGTCGCCGCCGCGCTGTCCGCGGTGCTCGCCAGACACGGCATCGACGTCGTCCACGCCCGCAGCGGTGAGGAGGCGCTGCGCGCGCTGCTGCCGGACGCCGGACCGCCGTTCGCGGTGGTGCTGCTCGACCTGGGACTGCCGGACCAGGACGGCTTCGAGGTGTGCGGCCGCATCAAGCGCGGCACCGACACCCGGGTGATCATGGTGACCGCGCGGGCGGACGTACGGTCCAGGATCCACGGCCTCAACCTCGGCGCCGACGACTACGTGGTCAAGCCGTACGACACCGGCGAACTGCTCGCCCGCATCCACGCCGTCAGCCGCCGCCCGCCCGAGCACCGCGACCCGGACGGGCCCGCGGACGGGCTCCGGCCCGAGGTGCGGCTCGGCCCGATCGCCATAGAGCTGCCCACCCGGCAGGTCGCGGTGGACGGTGAGCCGGTGGCGCTGACCCGCAAGGAGTTCGACCTGCTGGCGCTGCTCGCCCAGCGGCCCGGAGTGGTCTTCCGCCGGGAGCAGATCATCAGCGAGGTGTGGCGTACCAACTGGGAGGGCACCGGGCGCACCCTGGAGGTCCATGTGGCCTCGCTGCGCTCCAAGTTGGGGCTGCCCACGCTGATCGAGACCGTACGCGGGGTCGGCTACCGGCTCGTCGTCCCGGCCGCCCGGTAGGCGCCCGCCCCGTGCGCACCCGCCTCCTTCCGCTGCTGCTCGTCCTGATGGCGGCAGTACTGATCGCCCTCGGCTTCCCGCTCGCCGCCAGCCTGGCCGCCGCGCAGCAGCAGCGGCTCATCGTGGACCGCATCGACGACACCGCGCGGTTCGCCGCCATCGCCCAGTACGTGAGCGCCAGCAGCGAGCCGGACGGCACCATCGTGGTCAACGACGGCGAGCGGGAGTCGACCCTGCGCAGCGAACTCACCCGCTACGAGGACCTGTACGGGATACGCGTCGGCGTCTTCTACCGCGACGGCTCGACGATGGCGGTGGCCCCCCGGAACTGGCTCACCCGACGCCAGGTCGTCGCCGACCCGTCGTTCCAGGAGGCGCTGGCCGGACGGCGCAGCCACAACCCGCCGCAGGTGTGGCCGTGGCAGCACAGCCGGATCACCGTCGCCTCGCCCATCGTGCGGGACGGCGACGTGGTCGCCGTCGTCCTCACCGACTCGCCCACCGGCGCCATGCGCTCCCGGGTGCTGCACGGCTGGCTGCTGATCGTGGGCGGTGAACTGGCCGCCACGGTGGTGGCCGTGCTGGCCGCGATCCGGCTCACCGCCTGGGTGCTGCGGCCGGTCAGGGTACTGGACCGGGCCGCCCACGACATCGCCACCGGACGGCTGGCCTCACGCGTCGCGGCGGCCGGCGGGCCGCCCGAACTGCGCCGCCTGGCACGGTCGTTCAACGAGATGGCCGACAACGTCGAGGCGGTGCTGGAGCAGCAGCGGGCGTTCGTCGCGGACGCCTCCCACCAGTTGCGCAACCCGCTGTCCGCGCTGCTGCTGCGGATAGAGCTGCTCAGCCTGGAACTGCCGGAAGACCACGCGGAGATCGCCTCGGTACGGGAGGAGGGCAAACGGCTGGCGACCGTGCTGGACGACCTGCTGGGCCTGGCCACCGCCGAACACGCCGCCGCCAACCTGCGGTTGACCGACATCGCGGCGCTCGCCGCGGACCGGGTCGCCGCCTGGCGGCCCGCCGCGGACCGGGCGGGGGTCGGGCTCCGCCACGAGGGTGCCGCGGCGGCCACCGGCTGGGCCGACCCCATCGCACTGTCCAGCGCCCTGGACGCGGTGGTGGACAACGCGGTGAAGTTCACCCCGGACGGTGCGGAGGTGGTGGTCAGCGTGCTGACCGGGGCGGACACCGTCAAGGTGGTGGTGGCCGACGGCGGTCCCGGGCTCACCGAGGACGAACTCGCCCGGATCGGCGACCGGTTCTGGCGCGGCTCGCGCCACCAGAACGTGGACGGCTCGGGCCTCGGCCTGTCCATCGCCCGGGTGCTGCTCGCCAAGGGCGGCGGCACGATCGGCTACGCGCCCAACCAGCCGCACGGACTGCGGGTGACGCTCACCGTGCCGCGTAGCGAACCTACGGCTTGACCGACAGGTAGTAGCGGCGCGCGCCCTCGTGCAGCGGCAGCGGATCGGTGAAGATCGCGGTACGCAGGTCGACCTGCTGGGCCGAGTGCACCACCGCGCCGATGCTGTCCCGGCTGTCGATCACCGTCTGGGTGACCCGCTGCACCAGCGCGGGGTCGGTGCGGTCCGTGGTGACTAAAAGGTTCGCCACCGCGATCGTCTCGATCGACTGCCCGTGCTGCACGTTGGGGTACGCGTCCGGCGGCATCACCGCCGCCCGGTAGAAGTCGGCCGCGGCGCCGAGTTGGTGCAGCGGCTGTATCACGTCGGCGAGCGGGACCAGTTTGATCGGGTACTCCCTGGCCAGTTGCTGGATCGCCAGGGTGGGCAGCCCGCCGGACCAGAAGAACGCGTCCAGCTTCCCGGACTCCAGCAGTTCCGGCGCGGTGTCCACCCCGGCGGGCACCGCCTTGAGGTCCCGGTCCGCGTCGAGTCGGGCGGCCTTGAGCAGCCGCCGCGCGATGAGGCTCACGCCGGAGCCCGGCTGGCCGATGCCCACCCGCAGGCCGCGCAGGTCGCGCACCGAGTTCACCTTCGACCGGGCGGGCACGATCAGTTGCATGTAGTCGTCGTACAGCCGGGCCACCGCCCGCAGATGCGAGGCGCCGGGCCCGTGGTAGTCGGCCGCGGCGTCGGCCTGGGTGAAGGTGAAGTCGGCCTGGCCGGAAGCCAGGTACTCCAGGTTCTGCACCGACCCCTGCGACGCCTTCAGCCGCACCGCCACCCCGGGCAGGTCACGCCGTAGATCGCCCTGGAGCAACGCCCCGTACTTCTGGTACACCCCGCTCGGCACCCCGGTGGCGACGGTCAGCGGCCCACGCGGATACGGCGTCCCGGCAGAGTGCAGCACCTCCCACAGCACCAGCGCGCCCGCCAGCCCCAGGGCGATCCCCAACCGCACGGCCCGCCCTCGCCTGGCTGGTAGCTGAAACCTCATGACCCGCGATCCTGCCAGCACGACCGGGGCTTGGTAAGGGCGCGGCGGCGGCTGGGCCCGAGCACGTACCCTGGTGGATTGAGATGAGCGCGAAGACATATGAGGTGCGCACCTACGGGTGCCAGATGAACGTCCACGACTCCGAGCGGCTGGCCGGGCTGCTGGAGGACGCGGGGTATGTACGGGCATCCACTGGTGATGACGCCGATGTGGTGGTCTTCAACACCTGTGCGGTGCGGGAGAACGCCGACAACCGGCTCTACGGCAACCTCGGGCAGCTCGCGCCCAGGAAGGCCGCGCGGCCGGGTATGCAGATCGCGGTCGGCGGCTGCCTCGCGCAGAAGGACCGGGACACCATCGTGAAGAAGGCGCCCTGGGTCGACGTGGTCTTCGGCACCCACAACATCGGACAGCTGCCGGTGCTGCTGGAGCGGGCCAGGATCGCGGAAGAGGCGCAGGTCGAGATCGTCGAGTCGCTGGAGACCTTCCCCTCCACGCTGCCCACCCGCCGCGAGTCCGCCTATGCCGCATGGGTCGCCATCTCCGTCGGCTGCAACAACACCTGCACCTTCTGCATCGTCCCGGCGCTGCGCGGCAAGGAGAAGGACCGCCGTCCCGGCGACATCCTGGCCGAGGTCGAGACGCTGGTCGCGGACGGCGTCATCGAGGTCACGCTGCTCGGCCAGAACGTCAACGCGTACGGCTCCGACATCGGCGACCGCGAGGCGTTCTCCAAGCTGCTGCGCGCCTGCGGCAACGTCGAGGGCCTGGAGCGGGTGCGCTTCACCTCGCCGCACCCGCGGGACTTCACCGACGACGTGATCGCGGCGATGGCCGAGACGCCGAACGTGATGCACCAGCTGCACATGCCGCTGCAGTCCGGCTCCGACACCGTGCTCAAGGCGATGCGCCGCTCCTACCGGCAGGAGCGCTACCTCGGCATCATCGAGAAGGTACGCGCCGCGATGCCGGACGCCGCCATCTCCACCGACATCATCGTCGGCTTCCCCGGCGAGACCGAGGCGGACTTCGAGCAGACCCTGCACGTGGTGCGGGAGGCGCGCTTCGCCCAGGCCTTCACCTTCCAGTACTCCAAGCGGCCGGGCACCCCGGCCGCCACGATGGACGGGCAGATCCCCAAGGAGGTCGTCCAGGAGCGCTACGAGCGGCTGGTCGCGCTCCAGGAGGAGATCTCCTGGGAGGAGAACAAGAAGCAGGTGGGACGCACCCTTGAGGTGCTGGTCGCCGAGGGCGAGGGCCGCAAGGACGACGCCACCCACCGGCTGTCGGGCCGGGCGCCCGACAACCGCCTGGTGCACTTCGAGCGCCCCACGGAGCCGGTGCGTCCGGGCGATGTGGTGACCGTCGAGGTCACCTACGCGGCCCCGCACCACCTGCTCGCCGAGCGCCCCGCCCTGGCGGTGCGGCGCACCCGTGCGGGCGACGCGTGGGAGCGGCGCACCGCCGCGCCCGAGCCCAAGGGCGTGATGCTCGGCCTGCCCACCGTCGGCGTTCCGGCGCCCGCACCGGCCCCGGCGAACGCCTGCGGCTGCGACTGAGCCGCGGAACGGGGACGCGCGGGCCCGCGCGGAAGAGGCGGCGGTCGTCGCCGCTCGGGCCGCACGACGGCCCGGTGCCCGAACGGCCCTCATGGCCGGGCCGCGACGTCCTGCTCTGACCGCCCGGGCGATCACCGCCCGGTAAGGTGCCGGACATGCTGGTCGCCGCCGCCGTAGTGCCCTGCCCGCCGTTGCTGGTGCCTGAGGTCGCGGTGGGTGCCGCGCCCGAGCTGGACGGGCTGCGGGCCGCCTGTGCGGACGCCGTCGGGGTGCTGGCCGCCGCCAGGCCCGACCGCCTGATGGTGCTCGGGCCCGCCGAGCAGTCCGGGCGGGGACCGCATCCGCAGGGCGCCACCGGCTCGTTCCGGTCGTTCGGCGTCCACCTGGACGTCACGCTCGGAGAGCGGCAGGGCGAGGCGCCCGGACGGCTGCTGCCCCCGTCGCTCGCGGTGGCGGCCTGGCTGCTGACCCGCACCGAGTGGACCGCGGCGCCCGTCGAGGGCCTGGGGGTCGGTGAGCCGCTGGCCCCGGAGTCGTGCGCCGAGCTGGGCCGGGAACTGGCGGCGTCCGCGCAGCGGGTGGCGATGCTGGTGGCCGCGGACGGCAGCGCGCGGCGCAGCCCGAAGGGTCCCGGCTACTTCGACGAGCGGGCCGAGCCGTTCGACGCCTCGGTGGCCGCCGCGCTGGCGCGCGCCGACACCACCGCGCTCGCCGCCCTGGACGCCAAGCTCGCCGCCGAACTGCTGGCCGCCGGGCGGGCGCCCTGGCAGGTGCTCGCGGGCGCGGCCGAGGGCGCGCGACTGCGCGGCGAGCTGCTGTACGACGAAGCGCCGTACGGCGTCGGGTACTTCGTGGCCGCCTGGTCCTGAGGGCGGGCGGCGGTACGCGACGTGCCGCGCAGCGCTTGGCTGCGCGGCCCGTCGGGTTGGCGGGCCGTCAGGCCCGGGGCGCGGGGCTCAGTTGCGGGCGCCTTCGCCGGTCTCGCTGTCGGCCGCCTTGTCGGCGGACTGCTGCTTGGGGATGCCGACCTGGTCGGCGGACTCCGCGGACTTGGCCGACTCCTCCGGTGTCTCCTCCGGTGCGGTGCTGGCGCTCTCGGCCGGCGCCGCCTCGGTCGCCGCCTTGGTGGACGAACCACGCCGAAGCCAATCGAAAACACCCATTAGTTACTCCAGACCTTGCTCGTGCGGGGGAAAAACCGCGTCCGCTCGGGCAACGACCGCACACGTGACCAGTCACGTAACTCGATCGAGGGCGGTGCGCGGCATTTGGGAGACTGGGGAGGTGAACAACGTTGTCCCATCCCCCCGCACCCCCCGGGTGATCGCCGTCGTCGGCCCCACCGCCGCCGGAAAGTCCGACCTGGGCGTCCGGCTCGCACAGTCCCTCGGCGGCGAGGTCGTCAACGCCGACTCTATGCAGCTCTACCGCGGGATGGACATCGGCACCGCCAAGCTCACCGAGAGCGAGCGCGGTGGTGTCCCACACCATCTGCTCGACATCTGGGACGTGACGGTGGCGGCCAGCGTCGCCGAGTACCAGCGGCTGGCGCGCGCCGAGATCGACCGGCTGCTGGCGGCCGGGCGCACGCCGATCCTGGTCGGCGGCTCCGGCCTGTACGTACGGGCCGCGATCGACGTCCTGGAGTTCCCCGGCACCGACCCCGAGGTGCGGGCCCGGCTGGAGCGGGAGTTGCAGGAGCGCGGCACCGGTCCGCTGCACGCCCGGCTGGCCGCCGTGGACCCCGAGGCGGCGCGGTCGATCCTGCCCAGCAACGGGCGCCGCATCGTGCGCGCGCTGGAGGTCGTGGAGATCACCGGCCGCCCGTTCACCGCCAACCTGCCCGGCCCGGACGCCCAGCGGTCGGTCTACGACACCGTCCAGATCGGTGTGGACGTACCGCGCCCGGTGCTCGACGAGCGGATCACCCTGCGGGTGGACCGGATGTGGCAGGCCGGACTGCTGGACGAGGTGCGGGCGCTGGAGGCCGTCGGGCTGCGCGACGGGCTGACCGCCTCCCGCGCGCTGGGCTACCAGCAGGTGCTGGCGCACTTCGCCGGTGAGTGCGGCGAGGACGAGGCGCGGGCGGAGACCGTGCGCGCCACCAAGCGCTTCGCGCGCCGTCAGGACTCGTGGTTCCGCCGGGACGCGAGGGTGCACTGGATCAGCGGTGGGCTAACGGAACTCGCCGACCAGACAATGGCGTTGCTCGAACGGGCGGTCACAGCCTGATCACGTGATGGCCACGGGACGCCCCGCTGGGGGTTGACCGCCCTGACACCGTGCCATTATCGAGCACGGGCTACATCGGACGAGGTGGGAGGGCGTGTGGCGATGGAGGCCGGCCCTCGTGACCGACCCGGGCGGGACCAGCGGCGGCCTGCGGACGAACTGCCGCAGCCGCGCCCGGACAGTGAGCTGGCAGCCCTCCCGTTGACCGACGACGGCCCCGCCGAGGACGAGACGGACCCGGAAGCGGAATCCGACGCGCAGTCCTTCCGGGAACTGCGCCCGCCGCGCCGGATGCGCATCTGGCAACTCGTCCCGATCGTCGGGCTGGGCACCGTGGGTTCGCTGATGTTCGCCTTCCCGCTCGCCTTCGAGTTCGGCGACGGGGGACCGGTGGTCGCCATGCTCGGCCTGCTGCTCAGCTGCTGTTCGGCGGGCTGGGCCATCATGGCCGCCCGCCGGGTCGGCTACACCTGGCCGGGCCTGCCCGCCCGGGGCTCCGGCCAGCGCCCCGACTGGCGCTTCGTCGCCGGTTACACCGCCTTCGCCCTCCTGGTCGCCCTGCTGGCCGTCTGGCGCGTGGCCCGCCTGCGCTGATCCCGGGCCCTCGCAAAGGCTCGCCGCGCCGCCGGGCAACCGGCGCCGCGAACCGGCGCTCCCGACGCACCGCGGCCCGTGAAGGGCCGCAGGATACGATCGAAGACGTGAACGCCGCACCGCAGCCGCTGCCCTTCCTCAAGGGCCACGGCACCGAGAACGACTTCGTGATCGTCCCCGACCCGGACGGGCGGCTCGACCTGTCCGCCACGGACGTGGCCCGGCTGTGCGACCGCAGGGCGGGCATCGGCGGCGACGGCCTGCTGCGCGTGGTGCGCTGCGCCGCGCACCCGGAGGCCACCGCGCTCGCCGACGAGGCCGAGTGGTTCATGGACTACCGCAACAGCGACGGCAGCGTCGCCGAGATGTGCGGCAACGGCGTCCGGGTCTTCGCCCGCTACCTGGAGCGCGCCGGGCTCGCCGAGGCGGGCGACCTGGCCGTCGCCACCCGCGCCGGTATCCGCCGGGTCCACCTCGCCAAGCCGGGCCCGGACGGCACGCCCGGCGACATCACCGTGGACATGGGCCGTGCGCTGCTGCCCTCCGGTGAGATCACCGTCACCGTGGGCGAGCGCTCCTGGCCCGCCCGCAACGTCAACATGGGCAACCCGCACGCCGTCGCGTTCGTCGCGGACCTCGCGGACGCCGGGAAGCTGTTCGACGCCCCGCTGGTGAGCCCCGCCGACGCCTACCCCGCAGGCGTCAACGTCGAGTTCGTGGTCGACCGCGGCCCGCGCCATGTGGCCCTGCGGGTGCACGAGCGCGGCTCCGGCGAGACGCGCTCCTGCGGCACCGGCGCCTGCGCCGTGATGGTCGCCGCCGCGCGCCGCGACGGGGTCGACCCGGCCGTCACCGGCAGCCCGGTCCGCTACACGGTCGACGTGCCCGGCGGACGGCTGGTGATCGCCGAACACCCTGACGGCACCGTGGAGATGACCGGCCCCGCGGTCATCGTCGCGGAGGGCGTCATCGATCCGCACTGGCTCGCGACCGCCGACTAGACCGCAAATGTGTCGGTATCCGCGTTCCCTCTAAAGGGTGATCCGGCGGGTGATCCGGATCACCCTGGGCGAGAGGCCGACAGCAGCCGGTGGCGGGCTCGGTAGCATCAAGCACCGGCGCGGCATCCAGCACGCCGCCGGTGTTGGCTGCCGGAGGTGCCCGATGAGCGCTAAGAACGCCGTTGACGCGGTGACCGCATCCCAGGGGACCGAGCGCAGGCGCGGTCTGTCCCGCCTGGATCTGCGCAGACTCGGCCGGGCCGCGCTGTTGGGCGCGGCCGGTGGCCGGGACCGGCTGCCCGACGCCATCGAGCACATCGCCAAGGTGCACCGCGGCCACCATCCGCGCGCCGACCTCGACGCGCTGCGCCGGGCGTACGTGCTCGCCGAGGCCTCGCACCGCGGCCAGTTCCGCAAGAGCGGTGAGCCCTACATCACCCATCCGCTGGCCGTCACCCTGATCCTGGCCGAACTCGGCGCGGAGACAACGACGTTGACAGCGTCCTTGCTGCACGACACCGTCGAGGACACCGACGTGACGCTCGATCAGGTGGGCGAGCAGTTCGGCGCGGAGGTGCGCTACCTCGTCGACGGTGTCACCAAGCTGGAGAAGGTGGACTACGGGGCCGCGGCCGAGCCCGAGACGTTCCGCAAGATGCTGGTCGCCACCGGCAACGACGTCCGCGTGATGTCCATCAAGCTGGCCGACCGGCTGCACAACATGCGAACCCTCGGCGTGATGCGCCCGGAGAAGCAGGCCAGGATCGCCAAGGTCACCGGGGACGTGCTCATTCCGCTGGCCGAGCGGTTGGGCGTGCAGGCGCTCAAGACCGAGCTGGAGGACATGGTCTTCGCCATCCTGCACCCCGAGGACTACGCCCGGGCAAGGGAGTTGATGCTGGACCACTACTCCCGGCCGGAACCGCTGGAGAAGGTCGCCGACGAGGTGCGGGCGGTGCTGCGGGACGCCGGGATCACCGCGGAGGTGGGGATCCGCGCCCGGCATGTGCTCTCCGTACACCGGGCGCGGCTCAAACGCGGCGGGCAGCTCGGCGGCAGCGAGTTCGGCCGGCTGCTGGTGCTGGTCGGCGAGGACGCCGACTGCTACGCCGTACTGGGGGAGTTGCACACCTGCTTCACTCCGGTGATTGCGGAATTCAAGGACTTCATCGCGGCCCCGAAGTTCAACCTCTACCAGTCGCTGCACACCGCCATCGCCGACCGGCACGGCGCGATCACCGAAGTCCTGGTCCGCACCCGGCAGATGCACCGGGTCGCCGAAGCCGGCGTGGTCGCCCTGGGCAACCCCTATACGACGGCGGACAGTTCGGACGACGGCGAGCGCACCGACCCCACCCGGCCCGGCTGGCTCTCCCGGCTGCTGGAGTGGCAGCGGGACGCCTCCGACCCGGACACGTTCTGGACCGCGCTGCGCGACGAACTGGCCCAGGACCGGGAGATCACCGTCTTCTCCGCCGACGGCGGCACCATCGGCCTGTCCGCCGGAGCCTCCTGTATCGACGCGGCGTACGCGCTGCACGGCGAGACGGCGCACACCTGCGTGGGCGCCCGGGTCAACGGCCGCCTCGTCTCGCTCGGCACCGCGCTGCGCGACGGCGACACCCTGCACCTGCTGATGGCCGCGGGCTCCGGTCCGTCCCCGGACTGGCTGGGCCACGCGCACACCGCCGCCGCGCGGATCGCGATCAGCCGCTGGCTGGCCGCCCACCCCGAGGAACGCGCCGAGGAGGAGCCCGCCGCGCAGGAGGGCGGCGGCGCGTCCCGCCCGGTGCGCACCGCCGAGGAGGCGCCGGCCGCCGAGCCCGTCGCGGTCACCGACCGGCCGGGCGCGGCGGTACGGCTGGCCCGCTGCTGTACCCCGGTGCCGCCGGACGCGGTGACCGGGTTCGTCATCCGCGGCGGCACCGTCGCCGTGCACCGCGCCGAGTGTCCGGCGGTGGCCAGGATGACCGCCGCCGGGCGTGCGCCGCAGACCGTGCGCTGGCGCACCGAGACGCCCGCCGCCGGATACCGGGTCACCGTCCGCGCCGAGGCGCTGGGCCGCCCCCACCTGCTGGCCGACCTCACCGAGGCGATCTCCGCCGAGGGCGTCGGCATCCTCGCCGCCGACGTGGAACCCCCGCAGGAGCAGCGGGTCCGCCACACGTACACCATCGAACTGCCCGAGCCGGGCGCCCTGTCCGCGCTGATGCGGGCGATGCGCCGGGTGCCCGGCGTCTACGACGTCTACCGCACCCAGGCCCGCCCGATGGCCGCCGCCCGCGGCTGACGGCAACCGCGCTGACCTTCTGGGGCCGATCGGGTGCGGAACCGGCCGCGCCGCCCGCGGACCCGACCGCCGCGCTGATAAGCGGTGGTCCATGTTCGCAACCACCGTCGGCCGGGCGGTCGTGGCCGCCGCCACCGTCCTCGCCCTGACCGGCGCCCAGCAGCCCGGCGCACCGGCGGTCGGCCGGGGCGACCGGCTCTATCCGGCGGTCGGCGATCCGAGCTACGACGCCACCGCCTACGACATCTCGCTCGACTACCACGGGCCAGGCCGGCCGCTGGACGCGGTCACCCGGATCCGGGCGCGCGCGCTGACCGCCCTGGACGGCTTCCAACTGGACTTCACGGGTGCGCGGGTGTCGTCGGTGCTGGTCGACGGGCGTCCGGCGCGGTTCACCCGACAGGGGGAGCGACTGCTGGTCACGCCCTGGCGGCAGATCCGCGCCCGTGAAGCCATGACCGTCACCATCACCCACACCAGCGACCCGCACGGCCTGCCGGGCGACGGCGGCTGGATCCGCACCAGAGACGGGCTGGCGATGGGCAACCAGCCGGAGTCCGCGCACCGCGTCTTCCCCTGCAACGACCACCCGTCCGACAAGGCCCGCTTCACCTTCCGGATCACCGCGCCGAACGGCATCACCGTCGTCGCCAACGGGCTCCCGCTGGGTGCCCCGCGCGTCTCCCCGGGCGGCACCACCTGGACGTACCGCACCGCGCACCCGATGGCCACCGAGCTGGCCCAGATCTCCATCGGGCGCTCCGCCGTCCTGCGGCACACCGGCCCCGAGGGCCTGCCGCTGCGCGATGTGGTGGCCGCCGCCGACCGAGACCGGCTGGCCGCCCGGCTGGCACTGACCCCCGGGCAGCTGACCTGGATGGAGGCGCAGGTCGGCCGCTACCCCTTCGAGACGTACGGGATCCTCGACGTCGACACCACGACCGGCTTCGAGCTGGAGACGCAGACCCTGTCCCTGTTCGAGCGGCGGGTCCTGCTCGCTCCCGAGCGCCTGGCCGCGCCGCTGATGGTGCACGAGCTGTCCCACCAGTGGTTCGGTGACAGCGTCACCCCCGCCGCCTGGTCCGACCTGTGGCTCAACGAGGGCCACGCCACCTGGTACGAGTGGCGCTACCGGGCGGAGAAGAGGTACGGGGCGTCGCTGGACCAGCAGGCCAGGAGCGCCTACCAGCGGGACGCCGCCAACCGCCGCCTCGCGGGCCCGCCCGCCCTGCCCAAGCCGCCCGCCCGTGACCAGCTGTCGATCTTCCGCGACAACGTGTACTCCGGCGGCGCCCTGGCCCTGTACGCACTGCGCCAGGAGATCGGCGACGCCGTGTTCCGGCGGCTGGAGCGAGTCTGGGTCACCGTGCACCGCGACGGCAACGCCTCCACCGCCGACTTCATCACCCTGGCCTCGCACGTCGCCGGACGCGACCTGTCCGGTTTCCTGCGCGGCTGGCTCTACGGCAAGACCACCCCGCCCATGCCCGGCCACCCCAAGTGGCGGCAGGGGGCGGCCCCGGCGAAACACACGTGACGTGGCCGCCGTACCGTGCGACCATCGAGGCGGCCGCCGTGGGAATCCTCCGGCCCCGCGCCGCGTTACCACATACGACGGACGGTCCCGGCCGCCCGGGCCGCAAACCATCATCTCCGTGACGCAAAGGAACAAATGACCAACTCCACTGCTCCCTCCTCGGCCCACGAGGCCGACCGCCAGCGCCTTTCCGAGAACCGTCGGGCCCACGCCCTGATGGACGAGGACACCGCATGGAGCCAGGAGATCGACGGGGAGCGGGACGGCGAGCAGTTCGACCGCTCGGACCGTGCTTCGCTGCGCCGCGTCGCGGGCCTGTCCACCGAGCTGGAGGACATCACCGAGGTCGAGTACCGGCAGCTGCGCCTGGAGCGCGTGGTGCTGGTCGGAGTGTGGACCGACGGCACGGTGGACGACGCCGACAACTCCCTGGCCGAGCTGGCCGCACTCGCCGAGACCGCGGGCGCCCTGGTCCTCGACGGAGTGATCCAGCGCCGCGACAAGCCCGACCCGGCCACCTACATCGGCTCCGGCAAGGCCCAGGAACTGCGCGACATCGTCGTGGAGACCGGCGCCGACACCGTGGTCTGCGACGGTGAGCTGAGCCCCGGCCAGCTGATCCACCTGGAAGACGTGGTCAAGGTCAAGGTGGTCGACCGCACCGCGCTGATCCTCGACATCTTCGCCCAGCACGCCAAGTCCCGAGAGGGCAAGGCGCAGGTCTCCCTGGCCCAGATGCAGTACATGCTGCCCAGGCTGCGCGGCTGGGGTCAGTCGCTGTCCCGGCAGATGGGTGGTGGTGGCTCCGGCTCGTCGGGCGGCGGCATGGCCACCCGTGGTCCCGGTGAGACCAAGATCGAGACGGACCGGCGGCGGATCCGCGAGAAGATGGCGAAGATGCGCCGGGAGATCGCGGAGATGAAGACCAGCCGCGATCTGAAGCGCAAGGAGCGCAAGCGCCACCAGGTCCCCTCGGTGGCCATCGCGGGCTACACCAACGCGGGCAAGTCCTCGCTGCTCAACCGGCTGACCGGGGCCGGCGTCCTGGTGGAGAACGCGCTGTTCGCCACCTTGGACCCGACCGTGCGACGGGCCGAGACGCCCAGCGGTCGGCTCTACACGCTCGCCGACACCGTCGGGTTCGTCCGGCATCTGCCGCACCACCTGGTCGAGGCGTTCCGCTCCACCATGGAGGAGGTCGCCGACGCCGACCTGATCCTGCACGTGGTGGACGGCTCGCACCCGGTCCCCGAGGAGCAGCTCGCCGCGGTGCGCGAGGTGTTCCGCGACGTCGGCGCGCTCGACGTGCCGGAGATCGTGGTGGTCAACAAGGCGGACGCGGCGGACCCGCTGGTCCTCCAGCGGCTGCTGCGCAACGAGAAGCACTCCATCGCGGTCTCCGCCCGCACCGGTCGCGGCATGGACGAGCTGCTGCGGCTGATCGACGACGAACTGCCCCGGCCCGCCGTACGGGTTGAGGCGCTCGTGCCGTACACGCACGGCGCGCTGGTCTCCCGGGTACACGCCAGCGGCGAGGTGCTCGCCGAGGAGCACACCGGCGAGGGCACGCTGCTCACCGCCCGGGTGCACGACGACCTCGCCGCCGAACTGGAGCCGTTCGCCCTCGCGGTCCAACGCTGAGCGCACTCCGGCACCGAGGCCCGCCAGCCCTTCCGGGGCGGCGGGCCTCAACTCGTGTGCCGCGTCCTACTGGTTGGCGAACTTCTGGCTGATCGCCTGGTAGACGCCCTGCGCCTCCGGGCCCAGGTGCGGTCCGGCCAGCCAGGTGTTGTCGGCCGGCCCGATGGAGGTGTTGGACACCAGCGCCACCTGGCCGTTCGGCATCTTGGCGAACCAGCCGCCGCCCGAGGAACCGCCGGTCATCGTGCAGCCCAGGCGGTACTCGGTCGGCATGCTCGGGTCCAGCGACAACCGGCCCGGCTTGCCCAGGCAGTCGAACATCTTCTGGCCGTCGTACGGTGCGGCCGCCGGGTAGCCCCAGGCGCCGACCGAGCTGAACTGGTTCACCGCCGGAGCGTTGAACCACACCGGCAGGGCCGCGCCCACCGTCTCCTGGAGGGACTTGCCGCCCGCGTTCTCCGGCTTCACGTGCAGCACCGCGAAGTCGTACGGGGAGCCGTAGCCGCCGGTCTCCGAACCCGTGGAGATCCACTGGCTGGAGGTCTGCGCCCAGTCCGCCCACCACACGCCGTACGGGGCGACCTCGCTCTGCGGGGCGGAGTTGACCTGCGAGGCGGGCAGGGCCTGGTCGTTGTAGGACGGCACGAAGGCGATGTTGCGGTACCAGCCGCCCTTGGCGCCCGCGTGCACACAGTGGCCCGCGGTCCACACCAGGTTGGACTTGCCCGGGTGCGCCGGGTCGTCGACCACCGTGCCGGAGCAGACGAACGAGCCCTGCGGGGTGTCGAAGAACACCTTGCCCACCGGTGCCGCGTTGTTGTGGTACGGCGTCTGCACCGCCTGCGCGGCCTTCGCCGCGGGCGCCGGGTCGGAGACCCCCCGGTCCTGGCCGATGCTGGTCGGAACCTCGTTCGGGCTGTCCTTCGCCTGGCTCATCCGGGACGGCTTCCACAGGTTCTTGATGACCGGGTTGATGAAGTCGGCCGCCTGGTGCGCCCAGTGGTCCCACTTCTTCCAGTCGCCCTGCTTCCACTTCTGCAGGTCCCGGGCGGGCAGCTTCGGTGTCGACTGCCCGGCCGGGGCGACCGACGCGCTCGGCTTGGCGTCGGCGTCGGGCTGGTTCGGGCCGCACGCGGTGGCCGACAGCGCGATGACCGCGGTGACGGCCGCCGTGGCGAGAGCGGACCGGCGGATGGCTGGCATTGGGTGTTCTCCCCCTGATGTCTCACGTCCGAGGACGTCAAGACGCTGATGTGTCCTTGTCATGCTCCGGCGTGGAGCGATGCACCATCATGCCGCTGCCGATGGGGACGGTTTACGGGGGGTGTGTGGTTCACCTGTGAAGGTTGGGGCCCCCGCCGTGGTGCGCCGTCCGACCGTCAAGGTCTCCCCAACGGCCGTTGCCAGCCGCCGCCCCGGGCGTTGACACGGGGAGGGAAACGCCCTCCGCGCACCCCAACGCCAACCTCCCAGGAGGACCCGTCCCGTGGCCGCAACGCCATCCACCGCCCTCGCCTCCGCGCCCACCCAGTCCGCCGAGCGGCTCGCAACTGCGCTGCCCGGCAACGGAGTCGAGGGCGGTGGCGGCGGCGAGGCCGAGGGCATCCTGCGGCGGCAGGCGGCACGCGAGTCGGCGGCGCGCACCTACGCCCGGTCACTGCCGATCGTGCCGGTACGGGCCCGCGGCATGACCATCGAGGGCGCCGACGGCCGACGCTACCTCGACTGCCTCGCCGGCGCTGGGACGTTGGCGCTCGGCCACAACCACCCGGTGGCGCTGGAGGCGATCCGCTCGGTACTGGACTCCGGTGCGCCGCTGCACGTCCTGGACCTCGCCACCCCCATCAAGGACGCCTTCACCACCGCCCTGTTGGAGACCCTGCCGCCGGAACTCGCCGACCACGCGCGGATCCAGTTCTGCGGCCCGGCCGGTACCGACGCGGTGGAGGCCGCGCTCAAGCTGGTGCGCACCGCCACCGGACGCGGCGGACTGCTCGCCTTCTCCGGCGCGTACCACGGGATGACCTCCGCCGCGCTCGCCGCCACCGGCGACACCGCCGCCCGGGCCACCGTCGGCGACGCCGACGCCCGGGTGACCCGGCTGCCCTACCCGTACGACTACCGCTGCCCGTTCGGCGTCGGCGGGACCGGGGGCGCCGAGCTGTCGGCGCGCTGGACGGCCAGCCTGCTGGACGACCCCAAGGGAGGCGTGCAGCCGCCCGCCGGGATGGTCGTGGAAGCGGTACAGGGCGAGGGCGGAGTGATCCCCGCCCCCGACAACTGGCTGCGCCGGATGCGGGAGATCACCGAGCGACGCGGCATCCCGCTGATCGTCGACGAGGTGCAGACCGGGGTGGGCCGCACCGGCGCCTTCTGGGCGGTGGAACACAGCGGGATCGTGCCGGACGTCATGGTGCTGTCCAAGGCCATCGGCGGCAGCCTGCCGCTCGCCGTGATCGTCTATCGCGCGGAACTCGACGCCTGGCAGCCAGGAGCACACGCCGGAACGTTTCGCGGGAACCAGCTCGCCATGGCGGCGGGCATGGCCACCCTGCGCTACGTACAGGAGAACCGGCTGGCCGAACGGGCCGCCACGGTGGGCGCCCGGATGCTCACCCGGCTGCGCGGCCTCGCCGCCCACCACGCCTGCATCGGCGACGTACGCGGACGCGGCCTGATGATCGGCGTCGAGCTGGTCGACGCCGACGCCGACCGCGACGAGTACGGCGCACTGCCCGCCGCCCCCCAACTCGCCACCGCCGTACGGACCGAGGCACTGCGCCGAGGACTGATCGTGGAACTCGGCGGACGGCACGGCAGCGTGGTGCGGCTGCTGCCACCGCTGACCATCACCGACGAGCAGACCGAGGCGGTGCTCGACCGGCTGACCGACGCCATCGCCGCCGCCGACCGGCTGGCCCGCAAGGCGAAGGCGAGCGGCGCGAAATGAATCGCGGCCGGTGCGCGGTGCCGAGAACGCGCCGGGAGCACGCGGAGCGCGAGACGCGCGCCCGGATCACAGGGCAGGCGGTCGCGCACCCAGTGATCCCAAACCGGGGCATCGCACCCGCCCGGGGTGGGGTAACCCTCCGTCGTACCTCGCGCCGCCCCACCGGACGGCGTACCGCCGACCACCGCTCCCAGGCCGTCCCACCGTCGTCCACCCCCCACGGAGCACAGCGATGACCTCCCACCCGCCCCTGGCCGACGCCACGCCCGACGCCACCCCGCCGGGCCCCGCCCGCGGCCCCGCCATCCCGTCCGCGCCCCGCCGGGCCGACGCCGAACCGGCGGACCACGCCGAGACCGGCCACTTCGACGCCGAGCACAACGGTGTGCCGCACACCGGGCCGCGGGACACCGACCCGCTGGAGCAGCGGGACGCCTACGCCACCGCCAACCACGCCGGCCTGGAGAGCCTGTTGCGCTGCTGGGCGCGGGAGACCGGCGGCACCCCGGACCCGGACGGCACACTGCGGATCCCGCTCACCTCGACCGGCGTCACGCTCCATGTCCCGGTACGGCACTGGTCCGCGGTCGGCACCCACCGCTTCGGCCCGCCCGCCATGCCGTCCGGGGCGCCGGTGGACGCCGTCACCCTCGCCGTACTGCTCGCCCGGGAGACCGGCGCCGCGGCCGAGGAGGCCGCCGACCTGGCCGCCCGGGTCGCCGACTCGGTGGGCCGCACCGCGGTCTTCGTGGACGACCGGCGGGCCAACCCGACCGCACCGCCCGGCACCCCGCCGTTCCTGGAAGCCGAACAGTCGCTGCTGCTCGGCCATCCGCTGCACCCCACCCCCAAGAGCCGCCAGGACCTGTCCGGCGCGGAGGCCCGCGTCTACTCGCCGGAGACCCGCGGCGCGTATCCGCTGCACTGGATGGCCGTCGACCGCTCGGTGCTGGCCACCGACTCCGCCTGGACCGACCGCGGCCGCTCCATCCCCGCCGACCGCGTCACCGCCCGACTGGCCGGAAAGGGACTCAGGCTGCCGCCCGGCACCGTGGCCCTGCCGCTGCACCCCTGGCAGGCACGCGAAGTACGGCACCGCCCCCGGGTGCGCCAACTCCTCGACGCCGGACTGCTGCACGACCTCGGCCCGTACGGCGACCACTGGCATCCGACCTCCTCCATCCGTACCGTCTACCGGCCCGACGCGCCCGCGATGCTCAAGCTCTCGCTCGCCGTGCGGATCACCAACTCCCGCCGGGAGAACCTCCGCAAGGAACTCGTCCGCGGCGTGGAGGTCCACCGGCTGCTGCGCAGCGGACTCGCCCAGCAGTGGCACGCCAACCACCCCGGCTTCGACATCGTGCGCGACCCGGCATGGCTCGCCGTCGACACACCCGACGGCGAACCCGTTCCCGGCCTCGACGTCGTACTGCGCCACGTCTCGTTCGGCGCGCAGGACGACATCAACTGCCTTGCCGGGCTGACCTCTCCGCGCCCCTGGCCCGGCTGCCCGCCGACGCTCGCCCGCTCCCGACTCGCCGACATCGTCGCCCGGCTCGCCGCCCGTACCGGCAGGACCGGCCCGGCCGTGGCCACCGAGTGGTTCCTGCGCTATCTGCACACCGTGGTCGGCCCCGTGCTCTGGCTGGACGGTCAGGCCGGTGTGGCACTCGAAGCCCACCAGCAGAACACCCTCGTCCTGCTGGACGCCGACGGCTGGCCCACCGGCGGACGCTACCGCGACAACCAGGGCTACTACTTCCGCGAGTCCCGGCGTGCCGAACTCGGTCGGCGGCTGCCGGGCATCGGCACCGCCAGCGAGACCTTCGTCGCCGACGAGGTGGCGGACGAGCGGTTCGCCTACTACCTCGGTATCAACAACGCCCTGGGTCTCATCGGCGCGTTCGGCGCCCAGCGGCTCGCTGACGAACAGGTGCTGCTCGCCGCCTTCCGGCGCTTCCTCGTACAGGCCGCCAAGGACAGCGGCTCCACGCTCCCGGAGCGGCTGCTGCACGCGACCACCCTGCGCTGCAAGGCCAACCTCCTCACCCGCCTGCACGGCCTGGACGAACTCGTGGGCCCGGTCGACACCCAGTCCGTATACGTCACCATCCCCAACCCCCTTGCCGTACCAGCGGCGTGACACTCCAGGAGAGGAGGGGCGCCACCGATGCCGCCCACCGACTCCAGTACCAACACCGACGTCAGTGCCAGTATCGACGCCACCACTGACAACCGCCCCGCAACGACCACCGGCAGCGGCGACGACACCCTGGACCTCACCCTGGACTCCGACGCCGTCGACCTGGTCATCCCGCCCAGCGTCCCGGCGGCGGGAGCGGGCTCGCTGACCAGGAGCCTGGTCGACGACCTGCTCGACGACATCAGCGGCTGGGGCCCGGTCAACACCCCTCGCGGCGTCTTCCAACTCGTCCCGGTGGTCCCCGACCGTGACGTGCCCATCATCACGCGGTGGATGAACGATCCGGCGGTCGACGAGTTCTGGCAACTCGCCGGACCCGAGGAGACCACCCGCCGCCATCTGCGCACCCAACTCGACGCAGACGGCCGAAGCCGACCCTGCCTCGGCGTCCTGGACGGCACCCCCATGAGCTACTGGGAGGTCTACCGCGCCGACCTCGACCCCGTCGCCCGCTACTACCCGTCCCGTCCCCATGACACCGGCATCCACCTGCTCATCGGCAAGGTCGCCGACCGCGGACGGGGCCTGGGCACCGCCCTGCTGCGCGCCGTCGCCGACCACATCCTCGACCACCGACCAGCCTGCGCCCGGGTCATCGCCGAACCCGACCTGCGCAACACCCCGTCCGTCGCCGCGTTCCTCGGCGCCGGATTCCGCTTCGCCGCCGAACTCGAACTGCGCGACAAACGCGCGGCGTTGATGATCCGCGACCGGGCGCTGCGCCATCTGCTGTGACCGCAACCGCCACTCCCTCGTCCCAGGAGCCGCTTCGTGCTATACCGTCCCGCAGAACTCGACCCTGGAATCTGGATCCGCGTCGCCCGCCGTCTGCTCGCCAAGATGATCGGCGAGTTCTGCTACGAGGAGGTGCTCACCCCGATCCCCCAGGACGAAGCGGGCGGCTACCGGCTGGACCTGGCGGACGGCGTCACCTACCACTTCCAGGCCCGCCGCGGAGCCTACGGAAGCTGGCGGGTCGACCCGCGGTCGCTCACCCCCACCGGCGACCCGCTGCACTTCCTCACCCACGCACACCGCCAGCTCGGCATCACCGGTGACACCCTCGGCCACCTGGTACGCGAACTCAACGCCACACTGATCGCCGACGCCAGGCTGGACGCCGTAGCGCTCGACGCCGGCGAACTGGCCGACCTGGACTACGCCGAGTTGGAGGGCAGGCAGACCGGCCACCCCTGGATCGTGGTCAACAAGGGCCGCCTCGGCTTCTCCGCCAGCGACGCCGACCGCTGGACCCCGGAGGCCCGCCGCGCCCAGCCGCTGCCGTGGATCGCGGTGCGCACCACCCTCGCCGCCTACCGCGGCGTACCGTCGCTGAGCGGCCCCGAGCGGCTCTACTCCCGCGAACTGGACGAACCGGTACGCGAGTTGTTCGCCCGTACGCTGCGCGAGCGCGGCCTGATGCCCGAGGACTACCTCTACCTGCCGGTGCACCCGTGGCAGTGGGACGAGACCGTCCTGCCGCTGTTCGCCTCCTCCATCGCCGCCGACGACATCGTCCCACTGCCCACCGACGGCGATCTGCGGCTGCCGCAGCAGTCCATCCGCACCTTCCTCAACACCAGCCGCCCCGACCGGCACACCGTCAAACTGCCGCTGTCCATCCTCAACACCCTCGTCTGGCGCGGACTGCCCACCGAACGCACCCTCGCCGCGCCCGCCGTCACCTCCTGGGTGCACGCGGTGCGCGACGCCGACCCGTTCCTGCGCGACGACTGCCGGGTGATCCTGCTGGGCGAGGTCGCCTCCGTCGCCGTCGACCACCCCGTCTACCGCCGGCTGCCGGAAGTCCCCTACCAGTACAAGGAGTTGCTCGGCGCCATCTGGCGCGAACCGCTCACCGGACACCTCGACCCCGGTGAGCGCGCCCGCACCCTCGCCGCGCTGATCCACACCGACCCCGAGGGGCGGTCCTTCACCGCGGAACTCGTCCGCCGCTCCGGACTCGCCCCGCACACCTGGCTGCGCCGCCTGTTCGCCGCCCTGCTGCCGCCGCTGCTGCACTTCCTCTACCAGTACGGAACGGTCTTCTCCCCGCACGGCGAGAACGCCATCGTCGTCTTCGACGAGGACGACGTACCGGTCCGGCTGGCGATCAAGGACTTCGTGGACGACATCAACATCAGCGCCGAACCCCTACCGGAACACCGCACCATGCCCGACGCGGTACGGGAGGTGCTGCTCACCGAACCACCCACGTTCCTCACCCAGTTCATCCACTCCGGCCTGTTCGTCGGCGTCTTCCGCTACCTCGCCCCGCTGTGCGAGGACCAACTCGGCGTTCCCGAGGACGAGTTCTGGGGGCTGGTGCGCGACGAGGTGCTGCGCCACCAGGACCGCTTCCCCGAGCTGAAGGAGCGTTTCGTGACCTTCGACCTGCTCACCCCGCGCATCGACCGGCTCTGCCTGAACCGCAACCGGCTGCACCTCGACGGCTACCGCGACCGGCCGCAGCGCCCGCACGCCGCCGTCCACGGGACCGTGCCCAACCCGCTGTACGCGCTGTGACCGGTGCGGTTCGCGGAGTGTCCGGCGGTGCCGCCGGTTTCCGGGACCGTTGTCAGTGGCGGCACGTAGGGTGGGTACTCCTATGAGCAAGCCCGACCTCACCGAACTGCTGCACGCCGCCGTCACCGCCGTGGGCGGTGTGGAGCGCCCCGGCCAGGTCGCCATGGCCCAGGCCGTGGCGACCGCCGTGGACGACGGCACCCATCTGCTGGCCCAGGCCGGGACCGGTACCGGAAAGTCCCTCGGCTACCTGGTCCCGGCGCTGGCACACGGCGAGCCGGTGGTGGTGGCCACCGCGACCCTCGCCCTCCAGCGCCAGCTGGTCGAGCGCGACCTGCCGCGCACCGTGGCCGCGCTCGGCCCCCTGCTGCGCCGCGAACCGCAGTTCGCGATGCTCAAGGGCCGCTCGAACTACCTGTGCCTGCACCGGGTGCACGAGGGCGTGCCCAGTGACGAGGAAGACGGCCTGTTCGACCCCATGGAGCAGATGGGCGGGCCCACCAGCAAGCTCGGCAAGGACCTGGTGCGGCTGCGGGACTGGGCCGACGAGACCGAGACCGGGGACCGCGACGCGCTCAGCCCCGGTGTCTCCGACCGTGCCTGGTCCCAGGTCTCGGTCACCTCCCGGGAGTGCCTGGGCGCCACCAAGTGCCCTTACGGCGCCGAGTGCTTCGCCGAGGCCGCTCGGGAGCGGGCCAAACTGGCCGATGTCGTGGTCACCAACCACGCGCTGCTGGCCATCGACGCCATCGAGGGCGCCCCGGTGCTGCCCAGCCATGAGGTACTGATCGTCGACGAGGCCCATGAACTGGTCTCCCGGGTCACCGGGGTGGCCACCGGCGAGCTGACCCCGGGCGGCGTCAACCGCGCCGTGAAGCGGTCCGCCAAACTGGTCAACGAGAAGGCCGCGGACGCGCTGCTGACCGCCGCCGAGGGCTTCGAGCGGGTCATGGAGCTGGCGCTGCCCGGCCGCCTGGAGGAGATCCCGGAGGACCTGGCGTATGTGCTGGCCGCGCTGCGGGACGCCTGCCGCCAGGTGATCACTTCGCTGGGCGAGGTGCGCGACCGTTCGGTGGCGGACGAGGACGCGGTGCGCAAGCAGGCGCTGGCGTCGATCGAGAACGTGCACGGGGTGGCCGAGCGGCTGCTGGAGGAGTCGGAGTACGACGTGGTCTGGTGCGAGCGGCACGACCGCTTCGGCGCCTCGCTGCGGGTCGCGCCGCTGTCGGTCTCCGGGCTGCTGCGCGAGAAGCTGTTCGCCGAGCGTTCGGTGGTGCTGACCTCGGCCACCCTCAAGCTCGGGGGCGACTTCAACGGGGTGGCGGCCTCACTGGGCCTGGCCCCGGAGGGTACCGGGGGCGACGATATGCCCGTGTGGCAGGGGATCGACGTCGGGTCGCCCTTCGACTACCGCAAGCAGGGCATCCTCTACGTCGCCAAGCACCTGGCGACACCGGGGCGCGAGGGCAGCCGCACCGACATGCTGGACGAACTCGCCGAACTGATCGAGGCGGCCGGCGGCCGGACGCTGGGGCTGTTCTCCTCTATGCGGGCCGCCCAGGCGGCGGCCGAGGCGCTGCGCGGCCGACTGGACTTCCCGATCCTGCTGCAGGGCGAGGAGACGCTCGGGGAACTGATCCGCACTTTCGCCGATGACGCCGGCACGTGTTTGTTCGGCACGCTGTCGCTGTGGCAGGGCGTGGATGTTCCTGGTTCCAATTGCCAACTCGTGGTGATGGACAGAATTCCGTTCCCGCGCCCTGACGATCCGCTGATGAGCGCCAGGCAAAAGGCCGTTGAGGAAAACGGTGGTAACGGGTTTATGGCGGTGGCCGCCACTCACGCGGCGCTGCTGATGGCGCAGGGGGCGGGCCGGCTGATCCGTGCCACCGGTGACCGTGGTGTGGTCGCGGTGCTCGATCCGCGGCTGGCCACGGCCCGGTACGGGGGGTTCCTGCGGGCCTCGATGCCGGAGTTCTGGTACACCACGGACCGCAACCAGGTGCGCCGGTCGCTGGCGGCCATCGCGGCGGCGGCCGAAGCGACGGGCTGAGGGCGGTCCGGGGCGCGGAGCCCGGCGGGAGTGCCGACACGGCGGGACCCCGGAACCGTGCTGGGTTCCGGGGTCCGGGTCGTGTCGTTCGGCCGGGTCGTTCAGACCCGGCGCAGTACGGCCACCACCTTGCCGAGGATGGTCGCCTCGTCGCCGGGGATCGGCTGGTAGGCGGCGTTGTGCGGCAGCAGCCACACATGCCCGTTCTCCCGCTTGAAGCGCTTGACGGTGGCCTCGCCGTCAAGCATCGCGGCCACGATGTCCCCGTTCTCGGCGACGGGCTGGCGGCGTACCGTGACCCAGTCGCCGTCGCAGATGGCCGCCTCGATCATCGAGTCACCCACCACCTTGAGCACGAACAGGTCGCCGTCACCGACCAGTTGGCGGGGGAGCGGGAAGACGTCCTCCACCGACTCCTCGGCCAGGATCGGCCCACCGGCCGCGATCCGGCCCACCAGCGGCACATAGGATGCGGAGGGCTTGCCGGTGGTGTCCGTGGGCTGCGAGTGCGGGGCGTCGGAACCGCGCACCTCGTAGGCGCGGGGGCGGTGCGGATCGCGCCGTAGGAACCCCTTCCGCTCCAGCGCCATCAGCTGGTGGGCCACTGAGGACGTGCTGGACAGGCCGACGGCCTGACCGATCTCCCGCATCGACGGGGGATAGCCGCGGCGCTGCACCGAATCCCGGATGACCTCGATGACCCGGCGCTGCCGATCGGTGAGGCCGGAGCTGTCGGCCCTGATGCCCGGCGGGCGGCCGGGCAGCGAGCGTCCTGGCTTGGGAGTGTCGTCGTTCATCACGTTCATCGGATCGAGCCGGTCCTGGGAGCGGTCCTGGGCGCTGATGGTCGCGCTGTCTGCGGTCGTGGTCACGGCGGCCCCTCTCTGGTGTTCTCCCTAGTGAGACAACGGTAGTTGCTTTCGAAAGGTTGCGCCAAACACACGTTCGAGTGAAAATTTATGATTCACCTGTCGTGATCAAGTTATTGGGTGTATAGGCCGGAATTTGGCCATGTCAGGCGGCCCGCCGCCGGATTCCGGCCCGGGCCGCCCGGCGCCGCGCACCGTACCCCACCGTCGTCCGCGTGGCACCCAGCGTGACACCCGGGGCCGCGCGCACACCGTACCCGGGCTTCACGTAGGCTCGCAGGCGCCGCGCCGCCGCGACACGCGAGCACGGCACATTGACCCCCGGCACCAGATCTAGTGGTTTGATGGGGGACAGCCACCTACAAGTTGTGGTTCCCGCGGTCTTCGCGGCCCCAGGGATCGCCTATGCTTGAGGCTGCTTCGCGGGACCCAACAGGCCGTGCGAAGCGATGTTTTTCCATATCCGCGCGACGGTCGTCCGTGTGCGGACATCAGGGTGAGGAGGGAGAGGACATGCACTGCCCCTTCTGCAGGCACCCAGACAGCCGCGTGGTCGACAGCCGCACCACCGACGACGGAACCTCGATCCGGCGGCGACGCCAGTGCCCCGACTGCGGTCGGCGGTTCACCACGGTCGAGACCGCGTCCCTGATGGTGATCAAGCGCAGCGGAGTGACCGAGCCCTTCAGCCGGGACAAGGTCATCGCCGGGGTGCGCAAGGCGTGCCAGGGCCGCCCGGTCACCGAGGACGCGCTGGCCCAGCTCGGCCAACGCGTCGAGGAGGCCGTCCGGGCCACCGGAAGCGCCGAACTGTCCACCCACGACGTGGGACTGGCGATACTCGGCCCGCTCCAGGACCTCGACCTCGTCGCCTACCTGCGGTTCGCCTCGGTCTACCGGGCCTTCGACTCGCTCGACGACTTCGAGGCGGCCATCAACGAGCTACGGGCGGGCGGCGCCGCCGGGGCCGCCCCGGCCCCCTGTGCCACCCGGCCACCGGCCGACAGCCCAGGTCAGCGGTCCGGGGAACCCCGTGCCCCGCGGTCGGCGGACGCCCGAGGCACCGACGGGGGCGCGGCCGTCCCCGTCCCATCCGGCCCGGCCTCGCCCTGAGGCCGGGCGGCCCGGCGCGCCCCCACCGGGCGCCCGCGGCCCTGCCCCCAGGGGGACACGCGGCGCGGCGTACCGCGGGACCGCGACACACAGCAGGACACAGACTTCGTCCGGTGCCACGGGCGCCGAGGCGGCAGACAACACCGTGCGGCGGGAAGAACCGTGGCACTTCAGGGCGTTTTGCCCGTATAGGGAGGCGGCATGACAGAGACGACGAGCGGCTCGGCACGTAGCTCTCGCTCCAAGGACGGAAACGCTGAGAAGGCCGAAAAGGCAGTGAAGACCACCAGGACCGCCAAGCCCGGCAAGGGCCTGCGGATCGAGCGCATCCACACCACTCCTGGTACGCACCCGTACGACGAGGTGGTCTGGGAGCGCCGCGACGTCGTCATGACCAACTGGCGCGACGGCTCGGTCAACTTCGAGCAGCGCGGCGTGGAGTTCCCCGACTTCTGGTCGGTGAACGCGGTCAACATCGTCACCAGCAAGTACTTCCGTGGCGCCGTCGGCTCCGCCAGCCGTGAGAACAGCCTCAAGCAGCTCATCGACCGCGTGGTGAAGACCTACCGCGCCGCGGGCGAGGAGCACGGCTACTTCGCCTCCCCCGCGGACGCAGAGATCTTCGAGCACGAGCTGGCCTATGCCCTGCTGCACCAGATCTTCAGCTTCAACTCCCCGGTGTGGTTCAACGTCGGCACCGCCCAGCCGCAGCAGGTGTCGGCCTGCTTCATCCTCTCCGTCGACGACTCGATGGACTCGATCCTCGACTGGTACAAGGAAGAGGGGATGATCTTCAAGGGCGGCTCCGGCGCCGGCCTGAACCTCTCCCGCATCCGCTCCTCCAAGGAACTGCTCTCCTCCGGCGGCAACGCCTCCGGCCCGGTGTCCTTCATGCGCGGCGCCGACGCCTCGGCAGGAACGATCAAGTCCGGTGGCGCGACCCGCCGTGCGGCCAAGATGGTCGTGCTGGACGTGGACCACCCGGACGTCGAGGCCTTCATCGAGACCAAGGTGAAGGAGGAGGAGAAGATCCGCGCGCTGCGCGACGCGGGCTTCGACATGGACCTCGGCGGCGAGGACATCACCTCCGTCCAGTACCAGAACGCCAACAACTCGGTCCGGGTGAACGACGAGTTCATGAAGGCCGTGGAGAACGGTGAGAAGTTCGGCCTGCGCGCCCGGCTCACCGGCGAGGTCATCGAGGAGGTCGACGCGAAGAGCCTGTTCCGCAAGCTGGCCGAGGCCGCCTGGGCCTGCGCCGACCCCGGCATCCAGTACGACGACGTCATCAACCACTGGCACACCTCGCCGGAGTCGGGCCGGATCACCGCCTCGAACCCGTGCAGCGAGTACATGCACCTGGACAACTCCTCGTGCAACCTGGCCTCGTTGAACCTGATGAAGTTCCTGCGCGACGACGACCAGGGCAACCAGAGCTTCGACGCCGAGCGCTTCGCCAAGGTGGTCGAGCTGGTCATCACCGCGATGGACATCTCCATCTGCTTCGCCGACTTCCCCACCCAGAAGATCGGCGAGACCACCCGCGCCTTCCGCCAGCTGGGCATCGGCTACGCCAACCTCGGCGCCCTGCTGATGGCCACCGGCCACGCCTACGACAGCGATGGCGGCCGTGCCCTGGCAGGTGCCATCACCTCGTTGATGACCGGTACCTCCTACCGGCGCTCCGCCGAACTGGCCGCGGTCGTCGGCCCGTACGACGGCTACGCCCGCAACGCCGACGCCCACAAGCGCGTCATGAAGCAGCACGCGGACGCCAACGCCGTCGCCACGCGCATGGACGACCTGGACACCCCGGTGTGGGCCGCGGCGACCGAGGCCTGGCAGGACGTGATCCGGCTCGGCGAGAAGAACGGTTTCCGCAATGCGCAGGCGAGCGTGCTGGCGCCTACCGGCACCATCGGCCTGATGATGGACTGCGACACCACCGGTGTCGAGCCGGACCTGGCGCTGGTGAAGTTCAAGAAGCTGGTCGGCGGCGGGTCGATGCAGATCGTGAACAACACCGTGCCCAAGGCCCTCAAGCGGCTCGGCTACCAGCCGGAGCAGGTCGAGGCGATCGTCGCGCACATCGCAGAGCACGGCAACGTCATCGACGCCCCGGGCCTGAAGCCGCAGCACTACGAGGTCTTCGACTGCGCCATGGGCGAGCGGGCCATCTCGCCGATGGGCCACGTCCGGATGATGGCGGCCGCCCAGCCGTTCCTGTCCGGCGCCATCTCCAAGACCGTGAACATGCCGGAGTCCGCCACCGTCGAGGAGATCGAGGAGATCTACTTCGAGGGCTGGAAGCTGGGCCTGAAGGCGCTGGCCATCTACCGCGACAACTGCAAGGTGGGCCAGCCGCTCTCGGCGAAGAAGAAGGAAGAGGAGAAGAAGGCCGGGCAGGCCACCGCCCCGGCCGAGGTGGAGAAGGTCGTCGAGTACCGCCCGGTCCGCAAGCGGCTGCCGAAGGGCCGTCCGGGACTGACCACGTCCTTCACGGTGGGCGGCGCCGAGGGCTACATGACCGCCAACTCCTACCCGGACGACGGTCTCGGCGAGGTCTTCCTGAAGATGTCCAAGCAGGGCTCGACCCTCGCGGGCATGATGGACGCCTTCTCCATCGCCGTGTCCGTCGGCCTGCAGTACGGCGTGCCGCTGGAGACCTACGTCTCGAAGTTCACCAACATGCGCTTCGAGCCGGCCGGTCTGACCGACGACCCGGACGTGCGGATGGCGCAGTCGATCGTCGACTACATCTTCCGCCGCCTGGCGCTGGACTTCCTGCCCTTCGAGACCCGTTCCGCGCTCGGCATCCACTCCGCCGAGGAGCGTCAGCGGCACCTGGACACCGGCTCCTACGAGCCGGAGGGCGAGGACGTGGACGTCGAGGGCCTGGCCCAGTCGGCGCCCCGCCAGGTGGAGCCGCCCAAGCAGTCCCCGGCCCGCGGCACCCAGGACGCGGCCGAGCAGCCGTCGCCCCGGCTGGCGCACAACTCCACGGAACTGCTGGAGATCCAGCAGGGCCTGAACGCCGACGCACCGCTGTGCTTCTCCTGCGGCACCAAGATGCGCCGCGCGGGCAGCTGCTACGTGTGCGAGGGCTGCGGCTCGACCAGCGGGTGCAGCTGACACCGCTGAGTGAGGCATGAGGCGGGGCGCGGACTGGAAGGTCCGCGCCCCGCCTCATGCTGTGCCGGTGGTCAGTACGACTGGAGTTCGATGAGGTTGCCCTCCGGGTCGCGCAGATGCGCGGTGCGCAGGTTCGGGCCCCACTGCGGGCGGTCGCGCGGCTCCACGACGACCATGGCGCCGTGCCCGGCGAGCCTGCGCGCGGCCTCGTCCACATCGTCGACCCGCAGCACCAGCATCGCCGTGTCCTGCCCGGGCGACCGCGCCGGCAGCGCCTCGGTGCCGACGGTGCGGGCGACCGCCTCGCGCGCGTACAGCACGAGCACCGCCTGGCCGTCCACGTCCCAGTTCGCGTACCCGTGGTCGGGCAGCACCTTGACCGGCTCGACGCCGAGCAGGTCGCGCAGCGCCGCGGACCAGAACCGGGTGGCGGCGTCGAAGTCGCGGACCAGCAGGCGTGGGTACAGAGCGTCCATGCCGTGATCGTACGACCGTGCCCACAAGGGGAGTTGGGCGGGTGACGGGCTTTGCCGCCCGCACGGTGCGGGCACCTGGCGGCCATAAGATGGCGCGGTGCTGGTGAAGTGGAGTCGCTGCCGTGTGCTGGACCGGCAGGCGTTCGAGCGCGGGCAGCGTGAGTGGTCGGGGTTGCTGGGCGAGCCGGGGTTCCGGGGACAGGGCGGCGGATGGGGGCGCGGTCGCCCGAACGAGGCGCATGTCTTCTGCTTCTGGGAGAACCGCCGGTTCTACGACATGTTCATGGCCGGGCCGCACGACTCCATAGCCGTGGCCCAGGCGGGCACCTACGACCGCGCCGACGTCCGCCTCTTCGAGCAGCGTCAGGAGGTGAAGGTCGGGTTCCGGGCCCAGTTCAGGGACGCGGACCTGGTGCGCGCCGCGCACCTTCGGGTGCGTCCCGAGCAGGTGGAGCACTTCATGACGATGCAGGAGAAGGTGTGGAACCCGGCGATGGCCGGGTCGCCCGGGATGCTCAGGGGCGTCTTCGCGGAGGGCGCGGGAAGCGAGTTCCTGGTCCTGTCGATGTGGGACTCCTCCACCGAGCGCGGCAAGTACCGCCCGGCGGCGGTCGGCAGGCTGGAGCAGCGCGCGGAGTTGGACGCGGACCTGTTGTCGGTGGCGGGTGACATCATCGATGTGGTGCAGGCGTGGACGGTGTGAACTCCGCCCCGGTTCAGGCGGTTTCGCCGAGCGCCGGGTCGTCGTGCCTTCCGGCGGCGCTCGCGGAGCCGGCCGTGGTGTTCGAGCGGGAGCGGCCACGGCTGTTCGCGGTGGCCTACCGCATGCTGGGCTCGGCCGCCGAGGCCGAGGACGTGGTGCAGGACGCCTATCTGCGGTGGCAGCGCGCGGACCGCGGCCAAGTCGCGGTGCCCGGCGCGTGGTTGGCCAGGACGGTGGTCAACCTGTGCCTGAACGTACTGGATTCGGCGCGGCTGCGCCGCGAGCGGTACGTCGGCCCCTGGCTGCCGGAGCCCGTGCTGACCGCGGACGGCGCGTTGGGGCCGCTGGAGAGCGCCGAGCGGCGCGAGTCGGTCTCCTTCGCGCTGCTGGTGCTGCTGGAACGGCTGACCCCGGCGGAGCGCGCGGTCTTCGTGCTCCGTGAGGCGTTCGGCTACCCGCATGCGCAGATCGCCGAGGTGCTGGAGCTGTCCGAGGACAACAGCCGCCAGTTGCTGCGCCGGGCCCGCAGCCGGGTCGGCGAGCCGCAGGCCCGTTTCGAGGCGACGTGGGAGCAGCGGCGGCGGATGGTCGAGGAGTTCCTGCGCGCCGCCGCGGACGGCGATGTGGCGGGCCTTGAGGAACTCCTCGCGCAGGACGTGGTGGCCTGGGCGGACGGCGGCGGCCGGGTGTCGGCCGCGCTGCGTCCGGTGCTCGGCCCGTCGAAGGTGGCCCGCCTGGTCGCCGGGCTGGTGCTCAAGGCGCCGCCGGGCCTTCGGGTGGAGATCGTCGAGGTGAACGGCGAGCCCGCGATGGTCGCGCTGCTCAGGTCCAGGGTGCTCGGCGTGCTGGTGCCGGAGTTCGCCCACCAGGGCATCGTCGGGCTGCGCAACGTGCTCAATCCGCGGAAGCTGGAGTTCTTCGGCCGGCAGTGGGCCGGGCACACCACCGCGTGACCCGCGGCTGTCACGGTTCGGCGGGCTGTCCGGTCTCTCCCGTGAGATCTCCGCCGGGAGGTTCGCGGGTGGCCGGTACCGGCCACCCGCCGTGGGTCCCGGCCCGCACGGAGGGAATGAGACGGCGATGGACACGATTTTGGTGACCGGCGGTACGGGTGTGCTCGGCGCCGCGGTGGTCCGGCGGCTGGTGGCCGAGGGGCGGGGGGTGCGGGTGCTCAGCCGCCGCGCCGACCGGACGGCCATGGTGCCGGAGCAGGCGCAGTGGGCGGTGGGTGACCTCACCGGGGGCACCGGGCTCGACGCGGCACTGGACGGGGTGGGCGCGGTGGTGCACTGCGCGAGCGACAACCGGCACTGGAAGAACGACGTCGTCGCCGCCCGGCACCTGATCGCCGCGGCCCGGGGCGCAGGGGCACCGCATCTGCTGTATGTGTCGATCGTCGGCGTCGACCGCGTGCCGTACGGCTACTACCGGGTCAAGCGGCAGGTGGAACAGGAGCTGGAGGGCAGCGGGCTGCCCTGGACGGTGCAGCGGGCCACCCAGTTCCACGACCTGCTGCTCGTGGTGGCGCAGCAACTGGCCCGGCTGCCGGTGGTGTGTGTTCCGTCCGGGGTGTCGTTCCAGCCGATCGACGTGGGCGAGGTCGCGGACAAGGTTGCGCAGCTCGCCGTCGGCGAGGCGGCCGGGCGCGTGCCCGACCTGGGCGGACCGCAGGTCCTGAGCGCGGCCGACGTGGTCGCAGCGGTACTGCGGGCACGAGGAAGCCGCCGGCCGGTGGTGCCGGTGCCGCTTCCGGGCAGGCTGGTCAGGGCGGTGCGCGACGGCGGCCTGCTGGCCCCCGGGCATGCCGTGGGACAGCGCCGCTTCGAGGACTTCGTGGCGCACGCGCCGCTGGCGGAACGCCGCTACGGGGCGGCGCAGCGCTCCGCCTGACCCGGCCCGCCGGGTCGCAGCAGCCGCCACAGCGTGCGGCTGAGCTGGGCCGCCAGGTCGTCGTCGACCGGGGCGTGGTGGCTTATCAGCCGGTACCACATCGTGCCGAAGGCGAGGTCGACGGCGAGGTCCAGCGGGACCTCGCCGTCGCTGAGTTCGCCGCGCTCCACACCACGCGCCAGCACATCGCGCAGCGCCGCCCGGCGCGGGCCGATCACGGTGCCCTGCAGCCGGGCGGACAGGTCCGGGTCGTGCTGCGCCTGTGCCATCAGGCCGACGAGCGCGTGCCCGGTCAGCTCCCGCGCGAGCCGGAACGTCGTGTCCAGCAGCGTACGTACGTCCGCCAGGGTGTCGCCGGTGTCCGGGGCGAGCCGGGCACTCTGGCGGTGGACGAGGTCGCGCAGCGCTTCGAGCAGCACGGCCTCCTTCGTCGGCCACCAGCGGTAGACGGTCTGCCGCCCCACACCCGCGGCCTGGGCGATCCCCTTGATGGTCAGCGCCTGGTAGCCGTCGCGCTGGCACAGCCGCAGCGCCGCGTCCAGCACCGCACGCCGGGCCGTCTCGCTGCGGGGTCTGCCGCGCGCCGCCGTTTCCGCCATGATGCCACTTTACAAGACACGGTGCCTTGTATTTATGGGGTCCCGGTGCGGCCTGTGATCGGTGCGGTGCCGGGTGTGCCGCTCTAGGCGCCGCCCGTGAGACCGGTGAGTTTGCGCACACGGTGATTGACCCTGTTCAGGGGTGATGTCAGAGTTTCCGTCGCCATGACCGTTGACACCCTGCTGCCCGAGCGTTTCGACCGGGCCCTCGCCAGCCTGCGCGGACTGTCCGTCGGCGACGCACTGGGCTCGCAGTTCTTCGTGCCGTCCAACTACCCGGCCCTGCACAGCAGGGAGTTGCCGCCCGCGCCGTGGCAGTGGACGGACGACACCGAGATGGCCTGCTCGGTGCTGAACGTCCTCGTCCGGCACGGCCGGATCGACCAGGACGACCTCGCGCGCTCGTTCGCGGAGCACCACGACTTCGACCGCGGCTACGGCCCGACCGTCAACCGCATCCTGCGGCTGATCCGGCAGGAGGGCGCCGACTGGCGGGAACTGGCGGCGGGCGTCTTCAACGGGCAGGGCTCCTGGGGCAACGGCGCCGCCATGCGCATCGCACCGCTCGGCGCCTGGTACGCCGACGACCCCGTACAGGCCACCCACCAGGCGGAGATCTCCGCCTACACCACGCACCAGCACCGCGAGGCGGTGGTCGGCGCGATGGCGGTGGCCGCCGCCGCGGCCCTGGTGGCCGCCCCCGAGGGACCGAAGGCACCGGCGGACCTGCTGAGCGCGGTCATCGACCTGGTGCCGCGCAGCGCCGTGCACGCCGGGCTGCGCCGCGCCCGCGACATGCTCGACTACGCGGACGTCGGGACCGTCGCCGCCGTACTGGGCTGCGGACGGCGCACCAGCGCCCATGACACGGTGCCGTTCGCCCTGTGGGCCGCGGCCCGCAACCTCGACGACTTCGAGCGGGCGCTGTGGACCACGGCGCGCGCCGGCGGCGACGTCGACACCACCTGCGCGATCGTCGGCGGTGTGCTGGCCGCCCGGCAGTCGGGCGCCGCGCCCGCGGAATGGCAGCGTCGCACCGAGCCGCTGCCCGACTGGCTCGTACGCCCTGACTCCTCGCAGGCCTGACAGCCCGCGGCGCAGCGCCCGCGCCTGCTTCCGCTTGTCCCCGTCCGAACTGCCTTCTACCGCAGGGGAGTTCGGACCGGGGCATGCCCGGCGCGTTCGGGGAGCGGTTCCGGATCGGCGCTGGTGAGCGGTGGGCGGGCGGCAGAGGGACGGCGCCGCCTCACCGGTCGAACAGGGGGCGTAGGCTTGGCATTGCCATGCCGTACGAACCACCCACCCACAGCGTCGAACGCTCGCTTCGCGCCACCCTCGGCGTCCGGATCGTCGCCGGTATCGATGAGGTCGGCCGGGGCGCGTGGGCGGGACCGGTCACCGCGTGCGCGGCGGTCACCGGGCTGCGTCGCCCGCCGGAAGGTCTCACCGACTCCAAACTGCTCACCGTCAAACGGCGCACCGCCATGGCCGGGCAACTCGCCGGCTGGGTCACCGATCACGCGCTGGGCCATGCCTCACCCGAGGAGATCGACGAGCTCGGAATGACCGCGGCATTGCGACTTGCCGCCGTACGCGCGCTGGAAGGGTTGTCGGTGGCACCCGATGCCGTCATCCTGGATGGCAAGCACAATTACCTCGGCGGTCCCTGGCAGGTGCGCACCGTGATCAAGGGCGATCAGTCCTGTGTTTCGGTTGCCGCCGCCTCGGTGATCGCCAAAGTATGGCGCGATGCGCGAATGGCCGAACTCGGCGCGCAATACGCCGCGTTCGGGTTCGCCGAGAACGCGGGGTACCCTTCGCCGGTGCACCGTGCCGCACTGGAGGAGTGGGGGCCCACCCCATACCACCGACTGTCCTGGGCGTACCTTGACTCGTTGCCGCGCTGGCGACATCTGAAGAAGGTCCGCCAGATTATCGACGAGGCGGACGAGTCCGAGCAGTTGGGTTTCGACTTCTGACCTACCCGCTGCTGTGTCCGTCCACCGCATTTGATAGACAACTCATCATGCCTCTCATCCCCGAGGAGCCACAGATTCACGAGAGTGTCCCGGGCCCGCGCGCCGCAGCGGGGGGAACCCGTACTCCGCAAGCCCCCCGCCCCGTCCCGGTTCCCGGTCCCCGACCCGGCCCGCGCCCGGCGCCGCCGCGCGCGACCCGTACCCATCCGTCGCCCGGACACCCCGGCTCCGCTCGGACGACCGCCCCGGCGGGACCGTCCGCTACGCGAGCCGCCGAAGCCACGGCGCAGATCCAGTTGGTCCCGGCCACCGACGTCACCGCTATCGAGGCGGCCGACAACGCGGTCGACGAACTGCTGGACTCCGGACGTGCGCCCTCCGACATCCTGGTGCTGACCACCGGCGAGATCCACCCCTGGGCGCAGCACGAGCTGTCGTTCGGTGAGGAGCCCTACTGGCGCCAGCAGGACGAGGCCGACGACGTCTTCTACGCGCGTGCCACCGCCGAACGTGCCGGGAAGCGGCCCGTGGTGGTGCTCGCCGTGAACGGCGGCACCGACGAGGAGTCGGCGCAGGCACTGCCCGCCGCGATGGCCCGAGCGGAATCGCTGCTCGTCGTCTGCGGCGACCCCGAGCGGCTGCGCGCACTGCTCTGACCGGCGCGCCTTCGCGTCACGACGGGGGGTCGGCCCGCGCTCAGCGGGCCACCTGGCGGCGGACGGCCTGCGGCGCCGCGTCGGTCGAGCCGAGTGCCGCCGGGCTTCCGGCGCGCTCCGACCACGAACCGGCGTGCGGCGTACGGCCACTGCGCCCGTCGCCCAGCACATGCCAGCCGCTCGGGGTGAGCGTGATGTACGCCCCGCAGCGCAGCCCGTGCAACGTGCATGCGTCGCGCAGGCCCCACATCCACGCTCCGTCGGCCGCGGTCCAGCCGGG
Source organism: Streptomyces sp. RPT161 (assembly GCF_027533845.1). Classification (GTDB taxonomy): domain Bacteria; phylum Actinomycetota; class Actinomycetes; order Streptomycetales; family Streptomycetaceae; genus Streptantibioticus_A; species Streptantibioticus_A silvisoli_A. Next base: position 234,963 of record NZ_JAPZVN010000008.1, on the reverse strand, counting down.
CACACCGTCCCTGCACACCAGCAGCACGGCGGTCCGTATGGGAACACGACGGCGCAGATCGTGCGGGATGACCCGGCGCAGATGGGCGAGTATCGCGTTGCGGTGCTCCCACCCGTCCACGCTGGCCGCCCGTTGGGAGAACGAGGCACTGGCGGCCGCACGCCCGTCCGGGGCGAACACCGCCACCACCGCGGTCGCCGGAGACGGCAGATGACGGGTGTACAGGTCCTTGACGACATCCCGGGGCCTGGGCAGCAGCGGTATCCCGCATGCCGTCCACTCCTCGAGACCCAGGATCCGACTCAGGCGGGAGGCCGCGTCGGCTCCGGTTTCCGGAGAGAAGCCGAAAGCCATGGTCCTCCCTTCGTGCGCGCGCTCGGGTACTGGGCACGGGCGTACGCCGGTCCTGGGGCTCGATGAGCCAGCCGGGGGTCCGCTCCAATTCTTCCTTCCGTACGGACGTGCGGCAATGAGCAATTGCCGCCACCCGACCGGTATGGACCTGTCCGCCGGTTAGATCCCGTCGGCGCCGTCGTGAACCAGCCTCCGATCAGCCCTGCATGGCCAGGACCAGCGGCAACACCGCCTGAGCGCCGGACCGCAGCAGAAGCCGGGCGGCGACCGCCAGCGTCCAGCCGGTGTCCGCGAAGTCATCCACCAACAGCACCGGTCCCGGGTTGCGGGCCAACTCGGCGGCCACCTCCGGCGGAACGGTGAACGCGCCGTGCAGCGCACGCAGCCGCTGGGCGCTGTTGCTGCGCGGTATGCGCTCCGGCGCCTGGCCCTCCGCGTAGCACAACCGGCCCAGCAGCGGCATCCGGCCTATCTCCGCGATCCGCGCGCCCAACGACTCGATCAGCTGCGGGCGGCTGCGCGAGTCCACGGTGACCACGCCGACCGGACGCGCCGGCGCGCCGGGATCGCCGCTCGCCCAACCACCGGGCCCCTTGGCCCAGTCCGCGAGCACCCGCACCACAGCGTCCACCGCGTCCCCGGGCACCGGACCGTCGGGCGTGCCCTCGGCGAACATGGGGCGCAGCCGGTTGCCCCAGCCGATGTCCGACAGCCTGCCGAGCGCCCGACCGCTCAGCGCCTGCTCGCCGACCGGAATCCGCCCCTTCAGGTCCACACCCACCGCGGGCATCCCGGTCGGCCACATACGGCGCGGCTCCAGTTGCACACCGGGCCTGCCCAACGCGGCTCTGGCAGCGTCCAGCGCGTCAGCCGAAACACCTTCAGGGAAGCGGGCCCCGGCGCAGTTGTCACAGCGGCCACACGGCTCGGCCGCCTCATCGTCCAACTGCCGTCGCAGATACTCCATCCGGCAGCCCGTGGTGGCCGCGTAGTCCCGCATCGCCTGCTGCTCGGCCTCACGCTGCCGGGCCACCCACGCATACCGCTCGGCGTCATACACCCACGGCTCCCCGGTCGCCGTCCAGCCGCCGCGCACCCGGCGCACCGCGCCGTCCACGTCCAGGACCTTCAGCATGGTCTCCAGCCGGGAGCGGCGAAGGTCGACCCGGGCCTCCAGCGCCGGAAGCGACACCGGCCGGTCCGCCTCCGCGAGCACCTCGAGCGTGCGGCGCACCTGCTCCTCACCAGGGAACGCCAGCGACGCGAAGTACCGCCAGATCGCCTCGTCCTCACGGCCGGGAAGCAGCAGCACCTCGGCATGGTCCACACCACGACCAGCCCGCCCCACCTGCTGGTAGTAGGCGATGGGAGACGACGGAGAACCGACGTGCACCACGAAACCCAGGTCGGGCTTGTCGAAACCCATCCCCAGCGCCGAGGTCGCCACCAGCGCCTTGACCCGGTTGGCCAGCAGATCGGCCTCCGCGGTGCGCCGATCGGCGTCCTCCGTCTTCCCCGAATAGGAGGCGACGGCATAACCGCGCTGCCGCAGGAACGCGGTCACCTCCTCCGCCGCCGCCACGGTCAGCGTGTAGATGATCCCCGAACCGGGCAGTGCCTCCAGATGATCGGCAAGCCAGGCCAACCGGTGCGCCGCATCAGGAAGCCGCAGCACGGCCAGCGCCAGGCTCTCCCGATCAAGCGGGCCGCGCAGCACCAGCGCACCCCCATCCTGGTCCGGACGGCCACCGGTGCCCAACTGCTCGGCCACATCGGCCGTCACCCGGGCGTTCGCGGTGGCCGTGGTCGCCAACACCGGTGTACCGGGCGGAAGTTCGGCCAGCATGGTCCGCAACCGGCGGTAGTCCGGCCGGAAGTCATGGCCCCAGTCGGAAATACAGTGCGCCTCGTCCACCACCAACAAGCCAGTGGTCGCCGCCAGTTTGGGCAGCACATCATCCCGGAAGTCGGGGTTGTTCAACCGCTCCGGGCTCACCAGCAGCACGTCCACCGCACCGGCGGCCACCTCGGCCTGCACTGTGTCCCACTCCTCGGTGTTCGCCGAGTTGATCGTGCGGGCCCGAATACCCGCCCGCTCAGCGGCCTCGATCTGGTTGCGCATGAGCGCGAGCAGCGGCGAGACGATCACCGTCGGCCCGCTGCCACGCTCCCGCAGCAGCGCCGTGGCCACGAAGTACACCGCGGACTTACCCCAGCCGGTGCGCTGGACCACCAGGGCCCTACGCCGCTGCGCGACCAGCGCCTCGATCGCCCGCCACTGATCCTCACGCAGCCGCGCGGAGCCGGTGGGGTCACCGACAAGACGGCGGAGCACGGCATCGGCAGCGGTACGCAGGTTCTCGCTCATGCCCCCATGCAACCCGATGCCACCGACAACGCGCGAACTGCGGCCAGAGCCTGTGGACAACCCGTCCCTCGAACCGGTCATGCCATTTCGCGCAGCTCATCGTACGAAACGAGGGAGTTATCCACAGGGCTGGCGGGCGCGCGGCACACCGCGGGATCTTCACCCCATGACACAGCACACCGAATCCTCAGCGTCCCATCCACCCCGCGAACCACGAGTCACCCTGCGTGGTCCCGCCGACCTGGCCGAGGCACTGCCCTTCGTCCTGGGCTTCCACCCGGACGACAGCATCGTCATGGTCGCCCTGCACGGAGCCCGCGGCCGCTTCGGCGGACGACTACGCCTCGGCATCCCGGCCGACCCCGCCGAGTGGCGCCACGTCGCCGCCCAACTCGCCGACTGCCTGATCGGAGAGGCAAGCCGCCCCGACCACCCCGACGGCATCGCCGTGTTCCTCTGCCAGGACCCGCGCCCCGGCGAACGCCCCCAGCAGACCATGGAACGACTACGACCCCTCGCCCAACACCTCCGCACCGCATGCGGCACCCTCGACGTACCGGTCATGGAAGCCCTCTGCGTCAGCGACGGCCGGTGGTGGTCCTACTGCTGCCCCGACATCGGCTGCTGCCCACCCGACGGAACACCCATCCCCCAGGACGGCACCTCCGTCATGGCCGCCGCCGCGGCCTACGCCGGCATCCAGGTACGCGGAACCCTCAAGGAGATGCAAGCCCGGTACACACCACTCGGCCCACCCCGAGCCGCCCCCCAGGAAGCCGCCCTCGACCAGGCCTGCGCCGAACTCGTCCCCCGCATGCTCCGCGACGGAGACATCCTCACCGTCCGAGAGGAGACACTGACCCTCGCCGAAGCCGCCCTCCACCGCTTCCGCACCACCCCAGCCGCCTCCGACGACACCGCGGGCGACACCCACGACGACACCCTCCTCGCGGACGCCGAGGCAGCCGCGATCATCCTCGGCCTCCAGGACCGCGAGACCCGCGACCAGGCAGCCGAATGGATGGAAGGACAGGACGCCGCCCCCGCGCTAAGACTGTGGCGCGCGCTGGCACGCCGCTGCGTCGGCGCCTACACCGACCACTCCGCCGCGCCACTCACCCTGGCCGGCTGGGTCTGCTGGTCCGTCGGAGACGAGCCCGCCGCACGCGTCGCCTTCGACCGGGCACTGGACGCCGACCCCGAATACACCTTCGCCAAGCTGCTGCACCGGGCCTGCAACAACGGCCTGGATCCCGAACCACTGCGCCAGTGCCTCCGACAGGAACGCAGCAAGCGGCAGGCGCGCGGCACCACGACCCCACAGCCGGCCACCGGACCCAAGGGACGCCCGGCCACCGACACCAGCCCCGCCAACCGCCCCGGCACCCGCCGCCGGGCACACCGCCCGACCCGAACGCGGAAGGGAGACGGACGACGATGCTGAGTCCCCCACGAGAACGCACCGGGCCATGCGCCGGCGTGGGCGGCTGCCCGCTACAACTCGCCCCGCGCCAGGCGGATCAACCGATCCAGCACCCGCCCACCGCTCACCCGCAACCCGTCATGCTCGTACTCGTCGGTCACCCAGGTGCGCAGTCCCTTGACCGCCGCGGCCGTCTCCAGCGAGTCGGCGGTGTCGACATACATGTCGTCGTGGTAAACAGCGGCCACAACAGGCACCTCATTGCGGGCGAGTTGGTCGACGTCATACAGATCCGGCCAGTCCTCACGCGACGCGAGGAGCTCCGCCGCCTCCCGCAGCGGTTCGAGAACGGGGTCGGCGGTGAACATCCAGGGGTAGATCATCTCCCCGGTGAACAGCAGCGGGCCATCACCGGACAGCGCCTTTTCGGCGTCGAACTGCGGGAACTCCGCCCGGACCGCCTCCGCCGCCCAGCCCGTGCACTGGCTGGAGACCGACCGCTGGCCGTAGATCGACTCGTGCAGCACCGCATAGAGCGGATTGGCCGCGAAGGACAGATGACCCTGCACCTCGGAAAGGAAGGAGTCGGAAAGCGTGCGTTCGCCCGAACCCGGAAGGAAGGCGTCCTCCAGCAGGTAGTGCAGAGTATGCGACCCGTTGCTGGTCCCAAGCATGATCCCCAACGACTGGAAGGCCTCTGGCGTCAGCACCGCACCGCCGGGCAACCGCACCTGGTGGTCGCGCAGATGGCGAACCACCGCCTGGGCGAGCTCGGCGTCCTGCGGATAACGCTCATAGTGCCGCCGGTTCTTGCGCTCCACACGCGGATACGCGGCCCGGTAGACGTCCCGCGCGCTGGAACGCAGTCCGGCGAGCCCGCCGGTGATGAACGCCTCCCGTACCCCCTGCGGCGCGAACGACAGATAGGTCAGCGTGCAGAATCCGCCGAAGCTCTGCCCGAGCACCGACCACTGCCCGTCCGCGCCCACCAGTTGGCGGCGGATCAGTTCGCAGTCGGCCACGATGGCGTCGGCACGGAAGTGCGCCAGATACGCGGCCTGCGCGGCGGCGTCACCACGCTTGGGCAGGGTCTGCCGGTTCGCCGGGGTGGACCGTCCGGTGCCCCGCTGGTCCAGTAGCAGCACCCGGTAGTCGTCGAGTGCCCGGCTCAACCAGCTGTCCCGGCCCAGCGGGCGAGGGGAGCGCCCACCCGGGCCGCCCTGGAGGAACAACAGCCAGGGCAGCGGCTCGCGTTCCCGGCCCACCGCCACCACCTCGCGAGCGTAGATCTCGATCCGCTCCCCGTCGGGGCGTGAGTGGTCCAACGGGACGCTGAAGGTGTGGTCGGTGAGCACGGCGCCGGGCTGGCGAAGGACGGCCATCGTTCTCCTCAGGCTGGTACGGCTGGATCGGCACTGGCGGCTGGTCGCGTGCGGCGCCCGCAGGAGGCACCGATCGGAACGGTAGACGTCCGCGCCGCCATCGGTTCACCCGGGCGCGGTCAGCCACCGGCCGCGGGGCCGATATCCGGCCGCACGCTGGAACTCGGGGGAGGGGAGGGAGGGGGAGGGGGGCGGGGGCGCCCCCCGAGCACCGACCCCGCCACGCATCCCCCGAACCAGCTGTTTATCGTCAGTGAGACGACTATGATCACGTCATGTCGCCCTACGACCCGTCGGCCCATCCGCCCTTCGCTGTCACCGTCGATCTGGTCGTGCTCACCGTGCGTCAGCATGCGCTGTGCGCGTTGACCGTCCGCCGGGGTGAGCCGCCGTACCAGGGGCGGTGGGCGCTGCCCGGGGGATTCGTGAGGCCCGACGAGAACCTCGCCGAGGCCGCCGCCCGTGAGCTCGCGGAGGAGACCGGGCTGCGTACCCAGCAGCCCGTTCCGGCCGGTTTCGGCGCGGCGGGGCCGTACGGCACCGGCGGGGCGCATCTGGAACAGCTCGCCACCTATGGCGATCCGAACCGCGACCCACGGATGCGGGTGGTCAGCGTCGCGCACCTGGTGCTGGCGCCCGACCTCCCGGCTCCGCGGGCCGGGGGCGACGCGCGCAGCGCGCGGTGGGCTCCGGTGGACGACCTGTTGCAGGCGGAGAACGGTGCGCCGGGCGAGGAGCATCGCGCGCCGCTCGCCTTCGATCACTCGCAGATCCTCGCCGACGGCGTGGAGCGCGCCAGGTCGAAGATCGAGTACTCATCGCTGGCCACCGCGTTCTGCCCGCCCGAGTTCACCGTCGGCGAGCTGCGCCGGGTCTACGAGGCGGTGTGGGGTGTGGCGCTGGATCCGCGAAACTTCCACCGCAAGGTGACCGGAACGCCGGGCTTCCTGGTTCCGGCGGGCGGTACCACAACGCGCCAAGGAGGCCGTCCCGCCCAGTTGTTCAGGGCCGGCGGCGCGACGTTGCTCAATCCGCCGATGCTGCGCCCCGAGGTGTGATTCACGGACCCGAACGCAGCCAACTTCTGTGCTGTGCTGGCCTGTTGCGCGGCCTCGTTGGTCTACTCCCTTACCGCACAGGGGTGTTGACGTGTGGGACGAGTCTGGCAGTCGCGTTGATGTGTCCGTAACTCCCCTGAGAAAGCACGTTTCTTTACGATAAAGCGTCAATTATGCGGTGAGGGGCGATCACCCTTTCGTGTGCTTTTCAGCAAAGCCCTCAAGGCCGCCGGGGACATCGCCGACAAAGGATGCGTGACTACCCTTGCGCACACCATGATGACCGCGGCCCGCCCCGTCGACTCCGGCCTCGCCGGGCATGGGGAGCTCGACCGCTACCCGTACGGGGAAGCCCCCGGCACCGACCGCCCCGGTAACCCCAACTGGGACGGGGTGGATACCGAGATGGGGCGGGTCGGGCGCCGCGCCGGAGGCAGCCGAGGGCGCGGCCTGCACGGCCAACTCGTCCAGCAGCTCGGCCAGATGATCGTCTCCGGCGATCTCGGCGCCGACCGCCCGCTCGTCCCCGAGGAGATCGGTCAGCGCTTCGAGGTCTCCCGCACCGTCGTCCGTGAATCACTGCGCGTCCTGGAGGCCAAGGGCCTCGTCAGCGCCCGCCCCAACGTCGGCACCAGGGTCCGCCCGGTCAGCGACTGGAACCTGCTCGACCCCGACATCATCGAGTGGCGGGCCTTCGGCCCGCAGCGCGACGACCAGCGGCGCGAGCTGTCCGAACTGCGCTGGACCATCGAGCCGCTCGCGGCCCGGCTCGCGGCCGGTCATGGCCGTGAGGACGTCCAGCAGCGTCTCGCCGACATGGCCGAGATCATGGGCCACGCGGTCGCCCAGGGGGACTCGCTGACCTTCTCCCGCGCCGACGCCGAGTTCCACGCTCTCGTCCTGCAGATCACCGGCAACCGGATGCTGGAGCACCTGTCCGGCATCGTCTCCTCGGCGCTCCAGGTCTCCGGCGGCCCGGTCACCGGCTGCGACCGCCCCACCGAGGCGGCGGTCGGGCTGCACCTGGCCGTCGTCGAGGCCCTGGCGAACGGGGACGCTCAGGGCGCGGAGGGCGCCATGCGGCAGCTGCTCACCCCGCACCCCGAAGTGGACCGCGTCGTTCCGGCGCCGCGCGAGCACTGAACCCGGCGGCCGCCCACTCGCCGCTCCCGCCCACGCCGCGCCGTACCGCCGGACAAGGACGGCCCCGTCGCCGGGTGTTCCGCCCGCGTCTTCCGTGCGCCGATGTCCCCGGCCGCCGCCGACCCCTCCGAACGGGCCCGGCGGCGGCCGTCTTCGGTGGAAGTGCCGGGCTAAGAGCTGGTTTACGCTGAATTACGGTGTGACACGGGCCACGCAGGACCCGCGTAACACTCGTAGGAGAGGCGCGATGACCTAAGAGGTGGTGCCGCAGAAGGAATACGGACGACATCGCAGATGCTGTGTTCCTGTGCGGTCCCGCCTCCACCGCCGGACCATCCCCGCCGGCGGCCGATCCCCTGCCGGGTGCAGGCGCGGTCGGAAGTCGTTCCCATCGTTCCGAGAGGTTGTTCGTGTCGGCCAGCACATCCCGTACGCTCCCGCCGGAGATCACCGAATCCGAGTCTCTGATGGCGCTCATTGAGCGGGGTAAGGCACAGGGCCAGATCGCAGGCGACGACGTCCGTCGGGCCTTCGAGGCGGACCAGATTCCGGCAACCCAGTGGAAGAACGTTCTGCGCAGCCTCAACCAGGTCCTCGACGAGGAGGGTGTGACGCTGATGGTCAGTGCCGCAGAGGCGCCGAAGCGCACCCGCAAGAGCGTCGCAGCCAAGAGCCCGGCGAAGCGTACTGCCACCAAGCCCGTCGCCACCACGACGAGCACCGTCAAGAAGACCGCCGCCGCCAAGACGGTGACCGCCCCGTCGGCCACCGCGGAGGTCTCCTTGGAGGCCGACGCCGAGGAGAACGCCGCCGGGGCGGGCGTGAAGAAGGCGGCCGCCAAGAAGACCGCGGCGAAGAAGGCCCCGGCGAAGAAGGCGACGGCCAAGAAGACCACGGCGAAGAAGACCGCCGAGGACGACCTCGTCGAGGCCGAGGACCTGCTGGACGAGGCGCCCGGCAAGCCCGGTGAGGCCGGCCCCGACCAGCCGGAGTCCGAGGGCTTCGTGCTCTCCGACGACGACGAGGACGACGCGCCCGCGCAGCAGGTCGCCGCGGCCGGCGCCACCGCCGACCCGGTCAAGGACTACCTCAAGCAGATCGGCAAGGTGCCGCTGCTCAACGCCGAGCAGGAGGTCGAGCTCGCCAAGCGCATCGAGGCGGGCCTGTTCGCGGAGGACAAGCTCTCCGCGGCCGACAAGCTCGCGCCCAAGCTCCAGCGCGAGCTGGAGATCATCGCCGAGGACGGTCGCCGCGCCAAGAACCACCTGCTGGAGGCCAACCTCCGTCTGGTGGTCTCGCTGGCCAAGCGCTACACCGGCCGCGGCATGCTGTTCCTGGACCTGATCCAGGAGGGCAACCTGGGTCTGATCCGCGCGGTGGAGAAGTTCGACTACACCAAGGGCTACAAGTTCTCCACGTACGCCACCTGGTGGATCCGGCAGGCGATCACCCGAGCCATGGCCGACCAGGCCCGCACCATCCGTATTCCGGTGCACATGGTCGAGGTCATCAACAAGCTCGCCCGTGTGCAGCGCCAGATGCTCCAGGACCTGGGGCGCGAGCCCACCCCGGAGGAACTGGCCAAGGAACTGGACATGACCCCGGAGAAGGTCATCGAGGTCCAGAAGTACGGCCGCGAGCCGATCTCCCTGCACACTCCGCTGGGCGAGGACGGCGACAGCGAGTTCGGTGACCTCATCGAGGACTCCGAGGCGGTCGTCCCGGCCGACGCGGTCAGCTTCACCCTGTTGCAGGAGCAGTTGCACTCCGTCCTGGACACCCTCTCCGAGCGCGAGGCGGGCGTGGTCTCCATGCGCTTCGGCCTCACCGACGGCCAGCCGAAGACGCTGGACGAGATCGGCAAGGTCTACGGCGTGACCCGTGAGCGGATCCGCCAGATCGAGTCCAAGACCATGTCCAAGCTGCGCCACCCGTCGCGTTCCCAGGTGCTCCGGGACTACCTGGACTGAGCCCTTCGTGGCGCCGTCTTTCGCGGGCCCGTGACCTCCTCGCGAGGTTGCGGGCCCGCGGGCTTTTCCGGATGCGGTACGGCTCCAGGTGGATGACGCTGAGTGTCCCAACCGTTCCGGATGGTCAGGAGACCGTATGTGCACCAGACCCCGCCGTCGGACGGCCGCCGCGGTGGTCGGCGGACTCGCGCTCTTCGCGGCTGCGGTGCCGCTCGCCACGTCCACCCCCGCCTTCGCCACAGGGGCCCACAGACACCATGAACGGGTCATAGGCGGCCGTCCAACGGGCATATCGGCGCACCCCTGGGTGGTGGCCCTGGCGAGCCGCGAGCGCTTCGGCGTCGACCGGTCGGGCCAGTTCTGCGGCGGGGCGCTGATAGCTCCCCGGGTGGTGCTGACCGCCGCCCACTGCTTCGGTCGTGATGTGCTCGGAGCCGACTGGTGGGCCATCCGCGACCTGCGGGTCGTGGCGGGCCGCTCGGATATGCGCGGCCACCAGGGGCGTGAGGTCCCGGTGCGCCATGTGTGGATCAATCCGTCGTACAACCCGCGGACCAACGCGGGCGACCTCGCGGTGGTCCGGCTGGCCCGCTCGCTCCCCGGGCGCACGATACGCCTGGCAAGCGATCGCGAGCTGAGAGGCGACCGCCAGGGGAGCGCCACGGTCTACGGGTGGGGCGACACCAACGGGCACGGTAGCTACTCACCGGTGCTGCGCGCCGCACGGGTGCGGCTGGTGTCGAACGAGGGGTGTGCGCGCGCCTACCCGGGGAGCCTGGCGGGCACGTACATGCCCGCGTCCATGGTGTGCGCGGGAGAGCCGCAGGGGGGACGGGACGCCTGCCAGGGCGACAGTGGGGGGCCTTTGGTGGTCCACGGCCGACTGGTCGGGCTGGTCTCGTGGGGGACGGGCTGTGGTGAGGCGGCACACCCGGGGGTGTACACCAGGGTTTCCGCCTATGCCGGTGTGATCCGGCACCTCCTGTAGCGGGCGCGTGGCGCCGTCCTGGTGTGTGTTGTTGCCCGCCGGGTGGCGGTATCAAGCGCACTTATGTGCCACTCGTAATGGCGCGTCACTAAGTGTGCGTGAATCTCACCGTTTCGCCGCGGGGTTAGCGGAACGGTTTGCGATCGAGCGCGTACGGATGGTGATGTTGAATAGCGTTGAGCGGCCACCCCTCGGTGGGGGTGGCCGCTCAACGCACCGGTCATGCCGGTCCGAGCTCGTCGTATGCGATGTGTAGGTCAGTCCTCGACGACCGTCGCCGGGGCGGCGGTGAGTCGTCCGGTCTCGTCCTGTATTTCCGCAGCGATCTTCTTCAGTTCCGGCTCGAACTTGCGCCCGTGATGCGCGCAGAACAGGAGCTCGCCACCGCTGATGAGAACGACGCGCAGGTAGGCCTGGGCGCCGCAGCGGTCGCAGCGGTCCGCCGCGGTCAGCGGGTTCGCGGGGGTCAGAACAGTAGTCACGTCGCCTCTTCTCTAGCTCGACGAGCTGTCGTACCAGGGTCAACATCCAACCAGGCCGAAAACGTTCCCGCTCGTGGCTTTTCCTCGAAAGTTGGGCCCGAGGCGGCCGGATGGTACCGGTTGGCGGCGAATAGGGATTAAAGAGTCAGTTGTGATATTTGGGGCATATGTCGGATTTTCGCCTCCCGGCAGGGTTGCCGGTTGTTGCTGAGGACGTGCCCGGAGCCTAAATGGTTCATGCCTAGTTGGGAACGTGATGTGGGTATCACTCGTACGAGGTATCGAACGTGCGATCGATGTCGGGCTAGCATAAACGGCGAAACCGGGTCGCGGCGAGGTCGCCCCGCCGGGCATCGGTACTCTCGTCGGCGAACAACCACAACTGCCCACACCGGAAACGGTTGCAAGAACTGCGAGGAGCTGCCCGCGTGACCGCCGACACATCAGCGCCGTCCACCGCCCTGCTCAGCGGCGCGGACCGCGACGGCTCGAACTACACCGCGCGGCACCTGCTCGTCCTCGAGGGTCTGGAGGCCGTCCGCAAGCGCCCTGGCATGTACATCGGCTCGACCGACAGCCGCGGTCTGATGCACTGCCTGTGGGAGATCATCGACAACTCCGTCGACGAGGCGCTGGGCGGCTACTGCGACCATATCGAGGTCGTCCTGCACGACGACGGATCCGTCGAGGTCCGGGACAACGGTCGCGGCATCCCGGTGGACGTGGAGCCCAAGACCGGCCTGTCCGGCGTCGAGGTCGTCATGACCAAGCTGCACGCGGGCGGCAAGTTCGGTGGCGGGTCCTACGCCGCCTCCGGCGGTCTGCACGGCGTCGGCGCCTCCGTGGTCAACGCGCTGAGCGCCCGGCTGGACGTCGAGGTCGACCGCAGCGGCCACACCCACGCCATCAGCTTCCGCCGCGGCGTGCCCGGCATCTTCACCGAGTCCGGGCCCGACGCCCCGTTCGACCCGGGCAGCGGCCTGCGCAAGGCCAAGAAGATCACCAAGAACCGCACCGGCACCCGGGTCCGCTACTGGGCCGACCGCCAGATCTTCCTCAAGGACGCCAAGCTCTCTCTGGAGAACCTCCACCAGCGCGCCCGCCAGACCGCGTTCCTCGTACCGGGACTGACCATCGTCGTACGGGACGAGCGCGGTCTGGACGAGGGCGCTCCGGCCGAGGAGGTATTCCACTTCGACGGCGGCATCAGCGAGTTCTGCGAGTACCTGGCGCCCGACAAGGCCATCTGCGACGTGCTGCGGCTGCGCGGCGAGGGCACGTTCAAGGAGACCGTGCCGGTGCTCGACGAGCGCGGCCACATGACGCCCACCGAGGTCACCCGCCAGCTCGGCGTCGACATCGCACTGCGCTGGGGCGCGGGCTACGACACCACCCTGCGCTCCTTCGTCAACATCATCGCCACCCCCAAGGGCGGCACCCATGTGTCGGGCTTCGAGCGCTCCATCGCCCGGACCGTCAACGACGTGCTGCGCGCCACGAAGCTGCTGCGCGTCGCCGAGGACGACGTGGTCAAGGACGACGCGATGGAGGGTCTGACGGCGGTGGTCACCGTCCGGCTCGCCGAACCGCAGTTCGAGGGCCAGACCAAGGAGGTCCTGGGCACCTCCGCCGCCTCCCGGATCGTGGCGAACGTGGTGGCCAAGGAGCTCAAGGCGTTCTTGACCTCCACCAAGCGGGACGACAAGCAGCAGGCCCGCGCGGTGCTGGAGAAGGTCGTCGCCGCTGCCCGCACCCGTATCGCGGCCCGCCAGCACAAGGAGGCGCAGCGCCGCAAGACCGCGCTGGAGTCCTCCTCGCTCCCGGCGAAGCTCGCCGACTGCCGCAGCGACGACGTCGACCGCACCGAACTGTTCATCGTCGAGGGCGACTCGGCGCTCGGCACCGCCAAGGTGGCGCGGAACTCGGAGTTCCAGGCGCTGCTGCCGATCCGCGGCAAGATCCTCAACGTTCAGAAGTCGTCCGTCTCGGACATGCTGAAGAACGCCGAGTGCGGGGCGATCATCCAGGTCATAGGTGCCGGTTCGGGACGCACCTTCGACATCAACCAGGCCCGCTACGGGAAGGTCATCTTCCTCGCGGACGCCGATGTCGACGGCGCCCACATCCGCACCCTGCTGCTCACCCTCTTCCAGCGCTACATGCGCCCGATGGTGGAGGAGGGCCGGGTCTTCTCCGCGGTGCCGCCGCTGCACCGCATCGAGCTGACCAACCCCAAGAAGGGGCAGGACAAGTACATCTACACCTACTCGGACACCGAGCTGCGGCAGACCCTGCTGGACCTCCAGCGCCGCAACGTCCGCTACAAGGACAGCATCCAGCGCTACAAGGGGCTCGGTGAGATGGACGCCGACCAGCTCGCGGAGACCACCATGGACCCGCGCCACCGCACCCTGCGCCGGATCAACATCGGCGACCTGGAGGCCGCCGAGCGCGTCTTCGAACTGCTGATGGGCAACGAGGTGGCGCCGCGCAAGGAGTTCATCACCAACTCCGCGGCCACACTGGACCGTTCGCGCATCGACGTGTGACCGCAGACATCGGTCAGCGGAAAACGGGAGGCGGATGGGAGGCTCCGGGGCGTACCGTGCGCCGTCATGGAGCTGACCATCCGCCCCTTCCGACCCGCTGACGCCGAGGCCGCCGCCGAGGTGCGTGACATCGTTGCGCCCTATCTGGTCTCGACACCGCAGACCATGGCCTGGCGCGCCGCTGAGGCGCCCGCCGACCAGCGGTACCGGATGCTCGTCGCCGAGGTCCGGCACGAGCGAAACTCCCCTCGCGGAAGGGCGGTTGACGGCGCGGCGGGGACCGGCCGCCGAGTGGTCGGAATCGCCGCCACCGGGTTGATCTACGAGAACAGCGTTCCGGGGCAGGCGTTCGCGAACCTCCAAGTGCTTCCCGAGGTGCGTCGGCGGGGGGTGGGCAGCGCCCTGCTCAGCGCCGCCGAGGAGTACCTCGCGGGCCAGGGGGCGGACACCGTGTTCGCCTGGGTCGTCGGCGACGAGACGTCGCTGGACTTCGCACGCCGGCGCGGCTACCGCCCGGGCCGCTCGGCCAGCTTCCAGCGCCTGGATCTGACGGACGGCACGCTGCCCGCCGTCCCCGAAGTTCCCCACGGGTACGAGCTGCGCACCGGCGCGGACTTCGCGGACGATCCGCGACCGCTGTACGAGGCGGACGCGGAGGCGGCGGCGGACGAACCCAGCGACGCGTCGTGTGACGGGATCGGGTACGCGCAGTGGCTCGCCCAGTACTGGAACTCGCCTGATTTGGACCGGGAGTTGACGATCGCCGTGGTGGCGGACGGGACCGTCGCCGCCTTCAGCATGGCGCACACCGACGGCCGCCGCCGGTATCTGTCGGGGATGACCGGAACACGGCGGGCGTGGCGCGGCCGGGGGCTGGCGAAGTTGGCGAAGGCCACCTCGCTGCACCGGGCACGGGCGGCGGGTTATGCCGAGGCGTTCACGGCCAACGACACCGGCAACGGGCCGATGCTGGCCGTCAACGCGTGGTTCGGCTACCGGCAGTGCGCCATCGAGACGAGGTATGTGCGTGTCCTCCCCGGTGGGTAGCCGCGTGGTTGATCGTTTCTTCCCCGGTGAGGCTCCGCTGGCCGCTCCGGATGCCGCCGCGTCCCCCGGCAGCGTGCCCCGCCTTGCGCGGCGGGGCGTCTCGTCCTCCACGGCCGGGCCCCGCCGCCTTCCGTGACCGCGTGCCCCCGGTCTGGGCGTTTCTCCACCCGTGGGTGGAGAGGCGATCTCCACCCAGGTTCAACCCTGGATCCGATCCGCGGGAAACGACGGATCTCTACCGTCGTAAGCGTCTGGTTTTCTCGAGGTTCCTCGCAGTTCGGAGGCGTTTCCCATGTCCGGTCTTACCGATGTCGCGGTGATCATCGCGGTGGTCGTGCTGGTGCTGGCACGCCAGCTCAGGCCGCAGAAGGTGGCCGACAGCGCTCGCTGGTGGATCCTTCCGGTGGTTCTGGTCGTCCTCTCGGTGCGCAACGGCGGTGTGGTCGACAACCGCCATGTGGCGCTGTCGGTGGGTCTGCTGGCCGCCGAGATAGTGGTGGGGCTGGGCATGGGCGCGGTGTGGGCGTACACCACCCGGCTGTGGCGGGAGGCCGACGGCTCGGTGTGGGCCAGGGGCGCCAAGGCGACCACGGCAGCCTGGACGGGCGGGGTGCTGCTGCGAATAGGCCTGGCCGCCGTGGGCGCGGTGCTGGGCGTGCACCAGGGCAGCGGAGCGACGATGCTGGCGTTGGCGGCGACGTTGCTGGTCCGGACCGGTTTGGTGATGTGGCGGGCCCGTGAGCTGGAGCCCGCGTACCGCGTCACCGCCGCCGCACCGTGACGGCGTACACGGCGGAAGGAGCCCACGTGCCGCTCAGCTTCTGGACAGCCTGGCCCTCCAAGGAGGCCCTGTCCTGGGAGAGCAGGACGACGGCGCACCGGGTGCTCGGCTGGGCGATGCGGCTGCTGATCGTGGCCGGAGTGCTGTGGGGGGCGTTCGCCAACGGGCGGATCCACGGCTGGCGTCCGGTGTGGGTGACGCTCGCGGTCGCGGCGGCCGTCCTGGTGGTGTGGGGCCTGATGCGGGTCACCGTGGAGCACCGGATCTGGCCCGCCTTGGGGCTGCTGGGATTGCTGTTCGCCGGAGCGTTCGCCGCGCAGAGCCAGCATGCGGGGTACGCCGCCACCGTCTTGTGGTGCGCCTGCGCGATCCTGGCGATGGAGCGGCTGCCACTGGCCGTGGCGATCCCGCTCACCAGCGCCGCCCTGGGGGCGTACGCGCTGCTGGCGAGCCGGGACAACTGGCTGACCACGGCGTTCACCGCCGCGGGGCTCGGCCTGGTGGGTTATGTGGTGCGGTTGGACAAGGAGGCCCGGGGCAACACCCAGCGGCTGCTGGCCCAGGAGCGGGCCGCTCGCGCCGCCGAGGCGGAGACGGCGGCGCTGCGCGAACGAGGCCGGATCGCCCGGGAGATCCACGATGTGCTGGCGCACAGCCTTTCGGCGCAGATGGTGCATCTGGAGGCGGCCCGGCTGCTCATCGAGCGGGGCGGCGATCGGGGCGAGGTGCTGGACCGGGTGGTGTCGGCTCGCCGGATGGCGCGCCAGGGCCTGGCCGAGACCCGGCAGGCGCTGTCGGCGCTGCGCGGTGAGATGACACCGGCGGAGGACTTCCTGCGCGAGCTGGTGGACTCCGAGGGCGCCCGGCTGCGGATCGAGGGCGAGCGCAGGGATCTGCCGGCGGAGGCTGGGCTCGCCGTGCGGAGGGTGGCCCAGGAGGCGGTGACCAACGCGCGCAAGCACGCGCCGGGGGCGAAGGTGGCGATCCGGCTCGACTATCTGCCGGGGGAAGTGGAGTTGGAAGTCCGCGACTTCGGCGGACGGCCTGTGGATAACGAGCCTGTGGATAACGGCGAACTCGGTGGCTCGGGAGGAGGCTACGGTCTGCTGGGAATGCGTGAACGCGCCGAGTTGCTCGGCGGCACGCTGGAGGCGGGACCGGCCGAGGAGGGGTTCGTGGTGCGACTGCGGGTGCCGGCGTGATGGCCGGGCGAGCGACACGTGTGGTGGTGGCCGATGACCAGACCGTGGTGCGGGAGGGCATCGTGATGCTGCTCGGGCTGCTGCCCGGGCTGGAAGTGGTGGGAGCGGCGGCCGATGGGGAGGAGGCGGTGCGGCTGGTGGCGGAGACGGCCCCGGACGTGGTGCTGATGGATCTGCGGATGCCCCGCTGCGACGGGGCGGAGGCCACTCGCAGGATCCGGCGCGACCATCCGGACACCCAGGTGGTGGTGCTGACGACGTTCGCCGATGACGATTCGCTCTTTCCGGCGTTGGAGGCGGGGGCGCGCGGCTATCTGACCAAGGACGCGGGCGGCGAGGAGATCCTGCGGGCCATCGAGGATGTGATGTCGGGCCAGGCGGGACTGTCGCCGAAGGTGCAGCGCCGCCTGCTGGAGCGGCTGGCCCAGGGCGGCCCGGTGGTCGCGCGGGCGGTCGGCCCAGCGCGCGGGGCGCCGGAGGAGCTGCCGGACGGGCTGACCGGACGCGAGGCGCAGGTACTGGCGCTGGTGGCGGAGGGCCTGTCCAACACGGAGATCGCCGCGACGCTCTACGTCAGCCCGGCCACGGTCAAGACCCATATCAACAACCTGTTCTCGAAGATCGGGGCCCGGGACCGGGCGCAGGCGGTGCGGTACGCGTTCCGGCACGGGATCGTGCGGCCCGCGCAGGACTGAGCGGCGGCGGTGGACACCGGGGGCACAGCGTTCGGAACCGCTCGGGGTGATGAGGTCCCGGACCTCATCACCTGATGGAGTGAACGTTTCGTCTTATCGGCGAGGGAGCTTCCGGATCTGCCCATTCTTGGGCGAACGGCCAATTGGCGTGCGGCTCAAGGAGATTCACTGTGGACGTACACGACGGTGGTGGGGCGGTACGGCTCGGGGTGCAGGACCCCTGGACCGAAGCCCTGGCCGTCGGCCCGTGGGAGGAACACGGCGGGCCGTCGCAGAGGCCGGAGCCCGGTGCGGCGGCGCGGGGGGAGCCCGACCGTACGGCGGTGTACCGGCAGGTGCAGGCCGGGGAGGCGTTCCAGGAGGTGCGGCGCCGGTATCGGCGGTTCGCGTTTCCGGCGGCGGGGGCGTGTCTCGTCTGTTACCTGCTGTATGTGACGGCGGCGATCACGGCACCTGGGCTGATGGGGCGTCCCGTGGCGGGGGCGGTCAATGTCGCGATGCTGGCCGGCCTCGCGCAGTTCGCCATGACCTTCCTGCTGACCTGGGCCTACGCGCGGCATGCGCGGCTGCGCCGGGACCGGGCGGCGCTGGAGTTGCGCTGGGACACCCAGGAGCGGGTGCGGTGACCGGGCGGCCCGGTATGGCGGTAGGGCAACTGCGAGCGACGTTGGCGCAGTTGGCGGCCCGGCATTCGGTGACCGGGCATCAGGCGCTGGCGCTCTCGCTGTTCACCGCCTTCGTCTCGATCACCTTGGCGATCACCGTCTGGGCTGGGCGGGGGCGCCGCTCGTCGGAGGAGTTCTTCTCCGGCGGACGGCTGTTCTCCCCGCTGGAGAACGGTTTCGCCATCAGCGGTGACTACTTGTCCGCCGGTTCGTTCCTCGGTGTCTCCGGGCTGATCGCGCTCTACGGCTATGACGGGGTGCTCTACCTCGTCGGGTTCTTCGTGGCATGGCTCGGCGTGCTGATGCTGGTGGCGGAACTGGTGCGCAACTGCGGCCGGTTCACCCTCGCCGATGTGCTGTCCGCCCGGATGGGCGAGCGGCCGGTACGGATCGCCGCTGGGATCTCGTCGATCACGGTGGCGGTGCTCTACCTGGTGGCGCAACTGGTCGGCGCCGGCAGTCTGGTCTCGCTGCTGCTGGACGGTGAGGCGGCGCACGCCAGGACCTGGACGGTCGGCGGCGTGGGCGCCCTGATGGTGTTCTACGTGGTGTTCGGCGGAATGCGTGCCACCACATGGATCCAGGTGGTCAAGGGGGCGTTGCTGCTGGGCGGTTCGGCGGTGCTGACGGCCATGGTGCTCGCCCACTTCCACGGCGACGTCAGCGCCCTGCTGCGCGCCGCCGCGCACGGCAGCGGGCACGGCGCGGCCTATCTGCGGCCCGGCCTGAAGTACGGCGGATCCCCGCTCGCCCGGCTGGACTTCGTCAGCCTCGGGCTCGCCCTGGTGCTCGGTACGGCGGGACTGCCGCACATCCTGGTGCGCTTCTACACGGTGCCCACCGCGCGTGCCGCGCGCCGCTCGGTGGTGTGGGCGGTCGCGCTGATCGGCGCCTTCTATCTGATGACGATGGTGCTGGGGTTCGGCGCGGCGGCCCTGGTGGGTTCCGGCGCGGTACGGGCGTCCAACGCGGCCGGGAACACGGCGGTTCCGCTGCTCGCCCTGAGTCTGGGCGGGGGAGCGGGTTCGACGGGCGGGACGGTGCTGTTCGCCGTGGTCGGCTCGGTGGCCTTCGCCACGATCCTGGCGGTGGTCGCCGGTCTCACCCTCGCCTCCTCGGCCAGCGTCGCCCACGACCTGTACGGCAGCCTGCGGCGGGGGCACGGCGGGCCGTCGAACACTCCGGACGCCCGGGAGGTTGCCGTGGCCCGGCTGGCGGCAGTGGCCATCGGGGCGGTGGCCATCGGACTGACGCTGTACGCCCAGGCGTTGAACGTGGCGGTCGTGGTGGGGGTGGCGTTCGCCGTCGCCGCCTCGGCCAATCTGCCCGTCCTGCTGCTCACGCTGTTCTGGCGCCGCTTCACCACCCGGGGCGCGGTGTGGTCCGTCTACGGCGGACTGGTGCCGTCGGTCGCGCTGGTGGTCTTCTCCCCGGTGGTCTCCGGCGGCCCCGGCGCGATCTTCCCCCGGCTCGACTTCGCCTGGTTCCCGCTGCAGAACCCCGGCATCGTCTCCATCCCCCTCGGCTTCCTGGTCGGTTGGCTGGGCACCGTGCTCTCCCCGGTGCCCGCCGACCCGGGCCGCTACGCCGAAGTGGAGGTGCGTTCGCTCACCGGTGCGGGCGCGGCGTAGCCGGGCTCAACTGCCCACCCGGTACCGGTGTTCCGGTCGCCCTGTCGTCCCGTACCGCAACTCCAGCCGCGCCATGCCCTCCCGTACCAGGTAGGACAGATAGCGCTGGGCGGTCGCGCGGGACACCCCGGTGGCCTCGGCGACCTCGGCCGCCGACAGGCCGGTCCGCGCGGAGCGGACCGCGTCCCGTACCACGGCGAGGGTCGGCGCCGAATGCCCCTTGGCCGGTACGGAGGGCAGCGCGCTCGGCCGGGCGGCGCTGAACAGCGCGTCCACATCGGCCTGGTCGGCCTCCGCGGCCGGGTCGAGCGCGTCCACCCGGTGCCGTAGCTCCCGGTACGCGGTCAGCCGTTCGGCGAGCGCGGCGGAGCCGAACGGCTTGACCAGATAGCCGATCGCGCCGAGTTGCATCGCCGCGCGGACCGAGCCCACGTCCCGGGCCGCCGTGGTCATGATGGCGTCCGGCCGCGGCGCGCCCGTCTCCTGGCTGAGCCGCCGCAGGATGTCCAGGCCGCTGCCGTCCGGCAGGTACACGTCGAGCAGCAGCAGTTCGGGCCGAGTCTCCCGGACGGCGGCGAGCGCGGCGTCGACGGAACCCGGCTGGCCGACCACCTCGAAGCCGGCCACCCGCCGCACATACGCGGTGTGGATACCGCCCACCCGGAAGTCGTCCTCCACCACCAGCGTCCTGATCGCGGTCCCGCTCACCAGCCCGCTCCCTTCGCCGCCGCCACGGGCGCCGCGCGGGGCACCGGCAGCACCACCGTGAACACCGCGCCCGGCCCCTCGCTCACCTCGATCGAACCCCCGTGCCGCAGCACCAGCCGGTGTACCAGGGCGAGGCCGAGGCCGCGGCGGGCGGTGCCGCGGTCCGGTCGGGTCGACCAGCCGTCCTCGAAGATCCGCGCCCGCGCCCGCGGCGGCACGCCCGGCCCGCTGTCGGCCACCCGTACCGTCACCCTCGCCGCGTCCTCCACCAGGGACAGCCGCACCCGCGCCGGGGACGTGCCGCCGCAGGCCGCCGCGTCCACCGCGTTGTCCAGCAGGTTGCCGACGATGGTCAGCAGCCGGTCCAGGTGCGCCGGCTGCTCGCCGAGTCGGGAGTCCTCACTCAGGACGAGGCGTACCCCGCGCTCCGCCGCCACCGTGGTCTTCGCCGTCAGCAGTCCGACCATCAGCGGGTTGCCGATCCGGGACCGTATGGATTCGGCCAGCGCCGGTTCGGCGCCCGCCGATTCCACCGCGTAGGCGAACGCCGCCTCGTGCTCGCCCAGTTCCAGCAGACCGGCCAGGGTGTGCATGCGGTTGGAGAACTCGTGCTGCTGTGCGCGCAGCGCGTCGGTCAGTCCGCGCACCGAGTCCAACTCCCGCAGCAGCCCCACCAGTTCGGTACGGTCCCGGACCGTCACCACCGCGCCCAGCTCATGGCCGCGCAGCGTGACCGGCATCCGGTTGACCGCCAGGCAGTGGCTGTCGGTCACCACGGTCAGGTCGGCGCCGGTCAGCGTGCCGTCCAGGGCGCGGCGCAGCCGCCCGTCGGGCAGTACGTCGGACAGCCGGGAGCCGAGCGCCGTGCCGAGGCCGAGCAGCCGCCGCGCCTCGTCGTTGACCACGGTGACCCGGCCCTGCCGGTCGAAGCCGATCACGCCCTCGCGGATCCCGTGCAGCATCGCCTCACGGTCCTGGAGAAGCCCGGCGATCTCCTCCAGCTCCAGGCCGAAAGTCGACCGTTTCAGCCGGCGGGCCAGCACAGAGGAGGCGGCCACGCCCACCGCCAGGGCCAGCGCGGCGAACAGCCCGAAGACCGGCAGCTCACGCCAGAGCTGGCCGATCACGTCCCTCTCCGGCATGCCCACCGACACCTCGCCGATCACATCCCCGGTGGGCCCGCGCAGCGGTGCCTTGCCGTTGGCGGAGCGGCCGGTGATTCCCTGGTCGACGCCCACGTGGTCGCGCCCGTCGAGCGCCACCAGCGGCCGTTCCGCCACCGGTTCGCCGATCAGGGCGGGCATCGGATGGGAGTGCCGGATGCCGTCCCGGTCGATCACCACCACATAGCTGGCGTGCGAGGCGCTCTGGATCCGCGCGGCGATGCTCTGCACGATGTCGCCCCCGGTGCGGTACGCGATGGCGTCCCGGATCTGCGGCTCTGCGGCGGTGGTGGACGCGATGGCCAGCGCCCGGCGCTCGTACTCGCGGTCCAGCTGGGCGCGTTGCGCCACGGCGAACAGCAGGAAGCCGATCGTGCTGGTCAGCCCGAGGATCGCGAGCTGGCTCAGCAGGATCCGACTGGACAGCTTCCGGTTGCGCCGCCCCCACCTGCGCGGCATGCGCGCGTACAGCCCGCTCAGCATGGACATGGGTGCCCTTCCCACCCCCCGGGTTGGACTCGGCACGGACACGCGCCCCGACGCGGCGCCCGCCCCCGTGATGCGCAGATTGTGCCCGCCAGCGGCGTCGCTGCCCACCCCCGAGACGGTGAGCACAACGAGCAGAACCTCGGACAACGCGGTAAAGCCGCGCAACGCGCGCAAGTCTCGCGGCCGTCGTCCGCTCCGCCCTACCGTCTCGGCACCCCGACCGTCCCAAGGTGGTGCGACAGCAGTGACCGCACAAGCGAACCAGACATCGACCGGCACGGTGCCGGCGATCGAACTGCGCGCGGCGACCAAGAGGTTCCGCACGCCCTCGGGCGGGATCTACACCGCCCTACGGGAGCTGGACCTGACCGTGGCGCCCGGTGAGTTCTGCGCCGTCGTAGGCCCCACCGGCTGCGGCAAGTCCACCACCTTGTCCCTGGTCTCCGGCCTGGAGCCGGCCAGCCGCGGCGAGACGCTGATCCACGGCGAGCCGGTGACCGGCATAGACCGGCGGGTGGGCTTCATGTTCCAGACCGACGCGGTCTTCCCCTGGAAGCCGGTGCTCGACAACGTCGCCGCCGGGCCGCGCTTCCGCGGCGTCGGCAAACGGGAGGCGGTCGACAAGGCACGCGACTGGCTGCGCCGCGTCGGACTGTCCGGATTCGAGGACCGGCTGCCCCACCAGCTCTCCGGCGGCATGCGCAAACGCGTCGCGCTCGCCCAGACGCTGATCAACGAGCCGGAGATCCTGCTGATGGACGAGCCGTTCTCGGCGCTGGACGTGCAGACCCGGCAGATCGTCCAGGACGAACTGCTGAGCCTGTGGGAACTGACCAGGCCCGCCGTCGTCTTCGTCACCCACGACCTGGACGAGGCCATCGCGCTGGCCGACAAGGTGGTGGTGCTGACCGTCGGCCCCGGCACGGTCAAGGACACCTTCGCCATCGACCTGCCGCGCCCGCGCAGGGTGCGGGACATCCGCTTCCATCCGCACTTCGTCGAGCTGTACGAGCGGATCTGGACCAGCCTGCGCGACGAGGTGCGGCTGGCCTACGCCCGCACCGTCGGAGAGCCGCCGCGCCCCGAGCCCGCCGAGGACCAGCCCCGTACCGACGACACGATCGGACAGCCGCGATGACCACCACCGCCCCCGTGCCCCCGACGGTTGACGACACCGACGCCGCGGAGCTGATGCGGGCCGCCAGGTCGGGCAGGCGCCGCCGCAGGCTGCTGGTCCTCAGCGCGCAGCTCGCCCTCGTTGTCTTGGTGGTCGGCGGCTGGCAACTCGCCTCGGCGCAGGGCGTACTGGACTCCTTCACCTACGGTTCGCCCTCGGGTGTGGTGGACCAGCTGAGGACCTGGTTCACCCAGGGCGCCTCCACCGGGTCCATCTGGCACAACATCGGCGTGACCATGGAGGAGACGGTCCTCGGCTTCCTCATCGGCACGCTGTCGGGTGTTGTCCTGGGCATCGCGCTGGGGCGGATCCACGCGCTGGCCGAGGTGATGGCACCGTTCATCAAGGCCGGGAACTCCATCCCGCGCGTGGTGCTGGGCTCGATGTTCATCATCTGGTTCGGGCTCGGGCCGTCCGGCAAGGTCGCGCTCGCCGTGGTGCTGGTGTTCTTCTCCGTCTTCTTCAACGCCTTCCAGGGCACCCGCGAGGTGGACCGCGACCTGATCGCCAACGCCCGCATCCTGGGCGCCTCGGAGTGGCAGGTGACCTCGCAGGTGGTGCTGCCGTCGGCGATGACCTGGATCGTCGCCTCGCTGCACGCCGCGTTCGGCTTCGCGCTGATCGGCGCCATCGTCGGCGAGGTGCTCGGCGCCCAGGCCGGGCTGGGGCAGCTCATCCAGCAGGCGCAGGGCAACTTCAACGCCAACGGCGTCTACGCGGGAATCATCATCATCGCCGTCCTCGCACTGGCCGCGGAGTTCCTCATCACCCGCTTCGAGAAGCGGGTACTGCGCTGGCGGCCCACCCAACTGTCCGGCGACACCGCCGGTCTGTGAACCCCCTTCCCTCCCCGTTCCGGTAAGGAGACCCGCGATGAAGCCGGTCAAGGCCAAGAAGTCCGTGCTGCTGGTGGCGAGTTGTACCTCTCTCGCCCTGTCGCTGACCGCCTGTGGCGGCGGCTCCGCGAAGACCGCGCCCAAGGACGCGACGGGCCGCTCCACCGTGCGGATCATGGTGGGCGGTCTGGACAAGCAGATCTATCTGCCGGTGATGCTGGCGCAGAAGCTGGGCTACTTCAAGGCGCAGGGCATCAACGCGGTGCTGTCCGACGAACCCGCCGGCGTGGACGCCGAGACCGACATGCTGGCCGGGCAGCAGGACGCGGTGGTCGGTTTCTACGACCACAACATCGACCTGCAGTCCAAGGGCAAGTCCACCGAGTCCGTGGTGCAGTTGCTCCAGGCGCCGGGCGAGGTGGAGATGGTGCGCACCGACGAGGCGGGTTCGGTGCACTCGCCCGCCGACTTCCGGGGGAAGAAGCTGGGCGTCACCGGGCTCGGCAGCTCGACCAACTTCCTCACCCAGTACCTGGAGGCCAAGAACGGCCTGAAGACGTCCGACGCCACCTCGGTCGCGGTGGGCGCCGGATCGACGTTCGTGGCCGCCATGCAGAACAAGCAGATCGACGCGGGCATGACCACCGAGCCGACGATCTCCATCCTGCAGCAGAAGGGCCTGGCCAAGCCGCTGGTCGACATGCGGACGGCGGCCGGTGCCAAGGCAGCGCTCGGCGGCACCTATCCGGCGTCCTGCCTGTATCTGACCACCGCGTACATCCAGAAGAACCCCGACGTGGTGCAGAAGCTGGTCAACGCCTTCGTCGAGACGATGAAGTGGATCAACACGCACAGCGCGGCGCAGATCGCCGACAAGATGCCCGCCGACTACTACGCGGGCGTCGGCAAGGCCACCTACACCAAGGCGCTGGAGAACGAGAAGGGCATGTACTCGCCCGACGGGCTGATGCCCGCCGACGGCCCGCGCACCGTGCTGAGCGTGCTGTCCGCGTGGGACCCCACGGTCAAGGGGCACTCGGTGGACCTGTCCAGGACCTACACGAACGAGTTCGTGAACAAGGCGCGTTGAGTACCGGGCCCGAGCAACTCCCGTCACTGCGACGGGAGTTCCTCCCGAACCGAGCGGACCTCCATGCGCACCGGGGTTCCCGGCTCGGCGCCGCAGCTCTCCGGGCGCGGCGGTGTCACGGTCACCTGCTCGACCAGGGCGTGCCACGCCCGGCCGTCGGTGTGCCAGACGCGTACCGTCCAACGGCCCGGTGACTCCTCGGCGGTGGCGGCGGTGAGCGCCTCGGCCCGGTCCTCGCCGATCAGCGCCCGGACCGCCAACTCGGCCGCCTGGACCGGCCGTTCGAAGGCGGAGCGGCCACGGCAGTGCTCCAGCACCATACGGCCCTCGCGGGCCGCCTCCACGATCCCCTTGGCGCGCGCCGCGTCCAGCCGCGCGTAGGCGTAGCCGTACGGCAGCACGAGCATCGTCGGGGCGAAACGATGGCCGCCGAGATGGGTGGCCTCCCACACCTCGCCGACCCCTGAGGCGACCAGTTCGGCCACGAGCGGCCGTCCGCGCAGGGCGCAGCAGCGGTCCCGCTTGGCGTTGGTGCACACCAGGGCCAGCGGCTCGCCCTCGTGGGGCACGCCGAAACAGCTGTCACCGCGGCCCAGCCGGGCGAAGTCCAACGCCAGCAGCTCCGCCGGGTCGGCCACCTCGGCGGTGCGCAGCCAACCGGCGCCGGGCACCGTGTGGGCCGCGAACACCCGCCTGCGCTCCGGATGGTGGTGGTCGGCGTGCGGTCCCGGCCTGCGGATCAGCCCCAGCCGTACGCCGGTTCCGGCGGCGGCCGCCTCCAGCGCCCGGCCGGTGCGCGGATCGAGGTGGCTGGAGGTGAGGGCCTTGGCGCCCCAGGGGCCCGGCTGCTCCAGCAGCAGCCAGGTCCGGGCGCTGGCCGCCGTCGCCTCGGACGGCTCGGCCAGCTCCCGGGAGGCGGTCGCACAGGTGATCACATGGTGAGCCTAAACCGGACGGGGCGCGCCCCGCCCGGTGCGGCGCCGTTACGCGGGGCCCGCGACCGCCGCCAGCGGCTTGTTCACCGGCGTGCCCGAGCCGTCACGGCGCGGATCCGGCTCGGGCAGCTCCACCGGCGAGCCGTCCGCCGCGCAGGCCCGGGCCGGGGCCGGGCCCGCCCAGGCCAGCGCCAGGCCGTCCTCGCCGCGCAGGAACCGGTGGCAGCGCACGCCACCGGTGGCCCGGCCCTTGCGCGGATACTGGTCGAACGGGGTCACCTTGATCGTGGTCTGAGTGGCGCCGTCCAGCGTGCCCTCGGCGCGGGCCACCGTGAGCACCAGCGCGTCCGAGGCCGGATCCACCGCGGTGAACGAGATCACCTTCGCGCCCGCCGACAGCTTGACACCCGCCATTCCGCCCGCCGGACGGCCCTGCGGCCGCACCTGGCCGGCCGGGTAGCGCAGCAACTGCGCGTCGTCGGTGATGAAGACCAGGTCCTCCTCACCGGTGCGCAGTTCGGCGGCGCCGACCACGCGGTCGCCCTCCTTCAGGCCGATGACCTCGAACTCGTCCTTGTTCGCCGGGAAGTCGGGCACGACCCGCTTGACGACGCCCTGCTCGGTGCCGAGCGCCAGCCCGGGGGAGGACTCGTCCAGCGTGGACAGGCACAGCACCCGCTCGTCCTCCGCCAGTGACACGAACTCCGAAACGGCCGCCCCGCCCGCGAGGTTGGGCGTCGAGGAACCCTCCGGCAGCGCCGGCAGGTCGACCACGGCCACCCTCAGCAGCCGTCCGGCCGAGGTCACCACGCCCACGTCGCCACGGGTCGTGGCGGGCACGGCGGAGACGATCACATCGTGCTTGGCGCGCTTGCCGCCCTCCCGCCGCCCGCCACCGCCCCCGGCGGAGGCGCCGCGCGCCGCCGCCGGGTCCTCGGCCGCCGCAGGCTCGCCGTTGGCCGTGCGCGCCAGCAGCCCGGTGGCGGACAGCAGCACCCGGCACGGGTCGTCGGAGACCTCCAGCGGCATCGCCGACACCGGCGCGCCCGCCGACTCCTCCAGCACCGTGCGCCGCGGAGTGCCGTACTTCTTGGCGACCGCGGCCAGTTCGTTGGAGACCAGCTTGCGCAGTTCCGTGTCCGACTCCAGGATGCGGGTCAACTCCGCGATCTCGCTGGTGAGTCTGTCACGCTCGGCCTCCAGCTCCAGCCGGTCGAACTTGGTCAGGCGGCGCAGCGGGGTGTCCAGGATGTACTGCGTCTGCGTCTCGGACAGCGAGAAGCGCTCCATCAGGCGCTGCTTGGCCTCCGCGGAGTTCTCGCTGGAGCGGATGAGCCGGATCACCTCGTCGATGTCGACCAGCGCGACCAGCAGGCCCTCGACCAGGTGCAGCCGGTCGCGCCGCTTGGTGCGGCGGAACTCGCTGCGCCGCCGCACCACGTCGAAGCGGTGGTCGACATAGACCTCCAGCAGTTCCTTCAGGCCCAGGGTGAGCGGCTGGCCGTCGACCAGCGCCACGTTGTTGATGCCGAAGGAGTCCTCCATCGGCGTCAACTTGTAGAGCTGCTCAAGTACCGCTTCCGGGTTGAATCCGTTCTTCACCTCGATGACCAGGCGCAGCCCGTGCTGCCGGTCGGTGAGGTCCTTGACGTCGGCGATGCCCTGGAGCTTCTTCGCGCCGACCAGGTCCTTGATCTTGGCGATTACCTTCTCCGGGCCGACGGTGAAGGGGAGTTCGGTGACGACGATGCCCTTGCGGCGCGCCGTGACGTTCTCGATCGTGGCCGTGGAGCGGATCTTGAACGTGCCGCGCCCGGTCTCGTACGCGTCGCGGATGCCGGACAGGCCGACGACCCGGCCGCCGGTGGGCAGGTCGGGACCCGGGACGAACCGCATCAGCGTGTCGAGATCCGCGTTCGGGTGCCTGATCAGATGGCGGGCGGCGGCGATCACCTCGCCGAGGTTGTGCGGCGGCATGTTGGTGGCCATGCCGACGGCGATCCCGGAGGCGCCGTTGACCAGCAGGTTGGGGAACGCGGCGGGCAGCGCGACCGGCTCCTTCTCCTGCCCGTCGTAGTTGGGCGCGAAGTCGACCGTGTCCTCATCGATGGACTCGGTCATCAGCACCGCTGCCGGGTCCATCCGCGACTCGGTGTACCGCATCGCGGCGGGCGGGTCGTCGTTGCCCAGCGAACCGAAGTTGCCGTGGCCGTCGACCATCGGCATCCGCATGGAGAAGTCCTGCGCCATGCGGACCAGCGCGTCGTAGATGGAGGCGTCACCGTGCGGGTGCAGCTTTCCCATCACCTCGCCGACGACGCGGGCGCACTTGACGTACCCGCGCTCGGGGCGCAGGCCCATCTCGTTCATCTGGTAGATGATCCGGCGCTGCACCGGCTTGAGGCCGTCCCGGGCGTCGGGCAGCGCTCGTGAGTAGATGACCGAGTAGGCGTACTCCAGGTAGGAGCCCTGCATCTCGTCGACGACGTCGATGTCGAGGATGCGCTCCTCGAAATCGTCCGGAGGCGTGGTCTTCGTGCTGCGGCGGGCCATCGCGCGGCTGCTCCTTGGGCGGACCTGGTCGGGTTGTGTCGGGTCCATTGTGGACCGCCCCACTGACAGCCCGGACCACGACCCGTCGCGATCGTCCCGCCACCCCACGACACCTGGGGCGGAATCCCGGGAACTTCGCGACCTGTCCGTGCGCTTGCCTAGAGTGGGGCACGATCTACACCGCGACCGGAAGGACGGCTAGCGCATGGCTCACATGGCCTCGTCGGAGGCACAATCCGGCGGCCTGACAGCGACGGAGCACCGCCTGGCCAACGGGCTGCGCGTGGTGCTCTCCGAGGACCACCTCACACCGGTCGCCGCGATCTGCCTCTGGTACGACGTCGGCTCGCGTCACGAGGTCGCGGGCCGCACCGGACTCGCCCACCTCTTCGAGCACTTGATGTTCCAGGGCTCCGCGCAGGTGCCGGGCAACGGCCACTTCGAGCTGGTGCAGGGCGCGGGCGGCTCGCTCAACGGCACCACCAGCTTCGAGCGCACCAACTACTTCGAGACCATGCCCGCCCACCAGGTGGAGCTGGCGCTGTGGCTGGAGGCCGACCGGATGGGCAGCCTGCTCACCGCGCTCGACCTGGAGAGCCTGGACAACCAGCGCGACGTGGTCAAGAACGAGCGCCGCCAGCGGTACGACAACGTGCCCTACGGCACCGCGTTCGAGCGACTGACGGCCATGGCGTTCCCGGAGGGGCACCCGTACCACCACACGCCGATCGGCTCGATGGCGGACCTGGACGCCGCCTCGCTGGAGGACGCCCGCCAGTTCTTCCGCACCTACTACGCGCCCAACAACGCGGTCCTCGCGGTCGTCGGCGACATCGACCCGGAGCAGACGCTGCGCTGGATCGAGAAGTACTTCGGCTCCATCCCCGCGCACGACGGCAAGCCCACCCCGCGAGACGGCTCGCTGCCCGAGCTGGTGGGCGAGGAACTGCGCGAGGTGATCCACGAGGACGTGCCGTCCCGCGCCCTGATGGCCGCCTACCGTCTGCCGCACGACGGCACCCGCGAAGCGGACGCCGCCGACCTCGCGCTGACCGTGCTCGGCGGCGGCGAGTCCTCCCGGCTGCACAACCGCCTGGTCCGGCACGACCGCACCGCGGTCGGCGCGGGCTTCGGCCTGCTGCGGCTGGCCGGTGCGCCCTCGCTGGGCTGGCTGGACGTGAAGGCGTCCAGCGGCGCCGAGGTGGCCGACATCGAGGCCGCGGTCGACGAGGAGCTGGCCCGGTTCGCGGAGCAGGGGCCGACGCCGGAGGAGATGGAGCGCGCCCAGGCCCAACTGGAGCGCGAATGGCTGGACCGGCTGGCCACGGTCGGCGGTCGCGCCGACGAACTGTGCCGCTACGCCGTGCTGTTCGGCGATCCGCAACTGGCACTGACCGCTGTCCAGCGGGTACTTGAGGTGACCCCCGAGGAGGTCAGGGCGGTGGCCGCGGCGCGGCTGCGGCCGGACAACCGGGCGGTACTGATCTACGAACCGACCGGGCGCGAGGGCGCCCCGGAGGGACCCGAGGGCCCGACCGTCGGCCCGGTCGAGGAAGACGGCGAGGAAGCCCGATGAGCAACGCCACGCAGTCCGCCATGACGTTCCACCCGCAGCCGCAGGCGGGCGCCGCCAAGCCGTGGGCCTTCCCGGCCCCCGAGCGCGGCGCGCTGCCCAACGGCCTGACCGTGCTGCACTGCCACCGGCCCGGCCAGCGGGTCATCGCGGCGGAGGTGCTGCTGGACGCACCGCTGGACGCCGAGCCCGCCGGCCTCGAAGGCGTCGCCACCATCATGTCCAGGGCGTTCTCCGAGGGCACCGACACCCTCACCGCCGAGGAGTTCGCGGCCGAACTGGAGCGCTGCGGCGCCACGTTGGACGCGCACGCCGACCACCCCGGGGTACGGGTGCAGCTCGAGGTCCCCGCCTCCCGGCTGGAGAAGGCGCTCGGCCTGATGGCCGACGCGCTGCGCGCGCCCGCCTTCCCGGAGGGCGAGGTCAGCCGGCTGGTCAAGAACCGGCTGGACGAGATCCCGCACGAGATGGCCAACCCGGCGCGCAGGGCGGCGGTCGCGCTGTCCGCCGAGCTGTTCCCGGCGGAGTCCCGGATGTCCCGGCCGCGGCAGGGCACCGAGGAGACGGTCGTCGACATCGACGCCGCGGCGGTGCGCGCCTTCTACTCGGCACATGTCCGCCCGGCCACCGCGACCGCCGTCATCGTCGGGGATCTGACCGGAATCGATCTTGACGCGGTACTGGCCCGGACCCTCGGCACCTGGACCGGCGACGCCGCGGCGCCCCGCCGGATGCCGCCGATCAGCGCGGACGACACCGCCCGGGTGGTGGTCGTGGACCGGCCGGGCGCGGTGCAGACCCAGGTGCTCATCGGCCGCGTCGGCGGCGACCGGCACGACATGGCGTGGCCCGCGCAGGTGCTCGGCACGTACTGCCTGGGCGGCACGCTGACCTCGCGGCTGGACCGGGTGCTGCGAGAGGAGAAGGGCTACACCTACGGGGTGCGGGCTTTCGGCCAGGTACTGCGCTCGGCGCCGGACGGCTCGGGGGCCTCGCTGCTGGCGATCAGCGGTTCGGTCGCCACCGACGTCACGGCTCCGGCGCTCGCCGACACCTGGCAGGTGCTGCGCACCCTCGCCAAGGACGGGCTGACCGACGAGGAACGCGACGTGGCGGTGCAGAACCTGGTCGGTGTCGCGCCGCTGAAGTACGAGACCGCCGCCGCGGTCGCCGACACCCTCGCGGACCAGGTCGAGCAGTACCTGCCGGACGACTTCCAGGCCCGGCTGTACGAGCGGCTGGCCGCCACCGGAACCGTGGAGGCGACGGCGGCCGTGGTCAACGCCTTCGCGCCGGACCGCATGGTGGTGGTGCTGGTCGGTGAC
The DNA here is from genome assembly GCF_027533845.1 of Streptomyces sp. RPT161. Lineage (GTDB taxonomy): Bacteria > Actinomycetota > Actinomycetes > Streptomycetales > Streptomycetaceae > Streptantibioticus_A > Streptantibioticus_A silvisoli_A. The sequence continues at coordinate 203,376 of NZ_JAPZVN010000008.1, read as the reverse complement.
GCCTCGGTGATCGAGCAGCCGGTACGGGAGTTGGGCATCGGCCCGGTATCCGTGGTCCGCGGCTAGCGACCCCGCCGTCCCGCGCGCCCAGGGGCGCGCGGGACGGCCATACGCGAGAATGCGCCGAATTCATCCCGGCCGCCGGAATCGCCGCCGATTTGGAATACAGTTTGGGAATGGCGACCGGCAAAACGCGATCGGAAGTGGACGGCACCGGTGAAGCGGCGCGGCGTATTTCCGCCCGCACGGTGTGCTCCGCGATCCGGGACGACATCGTCAGCGGATTCTTCGCTCCCGGCGGCCGGCTGACCGAGGAGTTGCTGGCCAAGCGGTACGGGGTGTCCCGGGTGCCGGTGCGTGAGGCGCTGCGCACCCTGGAGTCCGAGGGGTTCGTGCGCACCCGCAGGCATGCGGGCGCCACCGTCGCCGAGCCCACCGAGCAGGAGGCTGGCGATCTGCTCGAAATGCGGTCGCTGCTGGAGCCGTTGGGGGCGGCGCGGGCCGCCCAACGCCGCACCCAGCAGCAACTGCGGGTGCTGAGTGGGCTGGTGCGGCTGGGGCAGGAGCGTTGCAGGGAGGGGCAGTTGTCCGATCTGCCAGCGTTGGACGGCTGGTTCCACGAGACGCTGGCCCAGGCCTCCGGCAGTCCCGGACTCGCTTCGCTGCTCACCCAGTTGCGGCGGAAGATCTCCTGGATGTACGCGGTGGAGCAGGCCGGGCGGGGCCCCGGCGCCTGGGAGGAGCACGCGGCGATCACCGACGCGGTGGCGCGACGCGATGCGGTGCGGGCGCGCGAGCTGGCCGCCGCGCACGTCGCCAGGGCGACCGCCGCGCACCGGTTGAAACATGCTGTAAACACCAGACGCGACCGCATTTAACAGGCGTGCCGTATACAACTCGCAGGGAATTGCCCGGCCATTTTTCCGCGGATATGCGAATGGCGGTGCCAGGTATCTGAACCGATACCCGGCACCGCCGTGCCGCGCATTGGGCGCGGAAAGGTCTCAGACGGTTTCCGGCAGCTCGTCCAGGCCCTCGGCGACCAGCTTGGACAGCCGGTCGAGCGCCTCCTCCGCGCCCTCGGCGTCGGAGGCCAGCACGATCTCCTCGCCGCCCTGCGCGCCCAGCCCGAGCACGGCGAGCATGGAGGCGGCGTTGACCGGGGTGCCGTCGGCCTTGGCGATCGTGATCGGCACGCCGGCGGCGGTCGCGGCGCGGACGAAGATCGACGCGGGGCGGGCGTGCAGGCCCTCGGCCCAGCCGACGTTGACGCGGCGCTCAGCCATGGTTCAACCCTTCTGATGACTCTGGTTGTCTAGACCAGTTAACCACGACCGCGCGGGTGCCGGACGCCTCCCCGGCACGCCATGCGCCGAGCGTCGCCCGCGGCAGCGCCGAACCGGGCCGATCGGCCTACTCTTGCGCCCATGGAGACCTCGCGCACCCCGGCCTACCCCGTCCACTGGGAGGCGGACGTGGTGCTGCGCGACGGGGGGATCGCCCACATCCGGCCCATCACACCCGACGACGCGCAGCGGCTGGTCAGCTTCTACGAGCAGGTGTCCGACGAGTCGAAGTACTACCGCTTCTTCGCTCCCTACCCCCGGCTTTCCGACCGGGACGTGCACCGCTTCACCCACCACGACTACGTCGACCGGGTGGGCCTGGCGGCCACCGTGGGCGGCGAGTTCATCGCCACCGTCCGCTACGACCGGCTGGACGACGGCGTGGCGGAGGTCGCGTTCCTGGTCCAGGACGCCCATCAGGGCCGGGGTGTCGCCTCCGCACTGCTGGAGCACATCGCCGCCGTCGCCCGGGAGAACGGCATCCGCCGCTTCGACGCCGAAGTGCTGCCCGCCAACCGGAAGATGATCAAAGTCTTCACGGACGTGGGCTACACCGCTCAACGGAGCTTCACCGACGGCGTGGTCCGCCTCGAACTCGACCTGGAGCCCACCGAGGCCTCGGTCGCCGTGATGCGCGCCCGCGAGCAGCGCGCCGAGGCCCGCTCCGTGCAGCGGCTGCTGGCCCCCCGCGCGGTCGCCGTGGTCGGCGCCGGGCGGGCCGAGGGCGGGGTCGGCCGCGGCCTGCTGCGCAACCTGCTCGCCGCGGGCTTCACCGGCCGCCTGTACGCGGTCAACCGCAATTTCCCGCAGGGCATGGACATGCTGGAGCCGGAAGGCGTTCCCGGGTACCGCTCGGTGGCCGCCATCGGCCAGCCGGTGGACCTGGCGGTCCTCGCGGTGCCCGCCGAGGCGGTGCCGGAAGCCGTGGCGGACTGCGGGGTGCACGGCGTGCAGGGCCTGCTCGTGATCGCCAACGGCTACGCCGAGTCCGGCCCGCAGGGGCGGGAGCGACAGCGCGCCCTGGTCCGCCAGGCCAGGTCCTACGGGATGCGGGTCATCGGACCGAACGCTTTCGGACTGATCAACACCGCTCCCGGGGTGCGGCTCAACGCGTCGCTGTCACCCGAGGCACCCGCCGCCGGGCGGCTCGGGCTGTTCACCCAGTCCGGCGCCATCGGCATCTCCCTGCTGTCCGGACTGCACCGGCGCGGCGCCGGACTCGGCGGCATCTCGACCTTCGTCTCGGCGGGCAACCGCGCCGACGTGTCCGGAAACGACCTGCTCCAGTACTGGCACGACGACCCCGACACCGACGTGGCGCTGATGTACCTGGAATCCATCGGCAACCCACGCAAGTTCACCCGGCTGGCGCGCCGCACCGCCGCCGTCAAACCCGTCGTCGTGGTCAAGGGCGCCCGGCACTCCGGTGCGCTGCCGCCCGGCCACACCGTGCCCGTCACCCGCATCCCGGACGCCACCGTCTCCGCGCTGCTGAGGCAGGCCGGGATCATCCGGGTCGACACGGTCACCGAACTCCTGGACACCGGGGTGCTGTTGGCGCACCAGCCGCTGCCCGCCGGTGAACGCGTCGCCATCCTCGGCAACTCCGAGTCGCTGGGCCTGCTCGCGTACGACGCCTGCCTGAGCGCCGGACTGCGCCCGAGGCCACCGCGCGACCTCACCACCGGGGCGGCGCCCCAGGACTTCCACGCCGCGCTGGCCGCCGCGCTGGCCGACGACGAGGTGGACGCGGTCCTGGTCACCGCGATCCCACGGGTCGGCGCGGTGGACGCCGGTGACCCCGACTCGGCCGACGACCCGGCGCTGGCGGCGGCGCTGCGCACCGCGGCCGGGGCCGCCGCCAAGCCGGTGGCCGTGGTCCAGCTCGCCCTGGACCGGCTCGCCGACCGGCTGGGCGAGGCCGCCCCCGAGGGCGCGTCCGGCGCGCCCCGGATCCCCACCTACCCGGCCGCCGAGCGGGCGGTACGGGCGCTGGCCGAGGCGGTGCGCTACGCGCGCTGGCGGCGGGAGGACGCGACCCCCGGCCGGGTGCCGGAACTGGACGGCGTCGACGAGGCGGCGGCCAGGGCGGACGTCGACCGGCTGCTGGACGCCACCGAGCCCGCGGGCGGCCGGGGCGTCACCCTGGACGACGCGGCCGGAGGCGCCCTGCTCGGCCGGTACGGGATCGAGGTATGGGCCGCGCTGGCCGCCCCCGACGCCGACAGCGCGGTCGCCGCCGCCCGGCGGCTGGGCTTCCCGGTGGCGCTCAAGGCCACCGCCCCGCACCTGCGGCACCGCGCCGACCTCGGCGGGGTGCGGCTCGACCTCGCGGGAGAGGGCGAACTGCGGCGCGCCTACGAGGAGTTGACACGGCAGCTGGGCAGGCCCGACGAGGTGCGGCCGGTCGTGCAGTCCATGGCGCCGCGCGGGGTCGACACAGTGGTGCGGGCCGCCGTGGACCCGGCCGCGGGCTCGGTGCTCTCCTTCGGGCTCGCGGGCGCGGCATCCGAGCTGCTCGGTGATCTCGCGCACCACCTGGTGCCGGTCACCGACCGGGACGCCGCCCAACTGGTGCGCACCATCAAGGCGGCGCCCATGCTGTTCGGCTGGCGCGGCGCGGAGCCCGCCGACACCGCCGCCCTGGAGGAGACGCTGCTGCGGGTGTCCCGGCTGGTCGACGACCTGCCGGAGGTGGTCTCCGTTCACCTCGAACCCGTTGTCGTGGCCCCCCGCGGGCTCGGGGTCAGCGTCCTGGGCGCGACCGTGCGGCTGGCGCACCCCCCGGCCCGTACCGACCTGGGACCGCGTGCACTGTCGTCTCTGTGAGCGTGCGGCCGACACTAAGATGGTGCCCATGGCGAAGACCGGTACGACGACTCAGGGGCTGCGCGCGGCGATCGAGCGCAGCGGCTACTACCCGGCGCTCGTGGCGGAGGCCGTGGAGGCCTCGGTCGGCGGGGAACCGGTGGTGGCGTACCTGGTCAACCAAGAGACCACATTCGACGCCAACGAGGTGCGCCGACACATCACCGTCCTCGTCCTCACCCCCACCCGCTTCCTGGTCAGCCACACCGACGAACAGGGCGCGGACGACACCTCGCCCTCCCCGTACGCCACCACCTCCACCGAGTCCGTGAAGATAGGCCGGATCTCGTCCGTGGTGGTCAGCCGGGTCGTCGCCAACCCCGAGTCGTACACTCCCGGCACGCTGCCGCGCGAGGTGGTGCTCACCATAGGGTGGGGCGCCGTCAGCCGTATCGACCTGGAGCCCGCCGCCTGCGGGGACCCCAACTGCGACGCGGACCACGGCTTCACCGGCTCCTCCACCGCCGACGACCTCTCGCTGCGGGTGAGCGAGGCGGGCGACGGTCCGGAGGCGGTGCGCCAGACGCTCGCCTTCGCCCAGGCGCTCTCCGAAGCCACCGCCTCCGCTACGGCGCAGCGCTGATGGCGCAGCCTGCCGCGACCGGGCAGCACGGTTACCCCGCCCCGCTCGACATCCGCACCGCCCCCGCCCCCCGTTACGGGACGGCGGCCCTGGCCGACCTGCTGCCCGCGGTGGCGCGCGGCCTGTCGGTGCCGGGCGTTCCGGCCACCGCCCTGGACCTGACGCCGGCCGACCGGGTGTGCGTCTTCCTGGTGGACGGCATGGGCTGGGAACTGCTCAAGGCCCACCCGGACGAGGCGCCCTACCTGACCTCGCTGCTGGGCAGTTCGCTGGGCGGCTCCGGTACCCCGCTCACCGCGGGCTTCCCGTCCACCACCGCCACCTCGCTGGCCTCGGTGGGCACCGGGCTGCCCCCGGGCGCGCACGGCCTGGCCGGGTACACGGTCGCCGTACCGGGGCAGCGCCAGTTGATGAACCAGTTGCGCTGGCAGCCGTGGACCGACCCGCACAAGTGGCAGCCGTACCCCACGGTCTTCCAGCTCAGCGACGCCGCGGGGGTGGCCACCTGCCAGGTGTCCGCACCGGCCTTCGAGCACACCCCGCTGACCCAGATCGCGCTGTCCGGCGGAACGTTTCACGGTCGGCTGACCGGCGAGGAGCGGATGGACCTGGCCGCCGACCGGCTGGCCGCCGCCGACCGCACGCTGGTCTACACGTACTACAGCGAACTCGACGGCATGGGGCACCGGCACGGTGTCGACTCCGATGCCTGGCGCGGCCAGTTGATGATGGTCGACCGGCTGGCGCAGCGGCTCGCCGAGCAACTCCCGCCGCGCTCCGTGCTGTACGTCACCGCCGACCACGGGATGATCGACATCCCCTTCGACCCCGAGGCGCGGATCGACTTCGACGAGGACTGGGAGCTAGGCGCGGGCGTCGAGCTGCTCGGTGGGGAGGCGCGGGCCCGCCATGTCTACGCGGTGCCGGGCGCCGCCGCCGATGTGCACGCGGTGTGGAGCGAGGTGCTGGGCGACCGGATGTGGGTGGCCACCCGCGAACAGGCCATCGCCGCCGGGTGGTTCGGACCACGGGTGGACGAGCGGGTGCACGGCCGGATCGGCGACGTGGTGGCGGTGGCCCGGGACGACATCGCGGTGGTCGCCACCCGCAACGAGCCGGGCGAGTCCTCCATGGTCGGACTGCACGGCTCGCTCGCGCCGGTGGAACAGCTCGTACCGCTGCTCGAAGTGCGCGGCTAGACGCCTCCCGCCGCAGGCGTGGTGGTTCTGGGGCCTTGCTCCCGTGCCTTCCTGCCGCCGGGCCGCGTGGCACCCTGTCGACATCCTCTTTCCGAAAGGCCCATGGCTGCTCCATGTCCGAACTGGTGTACTTCTGCGGGACCATGGACTGCGGCAAGAGCACGCTCGCCCTGCAGATCGAGCACAACCGCTCGGCGCGCGGTCTCCAGGGGCTGATCTTCACCCGCAGCGACCGTGCCGGCGCCGGTGTGCTCTCCTCCCGCCTCGGCCTGTCCACCAAGGCCGTCGAGGCCACGGACGACCTCGACTTCTACGGGTACGTGGTGGGCCACCTGTCCGGCGGCGGCCGCGCCGACTACGTGATAGCCGACGAGGCGCAGTTCTTCACCCCCGAGCAGGTCGACCAACTCGCCCGGGTGGTGGACGACTTGGAGCTGGACGTCTACGCCTTCGGCATCGCCACCGACTTCCGCACCCGCCTCTTCCCCGGATCCCAGCGCCTGGTGGAGCTGGCCGACCGGATCGAGGTGCTCCAGGTCGAGGCGCTGTGCTGGTGCGGCGCCCGGGCCACCCACAACGCGCGCACCGTGGACGGCCGGATGGTCGTCGAGGGCGCCCAGGTCGTGGTGGGCGACGTCAACCACTCGCGGGGCGAGGTGGGTTACGAGGTGCTGTGCCGCCGTCACCATATTCGCCGGATGACGGCGGCCTCGGCTCGCGCGGCGGCGCTGTCCCCGGACGTGCTGCCCGTCGAACAGCACTGAGGTCCGGAGCCTGTCGGGCGGTTGTGCGACTGCCGCAGCCCACGACACGAGTTCTACGGCTCGGTGGTCCTGACCACGGAGAACCGGGCGCCCTGCGGGTCCTCCACGGTCGCCGTCCGCCCGTACGCCGAGTCGTGCGGCCCGCGCAGCACCCGCCCGCCCAACTCCACCACGCGGCGCGCCGCCTCGTCGGTGTCCGCCACCGCGAAGTAGGTCATCCAGTGCGGCCCGCGGTCGCGTGGCACCGCCTGGCCGACGCCGTGGATCCCGGCCACCGGGCGGCCCTCCAGCAGCAGTGTCAGGTAGTCCAGGTCGGCGGAGACCACGGCCTGCGTCTCGTAGCCGAAGACCGCGGTGTAGAACTTGCCGACGGTGGCCGACTCACGGGTGAGCAGCTCGTTCCACGCCAGCGTCCCCGGCTCGCCCACCACCCCGACCCCCAGGTGGGTGTTGGGCTGCCAGACCCCGAACACCGCTCCGCTCGGGTCGGCGGCGATCGCCATCCGGCCCGCCTCGTCGTCGGCGTCCAAAGGCCCCACGGCCACCGTGCCACCGCAGTCGCGGACCAGCTCGCAGGTGGCGTCCGCGTCCTGCGAGCACAGGTAGGTGGTCCAGGCGACGGGCAGGCCGCGGCCTTTGGGGACCTCGTCGATCCCGGCGACCAGGCGGCCTTCCCGTAGCGCCCGGACATACGGCCCGAAGTGCTTGGGGCCAGGCTGGAACTCCCAGCCGAACAGCCTGCCGTAGAACTCCTCGGTCACCGGCAGGCTGCGCACCAACAGGCTGACCCAGCAGGGCGTGCCCTGGGGACGCCGGGCCGATACCTCGGTCATCGGATTCTCTCCTCGCGCGACGGTTAGCGGGGGACGAGCCAGAGATGATGCTGTCACCACTGGGCCCGTCGCGCGCCCCCACCGCGCCGCTTCCACGGTGGGCCGCGAGGAGGATGCCCGGTTGGTCATCTCTTGTCCGTGTCACGACCGTTGCCGCCTCATGACGATCGGTATGCCGGGGTGAAACCGCCAACGGCCGTACCGGCGCCCGGAACCCGGTGCGGGGACAATGGCGGCATGGATGCCATCATCTCAGCGGCGGAGCTGCTCAGCGCCCCCCAGGACCGGACGATCCTCGATGTGCGCTACCAACTCGGCGGCCCGCCCGGTCGGCCGCAGTACGAGGCGGGACACATCCCCGGCGCCCGCTACGTCGACCTCGAGGCCGAACTCGCCGGGCCGCCCGGGGCGCACGGCCGCCATCCGCTGCCGGAACTCGACGTCTTCACCACGGCGATGCGCCGTGCCGGAGTCCGTGACGACCGGCAGGTCGTGGTCTACGACGGCGGGCAGGGCTGGGCGGCGGCCCGCGCCTGGTGGATGCTGCGCTGGGCGGGGCACCGGGACGTACGGGTGCTGGACGGCGGGCTGCCGGCCTGGACCGGCCCGCTGGAGACCGGCGAGTCACGGCCCGCCGAGGGCGACTTCACCGCCCGGCCGGGCGCGGCCCCCCTGCTGACCGCCGACGACGCGGCGGCGCTGGCCCGCACCGGGGTGCTGCTCGACGCCCGGGCGGCGGAGCGGTACCGCGGCGAGGTCGAGCCGATCGACCCGGTGGCCGGGCACATCCCGGGCGCGGTGAGTGCTCCGACGACCGAGAACATCGCCGAGGACGGCCGGTTGCGCTCGTCCGAGGAGTTGGCAAAGCGCTTCGCCGCCCTCGGTGTTGGGCAGGGCACCGAGGTCGGCGTCTACTGCGGCTCGGGCGTCTCGGCCGCCCAGCAGGTGCTGGCGCTCGCGGTGGCGGGCATTCCGGCCGCGCTGTACGTGGGTTCGTGGAGCGAGTGGTGCCATGACGGCAGCCGCCCGGTCGCCACGGGGGCGACGCCGTAGCGACCGGGCGGCTATGGGGAGCGCGTTGGGGCGCGCCGGGGGCCGCCGGGCGCACCCGGCGGCCCCCGGCGCGCTAGTCCTGCTTCTTACGACGGCTGCCGAAGACGATCTCGTCCCAACTCGGCACCGTGGCCCGCCGACCCGGCCGTACCCCGTCCGCCTCCGCCTGGCGGTCGGTGGTGCCGACCAGCCGCTCGCGGTGGCCGGCCACCGAACGCGGCATCAGCACGTCCGCGTAGGCGGAACCGGCGCCCGCGCTGGCCGCCGGGGCGGGCGGCGCCTCCTCCACCTCCGCGGGCTCGTCGTCCGGCTCGGTGGCCGAGGCCGTCTCGGAGCCCGTGGAGGTGGACGGGACCACCATGTCGCCGCGGAAGCTCGGCACCGCCTCCAGCAGGCTGGTCAGCGAGTCCTTGCCGTCCTCGGGACGCTCCTCGGACTGCTCGGCGCGGTCGGCGCGCTCGACCCGGTCCACGCGGTCGATGCGCGGCGTGCCGCGGTCCAGCGGACGGTCCCTGGGCAGCCGGGCGATCCGCGGTACGAACGGGAAGCTCGGCTCCGGCTGCTCCGGCACCGTCTCGCCGATGAGCGCCCGCGCCTCGTCGTCCACCGCCTGCACGAGCCGCCGGGGCGGGTCGTACGTCCAGGTGGCCGAGTGCGGTTCACCCGCGACCCGGTAGACCAGCAGCACCTCCCAGGTGCCGTCGTCCCGCCGCCAGGAGTCCCACTGGGCGCTGTCCTTCTCCGCGCCGCGCAGCAGCAGCCGTTCGGCCACCGCCTCGCCCAACTGCGGGCCGGTGCTCTCGCCCTGCCGCCGTACCGGCGTCTTGCGGGCGCGCTCGGCCATGAACGCCCGCTCCGCCAGCACCGGTCCCTCGAAGCGCCGAACGCGTTCGACGGGGATCCCGGCGAGCTGCGCCACCTCCTCAGCGGAGGCGCCCGCTCGTATGCGGGCCTGGATGTCACGCGGGCGCAGATGGCTCTCGACCTCGATCTCGATCTGTCCGAGGCGGGCTCTGTCGTTGCGTACGGCGGCGCGCAGCCGCTCGTCGATGGGGAGGGTGTACTCCGTGTTGTCCGCAGCTTTGAGCACCAGTCGTGTGCCGTCGTTGCTCACGGCCACGACACGCAGATCGGGCATGGGGACCTCCCGGGTGGTGCCTGCCGACGTCACGTGCGTCGCTGCTCCCGAAGAACGAGTGTGGCCTGCCCGACTCCGGCCTGCCACAACCTTGCCGACTTACCCGGCGTGTCGGGCACCTTCCCCAACGCGCCGTTATGGCACGGTTACCTATTCGCAACTGAAAGTGACGAGCTTCATCACTCCCTGTCACAAACTGTCGCGAATGCCAGTCCTGCTGGGCGGCGCCTGGCTGGCGGCACCTTCGGGACCCCTCCCGCAGGATCCGGGCAGCCGGACGGGAAACCGGTGCACGGGCTGGCAACAGTACTCCATTCGGGCCACTTCGGTGCAGCACCGCGCCGCCGATGTTCCGGGGGAGTGGGGGGAGTTGGGCTGGGCTCCGGGTGGGCGCCCGGTTTTCCGCGTGGCGATGTTCACACAATCTTCAGAACCGGAACTGACGCTTTTGCTTGTCGGTCCTTTCTGTGTGCAAGGTGGAAGAGACCGACAAGCAAGGGACGGGGATGGATGTCAAGGCGGAAAACGGTACGAAACCGGACAAGAAGCGCATCGATCTCAGCCTGACCCAAGTCGCCGGTAGCGGCGCCGCCGCACTGGTGGCGGCCTACCTCGCGTCCTTCCTGGGCGTCTACGGAACGATCCTCGGCGCGGCCGTGGTCAGCGTGCTCGCCACCACCGGCGGCGCGATCTTCCAGCACCTCTTCCGCCGCACCGGCGAACAACTGCGCGACGCGACCACCCCGATGGTCCGGACGCAGAACCGGCGCACGGGCCCGGCGGACGATGCCACCAGAATGCTCCCCGCGTACGCCAGATCGGCGGCGAACGACCCGACCGCCGTGGTGCCGAAGGCCGAGCCGGACACCGCGCTGCTGATGCCGCGGCTGCCGCACGACGAGTCGTACAGCGAGTCGACCCTGCACGGCACCCGCTGGCGCGGCTGGCGCCGCTCGCTGCTGGCGGCCGGAGTGGTGTTCGCCCTGGCCATGGCCGTGTTCACCACCATCGAACTGGCCTCGGGCAGCCCGCTGTCCCGCACCTCGATCGGCCAGGCGGTCAACCCCGGTGGCGCGCGCCACGCGCCGACCGTCCCCAGCCACCAGCCGAGTACGGTGCCCAGCGGCGGTTCCAGCGAGTCCGGAACCGACGGCGGCACGACCCCGTCGCAGGACCCGTCGACCGGAACGGGCGGTTCCACGCCGTCGGAGCAGCCGAGCGCTGGACCGTCGCAGGGAAGTGGCGCGGCCAGCCCCAACACCACGCCGTCGCAGGCGCCTTCGCCGGGCCCGTCGCACGGCACCGGCTCGGACGGCGGCGGCAGCGGTCAGGGCGCGGGCGGCGGTTCGGGCCAGCCGGGCGCCGCCCAGCCCTCCCCGCGGGGCGGTTCCGGTACCGGCGCCCAGTGAGCCGGTACCGGACGGCCGGTCACTCGCCCAGCACCCTGCGCAGGTAGTCGTTGGCGAACAGGCGCTGCGGGTCCAGCCGGTCCCGTAGCGCCTGGAACTCGCCGAAGCGCGGGTAGACCCGCGCGAGGTACTCCGCGTCGCGGGAGTGCAACTTGCCCCAGTGCGGGCGCCCCTGGTGGGCGGTCATGATCCGCTCCACCGCCGTGAAGTACTCCTGGTGGCGGCTGCCCCGGTACATGTGCACCGCGACATAGGCGGTGTCCCGCCCGGAGGCGGTGGACAGCGTGATGTCGTCGGCCGGGGCCACCCGCACCTCCACGGGGAAGCTGATCCGCAGCCCGGAGCGCTCGACCATGGTCTTCAGCTCGCGCAGCGCGCTGGTGGCGGCCGCCCGCGGAACGGCGTACTCCATCTCGATGAACCGCACCCGGCGCGGACTGGTGAACACCTTGTACGCGGCGTCGGTGTAGGTCCGCGCGGACAGCGCGCGGCTGGACACCTTCGCGATGGCCGGAATGGTCGACGGCACAGCCTTGCCCAGTGCGCAGACCGCCTGGAAGACCCCGTTGGACAGCAACTCGTCGTCCAGCCAGCCGCGTACGGGGTGCAGCGGGGCCGCCGGACCCAGACTGCGGTTGTTGCGCTTGGTGTTGCAGCTGTCGGTGTGCGGGAACCAGTAGAACTCGAAGTGCTCGTTCTCGGCCACCAGTTGGTCAAACGTGCTCAACACCGTGTCGAACGGCATGGGTTCCTCGCGCGCGGTGAGCAGGAACGACGGTTCCACGCCGAACGTGATCGCGCTGACCACGCCGAGCGCGCCGAGGCCGACCCGGGCGGAGGCGAACACCTCCGGGTTCCGCTTGGCCGAGCAGTCCAGTACCGAACCGTCGGCCAGCACCAGCTCAAGTCCCTTGATCTGGGCGGCGATCGACGCCGAGTCGCGCCCGGTGCCATGGGTTCCGGTGCTGGTGGCACCGGCGACGGTCTGCTGCTGGATGTCGCCCATGTTGGTCAGCGACAGGCCGGCCGAGTCCAGCAGCCGGTTCAACCGGTGCAGCGGCAGGCCCGCTTCGACGGTGACGGTGCCCGCGGCGCGGTCCACCGCGCGCACCGTGGTCAGCCGGTCCGGGCGGATCAGCAGCCCGTCGGTGGCGGCGACCGCGGTGAAGGAGTGCCCGGTGCCCACCGCCTTGGCCGTCAGCCCGTCCTCGGCGGCCTGGCGCACGGCGGCGGCCAGTTCGTCCACCGAGGCGGGGGAAACGATCCTGCGCGGTCGCACGGTCACATTTCCGGCCCAGTTACGCCACGTAGTCGTCTCGCTGGTGGTGCTCGTCGTACTCGTCACGCTGCGGCCCCTCCCGCTCCGGCGCCGGACGCAGCCGGCGGTGCCCGAGGAACGCCGCCGCCGCGGCCAGCGCCCCGGCGGCCGCCGGCACCGCGTACCCCGTCCCGGCGCCGGACGCGTCCACGACCGACCCGGCGGCGGAGGAGCCGAGGGCCACCCCGACCGCGAGCCCGGTGCTCGTCCAGGTCATGCCCTCGGTCAGCTGCGCGCGCGGCACCAACTGCTCGACCAGCGCCATGGTGGTGACCATCGTCGGGGCGATCGACAGCCCGGCGACGAACAGCGCCACGGCCAGGGCGGGCAGGTTCCCGACCAGTTGGAGGGGGATCATACTCACGGCCATCGCGCACACCCCCAGAAGGAAGCGGCGCGAAGCGCTGCCCTTCGGGCGCAGCAGCCCGAACACGGCTCCGGCGCAGCAGGAGCCCAGCGCGTACACCGCCAGCACCACGCTCGCCGCGGGCTTGTGCCCCTGCTCCTGGGCGAAGGCCACCGTGACCACGTCCACCGCGCCGAAGATCGCGCCGGTGGCGGTGAAGGTGACCACCAGCACCTGGAGCCCGGCCGACCGCAGCGCGGAGCCACCCGTGCGGTGCTCACCCGGCTGCGGCACCGGCTCGGTGCCCCGCTGGGCGGTCAGCCAGCAGACCCCGACCGCCAGGAAGCCCGCGGCCAGCAGCGGTCCGGCCTCGGGGAACCAGGCGGTGCTCAGTCCGATGGACAGGATCGGCCCGAAGATGAAGCAGACCTCGTCGAGCACCGACTCGAACGAGTAGGCGGCGTGCAGTCGGGAGGAGTCGCGGTGGATCGCCGCCCAGCGCGCCCGCACCATCGACCCCAGGCTCGGCGTGGCGCCCGCCCCCGTCACGCACACGAACAGCGCCCAGTCCGGCGCCCCGAGCCGTACGCACACCAGCAGTGCGGCCACCGCGGCCACGGTCACCGTGGCGGCGGGCCGAAGCACCGTCCGCTGCCCGTAGCGGTCCACCAGACGGGAGATCTGCGGGCCGATGACCGCGGCGGCCAGCGCGAGCGTCGCCGACAGCCCGCCCGCCAGCCCGTAGCGCCCGTTGACCTGGGAGATCATCGTCACTATCCCGATGCCGAGCATGGACAGCGGCATTCGGCCGAGGAATCCGGCGGCCGAGAACACCTTGGTGCCAGGGGCGGCGAATATCGCGCGGTAGGGGGCGAGCACGGGCGCTCCAGGCGGCTCAGTGAGCTGAGGGAAGGACGGGGCAGGACGCGGTAGATGGCTTATACAGCTTATGGATGGGGCGCAAGGGGTTTTCCGGCACGATCGGCACCCGCCTGGCGTCTCGGCCGCCGGTGGCGGATGGCAGGATCGGAGCCATGGCCGATCAGCTGGACCCCACTCCCTACGACGCCCTGTTGCTGCTGTCCTTCGGCGGCCCCGAGGGGCCCGACGACGTGGTGCCGTTCCTGGAGAACGTCACCGCCGGGCGCGGCATCCCGCGCGAGCGGCTGAAGGAGGTCGGGCGGCACTACTACCTCTTCGGCGGGGTCAGCCCGATCAACGCGCAGAACCGCGAACTGCTGCAGGCGCTGCGCAAGGACTTCGCCGAGCACGGCCTGGACCTTCCGGTCTACTGGGGCAACCGCAACTGGGCGCCCTATCTGACCGACACCCTGCGCACCATGGTGGACGACGGGCACCGCCGCGTCCTGGTGTTGGCCACCAGTGCCTACGCCTCGTACTCCGGCTGCCGCCAGTACCGCGAGAACCTCGCCGACGCGCTCGCCACACTGGCCGCCGAGGGCCGCGAGCTGCCGCGGGTGGACAAGCTGCGGCACTACTTCAACCACCCCGGTTTCGTACGGCCGATGATCGACGCGGTGCTCCGCGCCCTCGCCGAACTGCCCGAGGACGTACGGTCCGGCGCGCACCTGGCGTTCACCACCCACTCCATCCCGACCGCCGCCGCCGACACCTCCGGCCCCGTCGAGGCACACGGCGACGGCGGCGCCTACGTCGCCGAGCACCTGGACACCGCGAGGGTGATCGCCGACGCGGTACGCGAGGCGACCGGCGTCGAGCGGCCCTGGCGGCTCGTCTACCAGTCGCGCAGCGGCGCCCCGCACATCCCGTGGCTGGAGCCGGACGTCTGCGACCACCTGGAGGCCGAACACGCCGCCGGGGCGCCCGCGGTGGTGATGGTTCCGATCGGGTTCGTCTCCGACCACATGGAGGTCAAGTACGACCTCGACACCGAGGCCGCCGCCAAGGCCGCCGAACTGGGGTTGCCGGTCGCCCGTGCGGCGACCGTGGGCGCCGACCCGCGGTTCGCCGCCGCCGTGCGCGAACTGGTGCTGGAGCGGTCCGCCGTGGAGCGCGGCGAGAGCGTCCAGCGCTGCGCGCTGGGCGAGTTGGGGCCGAGCCATGACGTCTGCCCGATCGGCTGCTGCCCGGCCCGCGGCCCGCGCCCGGCCGCCGCGGGCCTCGACTGAGACCGCCGAGCCCGATGCCGTACGAGAGGACCGCTGTGGAAGACCTGGACCGTGAACTCCTGGAGATCGCGCTGGACGCCGCGGAGCGCGCCGGTGCTCTGCTGCGCGACGGCAGGCCCGGTGACCTGGTGGTGGCCGCCACCAAGACCAGTCCGATCGACGTGGTGACCGAGATGGACATCGCCGCGGAGAAGCTGATCACCGGGCTGATCGCCGAACGGCGCCCGGACGACGGCCTGTTGGGGGAGGAGGGTGCCAGTGTCCAGGGCAGCAGCGGGGTGCGGTGGGTCATCGACCCGCTGGACGGCACCGTCAACTACCTTTACGGGCTGCCCTCCTGGGCGGTGAGCATCGCGGCGCAGCGCGACGGGCGGACCGTCGTCGGCGTGGTGGTGGCGCCGATGCGCCGGGAGACGTACCACGCGGTGCTGGGCGGCGGCGCGCACGTCAACGGTGCGGCGGTGCGCTGCCGTACCGCCCCCGCGTTCGAGCAGGCGCTGATCGGCACCGGCTTCGGCTACCTCACCGAGCGGCGGGCCGCCCAGGCCGAGGTGGTGCGCGCACTGCTGCCCCGGGTCCGGGACATCCGCCGCGGTGGCTCGGCGGCGATCGACCTGTGCGACCTTGGCTGCGGTCGGCTGGACGGCTACTACGAGCGGGGGCTGAACGCCTGGGACTACGCGGCGGGTGAGCTGTTCGCCCGGGAGGCCGGAGCGCTCACCGGGGGCAGGCCGGGCCAGCCGGCGTCCACCGAGCTGACGGTGGCCGCGCCCGCCGGTCTGTTCGAGCCGCTCCAGGGGCTGCTGGACGAGCTGGGCGCCTGGCACGACTGAGCCGCGCCGACGGCCCGGATGCGCCCGCGCCCCGGACGCCTCGTCGAGGCGTCCGGGGCGCGGTACACGTCAGTGATTCGGTCCCGAAATAAAAAAGAGCGCGAAGCCGCGCCTTCACCTGGCGGAATCAGGCGACCTTGCGAGAGACCACGACACCGTGCTCGGCGGCGAGGCGGTGCAGGTCGTCAAGCTCGGCCTGCTCCACCTCGGCCAGGAACTCGTCTCCGGTCTCCAGGGCACGGTGCAGGTCGGACTCGGCATTCCGTATGCGTTGCATGATTCCGGTGGTGAATGCGTCCATGAGGCGCCCCCTCGTTGTCGTCGGTGGCACAAGGTGGTGTGTCTGCTCTGGGCGATCACTGTGAACGCGCACGGATACGCGCGAGGTGTGGGTCGTGACCGCGGGGTTGCAGTCGTCTTCCCCTGCCCCGGCGGAACGGAAACCTCCTTATGCCGGAGAAGTTTGCCGACGGCCTCGCCGCCGCCCTCCGCCGGACGTCCTCCCGGACTCCCGCACGGCCGCTTACCGGTGTTTTATGGGCATCCAAGGCAGGATGTAGGGACACCCAGTCTGTTTCGTGGAAGGAACCTGCCTCGTGCGCGTACTCGTCGTCGAGGACGAGCAGCTGCTCGCCGATGCCGTGGCCACCGGCCTGCGCCGGGAGGCCATGGCCGTCGATGTCGTCTACGACGGCGCTGCCGCTCTGGAGCGCATCGGGGTCAACGACTACGACGTGGTGGTCCTCGACCGCGACCTTCCCGTGGTGCACGGCGACGAGGTGTGCCGCAAGCTGGTCGGCCTCGGGCTGCCCACCCGGGTCCTCATGCTGACCGCCGCGGGCGACGTCAGCGACCGGGTCGAGGGCCTGGAACTGGGCGCTGACGACTACCTGCCCAAGCCGTTCGCGTTCAGCGAGCTGACCGCCCGGGTGCGTGCCCTGGGCCGGCGCACCAGCGTGCCGCTGCCCCCGGTGCTGGAGCGGGCCGGGATCAAGCTGGACCCGAACCGCCGCGAGGTCTTCCGGGACGGCAAGGAGGTGCATCTGGCGCCCAAGGAGTTCGCGGTGCTTGAGGTACTCCTGCGCAGCGAGGGGTCGGTGGTCTCCGCCGAGCAGCTGCTGGAGAAGGCGTGGGACGAGAACACCGACCCGTTCACCAACGTGGTGCGGGTGACGGTCATGACGCTGCGGCGCAAGCTCGGCGAGCCCGCCGTCATCGTGACGGTGCCCGGCTCGGGATACCGGATCTGATCCGCCATGGCCGTCTCGTCCTCCCCCTCCTCGTCCCCGGTGTCCGGACCGCCGCCCAAGACCCCGCCGAAGCCGACGTGGGACCCGCGCCCCGCGGAGGCCACCGGCCCCTGGCTGCGGCCGACGATCCGGATAAGGCTGACCGTGCTGTACGGCGGCATGTTCCTGATCGCCGGTGTACTGCTGCTGCTGATCATCTACCTGCTCGCCGCGCAGGCCATGCACTCCGGTGACGAGGCGCCGTTCCGGCTGTACAGCGGCAAGGTGCAGATCACCAGCAACACCTGTCCCGGACTGTCCGATCCCAGCCTGACCACGTCGAACTTCAACGACGCGCTCGACCAGTGCATGCGGGCGCAGCGCGAGCACGCGCTGAGCGACCTGCTGCGCCGCTCGCTGCTGGCGCTGCTCGGCCTGACGGTGGTCGCGTTCGCCTTCGGCTATGTGATGGCCGGACGGGTG
Organism: Streptomyces sp. RPT161; assembly: GCF_027533845.1. Taxonomy (GTDB): domain Bacteria; phylum Actinomycetota; class Actinomycetes; order Streptomycetales; family Streptomycetaceae; genus Streptantibioticus_A; species Streptantibioticus_A silvisoli_A. The sequence continues at coordinate 185,824 of NZ_JAPZVN010000008.1, read as the reverse complement.
CTGGCGCCGCTGGGCCGGATCATGCGCACCGCCCGCGCGGTGGCCGGCTCCGACCTGTCCCGGCGGATCGAGATGGACGGCCCGGACGACGAGCTGAAGGAGCTGGCCGACACCTTCGACGACATGCTCGACCGGCTGGGGCGCTCCTTCGAGTCGCAACGCCGCTTCGTCTCCAACGCCTCCCATGAGCTGCGCACCCCGCTGGCGATCAACCGCACCCTGCTGGAGGTGCAGCTCGCCGACCCCAACGCCTCGCCCGACCTGCAGCAGCTGGGCAAGACGCTGCTGGCCACCAATCTGCGCAGCGAGCAGCTGGTCGAGGGGCTCTTGCTGCTCGCCCGCAGCGACAACGAGGTGGTGGAGCGCAAACCGGTCGATCTCGCCGAGGTGGCCACCCAGGCGCTCGACCAGACCCGTGCCGAGGCCGTCGCCAAGGGTGTGGAGCTGCGCGGCGAGAACCTCCAGCCCGCGGTGGTGCGGGGGAGCGGGGTGCTGCTGGAGCGGATCGCGCTCAACCTGGTGCAGAACGCGGTGCGCTACAACGCTCCGGACGGCTGGGTGGAGGTCAACACGGCCACCGAGGACGGGCAGGCCGTGCTGACCGTCGCCAACACCGGCCCGGTGGTCCCGGCGTACGAGCTGGACAACATCTTCGAGCCGTTCCGCAGGCTGCGTACCGAGCGCACCCACAGCGACAAGGGTGTCGGGCTCGGCCTGTCGATCGTCCGGTCGGTGGCCCGGGCGCACGGCGGCTCGATCACCGCCACGCCCCGGGACGGCGGCGGCCTGGTGATGCGGGTCGCCATCCCGCTGTGACCTGCGACGTGACCAGCGGGGTAACCCGATCGGGCGATAGTGTGCGGCGCGCCCGGGACGCGTTCGCTTCGCGCGGAATTTTCTGATCTGTCCGACCGTTTGGCCCCCTGTGACCGATCGCACATGCGATTTCGGCCATGCATACTCTGAGTGATCAGTTCACTTGCGCAAAAAGCCGAAAAATCCATGTTTCCGCAGGTCATGATCACGGGAAGTACACGTGACGGCGTGAGTGAAGTGCGACATTCGGACCGTGTTCGGTCCTGATAGGCAGCCCACCCGATCACCTCTTCGGGGGTGCGGTTGGGTGTCGATTGAGTAACAGGCCTTGATGTGAGGCAAAATCTCCGCCTCGGGTCGGGCACAAGACCGGCCCCTCGCGCGTTACGTGCGCTGGAGATACCGCAAACACCCAGAGGGGGAGAGCGCCATGGCAACCGATTACGACACGCCACGCAAGACCGATGACGACGTCAACGAAGACAGCATCGAGGAACTGAAGGCCCGGCGGAACGACAAGTCGACGTCCACCGTGGACATCGACGAGTTCGAGCAGGCCGAGGGACTCGAACTGCCCGGCGCTGACCTCTCCAACGAAGAGCTCTCGGTGCGGGTGCTGCCCCGCCAGGCGGACGAGTTCACCTGCATGAGCTGCTTCCTGGTGCACCACCGCAGCCAGCTGGCCGAGGAGAAGAACGGCCAGCCGATCTGCCGCGACTGCGCGGCCTGACGGCCGGGGTAGCCGTGGCGGGCCCCGTACCGTTCCGGAAGAAGGGCAAGGTCGGCGCTCCGGCGGCAGACGACGGCGAGCGAGGCTCCGCTGACCAGCGGCGCGCGACGCGGCCCGACCGGGCGGCGGTGGGCGTCCGGCGGGGAGTCTCGCTCGTGCGTCGGGTGGGCAGCGGCGCGCGGGCCGGTGCCACCGTGCTCACCGAGCGGCTGGTCGACGCCGCGCCACGGATCCCGGTCCGCGACCTGGCCACGCTGCGGGCGCAGTTCCCCGGCCTCGGCCCGGAGGAGATCGCCGACCGGCTGGTCGCGGGGGCGACCGCCGGTACCGCCACCGTCGGTGCGGGCATCGGCGCCGCCGCGATGCTCCCGGTGCCGCCCGCCATGACCGCCGAACTGGCCGCCGAGACGCTCGCGGTGGCGGCCGTGGAGTTCAAGCTCATCGCCGAGCTGCACGAGGTCTACGGCGTGCCCGCGACCGGTACGGTCCGGCAGCGCGCCGCCGCCTACCTCGGCGCGTGGACCGAGCAGCGCGGCATCCAGGTCAGCAAGCCGTCCTCGGTCGACGTCGCGCTCAGCGCCCAGATGAAGCGCGAGCTGCGCCAGCAGCTCGTCAAGCGCACCGCGCGCCACCTGCCGACGCTCACGCCTTTGATGGTCGGCGCCGCCGTCGGTGCCGTACTGAACCGGCGCGACACCCGCAAGCTCGCCCAGCGGGTCCGCGCCGACCTGCGCCAGCGCCAGATGCCCTGGGAAGACCTGGACGCGCCTAGCGCGCCCTGACCGCCTCCAGTGCCGCGGCCAGCCGCTCCGGCGAGCGGGTCGACAGGTACAGGTACGGGGTCGGGTCCTGCGGATCGGTGACCTCGACCTTCAACGCGGTCGGCACATAGCTGCGCAGCAGCATGAAGGCCCGCATGTCCGCCTTGTACGTGCGCCATGCCCGCGCCTCCTCGGCGTCCAGTGCCAGCGCCTCGCCCAGCGCCTCCACCGGGATCTTCGCCTCCCCGGCCACCAGCGACCCGGCGACCACCCGGATCCGCGCCGAACCGTAGGAACTCACCAGGGCCAGGAACAGCGCCGTCGCCCCGACGAAGACACCGAGCAGCGGCAGCGTCCCGAACGGCAGCGCTATCAGCGCACAGCCGATTCCACCCACCACGGCGAGGAACCACCAGGAGCGCGGCACGGTGAGGCGTTCGTCGTAAGGCTGCATGGCAACAGCTTGACACGCGTGACTATGAACGCGTTCGACCGCTCCACACCCCCGCGTACCGGAAGGCTCGCTTCCGGTACGTGCCGGGCGATTCGATCCCCTGTGCGCACCGTACGGATTCCGCACCCGTAGGAGGGTAGGGTTCGGGCCGTGAGTGCAGCTACAGGATCCGACAGCGGCGTTGGCGCCGCGCTGACGCCACCGCCTGAGGCGACCCCACCGGTCCGGCACCCCGAGGCCCCCGAGCCGGGCACGCTGCTGGGGGCGCACTACGACCAGTGCTTCGGCTGCGGCGAGGACCAGCCGCACGGGCTGCACCTTCAGGCACGGGCCGGCGAGGGCGTCACCGTCACCGCCGAGTTCACCGTGCGCCCCGCCCACCAGGGCGCCCCCGGCCTCGCCCACGGCGGTGTGCTGACGCTGGCGCTGGACGAGACGCTGGGCTCGCTGAACTGGCTGCTGCGGGTCATCGCGGTCACCGGCCGGCTGGAGACCGACTTCCTGCGTCCGGTCCCGGTCGGCGCCACCCTCCATCTCCAGGCGCGCTGCACCGGCGTCGCGGGGCGCAAGATCTACGGTTCCGCCGTCGGCCGGATAGGCGGCCCGGACGGGCCGGTGGCGGTGCGCGCCGACGCCGTCTTCGTCGAGGTGAAGCTCGAACACTTCACCAAGAACGGCCGCCCCCAGGAGATCAAGGCCGCCCTCGCCGACCCCGACCAGGTCAAGGTCGCCCGCGCCTTCGAGGTGAACCCGTGAGTGCCGCCCGCGAACCGGTGGACGTGCTGATCCGCCGCGTCGACCCCGAGGTTCCCATCCCGTCCTACGGCCACCCCGGCGACGCGGGCGTCGACCTGGTGACCACCGAGGCCGCCGAACTCGCCCCCGGCGAGCGCATGGTGCTGCCGACCGGCATCGCCATCGCGCTGCCCGACGGGTACGCCGCGTTCGTCCACCCGCGTTCGGGGCTTGCCGCTCGGTGTGGTGTCTCCATGGTGAATACGCCCGGGACGGTGGATGCCGGGTACCGTGGGGAGATCAAGGTGATTGTGGTCAACCTGGACCCGCGCGAGAGCGTACGGTTCGAGCGGTTCGACCGGATCGCCCAGCTGGTCGTCCAGCAGGTCGAGAAGGTCCGCTTCCACGAGGTCGCGGAGCTGCCCGGCTCTGCGAGGGCCGCGGGGGGCTTCGGCTCCACTGGGGGGCATGCCGCGGTGGCGGGCCCGGCGGCTCGTACGACGGGTTCTACGATCGGTAAGGGCTACGCTTCGGTCGCCGCAGACCGGGAAGGACAGTGACCGTGTTCCGTCGTCGCCGCAAGGAGCGCGAAGACGCCCTCGACGGGCTTGCCGAAGAGGCGGGCCCGGACGAGACGACACAGGACGCCGACGCGTCAGAGGAGCCGGAGGAGTCCCGGCGCTTCAACCTGCCGCCAGCCCCGCGCCCGGACGGACCGTGGGACATCAGTGAGGTCAGCAACCCCGGCGAGGGCCGGGTGGACCTCGGCGGGCTGTTCGTGCCCGGGGTGGACGGCATGGAGCTGCGGGTGGAGGTGGCGGGCGACGCGATCGTCGCGGCGACCGTCGTGCTCCAGGACAGCGCCATCCAGCTACAGGCGTTCGCCGCGCCCAAGTCCGAGGGGATCTGGGGCGAGGTACGCGAGGAGATCGCTTCCGGGATCACCCAGCAGGGCGGTGTCATCGACGAGGTCGAGGGCCCGCTCGGCTGGGAGCTGCGCGCGCAGGTCCCGGTGCAGCTGCCGGACGGCACCAACGGTGTGCAGCTGGTGCGCTTCGTCGGCTGCGACGGGCCGCGCTGGTTCCTGCGCGGAGTGATCTCCGGTCAGGGCGCGGTGCATCCGCAGGCCGCCGGTGTGCTGGAGCAGATCTTCCGGGACACCGTGGTCAACCGGGGCGACTCGCCGATGGCTCCGCGCGACCCCGTCGTCCTCAAACTCCCCGACGACGCCCAGATGATGCCGGAGGGCCTCCAGGACCAGGGCGCGCCGGGCAAGTTCTCCGACGGCATCGACCCGATGCGCCGCGGCCCGGAGATCACCGAGGTCCGCTGACAGCGGTCGGCCGTCCGCGCCGCGGTGCCTGCCCGGGCGCGGCGGATCGCGTTTTGGACGCGATGGGATAACGCCTTCAATACGTAGGAAACCGGTGGCCCGGACCTGTGAAAACAGGTCCGGGCCACCGGTTTTTCTTGTGCGTATGGAAGGCGTCAAGGGCGCGACAAAGGGCGTAAGGGAGGCGTCAACGCGGCTCGCGTTCGGAGGATCGGCGGTTTCACTCGACGTTGTCCGAAATCCGATCCCGAAATAGGAGCACGCGATGGCCGACTTGGCCTTCGTCCTCACCACTCTCGCGGTCTTCGCGCTGGTGGCTCTGGTCGCCAAGGGGGTTGCGAAGCTGTGAGCGCCGAGAACATCACCGGCCTCGTCGTGGCCGTCGCCCTGCTGGGTTACCTGGTCCTCGCCCTCATCTACCCGGAGAGGTTCTGAGCGTCCACATGAGCCCGATACTCGCAGACGTGCTCCAGGTCTCCGCGCTGGTCGTGGCGCTCGCCCTGGTGTACGTGCCCCTCGGCGACTACATGGCCGGGGTCTACAGCTCGAAGAAGCACCTGCGCGTGGAGCGCTTGATCTACCGCTCCATTGGCGCCAACCCCGACACCGAGATGCGCTGGCCCGCCTATCTGCGCGGCGTCCTCGCCTTCTCGCTGATCAGCGTCCTGTTCCTCTACCTGCTGCAGCGGATCCAGAACCACCTGCCCGGCTCGCTCGGCTTCGCCGCCGTCACACCGCAGCAGGCGTTCAACACCGCCGCCTCCTTCGTCACCAACACCAACTGGCAGTCGTACTCCGGCGAGACCACGATGGGTCACGTCGTGCAGACCGGTGGCCTGGCGGTGCAGAACTTCGTCTCCGCCGCCGTCGGCATCGCGGTGGCCATCGCGCTGGTCCGCGGCTTCGCCCGGTCGCGCACCGGTGAGCTCGGCAACTTCTGGTCGGACCTGGTGCGCACCACCGTCCGCATCCTGCTGCCGCTCTCCTTCGTCGCCGCGATCGTGCTGGTCGCCTGCGGCGCCATCCAGGACTTCGGCACCTGGCACAACCTGACCACCCTGACCGGTGGTTCGCAGGGCATGCCGGTCGGCGGGGTCGCCTCGCAGGAGGCGATCAAGGAACTGGGCACCAACGGCGGTGGCTTCTTCAACGCCAACTCGGCCCACCCGTTCGAGAACCCGAACGCCTTCACCAACCTCTTCGAGATCTTCCTGATCCTCGTCATCCCGTTCGCGCTCACCCGCACCTTCGGCAAGCTGGTCGGCAACGTGAAGCAGGGCTACGCGATCCTCGCCGCGATGTTCATCATCTGGCTGGGCTTCGTCGTCCTGATGAGCTGGACCGAGTTCGCCCACCCGGGCGCCGCGCTCCAGGCCGCGCACGGCGCGATGGAGGGCAAGGAGCAGCGGTTCGGCGTCGGAGCGTCCGCGCTCTTCTCGGTCAGCACGACGCTCACCTCGACCGGCGCGGTGGACTCCTTCCACTCGTCGTTCACCGCCTTCGGCGGCGGCCTCGACCTGCTCGCCATGATGCTCGGCGAACTCGCGCCCGGCGGTACCGGTTCCGGCCTATACGGCATGCTGATCATGGCGATCATCGCGGTGTTCATCGCCGGTCTGATGGTCGGCCGCACCCCCGAGTACCTGGGCAAGAAGATCGGCGGCCGGGAGATCAAGTTCGCCGCGTGCTACATCCTGATCACCCCCGCGGTGGCGCTGATCTTCACCGCGCTGGCGATGGCCCTGCCGACGCCGATCCACTCGGCGGCCAACCCCGGCCCGCACGGCTTCTCCGAGGTGCTCTACGCGTACACCTCCGCGGCCAACAACAACGGTTCGGCCTTCGCGGGTCTGAACGCCAACACCGACTGGTTCAACACCACGACCGGTCTCGCGGTCCTGCTGGGTCGCTTCCTGCCGATGGTGTTCGTGCTGGCGCTGGCCGGCTCGCTCGCCGAGCAGCGGCCGGTCCCGGAGACCGCGGGCACCCTGCGCACCGAAAAGCCGCTGTTCGCGGGGCTGTTGGTGGGCACCGTGCTGATCGTCACCGGTCTGACGTACTTCCCCGCGCTGGCGCTGGGCCCGATCGCTGAGGGGCTGTCATGACCACCGGCGACATAAAGACTTCTGTCGAGGAACCCATGTCCACTGAAACTCCCGTACGGGCTCCGGAAGCGGAAGTCCCTGCGAACGCCCAGCCCGAGGGGGGCCGGGTAGGGGCCGGCGCGTTCGAGCCGAAGGCGCTGCTGAAGTCGCTGCCGGACGCGATGCGCAAGCTCGACCCGAGGGTGATGGTCAAGTCGCCCGTCATGTTCGTGGTCGAGATCGGCTCCGTGCTCACCACGGTCCTGTCCATCGTCCATCCCGGCGACTGGTTCGGCTGGGCGATCGCCGCCTGGCTGTGGCTGACGGTGATCTTCGCCAACCTGGCGGAGGCGGTCGCCGAGGGCCGCGGCAAGGCGCAGGCCGACACCCTGCGCAAGGCCAAGACCGACACCGTCGCGCGCCGTCTTGACGGCGATGCCGAGGAGAGCGTCCCCGGCACCGAACTGCGCGTCGGCGACCTGGTGGTCTGCGAGGCGGGCGACATCATCCCCGGCGACGGTGACGTGGTCGAGGGTGTGGCGAGCGTCGACGAGTCGGCGATCACCGGTGAGTCGGCCCCGGTCATCCGCGAGTCGGGTGGCGACCGCTGCGCGGTCACCGGCGGCACCAAGGTGCTGTCCGACCGGATCGTCATCAAGATCACGACGAAGCCGGGCGAGACCTTCATCGACCGCATGATCAGCCTGGTCGAGGGCGCGGCGCGGCAGAAGACGCCGAACGAGATCGCGCTCAACATCCTGCTGGCATCGCTGACCATCGTCTTCCTGCTGGCGGTCGTCACCCTCCAGCCGTTCGCGATCTACGCGAAGGCCGAGCAGTCGATGATCGTGCTGGTCGCGCTGCTGGTCTGCCTGATCCCGACCACCATCGGCGCGCTGCTGTCCGCGATCGGCATCGCGGGTATGGACCGGCTGGTGCAGCGAAACGTCCTGGCGATGTCCGGTAGGGCGGTCGAGGCCGCCGGTGACGTCTCCACGCTGCTGCTGGACAAGACCGGCACCATCACCTACGGCAACCGTCAGGCCTCCGAGTTCGTACCCGTGCGCGGCACCACCGCCGCCGAGGTGGCGGACGCCGCCCAGCTCTCGTCGCTCGCCGACGAGACGCCCGAGGGCCGCTCGATCGTGGTGCTCGCCAAGGAGAAGTTCGGCCTGCGCGAGCGCCACCAGGGCGAGCTGGTGGACGCCGAGTGGATTCCGTTCACCGCCCAGACCCGTATGTCGGGTGTGGACGTGGACGGCCGCAAGGTCCGCAAGGGCGCGACCGGTTCGGTGATCGCCTGGGTCCAGGAGCGCGGCGGCACGGTCGCCGAGGACGCCCAGTCGCTCACCGACACCATCTCCCAGGCCGGTGGTACTCCGCTGCTGGTCGCCGTCGAGGACACCGACGGAGCCCGGGTGCTGGGCGTCATCCACCTCAAGGACGTCGTCAAGCACGGCATGCGCGAGCGGTTCGACGAACTGCGCCGGATGGGCATCAAGACCGTCATGATCACCGGCGACAACCCGCTGACCGCCGCCGCGATCGCCGAGGAGGCGGGGGTCGACGACTTCCTCGCGGAGGCGACTCCCGAGGACAAGATGGCGCTGATCAAGCGGGAGCAGGCGGGCGGCAAGCTGGTCGCGATGACCGGTGACGGCACCAACGACGCTCCGGCGCTGGCCCAGGCGGACGTCGGTGTGGCGATGAACACCGGTACCTCGGCCGCCAAGGAGGCCGGGAACATGGTGGACCTGGACTCCAACCCGACCAAGCTGATCGAGATCGTCGAGATCGGCAAGCAACTCCTCATCACCCGGGGCGCGTTGACGACCTTCTCCATCGCCAACGACGTGGCGAAGTACTTCGCCATCATCCCGGCCATGTTCGCGGTCGCGTACCCGGGCCTGAACAAGCTCAACGTCATGGCGCTGCACAGCCCGCAGTCGGCGATCCTGTCGGCGATCATCTTCAACGCGCTGATCATCGTCGCCCTGGTGCCGCTCGCCCTGCGGGGTGTCCGGTACCGGCCGATGAGCGCCGACAAGATGCTGCGGCGCAACCTCGCCATCTACGGTGTCGGCGGCCTGATCGCCCCGTTCATCGGCATCAAGATCATCGACATGCTCATTACTCTGATCCCCGGGATCGGGTGACCCGCCATGAACAACTCCTTCCGTAACAGTGCCCGGCTGGCGTGGGCCGCGCTGCGCGCGCTGCTCGTACTGACCGTGGTGACCGGTGTGATCTACCCGCTCGCCGTGTGGGGCGTCGGCCAGGCCGCGTTCAACAACAAGGCCAACGGCTCCCAGGTGAAGGTCGACGGCAGGGTGGTCGGCTCCAGCCTGCTGGGCCAGAACTTCAACCTGCCGAAGAAGAACCCCAACGACCCCAAGGAGACCGCGCAGCCGGACCCCAGGTGGTTCCAGCCGCGGCCCTCGGCGGCCGGTACCGACGGCTACGACACCACCGCCTCCGGTGCGTCCAACCTCGGCCCGACCAACCCGCAGCTGGTCCAGACGGTCAACGACCGGCGCAAGCAGGTCGCCGAGTTCAACGGGGTCTCGCCGTCCGCCGTACCGGTGGACGCGGTGACCGCGAGCGGCTCGGGCCTTGACCCGGACATCTCGCCGGAGTACGCCAAGATCCAGGTCAACCGGGTCGCCAAGGCCCGCCACCTGGACCCGGCGAAGGTGGCCCAGCTGGTCGCCGACCACACCGACGGACGCCAGCTCGGCTTCCTCGGAAACCCGACGGTCAACGTGCTGGAGCTGAACATCGCCCTCCGGCAGCTCGCGGGCTGACCACCCGCCCATCCGGACCACCCGGTGCGCCGAACTCCCTTCGGCCGCCGGGTGGTTCGCTCTTTTCGCGTGCCGAACGGGCGTTTGGCGAAGACGGGTGCGTCAACGGGGCGTCAGTGGCCCGTCATCAGCGCGTATGGGACATGTGGCGCTTCTTGTGCGAGACCGCGCGCAACGGTTGGATCGACGCTGTGAACAGCGGAACGCGCCATGACGACCGACCCCCGAGTACCGGGCCTGCGTCGGTCGGGCTCCGCTTCCCCGTGACGCTCTGACGCGCCGTCGAGACGCACTGAGGCGTCGTCCTCCCCTTTTGTGACCGCCGCCCCTACCGCGGCGGTGCTCTCCCGTACGCATGCCCCGCGGCGCGCGGATCCGCGCGCCGCGGTGGTGTGCCCTGCCCATGGATCGGACCATGTCCCAAACCGCAAGCACGCCGTCCACCGGCCGTACGGCCCTGGTCACCGGAGCGACCTCCGGGATCGGCTGGGAGACCGCGCGGCTGCTCGCAGCACAGGGCTGCACCGTCATCGTGCACGCCCCCACCGCCGAGTCCGCCAGCGAGGCCGTCGAGCGGCTGGTCGCGGCGGGCGCCGACCCGTCCCGGCTCTGCCCGGCCGTCGCCGACTTCACCCGCCTTGAGGAGGTGGAGGCGATGGCCCGCAGGATCCGTGACAGCCACCCGCGGCTCGACGTACTGGTGAACAACGCGGCGGTGGCCGCTCCCGAGCGGCACACCATCACCGACGACGGCAACGAGATCGCCTTCCAGGTCAACTTCCTCGCCGCGTACCTGCTCACCCGGCAGCTGGAGGGTCCGCTCAACGCGTCGCCGAGCGGCCGGGTGGTCAACGTCTCGTCGTCGCTGCACCGCACCGCGTCGATCGCCTGGAGTGACCCCAACCGGGCCCGCCGCTACTCCCGGCTCGCCGCCTACGCGCAGTCGCAGCTGGCGCTCACCGTCTTCGCCGCCGACTCTGCGGTCCAGGCGGTCAGCGTGCACCCGGGCAACTGCGAGACCGCGCTGCTGCCGCTGTACGGGCACGAGGGAGCCCCCGCGGCCGAGGGCGCGGCGCACGTGGTGCGGCTGTGCGACCCCGGCACCGAGATCGTCAACGGCGCCTACTACGACCGCGCCGAGCGCACCGAGCCCGCTCCGGCGGCCACCGAGGAGCGCACCGTCAAGCGCCTGAACAAGCTCGCCGACCAGCTGGTCGGCTCGCACGCCTGAAGGGGGACGCACCGCTCATGTCCAAGCGAGCCCGCAAGAAGAAAGCCCGTAGGAAGAAGGGCGCCAACCACGGCAAGAAGGCCGGTCAGCGCTGACCGGTCAGGCCAGGACAAGGCCCCGGAACCGTCCGCACAGGGCGATCCGGGGCCTTCGTCGTTTCGCACTGACTACGCCGATGAGACTTCGATCACAAGAGGTTTGACGCAACGAATACGCATACCGGCCAAAACTTTACGCATCCCTAACGCGCTCATCCCCCATTCGAGGGACTACGCGGCCGAATCCATGCTTAGGATCGCTGGCCGTGACAATGCTCCCCAAGCAGTTCCTGCTGGGCCGCCCGCTGCGTACCACGCAGATGGGAGAGACGCTTCTGGCGAAGCGACTGGCCCTTCCGGTCTTCTGCAGCGACCCGCTCTCCTCCGTCGCGTATGCCACCGAGGAGATCCTGATGGTGCTGGCGCTCGGCGGCGCCGCCCTGCTCCACCTCGCCTGGTGGGTAGGTGCCGCGATCGTCCTGCTACTGGTCGTGGTCGTCGCCTCGTACCGGCAGACCTGCTACGCGTACCCAGGCGGAGGCGGCGCCTACGTGGTCAGCGCGGAGAACCTCGGCCCGACAGCGGCGTTGACCGCCGCCAGCGCGCTGATGGTCGACTACGTGCTGACCGTCGCGGTCTCGGTGGTGGCCGGTGTCGCCGCCATCACCTCCGCCTTCCCGGGCCTGAGCAAGCACGCGGTGCTGCTCTCGCTGGCCTTCGTGGCCCTGCTCACCGTGATGAACCTGCGCGGTGTACGGGAGTCGGGGCGTGCCTTCGCGGTACCCACCTACGCGTTCGTGATCAGCATCTACGTGATGTTCGCGTTCGCCGCGGCCCGCATGCTGATGGGCCACACCATCCGCGCCGAGTCCGCGCACCTGTCCATCCACGCCACCGGTACCTACGCCGGAATCGGCCTGCTGCTGCTGGGGCTTCGGGCCTTCGCCTCCGGCTGCACCGCGCTGACCGGTGTCGAGGCGATCAGCAACGGCGTCCCGGCGTTCAAGAAGCCCAAGAGCCGCAACGCCGCCATGACGCTGGCCGTCATGGGCACGCTGGCGATCACCATGTTCGTCGGCATCACCATCCTGGCGATGGTCTTCCAGGTGCACGTCGCCGACGACCCGACCCAACTCGGCCTGCCCGCCGGCACTTCGACGCCCACCGCGCTGGCCCAGATCGCCCGGGCCGCCTTCGGCAACGTCACCGTGCTGTTCTACTTCGTCCAGGCAGCCACCGCCGCGGTGCTGATCCTGGCCGCGAACACCGCGTTCAACGGCTTCCCGATGCTCGCCTCGATCCTGGCCCAGGACCGTTACCTGCCACGGCAGTTGCACAACCGGGGTGACCGGCTGGTCTTCTCCAACGGCGTGGTGCTGCTGGCGCTGGCCGCCGCGGGCCTGATCGTGGCCTTCGACGCCGACCTCAGCGAGATCATCCAGCTCTACATCATCGGTGTCTTCGTCTCCTTCACCCTGTCCCAGGCGGGCATGGTGCGGCACTGGGGACGCAAGCTCACCGACACCACCGACGCCTCGGGCCGGCTGCGGATCCGCAGGTCCCAGGCGATCAACGCGCTGGGCGCCGCGCTCACCGCGCTGGTGCTGGTGATCGTGCTGATCACCAAGTTCGCGCACGGCGCCTGGATCGTCTGCATCGCCATGCCCGCCCTGTTCCTGGCCATGAAGGCGGTGCGCAGGCACTACCAGCGGGTCGCCGAGGAACTGAAGGTGACACCCGACGCCCGCCCCGAGCGGCCGTCCCGGAACCACGCCGTGGTGCTGGTCTCCACCATCCACGCGCCCACGCTGCGGGCGGTGGGCTACGCCCAGTCGATGCGCCCGGACACCCTGGAGGCGGTCACCGTGGCCGTCGACCCGGCTGCGGCGGAGAAGCTGAACGACAAGTGGGCGGCGCACGAGATGGGCGTACCGCTGAAGGTGCTGGACTCCCCCTACCGGGAGATATCCCGACCGGTGCTGGAGTACGTGCGCGGACTGCGCCGGGAGAGCCCGCGCGACGTGGTCACCGTGCTGATCCCGGAGTACGTGCTGGGCCGTTGGTGGGAGCAGATCCTGCACAACCAGAGCGCGCTGCGGCTCAAGGCCCGGCTGCTGTTCACCTCCGGCGTGATGGTGATCAGCGTGCCGTACCTGCTGGACTCGGCCCAGCGCCGGGAGGAGCGGTTCGGCCGCGCCGCCGCTGGTGACCAGGGCGCGGAGGAGCCGCTGACCAGCGTCTGAGCGGCAGGGGGCGGCCGGACGACAGGGTGTCGTCAGAATCGTGTCAATACCTCGCCGGGCGCCCCCACCTGTCCGTTATGCCGTGAAGCCCCGCCGTAAGGTCATGTGTGCCAGATCAGCTCACCCCATACGAAGATGGAGCCATGGCACGCGGCAAACTGCGCATCTACCTCGGGGCGGCCCCCGGCGTGGGCAAGACCTACGCCATGCTCTCCGAGGCGCACCGGCGCCTGGAGCGGGGCACGGACATCGTGGTCGGCTTCGTGGAGCACCACAACCGCCCGCGTACCGAGGTCATGCTGCACGGCCTTGAGCTGGTCCCGCGCCGGGAGATCGAGTACCGCGGCGCCATGTTCACCGAGATGGACGTGGACGCGGTGCTGGCCCGCCGCCCCAAGGTCGCCCTCGTCGACGAGATGGCGCACACCAACATCCCGGGCAGCCGCAACGCCAAGCGATGGCAGGACATCGAGGAGTTGCTGGAGGCGGGCATCGATGTCGTCTCCAGCGTCAACATCCAGCACCTGGAGTCACTCGGCGACGTCGTCGAGTCCATCACTGGGGTGCGCCAGCAGGAGACCCTGCCCGACGAGGTGGTGCGCAGGGCCGACCAGATCGAGCTGGTCGACATGTCGCCACAGGCGCTGCGCCGCCGCATGGCGCACGGCAACATCTACAAGCCGGACAAGGTCGACGCCGCCCTGTCGAACTACTTCCGGCCCGGCAACCTCACCGCCCTGCGCGAACTGGCGCTGCTGTGGGTCGCCGACCGGGTGGACGAGTACCTCCAGCAGTACCGCGCCGAGCACCGCATCTCCAGCACCTGGCAGGCCCGTGAGCGCATCGTCGTCGGCCTGACCGGCGGCCCCGAGGGGCGCACCCTGATACGCCGGGCCGTCCGGATGGCCGCCAAGGGCTCCGGCAGCGAGATATTGGCCGTCTACGTCGCCCGTAGCGACGGCCTGGCCTCCGGCTCGCCCAAGGAGCTGGCGGTACAGCGCACCCTCGTGGAAGATCTCGGCGGATCGTTTCACCATGTGGTGGGCGATGACATCCCCACCGCGCTGCTCGACTTCGCCCGGGGCGTCAACGCCACCCAGATCGTGCTCGGCTCCAGCCGCCGAAAGGCCTGGCAGTACATCTTCGGGCCCGGCGTCGGCGCCACCGTGGCCCGTGAGTCCGGCCCCGACCTCGACGTGCACATCGTCACCCACGAGGAGGCCGCCAAGGGCCGCGGCCTGCCGATGGCGCGTGGCGCCCGGCTGGGCAAGGGCCGCAAGGCGCTGGGCTGGCTGGTCGGCTGCGGCGGCGCGGTACTGCTGACGGTGCTGCTCGACCAGTTCAACCCCGGGCTCGGGCTCGCCAACGACATGCTGCTGTACCTGTCGCTGACCGTGGCGGCGGCGCTGATCGGCGGCATGCTCCCGGCACTGGCCTCGGCGGCGGCCGGATCCCTGCTGCTGAACTACTTCTTCACGCCTCCGGTCCACACCCTGACGATCAACGATCCGCACAACATCGTCGCCGAAGTGGTCTTCGTCGCGGTGGCGATATCGGTCGCCTCGGTGGTCGACCTGGCGGCCCGCCGCACCCACCAGGCGGCCCGGCTGCGCGCGGAGGCGGAGATACTCTCGCTGCTCGCGGGCAGCGTGCTGCGCGGCGAGAGCTCGCTGGACGCGCTGCTGGACCGGGTCAGGGAGACCTTCGCGATGGAGTCGGTCGCGCTGCTGGAGCGGGCCGACGACTACGGCCCGTGGACCTGCGCGGGCAGCGTCGGCCCGTCCCCGTGCGTCCGGCCCGACGACGCCGACGTGGAGGTGCCGGTCGGCGACCACATGTCGCTGGCGCTCAGCGGGCGCGTGCTGCCCGCCGAGGACCGCCGGCTGCTCTCCGCGTTCGCCGCGCAGGCCGCGGGCATCCTGGACCGCCAGCGACTGCTGGGCGAGGCCGAGCAGGCCAGGGAACTCGCCGAGGGCAACCGGATAAGGACCGCGCTGCTCGCCGCCGTCTCACACGACCTGCGCACCCCGCTGGCCGCCATCAAGGCCGCCGTCTCCTCACTGCGCTCCGACGACGTGGCATGGTCGCCGGAGGACGAGGCTGAACTGCTCGAAGGCATCGAGGAAGGCGCGGACAAGCTCGACCACCTGGTCGGCAACCTGCTGGACATGTCCCGGCTGCAGACCGGCACCGTCACCCCGCTGATGCAGGAGGTCGACCTCGACGAGGTCGTCCCGATGGCGCTCGGCGGCGTACCGCCGGACTCGGTCACCCTGGACATCCCCGAAACGCTTCCGATGATCTTCGCCGACCCCGGCCTGCTGGAGCGGGTGGTCGCCAACGTGGTGGAGAACGCGGTCAAGTACAGCCCGCCCGACGAGCGCGTCCTGGTCGCCGCCAGCGCCCTCGGCGGCCGGGTCGAACTGCGTGTCGCGGACCGGGGCCCCGGCGTTCCGGAACACGCCAAGGACCGGATATTCGAACCCTTCCAGCGGTACGGTGACGCTCCGCGCGGCGCCGGAGTGGGCCTCGGCCTCGCGGTGGCCCGCGGTTTCGCCGAGGCGATGGGCGGCACGCTCGTCGCCGACGACACTCCGGGTGGCGGCCTGACCATGGTCCTCACCCTCCAGGCGGCGGCCACCGCGCTGCCGACCGCCTCCAAGCTTCCGGCGCAGGCCACCCCGTGACTGGCCACCTCATGACCCGAAAGGCAGGTTCCATGCCGCAGCCCTCCGGCGGGGCGACCCGGCCCCCCGTCAGGGTGCTCGTGGTTGACGACGAGCCGCAGATCGTCCGCGCACTCGTGATCAACCTGCGGGCCCGCAAGTACGAAGTGGACGCCGCACCCGACGGCGCTACCGCGCTGCAACTCGCGGCAGCCCGCCATCCCGACGTGATCGTGCTCGACCTCGGCCTGCCCGACATGGACGGCGCCGAGGTCATCAAGGGTCTGCGCGGCTGGACCCGGGTGCCGATCATCGTCCTGTCCGCACGGCAGGCCTCCGACGAGAAGGTCGAGGCGCTGGACGCCGGGGCCGACGACTACGTCACCAAGCCGTTCGGCATGGACGAGCTGCTGGCCCGGCTGCGCGCCGCGGTCCGCCGCTCCCAGCCCACCGGCGACGGGGACGAGGCGGTGCTGGTCGAGACCGACTCGTTCACCGTCGACCTGGCCGCCAAGAAGGTGAACCGGGACGGCGTCGACGTACGCCTCACCCCGACCGAGTGGCACCTGCTGGAGGTCCTGGTGCGCAGCACCGGGCGGCTGGTCAGCCAGAAGCAGCTGCTCCAGGAGGTGTGGGGACCGGCGTACGGGACCGAGACCAACTACCTGCGGGTCTACATGGCGCAGCTGCGCCGCAAGCTGGAGGCCGACCCGGCGCACCCCAAGCACTTCATCACCGAGCCGGGCATGGGCTACCGCTTCGAGCCCTGAGCCGCCGGCGTACGGGGGTGCGGGCCGTCCCCCGGACGGACCGGGCCGCCGCTTCGAGCCGTGGCCGGTATCCAGGGGGCGACCGGTACCCTTCCTGTATGAGTGGAGCCACTCGTCCGGACCGGCCGACCGGACGCCTGCGCCGGATCTTCGGTCGACTCGCCGCCTCCCAGGAGGACGAGCACGCCGAGGACCTGCGCAAGGACACACCGACGGCCGACTGCACCCGGATAAGGGACTGTCAGGACCGCCAGATCGTGACCGTGACCGGTACGCTGCGCACGGTCACGCTGCGGCCGCGGGCCGGTGTGCCCGCCCTGGAGGCGGAGCTGTTCGACGGCACCGCCCCGCTCGACGTGGTGTGGCTGGGCCGCCGCAGCATCGCCGGGATAGAACCGGGACGCAGGATCATCGCCTCCGGCCGGATCGCCCAGAACCGCGGTCGGCTGGTGTTGTTCAACCCCAAGTACGAGCTGCGTCCCGTCGGACAGGAGTAGCCGGTGGCGTTCACCAACAAGCGGACCGACCAGCAGGCAGACCAGGACCGGCGTTCGCCGGACGAGGCCGCCGCGTCCAAGGCGGCGGCCGACGCCGCGCTGCTTGAGGCGTTCGGCGGTGTTTGGGGCATGGTGGACACCACCGTCCCCGGCCTGGTCTTCGTGGCGGTCTTCACCATCCGGCACGACATCACCGCCTCGGCTGTGGCGGCGCTCGGGCTGACCCTGCTGCTGGCCATCGCCCGGCTGGTCCGCAAGCAGACCCTCAAGCACGCGCTGAGCGGGGTGTTCGGGGTCGCCTTCGGCGCGTTCTTCGCGATGCTCTCCGGCGACGCCAAGAACTTCTACCTGCCGGGCATGCTCTACACGCTGGGCCTGGCGGTGGCGTACGTGGTCTCGGCGCTGGTCCGCTTCCCGCTGATCGGGGTGCTGCTCGGCCCGATCCTGCGGGAGAACCTGTCCTGGCGGACCCGCAACCCAGGCCGCTTCCGGGCGTACACCAAGGCCACCTGGGCGTGGGGCCTCATCCTGCTGGCCAAGTCGGCGATCCTCTTCCCGCTGTACTGGTGGGGCAACGCCACCCAGCTCGGCTGGGTCAAGGTCGCCCTCGGCATCCCACCGTTCCTGCTCGCGGTCTACCTGACCTGGATCTTCCTGGCCAAGGCGCCGCCGCCGATCGACGTGATCGCCGAACTGGAGGCCGAGGAGGCCGCCGAACGCGCCAAGCGGGAGAGCAGCGCCGCCTGACCCGCGAACGCGACGGGGTCCGGAACCGAGTCGGTTCCGGACCCCGTCGCAGTGTCGGGGATCAGCCCGCGGTGTCCGTGCGGGAGACCGACAGCAACTGCTCCAGCTGCTCCTCGCGGTCCTGCGCGGCCACGAACAGCAGCTCGTCACCGGCCTCCAGCGCGTCGTCCTTGGCGGGCGTGAGTACCCGGTGGCCGCGGATGATCGTCACCAGCGAGGTGTCGGTGGGCCAGGCCACGTCGCCGACCCGGGTGCCGACCAGCGCCGCGTCCGGCGGAAGCGTCAGCTCCACCAGGTTGGCGTCGCCCTGGCTGAAGCGCAGCAGCCGTACCAGGTCGCCGACGCTGACCGCCTCCTCCACCAGCGCGGACATCAGCCGCGGTGTGGAGACGGCGACGTCCACGCCCCACGCCTCGTTGAACAGCCACTCGTTCTTGGGGTTGTTGACCCGGGCCACCACCCGCGGCACCCCGTACTCGGTCTTGGCCAGCAGTGAGACGACCAGGTTGACCTTGTCGTCACCGGTCGCCGCGATGACCACGTTGCAGCGCTGCAGCGCGGCCTCGTCCAGCGAGGTGATCTCGCAGGCGTCGGCCAGCAGCCACTCGGCCTGCGGCACCCGCTCCACCGAGATGGACGACGGGTTCTTGTCCACGAGCAGCACCTCGTGCCCGTTCTCCAGGAGCTCCCCGGCGATGGAACGCCCCACCGCACCGGCTCCGGCGATCGCGACCCTCATGAACGACTCTCCTCGGGCCCGTCGGCGAACGCCGCCTCGACCTTCTCGACCTCGTCGGTGCGCATCATCACGTGCACCAGGTCGCCTTCCTGCAACACCGTGGACGCTGTCGGCAGCACCGCCTCGCCCAGCCGGGTGAGGAACGCCACCCGCACCCCGGTGTCCTCCTGGAGCTTGCGGATGCGCTGCCCCACCCACTTGGTGGAGGTGGGCACCTCCGCCAACTGCACCGTGCCACTGGGGTCACGCCACAGCGGCTCCGCACCCGACGGCAGCAGCCGGCGCAGCATCTGGTCCGCGGTCCACCGCACCGTGGCCACCGTGGGAATGCCCAGCCGCTGGTAGACCTCGGCCCGGCGGGGGTCGTAGATGCGGGCCGCGACGTTCTCCACGCCGAACATCTCACGCGCCACCCGGGCGGCGATGATGTTGGAGTTGTCGCCGCTGCTGACCGCCGCGAACGCCCCGGCCTCCTCGATCCCGGCCTCGCGCAGGGTGTCCTGGTCGAAGCCGACCCCGGTCACCCGGCGCCCGGCGAAACCGGACCCGAGACGGCGGAACGCCGTCGGGTCCTGGTCGACCACGGCGACCGTATGACCCTGCTGTTCGAGGGTCTGGGCGAGTGTGGACCCCACTCGTCCGCAGCCCATGATTACGACGTGCACGCCTGTCCTTCCGGCTGTGTTCATCTCGTCGGAGACCATCCCAGCGTCTCAGACCGGGGCCAAAGCTACACACGCGCGGTCGTCGCGGGGAGTCCACGCACGGCTCGCAAGCGTTCCGCGCGGGCACACGGGGGTGGCGACTGTCGAGCAATCTTGACGAACCCTTAACATCCTCTGGTGTCCAATCTGACCGACCTGCCGAAACGGATCCTGATCGGCCGGGCGCTGCGCAGCGACCGACTGGGCGAAACACTGCTCCCCAAGCGCATCGCCCTCCCGGTCTTCGCCTCCGACCCGCTCTCCTCCGTGGCCTACGCGCCCGGTGAGGTGCTGATCGTCCTGTCCATGGCGGGCGTCTCGGCGTACCACCTCAGCCCGTGGATCACGGTCGCCATCGTGGTGCTGATGTTCACGGTGGTCGCCTCCTACCGGCAGAACGTGCACGCGTACCCCAGTGGCGGCGGCGACTACGAGGTGGCCACCACCAACCTGGGTCCGCGCGCCGGGCTCACCGTCGCCAGCGCGCTGCTCGTCGACTACGTGATGACGGTCGCCGTCTCGATCTCCTCGGGGATCGAGAACCTGGGCTCCGCGGTGCCGTTCGTCATAGAACACAAGGTGCTCTGCGCGCTCGCGGTGATCGCTGTGCTGACCCTGATGAACCTGCGCGGGGTCCGCGAGTCCGGCACCATCTTCGCCATCCCGACCTACGCGTTCGTCGGCGGCGTCTGCCTCATGATCATCTGGGGTGCGGTGCGGGCCCTCGTCCTCGACGCGCACATGAGGGCGCCCACCGCCGACCTCACCATCCACGCCGAGACCCCGGGCATCGCCGGGTTCGCCATGGTCTTCCTGCTGCTGCGCGCCTTCTCCTCCGGCTGCGCCGCGCTCACCGGCGTCGAGGCGATCAGCAACGGTGTACCCGCCTTCCGCAAGCCCAAGAGCAGGAACGCCGCGACCACGCTGGCGCTGATGGGCGGTCTGGCGGTGGTCATGTTCGTCGGCATCATCACGCTGGCGCTGACCACCCGTGTGCGGATGGCCGAGCACCCGGCCACCGACCTGCTGCGCGACGGGCACCCGGTGGGTCCCGGCTTCATCCAGAACCCCGTGATCACCCAGGTCGCCGCGGCCGTGTTCGGCGACGGCTCGATCCCGTTCGTCTTCCTGTCCGCGGTCACCGCGCTGGTGCTGTTCCTCGCCGCCAACACCGCGTACAACGGCTTCCCGGTGCTCGGCTCGATCCTCGCCCAGGACCGCTACCTGCCCCGCCAGTTGCACACCCGCGGCGACCGGCTGGCGTTCAGCAACGGCATCGTGGCGCTGGCCCTGTTCGCCGGGCTGCTGGTGTACCTGTACGGTGCCGACTCCACCAGGCTGCTCCAGCTGTACATCGTCGGCGTCTTCGTCTCGTTCACCCTCAGCCAGACCGGCATGGTCCGGCACTGGAACCGGCATCTGGCCACCGAGACCGACCCGGCCGAGCGCCGCCGGATGATCCGCTCCCGGGCGATCAACACCTTCGGCGCCTTCCTGACCGCCCTGGTCCTGGTCATCGTGCTGCTCACCAAGTTCACCCACGGCGCCTGGGTCGCGGTGGTCGGCATGGCCGTGTTCTACCTGCTGATGACCGGCATCCGACGGCACTACGACAGCGTGAGCGAGGAGCTGTCGGTAGCCGAGGACCCGGACGACCAGATGGCGGCGCCGTCCCGGGTGCACTCCATCGTCCTCGTCTCCAAGCTGCACAAGCCGACGCTGCGCGCCCTGTCGTACGCGAAGCTGTTCCGCTCCGACACCCTCGAAGCGCTCAGCATCAACGTCGACCCCGCCGAGACCGAACTGCTCCAGCGGGAGTGGGAGCGCCGCGATCTCGACGTACCGCTGAGGGTGCTCGACTCGCCGTACCGCGAGATAACCCGGCCGATCGTGGAGTACGTGCGCGACGTACGGCGCCACAGCCCGTGCGAGGTGGTCAGCGTCTACATCCCCGAGTACGTCGTCGGCCGCTGGTACGAGCACCTGCTGCACAACCAGAGCGCGCTGCGGCTCAAGGGGCGGCTGCTGTTCACCCCGGGCGTGATGGTCACCTCCGTACCGTGGCAGCTCGACTCCAGCGTCCGGGCGAAGAACCGTTCCCGTGGGCGGCGCGACTGGAGCGCCCCCGGTTCGGTGCGCCGCGGCCAGGTGTCCGCGCCCCGGCGGTCCGGCGAGGCGCAGCGGCCGGTCGGTGGCGAGCGGAGCGGGACGTAGACTGAGGGGCTGTTGCCTCAACGGAGGCACTGGATCGTGCTCAGGAGCCCCCGCACCGTGAAGAACCGCACCCGTGCGAACCGTACGAAGGACCAGGACACCGCGGGCGGCGGCTCGCTGGTGGGCGAGCGGTACGAGGTCGAGGTCGGCCCGGTCGCGCACGGCGGCCACTGCATCGCCCGCCATGAGGGCCGGGTGCTGTTCGTACGGCACGCGCTGCCCGGCGAGCGGGTGATCGCCCAGGTCACCGAGGGCGGCGAGGACTCCCGGTTCCTACGGGCCGACGCCGTCGAGGTGCTGCACGCCTCCGACGACCGGGTGGCGGCGCCCTGTCCGTTCTCCGGGCCCGGCCGCTGCGGCGGCTGCGACTGGCAGCACGTGGCGCCCGGCGCGCAGCGTCGGCTGAAGGTCGCCGTCGTCACCGAGCAGCTCGCCCGGCTCGCGGGGCTCACCCCTGAGGAGGCGGGCTGGGACGGCACCGTCGAGCCCGCCCCCGGTGACAAGGTGGCCAAGGGCCAGGTCCCGGCGTGGCGCACCCGGGTGCAGTACGCGGTGGACGCCGAGGGCCGGGCCGGTCTGCGTCGGCACCGCTCGCACGAGGTCGAGCCGATCGACCGCTGCCTGATCGCCGCCCCGGGGGTCAGCGAACTCGGCGTCGAGTCCCGTGACTGGACCGGGGTCGCCGCTGTCGAGGCCATCGCCGCGACCGGTTCCTCGGACCGCCAGGTGATCGTCACCCCGGCCCCCGGCGGTCGGCTGCCCATCGTGGAACTCGACCGTCCGGTCTCCGTGCTGCGGGTGGACGAGCAGGGCGGCGTACACCGGGTGCATGGCCGCGGCTTCGTCCGCGAGCGGGCGATCGACCGCACCTGGCGGGTCGGCTCCGGCGGTTTCTGGCAGGTACACCCGCAGGCCGCGGACATCCTGGTCGGCGCGGTGCTGGACGGGCTGAAGCCGCGCAAGGGGGAGACCGCACTCGATCTGTACTGCGGCGTCGGCCTGTTCGCGGGCGCGCTGCGCGAGCGGCTCGGCGACCGCGGCGCGGTGCTCGCCGTCGAGTCCGACAAGCGCGCGGTGGAGGACGCCCGGCACAACCTCGCCGACCTGGACCGGGTGCGGATCGAACTCGGCAAGGTCGAGCACGTCCTGCCGCGCACCGGCATCACCGAGGCCGACCTCGTCGTCCTCGACCCGCCCCGCGCCGGCGCGGGCAAGCCCACCGTCCGCCACCTCGCCTCCCTGACCCCCCGCCGCATCGCCTACGTGGCCTGCGACCCCGCCGCCCTCGCCCGCGACCTGTCCTACTTCGCCGCGGAGGGCTACCACCCGGTGTCACTGAGGGCGTTCGACCTGTTCCCGATGACGCATCACGTGGAGTGCGTGGCGATTTTGGAGCCGGTGCGCGAGGGCTCAGCCTGACGAGGTCTCGGAGGCCGGGGCCTCGGCCTCGGTGGTCAGGTGGTGCGGTGCCCCCGCCCACGAACGCAGTGCGGCGATGCTGGGGAAGTTGGCGACGTCCTTGTCCAGCGGGGTGCTGGTGTACTGGTGGAAGGTCCAGTGGTGCTTGACCCGCGGGTGCCCGGCGTTGGTGTAGTCGGCGATCCACAGGCCGTCGCCGCAGTTGGAATCGGTGTCCACGGTCAGCCAGTCGGTCCGGCTGCAGTAGACGACCACGCGATGGCCCTTCGCCCTGGCGCGGACGTGTGCCACCCAGGCGTCCTTGTATGCGCGCGCCTGCTGGTCCGAAACGTTTTGCCCGTACCATTCCCAGTCGAGGCACACGATGTCGCCCGCCACCAGGTTGATCTGGGCGAGGAAGTGATCGGCCTCCGCCGTCGGGGAGTTGGCGATGTGGGGGTAGTGGTAGAAGCCGGTCACCAGCCCGGCGTGGCGTGCGGTGGTGCGTTGGGCGACCCACTTCGGATTGACGTAGCCGAGGCCTTCGGTGATCTTGATGAAGACGAAGGAAAGCCCGGTGGTGGAGTAATCGCTGGGTTGGTAGGAACTGACGTCGATGCCCTGCAGCATGGTGGGGGCGCCTCCTCAAGGGTGGGGGGAAGAGGACGGAACGGGTGGGACGTGGCGCCCCACACGCAATGTTGTACCCGTGTGTGACACGGATGTCGCACCCGGGTGACACGGGGATCTTGAAATCGTGCGGCGCGGATGTGTTCCGTCACCGGAGCGAGGCCAAATATCCGAACTCGGCTTTCCGGCAGTGGGAGTTGGCGCGCGCCTAACCGCTGGTCAGCGCCGCGATTTTGGTGACCGTGTGCCAATTGCGAGAGGTGCCACTCACGCCGAGGCGGGCCGTCGCGAGATCGCGGACGAGACGGCTGCCGCTGATGCCGTTCGGGCAATGCACATACAACTCACGCTCCCCTTGCCGGAATTGGTCCGGAGCGTACCGTTCCGGATCCAGTTCGGCGAGCCTTGACGCGTCGATCGGGCCGGAAAGAAATGTCACCACAAGCCTGGCCGGGTCGATGCGCACCCCGGCGACCTCGCCCGCCAGCTCCCGCGCGAACGGATTGCGCTCGACGACCCGCTGGATATCCGCGCCGGTGCGAATCGTGCACGGCACCGTCAGCGCGCTCACCGCGGCGATGCGTGATTCCAACTCCTCGGCGAGCAGCGCCGGATCCGCCTCGGCGTGGTCGAAAACCGCGTTGCCGCTCTGCAGCAGCGTTTTGACGTTCTCCCCGCCCATGGCGCCGATCAGTTCGCGCAGGGTGCCCATCGGCAGCCGGTTCCGCGAACCGAGGTTGATGCCGCGCAGCAGGGCCACATATCTCGTCACCACGTCACGGTAGCCCGTTCGGAGGACTGCACCCCGGGCGGAACGGTTCGGCGCGCGGGGGAATGTCCTACGTTCCCGATCATGAATCCCAGCAACACCCGCCCCACCATCACCGAACTGCGGCTGGCCGCCTTCAAGGCACACCGTGGTGCGCGCTTCGCGCTCGGTCCGCTCACGCTGATCGCCGGAGGCGGCGGCAGCGGTAAGTCCAGCGTGCTGGAGGCGCTGGCGGTGCTGGCCCGGCTGGCCGGCGGTGAGGAACTGGGCGGCGCCTTCGACGGGGTGGTACGCGGCGGCGCGCCCGCCTGCGCGCCGCGCGGCCCCCGGCCGGACACCCGACGACGCGGCTTCCGCATCGGCTGCACGGTGGAGGGCCCGGCGGGGACGGTACGGCTCGACGTGGCGGTGCAGACCGAGCCGGAGCTCCGCGTCGTAGGCGAGCGCCTGACGGGCGGAGGACGGATCCTGCTGGCCACGGCGCTGAGGGATCCGGCCCGCCACGCCGTCCAGGCCGCCTGGCACACCGCGGGCCTGACCCGGGTCACCCGCGCGCCGCTGCCCGCCGACCGGCTGGCCACGGCTCTGCTGCCGCTGCGTGTGGCGGGTACGACGGACGGGCAGAGGCTGGTGCTGGCCGCCGCGGAGCAGGTGGTCATCGCGCTGCGCGCGGTCTTCCCCGTCGATCCGCAGCCATGGCGGATGCGCGAGCCCGCCCGGCTCGGCGACGGGCTGCTGCGCGGTGGGTGCGACAACCTGTCCGCCGTGCTGTACCGCACCCAGGACGAGTGCCGTACCCGGCACGCCGCCCTGGTCGGCGCAGCCCGGGTGGCCTGCGCCGGACCGGTGGACGGCCTGGTGGCTCATCCAGAGGGACACGACAGCGTGCTGGCCGCCGTGGACCGCGGACCGCTGGGCGCGACTCCGCTGGACCGGCTGGGCGACAGTGAACTGCGCTTCCTGGCACTGGCGTTGGTGCTGCTCACCGGGCCAGGCGTGCTGGAGATGGACCAAAGCGCCGAGGTGCCGCCCGCGTTGCGTGCCATGACGGTGCTGGCGGACGGTCTGGACAGCGGTTTGGACCGCCGTCAGACCGCCGAACTCCTCGCCCTGGCGGCCCGCGCCGCCCGCCGGGGGCATGTGCGGCTCCTGGGGACGGTGTACGACGCTGACCCGTTCGAGGACGCGGAGTCGGTGTCGGTGATCCGGTTGCGGCCTGCTGATGAGGGCGGGGCGCGGGTGCCGCAGCAGCGCGGGGACGCGGAGCGGGGCGCGTCCGCCGTGACGGCGCGCCGTGATCGGGAGTAGGGCCGTGCGATGCGGGGCCGGGCGCGGGGTGCGCGGCGCTCATGCGGTAGACCTGGCGGGGTGAGTGAAGAACTGCATGGACTGCGGCGCAGGTTGGTCGAGTTCGCGGCGGCGCGCCGCTGGGAGCCCTACCACACGCCCAAGAACCTCGCGGCGGCGCTGAGCGTCGAGGCGGCGGAGCTGCTGGAGATCTTCCAGTGGCTGACGCCGGAGGAATCGGCGCGGGTGATGGCCGAACCGGACACCGCGCACCGGGTCGAGGACGAGGTCGCCGACGTGCTGGCGTATCTGCTGCAGTTCTGCGAGTCGTTGGGAATCGATCCGCTGGCGGCGCTGTCGGCGAAGATCGACCGTAACGAGGAACGTTTCCCCAAGCCGTAACTCACTCGTGCGGGTGAGTGAGTTATCCACATCGGATTGGTTGTCCACCGAATTCACCGCCCTTCTTTCCGGGTTGATCGCCAGCCGTCACGCTGGGTGTCAGCCGGTCAACGAACCGGATCGTGAAGGGGGACAGGGCGATGGACGCTACACGACTCATCGTGGCGAACCGGCAGGCGCTCGCGCAGGCCACGGACGTGGCGGCGGTGATCGCCGAGGTCTGGCAGGCACAGGCGCTGGCCCAGGCCGTCGGTGCCTGGCTCGCGGCGCACGGTGACCCCGCGTTACGGGACGCGGCCCGCGCGCTGTGCCTTGCGGGCGGCCGGGCTCGGGACACGGCACAGCCCCAGGGCGCCCGCTCGCCCGTGATACGCGCGGCGCGGCTGACCGGGGTACGGGATCCTACGGCCGTCCTGCGGCGTCTGCTGGCCCTCCTGGCGGAGACGGGCGCAGCCGTGGCAACGCTCGCCTGCACGACGGAGGACGAGCGGGTCTACTGGCAGTGCATTGACGCGCTGGACGCGACGGACGAGACGAAGGACCGCGTGCGCGCGCTACTACGCCAGTACGGGGCGCGCCGCCCCGAGCCCACGGAGGAGCCGCCACCGGCGCCGCCATGAGGGGCGTGCCCGGCCGGAGCACTCAGCCTGCGGCAGGTTCGGCGAGCCACCACGACCGGCCAGGTCCACAGGTGCCGGACCCACCGCAGCCCGCCGGCCCGGCGGGCGGTGCGTCAGGCGGCAGGGCCGTCGGCGTCCGCCGACGGGGCGGGGGCGCGGTCGGACGAGCGTAGGTCCGCGTCGAGCCCCGCGAGATCCGCCGTCACGGCGGCAAGCAGTTCCTCCATCTGCTGCAGCAGCCCCTTGGGCGGTGCCGCGCCCGTGCTGCCTGCGTCCGAGAGGCCCTGGTCGGGGGCGGTCTCCTGGGACAACGTGGCCTCCTTGGGCCCTGGCCCTCCCCGAGCGGGCGGGCGATGTAACCGATCGTGGCGGGCGCCGGACTCGCGCGGGCCCGGCGCCCGGGCTCCGCCCGACCAAACGATCACGAATGCCGGCGGTCACTGCCAACGGGGCGCGGCTGGCGGCGAGTTGAAGATGTTCACCCTCCGGTGGCAGTCGGAAGCCGATGTTCGAGACAGGGGATTGACCGGCCCCCCGGTGGGCAAACAGGCGAAAGGAGTGGTCGGCGTGTGAACACATGTTCGCAAAGCACATGCGGTTTGCACGTGAACGTGATGCAGTGGAGTGGTTGTCCGACAGCGACCGGCGACAAGGGGTCCCCGCGATGACGAGTGACCGTCCGATCAGCGAGACCGAAGCAGAGGCCCGAGCACACGGCATCTGCTTCAAGAACGGCCCGCCCAGGCGCACGGGTGTCGAACTGGAATGGTTGGTCCACGATGACCTCGACCCCTTGCGCACAGTCGGCCGGGCACGCTACAGCGCCGCACTGGCCGACCTGAGACGACTCCCGCTGCGCTCCACGCTCACCCAGGAACCGGGTGGCCAACTCGAACTCAGCTCGCCTCCCGCGGACTCGATCACCGAGTGCGTGACCTCGATGGCGGAGGACCTGGCGGCGGTACGGGAAGCGCTGCACGGCCACCGGCTGCGCCTCGTCGGATACGGGCACGAGCCCTGGCGAAGACCCCGTCGGCTGCTGCGACTACCGCGCTACACCGCCATGGAGGAGTACTTCGACCGGAGCGGCCCGGTCGGCCGCGCCATGATGTGCGGCACCGCCTCCGTCCAGGTCTGCCTGGACGCCGGAACCGAGGGGCGGGGCCCGGACGGCTACGCGGCCCGCTGGCGGCTGGCCCATCTGATCGGGCCGGTGCTGGTCGCGTCGTTCGCCAACTCGCCGTTCAGCCGCGGTCAGCCCACCGGGATCCGATGTACCAGGCAGGCGGTGTGGGCGGCACTCGACCCGCCCCGCACCATGGCCCCGCCGGAGGCCGCCGACCCCCGCGACGCCTGGGCCGGATACGCACTGGACGCCCCCGTGCTGTGCATACGGCAGGACGGCGAAGCATGGGCGGTCCCCGAGAAGCTGTCCTTCCGCGACTGGATACGCGACGGCGGCCGCGACAGATCGCCGCGTGCGCCCACCGACGACGACCTCGCCTACCACCTGACCACCCTCTTCCCGCCGGTGCGCCCGCACGGCCATCTTGAACTGCGCATGATCGACGCGCAGCCGGGCGACGACGGCTGGATCGTCCCGCTGGCGGTCACCGCCGCGCTGCTGGACGACCCGGTGGCGGCGGTGGCGGCGCACCGTGCGGTGGGCACGCTGGACCTGCGCCCGTACGACCGCGCGCCCGGCAACCCGCTGTGGCGGCGAGCCGCCCGGCACGGGCTGACCGACCCGGCGCTGCGCCGCGCCGCCGAGGCGTGCTTCGCCGCGGCCCGCGACGCGCTGCCCAGGCTGGGGGCCTCGGTGGCGATCCGTACCGCTGTGGACGCCTTCACCGAGCGCTATGTCGCACGGGGCCGATGTCCCGCCGACGACCTGCTCGACCAAGTGACACAGGGGCAGCGGGCGACCGCCCGCACCGCCTCGCTGATCGGAAAGGACGGCCGACCGTGACGGCCCAGCACTCCGAAACCGCCGAGAGCGCCGACCCGGTACTCCTGAAGGAGCGGGTCGCGCGGGTACTGGACACCGCGCGCACCCGCACCAGCACCCTCACCACCTGCGTCGACGAGCAGGATCTGATCACCCAGCACTCTCCGCTGATGTCTCCGCTGGTGTGGGACCTCGCGCACATCGCCAACCAGGAGGAGCTGTGGCTGCTGCGGGCCGTCGGCGGGCGTGGCGCGATGCGCCCGGAGATCGACCCGATCTACGACGCCTTCGAGCACCCCCGGGCCGCCCGTCCGAGCCTGCCGCTGCTGTCGCCCGCCGAGGCCCGCGGATACGCCGCCGAGGTGCGCGGACGGGTCTTCGACCTGCTGGACGCCACGGCGCTGCACGGTACCGAACTGCTCACGGCGGGCTTCGCGTTCGGCATGATCGCCCAGCATGAGCAGCAGCACGACGAGACCATGCTGATCACACACCAGCTGCGGCAGGGGCACGTCGCGCTCACCGCGCCACCACCCGGCCCGGCCCCCGCCGACGCGCTACGACTACCGGCCGAAGTCCTGGTCCCCGGCGGCCTGTTCACCATGGGCACCGACACCGAGCCCTGGGCGCTGGACAACGAGCGGTCCGCGCACCGGGTGGACGTCGCACCGTTCTTCCTGGACACCACCCCCGTCACCTGCGGCGACTATGCGCGCTTCATCGAGGACGGGGGCTACCGCGAGTCCCGCTGGTGGCAGCCGAAGGGCTGGGCCATGGTGCGCGAACACGTCCTGGCCGCACCGCTGTTCTGGACCCATGAGGGCGGCCAGTGGCTGCGCCGGTGCTTCGGCGCGGTCGAGCCGGTGCGTGCCGACGAGCCGGTGGTGCACGTGAGCTGGTACGAGGCGGACGCCTACGCCCGCTGGGCGGGCCGCCGACTGCCCACCGAGGCCGAGTGGGAGAAGGCCGCCCGCCACGACCCGGCCACCGACCGCTCCCGGCGCTACCCATGGGGAGACGCCGATCCCACCCCGGCGCACGCCAACCTCGGCCAGCGCCATCTGCGGCCCGCCCCCGCGGGCAGCTATCCGGAGGGCGCCTCGCCGTACGGCATAAGGCAGTTGGTCGGCGACGTGTGGGAGTGGACCGCCAGCGACTTCCTGCCGTACCCCGGGTTCCGCGCCTTCCCGTACCGGGAGTACTCGGAGGTCTTCTTCGGACCGGAGTACAAGGTGCTGCGCGGTGGGTCCTTCGCCGTGGACCCGGTCGCCTGCCGCGGCACCTTCCGCAACTGGGACTACCCCGTCCGGCGGCAGATCTTCGCCGGGTTCCGCACCGCCCGCGACGCCGACCCCGCCGAGGTGCTCTGATGTGCCGCCACCTCGCCTACCTCGGTCCCGACGTCCCGCTGCGCCGGATCCTCGTCGAGCCGCCGCACTCGCTGTACCGGCAGTCCTGGGCGCCGCGCCGCCAGCGCAACGGCACCGTCAACGCGGACGGCTTCGGCGTCGGCTGGTACGCGCCCGACGACCCGGTACCGGCCCGCTACCGGCAGGCCCGGCCGATCTGGGCCGACCCGTCGTTCGCCGACCTGGCCCGGGTGGTGCGTACCGGCGCGCTGCTGGCCGCCGTACGGGACACCACCGACGGATCGACGCCCGACGAGTCCGCCACCGCCCCCTACGGCGCGGGGGGTTGGCTGTTCAGCCACAACGGCGCCGTGCCCGGCTGGCCGCGTTCCGTCGCCGGGCTGGCCGAGGAACTGCCCGCCGAGGAACTGCTCGACATCGAGGCGCGCTGCGACTCGGCGCTGCTGTGGGCGCTGGTGCTGCACCGGCTGCGGTCGGGCTACGCGCTCGGCGACGCCCTCGCGGAGACGGTCACCGAGGTCGCGGCCCGCACGGAGGCCCGGTTGAACCTGCTGCTCACCGACGGCAGCTGCATAGCCGCCACCGCCTGGGGCGACTCCCTGTGGCACCGGCTGGAACCCGGCCACGGCGTCACCGTCGCCTCCGAACCGTACGACGACGAACCCGGCTGGACCGAGGTCCCCGACCGCACCCTGCTGCTCGCCACCCGGGACGGGATCGAGACCACCCCCCTCAAGGAGCCGACCGTATGAGCGCCTTCACGCTGACCAGGCAGCTTCCGTTGGACGCCACCACCGCGGCACTGCGCGCCGACGCCGCGGTGGGACTGACCGCCAACCCCAAGTGGCTGCCGCCGAAGTGGTTCTACGACGCCCGCGGCAGCGAACTGTTCGAGGAGATCACCCGGCTCCCCGAGTACTACCCGACCCGCGCCGAGCGGGCCATCCTCGACCATGTCGCCTCCGACATCGCCGCCGCCACCGGCGCCAGGACGCTGGTCGAACTCGGCTCCGGCTCCTCGGAGAAGACCCGGCTGCTGATCGGCGCGCTGCGCGAGCACGGCACGCTGGCCACGTATCTGCCCATCGACGTCAGCGAGTCCGCCCTGGAACAGGCGGGCCGGGCGCTGCTCGTCGACTACCCGGGGCTGAACGTGCACGGCCTGGTGGCCGACTTCCAGGCCGGGCTCAGCCTCCCGGACAGCGAGGCCCCGCGGCTGCTGGCGTTCCTCGGCGGCACCATCGGCAATCTGCGGCCCGCCGAGCGGGCCGCGTTCCTCAACGCGGTGCGCACCGCGCTCGGCCCGGACGATGCGCTGCTGCTCGGCACCGACCTGGTGAAGGACGAACGGGTGCTGGTCGCCGCCTACGACGACGCCGCCGGAGTCACCGCCGAGTTCAACAAGAACGTGCTGAGCGTGCTGAACCGGGAACTCGAAGCCGACTTCGCCCTGGACGACTTCGACCATGTGGCGCTGTGGGACCGCGAACAGGAGTGGATGGAGATGCGGCTGCGCGCCCGGCGCCCGCTCACCGTCAAGGTCCCGGCACTGGACCTCAAGGTCGACTTCGCGCGCGGTGAGGAAATACGCACCGAGGTGTCGGCGAAGTTCCGCGAAGCCGGGGTGCGCCGCGAACTGGCCGCAGCCGGAATGGAGTTGGCGCACTGGTGGACCGATCCGGAAGGCCGGTTCGCACTCTCCCTGGCACGCCCCGCCCGGTAGAGCGCGGCATCGCGGCCGTACCCGGTGCAGGATGGAGGTTATGGATCTACGCATTTTCACCGAACCTCAACAGGGCGCCTCCTACGACACCCTGCTCTCGGTGGCCAAGGCCACCGAGGAGCTGGGGTACGACGCCTTCTTCCGCTCGGACCACTATCTGCGGATGGGGGCGGTCGACGGGCTGCCCGGCCCGACCGACGCCTGGATCACCCTCGCCGGACTCGCCCGGGAGACCAAGCGCATCCGGCTCGGCACGCTGATGACCGCGGGCACCTTCCGGCTGCCCGGCGTGCTGGCCATCCAGGTGGCGCAGGTCGACCAGATGTCCGGGGGCCGGGTGGAACTCGGCCTCGGCGCGGGCTGGTACGAGGAGGAGCACACCGCGTACGGCATCCCGTTCCCCAAGGAGAAGTTCGGTCGCCTTGAGGAGCAGCTGGCCGTCATCACCGGTCTGTGGTCCACCCCGGTGGGCCGGACCTTCGACTTCGACGGCACCTACTACCAGCTCAAGGACTCGCCCGCGCTGCCCAAGCCCGCGCAGCGCAAGATCCCGGTGATCATCGGCGGACACGGTGCCAAGCGCACCCCGCGGCTCGCGGCCCGGTTCGCCGATGAGTTCAACATCCCGTTCGCCTCGGTCGAGGACACCGAGCGGCAGTTCGGCCGGGTGCGCGAGGCCGCCGCGGCGCACGGCCGCAAGCCGGACGAGATCGTGTACTCCAACGCGCTGGTCGCCTGCGTCGGCAAGGACGACGCCGAAGTGGCCCGCCGCGCCGCGGTCATCGGCCGGGAGGTGGAGGAGCTGAAGGCCAACGGCCTCGCGGGCTCGCCGGACGAGGTGGTCGACAAGATCGGCCGCTACCGCGAGGTCGGCTCGTCCCGGATCTACCTCCAGAACCTCGACCTGAACGACCTGGACCACCTGGAGCTGATCGCCTCCCGCGTACAGTCGCAACTCGGCTGACCGGACGGCGCTCGCCCCCAACACCCCCAAGGAGCACCCGAGTTGCCCGCCCCGACCACCCCGCTGGCCGCCGCCCTCGCCGAGGGACCGGTGGTGCTCGACGGCGGTCTGTCCAACCAACTCCAGGACCAGGGCTGCGACCTGTCCGACGAGTTGTGGACCGCCCGACTGCTCGCCGACGCCCCCGGACAGATCGAGGCGGCGCACGCGGCGTATCTGCGGGCGGGCGCGCGGGTGCTCACCACCGCCAGCTACCAGGCCACCTACCAGGGCTTCGCCCAGCGGGGACGGTCCGAGCGGGAGACCTCGCAGCTGCTGCGGCGCAGCGTGGAACTCGCCCGGCGGGCGGCGCGCGGGCTGCCCGAGGTGTGGGTGGCCGCCTCCGTCGGCCCGTACGGCGCGATGCTCGCCGACGGCAGCGAGTACCGGGGCCGGTACGGGCTTTCGGTAAGGGAGTTGGAGCGCTTCCACCGGCCCCGGATAGACGCGCTGGCCGCGGCCGGTCCGGATGTGCTGGCCCTGGAGACCGTCCCGGACACCGACGAGGCGGAGGCGCTGCTCAGAGCGGTCGACGGCGTCGGGCTGCCGGTCTGGCTGTCGTACACCATCAGCGGCGGACGCACCCGCGCCGGGCAGCCGCTGGCGGAGGCGTTCGCACTGGCCGCGACCGTGCCCGAGGTGATCGCGGTCGGCGTCAACTGCTCCGCCGCCCAGGACATCGGCCCGGCGGTGGCCGTCGCGCACGCCGTCACCGGCAAGCCGGTGGTGGCCTACCCCAACGGCGGTGAGTGGGACGCGGTGGCCCGCACCTGGCACGACACGCCCCTCGACGTGGCGGCCCTGGTGCGGGACTGGCGGTCGGACGGCGCCCGGCTGATCGGCGGCTGCTGCCGGGTCGGGCCACGGGACATCGCCCGTGTCGCCGCCGCGCTCGCCCACCCGTAACGCCCGCTAATCCGCTGGTCAGCCGGGGCGCACCGGGTCATACTCGGGCAGGTGTTCCTGACGATGTCGACCACCGGCAGCGCGAAGTCCCCGGCCACCGATCTGGGGTTCCTGCTGCACAAGCACCCCGCCAGGGCCCAGGCGTTCGCCACCGCGCACGGCACCGCGCACGTCTTCTACCCCGAGGCGTCCGAGCGGCGTTGCACGGCCGCGCTGCTGCTGGAGGTCGATCCGGTGACCCTGGCCCGCCGGGCGAAGGGCAAGGGCCGTGGCGGCAGCCCCGATGTGGCGCTGGCCGACTACGTCAACGACCGCCCGTACGCGGCGACTTCGCTGCTCGCCGTGGCGCTCGGCAACGTCTTCTCCACCGCGCTCAAGGGAATCTGCCGCACCATGCCGCGGCGCGCCGCCGAGCCGCTGCCGCTGCGGGTCGAGATACCCGTGCTGCCCGCCAAGGGCGGTGCGGCCCTGGTCCACGCGCTGTTTGAGCCGCTCGGCTGGACCGTGGCCGCCGAACCCGTCGCACTGGACGAGCGGTTCCCCGAGTGGGGCGACTCGCGGTACGTGGCGCTGACCCTTGAGGGGCGGCAGCGGCTCTCGGACGCGCTGCGCCATCTGTACGTCCTGCTCCCGGTGCTGGACGACGCCAAGCACTACTGGATCGCGCCGGACGAGGTCGACAAGCTGCTGCGCGCCGGTGACGGCTGGCTGGCCGGCCACCCCGAGCAGAAGCTGATCACCTCCCGCTATCTGGCCCGCCGCCGGTCGCTGACCCGCCAGGCCACGGAGCGACTGGAACTCGCCAGGCTCGCCGCCGTGGACGACAGCGCGGACGAGGAGATCGACAACGCGGTGGACGAGACCGCGGACACCGAGGAGCGCCCGGTGCCGCTCGCGGTGCGCCGCCGCGAGGCGATCGTCGCCGCACTGCGCGCCGCCGGCGCCCACCGGGTCCTCGATCTCGGTTGCGGTCAGGGCCAGTTGGTGGGCGAGCTGCTCAAGGACGCGGCGTTCACCGAGATCGTCGGTGTCGATGTGTCGGTACGCGCTCTCGCCGTCGCCGCGCGGCGGCTGCGCCTTGATCGGATGACGGAGCGGCAGGCCGACCGGGTGCGGCTGCTCCAGGGCTCGCTGACGTACACCGACTCGCGGCTGAAGGGCTACGACGGGGCCGTCCTCAGCGAGGTCGTCGAGCACCTGGACCCGCCCCGGCTGCCCGCCCTGGAGTACGCGGTGTTCGGTGCCGCCCGGCCCGCCACCGTCATCGTCACCACGCCCAACGCCGAGTACAACGTGCGCTGGGAGACGCTGCCGGACGGGCGGGTACGGCATCCGGACCACCGCTTCGAGTGGACCCGCGAGGAGTTCCGCCGCTGGGCGGACCAGGTCGGCGAACGGTACGGCTACCGCGTGGAGTTCGGCGCGGTGGGCGAGGACGACCCCGAGGTCGGGCCGCCGACCCAGTCGGCCGTCTTCAGCAGGACCGAGAGCACCGCGAAGGGAGCGTCCGCATGAGCGAGCGCCGGGTACCACTGCCCGTCACCGACCTGTCCCTGGTGGTGCTGGTCGGCGCCACCGGCTCCGGCAAGTCCACCTTCGCCCGGCGCCACTTTAAGCCAACCGAGGTGGTCTCCTCCGACTTCTGCCGCGGCCTGGTCAGCGACGACGAGAACGACCAGAGCGCCAGCGCGGACGCGTTCGACGTGCTGCACCACATCGTCGGCAAGCGGCTTGCCGCCGGACGGCTGACCGTGGTCGACGCCACCAACGTCCAGTCCGAGGACCGGGCGCAGCTCGTCCGGCTGGCCCGCGAGCACGATGTGCCGCCCATGGCGATCGTGCTCGACGTCCCTGAGCAGGTGTGCGCCGAGCGCAACGCCACCCGCCCGGACCGCGCGGACATGCCCCGCCATGTCATCGCCCGCCACCAGCGCGAACTGCGCCGCTCGCTGCGCTCGCTGGAGCGCGAGGGCTTTCGGAGGGTGCATGTGCTGCGCGGCGTCGAGGAGGTGGCGGCGGCCGAGGTCACGCTGGAGCGGCGGTTCAACGACCTGCGCCACCTGACCGGTCCGTTCGACATCATCGGCGATGTGCACGGCTGCCGCGCCGAGTTGGCGGAGCTGCTGGACCGGCTCGGCTACGAGCTGTGCCACGACGCGGCGGGACGGCCGGTGGGCGCCGCGCATCCGCTGGGGCGCACCGCCGTGTTCGTCGGCGACCTGGTCGACCGCGGCCCGGACAGCCCCGGTGTGCTGCGCCTGGTGATGGGCATGGTCGCCGCCGGGAACGCGCTGTGCGTCACCGGCAACCACGAGGACAAGCTGGGCCGCCACCTCAGGGGACGCCAGGTCAAGCCCGGTCACGGCCTGGCCGAGACCATCGCGCAGCTGGCCGGGGTGACCGAGGAGGAGCCGGAGTTCCCCGACCGCGCACGGGAGTTCATCGGCTCACTGGTCAGCCACTACGTGCTGGACGGCGGTGCCCTGGTGGTCTGCCACGCGGGGCTGCCGGAGAAGTACCACGGCCGCACCTCCGGCCGGGTCCGCTCGTTCGCCATGTACGGCGACACCACCGGTGAGACGGACGAGTACGGCCTGCCGGTCCGCTACCCGTGGGCCGAGGAGTACCGGGGCCGTGCCGCGGTCGTCTACGGGCACACGCCCGTACCGCGGGCCACCTGGCTCAACAACACCATCTGCCTTGACACCGCGTGCGTCTTCGGCGGCAAGCTCACGGCGCTGCGCTGGCCGGAGCGCGAACTGGTCGAGGTGCCCGCGCAACGGGTCTGGTACGAGCCGGTCCGTCCGCTGGCCGGTCAGGCCCCGGGCGGCCACGACGGACGTCCCCTGGACCTGGGCGACGTACACGGCCGACGGGTGATCGAGACCGCCCGGCACGGCCGGGTCGCGGTACGTGAGCAGAACGCCGCGGCGGCCCTGGAGGTCATGAGCCGCTTCGCCGTCGACCCGCGGCTGCTGCCCTATCTGCCGCCGACCATGGCCCCCTGCGCGACCTCGCGGCGGGACGGCTATCTGGAACATCCGCAGGACGCCTTCGCCGCCTACCGCGCGGACGGCGTCGGCCGGGTGGTGTGCGAGGAGAAGCACATGGGCTCGCGCGCGGTGGCCTTGGTGTGCCGGGACGCCGAGACCGCCCGCAAGCGCTTCGGCACCGGCGGCGAGCAGACCGGTGCGCTCTACACCCGTACCGGCCGCCCGTTCTTCACCGACCCGGGCATGACCGAGCGGGTGCTGGACCGGCTGCGGGACAGCGTCGGGGGCGCGGGGCTGTGGGGCGAGCTGGGCACCGACTGGCTGCTGCTGGACGCCGAGTTGCTGCCGTGGTCGCTGAAGGCGTCCGGGCTGCTGCGCCAGCAGTACGCGGCGGTGGGCG
Organism: Streptomyces sp. RPT161; assembly: GCF_027533845.1. Taxonomy (GTDB): domain Bacteria; phylum Actinomycetota; class Actinomycetes; order Streptomycetales; family Streptomycetaceae; genus Streptantibioticus_A; species Streptantibioticus_A silvisoli_A. Next base: position 148,809 of record NZ_JAPZVN010000008.1, on the reverse strand, counting down.
CCGCGTCCCGGGCGGTCCTCCCCGCCGCCTTGGCCGCTTTGCGGCAGGCGCTGGAAAACGGCGCCGACGTCGCGGAGCTGCTGGCCCGGCAGGGCGAGCGGGCCGCGGACGCCGTCGCGTTCACCGACGCCTACCGCCGCCACTGCTGGCCGACCGAGGGCCTGGACGGGGTGCGGCTCGCCCCCTTCCAGCTGCTGGCGGTCGAGGGCCGCAGCCTGGCCACGCTGCCGCACGACGAACAGCTCGCCCTGATCGACCGGCTGGTCGCCCATGACCCGAGCGGCCTGCTCGCCGCCACCCGCCGTCTGGTCGTCGACACCGAGGACGAGACGTCGGTCGCCGACGGCATCCGGTGGTGGCTGGAACTGACCGCCGAGGGTGGCGAGGGCATGGTGGTCAAGCCGCTCCAGGCGTGCGTGCGCGGACCGAAGGGACTGGTGCAGCCGGGCGTCAAGTGCCGTGGCCGGGAGTACCTGAGGATCGTCTACGGCCCGGAGTACACCCGACCCGACAACCTGGCCCGGCTGCGTGCGCGCTCCCTGGGCCACAAGCGCTCGCTCGCGCTGCGCGAGTACGCGCTGGGGCTGGAGGCACTGGACCGGCTGGCGGCGGGCGAACCGCTGTGGCGGGTGCACGAGGCGGTCTTCGCGGTGCTCGCGCTGGAGTCGGAACCGGTCGATCCACGGCTGTAGCGTTCCGGCCGCCTGGCGCTGGGGCGCGCGTGCGGGGTGGGGTGCCCGCGCCCGGCGTGGGAAGGTTCTTCCATGGGCTTCCATGTGGATTCCGAGGCCGGGCGGCTGCGCCGCGTCATCCTGCACCGCCCGGATCTGGAGCTGAAGCGGCTGACCCCGTCCAACAAGGACGCGCTGCTGTTCGATGACGTGCTCTGGGTGCGCAGGGCGCGCGCCGAGCACGACGGCTTCGCCGACATACTGCGGGACCGCGGCGTGGAGGTCCATCTCTTCGGCGACCTGCTGCGTGAGACGCTGCTGGTGCCCGAGGCTCGCCGACTCGTCCTGGACCGGGTCTTCGACGAGAAGGAGTTCGGGCCGCTGGCCACCGATCACCTGCGGGCGGCCTTCGCCGACATGCCGGTGGCGGACCTGGTCGAGGCGCTGGTCGGGGGGATGACCAAACGCGAGTTCCTGGAAGGGCACGCCGAGCCCACCTCGGTGCGCTTCCATGTGATGGAGCCGGACGACTTCCTGCTCGCCCCGCTGCCCAACCACATCTTCACCCGGGACAGCTCGGCGTGGGTGTACGACGGGGTGAGCATCAACGCCATGCGCTGGCCCGCCCGTTGGCGGGAGACGGTGCACTTCGAGGCGATCTACCGGTACCACCCGATGTTCGCGGGCGGCCTGTTCCATGTGTGGTCGGCGGGGCAGTCGGCCTATCCGTCCACTATTGAGGGCGGTGACGTGCTGGTGATCGGCAAGGGCGCGGTGCTGATCGGGATGAGCGAGCGCACCACCCCGCAGGCGGTGGAGATGCTGGCGCGCGGACTGTTCGCGGCGGGCTCCGCCCGTACCATTGTCGCCCTGGACATGCCCAAGAGACGTGCGTTCATGCACCTCGACACCGTGATGACGATGGTCGACGGCGATACCTTCAGCAAGTACGCGGGCCTGGGGATGCTGCGTTCGTACACCATCGAGCCCGGCGCGGGCGAGGGGGAGCTGAAGGTCACCGACCATCCGCCGGAGCACATGCACCGGGCGATCGCGGCGGCCCTCGGCCTGGACGACATCAGGGTGCTGACCGCCACCCAGGACGTGCACTCGGCGCAGCGCGAACAGTGGGACGACGGCTGCAACGTGCTGGCCATCGAACCGGGCGTGGTCATCGCCTACGAGCGCAACGCCACCACCAACACCTTCCTGCGCAAGAACGGCATCGAGGTGATCACCATCCCGGGCAGCGAGCTGGGCCGGGGCAGGGGAGGCCCGCGCTGTATGAGCTGCCCGATCGAGCGCGACCCGGTCTAGCCCCGCCGCCGGCGGCGGGCGATGATGCCGGTGGCCGACGCGAGCGGGCCGCCGCATAAGGATGCGATTAATCGTATACACTTCCGGTGTCGCTGCCGCCCCACCTAGGAGCACCCGTCATGGCCATCGACCTCACCGGCCGCCACTTCCTCAAGGAGCTGGACTTCTCGGCCGAGGAGTTCCGCCACCTGGTGGAGCTGGCCGCGCGGCTGAAGGCCGCGAAGCGGTCGGGCACCGAGGAGCAGCGGCTGCGCGGCAGGAACATCGCGCTGATCTTCGAGAAGACCTCGACCCGCACGCGGTGCTCCTTCGAGATCGCCGCCGCCGACCAGGGCGCGCGGACCACCTACCTCGACCCGGCCAGCTCGCAGATCGGCCACAAGGAGTCGGTCAAGGACACCGCCCGGGTGCTCGGCCGGATGTTCGACGGCATCGAGTACCGCGGCCACGCCCAGGAGATCGTCGAGGAGCTCGCGGCCCACGCGGGCGTCCCCGTTTGGAACGGGCTCACCGACGAGTGGCATCCGACGCAGATGCTCGCCGACGTGCTCACCATGACCGAGCACAGCGCCAAGCCGCTGAACGAGATCGCCTACGCCTACCTCGGCGACGCCCGCTACAACATGGGCAACTCGCTGCTGACAACGGGTGCGTTGCTCGGCATGGACGTGCGCATCGTCGGCCCGAGGATCCTGTGGCCCGGCGAGTCGGTGGTCGCCGCGGCCCGCCGCCTCGCCGAGCGCACCGGCGGCCGGGTCACGCTTACCGAGGACGTGACGGAAGGAGTGCGCGGCGTCGACTACGTGCACACCGACGTCTGGGTGTCGATGGGCGAGCCAAAGGAGATGTGGGACGAGCGGATAGCGCTGCTCGGCCGCTACGCGGTCACCATGGACGTGCTGCGGGCCACCGGGAACCCGGACGTGAAGTTCATGCACTGCCTGCCCGCCTTCCACGACCTGGGCACGGCGGTCGGCCGGGAGATCAACGAGCAGTACGGGTTGGACTCGCTCGAAGTCACCGACGAGGTCTTCGAGTCGGAGCACTCGGTCGTCTTCGACCAGGCGGAGAACCGGATGCACACCATCAAGGCGGTGCTGGTGGCCACGCTCGGCTGACCGAGCGTCAGGCAGATGTCGTGAACCGCGGCGGGCGCCGCGGTTCACGACATCTGTCCATGCCCCGTGTCAAGTCACCGGAAGTGCTGGTCGCCGAGTCCGGCGCGGACCTGGAGGGGCACGGGCTGCGGCGCACCATGGGCCTGTTCCAGCTGGTGTGCTTCGGCGTCGGGGCGATCGTCGGCACCGGCATCTTCGTGGTGCTGTCCGACACCGTGCCCAAGGCCGGTCTCGCGGTGGTGATCTCCTTCGCGCTGGCCGCGGTCACCTGCGTGTTCACCGCGTTCTCCTTCGCCGAACTGGGCGGCGCCATCCCGGTCTCCGGCAGCTCGTACCCCTACGCCTACGCCACGCTGGGGGAGTTGGCCGCCTTCCTGGTCGGCTGGTGCCTGCTGCTGGAGTACGGGGTGTCGGTCTCAGCTGTCGCGGTGGGCTGGGGGCAGTACCTGGACGAACTGGTCGGCGGCCTGTTCGGCTGGCACCTCCCGGCCGCGCTCGCCGCCGCCCCCGGCAGCGGCGGAGTGGTCAACGTGCCCGCCGTCGCGGTCATCGTGCTGGCCGCGCTGCTGCTGGTGCGCGGGGTGCGGGAGAGCGCACGGGCCACCGCGGCCATGCGGTGACCAAGATCGCGGTGCTGGTGGTCTTCTGCGTCATCGCGTTCACCGCTTTCGACGCCGGGCACTTCACCCCGTTCGCGCCGCACGGTCTCGGCGGCATCACCGCGGCCGCCTCGCTCGCCGCCATCGTCGACCGGGCCACCGGATCCACCGCGGGCGGTTCGGTCATCGCCTTCGGCGCCGTGGTGGCGATCGCCTCCGTGGTGCTCACCGTGCTGTACGGGCAGACCCGCATCCTGCTGGCGATGTCCCGGGACGGCCTGGTGGCGCGGGTCTTCGAACACGTCTCGCCGAGGACCGCCACCCCGGTGGCCAACACCTGGATCGTCGCGGCGCTGGTCGCCGTGCTGGCGGCGGTCGTTCCGCTGGCGGTGACGGTCGGTCTGACCACCATCGGCACCTTGGCGATCACGGCCGTGGTCAACGTCTGCGTGATCGTGCTGCGGCTGCGCCGACCCGATCTGCGGCGTTCGTTCGCGGTGCCGCTCTATCCGGTCAGCCCGCTGCTGCCCCGGCTGGCCGGGACCGGATAGCCGAACGGATTCTATGTCGTACTCGTGACGGCGGTCACGAAGCGGTGATAACTTCGGACCGCGAGCGTCCGTCCGCCCTCCCCATCGCGAAGGAGGCCGTGCCATGAGCCCGATGCGAGGCTCCGCGACGATCACCGAGGAATGGCGCCATCTGAGAGTGGAGCGAGCCGACGGCGTCACCACCGTCACCCTCGACCGCCCCGACCGGCTCAACGCCCTGACCTTCGGCGCCTACGCCGACCTGCGCGACCTGCTCCCCGAACTCGCCCAGGACGGCCGGACCCGGGTGCTGGTGCTCGGCGGCGAAGGGCGTGGCTTCTGCTCCGGCGGCGACGTGGACGAGATCATCGGCGCCACCCTGGCCATGGGCGCCGGTGAACTGCTGGAGTTCAACCGGATGACCGGCCAGGTGGTACGGGCGCTGCGCGAGTGCCCGTTTCCCGTGATCGCCGCCGTCCACGGGGTGGCCGCCGGAGCGGGCGCGGTACTGGCGCTGGCCTGCGACTTCCGGATCGTGGAGCGCTCGGCGCGGTTCGCCTTCCTGTTCACCAAGGTCGGCCTGGCCGGGGCCGACATGGGCGCCGCCTACCTGCTGCCCAGGGTGGTCGGGCTCGGCCACGCCACCCGGCTGCTGATGCTGGGCGAACCGGTGTACGCCGCCGAGGCCGAACGCATCGGCCTGGTCAGCGAGTTGGCCGAGGACGGGCAGGCCGCGACGGCGTCGGCCGCGCTCGCCCGCCGGCTCGCCGACGGCCCGGCGCTCGCCTACCGCCAGACCAAGGCCCTGCTGACCGCCGAACTGGACATGCCGCTGGGCGCCGCCGTGGAAATGGACGCCGCCGCCCAGGCGTTGCTGATGACCAGCGCCGACTACGCCGAGTTCCACGCCGCGTTCACCGGCAAGCGCCCCCCGAAGTGGGAGGGGCGGTGACCGCGGCAGGTCCGCGGCGGATCGCGGTGATCGGCGCGGGCCCCGGCGGCCTGTACGCCGCCGCGCTGCTCAAACGGCTGGACCCGGCACGGGAGATCACCGTCTGGGAGCGCAACGCCCCCGATGACACCTTCGGCTTCGGAGTCGTCCTCTCCGACGAGACCCTCGGCGGGATCGAGCACGCCGACCCGGTCGTGTACCGGGCGCTGAGCGAGGAGTTCGTACGCTGGGACGCGATCGACGTGTCCCATCGCGGTACGGTCATCCGCTCCGGCGGCCATGGCTTCGCCGCGCTCGGCCGCCGCCGGCTGCTCGCCGTGCTGCACGACCGCTGCCGGAGCCTCGGCGTACGGCTGCGGTTCGCCGAAACCGCGCCGCCAGCCGCCGAGTTGGCCCGGGAGCACGACCTGGTGATCGCCGCGGACGGGGTGCACAGCGCGACCCGGGAGGCGTACCGGGACGTCTTCCGGCCGAGCCTGACCACGCACCGCTGCCGGTATGTGTGGCTGGCCACCGATCTCGTCCTGGACGCCTTCCGTTTCGAGATCGCCGAAACCCCGCACGGCCTGATGCAGGCGCACGGCTATCCCTTCGCCCGCCCGTCGCCCACCACCACCCTCAACGGAGGCGCTTCGCGCCGCAGTGATGATCGCCCGTCGCCCGCCACCACCCTCAACGGAGGCGCTTCCACCCTCAACGGAGGCGCTTCGCGCTCCCATTTGGATGGTGCCAGCACCTTCATAGTGGAGATGCGCGAGGAGGTGTGGCGGAGCGCGGGCCTCGACCGCTTGGACGAGGAAGGCTCGATCGCGCTGTGCGAGAAGGTCTTCGCCGATCTGCTCGGCGGCCACCGGCTGCGCTCCAACCGCTCCCGCTGGACGGCGTTCACCACAGTGACCAACGGCAGTTGGCGGGCAGGACGGGTGGTGCTGCTCGGCGACGCCGCGCACACCGCGCACTTCTCCATCGGCTCCGGCACCAAGCTCGCCATGGAGGATGCCCTCGCCCTCGCCGCAAACCTGCGGGAACAACCCGACCTGGACACGGCGTTGGCGGCCTACGAGGCCGAGCGCCGGGCCGTGGTGGAGAGCACCCAGCGCGCGGCGCTGGCCAGCCTGGAGTGGTTCGAGGAACTGGCCCAGTACGCCGACCAGCCGAAGCGGCAGTTCGCCTTCAACCTGCTCACCCGCAGCCGCCGGGTCACCCATGACAACCTGCGGTTGCGCGACCCGGACTTCACCGCCGCCGTCGAGACCGAGTTCGGCGTCGAGCCGGGCACCCCGCCGATGTTCGCCCCCTTCCGGCTGGGCGGTCTCACACTGCGCAACCGCGTGGTCGTCTCGCCCATGGACATGTACTCCTCGGCCGACGGCACACCGGGCGACTTCCACCTGGTCCACCTGGGCGCCCGGGCGCTGGGCGGCGCGGGCCTGGTGATGACCGAAATGGTGTGCGTCAGCCCGCAGGGGCGGATCACACCGGGCTGCGCCGGGCTCTACACCGACCGGCACGAGGACGCCTGGCGGCGCATCGTGGACTTCGCGCACGGCCAGTCCCCGGCGGCGCTCGGCCTGCAACTCGGCCACAGCGGCCGCAAGGGCTCGACCCGGCTGATGTGGGAGGGCATCGACCAGCCGCTGCCGGACGGCAACTGGCCGCTGGCCGCCGCCTCCGCACTGCCGTACCGGCCCGGGGTGAACCAGGTGCCGCACGCGCTGGACGCGGCGGGACTCACCGAGATCCGCGAGCAGTTCACGGCCGCCGCCGTACGCGGCGCGCGTGCGGGCTTCGACCTGCTCGAACTCCACTGCGCCCACGGCTACCTGCTGTCGGGCTTCCTCTCACCGCTGACCAACCAGCGCACCGACCGCTACGGCGGTGACCTGACCGGACGGCTGCGCTACCCCCTGGAGGTCTTCGACGCGGTACGCGAGGTCTGGCCCGCGGAGCGGCCCATGACGGTACGGATATCAGCCACCGACTGGGCGGACGGCGGCACCACCGCCGACGACGCGGTCGAGATCGCCCGTGCCTTCGCGGCGCACGGCGCCGACGCCATCGACGTCTCCACCGGCCAGGTCGTGCCCGACGAACGCCCCGCGTTCGGCCGCTCGTACCAGACGCCGTACGCCGACCGCATCCGCAACCAGTTGGGCATCCCGGTGATCGCGGTTGGCGCCATCTCCTCCTGGGACGACGTGAACTCCCTTGTCCTGGCGGGCCGTACGGATCTTTGCGCGCTCGCGCGTCCGCACCTGTACGACCCCAACTGGACCCTGCACGCGGCCGCGGAGCAGGGCTACTCGGGGCCGGGTGCGCAGTGGCCGCTGCCGTATCAGGCGGGCTCCAGGCGTCCGCCGACGGGTCGGGTCGACGGACCCAAGCCGCGGTTGACGTTGGAGGCCAGGTGAGGACGGCGGTCTCGAAGGTCAAGCCGCCGCTCCCGCCGGTCACGGCATCCGATGAACCGCCCGTACGAACTGCGCGCCCGGCTCGCGCAGCCGCTCGTGCAACGCCGAGAACACCTCCGCGGCCCGGCCGCCGGGCCAGTCCGCGGGGAGCAGTTCGGCCGGGAGGCCGGGATCCGCGTACGGCAGACGGCGCCACGAGTCCAGCACCCGTAGGTAGTCGCGGAAGGCGTCCTGCGGCGGTACGCAGGCGCGGCGGGACCAGGCGGCCAGTACCGGCTCCTGCTCGGCCAGGAACGCCCGGTGCAGCGCGGCGATGGCGTCCAGGTCCCACCAGCGGCTGACCGACTCCCGTGTGGGCTCGAAGCCCAGGTGGTCGCCGCGGAACAGGTCGGCGTAGCCGGCCAGGCCGAGCCGGTCCAGGGTGTGCCGGGCCTCCTCGTAGAGTTGCGCGGGGGCGATCCACACACCGGGGGCGGCCGTGCCGAAGCCCAGGCGGGACAGCCGTGAGCGCAGCAGATGGCGCTTTCGGCGTTCGGTCTCCGGGACCGAGAAGACCACCAGCACCCAGCCGTCCGCGCCCGCGGCCGGGGGGTGCCGGTAGATCCGGCGGTCGCCGTCCGCCAGCAGCTCGGTGGCGTCCGCCGAGAGCCGGTAGGCCGCCGCCGCGCCCACCCGGTCGGCGACCAGCAGTTCGCGCCGCTTGAGCCGGGAGACCGCCGAGCGCACCGACTGCGGGTCGACGTCCGCGGCGCCCAGCAGCCGGATCAGCGCGGCGACCGCCACCCGTCCCGCGCACTCCGCCCGGCCGTACGCCCCGAAGAACGTCAGGATCAGCGAACTCGGCGTATGCCCCTCGGTACGTTGCCCTTCCACGCGATCACTCTAGGTCGCGCAGCCGGAAGCGTTGCAGCTTGCCCGTGGGGGTACGCGGCAGCGCGTCCAGGAACGCGACCTCGCGCGGGCACTTGTACGGCACCATCTCGCCCTTGGCGAACTCCCGCAGCGCCCGCACCGTCCGCTCGTCCCGCGGCACCCCGTCGCGCAGCACCACGTACGCCTTGGTGATCCGCCCGCGGTCCGGGTCGGGGACGCCGATCACCGCCACCTCGCGCACGGCCGGATGGCGGGACAGGGCCTCCTCGACCTCCGGCGCGGCGATGTTGTGCCCGGCCGAGATGATCATGTCGTCGGCGCGTGCCACGTAGGTGAAGTAGCCGTCCGCGTCGCGCACATAGGTGTCGCCGGTGATGTTCCAGCCGTCGCGTACGTAGTCGCGCTGCCGCTCGTCGGCCAGGTACCGGCAGCCGGTCGGGCCGCGTACCGCCAGCAACCCCGGCTCTCCGTCCGGTAGTTCGCCGCCCGACTCGTCGACGACCCGCGCCTGGTAGCCGGGGACCGGCACCCCGGTGGTGCCCGGCCGGATCGCACCGTCGGCCGCGGAGATGAAGATGTGCAGCATCTCGGTGGCGCCGATGCCGTTGATGATCTCGATGCCGGTGCGCTCGTGCCACGCCTGCCAGGTGTCCGCCGACAGGTTCTCCCCGGCCGAAACGCACCGCCGCAGCGAGGAGATGTCGTATCCGCCGCCCTCCAGCGCGCCCAGCATGGCGCGGTACGCCGTCGGCGCGGTGAACAGCACGCTCACCCGGTGCCGGGTCACCGCCTCCAGCAGCGTCTCGGCACCGGCCCGTTCGAGCAGCAGCGTGGACGCCCCGGCGCGCAGCGGGAAGACCACCAGGCCGCCGAGCCCGAAGGTGAACCCCAACGGCGGGCTTCCGGCGAAGACATCGGACTTCTCCGGCCGCAGCACCAGCGCGGAGAAGGTGTCGGCGATGGCCAGGACATCCCGGTGGAAGTGCATGCACCCCTTCGGCATTCCGGTCGTCCCCGAGGTGAAGGCGATCAGCGCCACGTCGTCCGCCGAGGTGGCGACCGCGGGGAAACGATCCGGCTTACGCTGGGCGAGCCGCGTCAGGTCCCCCGGCCGCTCGCCGCCGAACGCCGCCGTGCGCAGCCCCGGCACCTCGGCCTTCTCCAGGTCGTCGAGTGACCGGATGTCACACAGCGCGTGCCGTACCCGGGCGATCCGGCAGATCACCGCCAGCTCCCGGGGGCGGTGCGCGGCCAGCACGGTCACCGCGACCGCGCCGGCCTTCATCACCGCGAACCAACAGGCCACCAGCCAGGGCGAGTTGGGTCCCCGGAGCAGCACCCGGTTCCCCGGGACCACCCCCAGGTCCTCCACCAGCACCCGTGCCACGCGGTCGGAGGCCGCCCGCAGCTCCTCGTAGCTCCACACCTCGCCGCCCGGCATGCGCAGGCAGGGGCGGTCGGGGCCGAAGCGTTCGGCGCTGGCGTCCAGCAGTTCCGTACCGCAGTTGAGCCGGTCCGGGTACCGCGGCAGTGGTGCGTCGAGCAGCAGACCCGGCCACTGTTCCGGCGGCGGCAGGTGGTCGCGCGCGAAGGTGTCCAGATGTGCGGAGGGCAGCAGGTCCATCGTGGGTCGCCCCTTTGCGACGGTCCGGGCAAGGGTGGGAATCCGGCCGTGCGATTGCCGAATCAGCGTAACGTGATGGTGACGACAGTCAACAGACCGCGATAAGCAACGCGTTGGGTTCCGTCAGACCGCGAAACGAGGAGGCAGCCCGGTGCCGGTGTTCGCACTCGATCCCGAACAGCAGGCGTGGTGTGAGCGCGTCCGCGAGCAGGCGGCCACCCGGCTGCGTCCGCTCGCCGAGGCGGGCGAGCCCGGCCGGGTCAACCGGCCGCTGCTCGCCGAACTCGCCCGTCTGGGAATGCTGGAGCGGCTGTTCCCGGTGGACGGCCGGCCCCGCGCCCTGGACCTGTGCCTGCTGCGCGAGTCGCTGGCCCGCGAGTGCACCGAGGCGGAGACCGCGCTGGCGCTCCAGGGCCTCGGCGCCCATCCGGTGCTGCGCGCACCGCAGTTGGCGCGGCGCTGGATCCCGCTGGTGGCCTCGGGCCGTGCGGTGGCCGCCTTCGCGCTGACCGAGCCGGACGCGGGGTCCGACGCCGCGGCGCTGCGGCTGCGGGCCGAGCCGGACGGCGCCGGGTGGCGGCTGACCGGTACCAAGCGCTGGATCTCCAACGCGCCGGAAGCCGACTTCTACACGGTCTTCGCCCGTACCGCACCGGATGCCGGGGCGCGCGGCGTGACCGCCTTCCTCGTCCCGGCCGACCGCCCTGGACTTACCGGCGAGCCGATCCGGATGCTCTCCCCGCACCCCATCGGCAGCCTGAGCTTCGACGGGGTGCCGGTCGGTCCGGACGATCTGCTGGGCGAACCGGAGCGCGGCTTCCGGGTCGCCATGGAGACGCTGAACCTGTTCAGGCCGAGCGTCGGCGCGTTCGCGGTCGGCATGGCGGGGGCGGCGCTCGACGCCGCCGTCCATCACGCCGGTCAACGCACGGCGTTCGGCGGGCCGTTGAAGGACCTGCAGGCCGTGGGCCACACCCTGGCCGAGATGGCCACCCGCACCGAGGCGGCGCGGCTGCTGGTGCTGGCCGCCGCGGAGGCGTACGACGCCGGGGCCCCCGACATCGCCAAGCGGTCGGCGATGGCCAAGCTGTTCGCCACTGAGACCGCGCAGTACGTGGTGGACGCCGCCGTCCAACTGCACGGGGCCGGTGCGCTGCGCGCGGGGCATCTGCTGGAGCACCTCTATCGCGAGGTGCGGGCGCCGCGGATCTATGAGGGGGCGACCGAGGTGCAGCGGTCCATCATCGCGCGGGAGTTGTACCGGTGAGCCGAGATAGGCGGATGCGGGTGGGTGGGGCTGCCAGGGACCCTCCCCACCCACCCGCCCCCTGTCAGATGTCGCGGAACGTCTCGATCTGGGCGCCGATGGAGTTCAGCCGCTCGGCCAGCTCCTCGTAACCGCGGTTGATGACATAGACGTTGCGCAGCACCGAGGTGCCCTCCGCCGCCAGCATCGCCAGCAGCACCACCACCGCGGGCCGCAGCGCGGGCGGGCACATCATCTCCGCCGAGCGCCAGCGGGTCGGGCCCTCGACCAACACCCGGTGCGGGTCCAGGAGTTTGACGCTCGCGCCGAGCCGGGTCAGCTCGGTCAGGTAGATCGCGCGGTTGTCGTACACCCAGTCGTGGATCAGCGTGGAGCCCTGGGCGGTGGCCGCGATCGCCGCGAAGAACGGCACGTTGTCGATGTTGAGGCCGGGGAACGGCATCGGGTGGATCTTGTCCAGCGGCGCCCGCAGCTTCGACGGCCGTACGGTGAGGTCGATCAGCCGGGTGCGGCCGTTGTCCGCCGGGTACTCCGGGCTGCGCTCGTGGTCCAGGCCCATCTCCTCGAGTACCGCGAGCTCGATCTCCAGGAACTCGATCGGCACCCGGCGGATGGTCAGCTCCGAGGAGGTGACCACGGCGGCGGCGATCAGGCTCATCGCCTCGACCGGGTCCTCCGACGGCGCGTAGTCCACGTCGCGGTCGATGTGCGGCACGCCGTGCACGGTGAGCGTGGTGGTGCCGATGCCCTCGACCTTCACGCCCAACTGCTCAAGGAAGAAGCACAGGTCCTGGACCATGTAGTTGGAGCTGGCGTTGCGGATCACCGTGACACCGTCGTGGCGAGCGGCGGCCAGCAGCGCGTTCTCGGTCACCGTGTCGCCGCGCTCGGTCAGCACGATGGGCCGGCTGAGGGAGCGTGAGGGGTCGACCTGGGCGTGGTACGAGCCGGAGGTGGCCGTGACGTCCAGTCCGAAGTGCCGCAGCGCCGCCATATGCGGATGCACGGTGCGGGTGCCCAGGTCGCAGCCGCCCGCGTACGGGATCCGGAACTGGTCGGTGCGGTGCATCAGCGGGCCGAGGAACATGATCACGCTGCGGGTGCGGCGCGCCGCCTCGGTGTCCATCGAGTCCAGGTCGAGCTCGGCGGGAGGCACGATCTCCAGGTCGTTGCCGCCGTTGATCCAGCGGGTGCGCACACCGATGCTGCCCAGCACTTCGAGGATCCGGTAGACCTCCTCGATCCGGGCCACCCGGCGCAGCGTCGTGCGCCCGGCGTTCAGCAGCGAGGCGCACAGCAGCGCGACACAGGCGTTCTTGCTGGTCTTGACGTCGATCGCGCCGGACAGCTGACGTCCGCCCACCACCCGCAGATGCATGGGGCCCGCGTATCCGAGTGAGACGATCTCGCTGTCCAGCGCCTCACCGATTCGGGCAATCATCTCAAGGCTGATGTTCTGGTTCCCGCGCTCGATGCGGTTGACCGCGCTCTGGCTGGTGCCCAGGGCCTCGGCGAGCTGCGACTGGGTCCAGCCGCGGTGCTGCCGCGCGTCACGGATGAGCCTGCCGATACGTACGAGGTAGTCGTCAGTCATGAGCAGAGGCTATCTCAGATATGAGATGCCGCTCGGCAGGGGGGTGGTGTGGCGCCCTGCTGTGCGGCGAATGGCCCAAAGCCCGTGCCGGGTGCCGGTCGGGGCCACGGCATGACCGCGCGGCGGTGATGTACTAGTGTTATCTCGACATCGAGATATCTGTCGAGGGGCGTACCGCTGCCGCGCTAGTAAGGCTCACCTAACTTAGGCCCACCTTAGTGCATCGGCCTCGAACCGCGGCGACAGGATGCGGTGGTACGCGCGAAACATGCATAAGGAGACTGTCGTGTCGGCGAACAGCTTCGACGCCCGCAGCACGCTGCGCGTGGGCGACGAGTCGTACGAGATCTTCCGGCTGGACAAGGTCGAGGGCTCCGCCCGTCTGCCGTACAGCCTGAAGGTGCTGCTGGAAAACCTGCTCCGTACCGAGGACGGGGCGAACATCACCGCCGATCACATCCGTGCGCTGGGCGACTGGGACGCGAGCGCCCAGCCCAGCCAGGAGATCCAGTTCACGCCGGCCCGCGTGATCATGCAGGACTTCACCGGTGTGCCGTGCGTCGTCGACCTCGCCACCATGCGCGAGGCCGTCAAGGAGCTGGGCGGCGACCCGTCCCGCATCAACCCGCTCGCCCCGGCCGAGCTGGTCATCGACCACTCGGTGATCGCCGACCGCTTCGGCACCCCCGACTCCTTCGCGCAGAACGTGGAGTTGGAGTACGGCCGCAACAAGGAGCGCTACCAGTTCCTGCGCTGGGGCCAGACCGCGTTCGACGAGTTCAAGGTCGTCCCGCCCGGCACCGGCATCGTCCACCAGGTCAACATCGAGCACCTGGCCCGCACCGTCATGGTCCGCAACGGCCAGGCCTACCCCGACACCCTGGTCGGCACCGACTCGCACACCACCATGGTCAACGGCCTCGGTGTGCTGGGCTGGGGCGTCGGCGGCATCGAGGCCGAGGCCGCGATGCTCGGCCAGCCGGTCTCGATGCTGATCCCGCGGGTCGTCGGCTTCAAGCTCACCGGCCAGCTGCCCACCGGCACCACCGCCACCGACCTGGTGCTGACCATCACCGAGATGCTGCGCAAGCACGGCGTGGTCGGCAAGTTCGTGGAGTTCTACGGCCAGGGCGTCTCCTCGATCCCGCTGGCCAACCGCGCCACCATCGGCAACATGTCCCCGGAGTTCGGCTCCACCGCCGCGATCTTCCCGATCGACTCCGAGACCATCAACTACCTGAAGCTGACCGGCCGTTCGGAGCAGCAGATCGCCCTGGTCGAGGCCTACGCCAAGGAGCAGGGCCTGTGGCTCGACCCGGCCGCCGAGCCGGACTTCTCCGAGAAGCTCGAGCTGGACCTGAGCACCGTCGTGCCGTCCATCGCCGGCCCCAAGCGCCCGCAGGACCGCATCGTGCTGGCCGAGGCCGCCGAGAAGTTCGGTCAGGACGTGCGCGACTACGTGCCGGTCGCCGACCTCGACGAGGCGGGCGTGGAGTCCTTCCCGGCCTCCGACGCCCCGGCCGTCTCCAACGGCGTGCCGAGCAAGCCGACCCAGGTCACCGCCCCTGACGGCGCGACCTACGAGATCGACCACGGCGCCGTCACGGTCGCCGCGATCACCTCCTGCACCAACACCTCCAACCCGTACGTCATGGTCGGCGCCGCGCTGCTGGCCAAGAAGGCGGTGGAGAAGGGGCTGACCCGCAAGCCGTGGGTCAAGACCACGCTGGCCCCGGGCTCCAAGGTCGTCATGGACTACTACGACCGCGCCGGGCTCACCCCGTACCTGGACAAGCTGGGCTTCAACCTGGTCGGCTACGGCTGCACCACCTGCATCGGCAACTCCGGCCCGCTGCCGGAGGAGGTCTCCAAGGCGGTCAACGACAACGACCTGGCCGTGGTCTCGGTGCTGTCGGGCAACCGCAACTTCGAGGGCCGGATCAACCCGGACGTCAAGATGAACTACCTGGCGTCCCCGCCGCTGGTCGTCGCGTACGCCATCGCGGGCTCGATGAAGGTGGACATCACCAAGGACGCGCTCGGCACCGACAACGAGGGCCACCCGGTGTTCCTGAAGGACATCTGGCCCTCCGAGCAGGAGGTCGAGGAGGTCGTCGCCTCCGCCATCGGCCAGGAGATGTTCGCGCAGGACTACGCCGACGTCTTCGCGGGCGACGCGCAGTGGCAGGCGCTGCCCATCCCGACCGGCAACACCTTCGAGTGGGACGCCGAGTCCACCTATGTGCGCAAGCCCCCGTACTTCGAGGGCATGACGATGGACCCGGCCCCGGTCGAGGACATCGCCGGTGCCCGGGTGCTGGCCAAGCTGGGCGACTCGGTGACCACCGACCACATCTCCCCGGCCGGTGCCATCAAGGCCGACACCCCGGCGGGCAAGTACCTCACCGAGCACGGTGTGGACAAGCGGGACTTCAACTCGTACGGCTCGCGCCGCGGCAACCACGAGGTGATGATCCGCGGTACGTTCGCCAACATCCGGCTGCGCAACCAGATCGCGCCCGGCACCGAGGGCGGCTTCACCCGCGACTTCACCCAGCCGGACGCTCCGGTCGGCTTCATCTACGACGCGTCGCAGAACTACCAGGCGGCGGGCATCCCGCTGGTCGTGCTGGCGGGCAAGGAGTACGGCTCCGGCTCGTCCCGTGACTGGGCCGCCAAGGGCACCGCGCTGCTGGGCGTCAAGGCCGTCATCGCCGAGTCCTACGAGCGCATCCACCGCTCCAACCTGATCGGCATGGGCGTGCTCCCGCTGCAGTACCCGGCGGGCGCCTCGGCCGAGTCGCTGGGCCTGACCGGTGAGGAGACCTTCTCCATCTCCGGTGTGACCGAGCTGAACGAGGGCCGCACCCCCGGCACCGTGAAGGTCACCACGGACACCGGTGTCGAGTTCGACGCCACCGTCCGCATCGACACCCCCGGTGAGGCCGACTACTACCGCAACGGCGGCATCATGCAGTACGTGCTGCGCTCGCTGATCCGGAAGTAGATCCGGCGGGCGCGACGTGCCCGACACGGCCGACAGGGCCGCACTCCACTTCAGGAGTGCGGCCCTGTTTTATGTTTCAAGCCTGTGAGACGACGGAGTGGCAGGTCTCAACTCGGGAAACTTCCCGTCCGGGACTGTGCTCGATCTTGCCGCCTCACAGGAAGTGGACTATACCTGTCGGCGTCCAACGGCCTTTCGATTTCGGCCCAGCTTCACCGTACGACCCAGCTTCGACCGACAGCGGTAGCCGGCGGGTTCCGGTGCACCGCCTGAGTCCTGAAGAAGGCGAGGACTTGAGCATGGGATCCACCATCGAGCCGAACCGGCTCAACCGCCGCGACCTCATCAAACGGGCCGCGGCGCTGGGAATCGCCGCCGTTCCGGCCAGTGGGCTGCTCAGCGCGTGCGCCGCCAGCGGCGGTGGCGGCAAGCAGGAGACCGGAAAGAAGACCGCGACCAACCCGTTCGGCGTGGTGGACAACGCGGGCCTGGAAGTCATCATCTTCAAAGGCGGATTCGGGGACGACTACGCCAGGCGGTTCGAGAAGCTCTATTCGAAGGAATTCCCCAACGCGAAGGTCACCCATACGCCCACCCAGAACATCACCGGCCTCCTGCAGCCCAGGCTGAACGGCGGTAATCCGCCGGACGTGGTGGACGACTCGGGCAACGCCCAGATCAAACTGGACGTCCTGCAGAAGGCCGGCCAGCTCGCCGACCTCACCCCGCTGCTTGACGCGCCATCAATAGACGATCCCGGCAAGAAGGTCCGCGACACCCTGCAACCGGGCACCGTCGAGCTGGGCACCATCGGCGGCACGTTCTGCACCCTCCAGTACGTCTACACCGTCTTCGGCCTGTGGTACTCGGGAAAGCTGTTCCGGCAGCACGGCTGGAGCGAGCCCAGGACCTGGGCCGACTTCATGTCGCTCTCCTCGGAGATCAAGAAGGCCGGTATCGCGCCGTTCGCGCACCAGGGCAAGTACCCGTACTACATCAACGTCGCCATCATGGACCTGGCCATCAAGAACGGCGGCCAGGACTTCCTGAACCGGGTCGACAGGCTCGACGAGACGGTGTGGGACGAGGCCCCGGCGAAGAACGCCATCGAGGCGGTCTACCAGATCGTCAGCAACAACTACCTGCTGCCCGGCACCAACGGCATGACCCACATCGAGGCGCAGACCGCCTGGAACCAGTACCGGGCCGCCTTCGTCCCGTGCGGCGCCTGGCTGGAGAACGAGCAGCTGAAGTCCACCCCGTCGGACTTCGAGATGACCTTCATGCCGATGCCGTCGCTGCCCGGCGACAAAATGCCGTTCGAGGCGATCCGTGGCGGTGCCAACGAGCCGTACATCGTGCCCGCCAAGGCGAAGAACGCGGCGGGCGGCATGGAGTTCATGCGGGTCATGCTCAGCAAGGCGGGTGCGATCGCCTTCGCGCAGACCGCCAACTCGCTGACCGTGGTCAAGGACGCGCTCGGCCCGGACGTCCAACTGCGCCCCGGCACCAAGTCCACGGTAGCCGCGCTGAAGGCGGCCGGGACCAACGTCTTCAACCCCACGTACCTGTACACCGCCAGCTCGCTCGACGTCGACATGGGAAACGCCAGCAGCGAGCTGATGGCGAACCGCATCCAGCCCGCCGAATGGCTGAAGCGGGTCAAGGCGGCGACGCAGAAGGCGAAGAAGAACGGTTCCTGACAGCACAAGGTGGCGGTACGCGCTGGACGTACCGCCACCACGGCGGGCCTCTCGATCGTCAGGCAGGAATTATGCGACACCGCAAGTACCCGTTCATCGTGGGCTTCCTCATCGTGCCGGTCGCGCTGTACGCGCTGCTGGTGATCTGGCCGTACCTGCAGACCTTCGGCTACTCGCTCACCGACTGGTCCGGCGAGTCGACCGTGATGCACTTCGTGGGCTTGCGCAACTACACCACGCTGTTCTCCGACGGCGTCTTCCGCCAGGCCCTGCTGCACAACGCGCTGCTGCTGGTGTTCCTGCCAGTGGTCACCATCCTGCTGGCGCTGTTCTTCGCCTTCATGCTCAACGTCGGCGGGCGCGGCGGCACCGGGGGAGTGCAGGGAGTGCGCGGCGCGGCGGTCTACAAGGTGGTCTTCTTCTTCCCGCAGGTGCTGTCCATCGCGATCCTCGCGGTGCTGTTCGAGGCCGTCTACCGCAGTGACGGCGGCGGGCTGCTCAACGGCATCCTCCTGAAACTCCATCTGGAGGACGCACAGCATCCGATCGAATGGCTCAACGACCCGAATCTGGTGCTGTGGTGCATCCTGGCCATCCTGGTGTGGTCCGGGGTCGGCTTCTACCTGGTGCTGTTCTCGGCCGCCATGCAGTCCATCCCCAGGGAGATCTACGAGGCCGCGCTGCTGGACGGCGCCGGGCGGGTGCAGACCTTCTTCCGGGTCACCCTCCCGCTGCTGTGGGACAGCGTGCAGACGGCCTGGGTCTATCTGGCGATCGCCGCGATGGACGCCTTCGCCCTGGTCTCCACGCTGACCCCGGGCGTGGCCTACGGCGGTGGGCCGGACTACCACGGCGAGGTGATGGCCACCTACCTGATGCGCAACTTCCTGTACTTCGGCAAGAGCGGCTACGCCTGCGCCATGGGCGTGGTGATCCTCTTCCTTACCCTGATCCTGTCCGCCGTCGCGCTGCGGGTCACCCGCCGCGAGCGCATCGAGTTCTGAGCGGGGACCGCGTCATGAGCACACCCATCAAGGACCCCACCCCGGCCCCGGTGGAACCGGCTCCCGCGCCGAGCCCGCGCAAGGCGGACCCGCGGACCCGGTTCGCGGAGGGCGGCGGGGTGCTGAACGTCTTCTCCCACGGGTTCCTCGCCCTGTGGGCCGTCATGATCGTGCTGCCGCTGGCGTGGATCGTGCTGAGCTCGTTCAAGACCGACGCGCAGATCGGCGGCAGCGCCTGGACCTGGCCGACGCACTGGTCGTTCGAGGTGTTCGTACGGGCCTGGGACAAGGGCATCGGCGGGTTCTTCCTCAACACGGTCATCGTGCTGTTCTTCTCGGTGACGCTCACCATGCTGTTCGGCTCCATGGCCGCGTACGTGCTGGCCCGCTACGAGTTCCCGGGCAACCGCGTGCTGTACTACCTCTTCGTGGCCGGGGCGATGTTCCCGGTCTACCTCGCGCTGGTGCCGCTGTTCTTCATGGTGCGCAACCTCGGCATGCTCAACACGTACCAGGGTCTGATCCTGGTCTACGTCGCCTACTCGCTGCCGTTCACCGTCTTCTTCCTGCACTCGTTCTTCCGCACCCTGCCGACGGCCGTGCACGAGGCCGCGATGATCGACGGCTGCTCGCACACCCGGGCCTTCTTCCAGGTGATGCTGCCGATCGCCAAGCCCGGGCTGCTGAGCGTCGGGATCTTCAACGTGCTGGGGCAGTGGAACCAGTACATCCTGCCGCTGACCCTGATGCAGAAGCAGAGCGGCTCCGACCGGGACCACTCGATGCTCACCCAGGGCCTGGTCAACCTGGCGCTCCAGCAGGGGTACGCCGGCGACATGCCCGCGCTGTTCGCCGGGATGACCATCGCCATGCTGCCGGTGCTGGTGGTCTACCTCTCCTTCCAGCGGCAGGTGCAGGCCGGACTTACGGCGGGCACGTTGAAGTAGCGCCGGCCGGGGACGGTACCGTCGGTCATCGAGCCGGGGGTGCGGTCGCCCCACGTACGATGTGTGATCATCCGGGGTTCCTGCCGCTCAATACCTTGACGGGGCATGACCCCTGAGGCTCTGCTTAGAGTTCATATGTTGGAGGAACGGCAGGGAGTGGATGGTCGTGGAGACTCCGGGATCGCAGTCCTCGCTGCACCGGGCCAATCTTGAGCGGGTGGTCCGCGCGGTGCGGCTGGCGGGCTCGCTCACCCAGGCGGAGATCGCCCGCGGTACGGGACTGTCCGCCGCCACCGTCTCCAACATCGTCCGCGAGCTGCGGGACAACGGAACGGTGCAGGTCACCCCGACCTCCTCGGGCGGTCGGCGGGCCCGCAGCGTGTCGCTGTCAGGGGACGCCGGAATCGTGGTCGGCGTCGACTTCGGCCACTCCCATCTGCGGGTCGCCGTGGGCAACCTGGCCCACCAGGTGCTCGCCGAGCAGACCGAGCCGATCGATGTGGACGCCTCCGCGGCGCAGGGCTTCGACCGGGCGGAACGGCTGGTGGCGCAGCTGATCGAGACCACCGGGATCGGTGCCGACAAGGTGATCGGCGTCGGCCTGGGCGTGCCGGGGCCGATCGACGTGGCCACCGGTGTCCTCGGGTCCACCGCGATCATGCCGGGGTGGGGCGGCATCAACCCGCGCGAGGAGCTGGCCGGGCGGCTCGGCATGCCGGTGCACGTGGACAACGACGCCAACCTGGGCGCCCTCGGCGAGCTGGTCTGGGGCGCTGGCCGCGGGGTGAAGGACCTGGCCTACATCAAGGTGGCCAGCGGTGTCGGCGCCGGCCTGGTGATCAACGGGCAGATCTACCGGGGACCGGGCGGCACCGCGGGCGAGATAGGGCACATCACCCTGGACGAGTCCGGGCCGGTCTGCCGCTGCGGCAACCGCGGCTGCCTGGAGACCTTCACCGCCGCCCGGTACGTGCTGGACCTGCTGCGCGCCAGCCACGGCCCGGATCTGACGGTGCCGAAGATGGTACGGCTGGCCCGGGACGACGACCCCGGGTGCCGCCGGGTGATCGCCGACGTCGGCCGCCACGTCGGCATGGGCGTGGCCAACCTGTGCAACGTGCTCAACCCGAGCCGTGTGGTGCTCGGCGGGGAGCTGGCCGAGGCCGGGGAGGTGGTGCTGGGGCCCATCAGGGAATCCGTGGCCCGGTACGCCATTCCCAGCGCGGCCCGGCAACTCGCGGTGGTTCCCGGTGCTTTGGGGGCCCGGGCGGAAGTGCTGGGCGCGCTGGCATTGGTGCTCAGCGAAATGGGCGATTCAACTCTTTTGCCGGATTCCGCGCCTGCCGCCCTCGCGTTCAGCTAGATAACGAGGCGTGTCGTTGTCATCTCGTTAATTATTTACTTCTTGACGGCAAGCTTTGGTGGGAGTTGACTCACGTCCACCTCGGCCGCAACGTCGCGGCCCCGTCAGGGAGGTACTCAGTGAACACCACTCTGCGTCGTGCAGTCATCGCGACGGCGGCCGTTTCCATGGCGTTGTCCATGGCGGCGTGTGGCAAGGCGGGCGGCAGCAAAACCAGCGCCGCCGACGTGAACAACGGATTCCGTATCGGTCTGGCGCTTCCGGAGAACCAGACCGCGCGGTATGAGTCGGTCGACCGACCGAAGATCGAGGCGAAGCTGCACCAACTGTGCCCCAAGTGCCAGGTCGATTACGAAAACGCCGCGCAGAACGCCAATACCCAGCAGCAGCAGGTCGACACGCTCATCAATGACGGCGACAAGGTCATCATTCTCGACTCGGTCGACTACAAGGCCATCCAGCCGTCGGTGCAGAAGGCGCACGACAAGGGCGTGAAGATCGTCGCGTACGACCGGCTCGCCCAGGGGCCGATCGACGCCTACACCTCCTTCGACAACACCCAGGTCGGCAAGCAGCAGGGCCAGGCGCTCCTCCAGGCCATGGGCTCCAAGGCCAGCCCGAGCAGCCAGATAGTCATGGTCAACGGCGACAAGGGCGACCCCAACGCCGCCCAGTTCAAGGCCGGTGCGCACAGCGTGCTGGACGGAAAGGTCAAGATCGCCGCCGAGTTCGACACCAACGGCTGGCTGGCCAACAACGCCAACAACGAGGTCTCCGGCGCCATAAGCCGGATCGGCGGCAGCAACATCGCCGCGGTGTACTCGGCCAACGACGGCATGGCCGCCGGTATCATCTCCGCCCTGCAGTCCGCGCACATCAACCCGCTGCCGCCGGTCGGCGGCCAGGACGCGCAACTCGACGGCGTCCAGCGGGTGCTGGCGGGCACCCAGGCGTTCACCATCTACAAGCCGTACAAGGACGAGGCGGACGCCGCCGCCGAGATGGCGATCGAGGTGGCCACCGGCAAGCCGGTCTCCGCGGCCGACACCACGGTGGCCAGCGCCACCAACAAGGGAATCCCGGCGAAGCTGATCCCGACCCAGATCCTGACCGACAAGAACATCCAGCAGACGGTGATCGCGGGCGGCCTGTTCACGGTCAACCAGCTTTGCTCCGGTCAGTACGCGGCCGACTGCGCCAAGGCGGGACTGAAGTAGCCGCCCTTTTTCCTCGCGGTCAGCGGTTGATGACCGCTGATATCAGCCGTCCGGTGCGCTGTCCCGGCAAACAGACCCCGCTAACGGGACAGCGCACCGGACATCCCCGGGGAGGCTTCCCCGGAAAACGGCCTCGCTTTCTCCGGCGCGGCATTCCCAAACTTTTCTCGCACAGCATTCCGCGTCTGCCACCGCAGCGCGGCATCCCCCGCCGGCCAGGCGGCGAAGGAGATGGTTCACGTGTCCGCTACGCCCGTGCTGGCGTTGCGCGGGATCTCCAAGCGGTTCGGTGCCGTACAGGCGCTCACCGATGTCGAATTGGAGGTCCGTGCCGGTGAGGTGGTCGCCCTGGTGGGCGACAACGGCGCCGGAAAGTCGACGCTGGTGAAGACGATCGCCGGAGTTCACCCGATCGACGAAGGCGTCATCGAGTGGGAGGGCCGGCCCGTGACGATCAACCGGCCGCATGACGCCCAGGGACTGGGCATCGCGACCGTCTACCAGGACCTGGCGCTGTGCGACAACCTCGATGTCGTCCAGAACCTGTTCCTGGGCCGGGAGGTCCGCAGGGTCGGCGTACTCGACGAGGTGGAGATGGAGAAGCGCTCCCGCGAACTCCTCAACACCCTTTCCATCCGCATCCCCAGCGTGCGGATCCCGATCGCCTCGCTCTCCGGCGGTCAGCGCCAGACGGTGGCCATAGCCCGTTCCCTGATCGGCGACCCCAAGGTCGTCATCCTGGACGAGCCCACCGCCGCCCTCGGCGTGGAGCAGACCGCCCAGGTCCTCGACCTGGTCGAGCGGCTCCGCGAACGCGGCCTGGCCGTCATCCTGATCAGCCACAACATGGTGGACGTCATGGCGGTCGCGGACCAGGTCGCGGTGCTGCGGCTGGGCCGCAACAACGGCGTCTTCGCCGCAAGGGAAACCACCCAGGAAGAGATCATCTCCGCCATCACCGGCGCCACGGACAACGCCGTGACCCGCCGGAAGGCGCGCACCGCGGAGGCGGACAAGTGAGCAACTCCGATCTGCACAAGCCCCCGGTCGCGGACGACGCCGAGCAGGAACCGGCGGTCGCCGCGCCGCCCCCCGCCGCCGACGCCATCGTGGCGGTCGACCCACGGCTGCTCATACGCGAGCAGGGACTCGCCGGCTATGTCACCGAGTTCAAGCGCCGCCTGCACAGCGGCGATCTGGGATCCATGCCGGTGATCGTCGCCCTGATCCTCATCTGGGGCGTCTTCCAGGGAATGAACAGCACGTTCCTGTCGGCCAACAACCTGTCCACCATCGCGTTCAACGTGGTGGGCACCGGCATGATCGCCGTCGGGATCGTCTTCGTCCTGCTGCTGGGCGAGATCGACCTGTCGGTGTCCTACGTCAGCGGTCTGGCCGGCGCGGTCTTCGCCGTGCTCAGCGTCTACCACGGGTTCCCCGAGCCGCTGGCCTTGGTGCTGGGCATCCTCACCGGCACGGCGATCGGCGCGCTGCAGGGCTTCTTCTTCGCCAAGGTGGGCGTACCGGCGTTCGTGGTGACGCTGGCCGGCTTCCTGGCGTGGAACGGCGCCATGCTCTGGGTGCTCGGCAAGAACGGCACCATCAACCTCAAGGCCAACGGCCTGCTGTACAACCTCTACAACTACACCTTCACCGACGTCGCCTACGCCTACGGTCTGGCGCTGATCGGGGTGCTGCTCTACCTCGGCTCCTCGCTGTGGCAGGCCAACCGCCGCCGGCAGGCCGGGGTGCCGTTCCGTCCGCTGACCGACATCATCGTCAAGACGGTGCTCCTGGCGATCGTCTCGTTCGCCGCCGCCGTGGTGCTCAACCAGGCGGACGGGCTGCCGCTGTGCCTGCTGCTGTTCCTGGCGGTGGTCATCGGTCTCGACCTGGTGCTGCGCCGCACCACCTACGGGCGGCAGATCTTCGCGGTCGGCGGTGGCATCGAGGCCGCCCGCCGGGCGGGCATCAACGTGGCCTGGATCCGGATCTCGGTGTTCATGCTGGCGGGCACGATGGCCGCGGTCGGCGGCATGTTCCTGGCCGGCCAGGTCAACTCGGCCCAGTCCACCCAGGGTGGCGGCAACACGCTGATGAACGCGATCGCCGCGGCCGTCATCGGCGGCACCAGCCTGTTCGGCGGCCGGGGCAAGACCTGGTCGGCGCTGCTGGGCGCGCTGGTGATCGTCTCGATCCAGCAGGGCATGTACATCCTCAACCTGAACACCGCGATCCAATACATGATCACCGGTGCGGTGCTGCTGGCCGCCGTGGTGGTCGACTCGGTGTCGCGCAGGACACAGAAGGCGTCCGGCCGGGCCTAGCGTCCGCCCTCCCCGGGTACCCGGCGTGCCACGGCACGCCGGGTACCGTTGCGTTCGCCCGGGTGACGTGAATCGCATCGCCCGGCCGACTTCGCTCAGGACGGAACATTAGACTCGACGGACTGACCGGCAACGCTCGACAGGTTCGACAGCACAAGGAGGCACGGGTGGCCCTGCTATCCCGTATCAAGGGACCGCGCGACCTCGACCGGCTCACCCAGGAGCAGCTGGTGGAGCTGGCGGGCGAGATCCGGACCTTCCTCGTCGAGGCCGTGTCCAAGACCGGCGGCCACCTCGGGCCGAACCTCGGCGTGGTGGAGCTGACCATCGCGCTGCACCGGGTCTTCGACTCGCCCAAGGACAAGGTGCTGTTCGACACCGGCCATCAGAGCTACGTCCACAAACTGCTCACCGGCCGTCAGGACTTCTCCAGGCTGCGCAACAAGGGCGGCCTGTCCGGCTACCCCTCGCGCGCCGAGTCCGAGCACGACGTCATCGAGAACTCGCACGCCTCCACGGTGCTCGGCTGGGCCGACGGCCTGGCCAAGGCCAACCAGGTGCTGGACCGCAAGGACCACGTCGTCGCGGTGATCGGCGACGGAGCGCTCACCGGCGGCATGGCCTGGGAGGCGCTCAACAACATCGCCGCCGCCAAGGACCGCCCGCTGGTCATCGTCGTCAACGACAACGAGCGCTCCTACGCGCCGACCATCGGCGGTCTGGCCAACCACCTCGCCACGCTGCGCACCACCGACGGCTACGAGCGCTTCCTCGCCCGCGGCAAGGACTTGCTGGAGCGCACCCCGCTGATCGGCCAGCCGCTGTACGAGACGCTGCACGGCGCCAAGAAGGGGCTGAAGGACTTCATCGCCCCGCAGGGCATGTTCGAGGACCTCGGGCTGAAGTACGTCGGCCCGATCGACGGCCACAACGTGGAGGCCCTGGAGTCCGCGCTGCAGCGCGCCAAGCGCTTCGGCGGCCCGGTGATCGTGCACTGCCTCACCGAGAAGGGGCGCGGCTACAAGCCTGCCGAGCAGGACGAGGCGGACCGCTTCCACGGCATCGGCGTCATCCACCCGGACACCGGTCTGCCGGTGTCCGCCGCGGGCACTGACTGGACGTCGGTCTTCGGCGAGGAGATGGTCAAGCTCGGTCACGAGCGCGAGGACATCGTGGCCATCACGGCGGCGATGCTCCAGCCGGTCGGCCTCGCCCCCTTCGCCGAGGCGTTCCCCGACCGGGTCTACGACGTGGGCATCGCCGAGCAGCACGGCGCGGTGTCGGCGGCGGGCCTGGCCACCGGCGGGCTGCACCCGGTGTTCGCGCTGTACGCGACCTTCCTCAACCGGGCCTTCGACCAGGTGCTGATGGACGTGGCGCTGCACAGGTGCGGGGTGACCTTCGTCCTCGACCGCTCCGGCGTCACCGGCCCGGACGGCGCCTCCCACCACGGCATGTGGGACATGTCGATCCTCCAGGTCGTACCCGGGCTGCGGCTCGCCGCACCGCGCGACGCCGACCAGGTACGCGCCCAGCTGCGTGAGGCCGTCGAGGTCAATGACGCGCCGACCGTGGTGCGCTACTCCAAGGGCGCCGTGGGCCCCGCGGTCCAGGCGGTCGGCCGGATCGGCGGCATGGACGTGCTGCGCGACCCGGCGGTCGGGCAGGAGCAGCCGGACGTGCTCATCGTCTCCGTCGGCGCGCTCGCCCCGATGTGCCTTGAGGTCGCCGAACTCCTCGACGCCCAGGGCATCTCCAGCACCGTCGTCGACCCGCGCTGGGTCAAGCCGGTGGACGAGGCACTGCCCGCCCTCGCCGCACGCCACCGCGTGGTGGTCACCGTGGAGGACAACTGCCGTACCGGAGGCGTCGGTTCGGCCGTCTCGCAGGCGCTGCGGGACGCCGAGGTGGACGTGCCGCTGCGGGACTTCGGCATTCCGCCGGTCTTCCTCGACCACGCCTCCCGCAAGGAGGTCATGTCCGAGATCGGGCTCACCGCCCCCGCCATCGCGCGTCAGGTGACCGGCCTGGTGGCCACGTTGGACGGCCGCTACGAGGACGAGCCGACCAGCGTCACCAGCGACTGACCGCACGCCCACCGATGGGCTGGGCGGACCACTGCGAGGAGTGGTCCGCCCGGCCCATCGGCGCATCTGCATGCGTGCCCTTTCGGGTGACCTGGCCATCCGGGTGCCGGGCTGGCAGACCGGCCGTCCCGACCATGTGGGCAGGACAACCGTGGAGGTGCGTCGATGGATGCCAGAACGCCACAGCCCGCGATCCGGTCGCGGAACCCGATGTTCCGCACGAAGTCCGTCGAGCAGTCGATCCAGGACACCGAGGAGCCCGAACACGCCCTCCGCAAGTCGCTGTCCGCCCTTGACCTGACCGTCTTCGGCGTCGGCGTCATCATCGGCACCGGCATCTTCGTCCTCACCGGCCAGGTGGCCAGGTCCTACGCCGGGCCCGCGGTCGCCCTGTCGTTCGTCGCCGCGGGCGTGGTGTGCGCGCTGGCCGCCCTGTGCTACGCGGAGTTCGCCTCCACCGTGCCGGTCGCCGGATCCGCGTACACCTTCTCGTACGCCTCGATCGGCGAGCTGCCCGCGTGGATCATCGGCTGGGACCTGATCCTCGAACTCGCCCTGGGCTGTGCGGTGGTGGCGGTCGGCTGGTCCGGGTACATCAGGTCGCTGCTGGACACAGCGGGGCTCCGCCTGCCGCGCGGGCTGACCGGGGTCGGCGCCGGCGGGGAGTTCGACCTGATGGCCTTCCTGCTGGTGCTGGTGCTCACCGGGGTGCTGGTCGCCGGGATGAAGCTGTCCGCCCGGCTCACCTCGCTGATCGTGGGGATCAAGGTGATCGTGGTGCTGATCGTGATCGTCGCCGGGGCGTTCTACGTCAGCAGCGCCAACTACATGCCGTTCCTGCCCGCCGCGCAACGGGCCGGCGGCGCCTCCTCGGGGCTCGGCGCACCGCTGGTCCAGCTGATCTTCGGGTACAAGCCGACGACCTTCGGCGTGTGGGGCGTGTTCACCGCCGCCGCCGTGGTGTTCTTCGCGTTCATCGGCTTCGACATCGTGGCGACCGCCGCCGAGGAGACCAGGAACCCCGCGCGGGACGTCCCGCTGGGCATCCTCGGCTCGCTGGCCGTGTGCACGGTCCTGTACGTCGCGGTGTCCGTCGTCGTCACCGGCATGCAGAAGTACAGCCGGCTGTCGGTGGAAGCCCCGCTCTCCGACGCCTTCAAGGTGAACCACGCGCCGGTCTGGTCCGGGGTGATCAGCTTCGGCGCGGCCGTCGGCCTCACCTCGGTCTGCATGATCCTGCTGCTCGGCCAGAGCCGGGTGTTCTTCGCGATGAGCCGGGACGGACTGCTGCCGAGGTTCTTCTCGCAGGTCCACCCGCGGTTCGGCACCCCCTACCGGGCCACCCTGCTGCTCGGTCTGGTGGTCGCGGTGGTGGCCGGTTTCACCAGCATCGCGGAGCTGTCGGAACTGGTGAACATCGGCACACTGTTCGCGTTCGTGGTGGTCGCGGTGGGTGTGGTGATCCTGCGCCGGACGCGGCCGGATCTGCCGCGCTCCTTCCGTACCCCGTGGGTTCCGGTCATCCCGGTGCTGTCGGTGTGCGCCTCGCTGTGGCTGATGCTCAACCTGCCCGCGGAGACCTGGCTGCGGTTCGCCGTCTGGATGGTCGTCGGCTTCCTCCTGTACTTCGCCTACGGGCGGCGGCACAGCCGCCTCGGCCTGCGCGGCTGACCGGACACGCCTCGTTTCCCAGTCCGGACCGCCGCCCGGTACGTTGGACCGCATGCCTGCCGCCCCCGAGACCGCCGGTGTCACGACGGCGCGGCTGCCGTCGCAGCGGGGCGACGGGACCGCGGTGGCCCGTACCGGCTCCGGCCACTACTGGGTGCGGCTGCTGCCGGTGCTCGCCGTGCTGGCCGCCCTGACCCGACTGCCGTCCTTCCTGCGCCCGATCTGGAACCCCGACGAGGGGTTCCTCGCCACCCAGGCGCGGATGCTGGCGCACGGCGGCGTGCTCTACGACACGGTGGTGGACCGCAAACCACCGCTGCTGCCCTGGCTGTACCAGGGCGCGTTCTGGCTGTTCGGGGACGCCTCGCTGACGCCGCTTCGGATCGCCGCGGTGCTCGCCCAACTGGTCACCGCGGCGCTGCTGGCCGCCCTCGCCCGGCGCCGCTGGGGGAACCTGGCGGGTGCGACCGCGGGCATCGGCCATCTGCTGGTCTCCGTGGGGCTCTCCCCCGAGGACAGCCAGGCCGCGACCTTCGAGGTCTTCATGCTCCCGTGGACGGTGGCGGCCTTTCTCTGCGCGGATCTCGCCCGCGGCCGGTCGGCGGCGCGCTGGGGTGCGCTCGCGGGGCTCGCCGTGGCGGGCGCGGCGCTCACCAAGCAGACCGGCGGCGCGGTGCTGCTGCCGGTGGTCTGGCTGCTGTGGCGGTCCGGTCCTGGCCGGGCGCGGGCGCTGGGCGGTCTCGCGGTCGGCTTCCTGGTGCCGGGGCTCGCCGTGGCGCTCGTACTGGGGGCGCACCGGTTCCTGTTCTGGACGGTGACCGGCTCGGGGTCCTACCTGTCGGTGAGCGGTGCCTGGCTGGTCGCCGTCGGGCGGGCGCTCGGCAACACGGGGATCCTGGCCGCCGCCTGTGCGGGGGCCGTGGTCCCGGCGCTGTACCTGCTGGCCAGGCGTCGCCGGTTCGCCGAGTCCGACCTGTGGATATGGCTGGCCGCTTCGGCGGTCGCGGTCACCACCGGTTTCCAGTTCTACGGCCACTACTACCTGCAGCTGCTGCCACCGCTGGTGCTGCTCGGGGTGGCCGCCCTGCGCCGGCTGCCGCGCTGGTGGCGCCCGGCCGCCGGATGGACCGCGCTGGCGGCCTGCGGCTTCACGGTCTGGGGGCTGGCGGCGCCGCACGGCGACCTGGACCACGCGAGCCGGGTCGCCGCCGCGATCGCGCACCGCACCGCGCCGGGGGAGACGGTTCTGGTCTGGGGCATGCACCCCGAGGACTACTGGCTGTCCGGCCGCGCGCCCGCCAGCCGTTATCTGACCGCCGGGTTCCTCACCAACTTCAGCGGCGGCCGCGGCGGCGCGCGGGTCGGCGAGGAGTACGCGGTGCCGGGCGCCTGGCGCACCTTCCGGCAGGAGATGGAACGCCGCCCGCCCGCCCTGATCGTGGACGACTCGCGCGGCCAGCCGTACGGCCCGGCGCACATCCCCGCCTTCCGCCACCTGCTGGCGGGCTACCACCGCACCGCCACCGCCGACGGCGCCGTGCTCTACGTCCGGCGGTCCTAGCGCGTCAGGCCGTCATGGCCGCACCGACCGCGGCCCCACGCAGACCACGCCGTGGGCCGCGGCCCGCTCGCGCAGCGCCCGGTCGGCGGTGACCAGCAGCAGCGGGCGGCCGGGGGCCTGACGGGCGGCCCGCTCCAGCAGCTCCACCATCCGGTCGTCACCGCTGCCCGGCGCCGCCTCCACCCGCACCTCAGGCACCGAGGCCACGTCGCGCGCCGCGCCCTCGACGACCAGGACCACTTCCAGTGGTGTGTTCTTCGCCCACTCGGGTACGTCGGCGTCTTCCGGGAAGCCCCGCTCGGCCAGCGGCACCAGGGCGTCGCGCAGCCGCTCGCTGGCGCCGTGCCGGTCCCGCCACCAGCCGTCCGGCACGGCCCCCACAGTGTTGGCCGCGTCCACGACAACCAGTGGTTCAAAGGTCATGGGCCTACCCTGGCACGGTCCCGCCTCCAGGGGCGGTGGTATACAGGCGCGGTAGGGCAACGCAGGAAGTGATGGGACGCGTGATGGCAGAGTCCAAGGGGCCACAGGAGGCCACCGGGCAGGTTGAGCCGACGGCTTCGGGTACGGCGGGCTCCCGCGGCGGCTGGCACCGCTGGCGTCCCTACTCGGCGGCGATCGTCGCGGTCGCGGCGATCTTCGTGGTGTCCGCGGTGATCGGCGCGCACGTACGGGCCGGTAAGAACACCACCGTCAAGCCGCCGAACGGTGTCCCCAGCGCGGCTCCGCTGAGCATTCCGATCAACCCCGCGGTGCCGGTGACCCTCACGGTGTACATGGACATGCGCAGCCCGCAGTCCAAGACGTTCGCGGAGAGCTACGCCAGCACCTTCGACCGGCTGCTCAACTCCGGCCAGGCCAGGATCGAGTACCGCCTGGTCACCTCGACCGACGCCAAGCTGGGCGGCAAGGGCTCCGCGATGGCCGCCAACGCGGTGGCCTGCGCCCAGGACCAGGGCAAGGACCAGTTCGAGGCCTACGTCAAGCAGTTGTGGAAGCACCAGCCCGCCCGGGCGCACGACAGGTTCGCCAGCGCCGCGTACCTGGAGAAGCTGGCGGAGAAGCTGCCGGGGCTTCCCAAGTCGGAGAAGCTCCAGGCTTCCGAGTTCGTGCCCTGTGTGAACGACGACGACCACGGCGGCTGGGTCATCGCCTCGCAGAAGAAGTACCAGCAGGACGGTCTCGGCGACGTACCGGTGCTGCAGATCAACGGCCAAACGGTGTCCCCGGCCAAGGACGGGCTGACCCCGGCCAAGCTGGTCTCCCTGGTGGAGCAGGCGGCGGCCCTCGCCGACACCCAGCCGTCGCCGTCCGCTTCCGCTTCGGCTTCCCCTTCGGCGCCCGCCAAGCCGTCCGCCACCGCCTCCGCGCCGAGTGCGCCGTCCCGTACACCGTCGGCGGGCTGACGGCGCCTCCGTTCCGCCAACGGGAGCATTAAAAACACATAATCCGACTCGCGCAGCCTGTCTTCTGCCGTTTCGCACCGGATGTCTCGCAGGATGGACCCCTAGGTGCTGGGCGGCTGGATGACGGAGGGCGGAGCCATGGTGCTACCGGTGTTCGCCGGATCTGTCGCCGCTGCCACGGAACGGGCACCCACCGCCACCGAGCCGACCGAACGCCAAGGCCCCTGTCTGCCGGGCTGGTTGGCGGTCAGCACCGGCGCCGCCGCCGCGGGCGCCGCGCTGTGGCTGCTGTGGTGGCGGGGTGTGCTCCCGGACCGGGTCGCCGGGTACGAGGTGCTGCCCGGCAGCCCGGGTTACGGAGCCGACTACGCGACCTGGGGCGCCGTGATGCTGCTCGCCGCGCTGGGCGCGATCGCCGTCGGCGGGCTCAACCGCGGCCGACCCGGCAGCGTTTGGGTGCTGACCTGGTGCGGCGGCTACCGCGGCACCGTACGGCGCACCGGACTGCTGTGGATCAATCCGCTGCTGACCAGGCGCCGGGTGGACGTGGCGCTGCGCCACTGGCGCAGTCGGCCCATCGAGGCCGTGGACGCCGACGGCACCCGGCTGCACGCGACGGTGCTGCTGGTCTGGCGGGTACGGGACACCGCCCGGGCCTGCTTCGCCGTCGACAACCACGTCGTCTACCTGCGCGACCAGATGGAGTGCGCGGTGACCCGGGTGCTCTCCCGGCTGCCCACCGACGACTTCCGCACCCGCTCGCGGACACTGCGCGACACCGACCACGTGGGTGACGCCCTGACCCTGGCACTGATGGAGGAGATGCGCCCGGTGGGCATCGAGATCGTCTCGGCCCGGCCGATGCGCATCGACTACGCGCCCGAGGTCGCCGTGATCATGCGGCGCAGGCAGCTGGCGGCCCTTGACGCCCGGCACCGCCAGGCGCTGGTCGGCGATGTGGTCACCACGGTCGCCGAAACGGTCTGCGGGCTCACCGACCGGGGCCGGATCGCCCTGGACGACCACGCGCGCACGGTGCTGGTGAAGGACCTGACCGCCGCCCTGTGCGGACCACCCGGCAGAACGCCGGGTTGAAGCGAGGACGCGAAAGGGCCGCCCGGGAGGGGACAACTCCCGGGCGGCCCTCGCGTGTCACCCGGTTACGCCGGGACGCTGGCGACGCCCGGGGCGAGGAACCGCTTGCCGTTCACCCGCTCCGAGACGCCCTCGCGGTCCAGGTACGGAGTGATGCCGCCCAGGTGGAACGGCCAGCCCGCGCCGGTGATCAGGCACAGGTCGATGTCCTGCGCCTCGGCCACCACGCCCTCGTCGAGCATCAGGCCGATCTCCTGCGCCACCGCGTCCAGCACCCGGTCGCGCACCTGCTCCTCGGTGAGCTTGACGTCGCCCTGCTCCAGCAGCGCCGCGACCTCGGGGTCCAGCTCCGGCTTGCCGGAGTCGTAGACGTAGAAGCCGCGCTTGCCCGCCTTGACCACCGCGGCCAGGTTCGGCGAGACCGTGAAGCGGTCGGGGAAGGCGCCGTGCAGCGTCTCCGACACGTGCAGG
Organism: Streptomyces sp. RPT161; assembly: GCF_027533845.1. Classification (GTDB taxonomy): domain Bacteria; phylum Actinomycetota; class Actinomycetes; order Streptomycetales; family Streptomycetaceae; genus Streptantibioticus_A; species Streptantibioticus_A silvisoli_A. The sequence continues at coordinate 115,994 of NZ_JAPZVN010000008.1, read as the reverse complement.
CCGATCGCCGGGCCGACCAGCTCCAGCAGCACCAGCGGGGACATCGGCAGACCGAGCGGCTCGATGGCCTTCTCGGCGACCTCGACCGAGGTGCCCTCGTCGATGACGTTCTGGATCTCGCCCATGAAACGGGTCAGGATCCGGTTGACCACGAACGCCGGGGCGTCCTTGACCAGCACCGCGGTCTTCTTCAGCTTCTTCGCCACACCGAAGGCGGTGGCCAGCGAGGCGTCGTCGGTCTTCTCGCCGCGCACGATCTCCAGCAGCGGCAGCACCGCGACCGGGTTGAAGAAGTGGAAGCCGACGACCCGCTCCGGGTGCTGGAGCTTCGACGCCATCTCGCTCACCGACAGCGAGGAGGTGTTGGTCGCCAGGATGGTGTCCGGTCCGACGACCGCCTCCACCTCGGCGAACACCTTCTGCTTGACGCCCATCTCCTCGAAGACGGCCTCGATGACGAAGTCCGCGTCGCCGAAGGCGGCCGCCTTGTCCAGGGAGCCGGACACCAGGGCCTTGAGCCGGTTGGCCTTGTCGTTGTTCACCCGGCCCTTGGCGAGCAGCTTGTCGATCTCGCCGTGGACGTAGGACACGCCCTTGTCGACCCGCTCCTGGTCGATGTCGGTCAGCACGACCGGCACCTCGAGGCGGCGGGCGAACAGCAGCGCCAGCTGGGAGGCCATCAGACCGGCGCCGACCACGCCGACCTTGCCGACCGGGCGGGCCAGGTTCTTGTCCGGCGCACCGGCCGGGCGCTTGCCGCGCTTCTGCACCAGGTTGAACGAGTAGATCCCGGCGCGCAGTTCGCCGCCCATGATCAGGTCGGCGAGCGCCTGGTCCTCGGCGTCGAAGCCCTGCCGCAGGTCCCCGTTCCTGGCGCCCGCGATGATGTCCAGCGCGCGGTACGCGGCCGGGGCGGCGCCGTGCACCTTGCCGTCGGCGATGAACCGGCCGCGCGCCACGGCCTGGTCCCAGGCCTCGCCGCGGTCCACCTCGGCCCGTACGACCTCGGTCTCGCCCTTGAGTACGGACGCGGTCCAGGCCAGCGACTGCTCCAGGAAGTCCGCACCCTCGAAGATCGCGTCGGCGATGCCGAGTTCGAAGACCTGCTTGCCCTTGAGCTGCTTGTTCTGGTTGAGCGAGTTCTCGATGATGACGCTCACCGCGCGGTCCGCGCCGATCAGGTTCGGCAGCAGCGTGCAGCCGCCCCAGCCCGGCACCAGGCCGAGGAAGACCTCGGGCAGCGAGAACGCGGGCAGCGCCTTGGAGACCGTGCGGTACGAGCAGTGCAGACCGACCTCGACACCGCCGCCCATCGCCGCGCCGTTGTAGTACGCGAAGGTGGGAACGGCGAGCGCGGACAGCCGCTTGAAGACGTCGTGGCCGCCCTTGCCGATGGCCAGCGCGTCCTCGTGCCGCTTCAGCAGCTCGACGCCCTTGAGGTCGGCGCCGACCGCGAAGATGAACGGCTTGCCGGTGATGCCCACACCGACGATCTCGCCGTCCGCGGCCTCCTTCTCCACCTGGTCGATCGCCGTGTTGAGGTTGGCGAGCGACTGCGGGCCGAAGGTGGTCGGCTTGGTGTGGTCCAGGCCGTTGTCCAGCGTGATCAGCGCGAACTTGCCCGCGCCCCGCGGCAGTTCGAGGTGGCGTACGTGCGCCTGGGTGACGACCTCGTCAGGGAACAGCTCGGCCGCCCCCTTCAACAGCTCAGCGGTGGTGCTCACTTGCCCTCCCAGTGCGGGTTCTCCCAGATGACGGTCCCGCCCATGCCGAAGCCGACGCACATGGTGGTCAGGCCGTAGCGGACCTGCGGCTGCTCCTCGAACTGGCGGGCCAGCTGCGTCATGAGCCGCACACCGGAGGAGGCCAGCGGGTGGCCGAACGCGATCGCGCCGCCGTACTGGTTGACGCGCGGGTCGTCGTCAGCGATGCCGTAGTGGTCGAGGAAGGCGAGCACCTGCACGGCGAACGCCTCGTTGACCTCGAACAGGCCGATGTCGGAGATCGACAGGCCCGCCTTGGCCAGCGCCTTCTCGGTCGCCGGAACCGGACCGATGCCCATCACCTCGGGCTCGACACCGGCGAACGCGTAGCTGACCAGCCGCATCTTGACCGGCAGGCCCAGCTCGTTCGCGACGTCCTCGGCCGCCAGCAGGGAGGCGGTGGCACCGTCGTTGAGGCCCGCGGCGTTTCCGGCGGTCACCCGGCCGTGGGCGCGGAACGGGGTCTTGAGGCTCGCCAGGTTCTCCAGCGTGGTGCCCGGGCGCATCGGCTCGTCGGCGGTGGCCAGACCCCAACCGGTCTCGCCCGCCTCGGGGTTGGTGCGGCGCACCGAGATCGGCACCAGGTCCTGCTGGATCTTGCCGTTGGCGTACGCCTTGGCGGCCTTCTCCTGGCTGCGCACCGAGTACTCGTCGGCCCGCTGCTTGGTCAGGTGCGGGAAGCGGTCGTGCAGGTTCTCCGCCGTCATGCCCATGAACAGGGCGGACTCGTCGACCAGCTTCTCGGAGACGAAGCGCGGGTTGGGGTCCACGCCCTCACCCATCGGGTGGCGGCCCATGTGCTCGACACCACCGGCGACGACCACGTCGTACGCGCCGAAGGCGATGCCGCCCGAGGTCGTGGTGACCGCGGTCATCGCGCCCGCGCACATGCGGTCGATGGAGAAGCCGGGAACGGTCTTCGGGAGCCCGGCGAGGATGCCCGCGGTACGGCCCAGGGTCAGGCCCTGGTCGCCGATCTGCGTGGTGGCGGCGACGGCGACCTCGTCGATCCGCTCCGCCGGCAGGTCCGGGTTGCGCCGCAGCAGCTCCCGGATGCACTTGATCACCAGGTCGTCGGCGCGGGTCTCGTGGTAGATGCCCTTGGGGCCCGCCTTGCCGAACGGGGTGCGGACGCCGTCAACGAAGACGACGTCCCTAGCGGTACGAGGCACGTTGGCTCTCCCTCATTCGTGTTCGCTCGCCGCCGGGCGCGCGGCGCTCCGCGGCGCGCGGTGTGGCTGGGCAGCCCGGCAGAGGACGCCGCATGGCGAAGCAGCGGCGGCTCACACGGTCATGCTACTTGCGGGTAACCAGTGTGGACAGTCCCCCCGCGGTAAGCGGTGAACGTCACATTCCCCGCAGGTCCGGGGCGCTGCCTCCCACCTGGCCGACCGGTCTGCCCTGGGGCCACGCCCACCCGTCCACCCGTCTGCCCTCGGCCTCTCGCCTGCCGTCGCGCACGGTTCGGCACGGACCGGGAGCGTGGGCTGCGAACGCGGCGGGGTGGGTGGGTGAAAACCCGCAGCGCACCGCCGACCGGACGTGCGCGGCCGTGCGCCCCGTCAAGCAAAGGCCGACGGTAATCAGGTCGGCGGGCGGGAGAACCCGTTCGCGAGGACCGCGGGGGCGGCCGATCGTCAGGACTCGGCCTGAACCGCCGTCAGCGCCCGCGCGATCACGTCCGAGACGAGTTCGATCTGCCATGGGCGCGCGGCCCGCTCCGCGAGCCGCTCGGCGATCGCCGCCGCGTTCGGCTCCGCCGGCGGCTCCCAGCACACCCGCCGTACCGCGTCCGGCGCCACCAGGTTCTCCTGCGGCACATTGAGCCGCTCCGCCAACGCGGTGACCGCCGCGCGGGCGGCGCTGAGGCGGGCTGCCGCCGCCGGGTCCTTGTCGGTCCACGAGCGCGGCGGCGGCGGACCTCCCTGCACCGGCCCGAGCTGCGGCTGGTCCCGCTCGGGCAGCGCCCGCGCCCGGTCCACCGCGGCCTGCCAGACGTCCAGTTGGCGGCGGCCCATCCGGTTGCCGAAACCGGGCAGCGCGGCGAGCGCGTGCACATTGGGCGGCATCGCCAGTGCCGCCGCCACGATCGCGGCGTCGGTCAGCACCCGCCCCGGCGAGACGTCGCGCTGCCGCGCGATCTCGTCCCGTACCGTCCACAACTCCCGTACCACGCCGAGCTGTCGGCGCCGCCGAACCTTGTGCATGCCCGAGGTGCGGCGCCAGGGGTCGGTGCGCGGCGCGGGCGGCGGCGCGGCGGCGATCGCCGCGAACTCCTGAAGCGCCCACTCCAGCTTGCCCTGCTCTCGCAGCTCGGCCTCCAACGCGTCGCGCAGGTCGACCAGCAGTTCCACGTCGAGCGCGGCATAGCGCAACCACGGCTCGGGCAGCGGGCGGGTGGACCAGTCGACGGCCGAGTGGCCCTTCTCCAGGGCGTAGCCGAGCACGTTCTCCACCATGGCGCCCAGGCCCACCCGGGCGAAGCCCGCCAGCCGTCCGGCAAGCTCGGTGTCGAAGATCCGGCCCGGCCGCATCCCTATCTCGGCCAGGCACGGCAGGTCCTGGGTGGCCGCGTGCAGCACCCACTCGGTGTCGGCGAGGGCCTCGCCCAGCGCGGACAGGTCAGGACAGGCGACGGGGTCGATCAGCGCGGTCCCTGCTCCGGCGCGGCGCAGCTGGACCAGGTAGGCCCGCTGCCCGTAGCGGTAGCCGGAAGCGCGCTCGGCGTCGACGGCGACGGGACCGGTGCCCGCGGCGAATGCCGACACGACTGCGGCGAGCGCCTCCGGGCTGTCGGTCACCGGCGGGATGCCCTCGCGCGGGTCCAGCAGCGGGACCGGCGCCGGGATTGCTTCGCTTGCTGCGGTCTCTCGGGCGTCGGTCACTCGTCAAGGGTAGCCGGGACGGCTCATGCGTCGCGCCCGTCGATGGAACGTTCCACGAACGGGCGCGCTGACCGCCGTACGGTTCGGGCTCAGTGGATGATGCCGGTGCGCAGTGCCACGGCCACCATTCCGGCACGGTCTCCGGTGCCGAGCTTTCGGGCGATACGGGCCAGATGGCTCTTGACGGTGAGGGCGGACAGCCCCATCGACACACCGATCGCCTTGTTGGACTGCCCCTCGGCCACCAGCCGGAGCACCTCCACCTCGCGCCCCGACAGCTCCCGGTAGCCGCCGGGGTGGCCGGGAGCGCCCGGTGGGCGGCGCTGGAGGCGGGCGCCGGGTGCCCCGATCGGGGCGGCGCCGGGTCGCTGCGCGAGACCTACATTCGTACGGGTGCCGGTGACGACGTAGCCCTTGACGCCACCGGCCAGCGCGTTGCGCACCGCGCCGATGTCGTCGGCGGCGGACAGGGCGAGTCCGTTGGGCCAGCCCGCGGCCCTGGTCTCGGCGAGGAGGGTGAGCCCGGAGCCGTCGGGCAGGTGCACATCGGCGACGCAGATGTCGCGCGGGGTGCCGACCCGGGGGCGGGCCTCCGCGATCGACGACGCCTCGATGACGTCGCGCACGCCGAGTGCCCACAGATGCCGGGTGACAGTGCTGCGGACGCGCGGGTCGGCGACGACGACCATGGCCGTCGGCTTGATCGGGCGGTAGGCGACCAGGCTTGTGGGGTGGTCGAGAAGAACCGACACCGGGCCTCCTGTGACGTGGCGGAACCGGACCGGCCGACGGGGGAGGGGGCCGGTGCTCCGTGGGGATAAAGGTCACAGTCCTCTTCGGCAGTATCGGAACGGTCCTTTAGGGAAAGATCACGATTTATTCCGTAACAATCCGGGCAAGTCGGATACGAGGCTGATCGATTCCGAACAAAAGAGCCAACGGTTCGATCAGCCAAGGACATTCGGTCCGCCGTACGGCAACCGACCGTTACCGTGGATCGTTATCGCGGGCCACGCCGGTTCGGCAGCGACACCACCCCGTCGCCACCCCCTTCGCCCAGCGCCGGAGGCAACCCGGCACTGGTGCACAGCAACTCGCACCACGCCACCAGGTGCGCCGCCATGTCGGGGAACCCGGCCGATGTGTCGGCGGGCGTCCAGGACGCCCGGACCTCGATCTCCGTGCTGGCCGCCCGGTCCGCCAGCGCCCCGAAGTGGTGCGAGGAACTGCACGAGACGGTGCCGCTCGGTTCGCTGTACGCCGCACCGCGCGCGGCCAGCGCCCCGGTCAGCCAGGACCAGCACACGTCCGGCAGCAGTGGATCGGCCGCCATCTCCGGTTCCAGCTCCGCTCGGGCCAGCGTGACCACCCGGAAGGTACCGTGCCAGGTGTCCTGCCCGGCCGGGTCGTGCAGCAGCACCAGCCTGCCGTCCGCCAGTTCCTCCCCCTCGACGACCACCGAGGCCTCCACCGCGTACGCGTGCGGGGCCAGCCGTTTGGGGGCCGGGATCTGCGCCAGTTCCACCTCGGCCCGCGTCCGGGCCGCTTCCAGTGTCTCCACCGCCCGCTGGAATACGAGCGGTGCCCCATCCTCGTCCACGAGGTGCCCCTGAGCCGCGACCATGCCCGGAAGACTAGGCCGCTGGCACCCATCGGCACGGGAGGAACACCGGTATGGGCGGGTCGCCCCTTCGGCTGACACGCGGTCGGCATTCGGTGGACATTCGGCGCGTGCGAAGATTCATCCGTGAATGCTCAGCAGCGGACAGACCAAGCACGCCACCGGACCGCCGATTCGGCGTTCATCCGGGCGTGTCGACGCGAGCCGGTGCCGCACACCCCGGTGTGGTTCATGCGGCAGGCCGGGCGTTCGCTGCCCGAGTACCGCAAGGTGCGCGAGGGCACCGCGATGCTCGAATCGTGCATGCGCCCCGACCTCGTCACCGAGATCACGCTGCAACCGGTACGGCGCCACGGCGTCGACGCCGCCATCTACTTCAGCGACATCGTCGTTCCGCTCAAGGCCATCGGCCTCGACCTCGACATCAAGCCGGGCGTCGGCCCGGTGGTCGCCGAGCCGATCAGGACCCGCGCCGACCTCGACCGGCTGCGTCCGCTGGAACCGGACGACGTCAGCTACGTCACCGAGGCGATCGGCATGCTGACCGGCGAACTCGGCGGCACCCCGCTGATCGGCTTCGCGGGCGCGCCGTTCACCCTGGCGAGCTACCTCGTCGAGGGCGGCCCGTCCCGCAACCACGAGCGCACCAAGGCGCTGATGTACGGCGACCCGCAGCTGTGGGCGGACCTGCTCGACCGGCTCGCCGACATCACCGCCGCGTTCCTGAGGGTGCAGATCGAGGCGGGCGCCTCGGCCGTCCAGCTGTTCGACTCCTGGGTCGGCGCGCTCGCCCCCGAGGACTACCGGCGCTCCGTCATGCCCGCCTCGGCGAAGGTCTTCGACGCCGTCGCGTCCTACGGCGTGCCCCGCATCCACTTCGGCGTCGGCACCGGCGAGTTGCTCGGCCTCATGGGAGAGGCGGGCGCGGACGTGGTCGGCGTCGACTGGCGGGTACCGCTCGCCGAGGCCACCCGCCGGGTCGGAGCGGACAAGGCGCTCCAGGGCAACCTGGACCCCGCCGTGCTGTTCGCCCCCGAGCAGGCCGTACGGGCCAAGGCGCGCGAGGTGCTGGACTCGGCCAAGGCCGCGCCCGGCCACGTCTTCAACCTCGGGCACGGCGTGCTGCCCAACACGGAGCCGGACGCGCTCACCCGGCTCGTGGAGTTCGTCCACCAGACGACCGAGGCTCGTTGACGGCGGTGGCACAGTGGAGGGCATGAACGCGGTGCGGGAGCGGCCCGAGCACGGATCCGGCGCGGGGCACGTACTCGTGGTCGGCGGTGGGATCTCGGGACTGGCCGCCGCTTTCCGCCTCGTCACCGGCGGTGCCAGGGTGACGGTGCTGGAGTCGTCGGCCCGGCTCGGCGGCAAGCTGTACGCCGACGAAATCGCCGGGGTGCCGGTCGACCTCGGCGCGGAGTCGATGCTCGCGCGGCGCCCGGAGGCGGTGGAACTGGCCCGCGAGGCCGGGCTCGGCGACGAGTTGGAGCCGCCCGCCACCGCTCGGGCCGCGCTGTGGACCCGCGGTCGGCTGCGGCCGATGCCGACCGGCCACATCATGGGCGTACCCGGCGACCTGGGACCGCTGTCCGCCTCCGGGGTGCTCTCGCCCGCGGGCCTGGCCCGGCTGCCCTTGGACCATGTACTGCCGCGCACCGAGGTCGGCGAGGACATCGCGATCGGCGAGTACGTGGCCGCCCGGCTCGGCCGGGAGGTGGTGGACCGGCTGGTCGAGCCGCTGCTCGGCGGGGTCTACGCGGGCAACGCCTACCAGATCTCGCTGCGCGCCGCCGTCCCGCAGCTCTACGAGGCGGCACGCGGTCGGCGCTCGCTGATCGAGGCGGTGCGCGACAGCCAGCGCCGGGCCGCCGCGGCCGGGCAGGACGGACCCGTGTTCATGGGCGTGCGCGGCGGCGTGGGGCGGCTGCCCGTGGCGGTCGCGCAGGCGTGCCGAGCGGCGGGCGCGGACATCAGGACCGGTACCGAGGTGCGCGAGCTGCGCCGCACCGCCTCCGGCTGGCAGGCGGTCATCGAGGGGACCGGCGGCCGATCGGCGCTGGCGGCCGACGCGGTGGTGCTCGCCGTGCCCGCGCCGGTCGCGGCCCGGCTGCTGGCCGCCGAATCGCCCGCCGCCGCGGCCGAGTTGGGCACCGTGGAGTACGCCAGCGTCGCGCTGGTCACCATGGCGTTCCGCCGCCGTGACCTGCTGAACATGCCCGCCGGCAGCGGCTTCCTGGTGCCCCCGGTGGACCGCAACACCATCAAGGCGTCCACGTTCTCCAGCCGCAAGTGGGGCTGGCTCGAGGAGGCCGGAGCGGACACCTTCGTGCTGCGCACCTCGGTCGGCAGGTACGGCGAGGAGGACGACCTGGCCTGGGACGACACCGACCTGGTGCGGCTGTCCCGGGAGGACCTCGCCGCCGCCGCCGGGATCAGCGCGGCACCCGTCGCGGCCCGGGTGACCCGATGGGACGGCGGGCTGCCGCAGTACCCGGTCGGCCACCTGGAGCGGGTGGCCCGGGTCCGCGAGCAGGTCGCCAAGCTTCCCGGCATGTCGGTGTGCGGCGCGGTCTACGACGGCGTGGGCATCCCGGCCTGCGTCGCCAGCGCCCGCAAGGCCGCCGACCAGGTGCTGCGGACCCTCGCCGGACGCTCGACGGGCACCCTGCGGACGGGCATCGAGGGCGGCGCGGGAGAATAGCCGCATGACCGAGAATGCTGCCCCCGCCAAGGCCCCCAACGCGGGCAAGAAGGCCCGTGACCTCAACGAAGTGATCCGCTACACCCTCTGGTCGGTGTTCCGGCTGCGCTCCCCGCTGCCCGAGGACCGCTCCGGCTACGCGGACGAGGTCGAGGAACTGTTCGAGCAGCTCGCCGCGAAGGACGTCACGGTACGCGGCACCTACGACGTGTCCGGTCTGCGCGCCGACGCCGACGTCATGATCTGGTGGCACTCCGAGAGCTCGGACGCGCTCCAGGAGGCGTACAACCTCTTCCGGCGCACCCGGCTCGGCCGCGCCCTGGAGCCGGTCTGGTCGAACATGGCGCTGCACCGCCCGGCCGAGTTCAACCGGTCGCACATCCCGGCGTTCCTCGCCGACGAGACGCCGCGCGACTACGTGAGCGTCTACCCGTTCGTGCGGTCCTACGAGTGGTACCTGCTGCCCGACGAGGACCGGCGGCGGATGCTCGCCGACCACGGCAAGATGGCCCGCGGCTTCCCGGATGTGCGCGCCAACACGGTCGCCTCCTTCTCCCTCGGTGACTACGAGTGGATCCTGGCCTTCGAGGCCGACGAGCTGTACCGGATCGTCGACCTGATGCGGCACCTGCGCGGCTCCGAGGCGCGCCGCCACGTCCGCGAGGAGGTCCCGTTCTACACGGGCCGCCGCAAGGCCGTCTCCGAACTGGTCGCGGGTTTGGCGTAGCGGCTTCCCGGCGGGTCGTTCGGCCCGGGGTGTGCGGCCGGTTGTACCGCCGACCTGCGCCGCCGTGGTCGCGTGCCGTCGCGGCGGCAGGAGGTTCAGCCGAGACGGCGAGCAACCGCGACGTCGGAGCCCGGCGGTACCAACCGACCGCGACCGGCTGACGATCCCGGTCAACAGCCCGGCCGCAGGCCGGGGTTCACGCCACCTGGCGTGAACCGCCCAGCGCCGCGCGCAACGCCGGGTCCCGCAGCACCGCCGGCCCGCACAGCGCGAGCGTCATCAGCGGCGTGCGGTCGTCCGAGCGACCGGTCAGCCCCGGCACCGCGGCACCACCGCCTCGGCGGTGCCGCAGCCGGGGCACGGGTATCGCCCGCAGCAGTTCCTGGCCCGCGGGCGAGGCCCAACGGGTGTACGGATGCGCCTCGATCCGGGCGATGACCAGACAGCCCACGGTCAACAGCAGCGGCAGCACGAACCACAGCGGGTCCGAGGCGTCCCCGCCGGGCCGGTTGATGCCGGTGGAGGCGGCCAGCAGCGCGCACACCAGCACGGTGGCGGCCCACGTCTGCCGGATCCCGGCCGTCATCCCGTCCCGGACCGCCGCGGGCACGGCCAGACCGGCCGAGGCCAGCCGCTCACCGAGCGCGCGCACGCAGTCGGCGGCGGCGTGCACCGCGCGCACCGCCGGTATGAGGGACTGGCCGCCGGGACCTATCGAGGCGATCAGCGAACGCTCCACCTCATCGCGGCCGACCGGGTCCACCACCGTCGCCCAGCCGGTGTGGGCGAGCAGCAGCCGCCGCTGCCGGGACATCGCCACCATCGCCAGATCGGTGACCCGGCTCGGCCCACCGGCGAGGAACGCCGCCTCGTACAGGCCCAGTTCCGGTTCCCCGGCCGCCGCGCGGTCGGGGCCGTAGGCGGGTGCCGGGGACTCCCGGGCGGCGGCCATCGCCGCCCGGCACAGCCGCGCGCAGGACATCAGCGCCGCCACCCAGGCGACGGCGACCAGGGAAACCCACATAAGGGTGTTCTACTGGATCCCACTGACAATCCGCCCTGGAATTTCGGCCGTTGGGATCCGATGGCCGTCGGACACCCGGGCCGGGGCGGGAGGCGGACGCCCAACCGGGCGGTTCAGAGCCGGATTTGAGGTTGCGCTCTGGCGGTGTACCACGGTCCGGACCAGACTGGCGCGCCATGGGGTCCGAAACGGGCGGGCGAAGCGGCGGAAACATCCCGGACACGGTGGACGTGCTCGTCATCTGCGGCGCGGCGGGTGTGGGCAAGAGCTCCACCGTGTACGAGGTGTCGCGTCGGCTGGCCGCGGACTCCATGGCTCACGCCGTCCTCGACTGCGACGAGTTGGACCGCATCCAGCCCTGGCCGGTGCCGGGGCTGCCGGTGTGGGAGATGGCCCGCCGCAACCTCGCCGCGGTGTGGGCGAACTACGCGGACCTCGGCCATCATCGGCTGATGCTGACCGGGGTCTTCGCGGACCTGCGGCAGGAGTTGCCGTGGATCGCCGAGGCGGTGCCTGCCGCGGCGTTCACGGTGGTACGGCTCACCGCGTGCCTGGACGTACTGCGGGAGCGGGTGACACGCCGGGGGATCGGCGGCCGGATCGGTGAGCAACTGGCCAGGAGCGCACGCCAGTTGGAGGAGATAGCGGCATCCGACCCACCCGGAACCCTGGTCGTGGACACCGGTGACCTGGACGTGCGCGCGGTCGCCGACCGGGTCATCGCGCTGTGGCCCGCGCTGGCGCCCACGGGCGACGTTCCCTAGCGGCAGGCCCCGCGACGGCGGTCAGCGCAGCGCCGGGTGGTCCGCGATCACCGTGCAGGACCCGGGCGCGATCTCGGTGAAGCCGGCGTCGCGCACCAACGGCAGCCCGCTTTCGGCCAGCTCGGCCCAGTGCGCCGCCTGCGGGGTGCGTACGGAGAGGGCGAAGCCCGAGTCCCGCCAGACGGCGCGGGCCGCGTCGGGCAGCGCCCACCAGGCCAGCTGTGCGGCGTGCCCGGTCTGGGCCATCGCCTTGCCCGCCGACATCTCCAGGCCGGGGTTGAGCCAGAGCACCGGCAGCGCCGGGTCCGGCGCGCCCACCGGCTCGGGGTCGGCCAACTCGGTACCGGAGACCTGCAACTTGGCCAGTTCCTTCGGCCAGCCGTCCAGCGGCACCGGCGGATACACCCGCACGTGCGCCGACCGGCCCTCCACCGTGATGCCTGGCAGCGACTGGGCCCGCCGCCACTCCGCGCCGCGCGCCCGGCGCACCACCTTGCGGATCCTGCCGTCCTCCCAGTCGCGCAGCAGCTCCGCCCACTCGCCGCCGTCCGCCGTGCGCGGGTCGGAGAGGAAGGTGAGCACCGCCCGGGCCGACGTCTCCAGGGCGTCGGTACGGGTGGGCGGAGCGTCACGCTCGATGCGGACCACGAGCGGCAGGACGAACTGCGGTGCGGCATCGCGGTCCGCGGCCGCCTCGGCGGCCGGATCGGCGAAGGGGTCAGCGCTGGTCACCGGCCCAGCATGCCACGAGCCCTAACTCGAACGGGTGAACGATCGGCGATGAGGGAACGAGGCCGCGGCGGGGGCCGTTGACCGGTACGACAGGCCTCCGCGGGGCGGCGGAGGCATCGGACACGGGGGTGAGCGGCATGAGACTGGAGGCGGTGGGGCGGCGCTACCGGGCGCGCGGGCCATGGGTGCTGCGGGGGATAGACCTCGATGTGCCCGAGGGGGCGCTGCTGCGCGTGGAGGGCGGCAACGGCAGCGGCAAGTCCACCTTGCTGCGGCTGCTCGCCGGGATCGACGTCCCGACCACTGGCCGGATCACAGGCCGCCCCCGTACCGCCTATGTGCCGGAGCGCTTCGCTGCCACCCTGCCGTTCGACGCCGCCGGGTACCTGGTCCACATGGGCCGGGTGTACGGGCTCTCCGGGCGGCAGGCGGCCGCCCGCACCGAGGAGTGGCTTGAGCGTTTCGGGATCACCGGCTTCGCGGGCACGGCGCTGGACCGGCTGTCCAAGGGAACCGCGCAGAAGGTCGCCGTGGCCCAGGCCCTGCTGGCCGAGCCGGAGTTGCTGGTGCTCGACGAGGCGTGGGCGGGGTTGGACACGGCGGCCCGCGCCCTGCTGGACGAAGCGGTGACCGAGCGGGTGGCCGCGGGCGGCACCGCCGTGTACGTCGACCACGATCCACGGCGGCTCGCCGAGGCCGCCCCCCGCCGCCACCGGGTGGCGGCCGGGCGGCTCACCGACGGCCACGGCGGTGCCGACGAGATGGCCCGGGTGGTGATCGAGGCCGAGGGCACCGGCGAGCCGCCCGCCGCCCTTCCGCCGCACAGCTGGACCGCTGGACCGGCGGCGGGCGCCCCGGGCCTGCTGCGGATCCGCGTGCCCGCCGACCGGTCGGACGCCGCGCTGCGGGCCCTGCTGGACGCGGATCCGCCCTGGCACATCCGCGCGGTGCGGCCCACCGGCGGTACGAGTCCTTCGGGAGCGGTGCGATGAAGGCCCTGCTGCGCTACCAGACGGCGCTCCTGCTGCGTTCGCAGCGCTGGCTCCCGCCGTTGCTGCTCTACGGTGTGATCACGGGCATCGGCACCCAGTCGGGGCAGCCGCTCCTGGACTCCCTCGGCTTCTCGGCCGGGGCGATCCTGCCGGTGTCCGCCTGGCTGGTACGGGTCTGCGCGACCGGTGAGCCGCCCGCCGCCCGTGCCATCACCCAGGCCGCCGCGGGACCGGGCCGGGTACAACTCGCCTGCACGATAACGGCGTTCAGCGCCTCCCTGGTGCTCGGTGCCGCCGGGACGCTGGCCGTCGCCGCCATCAGTTCTCCGTACACCGACGACCACACCCAGCCGGTGGCGGTGGGCCCGGCCGTGGCGGCCGGGCTGCTGGCCCTGCTGGCCTGCGCCCTGCTCGGCACTGCGGTCGGCACGCTGTGCAACCCGCCGGTGCTGCGCCGTCCCGGCTGGCCGATACCGGTCACCGCGCTGGCGGCGCTGCTGGTCCTGGTGGCCTCGGGTTCTCCGGCGAACGCCGCGGTCAGCGGCCTGGTCAGGGGATCGCACACTGGCGCGGTGCACCCGCCGATACTCCCGCTGGCCCTCACGGCCGCCGTCTGCGTGGCCGCCACGGCACTCGGTTGCCGTCTGGCCGCCAGACGCTGAACGCAGCGGGGGGATCAAAAGGGTTGGCGACCGAACCGTTGGCCGGGGCATGCTGAACCCATGCTGATCAGGGAAGCGACCCCTGCTGACTGGCCCGCGATCTGGCCGTTCCTGCGGGAGATCGTCGCCGCGGGGGAGACCTATACCTACCCCCGTGACCTCCCGGAGGAGCAGGCCCGCGCGATGTGGCTGCTGGAGCCACCGGGGCGGACGGTCGTGGCCGTGGACGACGGCGGAGCCGTTCTCGGCACCGCCAAGATGAACCCCAACCACATGGGCGGCGCCGCGCACATCGCCAGTGCGAGCTTCATGGTCGATCCCGGGTGCTCCGGCCGCGGCGTCGGCCGGGCCCTCGGCGAGCACGTGCTGGAGTGGGCGCGCGCCGAGGGCTATCGGGCGATGCAGTTCAACGCCGTGGTGGAGACCAACACCAGGGCGGTCGCGCTGTGGCGCTCGCTGGGCTTCGAGGTGCTGGCCACGCTGCCCGAGGGCTTCCACCATCCGACCAAGGGCTACGTCGGACTGCACATCATGTACCGGCGGCTGTGACCGTCGGCCGAAGGGAGGTGTCAGTCCTCGTCAGCGGTGAGCCGCAGCGAGATCGAGTTGATGCAGTACCGCTGGTCGGTCGGGGTCGGGTAGCCCTCGCCCTCGAAGACATGGCCGAGGTGGGAGCCGCAGCGGGCGCAGCGGACCTCGGTGCGGACCATGCCGTGGGAGCGGTCCTCCAACAGCTCGACGGCGTCGCTGTCCTTCGGGTCGTAGAAGGACGGCCAGCCGCAGTGCGAGGCGAACTTGGTGTCGGAACGGAAGAGTTCGGCCCCGCAGGCGCGGCAGGAGTAGACGCCCTTCGTCGTGGCGTCGGTGTACTCGCCGGTGAAGGCGGGCTCGGTGCCCGCCTGCCGCAGCACCGCGTACTCGGCGGGGGACAGCTCCGCACGCCACTGCTCGTCCGGCTTGTCGACCTCGTACGGCATCGCTCGCTCCTCAGCTCTCCACGGTGGCAAGGCGGGCCAGGATCTTCGGACCGAGTTCGGTCACATCGCCTGCCCCCATGGTGAGAACGAGATCACCGGGCTTGGCCATTCCGGCGATCCGGTCCGGGACGGCTTCCTTGTCGTGCTCCGCGTCGGTGTCGGCCCCCTTGGCGGCGGCCGCCTCGATGATCAACGCGCTGGTGACGCCCGGGATCGGGTCCTCGCGGGCCGGGTAGATGTCCAGCACCACCGAGGCGTCGGCCAGGGCGAGGGCCACGCCCATCTCGGTCGCCAACTGCTGGGTGCGGCTGAACAGATGGGGCTGGAATACCACCAGTACCCGGCCGTCGCCCGCACTGCCGCGGATCGCTTCGAGGTCGGCCGCGATCTCGGTGGGATGGTGCGCGTAGGAGTCGATGACCTGCACCCCGGCGGCGCTGCCCTTGAGCTGGAGACGGCGCTTGACCCCGGTGTAGGAGCCGAGCGCGGCGGCGAGCTCGGCGGCCGGGACGCCCAGCGCGGTGCCCGCGGTCAGCGCGGCGACGGCGTTGTGCGCGTAGTGGCGGCCGGGCACGGAGACGGTGAAGGTCAGCTCCTCGTTGTCCAGCAGCACGGTGACCTCGCTGGTCAGCCCGTGCGGGGCGATGCCCACGATCCGTACGTCCGCGTCGGCCGCCTCGCCGTAGGTGACGATGCGCAGTCCGTCCCGGCCGCGCAGCCGCGCGGTCAGCTCACGGGCGCCCGCGTGGTCGGCGGCGATCACCAGGGTGCCGCCGGGCACGATCCGGTCGGCGAAGGTCTCGAAGGACTCGTAGATCTCGCCCATCGAGGCGTAGTTGGCGTGGTGGTCGAGTTCCACGTTGAGCACGATCGCCACCTCGGGCGCGTACTTGTGGAAGCTGCGGTCGCTCTCGTCGGCCTCGGCCACGAAGATCTCACCGCCGCCGTGCCGCGCGTTGGAGCCGGGCACGTCAAGGTCGCCGCCGATGGCGTACGAGGGGTCGAGGCCCAAAGTGGTCAGGCTGACCGCCAGCATCGAGGTGGTGGTGGTCTTTCCGTGCGTACCGGCCACCGCGATCGCACGGCTGTCCGTCATCAGCCCGGCCAGCGCGTCGGAGCGGTGCACGACCGGAACGCCACGTTCGCGGGCCGCCGCGAGTTCCGGGTTGTCATCGCGGATGGCGCTGGAGACCACGACACAGGTGGCGTCCTCGGCGAGGTGCGCCGCCGCGTGCCCGATGTGCACGGTGGCGCCCAGCGCCCGCAGGGCGGCGGCGGTCTCGGAGTCCCTGGCGTCGCTGCCCGCGACGCGTGCGCCGCGCGTCGCGAGGATCTTGGCGATGCCCGACATCCCGGCGCCGCCGATACCGATGAAGTGCGGTCGGGCCATGGCAGTGGGGACGGCGGGTGCCATACGCGGGCTCCTTCGATGATGGCTGACAACTGCTCGGCCGTGATTGTCGCATCCTGTCTGTGGCCGCGCGGTCCGCGATCACTCGTTGTGCGCGTACAGCTTCAGTACGGGCACGCCCACGGTGTGGCGGGCGCGGGAGGCCCAGTCGCGGTGGAAGAACTCCTCCACCAGGTGCGGGGCGGTGAGCACGATCACCTCGTCGGCGCTGGTCTTCTCGACGACCGAGCGCAGCAGGACGAGCGGATGGTCCTCGACGATCTCGCCGACCGCCTGCGCTCCCGTCTTGCGCAGCTCGCGCAGGCTGTGTTCCAGGGCCTGCGACGCGGGGGCGAGCGCCTGCTCGCCCCCGGGCACGTCGTCCTCGTGCGCGGCGCTGCGCAGCTCGCCCAGGGCGACGTCGTCCAGGGCGCGCAGCAGTCGTTCCTGATCGCCGCGCGGCTGCATCAGGACCACGAAGGAGACAGGCTCGTCCGCGTGCAAGGTGGTGACAAGCTGCACGTCGACGGGGGCGAGCGGCTTCTCGATCATGAGTACGGTCGTGATCACGGACTCGTCCTTCTTTCTCGCGGGCCACTGATCCCCACAGAAACCATCCTGCCCTGAGTCCCTATGGGGCGCGCCGAATATCCCCTTCTCCGGGGAGAAAAACGGAACGAGTCATTCCGTAGGTGGTGGGCTCGTGCGGATGTCTGGATGCCCTGGGGGTCCGCCAGAGACAACGGAGGTCAGGCCCGGACGTAGCGGGTGAACAGGAAACCGTCCTCTTCGAGGATGGCCGCCGGAGCGAAACGTGCCGGTACGTCCAGGCCGGGACCGTCCATGATCCGTGGCGCGGTACCGGCGGCGACCAGCGGAGCGATGGACAGACACAGCTCGTCCAGCACCCCGGTCGCGGCGAACTGTGCGAGCAGGCGCGGGCCGCCCTCGGTCAGCAGCCGGGTCAGCCCGCGCGCGGCCAGCGCGCGCACCGCCTCGGCCGGTTCGACCCCGGCGCCCGCCCCGGCCACGACCACCTCGGCGCCGCGGGCCCGCGCGGCGCGTACCCGGTCCGGGTCCGCCTGGGCGCCGGTGAGCACCAGGGTCGGCACCAGCGGCTCGGTGAACAGCGGAAGGGAGAAGTCCAGGTCCAGGCTGGCGCTGACCACGGCGATCACCGGGGCGACCGGTTGGCCGAGCGCCGCGCGGCGCTCGGCGAACGCCTCCCTGGCCTTCGCCGGGCGGTACTCCTCCTGCCGCACCGTCTCCGCGCCGACCACGACGGCGTCCGCCAGGCCGCGCAGTACGCCGAAGATCCGCATGTCGGCCGCCGAGGACAACGGCTGCGACCGCCCGTCGTGCCGCGCCGCCCCGTCCAACGAGGCCACCATGTTCCCCCGCAGCCAGGCCGACGCCGCGCCGCGTGGCGCCGGGTAGGCGTACGCGTCGGCCAACGCGTCCAGGGTGTCCAGGGAATCGGCCTCGCCGACCGGGCTCACGGGAAACAAGCGACGCATGCGCAAAGTCTGTCACGCGATCATTCGACCCACGGCCCCGCCTCCGTCGGGCCGCGGCCGTTCCAGCGCCGCGCACTGCGCCCCACGCCGAAGCGTCAACCCCTTCCCGCCGGGACGGTGGTCAACTGTGGGAGTCCGGCGGCGCCGAATCCATCGAACCGCGCAAAATGCGGCAAACCAGCCGCACCCGGGTGGCGTCGGCCGCCCCGCCGTGGGCCACGGGGCGTGAGATGGCCGACAGCGCCGTCACGCGCTGGCGGATACGCTTGGGGGCTGTGTCCTCTCCCGCCTCCGCAGCTGACTCGCGGCACTCCGCTCCGCACCCGATAGCCGACGCCTCCGGTGACGTCCCCGCGTCGCTGTGTGAGCGTGAGCCGCACGTTCCGGCCGATCGGCTGGTCGCCGAGATGGTGCCGCCGCCGCGGTTCGACGCCGTACGGTTCGAGAACTACCTGCCGGACCCGAACCAGCCCAGCCAGGCCCAGGCGGTCACCGTCCTGCGCGGCTTCGCCGGGACCCTCGGCGCGGACGCCGCCGGTCCGGGCGCCAGGAAGCGGTGGTTCCGGCGAGAGCGCGGGGCCGCCGCGGCCAGCGGTCCCAGCGGGGTGTACCTCGACGGCGGCTACGGCGTCGGCAAGACGCACCTGCTGGCCTCGCTGTGGCACGCCGCCCCCGCGCCGCGCGAGCGGAAGGCGTTCGGCACGTTCGTGGAGCTGACCAACCTCGTCGGCGCCCTGGGCTTCCAGCAGGCGGTTGCCGCGCTCAGCGGCCACCGCCTGCTGTGCATCGACGAGTTCGAGCTGGACGACCCCGGAGACACCGTCCTGGTCTCCACCCTGCTCGGCAAGCTGGCCGACGCGGGCGTCAAGCTCGCCGCCACCTCCAACACGCTGCCCGGCAAGCTCGGCGAAGGGCGGTTCGCCGCCTCCGACTTCATGCGGGAGATCCAGGGGCTGTCCGCCCGTTTCCAGGCCCAGCGGATCGACGGCGAGGACTACCGGCACCGCGGGCTGCCGCAGGCCCCGGCGCCGTACTCCGACGAGCAGGTCACCGAGGCCGCGTACACCACTGCGCATGCGTCCCTCGATGACTTCGGCCCCCTCGTCGAGCACCTTTCGCGGGTGCACCCCAGCCGCTACGGCGCGCTGTGCGACGGGGTCGGCGCGGTCTTCCTGCGCGGGGTGGCCCCGGTCACCGACCAGGCCACCGCGCTGCGGCTGGTGGTGCTCGCCGACCGGCTCTACGACCGCGAGGTCCCGGTGATGGCCTCCGGCGTCCCGTTCGACCGGATCTTCAGCGAGGAGATGCTGGCGGGCGGCTACCGCAAGAAGTACTTCCGGGCGATCTCCCGCCTCACCGCCCTCGCCCGCGACGCGGGCCGCCCCACCAGCGGATAGCCCCTCATCCCCGGCCCACGCCGCCCCGTACCACCGCCGCCGAGCCCCCGGGCAGCACCAACCGCCCAGTGGAGCACGGCAGTTCGGTGGAGGCGGCCAGCACCTGGTGGCCGCGGAGTGGGAGTTCGCGCGACTGGTCCGCGAAGTTCACCGCGGTGCACAGGGTGCCGCGGTGCACCAGGATCCAGCGGGCGTCCTCGTCGAACTCGACCCGGACCGCCGCCGTGTCCGGGTCTGCCAGTTCGGGCTCGGCCGCACGCAGCGCGATCAGCGTGCGGTACCAGCGCAGCAGCCCCGCGTGCGGTTCGCGGCCTGGCTCCGACCAGTCCAGACAGGACCGCAGCCGGGTCGCCGGATCCTGCGGGTCCGGAATACTCGACGCGGGCCAGCCGTGCTCGGCGAACTCCCTGCGCCGCCCGTCCCGCACCGCGTCGGCCAGCGCCGGATCGGTGTGGTCGGTGAAGAACTGCCAGGGCGTGCCGGCCCCCCACTCCTCGCCCATGAACAGCATGGGAGTGAACGGCGCGGTCAGCACCAGCGCCGCACCCAGGGTGAGTTGACGTACCGTCAGGCGGTCGCCGGTGGCCCGGTTGCCGATCTGGTCGTGGGTCTGCGCGTAGCCGAGGAACCGGTGCCGCGGCACATCGCCGGGCAGCGGGCGGCCGTGCGCCCGGCCGCGGAACGACGAGTACGTGCCGTCGTGGAACCACACCCCGGTCAGCGTCTTGGCCAGGGCGGCCAGCGGGGCGCGCGCGAAGTCCGCGTAGTAGCCCTGGGACTCACCGGTCAGCGCGGTGTGCAGGGCGTGGTGGAAGTCGTCGCTCCACTGCGCGTGCAGGCCGATTCCGCCCGCGTCGCGGGGGGCGGTGGTGCGCGGGTCGTTCAGATCGGATTCGGCGATCAGGAACAGCGGCCGTCCGGTCTCGGCCGCCAACGCGTCGACCGCCGTGGACAGTTCCTCAAGGAACGGCAGGGCCCTGGTGTCGGCCAGCGCGTGCACCGCGTCCAGCCGGAGCCCGTCCAGCCGGTAGTCCCGCAGCCAGGCGAGCGCGCTGCCGAGGAGGAAGTCGCGCACCTCGTCGGAGCCGGGCGCGTCCAGGTTGACCGCCGCGCCCCAGGGCGTCTGGTGCCGTTCGGTGAAGTACGGCCCGAATCGCGGCAGATGGTCCCCCGACGGCCCCAGGTGGTTGTGCACCACGTCGAGCACCACACCGAGCCCGTGCCCGTGCGCCGTGTCGACAAAGCGCTTCAGCCCCGCCGGTCCGCCGTAGGGTTCGTGCACCGCCCACAGCGCCACCCCGTCGTACCCCCAGCCGTGCCTGCCGGGAAACGGGCACACCGGCATCAGCTCGACATGGCTGACGCCCAGCGAGGCAAGGTGCGCCAGCCGCGCGGCGGCCGCGTCGAAGGTGCCCTCGCGGGTGAACGTGCCGATGTGCAGCTCGTACAGCACGGCGCCGGGCAACTGTCTGCCCGCCCAGGGGTGCCGCCAGGTGTACCGGGCGTGGTCCACCACCGCGCTCGGCCCGTCGGGGCCGTCCGGCTGGCGCCGGGAGCGCGGGTCGGGCAGCGGTTCGCCGCCGTCCAGCACGAACGCGTACCGGGTGCCGTCCTCGTGCGGCGGCGCGCCCGCGCCGTCCGTCAGCCACCAGCCGGTGCGCGCCGGGTCGGACCGCATCGGGTGGTCCCGACCCGCGACGCGCACCGCGACCTGCCGGGCCTGCGGTGCCCAGACCTGGTATCCCACCGTCGTCCTCCCTACGGGCGTGCTCCGGCGTGCCCCGGTGTGCGCGGGCGATCTGACGGTATGTACCCCGTCAACGCGGCGCCCTTACACGATCGGTCGGGCCGTTGTCGGCCGATGCCCGCGGGTACTGGTCCGCTGGACACTCCGTGATCGGCACCGCAGAATCCCACCTGTGACGTCATCTGAGTTCCAGACGCATTCCGACCGGCCTTCGGACGCCGACCGGGACCGTGCCATCGAGGTGCTAAAGGAGAACGCCGTCCGTGGACGGCTGTCCCACGAAACGTTCCTGCAGCGGATGGAACTCGCCATCACCGCGCGTGGCCAGGGCGAGCTCGACGCCCTTGTCCACGACCTGCCGTCCGGCGGCCGGATGACCCGCTGGGCGACCGGCGTCGTCAGCACCGCCTCCGCCTTCACCATGCGGCTGCGCAGGGCTTGGTGGGCCGAGCGGTTGCCGAAGCTGATGCTGCCGGAGCCCGGCCCGTTTCCGCTGCGGATCGGCCGGGACCACGCCTCGGGGCTGCGCATAGGCGACGACTCGGTGTCCCGGGCGCACGCCGAGCTGCGCCGCGAGGGAGACGTCTGGGTGCTGCGTGACCTCGGGTCGATGAACGGCACCTGGGTCAACGGGCAGCGGCTGACCGGTGCCGCCGCGGTGCGCCCCGGCGACCTGGTGACCTTCGGCCGCATCGGCTTCCGCCTCTCCGCCCGCTAGGCGTCTCGCCGGGCGTTGACCGGCGGGCCGCCGGCCCGGCGATGCGGCGTACGCCAGCCGTGCGGCGTCCGGCGCGTTGGCCAAAGGCCGTGCCACAGACGCCGGTTGACCGTCCTCCGGCGGGTTGACCGCCGCTCACTCGACCAGGGAGAGCCACTTCCGGTAGCCGTCCGTGAAGGGTTCCGCGCGCTCGCCGATCGACTTCATCAGCCACTGGGCGGCCCGCTCGGCGTTCTCGACCACCTGGGCCGGGTACCCGTAGCGCACCCGGTGCTCGGCGAACTCGTCCTCGTCGTCGATGAACAGCGAACCGTCACGGCGGCGGACCACGTCGAGGTCGAGGTCGACCATGGTGACCACGCCGTCCTGCCAGCGCGGCACCGTGGAGATGTCGCAGTAGATCTCGGTCCTGTTGGGAGCCGCGTTGAAGGCGGCCGTCCACCAAGCGTCCCGGGGAAAGAGCAGCACGAACGCGTGCTCGTAGGTTATCGGCGGCTCATGGCCCCGCTGCGCGGTGTTCCCTGCCCGGCAGCCCAGCCACACGCCGTGCTCGTCCTCGCCGAGCCGTGTCGCGTAGTGGTGCCAGTGCAGCGAGCCGTCGTACTTGGTGTAGACCACTCTTGCCATCTGCTGTTCCTCACGCATGGTGCCCGACAGTACGTGACGGCCAGGGCGTCACACGAGCCGTAGCAGAGCCACCGGGAGGTCGCCGAGCAGTCGTGCCAAGTCGGCCTCCCCCTCGACCTCCTGACCGGTCAGCGGCGAGCGCCAGCGGCCGGGCGGCAGACGCAGCCGGGTACCGCGCCAGCCGCCCGCCGCCTCCAGGCGGCTGCTGAGCCGGGTGACCACGCTGACCACCCGGCCCGTCCGGCAGAACGCCACACAGTGCCCGGCCGCCGGGCCCTCGGCGGACAGCGGCTGATACGTGCCACGGGCGTCGAAGGCCTCGGGGCACCCCCGGCGCAGCCGTAGCGCCGCCGCCGTCAACCGCCGCTTCTCCTGGTCCAGGCCGCGTGGGGCGGCGCCGTTGTCCAACTCGGCCAGCAGGTCGGGCAGGAGGCGCACCGGAGCCCGGTTGTCCGGGTCCACCAGCGCGCCGTACACGCCCTCCGTGCCCTGGTACAGGTCGGGCACGCCCGGCATGGTGAGGTGGACCAGCGCCGCGCCCAGGACGTTGGCCCGCGCGTGGCCGTCGATCCGGCGGTTGAAGCGGGCCAGGGCCTGCCCTGGCGGCCCGCACGGCCCGGACCGTACGAAGGCCTCCACCGCCCGCTCGTACCCCTCGTCGGGCTCGGTCCAGCTGGTGCGCAGCCCGGCCTCGCGCTCCGACTTCAGCACCGCCGGAACCAGCCGTTCCGGGCGGATGGAACCGATGCCCAGGGCGGTCTGCCACACCGCGTACGCCAGGTGCCGGTCGGGCGGCGCAACGGCCTGTGCGTGGACCTCGGCCAGGAGATCGGCCCACTCGCCCGGCAGTTCGGACAGCACGGCCAGCCTGGCGCGTACGTCCGCGCTGCGCTTGGTGTCATGGGTGGACAGAACGGTCCCGGTCTCCGGCCAGTCGCGCGCCAGCCGGGCGCAGAAGGCGTGAAAGGCGTCGGGGGAGGTGCCGGGCCGCTCGGGGGACCCGCCCACCTCGTTCAGCGACAGCAGCGGCACATAGCGGTAGAAGGCCGCGTCCTCGGTGGACTTGGCGTGCAACGCGGAGGCGACCTGCGCGAACCGGGCCGCGAAGTCGTCGTGGTCGCCCCCGCGCCCCAGCCGCCCGAGCGCCAGGTCCCGCACCACGTCGACCGCGTGGGCCTCCTCGGGCACCGTGAAGCCGCCACGGGCGCCCTCGGCCGCCTCCTGGAGCACCTCGGCCGACTCCCGCCGACCCGGGTACGGCCGGTACACCGGCAGCCGTACCAGCAGCTCCCGCAGCGCGGTGCGCAGCGCCCAGGGGGCGTGGTCGGCCAGGTCGAGGCGGGCGCGGCAGAGGCGGTCGGCGGTGCGGACCAGCCGCTCGACCTCGGCGGCCAGCGCGCCGGTGACCACCTGGTACGCGGCCCGTCGCGCGGTCGCCTCCCAGTCGCCGCCCAGGTCGGGCTCGGGGGCGGCGAAATCGTGGTAGACGGCGGTCAGTTCGGCGACGCCCGCCGGGTCGGTGAACAGGCCGTCGATCCGGCGCAGCGCGTCATAGCCGGTGGTGCCCGCGCAGGCCCAGTCGTCCGGAAGCCGTTCGTCACCGCACAGGATCTTCTCCACCACGGTCCACCGGCCGCCGGACGCCTTGCGCAGCCGCTCCAAGTAGCCTGCGGGGTCGGCGAGTCCGTCGGGGTGGTCGATGCGCAGGCCGTCGGCCACCCCGTCGCGCAGCAGCCGCAGCAGGGTGGCGTGGCTGGCGTCGAACACCTCGGGGTGCTCCACCCGCACCCCGATGAGCTGCGAAATGGTGAAGAAGCGCCGGTAGTTCAGCTCGGTACGGGCCAACCGCCACCAGGCGAGCCGGTAGTGCTGCGCGTCTAGCAGCTCGGGCAGCGGCAGCCGCTCGGTGCCCGGGCGCAGCGGGAACGCGTGGTCGTGGTAGCGAAGTTCGCCGCGATCGGCGTCGACGCGCAGCGCGGGCAGCTCGTCGCCGAGCCGTCCGCCGAGCACCGGCAGCAGCACCTTGCCCTGGCCCGCCTGCCAGTCGATGTCGAACCAGCGGGCGTACGGGCTGTCCGGGCCGTCCCGCAGCACCTCCCACAGCGGCCGGTTCAGCCGCTCCGGCACCGGCACCGCCATGTGGTTGGGCACCGTGTCCAGGACCAGCCCCAGACCGTGCGCCCGCGCGGTGCGGGACAGCGACCGCAGTCCCTCCTCGCCGCCGAGCTCCGCGCGCACCCGGGTGTGGTCGGTGACGTCGTAGCCGTGGCTGGACCCCGGGGCCGCCTCAAGGACCGGGGACAGGTGCAGATGCGACACCCCCAGGCGGGCCAGGTACGGGACCGCCTCCTCGGCGGCGCGGAAGGGGAACTCCGGCCGAAGTTGCAGACGGTAGGTCGCGGTGGGCGGCACGGCGCCCGGCAGGTCGTCGCTCATCAACTGCCTTCCCGTCGTCGAACTCTACGCTGTCACGCCGGGCGCATCAGCACCACCAGACTGCGGTCCACCAGCCGCAGCCGGTCGCCCGCCTGGACCTTGCGGCCGGTGCCGGGCGGTACCCCGTCCGGTACGGCCGTGTCCACCACGACCTGCCACTGCGTGCCGTGGTTGATCGGAACCACGAACTCCATGGCGGCCTGGTGGGCGTTGAACATCAGCAGGAAGGACGCGTCGGTGATCTTCTCGCCGCGCGGCCCCGGCTCGGAGATCGCCTGCCCGTTGAGGAAGACCACCAGCGAACGGGCGTGCGCCGCCTGCCAGTCCCGCTGTGTCATCTCCTCACCCTCCGGGGTGAACCAGGCGATGTCGGAGAGGTCGTCGTGGGTGCCCTCGACGGGGCGGCCGTGGAAGAACCGGCGGCGGCGGAAGACCGGATGGTCGCGGCGCAGCCACACCATGGTGCGGGTGAACTCCAGCATGCGCAGCGCCTCGTCGTCCGCCGTGCCGCCGCTGCCGCTCTCCGCCCCCTTGGGCCAGGGCACCCACGTCAACTCCGAGTCCTGGCAGTAGGCGTTGTTGTTGCCTCCCTGGCTGCGGCCGAACTCGTCGCCGTGCGAGATCATCGGCACGCCCTGCGACAGCATCAGCGTGGCGACGAAGTTGCGCATCTGCCGGCCGCGCAGCGCCAGCACGTCCTCGTCGTCGGTGGGTCCCTCGACGCCGTGGTTGCACGAGCGGTTGTAGCTCTCCCCGTCCCGGTTGCCCTCGCCGTTGGCCTCGTTGTGCTTCTCGTTGTAGCTGACCAGGTCGTGCAGGGTGAAGCCGTCATGGCAGGTGACGAAGTTGATGGAGGCGAGCGGACGGCGGCCGTCGTCCTGGTACAGGTCGGAGGAGCCGGTCAGCCGGGAGCCGAACTCGGCGAGCCGGGCGGGCTCACCGCGCCACAGGTCCCGCACGGTGTCGCGGTACGCGCCGTTCCACTCGGTCCACAGCGGTGGGAAGTTGCCCACCTGGTAGCCGCCCTCGCCGAGGTCCCAGGGCTCGGCGATCAGCTTGACCTGGCTGACCACCGGGTCCTGCTGGACCAGGTCGAAGAACGACGACAGCCGGTCCACCTCGTGGAACTGCCGGGCCAGGGTGGACGCCAGGTCGAAGCGGAACCCGTCGACATGCATCTCGGTCACCCAGTAGCGCAGCGAGTCCATGATCATCTGGAGGGTGTGCGGGCTGCGCATCAGCAGGGAGTTGCCGGTGCCCGTGGTGTCGGTGTAGTACCTCTTGTCCGGCTCCAGCCGGTAGTACGAGGCGTTGTCCAGGCCGCGCAGCGACAGCGTGGGGCCGAGGTGGTTGCCCTCCGCCGTGTGGTTGTAGACGACGTCCAGGATCACCTCGATCCCGGCGGCGTGCAGGGCGCGGACCGCCGTCTTGAACTCCAGCACCTGCTGGCCGCGGTCACCCATCGAGGCGTAGGCGTTGTGCGGTGCGAAGAAGCCGATGGTGTTGTAGCCCCAGTAGTTGGTGAGCCCCTCGTCCACCAGCCGGTTGTCGGTGACGAACTGCTGAATCGGCATCAGCTCCAGGGCGGTGACGCCGAGTTCCACGAGGTGCTCGATCACCGCCGGGTGGGCCAGCGCCGCATAGGTGCCGCGCACCTCCTCCGGCAGACCGGGGTGCAGCATCGTCAGGCCCTTGACATGCGCCTCGTAGAGCACGGTGCGGTGGTAGTCGATGCGCGGCGGCCGGTCGTCGGACCAGTCGAAGAACGGATTGATGACCACCGACGTCATCGTGTGCGGCGCCGAGTCCAGGTCGTTGCGCGCGTCCGGCCGGTCGAACCGGTAGCCGTAGACGGCCTCGTGCCAGTCGATGGTGCCGCTCATCGCCTTGGCGTAGGGGTCGAGCAGCAACTTGGCGGAGTTGCAGCGGTGGCCGCGCGCCGGGTCGTAAGGCCCGTGCACCCGGAAGCCGTACCGCTGGCCCGGCATCACCCCCGGGATGTAGGCGTGGCGGACGAACGCGTCGCTCTCCCGCAGTTCGACGGCCGTCTCCGAGCCGTCGTCGTGCAGCAGGCACAGCTCGATGCGGTCCGCCACCTCGGAGAAGACCGCGAAGTTGGTCCCGGCACCGTCGTAGGTGGCGCCGAGGGGGTACGTCTGTCCCGGCCAGACCTGCATGTCGTCGACTCTTCCACTCAAGTTGGCGGGCACCAAGAGGGCGCCGTACCCCGAGCATCCTCGCTCACATGACCGCCTGGATGTCCGTTTTCGCAAGATCTTCCCCTGAACGGGTGGCCGAACGGCGGCCCGCCGAACGGGCCATGGCTGGATTACGAAGCCGTGAATGTCGTGAAGTCGCGTCCGTAACGCTGCGACGTGTCCCGCGCCCGCAGTACCCTTCCTTGATCGTGGACGGGGGAGGGAAAGGCGGTGTGGTGGTGGCGTCTGGAGGTCTGGTGCTGCCGGGTGGCGGTGACCAGGAGAACCAAGGCGGCACCACGGACGGGACGACCGGCGCGGTCTCCCTGGCACAGGCGGGCGTGAAACTGGACATCGGACCAGAACTGGACTGGGGCGCCGAAGCCTGGGCCGAGGTGCGCACCCGCGCCCGGCGCGCGGGGCGGGCCTACGTATGGCTGAATCTCGTCGAACAGCGGCTGCGGGCCGTGGTCGGCGCGGTGCTGCGGCCGATCTACGAGCCGGTGCACGGCGAGGAATGGGTCGTGGCCGCGGCGGGTCCGGCCGGACACGAGTGGGTGCAGCGGGCCGCCGCGGTACGGGAGGTGAGCCGCCGCAAGGGCTATCTGCTCGACCCGGCCGACGACAACGTGCTCAGCTTCCTGACCCTGCCGCAACTGCGGGAGTTGGTCGTCCAGCACTGGCCGTGCTTCGAGCCGTACCTGGACGAGCGGCGCGAACTGGAACTGGTGCTGGACGAGTTGGAGGTCGCCCGGCACGTCGTCAACCGCAACCGGGCACTGTCCGAGACGGTGCTGGCGCAGGCCGAACGCGCGGCGGCCCGGCTGATCGACATGCTCGGCGGCGACGCCTGGGCGGGCTCCGGCCGACGGCTGCCGGTGGACGCCGTGGAGGAGATCGTCGGGGACCGCTTCGCCGATGTGGTGGGCGTCTATCCGGACCGGGTTCGGCTGTTGCGCAAGATGCCCGCCGAGGACCTGTTCAGCGGCGCCCGGCGGTTGGACGCCACCGGCATCGGGTTGAACGTGCTGGTGCAGAACTTCTCCGGCCGCCGACTGGTGCGGCTCGCCGAGACCGGGTGCCGGGTGCGGCTGCTGTTCCTCAATCCCGCCAGCAGCGCGGTCCGCCGCCGGGAGCGCGAACTGGGCCTGGGGCGTGGGGAGATCAGCCGCTCGGTGGAGATGAACATCATGCACATGCGCCGGGTCCGCGCCCGGCTGCGGGACCCGGACGCCTTCGAGATCCGGGTCTTCGACGAGACACCGCGCTTCACCGCGTACCTGGTCGACGGTGACGGCGCGGACGGCGTCGCCGTCGTCCAGTCTTACCTGCGCAGGGCGCGCGGCATGGAGTCCCCGGTGCTGGTGCTGCGCGGCGGTAGCCGGAAGCTGGTGCAGGAAGAAGGCGGCGAGCCGCTCGAACGGCACGGTGAGCACGGGCTGTTCGAGATCTACCGCGAGGAGTTCGAGGGCGTTTGGGGGGATTCGCGCCCAGTGTCCTAGCGACCACCGCCGCCCGGCTGTCAGTGGTGCACGAGATGATGTGACCGCACCGGCGAAAGACTGCGGGAGGGGTGCTCGGCATGGGGTGGCACACGGAACCGCTTGTGGGGTTCGACCTGGAGACCACGGGCACTGATCCGGCGACGGCGCGGATCGTCACGGCCGCGGTGACGGAGGCCAAGGCGGGCGAGCCGGTGACGCGCCTCGCCTGGCTGGTCGACCCCGGGGTGCCGATACCCGCGGACGCCGCCCGGATCCACGGCATCACCACCGAGCGGGCCCGCTCCGCCGGGCGCCCGGCCCGGGAGGCGGTGGCCGAGATAGCCGAGGCACTCGCCGGGTACTGGGCGGACGGGGTGCCGGTGGTGGCGTACAACGCCAGTTACGACCTCAGCGTGCTGGCCGCCGAGCTGACCCGGTACGGGCTGCCGCCGCTCGGCACCGAAGTGGGGCCGGTCCTCGATCCGCTCACCGTGGACCGCGCGGTCGACCCCTACCGCAAGGGCTCCCGTACGCTTCAGGCCGCCTGCCAGGAGTACGGCGTCCTGCTCGACGGCGCACACGAGGCGGGCGCGGACGCGCTGGCGGCGGTGCGGGTCGCGTGCGCGCTCGCCGAGCGGCATCCGCGAATAGCCGCCGCCGAGCCCTGGGATCTCCACCGACGCCAGGTGGTCTGGTACGGCGAGTGGGCCGAGGGCTACCAGGGCTGGCTGCGGCGGCGCGACCCGGGCGCGGTCGTGGACGGCCGCTGGCCGCTACGGGCCGACTAGAAGGGGTACCGGACGGATCAGAACGGGTGCCAGCGCACCGTCTCGTCGCCCTCCCGCAGCGATGCCACCCGGCGGCGGAACTCCGCGAGGGCGGCGGGGTTGCCGGGCGCCTGCTGGGCCACCCATGCGCAACTCGCCGTCTCCCGGGCGCCGCGCAGTACCGCGCAGCCGTTCCACTCCCGTACGTCCCAGCCGTACCGTTCGGTGAACCGCGCGTACTGCGCGGGGGTGAGACCGTAGCGGTCCCGGTGCAGGGCCATCACCACCAGGTCGTGCTCGCGCAGATCGCTGGAGAACGTCTCCAGGTCGACCAGTACTGGCCCGTCCGGGCCGACCAGTACGTTGCGCGGCAGCGCGTCCCCGTGGATCGGGCCCGGCGTCAGGTGCGGCCGCAACTCGGCGACTCGTGCGGCGAGTTCATCGCGGCGGTGGCGTAGGAAGGCCGCGTCCGCCGGGTCGATGGCGTCGCCCGCCAGCCGTAGCCAGCGCTCCACTCCGCCCAGCAACTCGCGCCGCGGCAGCGGCAGTTCCGGCGGCGGGAGGGCGTGTACGGCGTGCAGCAGTGCGGCCAGGTCGGCGGAGTCGGGCGGGCGGACGGCTTCGGGCAGCCGGTGCCAGTAGCTGAGCGGGTGGCCGTCCACCACTTCGGCGTGCGGCCGCGCGGGGCGTACGGCGGGGACGCGGTGCTCGGCCAGCCACCGCGCGGTGCGTACTTCGCGCTCCGCGCGCGCCAGCAGGTCGGCCTCCCGGCCGATCTTGACGACCATGTCGCCCACGGCGAACACGGCGTTCTCACCGAGCGCCAGCAGTTCGGCTGCTGCTGGTGCGTGGGGCTGCCCCGCTGCCGCCAGCACGGCCCTGGCCCGCTGTTCGGTGAACGCCACGTCTTCCCTCCGGGTTTCGCATCGCTGACGACAGGGCCGCCGGATGGATCCGGCGGCCCTGTGTTTCTCCGTACCCCCGTAACGGAGTTCGTTCACAGACAGTACGGGGCCGATGGGGCGCCCCCATCCGGCTGGCCGGTGATCCTTGGGCGGTGCGGGGTCCTACCCGGGCAGTGTGCACGCCCCCTGGTGAGGGGAGGGCGTGCTCCTTCCTCCGGAGGATGCGGCCTGTTTCGTGGTTGCGGTAGGTCTCTTCCACCTCCCCCGCCCACCCGTTGCCGCGACCACCGGGGCGCAGCCCGCCCCGGGGGCTCAGGCCGCCCGCCGCAGAGGGTGGAAACCGCGCGCACAAGCGGCGTACCGCGACAGAACCAGCCGCGCCACCTCGGCCGCGTCACCGAGAACGGGCGCCAGGAAGTCCGCCCCCGCCGCGCCCCGGGCGATGCGGTCCGGCAGCACCCCGGGGGCGAGGACGTACGGCACCACGGCGACCCGTCGTACCCCCTCGGCCCGCAGCGCCGCCACCGCGTCCGAGGTCGAAGAGGGATCGGCGGGCCGCACGGCGGCCCACCCCGTGCGCTGCCACTCCCGCGCAAGGGAGGCGATGACCGCGACCGCCTCCGGATCCGACGACCCGGCGGAAGCCAACACGACCCCGGTCGTGCCCCGTTCGGCGGCGTGAACCCCGGCCTCGGCCAGCCGCCGCTCCATGGCGGCCGTCAGCAAGGCTGACGGCCCCAGCACGGCGGACTGCCGAACCGTCACGCCCCGATGCCGCCCGGCAGCCTCCCGCAGCACGGAGGGAATGTCGGTCTTGGCGTGGAACGCCCGAGTCAACAGCAGTGGCAGCGCCACCAGCTCCCGCACCCCCTCGGCCGCCAACCGGTCGATGACCTGGGGAACGCGAGGCGCACAGTGGTCCAGGAAACCGGGCTCCACGCGGACTTCCGGCCGCGCCGCCCGCACCCGCTCGCAGAGCGCGTGCACCGTCGCGGCGTGCCGGGGGTCCCGGCTGCCGTGGGCGATGACGAGGAGGGCGGGGGCCGTCATCGTGCTCCCGCCAGCAGGCCGCGCCCGCGCAGCACGCGGCGTTCGGCGGGTCGGAAGATGAGGAGTTCGATGCCGATGCCGACGATGAGGATGAGCGCGATGGCGGCGAGTACTCCGGGCATGTCGGCGTTGGTGCGGGCGTTTTCCAGGAGTTGGCCGAGTCCGGCGCCGAGGTCTGGTGAGGTGGCGATGATCTCGGCGGCCATCAGGGAGCGCCAGGAGAACGCCCAGCCCTGCTTGAGTCCGGCGAGGTAGCCGGGGAGTGCGGCGGGCAGTAGTACGTGCCGTACGCCGTGCAGTCCGGTGGCGCCGATGGTGCGGCCGGCGCGCAGGAACAGCGGGGGGACCTGGTCGATGCCGGAGACCAGTCCGTTGGCGATGGACGGTACCGCGCCGAGGAGGACGACGGCGTAGATGGTGGAGTTGTTCAGGCCGAACCAGATGATCGCGGCCGGTACCCAGGCGACCGAGGGCATGGACTGCAGCCCGGACAGGATCGGGCCGATCGCGGCCCGCACCGGGGCGGCGCGGGCCACCAGCAGTCCCAGGGGTGTGCCGATCACCACGGAGGCGAGGAAGCCCAGCGCGCCGCGGGAGACGGAGGTCCACACGTAGCCGAGCAGTGTGCCCTGCAGCCACATGGTGTGCAGCGAGCCCCATACGTCGCCGGGGCTGGGCAGTTGATAGTGCGGCTTGAGCTGGAAGTGGTAGGCGAGTTGCCACAGCACCAGTACCAGTGCGACGGCGGCGAGGGGCGGTAGTGCCTTGTCGCGCAGGATCTGTCCGACCGGCGTCTTGGCGGTGGTCGGGGTCTCCAGTGCGTCCAGGCCCGCTTCCAGACCGGCGAGGTCCGGTTTGGTGTCGGGCCTGCTCTCGGGCCTGGCTTCAGTGCTGGCCATGGCGGCGGATCTCCCCCCGTAGTTGTTCGGTGATCTGAACGGACAGGTCGGCGACCGCGGCGTCCTCGATGCGGCGCGGCTGCGGTATGTCGACCGTCCACTGGCGGGCTATGCGGCCGGGGCGGGAGGACAGCAGGATGACGCGCTGGCCGAGTCGTACCGCCTCGCGCACGTTGTGGGTGACGAACAGCACCGAGACCTTGGTCTCGGCCCAGATCCGGGTCAGCTCCTCGTGCAGCACGTCGCGGGTGATGGCGTCGAGTGCGGCGAACGGCTCGTCCATCAGCAGCAGTTGGCTGTCCTGGGCGAGGGCGCGGGCCATCGCCACGCGCTGGCGCATGCCACCGGACAACTCGTGCACCCGCTTGCCGTGGGCGCCCTGGAGGCGGACGAGTTCCAGCAGTCGTTCGGCGTGTTCGCGCCGCTCGGTGCGGGGCACTCCGCGCAGCCGTAGCGCGAGTTCGATGTTGCGGCCGGCGGTGAGCCAGGGGAACAGGGCGTGTTCCTGGAACATCAACGCGGGCCGCCCGCCGGGCACCTCGATGCTCCCGGCGGACGGCTGGTCGAGTCCGGCGACCAGGTTGAGCAGGGTGGACTTGCCGCAGCCGGAGGCGCCCAGCAGGCAGACGAACTCTCCGGGCGCGACGTCGAGCGTGATGCCGTCCAGCACGAGCTGCTGGGCGCCGGGTCGGCCGAACGACTTGGAGACCTGGTCGAGACGGGCCGCGTAGGGGTGGCCGGAGTCCTGCTGGACGGGCTGCTCGGTGACTTCAGTCGCCATGGTGTTACCTCCTGGTGGCGGCCTGGATCACAAGCCCGCGTCGGAGACCGCCGGCTTGCCGTCGGCCTTGAGGATCTTGTTGAGCAGCGTGAGGTCGTAGATGCCGTTCAGGTCGGGCGACTTGAGCAGTCCGGCCTGTACGGCGTGGGCTGCCTCCTCGCGCAGGGTGGAGGCCAGCGGGTCGTCGGTGACCTCGACGTTCCTGAACGCCGGGTCGAGCACGGCCGCGGGCAGCGGCTTTCCGGACAGCCTCTGCAACTGGGCGTTGGCGGCCTGGGCGGCCTGGGCGGGGTTGGCCCTGATCCAGGCGTTGGTGTCCACCGAGCCGCGCAGCACGGCCTCGACCACGTCGGGGTGCTCGGTGAGGAACTTCTGGGAGACGACCACGTTGGTGATCACGAACTGGCCGTTGTTCCACAGCGTCTTCTCGTCCAGCAGCTTCTTGGCGCCCTCGGTGACCAACTGCGAGGCGGTGGGCTCGGGTACCCAGGCGCCGTCGATCTGACCCTGCTGGAAGGCGATCGGGGTGGTCTTGTTGTCGATCCGCTCGACGGTGACGTCACCCTTGCCGGTGGTCGGGTCCTCCTTGAACCCCTTGGACGCCAGGTAGTTCAGCAGCGCCACGTCCTGGGTGTTGCCCAGCTGCGGAGTGGCGATCCGCTTGCCCTTCAGATCGTCCAGGCTCTTGACCTTGTTCGGGTTGACCACCAGGGAGACACCACCGGAGGCGGAACCCGCGATGATCTTCAGGTCCTGGCCGTGGGACTTCACATAGCCGTTGATCGCCGGGGACGGCCCGATCCAGCCGATGTCGATCGCGCCCGCGTTCAGCGCCTCGATCTCCGACGGACCGGCGTTGAACACCTGGGACTTGATCTGGGTGCCGCCCAACGCCTTCTGGAACAGCCCCCGTTGCAGACCGACCAAAGGGGTGGCGTGGGTGATGTTCGCGAAGTAGCCGATCGTCACCGAACTCGCGGACAGCTTCTTGCCGCCCGCGCTCGCGGCCGGGGCCGCGGTGTCGGCCTTCTGGGAACCGTAGCCGCAGGCCGACAGGCCCAACAGCATCAGGCAGACAACGGCGGCGGCTACGGTCCGGCTTCTGGGGGTACGCGGGAGGCGGTCGGCTGTCACGGGAGGTATTCCTCTCGTAGGCCCGGACAGTCACACGCCGTTACGGCGCGCCCGGGGCGATGGGGGCATGGGGACGTGCGGGGGGATGCGGGTACGCGTGGCTCACCGCGCACATCGCGACACTCCGCCCTGGCCGCTGCCCAGCGTGCCGCTGCCGATGCGGCCGCCCTCCTTGGCGAAGCCGGAGTAAGTCTCCGTGGTCATCAGAAGTCCCAACCATCGTCATCCACCGTGGGGTTGGTGTCGTCGGCGGCGGCGAAGGCCTCGCCGACCATGCCCGCGGTGAGTGTGGTGCCGTCGGCCGGGTCGATCAGCAGGAACGAACCGGTCAGCCGGGAGTCGGCGTAGGCGTCGACCGGTAGTGGCTGCGCGGTGCGCAGCACGACGGCGCCGATGTCGTTGGCGGACAGTTCACCGGGTTCGGTTTCGTGGCTGAGTCCGGCGGTGAGGTTGATCCGGTAGGGCAGGCCCTTCACGATCGCCTTGACGGTACGGGTGCCGTGCTTGAGCAGCACCCTTTCGCCCACCCGAAGCGGACGTTCGTGCAGATGGCAGGCGGTGGCCGTGATGTCCTGCGTCACCGCGGGCGCGGTGGCCGCGGGGGCGAGCAGGTCGCCGCGGGAGATGTCGAGGTCGTCGGCGAGCAGCACGGTCACCGACTGCGGCGCCCAGGCCACGTCCACCGGCTCGCCGAGGACGTCGATACCGGTGATGGTGCTGGTCGCGCCGGACGGCAGCACCGTCACCCGGTCGCCGACGCGCAGCACTCCGGAGGCGATCTGGCCCGCGTAGCCGCGGTAGTCGGGGTGCTCGGCGGTCTGCGGGCGGATGACGTACTGGACCGGGAAGCGGGCCGGTGCGCCGGTGGGGTCGGTGCCGACGGGGACGGTCTCCAGGTGTTCCAGGATGGTCGGGCCGCCGTACCAGTCCATGTGCGCGGACGGTGTCACCACGTTGTCGCCGCCCAGCGCCGAGATCGGGATCGCGGTGACCTCCGGCACCCCCAGCTCGGCGGCGTAGGCGGTGAACTCCTCGGCGATCTTCGCGAAGACCGGCTCGGCGTACTCGACCAGGTCCATCTTGTTGACGGCCAGCACCACATGCGGCACCCGCAACAGCGCGGCCACGGCGGCATGACGGCGGGTCTGCTCGACCACCCCGTTGCGCGCGTCGACCAGCACCACCGTCAACTCGGCGGTGGAGGCGCCGGTGACCATGTTGCGGGTGTACTGCACATGTCCGGGTGTGTCGGCCAGGATGAACCGGCGCCGGGGCGTGGCGAAGTAGCGGTAGGCGACATCGATGGTGATGCCCTGCTCCCGCTCCGCCCGCAACCCGTCGGTCAACAAGGCCAGATCCGGGGTCTGCTGGCCGCGCTGCCTGGAGGCGTGCTCGACCGCCTCCAACTGGTCGGCCAGTACGGACTTCGAGTCGTGCAGCAACCTGCCGACCAGCGTGGACTTACCGTCGTCCACGGATCCGGCGGTGGCGAACCGCAGCAGCGAGGTGGCCGCCAACTCCTCAGTGGTGGTGCTCATGGTCAGAAGTACCCCTCGCGCTTGCGGTCTTCCATCGCCGCCTCGGACAGCTTGTCGTCGGCGCGCGTCGCGCCCCGCTCGGTCAACCGGGAGGCGGCGATCTCGGCGATGACCTGCTCGATCGTGACCGCGTCCGAATCCACCGCGCCCGTGCACGACATGTCGCCCACCGTGCGGTAGCGGATCATCCGCCGCTGCACCGGCTCACCCGGCTTCGGGCCGCCCCACTCCCCGGCGGTCAGCCACATCCCATCCCGGGAGAACACCTCACGCTCATGCGCGTAGTAGATATCCGGCAGCTCGATGCCCTCACGGGCGATGTACTGCCACACATCCAGCTCCGTCCAGTTCGACAGCGGGAAGACCCGCACATGCTCACCGGGCGCGTGACGGCCGTTGTACAACTGCCACAACTCCGGCCGCTGACGCCGCGGATCCCACGCACCGAACTCATCCCGCAGACTGAACACCCGCTCCTTGGCCCGCGCCTTCTCCTCGTCCCGGCGCCCCCCGCCGAACACCGCGTCGTAGCGGCCCTCGCCGATCGCGTCCAGCAGCGGAACGGTCTGCAACGGATTACGGGTGCCGTCCGGGCGCTCACGCAGCCTGCCGTCGTCGATGTAGTCCTGCACGCTGGCCACATGCAACCGCAGACCGTGCGCGGCCACGGTGCGGTCCCGATACGCCAGCACCTCGGGGAAGTTGTGCCCGGTGTCCACATGCAGCAGCCCGAACGGCACCGCCGCAGGAGCGAACGCCTTCAGCGCCAGGTGCAGCATCACGATCGAGTCCTTGCCACCGGAGAACAGGATCACCGGCCGCTCGAACTCCCCCGCCACCTCACGGAAGATGTGCACCGCCTCGGACTCCAAAGCGTCCAAGTGGCTGAGCGCGTACGGGTTGTCGGTCCCCTCAGCGGTCACGGTCACCGTCGTCACGCCAACTCCCTCTCCACCAATAGCGCTTCCAGCGCGGCTGCGGACTCCGCGACACTCTGCTGATGCGCCTCGATCCGCAGGTCCGGAGCGGCGGGCGGCTCGTACGGGTCGTCCACCCCGGTCAGACCGGAGATCTCACCCGCCGCCTGCCTGGCGTACAGGCCCTTCACATCACGCACCGAGCACACCTCGACCGGAGTCGCCACATGCACCTCCAGATACGCGGTGCCGTTGGCCTCGTGCCGCTTGCGCACCGCCTCCCGGCTGTCCGCGTACGGCGCGATCACCGGAACCAGCACCTTCACACCGTGCGACGCCAGCAACTCGGCGACGAAGCCGATGCGTTGCACATTGGTGTGCCGGTCCTCACGGCTGAACCCCAGCCCGGCGGACAGGAACTCCCGGATCTCATCACCGTCCAGCACCTCCACCCGATGCCCACCACCACGCAGCGTGTCCGCCAACGCCCGGGCGATGGTGGTCTTGCCCGCGCTCGGCAGACCGGTGAGCCAGATCGTGGCGCCCTGGTCCGTCACGGTCTTCTCCTCGTGGTCCGTCATCCGTGCAGCCCGCATTCCGTCTTCGCCCGGCCAGCCCAGCGCCCCGCCCGCGCGTCCTCGCCCGCCAGCACCCGCCGGGTGCACGGCGCGCAGCCGATGGAGGCGTAGCCGTCGGTCAGCAACGGGTTGGTCAGCACGCCGTGTTCGGCGATGTACGAGTCGACCTCCCGCTGCGTCCAGCGGGCGATGGGGGAGACCTTGACCTTGCGGCGCTTGGGATCCCAGCCGACGACCGGGGTGTTGGCCCGGGTCGGCGACTCGTCGCGACGCAGCCCGGTGGCCCATGCCTGGTAGCCGCGCAGGCCCTCCTCCAGCGGCCTGACCTTGCGCAGCGCACAGCACAGGTCGGGGTCCCGGTCGTGCAGTCCCGGGCCGTACTCGGCGTCCTGCTCGGCGACGGTCTGGCGCGGTGTGAGGGTGATGACGTTGACGTCCAGCACCGCCTCCACCGCGTCACGGGTGCCGATGGTCTCCGGGAAGTGGTAGCCGGTGTCGAGGAAGACCACGTCCACGCCGGGGGAGACCCGGGAGGCCAGATGGGCCACCACCGCGTCCTCCATCGAGGAGGTGACGCACCAGCGCGGACCGAAGGTGTCCGCCGTCCAGCGCAGGATGTCCAGCGCGTCGGCGTCCTCCAGTTCCCGGCCCGCCCGCTCGGCCAGCGCCTGGAGTTCGCCTTCGTCATCAGGTATGTGGGTCTCCGTCATGTCCCGCTGCCCCCTTGGGCGTTGGCTCGGCCCAGCCCCTTCGCCAGCAGTCCGATGAAGGACAGCCGGAAGGCCCGGTTGCACGCACCGCACTCCCATGCGCCGTGGCCCTCCTCGGAGGGGCGCAGGTCCTCGTCGCCGCAGTACGGGCAGTAGAACGGCGCCGCACGCTCGCTCATGGCCCTTCCTCTCCGCGTTCGCTCGTAGCCACTGCCTCGCTCACGACAGCGCCTCCTCGCTCGCCCTCGCCGCCCAGTCGGCGAACCGCTCGCCGTCCTGGCGCTCGGCCTGGAAGCGGCGCAGCACCCGCTCGACGTAGTCGGGCAGTTCCTCGGCGGCGACCTTCAGGCCGCGCACCTTGCGGCCGAAGCCGGGGTCCAGGCCGAGCGCGCCGCCCAGGTGCACCTGGAAGCCCTCCACCTGCTCGCCCTTGTCGTTGAGCACCAGCTGGCCCTTGAGCCCGATGTCCGCGGTCTGGATGCGGGCGCAGGCGTTGGGGCAGCCGTTGACATTGATGGTGATGGGCTCGGTGAAGTCCGGTAGGCGGCGCTCCAGTTCGTCGATGAGGGAGGCACCGCGCGCCTTGGTCTCCACGATGGCCAGCTTGCAGAACTCGATGCCGGTGCAGGCCATGGTGCCGCGCCGGAACGGCGTCGGCTTGACCTGGAAGTCCAGTGCCTCAAGCCCGGCGACCAGCGAGTCGACCTGGTCGGGCGCCACATCGAGGATGATCATCTTCTGTTCGACGGTGGTGCGCAGCCGGTCCGAGCCGTGGACGGCGGCCAGTTCGGCGATCTTCGTCAGGGTGGCGCCGTCCACCCGGCCGACGCGCGGTGCGAAGCCGACGTAGTAGCGGCCGTCCTTCTGCTCGTGCACGCCGACGTGGTCCCGCCAGCGGTTGCTGGGCTGTTGCGGCGCCGGGCCGTCGACGAGCCTGCGCTTGAGGTACTCGTCCTCCAGCACCTGGCGGAACTTCCGCGGACCCCAGTCGGCCATCAGGAACTTCAGCCGGGCCCGGGTGCGCAGCCGCCGGTAGCCGTAGTCGCGGAAGATGCCGACCACGCCCGCCCACACATCGGCCACCTCCTCCAACGGCACCCAGGTGCCCAGGCGTTCGGCCAGCCGCGGGTTGGTGGACAGTCCGCCGCCGACCCACAGGTCGAAGCCGGGGCCGTGCTCGGGGTGTACGACGCCGACGAACGCGACGTCGTTGATCTCGTGCACCACGTCCTGCACCGGCGAGCCGGAGACGGCGGTCTTGAACTTCCGCGGCAGATTGGAGAACTCCTTGCTGCCGATGTACCGCCGGTGGATCTCGTCGACCGCGGGCGTACCGTCGATGATCTCGTCGGCGGCGATGCCCGCCACCGGGGAACCGATGATCACCCGGGGGCAGTCGCCGCACGCCTCCGTGGTGGACAGGCCGACCGCCTCCAGCTTCTGCCAGATCGCCGGTACGTCCTCGATCCGCACCCAGTGCAGCTGGATGTTCTGCCGGTCGGTGATGTCGGCGGTGCCGCGGGCGTACTGCTCGGACACCTCGCCGATGGCGCGCAGTTGGGCGACGGTGAGCCGTCCGCCGTCGATGCGCACCCGCATCATGAAGTACTTGTCGTCCAGCTCCTCCGGTTCGAGGATCGCGGTCTTCCCGCCGTCGATACCGGGCTTGCGCTGGGTGTACAGACCCCACCAGCGCATCCGTCCGCGCAGGTCGGCCGGGTCGATGGAGTCGAAGCCGCGATGGGCGTAGATCGTCTCAATGCGTGTCCGCACATTGAGACCGTCGTCATCCTTCTTGAACTGCTCGTTGGCGTTCAGCGGGGTGAAGTGGCCGACGGCCCACTGCCCCTCGCCGCGGTGGCG
Organism: Streptomyces sp. RPT161; assembly: GCF_027533845.1. GTDB lineage: Bacteria > Actinomycetota > Actinomycetes > Streptomycetales > Streptomycetaceae > Streptantibioticus_A > Streptantibioticus_A silvisoli_A. Next base: position 76,490 of record NZ_JAPZVN010000008.1, on the reverse strand, counting down.
GCCGGCCTTGCGGCGGGACGGTGCGGCGGGTTCGGGACGCGGTGTGGTGGCCATGGCGATACGGTCCTTCGAGCGGGGACAAGGTACGCGGTGCGGACCCACTGACACCCCACCTGACCTGCGATTACTGATGCGGTGGGGACCCGGGCGGCCGCGACGGCGAAAGAGCGTGGACGGATCGGCGCTGGAGGGTCAGCTCACCGGACAGATGGCGCTGGACATGCGGCCGAGGTCGACGTGCAGTCGACCTACCAAGGCGATTCCAGCGCGAGACATGACGGAAGCGTGGCACGCCCCCGTTGGGGGAGTCCACTATTATCCAGAATGTGGACGCGCTTTTCTTGGATGGTGAGACGGTGTGTCGCGTGTCACCGTGCCGCGTCGGGCCATGGGCCGCCCGTGATGGCCGGCTTGTCCTCCTCGCCGGTCACCGTCTCGAAGACCCGGAAGCCGCGCCGCTCGTAATTGGCCAACGCGTGCGGCCCGTCCAGACTGCACGTGTGCAGCCACACCCGCTTGGTCGGCGCCCGGTGCGGCCAGCGCTCCGCCAGGTCCCAGGCCCGCGCGGTGCCGTACGACAGCAGATGGCCGCCGATCCGCCGACCCCGGAAGTCGGGCAGCAGGCCGAAGTAGACGATCTCCACCCGGCCCTCGTCCTGCCCCTCCAACTCCAGGTAGCCCGCGGGCGTACCGCGTTCATAGGCGACCCAGGTCTCCACGCCCGGCCGCTCCAGATGCTCCCGCCACCGTGCGCGGTCCCACCCCAGCCGGTCGGTCCAGGAGACGTCCGCACCGACCGCGGTGTAGAGGAACCGGCTGAACGCCGGGCACGGCACCTCGGCCCGCACCACGCGGATCCCGGCCCGCGGATCCGGTTGCGCGGCGGGGCTGAGGTCGGCGGCGGAGGTCTGCTCCAGGGACCAGGTGGTCACGGTGATGCGCATGCGGCACAGCCAACCACGGTCGACGGGCGTGCCGCCCGGCCGGGGGCGGCGACGAGATCGCGCCGCGACGGCGAGCAAGCCGACAAGGCGGACCGGTGGTGCCGAGCCGAACGAAACCGGCGAAGCCCCGCGCGGTCTACCGCTCGGCGGTCAGCCGGGCGAACACGACCACGTTCCCGGCGTACCCGGTCCGCCGGGAGAACGCGCCGCCGCAGGTGATCACCCGCAGTTCCGGCCGGCCGGCGTCGCCGTAGACCCGCTTGGCGGGGAAGGCGCTCTTGGCGAACAGCTCTATGCCGTAGACGGTGAACACCGCCGTCCGGCCGTCGGTACGGGCCACCTCGATGCGGTCGCCGCGGTGCAGGGTGCCGAGGTTGTAGAAGACGGCGGGGCCCGCCTTGTTGTCCACATGGCCGTCCATCACCGCGGTGCCGCTCTGACCGGGCGCGGGTCCCGCGCCGTACCAGGCGGCGAGGTTCTTGTTCTGCGGGGGCGGCACGCCGACCCCGCCCTCGTTGTCCTGGCCGACCCGCATCACCGGGGCGTTCACCCGGATGACCGGGATCCTGATCCGGGAGGGCGCGGCGAACGGCAGCGGTGCCGGGGCGTCGGCGGACGGGAGCGGGTCGGTGGGTGAGTCCACCGAGGCGGGGCGCGGCGGGCCGCCATGGGCCGTGGTGCCGTCGTGGACCAGGTATCCGCCGAGCACCGCCGCCAGGGCTATCGCGACCGGGGGGATCGGACCGCCGCGCCGTCGGGGGCGGGGGTCCGTGCCGGTCTGACGCGGCGTCGGCTCCGGTGTCCGGGGTATGTGCGCCATGCCTCCTCCTGAAGCCTCGCTGTGCGGAACGCTAGTCGTGGTCCGCGCGGTCGGCGAGATCTGACGGGCGAACGGGTGGCGGGCCGTGCCCCCGGTCGCCCGATGGGGCCACCGCCGTCCGAGTGAACGTCAGGAATCCGGTTTCGATCGCGTGTGACCTGCGGTGTTACCGGCCCAACTCCCTTCCCGGCGGGGCCCGCGGCGCTGGCCCGGACGGGCTTGCGGATGCGGGGGCATAAAGGCCGGGTGAGTCTCGGACGTGGACGTGCTCCAGCCGATCCCGGGGCGCCTCGCCCCAGGCACGTCCAACGGAGGATCACCATGACCGTCACTCGTGCCCTCGCAGTCACCGTCGTCGCCGGTGCCGCCCTCGGCCTGTCCGCGCCCCTCGCGGCGGCGGCGTCCGGTCCCGCGAACCCGTCCGCGAACCCGTCCGCCTCCAGCTCCGCCCCGAGCTACGGCTCCAACTCCGCCCCGAACAACATCATCGTCACGCCCAAGGACGTGAAGCCCGGCGGGACGCTCACCGTCACGGTGGACGGCAGCTCGTGCCGTGGCAGCGGCAAGACCTACAACGCCATCGTCGAGTCCAGCGTCTTCTCGCGCACCCCGCTCAAGGGGATCGTCAACCAGGGCTCCTCGGTCGCCACCGCGAAGATCTTCTCCACCGCCAAGAACGGCGCGTACAAGGTCACCGCCACCTGCGGCGGCAAGTCCATCACCGGTGGCGACTTCACCGTGGGCGACACCGCCGTCAAGGGCGACCCGCCGAAGGGCGCGGTACACAAGCTCGGCACGCTGGTCCAGGGCGCCAAGAGCGGTGCGCTGACCAAGGGCGGCGAGGGCAGCGCGACGACCAAGGGCGGCGGTGCGCTGACCAAGGGCGCCAAGACCGGCCTCGGCGGCAGCCACGGCGGCATCAACACGATCCAGGCCGCGCTCGGCGCCACGCTGCTGGCGGCGGCCGTCACCGGTGGCGGGGTCTACCTCCTCCGCCGCCGCGCGGGCTCGAAGTACTGACGTACCGCGCCCCGCACGGTCCGCCCCCGCAACCGGTAGCCGCGCGGGGGCGGACACGCGTGTCCGCCGGATGGGATCCGACGGGGCATCAAGCGGAGCGGCGTCTTCCACGGCTGCGGGGGGTCAGCGATGATGGGCCGCCGTCAACTGTCGGCGGAGAGGACACACCATGGCCGTGCTCCGGGCCGGACACGGCGTACTGCGCCGCAAGCCGGTCGAGGCGATCGAGGAGATCGAGGACGGCGAGGCCGCGGCCACCGGGGGACAGCTCACCCGCAGCCTGGGCCTGTGGCAGCTCACCGCCATCGGCATCGGCGGCATCATCGGCGCCGGGATCTTCACCCTGGCGGGCACCGTGGCCAACGGCGTCGCGGGGCCGTCGGTCGTGGTGTCCTTCCTGATCGCGGGCGTCGCCAGCGCCGCCGCGGCGTTCAGCTACGCCGAGTTCGCCGGGCTCATCCCCCGGGCGGGCTCCGCCTACACCTACGGGTACGCGGTGCTCGGGGAGATCGTGGGCTGGTTCATCGGCTGGGACCTGCTGCTTGAGTACACCGCGATCGTCGCGGTGGTGTCCATCGGCATCTCCGGGTACTTCGACTTCCTGCTCAGCCAGGCCGGCATCAAGCTGCCGGTGTGGATGCTCGGCGCCCCCGGCACCGGCCCCGGTCACCGTGTCGACCTGTTCGCCGCCGTGCTCTGCCTGCTGATCGCCTATCTGCTCACCCTCGGCATCCGCAGCGCGGCCCGCTTCGAGACCACGGTCGTCGGCATCAAGGTCGTGGTGGTGCTGCTGGTCATCGCGGTCGGGTTCCTCCACATCAGCGCCGCCCACTACCACCCGTTCTTCCCCTACGGCCTGGCCGGTACGTTCACCGGCGCCGCCACCGTCTTCTTCGCCGTCTTCGGCTATGACGCGATGAGCACGGCGGCGGAGGAGTCGCGGGACGCCCAGCGCCACATGCCCAGGGCGATCGTCTACTCGCTCGCCGCCTCGATGGTGCTGTACGTACTGGCCTGCCTGGTGCTGACCGGGATGCAGCGCTACACGGACATCGACAGGACCAGCGGCTTCTCCACGGCGTTCAAGTCGGTGGGCCTGAACGGCATCGCGAACGTGGTCGCGGTGGGCGCGATCATCGGCATCCTGACGGTGATGTTCACCTTCATGCTCGGGGTCACCCGGGTGTGGTACTCGATGAGCCGGGACGGGCTGCTGCCCAGGTGGTTCGCGCACACCCACCCGACCCGGCACGTGCCGACCCGGGTGACCTGGATCGTGGGCGCGGCCTCGGCGGCCATCGCCGGGTTCGTGCCCATCGGTACGGCGGCGGAGTTGACCAACATCGGCATCCTGCTGGCGTTCGTGGTGGTCTGCGTGGCCGTGATCGTGCTGCGCTACCGGCGGCCCGACCTGCCGCGCGCCTTCCGCTGCCCCGCGATGCCGGTGGTGCCCGGGATCGGCGCGCTGTTCTCGGTGTGGCTGATCACCTTCCTGCACTGGGAGACCTGGGCGCGGTTCGCCATCTGGTTCCTGGTCGGGATGGTGGTCTACTTCGGGTACTCCTACCGGCGCTCGGAGCTGGCCCGGATGCCGGAGGCCACCTAGCCGCGACCCGGGGCCGTCACTTCAGCAGCCGGGACAGCCGCCGGTCGGCCAGCGGCCTGCCGCCGGTCTGGCAGGTGGGGCAGTACTGGAGCGAGGAGTCCCGGTACGACACCTCCCGCACCGTGTCACCGCAGACCGGGCAGGGCTGGCCGGTGCGGCCGTGCACCCTCAGGCCGGTCTTCTTCTCGGCCTTCAACTCGCCCGCCACCAGCCCCCGCGACCGCTCCACGGCATCGCGCAACGTACCGCGCAGCGCCTCGTGAAGCGCGCCGACCGCCTCCTCGTCCAGCGTCGCGGCGATCTTGAACGGGGACATCCGGGCGGCGTGCAGCACCTCGTCCGAGTACGCGTTGCCGACTCCGGCGATCACCGACTGGTCCCGTAGCACGCCCTTGATCTGACGGCGCTCACCCGCCAGCAGTCCCGCGAAGACGTCCAGGGTGAACGCCGCGTCCAGCGGATCGGGCCCCAGCCGGGCGATGCCCGGTACCTCGGCCGGATCGCGTACGCAGTACACGGCGAGCCGCTTGTGCGTACCCGCCTCGGTCAGGTCGAAGCCCGAGCCCGCCGGTTCGGCCAGCAGCAGCCGCAGCGCCAGCGGCCCCTTGCCCGGGCGCGGCGGCGCCTCCGGCAGCTTGTCCGACCACCGCAGCCAGCCCGCCCGGGCCAGATGGACGACCAGGTGCGTGCCGTCGTCGGTCGCGATGTCCAGGAACTTCCCGTGCCGTGCGACGCCGGTGAGGGTACGGCCCTCAAGGCTGGTCAGCGGCGGGTCGTAGGTCTTGAGGACCTGTACGGACAACGGGTACACGCGCTCGACCGCGCGCCCGCTCAGCCGCTCGCCGAGGAACCCGGCGAGCGCCTCGACCTCCGGCAACTCGGGCATACCGCCAGTCTGCCACCGGCCGGGTGGTTCCTCAGGGCGAGGTGCGGGCGGCGCGGACCACCGGAGCGGTGGAGAACGGCAACAGGTCCAACCGGTTCTCGGGGCGCAGCAGTTCCACCGCGATCTCGTCGGCGAAGCGGTACGGCCGGTGGGCCAGTACGCCCGCCAAGTTCCGCCGCAGCCGGGACAGTTCGGCCCGAACGGTCACCTCGCGGGTGGCGTCGCCGAACAGGTCGGCCGCCAGCTGGGCGGCGCTGCTGCCCTCCCGGCGCATCGCGAGGGCGAACAGCAGCTCGGCGTGGCGCGGGCTCAGCCGCTGCGACCAACTCCCGGAGGGGCCGCTGACGGTGACCGTCCAGGACCGGGCGCAGGTCAGGTTCAGGATGACCCGGCTGGGCGCGGCGGTATCCCGCCTGCGTGCCGGGCCGACCCGTACCAGCCAGCCGCCCGGCAGCGGCTCCAGCACGCACCGCCCCAGCGACGGCAACCACGCCTCGCCCGCCATGGGCGCCTCGGGCAGTGCCACCCGGTCCATCGGCGGCAGACCGGTGATCGCCGCCGTCCAGCCGTCCCGGTCCACGGCCACCGCCTGGCCGTCCAGCCGCGCCAGCAGCGGTGCGGCGGCCGTCCGCAGCCGTTCCACCGACTCCCAGTGCCGGATGCGCAGTTCCCCCTCGGCGACCCGGGCGACCGCGCTGACCAGGGCGAGGGTGGTGGGGTGCGTGGTGGCGGCGGGACAGGTCACGTCCACCACGCCGAGCAGCCGGCCGTCGCGCGGATCGTGCAGCGGCGCGGCGGCGCAGGTCAGCTGGTGCAGGGCGCGCACGTAGTGCTCGGTGGAGTGCACCTGCACCGGGTGCCCGGTCACCAGCGCGGTGCCGATGCCGTTCGTCCCCGCCACGTCCTCCGTCCACGCGGCGCCCTCGACCAGCTCGAAGCGGTCCGCGCTGCGCCGCATCGCCGGGCTCCCGGCCCGCCACAGCACCCGGCCGTCGGCGTCGGTGACCACGACGATGTGGCAGCCGGACTCGGCGATCGACCGCAGCGACTCGCGCAGCGTCGGCAGGACCTCGCCGAGCGGAGAGGTCCTGCGGCGGTGCTCGATCTCGTCCAGCGGCAGGAAACCGGTGTGGTTCACCCGGTCGGGGTCGACCGCGGTGTGCAGCATCCGCTGCCACGAGTCGCCGATCAACGGCCTTGGCGCGGCTATGGGGTGACGTGCGGTCGGTGCCGCGTCAGGCGGCTGAGTGAGTACCACCGGGTCTGCAGGCTGCTGGTTCACGTGCGGTCTCTCCGAGCTGTCGTCCCCCGTGCCCTTCCGCGTTGCCCCTTATGGTGCCGCTCCGGCGGTGGCCCGCGCCGGGTATGCGCGAAAGAAGTGCAACGTTCTGCAACGGTTGCCGCCCGGGGTCGGTCTGCCGGAGAGTGACGCGGAGTCGATCCTGCCGCCCCCTCCCCCCTGGGGCCAACGGTCGACGCCCAGGGTGGTGCCGAGTCGGCGCGGCACCACCCCCGCCATTTCCGCCCCCCGCCATCGCTTCCGGCTGGGGGACGCACGGCGGCGAGCCCCCGGACCCCCGAACGGGGTCCGGGCGAACCGCGCTTCGGGGTCCGGGGCACGGGTCGTCGCCCCTCCCCCTCGAGAGCGCCGCGGGCCGGGCGCTAGCTCCCGGCGGGGCAGTCCGGAACCGGGCGGGCCCGGTTGACGATTGACGCCAGGTCCAACGTGTGCGGCAACGTGCCGAAGGCCGTGCCCCAGTCGCCGCCCAGACGGGACGCGCAGAACGCGTCGGAGACCTGCGGGGGCGCGAAACGCACCAGCAGCGAGCCCTGGAGGACCAGCGCCATCCGTTCCACCACACGGCGCGCGCGGGCCTCGATGCCCGTCAGGTCGGCCAGTTCGGTCAACAGGTCCTTGATCGCGGCGTCCAACCGGTGGTCGGCGCCGCGGGCCAGTCCCAGTTCGCCGAGGAACGCGCCCAGCGCGTCGGGCTCGCGTTGCAGCGCGCGCAGCACATCGAGCGCCTGCACGTTCCCCGAGCCCTCCCAGATGGAGTTGAGCGGCGACTCACGGAACAGCCGGGGCATGCCGGACTCCTCCACGTACCCGTTGCCGCCGAGGCACTCCAGCGCCTCGCCCGCGACCGCGGGACACCGCTTGGTCACCCAGTACTTGGCCACCGGAACGGCCACCCGCCGCAGGTTCCGCTCATGCTCGCTGTCGCCGTCGTAGCTGGCGGCCAGCCGCAGCGCCGTGGTGGTGGCCGCCTCCGACTCCAGGGCGAGGTCGGCCAGCACGTTGCGCATCAGCGGCTTGTCGATCAGCCGCCCGCCGAACGCCTCCCGGTACGCCGTGTGGTGGATGGCCTGGGCCACCGCCTGCCGCATGATCGCCGCCGAGCCGGAGACGCAGTCCAGCCGGGTGGCCGCCACCATCTCGATGATCGTCGCGACCCCGCGCCCCTCCTCGCCGACCCGGCGCGCCCAGGTGCCGGAGAACTCCACTTCGCTGGAGGCGTTGGATCGGTTGCCGAGCTTGTCCTTCAGCCGCTGGATGGCGAAGGCGTTGCGGGTCCCGTCGGGCAGAACCCGGGGCAGCAGGAAGCAGGTCAGGCCGCCGGGCGCCTGGGCCAGCACCAGGAAGGCGTCGGACATCGGCGCCGAGCAGAACCACTTGTGCCCGGTCAGCAGATACGTTCCCTCTTCGGCCAGCGGTTCGGCCCGCGTGGTGTTCGCCCGTACGTCGGAACCGCCCTGCTTCTCGGTCATGCCCATGCCGCACAGCGCACCGGGCTTCTCACCCGGCGCGAGCAACTGGGGTTCGTAGACCCGGGAGGCCAGCCGGGGCTCCCACTCGGCGGCCAGCGACGGCTCGTGGCGGAGCGTGGGTACCGCCGCGTGCGTCATCGACAGCGGGCAGCCGTGCCCCGCCTCGATCTGCGTCCAGGTGATGAAACCGGCGGTCCGCCGCAGGTGCCCGTCGGTACGCGACCAGGCGTCCGTCAGCCCCGCGGAGACGGCATGGCCCAGCAGCCGGTGCCAGCTGGGATGGAACTCGACCTCGTCAACACGGTTCCCGTACCGGTCATGGGTGCGCAGCACGGGCGGATAGGCGTTCGCCTCCTCGCCCCAGCGCTGGGCCTGGGCCGAGCCCGCCGCGCGGCCCAGCTCGCTCAGCTCGGCCGTGATCTCATCGAACCGCTCCGGCGCGGCGTGCCGTGCGACGCCCTCGGTGAGGGCCGGGTCGCAGGCGTAGACATCGTAGGCGACCAGCGGCGGAGCCTGGTTGGTCACCGTGTGTGTAGGGGCAGCCATGGCAGCTACGGTAGGCAGGTGGAGGCAGCAGAGGGAACACCACCGCCGAGACCGGGGCGGTTGCACAGAGCGCGAGCCCTGTACCGGAACGTCTCGAAGCGGAAACTGGTCTGGCTGCTGGTCAAGGACACGTTCAACTCCTGTATGGAGTACCGGGTCACCGGCCTCGCCGCGGAAGCCGCGTTCTTCGTGCTGCTCTCACTGCCGCCGCTGCTGCTCGGCCTGGTCGGTGCCATCGGCTACCTCGACTTCGCCATGGGCGCCGACACCGTCGGACACATCCGGAAGAACATCCTCACCGCCTCCGCGACCGTGCTGTCCGACAAGGGGGTCAACCAACTGGTCCGGCCACTGGTCGACAGCGTCTTCCGGACCGGCCGGGCGGACGTGGTCTCACTCGGCTTCATCATCGCCCTGTGGTCCGGCTCCCGCGCGGTGAACGTGTTCGTCGACACCATCACGATCATGTACGGGCTGGAGGGACGCCGCGGCATCATCCACACCCGGCTGCTGGCCTTCCTGCTCTACGTCGTCGCCCTGGTCGTCGGCGCCATCGTGCTGCCGCTGCTGGTCGCCGGTCCCGAGGCGGTGGTCAGCCTGGTCCCGCACAGCGCGGCGATCGTGGACGCCCTGTACTGGCCGGTGGTGCTGGTGCTCTCCATCGCCTTCCTGACCACCCTCTACCACGTGTCCGTGCCGGTGCGCTCGCGGTGGATCGAGGACATCCCGGGCGCGCTGGTCGCGCTGCTGATGTGGGTGCTGGGCAGCTTCCTGCTGCGCATCTACCTCACCCACACCGTCGAGGGTCCGACGATCTACGGATCGCTCGCCGCGCCGGTCGCGGTGCTGTTGTGGTTCGGCGTGTCGGCGTTCGCGGTACTGGTCGGCGCGGCCGTCAACGCGGCCATCGACCGGATCTGGCCCTCGGTGGCCACCGCGGCGGCCCGTGCCGAACGGGAACGGGAGAACGAGCGGGCCGCCGAGGAGATGGTGGCCCGCGCCGAGGCCCGGCGCGCCGCCAACCACGAGAGCCCCGACGACGAGATCGGGCCCGCGGACGAGCCGCCCGCCGAATTCCCCGAGCGCTGGGCGCACTTCCTCCCGCACCGCAATCTGCGCGCCCGGCTGCGGGCCAGGCACAAGGGCCACTCCCCGGCGAACGGCACGTCTTCCGCGAACGGCACGTCTTCCGCGAACGGCACGTCCTCGGCGGAGGGCACGGAGCAAAAACCGTTGGACGACGGATCGGACGATGCGTAACGTCGCCGACGTCAACTGCTGAAGGGGGCCGCGCTGTTGGCGCAGCCCTGATTGACGAGAGTGGGAGGTGAGGACCGATGACCGTCACCGCGTCGCACGCTGCCCGCGTTCGGGTGGCACGCCGAGTCACCGCATCCACTCCGCTCTTGTCGAAGGTTGACCATCGTGAACTCCCCGCTTTCCGAATACGGTTGGCACAGCGCGCTTGACACCGCGTTCGCTCCCTACGCGGCCGACGGTCTGGTCCCGGCCCGCATCGCGCGGGTGTACGGCGACCGGTGCACCGCGGCCACACCGCACGGCCTGGTCACGGCCTCCATCGCGCCTCTTTCCTCGTCCGACCCGCTGAAGTGGGTGTGCACCGGCGACTGGGCGGCGCTCGAACCCGGCGGTGACCCCGCACTGGTGCGGGCCCTGCTGCCGCGCGCCAACGCCGTCGTCCGCAACACCTCGACCCGCCGCTCCGAGGGGCAGGTCCTCGCGGCCAACGTCGACCACGTGGTGATCGCCGTATCGCTCGCCGCGGAGCTCGACCTCGGCCGGGTCGAACGCTTCCTCGCCCTCGCCTGGGAGAGCGGCGCCCAACCGCTCGTGGTGCTCACCAAGTGCGATCTGGTCGCGGATCCGGCCCTCGCCCATCTGCGCGCCGACACCGAGGCCGCGGCGCCGGGTGTGCAGGTGCTCGCGGTGAGCGCGCACACCGGCGCGGGCCTCGACGTCCTCACCGCGATCGTGTCCGGCGGCACCTGCGTGCTGCTCGGCCAGTCAGGCGCGGGCAAGTCCACGCTGGCCAATGCCCTGTTGGGGACGCGAAAGCAGCGGGTCCGGGCGATCCGCGACGCGGACGGCAAGGGCAGGCACACCACGACCACCCGCGATCTGCTGCCGCTGCCCGGCGGCGGGGCGCTGATCGACACACCGGGGCTGCGTGGCGTCGGCATGTGGGACGCGGAGTCCGGCGTGTCCCAAGTCTTCGCGGAGATCGCGGAGTTGGCCCTCGGCTGCCGGTTCCACGACTGCGCGCATGAGGCGGAACCGGGCTGCGCGGTGCTCGACGCGCTGGCGGACGGCACGCTGACGCACCGGCGTTGGGAGAGCTACCGCAAGCTGCTCAGGGAGAACGCGTGGATCGCGGCGCGCAGCGATGCCCGGCTGCGCGCCGAGCAACGGCGGGAGTGGAAGCGGCGGTCGGCCCTCGGCCGGGCCTCGGCAGAGGCCAAGCGGGGGCGTGCTGCGCGCTAGCGGTCTCGCCCGGCGGGGTGCCGTGGGACGCGGCGGTCGTGTGACCGGTGGCGACCGCGGCCGCCGGGCCCCGGATCCCCTCAGCCCGCGCCGTTGTGGCGGCGGCGACGGGCTGTGAGGGGGCTGCCCTCGTGCCAGAACGTGTAGACCACGCTGCCCACGCCGAGTGCGACGATCACGATGCCGAGTACGACGCTGTACACCATGCGTTCCTCCAACGGGTGGATCATGGCTGGCAGTTGGCCCTGGCTTCACGCGAGCTTCACGGTTTCTGCGTGCTCGTGACTTTCCCCCGCACCGCGATTTCACACCCGTTCTCCGTCGCAAGTCTGTTCCCGGCCGTCGTCTGCGGTGGAGTCCGTCAGGTCCGTCGCCGGACGGCGACGTCCGATTTCCGCCAGTCGAGGTGTCGGCGGTGCCGCAGACTGGGTCTTGTGATCGACGTGGAGACCGGATACCAAGCGGTACGCAGCCGGGACAGCCGGTTCGACGGGGTGTTCTTCACCGCCGTACGCACCACCGGCATCTACTGCCGCCCGAGCTGCCCCGCGGTGACCCCCAAGCAGGAGAACGTCACCTTCTACCCGACGGCCGCCGCCGCGCAGGGCGCCGGCTACCGCGCCTGCCGCCGCTGCCGTCCGGACGCGGTGCCCGGCTCGCCGGAGTGGGACGTCAGGGCGGACCTGGTCGGCAGGGCGATGCGGCTGATCCGGGACGGAATCGTGGACCGGGACGGCGTCGCGGGGCTGGCCGCCCGGCTCGGCTACAGCGCCCGCCAGGTGCACCGGCAGCTCACCGCCGAGGTCGGCGCCGGACCGGTGGCGCTGGCCCGCGCCCAGCGCGCGCAGGCCGCGCGGGTGCTGCTGCAGACCACCGACCTGCCGGTGACCCAGGTCGCCTTCGCGGCCGGGTTCGCGAGCGTACGGCAGTTCAACGACTCGATGCGGGAGATCTATGCCCGCACGCCCACCCAGCTGCGCGCCGTGACCCGCGGCCAGCGCGCCGCGGCCGGTCGGCCGCCCGGTGCGGCGCCCGGCGCCCCCGCGGTGCCCGCCGCCGGGGTGCCGCTGCGGCTCGCACACCGCGGACCGTACGACCCGACCGTCTTCGCCCTGCTCGCCCGACAGGCGGTACCCGGCGTCGAGGAGGTCACCGGCGAGCCCGGCGCGCGCACCTACCGCCGCACCCTGCGGCTGCCGTACGGCGTGGGGATCGCGGAGGTCGACGAGCCCGGGGCGAAGGACGGCGACGGCCGCTGGCTGGAGTGCCGACTGAGGCTGGCCGATCTGCGGGACCTGACCACCGCCGTGCAGCGGATGCGCCGTCTGTTCGACCTCGACGCCGACCCGGAGGCGGTCGCCGCGACACTGGGCGCCGATCCGCTGCTGGCCCCACTGCTGCGGAGAGCGCCCGGGCTGCGGTCGCCGGGGGCGGCGGACCCGCACGAACTGGCGGTGTGCGCCGTGCTCGACGCCCGGCCTGAGCGCACGTCCGCGCTGGTGACCGGGTACGGTGAGCCGTTGCCCGGCGGGCCCGACGGCGGGCTCACCCACCTCTTCCCGGCCGCTCGTACCCTCGCCGCGGCCGACCAGGCCGAGCTGCCGAAGCCGGTGCCCGCGCTGGCGGCCGCGCTGGCCGACGGCACGCTCTGCCTCGACCCCGGGGCGGACCGTGAACGGGCGCACCGCGCGCTGCTCGCGCTGCCCGGTGTCGACGAGTGGACGGCCGGATACATCCGGATGCGCGCACTCGGCGATCCGGACGTCTTCCTGCCCACTCCGGACACCACCCAGCGGGCCGCGAACGCCTGGCGCCCCTGGCGGTCGTACGCGCTACGGCACCTGTGGGCCGCGACCCCCCACAAGAACAGGATCGAAACACCATGACCGTCTACACCACGACCGACAGCCCCCTCGGCGAGTTGACCCTCGTCGGCGAGGAAACCCCGGACGAGGCCTTCGTGTTGACCTCCGTCACCGTACGGGGACAGCGCGGCGAAGTGACGGTGCAGCCTCGGTGGCGGTACGACCCGACTCCGTTCGTCGAGGCGGAGCGGCAGCTGAAGGCCTACTTCGCGGGGGAGTTGCGGGACTTCGACCTGCCCCTCGCGCCGCGCGGCACCGCGTTCCGCGAGCGGGTGTGGGCGGCGCTGGACACCATCCCGTACGGCAGCACCGTCACCTACCGCGAGCTGTCCGCCAGGGCGGGCTCGCCCGGGGCGGTCCGGGCGATCGGAGGCGCCGTGGGCGCCAACCCGCTGATGATCATCCGCCCGTGCCACCGGGTGATCGGCTCCGACGGCTCCCTCACCGGCTACGCCGGCGGCCTGGACCGCAAGCGCGCGCTGCTCACCCTGGAGGGCGTGCTGTGAGCGCCTAGCGGACCGGGAAGCCGAACCCGTACCCCTCCTGCTTGAGCTGCGGCAGTAGCCGCTCCAACGCGGCTACTGTCTGCGCGCGGTTGCCGCCGCCGTCGTGGAAGAGGATCGTCGGGCCGTTCCCCAGCTCGCCCAGCACCGTGCGCACGATGGTGCCGGTGCCCGGCTTCTCGAAGTCCTTGCTGTCCACGTTCCAGCCCAGCGGCCGCATCCCGTTGGCGGCGGCGGTCTGCCTGCTGTACGGGGTGAAGGCGCCGCCCGGTGCCCGGTAGTACATCGGCTTGACCCCGCCGGAGGCCTTCTCGATGTCCTGGGCGGCGTCCAGGATCTGCTGCTTCTGGTAGTCGTCGGACTTGTGGTCCATCGCCGTGTTGTGCGAGACCGAGTGGTCGCACAGCCGGTGGCTCTCCGCCACCACTTCCTTGACCAGATCGGGGTGGGCCGCGGCCTGCGGGCCGATCATGCAGAAGGTCGCCTTGACGCCGTTGTCCTTGAGCACCTTGAGGATCCTGGGGGTCCAGGTCGGGTCGGGGCCGTCGTCGATGGTGATGTTGACCGCCCTGCCGCCGCTCTCGCTGGCGTGCGCGATGTCCATGTTGACCTTGGGCGCCGGCAGTGCGGGGTCCGGGCTGGAGGTCTGGCCGGTGATCGGCGCCGGAGCGGAGGCGGAGGGCCGGACGGGCTTGGGCGCCGGGCCGGTGGGCTCGCCCGCCTGGGCGCTCCACCAGCCGGCCAGCAGTCCCGCCCCGGCGAGAGCCGCCACCGCTGCCGCCACCACACGCCTGTTGGCTGACCGAACTGCCTGCCGCACCATGATCCCCGGCCCTTCTGCACTTACGGTGTTCCGTTCGCGAATTCCTGTGGGGAGACGAGCGAAGCGCGGCGATGGATCCGCTTGTGACCGTTTGCTCATAAATCCCGTCGATACTTGACGCATGTCGCGAGTGCTTTTGATCGAAGATGACCCCGCGGTGCGGCACGGGGTCACCCTTGCCCTGCGCCGTCGCGGCCATGAGATCGAGGCGGCGGCGACCGGTGAGGCCGGGCTGGCCGCGCTGGAGACGTTCCGGCCCGACCTGGTGCTGCTCGACCTGATGCTGCCCGGCGCCTCCGGCTTCGAGGTGTGCCGGCGCATCCGCGCCACCCGGCAGCTACCGATCATCATGCTCACGGCACGCGGCGACGACATGGACGTGGTCCTCGGACTGGAGGCCGGGGCCGACGACTACATCGTCAAGCCCGCCCGCGGCGAGGTGCTGGAGGCGCGGATACGCGCCGTGCTGCGCCGCACCGCCCCCGCCGACGGCGACGGGGCGGACGGACTGCTGATGCCCCCGTCCGTCGAGACCTACGGGGACCTGAGCATCGACCGCGTGGGGCTGATCGTCACCAAGGACGGCGAGGACCTCGCGCTGCCGCCGTCCGAGATGAAGCTGCTGCTGTACCTGTCCGCCGCGCCCGGCCAGGTCTTCAGCCGCCAGCAACTGCTGGAGAGCGTCTGGGAGCACAGCTACCACGGCGACTCCCGGCTGGTGGACGCCTGTGTGATGCGGCTGCGCGCGAAGGTGGAGGACAACCCGCGCTCCCCGAAGTACATCCAGACCCTGCGCGGCTTCGGCTACCGCTTCGGGCCGCTGTGAGACGGCCCCGGATCCGCTGGTCGGCCGCGCGCGGCCTGCGCGCGCGGCTCGCGGTGGCGTTCCTGCTGGTCGCCGCGGTCAGTGCGCTGACCACCGCGGCGCTCACCTTCCAGGAGGCCAGGAAGGCCATCTTGCAGCGCAGCCAGGACACCGCGATCAACGCGCTGCGCTCGCAGGTCAACTCGCTCGCGCCCGACGTGCCCTTCCCGCCCAGCGCCGGCGACCTCCAGCACTTCGCCTACCAGCTCGACGGCGGCGGCCAGGCGCAGAACTGGCAGGCGTACGCCAGTTTCCAGAACGGCCCGCTGCTGCCGCAGCGCCCGGCCAACACCGGCACCGCCATCACCCCCCAACTGCGCGAGGCGGTGGCCGGCAAGGGAGTTCCGGTCTTCCAGCGGGTGATGAAGGACGGCCGCCCGTGGCTGGCGATCGGCATGCCGGTGTCGTACGCGGGCACCCTGCGCGCCCAGTCCGGCCTGGCCGTCTACGCGGAACTACCGCTCACCGCCGAACAGGCCAACACCGGCGCGCTGATCAAGGCCGCGGAGCGCGGCGCGGTGCCCGCCCTCGCGCTGTCCCTGGTGCCCGCGCTGCTCGCCGCGCAGGGCGTGCTGCGGCCGGTGCGCAGGCTGCGCAAGGCCGCCGGGGACATCGCGGCGGGCCGCCTCGACACCCGGCTCGACGTGCGCGGCGGCGACGAACTCGCCGACCTCTCCCGCACGTTCAACCACATGGCGGCGACGCTGGAGGAGAACGTGATCGAGTTGCGCCGCCTGGAGGCCACCGCCCGGCGCTTCGCCTCCGACGTCTCCCATGAACTGCGCACCCCGCTGGCCGCGATGACCGCGGTCACCGACGTACTGGACGAGGACGCGGCGGCGCTCGACCCGGACACCGCGGCGGCGGTACGGCTGGTGAGCGCGGAGACGGCGAAGCTGGTGCGGATGGTGGAGGACCTGATGGAGGTCTCCCGGTTCGACGCCGGGGCCGCCGCCTTGCACCTCGACGAGGTGGACGCGGCGGAGACGGTGCGCAAGTCCCTGCAGGCGCGCGGTTGGCAGGACCAGGTGGAAACCCGACTCGCGGGCCGGGTAAGGGCGTTGCTCGACCCCCGGCGGATCGACGTGGTCGTCGCCAACCTGGTCGGCAACGCACTGCGGCACGGCGGCGCACCGGTAAGGATCCGGCTCGCGGCCGGGGGAGGGCGCCTGCTGATCGAGGTCGCCGACAACGGTCCCGGCATACCGGACGAGGTGCTGCCGCACATCTTCGAGCGGTTCTACAAGGCCGACGCGGCCCGCGCCCGGTCCGAGGGCAGCGGACTGGGTCTGGCCATCGCCGAGGAGAACGTACGGCTGCACGGCGGCGAACTGCGCGCCGCCAACCGGCCGGAGGGCGGCGCGGTGTTCACCGTGGACCTGCCGCTGCGCGCCCGGGACCCGCACGCGCACCAACCATGCCCCCAGGACGGTGAGGAACAGTGATGGCGGTTAACCGGCGGTTGACGGCCGCCGCGTCGGGAGCCGTGGCGCTCGGCGCGCTCGTGGGGTGCGGCATCCAGCCCACCGGCGTCGTCGAGGCCGGGATTCCGGCGACGGGCGTCCATCCGCAGGCCACGGTGCGGCTGTACTTCGTCTCGCCGACCGGGCTGCAGTCGGTGACCCGGCCCGCGTCCGGCCCGGTCGGCCCCCAGGAGACGCTGGACCTGCTGCTCGGCGGCCCCAACAGCGCGGAGACCGCCCGCGGTATGACCACGGAACTGGCGCCGCCGATCGGCGTGGCCAAGGTCGTCACCGGCAACCAGCAGGTGCGGATCGTGATGTCCACCGACGTCACCCGGCTCACCCCGAACGCGGTCAGCCAGTTGACGTGTACGGCGGCCAACGCCGCCGCCAAGGAGGGCGACGGCACCGCCGCCGACATCGACGTCCGCGTGACCAGCGGCCACACCACCCTGGGCCCCCTCCGCTGCGCGGTCCCCTCCTCCCCACCCACCCCCGCCCCGGCGACGACGGCACCGTAGGGACGGCGTCGGAGGCAAGTCCCCGACGCCTCTTCGGTCACCGCCGAGAGCAAGACCCGCCGGTGCGGCGGGCGACTGCCGCCAGGCGGCACCGCGAAATTCGAACGTACCCCCGTTCGGGGCCCTCGAACGGGGCTGGCGAAGCGTAGCGTTCTGGTGAGAACCGTTTCCGCAGCCGTGTTGCCGCGGACAATAGGGACATGAGTCATCTGGGGGAGCGGCACCACCACGACGACACATGGTGGCGGCGGCTCTACGACGACGAAGGGACAGCGGACCTGCCCGGCGCACCGCCGGACGGTTCGCTGGACGAGCACTTCGCCACCGTACGGCGGGCCTTCCTGGGCCCGCCGGTACCCGCGCCACGGCCGTCGGCGGAGGTCATCCACGTGGGGGACCGGCCGCCCACCTACGACGCCGAGCCCACCGCCTGGCCGTGCGCCGACCCCGAGCGACTGGACGACCTGGTCCCCGACACCGTGCTCGACGGCGCGCGGTACGGGCGGTTGACGGTGCGTGCCGTCTCCGGGCGCGGCGACTCCGCGCGCTACCGTGGCGCACCGCGCGCCGACGCCCTGCTCACCGCCCGGTTCGGCACCGGAGACGACGCACTGCTGTTCCTCGCCGTCGCGGGCGGCACCCGGGCCGCCGACGACGCGCCGCGCGCCGCCCACGACGCCTGCCACGCCCTCGGCAGCGCGGTGGGCCGCAACCTCCCCCGGCTCGCCGAGGACATACGGTCGGGACAGCGCGGCGCGCTCAAGGCGGGGCTGCGCCGCCTCACCGCGCGGGCCTACGGAAGGCCGCACACCGACGGCGAATCCCCCGTGGCGCCGCACGACTTCGTGGCGTCGCTGCGCTGCCTGCTGCTGCCGCTGGACCCCGACTGCCGGACCCGGGTCTTCTTCGGTCTCGGCTCCGGCGGCCTGTTCCGGCTGCGCGACGGCCAGTGGCAGGACCTCGACCCGGACGCCGAACCCGAGGACGCGGGCACCCGGTTCCGGTTCCGCGCCTCGGTGGCACAGTGCGGAGATACGTTGCTGCTGTGCAGCGCCGGGCTCGCCGACCCGCTGCGCGACACACCGGAGTTGTCCGAGCACCTCGCACGGCGCTGGGGTCGGGCGGACGAACCACCCGGCCTCACCGCGTTCCTCGCCGACACCGCGACCAGGGTCAAGGGCTACGCCGACGACCGTACCGCCGTCGCGGTGTGGGAGGGCTGAACCCCCCTGCGGGAAAGGGAGTTGGGGGCTTGCCCCCGCGAGGACCCGGCGCGACGGCGAGCGACGACCAGGCCGCCCGCGGCGGCGGCCCGCACTCAGGATCCGCCGGAAGGCCTCAGCCGCAGGGTCGTGATCTGGAACGGCCGCAGTCGCAGTGCGATCCGGTCGCCGTCCGCGGCGGCGGGCTCCCGTGGCTGCTCCAGTAGATCGGTGACCTCCGCCCGGGCCACCGGGAAACCCGCGGACAGTGTGGCGCGCGCCCGGCCGCCACGCGACTCGTAGAGCCGGACCACCACGTCGCCGGAGCGGTCGTCGGCCAGCTTGACCGACTCGACGGTGATCGCCGGATCGTCCACCGCGACCAGCGGGTCCACCGGCGCACTGGTGGCCGCCGGACGCAACGGCAGGTTGAGCGCCAGCCCTTCGGCCACCGCATCGCCGATCCCCGCCCCGGGCAGCAGCGCGTAGCGGAACCGGTGCGTGCCCTGGTCGGTCTCCGGGTCCGGGCTGTGCGGCGCCCGCAGCAGCGTCAGCCGGACCGTGGTGACCGTCCCGGCCGCCCCGGAACCGCGGCTGGTGTCATGGCCGTACGTCGAGTCGTTGAGCACCGCCACGCCGTAGCCCGGCTCGGCCACGTGCGTCCAGCGGTGCGCACAGGTCTCGAACCGGGCCGCGTCCCAACTGGTGTTGGTGTGCGTCGGCCGGTACACGTGTCCGAACTGGATCTCGGACGCGGCCCGTTCGGCGTGCACGTCGAGCGCGAACGCGGCCTTGAGCACCTTCTCCGACTCGTGCCAGTCGACCTCGGTGGTGATGTCCATCCGCCTGCTGCCCGCCTGCAGCGCGATGTCCTGCACCACTCGCGAGCTCCCGAACTCCCGTACCACGCGCACCACCGCGCGCAGCGGCCCCGGCTCGGTGAGCGTCACCGACTCGGCGGCCACCAGGTCGGTGTGCTTGCGCCGGTAGTGCCGGTCGATGTCCCAGGCGTCCCACTTGTTGGGGTGGTCCGGGTGGATCTGGAGCAGGTTGCCCCGGCTGCCGGGCGCGAGTACCTCGCGCTCCGCCACCTTGTCGTACACCGAGTTGAGCAGACCGTCGGAGTCCACGGCCACCCGCAGCAGGTCGTTCTCCAGCACATGCCCGCCGGGATCGGCGTGCGCCTCCACCCGTACCCCGCGCGGCGGTTCGGCCGCCCCGGCCGCCCCCAGCGCGGGCACCTCGGCCCACACGGTGCGTCCGTCGCGCAGCGTCACGGCCTCTGCGCGCGGGTAGGGCGCGGCGTTGAGCAGCACCGTCTCGCCGCCCGCGGCGGTGCCGCCCAGCGCCGCGACCGCACCGTCGATGATCCGCTCCAGCTCGGCGCGCACCCGCTCGTAGGTGTCCCGGGCCTCCCGGTGCACCCAGGCGATGGAGCTGCCCGGCAGGATGTCATGGAACTGGTGCAGCAGCACCGTCTTCCAGATCCGGTCCAGGTCGTCGTACGGATAGGCGTACCCCGGTACCCGCAGCGCGGCGGTGGCCGCCCACAACTCCGCCTCGCGCAGCAGGTGTTCACTGCGCCGGTTGCCCTGCTTGGTCTTGGCCTGGGTGGTGTACGTGGCGCGGTGCAGTTCCAGGTACATCTCGCCGGACCACACCGGCGCCCGCTCACCGTATTCCGCTTCGGCCGCGGTGAAGAACGCCGACGGCCGGTCGACGGCCACCCGCGGTGACCCCTCCAGAGAACGCAGCCGCCGCGCCTTCTCCAGCATTTCGCGGGTCGGCCCGCCGCCCCCGTCCCCGTAGCCGAAGGGCACCAGCGAATGGGTCGCCAGTCCCTTCTCGGCGAAGTTCCGTACCGCGTGTGCGAGTTCCGAGGCGCGCATCTCGCAGTTGTAGGTGTCGACCGGCGGGAAATGGGTGAACACCCGGGTGCCGTCGATTCCCTCCCACCAGAAGGTGTGGTGCGGCATCTTGTTGGACTGGTTCCAGGACATCTTCTGGGTGAGGAACCAGCGGACCCCGGCGAGCCTGGCGAGTTGCGGAAAGGCGGCGGTGTACCCGAAGGAGTCGGGAAGCCAGATCTCCTGGGTGTCCACGCCGAGTTCCTCGCGGAAGAACCGTTTTCCATGGGTGATCTGCCGGGCCAGCGCCTCACCGCCGGGCATGTTGGCGTCCGATTCCACCCACATGGACCCCACCGGGGCCCAGTTGCCGCTTGCCACGGCCTTCTTGATGCGCTCCCAGATGTGCGGCTGGTTCTCCTTCACCCACGCGTACTGCTGTGCCTGGGAGCAGGAGAACACCAACTCCGGGTATTCCCGGGCGAGATCGGTGACATTGGCGAAGGTGCGGGACGCCTTGCGCACCGTCTCGCGCAGCGGCCACAGCCATGCGGAGTCGATGTGCGCATGACCGGTCGCGGTGAGCCGGTGGGCGCTGGCGTGTGCGGGACGGGCCAGGACCTCGGCCAGCTCGGCCCGGGCGGCCACCGCGGTACCGGCGACGTCGTGCAGGTCGAGCGCGTCCAGCGCGCTTTCCAGGGCGCGCAGGATCTCGTGGCGGCGCGGATCGTCCATCGGCAGCTCGTGCATCAGCTCCGACAGCACCTCGATGTCGAAGACCAGATGCCACACGTTCTCGTCCAGCACCGCCAGTTCCGCGGACCCGAACCGGTACAGCGGCGCGTCCCCGGCGGTGGTGATGTCGCCCAGCCGGGTCGGCCGGAAGTCCCGCAGCACCTGTGGGTTCGCCGCCGCCTCCAGCAGCAGCCGCACCGGCTCGCCGCCCGCCACCGGGGAGCCCACCGGCACCTGCCGGTTGCGCGGATGGACGCCCTTGATCGGCACGCCCTCCCAGTCGTAGACCAGCCCCTCCGCCTGGAAGCCCGGATGCACCCCGGTGAAGCCCGGATCGAGCAGCGCCTCGACCCGGCGCCCCGCCCACTCCTGCGGCACGGTGCCCTCGATACGGAACCAGCTGGTGGACCACGGAGCGCCCCATTCCGTGCCCGGCGAGAACGGCTCGTAGGCGGCCTTCAGCGCCTCCTCCACGGGCACCGGCTCGCCCCGTACGTGCCAGGCGCGCACCGTCATCGGGGTGCGCGCCGAATACACCGCGTCTTTGATGAACTGGGCGAGCGCCCGTTCCAGACGCCCCTCCACCAGCAAGCGATCGTCGTGCATCGCGGCTCCTCCCGCTGCGCCAAGCCGTCGGCCACCGCCGAAAGCCGTCCGCCATCGCACACCATTCCCAGGGGACCATTCCCCGTACCGGCGGGGCGACCCCCGAGGGATCCGACAAGACATCCCGGTTCGGGGAGTGGACCGCGGCCGGTTGGGAATGCATTCGGCGACGCACGTTCGAAGGGGGACACGTGACGGGGGCCGGAGCGGAATCAATGGACCGACTGTCGGGGGAACGGGTGGCACGGGACGGCAATGTGGTGTCCCATGGATCACGGGGGTCTCGGATATCCCGGGGAAAGCACGCGGTACGCGGCGCCCGGACGCCCCAACGCAACACACACCGGCGGGAGTTGCGCCGTCAGCTACGGCGCGCCGACCTGCCCGCCGTAGGGGAGGTGCGCGCACTGCTGCGGGACCAGTTACGCCGCTGGGAGGTGCCCGGCCTGGTCGACACGGCCGAGCTGCTGACCAGCGAACTGGTGACCAACGCGCTGGTGCACACGGATCAGGGGGCGGTGTTCACCGCGAGGCTGACCGGTGGTGCCGAGGGCCGGTTGCGGGTCGAGGTGCGTGACTTCAGCGCACGGCGCCCGAAGCCCCGCCAGGCTACCGACCACACGCCGTCCGGGCGCGGGCTGCTGCTGGTCAAGGAGCTCGCCGACGCCTGGGGGGTACGGGTGCAGCGGCTGGGCAAGACGGTGTGGTTCGAGCTGGCGGCGGCGTCCGCCTGAGCCGAACGCGACGGTCCCCGCGCCGGGTTGGCACGGGGACCGGGCTTAGAGGAACGGTTTCTGCGGACCGTGTCCCGCGCGAGGCGGGGCGGCCCGGGGTTCGACGGAACCGATTCGGCGGTGCGGACTCAGCCGAACTGCCGTTCAAGGTCCTTGAGTTTGGCCTCCAGCGAGTCCAGCCGCGGCAGCGCCTGGGTGTCGTCCTCGGCAGTCAGATCGACAACGGCGGGGCCGGATTCACCGGTGACGGGCTGCAGCGCCGGGCGGGGGCGTACGGGTAGCTCTGCCGCCTCGGCTATGACGGGCTCCGCGAGCTCGACCTGGGCGGCGGGCGTACCGCCGGTGGCCCCGGTACCGGTGTCGGGCGCGGTGGCGCCCTGGGCGGCCGGGGCGAGCTCCACCTGGCGGCCACCGCGGTGCTGTCCCCAGCCCCGGTGCTGGCGGGCGATCGCCTTGATGCGGGCGCGCTCCAGCCGGTCGTGGTCGCGGCGGCGCCTGCGGTTGCGCTCCTTCTCCCGGCGGTCGTCGCGGACCTCCTCGACCGCCTCGTCCAGAGTGCGGACGTTCTCCAGCAGCATCAGCGACCAGGCGCGGTAGGTCTCACGTGGTGCGCGCATCCAGCGCACCATACGGATCTGCGGCAGCGGACGGGGCACCAGCCCCTGCTCGCGCAGCGCGGCCCTGCGGGTCTGCTTCAGCGCCCGGTCGAACAGCACGGCGGCCGACAGCGACATCCCGGCGAAGAACTCCGGCGCCCCGGCGTGGCCCAGACCGCGCGGCGCGTGCACCCAGTTGAACCAGGCGGAGGCCGCCGCGAACGTCCACACCAGCATGCGTGAGCCGAGCGCCGCGTCACCGTGGCTGGCCTCGCGCACCGCGAGCACCGAGCAGAACATGGCCGCGCCGTCCAGGCCGAACGGCACCAGGTACTCCCAGCCGCCGTCCAGGCTCAGGTTCTGCCGCCCGAAGCCGACCAGGCCGTGGAACGACAGCGCCGCCGCGACCGCGGCGCAGCAGAACAGCAGCACATACGAGGCGCTGCCGTACATCGCCTCCTTCTGCCGCCGCCGCTCCTCCCCGCGCTCCCAGGAGTCCAGTTGCTCACCCTGCGCCGCCTTGGCCCGGCGACCGCGCACCACCACCGTCCCCGTGGCCGCCAGAACCGCCAGTCCCACGGCGCCCGACAGCGTCCAATCCAGCGATATGTCCGTAAGTCTCATCTGTGGTGGTTCCCTTGTTTCGCTTGTGTTCGCGCTGCGCGCCATCCTGGCGAATGACCCGCGTTCCCGAGGCGGTTTCGGGACAAGAGAACGCCAACGAGCGGGTGTTTCCGGGAGGCGGTGTGCGAAGTCTCGAACTACCGAACGGAGTTAGGTGAGTTGAGGCAATCGGCCGCACCCTATCAGGTGACGTGCCATCATTTCGCTTGCCGTTCCGCTTCGGCTCCGGTGCGTTCGATCCGCTGCGCGTCGCAGGTGCGCGGGCAGGTGACGCAGGGGTTTTCGGGGCGCAGCGTGTAGAACAGGCAGCAGGTCAGCCGGTCCCGGGTGTGCCTGCGCGAAAGCGCCCGGAATCCGGCGCCACCGGGGTACGGGGGAGTGCCGCCGGGCAGCAGCGCGTCCAACTCTGCGACCGCGCGGTCCTCCTCGCCGAGCAGCCGGGCGACATGCCAGAGGCCCTCGGTGATCTCGTCGCAGACCATTCCCCACAGCGCGTGCGGCCCGCGCCGGGTGCGCGCCCGGAACGCGTCGAGCAGCGGCCCCACGTGCTCGGCGATCGCACCGCGCAGAGCCCCCCGCAGCGCCGCCGCGTCCGGTACGGTCACCGCGCCCGGCCATCCGGCCGCCGGATCGTCCGGCAGGCACACCAGGGCGGCGGAGCGCACGGTCATCCAGTCGGCCGTCCGGTGGAACGACACGTCGGCCAACCCCACCCGGGGCACCCTGCGGTGCAGGAACCACGGCACGGTGAACAGCAGGCACGCGGGCCAGACGTAGCGGTGGAAGGCCAGGCTCGCCACCACATGGGGACGCGCCCGCGTGCCGTACTCCCGCAGGATCCCGGTCCCCACCCCGGCCAGGAACTCATCCAGCGTGCTGCCGCACTCGGCCAGTCGGTGTGCCCCGAGCCAGCCGTCACCGGTGCGCGGCGGCTCCTCGGTGACCCGCAGCCCGGCGAGGACCTCGGCGAGACGCGCGTAGGACGCGGCGAGCGGCGAGCCGCGGCGGAGCATGGCCGAGGGCATGGGCGAACCGTCCTGACCGGCGGGCCGGACACGTCCGGCGGCGGAGAACCAGCTACAGAGATCCACGCAGGGAAGCCTTACCTTAGCTGAACCGCGTCCGGCATGCCGCCGATGTGCGTCACCGGTGTCGAGTGGTGAAATAGGGGGCATTCGCCCGTACGGATGAATGTCGGTACGCCATGCGACAACACGTCAACGGGCTCATTGGACGATCGATCGACGCAGCTGGAGGAGGCCCCGGTGGAACAGGGCGCGCGGCCGCGCACGCGCGGCGCCGGGGCGCCGGCACGGGTGCCGGGCCAGGGACGGCCGGCGACGCCGTCGGAGACCAGGCTCGAACCGCTGGGTGGCGCGCGTGGCGCGCGTCCGCACGACGAGCCGGGGCCGGCCTGCCCGGCGCGCCGCCTGCCGGAGCGGTTGTCGCTGCGCGACCAGGTGCTGCGGGGGCTGCGGGACGCGCTGGTGACCGGCGAACTGCGGCCCGGGGTGGTCTACTCGGCGCCCGCCCTCGCCGAGCGGTTCGACGTGTCGGCCACCCCCGTGCGGGAGGCGATGCAGCAACTGGCCAGGGAAGGGGCTGTGGAGGTCGTCCAGAACCGCGGCTTCCGGGTGGCCGAGCGCACCGCGCGGGACCGGGCCGAGCTGGCCGAGGTTCGGGCACTGCTCGAAGTGCCGGTGATGCTGCGGTTGGCGCGCGGTGTGCCCGGCGAGCGGTGGGACTCGCTTCGGCCGCTCGCCCAGGCGGCGGTGGCCGCCGCGGCGGACGGCGACCGGGCGGCCTACGCGGAGGCGGACCGCGCCTTCCACGGCGCGGTGCTCGGGTTCGCCGGGAACTCCCAACTCGTGATCGTCGCCGACCAGTTGCACAGGCGCGCCCAGTGGGCGCATACCGTGGAACTCATGGCTGACGCCCTGGAGCACGTGACCCTGCTGGACGCCCTCGTCGAGGGCGACATCCCGGCGGCCGAATCCGTGGTCCGCGGCCACTTCGCGTAACGCCTACGGCGCGGCTCCTGTTCATGGCCGGTTCCGGTCGGCTCGGCACGGCCGGACTCCGCCGTCGTGGCCGCTCGCCGTCCCGACGGAGCTTCTCGGGGGCGAGCCCGCACGCCCGCGAGTGAGGGAAATGCGGCGAGCCGCCGAGTCGGCTCCGCCCGAAAGACCTACAGCGTGTCGCGAAGCCAGATCGGGAGGTCGCCGAGGAGGTGGAAGACGCGGGACGCCTCCTTGCGCAGGCGGGTGGATTCCGGTTCGGATTCCACCTGCGCCAGGGAAACCATCGCTGGCGGTGTGCCGATCAGAAAGTCCAGCTCCTCGCGGATCCGCAGGCATTCCGCGAATCCATAGCGCGCCTCGGCCAACTCCCCGTCCTGCAGGGCCAGTCCGGCCAGATGGCGCCATGTCGAGGAGGCCAGCAGACGGTCACCGTGCGCGGTGGCGCCCGCGTGCGCGCGCCGGAAGGCGAGCCGCGCGCCCGCCGGGTCGCCGGTGAGGTTCTCCGCGAGCATTCCGCGCCGGAAGTCCAGCAGCGCCCGGTCCGCCGCCCCCGGCGCCAGCAGCGCGGCGCTGCGGCCCAGTGCGGAGCGGGCCTCGTCGGACCGGTCCCGCACCCCGAACATCGTGGCCGTGTAGGCCAGTTGGCCCCGCTCGCAGGCCGCGCGCCCGCGCTCCTCGTCGGTACCGGCCAGCGCCTCCGCGGTACGCAGGGCGTCCTCCGCCTCGGCCCATCCGTCGCCGGTGAACACGCACCGTTCGATCAGCAGTGCCGCCCGGCGCAGCGCGGAGTGCGGTGAGCCGTCGCCGTCCAGCAGTGCCGCCGCCTGCGCCCAGCGCCCGCGCGACCGCAGCCGCCACACCGCGGGCGGATCCGGGGGACCGCCGTGCGCGATGCCGTCGGTCTTGTGCGTCTCCGCCTTGGAGGCGTCTGCCACAGTCCCCTCCCGCGCGCCGTCGGTACGCGAAGTTCAGCACGGCACACGGCGCCCAGCAAGAGGGACGTCGGCGGTGTCCCCCGTATGCCTTACCGGCTCAACTCATGCGCAGCGCAAGGAAGAAGTCCACCTTGTCCTCCAGCCGGGACAGGTCGCGGCTGGTCAACTGCTCGATCCTGCCGATGCGGTAGCGCAGGGTGTTGACATGCAG
The DNA here is from genome assembly GCF_027533845.1 of Streptomyces sp. RPT161. Lineage (GTDB taxonomy): Bacteria > Actinomycetota > Actinomycetes > Streptomycetales > Streptomycetaceae > Streptantibioticus_A > Streptantibioticus_A silvisoli_A. The sequence continues at coordinate 49,846 of NZ_JAPZVN010000008.1, read as the reverse complement.
GTGCAGCCGGGCCGCGCAGCGGGTCCAGGACCCGTCGCACTCCAAGAACGCCTCCAGGGTGGGGATGAGTTCGGCCCGGTGCCGCCGGTCGTAGGCGCGCAGCGGGTCCAGCAGCCGTGCGGTGAAGGCGCGCCGCACGTCGTCCGGCACGAACGGCAGCAGCAGCACGTGCGAGGCCAGCTCCTCATGTCCCGCCACGCACACCCGGCCGGGCCGGGCGGCGGCCACCCTGCGGGCGTGCCGGGCCTCCTCAAGGGCGCCGCGCAGCCCCTCGGCCGAGTGGACGGAGGCGCTCACCCCGATCGTCAGCCGGCCGTCGCCGTCCAGGCCGCGCGCCAGCGGCGCCGCCACCGTGCGCAGCAGCCCGTCCGCGCGCAGCCCCACGGGCTCCGGCTCCTCCGGGCCCGCGGCGGGCAGCGGCAGCAGCGCCATCGCTTCCTCGTCGCTGTGCGCCACGGCGATCCGGTCGGCCGGGTCGGTGCCCGACGAGGCCGGGTCGACCAGGATCTCCTCCAGCAGCGCCTGGGCCACCGGACCGCCGGGCAGCTCGCCGCCCTCCCAGTCCACCCGGGCCACCACCACCTGCCAGTGCGGTGCCGCGCCCGCACCCGGCAGCAGCACCGGCGCGGCCACCCGCAGCCGGGCCGCCACCTCGGCGGGCGGCGCGCCGGTCTGCACCAGTTCCAGCACCTCGTGCGCCAGGCGGCGGCGTACCGCCCCCGCCGCGTCCTGCCGGTCCCGCTCGACGGCGATCAGCTGGGTCACCCCGTGCAGCAGGTCAAGCCGCTCGCCGGGCCAGTCGCCCGCGTCCGCCTCGACCGCCAGCATCCAGTCGGACAGCACCGTGGCGCGCGGGTCCGTCTCGGCGCCCCTGATCGGGAAGACCGAAAAGACCCGCCCGGCGACCTGTACCCGGTGCGGTGCGGGACGCCCGGTCCTGGACGCCGCAAGATGTTCTCCGGCCACTTCGGCGCGGATCTGGTCCGGCAGCTGTGGCGCCGAGCCCGCGATGCGGCGGCCGGTGGAGGAGAGCACCCAGGCGCGCAGGTCCAGGTCGGTGACGAGCAGGTCGAGCACCGCGTCCGGGCCGCCGCCCGCCGGACCGGCCGACATCAGCCTGCGGTGCCGGTCCACCACGGCCGCCAGATCCCCGGCGCGCTCGGTGGAGACCTGCCGCACCACATGCTCGGTGATGGTCGCGAACGCCACCCGCTCGTGCACCGCGAACAGCGGCAGCCGGTGCCGTGCGCAGGCCGCCACCAGCTCCTGCGGCACCCCGCCGACCTCGGCCTCGCCCGCGGCCAGCGCGGCCACTCCGGCGGCCGCCAGCCGGCGCACGAACGGCTCGCAGTCCTCGGAGCCGCGCAGCCAGGCCAGGCCGGTCAGCACCAGCTCGCCGCCGGACAGATAGCGGCTGGGATCCCGCAGGTCGGTGGTCATCACGCCGCGGACCGTACGGTCCAGCTCGTCCTCGCCGCCGAGCAGCCGCAGGCCCAGCGCCTCGGTGTCCAGCAGTGTGCGCAGCCGCATCGTTCTCGCCTTGTCTTGAATGACGCTCTTGTAATCCCGCGAGGTGGTGGGACCTCGCCTTTCAGAGGAATCTACAAGGTCCGGTGTCCGGCCAGCCAAGTGCTTCATGTTTTCGGTGACTGCACCCGACCGGTCGGTTCTTTGTGTACTGGGCCACAACACGTGAACACCACATGAACAAGCCCCTCGCGACCGTGCACCACCCGGCTCCTTCGACATCCGAGAAGAGACCCCCATGGACTTCCTGCGCCCCGCCAGTTGGGAGGAGGCGCTCGCCGCGAAGGCCGAGCACCCCACCGCTGTGCCGATCGCGGGCGGCACCGATGTGATGGTCGAGATCAACTTCGACCACCGCCGACCCGAAGCGCTCCTCGACCTGAACCGCATCGGTGAGCTGCGGGAGTGGGAGGTGGGCGAGGAGACGGTACGGCTCGGCGCCTGCGTCCCGTACACCCGGATCATCGAGAGCCTGCGCGCGGAACTGCCCGGTCTCGCACTGGCCGCGCACACCGTCGGATCGCCGCAGATCCGCAACCGCGGAAGCGTCGGAGGCAACCTCGGCGCCGCCTCCCCGGCCGGAGACTCGCATCCGGCGCTGCTCGCGGCCGGTGCCGAGGTCGAGGCGGTCTCGGTGCGCGGCACCCGGATGATCCCGGTCGAGGAGTTCTACACCGGCGTGAAGCGCAACTGCCTTGAGGCGGACGAGCTGATCCGCGCGGTGCACATCAGGAAGGCCGACGGACCGCAGCAGTTCTCCAAGGTCGGCACCCGCAACGCTATGGTGATCGCGGTGTGCGCCTTCGGCGTCGCCCTGCACCCCGAGACCCGCACCGTGCGCACCGGCATCGGCTCGGCCGCGCCCACCCCGATCCGGGCCACCGCGGCCGAGGAGTTCCTCAACTCCGCGCTGGAGGAAGCCGGTTTGTGGGACAGCGGCCAGATCATCCCGCCCGCCGTCGCCCGCCAGTTCGCGGAGCTGGTCTCCGGCGCCGCCAACCCCATTGACGACGTGCGCGGTTCGGCCGCGTACCGCCGTCACGCGCTGGGCGTGATGGCCCGCCGCACCCTGGGTTGGACCTGGGAGGAGTTCCGCGGAAACGAGAGGAGCGCACGATGCGCCTGACGTTCACCGTCAACGGCCGCAAGCAGGAGGCCGACGACGTCTGGGAAGGCGAGAGCCTGCTGTACGTGCTCCGCGAACGCATGGGGCTGCCGGGCTCCAAGAACGCCTGCGAGCAGGGCGAGTGCGGCTCGTGCACGGTCCGCCTCGACGGTGTGCCGGTCTGCGCGTGCCTGGTGGCCGCGGGCCAGGCGCAGGACCGCGAGGTCGTCACCGTTGAGGGGCTGGCCGACTTCGCCAAGCAGCGCGACGAGGGAGGATCCGCCTCGGGTACGTCGCTGGACGAGGCAAAGCGCTGGCAGTCCAAGCCCGGCGAGACGGGCACCGCCGCGCAGCGGCTCGCGCCGATCCAGCGGGCGTTCATCGACGCGGGCGCCGTGCAGTGCGGCTTTTGCACCCCGGGCCTGCTGGTCGCCGCCGACGAACTGCTGGAGCGCAACGCCTCCCCGTCCGACGAGGACATCCGCGAGGCCCTCTCCGGCAACCTGTGCCGCTGCACCGGCTACGAGAAGATCCTGGACGCGGTCCGCCTCGCGGCGGCCCGGAGCGAAGAGGCGGTCTGACCATGGGCGCGACCCGCACTCCCAGCAACATCACCCAGGGCAGCAAGGCCAAGGGCGGCATCGGTGAGTCCACGCTGCGCCCGGACGGCACCCTGAAGGTGACCGGCGAGTTCGCGTACTCCTCCGACATGTGGCACGAGGACATGCTGTGGGGCTTCACACTGCGCAGCCCGCACGCGCACGCCGAGATCAAGTCGATCGACACCTCGCAGGCGCTTGCCCAGGCCGGGGTGTACGCCGTGCTGACGTACGACGACCTGCCCACCGACGTGAAGAACTACGGCCTTGAGATCCAGGACACCCCGGTGCTGGCGCACGGCCGGGTACGGCACCACGGCGAGCCGGTGGCGCTGGTCGCCGCCGACCACCCGGAGACCGCCCGCCGCGCCGCCGCCAAGATCAAGGTCGAGTACGTCCCGCTGCCCGTCGTGCACGACGAGGCGAGCGCGCTCGCCGAGGACGCCCCGCTGCTGCACCCCGGCCGGGACGACCACCACGCCGGGCACGTCCCGCACCCGAACATCGTGCACCGCCAGCCGATCCACCGCGGCGACGTGGCCGCCGCCCGGGCCAGGGCCGACGTGATCGTCTCCGGAGAGTACGAGGTCGGCATGCAGGACCAGGCCTTCCTCGGCCCCGAGTCGGGGCTGGCGGTGCCCGGCGAGGACGGCGGGGTCGACCTGTACATCGCCACCCAGTGGCTCCACTCCGACCTGCGCCAGATAGCCCCGGTGCTCGGCCTGCCGCCGGAGAAGGTCCGGATGACGCTGTCCGGCGTCGGCGGTGCCTTCGGCGGACGCGAGGACCTGTCGATGCAGATCCACGCCTGCCTGCTGGCGTTGCGCACGAACAAGCCAGTCAAGATCGTCTACAACCGCTTCGAGTCCTTCTTCGGGCATGTCCACCGGCACCCGGCCAAGCTCTGGTACGAGCACGGCGCCACCAGGGACGGCAAGCTCACCCACATGAAGTGCCGGATCGTGCTGGACGGCGGCGCCTACGCCTCGGCCTCCCCGGCGGTGGTCGGCAACGCCTCCTCGCTCTCCGTCGGCCCCTATGTGATCGACGACGTGGAGATCGAGGCGGTCGCGCTCTACACCAACAACCCGCCCTGCGGCGCGATGCGCGGTTTCGGCGCGGTGCAGGCGTGCTTCGCCTACGAGGCGCAGATGGACAAGCTGGCCGCCGAACTCGGCCTGGATCCGGTGGAGTTCCGCCAGCTCAACGCGATGTCCCAGGGCACCGTGATGCCCACCGGACAGGTGGTGGACTCCCCGGCCCCGGTCGCGGAACTGCTGCGCAGGGTCAAGGCGATGCCGCTGCCGCCGGAGAAGCAGTGGGAGACCGCGGGCGAGTCGGCGGACGTACGGGCGCTGCCCGGCGGACTGTCCAACACCACCCACGGCGAGGGCGTGGTACGCGGTATCGGCTACGCGGTCGGCATCAAGAACGTCGGCTTCTCCGAGGGCTTCGACGACTACTCCACCGCGCGGGTGCGGCTTGAGGTGATCAACGGTGAGCCGGTGGCCATCGTGCACACCGCCATGGCCGAGGTCGGACAGGGCGGCGTCACGGTGCACGCCCAGATCGCCCGCACCGAACTCGGCGTCACCCAGGTGACCATCCACCCGGCCGACACCCAGGTCGGCTCGGCGGGCTCCACCTCGGCGTCCCGGCAGACCTACGTCACCGGCGGCGCGGTCAAGCACACCTGCGAGGCGGTACGGGAGAAGGTCCTGGAGCTGGGCCGCGCCCGGTTCGGCTCGTACCACCCGGCCTGGGCCACCGCCGAACTCCTGCTGGAGAGCGGCAAGGTGGTCACCGACGGCGGCGAGGTGCTGGCCGATCTGGTGGACGTCCTCGAAGGCGAGGCGATCGACCTGGAGCTGGAGTGGCGGCACCGCCCCACCGAGCCGTTCGACCTGCGGACCGGCCAGGGCAACGGACACGTCCAGTACTCGTTCGCCGCCCACCGCGCGGTAGTCGAGGTGGACACCGACCTCGGCCTGGTCAAGGTGGTCGAGCTGGCGTGCGCCCAGGACGTCGGCAAGGCGCTCAACCCGCTGTCCGTGGTCGGCCAGATCCAGGGCGGCACCACGCAGGGCCTGGGCCTGGCCGTGATGGAGGAGATCGTCGTCTCGCCGGAGGCCAAGGTCCGCAACCCGTCCTTCACCGACTACCTGATCCCCACCATCCTGGACACGCCCACCATTCCGGTGGACGTCCTCGAACTCGCCGACGAGCACGCCCCGTACGGGCTGCGCGGCATCGGCGAGGCGCCCACCCTGTCCTCCACCCCGGCCGTGGTCGCCGCCATCCGCGCGGCCACCGGCCTGGCCCTCAAGCGGGTGCCGGTGCGCCCGGAACACCTCACCGGTACCTGACCGAAGCTTCCGGGCGGTGGCCGGTTCTCGTCCCTCCCGCCACCGCCCGGATCCGGCCGGTCCGCCGACCGGCGCAGTGATCCCGTTCGTCTCGGGCCGTCCCCCGGGTCGTGCAGGCCAAAGCACCTTCCCAAATCCCGCGCCTGGCGCGGGTGCCCCTGTGAACCTTGGGAGTTGGACTCATGACCCAGTCGCAAGTCGAGCCGACGACGGTCGCGGAGGAGGCGGGCTCCGGCTCGCGCATCCCCTCCGGCCGCTCGTGGCTCGATCGCTACTTCCACATCTCCGATCGCAACTCGACCGTGGCCCGAGAGGTCCGTGGAGGTCTGACGACCTTCATGGCGATGGCCTACATCCTGCTGCTCAACCCGCTGATCCTGTCCGGGGCGGACATCAGCGGCCACCGGCTCGGCCAGGCACCGCTGGTCACCGCGACCGCGCTGGGCGCCGCGGTGACCACCCTGGTGATGGGCTGCGTCGGCAAGGTCCCGCTCGCCCTCGCCGCCGGGCTGAGCGTCTCGGGCGTGATGTCCACCCAGGTGGTGCCCAACATGACCTGGCCGCAGGCGATGGGCATGTGCGTGATCTACGGGGCGGTGATCGTCCTGCTGGTGGTCTCCGGACTCCGCGAGATGATCATGAACGCCATCCCGCTGCCGCTCAAGCACGCGATCACCATCGGCATCGGCATGTTCATCGCGCTGATCGGCCTGGTGCACGCGGGCTTCGTCGGCGTCGGCAGCGCGGACGCCCCGGTGACGCTGGGCGCCGGCGGGCATCTCACCGGCTGGCCGGTGCTGATCTTCGCCGTGACGCTGCTGCTGATCTTCGCCCTCCAGGCCAGGAAGGTCCCCGGCGCGATCCTCATCGGCATCATGGCCGGCACCGTGATCGCGGTGGTCGTGCAGGCGGTGGCGGGCCTGGGGGCCAAGGCGTGGGGCTACGCGGTGCCCGAACTGCCCAGGAAGGTCGTCTCACTGCCGGACTTCTCCCTGCTCGGCCATGTGGAGTTCGGCGGCTGGGGCCACATCGGCGGAATGACCGTCGGCATCATCGTGTTCACCTTGGTGCTGGCCGGGTTCTTCGACGCCATGGCGACCATCATCGGGGTTGGCACGGAGGCCGGGCTGGCCGACGCCAGGGGCCGGATGCCCGGGCTGAGCAAGGCGTTGCTCATCGACGGGGCAGGTGGGATGGTCGGCGGATTCGTCGGCGGCTCGGGACAGACGGTGTTCGTCGAGTCGGCGACCGGAGTGGGCGAAGGGGCCAGGACCGGCCTGGCCAGCGTGGTCACCGGCCTGCTGTTCGCCGCCGGGCTGTTCTTCACCCCGCTCGCCCAGATCGTGCCCAGCCAGGTGGCCGCCGCCGCGCTGGTGGTGGTCGGGTCGATGATGATGGGTAACGCCAAGCATGTGAACTGGAGCGACCGCTCGGTGGCGATCCCGGTCTTCCTGACCGTGGCGCTGATGCCGTTCACGTACTCGATCACCGCGGGTGTCGGCGCGGGCGTCATCGCGTACACGGTCATCAAGACCGCGCAGGGAAAATGGCGTGAACCCGGCGCCTTCATGTGGGCCCTGTCGGTCGTCTTCACCGTCTACTTCGCCCTTCACCCCATCCAAGGGTGGCTGGGCGTCCACTGAGGAGTGACACACCATGCTGGACATAGCTGAGGAGCTGCTGGGCTGGTGCGAGCGCGGGCGTCCGTTCGCGGTCGCCACGGTGGTCGCCACCGGTGGCAGCGCCCCCCGGCAGCCGGGCGCGGCGCTCGCCGTGGACGCTGACGGCACCGTGATCGGCAGCGTGTCCGGCGGGTGTGTCGAAGGAGCGGTGTACGAGCTGTGCCAGCAGGCGCTGGCGGACGGCGAGGCGGCCGTGCTCGAACGCTTCGGGTACTCCGACGAGGACGCCTTCGCGGTCGGTCTGACCTGCGGCGGAGTGATCGACATCTTCGTCCAGCGGGTGGACCCGGCGGCCAGCCCCGAGCTGGCCGGGGCGCTGGCCACCGCCGCCGCCGGTCGGGCGGCGGCGGTGGCCAGGATCGTCAAGGGGCCCGCCGAACTGCTCGGCGGCACCATGGCGGTGGCGCCGGACGGCTCGTACCAGGGCGGCTTCGGCGATCCGGAACTGGACCGCACCGTGCGCGCCGAGACCGCCGCACTGCTGGATGCCGGGCGTACCGCGACGGTGGAGGTCGGGGCGGACGGCAGCCGCTGCGGGGAGCCGCTGACGCTGCTGATCGAATCCAGCGTTCCGCCGCCGCGCATGCTGGTGTTCGGCGCGATCGACTTCGCGGCGGCGGTGGTGCGGATGGGGAAGTTCCTGGGCTACCGGGTGACCGTCTGCGACGCCCGCCCGGTCTTCGCCACCGAGGCACGGTTCCCGGAGGCCGACGAGGTCGTGGTGGACTGGCCGCACCGCTATCTGGACTCCCAGGAGCTGGACGAGCGCACGGTGATGTGCGTGCTGACGCACGACGCCAAGTTCGACGTACCGCTGCTGCAACGGGCGTTGCGGCTGCCGGTCGCCTACGTCGGCGCGATGGGCTCGCGCCGTACGCATCTGCACCGGCTCGACCGGCTGCGCGAAGTGGGCGTCACCGAACGGGAGTTGGCCCGGCTGTGCTCGCCCATCGGCCTGGACCTGGGCGCCCGTACGCCCGAGGAGACAGCGCTGTCCATCGCCGCGGAGATCGTCGCCCACCGCAGGGGCGGCACGGGCGTCCCGCTGACGGGCGCCCACACCCCCATCCACCACGACGTGCCCCGCACTGTCCACTCGGTGGCGTGAGACCGCGGACGGCTCCCGCCGCGCCGGTGGCGGCCCCACTCGGCTGACCCGGTGGTGCCGCACTCACCGCGACACCGGAAACCGAACCCGCAGCACCGCCCCGCCGCCAGGGGCGTTTCCCGCCTCGGCGGTGGTGCCGTGCGCGTGGGCCACCTGCTGGACGATGGCCAGGCCAAGGCCCGAGCCGGGCAGGCCGCGTGCCGACTGGGACCGGTAGAAGCGGTCGAAGACATACGGAAGGTCATCTTCCGTAAATCCGGGGCCATGGTCCCGGACAGTCAACTCGCCGTCCGCGAGCCGGACTTCGACCCCCGCCCCCGGCGGGGAGAACTTGGCCGCGTTGCCCAGCAGATTGGTGACCGCCCGCGCCAGCCGCGCCGGAACCCCGCGTACCACGCACGGCTCCAGCTCCGCCGAGAACGGCGTCGCGGGCCAGTGGCGGCGGGCCGCCGCGGCACAGTGCCCGACGATCTCGTCCAGCCGTACGTCCTCCGGCTCACCGGACGTCTCATCGCCCCGGGCCAGTTCGATCACATCGTCAACGAGTCCGCTCATCTCGGTGATCTGCGCGGACAGCGCACCGTTCACCCGCTGCCGCTGCTCACCCGTCAGCTCGTGCGAGAGCAGCGCGATGTTGGTGCGCAACCCGGTGAGCGGGGTGCGCAGTTCGTGCGAGGCGTCCGCGACGATCTGCCGCCGGGCGTCCAGCGCCTGCTCCAACTCGCCCAGCATCACGTTGAAACTGCCCGCCAACCGCGACAACTCGTCCCGCCCCGGCACCTCGATGCGGTGCCGCGGGTCACGGGTGGCCGCGATGGTCTCCGCGGTCCTGGTCAGCCGGGCCACCGGACGCAGCCCGGTGCGGGCCACCGCGTAGCCGAGCACCGCGGCGAGAACCGCGCCCGCCGCGCCGATCACCACCAGCGCCACCGCGATCCGCCGCTCACTGTGCTGGATCGAGTCGGTCCGCATCGACACCTGCACCGCCCGGCCCGGCCCGGCCGGGGCGAGATAGCTGCGGAACGGCAGACCGTGGAAGGCCGAGTCGGAGAAGTACGCACCGCGCTCGCCCCTGGCCACCGCCACCGCGCCGGGCACCACCGGCGGTACGTAGGGATCGGAGGCGGGCGCGGGCGTCACCGTGCCGTCGGAGCGGATCACCTGGACGCAGTCGGGGGAGCCGAGCCATGCGCACTCACCGCCCGGCGGCGCGGCCCCGGCCCGTATCTGCGGCACCACCCGGTTGGACTCGCGGATCAGGCCGAGGTTCAGCTCCCGGCCGAGCTGCTGCCCGACGGCGATGTACGCCGCCCAGCAGACCCCCGCCGCGACCGCGGCGACGGCCAGCGCGGTGGCCACCGCCAACCTCAGCCGCAGCGGAGCATGTCGCCGCTCCCTGCGCCGGGCCTCAGACACTGCGGCGCTCGCTCAGCAGATATCCGACGCCGCGCACGGTATGGACGATCCGCGGCTCGCCGCCCTCCTCCAGCTTGCGGCGCAGATATCCCACGTACACCTCAAGGGAGTTGGACGACGGCCCGAAGTCGTATCCCCACACCCGGTCGGTGATCACATCCCGGGTCAGCACCTGTCCGGCGTTGGTCATCAGCAGCTCCAGCAGCACCGCTTCGGTGCGCGTGAAGTCGATGGTCCGCCCGCCGCGCCTGGCGCGCCGGGTGCGGGTGTCCAGCACCAGGTCGCCGAAGCCCAGTTCGTCCGGCAGCTCCGCGGCGGCCTCCGGCCTGGCGCGGCGCAGCAACGCCCTGACCCGCGCGATGAGTTCGTCCAGGTCGAACGGCTTGGGCAGGTAGTCGTCCGCGCCCGCGTCCAGCCCGTCGATCCGGTCGGCCACCGCTGAGCGCGCGGTGAGCATCAGGATCGGCGTGCGGTCCCCGTCCGCGCGCACCCGACGGCAGACGGTCAACCCGTCCAACCCCGGCAGCATCACGTCGAGCAGTACGACATCGGGTGCGGTGGTACGGATCCGCTCCAGGCCGAGCAGCCCGTCACCGACCGCCACCACCTGGTAGCCGTGCACTTCCAACGCGGTGGTGAGGGCCTGGGCCAGGGTCGTGTCGTCCTCGACGACGAGCGCGAGCGCGCTCTCGGCCACCTGCGGCATCGGTCCTCCTGCGGTTGGTTTCAGCCCAAAAGGACGGCTTCAGCGGTAGTTCAGTTCCGCCAGCTCCATGGCCAGCCGGTCGCGCAGCGCCGGTACGCGGCCCACCAGGGGGAGGAGTGTGTCGCGCACCACTCGCGGCCCCGTGGCGATCCGGGTCAGCCGGTCGGTGAACGCCACCACCCGGCGCGCGACCGGGCGGCGGCGCTCCTCGTAGGTGTCCAGCCGCCCCTCGGCGAGCGCCCGGCCGAGGGCGTAGCCGTCCTGGATGCCGGTGTTCATGCCCTGACCGCCCAGCGGGCTGTGCACATGCGCGGCGTCGCCCGCGAGCAGCACCCGACCGGCGCGGAAGCGGTCGGCGACCCGGTGGTGGATGCGGAAGCGCGACGACCAGACGAGGTCCCTGACCTTCGCCCGGCCCGCGTCGCGGGCGTCCAACAGGTCCTGGACGTAGCGGAGTTCCGGCTTGGCGGGCGCGTCCTCAACGGTGGCGACCACCCGGTAGTGGTCGCCGGGGAACGGCACGATGAAGAAGAGCCCGTCCGCGCCGAACTGCAGCATCAGCCCGTCGTCCGCCCGGTCCTGCTCCAGGGTGACATCGGCGAGCACGAACGACTCGCCGTACGAACCGCCCTCGAACCCGATGCCGGCCGCTTCCCGGACCACGCTGTGCATGCCGTCCGCGCCCACCGCGTACGCCGCGCGCAGGGTCTCGCCGGACGCCATGGTCAGCGTGGCGCCCCCGGCGTCCTGAATGACGTCCGTGACCTCGTACGGCCGGTGCACCTCGCCGCCGAGCTGCCGCAGCCGGGAGGCGAGCACGTCCTCCGTCTCGTACTGCGGGATCACCAGCGCGAACGGGAAGCGGGTGGGCAGGCCGTCGAACGGCACCCGCAGCAGTCGCCGTGCCCCGTCGCGCACGGTGGCCTCGCCGACCCGGCGGCCCCGGGCGATCAGCTCGGGCGCGGTGCCCAGCTCGTCGAGCACCTCCAGGGTGCGGGCGTGCACCACTCCGGCGCGCGAGGTGTGGGCGGCCTGCTCCTGCCGGTCGAGCAGCACGAAGTCGATGCCGGCCGAGGCGAGGGTGATGGCGAGCGCGAGCCCGGTCGGCCCGGCGCCGACGATCGCGACATCGGTACGGGCGGGGAGTGCTGCGGCGTTCATGGGAACCCCCTCCAGCGGGTGTGCCAACAGCTGTTGGCCAACGTCTGTTGACATCGTGCGCCCGCCCAGAGAGCGATGTCAACACTTGTGGGCCAACGGTTGTTGGCATAAGTTGGGCGCCATGCCCGAGCACCGCGAACCGGCCGCCGAAAGGCGCTCCGACCGCACCCGCGCCGCGATCCTGCGCGCGGCGCGTCAGCACTTCACGGCGCAGGGTTACGAACGCACGACCATCCGCGCGATCGCCGCCGACGCCGACATCGACCCGTCGATGGTGATCCGCTACTTCGGCACCAAGGAGCGGCTGTTCGACGCCGCCCTCACCGTCGACCTGCGGCTGCCCGACCTCACCGCCGTCGCCCCCGGCGATGTGCCCGCCGTCCTGGTGCGGCACTTCCTCAACCGCTGGGAGGGCGATCCGACCGACGACGCGCTGCTGATGGTTCTGCGCTCGGCGGTCACCAACGACCGCGCGGCGGAGCGCGCCCGGGAGATCTTCGGCGTGCAGGTCGCTCCGGCGTTGGCCGCCGTCATCGGCCCCGAGGCGGCCGGGCGCCGGGCGGGCCTGGTCTCCGCCCAGCTCCTCGGCCTGGCCCTGACCCGCTATCTGCTGCGGCTGCCGACGGTCACCGCGCTGACGCCGGACGAGGTCGTGGCGACGCTGGCCCCGGCGATCCGGGAGACGCTGGGGCTCGGCGGATAGCGCCGCCAGCGGTGGGGTAATGGGCTCCGTGGCGTCCGGCGAACGGCCGGGCTCAAGGGAGGGCGACGGATGACCACACTCTCGTACAGCAGCGGCACCGGAACGACCCCGCTGCTCGGTGACACGATCGGCGCCAGTCTGGACCGCGCGGTCGCCGCCTTCCCGGACCGCGAGGCGCTGGTCGACATGGCGAGCGGACGGCGTTGGACCTACCGGGAGTTCGGGCGCGCGGTCGACACGGTGGCGCGCGGTCTGCTGGCGAAGGGGGTCGGCAAGGGCGACCGGGTCGGCATCTGGGCGGTCAACTGCCCGGAGTGGGTACTGGTCCAGTACGCCACCGCGCGGATCGGCGCGATCATGGTGAACATCAACCCCGCCTACCGCGTCCATGAGTTGGCGTACGCCCTGAACCAGTCCGGGGTGCGGCTGCTGGTCGCCTCGACCGCCTACAAGACCAGTGACTACCGGAAGATGGTCGAACAGACCCAGGGTGACTGCCCGGCGCTCCAGGACGTGGTCCACATCGGCGACCCGAGCTGGGACGAACTGACCGCCGCCGCCGAGACGGTACCGGCCGACCAGCCAGCCGCCGCCCAGGCGGGGCTGAGCTGCGACGACCCGGTCAACATCCAGTACACCTCGGGCACCACGGGCTTCCCCAAGGGCGCCACGCTCTCCCACCACAACATCCTCAACAACGGCTACTTCGTGGGGGAGTTGGTCGGCTACACCGAAGCGGACCGGATCTGCCTGCCGGTGCCCTTCTACCACTGCTTCGGCATGGTGATGGGCAACCTGGCCGCCACCAGCCACGGCGCCTGCATGGTCATCCCGGCACCGACGTTCGACCCGTCGGCCACGCTGCGCGCGGTGGCCGCGGAGCGCTGCACCTCCCTGTACGGGGTGCCGACGATGTTCATCGCGGAGCTGAACCTGCCGGAGTTCGCCTCGTACGACCTGTCGTCGCTGCGCACCGGGATCATGGCCGGATCGCCGTGCCCGGTGGAGGTGATGAAACGGGTGGTCGCCGAGATGCACATGGCGCAGGTGGCCATCTGCTACGGGATGACGGAGACCTCGCCGGTCTCCACCCAGACCCGCGCCGACGACGACCTGGAGCGCCGAACCGGGACGGTCGGCCGGGTGCTGCCGCACCTGGAGGTCAAGGTCATCGACCCGGTGACCGGGCGGACCGTACCGCGCGGCGAGGCGGGCGAGCTGTGCACCCGCGGCTACTCGGTGATGCTCGGCTACTGGCAGGAGCCGCAGCGCACCGCCGAGGTGATCGACTCCGCCCGCTGGATGCACACCGGGGACCTGGCGGTGATGCGCGAGGACGGCTACGTCACGATCGTCGGCCGGATCAAGGACATGATCATCCGTGGTGGTGAGAACGTCTATCCACGGGAGATCGAGGAGTTCCTCTACACCCATCCCAAGATCGCCGACGTCCAGGTGGTCGGTGTTCCCGACGAGCGGTACGGCGAGGAGATCCTCGCCTGTGTCATCCCGCGCGACGCGGCCGACGAGCCCACCCTGGAGGAGATCACCGCCTTCTGCCGGGGGCGCCTGGCGCACTTCAAGGTTCCGCGCCATCTGCGGATCGTTGACAGCTTCCCGATGACGGTGAGCGGCAAGGTGCGCAAGGTCGAACTGCGGGCGAACTTCGCGGGGTGATACGCGTGGTATGCCGGTAGCGCCCTGTGGATGAGGACGTTCAGAGGGAACTCATGGGTTCGTGTGCCATTCTGTGCCGCCATGACGACAGAGCAGCTCCGGCTGGACCGGCCCGCGGCCCCAGTGCGGCACGCGATGAGCAAGGTTCCGGAAGTGACCGCCTACTTCTGGATCATCAAGGTGCTGACCACCGGCATGGGCGAGACCACCTCGGACTACCTGGCCCGGGTGCTCAACCCGATGGTCGCGGTCGGCATCGCGGGCCTGGCCCTGGTGGCCGCGCTCGCCCTCCAGTTCTCCGCGCGCCGCTATGTCTCCTGGGTCTACTGGCTGGCCGTCACCATGGTCAGCGTGTTCGGCACCATGGCGGCCGATGTGCTGCACGTCGGACTGGGCATCCCGTACTTCGCGTCCACCGCGTTCTACGTGCTGGTGCTGGCCGGGATCTTCGCCGCCTGGTACGTCAGCGAGAAGACGCTGTCCATCCACAGCATCCACACCCGCCGCCGCGAGGTCTTCTACTGGGCCACGGTCATGGCGACGTTCGCGCTGGGCACCGCCGCGGGCGACATGACCGCGGTCAACATGAAGCTGGGCTACTTCTCCTCGGGCGTGATGTTCGCGGTACTGATCGCCATTCCGGCGCTGGCCTACTGGAAGCTGGGGCTCAACGAGATCTTCGCCTTCTGGTTCGCCTACATCGTGACCCGCCCGCTGGGCGCCTCGTTCGCCGACTGGATGGGCGTCCCCACCAGCCGCGGTGGCCTCAACCTGGGCACGGGGCCGGTGAGTCTGGGGCTGGCGGTGGTCATCGCGCTGTTCGTCGCCTACATGGCGGTCAGCCGCAAGGACGTCTCCCGCGCCTGAGGGGTGCGGGGCGTCCCCTCGAAGGCGACTACACCGCCCCCAGGTAGAGCCGCACCACCCGCTTGCACTCGGCGATGAGCGACGGATCGCCTTCCGGGTCCGCCCGGAAGGCGAGTTGCAGCACCGCGTCCGCGCACTCCACCGCCACCCGCAGGGCGAGTGCCGAACCCACGCCCTCCAGCGAGCCGGCGGCCCGCAACCGCTCCGCCACCGTGGCGTTGTTGTCCAGCACGTCGTCCAGCACGTGCTGCTCCGCATCCGTGCCGGGCCGCCCGGTCAGCCCGAAGTCCACCACCGCGAACCCGGGAACCGTCCGCTTCATGGCGACGAACTCATCGACGGCCAGGTCGACCAACTCCCCGGTACCCGAAGGCGGTTGCGCCTCCACGCGCCGCGCCAGCCGGTCCAGGTACCGCTCCAGATTGCGCGCGGCCAGCGCCGCCACCAGCCCGTCCTTGCCGGCGAAGAACTGGTAGAGCGTGCCGATCGGCACCTCGGCGCGCCGCGCCACCTCACGGGTGGTGAGCCCGCCGTACCCGGCCTCGTCCAGCAGCTCCGCCCCGGCGTCGAGGATCCGCTCGAACCGTTCCAGGCTGCGCTGTTGCACGGGACGGCGGCGGAGCGGGGCGGACTTCATACCAACCACTGTGCAGGATCTGTTCTTCCAGCGGCGAGTAACTATCATGAGCCGTCCTCATGTTCGCGTGGAAGGGGCCGCGCCCATGCCGCACATCCCCGCACTGCCGCCGACGTTCCGCTGGGGCGTGTCCACCGCCGCCTACCAGATCGAGGGCGCCACCGAGGAGGACGGCCGAGGCCCCAGCGTCTGGGACGCGTTCACCGCCCGGCCGGGAGCCATCAGAAACGCGCACCACGCCCGCACCGCCTGCGACCACTACCACCGCTGGCCCGAGGACATCGCGCTGATGCGGGAACTAGGGGTGGACGCCTACCGGTTCTCCATCGCCTGGCCGCGCGTCCAGCCCACCGGGCGCGGACCGGTCAACGAGTCCGGGCTGGCGTTCTATGACCGGCTCACCGACGAACTCCTCTCCCACGGCATCACCCCGCTGCCCACACTGTTCCACTGGGACCTGCCGCAGGCCCTGGAGGACGGCGGCGGCTGGCTGACCCGGGACACCGCGTACCGCTTCGCCGAGTACGCGGCGCACACCGCCGACCGGCTCGGCGACCGGGTGCCCGACTGGATCACGCTCAACGAGCCGTTCGTGCACACGGTGTTCGGCTACGCACTGGGCCGGCACGCCCCCGGCCGTACGCTGCTGCTCGACGCCCTGCCCACCGCACACCACCAACTGCTCGGCCACGCGCTGGCCGCCCGCGTCCTGCGGGAGCGCGGCGCCCGGGTGCTGATCGCCAACAACTGCACCCCGGTGCACTCGGCGAGCGGTACCCCCGCCGACCGCGCCGCCGCGGAGGCGTACGACACCCTGCACAACCACCTCTTCAACGACCCGCTGCTGACCGGGCGTTACCCCGATCTGTCCGGCTACGCCGTGGACGGGGACCTCGGCGGCGCGGTGCTCGACGGCGACCTCGCGCTGATCCACCGCAGCGTCGACGGCCTGGGCGTCAACTACTACAACCCCACCCACGTCAGCGCCCCGGCCGACGCCGGCGGCCTGCCCTTCGACCTGGTCCCGATCGAGGGTGTGCCGCGCACCGCCTTCGGGTGGCCGGTCGTCCCCGACGGTCTGCGCGAACTGCTGCTACGGCTGGGCCGTCGCTACGGCCAGGCGCTGGTCCCCATCACCATCACCGAGAACGGCTGCTCGTACCCCGCCCTCGACGACACCGAGCGCGTCGACTTCCTCGACGGGCACATCCGCGCCGTGGCCGACGCGGTCGCCGAGGGCATCGACGTACGCGGCTACTTCGTGTGGACGCTGATCGACAACTTCGAGTGGGCCGAGGGCTACACCCAGCGCTTCGGTCTGGTCCACGTCGACCACACCACCCAGACCCGCACCCCGAGGACCTCCTACCGCTGGTACCGGGAGCTGATCGCCGCACACCGCGGGGCGCGGCCGGGCGCGCCTGGTGCCACCATGTGATCCGGACGGGCACCGATCCCAGGGAGGGAACACATGGCGGACAGCGCGGCGACGGAGGAGTTCCGGGCGGCCCGGGACTTCCTGCTGCGGCACAGGGACGACTACCGCGCGGCCTACGACGGCTTCCGCTGGCCCAAGGCGGAGCACTTCAACTGGGCGCTCGACTGGTTCGACCGGCTGGCCGAAGGGGAGGCGGGCGAGCGCACCGCGCTGTGGATCGTGGAGGAGGACGGCGGCGAAGTACGCCACACATTCGGGGAGTTGGCCGAGCGCTCCAACCAGGTCGCCAACTGGCTGCGGTCGGTGGGCGTCCGGGCCGGTGACCGGATCGTGGTGATGCTCGGCAACCAGACCGAGTTGTGGGAGACCGCGCTGGCCGCGATGAAGCTGCGCGCGGTCGTCATCCCGGCCACCCCGCTGCTCGGCCCGGCCGACCTCACCGACCGCGTCGTGCGCGGCGCCGCCCGCCATGTGCTGGTACGCGCCGCGGACACCGGGAAGTTCGACGGTGTGCCCGGCGACTACACCCGTATCGCGGTCGGCGGCGCGCCCGCCGGCTGGCTCGCCTACGAGGATGCGTACGGCGCCGACCGCGGGTTCCGGCCGGACGGGCCGACCAGTGCCGACGACACCCTGATGCTCTACTTCACCTCGGGCACCACCGCACTGCCCAAGCTGGTCGAGCACAGCCATGTGTCCTATCCCGTGGGTCACCTGACGACGATGTACTGGATCGGACTGCGGCCGGGCGACGTGCATCTGAACATCTCCTCGCCGGGCTGGGCCAAGCACGCCTGGAGCAGCCTGTTCGCTCCGTGGAACGCCGAGGCGACGGTGTTCGTGCACAACTACACCCGCTTCGACCCGGCCCGGCTGATGGCCGAGATGGACCGCGCGGGGGTGACCGGCTTCTGCGCCCCGCCCACCGTGTGGCGGATGCTGATCCAGGCCGACCTGCGGCAGTTGGGCACGCCGCCACGGGAGGTGGTGGCCGCCGGTGAGCCGCTCAACCCCGAGGTGATCGAGCACGTGAGGCGGGTCTGGGGAGTGACGGTCCGGGACGGCTTCGGGCAGACCGAGACCACCCTGCAGATCGGCAACACCCCCGGTCAGCCGCTCAAGCCGGGATCGATGGGCCGCCCGGTGCCCGGCTACGCGGTGGCGCTGGTCGATCCGGTCAGCGGCGAGCCGGGCGAGGAGGGCGAGATCTGCCTGGACCTGTCGACCCGGCGGCCGGTCGGCCTGATGACCGGCTACGCGGGCGACGAGGAGCGCACCGCGGCGGCCACCGCGGGCGGCTACTACCGCACCGGTGACATCGGATCCCGGGACGCCGACGGCTACATCACCTACATCGGGCGCGCCGACGACGTGTTCAAGGCGTCCGACTACAAGATCAGCCCGTTCGAGCTGGAGAGTGCGCTGCTGGAGCACGAGGCGGTGGCCGAGGCCGCCGTCGTGCCGTCACCGGACCCGGTGCGGCTCGCCGTGCCGAAGGCGTATGTGGTGCTGGCCGAGGGCTGGGCGCCGGACGCGGCGACGGCGAAGGCCGTCTTCGCCCACTCGCGGGCGGTGCTGGCGCCGTACAAGCGGATCCGGGTGCTGGAGTTCGCCGAGCTGCCGAAGACCGTTTCCGGCAAGATCCGCCGGATCGAGCTGCGCGAACGGGCGGCGGGCGGGGTGGTGTCGGACCGCGAGTTCCGCGAACAGGACCTGCGCTGAGCGCCCCCGGCGCGCACGGGCCAACACCGCGCCCGAAGTGCGCCGTTGGCACCTGTTCATGGTGAGGTGACGGATTCCTGTCTGTCGGCGGCGCGTTCGGCCCGCGTACGTTTCCACCGCGGCCCACACGGGCCATCGGGCAAGCCGAGTCGAAGGGGGAGACGATGAGCGACGCCATCTTCCACGCGGGCACGCAGATCACCCTGAACGAAGCGCTGACCTCGGGCAACGGCCGGACCCTGCTGCGGCTACAGGAGGACCGCAACCTGGTGCTCTACAAGGACAACAAGCCCGCGTGGCAGGCGGAGAACGCCTGGTCGCACGGGAACATCCTGAAGGTGCAGGGCGACGGCAACGTCGTGCTGTACGACGAGAGCGAGCGCCCGGTGTGGGCGTCCAACACCGACGGCAACGACGGTGCGTACCTGGCCGTGCAGGACGACGGCAACGCGGTCGTCTACGACAAGGCGGGATCGCCGATCTGGGCCACCAACACCGGTGACTGACCGGCGCGGACAGACACCGGCCTGGGACGGTGGGGAGCGGCCCACCGTCCCAGGCCGGCCCGCTTGCTTGTACCGGCCCGCTCGGGCCGGTCCGCTCACGCCGGTCTGCCGCCGGGCGCGGTGCGGATCAGGTGGTCGGCGGCGTCGTTGACCGGTTGCGGGGTGCCGGTCAGGTCCATCACGAACAGCGGAACCCCGAGCTGGTCGGCGCGCAGCCGGGCGTCGTGCGCGTAACCGGCCAACGAGAAGAACGCCCCGGCGCGGTCCTCGTTCAGCGAGTTGAGCCAGAGCGTCTCGACGTCCCGCAGCGGCGTCGGCCGGGTGGCCGGATCGATCTGCGCCACCACGCCGTCGCCGCGCAGGTCGATCCCGGTCGCCGAACGGTCGGCGGCCACGGCCACATCGGCGAAGCCCAGCCACTTCAGGTACTGCGACGCGGCGGTGACCGCGTCACCGCCGGTGCGGATGGTCACCGGGCGGAACGGAGGCCGCCGTACCGGCTGCGGTACGCCGGTGTGCGCGGCGCCGGAGGTGCCGGTGTGCTGGAGGGCGGCCGGTTGCGACTCGCCGGATGGCAGGTCGGACGGGCCCCGGTCGATCGGGAGCCGGATGACGGCGCCGCAGGAGCAGCCGAGTTCGGGTTGCGGCCAGTCGTCGTCCCGCCCGCACGACGGGCAGCGCAGCGTCACCCAGGAGTCCTTCCAGGTCCGGTGCAGCACCAGGGTGGGCACGCCGCCGCGCAGCACGGCGAGGTTCACCGGGGCGCCGCACGGACACGGGTAGGTCGGCGGGGTGAATCCGTGTTCACGGCGGCAGGCGGGGCAGCGGACGGGCACGCTTTCGGCCATTGCGGAGCTCCAGGCGGATCCGATCCGGAGGGCGGTCGTGTTACCACCATATCCGGGGCCGCGCTCGCGGTCCCGGCAGGCGGCCCCGGCGGCTGACGCCCGCACAGACGCCAGCCGCCAGGGCGGCTTCTGGTCGGGGGCGGGGTGGTACGCCCGCGCCGCCGGTCCTCCACCCCTCAGAAGAGGCCGACGGCGCGGGCGAGTTGGTGCCCCCCTCTATCTGGTCCCCCTCGGGGATCAGCCTTCGCGCAGTTCGCGCACGGCGGCCTCGACCCGCTTGCCGTACTCCGGGTCGGCGGCGTGGAAGTGGGCGAGGTTGGCCTCGATCACATCGTCCCGGCTGACCTGGGAGAGGCTTCCGGCGATGTTGGCCACCAGCCGGGACCGCTCTTCCGGCGACATCAGCCGGTACAGCTCGCCGGCCTGGAAGAAGTGGTCGTCCTTGGTGTGCTCGGGTGCCGGATGCGTACCGGTGTGGCCGGACACGGCGAGAGCGGCGGCCAGCGGCTGGTCGGTCTGCACCGGGCCGTCATAGGAGTTGGGCTCGTAGTTCTTGGCCCGCCGCCCCTGCGGGTTGGTCGCCATGAAGCCGTCCCGGCCGTAGTTGAGCGCCGGGTTCCTCGGTGCGTTGACGGGCAGTTGGGTGTGGTTGACGCCCAGTCGGTAGCGGTGCGCGTCGGCATAGGCGAACAGCCGTCCCTGGAGCATCTTGTCCGGGGACGGGCCGATGCCGGGCACGAAGTTGTTCGGGGAGAACGCCGACTGCTCGACCTCGGCGAAAACGTTGTCCGGGTTGCGGTCCAGCACCAGGCGGCCGACGCGGTGCAGCGGGTAGTCGGCGTGCGGCCAGACCTTGGTCAGGTCGAACGGGTTGAAGCGGTAGTCGGCCGCCTCGGCCACCGGCATGATCTGCACGTAGAGCGTCCAGGACGGCTTGACGCCGCGTTCGATCGCCTGCACCAGGTCGCGCTGGTGGCTGTCCGGGTCCTTTCCGGCCAGCTCGGCGGCCTGCTCGCCGGACAGGCAGCGGATGCCCTGGTTGGTCTTGAAGTGGTACTTCACCCAGAACGCCGCACCCGCCTCGTTGACCCACTGGTAGGTGTGCGAGCCGTAGCCGTTCATGTGCCGGTACGAGGCCGGGATGCCGCGGTCCCCGAACAGCCAGGTCACCTGGTGCGTCGCCTCGGGGGCATGCGCCCAGAAGTCCCACACGTTGTCCGGCTCCTGGATGCCGGTGAACGGGTCGCGCTTCTGCGAGTGGATGAAGTCGGGGAACTTCACCGGGTCCTTGATGAAGAACACCGGGGTGTTGTTGCCGACGAGGTCGTAGTTGCCCTCCTCGGTGTAGAACTTCACGGCGAAGCCGCGCGGGTCGCGTACCGCGTCCGCGGCGCCGAGGTTGCCCGCGACCGTGGAGAAGCGGATGAAGATGTCGGTGCGCTTGCCGACCTCGGACAGGAACGCGGCCCGGGTGAAGCCGGTGACGTCGTCGGTCACCTCGAAGTGGCCGTGTGCGCCGGAGCCTCGGGCGTGTACGACGCGCTCCGGTATCCGCTCGCGGTTGAAGCGGGCGAGCTTCTCCAGCAGGTGCTGGTCCTGGAGGAGCAGCGGTCCGCCGACGCCCGCGGTGGCGGAGTTCTGGTTGTCGGCGACCGGGGCGCCGGACTCGGTGGTGAGTGTGGGCTTGGGCATGGGGACCTTCCGATGGGGGTCCGTGGGTCAGGTGTCCCGGGACATTACGAACGGCTTCAACAAAATGTCAATGGTTCCGCCCGGCGGCGCGCTTGGGCGCGACAGGACAGGTCGGCGCGCCGCCGGACGGAGCTCTGTGCGCACTACGGCGCGGGCTCGAACTCCTTGACGGAGTCGATGTTCGGGCCGTGCGGGGTGTTGGCCTCGCGCTCGATCATGATCTCGACCAGCACCGGCCGGGAGGTCGAGACGGCCTCCTTGCGGGCCCACTCGATGGCCGAGCGGATGTCACCGGGCTCCCAGACCCGGCGTCCCGAACAGCCGTACGCCTCCATGAGCTTGACGTTGTCGGAGCCGTACTCGTCGTAGTGGATGTCGACCTGGTAGTTCATGTCGTAACCGATCGACGCCTGGCGGATCAGGCCCAGGTACTCGTTGTTGAGCATGATCAGCACGTACGGCACGTTGTACTGGGCGGCGACCGCGAGTTCCTCGACCATGTACTGGAAGCCGTAGTCACCGACGATCCCGACCACTTCGTTGTCCCGGCCCTCGCTCAGCAGCGCCTTCTTGACGCCGATCGCGGCCGGGATCTCCCAGCCCAGCGGTCCCGCCTGGCCGCAGACCTGGTAGTGCCGCGGGCGGTGGGCCTTCTGGTGCTGGCCGCCCCAGATCTGGTACAGGCCGATGGCGGTGACGAAGTAGGTGTCCTCGTCGAAGATCTCGTTGATCTCCTTGTAGACCCGGGGCGCCTTGATCGGGGTGGTGTCGAAGTCCTCCCGGCGCACCAGGGTGCGCTTGAGCTCCTGGCACCGCTCGATCCACGGCTCCACGTCGGCCTTGGCGGCCCGCCGCTTCGCGGTGGCCAGCAGGGCTTCGAGGAACAGCCGGGCGTCCGAGACGATGCCCAGGTCCGGTTCGATGACCCGGCCCAACTGGCCCGGGTCGATGTCCACATGGACGAACGTGCGGTCGCCCTTGTAGGTGTCGATGTTCGCCCCGGTGTGCCGGTCGCCGAAGCGGGCGCCGACAGCGAGCACGAAGTCCGCTTCCAGGAAGGACGCGTTGGCGTACTTCTGCGAGGTCTGGATGCCGGTGGTGCCCAGGTTCAGCTCGTGGTCGTCCTCGATGGCGCCCTTGCCCATCAGGGTCACCTGGAACGGCACCCGCAGGTGCTCCACCAACTCCCTTAGCACTTCGGACGCTTCGGACAGGATCACGCCGCCGCCCGCCAGGATCAGCGGCCGCTCGGCGGCCAGCAGCAGGTCCAACGCGGCCTCGACACGCGGCGCGTGGGGCGCGACGGCCGTGACCGGCAGCGGTGCGTCGATCTCGGCGTCGTACCAGATCTCCTGCTGGCCCTTGTCCAGCGGGATGTCGATCAGCACCGGCCCGGGACGGCCCTCACGGGCGGTCCGGAAGGCCTCGCGGAAGATCCACGGGATCTGCGCCGCCTCCTTGACCTGCACCGCCCACTTGGTGACCGGCTTGGCGATCTCCACGATGTCGACCGCCTGGAAGGCCTCCTGGTGCAGCTTGGGGGAGACCGCCTGGCCGGTGATGCAGACCATCGGGATCGAGTCGGCCTGCGCGGTGTACAGACCGGTGATCAGGTTGGTGGCGCCGGGCCCCGAAGTGGCGATCGCCACCCCGACCCTGCCGTTGGTGCGCGCCCAGCCGTCCGCCATGTGGGTCGCGCCCTCTTCGTGGCGGACCGTCAGGTGGTCGATACCGCCCACCACCTCCATCGCCTTGTACAGCGGGAGGATCGCGGCGCCGGGGCAGCCGAAGGCGATGTCGACACCCTCGTCCTTCATGATCTGGACGGCCGCCTGCATGGCGGGGATCTTCTTGGCAACCATGGCGGTCAGCCCTCCACCTTCTGGCCGGACAGCCGTTCCACGGAGCGCAGCAGCGCGGAGTGGTCCAGGCCGCCGTCGCCCTGGGTGCGCAGCGACGCGATCAGTTGGGCGACGACCGCGCCGACCGGCAGCGCGGCGCCGACGTTGCGGGCGGCGTCGGTGACGATGCCCATGTCCTTGTGGTGCAGGTCGATCCGGAAGCCCGGCTTGAAGTCCCGGTTGAGGAAGTTGCCCTTCTTGCGGGTCAGTACGGTCGAGCCCGCCAGGCCGCCGTTGAGCACGTCGAGCGCGGCCGCGAGGTCCACTCCCGACTTCTCCAGGAAGACCACCGCCTCGGCGCACGCCTGGATGTTGACGGCGACGATGAGCTGGTTGGCGGCCTTGACCGTCTGGCCGGCGCCGTGCGGACCGCACAGCACGATCGTCTTGCCGAGCGCCTCGAAGATGGGCTTGGCCTGCTCGAAGTCGGCCTGCTCGCCGCCGACCATGATGGACAGCACCGCCTCGATGGCCCCGGCCTCACCGCCGGAGACCGGGGCGTCCAGCACCCGGATGCCCTTCTCGGCGGCCTTCTCGGCCAGGTCGACGGAGGTCTGCGGGGTGATCGACGACATGTCGATCAGCAGCGCTCCGGGCCTGGCGTTCTCCAGGATCCCGTGCTCGCCGTAGGCGATCGCCTCCACCTGCGGGGAGGCCGGGACCATGGTGATGATGACGTCGGCCTCCCGGACCGCCTCGGCGATCGAGGCGGCGGCGGTGCCGCCGTTCGCCGCCAGCCGTTCCAGCTTGGCCTGCTCCAGCGTGTAGCCGGTCACCTGGTACCCGGCCTTGATGAGGTTCTCGGCCATGGGGGAGCCCATGATGCCCAGCCCGATCCAGCCGATCGTCGGGCGGGTCGGTCGGGCGGAGGCCGCGAGTGCGTTGGTCATTTGGGGGTGCCCTTCGGGTGTTACGGGAAGTCAGTGGTGTGCGGCGCGCCGCGACCTGGGCAGCCACTCGAACGCGTCCGCGCTCGGGCCGTCGCCCGGCTTGTACTCAAGGCCGACCCAGCCGTCGTATCCGGCCTTGCGCAGACGGCCCAGCAGGTCGTCGAAGTCGAGTTCGCCGGTGCCGGGGAAGCCTCGGCCCGGGTTGTCGGCGATCTGTACGTGACCGGTCTTGTCGGTGTAGCGGTCGATGACCTCGTGCAGGTCCTCGCCGTTCATCGACAGGTGGTACAGGTCCATCAGGAACCTGGCGTTCCCCAGGCCGGTGGCGGCGTTGACCCGGTCCACCACCTCGATCGCCCGCGGTGCGCTGACGATCGGGCAGCGCGGGGACTCGGGGGCGTTGAGCGCCTCGATCAGCAGCACCGCGCCCACCCGGTCGGCGGCGCGGGCCGCCAACACCAGGTTCTCCAGGGCGAGTTCGTCCTGGACGGCCGGATCGACGCCGTCCATCCGGTTGCCGTAGAGCGCGTTGAGCGCCGTGCAGCCGACCGACCGCGCGAACTCGGCGGCCACGTCGACGTTGTCGCGGAAGCGGTCCGACTCGGCGCCGGGGATCGACAGCGCTCCGCGGTCCGGGCCGGGAAGCTGTCCGGCGTAGAAGTTCAGGCCGACCAGCCGGGTGCCCGCGGTGCGCAACGCGTCCCGCAGGGCGTCGAGTTGCGCTTGGTCGGGAGTGGGTGCGTCGACCCACGGCCACCACAGCTCCACCGCGGTGAACCCGGCCGCCGCCGCGGCCGCGGGGCGCTCCAGCAACGGGAGTTCGGTGAAGAGGATCGACAGGTTCACATCGAAGCGCGTGTCAGGGAAACCCACCGGGATGCGCCCCTTTCCGGAATCGCACTGTCTTCCATTGCGATCTATTTCGTATCGCGGAAGTTAGTTTCTGCGTATTGGAAGAGTGGGGGATGGGTGTGGCGAGTGTCAAGTGCCGGCGTCGAGCCGCGCACGGAACCGGTTAGGTTGAGGGCGTGCGATTGAGGGTTGAGTTCACAACGGAGCCGTTCGACCTCGACGAGGCCCCGCGACATGCGGTGGTGGCGCGCGAGGTGGTGCAGGCGGCCGATCTGGACCGGGTGGACGTCGGTCCGTTCGGCAACACCGCGGAGGGATCGGCCGAGGCGGTGCTGGCCGCCGTCCGCGACCTGCTGGAGCGCAGCCTGGACGCGGGCGCGACCCGGGTGTCCCTCCAGCTCAACGTGGTGGACGAGGGGGAGGGGTGAGCATGACCGCGCCCGGTTCCCACCCGCTGGTCGACGCCGTCAAGCCGCTGGTCGACGCCATGGGTGGCGAGATGGTCCCGCCGGACGCCGCGCGGGGTGACGACGTGGTGCTCAGCTGGGAGGGTGAGCAGGTGGTCGCCGTGCGGCTGCCGCACATAGCCGACTCGCTCGATCACATCCTGGCCGACCTGGAGCGCCGCCAGGGCCGCCCGCTCGCCGCACTGGACCGCAAGGAGAAGCAGACGGTGGTGCGGATCCTGGAGGAGCGCGGCGCCTTCTCGGTGCGGCACGGGGTGGAGACGGTGGCCTCCGCGCTCGGAGTCAGCCGCTTCACCGTGTACAACTACCTCAACCGCGAGAACGCCGCGAAGGGCAGCGAGTAACCGCCCGCATACGCCGTGTGACCAGTGATTTTGGAGCCGCCGCCCGGTTTTGTCCCGGGTGGCGGCTCTTTCTGTCGCAGAAAGTTCAACAAAGTGTTGACGGCGTGTGTCGGCTGGATCTAGCTTTCCGGCAAGCCCGGTCCAGCAGGCCCTGGAGGCCGCAGATGACTTCTCGTTCCACCGCGGGCCTCGCCCGCCTCAACGCCGTCGACGACGAGACCGCCGCCCGACTGCTGCGCGAGGTCTGCGCCTCCACCGCCTGGGCGGCCGCGGTACTCGCCAAGCGCCCGTACCCCGACGCGGAGGCGCTGTTCGCGGCGAGCGACTCCGCGCTGCGCGAGATGACCGCCGAGGACCTCGGCGAGGCGATGGCCGGCCATCCGCCGATCGGCCGCCCCAAGCCCGGCGACCCCGCCTCGGCGCGTGAACAGCGCGGTATGGCCGGGGCGTCGGACCGGCTCAGGGCCGAACTGCTCGAACTCAACCTGGCCTACCAGGAGCGGTTCGGGCATGTCTTCCTGATCTGCGCCACCGGGCTCACCGGCGAGCAGATGAGGGACGCGGCCAGGGCCCGGATCGGCAACACTCTGGAACAGGAGCGGGAGATCGTCCGCGGCGAACTGGGGAAGATCAACCGTATCCGGCTGACCCGCCTGGCATCGGCGGAAGGAGACCCGTCATGACGGACACCTCCGTGTCCACGCACGTCCTGGACACCAGCGTCGGCCGCCCGGCCGAGGGCGTACCCGTGCGGCTGTCGGTCCGCGGCGGCGCCCACGCCGAATGGACCGCGCACGGCGCCTCCAGCACGGACGCCGACGGGCGCTGCAAGGACCTGCCCGCCCTCCCCGAGGGCACCACCCATGTACGGCTCCTCTTCGAGGTCGAGCCGTACTTCGAGAAGAAGCAAGCCGATGTGCAGCAGGACGCCCCCGCGAATCGGGACAGCGGTCCGTTCTTCCCCGAAGTGACGGTCACCTTCGCCGTACGACCGGGCGAGCACCACCACGTACCGCTGCTGCTCAACCCGTTCGGCTACTCCGTTTACCGAGGGAGCTAGCAGACAATGCCCACGATTCTCGGCCAGAACCAGTACGGCAAAGCGGAGAACCGCGTCGTAAGGATCACGCGGGACGGCGACACCCACCACATCAAGGACCTCAACGTCTCCGTCGCCCTGTCCGGTGACATGGAGGAGGTCCACTACTCGGGCAGCAACGCCAACGTACTGCCCACGGACACCACCAAGAACACGGTCTTCGCCTTCGCGAAGGAGTACGGGATCGACTCCGCCGAGCAGTTCGGCATCCACCTCGCCCGGCACTTCGTCACCAGCCAGCAGCCGATCAAGCGGGCGCGCATCCGGATAGAGGAGTACGCCTGGGAGCGGATCGAGACCGCGGACGGCAGCTCGCGCTTCATCGGCGCCGACGAGGTGAAGCATTCCTTCGTCCGCAAGGGCCAGGAGGTCCGCACCGCCCAGATCACCTTCGACGGCGAGCGGTGGGAGGTGCTGGCCGGACTCAAGGACCTCACCGTGCTGAACTCCACCCACTCGGAGTTCTGGGGCTATGTGAAGGACAAGTACACCACGCTCAAGGAGACCAACGACCGCATCCTGGCCACCGACGTCAGCGCCTGGTGGCGCTACAACTGGACCAGCGACGAGGACCGCGCGCCCAACTGGGAGCGTTCGTACGCCCAGGCAAGGAAGCACATACTCCAGGCCTTCGCCGAGACCTACAGCCTCTCGCTGCAGCAGACGCTGTACCAGATGGGCTCGCGCGTCATCAACAGCCGCTCGGAGGTGGACGAGATCCGCTTCTCGCTGCCCAACAACCACCATTTCCTGGTGGACTTGGCGCCGTTCGGCCTCAAGAACGACAACGAGGTGTACTTCGCCTCCGACCGCCCGTACGGCCTGATCGAGGCGACCGTGCTGCGCGACGGCGTCGAAGCCCGGATACCGGTCGACATGACCAACCTCTGACGGACCCTCCGCACACTCGGCACCCGGAGCACCCGACGGGTGGGGCGGCCTCCTCGACCGCCCCGCCCGGCTCCGGCACTCAAATCCCCAGGGCCCTGCCGTGCCCGACCGCCAACGAACAGAACGAGGAAGCACCATGGCAGCACCGGCAGCCCAAGGCGGCGCGACGGCGCGCATCGTCATCGAGAACTGTGCCATCGCCACCGTCGACCAGGACGGCAGCGAGCACTCCCGAGGTCATGTGGTCATCGCGGGCAACCGCATCGAGTCGGTCGGCGCGGGACCCGCCCCGGCCGGTCTGGGCGACGTGGTACGCCGCGTCGACGGCGAAGGCCATCTGCTCACCCCCGGCCTGGTCAACACCCACCACCACTTCTACCAGTGGATCACCCGCGGCCTGGCGCAGGACTGCAACCTGTTCGACTGGCTGGTCACCCTCTACCCCGTCTGGGCGCGGATCGACGAGCCGATGGTCCACGCGGCGGCCCAGGGCTCCCTGGCCGCGCTGGCACTGTCCGGCACCACCACCGCGATGGACCACCACTACGTCTTCCCGCGCGGCGCCGGCGATCTGCTCGGTGCCGAGATCCGCGCCGCCGCCGAGATGGGAGTGCGGTTCTCGCCCACCCGGGGCTCGATGGACCGCGGCATCTCGGACGGCGGCCTGCCCCCGGACTTCGCCGTGGAGTCCACCGAGGCCGCGCTGGCCGCGACCGAGGAGGCGATCGACCGCTGGCACGACGCGTCCTTCGACTCGATGCTGCGGATCGGCGTGGCGCCCTGCTCGCCGTTCTCGGTCTCCACCGAACTGCTGTGCGAGGCCGCCGTGTTGGCCCGTGCCAAGGGCGTGCGGCTGCACACCCACGGCAGCGAGACGGTGGAGGAGGAGAAGTTCTGCCACGAGCTGTTCGGCATGGGGCCCACCGACTACCTGGAGTCCACCGGGTGGTTGGGGGAGGACGTGTGGATGGCGCACTGCGTCCACATGAACGACTCCGACATCGCCAAGTTCGCCGAGACCGGTACCGGTGTCGCCCACTGCCCGTCCTCCAACGCCCGGCTGGCCGCCGGGATCGCCAGGGTGCCCGACATGCTGGCGGCCGGAGTGCCGGTCGGCCTCGGCGTGGACGGCACCGCCTCCAACGAGTCCGGCGAACTGGGCACCGAACTGCGCAACGCCCTGCTGGTCAACCGGCTCGGCGAGCACCGCGAGAAGGCGCTCAACGCCCGCCAGGCGCTGCGGCTTGGCACCATGGGCGGCGCCCGGGTGCTGGGCCGGGAGCGGGAGATCGGCTCCATCGAACCGGGCAAGCTCGCCGACCTGGCGCTGTGGAAGCTCGACGGAGTGCTCCACTCGTCCATCGCCGACCCGGTCGCGGCGCTGGTCTTCGGCGCCGCCGCACCACTGACCCTGCTGCTCACCGACGGCAAGCCGGTGGTGGAGCACGGTCGACTCGTGACCGTCGACGAGGACGCCATCGCCCGCACCACCCGCGCCGAGGCCCAACGCCTGGCGAGAATCGCCGGGCTCACCGACTGACGCCCGCCACGACACCGACTGAGGAGGACGGTCCCCGGTCGGCCGCGCCGCCCCCGTGCCGGATGGTCACGGCAGGGGGCGGCGCATTTCTACCCCCAACCCCTCGACCCGCACCACCTCCCTGAAACCCGCGCGAGAGCGTGTAACCGACAGGAGGAGCACCGTGGTCGCCAACCCGGCTCCAGCAATCGCAGAGCGCAAACATCCGGTCGATCAGACCCTCCCCCCACTCAAGCTCGTCACCAGCGGTCTGCAGCATGTCGCCGCCATGTACGCCGGGGTGGTCGCGCCACCGCTGGTGGTCGGCAAGGCGTGTGGACTGTCGGGCGCCCAGTTGACCTTCCTGGTCGGCGCCAGCCTGTTCACGGCGGGCATCGCCACGCTGTTGCAGACCCTCGGCTTCTGGAAGGTCGGTGCCAGGCTGCCGTTCGTCAACGGGGTCTCGTTCGCCGGTGTGGCACCGCTGGTGGCGATCGCCAACACCACACCGCACCGTGACAGCCTGCCGGTGATGTTCGGCGCGGTGATGGTCGCCGGAGTCCTCGGCTTCTTCGTCGCCCCGTACTTCAGCAGGCTCGTCCGGTTCTTCCCGCCCGTGGTCACCGGCTCGGTGATCACCCTGATAGGCGTCTCGCTGCTGCCGGTCGCCATCGGATGGGCCGCAGGAAACGATCCGGCGCACCCCGCGGCCAGCGTCTCCGACATCGCGCTGGCCGTCATCACCCTGGCCATCGTGCTCGTGCTGCGGCGGACGCTGACCGGCTTCCTCCGGCAGATCGCGGTGCTCATCGGGCTGGTCGCCGGAACCCTGATCGCGATCCCGTTCGGCGCCACCGACTTCAGCCCGCTCGGCAGGGCGGGCCTCATCGGCTTCCCCACCCCGTTCCACTTCGGTGCGCCGCAGTTCCAGCTTCCGGCCATCGTCTCGATGTGCGTGGTCATGCTGGTCTGCCTGACCGAGTCGACGGCGGACATCCTGGCGTTGGGCAAGGTGGTGGAAAAGCCCGCGGACGAGGCGGTGTTGGCGGCGGGCTTGCGTGCCGACACGCTCGGCAGCGCCATCAGCCCGCTCTTCAACGGCTTCGCCAACAGCGCCTTCGCGCAGAACATCGGCCTGGTGGCGATCACCCGGGTGCGCAGTCGGTTCGTGGTCGCCGCCGGCGGCCTCATCCTGCTCCTGATGGGACTGTGCCCGGTGCTGGCCTCGCTGATCGCCCTGGTGCCGGGGCCGGTGCTGGGCGGTGCGGGCGTCGTGCTGTTCGGCACGGTCGCGGCCAGTGGTGTCAAGACGCTCGCCGAGGCGGACCTGGACAACGGCGACAACCTGCTGATCATGGCCGTCGCCCTGGGCATCGGCATCATCCCGATCGTCGCCCCCGACTTCTACGACGGGGTGGATCCGCATCTGCGGATCGTGCTCAACTCCGGTGTCAGCATGGGCTGTCTGGTGGCCGTCGTGCTCAACGTGGTCTTCCACCATCTGGGCCGCAAACCGGCGCAGCCGGTGGAGCCGGTGGACCCGGTGGACCCGGTCAGTGAGCCGGTGCCGTCCTGAGGCCGCCGCCCGCGAAGATCCGCCCGCATGGTCGATTGGCATCCGCCCTGGTCGGTGTTCTGATGTGACGCGAGCCACACCAGAAGGGGCTGTCATGGGCATCGAACCGTTGCGGCGCGGCGCCAGAGCCGCCGCCGTCACCGCTGTGGCGCTCGCCGCCACCGTCGCCGGGGCCCACCCGGTCAGCGCGCGCCCCCAGCTCCGGCACCACGGGATCGACGTACGGATCAGCCGTTCGGGCATCCGGGCGCCCCGGCACCACCAGTGCGGAAACGTCACGTTCCAGGCGCACACCAGCGACCGGCGCGGGCGGCAGCTCCAACTGTTCCGGCCCAAGCGCGGGGTGCGGCCCCGGCGGGTGCTGGAGGACCTGGTGAACGCGGTCAGCAGCGATCCGCGGACCGCGGCCGCCGGTATCCACGCGGTACGGGGCGACGCCGAGCCGCTGGGCGGCGCCTTCGTCACCCGGGGGGTGCCGGTGGAGTTCACCGAGTCGATCACCGCGGGCTGGGTCTACCTGCTGGACCTCACCGCCTTCCGCCGCCACCCCGGCCCCGACGCCGAGGTGGAGGCACTGCGGCTGCACGGCCCCTGCCGCTATGGGCAGCTGCGGCGCACCCCGACTGGACGGGTGCTCGCCGTGGACACCGACGCCGGTCCGCGCTTCCGCCCGCAGGACGTGGACAACGCGCACGGCACGTTCCTGGTGCGCAACATCTCGACCGAGATCCACGAGATGCAGATCCAGCGCGTCCGGCACGGCACCACCGACGCCGAACTGGCCCGGTACTTCGACGCGCTGGCGCACGGCCCGGTGTCCGGACGGTCACCGTTCACCGGCGAGCCGTCCGGGCTCGGCGCCATCGCGCCCGGCCGTACCGTCCTGGTCCATCCGCGCCATCTGCGGCGCGGCACCTACGCGTTGCTGTGCTTCGTCCCCGACGACGGCGGCGGCGCGCCGCACGCCTTCCTCGGTATGCACAGCGTCGTACGGCTGCGGGACTGATGTTCCGTCACCCCGCCGCCCGCCGAGGATCAGCCGAGCAACTCGTAGGCGGGCAGGGTCAGGAAGTCCACGTACCGTTCGTCCAGGGCGACCTGCAGCAGTAGGTCGTGGGCCTGCTGCCAGCTGCCGGCGGCGAACGACTCGTCGCCGATCTCCGCGCGGATCGCGGCCAGTTCCTCGGCGGCGACCCGGCGGGCCAGCTCGGCGGTGGCCTTCTCGCCGTTGTCGAGGACGACGCCCGCGTTGATCCACTGCCAGATCTGCGAGCGGGAGATCTCGGCGGTCGCCGCGTCCTCCATCAGGTTGAAGATGGCCACCGCGCCGAGCCCGCGCAGCCAGGCCTCGATGTAGCGGATGCCGACCTGCACCGCGTTGCGCAGCCCCTCGTACGTCGGCCTGGCGTCCAGCGAGTCGATGGCGAGCAGCTGACCGGCGGTGACATGGACGTCCTCGCGCAGCCGGTCCTTCTGGTTGGGCCGGTCGCCGAGCACCGCGTCGAAGCTGGCGCGGGCCACCGGCACCAGGTCGGGGTGGGCGACCCAGGAACCGTCGAAGCCGTCGGCCGCCTCACGGTCCTTGTCGGCCTTGACCTTCTCCAGCGCCTGGGCGTTGACCTCCGGATCGCGGCGCGAGGGGATGAACGCGGCCATGCCGCCGATGGCGTGCGCGCCGCGCTTGTGGCAGGTGCGGACCAGCAGTTCGGTGTAGGCGCGCATGAACGGCGCGGTCATGGTGACCGCGTTGCGGTCCGGGAGGACGAACTTCTCCCCGCCGTCACGGAAGTTCTTCACGATCGAGAACAGGTAGTCCCAGCGCCCCGCGTTCAACCCGCTGGCGTGGTCGCGCAGTTCGTAGAGGATCTCCTCCATCTCGAACGCCGCGGTGATGGTCTCGATCAGCACGGTGGCCCGGATGGTGCCCTGCGGAACGCCCAGGTAGTCCTGGGCGAAGACGAAGACGTCGTTCCACAGCCGGGCTTCCAGGTGCGACTCGGTCTTCGGCAGGTAGAAGTAGGGCCCCTTGCCCTTGGCCAGCAGCCGCTGGGCGTTGTGGAAGAAGTACAGGCCGAAGTCCACGAACGCGCCCGGCACCGGCTCGCCGTCCACCACCAGGTGGCGCTCGTCCAGGTGCCAGCCGCGCGGGCGCATGACCACGGTGGCCAGCTCCTCGTCGGGGCGCAGCGCGTAGGACTTGCCCTCGGGGGTGGTGAAGTCGATCCGCCGCTCGTAGGCGTCGATCAGGTTGAGCTGGCCCAGTACGACGTTCTCCCAGGTGGGCGCGGACGCGTCCTCGAAGTCCGCGAGCCAGACCCTGGCGCCGGAGTTCAGCGCGTTGATCGTCATCTTGCGGTCGGTGGGGCCGGTGATCTCCACTCGACGGTCGTTCAGCGCCTCCGGTGCGGGGGCCACCCGCCAGTCGCCGTCGCGGATCGCGGCGGTCTCCGGAAGGAAGTCCAGGCGGGCGGTGCGGGCGATCTCGTCGCGGCGCTCCCTGCGGCGGGCCAGCAGTTCGGACCGGCGTGGCGTGAACCGGCGGTGCAAGGCGGCGACGAATGTCAGCGCCTCGTCGGTCAGCACCTCCTCGGATCGCGGGACGGTTCCGGCGGCGACGACGACGGCCGGTTCCTGCGGCGCTGCTGCGGACATGGCGGTCACTCCTTCCCGCGCGGACCGTGTGCGGCGGTGGCGCGGTGGCGGCACGGGGTGCCGTGCATCGTGGGTACGGCGGCAGTGCGGCCGCGGCGAGGTGTGCGGCCCGGCCGAGGCTTCTGCTGGGTGGAGCATAGTTTCTGCATAGTGGAAGATCAACGGTTTGTGGCACCGAGTGCAGGGGGGTTCGTCAGGTCCGCTCGGCGCCGGGAAGATCGTCCAAGAGGAGCCGCAGGTCGGCGGGGGTGTCGATGTCGTAGGGCGCGGCGATGTCCCCGCACTCGACGAGTGTGATGCCGCTCTCGTGGGCTTTCAGATAGGCCCGGGCGCCCTGGTCGCCGGTCGCGGAGGCGGTGATCGCGGGCCAGTGATCGGCGCCGAACAGCACCGGATGGCCGCGTCGGCCGCCGTACGCGGCGGCGGCCAGCGTGCCCGGTGACACCGGCGCGGCCCCGGCGAGGACCCGGGCGACGGCGTCGGAGCCGATGCCCGGCTGGTCCACCAGCGAGACCAGTGCCGCGGGCGCGCCCAGCGGGGCCAGGGACTCCAGCCCGACGCGCAGTGAGGAGCCCATGCCCTCCGGCCAGGAGGGGTTGTCCACCAGGACGCACCACTGAAGACCCGTCGCCCGGTCCCGTACCTCCCGCGCCGCCGCGCCCAGCACCACATGGACCGGATCGCAGCCGCCGTCCCGCAGGACCCGTGCCGCGTGCTCCACCAGCAGGCCGCCGCGGTACGCCAGCAGGGCCTTGGGTTGGCCGCCCAACCGCCGGCCGGTCCCGGCGGCCAGTACCAGACCGGGCACCGGGGAAGCGGCGCCGTTATGTTCCACCATGCCCCCTGCATACCCCTTTCCGGCCCGGGGTGAAAACGGGAGACCTCTGTGCGGTGTGGGGAACAGGGATTTGATGGACGATCACACGACGTGACGGCGAGTGAGCACGGCGCCGGAAAATGCCACCCTGTGTGAGATTCGCGGTGCGCAAGGCCGCGAATCACCCCGCGCGCAAAGGTTTTTAGGACGTATTTAGCGCTCTGTGTGGCGCGGTGTGCGGAGCGTCGCCTTTACTGGTCCGGCCTACTGCGCTCGAAGGGGAGTGCCTAGTGTCGAACCACCGGACCGGGGTGGGCCCCGAGGACCCGCGGGTGGCGGAACTGCGCACCGCCGTCACCCGGCTGCGTCGCGAACTGGCGGGCTACCGCGGCCACTTGTCCGACCGCGAGATAGCCGAGGAGGAACTGACCGCGCTCGACGGTCAGACCTCCACCGGCGCACCCGCGGCGGACCGGCTGCGCTACTCACTGCTGCTCATCACGGGTGCGCTGGGCTCGGTGAGCGCGCTCTCCCCCGCACTGCGCGAACTGCGCAACGCGATAGACCTCTTCGGCCCGTTGGCTCCCCGCCCGACGGTGCCGCCATGGGGTGTCGCCCCCTAGCGAACCCGTTGTGTCAGGCCGGTCGGGCCAGGGCGATCGACAACTGCCGGGCGATGTCCCGCAGTACCGGAATGATCCGCTCCTGTGCCGCCTCGGTCACCCGCCCCGCCGGACCGGAGATCGAGATGGCGGCGGCCGTGGGTGAGTCCGGCACCGTCACCGCCAGGCACCGCACGCCGATCTCCTGCTCGCTGTCGTCCACCGCGTACCCGGCGGCCCGGATCCGCTCCAGCTCCGCGACGAACGCGTCCGGATCGGTGATCGTCTTCTCGGTCGCCGCGGGCATCCCGGTGCGGGCCAGCAGCGCCCGCACCTCGTCCGCCGGTACGTCGGCGAGCAGCGCCTTGCCCACGCCCGTGGAGTGCGGCAGCACCCGCCGGCCGACCTCGGTGAACATCCGCATCGAGTGCCGTGAGGGCACCTGCGCCACATAGACGACCTCGTCGCCGTCGAGCAGCGCCATGTTCGCGGTCTCGCCGGTGGCCTCCACCAGCTCCGCCAGATACGGCCTGGCCCAGGTGCCGAGCAGCCGTGAGGCGCTCTCGCCGAGCCGGATCAGCCGGGGACCCAGCGCATAGCGGCGGTTGGGCTGCTGGCGGACGTAGCCGCAGGAGACCAGGGTGCGCATCAACCGGTGGATGGTCGGCAGCGGCAGCCCGCTGCTGGCGGACAGCTCGCTGAGCCCCACCTCGCCGCCCGCGTCGGCCATCCGCTCCAGCAGGTCGAAGGCGCGCTCCAGTGACTGCACGCCTCCGGCGCCCCCGTTGGCGGCCTTGGTCGCGCTCGGGGTGTTGGCGGAGCTGCTGGAGCTGATCGACGGCACGTCCGGTCCTCTCGAAGCCGCTGGGCCGCCGGGTGGCAGCCCGTCGGCAGTACCGCAGCCTACCGGGCGCCGACGCTCCGATCGCTGCCGGTGACCCGTGACTGGGCATTGCTACATTCTACTCTACGGAAAGCTGATTCCATTTTGTGGAATCAGCTGAAACTTTCGCACTACCTCCGCCACCCCTCCGGTGAACCCTTGACGCTCCCTGCTCGGCGGATGAAGATTCGTCCAACAGTGCGTTCAACAGAACGTTGAAGTCCGGCGGGTGAAGAGGAGGGGAACGCGTGTCCGACGTGGAGCTGGTGCTGCGTTCGACGCGGGTCGTCACGCCCGAGGGGGAGCGCCCGGCCGCGGTCGCGGTCAGCGGCGGACGGATCGCCGACGTCCTGCCCTACGAGGCGGAGGTGCCCGCGGGCGCCCGCCTGGTGGACATCGGCGACGACGCGCTGCTGCCCGGCCTGGTGGACACCCACGTCCATGTCAACGACCCGGGCCGCACCGAGTGGGAGGGCTTCGAGACGGCCACCCGCGCCGCCGCGGCCGGTGGCGTCACCACCCTGGTCGACATGCCGCTCAACAGCATCCCGCCCACCACCACGGTGGCGGCGCTGACCACCAAGCGGAACACCGCCTTCGACAAGGTCCATGTCGACGTCGGCTTCTGGGGCGGCGCCGTACCCGGCAACCTCAAGGACCTCCAACCCCTGTACGACGCGGGCGTGTTCGGGTTCAAGTGCTTCCTGCTGCACTCCGGCGTGGACGAGTTCCCGCAACTGTCCCCGGCCGAACTGGAAGCGGCGATGGGGGAGATCGCCTCGTTCGGCGGCCTGCTGATCGTGCACGCCGAGGATCCTCAGCTGATCGACTCGGCCCCGCGCCCGCACGGGCGCAAGTACGCGGACTTCCTGGCCTCCCGGCCGCGCGCCGCCGAGGACACCGCCATCGGGCAGCTGATCGCCCTCGCCAAACGGCTCGACGCGCGGGTCCACGTACTGCACCTGTCGTCCAGTGACGCGCTGCCGCTGATCGCCGCGGCGAGGCGCGACGGGGTACGGCTGACCGTCGAGTCGTGCCCGCACTACCTGACCCTGACGGCGGAGGAGGTCCCGGACGGGGCGACGGAGTTCAAGTGCTGTCCGCCGATCCGCGAGGCGGGCAACCAGGACGCGCTCTGGCGGGGGCTGGCCGACGGCACGATCGACTGCGTGGTATCCGACCACTCGCCGTCCACCGTCGACCTCAAGCGCCTGGACACCGGCGACTTCGGCCAGGCATGGGGCGGCATCTCCTCGCTCCAGCTCGGACTGCCCGCGATCTGGACCGAGGCCAGAAGGCGCGGCCACAGCCTCAGCGATGTGGCCCGCTGGATGTCCACCGGACCCGCCCGGCTCGTCGGGCTCAGCGGCAAGGGTGTCATCGCGCCCGGCCGGGACGCCGACTTCGCGGTGCTCGCCCCCGAGGAGACCTTCACTGTCGACCCGGCCGCCCTGCACCACCGCAACCAGGTCACCGCCTACGCGGGCCGCACCCTGCACGGCGTGGTACGCGCCACCTGGCTGCGCGGACAACTCATCGCCGACCGCGGGGTGACCACCCGGCCCCGGGGCCGGCTCATCGCACGCGAACGACACGAGGAGCATGCATGACGCAGGTCACTCGCTTCACCGGCGACGCCAAGCCGTACGGTGGCGGCGATCCGTATGCCGACTACCGCGGTGCCGAGGTTCCCTTCGACCACCTGGTCGACCTCGCGGACCGCCGCCTCGGCGCCGGAGTCATCGCCGCCAGCGACGAGTTCTTCGCCGAGCGGGAGAACCTGCTGGTCCCCGAGCGCCCCGTGTTCGACCCCGAGCACTTCGGGCACAAGGGCAAGGTCATGGACGGCTGGGAGACCCGGCGCCGCCGGGGCGCCGGCGCGGACACCCCGCATCCGGTGGACGCCGACCACGACTGGGCGCTGATCCGCCTGGGCGCCCCCGGTGTGATCCGCGGCCTCGTCGTGGACACCGCGCACTTCCGCGGCAACTACCCGCAGAGCGTCAGCGTCGAGGCCACCTCCGCGCCGTTGTCCGCGTCGCCCGAGGAACTGCTGGCGCCGTCCACCCGGTGGACCGAGATCGTCGCGCGCACTCCCGTCGGCGGCCATGCCGCCAACGTCTTCGAGGTGGATGTCGAACGCCGCTTCACCCACCTGCGGTTGAACCAGCATCCGGACGGCGGCATCGCCCGGCTGCGGGTGTACGGCGAGGTGGCGCCCGACCCGGAATGGCTTGCCGCGCTCGGCACGTTCGACGTGGTCGCGCTGGAGAACGGCGGCCTCGCCGAGGACGCCTCCGACCGCTTCTACTCACCGCCCGCCAACACCATCCTGCCGGGCCGCTCCCGCAAGATGGACGACGGCTGGGAGACCCGGCGGCGGCGCGACAAGGGCCACGACTGGGTCCGCTACCGGCTCACCGAGCACGCGGAGATCCGCGCCGTGGAGATCGACACCGGCTGCTACAAGGGCAACTCGGCCGGCTGGGTGGCGCTTTACGGGCTGGACGCGACGGCCGACCGCGACGAGTGGTTCGAGATCCTGCCGCGCACACGGCTACAGCCGGACACCGTGCACCGGTTTCTGGTGACCGCACCGGCCACCACGCACGTCCGCCTGGACACCTTCCCGGACGGCGGCATCGCCCGGCTGCACCTGCACGGATCCCTCACCGAGACCGGCGCCCAGCGATTGCGCGAGCGCACCGCGCGACTGTAAGGGGCGCCGACTCAGGGGCGGTCGGGGTGAGGTGTCCTCCGGCCGCCCCGCCCCACGCCGCCCGCGGAGCCGAGCTCACCGCAACACCCGTTGCGCACGCCGTTGGTGCGCGGCGACCGTCTCGGCGTACCGCCGCCCGGAGGCCTTCACCGTCCGCCGCTGCGTGCCGTAGTCCACGTGCACCAGTCCGAACCGCTTCTCGTAGCCGTACGCCCACTCGAAGTTGTCCAGCAACGACCAGGCGAAGTACCCCGCGAGCGGTGCGCCGCGCCGCACCGCCCGGGCGCAGGCCGCCAGGTGGGCGCTCAGATAGGCCGCGCGCTCGGGGTCGTCGACCTGGTCGTCCGGGCCGACGGTGTCCGGGTACGCGGATCCGTTCTCCGTCACCAGGATGCGGCGGGCGCCGTACTCCTCGGTCAACCGCATCAGCATCGTCTCAAGCCCGCCCGGATGCACCTCCCAGTCCATGGCCGTGCGCGGCACCCCGGGCAGGTACACCTGGCGGGCGTACGGCGGTGCTCCGGTCGGATCGTCGGCGACCACGGTCCGGAAGTAGTAGTTGAGCCCCAGCCAGTCCAGTGGCGCCGCGATCGCCGCCAAGTCCCCCGTCCGGATGGGCAGTTCCACCCCGTACAGCTCGACCATGTCCTGCGGATAGCCGCGGCCGTGCAGCGGATCCAGCCACCAGCGGTTGCCGTGCCCGTCGGCGCGTACCGCCGCCGCCCGGTCCGCCTCGCGGTCGGTGGCGGGCTCGCAGGGGCTCAGGTTGTTGACGATGCCCACCCGCGCCTCGGGCGCTGCCGCCCGGATCGCGGCGACCGCCCGCCCGTGCCCCAGGTGCAGGTGGTACGAGGCGCGCACCGCCGCCGTCAGATCGGTGAGGCCCGGCGCCATGTCTCCTTGCAGGTGCCCGATCCAGGCCGAGCACAACGGCTCGTTGAGTGTCGCCCAGTCCCGCACCCGGTCACCGAGCGCCCCCGCCACCACGGCCGCGTACTCGCCGAACCGCTCCGCGGTGTCCCGGCTCGGCCAGCCGCCCCGGTCCTGGAGCGCCTGCGGCAGGTCCCAGTGGTAGAGCGTCGGAAAAGGCGTGACGCCCACTTCGAGCAGCGCGTCGACCAGCCGGTCGTAGAAGTCGAGCCCCGCCCGGTTGACCCGACCGTCACCGAGCGGCACCACCCGCGGCCAGGCGACGGAGAAGCGGTACGCGGTGACGCCCAGCTCCCGCATCAGCGCGATGTCCTCGCGCCAGCGGTGGTAGTGGTCGCAGGCCACGTCGCCGGTGTCGCCGTTCGCCACCTTGCCGGGTGTGCGGCAGAAGGTGTCCCAGATCGACGGCGCCCGCCCGTCGTCCCCCGCCGCGCCCTCGATCTGGTACGCGGAGGTCGCGACGCCCCACAGGAAGTCGGCGGGGAAGGCGGCGAGGTCGTCCACTCGGTGTTCGGTCACAACATCCCTTCCGGAGAGCTCACTTGACGGCCCCGGCGGTCAGGCCGGCGACGAGATAGCGCTGCAACAGCAGGAACCCGGCGACGACGGGCACGCTGACCACCAGCGCGGCCGCCATGACCTGGTTCCAGTAGACGTCGGTCTGGCTGGCGTATCCCTGGAGTCCCACGGCCAGGGTGCGGGTGGTGTCGTTGGTCATCACGGAGGCGAACAGCACCTCGCCCCACGCGGTCATGAACGCGTAGACCCCCACCGCGACGATGCCCGGCACGGCGGCCGGGACCACCACCCGCAGCAGTGCCCCCAACGGCCCGCAGCCGTCGGTGAGCGCCGCCTCGTCCAACTCGCGCGGGATGGAGTCGAAGTAGCCGACCAGCATCCAGATCGAGAACGGCAGCGAGAACGTGAGGTAGGTCAGGACGAGACCGCCGCGGCTGCCGTACAGGGCGACGCCGGTCGCGTTCCCGATGTCCACGAAGATCAGGAACAGCGGCAGCAGGAACAGGATCCCCGGGAACATCTGCGTGGACAGCACGGTCACCGTGAACAGCCGCCGGCCCCGGAACCTGAAGCGGCTCACCCCGTACGCCGCGAAGACCGCGACCAGCACCGACACCACCGTCGAACTCGCCGCGACGATGAGCGAGTTGACGAAGTAGTGCGCGAGCGGGACCGTGTGCCAGATGTCGACGTACGGCCGCAGCGTCAGCCTGCCCGGCAGCCAGTGGAAGGCGTCCTGCACCTCGGCCAGCGGTTTGAGCGAGGAACTGAGCATCACGTAGACCGGCGCGAGGGCGAAGGCGGCGAGCGCCGTGAGCACGATCCGCCGAGTCCACACGAAACCGGGGGTCTCACGCATCGGCATCCCTTCCACGTGCGGTGGCGACCAGGTAGCCGACCGTCACCAACAGCAGGAACAGCAGCAGGAGCACGGACATCGCCGCACCGGAACCGAAGTTCCAGGTGATGAACGACGACTGGTAGATGTGGATCGAGATCACGTCGGCGGCGGCCGGTGCCGACTTGCCGAACAGCACGTACGGCGTGTTGAAGTCGTTGAACGTCCACAGGAACAGCACCAGCACCAGCACCTGGTTGACCGGCCGCAGCGACGGCAGGGTGATCCGCCGGACCTGCTGCCAGATCCCCGCGCCGTCCATCGCCGCCGCCTCGTACAGTTCCCGCGGGATGTTCTGCAGCCCGGCGGTCAGGCACAGGAAGGCGAACGGCCAGGAGCGCCACACCGACACCGTGACCAGTGCCGCGAAGCTGTTGCCGCCGATCAGCCAGAACGGGTGTCCCGAGGCGAGGCGCAACTGGTCGTGGAGGACATGGTTCACCAGGCCGTTGTCCCGCTGGAACATGAACGACCAGGTGATGACCGCCGCGTAGACGGGCAGCGCGTACGGGACGAGGAAGACCCCGCGCAGCAGTGCCCGGCCGCGGAACCCCTGCTGCGTCAGGATCGCCGCCGCCGTGCCCAGCAGCCAGGACAGCCCGACCGACAGCGCCGTGAAGCCGCAGGTGATCAGGAACGAGTGGAGCAGCGCCTGCCCGACGGGCGCGTCGAACCGCACCGCCACCCGGTAGTTGCCCAGCCCGGTCCAGGGCGCCGATCCCCAGTCGCGGACGAAGAACTGGGTCAGTTCCTTGAAGCTCATCACCACGCCGATGACCATCGGCACCAGATGGACCAGCAGTTCGAGCAGGAGCGCGGGCAGCAGCAGGAGATACGGCAGCGCGGCACCGCGCGAACGTCTCCGGGGGCGGAGGCTGGTCGTCGCGGGCAGTTCGGCGGCCGGGGGCGGCGTGGTGGAGGCCGTGACCGTCATCTGACGTCACCTCAACTCGTCGGGAGTTGCTGCTGGGCCTTGGTGAGGGCGGCGCGCACGCTCGCGTCGGTGACCGGACGGCCCGCCGCCGCGTCGGCGAACAGGTCCTTGATGGCGGTGCCGACCAGCGTCTCGAACTGGCTCTCGTCGGGAACCTGGGGGAGCGGTGCGGCGCCGTGCGCCAGCACCTGGCGCAGGGTGGTCAGGTCCGGTGTGGCGAAGGCGGGATCGTCCTGGGCGTCCTTGACCGGCGGAATGGAGCCGAAGGCGGCGTTGAGCGTCTTCTGCTCCGCGGTGCTGGTCATGAACCGGACGAACTTCACCGCGCCGTCCCGGTTCTGGCTGTTCCGGAAGACCGCGAGGTTGATCCCGGCGACCATGGAGTCCACCCGGGTGGGCCCCGAGGCGTTGGCGGTCTGGAACGGTATCGGAGCCACGCCGTACGCGTCGCCCGGCATCCCGTGGGCCTTCAGGGAGGACGCGGCCGACTGCCACATCAGCATGGCGGCCCTGCCGGTCGCGAAGTCCTGTAGGGACTGCTGGGCGGCGTACTCGGCGTCACCGGGCGCGGTGATCCTGTCCTTCGCCATGAAGTCGACGTACTGCTTGACGGCGGCGACGGCCTGCGGGGTGTTGAAGCGCGGCCTGCCGTCGGCGGTGAAGAAGTCGGCGCCGTGCTGTCGGCCGAGGATGAAGGCGTGGTGGGCGTTCTCCGCGTAGTTGCCGCCCTCGATTGCCAGGCCGTAGTGGCCGCCGCCGGTCAGCCGCCTGCCGTCGGCGGTCAACTCGGCCCAGGTGGTGGGCGGCCGGGGGATGCCCGCCCGGCGGAACAGCGCGCGGTTCCAGTACAGGCCGTACGACAGGGAGTACAGCGGTACGGCCGCCGGGTCCCGGTCGGCCGCGCCGGTGGCCGCCAGGGCGGCGGGGGCGAAGCGGTTCCGGCCGCCGATGGCCGTGAGCAGCCGGGGGTCGAACGGGAGCAGGGCGCCGGTCGCCTGGAGCGAGGCGGACCAGGTGTTCCCGATGTTGAGCACGTCCGGGCCCTGGCCGGAAATGGTGGCGGCGAGCACCCGGTTCAACAGGTCGGGCCAACCGATGACTTCGAGCTTGACCTTGATGCCGGTCCGCCGCTGGAACCTCGCCAGTTCCGGGGCCAGTACGCGCCGGTCGTCGGCCAGGCTTGCGCCCTGGTTGCTGGCCCAGTAAGTGAGTGTCCTGGGGTGTGCGTTGCCGCCGTCGCCGCCGATCGCGGCACCGCCCCCGCAGGCGCTGGCGGTGAGGGCGAGGGCGGCGGTGAGGGCCGCGAGGCCCCTACGGTTCGGCACGGTTACC
Organism: Streptomyces sp. RPT161; assembly: GCF_027533845.1. Classification (GTDB taxonomy): domain Bacteria; phylum Actinomycetota; class Actinomycetes; order Streptomycetales; family Streptomycetaceae; genus Streptantibioticus_A; species Streptantibioticus_A silvisoli_A. The sequence continues at coordinate 6,261 of NZ_JAPZVN010000008.1, read as the reverse complement.
CCTGTTCGGGAAATGAACGCCTTTACGCCTTAATTCAAGCCGTGATTTAAACTGTGTGAAAACCCGGCGTCAAGGCTTCACGCAGCGATAGTTTCGGCGTGTCGGGGGAGGGGAGTTGGCACGGCATGCCGGACAGGACCCAGCGGACCGTACGTGACCTGCGTCGGGGCAACCGCTCCGCGCTGCTGCGGCATCTGTACTTCGAAGGGCCGCTCAGCCGCCTGGAGTTGGGACGGGACACCGGGCTGAGCGCCGGTTCGGTGAGCAACGTCATGGCCGAACTCATCGCGGACGGCCTGGTCGAGCGCGCCGGGGTGGCCGACTCCGACGGCGGGCGCCCGCGCATCCTGCTCAAGGTGGCTGCCGACTACGGCCGTCTGATCGGCGTGGACATCGGCGAGACCCGGGTCCGGGTGGGGCTGTTCGACCTCGACCTGACCGAACTCGCCTTCACCGAGCACCCGTTGGTCGACAGCGCACGGGATGTGGCGCACCTCGTCCACCTGGTCCTGGACGGGCTGCGCACCGTGATCGCCGAGTCCGGCGTCGATCCGTCCCGTGTCCTGGGCGTCGGCGTGGGCGTGCCCGGCATCGTCGAACAGGGCTGGGACAGCGCTGTCGTGCACGGCCAGACCATCGGCTGGGAGGCCGTGCCGCTGGGCAGGCTGCTGCGCGCCGGAACCAGCCTTCCGCTGTACATAGAGAACGGCGCCAAGACCCTCGGCCAGGCCGAGATGTGGTTCGGCGCGGGCCGTGGCGCGCGGGACGCGGTGATCGCGCTGATCGGCTCCGGCGTCGGCGCCTGTGTGGTGGCCGACGGCAAACCGTACCGGGGGACCACCTCCAGTGCGGGCGAGTGGGGGCACACCACGATGCGGGTGGGTGGCCGCCGCTGCCGCTGCGGCTCCCGGGGCTGTCTTGAGGCGTACGTCGGCGCCGCGTCGCTGCTTGAGCGGTGGGGCGGCGCGCCGGCCGGAGCCGGCGAGGAGGCGGCACTGGCCGCCCTGTTGGAGCGCGCGAAGCACGACCGGGAGGCGGCGGCCCTGTTGGACGAGACCGCCGAGTACCTCGGCGCGGGCATCGCCGATCTGGTCAACCTGTTCAACCCCGAACGCATCGTCATCGGCGGCTGGGCGGGCCTGCTGCTCGGCCCCCGGCTGCTGCCCGCCGTCCGCGCCGCCGCCGCCGAGTACGCGCTGCGGCACCCCGGTGGGCACGCCGCGATCGACCTCGGCCGACTCGGTGCCGACGCGGTCACCGTGGGTGCGGCGACACTGCCGCTGGCCCGCTTCCTGGACCACGGCGGACGGCCGCCGGTACCGGGAACTCCGCTGCGGGCGAGGGCCGTTGGGGAGTACGACGGGGGCGCCCCCCGCGTCCGCCCGGCCAGGCTGCCGCGGGCCGCTTCCGGCCGGGGCGTTGTCGGTGGCGACCGATAGCCTTCTTGACGAGGCGGTCCCGCGTACGGGGGCCGGTTCTTGGCGACCACCAGCCCTTGGGCCGAACAGGAAAGGACGGCGAACCGCCGTGTACCGCTGGGAGATCACCCGGGCCGCGCTGGCCCAGCGGGTCTTCGCCACCATCCGCACCGACAGCTACGACCAGGCCGCCGGGATGGCCGACACCCTGCTCTCCGCCGGGATCACCACCCTGGAGATCTCCCTGACCACCCCCTTCGCGCTGGAGGCGGTCACCACGCTGGTGCGGGAGGTGGGCGACGACGCGATCATCGGCGCCGGTACGGTGCTGGACGCCGCCTCGGCCCGGATGGCGGTGGACGCCGGGGCCCGCTTCCTGGCCGCGCCGAACCTCGACGCCGAGGTGATATCCACCGGCCACCGCTACGGCATACCGGTCTTCCCCGGCGCGGCGACGGTGAACGAGATCGTGCGTTCCCTCGAACTCGGTGCCGACGCGGTCATGCTCTTCCCCGCCTCCGCCGTGGGGCCCGAGTGGCTGGAAGACGTCCGTACCGCGCTGCCGCAGGCGCCGCTGCTGCCCACAGCGGGCATCACCCCGGACAGCGCGCCGCGCTGGCTCGCCGCCGGTGCGGTGGCCTGCGGCCTGGGCGCACCGCTGGTCGAGGGCGACCGTGAGACCGTCGCCAAGCGAGTAGCCGATCTGCTCGACCGCATCGCCGACCACGGGGAGTAGCGCCTCGGACCGCTGCCCATGATCTGGATTCGGCCGGAACTCCTGTTCGCCGCAGCGGCGTTGCCCGATAGCGTGTCGTAAGTTCCGGATGAGAGGGCGTGTGGTGGGGGAACACGAAGTGATCGATCTGACCGCGCTGGGTGCGGACTTCGTCCGCGATCCCTATCCCGTCTACGCGGCGCTACGCGCACGCGGGCCGGTACACCGCGTGCGAATACCCGAGGGCGCCGAGGCCTGGCTGGTCGTCGGCTACGAGGCGGGGCGCGCGGCGCTGACCGACCCGCGGCTGTCCAAGCAGTGGAAGAAGGCCGCCGCCGACTTCCCGCTCACCAGCCCCTCGGCCGGACCTCATATGCTCAACTCCGACCCGCCGGACCACGCCCGGCTGCGCAAGCTGGTGGTCAGGGAGTTCACCGCGCGCCGGGTCCAGGGCCTCGCCCCGCGCGTCCAGGAGATCACCGACGGCCTGCTGGACGCCATGCTGGCCGCGCCGGACGGCAGGGCCAACCTGGTGGAGGCACTGTCCTTCCCGCTGCCGATCGCGGTGATCTGCGAACTGCTCGGTGTGCCGATGCTCGACCGGGCGGCGTTCCGCGACTGGTCCAACAACGCGCTGTCGGCCACCGACCCCGCCGTACGCTACGCGGCCGCCCAGGAGGTCAGCGGCTACCTCGACCGGCTGCTGGACGACAAGCGGCGGCACCCGGGCGACGACCTGATGAGCGCGCTGATCCGCACCACCGACGAGGACGGCGACCGGCTCTCCGCCGACGAACTTCGCGGCACCGCCTGGCTGTTGCTGGTCGCCGGGCACGAGACCACGGTCAACCTCATCTCCAACGGCGTACTGGCCCTGGTCACCCATCCCGAGCAACTGGCCGCGCTGCGCGCCGACTTCACACTGATCGACAACGCGGTGGAGGAGATGCTGCGCTGGGACGGCCCGGTGGAGACTCCGACGTATCGTTTCACCACCGAGCCGTACGAGGTGGGTGGCACGGTCATCCCGGGTGGCGGGGAACTCGTGCTGGTGGCGCTCGCCGACGCCGACCGCGACCCGGACCGCTTCCCCGAGCCGAACCGCTTCGACATCCGCCGGCCCGCCGGTGGCCATGTGGCCTTCGGCCATGGCATCCACTACTGCCTGGGGGCACCGCTGGCCCGGCTTGAGGCCCGGATCGCCATCCGTACGCTGCTGGAACGCTGCCCCGACCTGGCGCTGGACGCCGACCCGGCGGCCCTGACCTGGCGCGAGGGCATGCTGATCCGCGGCCCGCACCAGTTGCCGGTCCGCTTCACACCTGCGGAAAGGTCCTAGGATCGCGACATGGCCAACCTCTACGACATTCCGCTGCGGACCCTCGGCGGCGAAGCCGGTTCGCTCGCCGACCACCGGGGCAAGGCGCTGCTCATCGTCAACGTCGCCTCGAAGTGCGGGCTCACTCCGCAGTACGCGGGCCTTGAGCGCTTGCAGGAGCGTTACGCCGAGCGTGGTTTCACGGTCCTCGGCTTTCCCTGCAACCAGTTCGGCGGCCAGGAGCCGGGTACCGCCGAGGAGATCGAGACCTTCTGCTCCACCACCTACGGTGTGAGCTTCCCGCTCTACGCCAAGGCCGACGTCAACGGCGCGGACCAGCAGCCGCTGTACGCCGAACTGACCCGGTTCGGCGATGCGCAGGGCGAAGCGGGTCCCATCCAGTGGAACTTCGAGAAGTTCCTCATCGCTCCTGACGGCACGGTGTCCGGCCGCTTCCGGCCGCGTACCGAGCCGGAGGCCGCGGAACTCGTGGCGGCGATCGAGGAGTTGCTTCCTCGCTAGGGCGGCCCCGGTTGTTCGCGGGGTCGCGGTCGGCGTATGACGGCCGGTCCGCGCCGCCGGGATCGCTCGCCGTCGCGGTGCGGGTCGTCCGCCCGCGACGGCGAGGTGGCGGACTGCTCACATGTCCTTGGCGATCTCCTCCAGCCACACCGGGCGGCCTTCCGCCCGGGACAGTTCACACGCCTCCGCCACCAGCAGGGCGTGCAGTGCCTCGCGGCCCGAGCAGGGATTCGCGGCCCTGCCCTGGGCGGCCTCGACGAACGCGGCCAGCTCGGCCCGGTACGCGCTGTCGAAGCGCTCCAGGAAGCCGGTCCAGGGCCGTTGGGGCCCCTGCGGACCGCCGGGTTCCGCGGAGGTGAAAGGGGTGCGATGGTCCAGGCCGACGACCAACTGGTCCCGTTCCCCGGACAGTTCCATCCGTACGTCGTAGCCCGCGCCGTTGTAGCGGGTGGCCGTCGCGGTGACCAGGGTGCCGTCGTCCAGGGTGAGCAGTGCGGCGGCGGTGTCCACATCGCCCGCCTCCCGGAAGAACGCCGCGCCTCCGGCGGAGCCGCGGGCGAAGACCTCCACCACCTCGCGCCCGGTCAGCCAACGCACCGCGTCGAAGTCATGGACCAGGCAGTCCCTGATCAGCCCACCGGACAGCGGCAGGAACTCCGGCGGCGGCGGAGCGGGGTCCGAGGTGATGGCCCGGATGGTGTGCACCCGGCCCAGCCGACCGTCCCGATAGGCTTCCCGGGCGGCCAGATACCCGGCGTCGAAGCGCCGCTGGAAGCCCATCTGCAACATGGTTCCGGCGGCCTCGACCTCGCGCAGCGCGCGCAGCGTGCCCGCCAGGTCCAGTGCGATGGGCTTCTCGCAGTACGCGGGCAGCCCGGCGCGGGCGGCGCGGGTGATCAGGTCGGCGTGCGCCGAGGTGGCCGAGGCGATCACCACCGCGTCCACGCCGGAGGCGAACAGGCCGTCCACCGACCCGGTCGCTCGGGCGCCGATGCGCGCGGCGACTTCGACGGCCCGGGCCGGGTCGACGTCGGCCACCACCAACTCGCCCACGGTGGGCAGCGCTTGCAGGGCTTCGGCGTGGAACGAGCCGATACGGCCGGCACCCACAAGTCCGATTCGCATGGCGGTCCTCAATCAGTTCTCTGGAAGGCGGAGTTCAGCGGTACAGGGCCGGGCGTTCGATCATCTCCACCGCCACCCTGCGGCCCTCGCTCTGCGCCCTCACCCCGGCCTCGCATACCGCCGCCGCGGCATAGCCGTCCCAGGCGCTGGGGCCCTCGACCTCGCCGCGCCGGGTGGCGTTGACCCAGCTCTGCACTTCGCGGTCGTAAGCCTCCTCGAACCGCTCCACGAAGTCCGGGGCGATGGTGCCTCCCCAGCGGCCCTCGGCGTTGGTGAGCAGGGAGTGCGCCTCGCCGATCCGGGCGGTGCCCCGCTCACAGACCACCTCGGCCTGAACCTGGTAGCCGAAGCGGCAGTTGACGTTGATCTCCACGTCCACCAGCGCCCCGCCGTCGGTCTCGAAGATGACGAACTGCGGGTCGTCCAGGCCCTCCGGGGCGTTGCCGGACGGAGTGGGGCGCAGCACGGTGACCGCGGTGATCTCCTGGTCGAGCAGCCAGCGCGTCACGTCCATCTCATGGACGACCGAGTCGTTGATCAGCATGGCGTTGGTGAAGCCGGGCGGGGTGGAGGCGTTGCGGTGCCGGTTGTGCAGCATCAGCGGGCGGCCGAGTCCACCATCGTCCAGCAGCGACTTCAGCCGCAGGTACTCCGCGTCGTAGCGGCGCATGAAGCCGACCTGCACCCTGCGGTGGCCCAGCCGCTGCTCGGCCTCCAGCACCCGCAGTGCGGAGGCGGCGTCCGGGGTCAGCGGCTTCTCGCACAGGACGGGCAGATCGCGGTCGAACGCGGTCAGCAGCGCGGCCTCGTGCGCCGGTCCGGGCGAGGCGATCAGCACCGCGTCGACGGTGGGAGCGGCCATAGCGGTGGCCGGATCGGTGTAGGCGGTACACCCCTCGATGCCGTCGGCGATCCGCTTGGCGCGTTCGGCGTCGATGTCCACCACGGCGGCGACCCGCGCTCCGCTGATCATTTCGTGGATGCGGCGTACGTGGTCGGCCCCCATCCGCCCGGTGCCGATCACGGCTACGCCGAGTGTCTCGTGCATCGCTGTTTCGTCCTTCCTGGACCGGGGCCTCACCCCGGCAAGCTCGTTGACAGATCCTGGGCCCGGCCCCCGGAAGCGACCTTGCCGCCACTCCGGCCCGTGGGGGTTCGGGGGC
>NZ_JAPZVN010000079.1 GCF_027533845.1 Streptomyces sp. RPT161 | reverse complement strand
TCCCCACCGGAGCGCTGGCACAGCGTCTCGCCGGGCTCCCGGAGGCGGAACGCGGCCGTGCGGTACTGGAGTTGGTCTGCACCCAGGTGGCCGCAGTCCTCGGTCTGACCGGGCCGCAGGAGGTCGAACCGCTGCGTGCCTTCAACGAGGTCGGCTTCGACTCCCTGACCGCCCTCGAACTGCGCAACCGCATGAACGCGGCCACCGGGGTCCGGCTCCCGGCCACCTTGATCTTCGACTACCCGACCCCGACCGCTCTGGCCGACTACCTGGCCGCGGAGTTCCTCGGTGCCCACGCGGACGCCGCCCCACCGGTCGTCGCGGCGGCTGTGGCGGCGGATGACGAGCCCATCGCGATCGTGGCGATGAGCTGCCGTTTCCCCGGTGGGGTCAAGTCACCGGAAGACCTGTGGCAACTGGTCACCGAGGGCAGGGACGCGATATCCGGCCTGCCGACCGACCGGGGCTGGGACGTGGAGGGGCTGTTCGATCCGGATCCCGACCAGCCGGGGACCAGCTACACCCGCGACGGTGGATTCCTGCACGACGCACACCACTTCGACCCGGTCTTCTTCGGCATCAGCCCCCGGGAGGCGCTGGCCACCGACCCGCAGCAGCGGCTGCTGCTGGAGACCACCTGGGAGGTGTTCGAGCGGGCCGGGATCGACCCGTCGTCGGTGCGCGGCAGTCGTACCGGTGTCTTCGCGGGCGTGATGTACAACGACTACGGCACCCTGCTGCACCGCGCGCCCGACGGGCTTGAGGGCTACATGGGCACCGCCAGTTCCGGCAGCGTGGTGTCGGGCCGGGTGTCGTACACGTTCGGTCTTGAGGGTCCGGCGGTCACGGTCGACACCGCGTGCTCGTCGTCGCTGGTCACCCTGCATCTCGCGGTCCAGGCGCTGCGCAACGGCGAGTGCGAACTGGCGCTGGCCGGTGGCGTCACCGTGATGGCCACCCCGGGTACGTTCGTCGCGTTCAGCCGCCAGCGCGGTCTTGCGGCGGACGGCCGCTGCAAGCCGTTCGCCGCTGGTGCGGACGGTACGGCTTGGGGCGAGGGCGTTGGCATGCTGCTCGTTGAGCGGCTGTCGGACGCCCAGCGCAACGGTCACCCCGTGCTGGCCGTGGTCCGTGGC
>NZ_JAPZVN010000078.1 GCF_027533845.1 Streptomyces sp. RPT161 | reverse complement strand
AGTCAGCCGCTTGGTCTTACGACCCCGCGCCTCAAGACCAGCCGCGATCTCCAGCGCCGCAGCCTCATCACCCGCGATCACCACCGACGTCGGCCCGTTGATCGCAGCAATGCTCACGCCGTCCACCAGCAGCGGAACAACCTCGTCCTCCGCCGCCTGAACCGCCACCATCACGCCGCCACCCGGCAGCTCCTGCATCAGGCGACCGCGAGCAGCCACCAACGCACAGGCATCATCCAGCGACAACACACCAGCCACGTGGGCGGCGGCCAACTCACCAATCGAGTGCCCGGCCAGGAAGTCGGGCTTGAGGCCCCACGACTCCACCAACCGGAACAACGCCACCTCAACCGCGAACAACGCAGGCTGCGTATAAGCCGTCTGGTCCAGCAACGCGGCCTCAGAACCGAACAGCACCTCATACAAAGGCCGCTCAAGATGCGCGTCCAACACCGCGCACACCGCATCCAACGCATCCGCGAACACCCGATACGAGTCGTACAACCCACGACCCATACCAAGCCGCTGACTGCCCTGCCCCGTGAACAGGAACGCCAACTTCCCATCCGTGGGCGATCCCTCGGTGACCCCGGTAGCGCCGCGTCCTTCAGCCAGCGCCTCCAGAGCCCTCAGCAGCCCGTCCCGGTCACCGGCAACCACAGCCGCGCGGCGGTCCATGGCCGAACGCGTGGTCGCCAACGAGTAGGCGATGTCGATCAGCTCGGCGGATGACTCCTCCGCAGCCCACGAACGCAGTCGCACCGCCTGTGCGCGTAGTGCGTCCTCGTTCCTGCCGGACAGCACCATCGGCACAACCGGCAGTGCAGCGGGTGCCTCGGCCGGAGCACCGGTGGTAGCGGCCTGCTCGATGATCGTGTGGGCGTTGGTGCCACTCAGGCCGAAGGCCGAGACGGCCGCGCGGCGCGGCTGTCCGGTTTCCGGCCACGGCACCGACTCGGTCAGCAGCGAGACCGCACCCGCCGACCAGTCCACATGCGGCGTCGGCTCATCCACGTGCAGAGTCCGCGGCAACACACCATGCCGCATCGCCAACACCATCTTGATCACACCAGCGACACCAGCCGCCGCCTGCGTGTGACCAATGTTGGACTTGATCGAGCCCAACCACAACGGAC
>NZ_JAPZVN010000077.1 GCF_027533845.1 Streptomyces sp. RPT161 | reverse complement strand
TCCCCACTCAGCCAACGCTGCACCTGCTGCAGTACCCATACGGTCAGCTCGTGCGTTGAGTCCACCACCGCGCGCGGGTCCCCAGCCGCGGCCAGCACAACCGCCTGCGGCGCCGCCCCTTCATCAAGGGCGGCACTGACCGCCTCCAGGTCCGCATTCGCCGAGCCGGACCGGTCGACCACCGTCCACTCCTCCGCTGGCGCAGCGGACAGGGTGGCATCGATCCACTGCATCCTCAGCAGGGCCCCGTCGCCCGTGCTCGTGGCGATGCTGCCCGCTGCAACCGGCCGTACGGTCAGTGAGCCGATCGACAGGACGGGCAGCCCGGTGCTGTCCGCGACCGCGACCGCCACCTCATCAGGGCCCATGCGAGTCAACGCGACCCGAAGCCTGGACGCACCCGAGGCACGCAACACCACATCAGTGAAGCTGAACGGCAACCCTCCCTCTTGGGCAGAGTCCAACCCCACAAAGACCGTGGAGTGCAACGCCGCATCCAACAACGCCGGATGGATCCCAAACGACGACGCCAGACCACGCCCGGCCTCAGGGAGCTCGACCTCGGCGAGGATCTGGTTTCCGTTCTTCCACGCCTTGCTCAGCCCCCGGAACACCGGGCCATAAGCAAGGAACCCGCCCTCACTCAGCTGCTCATAGAACTGCGAAGTGTCCAGCTCCGTCGCACCGGGCGCAGGCCACGCCTGACTCACCGGGTCAAACACCCCATCGGCCTGGTCTTGACCGGGGTGTGGTGTGGTAGCGCTGACCACGCCGGTGGCGTGTCGTGTCCAGGCATCCTGCCCGTCCAGGCACGCATAGATCGCCACGCTCCGCCGCCGTGCCCCGGCCGCCGCGGGGGTGTCGGCATCGCCGACCACGACCTGAACCTGCACGCCGCCCTGAGCGGGCAACACCAGCGGCGCTTCCAAAACCAACTCATCCAGTCGGTCACAATCCACACTGTCACCAGCACGGATGGCCAACTCCACATACCCAGTACCGGGGAAGATGACGGTGCCTTGCACCGCGTGATCGGCAAGCCACGGGTGCGTTCGCAGCGACAGGCGACTGGTGAACACCACACCATCCGTCTGCGGCAACGACAACATCGCCCCAAGCAACGGATGCTCAGCCGAACTCAACCC
>NZ_JAPZVN010000076.1 GCF_027533845.1 Streptomyces sp. RPT161 | reverse complement strand
TAGGCACTGTCCGGCGGATCATTGATTGAGCGGTGTCGCTCTCGTGGCCGTGTCCATGGTCATGGGACGAGGCGATCTGACGAAGGCGGAGTGGGCTCGTCTGAAGCCGTATCTGCCCCAGTCGGGGCAGCGGGGCGGGCGTTGGGCGAGCCACCGCAAGGTGATCAACGGAATCCTCTTCCGCCAGCGGACGGGTGTTCCATGGCGGGATCTACCAGCCCGGTTCGGCAGTTGGAAGACCGTTTACGAACGGCACAGACGCTGGTCGGCTGACGGCACCTGGGACCGGATCCTGCAGGCCGTGCAGGCTGACGCGGATGCGGAAGGCCGGATCGACTGGAGCATGGTGAGCGTGGACTCCACCTCCTGCCGTGCTCACCAGCACGCTGCCGGGGCCCGCAGGAAAGCACCGCGCATCCCGAAAAAAGATCAACGCCCCGGCAACACCGCCTCGACGAGGGACTCGGACGGTCCCGGGGCGGGCTGACCTGCAAGATCCACCTCGCCGGTGAAGGCGGACGCCGCCCCCTGGCCCTGCTGATCACACCGGGCCAGTGGGGCGACGCCCCGCAGCTCATTCCGGTCCTCGAACGCGTCCGTGTCGCCCGTCTCGGGGGCGGTCGTCCACGCACCCGGCCGGACCACCTCGGGGGCGACAAGGCCTACTCCTCCCGCCGCAATCGCCGGTACCTGCGACGACGGCAGATCAAGCACACCATCCCGGAGCCGAAGGACCAACGGGCCACCCGCCGACGCCGCGGCAGCAAAGGCGGCCGGCCAACCGGCTTCGACACCACGCTCTACAAGCGCCGCAATGAAGTCGAGCGGACGATCAACCGGCTCAAGAACTTCCGGGCCGTGGCCACCAGGTATGACAAGCGGGCCTACGTCTTCCACGGCACCGTCACGCTGGCAGCCATCCGATTATGGCTCCGGGGCTGATACGTCGGACCGCCTGACAGGGATCAGTCGCCGACGAACCAAAGGTAGTGATGGGGGTTTTCAAGGGCCAGCTCCCCCAGTCGCCGTACCTCGGCTACCCAGCCGTCATCCCAGTCCGCAGGCACCCGCGCCAACTCGTCAAGCAGTGATCGAATCTGCCAGCCATTGAACATGGTGTCGGTGAAGGGACAGACGTGGCCCAACAGCGGGAACTGTGACCGTTCGATCCTGTTGTCCCACTCATAGCCACAGGTGCCGTTGGCGACCACAGCACCGTTCTCAGCACGTACCTGCAGACCAATCACCAGTCGACGCTACCGTCAAAGCTCCGTCCAGTTATCCCGCACACCAAGATCCGCCGGACAGTGCCTAGACCGCG
>NZ_JAPZVN010000075.1 GCF_027533845.1 Streptomyces sp. RPT161 | reverse complement strand
GTCCTAGGGCCTGTTTCAGAAGTGGATCAAGATCTGGGATGATCTTGTTTCATGGCTCGGGGAGATCTGACAGACGCACAGTGGACAGTGCTGAAACCGTTGTTGCCGATAGGCATCAAGCCTGGTAGGCCACCGGTTCACAGCAAGCGGCAGCTGATCGACGGGATACGGTTCCGCACACGGACTGGCGTGCCGTGGCGAGACCTGCCCGTGCGGTACGGGCCGTGGGAGACGGTGTACGGGCTCTTCCGCCGCTGGCAACGGGACGGCACGTGGCACCGGATCTTCGAGCAGCTCCAAGCGCGCGCCGATGCGAAAGGACTGATCACCTGGGACATCTCGGTGGACTCCACGATCGCTCGCGCCCACCAGCACGCGGCCGGCGCCCGCAAAAAGGGGATCTGCAGGTCGAGCCGCCCGGCGGTGTCTTCACCGAGCCCGGCGATCACGGCCTGGGGCGCTCGCGCGGCGGACTGACCACCAAGATCCACGTCGCGGTCGAGCAAGCCCAGAAGCTGATGTCCCTGGTGATCACGGCCGGACAACGCGGTGACTCCCCGCAGTTCCAGGTCGTCCTGGGCCGTATCCGGGTCCCCCGGCTCGGCCAGGGACGACCGCGCACCCGGCCGAACAAGGTCCGCGCCGACAAGGCGTACGGCTCCCGCGCGAACTGCAACTACCTGCGCCGACGCGGCATCCGCCGCACCATCCCGCAGAAGCGCGACCAGATCGCCAACCGCAAGAAGCGCGGCTCCCTCGGCGGACGGCCCCCGAAGTTCGACAAGGACGATTACAAAGAGCGCCACGCAGTGGAGTGCGGGATCAATCGCCTCAAGCGCCACCGCGCAGTGGCCACCAGGTACGACAAGCTCGCCGTCCGCTACGAAGCCACAGTGCTGATCGCAGCCATCAACGAGTGGTTGTGACCAGCACTTTCGGGAGTCAGTCGAGGATGGCGTCAAGCTCCACTTCTACGAGCCATTCGGGATCGATGAAGCGTGAGACCTCGACGAAGGTGCAGGCCGGACGGACAGACGCGAACCGCTCTCCGTGCGCTCGCGCGGCTTCCTTCCAACGAGTCACGTCGGTGAGCATGATGCGGGTCCGCACGACGTCCCCCAGCGACGCCCCTGCTGCCTTCAGCGCGGCGTCTGCGATGTCCAGACACTTGACAGTCTGGGCATAGACGTCGCCTCGCCCCACGGTCGTCCCGTCGTCCCCGATGGGAGCAGTTCCAGCGACTGCGACGTGCGCCCCCTTACGGATTGCCCGGGAAAACCCTATTTGGGGTTCGAGTGGCGAGCCGGAACTGACTATCTGCCGAACATGATCCATCGCACCATGCTCCCAGATCACCGCACTTTCGAAACGGGCCCTAG
>NZ_JAPZVN010000074.1 GCF_027533845.1 Streptomyces sp. RPT161 | reverse complement strand
GCCGACATCGATCGTCATCGCCGGTGATGAGACTGCGGCCCTGGAGATCGCGGCTGGCTTTGAGGAGCAGGGTCGTAAGACCAAGCGGCTGACCGTCAGCCACGCGTTCCACTCCCCGCACATGGACGGGATGCTGGACGCCTTCCGCGAGGTGGCCGCGGGCCTCACCTACGAGACCCCCCGTATCCCCATCGTCTCCACCCTTACCGGCACGCTGGTCACCGCAGAGGAGATCGGCACCGCCGAGTACTGGGTCCGCCACGTGCGCCAGGCCGTCCGCTTCCTCGACGGGATCCGCGTCCTGGAAGACCAGAACGTCACCACCTACGTCGAACTCGGCCCGGACGGCGTGCTGTCGGCGATGGCCCAGGACTGTGTCACGTCGCAGGCCGCGATCTTCGTGCCCGTGCTGCGGCGGGATCGCCCCGAGCCGGAAACGGTGACCACCGCACTGGCTCAGGCGCACGTCAACGGTGTCCCGGTCGACTGGAAGTCGTACTTCACCGGCTCCGGCGCCCGCCGGGTGGACCTGCCCACGTATGCCTTCCAGCGTCAGCGCTACTGGCTGGAGAGCCCCACGGCCCAGGCCGCCGCGCCCGCCGCCGACACCGTCGACGCCCGCTTCTGGGAGGCCGTGGAACGCGAGGACCTGGAGTCTCTGGCCGCCACGCTCGACGTGGAAGCCGGAGAAGACAGCGCGCTGGAAGCCGTACTGCCCGCGTTGTCGGCGTGGCGTCGGCAGCAGCGTGAGCGGTCGGCGGTGGACGGCTGGCGCTACCGGGTGACGTGGAAGCCGGTGACCGACCGTCCCACGCAGGCACTGACCGGTACCTGGCTGCTTGTCGTCCCGACCGCCAAGGCCGATGACGAACTGGTCACCACCATCACCCGATCCCTGTCCGCGAAGGGAGTCGAGGTCCAACACCTCACCGTCGACCCCACCCACATCACCCGCTCCGAACTGGCAACGCGCCTCACCGAAACCGAACCGGCAAACGGTGTGCTGTCACTGCTCGCCCTGGACGAGCGGACGGCCGTCGTGGCGACCGCGTTGCTGACGCAGGCACTCGACGATGCCGCCATCGACGCACCGCTGTGGTGCGTGACGCGGGGCGCGGTGTGCGTGGGACGCTCCGACCGGTTGGCCAGCGCTGACCAGGCCGCCATATGGGGGCTCGGCAGGGTTGCCGCGATGGAGTTGCCGGGCCGTTGGGGCGGTCTGGTCGACGTGCCGGAAGTCCTGGACGAACGGGCCGCCGCCCGTCTCACCTCCGCGTTGGCGGGCCTTGGTGACGAGGACCAGGTCGCGGTGCGCCCGGCCGGGACCTTCGGCCGCAGGCTCGTACGAGCCTCGCAGGATGGCGCGGAAGGCAACTCGTGGACGCCGCGCGGCACGGTGCTGGTCACCGGC
>NZ_JAPZVN010000073.1 GCF_027533845.1 Streptomyces sp. RPT161 | reverse complement strand
ACCCTTGGCCGACAAGACCACCGGCACAACCGGCCAGGTAGCCCCTTGCTCGGCGAGGACGTCCGCCTCGGGAGCCTGCTCGATGATCGTGTGCGCGTTGGTACCGCTGATACCGAACGAGGACACACCCGCCCGGCGCGGACGGCCCGTCCGCGGCCACGGCTGGGACCGCGTCAGCAACGACACAGCACCCTCGGACCACTCGATCTTCCGCGACGGCTCATCGACGTGCAGGGTCTGCGGCAACACACCATGCCGCATCGCCATCACCATCTTGATCACACCAGCAACACCAGCCGCCGCCTGCGTGTGACCGATATTGGACTTGATCGACCCCAGATAGAGCGGCTGGTCCCCAGCACGCCCCTGACCATAAGTGGCGATCAACGCCTGAGCCTCGATCGGATCACCCAGCGTCGTACCCGTGCCATGCGCCTCAACAGCGTCCACATCCGACGCCGAAAGACCAGCCGAAGCCAACGCCTGCCGAATCACCCGCTGCTGCGACGGCCCGTTCGGCGCCGTAAGCCCGTTACTCGCACCATCCTGGTTGATCGCACTGCCACGAACCACAGCCAGCACGGGATGACCGTTCCTACGCGCGTCGGACAGCCGCTCAACCAGCAGCATGCCAACGCCCTCACCCCACCCCGTACCATCCGCCGCCTCGGCGAACGACTTGCACCGGCCGTCCACCGACAACCCACGCTGACGACTGAAGTCAATGAACGTCTCCGGCGTGGCCATCACCGCCACACCACCCGCCAACGCCATCGAGCACTCACCGTTCCTCAGCGCCTGCGCGGCGAGGTGGAGTGCTACCAGTGAAGAGGAGCAGGCGGTGTCAATGGTGAGCGCGGGTCCTTCAAGTCCGAGGGTGTAAGCCACTCGGCCGGAGGCGATGCTGCCCGCGTTTCCGGTGCCGATGTATCCCTCGACGCCCTCGGGGAACTCGGCCAGGCCCGCGAGGTAGTCGTGGTACATCACGCCCGCGAACACACCAGTACGGCTGCCACGCATCGTGGCCGGATCAATACCCGCGCGCTCGAACGCCTCCCACGACGTCTCCAGCAGCAACCGCTGCTGCGGATCCATCGCCAACGCCTCACGCGGCGAGATACCGAAGAACGCAGGATCGAACTCCCCCGCACCATGCAGGAACCCACCCTCACGCGTATACGACGTACCCGCGTGATCCGGATCCGGGTGATACAACCGCTCCAGATCCCAGCCACGATCGGCCGGGAACCCGGAAACACCATCCCCACCCGAGATCACCAACTGCCACAGATCCTCCGGCGACTGCACACCACCGGGGAACCGGCAACTCATCCCCACGATCGCGATCAGATCGTCCTCGACCACCGACGCGACCGCACCACCCACCGCGACCACCGCGTCCGGCTCATCC
>NZ_JAPZVN010000072.1 GCF_027533845.1 Streptomyces sp. RPT161 | reverse complement strand
ATCAGTGCCCAGCAGCGCATCCAGATCCCAGCCACGATCAGTGGGGAACGGCGTGATGCCATCACTCTCATCAATGACCAGCCGCCACAGGTCCTCCGGACCCGACACCCCACCGGGGAACCGACACGCCATCCCCACCAGAACGATCGGATCATCGGCGACCGACACCAACGCCGGCACCACAGCCGACCCCGCGACTTGCGGCTCCCCGAACTCACCCGCCAGATACCCCGCCAACCGCGTAACAGTCGGGTAGTCGAACACCACACTGGCGGGCAAGCTCGCCCCGGTCTTGGCTTGTAGCAGGTTGCGTAGCTCGACTCCGGTCAGCGAGTCGAAGCCCAACTCGCTGAACGGCTGGTCACCATCGATCGGCGCACTTGAAGCATGGCCCAACACGGCTGCGGCGGAATCCCGCACCAGCTCAAGCAGGACCTGCGCACGTTCCGCATAGGTCAGTCCGGCCAACCGCTGCCCCAGACCCTCACGACCATCCCGGGTGTTGTTGGCAGCAGGGCGGAGCGAACTGCCGACCAGCGACCGCCACAAAGCCGGGATGTCCTGCTGGGCACGCAAGGTCTGCGTGTTCAGCCGGGTCAGTGCGAGTAGCGGGGAATCAGTGCGGAGTGCCCGGTCGAACAGGGCCATGCCCTGCTCCACGGACAACGGCGGCGTGGCCGAACGAGCGATCCGCTGAAGATCGGTTTGGGACAACGTGCCTACCAAACCGATCTCGGTCGTCCACGGTCCCCACGCCATCGACAGCCCCGGCAGTCCTTGACGGTGGCGCTGCTGCATCAACGCGTCCAAGAACACGTTGCCCGCGGCATAGTTGCCCTGGCCTCCGCCACCCAGCAGCCCACCGATAGATGAGAACGCCACGAAGAGCGACAGATCGAGGCCTTGGGTGAGTTCGTGCAGATTCCAGGCCGCATCGACCTTCGGGGCGAGCACCCGGTCCAGCTGCTCCCGCGACAGCGATCCGATCACACCGTCGTCGACAACGCCCGCGGTGTGCACCACACCCGTCACCGGATGATCCGGCGACACGTTCGCCAACACCTCGGCCAAGGCTTGGCGATCAGACACATCACATGCCGCGACAACCGTCGCGGCGCCCAGCTGCTCCAACTCCGCCACCAACTCTGCGGCCCCCGGAGCATCCATACCACGCCGACTCAGCAGCAGCAGATGCTGAACGCTGTGCTCGGCCACCAGATGCCGCGCCAGCACACCACCCAAACCACCAGTGCCACCCGTGACCACCACCGTTCCCAACCCGCCCAAAACCGGCTCCGGGAAAGTGGAGGATTCCTCGGTGGGGCTGACCCGGGTCAAGCGAGCAGCGCGCAACTGCCCATCACGCAACACCAACTGCGGCTCATCCACGCCCAGCACCTGACCCAGCACCACGGCATCCAGCTCGATGTCGGTGTCGGTGTCGAGCAGAAT
>NZ_JAPZVN010000071.1 GCF_027533845.1 Streptomyces sp. RPT161 | reverse complement strand
ACCGCGCACGACCGCAAGCACCGGATGCCCGTTCTTCCGCGCGTCCGACAGCCGCTCAACTAGCAGCATGCCAACGCCCTCGCCCCAGCCCGTACCGTCGGCCGCGGCGGCAAAGGACTTGCAGCGGCCGTCGAACGACAGGCCACGCTGGCGGCTGAACTCGGTGAACGTACCGGGAGTGGGCATCACGGTGACACCACCCGCCAACGCCAGCGAGCACTCGCCGTTGCGCAGCGCCTGTACCGCGAGATGCAGGGTGACCAGCGAGGACGAGCACGCGGTGTCGACCGTGACCGCCGGACCCTCAAGACCGAACGTGTACGACACCCGGCCGGACGCGATGCTGCTGGATCCTCCGGTGCCCAGGTAGCCCTCGACGCCCTCGGGGACGGCGCGCAGGCGCGAGGTGTAGTCGTGGTACATCACGCCCGCGAAGACACCGGTACGGCTGCCGCGCACCGAGGCCGGGTCGATCCCGGCCCGCTCGAACACCTCCCAGGTGGTCTCCAGCAGCAGCCGCTGCTGGGGGTCCATCGCCAGTGCCTCGCGCGGGCTGATGCCGAAGAAGGCCGGGTCGAACTGGTTGGCCTCGTGGAGGAATCCGCCCTCGCTGACGTAGCTGGTGCCCTGCTGGTCGGGGTCGTCGTCAAAGAGCCGCTCGATGTCCCAGCCGCGGTCGGTGGGGAAGCCGGAGACGGCGTCCCCACCCTCGGCGACCAGCCGCCACAGATCCTCGGGCGACTGGACTCCGCCCGGGTAGCGGCAGCTCATCCCGACGATCGCGATCGGCTCCTGCTCGCCCGACTCGACTTCCTGCAAGCGGCGCCGCGTCTCATGGAGATCGGCCGTCACCCGCTTGAGAAAGTAGCGGAGCTTTTCCTCGTTCATACGTGCATCCCTCTCGCGGAAGCCAGAAAGGCAGAGCCGTTCACGTCAGGAAATCCCGAACTCTTTGCCGATGAAGTCGAAGAGGTCGTCGTCCGTCGCCGTCTCCAGTTCCTCGGCGACATCGACCTCGTCGGCCTCCGGCCCCCGGGCCTCGCTCAACTTGGCCAGCATGGCCTGTAGGCGGGCGGTGATCCGGGTCCGACCGTCATCGTCGGGCAGCGCCACCGCGAGAGAGGCTTCCAACTTGTCCAACTCTGCGAGCAGCGGTGTCACCGCTGCCAGACCGTCCTGGAGAATCTCTTCCCGCAGGAACTGAACCAGTGCCGTGGGTGTCGGGTAGTCGAAGATCAGCGTGGCCGGTAGCCGGACCCCGGTTGCCGCGTTCAGTCGGTTGCGGAGTTCAACGGCGGTCAGCGAGTCGAAGCCGACCTCGCTGAACGACCGTGCCGGGTCCACGACTTCGGGTCCCGCGTAGCCGAGCACGGCCGCGACGTGCGTGCAGACCAGCTCCAGGAGTACGGTCTCCTGTTCGGCGGCCGACAGCCCGGCCAGCCGTGCCAGTAGCGCGGACTCGCCTCCGGCCG
>NZ_JAPZVN010000070.1 GCF_027533845.1 Streptomyces sp. RPT161 | reverse complement strand
AGGCCGCCGGATAGCGTGTGGTCCCCTCCTGGGGTCTGCAGCGCCTGGGCGACCTCCGGCAGATCGGACAGCAAAGCACTCGCCCGGGCCGCGGTGAAGATCGGCGCGAACCGCGCCCAGTCCATGTCCGCGATGACAATCGTCGTCTCGTCATCATGCAAAACACGCTGCAACGCGGCCAGCGCCAACTCCGGCCGCATCGGCACCACACCCAACGCATCCAGACGCTCACGGTGCTGTCCGGCCGCGTCGATCAACATCCCCGCTTCATCCCACGAACCCCACGCCACCGAGGTCGCCCTACCACCCTGCGCCCTGCGATACCCAGCCAGAGCATCCAGATAAGCGTTGCCAGCCGCATACCCACCCTGACCACCACTACCCCACGCCGCCGCACCCGAGGAGAACAAAACAAACGCATCCAGATCAAGCCCGCGCGTCAACTCATCCAGATACCGCGCCCCCTCAACCTTGCCCCGCAACAGCTCCTCGAACTGCCCCAAACCCATCGACGTCACCGGCACGCTCTCACCCATGACACCAGCAGCATGCACCACCGTCCGCAACGGCCATTCCTCAGGAATACCCGCCACCACACCGCCCAGCGCCTGCCGATCAGCCACATCACACGCCAGCACCGTCACCCGAGCACCAGCAGTCTCCAACTCCAAACGCAACACATCCGCGCCCTCAGCATCCGGCCCCCGCCGGCTCAGCAACACCACATGCTCCGCGCCCCGCTCGACCAGCCACCGGGCAACATACGCCCCCAACCCCCCAGTGCCACCGGTAACCAACGCCGTCCCCGACGTCACCCACGACGAGCCACCAAAACCCGACCCCGAAGCATGCACCAACCGACGCCCGAACAACCCCGACGAGCGCACCGCGACCTGATCCTCACCCACAACACCCGAGACCACCGCGGCAAACCCCCGCGCACAGCGCCCGTCCAACGACTCCGGCAGATCCACCAGGCCACCCCACACAGCAGGCCGCTCCAAAGCAGCCACCCGGCCCAGACCCCACACACCACCCTGCCACGGAGCCGTAACAGCATCACGACCCCCGACCGACACCGCCCCCCGCGTCACCACCCACAACCCAACAGCCAACCCCGCGTCCTGCAACGCCTGCAACAACACAGCCGTCGACACCAGCCCCGCCATCACCCCAGAAGCCAACGCCGCACCCAACGACACCACACCCGCCACCGACACACCCTCGGCCGACACCCCCTCGGCCGCGCCCCTCAACCTCTCAGCAAGACCGGCACACCCCACACCACCGTCTTCCACCACCACCCCACCCGAGCCCAAAGCCCCCACCACAGCCGCGACCCAGGCATCACCACACATCCCCTCCGGAACCACCACCAGCCAACGCCCAGACCCCACACGACCCGACAGACTGTGCGCACCACCCAAAGGCTTCCACGTCTCCCGATAACGCCAGCCCTCCACTACACGCTCGTCACGCTGCCGAACACGCCACGACGCCAAAGCCGGCATCACCGAGGCGACCACACCACTATCAACCCCCAACTCCCCCGCCAAAGCC
>NZ_JAPZVN010000007.1 GCF_027533845.1 Streptomyces sp. RPT161 | reverse complement strand
GCCCCCAGCAGGTGAGCCATCTGAACACACATGTGTCCGCGGCACTCGTGGAAGCGGAGGTGTAAACGTACTGGAGCCCCGCACCGGAAGCAAATCCCCTCCCGGGCCGCCAATCCGCGGCCCTCGCCGCGGACCTCGCGGCGGTGGGCCCCACCGCGCGGCCAACCCCAGCTCACCGCCAATGGTCTAAACCGGTCGGCCATGACGTTAGGCTGCTCTAGCGGTACCGCCGTCCGGTACAAGATGGGACGGCGCCTATGAACTCCGCACATAGGAGGCTTCCCATGACGACTGTGACGTCCCCCCTCCCCGGAAGGGCCATCGGGCTCGCCGCGGTGCCGGATCCGGTGTTCTCCGGCGCGATGGTGGGTCCTGGGACCGCGATCGACCCGGTGCGCGAGCCGTCCGAGGCGCTGGCGCCGGTTGACGGTGTTGTCGTCTCCCTTCACCCGCACGCGTTCGTGGTCGTGGACGCGAACGGCCATGGCGTGCTGACCCACCTGGGCATCGACACTGTTCAGCTGAACGGTGAGGGCTTCGAGTTGCTCGTCAACAAGGGCGACACCGTTACCCGGGGGCAGGCCGTGGTGCGGTGGAACCCGGCGGCGGTCGAGGAGGCCGGTAAGTCGCCGGTCTGCCCGGTGGTGGCGCTGGAGGCCACCGCCGATTCGCTGGGCGACCTGCGGGAAGACGGCGATGTGAAGGCTGGCGACCAGCTCTTTTCCTGGAGCTGACCGACGCCCCGGGCGCGGCGCCGTCATATTCGACGCCGGGCGAACGCGGTAATCACGAGCGCGGCGGCCACCGCCGCATCAACCGGAGACGGGTGAGATGGAGACAACGCTGCGAGGCGTCGGTGTGAGCCACGGTGTGGCGATCGGCGAGGTACGCCACATGGGCACCGCGGTGCTCGAACCACCGGCGAAGCAGATCCCCACGGATGAGGCCCCCCGTGAGCAGGGCCGGGCGCGGCAGGCCGTGGAGGCCGTGGCCGCCGATCTGATCGCACGCGGCAATCTGGCGGGCGGTGAGGCCCAGGCGGTGCTTGAGGCCCAGGCGCTGATGGCCCAGGACCCCGAGCTGATGTCCGACGTGGAGCGCCGGATCGCCGTGGGCAGCACCGCGGAGCGTGCCGTCTATGACGCCTTCGCCGCGTACCGGGCGCTGCTGGCCGGAGCCGGGGAGTACCTGGCAGGCCGGGTGGCCGACCTGGACGACGTCCGCAACCGCATCGTGGCCCGGCTGCTGGGCGTGCCGATGCCGGGCGTGCCGGACAGCGACGAGCCGTACGTACTGATCGCACGGGACCTCGCACCGGCGGACACCGCGCTGCTCGATCCGTCTCTGGTGCTCGGTTTCGTCACCGAGGAGGGCGGCCCGACCAGCCACAGCGCGATCCTGGCCCGCGCGATGGGCGTGCCGGCCGTGGTGGCGCTGCCGGGCGCGAGCGAGCTTGCCGAGGGCAGTGTGGTGGCCGTGGACGGCAGCACGGGTGAGGTCTTCGTCAGCCCGAGCGCCGAGAAGCGTGCTGCTCTGGAGGCGGCTGCCGCCGAGCGCAAGGCGGCGCTGGCCGCGGCGGTCGGTCCCGGTGCCACGTCGGACGGGCACAAGGTCCCGCTGCTGGCCAATGTCGGCGGTCCGGGCGATGTTCCGGCGGCGGTCGAGGCCGGTGCCGAGGGCGTGGGCCTGTTCCGGACCGAGTTCCTCTTCCTGGACGACAGCAAGAAGGCGCCCTCGGAGGAGAAGCAGGTCGAGGCGTACCGCAAGGTGCTGGAGGCCTTCCCGCAGGGCCGTGTGGTGGTGCGGGTGCTGGACGCGGGCGCGGACAAGCCGCTGGAGTTCCTGACCCCGTCGGACGAGCCCAACCCGGCGCTGGGGGTGCGGGGTCTGCGGACGCTGCTCGACCACCCCGAGGTGCTGCGCACGCAGCTGAGGGCGCTGGCCGAGGCCGCGGCGGGGCTGCCGGTCTACCTTGAGGTCATGGCCCCCATGGTGGCCGACCGTGCCGACGCCAAGGCGTTCGCCGACGCGTGCCGCGAGGCCGGGTTGCAGGCGAAGTTCGGCGCGATGGTCGAGATTCCCTCGGCGGCGCTGCGGGCCCGGTCCATTCTTCAGGAGGTGGAGTTCCTGTCGCTGGGTACCAATGACCTGGCGCAGTACACCTTCGCCGCGGACCGCCAGGTCGGTGCGGTGTCGCGGTTGCAGGATCCGTGGCAGCCCGCGCTGCTCGACCTGGTGGCGCTGGCCGCTGAGTCGGCCAAGGCCGAGGGCAAGAGCTGTGGTGTGTGCGGTGAGGCGGCCTCCGATCCGCTGCTGGCTTGTGTGTTGACCGGTCTGGGTGTGACCAGCCTGTCCATGGGTGCCGCCGCCATCCCGTATGTGCGGGCGACGCTGGCCAAGTACACGCTGGCGCAGTGTGAGCGTGCGGCGGCGGCCGCGCGGGCGACGGACTCGGCTGAGGAGGCGCGTGTCGCCGCCCGGGCGGTGCTGTCCGGCGAGTGACCGCGGTCCCGGGCGCTCAACTCGCCCGGGAACCAGAGGTGTTGGGGGGCGTCTCGCCGTCACGGCGGGGCGCCCCCTTCGTGTTCCCGCCCCGTCACGCGTCGGACGGCGGGGGCAGCGGCGTTCCCGCGCAGTACGTCACTCCGGGTTCCGGCGGTACGGGTTCGCCGGTTTCGGCGTCGGTGCAGTAGGCGTTGAAGACCTCGGCCTCGGTGAGCGGATGCAGCCAGCCGTCGCGCAGGCTCCAGCCGCGTACCCGGTCCGGCTCGCCGGGCGTGCCGCGCCCGGTGCGCAGCACGACGCCGCCGGGGCTGCCGGTGGCGAGTCCGACGGCGAGCACGGTGCAGAAGACCAGCGCGTCGGTCTCACCGAGTTGGACCGTGCCGTCGTCCGCGCACCGCGCGCGCAACACCCCGGCCAGCGGCGGGCTTTCCTCGGCGACCATCGCGTCCGGTCCCGCATCGATCCGCACCACGGGCACACTGCACACCAGGTGGTGCCGGCCGGTACCGGCGGCTCGCAGTAGCCGGGACAGTGCCTCGGAGGCCCGGTCGAAGGCGGCGTTGTGGCCGCCGCCCGCGCAGGCGTCGCAACCGCTGGCCCTGGCGAGGAGCTCGGTGGCGTGCTCCCAGGTGGCGCGCCGGTCGGCGGCGCCGATGAGTTGGCTGACGAGATGGTCGACGGGTTGTCCCTGGTACGGGACCGTGGCGCCGCCCGCCGCCACCTCCGCGATGTACCGGGAGCGGGTGGCGGCGGTGTCCGGGTCCTGGCCGGTGTCGGCGCAGTAGGCCGCGAACTCCGCGGGGTCGAACAGGGCGACGCTGATGTGGATGCCCCGGGCGGCGAGTGAGCGCAGCAGGCCCTGCATCTGGCGCAGGTACTGGGCATGGTCGTGGAAGGCGAAGGTGGAGTAGGACCGCATCGCTGTGAAGTCCTCGCGGTCCGCCAGCAACGCGACGGTGCTGGGCACTTCGCGGCGCAGGGTGCGGCGTGACACCCGCCGCGAGGTGCTGAGGTTCTCGGTGTGTGACATGGTTCCCCCTCCGTGCGGCTACCCCCGTAGCCACAGCAGCACGGCTGTGTAGGCCCGCTGACCTGTCACGGTCTTCGGACTCTTGCTCACTCACCGTAACCTGGGGCACTGACAGCGCGCGGAGAGAATGACCGGAGTTTTGTTCAACTCCTGATTCGCCGCTGCCGCGCCAACTCCTCGTAGAAGCTCAGTAGTTCGACGTTGTCGACGGAGCCGGGGTTGACCGCCTTCTCCAGCGGGGTGCCCTGCAGCAGCCGTTTCACCGGTACCTCGATCCGCTTGCCGGTGAGGGTGTGCGGGATGCCGGGGACGGTGATGACCTCGTCGGGGACGTGCCGGGGGGAGAGTTCGGCGCGGATGGCCCGCTTGATGCGGTCGCGCAGGGCGTCGTCGAGCTCCGCGCCCTCGGCGAGCACGACGAACAGCGGCATCCAGTAGCCGCCGTCGGCCTGTTCGACGCCGATGACGAGGGATTCGCGGATCTCGGGGAGGCGTTCGACCACTTCGTAGATGTCGGCCGAACCCATGCGCACGCCCTGGCGGTTGAGGGTGGAGTCGGAGCGGCCGTGGATGATGACGGTGCCGCGGGAGGTGATGGTGATCCAGTCGCCGTGCCGCCAGACGCCCGGGTACATCTCGAAGTAGCTCTCGCGGTACCGGATGCCGTCCGGGTCGTTCCAGAAGCGGACCGGCATGGACGGCAGCGGTGCGGTGACCACGAGTTCGCCGACCTCGTCGATGACCGGCTTGCCGTTCGGGTCCCAGGCCTGGAGGTCGGTGCCGAGGCAGGCGCCCTGCAACTCGCCGATGTAGACCGGCAGGGTGGGGATGCCGCCCGCGAAGCAGCTGCACACATCGGTGCCGCCGCTGACCGAGGCGAGCCAGACGTCCTCCTTGACCTCGTCGTACACCCAGCGGAAGCCGTCCGGCGGCAGGGGCGAACCGGTGGTGGCGATGCACTTGACGGCGGACAGGTCGTGGTCCCGGCCGGGCTGGACCCCCGCCTTGCGGCAGGCCATGACGTAGGCGGCCGAGGTGCCGAAGACGGTGGCTCCGGTGCGCTCGGCGACCCGCCACTGCGCGCCGGTGTCGGGGTGGCCCGGGCTGCCGTCGTAGAGGATGATCGCGGCGCCCGCGAGCAGTCCGCCGACCAGGAAGTTCCACATCATCCAGCCGGTGGAGGTGTACCAGAAGAAGCGGTCGTCGGGGCCGAGGTCCATGTGCAGCCCGGTCTGCTTGAGGTGCTCGACGAGGATGCCGCCCTGCGACTGGACGATGGCCTTGGGCAGTCCGGTGGTGCCGGAGGAGTACAGCACCCACAACGGGTGGTCGAACGGCACCTGCTCGTACACTGGTTCCGCGTATCCGGAGACCAACGCGTCCCACTCCAGGGCGCCTTCGGGCGCCGGGGTGCCGAGCAGCGGGATGTGCACGACCGCGCGCAGCCCGGGCAGTTCGCGGCGCAGTTCGGCGACGGTGTCGGTGCGGTCGTGTTCCTTGCCGCCGTAGCGGTAGCCGTCGACGGCGAACAGCACGACCGGCTCGACCTGTTGGAACCGGTCGAGGACTCCTCGGGCGCCGAAGTCGGGGGCGCAGGAGGTCCACACCGCGCCGACGGCAGCGGTGGCGAGCAGGGCGATGACGGCGTGCGGGGTGTTGGGCACGTAGCCGCTGACCCGGTCTCCGGGGCGCACTCCGAGGCGGCGCAGGTGGTCGGCGAGGGAGGCGACCTGGCGGCGCAGTTCGCTCCAGCTGGTCTCGCGGATCTCGTGCCGCTCGTCCAGGTACAGCAGCGCGGGTCCCTGGGCGCGGTCCTGGTCGTCGGCGGTGCGCAGTGCGTGTTCCGCGTAGTTGAGGGTGGCGCCGGGGAACCAGCGGGCGCCGGGCATCCCGGCGTCGGCGAGCACGGTCTCGTAGGGGGTGGCGAAGCGCACCTGGAACCATTCCACCACGGCCTGCCAGAACCGTTCCGGCTCGCGTACCGACCACGAGTGCAGGGCCTGGTAGGCGGCGAGCGGGTCGGCCGGGTCACCGGTGGGCGCGCCGTGCGTCTCGGCCGCCCATGCCTGGAAACGGGTCAGCCGGGTCGCGGCGATGCGTTCCGGGCCCGGCCGCCAGAGGGGACGCGGAGCAGGGGTGGGCTGCGGTGCGCTGGTCATGGTGACGACTCCCTGGGTGGCGCAGCTTTACGCCTGTGTGCGTTGTACCTCGCTCGAGCGGAATGTCCCCGGGCGGGGCTGGGCAGGACGATGCCATGTGATCGTCCGCCGCGCCAGGGGCTTCTCCCCGCTCGGCGCCGGAACGTGCCGATCCGGGTTCGCTGGCCAGGGTGAACAGTGGCTTAACGCGGGTGGGAACGCCGGGTGGGGCTGGAAGGCTAGCGGCATGGACAGGCGTGATCTTGTGCGTTCGCTGCGGCTGGTGGGGTCGCGCAACGGCTGGCCGGCGGTGCGGGCCGCCTGGCGCAGACGCCGGATCGATGCGCGTGACCTGCCCGCGCGCGGTGCGGAGCGGGCCCGGGTGCCGGGGGCGGCGTACAGCGCGGAGCCGCTGCCGGGTGGTGGCGTGGTGCGGTTCGCCCAGTCCTCGCTGCGGGTGCGGGTGGCGGTGGGCGGTGCGGTGTTCTGCGGGTGGGACGGCGCGGCACCGGAGCCGTCGTACGCGCTGGCGGGTGAGTGTCCGGAGGCGGACACGCGTGCGGTGCTCGAACCGGACAAGGACGGCTGGCGGGTGGTCTCGGAGCGGATCACGGTGGTCGTCTTCCGGCACGGGGCGGTGGAGTTCCGTACCCCCGGCGGGGTCCCGCTGCGCCGGGAGCTGCCGCCGCGCTGGTGGGACGGGTCGGGCCGGATGTCGCGGTGGGTGCAGCGGGCGCGGACTCCGGCGGACGCGGTGGTGTTCGGGCTGGGCGGGCGCGCCTCGGGGCCGCGCCTCGCGACGGGTGCCTACCGGTTGTGGAACACCGATCCGTGCGCTCCGTTCGGTCCCGGGGACGATCCGCTGTACATCACGATGCCGGTGCAGTTCGTGGTCGCGGACGGTGGCTGCCATCTGGTGTTCCACGACAACACCTGGGACGGGTGGGTGTGTCTGCGGGACGGTGAGGAGGGCGCGGGTTCCGGGCACGACCAGCCGGGCGGCTGCGAGGTGCGGTTCGAGGGCGGTCCGCTGCGGTACTGGGTGATGGCGGGCAGCCCGGGCCGGGTGCTGGGCACGTGGACGGCGCTGACCGGCCGGCCCGCGCTGCCGCCGCGTTGGGCGCTGGGCTACCAGCACGCCCGTTGGGGATTCGGCAGCGCGCAGGAGGTGCGGCGGGTGGCGGCCGGGTACCGCGAGCGCGGGATGCCGGTCTCGGCGCTGCATCTGGACATCGACCACTTCGACGGGCACCGGGTCTTCACCGTCGACCGCGAGGCGTTTCCCGAACTGCCGTCGCTGGTCGAGGAGTTGCGCGAGGACGGCATCCAACTGGTGTCCATCGTCGATCCCGCGGTGAAGGCCGAGCCGGGCTCGGCCGTGTACGACAGCGGGACGGCCGCGGACGCCTTCGTCCGGGACGCCCGGGGCCAGGTGGTGCGCGGGCTGGTGTGGCCGGGCGAGACGGTGTTCCCGGACTTCACCGAGCCGCGGGTGCGGCGTTGGTGGGGCGGGCTGTACGCGGAGCGCCTTGAGCAGGGCTTCGCAGGCTTCTGGCACGACATGAACGAGCCCACGTCGTTCACCGTGTTCGCCCGGTACGGCGAGTCGACGCTGCCGGATTCGGCCCGGCACGGCATGGAGGGGCGCGGCGGCGACCACCGCGAGGCGCACAACGTCTACGGTCTGGCCATGGCCCGCGCCGGGTACGAGGCGCTGCGGGAACTGCGGCCGGACCGGCGGCCGTTCCTCTTCTCGCGCTCCGGGTGGGCCGGGATGCAGCGTTACGGCGGCACCTGGTCGGGGGACGTGGCGACCGGCTGGCCGGGACTGCGGGCCTCGCTGGCACTGGTGTTGGGGCTCGGGCTGTGCGGGGTGCCGTACTCCGGTCCGGACGTGGGCGGCTTCCACGCGATGCCGTCGCCGGAACTGTACGTGCGGTGGTGGCAGTTGTCGGCTTACCTGCCGTTCTTCCGCACCCACTCGGCGATCGAGGCCGGGCGGCGCGAGCCGTGGGAGTTCGGGCCGCAGGCCGAGGAGTGCGTACGGGTCGCACTGGCGGAGCGGGTTCGGCTGCTGCCGTATCTGTACACGCTGGCCCATCTGGCGCAGCGCACGGGCGCGCCGTACGTACGACCGTTGTGGTGGCACGACCCCGAGGACCGAAGGCTGCGCGCCTGTGGTGACGCGTTCCTGCTGGGGGACGCGCTGCTGGTGGCGCCGGTGGTGGAGCAGGGCGCGACCACGCGGACGGTTCGGCTGCCGCCCGGCCGGTGGTACGACGCGGCCACCGGCGCCGTCCACCGCGGCCCCGGCCAGGTGCTGTTGGCCGCTCCGCTGGACCGTACGCCGGTGCTGGTGCGGGCCGGGGCGGTGCTGCCGGTCGCGGTGGAGGACGGGATCGGGTTGGAGGTGTGGGCTCCGGCGGCCGGGCAGAGCGGCGAGGGGGTGTTGATCAGCGACGAGGGGGACGGCTGGGATCAGCCCCGGGTGGAGCGGTTCGCCTCCCGGTGGCGGGACGGTGCGGTGGTGGTGGAGCGCGAGGGCGCTGACGAGGTCGGCCACCCGGTCAGTGTCCGGGGGTTGGCGCACAACCCGAGCTGACATACCGTCAGCTTTATGAAGCGTATCCCGGTCGTACCCGGCTGGTTCGGCGCGGACGGCGATCCGGACCGGTTCCGGCTGCTCGGCACCCGGTGCCGGAGCTGCGGGGCGGTGTTCTTCCCCAGGGCGGACGCCTTCTGCCGCAACCCGGCCTGCGACGGTACGGAGTTGGACGAGACGCCGCTGTCGCGCACCGGCACCGTGTGGTCCTACACCGACAGCCGCTACCGGCCGCCCGCACCGTACCCGTCCGATCCGGACCTGCCCTGGGAGCCGTTCACCGTGGTCGCCGTGGAACTGGACGAGGAGCGCATGGTCGTGCTGGGTCAGGCCGCGCCGGGCGTCACGGCCGCCGGCCTCGCGGTCGGCATGGCGGTGGAGCTGGTTCCGGGCGTACTGCACCAGGACGCCGAGCAGGTCTGGACGACCTGGCACTGGCGGCCGTTGGGAGGCCCGGCATGACCGAGGACATAGCGGTGCTCGGCGCCGGGATGCACCCCTGGGGCAAGTGGGGACGCGACTTCGCGGAGTACGGGACCGTGGCCGCCCGAGCCGCGCTCGCCGACGCCCAACTCGACTGGTGCGACGTTCGGTTGGTGGTCGGCGCGGACACGGTGCGCTGCGGCTACCCCGGGCACGTGGCGGGCGCGACCTTCGCGCGGGCGCTCGGCTGGCAGGGCGCCCGGGTCAGCAGCGTCTACGCCGCCTGCGCCTCGGGCGCCCAGGCGATCAACACCGCACGCGCCCAGATCCTGGCGGGCATGGCCGATGTCGCGCTGGTGGTCGGCGCGGACGCGGCGCCCAAGGGCTTCTTCGCACCGGCGGGCGGGGACCGGCCGGACGACCCCGACTGGCTGCGGTTCCGGGTGCTGGGGGCCACCAACCCGGTGTACTTCGGGCTGTTCGCCCGCCGACGGATGGCCCAACTCGGCGACACGCCGGAGGACTTCGCCCTGGTGAAGGTGAAGAACGCGGCGGCCGGGGCCGCGAACCCGAACGCCCGCTACCGCAAGGCCGTCACCGCCGGGGAGGTCGCCGCGTCCCCGGTGGTGGCCGATCCGCTGCGGCTGCTGGACATCTGCGCGACCTCGGACGGAGCCGCCGCGCTCGTGCTGTCCAGCATGGCGTTCGCCCGTCGGCACGGGGTGGCGCCGGTACGGATCCGCGCGGTGTCCACCGTCACCCCGCGCTACCCCAGGACCGCGCTGGACCTGCCGGACTTCGCCACCGACTCGGCCGCGCTGGTGCCGCCGCCCGAGGTCGGATTCCGTGCCTCGATCGCGGCGGCGGCCTACGAGGAGGCCGGGACCGGGCCCGCGGACCTGGACCTGGCCGAGGTGTACGACCTGTCCACCGCCCTGGAGTTGGAGTGGTACGAGGATGTGGGGCTGTGCCCCGTCGGCGAGGGCGCGAAGCTGCTCCGGGAGGGGGCGACCGCACTCGGCGGCCGGATCCCGGTCAACCCAAGCGGCGGCCTCGCCTCCTTCGGCGAGGCGGTACCCGCGCAGGCGCTGGCCCAGGTCTGCGAGCTGACCTGGCAGTTGCGCGGCCAGGCAGGCGAACGGCAGGTCCGGGCGGCGCGCTGCGGACTCGCTGCGAACCAGGGTCTGTTCGGTCACGGTTCCGCGGTCATCGCGGTGCGGTAGGCGAGTGCCGAAAAGTTGCGTGAACGCGTCGTAAAGGCCGCCGAGTCGCGGCCGTCCCAGCGGCATGCTGAGTAGGTGCCTGCCTGGACCGATCGTCTGCGCTTCGCGTTTCAGCCTGTGGTCAACGTGGTGACCGGCTCGGTGGCGGCCCTCGAACTGCTCGCCCGACCCGAGGAGGGCGATCTGCTGCGCTCCGCGCGCCGCTCCCCCGAACTCGACGTGGAGATCGCCGCGCTCGCGGTACGGTCGGCCGCCCACCAGGAGGCGCTGCTACCCCTGCACGTCAACCTGTTCGCGACCACCCTCGCCCAACTCCCCGAGCCGACGGCGCTGTTGGCCGCGGTACGGGAGGCGGGCCGCCGCCCGTGGGAGATCACCGTCGACGTGGGGCCGCCGTTCTCCGCGCTGTGGCAGGACCCGCTGGTCGAGGCGGTGCGCAGTCTGCGTGAGGGGGGTTACCGGATCTGTGTGGACGGGGTCGGCGACGGCGACCTGCCGCTGCGGCTGCTGGCCGAGCTGGCCCCCGACATCGTCAAGCTCGACGTCTCGCTGACCGCCCGGCTGCCCGGCGACGACCGTTACCGGGCGGTGGTCGACGCGCTGCGGCACTTCTGCGAGGGCATCGGCGGACGGCTGGCGGCCGAAGGGGTCGAGACGGAACGGCAGTTCACGGCGGTGCGCGAACTGGGCGTGCACCTGGCTCAGGGCAACCTGTTCGCGCCCGCCGCCCGCCGGCCCACGGCCGATGTCTACCGGCCGCCGGTGCCGCCGCCAGTCGCCGCCATCGCGGCCTCGGGGCCCGCCGGGCCATCGGTCGCGGCGTTCCTGCGGCCCGCCGCCCTGCTGCCGCTGTCGGTCTCCGCGGAGCGGGTGCGGGAACTGCTGACCGCGAGCGAGGAGACGTCGGGGGTGGTGCTGGTGGACGATGACGGCGTACCGGTGCGCGCCATCGACCGGGACCGCTTCCTGCTGTCGCTGTCCGGCCGCTACGGGCACGCGCTACACGCCGACCGGCCCGCGCTGCGGCTGGCCGACCACCCCCGCACCATCCCGCTGGACGCCACCGCGTGGCAGGTGCTGGACGTGGTGGCCGCCGACGCGCGGCGGCGTACCGGGGACGATGTGGCGGTGGTCGACCCGGCCGGGCGCTGCGTCGGGGTGGTACGGCTCGCCGACATCGTACGGTCACTGGCGGAGAGCCGGGTGGAGGAGGCGGTCGGCCTCAACCCGCTGACCAGGCTGCCCGGTTCCGATGTGGTCAACCGCGAACTGGAGCGGCGGATAGCGCAGAGCCGGGGGGTCGCGGTCAGCTGGCTGGACGTGGACGCGTTCAAGCAGATCAACGACGGCGCCGGGTTCGCCGCGGGCGACGAGCTGATCCGGGCGGTCGGCCACCATCTGGCGCTGTGCGCCCGGCAGTTCGCAGGCGCCCTGGTGGGGCACATCGGGGGTGATGACTTCCTGGTGCTGTGCGCACCGGAGGAGTTGGGCACCATCGCTGGCGCCGTGCTGGACCGCCCGTGGTCTGCCGGTCGGCTTGCGGTGACCCTGTCGCTGGCGACGCTGGTCTGCCCACCCGGGCGGATCCGCGACCACCACGAGGCGGCCGGGCAGTTGGCGCCGCTGAAGAAGGAGGCGAAGGCGCTGGACGGCACGAGTTGGGTGCGTGCGGAAGCGGGCAGCGCGGGACACCAGGTCCTGCGCGGGGACAGCCGTACGCATCCGGTCCGCCGCGCCGCCGCCAACTGACCGCGCGAGCCGCGGGTCCCCGCTGGTTGCGGCCTGTCCGGCGCCGCAGTACCGCGGCCGTTGTCAGGCCGTCCCGCGTCGGCGGCGACTCACGTCGCGGCGGGCTGCCGCCGCGACGAGCGCTCCATCGCGTGCGAGACCACCGCGATCAGCACCTCCTTGGCGGACTCCCGGTCGCGGGCGTCGCACATCACCAGCGGCACGTGCGGGTCGAGGTCCAGCGCTTCGCGCACCGTCTCCAGCGCGTGCTGCTCGGCGCCGTCGAAGCAGTTGACGGCGACCGCGAACGAAATGCCGCGCCGCTCGAAGTAGTCGACCGCGGCGAAGCAGTCCTGGAGCCGCCGGGTGTCGGCGAGCACCACCGCGCCCAGCGCGCCCTGCGCCAACTCGTCCCAAAGGAACCAGAACCGGTCCTGCCCCGGTGTGCCGAACAGGTACAGCACCAGATCGTCGCGCAGCGTGATCCGGCCGAAGTCCATGGCCACCGTGGTGGTGTTCTTGCCCTCGACTCCCGTGGTGTCGTCGACCGGCCGTCCCGCCTCGGTCAACGCCTCCTCGGTGCGCAGCGGCCGGATTTCGCTGACCGCGCCGACCAGAGTGGTCTTGCCGACGCCGAAGCCTCCCGCCACCAGGATCTTGAGCGCGACGGGCTCGGTCGCGGAGGACTTTCGGCGGCGGTCAAAGCGCCCGAAGGCCATTGATCTCTTCTCCAGGTTGCCGTCCGTGCAAGTGTGTTGAAGACTCTAGCGGCCCACGGGAGTTCCGCGGTCGAAGCCCCCCTGCCAGCGCCGCGGTCAGCGCCGCGCCTGTGCCTGTGCCTGTGCCTGCCAGTGGCCGAACTGCTTGATCGGGTCCCCGTCGAGCTTCCAGGGGAAGGCGGTGACGGTGCCGCCGATCAGCTGGAACGCCGGGCCCGCCTCGGGGACGCGCTTGGCGTGCACCAGCCCGTACGCCAGGGTGTTCAGGTCGGCCAGCGCGGCGGCGTGCCGCAGGAACCCGGGTCGGGGCCAGTCGGTGGCCGCCCGGTCCAGCGCGGCGGCGGCCGGCGGCTGGGTCCACAGCCGCGCGGCCATCAGTGCGTCCACGCCGCCCGCCGAGACGGCCCGCCAGTAGCGGTCGACCATCGCCACCAACTCCACGCCGACGGCAGGGGCGTTGGACGGCATTCCGGCGCGGGTGGCGTCGAGGAAGTCCAGCACCTGGGTGTGCGAGCCGCACTCCTCCGGCGAGAGGTAGCCGAGCATCTGGAGGTATGCCTCGCGGTGCCAGGCGTCGCGGACGGTGACCTCGCGCCACACCGGGAACACCTCCTG
The DNA here is from genome assembly GCF_027533845.1 of Streptomyces sp. RPT161. Taxonomy (GTDB): domain Bacteria; phylum Actinomycetota; class Actinomycetes; order Streptomycetales; family Streptomycetaceae; genus Streptantibioticus_A; species Streptantibioticus_A silvisoli_A. The sequence continues at coordinate 294,987 of NZ_JAPZVN010000007.1, read as the reverse complement.
GGTGGGGCGACCCAGCAGCCGTAGCGCGCGCAGCAACGCGAGCCAGGGCCCCGGGTCCTCGGGTCTCAGCTCGGCGGCGCTGTAGCAGGCGTCGACGGTCTCCTGCGGATCCGCCAGCCCACCGTCCCTGCGGCCCTGTACGAGGTCGGCCCAGGCCCGGAACAGCAGCGCGTCGGCGCTGTTCGGCTGCCGCCGCACCCAGCTGCGGGTGAGGTTGGGAGGCGCCACGGAGGCGAGCACCATCATCCGGTGCGTACGTCGGTCCCAGTCGTCGCCCGGCTCCTCCAGCAAGTCCGCCACAAGGTCAACCCGAATGTCGGTCATACCGGGCATTGCCGGGGATTCCAGCTGTTTGCGCACTTTGCCGAGTTTTGAGTCATCGAGCTCGGGCGCCAGACGAGGGGTCACGCTACGACGAGAACCAAATATCGGCATGGTTCCGGAGCATAGGGCGAACCCGGACCTCCGCACAGGGCATGACCTGGATCGTTATGCCAGCGGTTGCAAACACTTTTGGGGCTCCGCTCACCTGCGCGGGCGACCGAGTCTGTGAGCGCTCTCAGCACCGCCTCTCGGCGGCCACGGCGGAACCTTACGGCTGGCGAACGGCGCATCGCGCACGGCCAGTTGAGCATGGATGGCGTGGGCAACCCGGTGAGGGCAGGGCTCCGGGGATGATCAAGGGAGGGAGTGCGCCACGCGGTGGCAGTGGCGGGCATCCGCAGCGCCGCGGGTGGACCTGTGCCAGTCGGCGGTGGCGCATACCCCCGTTCGGCGCGATCACCCTGATGTTGGCACCGGCCGGACCCCGGTCACCGCCAGCGACCTGGTACTCGACCCGCAACAGCTCGACGGTGACCTGTACTTCGGCTCGGTGGAGCTGGGCCGTGACGCCGCCATGCTCAACGCCGCGCCGGGCGTCACCGGGACGCACGGCGGCTACGGGCAGCGGGCACAGACCCTGAACGTCGACGGGATGCGACTGGCCTCCTGGTCCGTCACAGCCGGGCTGTTCAACCCCAAGGGCGCGGCGTCGGTGATCCTAGCGGTGCTGCTGGGGGCGTGCGCGGTGCACATGTGGTCCAGGCCCGGGCGGGCGGCGTACAGCGGTTGGCTGGTCATCGCGCTCGGCGTGGTCTCCTATCCGCTGGCCGACCTCGGCGGGTTCCTCCTGGGCATGCTGCTGGCCTTCGTCGGCGGCTCCCTGGCCGTGGCCCGGCGTCCGGTCGGCGGGTGGCGCGGGGACGGCGGGTGATCCGCGCCGCGGGCCAACGGCCCTGGGCCGCAGCGGAGTTGGCGGCCCTGTCACTGCTGGGGCTGCCGCATCCGCCGGGGGCTTCCCCGGACTGCCGCGGCATCGGTGCCCGCCGTGCGCCCGGTCCCGGGTGGCTGCGATCCTGGCGCGCTGCCGTCGGCCGCACCGGTCGGGGCGGCCGGGCGGTCCGGGGCGGCGCGGGCGCCCTCACTGACCGACGTCACGGCCACATGGCTGTGGCTGACGGCCCCCTCAAGTCAGCGCGCCGGGCGCGGAGTTCGGCACCGCGCGGCTGTGCGCGGCGCCGAACCGGGGCCGGTAGGCGCCGTCACAGCGCCCGAAGCCCGTTGATCACCTCGCGGAGCAGGCTCTCGTCCGGCAACTCCGCCGGGGGTACCGGGCGGGTGACACGGACCAGTCCGGCTTCGAGCAGATCACCGATGAGCACCCGCACCACCCCCACCGGAAGGTCCAGCTCCGCCGCCAGTTCGGCGACGGAGGTGGGCTCGGTCCGGCACGTGGCGAGGATGTCGAGGTGCTCGGGCGACAGGGTGTGGTCGAGTTCGCCCGCCTGGTCAGCCTCGTCGGGGTGTTCGTCGGTGAACACCAGGGCGATCAGGTCGAGCCGGACCTCGGCGGCATGGCTGGTACGGCCCCGCGTCATGGCGTACGGCCGCACCACCGGCCCCGCCGCGTCGTCGTACCACCGGTCCGCTTCGGAACTCATGGCACTCCATCAACCCGTGACGCGCGGCGCGGTGCCCAGGTGCGCGCCGACACGCTTGACCAGCAGCGCCATCTCGTACGCGACGAGGCCGACGTCGGAGTCGGCGTCGGCGAGCACGGCGAGGCAACTGCCGTCACCGGCGGCGGTGACGAAGAGGAAGGCCTGGTCCAGCTCGACCATGGTCTGCCGCACCTGGCCCGCGTCGAAGTGCCGTCCGACGCCCTTGGCGAGGCTGTGGAAGCCGGAGGCCACGGCGGCCAGGTGCTCGGAGTCCTCGCGGGACAGGTCCTTGGAGGCGCCGGTCGCCAGTCCGTCCCCGGAGAGCACCAGCGCCTTGCGGATGCTGGACACGCGCCCGACCAGTTCGTCCAGGAGCCAGTTGAGATCGCCTGTCGGGCTTGTTGGTGCGGTCATCGACCGTCCCCCTCCGATGTCGTTCCTGCTTCGTTCCCGCTCCGGCCGTCGGTGCGGTCCGGAAGGCTGCTGTCGTCGGCTTCCGCGCGACCGCGCTGCCAGCCGCGCTGGAGCGAGGCCATCCGGGAGCGCACCTCGTCGGCATCGCGATCGTATGCCGCCCGCGCGGTGTCGTCGGTCTCCGCGGGTCGCGGCCGCGGTCCGGTGTCGTCCTCGCGCAGCTGCGGCGCCAGACTGGCCTGGCGCACCCGGCGCGGTAGCGCGGTGGGCGCGGGCATGTCGGCGGCGGGTTCCGGCCTGTTGGTGGCGGCCGGTTCGGGGCGGGGCCGGGCCGGGCCCAGGGTGCGGCCGCGGTCAGCGACGAGCACCGGGGTCCTACGGCGGCGCGGCAGCGGTGTCGGCTTGCCCTCGTCCGCCTCGTCACGCTTGCGTTCGGCCGGGTCAGCGGCCTGCTGGTGCTGCTCGGCGACGTCCGCGCCTTCCACGGGGCGGGCCGCCGGAAGGTCGCCGTCGGTCGCCGCGGCGGGGAGGATGCCCCACTCGCGGAACGCCTCCTCGTTGGGCTCACCAGGTACCGGCACGGCGATCTCGTCCGGGAGTTCGCCGTCGAACCGCGGCTGCGCGGGCGGTGCGGCGAGCCGGGCGATCGCGCCGGGCACGGGCTGCTCCCCGGTGCCGGCCGCGTCCTCGGCGTCGGTGAGCAGTGCGGTGGGGATGAGCACCACGGCGGTGGTGCCGCCGTACGGGGACTGCCGCAGGGAGACCCGCACGCCCTGGCGTTGGGCGAGGCGGCTGACCACGAACAGTCCGAGACGGTCGGTGTCGGACAGTTCGAACTCGGGCGTCTCGGCCAGTCGCAGATTGGCGTCGAGCAGCGCGTCGGGCGTCATGCCCAGGCCGCGGTCGTCGATCTCCAACACGAAGCCGTTGGCGACCCGCTCGCCGTGCACCTGGACGGTGGTGTGCGGGGGTGAGAACACCGTGGCGTTCTCCACCAGTTCGGCGAGCAGGTGGGTGAGGTCCGCGACCGCCGCGCCGACCACCGCGAGCCGGGGCAGCCGGCGCACCTCGACCCGCTCGTAGTCCTCGACCTCGGCGACCGCGGCACGCACCACGTCCATCAGCCGCACCGGCTTGCGCCACTGCCGGGACGGCGCGGAGCCGGAGAGGATCACCAGGCCCTCGGCGTGGCGGCGCATACGGGTGGTCATGTGGTCCAGCCTGAACAGGTCGGCGAGTTCCTCGGCGTCCTCGGTTCGCCGCTCCATGGTGTCCAGCAGGGCCAACTGCCGGTGCAGCAGCACCTGGTTGCGGCGGGCGAGGTTGACGAAAACGTCGGAGACCCCGCGCCGCATGTCGGCCTGCCGTACGGCGGCTTCGACCGCGGCCCGCTGCAGGGTGTTCAGCGCCCGGCCGACCTGGCCCATCTCGTCGTCCGGGTAGTCGAGGCGGGGCGCCTCGGTCTCGACGTCGACCTCCTCGCCCGCGGCGAGCCGGCGCATCACGCGCGGCAGCCTGGTTCCGGAGGCCTCCTGCGCCTCCTTGCGCAGCGCGGACAGGTCTCGGGCCAGGCCGCGGCCGATGCGCAGGGAGACGGCCACCGAGACGATGACGGCCAGCAGACCGAAGCCGCCCGCGATGCCCGCCCGGACCAGCACGCCCACCGCGTAGGGCTTGACGCGCTGCTTGTAGTGCTCCGTCGCCTGGCGGTCCAGCGTCGACAGGTCGCTGAGCACCGAGGAGGTGGTGTTCTGCCAGGTCTGCGGGCTGACCTTGTCGGGCGCCACCGCGGGGTCGGCGTTGAGGATCTGCTCCTCGGCGTTGTGCAGGGCGACGCCGGTACTGCTGCGCCAGTAGTTGTCGAACAGGGCGCGGTCCGCGTCGGGCAGCAGCTGGGGGTACTTGGCGTACACCTCGCGCTGTTCGGCGACCGCGTCGCCGAACCCGCGCTGCTCGGCGCGGCTCATCCGCCCGGCCACCTGCGCGGCGGAGAACAGCGCGTCCTCCCGGGAGATGGCGTCCCGCGCCTCGGACAGCTCTGTCAACACCCGTGACTGGCGGTCGAGTTGGACGTTCTGCAGCGCGTTGAGGCCGAGGAAGAAGTCGTAGTACGGCTCGACCACGTCGTTGTACGCGGTGAAGGCGTCGGCGCGGCTGATCCGCCCGTCGGAGATCTGACGGCGCAGGCCGTCGAGTTCGCCCGCCTGCTTGACGAGGGCGTCCAGGCGCTGCCGTGAGGCCGTGTCCAGCTTGCCGCGCAGTGTGGCGTCACCGGCGTTGGCGCGCATCTGGGAGACCGACTTGTCGGTGTCGGACTCGGCGGAGCGCAGGTTCTGCTCGGACTGCGAGTTGCGTGGGTCGGCGAGGTAGACCAGAGCGGCACGCCGTTCGGTGGACAGCTCCTCGATGGTGTTCTCGACCGGGTAACCGATCTTGTTGGTGACGTCCTTGACGTCCAGCAGGCCGAACACCCCTCGCCCGGTGATCAGGGCCGCGAACGCCCAGATGCCGATCAGGGACACCAGCGGCACCAGGAGCAGTGCCACGATCTTCCGACGGATCGATTTCCCGCGAAAGCGCATGGCCTCCCCAACGTCGACCCCTGGGCAGGGGTTAGTAGTCCGTTAAACGGCGCGAGCCTACTACTGTGCGATGACCAACTCGAAAACCAGTCTGCACATTTGAGTTCGGCAAGCCAACCACAACGCCCTAGTTTGATCGGTTACCGGCAGTTTTGCTCTGACCGGTTCTCGCAGGTGAATTTCCTCGCTTCCCACGGGAACCACAGGGCCCCGCCGATCGTGCCTCAGTACGGAGAGACAGCCCCCCGAAATACGCCGAATACACCATGACGATCCGGGCAAGCAACAAGGGGTCGGGGGTGTGTGTCCCCGAGGGGAGCACAACGCCATGGACGCCCAATCACAGCGCAACGCCGCGGACACCGACCGCGGTTACGACGAGCCGCCGCTCAGCGACGCCACCCTGTGGACCGAGGAGCCCGTCGGCAGGCCCCGCATGCCCGATCCGGTACGCGCCTCCGCGGTGCGCGCGGTGCTGATCGCCTCCGTGACCCTGATCGAGGCGATGGTCGCCATGCTCGGCGCGGCGGCGGGCACGTGGATCACGGCACCCGCCCTGCTGTGCACGGTGGTCAGCACCGTCGTCGCCACCTGGGCGGTGCTGGACGTATGGGTGACGCGCCAGGTGTGGAACCAGCGGCACGGGGTGCTGTCCAGCCCCAGCACCGCGGCCCGGCCGCGCCGCCTGCGGCGCGGTTCGCCTGCCCGGCGGGGGGTCGGCAAGGTGCGGGGGCCCGCCCGGCGACGGGTTGCCGGACTGCGGTGAGCTCCGGCCGCCGGTCGACTCGGACGCGGTGGCGCGCCGCCGCCGTGGCGGAAGACCGGCGGCGCACCACCACAGCCCTCGCTCAGACCGGCTGTTCCGAGGGGCGGCGGAACATCCGGGTGGCGGTGATCTCGCCGTGCACCGGTTCGCTGTCCGGGTCCTGCTGCGGCAGGCCGGGCCGCAGATGCTCCTCGACACTGATGTACTTCAGCCCCGCCCGCAGGTCCGCGTCATTGCGTAGCCGCACCACCAGCGGGAACTCGGCCAGCGCGGTGGTGTCGAACAGGCCGGTGGTGTAGATCAGTTGCACGCCGAGCGCGTCAGCCACCGCCCGTTGCAGCTCCAGCAGATAGGTCGCGTTGGCCCGGCCGATCGGGTTGTCCAGGAACAGCGTGCCCGCGTGCCGCTGCCGGTCCCGTCCACTGTCGTTGCTGCGCAGCGCCGCCATCGTGCAGTACAGCGCGATCGCCGCGGTCAGCAGCTGGCCGCCGGAGAACACATCGCCCATCTGCCCGACCGGCACCCGCTCCGCGCGCAGCACCGCGTCCGGCTTGAGGATCTCCACCGCGACCCCGCGCGGCTCCAGCGCGGCCTGTACCCCGCGCAGCAGCAGGCTCATGCCGTCCCGCCGCAGGTCGGAGTTCTTCCGCACGGCCGCCCGGGTGGCCTCGTCGATCACCTCGCCCAGCCGCTCGGCCAGTTGGGCCTGGTCCGGGTCGTCGAAGCGGATCCGCAGGAACTCCTGGCCCGACCACTCCCCCAGCCCCTCCGGCAGCCGGGACAGCCGCTGGGCGGAGCGAAGGGTGGCCAGCGATGCCTCCACCAGACCGCGCAGCCGGTCCACGATGCTGTCGCGGTTGCGTTCCAACTGCTCCAGCTCATCGGTGAGCACCCGCAGCCGGGGCGCGAACGCGGCGGCCCAGGCGGCGGCGTGCTCGGGCAGCGCGCCGGCGGGCAGCTCACGGATCTGCTGCCGCGCGGGCGTGCGCACCTGCTCGTAGCGGGTCGCGTTGGCGTGCCGCACCAACTGGTCGCAGGCCTCACGCAGTTGCGCCTCGGCCGCCGACAGGTCGGCCGCGCAGCCGCGCAGCCCGCGGCGTGCCTCGGCGGCCGCCTGCCGGGCCTGCTCAAGACCGCCGGAGTACGGCTCCGGCTCCTCCTCCGCGCCGCTGTCCTGGGCGGCGTTGTCCCGCAGCAGATCACGCAGCAGCGCGGCCAGTTCGTCGAAGCCGCCCGCCGCGTCCTCGGCGGCACGGTGTGCGCGCTGGAGTTCGGCGTGCCGCTCCCTGGCCGCTTCCAACGCCTCGGAGCGGTCGGCGAGTTCGCCGGTCACCGTGCGCAGCAGGGCCTGGGCGTGCTCCGCGCCCTCCGGGACCAGTTCGTCGGGCAGCTCGGTGTGCGCCTCGCCGTCGCCCGGCGCCAGCCGCTCGGCCTCGCCGCGCAACCGGCCCAAGTGCTCACTGGCGGCTCCGGCCCGCGACTCGATCCGCTGCACCAGCGCCTCGGCCCGGGCCGAGGCGGCCTGCCGGGAGGGGCCGTCCGCGCCGTCGGCGCCTTCGAGCAGTTGGGCGGCGCGGGTGCGGACCTTGTTGGTCAGCCGGTCCAACTCGGCGAGCGCCGCGCTCTCATCGCTCTCCGCGCGCGCCTGCTCCGCGCGCAGGTCGGCGCCGACGCCCACCTTCTCGTACACCTGGGACGCGGCGCGGTAGGCCTCGCGCAGCGCGGGCAGCGAGGCGTTCGGCGGTTCGCCCTCGCCGCTCTCCTGGTCGGGTACGCCCGCGATCTCGGCGCGCTCGGCGCGCAGTGCCCGTACGGTGCGGCGGGCGTCGTCGGCGGCGCGCTGGGCGGCGCGGCGGTCCTCGTCGGCGGAGCGGGCTCGGGCCAGGCAGGACTCGGCGCACTCCTCGGCCTCGGCGGCCTCCTCGGCGAGTTCCCGCGCCCTGCGCTGCCACGCTGCCCGCTCCCGCAACCGGAACGCCAGCCCGGCGAGCGCATCGGCGCGGCGGCGGGCCCGCTGCGCCGCCTCCTGGCGCTCGTCGCGCACCCGGGACGCCTCGGCGGCCGTCTCATCGGCCTCCGCGCGCCGTACCCGGGCCTCGGCCAGCTCCTGCTGGGCCGCGCCGGCGGCGGCACGGGCGGTCTCGACGGCGGCGGCGAGTTCGGTCAACCGTCCCGGCGGGCAGGAGGCGCGCCATGAGTCGAGCCGGGCGGCGAGTTCGCGGTCGTGCCCCAGCCGGGCGGCGAGCGCCCTGATCTCCTCGTCGCGGGCGGCGGCCCGCTGCCGCAGCGCCTGCCGCTCCCCGTCGGCTGCCTGCTCGTCGTGCATGGCCGGGTTCGGCGGTACGAGGAAGACGTCATCAGCCGCTTGCCCGGCCGGAGTTGGCGCGAGCAGCGCGGCGGCGGTGCCCACCGCAACGGTCGAGCGGGGCAGCAGCGCGGCCTCCGCCAGGATGCCGCGGGCCCGCTGATAGGTGTCGGGGTCGGTGACCACCACACCGTCGACCAGTTCCGGCCGGGTCGACAGCACCGCCGCGTGGTCGGCCGGGTCGACGGCCTGGGCCAGATAGCGCCAGCCGGGCAGCGCGGGCACGCCGTGCTCACCGAGGTACTCCACGGTGGCCAGCACATCGGGGGACGGCGGCAGCAGTCCCCCGTCGCCCAGCGCGGCCAGGATCCGGGAGTCCTCGGCGGCCGAGGTGCGCAGCTCGAACAGCTGCCGTTCGGCGGCGGCCACGCTGCCGCCGAGCAGTTCGCGCAGCGTCTCGGCGTTGCGGTCCAGTTCCTCGACGCTCAACGCCTGCCCGGCCGCGCCGCCTTGGGCGGTGTCGTCCGGGGTGCCGGCGCGCGGGGCCGGGATGCCGGCGGTTGCGGCGTGCGGCGCCTCAAGGCCGAGCAGTTCGGCGAGCCGGGGTTGCGCGGCCAGCGCGGCGGCCGTGCGCAGCTCGGCCCCCTGGCCGGACTCGGCGGCCTCCAGGGCGTCCGTGCCACGAGCGGCGGCGAGTTCGGCGCGGGCCTCCTCGGCGGCCGCCTCACGGGCCCGGTCGGCGGCGGCACGCGCGGCGTCACGTGCCGTCTCCCAGGCGGCGACGGCGGTCTTCTCCGCGTCGCTGGCCTCCAGGGCGGCGCGCGCCGGATCGGCGTCCGGGGCCGCGTCGTCCAGCCATCCGGCGCGTACCGCTTCCGCGGTCTCCTGCTCGACCTCGGCCAGCCGCTGCTGGAGGTGGCCGATCTCACTGCGGGCGCGCTGTGCGCCGGTGGCGGCGGCGGTGGCGTCCCGGTGCGCGCTGTCGGCCTCGGCCTGGAGCGCGATGGAGCGCTCCTCCTCCTCGTCGGCCTGGCGCTCGGCCCGGTCCGCGGCGGCGCGCAGCGCGCGCACCAGATCAGTGGCGGCCTTGGCGCGGGCGGCGAGCGCGGGGGCCGCGTCGCGTTCGGCCTCGCGGATGGCGGCGGCCACCCGGGCCGAGCGGTCGGCGGCGGCGCGGTGCCGCAGCACGATCTCCGCTGCCTGCCACGCGGCGTGCAGGGTCCGGGCGTCGACCAGCTCACGGCGCAGTGCCGCGGCGTCCTTCTCGGCGGCGGCCAGGCTCAACGAGGCGTGCCGGTATGCCAGTTCGGCGCTGATCAGGGCGGTACGAGCGCGGGCGGCGTCCGCGTCGGTGACCGAGCGGGCGGCGTCGCCGACCTGCTGGTCGAGTGCGGCGGCGCGGCCGCGCTCCTGGTGGGCGCGGGCGGACAGCCGCCGGGCCAGCTCCCGGGTGCGGCGCTCGCTCTGGCCGTGCACGCCGCGGGCCCGGTCGCGCTGCTCGGTGCCCGCCACGATGCGTTCGAGGTGGTCGAGGGATCCGGCGGTGAAGTCCCGTTCGGCGGTCAACTCGGCACGTCGGCCGAGTTTGTTGGCGAAGCCGTGCACCAGGTCGGCCAGGCCGTCGGTGTCCCGGGTGTCGGTGACGGCGCGCAGCAGCAGGTCGGTGAAGTCGGAGTCCTTCTTGACCGCGAACAGTCCTGCGGCCTCGCCCTCGTCGGCGTTCATCTCCCGCTGGTAGCGGAAGAGTTCGGGGTCCAGGCCGAGGTCGCCGAGGTGCTCGTTCCAGCGGTCGTGGATCTCCTCCCACACCACGTCGAGGTGCGGATAGACCTTTCCGGCCTCGGTGAGGGCGTCGCGGAACCCCTTCATGGTGCGTCGGCGGCCACGCGCCCCGGACATCCCTTCGGCGGGCGGGCGCACCGAGGCGGCCTCGGCGACCGGCAGCGAGTCCAGGCTGAGGCCGGGGCCCGGCCGGAACGAGTACCAGGCCTCGGCGAACTTGCGCGGGTCGGAGGAGACCTGGCGACCGCGCCATTCGCTGACCTTGCCCACCACCACGAGTTCACCGGTGATGGTGTGCTGCCACTCCAGCGCGACGTGCCCGCAGTCGTCGGCGAGCAGGAACTTGCGCAGCACACCGGAGCTGGCGCCGCCGAGGGTGTTGCGGTGGCCGGGCAGCATCACGGAGAAGATCAGCTTCAGCAGTACCGACTTGCCGCCGCCGTTCTCCAGGAACAGCACGCCCGCGGGCGCGGGCCGGCGCGGCGGCCCGGCGGGCTCGTCCTCGAAGAACTGGCCCTGGGCGGGCGCGGGCTGCGGAACCGGGTCGCCGACGCCCCGCAGGTCCAGCACGGTGTCGGCGTAGCGCGCACCGGCCGGTCCGATGGAGTAGAGGCGGACCCGGGACAGCTCGTACATGGCGGGACTCTCGGTATGTGGGTTGGTTCGGACGGGGTCCGGGGCGGGCCCCGGTGGTGGTCTGGGGGCCGGCCCCCAGCGCAGATCTCCTTACGAGCCGTGAAACGGCAGGCCCGCTTCGGCGACCAGCTCGAACTCGTCGCCCTCGCCCGGCGGCAGCAGACTCGCCGTGCCGTCGCCGACCGGGACCACGCCGAGGTCCAGCAGTTCGGCCATGGCGGCGCTGCCCGCAAGATCTCGGACCTGCAACTGGTAGCGGGCGGTGGTGCGGTACGTGCCACCCGACTCGTCACCGGTGCGCTGGAGGAAGCCGGAGTCCACCAGGAACGCCACCGCCTTGCCGACGATGCCGGTGGTCGAGCCGGCCAGCCTGCGCGCGTCCTTGGTGGCGCCGGTGGCGCTGCGCCGCGCGTAGACCCGCCAGGCCGCCTCCAGGCCGGGCGCGTCGCTGGCCGGGTCGCTGTTCTCGCCCTGCTCCTCGGCGCGTTCTTCCAGGCGGCGGCATGCCTGGCGGACGAAGGCGTCCACTCCGTTGACCGTGATCCGGCCGATGTAGCCGTCGTCCGCCAGGTCGGCCGGGCGCGGGAACGCCAGGGCGGCGACCGCCAGATGCGCCAGGCCGTGCAGGAAGCGGTCGCTGGAGTCGGAGGCGGCGCGCCGTGAGTAGTCGCCCATGCGCACCGCGAACACCGAGTCCTCGCCCGCGGCCACCGCCATTCCGGCGCGCGGTGAGACCTCCAGCACCACCAGTCCCAGTCCGGCGGCGACCGCGTCGGCGAGCCGGGCGAACGCCGGATCCTCCCGGTGCCGCCGGATCAGCTCGGCGTACTCGGCGTCGCGGGCGGGCAGCAGCTTGGGCTGTAGCCCGAAGGCGACCAGCCGGGCGGCGTCGGCGGCGTCGGCCGGGGTGACCGCCGCCGGGCGGACGGCCTCCGGTTCCGGTGCGGGGGCCAGGTTCTCGCCGTCGTCCATCACTCGCGGTGTCCTTCGTCCTTGCCTGCGGTGTTCTCCACCGTCCGGTCCAGTGCCATGCCCGCCGCGTCCAGCAGCGCGGCGCCGACGATCAGATCGGCGCCGCCGAACTCCGGATCGTCCAGCTCCGCACCGTCGTCCACGGCGAACAGCAGCCGCTGCTCGCCCTGCCGGTAGGCGGTGCCGACCGGCGGGCTGGCCGCGTGCACCGCCAACAGCGCGACAAGGTACGGCAGTTCGGGGTCGCGGCGGCGGGCCTCGGCCAGCAGGCCGGAGAGTCTGCGGGGCGCGTCGTGCGGCAGGTCGAGCAGTTCCAGCGCGGCTTCCAGCTGCGCCTCGCTGAACCGGCTGTCCTCCGGGGTGGCGACCAGGTCCGGCTCGGGCATCTCGGCGCCGAGGTGTTCGCGCTCCAGCGGCGGGGTGAGCAGTGTCTCGATCAGGTCGCCCACGCGCACCGCCGGCGGGGTGCGCAGTCCGGTGCCGTGCGCGAAGAACGCGTCGGTGACCCGGCTGGCGCGCTCCACGGGCAGCGGCAGCAGCGGCGCCAGCAGTTGCCCGTACAGGTCGAGTCCGGCGCGGGCGACCGGTGTGGCGAAGGCCTGCCGGTCCTGCTCGGCACGGAACAGCGGGCCCGCTTCCAGGAGCCGGGACTGCAACTGGGTGTGGCGGCGGATGCAGTCCTTGACGATGTCCACGAGTTCGGCGGCGCGCCGCTTGTGCTCCGGTTCGGTGGCCTCGTCGCGGGCCTTGCGGATGTTGGTGAGGATCGCGTTCTCGTGCCGGTAGCGGTCGGCGACGTGGTCCAGCGCCTCGTTGATCATGTCGGGCACCGCGCGCAGCCAGTCCACCGCGCGGACGTCCCGCCGGGTCGCCTCCAGGGCGCGGCGCAGCGTCTCGGCGTACTGCACGGTGCGGTAGCGGGCCTGCTCGGCGGCGAGTTGGGCGTCGGCCAGCCGCCCTCGGCTGATCAGCACCTCCAGCTTGACCTCTGCGGCGATCTGGGCGCTGGTGACGTCGGTGTCCAGGGCGCCGACGAGGACGTTGACCGCTTCGTCGGTGGTGCGCAGATAGACGGTGCCGCCGGGGCCCGGGACCTCTTCGATCAGCTTGAAGTCGTAGTCGCGGCGCACATAGGCGCCGTCGGCGCCGAACGTGCCGTAGACGGCGCGGAAGCCTCGGTCGACGCTGCCGACGTTGATCAGGTTCTCCAGCACCCAGCGGGCGACCCGTTCGTGCTCCTCCGCGGGGCGCCCCGGGGCCTGGGCGGCGACCCGCGGCTGCAGCCGGGCGACTATCTGGTCGTGGTCGGCACCGGTGTCGAAGTCCATGGTGAGCGTGACCAGGTCGATGGCGGCGAGCGCCACTTCGGCCATGGCGTACGTGGAGTACTCGCCCGCCAGGTTGGCCTTGCGGGCGTCCAGGTCGTGCAGCGGAGCCGTGCAGGCCAGCGCCTTGAGCCGACGGGCCAGGCCCTCGTCGGCGGCGGGTCCCGGCGCGACGGGGCGCGAGGAGCCGGTGTTCGGGTGCGGCACGGTTTCCGCAGTGGACGCAGTCACGACGGACAGATTAGGTGGTCACACTGACAACGCACGAAACGGCGCGGATTGCGGGGGTCTGTCCAGCCCGGCTCCGGCGTCAGTGCGTCGCGCCGCCCACCGCCGCGATGTCCTCGCGCCGGGAGACGGCGGCCGCCACCACGGCCCGTAGTCCTTCGACGGCCAGCGTAACGGACATCGAGGGCAGCGCCCGATCGAGGACCTGCTCGGGCGCGTACGGGATGTGCACGAACCCCCCGCGCAGCGCTGGGCGTTCGGTGGCGATGAGGTGCATCAGTCCGTAGAAGACGTGATTGCACACATATGTCCCAGCAGTCTGGGAGACAGAGGCGGGCACTCCCGCCGCACGGGCTGCGGCGACGCACGCCTTGACCGGCAGGGTGGCGAAGTACCCGACGGGGCCCCAGCCGACGACCGGGGCGTCGATGGGCTGCCGCCCGGCATTGTCCGGTATGGCGGCGTCGTTGACGTTCACCGCCGCCCGCTCCACGGTCAGATCGGCCCGGCCGCCCGCCTGGCCGACGCACACCACGACCTCGGGGTCGGCGCGTTCGACCGCCGCCCGCAGCGCGTCCAGCGAGGACCCGAAGGCGCAGGGCAGTTGGACCGCCGTGATGTCGCAGCCGTCCGGCGGTGCCGCGGCCAGCCGCCAGACCGCCTGCCAGGACGGGTTGACGCGCTCGCCGTCGAACGGCTCGAATCCGGTGAGGAGTACGCGGGTCACAACGCTCCTTCGGGGCTTCGCCGGTCCTCGGCGCTCAGAACGCGAAGACCGAGATGATGACGATGTTGCAGGCCAACAGCGCGACCGCGGTGGGGATCTGGGCCTTGATCGGGCCGTACTGGTCCTTCAGCTCCAGCAGCGTGGCGGGCACCAGGTTGAAGTTGGCGGCCATCGGCGTGCACAGCGTGCCGCAGAAGCCCGCGAGCATGCCGGCCGCCAGTACCACCGCCGGCCTGCCGTGGGCCTGCTGGATCAGCAGCGGCCAGCCGACGGCCGCGGTGAGTACCGGGAACGCCGCGAAGCCGTTGCCCATGACCACCGTGAACACGGCCATCCCGGCGCAGTAGACGACGACCGCCACATAGGTCTGCCCGTGCGGCAGCACGTGTTCGGTGAGCTTGCCCACGGAGTCGCCCACCCCGGCGGCCTGGAAGATCGTGCCGAGGGTGGCGAGCAGTTGGGGCAGCAGCATGACGTAGCCCATCGTCTCCAGCAGTCCGCGCCCGGCCTGCAGTGGGGCGGCGGGCCGCCGTTCGCGGACCACCAGCATGGCGACGACCAGCGCCACGACGGTGCCGATGCCCAACCCGAGGATCGTCTCACTGCCCGCCTGCAGCACCGGCCTTCGCCCGATGTGCCAGCCCTTGACCACCACCGCGCACACCATCGCCACAGCGGGGATGGTCAGCGCCGGGACGAACAGCCGGTTGCCGAGCCGGGCCGCCGAGGCCGCACGCCGCTCGGCCGGGGCGGCCGGCACCGTACCGCGTCCGGTGAAGCCGAATCCGGCCAGGCAGACCATGACCAGCACGGCGGCACCGAGCGGTTCGGCGGGCGCGGTCTTGTCCGCCACCCAGGTGCTGTAGACGAACGCGGCGCCCACCAGGCCCCAGAAGGCCGCGGTGCCGAACCGCCTGGGGTTGCTCCGGTCCATGGCCATCTGCCCGGCCATGGCCAGGAAGACGGCGCCCACCAGCCAGTAGAACCATTCCGCCTGGATCATGTGGCGGCCTCCTCGACGTCCGCGCGGGGCAACGCGCCCTCGGCCGCGGCCAGTTCGCGCTCCAGCGTGCGGTCCAGGCGCAGCAGGCGGGCGCCGTGGATCAGGCAGGCGCAGGCGGCGGTCGGTATCGCCCACAGCGCCAGGTCCAGCGGCTCCAGATGGGTCTTGTACGTGGTGTTGACGAACCCGGTGATCAGCAGGATCGAGCCGACCGCCAGGAAGCAGTCCTCGCCGAAGAACAGGCCGACGTTGTCGGCGCTCGCGGCGAAGGACCGGATCCGCTCCCGGGTCCGCTCCGGCAGCGCCCCGTACCGACGCTCCGCGGCCCCCTCCGCCATGGGCGCGACCATCGGCCGTACCGCCTGCGCGGGGCCACCGAGGCTTACCAGCCCGACGGCGGCCGTAAGTTGACGCAGGATCAGGTACAGCGCGAGGAAGCGACCGGTGGTCAGCGCAGCGAACCTGGTGACGAGCGCACGCGCCTGCTCTCTGAGCCCGTACCGTTCCAGAAGGCCGATCACCGGCAGGGTGATCACGAAGATGGTCACCGAGCGGCTGGCGGCGAAGCCGGTGCCGAAGTCGGCCAGCACCGCACGCGGACTGAGGCCGCCGAACAGGCCGGTGACGATGCCCGCCACACCAACGACGAGCAGGGGGTTGCGTTTCGTGGCGAATCCGACGACCACCACGAGCACGCCGAGCAGAGCGAGCATCCGTCCGCCTTCCGCGCTCGGTCCCCACCGGCTGTGGGGAGGTAGCGAGGAGGCTAGAAGGTTGTTGAACAATTCCACAAGAGTCATGCACGATATGGGTCCAGTGATTCCGCGGAAGGGACACCATGGACAGCTCACCCCCTGATCTGCTCGGGGAGTTCGCCGCCGACCGTCTGCTCCTGGGCCGGTCCAGTACCGTGCGGCGGGTCACCGACGTACTGCGCGACCGGATCGCGGCGGGCGCCCTGCGCTCCGGCACCCGGCTGTCCGAGGAGGCGCTCGGCGGCGCCCTCGGGGTCTCCCGCAACACCCTGCGCGAGGCCTTCCGGGTGCTGGCCCATGAACGCCTGGTGGTCCATGAGATGAACCGGGGCGTCTTCGTGCGCAGCCTCGGCCCCGCCGACGTCGCCGACATCTACCTGACCCGCCGCGCCCTGGAGACCGAGGGCGTACGGTCCGCGACCGGATCCGGCCGACTGGCGCCGGTCGCCGAGGCGGTGGCCGCGGGCGAGTCGGCCGCACGGGACGGCGACTGGTCCGCGGTCGCCGACGCCGACCTGCGCTTCCACCGCGCCGTCGGCGCGCTCACCGGCAGCGAGCGGATCGACGCCTACCTCGCCGGCCTGCTCGCCGAACTCCGGCTGGCGTTCGCCGTGATGTCCGATCCACGCGCGCTCCACGAACCGTTCCTGCGCCGCAACCGGCAGATCGCCGACCTGCTCGCGGCCGACCGGAGCCGCGACGCCGAAGCGGAACTGGTCCGCTACCTGGACGACGCACGCGAGCTGATCGTGGCCCGGATGCGCCAGGACGCCCAATGACCGCCCCCGTCATCGACCTCAACGCCGACCTGGGCGAGGGCTTCGGACGCTGGCCGCTGACCGACGACGAAGCGCTGCTGTCCGCCGTCACCAGCGCCAACGTCGCCTGCGGCTACCACGCGGGCGACCCCGCCACCATGCGCAGGGTGTGCGCGCTGGCCGCCGAGCGCGGGGTGCGGATCGGCGCCCAGGTCTCCTACCGGGACCTGGCCGGTTTCGGGCGCCGCGCGATGGACGTCCCACCGGACGAACTGGCGGCCGAAGTGGCCTACCAGATAGGCGCGTTGGAGGTCTTCGCGCGGGCCGCCGGGGCGCGCGTGGCATACGTCAAGCCGCACGGCGCCCTGTACAACCGCGCGGTGTCCGACACCGAGCAGGCCGCCGCCGTGGTCGAGGGTGTCATGCTCGCCGGCGGCTTCCCGGTGCTCGGGCTGCCCGGCTCCCAACTGCTGGCCGCAGCACACCAGGCGGGGTTGACCGCCGTCCCCGAGGCGTTCGCCGACCGCGCCTACACCGGCCGTGGCACGCTGGTGCCGCGCCGTGAGCCCGGCGCCGTGCTGCTGGACCCCGACGCCATCGTCGAGCGGTCGCTGGGCATCGCCCGCCATGGTTCGGTGCGCTCGGTCAGCGGTGCGCCGGTCACGGTGCGGGCGCGCTCGCTCTGCCTGCACGGTGACACACCGGGGGCCGCCGCGCTGGCCTTGCGGGTCAGGAGTGAACTGCTGGCGGCGGGCGTGGAGTTGGGAGCCTTCGCATGACTGCGCCGCGCCCACTGCTGGTAGGCGCGCACGCCCTGCTGCTCGAACTGCCCACCGAGGAGGCGACCGAGGCGCTCCACGCCGAGCTGCTGCGCCGCCGGGCGGCCGGGGAGCTGCCACCGGTCCGCGAGATCGTCCCCGGCGCCCGCACCGTACTGCTGGACGGGCTGGCCGAACCCGAGGCGCTGGCCGACGAGTTGACGCGCTCGGCCGTGCCACCGCTGCCACCGCGCGAGGGTTCGGTGGTGGAGATACCGGTCCGCTACGACGGACCCGACCTGTCCGAGGTGGCCGCGCTGTGGCAGGTGCCGCCCGACGCGCTGCCGAGGGTGCTCGACGGGATCGAGTTCCGGGTCGCGTTCACCGGATTCGCCCCGGGATTCGGATACCTGAGCGGGCTGCCCGCCCGCTACCACACCCCGCGCCGGGCCACCCCGCGCACAAGCGTCCCCGCCGGTTCCGTCGGTCTGGCCGGACCGTACGCGGGCGTCTATCCGCGCAGTTCCCCCGGCGGCTGGCAGATCGTCGGCACCACCGACGCCACGCTGTGGGACCCGGCCCGCGAGCCCGCGGCCCTGCTCGCCCCCGGCGCCCAGGTGCGCTTCACCCGGGTCGGACCATGACCGCGCGGTACCTGGAAGTGGTCCGCGCCGGAGCGCTGACGACCGTCCAGGACCTCGGACGCTCCGGACACGCCCACCTCGGTGTGGCCCGGGCGGGCGCCCTCGACGAGCCCGCGCACCGGCTCGCCAACCGGCTGGTGGGCAACCCGGAGCACGCCGCGACCCTGGAGACCACGGTCAACGGCTGTGCGGTACGGGCCGGTTGCCCACTTCTCGCGGCGGTCACCGGCGCGCCCTGCCCGGTACGGGTGGACGGCCGCCCGGCGGCCTGGGGCGCACCGGTGTACGTGCCCTCGGGGGCGGTGCTGGAACTCGGCCGGGTCACCGCGGGGTTGCGCGCCTATCTGGCGCTCGCCGGCGGGGTGCGCAGCACACCGGTGCTCGGCAGCCGGTCCACCGATCTGCTCTCCGGACTGGGCCCGGGTCCGCTACGGGACGGAGAGCGGCTACCGGTCGGCGAGCCGTACGGCACACCGGCGGCGGTGGATGCCGCGCCATGCCCCGGGCCGCCTACGGAACTTGTGGTTCCGCTGATTCCCGGGCCGCGCGCGGACTGGTTCTCCCCGAACGCGCTACGGATCCTCGCGGCCGGCGGGTACACCGTCAGCCCGGCGAGCAACCGCATCGGCCTGCGCACGGAGGGGCCCGCGCTGCCGCGCGCCAGGGACGGTGAACTCCCCAGCGAGGGGATGGTGTTGGGCGCCGTGCAGGTGCCGCCGGACGGCCGCCCGGTGATCTTCCTCGCCGACCATCCGACGACCGGCGGCTATCCGGTCATCGGTGTCGCCTCGCAGGACTCCCTGGCCCCGGCCGCGCAGGCGGCCCCGGGAACGCCGGTGCGCTTCGTGCCGGTGAGCCGGTCCGGTGCCAGGGCGGCCACCGCGGCGACCGCGGCGCGATGCGCGGCCTCGTCCAGCGCGGCGGGGGACCCCGCGGCACGGTGACGGCACTCGGCCGCGGCCAGCCGCAGCAGGTCGGGCAGCAGGTCCGTGCACCGGTCCAGCACCCAGCCGGTGCCCCGGGTGGCCATCCACCAGGCGCTGGCGGTCCGGCCGGGCGGCGGGCCGTCGGGGGTGGTGCGCGGCGGCTCCCCGACCGCCAGGCCGCGCTCGTCCAGCAGCGCGTGGAACTCGTACGCCAGCAGCCGGTGGCCCAGTTCGCTGGGGTGCAGCCGGTCCACGCTCCAGGAGGCCCGGTCGGCGACCCACGGATGCTCCGCGGTGTGCAGATGCACCGCCCCGTACCGCCGGGACAGCGCGTGCACGACATGGTTGACCGCCCGCATCCGCCGTCCCAACGGCCGGGCCAGCGGCCACGGCAGCCCCAGCATCCGGCCCGGATCGGGCAGGCACGCGGTCAGCACGGTCACCCCGTCGGCCGCCAACGCGCCCAGTGCCACGTCCAGTTGGGCGGCGACCGCGCCGATGTCGAACGAACCGCGCAGCGTGTCGTTGGCGCCCGCCACCACCGCGGCGAGGTGCGGCCGGAACGCCCGGGCCGCGGCCAGCTGGCTGTTCGCCACATCGGCGGTCAGGGCGCCGCTGCGCGCGCAGTTGAGGAACCCGGTCCCGTCCGGGGTCGCGCCGATCCTCTCGGCCAGCAGCGCGGCCCAGCCGCGCCAGCCTCCCGGCACCGGGTCCCCGAGACCCTCGGTGAGCGAATCACCCAGCGCCGCGAACCGTATGCCCTCGCTCCCGGTCATCGCACGTCCTCCCGTTCCCCCCGCGCGGGTACGGCGTCGCGCGGCGCCTCATACGCGGCGTCGTGCGCGGCCAGGAAGGCCGTGATCGCGGCGGGCCAGCCGAAGCACTCCGCGCGAGCCCTGGCCGCCGCCCTGCGCCGCGCCTCGGGCACCGCCAGCAGCTCGTCCACCGCGTCGGCGAAGGCCGCGCCGTCGTCCCGCGCCGCCCGGCCCGCCTCCCCGACCACCGAGGGCAGCGCGGAGGACTCGCTGACCACCACCGGTGTGCCGCAGGCCAGCGCCTCCAACGCGGCCAGCCCGAAGGTCTCCACCGGGCCGGGCGCCAGCACCACGTCCGCGCTGGCCATCAGCCCGTACAGCACGTCCTTGCTCGCCACGTGTCCCAGGAACCGCACCGGAAGCTCCTCGCGGCGGGCACGCTGCTCCAACTGGGCGCGCAGCGGGCCGTCCCCGGCGATCGTCAGCACCGCGTGCGTCCCGCGCGCCCGCAGCGCGGCGAGCGCGTCCAGCGCCCGGCCGGGCCGCTTCTCCACCGACAGCCGCACGCACATCGCCAACAGCACCTGCTCCGGCCAGGCGTAGTGGCAGCGGTTCCGCTCACCGCCCGCCGCGGGGTGGCAGGCGGCCAGGTCCACACCCAGCGGCGCGTGCACCACGTTGCGGGCACCGATCCGCTGGAACTCGGCCGCCGCCCACGCCGTGGTGCACACCACCCGCGAGAACGCGTGCGCGGTACGGGAGTTGAGCCGGTCGGCGGCGGCCTGGGCGACCCCCTCCGGCAGGCCCCACATGCGCAGCACCCCGTCGGCGCTCTCGTGCGAGACCATCACCGCGGGCACCCGGCGCCGCCTGGCCCAGGCACCGGTCCAGCGCAGCGTCGTACGGTCGGAGACCTCAAGCCGGTCCGGGCGCAGCGCGGCCAGCCGCCGAGCCACCGCCCGGCGGTCGACCAGCACCCGGTAGCCGCCGGAGCCGGGCACCACCGGCCCGGGCAGCGTGATCACCCGGCCCTGCTCGGTCATCTCGTCGCGGTGGTCGGGCCCCGGCACGATCAGCACCGGCTCGTGCCCCGCCGCCAGGTACCCGGCGCCCAGGTGCCGCAGGGCGGTGCGCAGGCCGCCGGAGACCGGGGTGACGAAGTTGGCCAGCCGGACGATGCGCAGCCCGCGCCGCGCGTCGCCGGTCATGCCGCCACCGCCGAGGCGGCGAGACGTTCGGCGAGCACCTGCTCGTAGTGGCTGATCAGCAGGTCGCCGACGGCCGCCCAGGAACGCCCCGCCACCGCCTCCCGTCCGGCCAGACCGTACGCGGCGCGCAGCCGCGGAGTGCCGGCGAGCCGCCGTACCGCGTCCCGTAGCGCCTCCGGGTCGTCGGGCGGCACCAGCAGGCCGGTGCGGCCCGGGCTGACCAGGTCCAGCGGACCTCCCGCCGCCGGGGCGACCACCGGTATCCCGCTGGCCATGGCCTCCTGCACGGTCTGGCAGAACGTCTCCATCGGGCCGGTGTGCGCGAAGACGTCCAACGAGGCGTAGATCCGGGCGAGTTCACGGCCGGTGCGGCGGCCGAGGAAGACCGCCGACGGCAGCGCGGAGCGCAGGTTCGCCTCGCTCGGTCCGTCGCCGACGACGACCAGCCGCACCCCCGGCAGTTCGGCCGCCCCGGCGAGCAGTTCGACCCGCTTCTCCGGCGCCAGCCGACCGACGTAGCCGACCAGCACCTCACCGCCCGGCGCCAGCTCCCGGCGCAGCGCGGGGTCGCGGTGCGCCGGGTGGAAGCGGACCGCGTCCACCCCGCGCGGCCACAGGTGGACCCGGGGGATGCCGTGCCGCTCCAGGTCGGCGGCCGAGGCGGTGGACGGCGCCAGGGTGCGGTCCGCGGCGGTGTGCAGGCTGCGCAGCCGGTGCCAGGCCGCGGTCTCGCCGATGCCGAGGTAGGCGCGGGCGTAACCGCCGAGATCGGTCTGGTAGACCGCGACACAGGGCAGCCCCAGCCGGGCGGCTCCGGCCACACCGTGCGCCCCGATGACGAAGGGGCTGGCCAGATGGACGAGTTGGGCCCGGTGCGCGGCGATCGCGGCCGCCACGCGGCGGCCGGGCAGGGCGACCCGCACCTGGCGGTAGCCGGGCAGCGGCAGCGACGGTACGCGGATCACCGGGCAGGGCGCGGCGGCGTCCGCCTCGGCCGCCCGGTCTCGGGCGGGCGCGGTGGGGGCGATGACGAGTGGGGCATGACCGCGGGCGACGAGGTGCTCCGCGGTCCGTAGCGCGCAGTGTGCGACGCCGTTGACATCGGGCGGGAAGGATTCGGTGACGAGGGCGACTCGCATACTGCGGTTGTCGGCGCCCGGGAAGATGCGGCGGCCACGTCGATCTTTCCCCGCGGAAAACGTTCCGTGAGCTTCTGGCCTCCGACCCGCGTCCTGAACACAGGCGGCCCGAGGTGGCTCTCCGCAGGCAAGCGCCCCGGACCCCAAAAGCCCCGTAACCGACCTAAGCGGAACGCCGCCGTGCGGTGGCCGCCGTGGTACTCAACCTGCCGCGCACAGCGGACTGCACGTCCGCCTCCTCCGCCGGATCCGCCGCCAGGCGCCGCAGCTGTGCGAGTACCCGGACGTCCCCGGTCGCGGCGTGCCGCGCCGCCAGTTCGCGGGTGGACTCCTCGCAGTCCCACAGGCACTCGATGGCGAAGCCGTCCGCGAACGACGGATCGATGACCGCCAGCGTCCGGGCCGCGCAGCCGCGCAGATGCGACGACGCGGTCTCCCGGTAGACGTGCCGCACCACGGGCGCCGCGCAGCCGATGGCCAGCCGCCCGGCGCCCTCCACCAGGACGGCCAGCCCCTCCGCGTCGGCGCCGCGGACCCGTACCGTGCGGCGCAGTGCGGCGAGCACCCGTGCGGCGTCCTCGGCGCCGCCGAGCATGGAGAGCATCTGGGCCGCGGCGGTGCCCAGTTCGTCCTCGCGGGCGGCCCAGCGGCGGGCCTGTTCGACACCGGCGACGCTGCGCATACGGGCGAAGGACTCCAGCGCGGCGCGCGAGACGACCAGTGAGGGGTCGGCGGCGGCCGCTTCTATCAGCCCGAGGACATCCGGATCCTGCCGGTCGGCGAGATGCCGCAGCGCGGCGGCGCGGGCCCCCTGCGGTCCGAGACGGGCGGCGTGCAGCAGCTCGGCGCGGTCCTCGGGCCCGGCGACGGCGGCCAGGCAGCGGGCGGCGGGGGCGTCCCGGTGCTGCACCGGGTGGACCTCCAGTCCCTGCTCGGCCCACTCCAGCACGTCCCGCACACTCCAACCGGGCGCCGGACCGGCCGGGCGCAGCTGCCGCTGCCAGCGGTCGAAGGAGCCCTGCTCCTCGGCCGCGCGCACCCGCGCACCGTGCACCCGGTCGTCCGCCCACAGCCGCCAGGGCCTGGGCTCGTACGCCTCGCGCAGCGCACGGGCGAGCGCCGCGTCACCCTCCGCACCGCGCGGGAAGCGGCCGAGGATCGCCGGCGCCAGGGCCGTCAGCCCCGCGTCGTCGTCCCGTAGCGCCAACTCGTCCAGTGCCCAGTGCCAGTTGCTGCCCCGGGCCGCGTACTCGCGCAGCAGCCGCAGCGCGTCCCGGCGGCCGTACCCGGCGAGGTGTCCGAGCACCGACAGGGCGAGCCCGGTGCGCTGCTCCTCCGTGTCCAGGACGTCGTCGGGGTGGAACAGGTGCTGCTCGATCCCTTCGAGACCGCCCTCCAGCTCCGAGTAGAGCCGCGCGTAGTACAGCGAGCGCGACTCCACCTGCCAGTCGCGGCGGGGGTCGCTCAGCACACACTGCTCCAGCGCGGCGAGGGCCTCGCCGCGCTGCTCCGCGAGGGCATGCAGCGTCCCGTCTCCGCGCCCCCGCTGGAGGAGGCCGAGAAGGGTGCCGCTGGGCGCTATGTCGGGGTCGAACATGAGGTCAGCATCCGGTACGGAGGGTTACGGTGGCAACGGGATTTCCCTGTTGGTGCCCGGCATCCTTACCGGCGGACGCAGACGTCATGCCTGGAACGCGGTACGGATTGCGCACGGGTACGAGCGCCGCAGCTTACCCGCAGTGCGCCGTCCCGAGCCTCCCGGTGCACCGCGCTGACCAGGAACGACCTGATCGCCTCTGGGATATGCCACAAGCACCACCGGATCGGGTATTGCGGAAACCCTTACGGACGATCGCTCACTGTGCAACAGTCGTCACTGACCCTTAGGGCCGACCACAAGCACTCACGCCGCCTCGCGCCCGCAGCTGACGTCTGTATCTGAGTACGTTCGGAGACAGTCATGCCGTCCCACCTGCATGCGGACCACGCCGCAGCACCCCCGCCGGATCCCGGCACGCTCGACGCGCTCATCTCGCAGGCGCGCCAGTTGCGCGGCCAGGTGGACGCCGTGCGCAGCGAGCCGGGGCTTGACGACGATGACGCGCACAGCCGCTGGCAGCGCGCGCTGTGCGACCTCGCCATGCACCATCTGGACGACCTGGGCGAACACCTGGGCCAGCTCAAGGAAGGGCTGCGGGAGGATGGTGGCGGCGCGGCCGGGGCCGCATACGCGACGGCCGCGCCGCCGGTCCCCGGTGAGCAACCGCCGCCCGCCGCCCGGCAGGTGCGCGCGCTCGGCCGGGCGGGCAGCGCCGAATGGGACCTGTTGACCGACCAGGTGACCTGGTCCGACGAGCTGTACGCGATCTTCGGCAGGACGAAGGCGGACGGTCCGCTCACCCTGGACGAACTCCCGTCCTGGCTGTTCGCGGAGGACCAGCAGGCACTCACCACGATGGTCACCGGCTGTCTGGTGGACGCCAAGCCGATCAACGGCGAGTTCCGCATCGTGCGCCCGGACGGCTCGGTGCGCACGGTGCACATGGTGGGCGAGCCGGTGCTCGACGCCGACGGCTCCACAGCCTCGATGTGGGCCGTGCTACGGGACGTCAGCGAACTGCGCCGCAGCCAGCGGGCGTTGCGCGAGACCCGTGACTCGCTGCGACGTCAGCGCGAGGTGGCGCGGACCGAGCACCGGCTGGCGGTCGAACTGCAGGAAGCCGTCCTTCCGCCGTGGCGCGGCTCCCTGCGGTTCCCGTCCGACGGCGACACCCACGCCCTGGACCTGGCCGCGCACTACCTGCCGTCCGGCAGCAGCGCGCTGATCGGCGGCGACTGGTACGACGCGATGGAACTCGGCGACGGCGCCACTCTGTTGACGGTCGGGGACCTCATCGGCCATGGGGTGGCGGCGACTTCGGGCATGGCGATGCTGCTCGGCGCGGTCCGTGGCCTGGCGCTCGTCGGCCTGGAGCCGGGCGAGTTGCTGGCCCGGCTGAACGAGGTGGTGGACCGCTCGGCGCAGCCCGCCCTGGGCAGCGCGCTGTGCTGCCGCTACGACGGCCAGCGGCGCACCCTGACCTGGGCCCAGGCCGGGCACCCCGCCCCACTGCTGTTCCGCGGCGGGACGGGGCGCGGTCTGACGGCGCCGGAGGGCATGCTGTTGGGCGCCGCCCCCAACGCCTCCTACGGTCAACGCACCGAATATCTGCTACCGGGCGACCTGTTGGTGCTGCACACCGACGGACTCGCGCCCCGCGGCATGCCGGAGGACACCGCCGCAGCCCAACTGCTCAACCTCGGCCACCGGTTCGCCGAAGCCCGCAGCGCGCAGGAGTGCGTGCGTGCGGTCGTCGAACAGCTCGGCAGCCCGGAGCGCGAGCATGACGCCTGTGTGCTGGTTGCCCGAATCTCGTAGTCGTCATCTTGTGGTCGGGGCGCGTCGAGCGCCCCACAGCCCGACCTGGAGCCCTTGACGTGCCGGTGGTTCGGCGTTGCCGCCCCTGTCGGCGTGGGTCGGCGATCCGCCGTACGCCCGCGCCAGGAAGGCCCTACACGCTGGCGGTGCCGTCCTTGCCCCCGGGCTTCTTCGGCAGCACGGTACGGATCTCGTCGCGCAGGTCCTGGATCGTCGGGTACGTGGCGTACCGCCCGGTCAGCCGGTACATCTCACGCAACCGGTCCCAGGTGCGGTGGGACGAGGTCTGGCCGATGCTCAGCAGCGCCAGCCTGGCGTACCGGTCGGCCTGCTCCGGCTCGTCGGCGATGAAGCACGCCGAAGCCATGGAGATGTAGTCGAAGATCCGCGACCGCTCGTGCCCCGACCTGCGCAACTCCAGCGCCTGCTGGGCGTGCTGCTGCGCGGGCGCCGCGGCCGACGGATCGTGCTCGGCCAGCGTACGGAACGCCAGTGCCTGCATGCCGTGCAGATCGGCCTCGTCGAAGTTCTGCATCCAGCACGGCGGCGGCACATCGCCCTTGTCGGAGACGAAGAGGTCCTCCGCCTGCCCCAGGGTGCGCCGCATCGCCTGGCCGCGCCCCTTGGCCGCCAGCGCCCAGGCCTCGATGGTCTGGAGCATGGCGCGGGTGCGCGGCAGGGCCTGTTCGCCCGAGCCGGACTGGGCCAGCTTCATCAGGTCCAGCGCATCGTCCGGACGGCCCAGGTGGACCATCTGGCGAGCGGCGCGGGACATCGCCTCACCGGCCCTGGGCCGGTCGCCGCCCTCGCGTGCCGCGTGCGCGGCGATCACGAAGTACTTCTGGGCGGTGGGCTCCAGGCCCACGTCGTGTGACATCCACCCGGCGAGGCACGCCAGGTTGGCCGCCACCCCCCACAACCGCCTTTGCAGATGGGCCGGATGGCGGTAGGAGAGCATGCCCCCCACCTCGTTGAGCTGCCCGACGACCGCCTTGCGCTGGAGTCCGCCGCCGCGTGAGGCGTCCCAGGCGCGGAACACCTCCACGGAGTGCTCCAGCGCCTCGATCTCATCGGAGCCCACGGGTGCCGCCTCATAGCGGTCATAGCCCGCCGTGGTGGCCTTGGCGGCGTGCAGGGGGTCGTCGACGACGGGGGCATCGGCTGACAGGGCAGGGTCGGTGTGCAGCCACTCGTACATGGCGCTGCTGAGTGCGGAGCCTGCGGCGAGCGCGGCGCCCGCGCCCACCAGACCGCGTCGGTTGAGCATAAGGTCCATTCCCGTGAATTCGGTGAGGACCGCGGCGGTTCGCTCCGGTGGCCACGGCAGGCTTTCGACGGCCTGCTTCTTTCCCGTACGCCGATGCCGGTCGAACCCGAGATCCTCGATGGTCACGACACGGCCGAGGCGCTCGGTGAACAAGGCGGCCAGCACTTTGGGCACCGGATCGCGCGGCGTCTCACCGGTCTCGATCCAGCGGCGCACACGGGAGGTGTCGGTCGACAGTTGCGGGTGGCCCATCGCGGCCGCCTGCCTGTTGACCATCCTCGCGAGCTCGCCCTTGGACCAGCCGGTGAGTCCGAACAGATCCGCGAGCCGGGTGTTGGCTTCCTTGGTCACGTCAAGCCCCCAGGTTCCTCGGCACAGTTGACAGTAGTGGCCGAAGAGACGGCTCGGCAGTATTCGCCAGGGTCCGCCAGGGTTCGCTACGTGGTTCACCACCCGCGGATGGGTGTCATGTAGGAACGCGCCTCCCCGGCCCATCCGGAGCACGGGTGCTCGGGTGCCGGTGCCCTGTCAATGCGCTGTCGACGTCCTGTCGATGTGCTGGGCGCCGGCGACCGGGTCCCCCGAAGGGACCGTCCCGATCGCCTCGATCCGGGACACCCGGTTCCGGAAGCCGAGTCGGCGCCCGGCAGCCGCATTCCCCCAGGGTGCGGAGGCCGGTGGGGAACCCGCCGGACCGGCCCCCGGCCGAACCGATGAGTGCCGCCCCCAACGAGCCAGAAGCATTCCCCAGGCACACGAAGGGATCTGTTACCACCCCATGTACTCAGCATCGTCCTCCGTGTCCGCCCCACCCCGGCCGCTCGCCCCGCGTGGGCCAGGCCTCG
The DNA here is from genome assembly GCF_027533845.1 of Streptomyces sp. RPT161. GTDB lineage: Bacteria > Actinomycetota > Actinomycetes > Streptomycetales > Streptomycetaceae > Streptantibioticus_A > Streptantibioticus_A silvisoli_A. The sequence goes on along the minus strand of NZ_JAPZVN010000007.1, from coordinate 267,792 downwards.
TGGCGCGCCCCCGGGCCGCCTCCACCGAGCCGTTCCCGGACCCCTCGTACGCGGCCGCGGCGGGCCGTGGCGCCGGGCGGCCACGCGGCTTTCCGGCCGGGGCCTCCCATCCGCTCAGCGGGAGGCTCGATGTGACCGGCCCCCAGGGCGCTCCGCTGCGGGCGGCGATCGCATCCGTCCAGCGGATCTGCCCGGAGTTCACCCCGGCGCAGGTGATGCGGCGCACCAGCCGCTCGGTGCTCCTGGTGGGCACGGCGGGGCGCAGCCCGGCCGTCGCCAAGTGCCTGCTGGACCACTCGCCGGTATGGGAGAAGCAGTTCAGGCAGGAGATAGCGGCGTACCGGACGTTCGTCCGGCACCGCCCCCCGGCCCGGGTTCCGCGCCTGGTCGCCGCGGACCCGGAGAGCTGCGCCCTGGTGATGGAGCGGATGCCCGGCCGGGTCGCTGCGATCCAGCGGCATCCGGTGGAGGCTCCGCCGCGCGCCGACATACGAGCCGCGCTCGGCGCCATCTGCCGGATCAACCAGTGGCAGCCGCCCGCCGACACCTTCAAGCGCCCACTTGAGTACGGCACCCGGCTCTCCCGCTTCCATGAGCTGGGCCTGCTCACCGATCGCGACCTGGGCGACCTGCAGAAGCTGATGCGCGGCCTGGCCCGGGACTTCGGCGGCCACGGTCCCTGGCAGTTCTGCCACGGCGACGCCCTGCTCTCCAACGTGCTGCTCTCACCGACCGGCCCGGTCCTGGTGGACTGGGAGCACGCGGGCTGGTACCTGCCGGGGTACGACCTGGCGGTGCTGTGGTCGGTGCTCGGCGACGACCCGGTGACGCGGCGTCATATCAGCCAGCTCGCCCAGTCGCCCGGACCCGCCTGGCGGGACGCCTTCCTGGTGAACCTGATGCTGGTGCTGACCAGGGAGATCCGCACCTACGAGACGGCGCTACAGCGCTCCATGCACGGCACCGGCCCGGCCACCCCGGGCGCGGCCGAGGCTGGTGAGGAGCAACGGCTCCTGCTGCGCCGCCTCCACGACGACTGCGGGATGGCACGGCGCGCGGTACGGGCGGCCGTGGGCACCCGCTGAGCCGTCCAACAGCACGCCGCGCCACCCGCACCACGCTGTCCCTTCCGCCTCCCCCGGACAGCGTCATCCGGACGGCGCAATCGCGGCCCCCGAAGGGCTGGTCTACCGAGGCCGTGCGGACGTGAATGCCCGTGCCGGGGAACCCCCGGCGCGGGCATTGACGTGCCCGATTGCCGTCGTGGGCCTGCGGCAACACCGACGGCATGGATGTTTGACTGACCATCAGACAGCCGGTACGCCTGGGACTCCGCCCACGTGGAACGCGCCAGACCAGGGAGGCTGCTTTGCGAGGCTCCGCACCCGCACACCCCGGACGCCGCGGCAGGAGACCCGTGCTGCGTGTCGTGGCCACCGCCGCCGCACTGCTCCCGGTGTTCTGCGTGGCACCACGGGTCGACGCCACCCCGCCGTCGCGCCCCGAGCCGCTCCAGCAGGCCTTCGCCCAGGCTGCGCGGCAGTACCACGTACCGCAGAGTGTGCTGCTGGGCGTCTCCTACCTGGAGTCACGCTGGGACGGCCATGCCGGGCGGCCCAGCGCCAGCGGCGGCTACGGCCCCATGCACCTGACCGACGCCCGTACCGCGATCGCCCAGTCCCGCTACCGCACCGACGGTGACGCGGCCGGCGACACCCGCGGTGACCCCGCCCGCTCCCGGCTGAGCCCGGGTGCCGTCACGGTGCCCCAGGACCGGGTGCTGCCTCCGTCACTGCGCACCGCCGACCAGGCGGCCCAGCTGACCGGACTGACCAACGAGCGGCTGCGCACCGACCCGGCCGCCAACATCGCGGGCGGCGCCGCGCTGCTGGCCGCCTACCAGCAGGCGCTGGGCAAGCCGTTGAGCGCCGACCCCGCCGCCTGGTTCGGCGCGGTGGCCCGCTACTCGGGCGCCGATGACACGGCCACCGCGGTGAACTTCGCGGCCGACGTCTACCAGACCATCCACGACGGCGCTTCCCGCACCACGGACAGCGGCCAGCGCCTCACGCTGGCCGCCCAGCCGAAGGTCAAGCCCGACCCGGCGCAGGTCAACCGGCTGGGCCTGCGCACAGCGGACGCCAGGAACACCGAGTGCCCGCAGTTGGTCGCGTGCGAGTGGATCCCGGCGCCGTACGCCAAGTACGGCCCGGACGCCAACGACTACGGAAACCACGATGTGACCAACCGGCCGCAGGACTCCTCGGTGGACTACATCGTCATCCATGACACCGAGGGCACCTGGGACACCACGCTCAAGCTGGTGTCGGATCCGCACTACCTGGGCTGGCACTACACCGTCCGCTCCTCCGACGGCCATGTCGCGGAGCACATGAGCACCAAGGACGTGGGCTGGCACGCGGGCAACTGGTACGTCAACTCCAAGTCCGTCGGCGTGGAGCACGAGGGGTTCCTGGCCGATCCCGACGCCTGGTACACCGAGGCGATGTACCGCACCTCGGCCCGCCTGGTGCGGTACCTGGCGCACAAGTACCGGGTTCCGCTGGACCGCCAGCACATCCTGGGCCATGACAACGTGCCGGGCACCGAGCCGTCCACCGTGGCGAACATGCACACCGATCCGGGGCCGTACTGGGACTGGGCGCACTACTTCGAGTTGATGGGGGTGCCGTTCCAGCCGTCGCCCGGTGCGAACGGCGGGCTGGTGACGATCGACCCGTCCTACGAGGGCAACCAGCCGTTCTTCACGGACTGCGGCGGAAGGGACTTCCCCTGCGCACCCCATGGTTCCGGGGCGGTACGGCTGTACAGCGCGCCCAGCGAGGCCGCGCCGCTGGTCAGGGATGTGGGCCTGCACCCGAACGGTGACTCCACGACCGGGGTGAACGACACCGGGGCGCGCGCCGCGACCGGTCAGCAGTTCGCGGTGGCCGACCAGCGCGGCGACTGGACGGCGATCTGGTACCTGGGCCAGAAGGCGTGGTTCCACAACCCGCCGAGCGCCCCCGCGGCGCTCAACCGGCGCGGCTGGGTGGTCACCCCGAAGCCCGGCCGCCTCTCGGTACCGGTGTACGGCCGGGCCTACCCGGAGCCGTCCGCGTACCCGCGGGGCATCGCCGTGCAGCAGCTGGTGCCGCTGCAGTACTCGCTGCCCGCCGGTCAGCGCTATGTGATCGGTGACTGGATGCGTGGCGAGTACTTCTTCTCATCGTCCTTCGACCGGTCCAAGCAGACCTGGGTGCGCGGCAAGCTGATCTACTACGAGATCCAGTTCGGGCACCGGGTCGCCTACGTCCGGGCGGACGATGTGGCGATCCGACCGTCCACGGGAGCCTGATCCGGCGCGTGAACGCGAAGCGGGCGCCCCCCCCGGCCGGGGGGGGGCGCCCGCTTCGCGTTCAGCCCTGCTGGAACATCTCCGCGGGCAGCGGCTTGAGCAGCTGGTAGAGGTCGTCGGTGATCGGCCGGTCCCAGGTGGCGATGGTGACCTGCACGCCGTCGCTGCGGTCGAACTGCGCGCAGGCGATCCGGCTCTCGCTGACCTTGATGCGGCGGACGATCAGCAGGCTGTCGCCGTGCATCACGGGGATGTCCTCGCGCTCCACCTCGTGCACCGGCTCCTCGTTGCCGAGTGCCGCGAGCAGCTGCGCCACCTCGAACGGCACCTGTCCCTCGGCCAGCTCGCGGGCGGGCGAGCCCTCCGGCAGGTTGCCGATCAGCATGGCCGGGCCGCGACCGCCGAACAGGTCGTAGCGCAGGAAGATGCCCTGGCAGCTGCCGTCCGGTCCGGGCAGCAGCCCCGCACCGAGGTTGCCCGGCCAGTCGCCCGGGTCCATGGCCAGGACGTCGAAGTCAGGGCCGGTGGGCGTGGCGGCGCTGCGTCGGCGGAGGAAGGACATGGGCACATGGTACGTGCCCATGGTCCACCCGCGAGCCCGGGGCCGAGCCCTACACCGAGGGATACGTACGCCCGGCGAACCGCCGCTCGAACCCGTCGCCGGTGTCGGCGCTGACCGTGTAGTCGTAGCCGCCGTCCGGGGCGACGCCCAGGCTGACCGTCCGCGATGCGCCCGGCTGGACCGTGGCGGTGCCGCCGGACCCGCCGTCGCCCGCCGCGTTGCCGCCGATGGTGAAGGTGACGGCGGTGTGACCGGCGTTGGTGAGGGTGAGCGTGAGCTGCTGCGGGGCCGACGGGGAGATGGACACCGCGGCCTCCGGGTGGCCCTTGGTGGTGGAGGACCAGGTCCGTACATCGCCCTTGAAGCCGCGCAGATAGCCGTCCGGGCCGTGCGCGTCGATGTCGTAGGGGCCGCCGCCGTAGGTCAGCGCGCTGAAGTAGTCCTGGAAGCCGCCGCCTACGGGCGCGGTGTACCGCCAGGAGCCGTAGCCGCGGTGGTTGACCGTGTAGATCGAGAATCCCGCGCCCAGCGTGCCGGTGTTGGCCACCTTGATCCACAGGCGGCCGGTGCCGGGGTCGGTCCAGGAGGTGGTGTCGAAGCCGTAGCCGACCGGGCGGGCCGGGCGGGTTCCCGGCTCCTGCACCGGTTGGGGCGCGCTGGTCGGCGGCTTGGCAGCGGGCAGCGACTGCTCCTGGTCGCACTGGGCGACCAGCGCCTTGGTGTCGGGCAGGGTGGGGAAACCGGTGTTCGCGGTGGTGAAGTCGAAGGCGCTCATCAGGTCACCGCAGACGGTGCGCCGCCAGGTGGAGATGTTGGGCTCCTTCACCCCGGTCCAGTTCTCCAGGAAGCGCAGCACGGAAGTGTGGTCGGCCACCTCGGAGTTGACGTAGCCGCCCTGGCTCCACGGCGAGATCACGATCATCGGCACCCGCGGCCCGAGCCCGATGGGCGCGCCGTTGATGAACTCGTCGGCGGTACCGGCCGGGGCGACCGGAGGGGCGACATGGTCGAAGAACCCGTCGTTCTCGTCGAAGTTGAGGAAGACCACGGTCTTCGCCCACACCTCGGGGTGGGCGGCGAGCGCCTGGAGTACGAACGAGGAGGTGAAGTCGGCGCCGTAGGCGGGTGGATAGGCGGGGTGCTCACTCTGGTCGGTAGGTGCGACCACCCAACTGACGGCGGGCAGCGTCCCGTTGGCCACGTCCTGTGCGAAGGCGTCGGCGCCGCGCCGCTGCATGCCGTTGACGTAGAGCGGGGAGTCGGTGGAGGCGTTCTGGAACTGGGTGAACCAGGCCAAGGGGTTGTCGTCGTAGTTGTCCTGCTGCTGGTAGACCCGCCAGCTGATCCCGGCCGCCTCCAGCCGCTCGGCGTAGGTGGTCCAGCTGTAGCCCGCCTCGGAGTTGTCGGTGACGGGGCCGCCCGCGGTGCCGTTGGGGTCGATCCAACCGGTCCACTGGTAGAGGCGGTTGGGGTTGGTCGGCCCCTGGACGGAGCAGAAGTACTGGTCGCAGACGGTGAACGCCTCGGCCAGCGCGACCTGGAACGGGATGTCGGCTCTGGTGTAGTAGCCCATGGTGTAGGCGCTCTTGGCCGGGATCCAGTTGTTGTACGTGCCGTTGTTCCAGGCGGAGTGGGTGCCGGACCAGCTGTGGTCGAGGTCGACCACACGCTGTGCGTCGGTGGTCGAGGTGTCCAGATGCCAGGGCGGCAGCACGCTGCCGCCGGACGGTCCGCTGGTCGTCTGGTGCAGTACGTCGGAGCCGTTGGGGAAGCGCAGCAGTGACCGGTCGCCGAAGCCCCGAACGCCCTTGAGGGTACCGAAGTAGTGATCGAAGGAACGGTTCTCCTGCATCAGCACCACGACATGCGCGACGTCGTCCAGGGTGCCGCCGGCTGGCGAGGCGGCCATGGCCTGTTGGACGGCGGTCGGCAGTGCACCGAGGGCGACGGCGGCAGACGTTCCTGCCGCCGCACCGAGGAATCCACGACGTGACAGCGGTGTCAACGCGTCTCCTGGGTCGGCGGGATCGGGACGCGCAGATTCAAGGCGCGTGGCACGACGGGCGCGCCAACGTGAGCACATGGCGCCGTGGACACTTCCTGCACAACAGATGTCCCGCACCCCAAGCCGCGGCAAAGTAACCGCCGCCCTGGTGACAGGCGAGGCCGGAGATCGATACACTCAACGGCCTTAATTGCGCAGGCAATTAGCCAACAAATATCCCTACACTGAAAGTGTAGCCCAACCATGGCGAACCGTCAACATGGCGCCTCCCCCGCCGAGGCGCCCCAAGCCGCCGCCCTGCGCGCCGAACGGGCATACGTGGCCGCGCTGTACGCCCGACTCGACGCCGACCGCGCGCGGGCCGAGGACACCCTGCGCCGACTGGAGAGCCGCGGCTCGGCCGGCGGCACCCGGCAGGCCCGGACCGAACGCGACATCTCCGCCGCCGAGTTGGCCCGTACCATCGCGCGGCTCAACGGTGTGGACAGCGGTCTGTGCTTCGGCCGCGTCGACACTGAGGACGGAACCACCCTCTACATCGGCCGGGCCGGACTGCGCGACGCGACCTACCAACCCCTGCTGGTCGACTGGCGGGCACCGGCCGCGCACCCCTTCTACGCCGCCTCGCCGGGTGATCCGCACGCCCTGGTGCGCCGCCGCCATCTGCACACCAGGGGACGGGAGATCACCGGCCTTGACGACGAGGTCTTCGACCTCGACCTGATCGGGGAGGACGCTCGCGCACTGGTGGGCGAGGCGGCGCTACTGGCGTCGTTGCGCCGCGGCCGTACCGGACGGATGTCGGACGTGGTGGCCACCATCCAGGCCGAGCAGGACCGGGTGATCCGCTCCGGGCTGCCCGGCATCCTGGTGGTCCAGGGCGGCCCCGGCACCGGGAAGACGGTGGCCGCGCTGCACCGCGCGGCATACCTGCTCTATGCCCACCGGAAGACGCTGGAGCGGCGCGGGGTGCTGGTGATCGGACCGAACGACACCTTCCTGCGGTACATCGGCCAGGTGCTGCCGTCGCTGGGCGAGACCGAGGTCGCGACCACGGCGCTGGGCGGGTTGTTCCCCGGCGTGCACGCCACCGAGGCGGACAGCGCCGAGACAGCCGTCGTCAAGGGTTCGCCGCGGATGGTCGAGGTGATCGAGGCTGCGGTGCGCAACCTCCAGCGGGACCCGGGCGGTGACATCCGGGTGCCAGTGGAGGGTGTCGAACTACGGCTGACCAGGGGCCAGTGCCTGCGGGCCCGCGACCGCGCGCGGGCGCTGGGGATGCCGCACAACATGGCGCGCAAACGGTTCGTCACCGATCTGCTCGACGCGCTGGTCCGCGACCAGGCCGCGCGGCTCGAACGCCCGCTGGACGACGAGGAGTTGCGGCACGGCCCGGCCGAACTGTGGCGGCAACCATCCGTACGGGCGGCCATCGACGCCCTGTGGCCCGAGCTGGCCCCGACCGGCCTCATTCGTGAGCTGCTCGGCGACGCCGACCAGCTGCGTGCGGCGACCACCGGCCTGACGGAGGCCGAACGCGCCACGCTGTTCCGGCCGTTGGACGCGCCCTGGACCGTCGAGGACGTACCGTTGCTGGACGAGGCGGCCGAGTTGCTCGGCGCCGATGACTCCGCCGAACGCGCCCGGGCGAGGACCGCCGAGGCACGGCGTGCCGACGAGGAGGAGTACGCGCTGGGTGTGCTCCGGATCACCGGCCTGGAAGACCAGCTCGACCCGGCCGTGCTCGCCGCCTTCCACCGGGATCCCGCCCCTTACCGCACCACGGCGGAGCGCGCCCAGGCGGACCGGAGTTGGGCGTACGGGCACGTCATCGTGGACGAGGCACAGGAGTTGTCGCCGATGGCCTGGCGGATGGTGATGCGGCGGATACCGTCCCGTTCGATGACGGTGGTCGGCGATGTGGCGCAGACGGGCTCCGCCGCCGGGGCCCGGTCCTGGGGCGAGATGCTCGACCCGTACGCCAAGGGCCGTTGGCGGCAGGTGGAGTTGACCGTCAACTACCGCACTCCGTCAGAGGTGATGGCGGTAGCCGCCGACATCCTGGCGGCGGTCGCGCCTGGGCAGCGGGCGCCGGAGTCGGTGCGTGGCGAGGGCACCGGCCCGCGGGCGGTCGCGGCGCCGGACGGGGCTCTGGCGGCCGCGGTGGCCGACGCCGTGGCGGCCGAACTCGCCGCGTTGGAGGCGGATGGCGGTGGCCGACTCGCGGTGATCGCCGCGGACCGCCGACTCCCTTCGCTCACCGCGGCTTTGCCCCGGGCCGCGACCGGAACGCACCGTGCGGCGCTGGACTCCGACGTGGTGCTGCTGACCACTCGTCAGGCCAAGGGGCTGGAGTTCGACCGGGTGGTACTGGCCGATCCGGCAGGGATCCTCGCGCAGTCCCCCAAGGGCGGACACGATCTGTACGTTGCCGTCACCCGGGTCACCCGGCAGCTCACCGTCGTCCATGAGGGCGAGCTGCCGGAGGTGTTGTCCGGGCCCGTCAGGTGAGGTCGAACTCGCCGTCCCGGGCGCCGAGCACAAAGGCGTTCCACTCCGCCGGGGTGAAGATCAGCGAAGGGCCGTCGGGGTTGCGACCGTCGCGCATGGCGATGTAGCCCTCCACGAAGGCGATCTGGACATCGCCCTTCCCCTGGTTGCTGGCCTGCCACACCGCATCCGTCAAGTCGAGCTGCGGTTTCTTCCCGTTGGCCAAGGGCTGTCCGGTCTTGCTGTCAGCCACGTCCGCTCCCTTCCGGCTTTGTCTTCCGCGGCCCAGCCTAGCGAGGGCGGGCGGTGCCCGACAGCCCGTTCACCGAGGCCGGACGCCCTCCGGTCACGCATCGGGCCGCTCGGACCCCACCAGCCACATCGAGAAGAACTGCGAACCGCCGCCGTAGGCGTGGCCGAGCGCCAACCGGGCACCGTCCACCTGGCGTTCGCCCGCCTGCCCGCGTACCTGCAACGCGGCCTCGGCGAAGCGGATCATGCCGGAGGCACCGATGGGATTGGTGGACAGCACACCACCCGATGGGTTGACAGGAAGATCGCCGTCGAGCTCGGTCACCCCTGACTCGGTGAGCTTCCAGCCCTCCCCCTCGGCCGCGAAACCCAGGTTCTCCAGCCACATCGGCTCGTACCAGGAGAACGGCACGTACATCTCCACCACGTCGATCTCCCGGCGGGGTTCGGCGATCCCGGCCTGCCGGTAGACGTCCGCGGCGCAGTCCTGGCCGGCTCGCGGGGACACGTAGTCCTTGCCCGCGAACATGGTCGGCTCGCTGCGCATCGCGCCACCGCGCACCCACGCGGGCGGTCGTGGTGCGCGCCGGGCACCGGCGGTGTCGCTCAGCACCAGCGCGCAGGCGCCGTCGGAGGACGGGCAGGTCTCCAGATAGCGGATGGGGTCCCACAGCATGGGCGAGGACCGGACCTTCTCCAGCGTGATCTCCGGATCGCGAACGTGCGCGTACGGGTTCCGCAGCGCGTTGCGGCGGTCCTTGTAGGCGACCAGCGAGCCCACGGTGTCCGGCGCGCCGCTGCGCCGTATGTACGCCCTGACGTGCGGTGCGAAGAAGCCGCCCGCGCCCGCGAGCAGCGGTTGCTGGAAGGGGATCGGCAGCGACAGCCCCCACATGGCGTTGGATTCCGACTGTTTTTCGAAGGCGAGGGTGAGTACCGTGCGGTGGACCCGGGCGGCGATGAGGTTGGCGGCCACCAGTGCCGTGGAGCCGCCGACCGAGCCCGCGGTGTGCACCCGGAGCATGGGCTTGCCCACCGCGCCCAGGGCGTCGGCCAGGTACAGCTCGGGCATCATCACGCCCTCGAAGAAGTCCGGCGCCTTGCCGATGACGACGGCGTCGACGTCCGCCCAGCCCAACTCGGCGTCGGCCAGGGCCGCTTGGGCGGCCTCTCGAACCAGCCCGGCGATCGACACGTCGTGCCGCGCGGCGACGTGCTTGGTCTGGCCGATCCCGACGACGGCCACCGGTTCCCTGCTCATGAGGCCTCCAGTACGGCCACCAGATTCTGCTGTAGGCACGGGCCGGAGGTGGCGTGCGCCAACGCCCGCTGGGACTGGCCGCGGTGGATGCGCGCGGCGGCCTCGCCGAGCCGGATCAGTCCGGCGGCCATCACCGGGTTGGCGACCAGCGCGCCGCCCGAGGGGTTGACGGCGACGGAGTCGCCCAGCCGCAACGCCCGGCGCAGTACGACCTCCTGGGAGCTGAACGGGGCATGCAGCTCCGCGGTGTCCACGGGGGCGTCGAAGGCCCCTGCCCGCTCCGCGGCCTGCCGGGTGGACGGCGAGTCGGAGAGGTCGCGCACCCCGAGGGAGTGCGCCTCGATGCGGTGGTCCATGCCGCGGATCCAGGCGGGCCTGGGGCACAGCCGACGGGCGGTGTCCCCGGCGGCCAGCACCACGGCCGCCGCCCCGTCGTGGATCGGCGGGCAGTCCCGGCGCCGCAAGGGCCGTACGACGTAGTCGTCGGCGCCGGTGCGGGCGCCGTAACGTGCGGCGATCGCAGCCAGTCGGCGTTCGTCGGTCAGGCCCGCGTCGATCAGCGACTGCGCCTGGAGCGCGGCGAGCGAGACCGAGTCGGGCCACAGCGGTGCGACGTAGTAGGGGTCCAACTGCCGGGTCAGTACGTCGCGCAGTTCGCCGGGTGACGACTTGCCGTAGGCGTAGACCAGCGCGGTCTCCGCCTCGCCGGTGAGGATCTTCACCCATGCCTCGTACAGCGCCCACGCGCCGTCCATCTCGACGTGCGACTCGGCGATCGGAGGCCAGGCACCGACCCCGTCCAGCGCCATGGTGAACGAGAAGGCGCGCCCGGCGAGATAGTCACTCGACCCCGAACAGGTGAAGTCGATCTGGTCGGTTGTCAGTCCCACCTGGCCGAGCACCGCGTGCAGTACCGGCATCAGCATCTCCACCTCGGAGAACTCCGAGCTGTCGCGCCGGTGTTCGCTCTGCCCGAAGGCGACGATCGCCACGTCTCGGGTCACAGCAGCTCCTTGTAGCTGTCGTAGTCGGCGTCGGGCTCACCGGTCGGGCGGTAGTGGTCGGGGTACCGGCCGCCCTCGGTCCACACCGCCTCCACCCGCAGTCCCATCCGCACCTGGTCGTACGGGATGCCGCCGATCCGGCCGTGCAGCGCGAGGTCGGCGCCGTCGAGGGCGATGTGCGCGTAGACGTAGGGGACTTCGATGTCCAGGTTCTTCGCCTTGATGTTGACCACGCAGTATGTGGTGACCGTGCCGCGCGGCCCCACCTCGACCTGCTCGGCGGTGGCCACCCCGCAGGTCGGGCACGCGCCGCGCGGCGGTACGTAGACCTTGCGGCAGGCCGGGCAGCGCTCGCCGATGGTGCGCCGCTCGGCCAGCGCGGCGAGATAGCGGGACTGGGCCTGTCCGGGCGAGTACGTGTAGTCGAGCCGCGCGGGGGCGACGATGCCGCTGACCGGATCGGCGAACCGGCCGTCGAAGGCGCGGGGTTCACGCCGGGCCGCGCCGCCCTCGTCGGGTTCGAAGCAGGCGATGTCCGTGATGGCGCCGGTACGGTCGGCGGCCCAGCGGATCCGAACCCGCATACCGGTGTGCACGCCCTCGGCGTCGGGGGCGTCCATGGCGTGCAGCATGGCGGTGTCGGCGCCGTCCAGCCTGACCAGTACCCAGGCGAACGGGCGGTCCAGCGGCTGCTGCTGGCGCGGTTCGGGGTTCCATGCCCAGCTGGTGACGGTGCCGGTGGGGGCGACCTCGACCAGCTCGCGCAGTTCCTCGGCGGTGACCGGGTCGTACTCGACCGGCGGCACCAGTACCCTTCCGTCGTGGCAGCGCACGCCGAGCACGGTGCGCTCGCGCAGTCCGGTGAGGAAGGCGCTCTGCACAGGCCCGAGGGAGCGGGTGAACGGGAACTCCACGACCAAGGGCGCCTGGAGCGCCCGCGGTGCGGGGGCTGGGGTCATGGGCGTCTCTCCTTGGGTCGCGCCACCGTCAGGCGCGCCGGTAGTGGGCGGGGCGCTTCTCGGCGAAGGCACGGGCGCCTTCCTTGGCGTCCGAGGTGGCGAAGATCGGCCAGCCGCGATCCAGTTCGCTGGCGAGTCCCTCCGTCTCGGTCAGCTCGGCCGTCTCGTAAACCGAGGCCTTGACCGCCTCGACGGCCAGTGGGCCGTTGGCGTTGATCAACTCGGCGATCTCCAGCGCCTTCTCGCGCGCCGTGCCGTCCGGGACCACCTGACCGATCAGGCCGATACGCTCGGCTTCCCGCGCGGAGTACGGACGGCCGGTGAGCAGCATCTCCAGCGCGTGGGTACGGGGGATCTGCCGGGCCAGCCGGACGGTTGAGCCACCGATGGGGAACAGCGCGCGGCGCACCTCGAACAGCCCGAAGACCGCGCCCTCCGCGGCCACCCGGATGTCGGTGCCCTGGAGCAGTTCGGTGCCGCCCGCCACGCAGTGCCCCTCGACGGCGGCGATGACGGGTTTGCGGGGGCGGTGGTGGCGCAGCATCGCCTTCCAGTGCAGGTCGGGGTCGGCGGTGAGGCGGTCGCGGTACTGCTGGCCGTCCATCCGCCCGTCGGCGGACAGCGCCTTGAGGTCCATGCCGGAGCAGAACGTTCCGCCCGCGCCGGTGAGCACCACCGACCGGATCGCGTCGTCCTCGTCGGCCTCCACCCAGCCGTCCCACAGTCCGACGAGCATCGGCAGCGAGAGGGCGTTCTTCGCTTCCGGCCGGTTCAGAGTGAGTACGAGTGTCGCGCCGGCGCGCTCCACGGTGAGGTGTTCGGTGCCGCCCATGGCATCTCCTCCAGTCGTGGCACTCAGTAGAACAGGTTGCAGTAGGACGTTCAACAGGTTCCTGACGAGTTGTCAGATTTCTCGGCCGGTGGGTCTTCACACCTCCCGCGGTCGGCGCTCTAATGGGGCCGCCAAGCCAGTGGTGCCGGTCAGGAGGAGCCGTGGAGTACAACCTCGCCGACCTCTTCGAATCCGTCGTCGACGCCGTACCGGACCGCGAGGCGCTGGTGTATGTCGACCACCCCGGCAGCGGCGCGGAGCGGCGGCTGACGTACGCCGAACTGGACGCCGCGGCCAACCGCGTCGCCCACCACCTCGCGGCGTCCGGTGTCGCCCCCGGCCAGCACGTCGGCCTGCACCTGTACAACGGCGTCGAGTACCTGCAGACCGCACTGGCCTGCATGAAGATCCGCGCCGTCCCGGTCAACGTCAACTACCGCTATGTCGCTGACGAGTTGGCGTACCTGTACCAGGACGCGGACCTGGTGGCGCTGGCCCACGACGCGGACTTCGACGACCGGGTGGCCGCGGCGGCCGCGACATGCCCGACGCTGCGGCATCTGGTCCGGGTCGGCTCCGGAACGGCATCCGCACTCTCGTACCGGGAGGCGGAGGCGTCCGGATCACCCGAGCGGGACTTCGGGCCGCGCTCCGGGGACGACCAGATCATCATCTACACCGGTGGCACCACCGGCATGCCCAAGGGCGTGATGTGGCGGGCGGAGGACCTCTTCTTCTCCGGCCTCGGCGGCGGCGCGCCGACCGGCGAGCCGGTGCGACGGCCCGAGGAGTTGGCCGAACGGGTGGCGGTCGGCGGCGAGGGGCTGGTCTTCTTCCCCACCGCGCCGCTGATGCACGGCACGTCGACGCTCACCGCGTTCATCGGCTTCTTCTTCGGCCAGAAGGTAGTGATCCACCGCAAGTTCGCTCCGGAGGAGGTCCTGCGGACCATCGAACGGGAAAGGGTGACCAGCGTCTCACTGGTCGGCGACGCGATGCTGCGCCCGCTGACCGACGCGCTCGCCGGACCGTTGAAGGGCACCGACTGCTCGTCGCTGATCACCCTGTCCAGTTCCGGGGCGATCCTGTCCGACACCGTGCGGACGCAGTTCCAGGCGCTCGTCCCGAACGTGCTGGTCCTCAACAACTTCGGATCCTCCGAATCCGGCTTCAACGGCACCGCGACGGACGACGCGGGCCCGCGCCGGGGCTTCCGGTTACACGTCAACTCCCGTACCAGGGTGGTGGATCCGGTCACTCACCTGCCCGTCGCCCCGGGCGCTACCGGGCGCCTGGCACAACGCGGTCACGTGCCGCTCGGCTACTACAACGACCCCGAGAAGACCGCACGGACCTTCTTCCGCGACACGACCGGGGAACGCTGGGTACTGCTCGGCGACCTGGCCACGGTGGACGACGACGGTGTCGTGACGGTACTGGGCCGCGGGTCGCAGTGCATCAACACCGGCGGGGAGAAGGTGTTTCCGGAGGAGGTCGAGGAGGCGGTCAAGTCCCACCCGGGCGTCTACGACGTCCTCGTGGCCGGCGTCCCCGACCCCCGCTGGGGCAGCCATGTGGCAGCCGTAGTCCAACTACGCGACGCCACCGCGACATTGACCCTCACCGAACTACAGGACCACTGCAGGACCCGCCTGGCGGGCTACAAGGTCCCGCGCACACTCGTCATAACCCCCCAGATCCACCGCTCCCCCAGCGGCAAGGCGGACTACCGCTGGGCGGCAACCATCGCGACGGCCGCCGCCAACCCCACCTGACACCCGCCCAGCCGAAGGCACCCATCTCGCCGCTGCACACTGCCGGTTGGGGAACACGTCCCCCCAAGGAGCGGCGAGCCACAAGCGATCGCACCCCCGCGACCCAAACGACCACCGGACCGCAAGAGGACAGACAACGTGAGGGGGCGGGGGCGAAGGGGTGGGGGTCCTGGACGCTGACGTGTATTTGCGGGCCGAACTTCCGCCGCACCCAACACAGGGGGCAACCGGCCCGTAAATATACGGTCCAGGACCCCCACCCCTTCGCCCCCGCCCCCGCCCGCACCCCCTCCGGCAACGCGCCGGACGTCAGAGGGCCCGCAACCGCCGCTTGTAGAGCTTCCCGTTGGGATCCCGCGGCATCTCCGCGATGAAGTCAACAGACCTCGGGCACTTGTACCTGGCCAGCACCCGCCCGCAGTGCGCCAGGATCTCCTCCGCCAGCTCCGGCCCCGCATCCCGCCCCGGAGCCGGTTCGACCACCGCCTTGACCTCCTCCCCCCAGTCCTCGTGCGGCACGCCGAACACCGCCGCGTCCGCCACCGCGGGGTGGGTCAGGAGGGCCGCCTCCACCTCCGCCGGATAGATGTTGACCCCACCCGAGATGATGAGGTCGATCTTCCGATCACGCAGATACAGATAACCGTCCGCGTCGAGGAACCCGAGGTCGCCCACCGTGAAGAAGTCTCCTATGCGGTTCTTCCGGGTCTTGTCCTCGTCCTTGTGGTAGCGGAACCCACCGGTGGTCATCGACATGTACACCGTCCCCAACTCCCCCGGCGGCAGCCGGTTCCCCGCGTCGTCGAAGATGGCGATCTCGCTGATCGGCCAGGGGCGCCCGACGGTGCCCGGTTTCTTCAGCCACTCGGCGGCGGGAGCGAAGGTCCCGCCGCCCTCGCTCGCGGCGTAGTACTCCTCCACGCACGGCCCCCACCACTCCAGCATCGCCCGCTTGATGTGCTCGGGGCACGGCGCGGCGCCGTGGATGGCGTGCCGCATGGAGGACACGTCGTACCGCCCCTTGACCTCGCCGGGCAGCGCCAGCAGGCGATGGAACTGCGTCGGCACCATATGCGTGTGCGTGCACGCGTACGTGTCGATCACCCGCAGCATTTCCTCGGGCGTCCACTTGTCCATCAGCACCACGGGATGCCCGATGTGCAGTGCCGCCGCGGCGAACTGGAGCACCGCCGTGTGGTAAAGAGGCGAGCACACCAGATGCACGTTGTCGTCGAACGGCTTGATGCCGAAGAAGCCGAGGAATCCGCCGAGATGGGTTTCCTCCGGAGGCTTTCCGGACAGTGGGCGCCGAATGCCGCGCGGCTTTCCGGTGGTTCCCGAGGTGTAGTTCATCACCCCACCGGAGGTGCGGTCCCGCGGCGGCTCCGAGGGCTGCCCGTCGAGCAGCGCGGAGTACGGCCGGAACCCCGGCGCGTCGCCCACCGCGAAGCGGTGGCTCGCCGGAAGCGCCGCCTCCTCCGCGGCGGCCCGCGCCTGCGGCGCGTACCGCTCGTGCGCGATCAGCGCCTTGGCCCCGGAGTCCGCGACGATCCAGGCGATTTCCGGGCCGACGAGATGGTGGTTGACCGGTACGAGATAGAAACCGGCCTGCGCGGCGGCGAGATAGGCGGTGAAGAACTCGACGCCGTTCGGCAGTACGACGGCGAAGGCGTCGCCGGGTCCGAGCCCGGCGGCCCGAAGGCCGTGGACGAGTTGGTTGGCGGTGGCATGCAGCCGCTTCGCGCTCCACCGCTCGCCGTCCGGTGCGACCAGCATGGTCCGGTCGGGGTTCTGCGCGGCCTGCGCCCAGAATCCGTTGACGGTCGTGGTCATCGGGGACGACCTCCTTCGCGTCCGGCGATCCGGTTGACACGGGTGATGGCCCGCTCGAAGCCGCGGACCAGGTCGTCGAAGACGGCCTGGACCGGTCGTTCGGAGTTGAGTCGGCCGACGATCTGGCCGACGGGAGTGCCGAGCAGTGGTTCGACCTCGTACTTCTGGATGCGGGAGACCGCCTCGGCGACCAGCAGCCCCTGGAGCGGCATCGGCAGTGGGTCCGGGCTCGCCGGGTCGTCCCATGCCTCGGTCCAGCGGGTGCGCAACTGGCGGGCGGGCTTGCCGGTCAGGGCGCGGGAGCGGACGGTGTCGCCGGATCCGGCGGCGAGCAACCTGCGGGTCAGCGCTGGGGAGTTCAGCTCGGCCTCACGGGTGGTGAGCCAGATCGAGCCGAGCCAGACGCCCTGTGCGCCGAGCGCCAGCCCGGCGGCGATCTGCTCTCCACTGCCGATGCCCCCGGCGGCCAGCACCGGCAGCGGGGCCACCGCGGCGACCACCTCCGGGGTGAGCACCATGGTGGTGATCTCGCCGGTGTGGCCCCCCGCCTCGTAGCCCTGGGCGACGACGATGTCGATGCCCGCCTCCTGGTGGCGTCGGGCGTGCCGGGCGCTGCCGGCCAGCGCGGCCACCAACGCGCCGTTGTCGTGGGCGCGTTGGGTGACGTCGGGTGGCGGTGAGCCCAGGGCGTTGGCGAACAGCTTGACCGGGTGGTCGAAGGCGACATCGAGCTGGGAGCGGGCGACCTGCTCCATCCAGCCGGTGATCCGCCAGCCGGACTCCTCACCGGGTGGCAGTTCGGGCACGGCGTGCTGGGCGAGGGTGTCCCTGACGAACTGCCGGTGCCCTTCGGGGATCATCGCCTCGATGTCGGCGACGGAGACGCCGTCGACCTTCTTGGCGGGCATCACCACGTCGAGCCCGTACGGTCGGCCTCCGGTGTGCGCGTCCAGCCAGTCCAGGTCGCGGGCGAGGTCGTCGACGGCCCCGTAGCGCACCGCGCCCAGTACGCCGAGCCCACCCGCCTTGCTGATGGCCGCGGCGACCGCGGGGAACGGCGTGAAGCCGAAGATGGGGTGCTCGATGCCCAGCCGCTGGCTCAGCTCCGTCTCCATGAGGGGCAGGATGCCGCACGCCGCCGACGAGGGGAAGAGATTTTCTGACGTAACGTCAGTTTTGCTCGGGATCAGGACCGGGCGTACTCCCGGCGGATCGCCGCCACCCTCCGGTACAGGTCCACCGCCTCGGCGCCACGGCCGAGTTGCTCCAGGCAGTGCGCCTCGTCGTTGCGACTGGTCAGGGTGTCCGGATGGTTGGGTCCGAGCGCCCGCTCCCGCCCCTCGGCGACGGCGCGGTAGAGGCTCAGGGCCTCGTCCCAGCGGCCCAACCAGCCCAGGGCAACGGCCACTTCGCGCCTGCTGACCAGCGTGTCGGGGTGCTCGGCGCCCAGCGCCCTGGCACGGATCCCGTACACCTGGCGCGCCTCGGCGAGCGCCTCCTTCCAGCGCCCGAGCCTGCCGAGGTTGACGCCCATGCCGTGCCGGGCCCGCAGCGTCTCCGGGTGGTCGGCTCCCTGGACCCGGGCGCGCACCGCGGCCAGCTCCCGGTAGAGCTTGAGCGCCTCCTCGCTGCGCCCGAGCCGGCCCAGGCAGATGCCGACCTCGTAGCGGGCGGCCAGGGTGTCCGGATGGTCGGGGCCGAGGCTGCCGGAGCGGGCCGCGGCCACGTCCCGGTATTCGGCGAGCGCGTCCTCCCAGTGGCCCAACTGGCCGAGTGTGTAGGCGACTTCGAAGCGGGTGACCAGGGTGTCCGGGTGACTGGCGCCCAGCGTCCGGGCCCGGGCCGCGGCCACCTCGCGGGCCGTCTCGTAGGACTCCTGGAGCCGTCCGAGCCGACCGAGGTTGAAGGCGAGGTTGTGCCGGCAGCGCAGGGTGTCGGGGTGGTCGGCGCCCATGGTGCGCTGCCGGGCGGCCAGCACGTCGGTGTAGACCCGGTGGGCGTCCTCGTGGCGGCCGAGCCTGCCGAGGGCGAACGCGGTCTCCTGCCGGGCGGCGAGCGTCTGCGGATGGTCGGCGCCCAGCGTCCGGCTGCGGGCCGCGACCACCTGCTCGTACTCGGCCAGCGCCTCCTGCGCGTGGCCCAGTCGGCTGAGGGCGAAGCCCAGTTCGTAGCGGCTGGCCAGGGTCTCGGGGTGCTCGGCGCCCAGCGCGTCCTCGCGGGCCTGGGCGACGGCGCGGTGCACCTCCACCGCCTCGGCCCAGCGGCCGAGCCTGCCCAGGCTGAGGGCCGCGTTGTACCGACTGGCCAGCACGGACAGCAGCTCGGGATCCACGGTGTGCCGCGGCCGGGCCGCCCAGGCCGCGTTGTACCAGGCCCCGGCGGGTATGCCGCCCCCGGCGTCCGGCCGGAGCGCGCGGCGGCCGACCGCCAGCGGGCCGAGAGTCAGTGCCCGGGCCCAGAAGGGCAGTTCGCCCGCGCGTTCCGCACTGGCCTGGATGGCGGCCAGCCGCTTGCCGATCACCTGGGCGTCCTGCGGGCGGTCGTCCGGCTCCTTGCCGAGCAGGTCGAGGACCAGCCGCTCCAGCGCCTCGGGCAGTTCGGGGCGGTGCTCGCGCGGCGGCTCCGGCGCGGTGTCCCGGTGCCGTACCAGCACCGCCCAGGCGTCGTCCATGTCGAACGGCGGGGCACCGGTGGCCAGTTCGTAGAGCACGCAGCCGAACGAGTACAGGTCGCTGCGGTGGTCTATCTCGCCCCCGGCGATCTGCTCCGGCGACATGTAGTGGGGGGTGCCCATCGCCATGCCGGTGCCGGTCAGCCGGGAGGTGAAGCCGATGTCATGGCCGAGCCGGGCGATGCCGAAGTCGCAGATCTTCACGGTGCCGTCGGGCACGCGGATGATGTTGGCCGGTTTCAGGTCCCGGTGCACCACCCCCTGGGCGTGGGTGTACGCCAGCGCCGCGGCGACCTGCTCGGCGATGTCCAGCAGGTCGGGCACCGGAAGCGGGATGCGCTGTCCGTCCTCCAGTAGTTGCAGCAGGTTGCGGCCGTCCAGCAGTTCCATCACGAGGTAGAGCACCCCGTCGTCCTCGCCGAAGTCGTGCACCACGGTGATGCCGCGGTGTTGCAGCGAGGCGGCGACCCGCGCCTCGCGGCGGAACCGCAGTTCCATCGCCCGTGTGTGCGCGGGATCGCTTGAGCTCTTCATCGGCTTGAGGCACTTGACGGCGACCTTGCGGCCCAGCGCCTCGTCCTCGGCGCGCCACACCTCGCCCATGCCACCGCGACCGATCAGTTCGATCAGCCGGTATCGCTCCCGAATCAGCCTGTTCTCCCCCATCGCAAGCCGCCGCCCCCCGTTGTTTCGCTTCTGTCACCCGGCGTTTTCCAGTATGGCCGCGCCGTGCAGGGTACGGCACGGCGCATCACGGCCGGGTTCGCGCATCCGCCTCCGCGCAGCGCGTGTTTCGCGGGAGCGGCGTTGGGGAAAGGCCGGTCAGCGGCGGACCCTCGGCATGCCCAGGCCGATCCACGAGATGATCTCCCGCTGGATCTCGTTGTTACCGCCGCCGAACGTGAAGATCACCGCACTTCGGTAGCCTCGCTCCAACTCCCCGTGCAGCAGCGCCCCGGCGGAGCCCTCCTTCAACGGGCCCGCCGCCGCGGCCACTTCCATCAACCAGGCGTAGGCGTCGCGTCGTGCCTCCGAGCCGTAGACCTTGACCGCGGAGGCGTCCTGCGGGGTGAGCGTGCCGCGCTGGAGGGCGTCCACCATCTGCCAGTTGAGCAGCTTCATCGCGTCCAGCCTGGCGTGTGCGCGGGCCAGCCGGGCGCGCACCCAGCCGAGGTCGATGACCCGGCGGCCGTCGCCGAGCTTGGTCAGGGCGGCCCAGCGCCGTACGTCGTGCAGCGCGCGGATGGCCATCGTGCCGTGTGCGGCGAGGGTGACGCGTTCGTGGTTGAGCTGGGTGGTGATCAGCCGCCAGCCCTTGTTCTCCTCGCCGACCCGGCGGGTGACGGGCACCCGGACGTTCTCGTAGTAGCTGGCGGTGGTGTCGTGCCCGGCGAGGGTGTGGATGACGGTGCAGGAGTAGCCGGGGTCGCTGGTCGGCACGAGCAGGATGCTGATGCCCTGGTGCGGCGGGGCGTCCGGGGCGGTGCGCACGGCGAGCCACACCCAGTCGGCGGTGTCGCCGTTGGTGGTCCAGATCTTCTGGCCGTTGACCAGGTAGCCGTCGCCGTCGCGAACGGCGCGGGTCCTGAGCGAGGCCAGGTCGGTCCCGGCGTCGGGTTCGCTGTAGCCGATGGCGAAGTCGATCTCCCCGGAGAGGATCTTCGGCAGGAAGTACGCCTTCTGTTCGTCCGTGCCGAACTGCATGATCGTCGGTCCCACGGTGTTGAGCGCCATCAGTGGCAGCGGCACGCCGGCTTGCGCGGCCTCGTCGAAGAAGACGAACTGCTCCATGGGGGTCAGACCGCGCCCGCCGTACTCCACGGGCCAGCCCACGCCCAGCCAGCCGTCCGCGCCGAGGCGGCGGACGGTCTCCCGGTAGAAGGTCTTCTGGCCCGCCGGGTCGCGGTGTCGGGCGTAGGCGTTGTCGGGCACCAACGTGCCGAAGTAAGCGCGCAGTTCGTCGCGCAGGCGCTGCTGCTCGGGGGTGTAGTCCAGGTGCACGGCCCCTCCTGAGGTCTGGTGTCCCGGCGGTCCCGCGGTGTCGGCGCACAGAGTAGAACGCGTTGCAGAAACCTGGAAGGGGCGCACGGCGAGGGCGACTTGGCGCCTGCCGGGTGGATTACGCGGCCCGGTGGACTGGCCGCTGCCGCGGCCCACGACGCGGGATCCGCGGGACAGGCGCTATGGCTTGCGGGCCACCGCGGCGTAGCAGGACGCCTCGGCCGCGCTGACCGCCGCGACATCGCGCGGGTCGTCGGGGCGCCACCGGTGGGAGAGGGTGATGCCCGGCTCCAACAGCTCCCAGCCGTCGAAGAACCGTGCGAACTCCGCCCGGTCGCGCAGCCGTACCGGGGTGCCCGCCGCACGGTAGATGGCGGTCACCTCGGCCAGCGCCTCGGGGGCGAAGTCCGCCGTGGCGTGCGTGACGGCCAGTACGCTGCCGGGCGGCAGCGCCCGCTTGAAGTGCTCGACGACGGCGTGCGCTCCGCCGCCCCGCTCGTCGTCGACGAAGTGCAGCAGGGCGTTCAGGCTGAGCACCACCGGTCGCGACAGGTCCAGGGTGCCGAGGAGTTCCGGCGCCGACAGCACCGCCGCCGGATCCGTGACATCGGCCTGCACATAGGCCGTACGGCCCTCGGGATGGCTGCGCAGCAGCGCGGCGGCATGGGCGAGGACGATCGGGTCGTTGTCGGTGTAGACGGCCCGCGCCTCGGGCGCGACCTCCTGAGCGACCTCGTGCAGGTTGGGCGAGGTCGGGATGCCGGTGCCGATGTCCAGCCACTGACGCGTTCCGGCACGGGCCAGGGCACGGGTGGCGCGGTGCATGAACTCGCGGTTCACCCGGGCGGCGAGCTGGGCCGCGGGGAAGACGCCGAGGACCTTCGCCGCGGCCTCCCGGTCGGCGGCGAAGTTGGTCCTGCCGCCCAGGAAGTAGTCGTAGATGCGCGCCGAATGCGCCCGGTCCAGCCGCAGGTCCACGCCGGACGCGCCGTGTTCGTACTCGTCCATGACCACCCTCCCCGTGCCGGACCGATGGGAACCCGGAGTTGCAGTAGTCATACCATTACGCTGCGGAAGATTTTTACGGGGCCGCGTTACACACCAGGGCCGTTTGTCCGATTCGCTGACAGGCGAGGGCACAACGCCCCCGCTCCGACGCCGCCGTCCGTCAGCCACGGGCGCGGTCGTGAAATCCAGCAGAGGACCGTGTGAACACCAATCCCCCGCACCCATCCGCGCCCGACGGCCCGTCCGGCCCTCCGCTGCGGCAGCCCGTGCGCCGCCTCGCCCTCACCTTCGAGGCCTTCCACGACACCCACCACCTGCTGTGGCTGCGCTACGCCCATCTGCACACCGGAAGCCGGGCCGCCGCCCTGCGCATAGAGGGCGCCATATCGCGCCAACTCGCCACGTCGTGGCCGCATGTGCTGCGCCAGGAGTCGGTGCCGTTCTACGCCTGGACCGTGCTGAAGGAACACGTGGCGAACTGGCTCAGCGCACACGACCGCCCGGTGGCGCTCACCGAGACCGCCGCCTTCGACGCCGTCTCCCGGGCACTGCGCGAGGCCCAGGAGCAGTTCGCGGTCCTGGAGAGCAGGATCGGACTGTACTCGGCCATCGCCGAGTTACCCGAGCGGCAGTGCGACGTGATCGTGCTGCGCTTCGCACTGGGTTACGACGACCCGTTCATCGCCGCGCTGTTGGGCGTGGAGGAGAGCACCGTACGGTCGCATGTGAGCATCGCGAGGAGGAAACTGGCCGCACGGCTAGGGATTCCGTGGCGGGAGTGAGGGGGCCGGACGGATGCGTCCACGCCGCGACGGCGACAGCATAGAGGCGCTGCTCGGCACGGCCGAGGTGCTGGCGCACGAGTACGAGGACTACGATCCGGTCGCCGCCCGGGAGGCGGTGGCCCGCAGCCTGGGCAGCACCACCGCGGGCGCCGCGCCGTGCCCCACCGCGCACGAGCAGGCCCGGCACGAACTCGACCTGGCCTGCGCGCTGGTGCTCAACGCACCGGAAGCGGCGGCCAGTTTGGACCGGCTGGTCGACCACGACCGGATCGACCCGGAGGGCGCCCTGGTCTTCGCCGCCCTGCTGCACCTGGCCGGGCACGGTGAGGCGGCCGAGTTCTGGTGGCGGTTCGCGGCCGGCGGCGGCAGCCGTACCGCGGCCTACTGCCTCTTCCTCGACCACCGCCGCCGCGGCGAGTTCCGCGACGCCGACCACTGGCGCGGGCAGGCCACCCGGCCGCCGGGCGCGGCCCAGCCCAACCGCGAACCCGCGCGGGCCAACGGGCCGCTGCCGCTGTCGGAGTCGGCTTGCCGCGACCTACTGGTGCAGTGGCACCGCGGCCTCACCCCGCGACTGCCCGCGGCGCTGCGCGGCGCCATCGCCCGCCTCCAGGCCGACTGCGCCGAGGGCGACTTCGGTCGCATCCCCCGCCCCGGCCCCACCCTGTGCGGCCGACTCGCCTCGCCTACGGCCGGGGATCGATCGGCGTGAGGGTGCCGCTCACCAGTTCCTCGACAGGCATCGGGCCAGGTCCCGTGAGGCGGTTGCCCAGACCGACGATCAGGGACATGAGGAAGACGAACGCCGCCGTGACGGCCAACGCCCAGGTCGTCACATGCAGGTAGCCGCCCGGCTGGCGCGGGTCCAGGAAGTCGTACGGGTACCAGTGCGCGAACGGACCGCGCAACAGCGAGTAGGCGAGGTAGGCCAACGGGAAGGCGAGCCAGGGCAGTCCGCGCACCCAGCGGATCGGACGGGCGGGAGGCCCCGCCAGCCAGTCGGTCAGCGCCGCCACCGGCATCACGGCGTGCACCACGACATTGGCCCAGACGATCACATCGCCGCGTTCCTGGCCGGCCAGCAGCGTCCAGTAGACGATCCCCGTCACCGCCAGGTACAGCGCCGCGGCACCCCGCCACGCGTCACCGATCGGGCCGCGGCCGGTCAACAGCGCCAGGCCGCCGACCAACAGCACCGCGGCACCGAAGAGGTTGGACAGGTTGGTGAAGTAGGAGAACCAGTTGGCCGCACCCTCACCGATGTGCAACGCCTGGTCGAACGTCACGGCGAGCGCGCTCACCGCGAGCAGCGCGAACGCCACCCTGGCTGCCCCAAGGCCCCGCGTCATGGCCGACATGAGCGCACGCTACTACAACGGGTAGTACGAATCGAGGGTCATGCGGCATCGAATCGCCGCCGCGCGTGAGGGCTCCCTGACCACCCCCCCTTCGGGCCGCCATCAGCGCGTCCTGGCCGCCCGCTCATGGAGTGGGCGGCCCGCGCCGAGTTGCCAAGATCGCCTACGGCGGCGCTGCGCGCTGAACATCGCTCACCCAGGACGGCTCCCCCGGCTCCCGGCAGGTCGGGGAAAGGTCCAGCGGGCGCGCACGGCACGGCGTGCCGGGGGCTTACGGGTGGTACTTCTCCTCGACCGTCTCGGCACCGCCGGACTTGGGGTTCATGGTGACGCGGACAGTCACGCTGTTGGTCTTCGCAGCCGTCTCCAGCTGGTCCACGGTGCACTTCGAGGTGCCGTAGCCGTCGTGGCCGATGGTCACACGGCCTTCGGTGTTGTCGGAGCAGATCGCGGCCGCGCCGAGGATCTGCGTGGCGTTGGAGACCAGGAATGCCTGCTCCGTGCCGCCGCCCTGGGGCTTGACTATCAGCTTGCCGGGCGCGAGGTACCCCAGCCTACCGACGACCGTGCGGTGGTCACCCGCGTTGGCGACGCCGCTCCCGCCGGAGGCGGACACCGGCGGGCAGTAGCCGGTCTGCTCGCCGATGCTGTTGATTTCGGCGTTGGACCGCGGGTCTCCCGCGTAGTTGATCTGGTCGGTGCAGCGCACCCCATGCTTCTTGGGAGTGCCCGACGGCGTGCCGTGGGCGGAGCCTTGGCTGCCCTTGGCGGTGGATTGGGTGCCGGGCTGTGCGGAACTCGTGGGGGCGGACGAACTGGTGGAGGATCCAGCGGCGGAGGTCGCGTCGTTGGGTCCGCACGCGGTCAGTGCCAGACCTGCGGCGACGAGCACGGCAGTCGACAGGCCCCAACGAGCAGCCCTGGTACGCATGGTGTCCCTCTTTCACTTCGACGATGTCGCCCCGCATCCGGTGGCGATGACTCCGATTTAGCCCCTGGGCGGACGCAACCACCAGCGGCTGCAATGACTTTGGCATGTACAACAGTCCAAGTCAGCGCCTGTTACAGCCCCGTGGCGTAACGCCATACACGTCACGACAATCGACACCGGAGCATTGCCACCCAGCCCCACCTGAGCACACCCGGCAACGGGGCACCACGTTCTGTGTTCCCCCGCCCGAAGATCCCTGTCTCGATCAACAAGCCGGAGCCCACGTCCCCACCCGGGGCACCAGGCCGACAACGCTGCTGCGTGCACCCGCTGTGGGGGACGATCGGTTATGACCATCGCGCGAGAGACCCTGGCGGGGGCGCGGCGGGGCGCACCTCAGCCGGGCCACATGGAATCCCCTCCAAGATCCGTAACGAAATTGCGGCCGCGCCGACGGCTCGGTCAGCTCGGCGGCCTTACGTTGGTCGTTTCCAGGCAATTAATACGGGTAAACGGCTTATTGGATGTTATGTAGAGCAAGGGGTTGACCTGATGTCGACAGGGACGCTTCTAGCGATCATCATCCCCGTTGTGGTGGTGATCGCCTTGATCGCGGTGGCCTCATCACTCGCCCTACGCCGCCGCCGTCTACGCGAGCGCTTCGGCCCGGAGTACGACCGGACGGTTGAAAGGGCCGACAGCCGCATGGCGGCAGAGCGCGAACTCAGCGCACGTGAAAAGCGCCACGACGCATTGGACATCAAGCCATTGCCGAGCGACGTCCGGGACCGCTACGCGCGAGAATGGGGCAGCGTCCAGGAAGAGTTCGTCGACCGGCCCGAAAACGCCGTGCATGACGCCGATCGCCTCGTGACCTCGCTGATGCATGAGCGCGGCTACCCCACCGAAGACTTCGAGCAACAACTCAAAGACCTCTCCGTAGAGCACAGCCAGACGCTTGAGCACTACCGAGCCGCCCACAAGGTCGACGAACTCAGTACTCGGCACCAGGCGACCACCGAGCAGTTGCGTAGCGCCATGGTGCACTACCGCGCCCTCTTCGACGAACTGCTCTCCGACGGCGGCCAGACCCGGCACGCCCGAGCCTGAGTGATCACAACGGGAAGGAGGAGAAGGCATGCAGCGCGAAGGACCATCCGAGTCCGGCGGCGAACTGTCGACCGAGGATCTTGTCCGCGCCCCAGCGGGAGGCGATGAGACCGAGGCGGAGGCTCCCACGCTTCCTGGCGAAAGCACGGGAGCGACGCCGGGGACCGCCGAAACGGAGGAGGCAGGACGCACCGAAAACGAAGAGGCGGAGACCACTACCGCAGCAGAGGAGGAAACCCCTGCGCTGCTCACCGGCGAGGACGCGGAGGAATTCCGCGACCGCTGGCAGAAAATCCAGGGGGACTTCGTCGACGACCCGCGTGACGCCGTACACGCGGCCGACGGGCTGGTCGCCGATGTCATGCGAACGCTCGCCGCGCGCTTCGCCAAACACAAGGAGGGTCTGGAGGAGCAGTGGCACCGAGGCGGAGAGGTGGGCACGGAAGACCTACGCCTTGCCCTGCGGCATTACCGTGCGTTCTTCAACCGCCTCCTCGGCACGTAGCGGAATGATGGTCGGCGCCTCCGGCCGCGGTGCACGTGGCCGCCCTCTGACAGCGCTCGTTCGGGCGCGGCCGGAGCGGGTGCCACCTGGCGAAGGTTGCCGGTGAAAGTCCGCGGGATCATCGTGGGATAAAGGGCTTGTCCGAGAGGTCGGAGGTTGCTGTGATCATCCTCGGCATCATTTGCCTCATCGTTGGATTCTTGCTCAAGATCGCCATTCTGTGGACGATCGGGATCATCCTTGTGGTGATCGGGGCGATCCTTTGGCTCCTGGGATCCGTTGGGCACGCTATCGGCGGCCGACGGCACTACTGGTAGCGAAGGAGCACGAGCGGTCGTCGAGCGACGTAGGGAGGACGCGCCCAGGCGCGACATCCGGTGACGCTGCCGAAGTGGGCCGAAGTCGATTTCCAGCGGGTGCCCGTTATAGAGAACAAGCCGGCGCTCCCAGGCGTTCAAGGTGAGCGATACGGCGGCTGTCGGCATGAAGGGGCACGGCCGATCTCGGGGTGATTGGTTCGGGACGGTCAACCACCCCGCGCCCACGCGCCGTCCGCTCCGCGTTCAAGGGTTTGGCTGATGCGTCTGGCTGCCGGGCGGGACAGGATCCGAGGTCAGGGCAGGGTGAGGATGCGGGGGCCGTCCTCGGTGATGGCGATGGTGTGTTCGATGTGGGCGGCTCGGCTGCCGTCGATCGTGCGCAGGGTCCATCCGTCGGAATCGGTGTAGTAGTCGTTGCGCCCTCCGGCCATGAGCATGGGTTCGATGGCGAGGGCGAGGCCGTGGCGCAGGGGGAAGCCGCGGCCGGGACGTCCATGGTTGGGGACATGGGGGTCTTCGTGCATCTGGCGGCCGATGCCGTGGCCGCCGAAGTCGGCCGGCATGCCGCAGTCGGCCTTGCGGGCGACCGTACTGATGGCATGGGAGATGTCGCCGATCCGGTGGCCGACGGTGGCGGCTGCGATGCCGGCGTCCAGGGCCTGCTGGGTGGCGGCGATGAGTTCGAGGTCGGCGGGGCGAGGGGTGCCGACGGCGAAGCTGATCGCGGCGTCGCCGGTCCAGCCGTCGAGTTCGGCTCCGCAGTCGATGCTGACCAGGTCGCCGTCGCGCAGGCAGTAGTCGTCGGGGATGCCGTGCGAGACGGCGTCGTTGACGGACGCGCAGATCACGGCGGGGAAGGGGATCGGGGCGAAGGAGGGCTTGTAGCCCAGGAACGGAGAACGTGCTCCGGCCTTGGCGAGAACGGCGCGAGCGGCTTCGTCGAGCTCGCGCAGGCGAACTCCCACAGCTGCCGCCGCGCGGGCGGCCGCGAGTGCGTGGGCCACGACGCGTCCAGCTTCTCGCATCGCCTCCAGTGCCGTGTCGGTCTTGATCTCCACCATGTTGGTGACTCCCTGCCATGCGACGCTATCCAATACTTATACCGGTATTAGTATCACAGGCATGGTGAGAGTTCCCTTGAGTCCGCAGGAGCGGCAACGCGGAGAGCGCTTCGGGCTCCTGCTTCGCCAGGCACGCGGTGACCGCAGCATGGTCGACGTGGCAGCAGCCGCCGGGGTATCCGCTGAAACCCTCCGCAAGATCGAAACTGGCCGGGCCCCGACCCCGGCCTTCTTCACCGTGGCAGCCCTGGCCCACGCACTGAACCTGTCCCTGGACGACCTCGCCGCCGCCTGCGCGGAAGACGCCGAAGGCGGCGACCAGACCATGTCGGCGTAACCGCCAGGAACCGGGTTCGGGGCCCGGCTGCTGGCGGCACGGTGCTGGACCGGTGGCCGGGCCTCGCGGCCACCGTCGCCTCCCCCGCGAAGATCGGGCAGTTGGACCTGCATCGCGACCCACCCGCCGCCCGCCTGTGCCACCCAGATGAGGCTGATGACCGCGCGCTGTGCGTTGTGGCGGTGATATTGGGCTCGGCGGGGCGGTTGCGCGCTACTGGGCGGCGATGGGTTTCGGCCGTACCTGTGAAACCCGTGGAAGCTGGTTCGGCTGATTTCCTAGGCTGTGGGGCTCCTGACGCTGCACCACCGGGGAGCTGCCCGGTGTGGGAATCGCGTCAGGACAGGGGGATGACTGCTTTGGTCAACAGCAGCAAGCGTGCTTGGGCAGCGGAGTTCGCAGCGTTCTCGATCGTCGGTTCGGGCGCGCGTGCCGCACAAGCCGAGCGCGCCAGCGACACCCTATGCGTCCAGCAGTCGGTGCCCAACGTGGCCGCGGCTGTCGCCGGGGTACAGCACCGGCACGGTGGCGGATGAGTCCGCGTACTACGGGTTGGCCGCCACAAACTGATTTTGGACACCTCCATCCCTTTGGCAAGGGCGGAACTTCGGATCTACTCGAGATCAGTCCGGAATCGACCGGGGCAACACGAGGGGAGAGGCGATCGTGGGGGAACTGGACGGCAGAACCGCACTGGTGACGGGCGGCTCGCGTGGGATCGGGCGCGCGGTCGCCCTGCGGCTCGCCGCCGAGGGGGCGCTGGTCGTGGTCCACTACGGCGGCAACGACGCCGCCGCCGAGGAGACCGTGGCGCTGATCGCCAAGGTCGGCGGCCGGGCGTTCGCGGTGCAGGCCAGGTTCGGCGAGAGCGGTGCTGTGGACCGGTTGTTCGAGGGGCTCACCGCTGGGCTGGGGAGCCACGGCGCGGACGGCCTGGACATCCTGGTCAACAACGCGGGCATCCACTCGGCAAGTTCGATCGGACAGCTAACCGAGGAGGAGTTCGAACGATTGCTCGCGGTCAACGTGAGCACGCCGATCTTTGTGATCCAGCGGGCGCTGCCACTACTGCGGGACGGCGGGCGGATCGTCAACATGGCCTCGGCGGCCACCCGGATCGCGGACCCGCGCCAGATCGGCTACACCGTCACCAAGACGGCGCTGGCGGCTCTTGGCGCATCGCTCGCCAACGAGCTCGGTCGGCGCGGGATCACCGTGAACACGGTCAACCCCGGAGTGGTCCGGACCGACATGACCGCCGGCTACACCAACGTTCCCGAGGCGGTGGCCGGACTGGAGTCGCTCACCGCGCTCGGACGGCTCGGCGAGCCGGAGGACATCGCGGACGTGGTGGGCTTCCTGGCGGGTCCGCAGGGCCGCTGGGTGACCGGCCAGATCATCGACGTCTCCGGTGGCACCTACCTCGGTCCGATCACGGCCGGGTGATCGCCCGGGGAAAGTACCGGGGCGGCGGGGCGGCGCCCCACCAGGGAGCTGGTCGACGTCGCGAAGTCGCTGGGCGATGTCGAGGGGCTCTTGCGCCGCGCTGGCGTCAGCCCGCTGGCGCGTCAACTCACCGCCCATCGTCGACTTTGACGTCCGCTTCAGTCGGCGGCCCGTGGCATGTCATGGATCGTCAAGACACCGACCGAGCGCACCTGGCTGCCCCGGCGCTTGGACGGCCTGGCCGTTCGTCCACCACGGTCAGCAACGTCCGCGCCATGCACCGCACTTACTCCACCCGCCCGTGTCCGGCGGGGCGTGCGGGCAAGGTCTGCTTCGCCAACAGTCCACCGGATCGAGGGGATTGGTTCCGCAGATGGCAACGAGGACCCTGCCGCGGCGTACCCTCCGGCATATGCGAATCGCCTCGTCCTCGGATAGCAGCGGATGGTTAGAACTGAGGTGGGCCCTCATCCGGCAGGAGAGCAACGGCAGCGGCTACCGCGTGGGCCGGTATGCAACCCATGGGGAGGCTGAGCAAGTTCGCAAGGCGCTCGAAGCGTGCGGCGATACGCAGCTCTACGCGATCGAGAAGATCGACCGCCTCCAGGTGCCCTCGTCCGGGGTCGGCTCCTGCGCATAGCGAGGCCGACACCCGTCTACGGTGTCGGCCCTCTGTCGGCTGTGCAGGAGGAGGGGCGGCGGGGAAGACCCCGCCACCCCGTGCCATGCCTACCTCGATGGCCATTCCAATGTCCCGGTTGGTGGCGCCACCAGCAATCGACCGGATGGGTGAGACGTCTCCTAGAAGGAGCGAGAGTGGATCAAGTATGTGACGATCACGCGCTTTGACAAGCGGGCGTATGTCTACCAGGCACCGTGACCGCTGCTGCCGTCCGGTTGTGGCTGCGCCCGAAAATCACCGGACACCTCTCACGGTGGGATCCGGGGACGGACCGCGGTGACGGTCGGCCAATCAGGGTGACATGACCTCTCAGGAGGTCTTGGCTTCCCTGCGGGTCCGGCTGGCGGCCGGATTGTGCTTCCCGCTGTCAGGCGGTCGTCCGCTCGGCTGACCCGCGCGGGCGGCCGAGCGCGTAGGGGCGGGCGGGCCGCATCGTGCGGGTGCTGCGTGAGCATCGAGGACTGCTCACGCAGGAGAAGCTGACTGAGGCGACGGGGCTGACAACGGCCCGCCCTGTGGGCGTGTCGGTCTGGCTGCGTTCGAGCATGGAGCGCAACTTCGAGATGGCCTGTGCGGCGGCCGACGCCGAGGAACTGTCGAGAGTGCCTTCGACTGACACAGCCAGTCTCGCCGTCGCTTATCCCGCACCTCCTGGGCGCCTTCGCTCCGCCGGTCGCGGAAGCCGTCCGCACCGTCCTCCGGGTCACCTGATCGCCTGTCGGATCTCGCGCATAAACGAGCGTGAACGGGTACCCGCACCAGTGTGTGTCCAGTGCGGCGGCCGCACCGCCGCGCTGCCGGGACGACAGTGAGGAGCCCCTGATGACCACGGTGAAAGAGTCGGTAGAGGTCGACGTGCCCCTCCACACCGCCTACAACCAGTGGACGCAGTTCGAGGAGTTCCCGAACTTCATGGAAGGCGTCGAGGAGGTCCGGCAGGTCGACGACCGCCACAATCACTGGACCACCAAGATCGGTGGCGTACGGCGGGAGTTCGACACCGAAATCGTCGACCAGCTCCCCGACGAGCGGATCACCTGGCGAACGGTCGGCGGCGACACCCAGCAGAAGGGCATGGTGCGCTTCCAGCCCGTGGACGAGGTGCACACGCGCGTGGAGTTGGTGATGGACGTCGAGCCGAGCGGGGCCGCGGAGAAGGCCGCCGACCTGACCGGCACCATCGACCGGCGCGTCAAGGGCGACATGCGGCGCTTCAAGGAGTACATCGAGCACCGCGGTGGCGAGACGGGAGCCTGGCGAGGCCGGATCCGGCCAGGGGAATAAACCGCGTGCGGTCGTTCAGCTACCGGCATCGAGCGGCTCAGGCGCTGGTCGGGGCTTCTCTACGCCCACACGTCGGGTCCGCCGCCGCGCCATTCGATCAGGTCCGGGTCATCCATGGCGATCTCGTCCGGGTTGAGCCCGGCCCGCTGTAGGACGTCCTCGACATCACGCAGCGACCGGGCGACTCCGACGGGCTCGTTGAGGATCGTCATCAGCCGCCCGGCGTCCTGGAGCGGGTGCACCACGAGAGGCGCGTTCTCCATGGACCCATCGTGCGCCCAGCGGGTGGCCGTCGCAGGCTGGCGCGGCGGTCCAGCGGGCCTGGTAGGCGGCCCGCTGGCAGCCGTGAATCGCCCCGGAAGGGAGATGGGCACGGGCGGGCTCGTGTTCCTCGGCGACTGGTCAAGGGTTCGTTTCGAGGGTGAAGGCGCCGCGCGTGTGGGTCAGCCGGAGAAGTCGGGCAAGGACCTGCGGAACGGCGCGAAGGCGCAGGTCGCAGCCGTGGGCCTGAGCGCGGCGAACCGCGCCGATCAAGGCATTGAGCCCGGCGCAGTCGCAAAACTGCAGGTTCGACAGATCGACGCTGATCCGCCGGTACGTGGTAACCGCCGAGTACAAGGTCATGCGCAGATCCGGGGCGGTGGCGATGTCCAGTTCCCCGGTCACGAACACCTGGCAGTCGTCGGGCCCAGAATCCTGGACCTCGACGCGGAATGCGTCGAGCACGCGCGCTCCCTCACAGGTGCGGTGCGCCTTCTCTCCAGGAAACGCCGGTACCAGCCGCAGTGTCCACCCACGTCAAGCCCGTGGGCGCGGACCGAGCGGGCCCGGCAGCCGGTCCGGCAGGGCCCGCGCGGCAGCGGGGCTTGGATGCTCCGGTCACTATCGCGGCGGGCCGGGCGTCAGGGCGGTCGGTTCACCTCGGGGCCGGCGTTCTGATCAGGCTGAGGTCTTCGGCGGCGACTGGCGGCCTGCTGTGCGCAGTTGCTGGTTGATGCGCTGGGCTTCTTCGAGCTGGTCTTCGAGAATGATGATGCGGCAGGCGGCCTCTATTGGGGTGCCCTGGTCGACGAGCTCGCGGGCGCGTGAGGCGATGCGCAGCTGGTAGCGGGAGTAGCGGCGGTGGCCGCCTTCCGAGCGCAGGGGGGTGATCAGGCGGTGTTCGCCAAGGGCGCGGAGGAAGGCGGGGGTGGTGCCGAGCATCTCGGCGGCCCGCCCCATGGTGTAGGCGGGGTAGTCGTCGTCGTCGAGGTTGTCGACGGCTCGGGAACTGGCAGGGGGCATAGACCTCTTCTTTCGGGGACGCGTCGGGGGGCCCGGGTGCCGTCTGGCACCCGGGCCCCGAGCTTTCAACACCATCTACCGGCTATCTGTGCCGGCCTTCTTTGTCCGCAGGTTCCGCCTGGGAGGGCGGGACTGCGGGGATCGCGGATGCGTGACCGGGGACCACCTTCCAATCCGGGGCCTGCGGTACCCGGGCGGACTGGCTTCCTCGCCCGGGCGATCCTGATGGCGTTCTGCTCCTTACCTTCGGTTACTTGGATGTACTGCTGGATACCGCGGGTACTGCTTGCGGTCCCCGTGGGGACGTCCTACTTGACCTGCTTGCACGGCAGTTCGTGTCTGCCGTGCCCTCTCGACTTCCTGGGTACGACTAAACAGTAACCCTGCGACGGGGCAATGTCTACTGTCGCCGTGACAGTTTTTCTCCACTACCGATGCGTGGACTTCTGTCGCCGCTGCCCTCGGAAGTAGTGCTTCCCGGGGGCGAAGCCCGGCCCGGCGGGGCACACGCTGGGCCTGGGGGCACAACCGATCCAGAGCGGGGGGCGGCGCGCCCCTCGAACTCGCCGCCGCCGTCGAGGCGGTGACCGTCGCCGTCAGCGACCTCAACCCGGGTGGGCGGTCGTCGGAGGCTGGTCGTGTTGTGGCGGGCCCAGGCCGCGATGGTGCGTCGGCAGCGCGACGTTCGCGGTGGCCTGGAGGCGTTGTTCGCCGGTGGTTCTGTCTCAGCAAGACCGCGCCGGAGCGCAGCAACGCACTTCCCGCAATACTGCGCTCAGACGGCATCAATATCTGTGCCCGCGGAGTGAGAGTTCAACGCGACCTCCACCCAGATTTATTGCCGCAAGGACCGAAGTGGAATTATTCAACACGCACAGGCCGTTGCGACGTGCTACTGTCGATCCCGGTTGCGGTTGTGGTTCCCGAAACTTCGTGCGTTCCGGTCGGCTTCCGTGCCACTGGAAGTACTTTTGTAATTCCGGTCTTCTCCGGGCGGGGTAATCATCGCGGCGACACGGCGTCCGCACGGTGCGGATACCGGTGCACTGCCCCGAAGGAGAAATGACATGGCTACTGGCACCGTGAAGTGGTTCAACGCGGAAAAGGGTTTCGGCTTTATCGAGCAGGAGGGTGGCGGCGCTGACGTGTTCGCCCACTACTCGAACATCGCCGCCCAGGGCTTCCGCGAGCTGCTCGAAGGCCAGAAGGTGAACTTCGACATCGCGCAGGGCCAGAAGGGCCCGACGGCCGAGAACATCGTTCCTGCCTGACGCGACTGACGCGCACTCGTAGCTGGGGCCCGCATCCTTCGGGGTGCGGGCCCCAGCCGCATACCCCTCACGGTGACGGTTTCAACTGGGGAAACCCCGAGGAATCCGTACTCGCCGTACTGGGATCAGGGACGCAGGTGCACGTACTGGCCGCGCCGCGGCCGAGGCTCCGAATACTGCATCCACATCGCGGTCGCCCTTCTCGATACCGGCGCCTGCACAGACTGCACGCGACCAGATTCTCTCTCTCGTTCCATTCGGCCCATTCTTGCAATTCTCCGCACGGATCATCGCTGCGGGAATTCCTTTATACGTGCCGCATCGAGGAAGGTTCCGCATGAACCGCACACGCGCGAACAACCGCTTCGCCCGCACCCGTACCAGCAGTGCTGGCTCCGGAAGGAGCGGCAGCCGATTGGGCTCGTCGGCCTCCAGTCGCTCCGGCGGACAGGCGCGTTCCGGCGATTACAGCCGCCGACGCGCCGCAGTGCACGGTGAGTTCGCACTCCCCAGGACGATCACCCCCGCGCTTCCCGCTGTGGAGGGCTTCGCCGATCTCGACATGCCCAGGGAACTGCTGGCCGCGCTCGGCTGGCAGGGCGTGACCGTGCCGTTCCCGATCCAGGCCGCGACGCTGCCGAACTCCCTAGCCGGCCGCGACGTCCTGGGCCGCGGGCGCACCGGCTCCGGCAAGACCCTCGCCTTCGGGCTGGCGCTCCTGGCCCGCACCGCCGGGCAGCGTGCCGAGGCCAGGCAGCCGCTGGGGCTGATCCTCGTACCGACGCGTGAGCTGGCGCAGCAGGTCACTGACGCGCTCGCTCCGTACGCCCGCTCCGTGAAGCTGCGGCTGGCCACGGTCGTGGGCGGGGTGTCGATCGGCAAGCAAGCGGGCGTGCTGCGCGGCGGCGCGGAGGTCGTCGTCGCCACGCCCGGGCGTCTGAAGGACCTTATCGACCGCGCTGACTGCCAGTTGGACCAGGTCGCCATCACCGTCCTCGACGAGGCCGACCAGATGGCTGACATGGGCTTCACGCCGCAGGTCACCGCGCTGCTCGACCAGGTCCGCCCCGACGGGCAGCGCATGCTTTTCTCCGCCACCCTCGACCGCAACGTCGACCTGCTCGTGCGCCGCTACCTCAGCGATCCCGTCGTGCACTCCGTCGACCCCTCGGCTGGCGCGGTCACGACGATGGAGCACCATGTGCTCCACGTCCATGACGCCGACAAGCACGCGGCCACCACCGAGATCGCCGCGCGCGACGGCCGCGTGATCATGTTCCTCGACACCAAACACGCCGTCGACCGCCTCACTGAGCATCTCCTGAGCAGCGGGGTGCGGGCCGCCGCCCTGCACGGCGGGAAGTCGCAGCCGCAGCGCACCCGCACGCTGGCGCAGTTCAAGACCGGGCACGTCACCGTGCTGGTGGCGACCAACGTCGCTGCGCGCGGGATCCACGTCGACAGCCTCGACCTCGTCGTCAACGTCGATCCACCGACTGACGCCAAGGACTACCTCCACCGCGGCGGCCGCACGGCCCGCGCCGGCGAGTCCGGCAGCGTCGTCACCCTGGTCACCCCGAACCAGCGGCGCGGTATGACCCGCCTCATGGCAGCGGCTGGCATCGTCCCGCAGACCACCCAGGTCCGTTCCGGCGAAGAGGTCCTGCACCGCATCACCGGAGCCCAGGCCCCCTCCGGCATCCCGGTCGTCATCGCCGCACCGGTGGCCGAACGTCCCAAGAAGCGCGGCGCCGCCTCACGCGGCCGAGGCCGCCCCGCTTCGGCGTCCCGGCGCTCGCCCGTACGGCGGTCCGCCTCCGACGCGGCAGCCTAGAACTTTCGTCATCAGGAAGTTGACCCATCACTGTAGGAGGCACCTCTTGACGCTGGTCCAGACGCACCCCAGCTCGGCGGACACGAGCCCCATGAACAGGACGGCAGTCGACGCCACGGAAGCGGTCGGCCCGCAGGTCTGGGACGCGATGACCGTCGAGGTGGCGCTGTCCCTCATGGCCGCCGCCCGTACGGGGCACCTGGTCATCTGCGACGAGGACGGCCAGTGCACCGGCCTGGTCACCCTGGCCCGGCTTACCGCCGTCCGTGACAGCTCCAGATACACGGACCGGCTCCGCCTGCGCGACATCGCCGACGGCTTGGAGCCCTTCGCATCCCCGCTGAACACGACGGCCGAGGCCGAGCACACGATGCGCCACCGGCCGCCCGGGACCCTGCCCGTGGCCGAAGAACACAGCACCGCTCCGGATGTGCTCGCCCTCTCCCGCTGAACCGCCCTCAGTACACCCGGCCCCGACTTCCCTTCTCCCTGTGAGGCATCATGCGCTGCGTCATCGCCCGCTTCCCGTTCGACCTGACCAAGAGCGGCGTGCTGGAATCCATGAAGGGCGTCAAGCCCGAGCCGGTCACCGGTGAGTGCGTCATCATCGGACGACGCCACTACCCCGCCAAGCAAGTCGGCCAGGTCATCACCCGCCAGGACCGGCGTGATTTCACCACCGGCGAAGTCCTGAGGGCCATGGCCCAACTCGGCTTCACCTGCCGCACCAGCCCCGAAGCCACACCTGCGCCCATGGCCAGCCCATACCAGCGGGCTTCCGCGATGCTCGGCACTCCCCTGTCCGTCGGGCCGACGGAACAGGCGCGAGCCGAACAAGGCGGTTTCTCGGCGCGGCGAGTCGTGGGTCAGTGGTCGGAGTAGCTGAAGTCCCCCACAGTCCAGGCACTTACGTCCTCGATCGCGACGCGGTACATCCCGCCCGTCCCCGGGATCCCCACCGTGCCCTGCAGGATCCGGGCGACATGGAAGTGCAGATGCGTGGGCGGGCCGTCCTTCTTTGCGGGAGGGTCGAAGACAGCGGAGAACTCGCCCAGGCGGGCGGAATCCGCCAGCACCTCCGACACCCTCTGCCTCCACACGGCTTCGGGAGCCAGGCGACCGGTGATGACAGCACCACCGGTGACCACGGTCAGGGACATCTGACTGCTCCGCCCGGACTCCACAAGGGCGGCGATGTCAACGATCAGCTCGTCAGGCTTCGGCATGAGATCGAATTCTATGCAACGGCCCGTCCGGGCGTCATGGGCGTTGGCACTATCGGGCAAGACGGGAGCATACGGTCTTGACGCCGGAGGCCCGGCAGGTCTCGGTGCGCCGCGCCTGCACCGCTACGGCAAGGACTCCGACCCGCTGATCGCGTTCACCGCGTGGACGTGGAACTCGGCCTGCCGGAGCGCCTGTAGGACCACGAGCAGCGCCGCTCTCTGCGTCTGCCGGAGGGCCACCCGGTGGTCAAGCAGATCGCGGGCGCGCGAAGTGGAAGTTGACCCAGCGTGGGTTCGGCCTGTGGCCGGGGAACGCTGGCGGCGTGGTGTCGGTGGCCCGGAGGCGAGTCCGGCCGCCGAGGCCGGCGTTGCCGTCTACCGCGTCGCCTTGGAACGATGGGTCGACGACGCCTCCGGTGACTGCGCGACCCGCAGGACCGGTGCTGGGCGAGGAGTCCCCGGCCGACCGGATCAGCAAGTCACCCCGGGCTCACGACAGTTCGCCGTGGCTGACTGCGGCGCTACCGCAGACAATCACCAGCCTCGGCTCCAAGTACGTTCAGAAGTGCCAGAGCCTCGGCGGCGGGGGATCCGGGCGGCGCGCTGTAGAGCACGAGGTGCTGGTCGCGGTCCGTGAGCGCGAGCGCGTCGCAGTCGACGGTGATCTCCCCGACGACCGGGTGGCGGAAGGTCTTCGTGAGCATCGGCGCGGCCTGCACGTCATGCCGCTCCCAGAGGCGGGCGAAGTCGGGGCTGGTGTCGCGGAGTTCGTCGACGAGGCCGGTTACCGCCGGGTCCGTCGGGTAGCGGGCGAGGGTGGCACGGAGCTCCATGACGACATGGTGCTGGAACTCGGCGGCGTCGGAGATCCCGTACTGCGTCGCGTCAGGTCGCCTCGGCCCGAGGAATGCCCGGCGCGCGAGATTGCGGTCCTTGGGGGCGAGCTCGCCAAAGTCCTCCAGGAGCGCGGCTGCCAGGTCGTTCCACGCGAGCACCTCGAAAGCGGCGGACGTGACCAAAGCGGCCGTCTGCGGCAGCCGCTCGAGGAGCGCGAGAATGCTCGGGCGGACGTCGCGCCGGTGCACCCGGGTACGGGTCGGAGCGGTACCCGCGAGGACGTGGAGGTGGTCGGATTCGGCG
This sequence comes from Streptomyces sp. RPT161, assembly GCF_027533845.1. Classification (GTDB taxonomy): domain Bacteria; phylum Actinomycetota; class Actinomycetes; order Streptomycetales; family Streptomycetaceae; genus Streptantibioticus_A; species Streptantibioticus_A silvisoli_A. The sequence goes on along the minus strand of NZ_JAPZVN010000007.1, from coordinate 229,207 downwards.
TCGGTGAGCCGCAGCGCGCGTGCGATCCCGGCGAGGACCTCGCCCGACGGCCGCGGCGCCCTGCCCTGTTCGAGCCGCACGTAGTACTCCGTGGAGATGTGCGCGAGGACCACGACCTCCTCACGGCGAAGACCCGGTGTCCGGCGTCGCGGTCCGGAGGGGAGGCCGACGTCCTCCGGCCGGAGCCGCTCACGGCGGCTCCGGAGGAACGCCCCGAGCTCCTGCTTGTCCATAGCCCAAGTCTGCACGCTGCGAGGCGACGGATCCTGGTACCGCCTGTGCCTGCATCCGGCCTGGAGACCGGATGCACAGTGTCGGCATGACGAACGACATCGACAGCGCACCCATCGGCCTGCTCACCGGCAAGGTTGTGTTCATCACCGGCGCCAGCCGCGGCATCGGGGCGGCCGCGGCCCGGCTGTTCGCTTCCGAGGGCGCCGCCGTCGTGCTCGCCGCCCGCAGCACGGACGCCCTCCAGCGGATCGTCACCGAGGTCCGCGCCGACGGAGGCGTCGCCGACGCCGTCGCCCTGGACCTCGCCGACCGTGCGAGCATCCGCGCGGCGGTCGACCGCGTCGAGCAGCTGCACGGACGGCTCGACGGCGCCTTCAACAACGGCGCGGCGATCCAGCAGCCCGGCCCGCTCGACACCACGAGCGAGGAGGACATCGACGAGCAGTTCGCCGTGAACTTCCGCTCGCACTGGACCGCCATGACCGCCGAGGCCGCACTCATGCGACGCAACGGCGGCGGGGCGATCGTCAACACCTCGAGCATCGGCAGCCGCCGCGCGAACCCCGCCCTCCCCGCATACGGCGCCATGAAGCGCGCGCTCAACAGCATCACCGAGACCGCGGCCGTGACCTGGGGCCGTCAGGGCATCCGAGTGAACGGCATAACCCCCGGCGGAACCGCCACAGAGATGATCGACGCGTGGGAGGCCGTATCCCCGGGCATCATCGAGCGCAACAACGCGGCGACCCCACTCGGCCGCATGGCCAAGCCCCGCGAGGTGGCCGAGGTGGCCGCGTGGCTGCTCAGCGACCGTGCCTCGATGGTGACCGGCGCGATCGTGCCGGTCGACGGCGGCGCCGGCGCCTGAAAGGGAGAGCCGAGGCGGTCGACGATGGCCGCCCAGAGGCGAGGGTGGAACCGCTGCCGTCGAGGCCCTCCGCGCGGCGTCGCCGTATCCGATGGAAACGTCCTCGCGTCCTCACGGGGAATCCGCACACCTCAACACGGGATTCCCGCACGGCGTGAGAAGCGTTTCAGCAGGTCAGCGAATCCCGTCGGTCGCCTACTCCCTGGCGTGCGCCTGCGGCGAGGCGGATCGAGGACCGGGAGCGCTTCAGTTCTCGGCGGCGTGGCGGATGGCGTCCAGGACGATGTGGGCGATGTGTTCGTCGGTGAGGGAGTACTCGATCTCACGGGCTTTGCGGTGGGCAGTGACGATCCGCGAGGTGCGCAGCACCCGCAGGTGCTGGGATACCAGGGGCTGGCTCACCCCGAGAGCGTTGACGAGTTCGTGGACCCGCCGGTGGCCGGTGGAGAGTTCGCGCACGATCCCCAGGCGGACGGGGGCGGCCAGCGCGCGCAGCAGTTCGCTGGCCGCCCGCAGATCGGCCAGCGGTTCCCCGAAGTCCGGATCCATCGCCATATGCATACCTTAGTACATGGCAATGGAGTTCAGTTGCCCTTCGGCGAGGCCCAGATGACACGAGGGCGGGCCGGGGTGATCGACCCCGGCCCGCCCCTGTCGTGCTGTGTCCGTCAGTGGTCATCCCAGTGGTCGCCGTGGCTGGCGTGGCGGTGCCCATCGTGGATGTAGTCGACGTGGTCCTCGTGCGGCACGGCCACGTGACCGCACCCCGCCTCGTGGCGGTGTTCGTGGCCTTCGTGGACGGCGTGCTCAGCGGACGCGCACTCGTCGACATGATCACCGTGCACCCGGTGGATGTGGGCGTCGTGCACGTAGTCCACGTGATCGCCGTGGGGGATGGCGACGTGCCCGCAGCCCTCTCCGTGGGCGTGGGGGTGGTCTTCGTGGGTGCGGTGCAGCGTTGCGGCAGACATCGGGGACTCCCTCTCCTATATGCGCCACACCGACCGTGAGACGTAGGCCCAACGGCGACATGGCGGCGCGCTGCGGATTCATGAGTAAGCATATAGCTACGTCTGCATGTATTGGCAAGTGCGGCATCGGCCTTCGGGCGTTCGACGCTCCCCCGGATGCCCCGCCCCCACCCGCCGCGCCTTCCGGCCCACAGCCGCCCGTCAAGGACCTTGGTCGCAGCTTGACCGGACCTACGTGCGGATACGTGCTTTCGGGAACACGAGAGGTCAGGGCCGTTAAAGTCCTATAAGGTTCTTATCGGTGTGCCGGGAAGTCTGGTCGGTAAAGAGCTATACGGCGTAACCGACGGGGGAGTTCAATGACCGGCCTGACCATCGTCCTGCTGCTCGTGGTGCTGGCCACGGCGGTCGCGACCGGGGCCCGGCACTGGAGGCTTCCCGCCCCGTCACTGCTGGTCGTCGCCGGACTCGGGATCGGACTCCTGCCGTGGGTGCCGAACATCCACGTCGCGCCCGAAGTGATCAGCGTCTTGGTGCTGCCGCCGCTGCTGTACGCCTCGGCCGAGGAGATGTCCAGCCGGGAGCTGCGGGCGGTGTGGCGGCCGGTGACCGTGCTGGTCTTCGGCCTCGTCCTGGCCTCGGCGGCAGCGGTCGGCATGATCGCCTCGGCCCTCACTCCGCTGTCCCCCGCGACCGCGTTCGTCCTGGGCGCGATCCTGGCCAGCACGGACCCCGTGGCCGTGACGGCGCTGGGGCGCCGTCTGTCGCTGCCGCCGCGTGTTCAGGCGATGGTGCAGGCCGAGAGTCTGTTCAACGACGCCACCTCGCTGGTGCTGTACAAGGTCGCGGTGGCCACGGCGGTGACCGCGAGTGCGGTGTCCATCCCCTCGGCCGCCGGGCAGTTCGTCGTGCTCGGCGGTGGCGGGGCCCTCCTCGGCGGCGCCGTCGCCGCGGTGGTGGTGCTCGTTCGCAGGCGTACCGAGGACCCGGTGCTGGAGACGGTCATCGCACTGGTCACTCCGTACGCGTCGTACGTGCTGGCCGAGGACCTGCACACCTCCGGGGTGACCGCGGTCATCGTCGCCGGGGTCATACTCGGCAGCACCGGCCACAAACTCACCAACGCCCCCATACGGCTGCAGATCCACGCCGTCTACGACACCGTCGTCTTCCTGCTGGAGAGCGTCGTCTTCGCCGTCATCGGCCTGCAACTTCCCACCCAGGTGCGTGAGCTCGCCGCCGATGAGCGCGGCTGGCCGCTGTGGGTGCCCGCCGTGGCCTTCACCGTGCTGGCACTGCGCCTGCTGTGGGTCTTCCCGCTCTCCGCGCTCATGCAGTACCGGCGCGGCAACAATCGCATCTCCTGGCGGGTTCCGGCCGTCCTGTCCTGGGCCGGCACCCGCGGCGTGATGCCCCTGGCCGCGGCGCTGTCCATCCCGCTGACCACCCACTCCGGCGCCCCGCTGCCGCACCGGGCGCTGATCCTGACACTGACCACCGGCACCATCGCGCTGACCCTTGTCGTGCAGGGCTTCACGCTCGCGCCCGTCGTCCGCCGCTCCGGCATCGCCCTGGAGCCCCAACACACCGCTCGCGAAGAAGCCCAGGCACGACACCACCTCGCCCAGGCCGCCCTCGCGGAGCTGGAACAGATCGAAACCGCCGACGCCGCACCGCAGATCGCCCTCAAACAACTCCATCGCCACCTCGAAGCCCGCATCCAACAAGCCAACGACGACAGCAGCACCGACGGCGACACCGACGACACAGCGACCCGACCCGCCGACGCCTACCGTGAGATACGCCGCGCCCTGATCGCCGTCGAAACGGCCGAACTCCAGCGCCTGTACGAGGCGAACAAGATCAGCAACACCACCCGTCGCCGCCTCCAACGCGCACTCGACCTGGAAGAAGCCAGCCTCGGCGGCTGACTCCCCCGGTACGACGCCCGGCACCACGGCGCGCGAGGAGGCACCGGCGCGGCACGCGGCCACCCCTACACACGGTGGCGTGCGGTGGCGGACCTCGACCTCGCTGGCGGGGCCAAGCGTGGTGGCAATCGGCCGCACGTGCTCTTGCTCCCCGCTTGGTTGCACGGCGAACAAAGTGTGGCCCCCATGGGGCATATGGGGCATCAAGTGCGGCCTTTCGAGGGGTGCCATAGCCGCCTCCCCTATGACTGCCGTCGGGCGGGGACAGCTTCCTCACAGGGGTACGCCCCGGCCGGAAGAGAGCCCCGGTGCGGGCCGCTGACCGCTCGACTGCCGTTCACTTGTCTGCTCGCAGGAAGGACCTTCGCACGTGCCTGTTCCCGTCGTCCTCATTACGGGCGCGCTCACCGGTATCGGCCGCTCAACTGCGTTGGCCTATGCCCGTCAGGGCGCGAACCTCGTCGTTTCCGGCCGCCACGATGACGCCGGCGAGCAACTCGCCGGGGAGCTTGGCGACCTCGGCGCCCAAGCCGAGTTCGTGCGTGCCGACGTCCGCTCGGACGGCGATGTGGAGAACCTCGTCGACCGTGCGGTCGAGCGGTTCGGGCGACTCGATGTCGCCCTCAACAACGCCGGCACCGAAGGAACGCCCGGCCCGGTCACCGAGGTGACCGACGAGAGCTACCAGGCCACCTTCGACACGAACGTCAAGGGCACGCTGCTGTGTCTGAAGCACGAGTTCCGGGTCATGAGGGAACAGGGCAGTGGCAGCATCGTCAACGTCAGCTCCACCTTCGGCTTGATGGGTTACCCCGGCGCGACCCTGTACGTCGGCAGCAAGCACGCGGTCACCGGCATCACGAAGGCGGCCGCACTCGAGGGCGCCGCGCACGGGATCCGGGTCAACGCCGTGGCCCCCGGCTACACCCGGACCGCGATGTACGACCGATTCACCGGCGACGACACCGCGCGGGACGCGGTCGATTCGGTGCTGCCCCTTCACCGGGCGGGTACCCCCGACGAGATCGCCGAGGCCATCCAGTACCTGGGCTCTGACAAGGCAAGCTACATCACCGGCCATGTCCTGGTCGTCGACGGCGGCCTCATGGCGGGCGGACCCGTGATCGCGGGCTCGTGAGTCAGCCACAGCCGAGGAGCGATCATGGCGAACCGCTGGGGCGTCGAGGTCCACACCTTCTGGGAGCAGGTCAGGCAGTCTTCCCGGAACTTTGACGCCACCGAGGACCTCGGCGTCGAGGCGTCCACCTCTGCGCATGGCGCTGCCCAGCCACACCCCCAACGCCGGTAAGGGGTCGGCAGAATGCCGACTTCTTGCGCACGGCGCCCTCGGCTACGGGACCTGCCTGCGAATGACGAGGGCATCCGATGGAGGGAGTCGCAGGGGCTCTCCCGCGCATGCAGGAGTTGCTCCGGCCCTGCGCTTTCAGGGTCAGATGGTGGCCATAGTCCCCGGCACGGGCTGGAGTTGGCCCTCCTCAAAGCGGCCGGGCTGCACCCGCGTATGCGGAACAATCTGCCGCCGGTTGTTCGTATCCGCCACCCGCAGCGCCCCGGAGGTGGTGGACCTGTAGGGGCGAACGGCGGCATCCGGTTCGTGGATCTTGTTCCTCACCACCAGGGAGCGGCAGTGGTCCGAGAGTCACGGCCACCTCATCGTCAGCTCCGCCCTGGCTTCCCCTCGTCGTCCAACCGGTGCACGCGGGTCCGCGGAGCGTGCTCCCCGGCACTCCCTGCCTACCCTGGAGGAGAGCACGTGCCGCCCCTGCCTGTAGCCACACGTGTGAAGGTTCCTTGACCGCACACCAGTACCTGATGGATTGTCGGCAAGTCAGGCACGCAGTCAGCACCGGCCCCGCCGGAGGGCGCGTCGGGGCACGGCGGACCGCCAAGACCACGAACCTCAAAAACAGACCACGACCTGCGAAGACGCTAGTCACGGCCGCGGTCCCCGAGCTAGGCTGGAGGCCCACATGAAGATGCTGATCAACGTGCCGGAGACGGTGGTCACCGACGCGCTGCGGGGACTGGCCGCGGCGCATCCGGAGTTGACGGTGGACGTGGAGAACCGCGTCGTGGTCCGGCGGGACGCGCCCGTCGAGGGCAAGGTGGCGCTCGTCTCCGGTGGGGGCAGCGGGCACGAGCCGCTGCACTCGGGGTTCGTGGGCCGGGGGATGCTGGACGCCGCATGCCCCGGCGAGGTCTTCACCTCTCCGGTCCCCGACCAGATGGCGCGTGCCGCGGCGGCCGTGGACAGCGGTGCCGGGGTGCTGTTCGTGATCAAGAACTACACCGGTGACGTGCTCAACTTCGACATGGCCGCGGAACTCGCCGAGGACGAGGGCGTACAGGTCGCCAAGGTCATCGTCAACGACGATGTCGCGGTCACCGACAGCCTCTACACGGCGGGGCGGCGCGGCACCGGCGGCACGCTGTTCGTGGAGCGGCTGGCGGGCGCCGCCGCCGAGGAGGGCGCGCCGCTGGACCGGGTGGCCGCCCTCGCCCAGCGGGTCAACGACGGCTGCCGCAGCTTCGGCGTGGCGCTGAGCGCCTGCTCCACCCCCTCCAAGGGCGGACCGACCTTCGATCTGCCGCCCGGCGAGCTGGAGTTGGGCATCGGCATCCACGGCGAGCCGGGCCGCGAGCGGCGCGCGATGATGACCTCGGGGGAGATCGCGGACGCCGCCGTCGACGCCGTGGTGACCGACCTACGGCCGGACGGCCCGGTGTTCCTCCTGGTCAACGGGATGGGTGGAACCCCGCTGCTGGAGCTGTACGGGTTCAACGCCGAGGTGCGGCGGGCGCTGGGCGAGCGCGGGGTGCCGGTGGTGCGTACCCTCGTCGGCAACTACGTCACCTCGCTCGACATGGCGGGCGCCTCGGTCACCCTGTGCCGTGCCGACGACGAGTTGCTGCGGCTGTGGGACTCGCCGGTGCGTACGCCCGCGCTGCGCTGGGGCTGTTGAGACACCTCTGGCACGACCGATCCCGTACAACAGGAGGGACGCACCCGGAAATGAACACATCCGCAGCTGGCACCCCCGATCCGCTGATCGACACCGCGTTCGTACGACGCTGGCTGAGCCTGGCCACGTCGGCGATCGAGCGCAAGTCCGGCTGGCTCACCGAACTGGACTCCGCGATCGGCGACGCCGACCACGGCACCAACATGCAGCGCGGTTTCGCCGCCGCGTCCGCCGCCGTCGAGAAGGAGCCGTCGAACACCCCCGGCGAGGTCCTCACCCATGTGGGGCGGCAGCTGATCAGCTCGGTGGGCGGCGCCGCCGGTCCGCTGTACGGCACGCTGCTGCGCCGGGCGGGCAAGGCTCTGGGCGACCAACCGACCGCCACCCCCGAGGAGTTGTGCGTCGCCCTGCGGTCCGGGGTGGACGCGGTGGCCCAGCTCGGCCGCTCCGAGCGGGGTGACAAGACGATGCTGGACTCGCTGTACCCGGCGGTCGAGGCGATGGGGTTCGCACTCGGTTCCGGTGCCGGGCTGCTGGCGGCGCTGGCGGCGGCCCGTACGGCGGCGGACGAGGGCGCCGCGGCGACGGTGCCGCTACTGGCGCGCAAGGGGCGGGCGAGCTACCTGGGCGAGCGCAGCATCGGCCACCAGGATCCCGGTGCGACGTCGGCGGCGCTGCTCATCGCCGCGTTCGCCGAGGCGGCGGAGGCGGGGGCGGCATGACGGAGCGACAGGTGGGTGTGGTCCTGGTGTCGCACAGCGCCGAGGTCGCCACGTCGGTCGCGCAGATGGCCCGCTGTCTGGCGACAGGTGGCGCCACGGCCGCGGTGGCCGCGGCGGGCGGCACCGAGGACGGCGGCATCGGAACCAGCGCCGAGCTGATCAAGCGGGCGGTCCGCGCGGTCGACACGGGCGCGGGCGTGGTGGTCGTCGCCGATCTGGGCAGCGCGGTACTGACCGTCAAGGCCCTGCTGGAGGACAAGGAGCTGCCGGACGGCACCCGGCTGGCCGACGCGCCCTTCCTGGAGGGCGCGGTGGGCGCCGTGGTCACCGCCTCGGCGGGCGGTGACAGCGCGGCGGTCACCGCCGCGGCCGAGGAGGCCTACGGCTACCGCAAGACGTGACGGACGACCGCTAGCCGACCGGCTTGTCGAACCACGTCGGCTCGTCGCCCAACGCCATCCGGATGCGCGTGAGGCATCCGTCGCCGAGCGGCGGCAGCTCGTCGAGGCCGAACCAGCCGACGTCGATGGACTCGTCGTCGTTGACCCTCGCCTCGCCGCCCACCGCGCGGCAGCGGAACGAGATCGTCATGAACTGCACCTGGTCGCCGTGCGGATAGACGGTGGGTTCCTCGGCGAAGACACTGATCACCCGCTCGGGCACCGCGTGCACCGCCGTCTCCTCGTACACCTCGCGCACCACCGCCTGGGCGGGCTGCTCACCGGGCTCGGGGATGCCGCCGACGATCGTCCACTGACCGTTGTCCGATCGGCGCACCAGCAGAACCCGCCGCCGGTCGTCCAGGACAACGGCGGAGACGCCGGGCAGGAAAACCAGCTTCTGGCCGATGCTGGCCCTCAGTTCGCGCAGGAATTCAGGTATGGCCACCCGCCGAGCATAAGAGGGGTAGCTGTCAGGAAGCCGACATGCGGATGGCCGACGGGTGGTGGCGGTTCAGACGTCGCCGAGTGCCCGCGAGGCGCGGTTCCGCAACCGGGCCCGGATCGCCAGCAGCGCGTCTTCCGGGTGGTCCACCGTCACGGTGAACCGGCGGCCGTCGCCGAGATCGAGCACCAGGCCGGGCCCGCGCCGCACCACTACGGCGGTGCCCATCTCGGGCCGCCAGCGGTACCCCCAGCCGCCCCAGTGCCGCGGGCTGATCGACGGCGCGAGATGAGCGGAGTCCACCTGGTCCAGCGGGATGCGGCGGCGCGGCAGGCCGATGTGGCCGCACCGCACCTCAAGGCATTCGCGGTCCACCCGTACCCGCACATGGGTGAACGCGATCGTCCCGAACAGCACCAGCAGCCCGGCCGCCAGGCAGCCGACCACCGACATGGCGAGCGGTGCGATCCCCGAGGTCCAGGCCGAGTCGACGGCCAGCTCGATGCCCAGCGCCACGCACCCGGCGCCCGCGGCGGCGAGCAGCCACTGGACCCGGTTGGTGGCGTGTCCGGTCCACACCTCAGGCACGGGGCCAGCGGCCCCTGCGCTGCGGGAGTCGTCCATGTCTCGGAGCGTACTCGGAGTGCGGCGGTTCGGCACTCAGTGTGCGGAACCGCGCTCAGTGAGTGGCGGCCGCCCCGGCGAGCTCGCGGCCCTCGGCGTAGGCCAGTGCCGCGGCCTCCAGCGGTTCCGGGCGGCCGTTGAGGAGGACGGTGAGGCCGCCGGTGGGCTCGGCGTCGGGCGCGGGGGTGGCACCGATCCGGCGCAGCGCCTGGGCGGCGACCGCGTCGGCCGAACCGTACATGACGATCTCGGGCGCGGTCGGCGGCTGGACGGCGGCACGGATACGGTCGGTGACCAGTTCGTAGTGGGTGCAGCCGAGCACGACGGAGCGCACGTCGCCGGGGGTGTGCTGGGCGGCGGAGGCGATGGCGGCGTCGATGGCGGCGTCGTCGGCGTCCTGCAGGGCGTCGGCGAGGCCGGGGCAGGCCACCTCGGTGACCCGTACCCCGTCGGCGAACTCGGCGATCAGAGCGCGCTGGTAGTCGCTGCCGGTGGTGGCCGGGGTGGCCCAGATCGCCACCGGACCGCCCGCCGCGGCGGCGGGCTTGACGGCCGGAACCGTGCCGATCACCGGAATGTCCGGCTCCAGGTGCTGCCGCAGCGCGGGCAGGGCGTGCACGGAAGCGGTGTTGCAGGCCACGATCAACGCGTCCGGCCGCTCCGCGGCGGCGGCTTTCGCGCAGGCCAGCGCGTGCTCGGTGACATATTGCGGGGTGCGCGGACCCCACGGCATGCTCGCGGGGGCGGAGGACAGCACCAGGTCGGCGTCGGGACGCAGTCGACGCAGCGCCGCGGCCGCCGCCAGCAGACCGATACCGGAGTCCATGAGCGCGATCTTCACTGCGGCGTGCCTCCCGGTGTCGTGTTGTCGCTGCGGTCCGACCTGGCCATCAGGGGCCGTCCGGCCGGACAGCGCCCCGGCAACTCTAATAGATCGTCTTGTCTGCTCTTGGCCCGCCTCGCAGGCGCGGGTCCGCCCGCCGTGGGCGCGGGAGCGGACCGGAGTGCGGCAGACTGCGCCGGTGACCTTGTGGACCGTGATCGCTGTTGTCTCACTGCTCTGCTGGCTGTGGCTACTGCTCGCACAGGGATTCTTCTGGCGCACCGACGTGCGCCTGCCACCCGCCGCGGAACCGGACACCTGGCCGACGGTGGCCGTGGTGGTGCCGGCCCGGGACGAGGCCCATGTGCTGCCGGTCAGCCTGCCCTCGCTGCTCGCGCAGCAGTATCCGGGCCGGGCGGAGGTGTTCCTGGTCGACGACGGCAGCTCGGACGGCACGGGCGCGCTGGCCCGCGCCCTCGCCGACGAGCACGGCGGGCTGCCGCTGACCGTGACCTCGCCGGGCGAGCCGCCCGCGGGCTGGACCGGCAAGCTGTGGGCGGTACGGCACGGGATGGCGACCGCGTCCGCCGCGTACCGGGCGGAGTACCTGCTGCTGACGGACGCCGACATCGCCCATGAGCCGTCCTCGCTGAGGGAGTTGGTGGCCGGTGCGGTCGGCTCGGACCTGGACGTGGTCTCGCAGATGGCACGGTTGCGGGTGGCGACGGCCTGGGAACGGCTGATCGTTCCGGCGTTCGTGTACTTCTTCGCCCAGCTGTACCCGTTCCGCTGGGTGAACCGGTCCGGACGCACCGCGGCGGCGGCCGGGGGGTGCGTACTGGTCCGGCGCGCCGCGGCCGAGCGGGCGGGGATCCCGGAGGCGATCCGCCAGGCGGTGATCGACGACGTGGCGCTGGCCCGCGCGGTGAAGCGGTCGGGTGGCCGCATCTGGCTGGGGCTGGCCGACCGGGTGGACAGCGTACGCCCGTATCCGCGGCTGTCGCAGCTGTGGCGGATGGTCTCCCGCAGCGCGTACGCCCAACTGCGGCACAACCCGCTGCTGTTGGTCGGCACGCTCGCCGGTCTGCTGCTGGTCTACCTGGTGCCGCCGGTCGCGGCGGTCGGCGGCGCGGCGGCGGGGAACGCGGCGGTGTGCGCGGCGGGCCTCGGGGCGTGGGTGCTGATGACGGCCAGCTATCTGCCGATGCTGCGCTACTACCGGCAACCGCTGTGGCTGGCACCGCTGTTGCCGTTGACGGCGCTGCTGTACGCGGCGATGACGGCCGACTCGGCGGTGCAGCACTACCGGGGGCGGGGCGCCGCCTGGAAGGGCCGTACCTATCCGCGCCCCGACCCCGCCGCGGTACCCGACCAGCGGGGATAGGGCCGGAACACGGCACGTGGCCGCCCACGGACCGGGGGTCCGGGGCGGCCACGTTTCATGGATGCCGGAGGAAACGGTTCGTCAGGCGTGCGGTCCTGTCGTTACCCAGGACTCACTCGCCTGTACGGCGACGGCGCAGCGCCCAGGCGCCACCACCGATGGCCGCGGCGGCGAGAGCACCGCCCGCACCGGTCTCCAGCGCGTTGCCGTTGTTCACCGAGCCACCCTCACCGGCCTTGACGCCGCCGCTGGGGTAGCTGCCGCCACTGCGCTTGCCCCCGTTGTACCCGCCACCGTTGTAGCCGCCACCGTTGTAGCCGCCACCGTTGTAGCCGCCGCCGTAACCGCCACCGCCGTGGTGGTGGTGGTGACGACGGTGGTGACGCCGCTCGATGACCTGGATGTGGGTGCGGAAGAAGCCGTCGTGCGGGCACCGACCGGTGATCAGGAAGTGCCTGCGGTGACGACGGTGGTGACGGTGGTGACGGTGGTGCCGCTTGGGGCCGGTCCAGCCGCCCCAGCGGTCGTCGCGGTCGGCCTCGCGACGGTGGCCCCAGTGCTTGTACTCGACCTTGCCGGACCCCACGTACAGCCGCTCGTCGCGGTTGCGCCCGTCGCGGTGGTCGCGGTCGCGGAAGATGCCGTCGCGGTGGAGCGTGATGTGGTCGCGACGGAACGCCTCGGAGAAGGCGCGGATGGTACGGACGTCGTCGGCCTGGGCCCTGGGGCAGCGGACCCGGACGTGGACCCGCTCGCCCGACCACGCGACCTTGGGGTGGACCCGGATGTGAGCACGCCGGTGATGGTCGTTGTCGCCGCCGGTTGCGAACGACGCGGGAGCCGTGAGGCTGATGACTGAGGCCGCGCCCACGAGGGCTGCGGTTGCCAGGCGCATAGTGCGCATGTGTGATCTCCGATTCCCGGGCGCAGCCGCAGACCCATACCGCCTGCGTAGCCAGATAACTACGCCCCGTCATATCTGACGATATGTAGGCACCTGACGACCCGCCACTTAAGATCGGCATAAGAGTGAAGAAGATCTGACACTCACCTCTAAAACATGACATTTCCCCTGCTCAAGGGCGCACTAAAGCGCCGTCAGAAATTTCTCTGACGGCACACCAGATGGACTAGTGCTTGCGTCCCGGGGTCCAGTTCATGCCCCATCCGTACGCCTGGTCGACGGTGCGCTGCGGGCTCACGCCCGGTCGCGGCACGAGGTACCGGGCCTCCCGACGCACCACCAGTTCCCCGCCATCGTTGCTGATCAGGGCCAGGGCGCAGACGGTGGACGGCACCGTGCACTCGTCCAGGAAGAACTCGACCGGCGCGCCGCCTTCCGGCCGCAGCGTGGTGGTGGCGTGCAGCCCCGCGAAGCTGCGGGCGCCCTCGTAGATGGTGACGAAGACCAGGATCCGCCGGAAGGCGTGCCGGTGGTCGAGGTTGATGGTGAGGTTCTCGCCGCTGTCGACCGCGCCGGTGCGGTCGTCTCCGTCCAGCTGGATGTACGGGGGTCGGTCGACCGCGCCGAAGGCGTTCCCCAGCGCCTGCACAACTCCCCTGGTGCCGTCGGTGAGTTCGTACAGGGCGCACAGGTCAAGGTCGATCTCGGCGGCCTGTGAGCCCATCAGCCCGGCCTTGCGCAGCCAGCCCCTCGGCTGCTCGCGCATCCGCCAGTTGAGATTGACCCGCATGGCGCCCGAGGTACCGCCCTGTTTGGTCAAGGAGACGGAGGGGGCGTCCTTCGTCAGGGTGACCTTTGTGAGCCGCACGGGGGGCGCGGAGGGCGCGGGAGGCGTCAGGGGTTGCGGAGCGGTGGCGGGGGGCGCGGGCACAGGCTCGGGCGCCGCCTGGGGCTCGGACGGCACGAACGCGTCCGCCGGTATCCCGAAGTCGGCCGCCAGCCCGGCCAGCCCGGTGTCGTACCCCTGGCCGACGGCCCGGAAGCGCCACTGCCCGGCGCGCCGGTACAACTCCCCCAGCACCAGCGCTGACTCCACGGTGGTGTCGGCGCACTCGAAGTGCGCGACCTCGTCGCCCGCCACCGCGTCCGTCACCCGGACGCGCGCTCCGGGCAGCTGGCCGAACGTTCCGCCATCCACGGAGGCGACCAGCACGACCCTGTCCAGCCCCTGCTCAACGCGTGTCAGATCCACCAGCAGGCTGTCCACCCGCTCCCCGTCCACCGGCCGCGCGCCCTCGTGGCGGACACCTCCGGACGGATGCGCCCGGCCGTACCCGACGACGTCCGCCCGCCCGTCGGCCAGCAGCAGCGCGCAGGCTTCGGTGCGCGGCGCACCGGGGCCCGTGCGCCAACCGAACTCCACCCGCAGCGGCCGCGCGGGCACGGGCACGTTGGACCCCTTGGGCATGGACATGAACTCCCCCTTCGTACAGCCCGGGACACCCCCGGCAACTCCCCTTAAAGGCTGGCGTTTACACGATCAGAACGCCGCTCCGCGACCGATTTTCACAGTTTCGATCGCATTGGGGATCAACGTTCACTCGCGGAGCCTCAAACAACCCTCTTACCGGACTCCCCATCCAGCACATCGTGGGCTTAACTTATGGAGCATGACCACCCCCCGCGGCACCTACGGCGGCGGCTACTACGCCTCGTCGTCCTTCCCGGACACCCCCATCTACGACAGCCTGGTCGCAGAGCGGGGCACCCCTCAGATCGCACCCATCCGGGTCCCGTCGCCGTACGACTCCGGCAGTTACCTGCCCGCGCTCACGGCACTCCCGGCCCTTCCCTCCGGGCCGTCCACCCACACACCCCCGCAGGGCGCGTACACCGGCTACGTGCCGAACACGCCGCCCGCCGCGTACCAGCCCCAGCAGCCCGCGCCGGCGCCGTACATCCCGCAGCAGGCGACCGCCCCGCGCGGGTACCCCGGCGGATATCCGGCCCAGGGCCCGCAGCAGGGTCCCGCCCCGACCGGGTACGAGGCGGTGCGGCCGGTCGTACCGCGCCCCGTGCCTCCGCGTCAGGTTCCCGGCGGCTTCGGGGACGACGGGTACCAGTACCGCCGCCCGTACAACGGTCAGGGGTACTGAACCCGTCCCACGAACACGCTCGGGTGGCATCCGTACTGTCGGCGGCTGCTGGCACCATGGCCGCATGAGGAGACCACACCTGAGCGCCCTGCACATCTACCCGGTCAAGTCGGTCGGTGGGCTGACCCTCGGCGAAGCGGCCGTCGAGCCGTGGGGGCTCGCCGGTGACCGGCGATGGCTGCTGGTCGACGGCACGGGCCGGTTCCTCACCCAGCGCCAGCTACCGCGGCTGACGCTGATCCAGGCCGAGTCGCTGCCGGACGGCGGGATCCGGGTGAGCGCGCCCGGCATGGCGCCGCTGGAGGTCGCCGTGCCCGAGCCGGTCGGCACCGCCGCGGTGCAGATCTGGCGCGACAAGGTGGAGGCGGTGCCCGCCGCACCGGAGGCGGGCGCCTGGTTCAGCACGTTCCTGGACAGCCAGGTGGCGCTGGTGCACCTCGACGATCCGGCGCGCCGCCGCCCGATCGACCCCGACTACGCACGCCCCGGCGAGACGGTGAGCTTCGCGGACGGCTACCCGCTGCTGCTCACCTCGACCGCGTCGCTGGACGCCCTCAACACGCTCATATCCGGGGGCCGGTTCCCCGACGAGGGGCCGCTGCCCATGGACCGGTTCCGGCCGAACGCGGTCGTGACCGGCACCGAGCCCTGGGCGGAGGACGGCTGGCGCCGGGTGCGGATCGGCGAGGTCTCCTTCCGCGTCGTCAAACCGTGCTCGCGCTGCATCGTGACCACCACCGACCAGCGGACCGCGAGGCGCGGCCGGGAACCGCTGCGCACCCTCGCCGAACACCGCAGGTTCGGCGACAAGTTGGTCTTCGGACAGAACCTGATCCCGGAGCACCCCGGAACCGTTCGGGTGGATGACCCGTTCTCGGTGCTGGAGTGACGCGTCAAGGCGGTGCTGCGGTCACGCCCCTTAGTGGGTTGTTTCGGCCGACTTGCGGCCCGCCCCGCGCGTACGCCGTGCCGTGTGCGGTACTTGGACGTGCGAAGGGGGTGTGGTGCGATGCGATCGGTTCCGGGACTGTGGCGCTGGCGGCGCAATCCGCTACGGCGCCGCAGCGATGTGGTCGAGGCGTGGGCGAGCCTGGTCACCGTGGGCCTGGTGGTCGTCGGTGCGCCCCTGGCCGGGCTGGCGGCGGGTCAGAGCGTGGGCTCCGACCTCCAGCGCACCGTGCAGCGGCAGCGGGCCGAGCGGCACCGCACCACCGCGCATGTGGTCAGCGTCGACCGGCACCGCGCCCCGGTGGTCGACTCCGAGGCCGCGCACGGGCAGGACGGCACCCGCGTGGCGCTGGTGCGTTGGCGAACGCCTGACGGGGAGTCGCGCACCGGTGTGGTGCGGATCGAGGCCCGGCACGTGGTGGGAGATCCGCTGGCGGTGTGGACCGATCGGCGCGGGCGGCTCACCGAGCGCCCGATGGACGAGTCGACGGCGACCACCAACGCGGTCGCCGCGGGCTTCGGCGTGGCCGGCGCTGCGGCGGCGCTCGTCTGCGGGGCACGGCAGTTGCTGGGCTGGCGGATCATGCGCAGACGGCTGGCCGACTGGGCGCGCGAGTGGACCCGGGTGAGCGAGGACTGGGGCCGGGCGGGCGCGGGCGGTTGACGCGACGGGAACGTCGTCGCGATCACATGCGTTTCGAGGGCGGAAGAGGACCTACGTTGTCCACCCGAACCCGCCCAACTGTGCTGATTCCCAAGCCTCTCCGCGTACGTCGGCACCTCCGGCGCGCGCTACGGTGGAGCACCGGTTGCGGGGACGGATCCCAGGGCAAGAAGGTGGGGGCAGAGCAGCACCATGGCACAGGGCGTGGCTCAGGTGACGCACACCAGCACGTCGCGGTGGCGGCGCCGCACCGGCGAGTACGAGACCCTCGCCGCGGCCCTGGAGGCGGCGGGCGACGGCGACGTCGTGGCAATCACCCCGGGCACCTACCGGGAGAACCTGGTGGTCCAGAGGGCGGTGACGCTGCGCGGCGCCGAGGGGCCCGGCTCGGTGCGGATCGCCCCGCCCGGCGGTGTCGCCCTGACCGTCCGTGCCTCCGCCACGGTGCAGGACCTGCACATCGAGGGCCAGGACAGCTCCGCCGCCGCGCTGCTGGTCGAGGGCTCCGCACCGGAGTTGCAGGACCTGCGGGTGGTCACCCACTCCGCGGTCGGCATAGAGGTGCGGGACGGCGCCCGGCCGACGGTCAAACGCTGCACGGTCGACAATCCGGCCGGGCTCGGGGTGAGCGTGCTCGACGGCTCCGGCGGGGTGTTCGAGGAGTGCGAGGTGATCGCGGCCGGGCAGTCCGGTTTCTCGGTGCGCGGTGGCGCCTCGCCGCGCCTGGAGCGCTGCCGGGTGCACCACACCACCGGCGCGGGCCTGACCGTGACCGGTGACGGCACCACGGTCGAGGCCGTCGGCTGCGAGGTCTACGAGATCAAGGGCACCGGTGTCCAGGTCGCCGCCCGCGCCACCGGCCATCTGACCGACTGCCAGGTGCACCGCACCACCGGCGACGGAGTGACGCTGGACACCGACGCGGTGCTCACCATGGCCGACTGCGATGTGCACGACGTGCCGGAGAACGCGATCGACCTGCGCTCCCGCTCGGTGCTCACGCTGACCCGCTCCACCGTGCGCCGCTTCGGCCGCAACGGCCTGTCGGTGTGGGATCCGGGCACCAGGGCGGACGCCAACCGGTGCGAGATCCACGACAGCACCGGCGACTATCCGGCGGTGTGGATCAGCGACGGGGCCGCCGCGGTCTTCGACTCCTGCCGGGTGCGTGACGTGCCGGACGCCCTGTTCGTGCTGGACCGCGGTTCCCGCGCCGATGTTGTCGACAGTGATATCTCGCAGGTCCGCAACACCGCGGTGTCGGTGAGCGACGGCGCGACGGTCCAGTTGGACGACTGCCGGATCCGCGAGGCCGCCACCGGCGCCTGGTTCCGCGACCACGGCAGCGGGGGCACGCTCGCCGCGTGCACCATAGACGAGACGGCGACCGGCGTGATCGTCACCAAGGGCGCCGACCCGGTCATCGAGCGGTGCACCGTGAACAGCCCCGCGGAGTCCGGCTTCTACGTCTCGGCGGGCGGCCGCGGCACCTTCACCGGCTGCACCGTCACCGGCAGCCGGGGCTACGGGTTCCACGTCATCGACGGCTGCCGGTCCACCGTGACCCGGTGCCGCACCGAGCGCTGCGCCCGTGGCGGTTACGAGTTCTCCGAGCCGGGCCCGGTCGCCGAGGGCTGCACCAGCGACGAGAGCGCCGAACGGCGCCCCGCCCCGGACGCCGCCGCGGGCACCGCCGACGGCCTCCCCCCGCACCCCGCCACACCCCCGGCCACCGCACCGGCGACCGCCGTACGCTCTTACGGGCTGCTCGGCGGCATCCCCGAACCGCGCCGGCCGGAACCACCCGCGCCGCGGGCCAGCACCCGCCCCTCGCAGGACGTGCTCGGCGAACTCGACGCTCTGGTCGGCCTGGAGAGCGTCAAGCGGGAGGTACGGGCGCTGATCGATCTGATCGCGGTCGGCCGCCGCCGCCAGGAGGCGGGCCTCAAGGCCCCGTCGCTCCGCCGCCATCTGGTCTTCACCGGCTCCCCCGGCACCGGCAAGACCACGGTCGCCCGGCTGTACGGCGAGATCCTGGCCGCCTTGGAGGTGCTGGAGACCGGGCACCTGGTGGAGGTCTCCCGGGTGGACCTGGTCGGCGAGCACATCGGGTCGACGGCCATCCGCACCCAGGAGGCATTCGAGCGGGCCCGTGGCGGAGTGCTGTTCATCGACGAGGCTTACGCGCTCGCGCCGGAGGACGCCGGACGCGACTTCGGCCGGGAGGCCATCGACACCCTGGTCAAGCTGATGGAGGACCACCGTGACGCGGTGGTGGTGATCGTCGCCGGGTACACCGCCGAGATGGAGCGCTTCATGGCCGCCAACCCCGGTGTGGCCTCGCGCTTCTCGCGCACCATCGCGTTCGGCGACTACACCCCTGAGGAACTGCTGCGGATCGTCGGCACACAGGCGGACGAGCACGAGTACCGGCTGGCCGAGGGCGCCGACGAGGCGCTGCTGAAGTACTTCACCGCGCTGCCCAAGGGGCCGACGTTCGGCAACGGCCGCACCGCCCGGCTGACCTTCGAGGCGATGGTCGAGCGGCACGCCGGACGGGTGGCCCAGCTCGCCGCCCCTACCCACGACGACCTGCAGTTGCTCTACGCGGAAGATCTCCCGGAACTGCCCTGAGCCCGGTACCCGCCACGTGCGAAGATGGCCCTGCCGCGGGTCGGCGGAACAGCGGGTCTATGGAAGGGACGGGGGAACAGGTGGGCGACAACCAGAACCTCCTGGCCGAGCAGCGGCGCGCCCTGATCCTTGACGAGGTCAGGCGGCGCGGCGGGGTGCGGGTCAACGAGCTGACCCGCAAGCTGAACGTCTCGGACATGACCGTGCGCCGTGATCTGGACGCGCTGGCCCACCAGGGCGTGGTGGAGAAGGTGCACGGCGGCGCGGTCCCGGTGGCCGAGGCGAGCACCCACGAGCCGGGGTTCGAGGCGAAGTCCGGTCTGGAGCAGGGCGCCAAGGAGGCCATTGCCAGGGCGGCCGCCGCCATGGTGGTGCCGGGCAGCGCGATCGCCCTGTCCGGTGGCACGACGACGTACGCGCTGGCGCACCATCTGCTGGACGTGCCGGACCTGACCGTGGTGACGAACTCGGTGCGGGTGGCGGACGTGTTCCACTCCGGTCAGCGCCGGGTCGGCGGCGGCGCCCAGTCGGCGGCGCGCCCGGGCGCCGCGACGGTGGTGCTGACCGGCGGGGTGCGCACTCCGTCGGACTCGCTGGTGGGGCCGGTGGCGGACCGGGCGATCCGGTCGCTCCACTTCGACGTGCTGTTCCTGGGCGTGCACGGGCTGTCGGTGGAGGCGGGCCTGTCCACGCCGAACCTTGCGGAGGCCGAGACCAACCGGCAGTTCGTCCGGTCGGCGCGCCGGGTGGTGGTGATCGCGGACCACACCAAGTGGGGCACGGTGGGCCTGAGTTCGTTCGCCACCCTGGAGGAGGTCGACACGCTGGTGACGGACGCCGGCATACCGGAGGTGCTGCGCGCCGAGCTCTCCGAGCATCTGGCGGACCTGGTGTTCGCGGGCGGTCCGGACGCGAGGGACCGACCAGACATGTGATATCGCGTCAGGTATCGTGTCGGGGCCAACGACCGCTTCCCGTCTGGAGGTACCGCCATGGCGCGCCGACTCCGTCCCGTGGGGCTGGACTTCATCGCTTCGGCCCAGGTGCGGCTGGTCTTCGCGGCCGGAACAAAGGCCGAGACCCCGGCCGTCTACCGGGCGTTGGCGGAGGACACCGAGGGTTGGACGAGCTGGTTCCGTTCGGTGGTCTCGGCGCTGCCGACCGACGGCGGGCGGAACATCAGGCTGATCGGCGGCGTTCGCTTCGCCGAGACCATACTGGAGGCACGGCCGGACGAGCGGTACGTGTACCGCGTGGACGAGACGAACGTGCCCGCCGTCGAGGCGATGGTCGAGGAGTGGCGGGTCGCTCCGCTGGCCTCCGGCGGCACCAGGGTGCAGTGGACCTTCGCCGTGGACGCGCCGGCGTCCGTGCGCGTGCTGCTGCGGTACGCGCGCCCAGGGTTCGGCCATGCCTTCCGGGACGCGATGCGCACCCTGGACCGACGGCTGGCGGTCACCCGGACCACCGCCTGAACCGCTACCGGTACTCGGCGAGCCGCGGCCGTACCCCGACCAGGACGAGTGCCGCGGCGCCCGCCAGCGTTCCGGTCGGGATCGCGGGCCAGCCGTCCAGCGCGTGCCCGGCGGACGCCATCCGCGTCTCGAAGTCGGCGCGCCGGGCCTGCTCCAGGCCGTCGAGACGGGTGGCGAAGTCCCAGTAGTCGAAGGCGACATGGTCGCGTCCCACATCGGTGAGGACGACGGCCGCCTCGTCGAGTCGCCCGGCGGCGAGCAGCCGACGCAGCGTCGCGTCATCGGACCGGAAGGCGGCCAACGGCTTCAAGGCCGCCGCGTACTGCGGCAGTTCGGCCGCGCTGGTGCCCGTGTCGGGGCTGAGCAGGCCGTCAAGGCGCCGCATCTGGGCCTCGTAGTCGTCACGGTAGGCGGTGCCCGCTCCGGGGTCCTGGACGAACCAGCGGCTTTCCGCGGCCACCGCGTCGGCCGCCGCCGTACGGGCCTCCGCGAGCCGCGCCCACGGCCCCAAGCCCTGTTCGGCCGCCCGGCCCAGTTCGCCCGCGGCCGCCAGCAAACCCGTCGCCCCGACCACCGTGACGGTCAGTACGGCGAGCGAGGCCGCCACCAGTGCCGGGTTGATCCGTCGCCGGTACCGCACGGCCAGGTCGCGCTGCCACCACACCAGCACGACCAGCGCCAGCACCCCGAAGACGCTCAGCGCGACGGCGTACCACCGCTGCGCGTCCCGCGCCCGGACGCGCAGTGTGGCCGCCTGCCGTTGGTAGGTCTGACTCAACTCATCGACTACGGGCAGCAGTTGGTCCCGCATCACCGCGCCCGCCTGCGCGGACAGGTCGACCGCCGGGGTCGGCGGATGGCCCGCCGCCGGGTCGGCGTCCTGGTCGTCGGCGTACTCCACCTGCCCGCTGAGTTCGTCGTACCGGCCCAGTGCGTCGAACACCGCCCGCACCCTGGCGGCTTGGGCGGGATCACCGCCGAGCTGCCGCAGCAGTCCGCTGATCTCGGTGCGCCGCTGATTGGCGGTGATCAGCGCCAGCACCTGGTCGCCGACCGGGACGTCGGGCTGGCCGGGAGCGTGACCGGGGATGAGTTCGTCGGCGCGCTCGGCGTCCAGATCGGCCAGCGCGAAGTGGAGTTCGGCGGCGGCCGCGGCCCGGTCCACCACCGCCCGGCGCAGCGCCGCGGTGCCGTCGCGCGCCGTGCCGAAGCCGAGCACGGCGGCGGCGCACAGGGCGCCGACGGCGAGCAGCGCCGCCACGGCCTGGACGACCAGTCGCACTGGCCCGGTCAGCCGGGACAGTCGCCTTCGGCCGTGAGTCATGCCGGGACGCTAGGGGCGCCGGTCGTACGGAGGGTGACGTTCCTGGGGGCTCCGGATGTCCCGCATGTCACGGAACCGCCCCGGAGGCGGCGGGAGTTCAGCTCGGCCAGGCGCCGGTGGCCAGGAAGGTGTCGATCGCCGCCGTGTACGGGAGGATGTCCAGGCCCTCTTGGGCGAGCCAGTCGTCGGAGTAGTACTTGTCGAGGTAGCGGTCACCGGGATCGCACAGCAGCGTGACCACGCTTCCGGTGCGGCCCTCGGCCAGCATCTCGGCGACGATGCGCAGCGCGCCCCACAGTCCGGTTCCGGTGGAGCCGCCCGCCTTCCGGCCGATCGCCTGCTCCAGCGCGCGTACCGCCGCCACCGAGGCGGCGTCGGGCACCTTCATCATCCGGTCGATCGCGCCCGGTACGAAACTCGGCTCCATCCGGGGACGGCCGATGCCCTCGATGCGGGAGCCCCGCTCACAGGAGACGTCGGGGTCGCCGCTGACCCAGCCGTCGAAGAAGCAGGAGTTCTCCGGGTCGGCGACGCACACCCTGGTGTCGTACTGCATGTAGTGCACATAGCGGGCGATGGTCGCCGAGGTGCCGCCGGTGCCCGCGGTGGCCACGACCCAGGCGGGTTCCGGATAGCGTTCCCTGCGCAGCTGTTGGTAGATCGATTCGGCGATGTTGTTGTTGCCCCGCCAGTCGGTGGCGCGTTCGGCGTAGGTGAACTGGTCCATGTAGTGGCCGCCGGTCTCCTGCGCGAGCCGCGCGGAGACCTCGTACATCGTGCGCGGGTCGTCCACCAGATGGCACCGGCCGCCATGGAACTCGATGAGCCGCTGCTTCTCGCGGCTGGTGGTACGCGGCATCACCGCGATGAACGGCACGCCTGTCAGCTTGGCGAAGTAGGCCTCGGAGACCGCCGTGGATCCGCTGGACGCCTCGATCACCGGACGGCCGGGCCGGATCCAGCCGTTGCACAGCCCGTACAGGAAAAGCGAGCGGGCCAGCCGGTGCTTGAGGCTGCCGGTGGGGTGGGTGGACTCGTCCTTCAAGTACAGGTCGATTCCCCAGTGTTCGGGGAGCGGGAAGCGCAGCAGATGGGTGTCCGCGCTGCGGTTGGCGTCGGCTTGGACCTGGCGGACGGCTTCTTTGAGCCAGATGCGGTATTGCTGGTCGGAGCGGTCCACGTCCATGGTGGGAAGGGGCTCGCGGGGGCTGTCGGCACCACCGCTGCCGGTGTGTTCGACGGTGTCCACTGGCCTCCGCCTCCCGCTCGTAGCCGTTCCCGGCCACGCTGCCGGGCACTCGTCGATCATAGGCAGCCGCTGACCGACGGGCGCGCCGCGGCACATCGACGCGACGGCGCCGGGTGGTCCGGGGTACGCACCATACGGGGTGCACGCCACCGGAATGGCGAGGGAGCGCGCTGCGGGAGTTGCGGAATGCGCCTCCCGGGGCGAACCTGGTCCCGCACACGGAGTACAGAAACGGTCACTCTGGGTGTTCCCGCACAGGCTTTCCCAATCGAGCGGGACGGGGCACGGTCCCGGAGGTCGGCCCCACCGCGGAGGGAGTCGCAGCCGTGATCTCTACCCAGCACAGCCTGCGGTGCGCCGTACGACTGGAGGCACTGCCGCATCGGATCGGACAGGTCCGCCGAATCGTTTCAGCACAGCTTCGGTACTGGGATCTGGAACCGCTCCTCGACACCACGCTGCTCGGCATCACCGAGCTGCTGGCCAATGTGCACCGCCATGCCCAGCCCGACAAGCAGTGCACCGTAGAGCTGTCCTACGACCGGGGCCGACTGACCGTGTCGGTCACCGACAACGATCCGCGCCCGCCCTCGATCGCCCTGGGGGCGGACGCGTTGGACACCTCGGGCCGCGGGCTGGCCATGCTGGCCGCCCTCAGCGACGGCTGGGGTACACGGCCCAACGGCGAAGGCGGCGGCAAGGTCGTCTGGTTCACCCTCGCCAAACGCGCCCCCACCACCCCACGGGTCCGCACGGCGGCACCGGTCCACACCGCAACGGTGCTACCGATCGGTAAACGCGGCGTGCCGATCGCGGCTTCGCTGGCGTAGAGGCCACCGACGGGGCCGCGGGTGGCGCGGACGGGGGCAGGTCCAGGAGGCTCGCAGGAGGCACGCGGGGGCGTCGGGGCACGCGTGCAGGGGCTCAGCGGCCTTCGACGGCGGGCAGCACGACCGGCGAAGAAGCCTGCGGTCCGGCCCCGCCCTCGCGCGCCCCGGCCCCGCTGACTCCGCGGCGACCGCCCGGCGCACATCGGGCCGGGCCGCCCGCCGCGTTGGCCCCAGCCCGGCCATCAGCCCGACCAGCGGCACCACCACCGACCGCACCGGCGGTACCGAAAAGGCGCTGACTCCCGAGGAGTCGGCGCCACGCACCAGCGCCCGGCGCAGGAACGCGCCGAGCCCCGGACCGCCGACCGTGCCGAACGCGGCCACCGGCACCGACTGCCAGCGGACCACCGCCCGCAGCTGCGCCCGGGTCTGCTCGACCGCGCGCAGCAGCCCCCCTTTCCGTGTCCGCTCGTGGACCGCGAGGGTGAGCGCGTTGGTGATGCCGAGCTGCGCGATGAGGACGGCCAGCGCCAGCAGCGCGTAGACGAGGATGGGCGTGGTGTCGATGCCCGACGCCGAGGACTTGGCGTACTCGGCGCGGGTCCGTACCGTGGGGTTCCCGTGCCCGGCGGCGACGCGTGTCACCACGGCCTTGCCGTCGGACACGGACGCCCCGGGCCGGAGGGAGACCGCGACTAGCGTGACGCTGTCCTGAGTTCGGTGCGGCTCCCATGCCTGGCGTCGGATCACGTAGTCGCCCATGCGATCGGCGTGTTGGTAGATCGCGCCGACCGTGAACCGCTGCGCGCTGCCGTCGGTGAACAGCGGTTTCGTGCTGGAACCGACCCGCCAACCATGTTTGACGGCCTGATCGCCACATAGCGCGGTGCTCCACGTACCCATCGCGTGGGGCGCGCCGTCGGCCTTCCCGAAGTCCGCCGCCCGCCTGAGCCCGGCCGTATCCGCGACCGTCAACTGCGCACCGGCGCCGTTCACCTGGGCCGTTCCCTTGCCGAGCCCGACGGCGGTGGCCACCTGCGGAAGCCTCGCGAGGGCGGGGCCCGCCGCGGGCTCAGTCCGCTGCCGCCCGCGCCGAACGCCGGTGCGCTGACCGCCACATCGCACGCGAAGGACCGCGAGACGGTCTGGTGCAAGGTGGCATTCGGCGAGGCGCCGAATGCCATGAACAGGTCACCACAGCCACCCCGGTCATCAGCGCGGTCGCGGTGGCTGCCGTCTGTTTGGGGCCGCGCAGAGCGTTGCCCCGGACCAGCGCCCACGTGACCCCGCGCAGCCGGGCGAGCGGGGCGCCGAGTACCCGAACGGCGTATCCGACCGCTACCGGATATCACGACGATGAACGCGGCCCCCTCCCCCGTGATCGTCGCCCCGACCGCGGTGACCAGGAAACAGTGCCTGCAGCTCGGCCACGCTGCGGTTCCGCCGAACAGCCCGGCGGTTGACGCGACCACGGCGACGTCCAGCGGCTCAGCCAGCGTCGAGCCGATGACCTGGCTGCTGCGCGCCAAGCGCATATCGCCGGTCAGCTACCCGGCGCCCTCAATGCGGGGCTCGGCGGCGACCCCTGGCACACCGAGGACCGTGCGCACGGGCGCGGTGTCCACCGGCTGCCGAACACCCTGGCTCTTGCCGGACACGGCGACGACGTTCGAACTGCGGACGTGGCGTCCCGCCCCCCGGCCCCAGTGGACCGACACCCCGAGCAGTACCGCGGGGAGCGTTCCGGCGAACCGGCGCTTGTACGTCCGCAACGAGGCGAGGCCCAGCCTCAGGCCGACCCGGCCGCCGTTGGTGACGGTCATGAGCGTGCCTTCTGTCGCGCCCGCCCGTCAAACGCCCTCATCCGGTCAACTACCCGGCCGAGGTGGGGCGTTACATGCGCTCGACCAGCCGTCCGTCGGCGAGGAACATCACGTCGCCTGACCGGTGGCCACCGGGGGCGCGGTGACCACCATCACGGTGCGGCCCAACTTGTGCGCGGCGTCGCGTTCTCGACGACAGTGAGGGCGGGCCACCAGATTGAACGACCGGAAGCCGAACCCGACGTGTTCCCGCCGCAGCAGCGTCAACTGGCCGTCGATCAGCGACCCCCCAGCTCGGTGTCGCCGATGTACCCGGAACCGGAGGTGAGGGTGCCGAGCCCCGGCCGCGCAGCGCATCAGCGTGGACTTGCCGGAGCCCGAGGGTCCCGTGGTCGTGGTGAAGCGCATCCGGGGAAGCCCCACGATCACTCCGTCGAGTGCCCGCGCCTCTGTGTCGCCGATGCCCTTAAACCTTCACCCGTCGCGAACTTGGGCGGCGTGCGCGACGGTACGTACCGCGCTGGCGGCGGTCATCGCGCACCGCCGAACCGCTCGTCCAGCACGGACAGCCTGCGCCAGTACTCGTCCTCGTCGATCTCACCGCCCGCGAACCGGCGCCCGAGCACGGCCACCGGTGACTGCTCGTCCGACCGCGGCGGGAACGGCCGCGCCCAAGGGCCGCCCCGGCCCCGCCACACGGTGCGCCGCAGCACGGTCACCACGCCGATAACCCCCGCCGTCCACACCAGTGGGAACAGCAGGATCCAGGGGCCGGGTCCACCCTCGTGCCAGGGGGCTGCCAGGAGGTTCATGACGTTCAACTCCTCGATGCCACCGGTCCGTTCGTTGACCGGTTTCCGGTCCGCGGCCATGGGTGGTCGCGGACACCATCGAGCGTCGCGCGTCGGGCAGTTCTGGTCGTCGTATGGCAGGCGCCAGTGTGCGTACTTCGCCAGAAGTACCGGCATCGGCTGCGGCTGCTACCCGGCGAGTGCCTCCAGCGGGTCATCGAGCACCGGCTGCCAGGCCAGCTCCGCGGCGCCGACCAGGCTGTTGTGGTCCAGCGAGCAGCTCAGGATCGGCACCGAGCCGCTGCGCCCCCACAGGCTTCGGTCGGCGACGACGGCGCGCAGCCGCTCCGGATCGGCCTCGAACAGGTACCGGTGCAGTCCACCCAGGGCGATGCGGTCGGGGTTGAGCACATTAACCAGTCCGGCGAGTCCCAAACCGAGCCGGTCGATGAGCGCCTCGGCGGCGGAGCGCACCAGCGGATCGTCGTACTCCGTGCGCAGCAGTCGGGCCGAGCTGTCCAGCAGCGACACCTCGGGGCTCGTCGGCCGTCCGGCGGCCTCAAGGAAGGCCACCGGGTCGACCTCGACGTCCAGGCAGCCGCGGCTGCCGCAGTGGCAGGGGCGTCCCTCGGGGTTGACGGTGAGGTGGCCGACCTCCAGGGCGAGGCCTGAACTGCCGGTGTGCAGCCGGCCGTCGAGCACCAGGGCGCCGCCCACACCACGGTGCCCGGTGGCGACCACGAGCAGGTGCTGGGCACCGCGTCCCGCGCCGTGCCGGTGCTCGGCTAGCGCGGCCACGTTGACGTCGTTGCCCACGAAGGAAGCCACCGGAGCGCCGCTCGGGCCGGTGACACCGTGTGCCCTGATCTGCTCGGCGAAGACATCTCTCACCGGCGCACCGGCGGGCCAGGCGACGTGGAGCGGGTTGAGCGCGGTGCCCTCGGGCTCGGCCACCGCGGACGGCACCGCGAGTCCGGCGCCGACGCAGTCGCGTCCGGAGGACTTCAGCAGTTCCACCCCGGCCTCGACGACCAGACCGAGTACGTGTGCCGGGTCGGCGGGCACCGTCATGCAGCCGGGCGTGGTGGCGATGATGCGCCCGCCGAGGCCGACCAGGGCTGCCCGGAAGCCGTCGGCGTGCACCTGGGCGGCAAGGACCACCGGCCCGTCGGGGGCGACCTGGAGCCGGTGCGAGGGGCGGCCCTGCGAACCGGCCTCCACGGTGGGGCGGGTGTCCACCCGGATCAGCCCGAGGGTTTCGAGTTCGGCGGCCACCGCACCGGCGGTCGCCCGGGTCACCCCCAGCTCCGCGGTGAGCACCGCACGGGTGGGCGCGCGCCCGGTGTGTACGAGCGCCAGCGCGGGGCCCAGCGCCGCGCGCCCCCTCTCAAGCCTTGTCCGAGTCTGCGTCACGGTCCTATTCTTACTTTGTGCCGACGCTAAACAAAATACGGACGGCCCTCACTGGAACCGCCCACAGGCCGTCCGGTACCCCTCTGACCGCCCTGCGCACCGCGCTCACCGCCTTCTTCGCCGTGGACGGATTCGTCTTCGCCGGATGGGTGGTCCGCATCCCTGCCATCAAGGCCCAAGTGGGCGCCTCCTCAGGCGCGTTGGGCCTCGCGCTGCTCGGCGTGTCCGCCGGGGCGGTCGCCACGATGGTCATCACCGGGCGGCTGTGCCACCGGTTCGGCAGCCATCCGGTCACCGTGGGGTGCGCGGCGCTGCTGGCGCTCAGCGTAGCGCTGCCGCCGCTCACCCACTCGGCGCTGGCCCTGGGACTGGTCCTGCTGGTCTTCGGCGCCGCGTACGGCGGGCTGAACGTCGCCATGAACAGTGCCGCCGTCGACCTGGTCAGGGCGCTACGGCGCCCGGTCATGCCAGGCTTCCACGCGGCGTTCAGCTTCGGCGGACTGGTGGGCGCCGGGCTCGGCGGACTGGTCGCGCCGCACCTGTCACCGACCCGGCACCTGCTCCTGCTCACCCCGGTCGCCCTGGTGGTGTCGGCGGTCGCGGGCCGGGTACTGCTGCGGCACGCGGCGCCCCGCACCCAGACGGTGGAATCGGCGCCTGTGCGCCCGCGCGCCGGTACCGGAACCCGCTGGCTCGTCGGCGTGTTCGGCCTGATCGCCCTGTGCACCGCGTACGGGGAGGGAGCGCTGGCCGACTGGAGCGCGCTGCACCTGACCCAGGACCTGGACAGCGGACCAGGTCTCGCGGCGGCGGCCTACGCGCCGTTCGCGCTGGCCATGGCCGTGGGACGGCTGTCGGGCACCGCACTGCTGGAGTGTTTCGGTCAAACCCGCACCCTGGTCCTCGGCGGGCTGACCGCCGCGTCCGGGATGCTGCTGGGAGCGCTCGCCCCACTGCCGTGGCTGGCGCTGACCGGATTCGCGGTGACCGGCCTGGGCCTGGCCAACATCTTCCCGGTCGCCATCGCTCGGGCCGGGGCACTGGCCGGACCCGGCGGGGTCGCCGCCGCGTCCACGCTCGGCTACGGCGGCATGCTGCTCGGGCCGCCCTCGATCGGCTTCCTCGCCGAGGCGGTGGGGCTGCCACTGGCGCTGACCACGGTGGCGCTGCTGGCGGCGGCCGCCGCGCTGATCGCCTTCACGGTGCGCAACGCGGAGCCACGCACGGCGTGACGCCACCCCGAGGGCCGTTGTCAGACCCCGGTGCCACCATGTGGTCATGGAAACAGCCGAGTTCATCGAAATCCTCCGCCAGGACGGCGAGTTGTTGGCGGATGCGGCGGAGGCGGCCGGGTGGGACGCGCCCGTGCCGCCGTGCCCCGACTGGCGGGTACGCGATCTGGTCGCGCACTTGGGCGGCGTGCACCGTTGGGCGACCGGCTTCGTCGCGGGGGCGACGCAGCCCGCGCGGCTGGTGGTCGACGCCCCGCCGGACGAGGCGCTCGCCTCCTGGTACAGGGACGGCCACCGGCAGTTGCTGGACCGGCTCACCGCGGCCCCGGCCGACCTGGAGTGCTGGGCCTTCCTGCCCGCCCCCTCCCCGCTGGAGTTCTGGGCCCGTCGCCAGGCGCACGAGACGGCGATCCACCGCTTCGACGCGGAGGCCGCGCTGGGCAAGGGCCACTCCCCGTACCGCACCGACTTCGCCCTCGATGGCATCGACGAGTTGCTGACCGGCTTCCTGGCCGGATCCCGCAGCCGACTGCGCTGCCAGACGCCGCGGGTGCTGCGAATACAAGCGGCGGACGGCCCCTCCGGCCCGGTCGACTGGTGGCTTCGGCTGTCCCAGGACCCGCCGCGCGTGGAGCGTACGGACGGCGCGCCGCCCGTCGGCATCGGAACGCCCGACTGCGCCTTCAGCGGCCCGGCCACCGCGCTCTACCTCGCACTGTGGAACCGGGGACCGTATGACGGCATCGAGGTGACCGGCGACGGCTCGCTGGCCGAGCTGTTGCGCGACAACTCGTCGGTCACCTGAGCCTTGTCGGCTCAGCCAAGCCAGCCGGGCCGCACCAGGCCGGACTCATAGGCCAGCACGACGAGTTGGGCGCGGTCCCGGGCGCCGAGCTTGACCATGGCCCGGCTCACATGCGTCTTGGCGGTGAGCGGGCTGACCACCAGGCGGCGGGCGATCTCGTCGTTGGACAGCCCGATGCCGACCAGCGCCATCACCTCACGCTCGCGCTCGGTGAGTTGCTCCATGCCCTCGGCCGCCGCCGGCTCCTTGGAGCGGGCGGCGAACTCGGCGATCAGCCGCCGTGTCACGCCGGGCGACAGCAGGGCGTCCCCGGCCACCGCGGCCTGTACCGCCCGCAGCAGTTCGTCCGGTTCGGTGTCCTTGACCAGGAACCCGGTGGCGCCGGAGCGGATCGCCTCGAAGACGTACTCGTCCAGTTCGAAGGTGGTGAGGATGACGACCTTGACGTCGGTCAGCGCCGGGTCGCCGGTGATCCGGCGGGTGGCGGCGAGCCCGTCGAGCACCGGCATGCGGATGTCCATCAGCACGACATCTGGTTTGAGCCGGGCGACCTGACGCAACGCCTCCTGACCGTCGGCAGCCTCGCCGACCACCTCGATATCGGGTTGCGCGTCCAGCAGCGCACGGAATCCGGCACGCACCAGCACCTGGTCGTCCGCCAGCACCACCCGTGTCATCGGTCCTCCTCCGTCACCACGCCGTCCAGCCCGGTCACCGGAAGCGTGGCGACCACCCGGAATCCGCCGTCACCGCGCGGACCGGCCTCGACGCCGCCGCTGAGGGCCGCCGCCCGCTCGCGCATGCCGATCAGTCCGTTGCCGCCTCCGGAGTCGCCGCCCGCGGTGGCGGGCCCATCATCGTCGATCCGCAACTCCACCTCCCGCGGCCGGTAGCCGATCCGCACCCGAGCGGTACGGGCGCCCGAGTGCCGCACCACGTTGGTCAACGCCTCCTGAACGATCCGGAACGCGGCGAGGTCCACGCCTGGCGGCAGCGTCCGTGCCCTTCCGTCGATGTCAACGCTGACCTGAAGCCCAGCAGCCGCCGCCTGCCCGGCGAGTTCCGGAATCCGGTCCAGGCCCGGTGCGGGGGTACGTGGCGCCGAGCCCGGGGAGCGCAGCGTCCCGAGCACCTGCCGCACCTCGCCGAGCGCCTCCTTACTCGCGGCCTTGATGGTGGTCAGCGCGATCCGCGCCTGCTCCGGGCGCTCGTCGATCAACGCCAGGCCCACGCCAGCCTGGACGTTGATGACCGACAGGCTGTGCGCGATCACATCGTGCAGCTCCCGGGCGATCCGCAGCCGCTCCTCGTCGGCCCGGTGCCGTTCGGCCTCGGCGCGCTCCCGGCGGGCCCGGACGAACTGTTCCCGGCGCACTCTGATCAGTTCGGCGACGGCGCCCAACGCCAGCAGCGAGGCCGCGATCCCGAACTCCTGGCCCCAGCCCTGGGCAGGTTGGCCGGCGGGCGGCAGCCAGCGGTAGAGCCAGTGGCCGACCAGCAGGTGACCCGCGTACAGCCCGGTCGCGGCGGCCCAGGCATCCCGGCGGCGGCCGTGGACGACGGCGGAGCAGAAGGCGACCAGGAAGCAGAGGAAGAACGGCCCCCGGGCAAAACCGCCGGCCAGATAGCCAAGGGTCGTGACCATCGTTCCGTACACCGCGACCTGCGGCAGCCGTAGTCGCAGCACGAGCAGTGCTGGCCCGGCGAGCAGCAGGGCATAGCCGAGCGCGTTGAGGTGGACCTGGTCGACAGCGTGGCGGCTGGCGAACGTCGAGGCCATCACCTGGATGAAGGCGACGGCGAGCGAGGACCGCACGGGCCAGCGGAGCGGCGAGTCCGGCCCGTTCCGCATCCAGGGGCCAACGCCCCATGGCGGGCCACCCCGCAGTGCGGCGCCACCGGGCCACTCGCGCCGGGGCACCTGATCGTCGCTCATGCCGCAACGCTAGACCGGGCGGGGCCGCCGCGGCGTCCCTCGCACGTGGTGATCGTCCGTACTCCCGGGGAAGTAGGTGGCGGCCCGGCGCCCTACAGCCCCACCTGCCGGGCGAGCACGGCGCACGAGTGGTCGAAGAACGCGTCGCGGGCTTCCACCACGCGATGGAAGTGACCGAAGACCTCGAAGCCGATCAGGCCGAAGAGTTGCGACCACGCGGCTGTCAGCCCGGCCAGCGTTGGCTCCGGCAGATCGGCCGCCAGCAGGGCAGCGAACCGTTCCACATCGGTGCGCAGTTCATCGGGCAGCGGTTCGTCGGCAGGTGGGGTCAACTCGCCCGCGGCTTGGGCGTCGCGGGCGATGGCCACCAGCGCCAGACCGACTCTGGAGGCGGGCGCGACGGTGTCCTGCGGAGCCGTGTATCCGGGCACGGGCGAGCCGTACAGCAGGGCGTACTCGTGCGGATGCGCCAGCGCCCAGGCTCGCACCGCACGGCACACCGCCGTCCAGCGTGCGACGGGAGCGTCACCGGCGGTCTCGCCCAAGGCGGCTTCGGCGGCCTCGCCGACGGCGTCGTAGGCGTCGATGATGAGCGCCGTCAGCAACTCGTCCCGGCTCGGGAAGTAACGGTAGAGCGCGGAGGAGACCATGCCCAGCTCCCGCGCCACGGCCCGCAGGGACAGCCGGGCGGCGCCCTCGGCGGCCAGCTGGCGCCTGGCCTCGTCCTTGATGGCGGCGGTTACCTCGATGCGCGCGCGTTCCCTGGCCCCTCGGATCACACTCATGGCCACAGTCTGCCAGTTCACGGAGCGGCAGCCAACAACCGGATCGGAGG
Source organism: Streptomyces sp. RPT161 (assembly GCF_027533845.1). Classification (GTDB taxonomy): domain Bacteria; phylum Actinomycetota; class Actinomycetes; order Streptomycetales; family Streptomycetaceae; genus Streptantibioticus_A; species Streptantibioticus_A silvisoli_A. The sequence continues at coordinate 196,762 of NZ_JAPZVN010000007.1, read as the reverse complement.
ACATAAATGAGAGCAGTGCTCTTGCGCGGGTGCGTCGACGATGCCAGACTGATCTGGAACGAGAGCACCGCTCTCACCAATGCGATGGGGAACCGCCGTGACTGAGCAGCGCTATCTCAAGCCGGGCCGGATCCAGGTCCAGCTCCTGCACAACGCCGTCGGCTGGCTGACGCGGCACGGCATCAGCATCGCGGGCTCCCGCGAACTGGCGGTGCGCGGACGCAAAAGCGGTGAGTGGCGGCGCAATCCGGTCAACCCGGTGACCGTCGGAGCACAGCGCTTCCTGGTCGCGCCCCGCGGCCAGACCCAGTGGGTGCGCAACCTGCGCGCGGCCGGAGGCGGCGAACTGCGGCTGGGCAACCACATCGAGCGGTTCACCGCACAGGAGGTGCCCGACGCGGAGAAGCCAGAACTGCTCCGCACCTACCTCGCCCGATGGCAGTGGCAGGTCGGAGCGTTCTTCAAGGGAGTCAATCCCAACTCCTCGGACGAGGAGCTACTGCGCATAGCCCCCGACCACCCGGTCTTCCGCATAACCGAGCAAGCCTGACCCGGGCACCCAGGACGCCACCGGCCGCGAACTCTCAATAGGACGAAGCAGCGGCAAGTTGACCCGCCCCTTCACCACCCGTCGACACCAGCGGCCCACTCGATGCCGCCGAACCCCGCGACCCAGGGGCCACGGCTCCGTCGCCCCAGAAGACGTTACGGGCGGCCCAGGCCGGAGAGCAGCCGCCCGGCCATGGGGTGGTTGCGCACGATCTCGGCCAGCGACGTCGAACCGTTGGTGATCCCGGCGAAGGCGTTCCAGGCGGGCGGAAGCGAGATCAGCGCCGAGTGCAGCAGACCCGGGCGGCGCTCGAAGACGGACAGCATCCGGCGGCCCACCGCCATCTCCACACCCAGACCGGCCTTCACAGCGAACGCGTAGTTGAGCGCCTGGCGCCGCGCGTCCACCGCGTCCTGCGCCTCGGCGATGCGGACCGCCCACTCACCCGCCATCCGCCCCGAGCGCAGCGCGTACGAGATGCCCTCGCGGGTCCACGGCTCCAACAGCCCGGCCGCGTCACCACAGACCAGCACCCGCCCGCGGGAGAGCGGGGAGTCATCGGCCCGGCAGCGGGTCAAGTGGCCGGAGGACACGCTGGGTTCGAAGCCCGCCAGACCGAGCCGGGCGATGAAGTCCTCGAAGTACCGCTTGGTCGCCTCACCCTGCCCACGCGCTGAAATCACCCCGACCGTAAGGGAGTCGCCCTTGGGAAAGACCCAACCGTAACTACCGGGCAGCGGGCCCCAGTCGACCAGCACCCGGCCCGCCCAGTCCTCCGCCACGGAGGCGGGCACCGGGATCTCAGCCTCCAGGCCGAGGTCGACCTGGTCGAGCTTGACCCCGACATGAGCGCCTATCCGGCTGGCGCTGCCGTCGGCGCCGACGACAGCGCGAGCCAGCAGCGTCTCACCCGTGCTGAGCACGACCGCCACCGTCCGGCGATCGGGCACGGCGGGGCCGTGCTGCTCGACCCGGGAGACCTGGGTACCGGTGCGCAGTACGGCACCGGCACGCTGGGCGGCCTCGGTCAGCTGCGCGTCGAACTCGGGCCGGTTGATCAGTCCGAACAGCGTCCGGCGGGAGCGGCGGGTGCGGGCCATCCGGCCGTTGAGGCTGAAGGTGACCGCGCGCACCCGGTCGCGCAGCGGGAGTTCGAAGCCGGGCGGCAGGGCGTCGCGGGACGGGCCGATGATGCCGCCCCCGCAGGTCTTGTAGCGCGGCAGCTCGGCCTTCTCCAGCAGCAGCACCCGTCGCCCGGCGGAGGCCGCGGCGTGCGCGGCGCTGGCGCCCGCGGGCCCGGCGCCCACCACGACGACGTCCCACACCTCCGGGTGCCCGCCGTCCGCCGTCTCCCCGCCCCGCGCTGCGTAGTCGCTGCTCACGTGTGTTCCGCTCCCGCTTCGTCTGCCGGTCTCCCGCATCCTATGGCGCGGCGCGAATTGGTCCGCTATGGGACCATCGGCTGCGCGGTCACCCGCACCCACCAACCACCGCACCCACAAGGAGCGCCCATGTCGCAGGCCTCGCACGCCCCACTCGCCGAGGCGGTCGCCGCACTGATGCCCCGAGCCAGGGCCGAACTCGCCGAGTTGGTCTCCTACCGTTCGGTCGCCGACCCGCGCCAGTTCCCCAAGAGCGAGTGCGAGAAGGCCGCGCGCTGGGTGGCCGACGCACTGCGCGTGGAAGGCTTCCAGGACGTGGCGCTGCTCGACACCCCGGACGGCACCCAGTCCGTCTACGGCTTCCTGCCCGGGCCCGAGGGAGCGCCCACGGTCCTGCTGTACGCGCACTACGATGTGCAGCCGCCTCTGGACGAATCAGCGTGGATCAGCCCGCCGTTCGAGCTCACCGAACGCGACGGCCGTTGGTACGGGCGCGGCGCGGCCGACTGCAAGGGCGGTCTGGTGATGCATCTGACCGCGCTGCGGGCACTGCGCGAGCACGGCGGTGTCCCGGTCTCGGTGAAGGTGATCGCCGAAGGTTCCGAGGAGCAGGGCACCGGGGGGCTCCAGCAGTACGCCGAGGCACACCCCGAGCTGCTCGCGGCGGACACCATCGTGATCGGCGACACCGGGAACTTCCGGGTCGGGCTGCCCACCGTCACCGCGACGCTGCGCGGGATGACGCTGGCCGAGGTCAGCGTCGAGACGCTGGAAGGCAATCTGCACTCCGGCCAGTTCGGTGGCGCCGCGCCCGACGCGCTCGCCGCGCTGATCCGGATACTCGACTCGCTGCGTGACGAGTCCGGTTCCACGACCGTGGACGGCCTGCAGCCGGACGCGAGTTGGCAGGGGCTGCAGTACGGCGAGGAGGAGTTCCGCGCGGACGCCAAGGTGCTCGACGGTGTCGGCCTGGTCGGTACCGGCACCATCGCCGACCGCCTGTGGGCGCGCCCCTCGGTCACCGTGCTGGGAATCGACTGCCCGCCGGTGGTGGGCGCCACCCCGTCGGTGCACGCCAGCGCCCGTGCCCTGGTCAGCCTTCGGGTGCCGCCGGGCACCGACGCCAGCAAGGCCCAGGATGCGCTCAGCGCCCACCTTCGGTCGGCGGCACCGTGGGGCGCGCGGGTCAAGGTCACCCAGCGCGGTGAGGGCCAGCCGTTCCGCGCGGACACCTCCAGCCCGGCGTACACCGCGATGGCGGAGGCGATGCGCGCGGCCTACGACGGCACCGAGATGCAGGTCGCCGGGCAGGGCGGCTCGATTCCGCTGTGCAACACCCTGGCCGCGCTCTACCCCGGGGCGGAGATCCTACTGATCGGGTTGAGCGAGCCGGAGGCCCAGATCCACGCGGTGAACGAGAGCGTCTCACCGCAGGAGTTGGAGCGGATGTCGCTCACCGAGGCACTGTTCCTGGCCAACTACGCACACAGCAAGCGCGGCTGAAGCGCATGGTGACCGTCCAGCGGTGAATCGTGCCGTTCGACAGCTAGTCGACCGCCGCGATCGGTTCGCCCGCTTCGAGGTCTATCGCCTTTCCCTGGGCGCGAGCCCGTAGCGCCCAGTGGAGGCGGGCGAACCGCTCGGCCGGCAGCAGAACGGACGCCTCGTCCTCGGTGACGAAGCGCCAGCCGCGCAACTCGGCCGCGGGCAGCAGCAGCCGCCCGGCATCGGTGGCGGTCAGCAGGCCGCCGTCGAACAGCAGCCGCAGCCCGCCGAAGCCCGGCGGCCGTGGCGGCTCCCAGTCGACAACGAGCAGCCGTAGACCCGCGCCGGTCCCGAGGTCGACGCCGAGTTCCTCGGCGACCTCGCGCAGCGCGGCCCGCGTCGGCGGCTCACCGCGCTCGACCACGCCACCGGGAAACTCCCAGCCTGGTTTGTAGGTTGGGTCGACGAGCAGCACGCGGTCGCGTTCGTCGAACAGCAGCACCCCGGCCGCCAGCGTCTCCCGGGTCGGCTCGGGCGTCTGCACGATGCCACAGGCGCCAGCGCCCTCTCCCACGGCGACCGCGACGCGCTCCGCGATCTCGCGCGGCGGTGCGCCACCGACGTCGAGGACATGGGCGTCCCGAGTGAGCCAGGGCAGCGCCGCACGGTAGGCGGCGAGATGGTCAAGGCACCAGCGGCGCACCGAGGCGCTGGCCTCCGGGTCGCCGGGCACCTCCTCGCGGTGCGCGATGCGCTCCCGCAGGATCGTTTCCTCAACCCGCAGCAGCACATGTCTCACCGGAATGCCCCGGGCGGCCAGCGCACCGAAGATCTCGTCCCGGTAGTCCTGACGCAGCAGCGCCATCGGCGTCACCAGCGGCCCGCCGGTCTCCATCAGCAAAGCGGCCGCGGTGTCGACGACGAGCCGCCGCCAGGAGGGCAGCTCCTGGTAGTCGGTGATCTCACCGAGACGCTTCTCCGGCAGCAGTAACCGCAGTGTGCTGCCGATCAGTTCGGGGTCGTACAGGGTGCTTCCGGGTATCAGGTCGATCAGTTCGCGGGCGGCGCTGGTCTTTCCCGCACCGAACGCGCCGTTCAGCCAGACGATCACGGTGCCCCCTCCTCCGTAGCCCCCTAAGAAGTGCCCGGGCGGCACGGTCGGGCAAACGCGCGGGGCGCGGCGAGACCGCAATGGAACCCAATGCCGCCCACCCTCATCCAGCCATCATCGAAACTCACCACCACCAAACAGCCTCGCACGCCGCCCACTCAGACAAAAGCGGCACAACACAACCCGCCACTCACCGCCTCCCACCAATCCCAAACACCATCCAACGTAACCGATCGAGCCTGACGGGAACATGACGCACTCACAGGTCGGCTCAACAGCACCAGCGGCACGTCGACCGACCGGAAGGAGACACCGCAGCCATGCACCCCCTCGCCACCGGCACCGCACACCACAAAGCCCTGGCGGCGCTGGGCACAGCCCTGTTGTGCTCCGCCGGGCTGGCCACCCCGCCACCGCCGCAACCCACCAGCGCCAAACCACCGCCCCCTCCCCTCCGACGCGCGAGAACCCCCAACCCGCTGCTCAACAACGGGCTGGCCCGCACCCCGCCCATGGGCTTCAACAACTGGAACAGCACGCACGGCGGCCCCTACCTCAACGAGGCGATGGTCAAGGGCACCGCTGACCTCTTCGTCAGCAAGGGCCTCAAAGTGGCCGGTTACCGCTAGGTCAACCTCAACGAGTGCTGGGCGGTCCCGAACCGCGACGCCAACGGCCACTGGGCGCCTGACTCCGCCCAGCTCCCGTACGGCCTCAAGGCAATCGCTGACTATGTGCACGCCAAGGGACTCAAACGTCTACACCAGCGCGGGCACAAAGACCTGCCACAGCAAAGGCTTCCCAGGCGCTCTGGCCATGAGTACCCCTACGCACGGCAGTTCACCGACCAGGGAGTGGACTACCTGAAATACGACAACTGCAACACCCAAAGCGTGGACGCCAAGCACCGCTACACCACGATGCGCGACGCACCGAAGGCCACCGACCGCCCAATCATCGCGGCCGCCACCCCAACGACTCAGCGCTTCACACACCCGAACGGCCGCCGCCCAGCCCCCACCTGCCAGGCCACGTGCCCCTCGGACACCGCCGTCGAACGCCACGCCCTGACGCTGGCCGCCGCAGCCAGTTCCCGCTCGGCCAGCGCGCCAGCGCAGAGGCGTAGGCGCTCACGCCACCACCGACATCAACCAGCCAAGCACCAACAGCGGTTAGCGCCACGCCCCATCAACACCAGACAAACTGGCACCGCGACCAGCAGCCGCCTCAGATGTTTCCGCAAACCCCGCGCCCGCCACCCCGGCCTCCAACGCCGACGAGTGCCAGCCCCCGCCCCCCGGAAGCCGAGTCCCCGAACGTCAACCGGCATCCGCCGCCCCAGCAGTTGCCGCCGCCGCCGCACCGTAGGCCGCGGCGGCGGCCCCCACCAGGCCCGCGTCCGTGCCCAGTTGGGCCGGAACCACCTCAACCCCCGAGGCGAAGGACAGCGTGGCGTAGCGCCGCAACTGTTCGCGAAGCGGACCGAACAGCACCTCACCGGCCCCCGCCACTCCCCCGCCGATCACCACCACTTGGATTTCCACCAGGGTCGCGCAGGCCGCTATCCCGGCGGCCAACGCCTGCGCGGCCCGCTCGAAGGAGGCGCGGGCTATCGGATCCCCGGCCTGCGCCGAGGCGGCCACCGCCGCGGCGGTCGGTTCGGCGCCGTCCTCCGGCTTCCAGCCCTCCTCCAGCGCACGTCGGGCGATGTTGGGGCCACTGGCCAGGCGCTCCACGCAGCCGCGCGCACCGCAGGGGCACGGCGGCCCGTCGAGATCGACGCTGATGTGCCCGATGTGCCCCGCGTTCCCGGTGGGCCCCGGGTGCAGCGCACCGCCCAGTACGAATCCGCCGCCGACACCGGTGGACACCACCATGCACAGCGCGTTGTCATAGCCGCGGGCGGCGCCCTGCCAGTGTTCCGCCGCTGCGATGGCCACCCCATCCCCCGAAAGGGTGATGGGCAGCTCTCCGGTCATCTCCCGGACCCGCTGGACCAGCGGGAATCCGCGCCACCCCGGGACATTGACCGGGCTGACGGTACCGGTCGAGGCATCGACCGGCCCGGCGCTGCCGATACCGACGGCGCTCGCCCGCGCCCAGGACGGGTCGACGGCCAGCTCGCGCAGCACCTCCGCGACCGCGCGCATCACCGTCTCACCGTCCTCCGCGGCCGGGGTGCGCCGCTGAGCGCGTACGAGCAGCCGCCCGGTGCTGTCGACCAGCGCTCCCGCGATCTTCGTTCCGCCGATATCGAGGGCCACGACCGGCCCTTCGACGGCCGGGACCCGCACTGCGGCGCCTTCGCTGTGCATCGGTACGGTGTCTCCCTTGTCCACGTTGGCGTCCCGTACGGGGGCGACCCCTGGGCGGTGGCGAGCCAGAGTAGTCTGGCCCTTGTTGACAACGTTGTCTAGCCCTAGGCTCACGTTACCCCGTGCGCTCGACGACAGGACTGCCGCCCGTGCCCGACTCCCAGCACGTCCCCCGCCCCACCGCCACCGCCGTACGGTACGGCAGCCGCCCGACGATGAAGGACGTGGCCGCCAGGGCGGGCGTCGGCCTGAAGACCGTCTCCCGCGTCGTCAACGGCGAGCCCGGTGTCACCGCCGACACCGAGTCGCGGGTTCGCGCCGCGATAGAAGCACTCGGCTTCCGGCGGAACGACAGCGCCCGCATCCTGCGCAAGGGCCGCACAGCCAGTATCGGCCTGGTCCTGGAGGATCTGGCCGACCCCTTCTACTCCCCGCTGAGCCGCGCTGTCGAGGAGGTGGCCCGGACCAACGGCAGCCTGCTGTTCGCCGGATCGAGCGCCGAAGTACCGGAACGCGAAGAGGAGTTGGCGCTGGCGCTGTGCGCCCGCAGGGTGGACGGACTCGTGATCGTTCCGGCCAGCGATGACCACCGCTACCTCGAACCGGAGATCGCCGCGGGCATCGCCACTGTCTTCGTCGACCGCCCCGCTAGCCGGATCGACGCGGACGCGGTACTCACCGACAACGCGGGGGGCGCCAGAGACGGTGTGGCCCACCTGATCGCGCACGGTCACCGGAGAATCGGCTTCATCGGCGACCGCCCGCACATCCACACCGCGGACGAACGCGTTCGCGGCTATCGCGAGGCGATGGCCGCGCACGGCCTCGCCGTGCGCGAGGACTGGGTGTCGATGGGCGGCACCGCGCCGGATCGGGTTCGGGCCGAACTGGAGCGCATGGCGTCCGGGCCGGACGCCATCACCGCACTGTTCTCCGGCAACAACCGGGTGACGGTCACCGCGGTGCGGGTGCTGTCCGAGCGCGATCGTCCGATCGCGCTGGTGGGCTTCGACGACTTCGAACTCGCGGATCTGTTGCGGCCGGGAGTCACGGTGATAGCGCAGGACCCGGCCCGGCTGGGCCGGACCGCGGCGGAAATGCTGTTCCGCCGCCTCGACGGGGAGACGGCGGAGCCCCGACGCGTCGAGTTGCCCGGGCGGCTCATTCCCCGGGGGTCCGGGGAGCTGCCCCCGCCCCAGTGACGGTGCGTTGAGGGCATTTCCCCGCAGACCCGATCACCGGCGCCCGTATCTCACCGTTGCGCACAGCCTGTTGGAGGTCGAAGGCGCGCCGGGTCGTCTCCTCACTCCAACCACCGCCTCACACTCGCGGTACACGCGAGGTCGCTGCGGGGGCGCCCCGGCACGCCATCCTCCGCGCCCGCAGCTGGTCGGTGACGGATACGAGGCCCAAGGAGCAGCGAGCCACAAGCGGCCGCACCCCTGCGGGCCCAACAGGCGGGCGGGCGGGAAAGCCCGCTCACCGCAACCCGAGCAGCACCTCCCGCCCCACCCCCGCCACAGCCGTGACCTCAGCAAGGTCGACGGCCCCGCACTCGATCCCCCGCAGCAAGTACCCGCTGAGGGCCCGAGCCGTAGCGGGCTCGTCCATGACATCACCGGAGGCCCGAGCGACGTACGCGGCGAGCCGCTCCGCCGCGGCCGTGAATCCCTCACGGTAGAAGGCGTAGACGGCCGCGTACCGGGTCGGCAGGTGCCCCGGATGCATGTCCCACCCCTGGTAGTAGGCGCGCGCCAGCGACCTGCGCACCAACCCGTAGTGCAACTGCCAAGCCGCCCGCACCTGTTCGCTTCCGCCGACCGGCAGCACGTTCGTGGAACCGTCCGACAGCCGCACCCCGGTACCGGCGGCGGCGACCTGCATCACGGCCTTGGCATGGTCGGCGACGGGATGGTCCATGGACTGGTACGCCGCGCTCACCCCGCACGCCGCGCTGTAGTCGAACGTCCCGTAGTGCAGCCCGGTGGCGCGCCCCTCGGCCGCGTCGATCAGCCGCGCCACGGTCGCGGTGCCGTCCGGCCCGAGGATCGCCTGGGTGGTCTCGATCTGGATCTCGAAGCCGACCCGTCCCGCCTCAAGCCCGTGCGCCTTCTCGAACTCCTCACACAGCCGCACCATCGCGGAGACCTGCTCGGGAAAGGTCACCTTGGGCAGGGTGAGGACCAGCCCGTCCGGCAGCCCGCCGGCCGCCATGAGCCCGGTCAGGAAGACGTCCAGGGTGCGGATGCCACGGTCCCGCACGGCGGCCTCCATGCACTTCATGCGAATGCCGATGAACGGCGGCGCACTCCCGTCGGCGACCGCGGCGGCCACCAGCCGCGCCGCGCGGACCGCGGCGGCGTCCTCCTCCGCGTCGGAGCGCGGACCGTACCCGTCCTCGAAGTCGATCCGCAGATCCTCGACGGGCTCGCTGCGCAGTTTGCCCCGCACCCGCTCGTAGACCTGCCCGGCGAGCCCGTCGGGCAGCCCGAGCGCCGCGGCGAAGGACCCGGCATCAGGCGCATGCCGATCGAGCAGGTCCAGCGCCTGCTCCCCCCAGACCCGCACGGTGTCGGCCGCGAAGGCATCGGCAGGCACGTAGACGGTGTGCACCGGCTGCCGGGTGCCGGGATCCCCCGGATAGCGCCGGGCCAGCTCCGCGTCGACCCCGGCGAGGGATGCGGCCACTCCGTCCCGTACCGCCCCCGACAGGCTGGTCGCCACCGGCATATCGTCCGAGCCCATCCGACACCCTCCAGATTCCGCAAACCGAAATACCCAATCCGCACAGCGGATTTTCCCAGCGTCCCAGCGTCAACGTCAATGCCCGGTCACCCAGGTCAGTCGGGCGGCAGCAGCCGCCCCCGTATGTGCCCGAAGATCAGGCTGGTCTCGGTGTGCTGCACCGCCGGGTGAGTGGTGAGGTGATCGAGCACGAAGTCCCGCAAGGCGTCGGAGTCCCGCACCGCCACCCGCAGCAGGTAGTCGTCTGCCCCGGAGACATGGAACAGCTCCACCACACCGGGAAGCCGCGGCACCTCCCGAACGAAGCGGTCCACCTGGTCCCTGCGGTGCGAGTGCAGCCGCACGGAGATCATCGCCTGGATGCCGAGCCCGAGCGCCGCGGGATCGAGTTCCGCCCGGAACCCACGGATCACCCCTCGCTCGCGCAGTGAGCGGATGCGGGACAGACAGGTCGACGGCGCGACGCCGACAGCCGCCGCGATGGCGCTGTTCGGCATCCGGGCGTCCTGGGCCAGCAGGTCCAGGATCGAACGGTCGACCGGCCCGAGGTCATCGGCCTGCTGATTCTTCGGCATACGGCCGAGAATGACTCTTGACACCGCACATTGCCAAGGCCCTTCGGCCGGTCCGCGAATTATCTGCGGCTACTCACCAGTTCGGGCATCGGATTCTTCACCATGGCGCCAGCCACGAGCCACCGCAGGCCGCGCATCACAGATAGGGGCCGTCAATGCAGCCGACCGCACTTCGTCCGGACACCGCCGCCGTACACGCCGGACGCGGGGACCTGCGCACGCTGGGCGTGCATGTGCCGCCCGTCGACTTGTCGACGACCAATCCGCTGCCGGACGTCGAGATCGGCGGTGAAAGCTACGAGGCACTGGCGACCGGCGGCACGCCGTTCGACGGCGGCAGCCATGTCTACCAGCGGTTGTGGAATCCGACGACCGCCCGCTTCGAGCAGGCGCTGGCCGAGGTGGAGCACTGTGCCGAGGCGGTGGCGTTCTCCTCCGGCATGGCCGCCATCACCGCCTGTCTGCTCGCCGCGCGCGCCGAGGGCAGGGGCCATGTGGTCGCGGTAAGGCCGCTGTACGGCGGCACCGACCACCTGCTGGCCACCGGCCTGCTGGGCACCGAGGTGACCTGGGCGGAGCCGGACCGGATCGCCGAGGCGCTGCGACCGGACACCGGGCTGGTGGTGGTGGAGACCCCGGCCAACCCGACCCTGGAGCTGATCGACCTGGCGGCCGTGGCCGAGCGCTGCGGCGATGTGCCGCTGCTGGTGGACAACACCTTCGCCACCCCGGTGCTCCAGCAACCCGCCCTACACGGTGCCACGTTGGTGGTGCACAGCGCGACGAAGTACCTCGGCGGTCATGGCGACGTGCTCGCCGGAGTGGTGGCGACCAACGCCGAGTGGGCCCGCCGGCTGCGTCCGGTGCGCGCGCTGACCGGCGGCATCCTGCACCCGCTGGCCGGATACCTGCTGCACCGCGGGTTGCAGACGCTGCCGCTGCGGGTACGCCACCAGTGCGCGTCCGCGGACAAGCTCGCCGGGCGGCTGGCCGAACACCCCGCCGTCGAGCGGGTCTTCTATCCGGGCCTGCCCGAGTGCGACCCGTCGGGGCTGATAGGCCGCCAGATGTCAGGGCCGGGCGCGGTCATCTCCCTTGCGGTGCACGGCGGTTACCGGGCGGCGGCCGGTGCGGCGGCGAACTGCCGGTTGATCACGCACGCGGTGTCGCTGGGCGGCGTGGACACGCTGATCCAGCACCCGGCGGCGCTCACCCACCGTCCGGTGGCCGCGGAGGCCAAGCCGAACGCCTCGATCCTTCGGGTGTCGGTGGGACTGGAGGACGTGGAGGACCTCTACGAGGACCTGGACCAGGCCCTGCGGCGGGCCTGAACAGCGCGAGGGGCCACGCGGAGCGATCCGCGTGGCCCCTCGGCTTCGCGGGTCAGCCCTTGCGGGCCTTGACCTCATCGGTCAGCTGCGGCACGACCTCGAAGAGGTCGCCGACCACGCCGTAGTCGACCAACTCGAAGATCGGCGCCTCGGCGTCCTTGTTGATGGCCACGATGGTCTTCGAGGTCTGCATGCCGGCCCGGTGCTGGATCGCGCCGGAGATGCCGGAGGCGATGTACAGCTGCGGCGAGACGGACTTACCGGTCTGGCCGACCTGGTTGCTGTGCGGGTACCAACCGGCGTCCACGGCGGCGCGGGAGGCGCCGACGGCCGCGCCGAGCGAGTCGGCGAGGTCCTCGATGACCTTGAAGTTCTCGGCGCCGTTGACACCGCGGCCACCGGAGACCACGATCGCGGCCTCGGTCAGCTCGGGGCGGCCGGTGGACTCGCGCGGGGTGCGCGAGACGACCTTGGTGCCGGTGGACTTCTCGCCCACGGTCACCGCGAGCGGCTCCACGGTGCCCGCGGCCGGGGCGGCCTCCGGAGCGGCCGAGTTCGGCTTGACCGTGATCACCGGAATGCCCTTGGTGACCCGCGACTTGGTGGTGAACGCGGCGGCGAACACCGACTGCGTGGCGACCGGGCCCTCGTCCCCGGCCTCCAGGTCCACCGCGTCGGTGATGATGCCGGAGCCGAGGCGCACCGCGAGGCGGGCGGCGATCTCCTTGCCCTCGGCGGAGGACGGTACGAGGACGGCGACCGGCGAGACGGCGGCGACGGCCTGCTCCAGGGCGTCCACCTTCGGTACCACCAGGTACTCGGCGAACTCCGGCAGGTCGGCGGCGAGCACCTTGACGGCGCCGTGCTCGGCCAGCGTGGCCGCGGCGGTCTCGGCACCCGGGCCGAGGTGGACGGCGACCGGCTCGCCGATCCGGCGGGCCAGGGTCAGCAGTTCGAGGGTCGGCTTGCGGACGGCACCGTCCACGTGGTCGACGTAGACGAGGACTTCACCCATGGGATTGCTCTCCTGCGCGTATAAGAAGGGGCGTTGGGAAGGCGGCTCGGCGGCTCAGATGAACTTCTGCTCCGCGAGGAACGCGGCAAGCTGCTTGCCGCCCTCGCCCTCGTCCGTGATGATCGTGCCCGCGGTGCGGGCCGGGCGCTCGGCCGCGCTGTCGACCTTGGTCCAGGCACCGGCGAGACCGACCTCGTCCTCCTCGATGCCCAGGTCCGACAGGTCGAGCGACTCGACCTTCTTCTTCTTGGCGGCCATGATGCCCTTGAACGACGGGTAGCGGGCCTCGCCCGACTGGTCGGTCACGGACACCACGGCGGGCAGCTGGGCCTCAAGCTGCTCGCTGGCGGCGTCGCCGTCGCGGCGGCCGGTCACCTTGCCGTCCTCGACCTTGACCTCGGACAGCAGCGTGACCTGCGGGACGCCGAGGCGCTCGGCGAGCATCGCGGGGACGACGCCCATGGTGCCGTCGGTGGACGCCATGCCGCACACCACCAGGTCGTAGCCGACGTGCTCGATGGCCTTGGCCAGCACCAGGGAGGTGCCCAGCGCGTCGGTGCCGTGCAGGCCGTCGTCCTCGACGTGCACGGCCTGGTCGGCGCCCATGGACAGTGCCTTGCGCAGCGCGTCCTTGGCGTCCTCGGGGCCGACGGTCAGCACGGTGATCTCGGCGTCGTCGGCTTCCTCGGCGATCTGCAGCGCCTGCTCGACCGCGTACTCGTCCAGCTCCGACAGCAGGCCGTCCACGGCGTCGCGGTCGGTGGTCAGGTCCTCGGCGAAGTGACGGTCGCCCGTGGCGTCGGGCACGTACTTCACAGCGACTACGATCCTCAAGCTCACGCCTGCTCTCCTACTGCATCGGTTCGGCGGTCCGGGCCGCGACACCGCACCGGCGTCGTGGGCCGTGGAACCCAGTAACTGCCCTGTGAAGGCAGCATAGGCGCCTTCGACGGCGACTTTCGGCCGGGACTCCTAGGCGCTCCAACCGAAATATTACTCGCCAGTACACTCGGCTGATTCCCAGTCCGCAAGGCCGTTGAACTGTGACCTTGCCGACGCCCTACCGCAGACCCGGACGGGGAGGATTCAGTGCCGCAGGGCGTTGAAGCGGCCCTGGTGGTACAGCAGCGGGCGGCCGGGACCGTGCGGGTCGCCGTGCACGGCCTCGGCCACGACTATGCGGTGATCACCGGCCGGAACGCGTGCCACCACCCGGCACACCAACCATGCGGAGACGCCCTCCAGCAGCGGCACCCCGTGCGGGCCGCTGCGCCAGACGGTGGGCGGCCCGAAGCGGTCCGCACCACTGCGGGCGAACGTAGCCGCCAACTCCTCCTGGTGTTCACCGAGGACATGCACTCCGACGTGCTCGGCCGCGGCGACCGTCGGCCAGCTCGACGAGCCGATGCTGATGCCGAAGGAGAGAAGGGGAGGTTCGGCGGCGACGGAGGTGAGCGAGGTGGCGGTGAAGCCGACCGGACGGGCACCGTCCGCCGTGATCACCGCGACTCCGGCGGCGTGCCGACGGAAGACGGAGCGGAAGACATCGGTCGCGGAAGGGGCGGATCCGAGATCGGTCGAAGCAGTCATGGAGTTGTCCTTCTGATGCGGTCGAGCCGGAACTGAATGGGAGTCAGAGGCGCTCAACGGCTTGGACAACGCGCACTCGCGTGCCGACCGAAGTCGACATCGGCTCGCTCATAGAGAAGGACGACCTTCGACATAACGTCAGGCTGACGATTCAGGACGCGCTCCGTCAAGGGCGGTCTGTCATCTGGGATGTGGATCACGGCGGGTCCCGGCACCGGTCGGTTCACGCCTCCACCGCCGCGCCGACCGCCGCGATCACATCGGCCTTGCGCGGCTGCCCCGCGGCGCGCCGGGCGACCACACCGCGGGCGTCGAGCACCAGGACGGTGGGTGTCTTCAGCACCGACAGTCGGCGCACCAGGTCGAGACGGGCCTCGGCGTCGATCTCCACGTGCGCCACCCCCTCGACCATGGCGGCGACTTCGGAGAGCGTGCGACGGGTGGCCCGGCAGGGTGCGCAGAAGGCACTGGAGAACTGGAGCAGCGTGGCCCGCGCGCCGAGCGGCTCGCCGATCTCGGCCGCCGTCAGCCGCTGCGCGCCGTCCTTCTCCCGCATTCGCATCCTTCCGTCATGCCAGCGGTGGAGCAGTCCCAACAGCCCTGCCGCGGCAAGCACCGTGAGGTACACCACCGTCCCCACCATCTTCGCCTCCCGCAGGAGTGCAGCGCTCATCGGACCGCGATGATTCCCGGGCATCGGGCCGAACGCCGAGGAGAGCGGCTGCCATGGGTTCGCGGAGCATCGACGTTCGGGGGCAGCGCCTCGGCGCGGCGATCATCGGCCACGCCGGTTGCACCGCGCGGGGCCGCTGTGGCTGGGGCTGGGGCCGGCCGCGACGGGCTGCGCCGGCGCCGCGTTCCTCGGCTCGGTCCGCGAGGTGTACCTGCTGCCGCGCCGGGCCACACGTGACAAGAATCTCCCCAGGTTCCGGGCACTGCGGATGACAACGCACGCGTTGACGGGGCACCATCCTGCGACGGCCCTAACCTACGGCCGCGTAACTGCTGACCCAAGAGGTGTCCCCCGACGTGGCTGAACTCGTCTACCCGCCGGTCATCGGCTTCGCCCGCACCATGTTCCAGGTGCAGGGCCTGCGCTTCGACATCGCGGGCACCGAGCATGTGCCACGGCGCGGCGGCGCGGTGCTGGTCAGCAACCACATCAGCTACCTGGACTTCGTCTTCTGCGGGCTGGCCGCCCGCCCGGCGAAGCGTCTGGTGCGTTTCATGGCCAAGGAGTCGGTCTTCCGGCACAAGGTCTCCGGGCCGCTGATGCGGGCGATGAAGCACATCCCGGTCGACCGGGAGCGCGGGGTGCACGCGTACGAGAACGCGCTGAGCGCGCTGCGGTCCGGCGAGATCATCGGGGTCTTCCCCGAGGCCACGATCTCCCGCTCGTTCACCCTCAAGAACTTCAAGTCGGGCGCCGCGCGGCTGGCTCAGGAGGCGGGGGTTCCGCTGCTGCCGATGGCACTGTGGGGCACCCAGCGGATGTGGACCAAGGGCCGTCCGCGGCGGCTGGGCAGGCACCGCTTCCCGATCACGCTGCGGGTCGGGGCGCCGATGGCCGCGGCCCCCGAGGAGAACGCGGAGTCGCTGACCGAACGGCTGCGGTGCCGCGTCCAGGACCTGCTGGAGGCGGCCCAACAGGCCTACCCGGTACGCCCGAAGGACGCTCAGGGCGCCTGGTGGCTCCCCGCCCACCTGGGCGGCACGGCCCCCTCCCCCGAGGAAGCCGCCGCTCCGACACCGGGCCTGGCGTAGGGCCGGCGAAGACCTCCGCCGCCGCAACGGCGAGCGACCACACCGGCGAAGCCCGGCGGTGCCGAACCAACCGCGCGCCCTACTGCGGACCGCGCACCGTGACATCCGCCCCCGGGCTCAACCGCCGTACGTGGTCGGCGAGTTCGTCGGCAGCCGCCGTCAACTCGCCCAGAGGCATGGGATCCAGCCGCTCCAGCAAGAAGAGAGCCGAGCCCGACCCTTCCGTCAGGCGAGTCCGCAGCCCCTGCCGCCAGTTCCAGCGACGGCAGGTGACCCCGGCGCCGTCGCGCCAGACCACCTCGCCGGGCTCCGGCCGCTCGATGACCGGCTCGCCGCCCGCCGCCGTCTCGAACGGTTCGTCCCCGCTGGCGCGGACCAGCCGCATGCCGCCCTCGATCCGGTCGGTGTCCTCCCCTCCGACCGGCACCAGGTACGCCACACTGATCGCGTTGTAGGCGTCGACCAGAAGGTTGATCCGCGGCAGCCCGCCGTCCGCGAGCGCCCGGCGGGCCAGCGCCTCGGCGGAGTTGCGGGTACGCGAGGGCTTGGCCCCGAAGGCGGTGTACGCCGCGCGCCACGCGGCAACATGCTCGTCCTCGTGCGGTGCGCGTCCGGCGAGCCGGGTGGTCAGCCGTCGTTGGGCGTCGGCCAGGAGGGCCGAACTGCGCTCGTCGCTGGGTCCGTTCACCAGGCCGCGCGCCTCGACGGCGATGTGGGTGAAGCTGGGCGCGAGGGCGCGGACCTCGTCGCTGACGGTGAGGTCGAGGGGCGGTGCGGTCGTCATGCTCCGACCGTAACCGCCACCCCACCATCGATCAATTCACTTTCCGAACCTCCGCATACTTATGCGGAGATTATGCCGCCGCCATCTCCTCGGCGATCGCCGCCGCGAAGGCGTCCACATCGGCCTCGGTGGTGTCGAAAGCGCACATCCACCGCACCTCGCCGGTCTCCTGGTTCCAGGTGTAGAAGCGGTACCGCTTCTGCAGCCGCTCGGTGACCTCCCGCGGCAGGGTCGCGAAGACCGCGTTGGCCTGGACCGGACGTACCACCGTCACGCCGTCGATGCCGGAGACGGCCGCCGCGAGACGGGTCGCCATGGCGTTGGCGTGCCGGGCACTGCGCAGCCACAGATCCCCGGCGAGCAGCGCCTCGAACTGCACCGAGACGAAGCGCATCTTGGACGCCAACTGCATGGACAGCTTGCGCAGGTACTTCATCGTCGTGGTCGGCACCCGGTCCGGGTTGAGCACGACGACGCACTCACCGAACACCAGGCCGTTCTTGGTGCCGCCGAAGGTGAGGATGTCCACGCCCACGTCACTGGTGAACTCCGCCAGCGGAACCCCCAGTGTGGCGGCGGCGTTCGCCAGCCGGGCGCCGTCGAGCTGGACCAGCATCCCGCGCTCGTGGGCCCGTTCGACTATCGCCCGAAGCTCCTGGGGCGTGTAGCAGGTGCCCAGCTCGGTGGTCTGGGCGATCGAGACGACCTGCGGCTGGGCGCGGTGCTCGTCGTCGAAGCCCCAGGCCTCGGTGTCGATCAGTTCGGGGGTCAGCTTGCCGTCGGGGGTGGCCACCGGCAGCAGCTTCAGGCCGCCGACGCGTTCCGGCGCGCCGCCCTCGTCCACGTTGATGTGGGCGGTGGCGGCGCAGATCACCGCGCCCCAGCGGTTGGTGACCGCCTGCAGGGCGGTGACGTTGGCGCCGGTGCCGTTGAAGACCGGGAACGCTTCGGCGCGCGGGCCGAAGTGGCGGCGGAAGACCTGTTGCAGATGGGCGGTGTACTCGTCCTCGCCGTAGGCGATCTGGTGACCGCCGTTGGCGAGGGCGAGGGCGGCCAGCACCTCCGGGTGCGCCCCCGCGTAGTTGTCACTGGCGAAGCCGCGTGCGTCCGGGTCGTGCCGCCGGACGGCGTCGGTGGTGTGCTGTTCTGTCATGGTTGGGGCGTCAGCCACAGACGGGTTCCGTTCACTTCTTCTGCGGGCCGGCTCCACACGCCCCCGATGGCCTGCGCCAGGTCGTTGACGTCGGTGAATCCGGCGAACTTGGCGTTGGGCTTCTGTGCCCGCATCTCCTCGTGCACCAGGGCCTTGATCACGATGATCGAGGCGGCGGCGGTGGGTCCGCTGTCGCCGCCCGCCTTGCGGAAGGAGTCGGCGAGGGCCAGCGTCCACGCCTCGGCGGCGGCCTTGGCGGCGGCGTACGCGGCGTTGCCCGCGGTGGGCTTGGTCGCGCCGGACTGGCTGATCAGCACATAGCGGCCGGCGGAGCTGCGCAGCAGGGCGTCGTGGAAGGCGAGCGAGGTGTGCTGGACGGTCCGGACCAGCAGGTCGTTCAGGACCGTCCAGTCCTCCAGGCTGGTCTCCGGGAAGGTCGCGGAGCCGCGCCAGCCGCCCACCAGGTGGACCAACCCGTCGACCCGGCCGCACTGCTTCTCGGTGCGGTCCGCCCAGTCCCGGGCGGCGGCCGGGTCGAGCAGGTCGACCGACTCCCCGGTGATGTAGGCGCCGCCCCCGGCGTAGCGGGCCGCGTCGACCGCTTCGGCCAGCCGCTCCGGGTTGGCGTCCGCGGCCACCACCTGCGCGCCGCTCTCCGCCAGGTGCCGCAGGGTCGCCTTGCCCGCGGGGCCACCCGCCCCGGCCACCGCGATCACCATGCCGCTCAGCGGTCCGTTGTTGTTGCCCTCTGCCATCGCCTTCGCCTCCTTGGCCGCCACGCGCGTCATGCCGCCACCTGGACCGCGCTGTCCGCCGTGATCCCCTTGGTCGAGGCGATCACATCACGCAGCTTCTTCGCCAGGGCCTCATAGAACATGCTGAGCGGAAATTCGTCCGGCAGCACGTCGTCCACGAGTTTGCGCGGCGGCTGACTGAGGTCCAGGGCGTCCGGGCCCTTGGCCCAGCGGGAGGCCGGGTGCGGCGCCAGGTGGCTGGAGACCAGCTCGTAGGCGGCGAACCAGTGGACCAGCTTGGGCCGGTCGATGCCGTCCCGGTAGAGCTTCTCGATCTCGGCGCACAGCCGCGTGGTGGCCTCCGTAGCCCGCGGCCAGTCGATGCGCAGGGTGTTGTCGGTCCAGCGGACCGCGTCGTGCTTGTGCAGGTAGGCGAACAGCAGCTGCCCGCCGAGGCCGTCGTAGTTGCGCACCCGGTCGCCGGTGACGGGGAACCGGAAGAGGCGGTCGAAGAGGATCGCGTACTGGACGTTGCGGCCCTGCTCGTAGCCCTCGGCCTCCAGCTTGACCGCCTCCTTGAACGCGGTCAGGTCGCAGCGCAGTTCTTCGAGCCCGTACATCCAGAAGGGCGCGCGCTGCTTGATCATGAAGGGGTCGAAGGGCAGGTCGCCGTGGCTGTGCGTACGGTCGTGGATCATGTCCCACAGGACGAAGGTCTGCTGGGCGAGGTCCTGGTCGGCGACGAGCCGGGCGGCGTCCTCGGGCAGGTCGAGGCCGAGCGTGCGTACCGCGGCGTCGGTGACCCTGCGGAACCGGGCGGCCTCGCGGTCGCAGAAGATGCCACCCCAGGAGAACCGTTCCGGCACCTCTCGCACCGCGACCGTCTCCGGGAACAGCACGGCCGAGTTGGTGTCGTAGCCGCTGGTGAAGTCCTGGAAGGTGATGGGCACGAACATGGGGTTGTCGTAGCGGGTGCGCTCCAGCTCGGCCAGCCACTCGGGCCACACCACGCGCAGTGCGACCGCCTCTAGGTTGCGGTTCGGGTTGCCGTTCTGGGTGTACATCGCGAAGACGACCAGGTGCTCCAGTCCGTCCCGGCGGTCGGCGGCGGGCTGGAAGGCCAGCAGCGAGTCCAGGAAGTCCGGCACGCCGAAGCCGGTCTCGGCCCAGCGGCGCAGGTCGGCCACGAGAGCGGTGTGGTACGCCGCGTCGTGCGGCAGCAGCGGGGCAAGGTCCTCCACCGCGGCGATCACCCGCGCCACCTCGGCCTCCACCGCGCCGCGGCCCGGCGCGTCGTCGGCGGAGAGGTCGATGGAACCATCCTTCTCCTGCCACGGCCGAATGGTTTCGACCGCCGCCTTCAGCACTGCCCACGACGGGTGCTCGACGATGCCGTCAGCACCACCCGTCGCAACAGACAGAAAATTTTCCCTCATGACCCCTCCTCCACAGGAGAACCTTGCGTTAAGACACCGTATCCATGCGAGGTTCTTTCACTCAAGAGGCTTCTCACACGATTATCCTGCGAGGCCGCCATCTGACCGTCGTTTTTCCTGTCAGGCCCGAGACTGACAGAAGTTTGTGAAGAACCTTGCCGGGGCAGCCGTCGGTACACGCGCTGATCCCCCGGCATTCGCCCCGTGGACACCGGGCGCCACTAGGCTCGCCCCACGCAACCGCGCACCACACCAAGCCGCACCCAAGGGCAGTACCACCGTGTCTTTCTTCACCATCGGCCACCGCGGCGTCATGGGCGTCGAGCCGGAGAACACGCTGCGCTCGTTCGTCCGCGCGCACCGCGAGGGCCTGGACGGCATCGAACTCGACCTGCATCTGAGCAAGGACGGCGCGCTGGTCGTGATGCACGACGAGACGGTCGACCGGACCACCGACGGCAAGGGCCCGATCAAGGACTTCACCCTCGCCGAACTGCGCCAGCTCGACGCCGGCCAGGGCGAGCGGGTGCCGCTGTTCGAGGAGGTGCTGGAGGCGGTGCCGGAGCTGCCCGTCCAGGCCGAGATCAAGGACGTGGCGGCGGCCCGGGTGCTCGCCGGGCTGCTGCGCGAGCGGGCCCTGCTGGAGCGGGTCTCGGTGCTCTCCTTCCACGACGAGGCGCTGTGGGAGGTACGGGAGCTGCTGCCCGAGGCGCGCACCGTGCTGGTCGCCGGACGCACCGGCCCGGACCTGGTCTCCCGGGCGCGGACGGTGGGCGCCCGACTGGTCAGCCTTGAGCTGCGCAAGCTCAGCCTGGACGTGGTGGAGCGCTGCCATGCCGCGGACGTCGAGGTGATGGCCTGGACCGTCAACACCCCGCGCGATCTGGCCCTGGCCCGGGCGTTGGGCCTGGACGGCGCGGCCACCGACGTACCCGACATCAAGCGGGCGGTAGCCGCCGACCGCTGAGGCACCTCGGGCAGGAAGCCGCCCGGTTGGCATCGGGCCCTACCCGAGGCCCCACCGGGCGATCGGCAGCCGAAACGTGACGTTCACAAACGTCCGACATACGGTCAACCAGTGTGCTGACCTGGACAGTTGGCGGCTTGCGGTGCCAGTCTCCCGCTATGCGTCCCGTCTTCGCCCCGCCCCGGCCCCCGGATGGTCCACGTCTCACCACGGTCGCCGCGGTCTGCGTCCTCGTCCTGGTGGCCCCGGGCTGCGCCCCGCAGCAGGACAGCACGTCCGCCTCGGGCTCCTCCTCCGCGGCGAGCTGCGCGCCGGGCTCGCTGCGTACCCACACCCCGGGGAAGCTGACGATCGGCACCGACAAGCCCGCGTACGCGCCGTGGTTCCAGGACGACGACCCGGCCGACGGCAAGGGGTTCGAGGCCGCCACCGCGTACGCCGTCGCCAAACGGCTGGGCTACGGCCCCGCCCAAGTGGCCTGGCGGACCGTCCCGTTCAACAACGCCATCACTCCCGGCGCCAAGAACTTCGACCTCGACATCAACCAGATCTCCATCAGCGACGAGCGGCGGCGCGCCGTCGACTTCTCCTCCGGCTACTACGACGTGCGCCAGGCACTGATCGCGCTCAAGGGCTCGAAGATCGCGAACGCCAGGTCCATCGCCGATCTGCGCGGTGCCAAGCTCGGCGCCCAGGTGGGCACCACCAGCCTGGACGTCCTCAACCGCGTGGTGAAGCCGACCCGGCAGCCCGCGATCTACCAGAAGAACGACCTGGCCAAGAGCGCGCTGAAGAACGGGCAGGTGGACGGGATCGTGGTGGACCTGCCCACCGCGTTCTACATCACCTCCGCGGAGGTGACGGACGCCAAGGTGGTCGGGCAGTTCGCGGACACCGGCGGTCGCCCCGAGCAGTTCGGCTTCGTCCTGGACAAGGGCAGCGCGTTGACGCCGTGCGTCAGCAAGGCCGTGGACGGACTGCGCGCCGACGGCACGCTGGCGGCGCTCGACAAGCGCTGGCTGTCCGACGCCGTCAACGCCCCGTTCCTCAAGTAGGGGGCTGGCCAAAGGTGTTGAACGAGTCCGAAGCACCGCCGAAGGACCCCGCACCGGCGGAGGACGACTACCGGCCGTCCGCCCGCCGCCTGGAGCGCGAGCGGCTGCGGCGTGCCCGTACCCGTCGGGCCGTCGCCATCGCCGCGGCCAGCACACTGGCCACCGCCGTGGTGCTGTACCTCGCGGTGACCCATGCCCCTGGCTGGCCGCGCACCCGGGAGACGTTCCTGAACGCGCACTACGCGCGGGTGGCGCTCCCCCAGGTGCTGAAGGGCCTGTGGCTGAACGTGCGGCTGCTGGTGTGCTGCGGGGCGCTCATCCTGGTGCTGGGGCTGCTGCTCGCGCTCGCCCGCACGCTGCGCGGACCGGTGTTCTTCCCGTTGCGCGCGCTGGCCACCGCGTACGTGGACTTCTTCCGTGGACTGCCGCTGATCATCTGCCTGTTGGGGGTGGTCTTCGGGGTGCCCGCGCTGCGGCTTCAGGGGGTCACCAACAATCCGGTGGTCCTGGGCGGCGCCGCGCTTGTGCTCACCTACGCCGCGTACGTCGCCGAGGTGTTCCGCGCCGGGATCGAGAGCGTGCACCCCAGTCAGCGCGCCGCGGCCCGTTCGCTCGGGCTGACCGGCGTCCAGGCCATGCGGTACGTGGTGCTGCCACAGGCGGTCCGCCGCGTGGTGCCACCGCTGCTCAACGACCTGGTGTCCTTGCAGAAGGACACCGGCCTGGTGTCGATCGCGGGCGCCGTCGACGCGGTGTACGCGGCGCAGATCATCACCGGCGAGAGCTTCAACTACACGCCGTACGTGGTGGCCGGGCTGGTCTTCGTCGCGCTGACCATTCCGATGACGCGCTTCACCGACTGGGTGACGGCGCGGATGAACCGCAGGCAGTCCCAGGGAGGTGTGGTGTGACGCGGGTCGTGCTGCGGATGGAGGCGGTCCGCAAGTCCTACGGGCACGCGGTGGTGCTACGGGATGTGGACCTGGAGGTTCCGGAGCACACGGTGACGGCCCTGATCGGAGCCTCCGGTTCCGGTAAGTCCACGCTGCTGCGCTGCGCCAACCTCCTTGAGGAGGTGGACGACGGTGCGATCTTCCTGGACGACGAGGAGATCACCGACCCGCGGGCCGACCAGGACGCGGTGCGCCGCCGGATCGGCGTGGTCTTCCAGGCGTACAACCTCTTCCCGCACATGACCGTGCTGGAGAACATCACCCTGGCGCCGCGCCGGGTGCACCGCGTCCCCCGTGCGCAGGCCGAGGAACGGGCGCGCGAGCTGCTGACCCGGCTCGGCCTGGCCGACAAGGCGGCCGAGTACCCCGACCGGCTCAGCGGCGGCCAGCAGCAACGCGTCGCGATCGCACGGGCGTTGGCCGGGCAGCCGCGGCTGCTGCTGCTGGACGAGATCACCGCGGCCCTCGACCCGGAACTGGTCGGCGAGGTGCTCTCGGTGGTACGGGACCTCAAGGAACAGGGCATGACCATGGTCATCGCCACCCATGAGATGGGTTTCGCCCGTGAGGTCGCCGACCAGGTGTGCTTCCTGGACGGCGGGGTGGTACTGGAACGCGGCGCGCCGCAGGAGGTGTTCGGCGCCCCGCGGCAGGAGCGGACCCAGCGCTTCCTGCGCCGGATCGTCGAGGCGGGGCGTCTGTAGGACCCCGCTATCCCAACTTCTTGACCAGCAGCTCGAATTGCAGGTCGGAACGGCGCGGCACACCGAACCGCTCGTCGCCGTAGGGGAACGGGGTCATCTCGCCGGTGCGCCGGTAGCCGCGGCGCTCGTACCAGGCGATCAGGTCGTCGCGTACCGAGATCACGGTCATCCGCATCTCGTCCACGTCCCACTCCTGCCGGGCGAAACGCTCCGCCTCGGCGATGATCAACTTGCCGAGGCCGCCGCCCTGCCGGGACGGCCGGACCGCGAACATCCCGAAGTAGGCGTGCCCGTCGCGGCGTTCGAGCTGGCAGCAGGCGATCGGCTCGCCGTCCTCCTCGACCACCACCATCCGGCTGTCGACGCCGCTGACCACCTCGGCGACGCCTTCCGGATCGGTGCGCTGGCCGTCCAGCAGATCCGCCTCCGTCGTCCACCCGGCGCGGCTGGAGTCACCCCGGTACGCCGACTCGATGAGCGTCACGAGAGCGGGCACGTCCGTGGGCGTCGCGGTACGGAACACAGGGGCGGGAATGGTCATGGTGGCGCGAATCCTCTCCGACGCGCGGGTGGCGAACGGTTCCGAGGGTAACCCGAAGCGTATTGTCCGCCCCATGGTCAACGTACTGAGCAGCCGCATCCTGCTGCGGCCGACCGATCTGGAGCGGTCCCGCGCCTTCTACCGCGATGACCTGGGCCTGGCCATCTACCGCGAGCTCGGGGAGGACCCGCAGCGCGGCACGGTGTTCTTCCTGGGCGGCGGCTATCTGGAGGTCTCCGGCCACTCGGAGGAACCCCCGGCGCCCGGGATGGAGCTGTGGCTCCAGGTGCCGGACGTGGAGGCGGCCCGCGAGCGCCTGGCGGGGCGCGGGGTGCGGGTGCTGCGCGAGCCGAAACGTGAGCCCTGGGGGCTGATCGAGATGTGGATCGCGGATCCGGACGGTGTGCGGATCTGTGTGGTGGAGGTGCCGGAGGACCATCCGATGCGGTACCGGCCCGGGACGTAGCGAACGCGCCCCAGGTGCCCCTTCCACGCGCCCGCCGTACCACCGTGCGCCAGCGTGTGCGCCCGCCCTCGCGGGAAGCCTCTTCGGGGGCGGCACGAACCGGGGAGGGGCGCCATGCACGGACCACCGTTGGTGGGCTGGCTGCTGGTGGTGATCGGTTCTGCCACGGGGGTCTCGTGCCTGCTGCGTACGAGAGCGCGGTGCGCCGCCGCGCCGGGCGAGCGGCGCACCGCGCGGGACGAGGGCATCATGGGCCTGGGCATGGCGCTGATGGCCGTCCCCGGCACCGCCCTGCACGAACACACCTGGGGCCCACCGCTGTTCGCCGCGCTCTTCGGTGCCATCGCCCTACGCTCCGCGCTACTGGTCCGCCGCGAATCCCACCGCGCCCACCACGCCCTGGAGGCGGCGGCCATGGTCTACATGGCCGCCCTGATGGCGATGCCGTCACGCGCCTCCGACGACATGGCGGACATGCCCCACAGCATGGTCGGCATTCCCGCCGTAACCGCCCTGCTCCTCTGCTACTTCGCCGCATACGCCCTGTGGACGGCCGTCCGCCTCCTCCCCGCGACGTCTCCAGCCGCACCGGGCGCCCCAACTCCCGCGCTCCTTGGGGCTCCTGGCGTGGCCACGGCCTGCCGGGTCTCCCTGAGCATCGGAATGCTCACCATGCTCCTGACCATGTGAGGCCTTCGAGGCGAACCCGGATCGCACGCCGCCGCGGGCACAGCTCCGCGCGGCGCCCCGGGGCTCACGGCGAAGCCCAGGACCCGGTAGCCCGGGGGCGGGCCGGGGGGCTGGCGGAGGCCGCGGGCCGGGGCCGGGGGCCGGGCGAGGCCCCAGAGATCACCCCAGCCCGCGGCTTGCGGCGAAGCCTCCGAACGCACCGCCGCCCAGGACGCAGAGGCAGAGCCCCGGGGGATCACGGACCACCCGCCGTGAGGCGTAGCTCACCTTCGTGAAATGTCCGTACCCATCAGTAGCGCAGCGCCTTAGTGTGTGCGCCATGACGGTCCCGTTCGTGCTGCTGGTTCTCGGCGCACTTGCGGCGGCAATGGCGCCCCGTCTCCTGTGCCAGGCCGACTGGCCGGAGCGGGAACCCGTGCTGGCGCTGTGGGTGTGGCAGTGCGTGGTCGCCTCCGTGCTCCTGTGCTGCGTCATGGCGATGGCGTTGTGCGCTTCGGCGGCGTCGCCCACGGTGCGCTGGCACCTGTTCGCGCTCGCCCCGCGCGGCGTCGTGGACGCCTACGCGCTCTCCGAGTACGGCCCCTGGGCGGGGACGCTCGCGGTGCTGCTGGCCTGCGGCGGTGCGTGGTCGGCTGCCATGCTCACCCGCGAGGTGCGCGGCGCCCGCGCACGGCGCCGCCAACGGCGTGCGGCGCTCCTCGTACGCTCCCCCAGGCTGCCCGGCGAGCTGCCGTCCGACGGCGAACGCCTCGTCGTGCTGGAGAGCGGCCGACCCGACGCCTGGTGGCTGTCCGGTCCGCAACCCCAGCTGGTGATCACCACCGCGGCCCTGCGGCGGCTCAGGGGGCGGCAGTTGGACGCCGTACTCGCACATGAACAGGGGCACGCCCGCGCCCGGCACGACTGGCTGCTGCACTGCGCGTACGCGCTCGCGGCGGGCTTCCCTCAGGTACCGGTCTTCGAAGGCTTCCGCCAGCAGGTGCACCGTCTGGTCGAGTTGGCCGCGGACGATGTCGCCTCGCGCCGCTTCGGGCGGTTGACCACCGCCCTGGCACTCGTCGAACTCAACGAGCACCGCGGGGTGTTCGGCCCCTGCCCGACACCGCTGGCCCAACTCCCCGGCCGGGTGCGCCGACTGCTGGACCCGGCACCACGGCTCCCCCTGAACCGCCGCATGCGGATGTCGGCGATGGCACTGCTGCTACCGGCCGTACCACTGCTGGTGACCTTCGGCCCGGGGCTCGGCGCGCTGTCGTAGCCTCCCGTGGCCCACAGCCCGGTCCCATACGATCCTGGCCGTGCCCACCACCGCCCGATCACCCAGAACCCGCTGCCTGGCCTGGACCGCCGCGATGACCGCGTGTTTCGCCGTACTGCTGGCGTTCGTCCTGGTCAGCGGCGCGCTGCCACTCGACCACCGGATCGACTCGGCGTTGCACGGCGTCGCACTGGTCCACCCCGGATGTACCCGGCTGAATCTCGACCTCACCAACTGGGTGTGGGGCCCCACGACGACGCGGCTGCTCACCGTCGCGGCGGCGGCCGTACTGCTGCGGCTGCGCCAACGCCGCCAAGCGCTGTGGGCCTTGACCGCCTGCGGGTTCGGCTGGGCGCTGGAGGTCACGGTGAAGGCCGCGGTCGGCCGGGACCGCCCGCACTGGCGGCACCCGTTGGACACCGCGACGGACGGCTCCTTCCCCTCCGGCCACGCGATGGCGGCGACGATCGCCTGTGTGACGCTGGTGTGGCTGCTGCGACTGCACGGGGCGCGCGGCCGTCGTTGGACCTCGGTCGTGGCACTGGGGGCGGTGTCGGTTCTCGGCGTAGGCTTCACCCGGTTGTACGTGGGGGTGCACTGGCCGTCCGACGTGCTCGCCGGATGGCTGCTCGGCGCCGCCGTCGTCACCGCGACCGCTGCCGCCCTCGCCCCGTGGCGGACGCCCCAGGCCACCTGACGAGCGCGCTCACCGCCGGACGGGTCCGACGCAGGAGGAGACGATGACACCGTTCCAACTCACCTTCGACTGCGCCGATCCCACCATCATGGTCCGCTTCTGGGCCGACGCGCTGGGCTACGAGGCGGAGCCCGCACCGGCGGGTTTCGACAACTGGAACGCGTACTGGCGCAGCGCGGGCGTACCGGAGGAGGACCTGGACCCGGCGGGCGACGGCTGCGGCTCGATCGTGGATCCACGCGGCAGCGGGCCGCGGATCTGGTTCCAGCCGGTGCCGGAGGGCAAGGCGGGCAAGAACCGCCTCCATCTGGACATCCGGGCCAGCGGTGGCCGCGAGGTACCGCTGGCGATCCGCAAGGAGCGCATCGAGGCGGAGGCGGCGCGGCTGGAGTTGGCGGGAGCGACCAGGCTGCGGGTGCTGGCACCGGACGACCAAGAACACTACGCGGTGGTGATGCAGGACCCGGAGGGGAACGAGTTCTGCCTGGCCTGACGGGGCGCCCCGCACGTCAACCCGCCGTTCAGCCCGGCACATTAACCTGGCGCCATGACGATCAAGGGCTGTCTCTTCGACTTCTCCGGCACCCTGTTCAGGGTCGAGCCGACCGAGCGCTGGCTACGGGGTGCGCTGGCGCAGGCCGGCATCGAGGCGTCGGACGGCGACATCGCTGAGTACGCCGAGCGGCTGGAGTACGTCGGCGCGCTGCCCGGTGGGGCCCCGCCGCACGCCGTTCCCGAGGGCCTGCGGCGGCTGTGGGACGAACGCGATCTGGACCAGGCGCGGCACCGGGCGGCCTACCTCGGCCTCGCCCGGCAGGTCCCGCTGCCCTGGCCCGAGTTGTACGACGTGCTCTACGAGCGTCATATGTCGCCGGACGCCTGGGCGCCCTACCCCGACGCGGTCGATGTCCTGGCCGGGTTGCGCGAGCGCGGCATCCGCGTCGCGCTGCTGAGCAACATCGGGTGGGATCTACGTCCGGTACTGCGTCGGCACGGCGTCGACGGCTACTTCGACACAGCCGTGCTCAGCTATGAGCACGGCGTCCAGAAGCCGGACCCGCGGATCTTCCGCATCGCCTGTGACGGGATCGGACTGGCGCCGGAGGACGTCCTGATGATCGGCGACAGCGAGGAGGCCGACGGCGGCGCAAGGGCCCTGGGCTGCGCGTTCCTGCGGGTACCGCCACTGCCGGTGGAGCAGCGCCCGGGCGGGCTGCGGCCGGTTCTGGGCCTTGCCGACGCCGCCACTGGTTGAACTGGTGAGGCCCTGCGGACGGGGGGATACCGCAGGGCCTCGACCTGTCCAACGGATGACCTTCGCCCTGGGTTCCGCGGCGTCGCGGAAAATTCTCCTCGCCCTCACACGTCCCCCATGTTCCGCCGGATCGTTCCCGCGGTCAGGGACCATGGAGGCATGTCCGACAACTTCACCAGTGACACCCTCGACCTGACCACCGGCTCACAGGAGGCCGCGGTCGACATCACCGACCGCTGCGCCGCGTTCCTCGCCCGGGCGGCGCGCGGCCGGGACGGGCTGCTGAACGTGTTCGTCCCACACGCCACCGCGGGCATCGCGATCATCGAGACCGGCGCGGGCAGCGACACCGACCTCCTGGCCCAGTTGCGGGAGTTGCTCCCCGCCGACAACCGCTGGCACCACCGCCACGGCACCCCCGGCCACGGCCGCGACCACGTCCTCCCCGCCTTCATCGCCCCCCACGCCACCCTCCCGGTCCTCGGCGGACAACTGGCCCTCGGCACCTGGCAGTCGGTGGTCTTCGTGGACACCAACGTCGACAACCCGCACCGGCAGGTGCGGTTGAGCTTCCTGGGCTAGTCGTGGCGACCGTGGAGACTGCGGGGCGCGCACCGCATGGGCGGCCGGGGTGCTCTGCGGTCCCCTCGTGCATGCCACGTTGGGAGCGGGGTCTGACCGTCCATCTGTGAACCGCCGTGTGAGTTCTGGGCAGTTGGGCGCCTCCACCACGTTCCCATCGCAATCTGCCTGCGCTAACTGAATGGTTGCCTTCGGGTCGTGTCGGATCCGGCCGGCCAGGGGCGACGGCCCGCCCGCTCCCCCGAGTGCGGGCGGGCCGTCGTGCGGGTCAGCAGAAAGAAGGGGCCACCCGCAGCTTGCGCCAGGTGTTGGGGCCGACCACTCCGTCGTCGGCCAACCCGTTCTTCCGCTGGAAGGCGACAACGGCGCTTCTGGTGTTCGCGCCGTATATCCCGTCCACGGTGCCGGGCTTGCAGTGCCAGCCCACGAGCATGCACTGGGCCTCGGCGGTGGCGCTGCCCTGGCTGCCGGAGCCGACGATCGCGGTCATCGTCCGGCTGAACCCGGCGGTCCAGCCCGAGCTGCCGTCCGCCATCGTCTGCCAGCTGTACTGCGACTTCAGGCCCGTGCAGTGGTACGAGGCGGCGGGCGCCTCGGTGGCCGCGTGGGCGGTGGGAGCGATGGCGAGGCCGCTGCCGAGGACCGCGGCGGCTGACGCCAGGACGACGCGTTGTGCCCGGTTCATCGTGATGTTTTCCCTTCGAGCCGACGGGCGGCGCTGGTGGAGCGCCACGGGCTTGCCCCACCGATGTTGGCGGCGGCGAGCCGGGCGAGGCCACAGCTGCCGGACAAGTGCCGACACCACGGGACGTCCCCACTTGCGACCTGCTGCGACGGTGCCCGCGGTGACGACGGGACGGGACGCGGGAGACGGCGGAAATGGCCGGTGAGCACCTTGCGGGCCGGACGAGTTGAGGTTGCGATGCATATCGACAGGGGGAAGGCCTGGGGGCCTGCGGATGCTGACGGGGTGGAGCATGTCGCGTTGGAAGGGACTACCCGAAGGACTTGACCCGCGGGCCCGGCAACTCGTCGTGCGGCTGCGCGGGTTGAAGGATCACAGCGGTCTCAGCCTGGCGCAGTTGGCGGCGAAGACCGGGTACAGCCGGTCGTCCTGGGAGCGGTATCTGGGCGGTCGGCTACTGCCGCCGGAGGCGGCGGTGGAACAGCTCGCCCGCACGGTCGGAGCCGACCCGGCCCGGCTGCTGGCGCTGCGGGAGGTCGCGGCGGAGGCCTGGACGGAACCCTCCGTTCCGGACACGGCGGCCGAGGCGGCGGCACCCCCGACATCCCCGGCGCGGCGGCGCGGACGGCGGACGGTGGTCGCAGTGGTCGTGGCGGCGGTCGCCGTGGGCGCAGCGCTCCTGGCGGTACTGCGCCCGTGGGAGGATCGGCGACCACGTACCGCGCCCGGCGCCCTGCCGACGTACACGTGCCACATCGAGCATCGAGCGGGCCACTGGTACGCCGGAAACAGCACCACCGACGACGCCGTGCTCCAACAGGGCATGGTCGGCCCCGAGGTGGCGGAGGCCCAGTGCCTGCTGCAGCGGGCCGGATATCCGCCCGGCGGGATCGACGGGATCTACGGCGATCTGACGGAGCGTGCCGTCAAGCGCGTCCAAAGCGCCTTCGGGCTGGTCGTGGACGGCAAGGTCGGCCCGCACACCTGGGGAGCGCTGCGCGGATGACGGTCCCCGAATGCGAGCGACTGGCCGCCGGGCTGCGCGAGTTGAAGGAGCGAACCGGGCTCAGCCTCGCAGGACTCGCGGCCGCCACCCCGTACAGCAAGTCGTCCTGGGACCGCTATCTGAAGGGCCGCGTCCTCCCGCCGCGCCAGGCCGTCGAGCACCTGTGCCGACTGGCGGACGAGCCGCCCGGCCGTCTGCTCGCCCTGTGGGAGCTGGCCGATCCCGCCTGGTCAGGCCGCGCCATGACGGCTCCGCCCCGCGCCCCGGAATCCGACCTGGTGAAGGAGCCGCCCGGTCCTCCCGCGCGGTCTGCGACGGCCGGGCGGCGCCGAAGATGGTGGGGCGCAGTGGCCGCCGCCGTGCTGGTGGGCGGTGCGGTGACCGGTTGGGCGCTCTGGCACGGGGCACCGGATCGGGCGGCGCAGCCCACGGGGGCCGCCGCCTCACCGCCCGCACCCGGCTGCCGGGGGCGCGACTGCGAGGGGCGCGGCCCCGAGTCGATGATCTGCGCGGCGCGTCCGACCACGCTCGGCGCGTACCAGGCACGCACCGGGGCACGGCTGGAGACGCGCTACAGCAAGGAGTGCGGGGCGGCGTGGGCGCGGCTGTGGCACGCGCGGATCGGTGACCAGGTGGAGGTGACGGCGCCCGACGGCCGTACCTACCGCGCGGCGGTGTCCGATCAGTACGACGTGCAGGGTTATGTGTTCACGCCCATGGTCGCGGACAGTACCGGGCAGCCCGTGGAGGTCTGCCTGGTGCCCGGCGCGGGCGGCGCTCGGGAGTGCTTCGGCGGGAGCGGCCCACGATCACCGCGACGATGAACAGAACTGCCCAGCGGCTGCGACCGCTTGGCGGATCGATCAGGCGGTCGCCGTCCACGCGGGCTCCGGCCTGCTCCACGCCCGTATCGCTCCGACCTGCTCCACGCCCGTATCGCGGACCGGCCTGCCCGCGGTGTTCGCCGGGGAGACGAGGCCCTCTCCTGGAGAGGGCAACCGCCTGCCCTGGCCGCGCAGTTGGAGCTTGGCGGAAGCGCGGTCTCATATGTGCGCGCCGCCAGGGCGTGGACGGCTGCCAGGGGCCGTAATCGCGCGGCAGGTCCCGCCGCGGCGCGCGGGTGCGAGGACCCGCGGTTCGAAAGGACCGCCTAGCGGCTGCGACCGCTGGGCGGATCGATCAGGCGGTCTCCGTCCACACGGGTTCCGGCCTGCTTGATCTGGCGGAAGACGGGACTGACTTCCATGGCCTCGACGCCGGGAAGGGTCCCGACGCGGTCGGAGGTGAACTCGAAGAGTTCGTCGAGGTCGCGGCAGTGGACGACAGCCTGGAGGTTGTTCGGCCCGGACAGTGCGACGGCGAATCCCACTTCGGGCATCTGCGCCATCGCTCGTCCAACGGTTTTGATCTTGGCTGGGTGGACTCGCATCCACAGGTTCGCTCGGGCCCGGTATCCCAGGGCCGTCGGTGCGATCTCCACGTCGATGTGGACCACTCCGCCGGAGAGCAGTGCGTGCAGACGTCGTGACGCTCGGCCCGGGGTGAGGTCGGCCGCGGCTGCGAGCTGGACGAGACTGGCCCGTCCGTCGGCGGCGAGGGCGGCGAGCAGTTTCTCGTCATGGGCGCTGAGTTGGCACGGCTGATTCCTCACGACCGGCTGTTCGGTGAACGGCCGGTCGCCGGGCCCGAGGGCGGACTCCTGCTCGGGGGTCAGGGCTCCGGTGAGTGCGGCCCAGTAGTGCCCGCGTCCGCCGAGGAACTGGCGGAGCATCACCGACGCCTGTAGATCGAGCACGGCGGCGGCGCGCGGGAGGCGGCGGCCGAGCAGGTCGTCGCGCTGCTCCTGTGAGCGCGAGCGCACGGCGCAGGTGACCTCGGAGCCGGCAGCGCTCAGCGCGACCCAGCTGACGTCTTCGCGTTGCGCGAGTGCTTCGGCCAAGGCTGTGACGCTGCCGGGTCGGCAGCGCAGGCGCACCATCCATCGGCTCTGCCCGAGCGCTCCCGGGTCGACCACTCCGATCACCCGGATCACCCCGGCACGCCGCATGCGGCGGTAGCGGCGGGCGACGGTCAGCTCGGAGAGCCCGAGGACCGTCGCCACGGTCGCGAATCCGACCCGAGGATCAATCTGAAGGGCACGAAGGATTCGCACATCATCCGACTCAAGAGTGACGGAATCAGCTATTTCCGGGCGTGCCATAGCAGCAATACTACAGAGAGCGCCGCTTCCGGGCCGTTGTGCACCGCGCGTGACCGAGGCTTGCACGGGTACGACGACGTGGGCCGAAGGAGCACGATGAGAGTCATCGCAGTCGAGGAGCACTGGACCACCCCGGGAATCGACCGGGCCTTGCGAGCGCAGCCGACACGGTCGCGCGACGAGAGCGTGGCGTTGAACGACCGAGGGGACATCCCCGCGCGTCTGCTCGACATCAGCGAGCACCGGGTTGAGGCGATGGACGCGGCAGGCATCGACCTGCAGATCCTCTCGATCGCCCCGCCCGGGACCCATGGCCTCCCGGCCCGCGAAGCCATCGCGCTGAGCCGCGAGGCGAATGACCGTGCCAGCGAGGCCGTTGACCGCCATCCGACTCGTCTGAGGGCGATGACGACATTGCCGATGTCGGATCCGGATGCGGCCGTGACCGAGCTTCAGCGGACCGCGAACGCGCCCGCGCATGTGGGGATCATGTCCTACGGCCGCAGCGGCGACCGTCCGCTGGATGATCCCGTCTACGACGAGCTGCTCGCGGCCGCCGCCAGCATGGGGCGGCCGGTGTTCATCCACCCCCAGATCCCGTCGAGCGCGGTAAGAGACGCCTCCTACCGCGGGTTTGACCCAACCGTCGAGCTCGCGCTTGCCACCTTCGGCTGGGGATGGCACATCGAGGCGGGACTCGCGGCGCTTCGCCTGATCCTGCGTGGCACGTTTGACCGGCACCCGGACCTGCAGATCGTTCTGGGGCACTGGGGTGAGATGCTCTTGTTCGCCCTTGATCGGGTCGACAGCCTCTCGAACGTCGCGACCGGCCTCGACCGTCGTGTCGCCGAGTACTTCCGGACCAACATCTACATCGCGACCAGCGGCATGCTGACTCCCCGTCTGCTCCGACACGCGCTGGACTTCACGAGCGTCGACCGGATCCTGCTCTCGGGCGACTATCCCTTCCATCGACTCGACGCCGCGACGATCGCCGACTTCCTCAGGACGCTCCCCGACCGTGAGGACCAGCACAAGGTCGCGTACGCCAACGCCCAGGCGCTCTACCGCCTCGAACCGTCCCCGTCCGGATCAGACGATCAGACAACGCGACTCCTGGAGCAGTCATGAGTGTGGTTTCACAGAACACGACCGTTCTTCTCATCGGTGCGTCTCGCGGCCTGGGCTATGCGATCGCCGCTGAGTACATCGACCGGGGATCCCGCGTCGTGGCGACCGTCCGCGGTCCCGGCCGGACCGCGTTGCACGACCTGCAGCAGACTGCCGGTGGGCGGCTGGAGATCGAGCACGTCGACATCAACGCGCCGGAGCAGGTCCACGCTCTGCGTGACCGGCTCGGCGCCCGCGGGTTTGATCTGCTCTTCGTCAACGCGGGTGTGGCCAACCGCCCGGAGGAGACCACCGCGGACGTCACGACCGAAGAGTTCACCCGCCTGATGATCACCAATGCGCTGAGCCCGATGCGGGTCATCGAAACACTCGCTGAGCTCGTCGAGCCGGACGGCACCATCGCGATCATGTCGTCCGGCCAGGGCAGCATCGCCAACAACGAACGCGGCGGCTTCGAGATCTACCGAGCCAGCAAATCCGCCCTCAACCAACTGATGCGCAGCTACGCGGCCCGGCACCGCGACGACCCCCGCACACTGCTCTTGATGGCGCCCGGCTGGGTCAAGACCGACCTGGGCGGTCCGAACGCCCGGCTCACCGTCAAAGAGAGCATCCCCAACCTCGTCACGACCATTGACGCCCAACGCGGCCGCACCGGCCTCCGATTCCTCGACTACCTGGGGCAGACCGTCGCCTGGTGAGGCACCTGGCGGAGCCGCGGCCCGTTCAGCGCGAACCGGCTTCGGATCGGGCCGAACCCCTCGGGGATGCGCCGGGGTGGCCGCCAGGCCGCCCATGGTCGGCAGGGCGGCGCGGCCGCCGATCGCCGAGGTGCCGCGCGGCGAGTGACCGCCAGTCCGCGCCGCATTGGGGGCGCGGTACGGCGTGGCCGACCGGTCACCGGCCGGTCACGCCGTACCGCGCTCTCTCAGGAGGGCAGCTTCCAAACCTGGTTGGCGGCTCCGGTGCAGTCCCAGATCTGCACCTGGGTGCCCGGGGTGGTGGACCAGTTGGTGTCGTCCAGGCACTTGTTGGACTGCGGGTTGTACAACGCCCCGTTGGACTGGGGTATCCAGACCTGGGATCCGGTGTTGTTGCAGTCGTACAGGTCCACTGGTGTGCCGTTGGTGGTACCGGCCGCGTAGACGTCCAGGCACTTGCCCAGTACGTGCAGCGTGGTACCCGCCTGGACGAAGGTCCACTGCTGGGCGCCGCTGCCGTTGCAGGTGTAGACCTGAACGGGGTTGTAGTTGGCGGTACTCGCGGAGCGGTCATCTAGGCACAGGCCGCCGTAGCCGGTGATCTGGCTGCCCGAACCGCCGCCGCTGGTGCTGCCGTTCGTCGTGTAGGCGGCGACGTAACCGACGCTCATCGTCCCGCCGGAGCTGGTGGAACCGTTCGGTGTGGTGCAGCCGCACTGGCCGTTCGGGAAGCCGCCGCCCATGGCGAGGTCGAAGATGATCGACATGTTGTGGTCGAACGCCTGCTGCCAGGTGGCGGCGCCGACCTGGCTCTCGTCGACGCTGAAGTACTGGGCGCCGTCGAGGTAGAACGTGATGGACTCGTTCGAGGCGTTCGTCCGGTCCAGGATCATCGAGTAGGTGTGGTAGCCGCTCTGGCACCCCGGGCAGGCGCGCAGCCCGCTGCCGATGCCGTTGCCCTCGTTGCACGGGCCGCCCGGGTCGGTGCCGCAGTGGATGGTTCCGGCGACGTCGGAGAGCGCGTTGACGTCCTCCATGATGTCGATCTCGCCGTTCTCCGGCCACTGGCCGGGACCCAGCATCCAGAACGCCGGCCAGTAGCCGGAGCCGCTGGCCGGGGAGGGCTGCTGGATCGACGCGGTGACCTCCAGCTTGCCTCCGGCCGGGGCGCCGACGTTGGGGCTTGTCGTCTGTATCCGGCCGGAGGTCCAGTTGCCGCCGTTGTTCAGCGCGGTGATGTCCAGATGGCCGTTGCCGTCGAGGTGGACGTTGCTGGGCGAGTTGGTCATGGTCTCGATCTCGCCGGTGCCGAAGTTGGAGCCGGGGCCGGTGTCGTACATCCAGTTCGACGACGGGCCGCTGCCCGCCGCGCCGGAGAAGTCGTCGCTGAAAACGGTCGCCCACCCGGGAGGCGCCCCGGGCACCGGCGCGGCGTCGGCCGCGGTCGGAAAGGCCGCGAAAACCGCGAGCAGGCCCACCCCCACCAGCGCCGCTTCCCGGCGGCAGTGTCTGAGGATTGAACGCACGCCCCAAGAGGCGCGCGGCACGGCGGTGTCCGATGTCATATGCGGCTCCCAAAGATCCTCGACCGCCACACCAGGTCACCGGCGACCGCCGTATGAGGCGGTACTCCACCGCGTTCGGGCAGCACGACACCCACGACGCTTCGGGTGGGGACGTCGCCGCCGGGCAGCGGGGGAACACCGGCAGCCGGGCGGACGGAGCCCGGTAGCGCTGCGATTGAGTACACGAAGTGAAGCCCGGCCAACTGAGCTTCCGGCTCCGCTTCGGCAGTATGTGGTCTACGCCAATGGGCGGTCAAGAGGTCTGAAACACCGGCCAGTTGGGGATCAGCGGGCGAATCCAAAGGCCAGCGTCTGATCCGATCGCGTTGCTCGGGACCGGGGCTCGCGGGGTGCCGATGAGGCGTGAACGACCTTGTTCACGTCGACTCTTGAAGACCTGCCGCGCCCTCACCACTCTCCCGCGGCGGCCTGCCGGCGAGTGAAGGGGCCAGCAGCGAGTCCAGGGTGTGGTTCGGCCTGCGCGGCCGAGGCCCCCGTGCCGCTCACGCCCCGGGCGCGCCGGTGCGCAGCCCGTCCATGACGATGTCCATGAGCCGCCCGGCGCGGGTGTGCCAGTCACCGTGCGGATCGATCTGCCAGAGTCCGGCGATGGCGAGGACGAAGTCGTCCGGGGTCACGCCCGGCCGGATGGTGCCCGCTTCCTCGTTCGCCTTGAGCAGTGTTTCCACCGCCGAGGCCACCGAGCCACGCCCCAGCTTGGCCAGGGTGCCGTGCGCACTGGTCGTCCTGCGCATCGCCTCGGCCAACCCGGCCTTGGCCATGGCGTACTGGGCGAGCCGGTCCATCCACTCCCGCAGCGCCTGGTCAGGGGCGCGGGTCGCGAGCAGTTCCCTGGCGGCGTCGGAGACCTGCTGGACCTCGTAGCGGTAGACCTCCAGGACGAGTGACTCGCGGTTGGGGAAGTTGCGGTAGAACGTTCCCTGTCCGACGCCCGCCTTCTTGGCGATGGAGCTGAGCGGCGCGTCGGCGCAGCGGGTCAGCTCCTCCAGCGCGACTTCCAGAATGCGCTCGCGGTTGCGTTGCGCGTCCGAACGCAGTGGCGCATCGTTCCTCTGCCGCACTCGTCACTCCTTCCGGGAATCCCGGCCGGGCGGGCCTTGCTAAGCGGACAAGTGTCCGGTAACTTCAAGCTTCCGGACAGTTGTCCGGTTAGGCCCACCATAGCGACAGACGCCCGCCGCGCACCACCTACGCGAAGGAAGGCTGATCATGTCCCACTCGACGGCCAGCGTCATCACCCTGAACATCAACGGCGAGAAGCACACGCTGCCCGTCGACCATCGCACCACCCTGCTGGACGCGCTCCGCGAGCGCCTCGACCTCACTGGCACCAAGAAAGGCTGCGACCAGGGCCAGTGCGGTGCTTGTACGGTGCTGCTCGACGGCCGCCGCGCCGTCTCCTGCCTGCAACTCGCGGTGGCCGCCGAAGGGCGGGAGGTCACCACCATCGAGGGCATCGCGGACGGCGATCAGCTCCACCCCGTACAGCAGGCGTTCCTCGACCTCGACGGCTACCAGTGCGGCTACTGCACTCCGGGCCAGGTCTGCTCGGCCATAGCGATGATCGAGGAGCACGCGGCGGGCTGGCCCAGCGCCGTCACCGCCGACGTACGCCCGCAGGCGGAAGCGGCACCGCTCACCGCCGAGGAGATCCGGGAGCGGATGAGCGGCAACCTGTGCCGCTGCGGCGCCTATGTGTCGATCGTGCGAGCGATCGCCGAGGCGGCGCGGCCCGGTGTCCCCCGACCCCCGTCACCTTCCGGGGAGTTGGGCCACCTCGCGGGCTCGGAGGAAACGGAGGGCGTGGCATGAGGGAGTTCGGCTATCAGCGCGTGTTCGACGTACCCGGCGCCGTCACCTTGGGCGCTGATCCCGAGGCGCGCTATCTCGGCGGGGGTACGAATCTGGTCGACCTGATGAAGTCCGGTGTGGAGCGGCCCGGATTACTGATCGACGTACGGGAACTCCCCCTCGACCGGATCGTCCCCACGGAAGGCGGCGGGCTGCGCATCGGTGCGACCGCCACCAACAGCGATCTCGCCGCCCACCCCGAAGTGCGCCGCCGCTACCCGGCGTTGGCGCAGGCCGTCCTGGCCGGGGCCTCCGGCCAGCTGCGCAACATGGCCACGGTCGGCGGGAACCTGCTCCAGCGCACGCGCTGCGCCTACTTCACGGAGCCGGCCCAGCCGTGCAACAAGCGCACCCCCGGAAGCGGCTGCGCGGCCGTCAACGGCGAGCACCGCAACCACGCGATCCTCGGCGCCTCCGAGCACTGCGTGGCCGTCCACCCGTCGGACATGGGAGTGGCGCTCACCGCCTTCGACGCCGTCGTCACCTATGAAACGGCGGATGGGCCGGGCGAGTTGCCACTAGCGGAGTTCTATCTGCCCGTCGGCGACACCCCGCACCTGGAGACCGCGCTCCCGTCCGGCGCGCTGATCACCGGCATCACCCTGCCACCGGCTCCGGTGGCCGCCAACTCCCGCTACCGGAAAGTCCGTGAGCGCGCGTCCTACGCGTTCGCCATCGGCTCGATCGCCGCCGCCCTCGACACGCGGGACGGAGTCGTACGCGAGGTCCGCCTGGCCTTCGGGGCGGTCGCGTCCCGGCCATGGCGGGCCAGGGCGGCCGAGCGGGCGCTGACCGGCGCACCGGCGACGGCCGAGTCGTTCGCCGCCGCGGCCGACGCCGAACTGGCCGCCGCCAAGGCGCTGCCGCACAACGGGTACAAGGTGACGCTGCTCCGCAACCTCGTCGTCGCCGTCCTGACCGAGCTCACCGAGGAGGCCGCCCGATGACCACGATGACGGGACCCACCCCGGTCACGGGGGCCGTCGGCACCGCGCACACCCGTATCGAGGGCCTGGACAAGGTCACCGGAGCGGCGCGCTACGCGGGCGATGTCCCCTATGCCGAACTCGCCCACGGCTGGCTGGTGTTGTCCACCATCGCCCGTGGCCGGATCCGCTCGGTGGAGGCCGATCCCGTGCTGGCGATGCCCGGCGTGCTCGCCGTCCTCCACCACGGCAACGCCCCACGTGTCAACGCCGACTACACCGGCCTGCTGGGGCGGCCGGACCCGACCGTCGCGGTCTTCCAGCACGACCGCGTGCCGTTCGCGGGCTGGCCGGTTGCGCTGGTCGTCGCGGAGACCTCCGAGCAGGCCCGGGAGGCCGCCGAAGCACTGGTGGTCCATTACGACGAGGAGCCGCACGATGTGGCGTTCTTCGCCGGGCACCCCGGTACGTACACGCCGGAGGGCAACCCCAGGATGCAGGCGGAAGCCGGCAAGGGCGACCTCGAAGCCGAACTCACGGCGTCCGCCGTGGTGGTGGACGCGGAGTACACCACACCGCAAGAGCACCACAACCCGTTGGAGCCGCACGCGGCGATGGCGCGCTGGGACAGCGGGCGTCTGGAGGTGATCGACTCCAATCAGGGCAGCACGTGGGTGGCGGAGGAACTGGCCAACCTGTTCTCCCTCGACCCGTCCTCGGTGCGGGTGCGTGCGGAACACGTCGGCGGCGCCTTCGGCTCCAAGGGGGTGCGCCCGCACCAGGTGCTCGCCGTGATGGCGACGACCGTTCTGCACCGGCCGGTCCGGGTGGTACTGACCCGCCGCCAGTTGTTCTCGCTGGTCGGCTACCGCAGCCCCACGGCGCAGCGGGTCAGGCTCGGCGCCGACCCCGACGGGCGGCTGCGCGCGCTGGACCACCAGGCGCTGAACCTCACGTCGAAGGTGCATGAGTTCGTCGAGACCAGCGCCGGGTTGGGGCGGGTGATGTACGACGCCGACGCCCACCACACCGTCAACCGGGTCGTGGCGCTCGATGTGCCCACCCCGACCTGGATGCGCGCCCCGGGTGCGGCGCCGGGTTCGTTCGCGCTGGAGTGCGCGCTGGACGAGCTCGCCGAAAAGTGCGGCGTGGATCCGATCGCGCTGCGCGCCCGCAACGAACCGGACGCGGGACCCGTCTCCGGACTGCCGTTCAGCAGCCGCAACGTGCTCGCCTGCTTCCAGGAGGGCGCCCGCAGGTTCGGCTGGGCGGACCGTGATCCACGCCCCGGCCAGCGCCGGGACGGCCGCTGGCTGATCGGCACCGGTACGGCGGCGGCGACGCACCCTTCGGGCGTCGCTCCGTCCACGGCATCCGTCACAGCGGAGCCGGACGGCACCTTCACCGTGCGGATCACCGCGGCGGACGTCGGCACCGGTGCGCGCACAGCGCTGACACTGATCGCCGCTGAGGCGCTGGAAGTCGAGCCGGAGCGCGTTCGGGTACGGATCGCGGACAGCGACTTCGGCCAGGCGATGGTCGCGGGCGGCTCGATGGGCACCCGCTCCTGGGCCTGGGCGGTCACCAGCGCGGTACGCGAGCTGCGTGAGCTGTTGGTGCTGGGCGACGGCATCCCACCGGAGGGGATCACTGCACGCTCGAACACCGCCGAGGCGGTGGGCGCGCTGCCGATGCGGGAACGGCACGCCTTCGGGGCGCAGTTCGCAGAGGTCGGCGTGGACGTCGTCACCGGCGAGGTGCGGGTGCGGCGGATGCTCGGTATCTTCGCCGCGGGCCGGATCGTCAACCCGCTGACCGCGCGCAGCCAGCTCGTCGGCGGCATGGTCTGGGGTCTTTCCATGGCGCTGCACGAGGAGGCGGCCCGGGACCAGGCGTCGGGCGCTCTCGTCGGCGCCGACCTCGCGGGCTACCACTTCGCCGCCAACGCCGACGTGCCGCTGATCGAGGCGGACTGGGTGGACGATCCGGACGACGAGGACCCGGTGGGAGGCATCAAGGGCATCGGCGAGGTCAGCATCGTGGGCGTCGCGGCGGCGATCGCCAACGCGGTCTGGCACGCGACCGGTGTACGCCACCGCCACCTGCCGATACGCCCCGACCGCGTCCTGCTGGCTGGCACCGCGACCGCCTGAGCGGGGCTTGTGGAGGGCGGGTCCCCAAAACCCAAAGGGGCGTTGGGGACCTGCCCCCAAAGAGCCGGTCCGGTCTAGGAGTTGAAGCCCACATGCACATGGTCGTGGTGCGTGTCATCGCTGAAGAACTGGTTGGCGGTGGCACCGCCCGACAGCTGTACGGGACCGCCGACGTTGTACGACCCTGCCGCCGCCGCATCGCGCATGAACGACTCGATCAGCCCGCGTGAGGTGGCCGGGTCGACCACCGCATGACCGTTGATCCGCCAGACGTCGAAGGCCCGGCCGAGCGGATGGTCGCTCGGTCGGTTGGTGCCGAAGACGTCCAGCGGATGGCCGGAACGCACGACACTGATGTCCATCCGGTAGCTGCCCGCGAGGTCGAGCATGGCCCGCAGCGCGCTCTGGTGGACGGCGCCG
Source organism: Streptomyces sp. RPT161 (assembly GCF_027533845.1). Classification (GTDB taxonomy): domain Bacteria; phylum Actinomycetota; class Actinomycetes; order Streptomycetales; family Streptomycetaceae; genus Streptantibioticus_A; species Streptantibioticus_A silvisoli_A. The sequence goes on along the minus strand of NZ_JAPZVN010000007.1, from coordinate 154,965 downwards.
CTACGGATGTCCGCCGCCCCGGCGGGCGGCAGCGAGATCCGGGAGTCGGCCAGCACCCTGCGGGCCTCCCCCGGCAGGGCTGCCGCCGCCGGGCCAGGCCGCGCCGGGTGCAGTGCGGTGACGTCCCATCGCGGCCGCGCCGCGCTCAGCCGCACGTCAACGGTCGTACCGCCCGCAGTGACGGGTCCACCGCCGCTGCGGGTCCACTGCCGGCAGACGACCAGCACGCTGCCGGAGTCCGCCAGGATCCCGCCGTACTGCGCCTCGATCACCTGGAGCGCCGCCTCGTCCACGTCGGGCAGCAAGGGCCCCGCCTGGTCGGCCAGCGCGGGTGGCAGTCCCAGCGCCGAGACGCGGTCCCGCGCACGCCCCACGCCCTTGCCGCCGGGCGGCCAGGCGCCGAGGGACTCGATGAGCTGTACGGCGCGCAGCTTCACAGCGGGATCGATGTCGGCGGGACTCGGCCGCCACGGCGTGGTGCGCGGCAGCCCACCGCCGGACGGTGCCGGACCGGACGGGGAAGCGGTCGCGGTCGGCCGGTGCGTCGCCGTACCGGAGCACCCGGCGGCCGTCACCGCGGCAGCGGCGGCACCGAGCAGGACGGCGCGGCGGCCGATGCCGCCTGGGGGTGGCTGAGGTTCCATCGTGCGCTCCGCGGACGGGAGGGTGCCCGTCCAGTGTGCCCCCGCTCCGGCACCGGCGCGCGGCGATACGGATTCCGCCTGGCGGGCGCGCCCGGCGCGACCACAAGTGCTCCGGCGCGAGCCGCAGTTGACGGATCCGGCATGCCGTGAAGCGTTGACGACGCTGGTTGTCAGTGCCCGCGGCTATCTTGGTTCGCATGTCCCCGACCTCCCCGCCGCAGGTCACGCCTGCGCCCGCTTCCGTGCGTCTGGCACGGGCCCAGGCAGCCATCCGGGCCCTGACGACGCGCGGCGGCCTGTCCCCCGAGGAACGGCTGGAGTTGGCCCACTGGCAGCGGGAGTGGCTCGCCGCCTGGGGCGACAACCGATACGTCATCACGGCGTAGCGCCACGGTCACGTGAAGGACCGCAGGAAGAAGGAGAGAGAAGGTCATCTGGCTTCCGGGCCGCGACCCCGGTACTGGACGATCCCCCGCGTCGCCCAGTACCAAGGCGCGCCCCCGGCACCTCCGCGCCCACTACCGCGGGGGTCGCAGGAGGTACTGCGCTGAGTATATTGGCTCGGAGCCAGTCAACGCAGGAGTTACAGCATGTCCCCGCGAAGCGCATCGGTCAATGAAGAATTGCGGCGCCGTTCCCGCGAGCGGCTGCTGCAGGCGACGATCGAGCTGGTCGGCGAGCGCGGCTACGAGGCCACGACCTTGGCGGACATCGCGGACCGGGCCGGTGCGGCCCGCGGACTGGTCTCCTATTACTTCCCCGGAAAGCGTCCACTCGTGCAGTCGGCGGTGCACCGGCTGATGCATCTGACGCTGGCCGAGGCGCTGGATCGCGAACCGCGCACCGAGGACGGCGCGGAGCGCCTGGCCCGTGCGATAGACGCGATCCTGGGCCTCACACGCACCCACACCACACTGATGCGCACGCACATGGCCTCGATCCTCCAGAACGAGGGCTTCATCCAGTGCCCCGAGCAGCAGCAACTGGCCGCGTTGCTGGAGGAGACGGTGACTCGCTGGGGCGCGGAGAAGCCGCCGGAGGACTACCGCATGCTGCGCGCGCTGCTCATGGGCGCCGTCGTCGCACTGCTGCTGCCGGGTGCGCCGATGCCGTTGGGCAGCCTGCGCGCGGAGCTGTTCCAGCGCTACGGGCTGGACTGGAAGCTGGGCTTCCCCCCGGAGGGTGCTCCGCCGCCCCGCGCCTGACGCACTTGACACACCAGCGGCGACGCACAGTCCCGCACACGGCTTCGCGGTGCGATCCTTTAGGTGACCGGCAAGTGACCGACGGGTACGCGACCGGCGGGCCTTCCGGTGGCCGACGGGAAGGAGCCGCAGGTGCTTCGAGTGGCAGTCGTGGGATCCGGTCCCAGCGGGGTGTACACCGCGGAGTCGCTGACCCGCCAGACCGCGGTGCCCGATGTGGCGGTGGACGTGCTCGACCGGCTGCCGTGCCCGTACGGCCTGGTGCGCTACGGGGTGGCGCCCGACCACGAGAAGATCAAGTCCTTGCAGGGCGCGCTGCGGCGGGTGCTGGAGCAGCCCGGTGTGCGGTTCCTCGGCAATGTGCCGGTGGGCGGCACGGGGGTGTCCCCGGACCGGTTGCTGTCGCTTTACCACGCCGTCGTCTACTGCGTCGGCGCCTCCACCGACCGGCACCTGGGGATCCCCGGCGAGGAGCTGCCCGGCAGCGTCTCCGCCACCCGCTTCGTGTCCTGGTACAGCGCCCACCCCGACACCCCGCCGGACGGCTTCACCCTGGACGCCCGGTCCGCGGTGGTGATCGGCGTGGGCAACGTCGCCGTGGACGTCGCCCGCGTCCTGGCACGCGGCGCGGGCGAGTTGCGGCACACCGACGTACCGCAGGCGGCCCTGCGCGCGCTGGACGCGAGTCGGGTGCGCGAGGTGCACATGGTGGGGCGGCGCGGCCCGTCCCAGGCCAAGTTCACCACCAAGGAGCTGCGCGAACTGGGCCAACTGGCCGATGTGGACGTCCGCGTGCGGCCGGACGAGCTGGCGATGGACCCGGCCGCGGCCGATCCCGCCGCGCTGCCCGCGGTCGCGCGGCGCAATCTGGAGGCGCTGCGCGGCTGGGCGGAGCGTTCCGCGCGGGATCTGCCGCGCCACATCCAACTGCGGTTCTTCCTGCGGCCGGTGGAGCTGCTCGGCACCGACCGGGTGGAGGCGGTACGGCTGGAGCGCACGGTTCCGGACGGCCGGGGCGCAGTGGTGGGCACCGGCCGGTTCGAGGAGATCGAGGCGCAGTTGGTGCTGCGTTCGGTGGGCTACCGGGGCGTACCGCTGCCGGGTCTGCCGTTCGACGCGGAGCGCGGCATCGTGCCCAACGCGGCGGGACGGGTGCTGCGCAACGGTGTGCCGTCGCCGGGTGAGTACGTGGCCGGGTGGATCAAGCGTGGTCCGACCGGGGTGATCGGCACCAATCGACCGTGCGCCAAGGAGACCGCCAACTCCCTACTGGACGACGCCGATCGGCTGGTGTCCCGCTCGCTGCCGGACGAACCACTGGACGGGCTTTGGGAGTTGGGACTGGATCCGGTGCCTTGGTCGGGCTGGCTGGGCATCGAGGCGGCCGAGGCGGCACTGGGCCGGACGCTGGACCGCGGCCCGGTGAAGATCCCCGACTGGGCCGGGCTGCTGGCGGCGGCGCGGACGGTCACCTGAGGCGGAGCGCCTGGCAGCTGACACTTCCGGGGCGTCGACGGGCGCCGCCCGCCAGGTGTCAGCGGGCGGTGCCGAGCCGCCGTTCCTCACCCTCCGCGGCGGCGAGCACGCTGTCGAGCAGTCCAGGGAAGATCATGTCGAGGTCGGCGCGCCGCAGCCCGTTCATCTTCGAGGTGCCGCGGTAGATCTGGCTGATGACCCCGGCCTCGCGCAGCACCCGGAAGTGGTGGGTGCAGGTGGACTTGCTGACGTCCAACTCCACGTCGGAGCACGCCATTTCGGACCCGTGCGAGGCCAGTGCCCGCACCACGCGCAACCGCATGGGGTCGGAGAGCGCGTGCAGCACCGCTTCGAGCCGGATCGCCGAGCGGTCCGGGTGCTCCAGGGTGCGACCGGAAGGGGCCGCGGTGGCGCTGGTGCTGGGCTGAGTCGACATGCCCCCATAATACGAGGAAGCTCGTAGTTTGACAGGCGACGTACTACGACAGCTATCGTCGTAACATGCCGGGGCGAAGCCTCGGACACCGGCTGAGCCCGACGACGAGGAGTGTGCCGTGAGCGCCCTGTTCGAGCCCTACACCCTGCGATCGCTGACCATCCCCAACCGGATCTGGATGGCGCCGATGTGCCAGTACAGCGCGGCGGCGGACGGGCCGGACACCGGCGCCCCCAACGACTGGCACTTCGCGCACCTCGCGGCACGCGCTGTCGGCGGTACGGGGCTGGTCATCACCGAGGCCACCGCCGTCTCGCCCGAGGGCCGGATCAGCCCGGCCGACCTCGGCCTGTGGAACGAGCGACAGCAGGAGGCCTTCGGCCGGATCACCCGCTTCCTCAAGGAGCACGGTTCGGTTCCGGGCATCCAGCTCGCGCACAGCGGCCGCAAGGCGTCCACGGACGCGCCATGGCGTGGCGGCGCCCCGATTCCGCCGGAGCAGGGCGGCTGGCAGCCGTACGGGCCGAGCGCGGTCCCGTTCGCGCAGGGCCACCCGTCTCCGACTGAACTGACCACCGACCAGATCGACGAGATCGTGGGGCAGTTCGCGGCCGCCGCACGCCGTGCGCTGGCCGCGGGCTTCGAGGTGGCCGAGATCCACGGCGCCCACGGCTACCTGATCCACGAGTTCCTCTCGCCGCACAGCAACCACCGCGCCGACGCCTACGGCGGCGGTTTCGAGAACCGGATCCGCCTGGCCCTCAGGGTGGTTGACGCGGTCCGCGCGGTCTGGCCGGACGAACTCCCGGTCTTCTTCCGGGTGTCGGCCACCGACTGGCTGGAGGAGAACGGTGAGGGCGGGGGCTGGACGGCCGAGGAGACGGTACAGCTGGCGAAGGAGTTGCAGGCGCACGGGGTGGATCTGCTGGACGTCTCGACGGGCGGCAACGCGGCCAAGGTCCACATCCCGGCCGCGCCGGGCTATCAGGTTCCGTTCGCCACCCGGGTCCGGGAGCAGACCGGTCTGCCGGTCGGGGCGGTCGGGCTGATCACCGACCCCGAGCAGGCCGAGCGGATCGTGGCTGACGGGCAGGCCGACGCGGTACTGCTGGGGCGCGAGCTGCTGCGCAATCCCTACTGGGCGCGGCAGGCCGCTCACGCGCTCGGCGCACAGGCGCGCACCCCCGACCAGTACGCCCGAGCGTAGCCGCGCGCGCCTGCGGTTCCGGTTCCGGTTCCGGTTCCGGTTCCGGGCTAGGTGTTCCACGTCCGTTCGACCTGGCGGGCGGGCCTTCCCCGCCCGCCCCTGCCTGCCCTCGCCCACGGCTGGGCAAAGTCCCAACCCGTGGCGAACAGCGCGCAACGGCGCCCGAAGGGGGCGGCGAACGGGTGGGCGGAAGGGAGAATTCCCTACTCTCTGTGGTACAGGACACATCCCGCACCCAGAGGGGGCCGCCCCATGGAAACCGTCCTACTCGCAGTGGGCACGAAGAAGGGCCTGTTCCTCGGACGCCGCCGCCGCTCGCGGCCGGCGGCCGAGTGGGAGGTGACCGGCCCGCACTTCCCCATGCAAGCCGTCTACTCGCTCTGCATCGACACCAGAGGCCCCCGCCCCCGTCTCCTGGCGGGGGCGGACAGCTCACACTGGGGCCCGTCCGTCTTCCGCTCCGACGACCTGGGAGCGACCTGGCACGAACCCAGCCGCCCGGCGGTGAAGTTCCCGGCGCACACCGGCACCTCGCTGGTGAGGGTCTGGCAGCTGCACCCAGCCGGTCCCGCCGCGCCAGCGGTGGTGTACGCCGGAACCGAGCCCGGCGCGCTGTTCCGCTCCGAGGACGGCGGCGAGACCTTCGACCTGGTACGCAGCCTGTGGGACCACCCGCAACGCCCGCACTGGGGCGCCGGTTACGGCGGCCAGGCCGTGCACACCGTCGTCACCGACCCCCGTAGCACGGACACGTTGATGGTCGCGGTGTCCTCCGGCGGCGCGTACCGCTCGTCGGACGGCGGCGCTAGCTGGCAACCGCGCAACTCGGGCATCAGAGCTGATTTCCTGCCGGACCACTATCCGGAGTTCGGCCAGTGCGTACACAAGATCGCGCAGGATCCGACCGACCCCGACCGCCTCTTCCTGCAGAACCACGGCGGCGTCTACCGCAGCGACGACGGCGGAGCGCAGTGGTCCGAGATCGGCAAGGGCCTGCCCGCCGACTTCGGCTTCCCGATCGCCACACATCCGCGGCGTGGCTCGGTCGCCTATGTCTTCCCGGTCAACGACGGCTCCGACCGCTACGCGCCCGACTACCTCTGCCGGGTGTACCGCACCGAGGACGCCGGGGCGAGCTGGACCGCCCTGGGTGGCGGGCTGCCCACCGAACACCACTACGGCATCGTGCTCCGTGACGCCCTGCGCACCGATGACAACGACCCAGCCGGGGTCTACTTCGGCACCCGCAACGGCGAGGTGTACGCCAGCGCCGACGAGGGCGACAGCTGGCGGCTGGTCGCCTCGCACCTGCCTGACGTGCTGTGCGTACGGGCGGCGGTGGTCGGCTGAGCCCGATTGGGGGCGTCACGCTTTGAGCCAGTAGAGTGACTGCCCGTGGCTGCACGACCTTTGCACGAGATCGTTGAAGAGGGCTGGGCGAAGGCCCTTGAGCCGGTGGCGGGCCGGATCGCCGCGATGGGCGACTTCCTGCGCGCCGAGATCGCCGCCGGACGCACCTACCTACCGTCGGGACAGAACGTGCTGCGCGCCTTCCAGCAACCGTTCGACGACATCAAGGTGCTGATCGTCGGCCAGGACCCGTACCCCACACCGGGTCACGCGGTGGGTCTGAGCTTCTCGGTGGCCCCCGAGGTGCGCCCGCTGCCGGGCAGTCTGCTCAACATCTACCGCGAGTACGGCACCGACCTGGGCCTGCCGCAGCCGTCCAACGGCGATCTGACCCCCTGGACCCGCAACGGCGTACTGCTGCTCAACAGGGCGCTGACCACCGCCCCGCGGAAACCGGCCGCGCACCGCGGCAAGGGCTGGGAAGAGGTGACCGAGCAGGCCATCAGGGCACTGGCCGCCCGCGGCAAGCCGCTGGTGTCCATCCTGTGGGGACGGGACGCCCGCAACCTCCGTCCGCTGCTGGGCAGCTTGCCCGCGGTCGAGTCCGCGCACCCCTCTCCCATGTCGGCCGACCGCGGTTTCTTCGGCTCGCGGCCGTTCAGCCGCGCCAACGAGTTGCTGGCGCGCCAGGGCGCGGATCCGGTGAACTGGCAACTGCCCTGACAAGGTGTCCGCGATAGTCTGCCCGCCGTGACCACGCAATCGAATGTCCCTGCGGGCTGGTACGCGGACCCCCAGGGAGCACCGAATCTGCTGCGCTGGTGGGACGGTTCGCGGTGGACGGAGCACACCCACGCCGACCCCCGTCCCGCCCAGCCGCAACAGGTCCAGCAGCCTCACCCGCACGTCCCCCCGCAGCAGGTCCACCACGCGCCGCAGCCGCAGACCGTGCCCCCGCAGCAGGCCATGCCCGCGCAACCGCCGCACGCCGTGCCCCAGCACGCCATGCCGCCGCAGGCGCCCAACGCCCCGCAGGGCGTCAACGGGTTCCACGACCCGTCCAGGATCCAGCGTCAGGTCCAGCACCAGGCGGGCGTCGGCCCGACGGCGGGCGGCAGCGGCACCCTGTTCACCGAGCCGATCCTGGTGGTCAACCAGAAGGCCAAGCTCGTCGAGATGGTCGACGAGTACAGCGTCTACGACCAGGCGGGCAACCAGATCGGCGCGGTGGCCGAGATCGGCCAGAGCGCCGCCAAGAAGGCGGTCCGCGCCCTGACCAAGTACGGCCAGTTCATGACCCACCGCCTGGAGGTGCGCGACGCGCACGGCCAGCCGGTGCTGTACCTGACCCGGCCCGCGAAGCTCCTCAAGTCGAAGATGATCGTGCAGCGTGCGGACGGCGCCCAGATCGGCGAGATCGTCCAGCAGAACGCCATCGGCAGGATCCACTTCGCCTTCATGGTGGGCGACCAGAAGATCGGTGCCATCAAGGCCGAGAACTTCCGCGCCTGGGACTTCGCGATCGTCGACCACACCGACACCGAGGTCGCCCGGATCACCAAGACCTGGCAGGGGCTGGCCAAGGCCATGTTCACCAGTGCCGACAACTACGTCCTGCAGATCCACCAGCCGTTGCCCGACCCGCTGCTGAGCATGGTCGTCGGTTCGGCGCTCACCGTGGACGTCGCGCTGAAGCAGGGCACCAACTGACCGCGCGGCGGCGGCCGTCGGCCGCGGACCACTGGCTACTGGGCGTCGACTCCGGCGGCTCCGGGGTGCGCTTCGCGCTGGCGCGCGTCGCCGACGACGGCCAGCCGTGCCCGCCGGAGTTCACCCACGCGACCAAGGAGCCGGTGCGCACCGGCCCTGACGGAATCGACGCCGGCCATCTGCTGGCCCAAGTGGCCCCCGTGCTCAGGGACTTCGCGGGGCGCGGCGAGGTGGTGGCCGCCTGTGTGGGGGCGGCCGGGATGGCTTCGCTCGGCGCTGACCTGCGCGACCGGCTTCCGGGCGCGCTGCGCGCCGAGTTCGGGGTGCCACGGCTGGCGCTCGCGGCGGACGCGGTGACGGCCTACGCGGGGGCGCTGGGCATGCGCGCCGGCGTGGTGGTCGCGGCCGGCACCGGATTGATCGCGCTGGGCACCGGGCTGGACGGCTCCGGTTGGCGGCGCGCGGACGGCTGGGGGCACCTGCTCGGTGACTGCGGCAGCGGTGCGTGGATCGGCCGGGCCGGGCTCGATGCGGCGCTGCGCGCGTATGACGGGCGTACGGGCGGTTCGGCCGCGCTACTGGCCCGGGCGCAGGCCGTGTTCGGCCCGGCGCCGACACTGCCGGGGCGGCTGTACCCGCGCGACGACCGGGCCGCGGTACTGGCCTCGTTCGCGCCGGAGGTTGCTCGTTGCGCGCAGGACGACCTGGTGGCGGCGGGCATTCTGCGGGCGGCCTCCCGGCACATCCTGGAGGCGGCCGCCGCCGTTCGGCCCGACCCGCAGGCCGGTGAAGTGGCCCTTACCGGCGGCCTGTTCAACGTAGGCGAGCCGCTGCTGGGCCCGTTGCGGGCGCAGGCCCCCCAACTGCTGCCGGGGGCCGAGCTGTTGGCGGCCGAGAGCGAGCCGCTGCACGGTGCGCTGCGGATCGCCGCGGCACTGTCCCGCGACGAACTGCCGCTGCCCGTCGACGGGACACTGCTCGCCGTCGACTGATGGCGACCCCGTTAACCGTCGCCTGCCCGTCAAGCGCCGTGAAGCGTCTCAAACCACCCCGCCGGTTAACGGCATTTCCCCAGATCAGCGAGGTAAGGCCGCCAAACAGACATACCATGACGGGAGGGCCGATGGCGTCACCCGACCGCGCGGCCCGCCCCGGTGAACCGTTAGCATGCGACGCCATGAGCTCAGCCACTGGCCCCGCACCCGGTCTGCCCGTACGAATGCCGCGTCCACGTCAGCCCGGTCGGCACCGCAGGCCCGAGACCCTGTCCGCCCCGCAGGACGCGCCGCCGCTGGTCCTGGCCGTTCCCGGCACGCCCTCGGCCGCGGTCCGCGCTCTCGTGGACGAGATCGTCAGCATCGCCCGTTGGGAGCTTTCGGGGCTCAACCCCGTGGTCGGCTACATAGAAGGCGGCGCGGAGGACGCCGAGTACCCGTCGCTGACGGAGGTACTGGCGAAGTCGCGCGCCGAGGGGGCCGCGGAGGACCAGGTCGCCGCCGTGGTGGTGCCGCTGCTGGCCAGTCCCGACGAGACCGTACTGGGGCACATACGCCAGGCCATCGCGGACAGCGGAGTCCGCGCCGATCTGACCGACGCGCTCGGCCCGCACCCGCTGCTCGCGGAGGCCCTGCACGTGCGGCTGTCGGAGGCCGGTCTGGCGCGCGCCGACCGTGCCCGGCTGTTCACCGTCGCCACGGCGGCCGACGGCATCATCCTGGCCACCGTCGGCGGCGAGGAGGCGGTTCAGGCCGCGGGTGTCACGGGACTGCTGCTGGCCGCCCGGCTGGCCGTGCCGGTGCTGGCGGCGGGTCTCGACATGGACGGCGCGATCGAGCGCACCGCCGAGCAACTGCGCTCCTCCGGCTCCGCCCGCCTGGCCATCGCACCCTGCCTGATCGGCCCCGAACTGCCCTCCGGCCTGCTGGAGAAGGCGACCGAGGCCGTGGAGTGCTCGGCTGCCGAGGCGCTCGGCCCGTATCCCACCGTCGGCAAGCTCGTGCTCGCCAAGTACACGACGGCCATCGGCATCGCGCCGCAGCAGCCCCAGGGCGCCCCGCTGCGCTAGCGCTCGGCCGTCCTGGTGGGGTCGCGGTCCAACTCCGGCGGCCCCACCAGGCGCCTCAGCCGAAGACGACGCAGGAGGCGGCGGGAACCGGTAGTGAGCCGGTGCGCCGCGGGCGGCCGGTGGCCTGCTCCAGGTCGAACCAGGTGACGTCCCCAGAGCGCTCGTTGGCCACATAGAGACGCCGCCCCTCGGGGTCAAGGGTGAGGTGGCGGGGCCAGTGGCCGCCGCAGGGGTGGGTGCCGAGCAGTTCCAGCCGGTCGCCGTCGACGGACAGCACGGCGATGCTGTCGTGGCCCCGGTTGGCCACCCAGATGAACCGTGCGTCCGGTGAGATGACCACCTCGGACGGGTAGTTGGGCTGGTCCGCCGCATCCTTGGGCAGCGTCGCCGTCGAACCGAGCGGCGTCAGCACACCCGTCTGCGCGTCCCAGGCCAGGACGGTGACTGAGGACTCCAACTCGTTGACGACATAGGCCCGGTGGCCGCCCGGATGGAAGACGAGATGGCGCGGCCCGCTGCCCGCGCGCAGCACCGTCTCGTGGTGTACGCCCAGTTCGCCGCTGACATTGTCGAGAGCGCAGACCCGTACCGAGTCAGTCCCGAGGTCGACGGAGAGCACCCAACGGCCGCTGGGGTCCGGCAGCACCGCGTGGGCGTGCGGTGCCTCCTGCCGCTCCCGGTTCGGCCCACTGCCGGTGTGCTGGATTACGTGGCGCGGCGCGCCGAGCGCGCCGTCCGGGCCCACGGGGAGCGCGCTGACGCTGCCGGAGGCGTAGTTGGCGGTGAGGAGGTGGCCTGCCGCCAGGCACAGGTGGGTTGGGGCGCCCCCACCCACGGGCACGGTCGCGCCCAACTGCGCGGGGGCGTCCGGGTCCGTGAGCGAGAACGCGGCGGCGCCGCCGTGCTCGGGGCGCTCGCTGACCGTGTAGAGCACGGTCGTGTCCGGTGACAGCGCCAGGAACGACGGGTCGGCCACGGCGTCCGTACGCCCTGACTCGGTGAGCTTGCCCGTGTCGGGATCCACCGTGGCGGTGGTGATCCCGTACCCGCCCGCCGAGGTGAACGATCCGATGTACGCGCGCCGCACGTCTGCCACATCCAACTCCCATCCGCCGCCAGGTCACTACCCCGGCAACGCTATAGCGCGGTCGACCCGGGGCGATCGGGGGCAGGCCCGCCAAACGAATCCCGCCTCGACGGCTGGCGACCACAAGGGCGCACACCGGAAGTGCCAGACCAGCCAGGACGGCGCTACGCGGGCACCGGCTCCCGCAGATGGCCGTCAAGCTCCGCCAATGACCGCTCAAGCCCGTGCACATGGGCCAACGCCCGCTCCACCACGGAGCCGTCGCCCGACGGCACGGTGTCTGGAACCGTGAGCGGTTCAGGACCCCGCGCGACCAGCCGCTGCACCGCCGCCTCGACGCGCCCGCACGCCGCGAGCAGCCGCTGGTCGTGCGAGGCGTGCGGATGCGCCACGACCTCCGCCAGCCCCCGTACCTGCCGCACGCAGTCGTCCAGCAGCGCCAGCACCCGCGTCGCCCGCGCCCTGCGGGACCGCAGCGGGCTGAGCGGGTGGACCAGCGGTGCCAGCGATACCCGCACCCGTCCGAGCAGCGCGTCGAGTTCCTCGACGTGCCGCTCCAGCGACTGCTCGGCACCCCCGATGTGCCGCGCCGCCGCACCCGTGGCGTCCCGCACCGCGTGCAGAGCGCGCTGGATCCACGCGTCGGTGGTCGCGTGCGTGGTCACCGGCAGCACCAGCAGCACCGCGAGCAGCGCGCCCACCGCCCCGACCGCCGTCTCCTCAAGCCGCAGCACCAGCAGCCCGGGGTGCAGCACGCCCAGCAGCCCGTAAAGGAGTCCGGCCAGGACCGTCACGAAGAACATCATCCAGCTGTAGGAGACGGCCGCCGTGTAGAAGATCCCGAAGACGCACACGCCGACCAGCACCGCCGTGGGCACCGGAGCGCCGTTGACCGGCAGTGCGATGCCCAGGCCCGCCACGATGCCGATGACGGTGCCCAGTACGCGTCGGAATCCGCGCACCAGCGTCTCGCCACGCGACGCGGTGTTGACGAAGATCCACCAGGCCGCACCGACCGCCCAGTACCAGCGGTCCTGCGACAGCAGTTCACCACCGATCACCGCGAACGCCGCCGCCGCCACCGCCTGGAACGCCTGCCGGGTGGTGGGCCTGCGCAGCCCAGCGGGCTGCTCGGGCGGCGTGACGGTGTGCGGCACCGGCGTACGCCGCTCGTAGCACCACAGCCCGAACCGGACGAGTGCCGCGGCGCCGAGCCCGATGGTGAGCGCCGCGTACAGCTCGGGCAGCAGCACCGGTCCGGCGCGCAGGAACTGGGCGGCGAAGAACATCATGAACGCGAAGACGCCGAGCGCGTGCCCGCGCGTCCCCCAGCGGCGCGCGTACGCCCCGGCGAAGACCACAGCGAGGAAGGCCACGTCCCGCGCGAACACATACGGATGCAGCCAGGCCGCCAGGGCCAGTACGGGGTATCCGGCCACCGGCAGCAGAGCGGTGGTCACCACCTGCTGCGGCACCCGGGGATCGGCCACGGTGAACAGTGCCAGCATCGCGGCCAGTCCACCCGCGACGACCGCGGGCAGCGGCAGCCCCGCGAACCCGATCGCGGCCACGGCGACGGCGACTCCCGCGACCGCCCGCGCGGCGAAACGCAGCCGCGCCAGATCCGGGTCGGGTGCGACGAACATCCTCTTCACCGGTGGCTTCCCCCCAAGGTCATCAGTGCACTGCCGCACGTGTTCGGCCGCAAGGACGGCCGGGTCGGGGTCCGCGCGCCGGTGCGCGGCCCTCACGGCAGGGTCGAAAAGGCATGGGACTCGGCGGTGCGGGGGAGACAGCGGCCTCGTCGCCATGCTGTCGCTGCCCAGCGCAACGCCATCGATACAGCCAGGAAAGCATCCCCAGCCCCGACGGCTCAAGTGATCCCGTCAGGAGTATGCCATTGGTACAGTCGAAGCGCTGTTTCGCCGACCGTGAGGAGGCCGCTGGCCCATGCCCGTGGACGCGCTGGACGCCAGGATCCTGCGGCTGCTGCTGGAACAGCCGCGCACCAGCGTGCGCGAGTACGCCCGGATCCTGGGGATCGCCCGTGGAACGCTCCAGGCGCGGCTGGACCGACTGGAGCGGGAGGGGGTGATCACCGGCTACGGCGCCCGGCTCTCGCTCGCCGCGCTCGGCCACCCGGTGCTGGCGTTCGTGCACATCGAGGTCACCCAGGGGCATCTCGACGACGTCGGCACACGGCTGGCGGACATCCCGGAGATCATCGAGGTCTTCTCGATCACCGGCGGCGGCGATCTGCTGACCCGGGTCGCGGCCCGCGACAACGCGCATCTGGAGGATGTGATCCAGCAGGTCATCCGCATGCCGGGGGTGGTGCGCACCCGTACCGAGGTGGTGCTGCGCGAACGCGTTCCGCAACGGACGCTGCCCCTGGTGGAGTCCATCGGGCGAGGCGCAGCCAACGTCACCCCCGCGTCCAACGCGTAGCTCCTCACCGCAACGTCACTTGATGGGACGCGACGTCCAACTGCCGAGACACCATTGACCGTCGGCCGACCCTCTCTGCTACGTTCTCCGGCATGTCGCGTTCAGCCCTGCTCACCACGCGCGGTCACATCGACCTGCTGCGGGTAGCCTCCTCCGCGTGTCGTCGCGGCTGCTGACGCCCTCTTAGCGCAACCCGTCCTCTTCCTGCGGCCACGCCGCCTGCCCGTGCCGCGCTGAACACGCTCACGCGCCCGTTCAGCCCCGCGCGCCTTCCGGGACGCCCCACCACACCGCCCGCCGTGGAGCCAGCATGACCGTCGACCATGCCCCACCGGACATATCCGGAATATCCCAACAGACGCTTTCGGTAAGCGCCGACGCCCCCGACCTCGAGCCCATCGCCTCCGCCGCCACCCGCCGCCGCTCGCTGCCTCGCGGCCTGCGCCGGGCCACTGGCCCCGTGCTCCTCCTCGCCCTCTGGCAACTGTTCAGCTCGACGGGACTGCTGCCGAGCAACATCCTGGCCGCGCCCAGCGCCATCGCCCGCACCGCGAGCGGCCTGATCGCCGACGGCACGCTGCCGTCCGCCATGGCCGTCTCACTGCAACGCGTCACCATAGGGCTCGCGTTCGGCGCCGTGGCGGGCATCGGACTGGCGCTGCTGTCCGGCCTGTCGCGGCTCGGCGAGGACCTGATCGACACCACGGTGCACATGCTGCGCGCGGTGCCGTTCATCGGCATGATCCCCCTGTTCATCATCTGGCTCGGCATCGGCGAGACACCCAAGATCACTCTGATCGCGCTGGGCGTCGCCTTCCCGCTGTACCTCAACGTCCACGCCGGAATCCGAAGCGTGGACGACCAGTTGATCGAGGCCGGCGCCTCGTTGGGCCTCACCCGCTGGGGGCTGATCCGGCACGTCATCCTGCCCGGCGCGCTGCCGGGCGCCATGACCGGACTGCGGTTCTCGCTGGCCAGCGCCTGGCTGGCGCTGGTCTTCGGCGAGACGGTCAACGCCGACGACGGCATCGGCTTCCTGATGAACCAGGCACGCGAGTTCTTCCGCACCGACATCATCGTCGTCTGCCTGCTGATCTACTCCTTCCTCGGCATCGCCGCCGACCTTGTCGTCCGCGCTCTGGAAAGGCTGTTGCTGCAATGGCGACCGACGTTCACGGGCCGCTGACCGTCCCCGCCGCCGATGCGGTACGGATCGACGGCCTCACCCGCTCCTTCGACGGCCGCACGGTGATCGGCGGCCTCGACCTCACCGTGGCGCCCGGCGAGTTCGTCGCGCTGCTCGGGCGCAGCGGCTGCGGCAAGAGCACGCTGCTGCGCGTACTGGCCGGCCTGGACCGCGACTTCCAGGGCACCGTACTGGTGCCCCGTCGCCGCGCGGTGGCGTTCCAGGCGCCCCGCCTGATGCCGTGGAAGCGGGTGTGGCGCAACGTGCTGCTGGGTCTGCCGGACCGGCCGCCGCGCGAGCGGGCGGTCACCGCGCTGGCCGAGGTCGGTCTTGAGCACCGGGCCGACGCTTGGCCCAAGACCCTCTCCGGCGGAGAGGCCCAACGTGCCTCCCTGGCCAGGGCGTTGGTACGCGAACCGGATCTGCTCCTGCTGGACGAGCCGTTCGGCGCACTGGACGCGCTCACCCGGATCAGGGCACAGCGGCAGGTGGCCGAGGTGTGGCAGCGGCGCGGCTGCGCGGTGCTGCTGGTCACGCATGACGTCGAGGAGGCCGTGCTGCTGGCGGACCGGGTCCTGGTGATGGACGGCGGTGTGATCGCCCATCAGGCACCGGTCGACCTGCCGCGTCCACGCGATGTCGGCGACCCCGGATTCACCAGGCTGCGCGCCGAGTTGCTGGACCGACTCGGCGTCGGGGCCCCCGCCGCGGCCGCGACCGTCACCATCGACGCCGCCTGATCCCTGCCGGTCAATGAGCGAAGAAGGACATCTGCCATGAAACTGCGCGCTGTTGGCGCTCTGCTCGTCCCGCTGGCGCTCCTCACCGCCGCCTGCGACGGGGCCTCGTCGGCCGCTGACGCCGCCGGGTCCGTGGGCGGCCGAACCGATGGTTCGGGCAGCACAACACTCAATGTCGGTGACCAGAAGGGCGGCTCCGAGGCGGTGCTTCGTGCCGCCGGAGAGCTGAAACATCTCCCGTACAAGATCAAGTGGTCCACGTTCACCTCCGGCCCGCCGCTGCTTGAGGCGGTCAACGCCAAGGCGGTGGACATCGGTGGTGTCGGCAACACCCCGCCTGTCTTCGCCGCGGCCGCCGGGTCCAGGATCACGGTGGTGGCCGCGGCCCACGCCTCCTGCGCGGGCGACGCCCTGGTCGTACCGCGGGACTCACCGCTGAAGACGGCCGCCGACCTGAAGGGCAGGTCGATCGCCGTCGCCCAGGGCAGCTCCGCGCACGCCCAGTTGGTCGGCTCCCTCGCGAAGGCGGGACTGACGCCGTCCGACGTCAGACTCGACTACCTTCAACCGGCGGACGCGCTCGCCGCGTTCACCCAGCACAAGGTCGACGCGTGGGCGATCTGGGACCCGTACACCTCCCAGGTGCTGCGCCAGAACAAGGCCCGGATCCTGACCACCGGCGAGGGCGTCACCAACGGCCTCAGCTTCCAGGTCGCCTCCCCCTCCGCGCTGGCGGACAAGAACAAGTCCGCGGCGATCGCCGACTACCTCAAGCGGCTGCACAAAGCACAGGACTGGGCCGACACCCACCCCGAGCAGTGGGCGAAGGTGTGGGCCAAGGACACCGGACTGGACTACGCCGTGGCGCTGGACTCCGTGAAGCGCACGGAGAGCTCCACGGTGACCGTCGCCGTGGACGACGCGGCGGTCGCCTCGGAACAGCGACTGGCGGACGCGTTCGCCCGACTGAAGCTGATCCCGCACACGTTCGTCTTCGCCGACTACGTGGACAAGCGCTTCAACGCGGGCCTCCCGCCGTCCACCACGCCGCCGCGTACCAGCTGACCCCCGCATCGGAGCTGCCCCATGTCCGTTCATCTGCACTGGTTCCTGCCCACCGGCGGCGATGGCCGCACCCTGGTCGACCGGCACGCCTACACCGACGGCGGCATCAGGCGTTCCCGCGTCACCCCGGTCAGCGGAGTGCGCGCGCCCGACATCGACTATCTGACACAAATAGCCAAAGCCGCCGATCAGTTGGGCTTCGAGGCGGTGCTGACGCCGACCGGCACCTGGTGCGAGGACGCCTGGCTGACCACCGCGGCTCTGTCCCAGCACACCGAACGCCTGAAGTTCCTGGTGGCGTTCCGGCCCGGGGTGATCTCTCCGGTGCTGGCCGCGCAGATGGCGGCGACATACCAGCGCATCACCCGTGGCCGACTGCTCCTCAATGTGGTCACCGGAGGTGACTCGACCGAGCAGAGGCGCTTCGGCGATCACCTCGGCCACGACGAACGCTACGCGCGCACCGACGAGTTCCTCCAGGTCGTACGGGGAGCGTGGCGCGGCCAGCCGTTCGACTTCCAGGGCGACCACTACCAGGTGGAGGGCGGACTGACCGCGCTGCCGCCCGACCCGCTGCCGCAGATCTTCTTCGGCGGCTCCTCGGCCGCCGCCGGGCCGGTCGCCGCCCGCAACGTGGACGTCTATCTCACCTGGGGCGAACCTCCTGAGCAGGTGAAGGAGAAGACGGACTGGATCCGTGGACTGGCAGAACAGGAGGGCCGTACCGTCCGCTTCGGCATCCGGCTGCATGTGATCTCGCGGGACTCCGCCCGCGAGGCATGGGCCACGGCGGACCGGCTCTTGGTCGACCTGGACGAGGACACGATCACCGCCGCCCAGCAGGCACTCGGCCGCAGCGAGTCGGTCGGCCAGCGCCGGATGCTGCAACTGCACGGCGGCACTCGCGACGACCTGGAGATCTCCCCCAACCTGTGGGCGGGCGTCGGCCTGGTGCGCGGCGGCGCGGGTACGGCACTGGTCGGCAGTCACGCCGAGGTCGCCGACCGGATCGAGGAGTACCACTCCCTGGGGATCGAGCACTTCGTGCTCTCCGGCTACCCACACCTTGAGGAGGCGTACTGGTTCGGCGAGGGCGTCGCCCCCGAACTCGCGGCGCGCGCACTGCTGGACCGCGCGCCGGTCTCCCCCCTCGCGGGCGTGCCCGCCACCAACGGCCGGCCGGCGTCCGCGCCGGGCGGCGCCCCACTGCTGCTCTCCGGGGGTCGCTGAGCGGCAGCGGGCACGTGTGTGGCCGTCCGTCCGCTCCGTCCAGCGGACGGACGGCCACCCGACGTCGCGGCGCCCGGAGGCGGCCTCAACGGCCCCACGTCCCCCGGGCGTTGATCTCCGCCACCCGTGCGCGCAGTTCGTCGGACGGGCTGGCGGGACGCACCTCGTCCCGCCGCACGTTCCACGGTGCTCCGCCGCCTGCGGGCCGCAGGCTGACGGTTCGCGCATTGCTGCCCAGTACGACGCCCACCCGGTCCGTCCCCGTGTCCAGCACCACCGCACCCATCTGCGGCCAGTCCTCGGTCGCCATTCCCCAGTCGCCTTCCGTGACGTTGCGTGTTCCTAGCGTTGCGGTGCGGCGGTACGGTGGGCAGGGGGAGCCGCCGGACAAGATCCCTGTCCAGTGAGGGAGTTGCACGTGACCCAGCCCAAGTCGTTGGACGGTTCAGCGAACCCCCGCGCCTTCTTCGGCTCGGAGCTACGGCGCCTGCGCACCGCAGCGGAACTGACCCAGGAGCGGCTGGGATCGCTGGTGTACTTGTCCGGCGACACGATCGCGAAGGTGGAGAAGGCGGTTCGGGCGCCCACGGAGGAACTCGCGCAACGACTGGACGCCGCGCTGGGGACGGACGGGCATTTTCAACGGCTCTTCGAGTTGGCGGAAAAGAGCAGCAAGCATCCGCAGTTCTTCGCGCTTCACGCAGAGTTGGAACGTACAGCACGGAGGATCGAGGAGTTCTCGCCGTATCTGGTGCCCGGACTGCTCCAGACCGAGGGGTACGCGCGTGAGATCTTCCGAGCCTTCTGGCCGTACCTCGCGGATGAGCAGATCGGCCAGAAGGTCAAGGCGCGCATCGGCCGAGCAACCTTGCTCGACAAGGACGTTGAATACTGGGCGGTGCTGGATGAGACGGTACTCAAAGAGCCGGGGCTCCCGCGCGGCGTCATGCGGGAACAATTGCAGCACCTCGTCGCTCTGGTGCGAGACCATCGCGCCATCGTGCAGGTGCTGCCACGTTCTGCTGGCATGCACGCGCTACGCAGCGGCCCACTCACGATCCTGACCCTCCCGGACGACACGCCCGTGGCATACGTAGAAGCCCCACACACAGGCCAACTCCTCGACAGCGCAGAGCAGGTGCGCGCTTGCCGACTGTCTTACGATCTCGTACGGGCCGCCGCCCTGCCGCCTCAGGCGTCCCTGGAACTGATCGAGTCAGCCTTGGAGGAGTACGGCACATGAGCAACAACCGCACAGCGTGGCGCAAGAGCAGCTACAGCGGCGGCGAAGGCGGCAACTGCATCGAAGTAGCGGACGGCATACCCAACCTGATCCCCGTCCGAGACAGCAAAGACCCCCACGGCCCCACGCTGACGTTCGACGCGGCCGCCTGGGCCGCGTTCGTGGCCGGGATCAAGGCCGGAGACTTCGATTAGCGTCGCGTAGGCGAGAGCACCGTACGTCGGCCGCGAGCCGGCCGAGCAGCCAAATCCGGCGAAGATCCCGATCAAGGCGGAATGCGACGTACGTCGCATTTTCTGGCGAACCCTTCCGTCGCCCCGCGGCGATTTGTTACACACGACAGATTGATCCGCACACGCGAATCGGGAATTTCACCATGCGAGACGACTCCCCCAACGAACATCTGCACCTGATGGAAATAGACCTCACCCGCGAAGAAGCACGGCGCCGGGCCGAGGTCATCGCCGCGCTGGGCGAGGACTGGGACCCGATCGCGGTGCTGGAGGGCGAGGAGGAGGCGTACCGCCGCCTCTACTCCGGTCTGGACGAGGAGCAGCGGGCGATCTACCGCCAGCTGCGGGAGGCCGGTGTGCTGCCGCCCCGCGAGGGGGACGAGAATGCTGCCGATTGATCCCAGCGCCGACATAGGCCGCAGGGCGTGGGTGCCGTGCCCGCGCTGTGAGGACCACCAGGGGTGCGACCCGTGCGCGGCCGGACGCAACTGCCCGGACCACTGGCGCTATCTGCTCTCCAACCGGGGCCGTCTGCTGCACCTGCAGTGCCCGAACTGCACGCATCTGTGGTCCTGGGACTCCGGTTTCGGCGCCCAGCCGCCGACTCCGCTCAACTGACCCGGCGGACGCCGGTCACTCACCGCTCGCCCGGCTCACGGCGAGTACCGCGATGTCGTCCTGCCGCTTGCCCTCGGCATGTCGGGCCACGTCCCGTAGCAGGGTGTCCACCAGCTCGTCCGGCGAGGCGAACCGTACGCCGGTGAGGCGTTCGACGGGATCGTAGAAGGCACCGGCGCGGTCGCGGGCCTCGGTGACCCCGTCGGTCATGAACAGGAGCGTGCTGCCCGGCACCATCTTGACCGCGTCGGCCGGAGAGCGTCCCTCGCGCAGGGCGCCCATCCCGAACGGGACATCCGGCTCTGCGGGCTCCAGCGCCCGTACCGTGCCGTCCTGTAGCAGGAGCGGCGCCGGATGGCCGCGGTTGATGATCCGCACCCGGCCGTCGTCGGGATGGATCTCCGCGACGACGGCCGTGACGAAGCCCTCCAGCGGTAGGTCTCCAGCCCGGCGGCGTGCCTCGCGTACCGCGGAGTCCTCAAGGCGCTCCACCATCTCCACCAGCACCGGTTCGGTGTCCGCCAGCTCGCGGAACGCCCCCACGACGACAGCGACCGCGCTGACCGCCCCCATGCCCTTGCCTCGTACGTCGGCGACGACCAGCCGCACCCCGTAGGGCGTCTCCTGCACGGCGTAGACGTCGCCGCCGATCTGCGCCTTCGCCTGGGCCGCCACGTAGCGCGCGGCCAGCCGCAGCGGGCCCAGCCGGGTGGGTGGGTGCGGAAGCACGGCGCGTTGCGCGGCGACGGCGACGTCACTCACCGTCACCAACAGTCGCCCCTGGCTGCGCAGTACGTGGTTGAGGTACACCGCGACGACGGCGATGATCGCCACGTTGGCGATGTCGATCGGATGGTTGGCCTGCGGGTGGCCGACGGGCGTCATGCCCAGGATCAGGTCCACCACCACGGCCACACAGCCGACGAGCACTGTCCCGCGCTGGGAGAGGAGCGCCGCCGCCACGGCCGGTGCCGCCGCGAGCAGCGGCGATGAGGAGTACTGGGGCGGTGTGGAGACGTCGAAGATCACGCTGATGACGATCAGCACCGCCGGGAGCCACCGGAGATCGCGGACTCCACGCGGCCCGGCCGTCGCGTCCGCCGCACTCGTCTTCCCGCGGGTGGACCACATCGCTTCCAGCCTGCCGGACCGGCACAAGCCGCGCACGCCAGTCACCACCCGCCATTACGCAGAGCAAGGGTTGACGACTTAGCGCTGCTAGACGAAGGACCGGCCCGCACCGGCGCCGCCCACGGAAAGCGCTTGGTTCGCGCCACGCACTAAGTAGTTCGTGCCACATACTAAAAAGTTGGCTGCACGAACTACCGGCGCTACGCTGGCGGCATGACCGCATCCGTCCCATCCGGAACCGGTAGGTCCCGGCGCGTGCCGGACCTCGGCGTCACCGACGGGCTCGTCCAGCTGTCGTTCCTCGTCCAGGGCGTTCTGGCCCGCGCCGCCGACGCGCACGGCCTGTCGGTCCAGCAGGCACGCCTGCTCGGCATCCTGCGGGACCGCGAGCCGGGCATGGCCCAACTGGCCGTCGTGCTGGACCTGGACAAGTCCAGCACGACGGGCCTGGTCAGCCGGGCCGAACGCCGGGGCCTGGTGGACCGCGCCGCCGTACCCGAAGACCGAAGGGCGGTGAACGTCGTCCTGACCGCCGAAGGCCGGCGCCTCGCCCAGGAGATCGCCGCCGAGGTCGAGCGACAACTGCACCAGGCTGTCAGCGGCCTCACCGAGACCAACCGCAAGCGGCTGTCCCAGCTGGCGAGTCAGGTGGTCCACCAGCACGCCGACCGGCACGGTCTCGACCTGTCGACCGGCGTGACCGCCTCGGCGGCCCCCCGCGCCCGGCGTGACTGACCGCAGCCGACCGAACCACGGAGCACGCCCATGCCCACAACTTGCGAACCGTCAACCGGCGACCGGATCGCGGTTGTCGTCGGCAGCACCCGCCCCGGCCGTATCTGCCCCGGCATCGCCGCGTGGATCCGCGACGTGGCGCAGCAGGGCAGCCCACTGCGCCACGAACTGCTCGACCTCGCGGACGTCGGCCTTCCGCTGCTGGACGAACCCCTCATGGCCGCTCTCCAGCGGTACGAGCACCAACACACACGGCGATGGAGCGCCACCGTCAGCTCCTACGACGGCTTCGTGTTCGTCTTCCCGCAGTACAACTGGGGCTACCCCGCCGTGCTGAAGAACGCCCTCGACTTCCTCTACCACGAGTGGCGTGCCAAACCAGCCGCGGTGGCCAGCTACGGAACCCGTGGCGGAAACAAGGGAATCGCCCAACTCCGCACCGTCCTACAGGGCCTGCACATGCGCCCCCTGCAACAGCACCTCGAACTGGTCATCACCGAGACCGACATCGACGACAACTGGCAGCTCAAGGACATCGACACCACCCTCCGCCCTTACCGCGACCAGATCAGGGCCGTCGACAAGCAGATACGCGAAGCCCTCAACGCCTTGTGACCGTCCCCTTGACGCGAGCAGGTCCGCCTGGTGCGGTGCGCTTGTGGACTCTTCAGCGAAGCCCTTCGTGCTTGATCCCACACGGTGCGGCCTGCACGCCGAGAACGACCGGTTACGGGAGATCGGGCCACTGGTCCCCGTGGAGCTGGTCGGCGGCGTGCGGGCCTGGGCGGTCACCCGCCACGCGACGCTGCAAACGGTGCTCACCGATCCCCGTGTCTCCAAGGACATCCGGCACTGGCGCGCCTGGGCCGACGGCACCGTCCCCGGCAACTGGCCGCTGACCGGCATCGTCGCCGTGGAAGCCATGACCACCGTGGACGGCGCGGATCACCGTCGGCTGCGCGGCCTGGTATCCCAGGCGTTCACATCGCGCCGCGTCGAGGCACTTCGTCCCCGCGTCGCGCAGCTCACCAATGAGTTGCTGGACCGGCTCGCCCAACTCCCGCCTGGGCCGGTGGACCTGCGGCAGGAGTTCGCCTATCCGCTGCCGCTCCACGTCATCTGCGAGCTGATCGGCCTGCCGGAGGAGCGGCGAGACGAACTGCACACGCTCACCAACGTACTGCTACGTGCGGTGGACACTCCTGAACAGACGGCCATCCGGACCGGCACCCTCCATCAACTGCTGGCCGAGGTCATAGAGTTGCGCCGCCTGGACCCCGGAGACGACCTGACCAGCGCGCTGATCGCGGTCCGCGACGAGGACGGCACGAAGCTGAGCGAGGCCGAACTCTTCGGCACCGTGCTGCTGATGTTCATCGCCGGGCACGAGACCACGCTCAACCTCATCACCAACGCCGTACGCGCCCTGCTCGGCCACCCCGATCAACTCGCCCTGGTGCAGGGTGGATCGCGCCCGTGGGGCGCCGTGGTGGAGGAGACGTTGCGGTGGGACTCCCCGGTGGCGCACTTCCCGATGCGGTACGCGACCGAGGACCTGGAGATCGACGGCGCGACGCTGCACAGGGGCGAGGCGATCCTCGCCTCCTACGCTGCCGCCGGACGCGATCCGGCACAGTACGGCGAGCGGGCGGGCCGCTTCGACGTGGCGGCGCCTTCGCCGCGCCATCTGTCGTTCGGCCACGGTGCGCACTACTGCCTGGGCGCCCAACTGGCCCGCCTGGAGGCGGAGGTGGCACTGCCCGCGTTGTTCGACCGGTTCCCGCAACTGGCCCCCGCCGTACCGCTGGCGGAGCTGGAGCCGCTGACCACGGTGGTCAGCAACAGTACGGGCACGCTCCCGGTACTGCTCGGCGCTCAGCGGTCCAACGGGCGCCGCGCGGTCTCCGGCAGCACCAGGTAGCAGACCGCCGAGACCAGGCACAGCACGGACACGTACCACGGGAACCAGCCCGGGTGCCCGGCCTGCTTGAACCAGGTGCCGACGTACGGTGCCGTGCCACCGAACAGCGCGACGGTCAGCGAGTACGGGAAGCCGATCCCGGCCGCCCGCACCCTGGCCGGGAAGACCTCGGCGTTCACCGCCGCCGCGACCGCCGTGTACCCGGTGAGCAGCACCATGCCCGCGCACTGCACCAGCAGCAGCGAGAGGAAGGCGGACGTGACGAGGTGCAGCAGCGGTACGGCGAGCACCGCGAAGCCCACCGAGAAACCCAGCAGCAGGGGTTTACGGCCGATCCGGTCGGAGAGTGCGCCGCCGAGCGGCTGGAGGACGGCGAAGAACGCCAGCGAGATCGTGCCCGCTGTCAGTGCGTCGCCCTTGTTGAAACCGGCGTTCACCGTGGCGTAGGTGGGCAGGTAGGTGGTCCAGGTGTAGTAGGCGATCGTGCCGCCCACGGTGATGCCGCAGATCAGCAGTGAGGCGCGCGGATACTGGCGCAGTGCCTCGAACAGCCCTGGCCGCGGGGCCTTTCCCTGCTCCTCGCTCCTGGTCTCGACCGCGCCACGCCGGATCCAGAAGCCCACCAGGCTGATCACGGCCCCGAACAGGAACGGCACCCGCCAGCCCCAGTGCGCCATCTGGCCGTCACTGAGCAGATGGGCGAGCAGCGCGGCGATCCCGGAGGCCACCAACTGGCCGATGGTGGTGGACACGTACTGGAAGCTGGAGAACAGCCCGCGCCTGCCCGGCCCGGCGGACTCCACCAGGAACGTCGTGGAGGCCGCGAACTCACCGCCCACCGAGAGGCCCTGCACCAGCCTGGCGATCACCAGTACCACGGGAGCCAGCAGGCCGGTGGCCGCGTACGTGGGGGTCAGGGCGACCAGCAGGCTGCCGCCGCCCATCAGCAGGATGGTGACGGTCAGCGCCGCACGTCGGCCGCGCCGGTCGGCCACCGCGCCCATCAGCAGCCCACCGACCGGCCGCATGAAGAAGCCGACCGCGAAGACCGCGAAGGTGGACAGCAGCGGCACCAGGGAGTTGCCCGCGCCCTTCGGGAAAACCTGGTCGGCGAAGTAGACGGCGAGGAAGGAGTAGGCGTACCAGTCGTACCACTCGACCGCGTTGCCGATGGAGGCGGCGACGAGCTGCCGTACGGACGCGCGGGGCGGCAGCGGGGGGCGCACGGTCGCTATGGGGCCGGGGTCGGTCATCTCGTACGTGTTCCTTCGTGCGGGCTCGCCTGCCAGGGTCGGCAGGCTGATCAACCGACTCTCCCCCTCGGGTATGCCCGCTACACGCGGTGAAACACGGAATTCATGATCGGGCATTCATCGGATGTCTGCTTCACTCCGGTTGATCGTTAGGGCACTATGGGCCCAGCACGATCCACCGGCAGGCGAGCACAGCGGAGGCGGCACGTGCGGGTAGCGCTGTTCATCACGTGCGTTAACGACGCGTTGTACCCGGGAACAGGCCGGGCGGTGGTGACGCTGCTGGAGCGACTGGGTGTCCAGGTCGACTTCCCCGCCGAGCAGACCTGTTGCGGCCAGGTGCAGTACAACACCGGCTACCGCCACCAGACCGAGCCACTGGTCAGACGATTCGCCACCGTCTTCGCCGACTACGACGCCGTGGTGACCCCGTCCGGCTCGTGCGCCGCCATGGTGCGCGAGCACTACCCGCGCATCGCGCGGCGCGCGGCGGACGAGGGCCGGGACGGCGAACTGGCGGAGTTGGCCGGGCGGACCGTGCCCAAGGTCCACGAACTGTCCGAGTTCCTGCTGGATGTGCTGCGCGTCGAGGACGTGGGCGCGTACTTCCCGTACACGGTCGCCTACCATCCGACCTGCCATTCACTGCGTCTGCTGGGGGTGGGCGACCGGCCGACCCGACTGCTGCGCGCCGTCAGGGGAATTGACCTCGTGGAGCTGCCGGGCGCCGAGGAGTGCTGCGGGTTCGGCGGCACGTTCAGCGTCAAGAACCCCGACGTCTCCGCCGCCATGGGCGCCGACAAGGTGCGCAACGCCGTCGACAGCGGCGCACGGGTGCTGTGCGCCGCCGACAACTCCTGTCTGATGCACATCGGCGGCACAATGTCGCGGCGCGGCGGCGGGCCACGGGTGCTGCACCTTGCGGAGATCCTGGCCAGCACGGAGGGAAACGTCACATGAGCGACGCCACATCGTTTCCGCAGGCCGCCCGGGTCTCGGTACGCAACGCCCAACTCCGCGGCAATCTGCGGCACGCCACCCACACCATCCGCGCCAAGCGCGCCAAGGCGGTGGCCGAACTCGCCGACTGGGACCGGCTGCGTGCCGCGGGCGCCGCCATCAAGGACCGCACCCTGCGCCATCTCGACGACTACCTGGAGCAGTTGGAGACCGCGGTCACCGCGGCGGGCGGCACGGTGCACTGGGCGGTCGACGCGGACGAGGCCAACCGCATCGTCACCCGCCTGGTGAAGGCCACCGGCGAAACCGAGGTGGTCAAGGTCAAGTCCATGGTCACCCAGGAGATCGGCCTCAACGAGGCCCTGGCGGCGGCCGGCATCCGCGCCTACGAGACCGACCTGGCGGAACTGATCGTGCAGCTCGGCGACGACCGCCCGTCGCACATCCTGGTACCGGCCATCCACCGCAACCGGACCGAGATCCGCGACATCTTCCGCCGCCAGATGGGCCGTTGGGGCCGACCCGCGCCCCAGGACCTGTCCGACTCCCCCGCCGAACTGGCCGAGGCGGCCCGGCTGCATCTGCGCGAGAAGTTCCTGCGCGCCAAGGTGGCGGTCTCCGGGGCGAACTTCATGGTCGCCGAGACCGGCACACTGGTGGTCGTGGAGTCGGAGGGCAACGGCCGTATGTGCCTGACCCTGCCCGAAACGCTCATCTCGGTGGTCGGCATCGAGAAGACCGTGCCCACCTGGCGGGACCTTGAGGTCTTCCTGCAACTGCTGCCGCGCTCGTCCACCGCCGAGCGGATGAACCCCTACACCTCCACCTGGACCGGCACCACGGACGGCGACGGCCCGCGCGAGTTCCATCTGGTGCTGCTGGACAACGGCCGCACCGACGCGCTGGCCGACCAGGTGGGCCGCCAGGCCCTGCGCTGCATCCGCTGCTCGGCGTGTCTGAACGTCTGCCCGGTGTACGAGCGGGCCGGGGGCCATGCGTACGGTTCGGCCTACCCCGGGCCCATCGGCGCCATCCTCACCCCGCAACTGCGCGGCACGGCAAGCGCGTTGGAGGCCTCGCTGCCCTACGCGTCCTCGCTGTGCGGCGCGTGCTACGAGGTGTGCCCGGTGGCCATCGACATCCCGGAAGTGCTGGTCCATCTGCGCGAGCGGGTCGCCGAAGGCGGTTCCACGACCCGCGACGGGGCCAGGGTCACCATCAAACCGGCGAAGGGCCACGCCGCCGAGCGGGCCGCGATGCGCGCCGCCCGCTGGGCGTTCGAGCATCCCCGGGCGCTGCGCGCGGGCGAGCGGTTGGCGGCACGCACCCGCCGGGCGCATCCGGCCCGGCTGCCGGGCCTGTCGTGGAGCGCCAGCCGCGATCTTCCGACGGTACCGCCCGAACCGTTCCGGGACTGGTGGCAGCGCACCCACGGCGGCGAGGAGGCCAAGTGAGCAGCCGGGAGACCATCTTGAACCGCATCCGGCAGGCGCTGACCGACGTACCGCTCGCCGAAGCTGCCCAGGACGTGACGGTCGACCGCTCCTATCTGCGCCGCCACGGCGAGCGCACCCCCGAGCAGACCGCCGAACTGCTCGCCGAGAACCTGGCCGACTACCGCGCGGTGGTGCACCGCTGCACCAATGCGGAACTCCCCGCCCGCATCGCCTCGTTGCTGGCTGCGCACGGATCGCGCACGGTGGTCGCCCCGGCGGGCGTCCCGGCACGTTGGCTGGCCGACAGCGCGGACGTGGAACGCGTTCCGGAGGAGTCCACCGCCCGCCAACTCGACATGGTGGACACCGTGGTGACCGGTTGCGCCCTCGCGATCGCCGAAACCGGCACCGTGGTCCTGGACGCCTCACCGGACCAGGGCCTCCGCCGGGTGACCCTGGTTCCTGACCACCACATCTGTGTGGTCCGCGTCCCTGAACAGGTGGTCGACTCCCTCCCCGAAGCGCTGGAACGCCTCTCTCCGCGACGCCCGTTGACCTGGATCTCCGGCCCCTCGGCCACCAGCGACATCGAACTCGACCGCGTGGAGGGTGTCCACGGGCCACGGACGCTGGAGGTGGTGCTGGTCAGGGGCTGACGGTCCAGGCCCGCGGCGACGCCAACGGCGGCAGCGTTCGCGTGCACCCGCCGGAAATCCAGGGGGCGGCACGGGCCGGAGAAGCTGCGAACGTGCGCGGATGCTAGCTTCCTTCCCCGTGATGGGGCACCAGGACAAGACCAGGGCGGCCTACGACGGAGTCGTCGAGCTGTATGCGTCGATGTTCGCCAATCGGTTGGAGACCCGGCCGTTCGCGCGGAACATGATCGGCACCTTCGCCGAGCTGGTGCGTGGGACGGGCAACCTGCAGGTAGCCGACGTCGGGTGCGGACCTGGACATCTGACGGCCATGCTGCACGACCTGGGGCTGGAGGCCTTCGGGCTCGACCTGTCGCCGGCCATGATCGAACACGCCCGGCGGGCCCATCCGGCGCTGCGGTTCGAGGAAGCGCGAATGGAGGACCTGCCGGTCGAGGACGGCGCGCTCGGCGGAGTGCTGGCCCACTACTCGATGATCCATACCCCGCCTGGGGAATTGCCCGCGCTGCTCGCCGAGCAGGTGCGTGTCCTGGCGCCAGGGGGCCTGCTCCTGGCATCGTTCTTCGCAACCGACGGACCGGAGCCGGTCCGCTTCGATCACAAGGTGACGCCCGCTTATAGCTGGCCCGTGGACCGGTTCGCCGAGTTGCTGGCTGGGGCCGGGCTCGTCCCGTTCGCCCGGCTGCTCCACGACCCGGCCTCCGAGCGGGGCTATCTCGACGCCCACTTGCTGGCCCGCCTCCCCTAGAACGGTCCCGTGGCCTTTTGACAACCGGCATCGGCGCTGGTCGCTGAACGAGACCTGGGAGCGGCCCCTGGACGGATGCCGTGCCGTCGCCACCCGCTACGACGAACGCCAGCTCATCTACCAAAGCACCGTTGAGGTCGCCTCGATCCGCATCTGGCTCCAAGCCCCTGTCACATGATCACTGGACAGTCCCTAGCACTCCAAGACCGCCGCGCTGGTCGCTCCGGGCTCCAAGGAGACCGTCAACACCCTGGTTCCCATGGGGTGTTGGTCCTCGATGACCCGTTGCAGGGTCATCAGGACGCCCGTTGGGCGCCCGCACTCGGTGATGCGGGTGCTGTGGGAGCCGAAGCGCTCGCGGAAGCGGCGCTCCAGGGCGGGGGTGTCGGTGTGCAGGGCGACACGGTCGATGCGGGACCAGGCGATACCGGCCTCCCGTAGGGCGCGGCCGATCAGGCGGTCCAGCTCCCGGTCGGCGGTGTCGCGGCCGGTGACCACGGAGCGGACACGGTTGTGCGGCCAGTGCTGTTCGGCGAGGAGAACGGCGGCGGTGCCTTCGTTGGTGGGCGCCATCACCAGGCCCTGCCGCAACGTTCCGTCGGTGATCAGATGCCCGGCCACTCTGGCCAGCAGGGCCAGCGCGCTGGTGCCGACCTCCGCCACCCGGTACGAGCAGGCACGGCCGATGCCCAGCGCGTCCAGGCCCTGGCGCGCGGCGAGTTGGGCCTGCGCCCCGCCATCGTGCTCCGTGCCGCAGACCATGTAGTAGGGCAGCACCAGGTCCGCTGCCGCCATCGAGGCCCGCGCCAGCGCGTCTCCGGTCGCCGCGCCGAGTTCACTGGAGCTGCCCACCGCACGGATGCCTATCGCCGCCGCCTTCACGTTGCCGCCCCTCTCCGCTGCGTCGCTTGATGCACGGTTGTGTCCGGTGCGGACCGCCGCGTACGCCAATCTATGCGGCATGGACGGGCATCTCGGTCATGTCGCACCCGCCTTGACTTGCCTCTGGCGTCCGAAAGGGCCTTCTTGACGTGGTGTTGATGTAGCGGCGACTGGTGCTCCTGGTCAGGCCTGGACGGCTCATTCCGATGTGGCTACCGAGGTTGAACGGGTCAACGCCCTGTCTGTACTCCCGGACGTACGCCAGCATTCGGAATGATTCGGAATGACTCATCTAGGGGACCGGCCGGGGCGCCGGGCCTACATAGCGGGCGTCCGGGCGGATGATCTTGCCGTCCTCGGCCTGCTCCAGGATGTTGGCGCTCCAGCCCACCACGCGGGCGCAGGCGAATGTCGGGGTGAACATCTCCCGCGGCAGACCGCACCGTTCCATGACCACACCGGCGTAGAACTCGACGTTGGTATGGAGTTCGCGGCCCGGCTTCAGCTCGGCCAGTATCTCCTCGACGCGCCGCTCGACCTCGATGGCGAACTCCACCCGCGGCCCGCCGAATTGCCGCGCCACCTCCTTGAGCATCCGCGAGCGCGGGTCCTCGGTGCGGTAGACGGCGTGCCCGAAGCCCATGATGCGCTCCCCCGCCAGTACGCGTTCGCGGATCCATGGGGTGATGCGGTCCGGGCTGCCGATGGCGTCGAGGGTGTCCAGCGCGCGGCTGGGCGCACCGCCGTGCAACGGGCCGGACAGCGCCCCGATGGCCCCGGTCAGGCAGGCCGCGAGGTCGGCGCCGGTGGAGGCGATGACCCGCGCCGTGAACGTTGACGCGTTGAAGCCGTGATCAATGGTGGAGATCAGGTACTGCTCGACGGCACGGGCCCGCACGGGGTCCGGCTCCTCGCCGGTGAGCATGTACAGGTAGTTGGCGGCGTACGGCAGATCGGCGCGCGGTTCGACGGGCTGTAGCCCGTGCCCGAGCCGGTGCAGCGCGGTCAGCAGGGTCGGCACCCAGGCGCAGGCGGCAAGCGCGTCCTCGGCGCGCTGGGCGGGGGTGAGGTCGTAGAGCGGCTGGAACCCGGTGGCCGCCCCGGCCAGCGAGAGGGCGGTGCGCAGCGCGGCCAGCGGTCCGGCGCCCGCGCAGCCACTGGCGATGGCGGGCAGTGCGGCTCGTACGGCGTCGGGCAGCGGACGCAGGGCGCCGGTGCGGGCCGTGAAGGCTGCGCGCTGGGCGGCGGTCGGCAGGTCACCGTGGAACATCAGGTGCCAGACGTCCTCGAAGGTGCGGGTGCGGGCCAACTCGACGGCCGGGTACTGCCGGTAGTGGTAGAAGCCCTCCCGGCCGCGGACCGCGCCCAGCGCGGTGTCGGTGACCACGACTCCCTTGAGGCCGCGGGGGACGTCGATGGGGGCGTCGGCCGGGGCGGGTGCGGATGTGTCGTCGTGGGCGGTGCTGGTCGGCATGGTGTCGTCCTCCGTCAGCTGTCTTTCAACGTTGGCGTCTCGCAACATTGCCATCTCGCAATATTGAGTCGACTGTCTATGGTTGACTAGATCTTGTCAATGTTGATTGAATCAATGTGAATGCGGAGCGGAGCGCCACGATGCGATGGGATGGACCGCATGACGGATCAGGCGGCACAGCAGCGGCGACTGACCACCAGGGAGGCCGCGCAGCGCCTCGGCGTCAAACCCGAGACGCTCTACTCGTACGTCAGCCGCGGGCTGCTGAGCAGTGAGCGTGTCTCCGGCGGCCGGGGCAGCACCTTCGACGCGGCCGAGGTCGACGAGCTGGCGCGGCGCGGCCGTCGTGTACGCCCCAGCGCCTCCGAGGAGCCGCCGGCCGCCGCTCACGCCGTGCCCGTGACCACCGGCATCACCCTCATCGATGACGACCGCTACTTCTTCCGCGGTGTCGACGCGGTCGAACTGGCCGCCCGGTACGACTACGAGGAGGTCGCCCATTGGTTGTGGACCGGAGCCCTGCGGCCCGGCACCCGCTTCACCGCGCCCCCGGACGTGCTGGCCGCCGCGGACCGCTCGGTCGCCGCCCTGCCCCCGCACAGCGGCCTGACCGACCGCCTACGCGCCGCGACCGTGGCCGCCGCCGTGGCGGATCCACTGCGCTTCGACCTCGCACCGCAGACAGTGATCGCCGCCGCCCGGGGTCTGATCGCCACGCTGGTCGACGCGCTGCCGCTGGCGGGCGACCGGTTCCACAGGCCGGGCGGCTCGATCGCCCAGCGCCTGTGGTCCCGGCTGGCTCCGAGGGACGCCGACGACACGTCGATCAAGGTCCTTCAAGCGGCACTTGTACTGCTGATCGACCACGATCTGGCCGCCTCCACAGTCGCCGCCCGGGTCGCCGCCTCGTCCCGCGCGCACCCGTACGCGGTGGTCTCGGCCGGACTGGGGGCCGTCGACGGCCCGCTGCACGGCGCCGCCAGCGGGCTGGCGCACCGGATGCTGACGGAGGTGCTGGAGCGCGGCAGCGCGGGTGCCGTCGTCTCCGACCACCTGCGCACCGGACGGGCCGTGCCCGGGCTGGGCCACCGGCTCTACCGGGGTGAGGACCCGCGGGCGCGGGCGCTGTTCGAGTTGCTGGCCCAGGTGCCGTCGGCCGAGCGGGCGCTGGATGCCGCACGGGCCGTGGAGCGGGCGGCGGCCCGGGATGTGCCGGTGCACGCCAATGTCGACCTGGCGCTCGCGGTGCTGTCGGTCTCGGCCGGGATGCCGATCGACGCGGGCGAGACGGTGTTCGCGGTGGCCAGGACGGCGGGGTGGATCGCACACGCGCTGGAGGAGTACGGCGAGCGGCCGTTGCGGGTGCGCCCGCGCGGCCAGTACACCGGCCCGCGCCCGCCTCAGCCGCTGCCCTGAGTCAGCCCGCCGCTTCCACCGCCGCCAACTCCTTTTCCAAGGTGGCCGGTTGGGCGTCCGAGGGCGCCAACCGCGCGTCACGGCGGACCAGTTCCGCGTACCGCCCGCCCATGGCCAGCAGTTCGTCGTGCTTGCCGCGCTCCACGATCCGGCCGTGGTCCAGCACCACGATCTGGTCGGCGTCCCGGACCGTGGACAGCCGGTGCGCGATGGTGATCGTGGTGCGTCCGGCGGCGAGCGCGTCGATGGCGTCCTGAACGGCGTGTTCAGTGCGGGTGTCCAGCGCGCTGGTCGCCTCGTCCAGGATGAGCACCGGCGGATCGCGCAGGATCGTGCGGGCGATGGCCAGCCGCTGCTTCTCGCCTCCGGAGAAGCGGTAACCGCGCTCGCCGACCACGGTGTCGTAGCCGTCTGGCAGTCCGGCGATGTGGTCGTGGATCTGCGCGGCCCGGGCGGCGGCGGTCAACTCCTCGTCCGTCGCGTCCGGCTTGGCGAACCGCAGGTTCTCCGCCACCGAGGCGTGGAAGAGGTAGGTCTCCTGGGAGACCACCCCGACGGCGCGGGAGAGCGTGTCGAAGGACAGATCCCGGACATCGACTCCGTCGATGGTGACCCGGCCCGCGGTCACGTCGTACAGCCTCGGCACCAGATAGCTCAGCGTGCTCTTGCCAGAGCCGGTGGCGCCGACGATGGCGAGGCTGCCACCCGCCGGAACCGTCAAGTCGATGCCCGAGAGGGTGAGTTCCGGCGCGTCGGCGTCGTAGCGGAAGTCGACTTTGTCGAAGCTCACATCACCGCGGACCTCGTCCAGCCGTACCGGGTCCGGGCGTTCGGTGATCTCCACGGGCAGGTCCAGGTACTCGAAAATCCGCTGGAACAGCGCTATCGAGGTCTGCACCTGCACACCGGTCTGCAACAGGCTGACCGTGGGCCGGAACAGGCCCTGCTGAAGCGAGACGAACGCCACCAGCGTGCCTATGGAGATGGTGGGTCCGCCGAAGTGCAGCGCGATCCCGGCCGCCCAGTAGATCAGGGCCGGCATGGCGGCCATCACGATGCTGATGGTCGACATCCGCCAGCGTCCGGCCATGTCGGAGCGCACCTCAAGGCCGACGAGCTGCTCCGACTCGTCCTCGAAGGCGCGGGTGAGCGAGTCGGCGCGGCCCATGGTGCGGCCCAGCAGGATGCCGCTGACCGACAGAGATTCCGTCACTATCGCGGACATCGCGGCCATCTGCTTCTGCCGCTGCGTGGTGATCTTCCGGCGTTCGCGGCCCACCCGGCGGCTGATGGAGACGAAGACCGGCAGCAGCAGGAGGGAGGCGAGGGTCAGCCGCCAGTCGAGGGCGAGCATCGCCACGATGGAGGCGATGACGCTGGTGGTGTTGGAGACGATCGAGGTCGCCGTGTTGGTGACGGTCGCCTGCATCCCGCCGATGTCGTTGGCGATGCGGGACTGCACCTCGCCGGTGCGGGTGCGGGTGAAGAACGACAGCGACATGCGCTGCAACTGCGCGTAGACGGCGGCCCGCAGATCGTGCATGACGCGCTGGCCGACGGTGGTGGAGATCAGCGTCTGCAACACCCCGAAGACGCTGGTGATCACGGCGGTGGCGATCATGCCGAGGGCGAGCAGGCTGAGCAGTCCGGTGCGGCCGTGCGGGATGGCGGTGTCCAGGATCGCCCGCAGCAGGAACGGTGAGGCGATCGAGACCAGCGAGGAGGCCGCGACCAGCAGCAGTACGACGGTCAGCCGCCAGCGGTAGGGACGGAACAGCCGCAGGATCCGCCGTACGTCGGCGGGGCGGTCAGGGTCCTTGGGCGGCGGGGTCCAGTCGATGTCTCGGGAGTGCGGATTCATGTGCTCCTACGGAGGGCTAGGGGAAGAGTGCGGTTTTTTTGGGACACCGCGCCGTGCCTCGGCACCGTGTCGACATATGCGAGGGTAGTTCATTGTTACCTATATTCACAATGAGTATGGTCCTGATAGCCTATGGCCCATGACCACCGGAACAGCGCCATGACCACCGAGACCGGGGAAGCCACCGGAAACCTCGCCGACCAGTTGCTGCAGCTGACCCGGCGGCTGCACCGCAGGCAGAAGGAACATCTGCGGCCACTGGGCATCACCCCTGCCATGTCACGGCTGCTGCGCACGGCAGCGCACAGCCCCGAGCCGCTGCGCATGGTGGACCTCGCCCAGCGTCTCGACGTGGTACCGCGCGCGGTCACCTCACTCGTCGACGGACTGGAGGGGTACGGAATGGTCCGCCGGATGCCCGACCCGGCGAACCGGCGGGTGGTACGGGTGGAACTCACCGACAACGGCCGGGCCGCGCTGGAACAACTGCGCGCCGCCCGCCGCGCCGCCGCCGAGGAACTTCTCGCTCCGCTCGGCCCGGGCCAGCGGCGGCAACTCGGCGAACTGCTCTCCGCGCTGGTCGCCGATCCGGATGGTGGCCACGCGCCCTGCGCGTGACCACCGCCGCGTCAGCCGCCGATCAGCCCCAGCGCGGCGGCGCAGCTCACTCCGCCGATGCCCATGAACAGCGGCATCAGCACCTTCAGCTCCACCCAACCGCCGGCCTTGAAGCGCATGAAGTGCGGCGTGCCTATCGGGTACCAGCGCTTGCGGCCGATGGGCAGGGGCCACAGGATCGGGCAGCCGGAGACGGTCAGCGCGTCACCGAGGCAGTGCACCAGGGCGCCGAGGGCCACCGGCACGCCGATCCACAGGTAGTGCTGGTCGGGCTGGGTGAACAGCCAGGACTGCCCCATACCGGGGTCATTGAGGATCCCGGCGAGCAGCCAGGAACCGGCGGCGCCGAGCAGCCAGACCAGCAGGTGGTGGCCGCCCTTGACCTCCTTCCACAGCAACCCGTCGACCGCCAGCACCAGGTGGACGAAGAGCACCCCGAGCACACCCCAGCGGCCGCCGTAGGTGGCGATCGCCGACGCGCCCGCGCCGCAGCCCACCGCCCACACCAAGGTGTGGGTCAGCGTGCGGTGACCGCCGTTGCGATGCGGGTCGCCCTTCATCCGGGTGGCGTTGTAGACGCCGAGGGACAGCTTCTCGACGATCTCGCACAGGCCCCGGGACAGCGGCCCGAAGGCGCGGGATATCGTCGCGGGCTTGTGGTCCAGGTCCGGTGCGAGCGCGGCGCCCGCACAGATCAGTGCGCCGACGACCAGGGTCGGCCAGGGCATCGGATGGTGCATCCCGGCGGCCACCGCGCCCACCGCCAGCCATGCCGCCGCTCCGGACAGTGAATGCGCCGGTCCCATCATGGTTGCTGCCCCGCCCCCTTCGGCCCGCCCACGGACGGGAGTTGACACTTCTGCGACCGCACAGCCTATCGGGGAGTGATCTTCGTTCTGACCGCCGGTTCCCGGTTGGTCGCCAAAGGCAGGCAAGATGGTTGGGTGACCCTCATCGATCAGCTCCCCGCGTCCCCCGATCCCGACAACCTCTTCGAGGCGTTCTCGTCGTGGACCGAGGAGCGGGGCATCGCCTTGTACCCGGCCCAGGAAGAGGCGCTGATCGAGGTGGTCTCCGGGGCCAACGTGATCCTTTCCACCCCCACCGGTTCCGGTAAGAGCCTGGTGGCCGCCGGAGCGCACTTCACCGCGCTCGCCAACGACCAGGTCACCTTCTACACCGCGCCGATCAAGGCGCTGGTCTCGGAGAAGTTCTTCGACCTGTGCAAGATCTTCGGAACCGAGAACGTCGGCATGCTCACCGGCGACGCGTCCGTCAACCCGGACGCCCCGGTGATCTGCTGCACCGCCGAGGTGCTGGCGTCCATCGCGTTGCGGGACGGCCGGGACGCCGACGTCGGCCAGGTGGTGATGGACGAGTTCCACTTCTATGCCGAGCCGGACCGCGGTTGGGCCTGGCAGATCCCGCTGCTGGAACTGCCGCAGGCGCAGTTCCTGCTGATGTCGGCGACGCTCGGCGATATGTCGCGGTTCGAGCAGGACCTGACCCGGCGCACCGGGCGGCCGACGACCGTGGTCCGCTCGGCGACCCGGCCGGTGCCGCTGAGCTACGAGTACCGCTCGACGCCGATGACCGAGACGCTCACCGAGTTGCTGGAGACCCACCAAGCACCGGTCTACATCGTGCACTTCACGCAGGCGGCGGCGGTGGAGCGGGCGCAGGCGCTGATGAGCATCAACATGTGCACCAGGGCCGAGAAGGACGCGATCGCCGAACTCATCGGCAACTTCCGCTTCACCACCAAGTTCGGCCGGAACCTGTCGCGTTTCGTGCGGCACGGGATCGGCGTGCACCACGCCGGAATGCTTCCCAAGTACCGGCGGCTGGTGGAGCGGTTGGCGCAGGCCGGACTGCTGAAGGTCATCTGCGGCACCGACACCCTCGGCGTGGGAGTCAACGTGCCGATCCGCACGGTACTGTTCACGGCGCTCACCAAGTACGACGGCTCGCGGGTGCGGGTGCTGCGGGCCCGGGAGTTCCACCAGATCGCCGGACGCGCCGGACGCGCGGGGTTCGACACCTCGGGCCTGGTGGTGGCGCAGGCCCCCGAGCACGTCATCGAGAACGAGAAGGCGCTGGCAAAGGCCGGTGACGACCCGAAGAAGCGCCGCAAGGTGGTGCGCAAGAAGGCGCCGGAGGGCTTCGTCAACTGGTCCCAGCAGACCTACGAGAAGCTGATCGCCGCCGAACCCGAGCCGCTGACCTCGCGTTTCCGGGTCACCCACGCGATGCTGCTGTCGGTGATCGCCCGGCCGGGCGACGCCTTCGAGGCGATGCGCCGGTTGCTGGAGGACAACCACGAACCGCGCGCGGCCCAGTTGCGGCACATCCGGCGGGCCATCGCGATCTACCGCTCGCTGCTGGACGGCGGAGTCGTCGAGCGCCTGCCTGAGCCGGATGCGGAGGGCCGTATCGTCCGGCTCACCGTGGACCTCCAGTCGGACTTCGCGCTCAACCAGCCGCTGTCCACCTTCGCGTTGGCGGCCTTCGACCTTCTGGACCCGGAGTCCCCCTCGTACGCGCTCGACATGCTCTCGGTGGTCGAGTCCACGCTGGACGACCCGCGCCAGATCCTCGCCGCGCAGCAGAACAAGGCACGCGCCGAGGCAGTCGCCCAGATGAAGGCCGACGGGGTGGAGTACGAGGAGCGCATGGAACTGCTCCAGGACGTGAGCTACCCCAAGCCCCTGGAAGAGCTGCTGTTCCACGCCTACGGCGTCTACCGCAAGAGCCACCCCTGGGTCGGCGACCATCCGCTGTCGCCCAAGTCCGTGGTGCGGGACATGTACGAGCGGGCGATGACCTTCACCGAGTTCACCTCCCACTACGAACTCGCCCGTGCCGAAGGCATCGTGCTGCGCTACCTGGCCAGCGCGTACAAGACGCTTGAGCACACCGTGCCGGAGGACCTCAAGTCCGAGGACCTTCAGGATCTGATCGCATGGCTGGGCGAGATGGTGCGCCAGGTGGACTCCAGCCTGCTTGACGAGTGGGAGCAGTTGGCAAACCCACAGGAGGAGACGGCGGACGAGGCGGCCGACCGCGCCGACCAGGTCAAGCCGGTGACATCCAACGCCCGCGCCTTCCGGGTGCTGGTCCGCAACGCGATGTTCCGCCGGGTGGAGCTGGCCGCGCTGGAGAAGTACGAGGAACTGGGCGAGCTGGACGCCGAGACCGGCTGGGACGCCGACGCCTGGGCGGACGCCATGGACGCCTACTGGGACGAGTACGAGGACCTGGGCACCGGACCGGACGCGCGCGGCCCGAAGCTGCTCCAGATCGAGGAGGAGCCGCAGCACGGACTGTGGAAGGTCCGGCAGGTCTTCGCCGATCCCCAGGGCGACCACGACTGGGGCATCAGTGCCGAGGTCGACCTGGCCGCGTCCGACGAGGAGGGTCGTGCCGTAGTCCGGCTCACGGATGTGGGCCAGTTGTAACCGTGGGAGGTGAAGGTACGCTGACGCCGCCTGAGTTCGCCCCGAGGGAGTCCCGATGACGAATCCCGCAGAACGGCTGGTCGATCTGCTCGATCTGGAGAAGATCGAGGAGAACATCTTCCGTGGCCGCAGCCCGCAGGAGCGGTTGCAGCGGGTGTTCGGCGGACAGGTCGCGGGGCAGGCGCTGGTTGCCGCTGGGCGCACCACCGACGGGCAGCGTCCCGTGCACTCGCTGCACGCGTACTTCCTGCGGCCGGGCCGGCCTGGTGTGCCGATCGTGTACCAGGTGGAACGGGTGCGGGACGGGCGGTCGTTCACCACTCGGCGGGTGGTGGCCGTCCAGGAGGGGCGCACCATCTTCAATTTGACCGCCTCCTTCCATCTTCCCGAGCCGGGTTTCGAACACCAGCTACCGATGCCCTCGGTGCCGGATCCCGATCAACTGCCAAAGCTTCCGGACGAGTTGCGCACTCACCTGGGCACCCTCCCGGAACCACTGGAGAGGATGGCCCGGCGGCAGCCCTTCGACATCCGGTACGTGGAGCGGTTGCGCTGGACGGCGGAGGAGATCGAGGGGGCCGAACCCCGCAGTGCGGTGTGGATGCGGGCCGTTGGACCGCTCGGTGACGATCCGCTGGTGCACACCTGCGCCGTGACCTACGCGAGCGACATGATGCTGCTCGATGCCGTACGGGTCCCGGTGGAGCCGTTGTGGGGCCCGCGCGGCTTCGACATGGCCTCCTTGGACCATGCGATGTGGTTCCACCGCCCGTTCCGCGCCGACGAGTGGTTCCTGTACCAGCAGGAGTCCCCCATCGCCACGGGCGCCAGGGGCCTGGCTCGGGGCCAGATCTACGACCGCGAGGGCAGGCTCCTGGTCTCCGTCATGCAGGAGGGGCTGTTCCGCAAGGTGGGCAACTGAACCAGCGCCTCGACGGAGCCCGTCGCGCTGGCTCAGCGGACGTCGATGCTGAACGTCCGCGACACCAGACGCACCTTGGGGTGCTTGTCCTTCGGGGACGAGCCCTCCACGAGCGCACCGCGGAACTGCACGACGCCCCGGTGCTGGGCTCGTATCGACATGTTGATCCCGCCCCCGCCGTTGTAGTCACCGTGTGAGCACCTCAGCGTCCGCCAACTCCCGTGGCCGGAGCGCTCCTGTATGCAGAACCTGTTGTAGGTCGAGTTGTCGTCGTCGCCGTTGCCGGTGAGGTGGATCAACTTGCCCACGCGTACGTCGTGCGGTCCGGCTGAGAAGTAGATGTCGGACTTCGCCCAGGCCGAGGTGCTGGCCAGGCCGATCGTTGAGATACCGACGGCGGCGATGACGGCGGCACGCAGGGTGCCGCGGCTGCGGTTGAACATCAGCTTCCCTTCGCTGAATCAGGTGGTCAGACGGACTGGGTACCGGCCAGGGCGACCTCCCCGTTGGCCAAGGCCCGTACCGTGAGTGGTCTAGTCCGTGTAGCTACACAGACAGCGGAAGCACAGGCTCCGTTGCGCCCCCGTCTGTCACCGTTCCGCAACAGGCCCCACCCGTTCCGTACTCCGCCGCGCCCGCACGCGTCCTTCGCCCGTTCTATGGAGCAACCGCAGCCATGGCCTACGCGACGAACCCGCGCGCTCCAGCGGCGCCGGCCCGTCCGGCGGCAAAGGCACCGGGGGTGCGGTGCGCGCCCTGTCCAGCGCATGCCCCAGGCAGAGCCTGGCGAACAGGATCTCCTCTGGGTCGTCGGCCGTCAGATGGGACTCGATCACCGCACGCGGGGCGTAGATCCCCGGCCTGCCGGGCGACAGAGTCGGTAGCAGTTGGCGCAGACGCTCCCGCTCCCGGCGATCCGGCACCTCCCGCGCCGTTTGCTCCGGGCCGAGCAGCGCCGCCCACACGGCCGCCTCCTGCCAGGCATCGGTGGCATCGGCGACCAGCCGTTCGACACACCGGGACCGCCAGCCGCGCGCCCGTAGATCACCGCCCGTCTCGATACGCGCCCGCAGTTCAGCTGGCAGCCGTCGCCCCAGCAGGTGGCGGTTGAGCGCACCGAACTCCGCTACCTCGCAGGCGAGGTAGAGCCACACCACGACCTGGTACCGGTTGACGTACCAGCGCGCCGGACGGAAACAGCCCGCTCTGGCCAACTTGCCGAACCGGTCCCGGCTGACGCCCAGCAACTCCGCGCCCGCTTCCGTTCCGACCAGGCGCAGCCTGTCACGCAACGTGTCCGGAAAGCCGTCCTCGGCGCGCAGACGCTCCAGTTCCGTCCGGCTCACCATCCGGTGTTCGCCCAGCGCTCCGCGATGCTCGCCCGGCACCGTACGTACCTCACCAAGCTGCACCGCCAACTCGAACTCCCTTTGGTTCAGGCCCAGTTCATCTCGTGCGACGGAAGGACCACACACGGTATCCGGCCACTCCCCCGTGATCCCCATCTGCTGCCCAGCGACGCCCATGACGAATCCCCCTTTTGTCGGCCGTTCCCCAACGACCCCTCGATCACTGTCGGTAACCACGATAGCCCCGTGCGTGGACAGCGCGGCGAGCCTGTGGATAACTCGAATCCGGCGCGCGACGTCGGTGCGTTCACGCGTCACGCGCACATCGATCGGAGCGGCGAGGGGCCACGTCGAGTACGGGCAGCGTCGCGGCCCAGCGAGCGGTCACCCGAACCACCGCACACGGCGCTCCCAAGGCGACAGCGGCCTGGCAGGGCGAAACGGACTGGAGGAAGCACGGAGAGCCCGCTCCCTCGGCTGAACTCGCCTACGTCTAGAGGGACTTCAGCCCATCGATGACATGCCGCAGCACGCCGACATCCGGCTGCTCACCCGAGATGTCCGGTGGGACCACATGGATGCGCCCCGCATCCAGCAGGTCGCCGAGCAGAACACGGACCACCGCTACCGGAAGGTCCGCCTCGGAAGCCAACTCGGCGACCGAGCGCGGCTGCCCCACACACCGTTCCAGCAAGGCGAGGTGGTCCTCGCCGAGGGCATCGCCGCACGCCTCGGTCCCGGTCCCGGGATCGGCGGCCAGGACCGTGATCAGTTCGATGTCGGCCGCCGCCGCGTCGGGCTGGGTGCGCCCGCGGGTGACGGTGTAAGGGCGGACCATCGGCCCTGCCTCGTCGTCGTACCAGAGCGCGCCCGATTCACCCGGCAGCCGGTCCACCTCGGGTCACGTCCCGGCGGGGTCGTCGGTGGCTCGGGGGGCGACGCCGAGGTGTTCGCCGACTCGGTGCACCAGCAGCGTCATCTCGTAGGCTATCTGCCCCACATCGGCCCCGGCGCCGGTCAGGACGGACAGACAGCTTCCGTCGCCAGCGGCGGTGACGAAGAGGAACCCGTCGTCGAACTCGATCATCGTCTGACGCACCACCCCGGCCCCGAAGTGCAGCCCGGCGCCCTTGGCCAGACTGTGGAAGCCGGCCGAGACTGCCGCCAGATGCTCAGCGTCCGCTGCCTCCAGATCGCGGCTGGCGCCCGTCACCAGCCCGTCACTGGACAGGACCAGGGCGTGCTTGACGGACTCGACACGATCGGTCAAGTCGTCCAGCAGCCAACCGAGTCCGGCCCGGTCCCCCGAGGTGGTGGCACTGTTCACGGTGATCCCCCGTCTTCTTCTCTCGACTTCTGTACGGCGGCCAGCCCCGAGCGCCCACGGGCGAGGCCTCGTGCGTAGGCCGCGTAAGTGGAACGAGCCGCCTCTGGCGATCGTTCCCTGTCCGTCCCGACTGTCACGTCTTTCCCGTCCACCCCAACTGTCCTGTCTGTACCGTGCCCCTGGGACTCCTCGCCGGTGAAACCAGGGTGGTCGTGCACGGTTCGCTCATGAGTGGGCGGCTCGTCGTGCAGACGCCGCGCCGGACCGCCCTTGGGCACCCGTCCCCTGGGTACCCGTAGCGGCAGCCCGGCCGCGGTGGTGGTGCGGGTGTCCGGTGCGCTGGCCCTCGCTGCGGCTGGCACGGCCACAGGCTGACGGCCCCTGCCCTCGCGCGCGCCGTCCCTGACGCGGCTCGTGCGATCACCCTCCCCGCCGACGCGTTCGCCCTCCCGTACGACAACTTCCCCCGCGCCACGCTCTTTCACACGACCCGCGCGCACACCGACCGTTTCCAGCCGTTGCTCCGTACCGTCCGGGCTCTCCCGATGCTCCTCGGCCGGAGCCAGCAGTTCCAGGGGCAGCAGGACGACGGCGGCCGTGCCCTGTTCCTCGGTGCGGTGCAGCGCGACCCGCACACCATGGCGGGCCGCGAGCCGTCCCACGGTGAACAGGCCGAGCCGGTCGGTCTCCGGCAGGTCAACGGTGTCGGCGGCGATGCGCAGTTCCTGGTTGGCCTCGGCGACGCGCTCCACGCTCATGCCCAGACCGTGGTCCTCGATCCGGATGGCCAGCCCGTCGGAGACCTCCTCGCAGCCGACCTCCACGCTGGTGTTCGGCGGCGAGAAGGCGGTGGCGTTCTCCATCAACTCGGCCAGCAGATGCAGCACATCGGCGACCGCGGCACCCGCCAGGGCCGTCCTGGGCAGCCTGTGCACCACGATCCGCCGGTAGTCCTCCACCTCGCCGACCGCCGCCTGGACGACCTCCACCAGCCGTACCGGCCGCCGCCACGCCCGCCCAGGAGCGTTACCGGAGAGGATCAGCAGCCCCTCCGCGTGCCGCCGCATGCGCGTCGTCATGTGGTCGAGCCTGAACAGGTCGGCGAGTTCCGCCGGATCCTCGGTGCGCCGCTCCATGGCGTCCAGCAGCGTCAACTGCCGGTGCAGCAGCACCTGGCTGCGCCGGGCCAAGGTGGTGAAGACCGCGGAGATCCCGCGCCGCAGCCGGGCCTGCTCGACCGCCGCGCCCACCGCCGCCCGCTGTGCCACTCCGAACGCCCTTCCCACCTGGCCGATTTCGTCGTCGCCGAGTTCGTCGTCGGTGAACTGCCCGGTGTCGTCGGCGCCGGTCACGTCATCGACGGGGGCACCCTCCCGCAGCCGCCGCATCACCTCGGGCAGCCGCCGCCCCGACAACTCCTGGGCGGCGTCCCGCAACGCGGTGAGCCGTCCGGCGATCTGGCGGCTGATCCGCAGCGAGATCAGCAGTGAGCCGACGACCGCGCCGAGCCCGGCGAGGCTGACGCCCGCGGCCCTGGCCAGTACGGTCATGCCCTGGGTGTGCGCCTCATCGCCGACGTGCCGGGCGGCCTGGTCGTCGATGGTCTCCAGTTGCGCCAGCGCGGCGTCCGCGGTCTGCCGCCACTGCTGGACGCCGAACCCGGTGGCGACGGTCAGCGGGGCCGCGGTACGGGCCGACTCCTCCAGGGAGTACAGCGACCAGCCGACACTGCCGTTCTCGAACTCCTGGAGCTTCGCGCTGTCGGCGGGCGGCAGTTCGGGCGCGTAGATCTCGTGCAGCAGTTTGCGGCCGTCAATGGTGCCGATCAGGTCGCGGTACTGCCCGTCGGTCATGCCGTTGGCGGCGCGACCGCCCGCGACCATGGCGTCCTCCTGGGAGAGCAACTCACGGGCCCTGGCGAGTTCGACCACCACCGCTCCCATCCGGGCCACTTCACCGGTCTGGAGCTCGGTAAGGGACCCGCACAGCCGGAACCCCGGGTCGATCAGCGCCGAGTAACGGTCCAGGATCTGCGACCAGTTGGTGCGCCGCGCGGTGACCTGTTGCCGTAACCGGCCGAGTCCGTCCACCCCGTTGAGCAGGTCGTCGACGCGCGCCTTCTGGTCGGCGGTGAGGGTGGGACTGTGACGGCGCCACCGGGTGTGGTCGCGCAGCACCGCGAGGCGCTGATCCGTCGCCCGCTGCGCAGCGACCAGTTGGCGGGCTTCCCTGGTGCCGCCGGACGCCACGTACTCAACGGCGGTGCGGCGCTCCTGTTCAAGCCCCTCCACCAGCTCGGTGGTCGGCGTGCCGTAGTAGTGGTACGCCGCGGAGACCCGGATGAGCGC
Organism: Streptomyces sp. RPT161; assembly: GCF_027533845.1. Taxonomy (GTDB): domain Bacteria; phylum Actinomycetota; class Actinomycetes; order Streptomycetales; family Streptomycetaceae; genus Streptantibioticus_A; species Streptantibioticus_A silvisoli_A. The sequence goes on along the minus strand of NZ_JAPZVN010000007.1, from coordinate 110,527 downwards.
CCAGGCACCGCGTACGGTGGTGAAGGAGCTGTACGTCCACAGCGCGGCGAGCGAGACCATGGGCACCAGGAGCAGTACCAGGAGCTGCGTGCGGATGGTGCGGGGGCGCAGGCGCATGGTCGGGAGGATCCTCGGTAGCTGGCGGCGCGCGGAACGAGCGGAGCCGCCGCCCCACGGGTTCTTCGCGGGTTCATCACAGACCCGCCACAGGCCGGGGTGCCGCGTGCGGTACCGGGTCCGTGCGGGACCCGCACAGTCTGGTACGGACTTCCCCTTGGAACCCCGTGACTGTGACATGTCACAACTGATCGTCTCGTCGGCGGGACTCGTCACACTCGTCCGAACACGTTCGGCCGTCGCCTGATCATGGCAGCATGAGGCCCGCAGCCGACCGCGAGGAGCCGACCGCCATGCCCCACGACATGAACAACGACCCGGCGAGCGTCCGGGCGTTCTTCGGCGGCAAAGCCGACACCTGGGACAGCAAGTACCCGGACGACACGCCCGTTTACGAAGCGGGCGTCGCCGAACTGGGGCTGCGCACCGGGCAGTCGGCTCTCGACGCGGGCTGCGGCACCGGCCGGGCACTGCCCGCACTGCGCGCCGCCGTCGGCGCGAGCGGCGTCGTCATCGGTGCCGACCTCACTCCCGAGATGCTGAGCGCCGCAGTACGGGCCGGACGCGACCGCGTCGCGCTGCTCGTGGAGGCGGACGCGGCCCGGCTGCCGCTGCGCGACGGCCGCCTCGACGCGGTCTTCGCCGCCGGGCTCGTGCACCACCTGCCCGATCCGGCGGCGGGGCTGCATGAGTTCGCCCGGGTGTGCCGCCCCGGGGCGCGGCTCGCCCTCTTCCACCCCATCGGGCGCGCCGCACTAGCCGCCCGCCGGGGACACTCCCTGTCCGACGACGACGTACGCGCCGAACCCAACCTGCGCCCGCTGCTGGCCGCCACGGGCTGGCGGCTGACCAGGTACGACGACGCCGAGGACCGCTACCTCGCCCTGGCCGTCAGGCTGGACGGCTGACCCTGCCCGGCTCGCGGCAGGCAAGCCTCGGCCACCGGAGTACCGGGGGCGGCGGCATGGGCGCGCCGGGCCCGGCGTCCCCTTGACGCGGACCCCGCGGAACAGGCGGACGAAGTGACCACGGCGCGGCACGGCCAGCAGGCCAGCTGTGGCGGGGCTCGGGGATGAACGGTTCCCCCCGGAGTGGAGTCGGCGGCTCATTAACCCTCGACTCCGCTGTTACCTGCTGGTTAAGGTGCGCGGACGACTCTGGCGGACGGACCACGACCGGGAGACTCAGGTGTCCGGAGACGACGACGCGCTCTATGTGCTGACGGCCGTGATGTTGACGCCCGCGCAGTTCCCCGGCGCGCTTGGCGACGACTATCCGGCGGCCTGCGCGGCACTCGGTCTCCGGCCGGTCACCAGAGGGTACGGGCTGGTGCTGGGCCAGGACGGCAACGGTGCGCGGTGGACGGTGGTGACCCGTGACACCGCGCTGGTCGCGCTGGCCATCGCCACCTGGGACTGCGGGATGGCGTACGACCTGTCTCCCGGCGATCGGGACATCGTCGTCTCACTGCCCGGCTGGCCGCTGACCCTGGCCGTCTCGGCGCCGGGGCTGGCCGAGCCGCACGACCCGCCTCAGGAGGAGGGTGACCGTCCGCCGCTCGTACCGCCGGACACCGAGCAGTGGGGGCCCGCCCAACGTCGCCTGGGCGCCGACGAGATCGCGTTGCGGTGGCACACCTGGCGGTCGCAGGTCGACGACGAGGACTTCGCGGCACCCGGCGAGGGGCGCAATCCCGCGGTACGTCGTGTGCTCGCCGAGGCCCAGGCGTACACGGACGACCCTCCGCCGCCGGGCCGCATACGGTCCTCCTACGCGGAGGGCGGGGCGCGTTCACTGCGCGCGGACGGCCCGGGGTGGAGCATCGTCGCAAGGACGGACGACATCGCCTTCGTACTGCTGGACGACAAGCCGGGCGAGGTACTGCCCGTCGGGCGGGGGCCCGAACTGCCCGCCCTCCTTGAGGCGTTGGACAAGCTGGCGGTTCGAATCGACTGAGTGGCGAGCTCTCCGGGGCCTCGCCCCCGGAACCGGCCTCGGTGCCCGCATCCTCAACTTCCTGCAACGCTTGCCTGGCTGACTTGGCATCACCTGTGCGCCGACAACATCAGCCGCGCCGATCCGCAATGCAATGTCCGAATCGGTGTACGTTCGCCACGGCTCAACCGGAGCCGTTTGATTCGCCTTACCGGCACGTTGCCCACCCGACACCTGGTCAACACCCGCTCTACACAAGTCCATCACACCGCAGACTTGTCAGGTAAACGTCAAGTGAATCCTCACGCGAGACACTTTTACGCCACCCATACGCCACTCCACACTGGCCATATGCGAATGCCTCTACGCGCGTTGCTTTCCCGCGGTTCCGCGATGATCCTCGCCGGAACGATCATTCTCGGCCCCACCACCGTGCTGGCCGGACCCGCGCAGGCGGCCACCGCCGCGCCCGCCGCCTCGACCGTGGCGGTGCAGCCCTTCGACGTCGGCACGGTGTGCCAGTCCGCCCTGCCCAGCCAGGCCGACGACACGCTCAACCTGATCGCCCAGGGCGGGCCGTACCCGTTCTCCAAGGACGGTGAGGTCTTCGACAACCGGGAGGGCGTCCTCCCGTCGGAGTCGTACGGCTACTACCACGCGTACACCGTGATCACCCCCGGCGCGAGCACCCGCGGTGCCCGCCGCATCGTCACCGGCGACGACGGCACCGACTACTACACCGCCGACCACTACGCCTCGTTCAGCCAGATCGACTTCAGCTGCTGAAGTACCTGTCCCCCCACACGCCCGAACGGGTCTGTCCGACTGATGAGCATCAGGCGGCCAGACCCGTTCTGATGAGCGGCCTCACTTGTCGGCGGTGAGTTTTCCGCCCGAGCCCCAGCTGTCGGCGGGCGTCTCCTGGATCCAGACGGACACGGTGTCGGCCGGAACCTGGTAGGCGTCGACGAACGCGTCCGTGATCCGGCGCACCAGGTCGCGCTTGAGCTCGACGCTACGGGGACCCTGCTGCACGATGACGTTGGGCATGGCGTGCTCCTTCAACTCCCCCGGTGGCTTCCGGCTGTTCCGGGCCGCTCACCGGCATGGCCCCAGTTCATCGCGGCGGACGACCGGCACCAAGGCGCATCCGGCACTCACCGCGATCAGTGGACGTGATCGTCCGTCCAGCGCACACGCGCCCGTGCGCACGCCTCCAGCAGGGCCTGCGCATGCCGTGGCGGCCGGGCGCGGGGCAGCACGAGTCCGGTGGTGATGGTCAGCCCCGGTGACCTGAACGGCACGAACGCCACCCTTGGTGCCCTCAACTGGGCGGCGTGCGCGGCGTACACCACGGTCCACATGGGGGTCCCGGAGCCGATCGCCGCCAGGGTGTCCTGCAGCGCGGTGCTGGGTGGCCCGGGGATCGGCTCGAACCCGGCGTCCCGGCATGCGGAGAGCACCAGGTCCACCAGGGGCGGGTTGTTGCGGCGCGCGGTGAGCCGCAACGGCAGCGCGGCCAGTTCCTCCCACGGCAACTCGTCGCGGACGGCGAGCGGGTGTGCCGCGGGAAGCACCGCGACGAGCGGCTCCTGCCAGACCGGGACGATCCGCAGCCGCTCGTCCTCCTCCTGCTCACCGCGCACGAAGGCGGCGTCCAACGCGCCCTGCGCCACCTGTTCCAGGCGCTCCCTGGTGGGCACGTAGCGCAGGTCGACACCGGCTTGCGGAACGAGTTCGCCAAAGGCGGTCAGCACATCGTCCAGCCGCTCCCCCATACCCGTGCTGGTGCCGATCCGCAGGCTGTCCCGCTGGACCGCCAACTCCTCGGCCACGACCGCCCGCGCCCGCTCTGCTGCGGCCAGCACCGCCCGTGCCTCCGGCAGCAGTCGGGTACCGGCCGGAGTCAGCCGTACGTGCCGGGGCGAGCGGTCGAAGAGTTCGACGCCCAGTTCACGTTCCAGCCGCCGGATCAGCTGACTGACCGCGGGCTGCCCGATGTGCAGCCGTTCCGCCGCGCGACCGAAGTGCAACTCCTCGGCGACGGCGGTGAAGTACTGGAGCTGGCGTATTTCCACTGTCGGTTCCTCTGGTCAACGGCTGGTCGGCGCTGGTGTCCTGGTGGGTGTGCCGGACGCCACCGACCGTACGTGCCGAGGTTGCGCCAGCCGCGGGGGCCGCTCTGCTTGGATGGCGTCATGGCTGTTGAGGGACGCTCGGCGGACGAGTTGCTGGACATCGTGGACGAGAACGACCGTGTGACGGGGCAGGCGCCGCGCGGTGAGGCGTACCGGAAGCGGTTGCGGCACCGCTGCGTCTTCGTGCTCGCCCGCGACCCCCAGGGGCGGATCTTCGTCCATCGCCGCACCCCGAACAAGCTTGTCTTTCCGTCGCGTTACGACATGTTCGTCGGTGGCGTGGTCGGCGCGGGCGAGAGCTACGACGAGGCGGCGCTGCGTGAGGCCGAGGAGGAGCTGGGCGTCCAGGGGCTGCCGCAGCCGTCGCCGGTGCTGCAGTTCCTGTACGAGACCGCCGAGCACACCTGGTGGTCGAGGGTCTACGAGGTGGAGTGCGCCCTACCTGTTCATCCGCAGGCCGAGGAGGTCTCCTGGCACACCTTCCTCACCGAGGAGGAGTTGGAGCGCAGGCTTCCGGAGTGGGAGTGGGTGCCGGACGGCCTGGAGGCCTACCTCCAGCTCCAGGCCGTACGCAGCGGAGAGGGCGCGGTCGGCGGCAGCGCCGACTGAGCCGGCTAGTGCGCGGGCTCCTCGGCGGCGCGCATACCGTGGTCCCACTTCTCCTCGATGCGGGCGAACTTCCATACCGCGAGCGCCACGACCCAGGTGACCACGAACAGCCCGACGATCCAGAAGCCCACGGTGTTGAGGTCGACCGAGCCGACCCAGTCCCAGAACGGGCCGGTCAGCGAGAGCTTGTCGCCGAGCAGGCCGAGCAGTTCGACGCCGCCGATGATCAGCGCCACGGCGATCGACAGGCCGGTGATGGTGAGGTTGTAGTAGACCTTGCGGACTGGCTTGGAGAAGGCCCAGCCGTAGGCGAAGTTCATGAACGAGCCGTCGATGGTGTCCAGCAGCGACATCCCGGCCGCGAACAGCACCGGCAGGCAGATGATCGCGTACCAGGGCAGCCCGGAGGCGACCGAGCCCGCGGCCATCACAAGGAGGCTGACCTCGGTGACGGTGTCGAAGCCGAGGCCGAACAGGAAGCCGATCGGGTACATGTGCCAGGGCTTGCGGACCGCGCCGGTGGTCTTGCCGAGGATCCTGTTCATGAAGCCGCGCTTGTCCAACTGCGCTTCCAGTTCGGCCTCGTCGTACTCCCCGCGCCGCATGCTGCGGAACACCCTGACCAGGCTCATCAGGACCACCAGGTTGATGGCGGCGATCAGCACCAGGAAGAAGCCGGAGACCAGGGTGCCGATCAGGCCGCCGACGTTGTGCAGTTGGGAGTTGTCGTCGGCCAGGCCGGTGCCGACGGCCTTGATGCCCAGTGCGAGCAGGAAGGTCAGCCCGAAGACCACGGAGGAGTGGCCGAGGGAGAACCAGAAACCCACCGACAGCGGCCGCTGGCCGTCGGCCATCAGCTTGCGAGTGGTGTTGTCGATGGCCGCGATGTGGTCGGCGTCGAAGGCGTGCCGCATGCCGAGGGTGTACGCGGTCAGCCCGGTGCCCAGTCCGAAGGCGCCGGTGCCGAGCTTGTAGTGCTCCGGAGCCACGAAGGCGGTCAGGATGCCGAAGCCGACGATGTGCAGCAGCAGGATGAACCCGGCCATGCCGCCGAGTCGCGCCCACTCGGCGCGGGTCAGCGACTGGCGTATTCGACTCAGGGACGGGGCTGGCTGGATACCGGTCGTGGCCATGGGTCGGTCCCCCTGTGCGTCGGTGCGTACGGTGCGCGAGCGCGGCTCCTGCACAGCTCGGCTGCCGTCAGGGCGCTGTCGACATTGAATCGCTGCTGCACATTACCTGCAATAACGAGCTACTGGCAGCACCGGGGGCGCGTTGGGGCGCTGTCAGGGCGCGAGGATGTCCAGTTCACGCAGTGCGCCGACACAGATCTCCCGCATCAGCCGCTCCGCGACCTCGGCGTCCCTGGCCCGTACCGCCTCGGCGACCTGGACGTGCAGGGTGACGGCCGCCGGGTCGGGGGCGCTGAACATCACATGGTGCTCGGTACGGCCGGTGAGCACCTCGGCGACCACATCGCCGAGGCGGGCGAACATCTCGTTGCCGGATGCCTCAAGCACCACCCGATGGAAGGCCACGTCGTGCACCAGGTACTCGCGCAGGTCCCCGGCCCGGCCCGCGGCGGCCATCTCAGCGGCGAGCGCGGTGAGGCTGCCGCACTGGCCGGGGTCAGCGGCCACGGCAGCGAGCCCGGCGGCGACCGGTTCCACGGCGGTGCGCAGCATGGTCAGTGAGCGCAGTTGGCGCGGCCGGTCGGGTCCGGCGAGGCGCCAGCGGATGACGGCGGGGTCGAAGACGTTCCACTCCTCGGTGCGGCGCACGGTGATACCCACCCGGCGCCGGGTCTCGACCAGGTGCATCGCCTCCAGGACCCGGACGGCCTCGCGGACGACGGTGCGCGAGACGCCGTAGCGCTGTTCCAGTTCGTCGATGCGCAGCACGGTGCCCGGCGGATACTCCCCGGAGGCGATGGCTGGGCCGAGTTCGGCCAGTACGCGGGCGTGCAGACCGCCTTCGCCCGGCCGGGCTTCCTGCTGAGGCATGGGGGACAGCTTATTCCGTCAGCACTCTCGTATGACTTTTATGTCACAGGCTCTTGAATAAGTAGTACCTATGGCGTTTATTGAACGCGTCATTCAGAGGAAGAGGTTTCACGCGGATGTCACACATGGTCGTCGTCATGGGGGTGTCCGGTTCGGGCAAGTCCACCGTGGGCGGACTGCTCGCGGAACGGCTGGGAGTCCCCTACGCCGAGGCGGATGACTTCCATCCGCCCGCCAACATCGCCAAGATGTCGGCCGGACATCCGCTGGACGACGCCGATCGGGCGCCCTGGCTGGACGCCATCGCCGCCTGGATCACCGATCGCGGCCGCGAGGGCGGAGTGGTGAGCTGCTCGGCGCTCAAGCGCAGCTACCGCGACCGGCTGCGGGCCGCCGCGCCCGACCTCTTCTTCGTCCACCTCGACGGGCCACCGGAGTTGATCGCCTCGCGGCTCGCGGCGCGCATGGAGCACTTCATGCCCGCCGGGCTGCTGCGCTCCCAACTCGAAGCACTGGAACCGCTGGAGCCCGACGAGGCCGGCGCCGTGATCACCATCGACGGCGGCCCGGCACAGATCGCCGAGCGGGCGTTCGCCGCCCTGCCCGACTAGCCCGACCCTCCCCGTCCCCGCGTCCTACGGAGTTCTCATGCCCGCACTCAGCGTCGAGCTGCTGGCCGCGACCCCGGCCCCGCCGCCGATCACCAGCGCAGGTGACACCCAGCTCGGCATCGCCGCGCTGGCCGGCATCGCCGTGATCGTGCTGCTGATCACCCGCTGGAAGATGCACGCCTTCCTGGCGCTCACCATCGGCTCCGGCGTGCTCGGCGTGGTCGCCGGAGCACCGCTGGCGAAGGCGATCACCAGCTACACCACCGGCCTCGGCGCGACGGTCGCGAGCACCGGTGTGCTGATCGCGCTCGGCTCGATACTGGGCAAGCTGCTGGCCGACTCCGGCGGCGCCGACCAGATCGTCGACACCGTCCTGGCCAGGACCGGGGAGCGGCGGCTGCCGTGGGCGATGACGCTGATCGCGGCGCTGATCGGGCTGCCGCTGTTCTTCGAGGTGGGGATCGTGCTGCTGATCCCCGTCGTGCTGCTGGTCGCCCGGCGCGGCAACCAGTCGCTGATGCGGGTGGGCATTCCGGCGCTGGCCGGTCTTTCGGTCATGCACGGTCTGGTGCCACCGCACCCCGGGCCGCTGGCCGCGGTTGCCGCGATCCACGCGGACCTGGGTACGACGCTGGCGCTCGGCGTGCTGGTCGCGATCCCGACGGTGATCATCGCCGGTCCGCTGTTCGGGCGGATCGCCGACCGGTGGGTCGAGGCCACGCCGCCGGAGAACCTGACGCCCACCCGGGCCTCCGACGACCTGGCGCGACGGCCCGGATTCGTGCCGACGGTGTGCACCATGCTGCTGCCGGTGGTGCTGATGCTGGCCAAGGCGCTGGTCGACGTGCTGGTGAAGAACCAGGGAAGCCTGGTCTACCGGATCTTCGACGTGATCGGCACTCCGCTGGTGGCCCTGCTGGCCGCGGTGGTGCTGGCCATGTTCACGCTGGCGCGCCCGGCCGGGTTCTCCAAGGAGCGCATCTCCGCGACCGTTGACCGGTCGCTCGGCCCGATCGCCGGCATCGTGCTGATCGTCGGTGCGGGCGGCGGGTTCAAGCAGGTGCTGGTCGACGCCGGGATCGGCCAGATGATCCTCAACTGGTCGCACGGCTGGCACATTTCGCCGCTGCTGCTGGCGTGGCTGATCGCGCTGCTGATCCGGGTCGCCACAGGCTCGGCGACCGTGGCCACGATTTCGGCTGCCGGACTGGTCGCCCCACTGGCCACGGGGATGAGCACGACGCACACGGCACTGCTGGTGCTCGCGGTGGGCGCCGGTTCGCTGTTCTTCTCCCATGTGAACGACGCGGGCTTCTGGCTGGTCAAGGGGTACTTCGGGATGGACGTCCCGCAGACCCTGAAGTCCTGGTCGGTGATGGAGACGGTGATCTCCGTGGTGTCGATCGTGTTCGTGCTGGCGTTGTCAGTGGTGTTGTGACTCCCCGGGGTGTGGGGCGGTCGCCCCGCACCCCGGCTACCAGCGAGGTACGGCGGGGGTGGTCCAGGCCGGGTCGGCCTTGCGCATGGCGGCGGAGTCGTCGCGGTCGCGCAGGGCGCCGTCGTCGTCCAACCACCGCTGGTGCAGGGCCTTCAGGGCGGTGCGGTCGAGTGCCACGCCCAGGCCGGGGGCGTCGCTGACGGTGAGACGGCCGCCGTGGAAGGTGTGCCGGGCGGTGATGACGTCCTCGGTCTGCCACGGGTAGTGCGAGTCGCAGGCGTAGCCGAGGCCGGGGACAGTGGCCGCGACATGGGTCATCGCGGCCAGGCTGATGCCCAGATGGGTGTTGGAGTGCATGGACAGGCCCACTCCGAACGTCCGGCAGCCGGCGGCCAGTTCCCGGGTCCGGCGCAGCCCGCCCCAGTAGTGGTGGTCGCAGAGCACGACCTGGACGGCGCCCCTGGTGAACGCCTCGGGGATCTCGGCGAACGTCGTCACGCACATGTTCGTGGCCAACGGCATCCCCGCGGACTGGGCCACCCGCGCCATACCGGCGGTGCCGCTCGTCGGGTCCTCCAAGTACTCCAGTGTGCCGACGAGTTGACCGGCGACATACCGCGAGGTCTCCACCGACCAGGCGCCGTTGGGGTCCAGCCGCAGCGGACGCCCGGGAAACGCCCGGGCCAGCGCGCGGATGGCGGCGATCTCGTCGTCGGGCGGGAGGACGCCGCCCTTGAGCTTGAACGAGGCGAAGCCGAAGTCCCGTACGAAGCGCCGGGCCTGGGCCACGATCCCCTCCGGGTCCAGCGCCGCGCCCCAGTCGTCCAACGGCGCACCGCTGACCGGGTGTTCGGCCCAGCGGTAGAACAGGTAGGCGCTGTACTCCACCCGGTCCCGGACCTTCCCGCCGAGCAGGGCGTGCACGGGGACGCCGAGCGCCTTGCCGAGGGCGTCGAGGCAGGCGACCTCGAAGCCGGAGACAACGGACAGCCGCAACTTGTGGGCCGTCCGCACCCCGCGCAGCCCACCGGTGTCGACGGAGTCGGACACCCCCTCCGGCTCGCCGCACACCGTCTCGGCCAGGGTGAACAGGCCGTTCAGATGCATGACCGACTGCCCGGGCAGGGCGTCCGCCAGCGGACGTGCCAGGTCCAGATAGCAGGTGTCGCCGTACGTCTCGCCGACACCTGTGATGCCGTTCGCCGTGACCACCTCGACGATCAACCGCGGGGTGTACGGCTGGTGGACGCCCTGGGTGTTCAGCAGCGGCGGATCGGCGATCAGCACCGGGGTCAGCCGTACCTCGGCGATGGTGAGCGCCGAGGTACCCCCGACAGCCGTCTGTATATGTGAATGACGTTCACCCATAGAGCCAGAGGCTAGGCGCCTCCCGAAGTGGGCGTCAATGGCACCCACTTAATGCGCGCCTCCACCCGGTGCCGCACCGCCTTACATGTGCGTGCCGCCGTCCACCCTGATCTCGGTGCCCGTGATGAAGGCGCCGTCGTCGGACGCCAGCATCGCGACGACCGAGGCCACCGTCTCCGGCGGCGCGAAGCCCTCGCCGACCGCCGGGAGCAGCTTGGACAGCAGGCTCCAGTCGGTGTCCTCCGGCAGACCGGGGTCGGCGGTCATGCCGGACTGGATGCTGCCGGGCGCGACACAGGCCGCGCGCAGGCCCTGCTTGCTGTACTCCAGCGCCAGCGCGTGGGTGAAGGACTGGATGCCGCCCTTGCTGGCCGCATAGGCGGCCATGTACGGGTGCGCGAACGAGGCGGAGGTGGAACTGAAGTTGATGACCACGCCCCGGCCGCTGTCCAGCAGGGCGGGCAGTGCGGCGCGGGTGACCAGGAAGGTGCCGGTGAGGTTGACCCCGATGATCCGGTTCCAGAACTCCAGCGTCATCTGGTGGGTGTGCGAACTGCGCAGGATTCCGGCCGCGTTGACCACGACGTCCAGGCCGCCCAGACCGGACACCGCGTCGCCGACCACCCGCTCGACGGACGCCTCGTCGGCGATGTCCAGCGCGACGGTGGTCAGTCGCGCCGCCAGCCCGTCGGCCTCGGCGCGCTCCGCCGTCCGCTTCAGGCCGTCCTCGCTGATGTCGGCGGCAGCCAGGGTCGCCCCCTCGGCCAGCAGCCGTAGCGCGGCCGCCTGCCCGATGCCTGACCCCGCCCCGGTGACCAGCACTTTCCGCCCGTCGAATCGGTTCATCGCGTTCCCTCCCTGTGGCCGGATACCGGCCACCCCAATCGGCTCGATCTTGATCGCGGCACGAAGGTAGCGGATGCCCGCGAGACTTAGAACACGTTCTCTTCACCGCCCTTACGGCGATCCCCTCTGGACGCCATACCGACTGGTCGGCATGATGGCCGGATGACCACGACTGACAATCCCCCCGGCCTGGATCTGGAGCGGTTGCGCGCATACGTGGACCGCGAGCGGCCGGGCCTCGTCACCGGACCGCTCACCGGGCGGCTGATAGAGGGCGGTCGCTCGAACCTCACCTACGCCGTGACCGACGGCGTCTCCCGCTGGGTGGTGCGCAGGCCGCCGCTCGGACACGTGCTGGCCACCGCGCACGACATGGGGCGCGAGTTCACCGTACTGACCGGACTGCACCCCACACCGGTACCGGTGCCGAGGCCACTGCTGCTGTGCCGGGACGAGACGGTGCTCGGGGCGCCGTTCTACGTGATGGAACACGTCGACGGAACGCCGTACCGCACCGCGGCGCAGCTCGCCCAGATCGGCCCCGAGCGCACCCGCGAGGTGGTGCTGGGCCTGGTCGACACGCTGGTGGACCTGCACGCCGTGGATCCGGCCGGAGCCGGGCTGTCGGACTTCGGGCGCCCGGAAGGCTTCCTGGAACGGCAGTTGCGCCGCTGGGACAAGCAACTCGCCGCCTCCCGCAACCGGGAGCTGCCCGGCATCGACGAGCTGCGGGACGGGCTCGCCACCCGGCTGCCGGCCTCCGGCGCGCCCACCGTGGTGCACGGTGACTACCGGCTGGACAACGTACTGGTCGGCCCGGACGGCCGGATCCGCGCGGTCCTCGACTGGGAGATGTCCACCCTCGGCGATCCGCTCACCGACCTGGGTCTGCTGGTCATGTACAGCGAGCGGCTGCCGGTCGAGGACTCTCCGGTCGCCACCACCAGCGGCGCCCCCGGCCACCCCGAACCCGCGGAACTCGTCGCCCGCTACGCGGAGCGCTCCGGACGGGACGCCTCCGCGGTCGCCTGGTACACCGCGTTCGCCTACTTCAAGCTCGCGGTGATCCTGGAGGGCATCCACTACCGCTTCACCCTCGGCCAGACCGTGGGCGCGGGCTTCGACCGCATCGGCACCCTGGTCCCGGCCTTCATCGACCGTGGGCTCACCATCCTCAGCGAGAAGGACTGAACGGCATGGACTTCGGATACGACGCGCGCACCGAGGAGTTGCGGCGGCGACTGCTGGCCTTCATGGACGAGTTCGTCTACCCGGCGGAACCGGTCTTCGCCCGGCAGCGCGCCGAGGCGGACGACCCCTGGTCCCCGCCTCCGGTGGTGGCGGAGCTGAAGGCCGAGGCCCGTGAGCGCGGCCTGTGGAACCTGTTCCTGCCGGGCGAGAGCGGCGGCGGACTGACCAACCTCCAGTACGCGCCGCTCGCCGAAATCACCGGCCGCAGCCCGCACTTGGCGCCTCCCGCCCTCAACTGCGCCGCCCCCGACACCGGCAACATGGAGGTGCTGAACGAGTTCGGCACCGAGGAGCAGCGCAAGGCGTGGCTGGAACCGCTGCTCGCGGGCGAGATCCGTTCGGCGTTCGCGATGACCGAGCCGGATGTCGCCTCTTCTGACGCGACGAACATCGAAACCCGGATCGAGCGTGTCGGTGACGAGTACGTCATCAACGGCCGCAAGTGGTACATCTCCGGGGCGATGAACCCCAACTGCCGGATCTTCATCGTCATGGGCAAGACCGATCCGTCGGCGGACCGGCACCGCCAGCAGAGCATGGTCCTGGTGCCACGGGACACACCCGGTGTCGAGGTACGGCGCGGAATGCGGGTGTTCGGCTACGACGACGGTGACCACGGCGGCCACGCCGAGGTGGTCTTCCAGGATGTGCGCGTACCGGTGACGAACCTGATCGGCGAGGAGGGCGGCGGCTTCGCCATCGCCCAGGCCCGGCTCGGCCCCGGCCGGATCCACCACTGCATGCGGCTGATCGGGATGGCCGAGCGGGCGGTCGAGTTGATGTGCCGCCGCGCCGTGGCCCGGTCCGCCTTCGGCAAGCCGATCGCCGCGCAGGGCGTGGTACGGGAGTGGATCGCCGAAGCGCGGGTGGAGATCGAGCAGTTGCGGCTCCTGGTGCTGAAGACGGCGTGGCTGATGGACACGGTGGGCAACCGTGGGGCCCACACCGAGATCCAGGCGATCAAGATCGCAACTCCGGCGGCCGTGCAGCGGATCGTGGACCGGGCGATCCAGGTACATGGGGCGGCCGGGGTCAGCCAGGACTTTCCGCTGGCGGAACTGTGGGCCGCGGCGCGGACGTTGCGGCTGGCCGACGGGCCGGACGAGGTGCACAAGAGGTCGCTGGCGCGCCGGGAGCTCCAGCGGTACGTGTGACTCCCGCCCGTCCGCCCTTTTCCGGGGGGCTTCGCCCCCCGGGCCGTCCCGTCGCCGCCGCTGGCGCGGCTTGTCCTCAGCCGCCGGACGGGCTCATTTTCAGAGCTCGTCCGGCGACTGAGGAGACAGTCAGGCCGTGACGATGACCAGGCGGCCCGTCGTCGTGCCGTCGGCCACCCGTTGTACGGCGTCCGCCGCTGCCCCGAGCGGCAGACGCTCCGTGACCAGCGGCTTCACCTTCGACCCCGCTGCCAGGCGGGTCAGTTCCCGGTGGCAGTGGTGGATCGCCGCCGGGTCGTGGGTGTTGTACAGGCCCCAGTGCAGGCCCAGGATCGAGTAGTTCTTGACCAGGGCGTGGTTGAGGCCGGGGGTGGGGATGGTGCCGCTGGTGAAACCGACCACCACGATGCGGCCCTCGAAGGCGACGCACTTGGTGGAGCGGGCGTACGCCTCGCCGCCCACCGGGTCGTAGACCACGTCCGCGCCGCGCCCGCCGGTCGCCTCCTTGACGACGGCGACGAAGTCCTGCGTACGCCGGTCCACCACGACGTCGCAGCCCAACTCGGCGGCCACGGCGGCCTTCTCCGGGCCGCCCACCACGCCGATCACCGAGGCGCCGGCGGCCTTGCCCAGCTGTACGGCGGCGCTTCCGACGCCGCCCGCCGCCGCGTGCACCAGCAGAGTCTCACCGGCGCGCAGCGCCGCCCTGCGGTGCAGCCCGAACCAGCCCGTCTGGTAGCCGATGTGCAGCGCGGCGGCCTCGGCGTCGTCGAGGGACTCGGGCGCGGGCAGTACGGTCGCCGCCTTGACGACCGCCAGCTCGGCGAACGCCCCGCCGGGCGGCGTGGCCGGGGCGATCACCCGGGCGCCGGGCTGGAGTCCGGTGACACCAGGGCCCAACTCCCGTATCTCCCCGCACAGTTCGACGCCGGGGGTGAACGGCGACTCGGGGCGGATCTGGTACTGGCCCCGGCACAGCAGTGCGTCGGGGAAGTTCACGTTGGCGGCGCGCACCCGCACCAGCACTTCACCGGGCCCGGGTACCGGGTCGGGGACCTCTTCGAGGCGCATGGCCTCCCGCGGCTCCCCGGTCTCGTGTACGCGCCATGCCTTCACAGGGGGTTCTCCGTAACCTCAGGGCCGCCGTACCGAGTACAGCAGCAGATCTGCGAACTCCGAGGCCACCTGGGCGGCGGACAGCGGTCCGCCCTCGCGGTACCAGGTGCCCAGGTGGTGGACCGAGCCGAAGAAGTAGTCCACGACCAGGTCGGGGCGCAGCTCGGGGCGGAAGGTGCCCTCCCGCTGCCCCTCCTCGACCAGTGCGCGGAACCGCTCGTGGTAGCGGCGGCGTTCGGCCCGAACCGCCTTCTGCTTCTCCGGGCTGAGCTGGTGCATCGACCGGAAGAAGATCTTGGTGTCGTCCAGGTTCTCGATGCTGGTCACCACGACGTCGGCGGCGGCGCGGTGCAGCCGCTCGGTGACCGTCCCGGTACCGGAGGCGATCTCCTCCAGTCGTTCGGTCTGTAGTCGCAGTACCCGTGCGTACACCTCGTGCAGCAGGTCGTCCTTGCTGCCGAAGTAGTGGTAGAGCGCGCCCTTGGTCACCCCGGCGGCCTCCACGATCTCCTGGACGGAGGTGCGGTCGAAGCCCCGGTCGGCGAAGAGGCGGGTGGCCTCGGCCAGCAGCCGTTGCGGAACCGTGGCCGCCTTGGTGTCGCCGCCGTCTGCCATGGCCGTTCCCTTCCTCTGCGTACCCGCGAATGGACTGCCAGCGTACCGACCGGTACGCGGCTAGCCGCGCCGTTGACCTGGTAGCCCGCGCAGCTCACGGCGCAGGATCTTTCCGCTGGTGTTCTTGGGGAGTTCGGCCAGGAGCTCGACCTCGCGCGGGTACTTGTACGCCGCGAGCCGGTCCTTGCAGTACGCCACCAGTTCGCAGGAATCCACCGAAGCACCGGGTTTGAGGCTGACGTACGCCTTGACGGTCTCGCCGCGGTAGGGGTGGGGTACGCCGACGACGGCCGCTTCCCGTACCGCCGGATGGGTGTAGAGCACGTCTTCGACCTCGCGTGGCCATACCTTGAATCCGGAGGCGCTGATCATGTCCTTCTTGCGGTCCACGACGTAGAGCCAGCCCGTCTCGTCCATGAACCCGATGTCGCCGGTGCGCAGTTCACCGTCCGGAAGGGTGGCGGCCGACTCCTCGGGCCGCCGCCAGTAGCCGGGCACCACCATGGGGCCGCGCACCGCGATCTCGCCGTGCTCGCCGAACGGCACGTCGCCGCCGGTCTCGTCGACGATCCGGATCACGGTGTCGGGGCCCGGCACGCCCACCGCCAGCGTCCCGGAGACCGGATCGACCGGGGCCTCCTTGCCCGGCGGCACGCTGGCGCAGGCGCCGGTGCACTCGGTGAGCCCGTACCCGTTGCGCACGTAGTGGCCGTAGCGCCGCCGGAACTCCTCGACCACCGCGGGCGGCAGCGGTGCGCCGCCGGAGCTGAGCCACCGGAAGGAGGCGAAGTCGTCGGCACTGGTGTCCGGCCGGGCCATCAGCGCGATGTAGGCGGTGGACGGCCCGACCATGTAGGCGGGCCGGTGCTCGCGGATGGCGTCGAGCACCACGCCCGCCTCGAACCGGTACGCCATGGCCAGGGTGGAACCGCCGGTGAGGGCGGCGGCGAGTTGCGAGACCATCCCGCTGATGTGGAACAGCGGCGCCAGCGCGAAGATCACGGCGCCGTCGGGCAACTGGAGGATCCGGCACTGGCGTTGGGCGTTGTAGGCCATGTTGCCGTGGGTGTTGCGCGCTCCCTTGGGCACTCCGGTGGTGCCGGAGGTGTAGGTGATCAGCGCGGCGTCGTCGGGGCCGAGCGCCGGTTCGGGCACCGGTGTGCCCGCCGAGGCGCGGGCGGCCAACAGGTCGGTGGCGTCGTCGGGATGGCTCCCGGCATCGGTCGGCAGCACCCGGTGGTCGTCTCGGCTTTGCAGGTCCAACTCGCTCGTGGTCAGCGCGATGTGGACCGCCGAGTCGGCGACGGTCTCCCGGATGTACGCGCTCCAGCCGCGCTCATGGCAGACCAGCGCCGTCGCCTGGGCGTCCCGCAGCACGTGGCCGAGTTCCCGGCTCTTGTACATGGGGCTGACCGGCACCGCGATGCCGCCCGCCTTCCAGGTGGCGAGCAGTGCGAGGACGAACTGCGGGGTGTTCTGCAGCGCGATCGCGGTGCGGTCGCCGGGCCGGAAGCCGTGTGCCAGCAGGTGGTTGGCGATGCCGTCGGAGAGCGCGTCGGCCTCGGAGTAGGTCAGCCGTCCGTCGAAGTAGACGAGTGCGGTGCGGTCGGGGACGCGCCGGGCCGACGCACGGAACGCGTGCAGCATGGTGGGCGGCGGATCGACCGGGGCGATGTGTTCGGCGCTGAGGTGCTGGAGCCAGGGTTTGTCCGCGTACCTCACGCCTCACCGTCCTCCAGGTGCCGCTGCAGCTTGTTCATCCCGCCCAGCCAGCGGTCCGGGTCGCTTGCGCGGTTGGTGTAGAACTGGGCGACTTCCGGGTGCGGCAGGATCAGGAAGCGGTTGTCGGCGATTCCGGCGAGCACGGCCTCGGCCACCTTCTCCGGCTCGATGGCCGTGGGCGCGAGCACCAGTTGCCCGGCGGCGCCGGTGCCGTCCAGCATGTCGGTACGCACGCCCTGCGGGCAGACAGCGTGCACCTGGACGCCGCGGTGCCGGTAGGTCAGCGAGAGCCACTCGGCGAAGGCGAGCGCGCCGTGCTTGGTCACCGAGTAGGGGGCCGCGCCGATCATGGTGAGCAGTCCGGCGGCGGACACCGTGGCGACGAACCTGCCCTGGCCGCGCTCCAGCCACTCCGGCAGCAGTGCCCGCGCGGCGCGCACATGGGCCATCACGTTGACGTCCCACGCCAGCGCCCAGTCCTCCTCCGACGCCTCGGGGCCGCCGCCGGTCGGTACGCCCGCGTTGGCGCAGTAGACGTCGATCGGCCCGTCAAACGCCGTGCGGGCCTTCCGGATCAGTTCGCCGACCCCGTGCTCGCTGGCGGCGTCGCCGGGGACGGCCACCGCGCCCAGTTCCTCGGCGACGGCCCGGGCGGCGTCCGCGTCCAGGTCGTTGACCACCAGGCGGGCGCCCTCCGCGGCGAATCTGCGGGCCAGGGCAGCGCCGATGCCGCGTCCTGCGCCGGTGACCACAATCCGTGTGTCCTGGTGCGCGCCCACGCCGGAGTCCCTTCGGTTGGTCGGATCTGCGACTAGCGCTCGCATACTAACCAGTCGGTATGGGATCGGGAAGGGGTGGGATTCCCGGACAGCTGGCCGGAACAGTATCTTCCGGCGGTAATGGGTGTAGCTCACACTGGCCAGGGGGACGCTGGGGGGCGGCGGGGAAGAACGGCAGGGGGCGAGCCGATGGGGGCCATGGGTGTCGATCCGTACTGGACGGTGACCTTCGACGCGGAGGGCAGCGCCGACCCGGAACAGCGTGACCGGCTGATACTGGGCGCTGCCGGGGCCGGGATCACGGATCTGATCGTCTTCGCGCACGGCTGGAACAACGACCTCGCCACCGCGGTCCGCGTGTACCGCCGCTTCTTCACGCCCTTCCCCGCGTTGCTGGAACGCGGCCGCCGGGACGCGGTGGTGGGCTACGCGGGCGTGTACTGGCCCTCGTTGCGCTTCACCGAGGAACCGCTGGTGGACTACCGGCCGTCGATGCTCGCCGAGCAGGCGGCGAACCTGGCGGTCCAGCGCGGGTTGGACAAGGACACCCTGGACGGTCTGCTCGACCTGTTCCCCTCCCGGTCCAAGGAGCTACGGCGCATGGCGGCGCTGCTTCGGGAGCGGCCCGCCTCATCGGGCCGGCTCACCGAGTTCTTCGAACTGGCACGGCGGTTCGCCCCCGATGCCCGGCTGGCGATACTCACCGGTGACGTCGAGCGGATCTGCGAGGAGTTCGCGGCGGCGCTGGAGAGCACCGGTGCGGAGACGGTTCCGATCGCTCGCGAGGGCGCTTCGGACGCCGCGTCCTTCCGCCGGTGGAGCGGCGCCAGGGAGGTGCTGCGCCAGCTCGCCTACTACCGGATCTGCCGCCAGGCCGACCTCATAGGCGAGATCGGGCTGGCCGAGCTGCTCGACCAACTCGCCGACGTGGCGCCACGGGTGCGTGTCCATCTGCTCGGTCACGGCTTCGGCGCGCGGCTGACGCTGTCCGGGGTGCGGGCGGCCGGGGCGTTCGCCGCCTCGGTGACGCTGCTCCAGGGCGCGGTCACATCGGACGCGCTGCGCGGCACCCGGCAGCGGGTCAACGGGCCGCTGGTGGTGTGCCATTCACGGTACGACGACGGGCTCGGCACGCTGTATCCGCTGGCGTGGCGCACGTCCGGCAGCACCGGCAGTCCGGCCGCGGTCGGGTACCACGGACTCCCCGCGGGAAGCGACGCCGTCCGCCGCACGCTCGCCGAGACCTCTCCGTCGGCCGGGCGGGACTTTCCGGAGTCCGGGCTGGTGAGCGTGGACGTCTCCGGTGTGGTGCGGCGCGGCTACCCGCCGATGGGCGCGCACATGGACATCTGCCACGCGGGTCTGGCCCGGTTGGTGCTGCTGGCCGGACGGATAGCGCATTAGGCCACCCACGCGCTGAGCGGCGTGCGCTCCCGTAAACCACGGGAGCGCACGCCGTTGGAGTGAACTCCTAGCGATGGCTGGGGAATTCGACCACCTGCTGGTAGGTCGGGCGGTTCTGCCAGGAGATCCGGTCGTCGGTGACGCCGCCGAGCGGCCGCTGAAGGATGGAGTCGGCGCACCACTGGTCACCCGCCGAGCAGCCGGTGCCGTCGCCCGGGTAGACCTGGTTCGCCGGGGTGGCCACGGCCTGCTTGAGGGTGTCCAGCAGCGTCGACTGGCAGGCGGCCAGATCGCCGTTCCCGCAGTACTTCTCGGCCAGGCCGCCCTGGACCGGCCTGCCGAGCACCGCGCGCAGGTCCTTGTCCACGTACGACCACCAGCCGAACTGGAAGGAGCTTCCGGCATGCGATCCGGTCGGACCGTGCCCGGCCGACGGTGATTCGTCCACGCCCAGGTTGGCGGTCAGCGCACTGTACAGGTCACTGCCGAGACCCGGCTCGAACTCGCCCTTGACCAGCAGCGGCCACCAGGCGTCCATGATGCGGATCGCGTCGGAGTCGGCATAGGTGTGGGAGCCGGACGAGGTCTCCTTGCGCTTGGCACCGTCGTTGCTCCAGTTCGCCAGTTCCTGTACCGCGTTGGCGAGTTGGGGATCGGTGACGGGCTTGCTGCGCAGTACCGCGAGCAGTTCGGGAAGCACGTCCTCGCCGCGCAGGTCGGTGACGGCCGCGTCGGCCATCGCCTGGGTGAGCGAGGCACGGGTGACGCCGCCCTGCCCGACCAGTCGCTTGACCCGGTCGTCGAGCAGGTTGACGCGGTGCACCGAGCCGTTGCCGAACCCGGACGAGCTGTAGCCCTTGGCCTGCTTGTTGTTCCAGGACACGTAGTAGTCCTGGTCGACGGACTGCGGGTGCTGCGACGGCGGGGTGGCCGCGGAGGTGTTGTCGGCCGGGTCGAAGCCCTGCCACTCGTACTGCTGCTCCGCGAGCACCGGAAGTGAGGGGTCCACGTCCGCGGCCCGCACCGGGTTGGTGCCCGAGTTGTAGTAGGCGATGTCCCGGGAGTCCGCGTAGAACCAGTTGAACGTGTAGTTGATGTGCTGCGCCGCCTGCTGGAAACTCTGGGCGTCGTGCACGAACCCCGGGTCGTTGAGCATCTGGAAGCCGATGATCGAGTCGGCCTCGTGCTGGTAGGAGCTGCGCAGCGAGGTGTACGCGACGGGCTTGCCGCCGACCGTGGCGCGTGCGGTCACCAGGCCGTACTTCGTGCGGTAGACCTGCATCCGGTACGAGCCCGCCGCGGTGGAGTCGGCGATCGTCGGCGACCAGGCGTCGGTGCGCTCGATCTTCTCGAACGGCACGCAACTTCCATGCCACAGGTAGGAGTTGGACTGGAGGGTGGGCTTGTTTCCGCTGGGGTCGCACAGTTCGACGGCGTAGGTGTCGATGACGTCCTGGCCCGCGGAGGTGGCGCTCCACGCGTAGTCCTGGCCGCGGCCGAGTTCGACGTACATGCTCAGGCCCGCGAAGGCCGCGCCGCGGGCACTGATGCCGGGCCCCTGCAGTTCCTCGCGCATCAGCAGCTGCGGCGCGAAGTAGCCGGTCTGCGGCCCGAAGACGGCGACGGGATGACCGCTGGCGGTGTACTTGCCGGAGACCAGCAGCGCGTTGGACATGCCCTTCTTGGGCGTGGAGAACAGGTTGCCGGGCAGTACGCCGTTGTCGAAGATGCCCTGCAGCGGCCGCAGCTTCGCAGGAACGCGTACCGGAGTGCGCGCGGAGGCCCCGCTGCCGGCGGCTGAGCCGGTGCGGTCGTAGACAAGCGGTTCCGGGACGACGGAACCGGGGTCGGGCAGCGCCTCGCCACGCGGATGGTCGGGCTGGTCCGCGTAGGGGAAGCTCTGCCCGTCGTGCAGGGTCAGCACCGCCTCCGGGTCGTTGCGCTCGCGGAACGACTCCCAGACCTGGGTGCCCTTGACGACCCCGTACTTGTTCTGGGCGGCCTGTAGCGCGAGCGCCGACTGGACCTGGCCACCGCCGCCCGAGCCGAACAGCGCGCCCACCACCGCGCCCAGCGCTATCAGGTCGGTGAGCTTGAACGGCTCGATGTCCCCGGCGTTGGTGATGGCGTTGACGTGGCCGGTGAGGTCGTACTCACCGGGGAAGTACCGGCCCGGTTTGGCCTGGCCGATGTAGGCGTTGATGCCGTCCACATAGGACTGCGCGTCGGCGAGCGCCTGTTGGCCGCGGGCGCCGTTGGTCTTGGCGATGCGGTCCACCTGGGCCTGTAGGTCGGCCTCGGTGTAGGGGGCGGCGCTGAAGAACTGTTGCTCCAGTCCCTGGTTGGCGGCGGCGCCACCGGCGAAGGAGGTCAACTCGCCGCGGCCGACGTGTCGGAAGAGGTCCATCAGCCACAACCGGTCCTCGGCCGCCGCGTACCCGGCCCCGAACTCGGTGCCGGAGCGGGTGGTGCCCTGGATGTGCGGGACGCCGGTGGCCTTGTCACGGGTGATGGTGACGTCGGAGCGCGGCTGCTGCACGGATTCGACCTGGTCGGACGGGACGCCGAACGAGGAGCTGTTGTAGAAGTCGCCGAGAGTGGCGTCGGTGAGCGAGCCGTAGCCTGCGGGTAGCGCACCATAGGTGCCGAGTTGGTCCTCGGTGTGTGCGGGATGGGTGCCGAACAGTTTGTTGCCGAGGATGTCGGCGAGAGTGGCGTTGCCGTTCTCGCCGGGCGGAAGGATGTCGTCGCACTGGCCCTGGCAGTAGTCACCGCCGGAGTCGGCGGCGACCGCCGCGTGCGGAACGGGTCCGGTCAGGGTGACGCCGAGCGCGAGCAGCGTGGTCGCCGCCACGGTTCTGAGAGTGAGGGTGCGTCGTCGCATTCCTGCTCCTCCCTGGGGGGAATGCGACGGAGGTTACCGTCGGTAGGGCTATGCGGGAAGATGAGCAGCCGTCATGTTCCCGATCTCGGCTGGATCTACGGCGTTCCTCTCCACAACTCCTTCACCAGGGGAGCCAATCACGGGCCCGGTACGTCCATTCCATAGCGCCACGAGGTGTTGTGGTCCACTGTGACGGAGGTGGTACGAGATGGCCGGGTTCCGCAGTCTCGCGAGACGGGTACGCGATCCGCGGCTGATAGACGCCGAGCAACGCACCTCGCTGCGGCGGTGCCTTGAGCGGTTCGCGCCGTACGGCCACCGGGCGACCTGGCACCACCTGTGCCTGCGCGCCGGTATCGCACCCGACGACCGACATCCACGCCAAGCGCAACTCATGGCAGCGCTTGAGGAGTTGGAGGAGGCGAGAGCGGTATGGCTGGGCTATGAGGCGGAGTTCGCCGCCCGCCGCAAGCGCGAGAAGTACGACGGCATCCGCCGTCCCACCAGCCTTGACGACTGGCACCGGCGCACCTGGGGTGGGAACGGGGTCGCCTGGTGCGACGATCCGGCCGTCCATCCGGCGGGGCGGCTCGCCGATGTGCTGCGTCGACTGATCACCGCCCTCGACTCGGCGCCCGGCGACTGCTGCCCGGTGTGCGGCGCGACGCGCATCGTGTGGCGGGAGGGCCTGCGCCACGATCCGGCCGCGGGACCGGTGTGCACGGAGTGCGGCATCGTGGTGCCGGTGCCGGTGCTGCGTCCCGAAGCACTGTCGGCGGCGCGGGCCGTCGCGTGGGAGAGCCGGTACGCGGTGCGGTGAGCCCGCTGCCGTCCGCGGCCGGTGCGGGCCGCGCCTGTTGAGCCGTCTCGCCGTCGCGGGCGGGTCCGCCACCGCGGCGGCGAGCGAGCACTTCGGCCACGTTGACACACGACCTTCGGCCAACCATGCTGAGCAAGCGCTTAGACAGCACGCTCCGACGCCAAGCATATGGGAGGCAACAGATGTCGCAGGCCAGGGTCTTCGCTTCGGTCGACGAGCTGCGGACGGCCGTCGGGGAGGAACTGGGCCAGACGCCGTGGATCGAGGTCGACCAGAAGCGGATCGATCTGTTCGCCGAGGCGACCGGCGACCACCAGTGGATCCATGTCGACCCGGAGAAGGCCGCGCGGGGGCCGTTCGGCACCACCATCGCGCACGGCTATCTGACGCTCTCCCTCATCCCCTCACTGATGCCGGAGCTGATGCGGGTCGAGGGGGTGCGGATGGGGGTCAACTACGGGGTGAACAAGGTGCGCTTCCCCTCCCCGGTGCCGGTCGGCTCCCGGCTGCGCGCGTCCGCGGTGATCGCCGAGGTGGGCGAGGTGCCGGACGGCGTGCAGCTGGTCACCCGGGTGACGATCGAGCGGGAGGGCGGAGACAAGCCGGTGTGTGTGGCGGAGACGGTGGCCCGGTTCTACCTCTGAGGCGCCGGACGCCCTCGCCGGAAGGCGGCTAAGCGGTTGCTCAGGGGACGGTAAGGTGTCCGCATGGATGCGGAGGCGACGGACACCGAGGCGTGGAGTGACATCACCCCGGACGCGGCGAGGCGGTTGGTGGTCGCCGCCGTCGAGGCCTTCGCCGAGCGCGGGTACCACGCCACGACGACGCGCGACATCGCCGGGCGCGCCGGAATGAGCCCGGCCGCGCTGTACATCCACTACAAGAACAAGGAAGAACTGCTCTACCAGATCAGCGGCGTCGGCCACCGCCGTGCCCTCACCCTGCTACGGCAGGCCGCCGAGGGCGGTGGCACCCCGGCCGAACGGCTGCGCACCGCGGTGCGCTCCTTCGTCCGCTGGCACGCCGAGCACCACACCACCGGCCGGGTGGTCCAGTACGAGTTGGGCGCGCTCGGCCCGGAGCACCACACGGAGATCGTCGGACTGCGCCGGCTCAGCGAGGCGACGATGCGCTCGATCATCGAGGACGGCGTGCGCTCCGGCGACTTCGACGTGCCCGACGTCTCCGGTACGACGCTCGCGGTGCTCTCCCTGTGCATCGACGTTGCCCGCTGGTTCAACCCGGGCGGCCGCCGCACCCCGGACCAGATCGGCGAGCTGTACGCCGACCTGGTGCTGCGCATGGTCCGCCCCGAGTAGCGGACCCGCGCGAACCGGCCCGCGGCTAGAAGGCGGAGACGCCCGTCAGGGCGCGGCCTATGAGGAGTTTGTGGATCTGGGTGGTGCCCTCGTAGAGGGTCATCACCCTTGCGTCGCGCAGGAGTTTGCCGACCGGGTACTCGTCGATGTAGCCGTAGCCGCCGAAGACCTGGAGGGCGTTGTTGGCGCAGCGCACCGCCGCCTCACTGGCGTGCAGCTTGGCGATCGAGGACTGGGTGGCGAACGGCAGACCTCGGTCGATGTGGTCGGCCACCTGCCAGGTCAGCAGGCGGGCGGCGGCCACGTCCACGGCGATGTCGGCGATCAGCTCCTGCACCAGCTGGTGCCGCGCGATCGGCGCACCGAACTGCTCGCGCTGGCCCGCGTACTCGACCGCCGCGTCCAGACACGCCTGCGCGATCCCCACGCAACCGGCCGCCACCGACATCCGCCCCTTGGCCAGCGCGGACATGGCGACGGCGAACCCCTTGCCCTCCGGCGCCAGCATCGCGCTGGCCGGCACCCGCGCGCCGTCGAGCACGATCTCGGCGGTGGCCTGGCCGCGCAGCCCCAACTTGCCGTGGATCTCCCGGCGTTCCACGCCGGGGGTGTCGGTGGGCACCAGGAACGCGCTGATGCCCTTGTGGCCGGGTTCCGCCCCGGTGCGGGCGAAGACCAGGGCCACGTCCGCCCAGGTGCCGTTGGTGATGAACATCTTGCCGCCGGTGATGGCATAGCCGTCACCGTCGCGCACCGCCCTGGTGGTGAGGTTGGCCGCGTCGGAGCCGGTGCCCGGCTCGGTGAGGCCGAAGCAGCCGACCGCCGCACCGGAGCAGAGCCGGGGCAGCCACTCCCGCTTCTGCTCCTCGCTCCCCCAGGCCGCTATGGACTTGGCCACCAGGCCGAGCGAGACCGAGACGATGCCGCGCACCGAGGAGTCACCACGCCCCAACTCCTCGGTGACCAGGCAGTACGCGAGGTGGTCGCCGCCCGAACCGCCGTACCGCTGCGCGATCGTCATGCCCAGGAAGCCCAGGTCGCCCAGCTTCTTCACGATGCCGCGGTCGACCCGCTCCGCCCGGTCCCAGGCCGCCGCGTACGGCGTGACCTCGCGGTCCACGAAGTCCCTGGCGAGCTGCCGGACGGCGGCCTGTTCCTCGTTCAGCTCAAGGTCCACGGGCGCATCCCTCATAAATTAGCGCTGCTAGTTTTTCTTGGCGGCCTCTACTATGTGCCGCATGGCACGCCCCCGCAAGCCCCTGCTCAGCCGAGAGCGCATCGTCGCCGCGGCGCTGGCGCTGGTGGACGAGGAAGGGCTGCAGGCGGTCTCCACCCGGCGGCTCGCCGCCGAACTCGGGGTCAGCGGGCCGTCGTTGTACAACCACTTCCGCACGAAGGACGAGATCCTGGACGCGGTCGCGGACACCGTCGTGGCGCAGGTGGACCTGTCGATGTTCGACGACGGCACGCGGTGGACGGACGCGCTGGTGCGCTGGGCGCGCTCGTACCGCGCGGCACTCGCCGCGCATCCGCACATCGTGCCGTTCCTGGCCCAGGGGCCCGGCCGCCGGCCGGCCGGACTGCGGCTGGCGGACGCCGTGTTCGGCGGCATGGTGAACGCCGGCTGGCCGCCCGGGCACGCCACCCGGATCGGCGCGATGATGCGGTACTTCGTCGCCGGATCGGCGCTGGGTTCCTTCGCCCGGGGGTTCGTGGACGACCCGACCGCGTACGACCCGGACGACTATCCGCACCTCGGCCAGGCCCATCTGCTCCCCGAGCACCAACAGCGGGTGGACGAGGGCGCGTTCGAAACGGGCCTGCGCGCCCTCGTGGACGGCCTGGCAATCCAGTACGAGCGGCTGCGCTAGCAGCCGCGTCGGGGTCGCGGGCTTGCCCCGGGAAGCATCCCCCGCGGCGAGCGACCACGCCGAGGCAGACCGCCGGTGCGAACCGCCCGCACCCCCGTCTGCCCCACGGCGAGCGTCTAGAAGACCACCAACGCGCGCCCACCGCGTCCCTGGAGCATCGCGTCGAACGCGGCGGGGATCGCGTCCAGCCCGATCCGGTCGGTCACCATCGCGGACAGGTCGAGACCGCCGGTGCGAACATGTTCGGCGAGGACCGGCAGGTCCTTCGCCGGGTCGCTGTTGCCGTAGACGCAGCCGGTCAGGGTGCGGGCGAAGTGGAAGATCTCCAGGGCGCTGAAGGTGACCTGCTGCTCCGTGCCGCCGATGCCGACCACCGTGGTCCGGCCGCCGCGCCGGGTGGCGGACCAGGCGGTACGGATGGTGTCGGCGCGGCCGACACACTCGATCGCGGCGTCGACCCCGTGCCCGCCGGTGAGCTTGCGGATCCGCTTGGCGGTGTCGTCGGCGGCGAGCACGAAGTCGGTGGCGCCCGCGGCCCGCGCCAACTCCTCCTTGCCCGGGGCGACATCGACCGCGATCACCGCACCGGCCCCCGCGATCCTGGCCGACTGGAGCACCGCGAGGCCCACCCCGCCGACGCCGAAGACGGCGACCGTCTCCCCCGCCCGCAACCGGGTGGCGTGGTGCACCGCCCCGTACCCGGTGAGCACGGCGCACCCCAGCAGCGCGGCCTCGGTCAGCGGCACCCCGTCCGGCAGCGGCAGCACCGCGCCCGCGGACACCACCGTCTCCTCGGCGAAGACCGCGGTGCCCAGCCCCGGGTACAGCTCGGTGCCGTCCGCCGCGCGCACCGCGTACGGAGCCGCCGCCCCCGCCGAGGCGTTGGCGCACAGCCACGGCTCGCCCAGTCCGCAGAAGTGGCAACCGCCGCAGGACGGCGCCCAGTTGAGCACCACCCGGTCCCCCACCGCGACACCGGCGACATCCTCGCCCACCGCGGTGACCGTACCCGCGCCCTCGTGGCCGAGCACCGCGGGAACGGGTTGCCGCAAGGTGCCGTTGGCCAGCGACAGGTCGGAGTGGCACACCCCGGCCGCGGCGAGCCGGACCCGTACCCGACCGGGGCCGGGATCCGGCAGGCCGATCTCGGCGATCTCCAACGGTGCTCCCACGGCGGGCAGTACGGCGGCGCGGACCACGGTCTCTCCTCGGTGAACCACTCGGTTGACGACGCGACGACGGATGATCAGAACTGCAGGGACTTGGTCTGGAGGAACTCCGCCAGTCCGTGCGAGCCGAGCTCCCGCCCGACGCCGGACTGCTTGTAACCGCCGAACGGCGCGAGGGGGTTGAACCGGCCGCCGTTGATGTCCACCTGGCCGGTCTCCATGCGCCGGGCGAACGCCACCGCGGCCGCCTCGTCCTGCGACCACACCGCCCCGGCCAGGCCGTAGACCGTGCCGTTGGCGATCTCCAGGGCGTGCTCCTCGTTCTCGTACCGCATGATCGACACCACCGGGCCGAAGATCTCCTCCTGGGCGATGGTCATCTGCGGTGTCACGTCGGCGAACACGGTCGGGCGGACGAAGTATCCGCGCTCGCGCCCCTCCGGCGCCTCGGGCCCGCCCGCGACCAGCCGTGCGCCCTGCGCGACGCCGCCGGCGATGTAACCGCGCACCCGCTCCCGCTGTCCGGCGCTGACCAGCGGGCCGAGCCGGGTGTCCGGGTGCGCGGGGTCACCGGGGACGTACTTGGCCGCGGCGGCCCTGGCCAACTCGACCGCCTCCTCGTAGCGGTCGGCGTCGACCAGCATCCGGGTCCAGGCGCTGCACGTCTGACCGGAGTTGGCC
Source organism: Streptomyces sp. RPT161 (assembly GCF_027533845.1). GTDB lineage: Bacteria > Actinomycetota > Actinomycetes > Streptomycetales > Streptomycetaceae > Streptantibioticus_A > Streptantibioticus_A silvisoli_A. The sequence goes on along the minus strand of NZ_JAPZVN010000007.1, from coordinate 82,677 downwards.
ATGACGTTGGCGATGCCGACGTTGACCGCGCGGCCCAGATCGGCGTCCGGCAGGATGACGTTGGCGGACTTGCCGCCGAGTTCCAGCGCCACCCGCTTCACCGACCGGGCGGCGGCGGCCGCGATCAGCTTGCCGACGGCGGTCGAGCCGGTGAACGAGACCAGGTCCACGCCCTCGTGTTCGGCCAGCGCCTGGCCCGCCACCGGGCCCAGACCGGTGACCAGGTTGAACACCCCTGCCGGGAAGCCCACTTCGTGCACCGCCTCGGCGAACAGCTGGGCGACCAGCGGGGTGTCCTCGGCGGGCTTGAGCACGACGGTGCACCCCGCGGCCAGCGCGGGCACCACCTTGGCGACGATCTGGTGCAGCGGGTAGTTCCAGGGGGTGATCGCCCCGACCACGCCCACGGGTTCGTGGTGGACGACGGAGTTGCCGACCTTCTCGGTGAACTCGTAGGTCTCCAGCAGCCGGGCGTAGGAGGCGGCGACCGAGGTCGGCATGCCGGTGTGGACCTTGCCGCTGAAGGTGAGCGGGGCGCCGAGTTCAGCGGTCACGGTCCGGGCGATCTCCTCGCGACGGGCGCCGAGCCGTGCGGTGAGCGCGCCGATCCGTGCGGCGCGCTCGGCGGGCGGCGTCTCCGCCCAGCCGCGGAAGGCGGCGCGGGCGGCGCGCACCGCGGTGTCCACGTCCTCGGCGTTGCCGGCCGGTACCGAGCCGATGGGCCGCTCGTCCGCGGGGTTGACCACCTCGATCCGGCCCTGGCCCGCGGCGCGCCGCCACTCGCCGTCGATGTACATCCCGTCGTGTGCCTGCACGTCGTTGCCCTCCCGGATTCCACGCCGTCGGCCGGGCCGCCGTGGCGGCGGTGGTCGGGCGACGGGTGGGCGGATGCGGATGCCTGTACCGCTCAAACTAACGGCGCTAGTTACCGCGGCACCAGCATGCCCGGGGTGATTGACGGCACGCCGCCTGAATCCTACGGTCATCCATAGGATTCAGTACTCGGAGGGCGGGAGCACGGCATGGGCGGCACGCAGGACGGGAAAGGGAACAGCGACGTGGAGGCGGCCCGCAAGGCCGCCGAGGCGCTCGCCTACTCCTCCGGCTTCGGCAACGAGCACGCCAGCGAGGCGGTACCGGGCGCACTGCCGGTCGGCCGCAACTCACCGCAGCGCGCACCGCTCGGGCTGTACGCGGAGCAGCTGTCCGGCAGCGCCTTCACCGAGCCGCGCCACCACAACCGGCGCAGCTGGCTCTACCGCATCCGGCCCTCGGCCGCGCATCCGCCGTTCTACCGGATCGACAGCAGGCACCTGCGCAGCGCGCCGTTCACCGAGAGCGTGCCGGACCCCAACCGGCTGCGCTGGAGCCCGCTGCCCGTTCCACAGGAGCCGACCGACTTCCTGGACGGCCTGGTGACCGTCGGCGGCAACGGCGATGTGCTGCAACGCAGCGGAATCGGCATCCACTGGTACGCGGCCAACCGCTCCATGACCGACCGGGTCTTCTCCGACGCCGACGGCGAGCTGCTGATCGTCCCGCAGCGCGGCGGGCTGCTGCTGCGCACCGAGTTCGGGCTGCTGCGCGCCGAGCCGGGACACATCGCGCTGATTCCGCGCGGGGTGCGGTTCCGGGTGGAACTGCTGGACGCCGACGCGCGCGGTTACGTCTGCGAGAACTACGGCCAGCCTTTCCGGCTGCCCGACCTCGGCCCGATCGGCGCCAACGGCCTGGCGAACGCGAGGGACTTCCTGGCCCCGGTCGCCGCGTACGAGGACCGGGAAGGGCCGGTCGAGGTGGTGAACAAGTTCGGCGGCAACCTGTGGACCGCCGCCTACGACCACTCCCCGCTCGACGTCGTCGCCTGGCACGGCAACTACCTGCCGTACGTCTACGACCTGCACCGGTTCAACGTGATCGGCTCGATCTCCTACGACCACCCGGACCCGTCCATCTTCACCGTGCTCACCTCGCCGACCGACACCCCGGGACTGGCTGGTGTGGACTTCGTGGTGTTCGCACCGCGCTGGCTGGTGGGCGAGGACACCTTCCGGCCGCCGTACTTCCACCGGAACGTGATGAGCGAGTTCATGGGCCTGGTGGAGGGCGCGTACGACGCGAAGGCGGAGGGCTTCGTGCCGGGCGGCTCGTCACTGCACAACATGATGTCCGCGCACGGTCCCGACCGGGAGACCTTCGACAAGGCCAGCGCCGCGGAGCTGAAGCCGCAGAAGGTCGACGACGGACTCGCGTTCATGTTCGAGACCCGCTGGCCGGTGGTACCGACCGCGCAGGCCCTGCACGCGGACCACCGCCAACAGGACTACGACGCGGTGTGGCAGGGTCTGGAACGACACTTCAGGGCCTAGCCACCCGCGAACCCACGTACGCCGGAGCGGACTTGACCTCTTTCGCCCCCGATTCGATCACCCTGAACCGCAAACTCCCGTTGTGGTACCAGGTGTCGCAGTCGCTGCGCGCCTCGATACTCGGCCGCAGCGCGGACGCGCCGCTACGGCTGCCGACCGAGGACGACCTCGCCGCGCACTACGGGGTCAGCGTGCTCACCATGCGGCAGGCGCTCAAGTCCCTTGAGGAGGAGGGGCTGATCAGCCGCCACCGGCGGCGCGGCACCTTCATCGAACCGGGGGCCCGGCGGGGCGCGCCGGTCCGGCTGCTGGGTTCCGTCGACGCGATCGTGGCCCAGCAGTCGGGCATGCGGGCCACGATCCTCGGCCATGGCGCGGTGCCGGTCCCCGCCGAGATCAGCGAGCACTTCCCCGACGCTACCGAGCTGGTCTCCTACCGCAGGCTGCGCCGGGACGACAGCGGTGAACCGACCAACTGGGCGGACAACCACGTCCTTCCGGAACTGGCCGCCCGCATCGACCTGGCCGACCTGGAACACTGGCCGATGACCAAGGTGCTGCGGGACCGCCTCGGGGTACGGATCAGCCGGATCACCGACACCGTGGAGGCCAGGCTGGCCGACCCGGAGACCGCGCGACTGCTGGACGTACCGCTGTGCAGCCCGATCCTGCACTACACCGGGATCACCTACGACGACGAGGGCCGTACGGTCGACGTGGTGCGCATCCACTACCGCGGCGACCGGTTCTCCTTCTCGGTCACCATGGAGGCGCGGTACTGATCCGCCCTGCGGCGACACCCGGGTCCGGCGTGCCGCCCTGGGGAGCCTGGGGCCATCCCCCGGGAAAGCGCGGCCCGGTCCCACTACCATGCGTGCGGTGAGCGACGACGCGCCCCTGCTCGACGACCTGATGCCGTGGTCCACCGCGCCGCCGCGGTTCGGCAGGAGCTGGGTGCTGGCTCCGGACCCCCGGTCACTGCGAGCCCGTTGGGACACCCTGCTGCGGGCCGGTACGGCGAAGCAGCGCGACGCGCTGTTCCACCCGACCCGGGCACGCAGCGTGCACAGCACGGTGGCGCAGCTTCCGGGCCATCCGGCGCCGACGGGCACGCTCGCCGAGGAGCAGGGTCCGTGCCCCGAGCCGCTGCGGGTGCTGCACGGGCCGTACGACCAGCAGTGGCTGATCCCCGACCACCGGTTGCTGGACACCGCGCGGACCGAGCTGTGGCGGGTGGCGGACGAGCGGCAGGTCTTCGCCGTCGAGCAGGCGCACGTACCGCAGGTGCCCGGCCCGGCGGTGGTGTGCAGCACGCTGCTGCCGGACGGCCACTCGCCCGCCGGGCGCCCCGGCCGGATCCGCCCGCTGTACCGCCGTCCCGGCGGGGTGGAGCCCAATGTCGCCCCCGGGTTGCTGGACCATCTCGGCAAGCGGTGCGAACGGCAGGTTTCCGCCGAGGACCTGCTGGCGTGGATCACGGTGTGTGCCCGGCAGTCCCCCATGGGTCGCGTGGTGCCGCTTCCGGCGAACGGTGAACTGTGGGACGTCGGTGTGGAGTTGGGGCGCACAGCGCTGGACGTGCAGACCCGTGGCGCGCGCAGCGGGGTACGGCCACGACTGCCCGGCGGCCGACGGCCGTATGTGCGCGCGCCGTTGCCCGCCCGGCCGGACGCGCTGCGGTACGACGAACAGGAGGAAGCGCTGCTCGTCGGCGAGGGGCGCATCTCACCGGTACCCCGCGGCGCCTGGGAGTCCCACGCGGGTGGCGTGCGGGTGCTGGAGGCGTGGTTCGAGGCACGTGCGGGCGCCGCCGAACCCGGCACGCTGGCGGCCATCGGGCCGGGCGCGTGGCTGCAGGAGTGGACCTCGGACCTGCTGGAACTGGTAACCGTACTGGCGCTGCTCTCGGAACTGCGAACGCGGCAGACGGCGTTGGCCGCCGCTCTCGACAAGGGCCCGCGCACGGGTAAGGCCGAGCTGCGCGCCGCGGGCGTACTCCCCGTTCCGGCCTCGGCTCGCCGCCCCGCCTCCGTGCTCGATCACCCGGAGGAAGGGCCTGGCGGCCAGTTCGCCCTCCTCTAGCGGTTGCCTACGCCGCGTACCCGTTGAGGATCCGGCCCAGTACGCGCTCGAACGTCGTGTCCGGCTCGGTGGGCGCGGGTGCGGGCCGCCGCCAGGTGGGGATAGGCGCCGCTCCCCAACTCCCTTGCCGGGTGGGCCATGCGGGGCGGTTCGCGCGCAACGGCCGGTGAGCGCGCGGACAGGGATCACTCGGGTGATGCCCGCGCCGCGCGGTACCGGCGCCCCCTGCCGGGTTGGGGCGCCGGATGGCCTCGGGGAAGGGTGCGCCGGTCGGACCGAGGGGCACGGGGTCCCGTCGGTCCGGTCGGCAGCGGGTCAGCCGCGGCTGCCGAACAGCGACCGGCGCAGCCGGCGCAGCGGCGCGAACAGCGAGACGCGGGCGCCGCGGTTCTCCCTGGCCGGGCAGGTGTCCCGGGCCGTCAACTCACGCATCAGCAGTGTGGCGTCCGCGGTCTCACGCTGCGGCACGACGGGGCCGCCGAGCACCGCCAGATGACGGTCAAGACGCGCACTGGTCGCGCTGCTCCCACAGTTGATCGCAGGCACACGTGGCCTGCTGCGCACTATTTGCTCCATTACTTCTCCCCACCCGTACGAGGCACCCGGCCCGGGCAGCGTAACCCTATCGCCCCGCCGCGTCACCCGCGCATCCACGGCCTCGGATTCACCTGCCGAACAGGCGTGTTGCCACCCGGCGCCGCGCGTACACACGGTAGTTGACCGAGTGCCGATGCCAATGTCAGCCAGCCACCGCGGTGAACACCGGAAGGTACCCGTGCGACTGTCCCGCCGCCGTCGGGTGGTACGAATCACCGACCGGAAGCGTCACGCTGTGCAGCCAGGGGTCCTGGCCGCAGATCTCGTGCGCGGCGAAGACTCCGCGAACGTCACCGAAGGCGAAGCCGTGCGCGGCCGCGCGGTCGGCGATGACGGAGTCCAACTGGTCGATCCCCGCGTCGATGGCCGTACGTTTGGCCTCCCCCAGCCCGGCCAGACAGCCGCCGCCGCGTTGGTAGAAACGCGGATAGCCGAGCACCACCACCCGCGCGTGCGGCGCCCGGGCGCGGATCGCCGAGTAGACGGTGTCCAGCAGTCCCGGCAGGGAGTCGCGCACGAAGCCGCGGGCCCGGTCCACCCGCTGGACGCAGAGCAGGTCGGCGGAGAGCGCGCAGGTGGCCATCACCTGCGCGAAGCCCGCGTCATCGCCGCCCACCGTGATGCTGACCAGACCGGTGGCCGAACGCAACGACCCCAGTTGGCCGTTGAGGACGTCCACCGTGGTGGCTCCGTCGCAGGCGGTGAAGGCGAACGACGCGGGAGCGGCGGCGGCCGCCCACAGCTCCGGATAGGCACGGGTGCTCCGGCGGCATTCCCCGCTGGCCGCGATGGTGCCGCCCGCGCCCACCCCGGCGGAGTACGAGTCGCCGAGCGCCACATAGCCGGGCCCGGCCGCGCCCGCGCCGCTCGTCCCCCAAAGACTGAGGGCCGCGATGAGGGGCAGGGCGGACAAGGTGGCGACAAGCCGGGTGATCCTCATGGAACCTCTCTCGACGGCGTGTTTCTGCCGCGTCCGTCGTAGCAGCGGACGGCCCACCGCGGCGGTACCCCGCCCGGAGATTCCCCCGATCGGTGATGGTGTGTCCCAAGAGGCCCGGACTGCTTGACGGGCTGCCGGGACTGCGCAACATTGAAGCCCGGGGGGCAAGTCGCCAATGCATCCAATTGCCAGGGAATCTCTGCCACTTCTCGCTGGTGCCGCCGTCGGCACGGGAGTGGCCGGCGCCGCGCTCGTACTGGCCGACATCAGTTCGCCGCTGCGCGCACCGTTCACCTTCTTCTTCCTGATCGTCGCGCCGGGGGCCGCGCTCGCCAGCACGCTGCGCAGCCTTGACCCGCTGACCCGGGTGGTGGTCGCCGTGATCGGCTCGATCGTGCTGGACCTGCTGGTCGGCCAGGTGATGCTGATGCTGCACCTGTGGTCGATCCGCGGCGGGGTGGCGGTGGTCGCGGCGTTGAGCGCGACGCTGTTCCTGCTGCCACTGGCCCGGCACGGCTACGGAGTGACGGTGCGAAGGCGCGATCCTTGACATCCCGGATACGCGTCCTGCGCCCCGCCGAGCTGACCGAGGCCGACCGGGCGGCCTGGACCGGCCTCCAGTCACGGGCCTGGGTCTGCGGCAGTCCGGCGCTCGCCAGTCCCTTCCTGTCCCCGGAGTTCACCCTGGCGGTGGACCGCTTCCGGCGCGGGGTTCGGGTGGCGGTGGTCTACGAGGACGGCGAGCCGGCCGCGTTCTTCCCCTTTCAGCGCACCGTGCTGGGGGTGGGTCGGGCGGTCGGCCTCGGGCTGTCCGACTGCCAGGGGCTGGTGCACCGGCCGGGTTTCCAGTGGGAGGCGCGGGAGCTGCTGCGCGCCTGCCGGCTGGCGATCTGGGAGTTCGACCACCTGGTGGAGGGCGAGAAGCCCTTCGAGGTGGGCGCCACCGGCTCGTTCCCGTCTCCGGTGATCGACGTGGAGCAGGGGTACGAGGCGTATCTGGGCTATCTGCGCTCCCACGCGCCGAAGTTCGTGCGCACCACGCTGGCCAAGGAGCGCAAGCTGGAGCGGGACGCCGGCGGGCTGCGGTACGTGCACGACGAGCGTGATCCGGCCGCGCTGCGCACGTTGATGGGCTGGAAGTCGGCGCAGTACCGCAGGACCGGGCGGAGCGACCGGTTCGCCCGGCCGTGGATCGTGCGGTTGGTGGAGCACCTCTTCAACGTCCGCGGCGAGGACTTCGCCGGACAGCTCTCCGTGCTCTATGCGGGCGGTCGTCCGGTGGCGGCGCACTTCGGGTTGCGATCCGACCGGGTGGTCGCCTGTTGGTTCCCGGCGTACGACACCGCGTTCGGCAAATACTCGCCGGGCCTCGCGTTGCATCTGAGAATGGCCGAGGCGGCTGCGGCGAATGGTATCTCCTACCTTGATCTCGGCCGCGGTGAAAAAGAATACAAAGAGTCGCTCAAAACGCGTGAACTTTCGGTCAGCGAAGGTTGGGTGACAAGGCGCCATCCGGTCGCCATCGGTCACCTGGTCAGGCGTGCGCCGGTGCGGGCGGCCCGCAACGCGGTGTTGGCGCGCCCCCAACTCCTGGGCCGCGCCGATCAGTTGCTCAGACTGCTGGGGCGGCTGCGGACCGAACGGTGACGCGCCCCCGTGCCACCGTACGCATCCAGCGCTCCTTCGCGCCGGATCGTGGCGACTTCGCGTACAACCCGCTGCCCAGCTCATTTGTCCAGCGAGTCGAAAGGAATGATTCGCTTCCCCGCAAGTTCGATCACTGAGGCAAGATCAAAAGGACAGCCGCGTAGTATTTTCCGTCAATTGTGAATCACGACGCCGGGTCTTGCCTTAGAGTCCTAATCATCAATACCGTCGGACATCCACCCGCATCAGCCATCAGGGAAGGGCGGCCCTAGGAGACCTCAGGGGAGGGGGCTCAACAGGCCGCGATGGAACCGGTGCGGGGCGCGGTAGGGGGGTGCCGTGCTCGGACACTGCGCATGTGCCGAGCCGCGCACCGCGCGGCCGGTCACGTACGCCAACTCACCAGGCTCGCAAGGCGCCAGACCCGCCCATGGGCGATACCGCCCTGGGCGAAGTCGGCATGGAGCAGGTGAGACCCCCCTTTCGAACCGGACCCACGACACGGGCCGCCCGGCGCGGGCGGTCGACCGGACGAGAGGGAAACGGACTCATGAGCTCGTTTGTTCAACCGGCCGTACCCGGACCATCGCTAAGTTCGAACCCACCAACGGACCGCTCCACCGTCGCAGCTGCGGCGAAGTTCCGGCCGATCTCCACACACCTGGCGATCACCCCGCCGGTCAGCGTCGTCATCCCGGCGATGAACGAGGCGGAGAACCTTCCCCATGTGTTCGCCACGCTCCCGCCCTGGATCCACGAGGTCGTCCTGGTCGACGGGCACTCCACCGACGACACCGTGAAGGTCGCCCGTGAACTGTGGCCTTCGGTGACCGTCGTCGAGCAGCGCGGCCGCGGCAAGGGCGATGCCCTGATCAGCGGCTTCGCCGCGGCCACCGGCGAGATCATCGTGATGGTGGACGCCGATGGCTCGGCCGACGGCAGCGAGATCGTCAGCTATGTCTCCGCCCTGGTCTCCGGGGCCGACTTCGCCAAGGGCTCGCGCTTCGCCAACGGCGGTGGCACCGACGACATGACCCCGATCCGCAAACTCGGCAACTGGGTGCTGTGCGCACTGGTCAACGCCAAGTTCGGCGCCCGCTACACCGACCTGTGCTACGGCTACAACGCCTTCTGGAGACACTGCCTGGACCACATCGCGCTGGACTGCGCCGGTTTCGAGGTGGAGACCCTGATGAACATCCGCGTGGTCAAGGCCGGCCTGAAGGTACAGGAGATTCCCAGCCATGAGCATCTGCGCATCCACGGCGCCAGCAACCTGCGGGCGGTACGGGACGGTCTGCGCGTGCTGAAGGTCATCCTGCGGGAGCACAGACCCCGTCGGCTGCGCTCCCGCCCGGCGATGCTGCCCGCCAGCGCCAGCCTGGGGGAGGGTTCTTGAGCACGGAGACCGTCTCCGTGGTGATCTGCGTCTACACCGAGGACCGCTGGGGCGACATCCTCGCCGCGGTGGCCTCGGTGCGGGCGCAGAGCCTCCCGGCACACGAAACACTGCTCGTGGTGGACCACAACCCCACGCTGCTGGCCCGGCTGCGCGAGCGGTACGCGGACGACCACACCGTCAGCGTGCTGCCCAACGCCGGGCCCCGCGGCCTGTCCGCGGGCCGCAACACCGGAATCACCGCGTCCAGCGGCTCGGTCATCGCGTTCCTGGACGATGACGCGGTGGCCGAACGGGACTGGCTGCGGCACTTCGTGGCGGCCTACGAGGACCCGCGGGTGATGGCGGTGGGCGGCAGGACCATGCCCGCCTGGGCGTCGGGACGCCGCCCGGGGTGGTTCCCGCGCGAGTTCGAGTGGGTGGTGGGCTGCACCTATCTGGGCCTGCCGCCCGGCCGGGTGCCGGTGCGCAACGTGCTGGGCGGAAACGCCTCGTTCCGGCGCACGGCGTTCGACGCCGCTGGCGGCTTCGCCACCGGGATCGGCCGGGACGGCGACAAGCGCCCGCTGGGCTGCGAGGAGACCGAGCTGTGCATCCGGCTGCGGCGGGCCCGCCCGGACGCGCTGCTGCTGCTCGACGACCGCGCGGTCATCCACCACCGGGTGCCACCGGCGCGGGAGCGGTTCGGCTACTTCCGCACCCGCTGCTACGCCGAGGGCCTGTCCAAGGCACTGGTGGCCCGCAGCGTGGGCACCGAGGCCGGGCTGGCGACCGAACGCCGGTACGCCACAAGGGTGTTGCCGTTCGGAGTGGCCCGCGGCGTACGGGACGCGCTGCTCGGCCGGGTCAGCGGCCTGGCCCGGGCCGGTGCGATCGTGGCCGGGCTGGCGACGACGGCGGCCGGATACGCCGTCGGCACCGTACGGTCCCGCAACGGCGGCCGGTTCGTCATCCCCGTGGCGGAAGCGCAGGGCACGGATCCCGGGAGGGCCGACGCGCCTCGGGAAGCCCCACACAGCGGACAGCACAGACCGGGAGCGGTGGCATGACCACAGGTGGGGTGCCCATCTTGATGTACCACGCGGTCGCCGACGCCCCGGCGAGGGCCGCGCGTGGGCTTTCGGTGACGCCGTCGGCGTTCGCCGAGCAGATGGAGTTGCTGGCGGAGCGCGGCTTCACACCGCTCACCACCCGGCAGTTGGCCGCCGTCTGGCGGGACGGACGGCGTGCGCTGCCCGAACGCCCGGTGCTCATCACGTTCGACGACGGGTACGAGGGCGTGCACCGGCACGCGCTGCCGGAACTGCGGCGGCACGACTTCGCGGCGACGCTGTTCACCTCGACCGGCTGGGTGCGCGGGCGCGGCACGCAGGACCAGGCTCCGGGGGCGCTGGACACCATGCTGGACTGGGACCAGGTACGCGAACTGGCGGCGTCCGGGGTGGAGATCGGCGGGCACAGCCACAGCCATCCGCAGCTGGACCAGCTCTCCGACGAGCGGCTGTGGTTCGAGGTGCTGCGCTGCAAGGAGATCCTCACCGAGGAACTGGACGCCCCACCTGTCTCGTTCGCCTATCCGTACGGCTACTCAAGCCAGCGGGTGCGGCGCATGGTGCGCACCGGCGGGTTCGGCATCTCGCTCGCCGTGGGCAACCGGCTGGCCTCCCGGGCACAGGGACCGTACGCGCTGCGCCGGGTCACCGTGCGCCGGTCCACGTCCATAACCGAGTTCGAACGACTCGTCGAGGGCCGCGCCGTCGCCCGGAACTTCGCCAAGGACCGGGCGTTGACAAAGAGTTATGCCATGGTGCGCAGAACCCGCCGAGCACTGGGGAAGGTACGCGGAGCCCGTGTCTGAGACGACCACCCAGGAGACATCCGGTACGAGCGCGACCGGCCAGGGGGCACCCCGCCGGGCAGCGGCGGGCCCCGGGGTCGCCGCCGAACCACCGCCGAAACGCGGTCGGTTGCGGCTTCCCGGACGGCGCGGCGGAGGCGATCCGCTGTTCCGCAACGCCTACGCGCTGATGCTCAACACCGGGGTCTCCGCGGTGCTCGGGCTCGGCTACTGGCTGGTCGCCGCCCGCTACTACAGCGATGACGCGGTGGGCCGGGGCTCGGCCGCGATCGCGGCGATGAAGTTCCTCGCCGGGATCACCGCGGTCACCCTCACCGGTGCGCTGGCCCGGTTCATCCCGGTCGCGGGCAGGCGCGCCTCGCGGCTCATCTCCGGTACGTATCTGGCGAGTTCACTCGTGGTGGCGGTCGCCGCGGGGGTGTTCCTGCTCACGCTGGGGTGGTGGGGTCCCTCCTACCACTTCCTCAGTGGGCTGGTGCCGGGGCTCGCGTTCGTCGGGTCCGTGGTGGCCTGGTCGGTGCTCACTCTTCAGGACGGGGTGCTGACCGGGCTGCGCAGCGCGGTGTGGGTGCCGTTCGGCAACACGGTGTTCTCCACCGCCAAGCTCGCCCTGCTGGTGGTGCTGGCCGCGGTGATCCCGGCGACCGGGGTGTTCGTCTCCTGGGTCGCGGCGATCGCGCTGTCCGTACTGCCGTTGGGCTGGCTGGTCTTCCGCCGGCTGATCCCGCGCCATGTCAAGGCGACGCAGGACAGGACGGATCCACCGTCGGCGCGGGAGATCGGGCGGTTCCTGGCCGGGGACTACACCGGCTCGCTGTTCGCGCTGGCCGCGCTCTACCTGGTGCCGGTGATCGTAGCGGCGCGGATCAGCGCGGAGGACAACGCCTACTTCTACATCACCTCCACCATCGGCGGCACGGTCGACCTCCTGGCGATCAACATGGGCGCCTCGCTCACCGTCGAGGGGGCGCACGACCCGTCGCGGATCGCCGAGAACTGCCGGGCGGCGCTGCGCCGGATGGCCCGCATCATGATTCCGATCTGCATGACACTGGCGGTCTTCGCACCACAGATACTGCATGTCTTCGGTGCGGGATACGCGGCCAAGGGCGGGCCGCTGCTGCGTTTCATGGCGGTCGCCTCGCTCACCCGGGTGCTGTTCGAGGCGTACTTCGGGGTGCTGCGGGCGCAGAGCCGAACCTCGCGGATCGCGATGCTCCAAGGGCTGCTGTGCGCACTGGTGCTGGGATCGACGCTGCTTCTGCTGCCGCCGCTGGGCATCGTCGGTGCGGGTGTGGCGGAACTGGCCAGTCAGACGGTGATCGCGGTGATCGCCTGCTTCGGCCTGGCAAGGATCCTGCGCGCCCCGGCTCCGGCCTCCTCCGCCGCGCCTCCTCCAGCGGAAGCGCCGCAGGAGGCCCCGCTGGACACCGACACACTGGTGTTCGGCACCCGTTGGGCACTGCGCGCCGCGGTCGACCAGGACACGCTGCCACTCGGCGTCCGGTTGGACTTCGACCATCTGGAGCGGCGGCCCTACGTCCTCCCGCAACCGCAGACGCACCAGGAGTCGCGCGCCGAGGGGACCACCCCGCATCCGGTGTCGGCGCCACCGCCCCCGCAGCCCACCGAGCGACCGCGGGTTCCGTTGCGGGACCGGATGGCGGACTGGTCCTGGGCCGCGTTCGGCGGCTGGCTGGCGCTGGTCGCGGCGCTGGCACTGTACTGGCTGCCGCTGCGCGGGATGGACGACGCCTCGCTGGACCGGATGACCGGCCTGGGCCTGGTCTCGGTACTGCCGCTCCGCACACTGGTGGGCGCGGCCCTGCTCGTGCTGGCGTTCTGCTGGGCGCTGGCGCTGCCCCGATGCCGTCCCTGGCTGCTACTGGCCGTGCTGCTGGCGACCGTGGTGTCGCTGCACGCCGTGCCCGCGGTACTGGAGGCGCAGCCGCGCTTCCCGACCGCCTGGCAGCACGCGGGGTTCATCGAGTACGTCAACCGGACCGGCCACGCGGTCCCGTATCTTGACGCGCGTTTCTCCTGGCCGGGGTTCTTCGCGGGCGTCGCACTGGTCACCAAGGCCTGCGGGATCAGCGATCTGTCCGAGGTGCTGCGCTGGTGGCCGCTGGCGGTCGAACTGCTCTATCTGGCACCGCTGATGCTGCTGCTGCACGCGATCCGGGCGAGTTGGCGAGCCAAGTGGTGCGCCGCCTGGCTGTTCGTGCTGTGCGGCTGGGTGGGCCAGGACTACTTCTCACCGCAGTCGGTCAACTACCTCTTCTACATCATGTTCGTGGCCGTACTGCTGGTGTGGTTCCGCTCCCCCCAGACCGGGGGCACGGGGCGGATGCCGGGTGAGGCGCAGGCGCGTCCGGCGGGCCGGGCCGACCGGGTGGTGCTGCTCGGCGTCGCGCTGGCGCTGTTCGCGGCGTCCGTGGTCAGCCACCAGCTCACCCCGTTCGTGATGCTGGGGGTGGCCGCCGCGCTGGTGGTCTGGAAGCGCTCGACACTGTACGGGCTGCCGCTGCTGTGCGGGGTCATGGTGGTGGCCTGGGTCGGCTTCCTGGCCGAGCCGTACTGGTCGGGGCACTTCAACGACCTCTTCGGCGGCCTGGGTTCGCTGGGCGGCAACGTCTCCTCCAGCGTCTCCGGACGCATCCAGGGTGGCTCCCCCACGCACAAACTGGTGCTGTACTCAAGAGTGTTGCTCGCGGTGGCGGTGCTGGCGCTGGCCGCCTTCGGCTGGCTGCGCAGGCGGCGTTCCGGAATCAGCGACCGGGTGCTGCTGATCCTGCTGCTGGTGCCGTTCCTGGGGTTCGGCATGCAGTCATACGGCGGTGAGATGGCGCTGCGGGTCTTCCTGTTCGCGCTGCCGGGCGCGAGTGTGCTGGCGGCGCTCGCGTTCTTCCCGCGCACCTCGACGGAGCGCTCGTGGACCGGGCTGACGGCGCTGCTGCTGGCGGGACTGGTGTTGATGGGCGGGTTCCTGGTGGCCCGCTGGGGCAACGAGCCGTTCGAGCGGGTGCGCACCGGCGAGGTGGCGGCGCTGGACTACGTCTACGGCCATGACTCGCCGTCCGCCCGGCTGTTGTGGCCCAGTAAGGACCCGGCCAACGATCCCACGCCCAACCTTCCGTGGATGGCCCGGGACATGGAGAAGGTCGACTACCGCGGGGTGCTGGCCCCACGTGATCCGTCGCGGGTCGGCGCCATGGTCGCCGACCTGAAGGCGGCGGGGCCGCAGTCGTACCTGCTGATCACCTCCGGTACCGCCGGCTATCTGCAGTTGGACGCGGGCTACCCGGCCGACTGGCGCACCCGCGTGGTGGCCGCCCTGAACGCCCGCTCGGACGTTCGGGAGGTGATGTCCAACCCGGACGCCGCCGTCTACCAGTTGGCGGCACCGCCCAAGGGCACGGTGCCGCGCCCGGTGGTCGGCAAGGTCGGCCCGGTGGTGACGTGGACGCGTTGGACCGTGGTGGGCGCGATCGCCGCGGTACTGCTGGTGGTACTGCTCGGCGCCCGTGAGGTGGTACGGGTCGTGGTGCCGGAGTACCGGCGGCGGCGCGGCATGAAGGTGTCCTTCTACCTGGCGCTGCCACTGCTCTTGGTGTTCCTCGCCTCCCTGGCGGACCGCTTCGCCACGTTGAGCTGAGGTGCCCGACGCGCTCACCGTGTGGGCCAACTGACCTCGTAGGGCGTCAGGTTGACGGTCGTGCCGTCGATGTGGGCGGCGGTCTGCTGGTCGGTGGTGTTCACCGCCAGCAGCGTCCTGCCGCTCTCCAACGCAATGACGTTGGCGTTGTCCACGGCGGGAGTGCTCAGTTGGGCGCCGGGCGGGAAGGCGGCGGCGAACCGGCGCAGCAGGTCCAGCATGGGCAGCGGGGTTCCACCCCGCTGGTCGGCCTCGGTGCCGGTCCACAGGCAGCCTGAGCAGTCACCGCTCTCGGACTCCGGATTCCAGTAGAACGCGGTGTCCGTGCCCCCCTCGGCCAGCTGCATCATGGCGGTGGCCTGCACCGCCATCAGCCGGTTCTCCGGCCAGACGGTGTGGTCGGGCTTGACGTACCACTCCGCCCACCACAGGGGCAGCCCGGTGTCCTGGCGCAGCCATCGGCTCAGGTCGTGGAACTTCTGGGTGGCGTTGAAGTCGTCGGGCACCAGGGCTCCGTCATGGGTGGTGCTCGATCCGTCGACCACCAGGAAGTCCGCGCCCGCCTTGTTGCGCATCCAGTAGTCAAGCGCGTCGAGGACGCGCTGGTCCAGGCTGCCCCAGGGGCCGCTGACCGAGGAGGCGTTGTCCTTGGTACCGGGTGGGACGCTGTCCATGTTCAGATACGGGCCACCCACCAGGTTCTGCGGGTTGACGGCCTTCACGGCCCGATAGACCAGGTTGTACAGGCGCGTGTAGTCCTCGTAGTCCCAGCGTTGCGCGCTGTCGTTCCAGAAGCCCTTGAACTCGTTCCACACGATGAAGTCGTGCACGTCCGGATAGCGGTGGGCGACCTTGGCGGCCAGGTCCGCGAAGTCCGCGTAGTGGTCCGGGGTGGGCGCGGCCTCGATGCGCGACCAGTCGGTGGTGCCGGAGGTGCCGCCCTTCATCCAGTCGGGGGCGCAGCACAGGGTGATCACGGGCGTGCCGCCGGTCCTGCGGATCAGGGCGATGCGGCTGTCCAGTCCGCTGAAGTCGTACCGGCCGGGCGACGGCTCGGGGTTGTCGGAGCCCCAGCCCATGATGGCCTGGTTCTGCGGCAGCGGCTGGGCGGCCAGCAGTTTGTCGGCACTGCCCTCGGCGGCCGCGGTGCCCCGGTCGGCGCTGAACTCGGTATGGGTGAAGCCCCAGCCGAGCCGGGCGCTGGGCGGCGCGCCGGTGCCGGGGTCGCCGTAGACGCCGGGGGCGGGAGTGCCGGTGGAGCGTTCCGCGGCGCCGTGGCCCGTGGTGCCGAACATGGTCAGCAGCAGCCCAAGTCCCGCCATCGCGACGGTGAACAGCACGATGACGCGTTGCCACCCAGCACCTAAGAGGCCGAACCTGCCAGCCGCATGACGAGCGCTCACCTTGGCACTGTAAGGCCGAGAAGCATGCGTAACGACCGTTTTGGTAAACCCTGTGAGGGTTTTCCTTGTCGATCACCCGCGAAAATACCGCGCGACTCCGCCCCTTCTGCCGGATCATGGGCGTCATGTCCGCGATGAACCCGCCCGATGACCGCCTACCCGACGCGGCGCTGCCCATCCGGCTGAACACGGCGGGCAACGACTCGCCGTCCGACATCGTGGACGCCATGCTGCTCGGCCGGTTCGCCTCCGGTGCCCAGCCGTACGCCCGCGGCCACTCGGTGCAGCGGGTCAGGTCGGGGGTGACGCTGCTGCCGAACGGTGCGCGGGTGTTGCGGTCGGCGGCCGAGAAGGACCGCCGCGCGGTGCTCGCCGAGGGCGACGGCTGGACGGTCCTGGTGTCCCGGTGGAAGCGCGGCGCGGACGTCACGGTCACCGCGGTCGAGGACGAGCTGGCGCGGCGGATCCTCGACGAGGCGCTGGAGGATGCCGAGGACGAGCCGGAACCGCGGCCGGAGTTGGTGCAGATGGGCTTCTGGCACTTCTCGCACCGCCGCGGCCCGGTCCGGCACACCCGCGCCATCAGCGCGTCGAGTTGGGCGGAGGTACGGGGCAACTACACCGCGACGGTGGCCGAGGCGATGGACAGCCTGATGAAGCTGACACCGGACGGCATCACCGGTCGGCTGCTGCTGCTGCACGGGCCGCCGGGCACCGGAAAGACCTCGTGCCTGCGCACCCTGGCGCGGTCCTGGCGGGAGTGGTGCCAGGTGGACTGCGTGCTCGACCCCGAGCGGCTGTTCAACGATCCCGGCTATCTGATGGACCTGGCCATCGGCGAGGACGACCACGAAGCGCACGACCGGGCCGCGCCGCGCTGGCGGCTGCTGCTGCTCGAGGACTGCGACGAGCTGATCCGCGGCCAGGCCAAGCACACCGCGGGCCAGGCACTGTCCCGGCTGCTCAACCTGACCGACGGGCTGCTGGGCCAGGGCCGCAACGTGCTGGTCGGCATCACCACCAACGAGGAGTTGGATCGGCTGCATCCGGCGGTGGTGCGGCCCGGCCGCTGCCTGAGCCGGATCGAGGTGGGTCCGCTGACCCGCGAGGAGGCGATCGGCTGGCTCGGCACGTCCCAGGGCGTGGGCCGCGAAGGCTCAACCCTCGCGGAACTCTACGCGCTTCGCCGCGGCACCCCGCTCCTGCTGCCCAACCAGGCCGAGGCGGCCGACGGCCTGTACCTGTGAGGCGGAACCATGATGGGCCGGAGCATCATGGCTGAATGACGCATGATTCTCAGAACGCCGCCGAGCAGGTCTGGGCGGCCCTAGGCGGCGCACCGGAGTTGCTGGAGCGGGTGTCGTACGGCAGGCCCAGCGCGGGGTTGCCCGCACGGCTGCCGGTACGGGAGTTGGCCCGGGGAACCGTCGCCGCCTGCTCGCTGGCCGCCGCGGAGTTGGCGGCACGCCGCAGCGGCCGCCCGGTACCGGCGGTACGGGTGGACGACGGTGCGGTGGCCACGGCGTTCACCAGTGAACGGCATCTGCGCATCGACGGTCGCGCGCCCGTCAACTTCGCGCCGCTGTCGGGCTTCTGGCGCACCCGCGACGGCTGGGTGCGCACCCACGCCAACTATCCGCACCACCGCGCCCGGTTGCTCACCTCGCTCGACATTCGCGACAAGGGCGAGGACAAGGAACTGGCCGAGCAACTGGCCAGCGCGCTGGAGAAGTCGGTGGCGCAGGAGGTGGAGGAGCGGGTGTACGCGGCGGGCGGACTCGCCGTCGCGGTGCGCACCCCCGAGCAGTGGGCCGAGCACCCGGCGGGCCGTGCGGCGGCAGCGCAGCCGCTGGTGCGCGTCGAGCGGTTGGACGGTGCGCCCCGGCGGCCGGTACGTCCGCTGCCCGAGGGGGCGCTGCTGCCCGCCGCTGGGGTCCGGGTGCTGGATCTGACCCGGGTGATCGCCGGGCCGGTGGCGGGCCGGACGTTGGCGCTGCTCGGCGCGGACGTCCTGCGGGTCGACTCGCCTCGGCTGCCGGAATCGGCGGACGCCCACGCGGACACCGGCTTCGGCAAGCGGTCGACCCGACTCGACCTGGCACACCAGCCGGACCGCGCGGTCTTCGAGGAACTGCTCGACACCGCGGACGTCGTGATCACCGGCTATCGTCCGGGCGCCCTGGCCCGGCTCGGCCTTTCGGCGGCGGCCCTGCGGGAGCGCCGACCGGGGCTTGTCGTCGCCGAGTTGAGCGCCTGGGGCGATCAGGGGCCGTGGGCGCAGCGGCGCGGGTTCGACAGCCTGGTGCAGGCGGCGAGCGGTATCGCCATGGTGGAGGCGGGGCCGGATGGCCGTCCCGGTGCGCTGCCCGCGCAGGCCATCGACCACGGCACCGGACATCTGGTGGCGGCCGCCGTGCTGCGCGCGCTCACCGAGCGGCACGACGCGGGCGGCGGTGCGCTGTTGCGGTTCAGCCTGGCTGCGACAGGCCACTGGCTGACGCACGGCCTGACCGCCGAGCCACCAGGCGACGAGGCCGGGTACGAACCGTACGATCCAGCGCGTCATCTCGCGCGGGCTGATGCGCCGATCGGCCGTCTCGTCCATGCCCTCCCCCCGGTGTCCTTCGCTGGCGGCCCGGCCACCTGGGCTTCCGCGCCTGGCCGTTGGGGCACGGACGAGCCCGTCTGGGCCTAGCCGCCGCTATCCGTAGACGGCACGCAGCGCGTCCTCGATGGCGGCCAGGGCGGCGCGGCGGTCCAGGCCGAGGTGGTGGGCGCGCTGTGCGTACTCCGCCGCCGCGGCCGCCACCTGGCGCTGCGCGGCGTCGCCCGCGGCGGCGATGAACGTGCCGTGCCGACCGCGGGTTTCGATCACGCCGTCCGCCTCCAGTACGCGGTAGGCCTTGGCCACCGTGTTGGCCGCCAGCCCGAGGTCCTCGGCGAGGCCGCGCACGGTGGGCATCCGGTACCCCACCGGGAGCGCACCGCGACGGGCCTGGGCGGCGACCTGTTCCCGTACCTGCTCGAACGGCGCGGCGGCCGAGTCGGGATCGACGCTGATCTTGAGTGTCACGTACGGTCTCCAGCTGGCTGTGACGGTCGTGTGTCGGGTTCATTGTGCGGCAACACCACCGCGCGGCCCGGGCTTCGCGGTGGGTACCCGATCGAGTCGCCCGCGTGGTGCCAGTGCAACACGAAGCGGTCTCCCGCCCGATAGGCGTCAACGCCCGCTCTGCAGTACGCGACCATGTCGTCCGGCAGCGCGTCGAGCTCGAACCACTCGACGCCCGCGCACTTGTGCGGCTCGCGGTTGGCCACCTCCCCGCTCCACCGGCGCGCCTCGAAGAACCACCCGGTGCGGGCGGTCCCGTTCGGCGCCCGGTGCTGCATCACCAGCGCGACCCGCAGATCCGCCGGATCGATGACCACTGCGATCTCCTCGAACGCCTCGCGGATCATCGCCGTTCGCACGTCCTCGCCGTCCTCGACATGGCCGCTGGGCGCGTTCCACAGCCCGTCCGCGTAACCGGTGTTGGAACGGCGGGCGAGCAGCACCCGATTTTCCTGGCGGAGTATCAGGTGTACGTCCACGATCTCGGCGTGCCGTCGCGCCGGGGCGGTGCGGATCACGGCGGCGTACCCCTCGTTCGAGGTCCGGCCACCCCACAACAGCGCGTCGTGGCCCAGCTGTTCGACGTGTGTGTACGAGGCGAGCGGGGCGGCGAGTTCGGCGAGGGTGTCGGCCGGGATGCCGCCGGGATCCCCCTTCTCGATCAGCACCAGCCGCCCCGCTGGCCGCAGCAGCCGCGTCCAGCGGAGTAGTGCCGCCGCCGGATCCGGCACCGTGCACAGCACATGCCGGGCCAGCACCGCGTCGAACCGCCGCTCGGCGGGCGGCTCGACCGAGGTCACCCGGTGCCCCAACTCGGCTGCCAGCAGCGCCAGTTCGTTCGTCTCACGGCCCAGGACGAGCACATCGCCCGCGCGGTCCGGCAGCCAGCCGCGCAACCGTGCCGCCCACGCCCGCCGCGCGGCGGGATCACACCCCTCGCACTCCATCGCGCACACTCCAGTACTCTGCGTAGTCATGCCGGGATCTTCGCACCCGCCACTGACAACCGGCCCTGACCGGGGGAGTTCACCCCAGGCCCAGGCTCCTGTAGCGGGCCCGACGGGCGGCCAGCCGGTCCTCGTCGTCCATCGCGCGCAGCGCGTTGAGTTCGGCGCCGAGGATGTCGCCGAGCCCGGCCAGGAACGGTTCCGGGGCATCGGCGGCGTCCGGGACCTCCTCCACGATGCGGTCCACGATGCGGTGCGACCGCAGGTCGGCGGAGCGGACGCCCTGTCTGTCGGCGACCTCGTACGCGCGCTCGGTCGTCCGGTACAGGATCGCCGAGGCGCCCTCCGGCGGGAGCGGGGAGAGCCAGGCGTGCCGTGCCGACAGCACCCGGTCCGCGGGCAGCAGGGCGAGCGCGCCGCCGCCCGCGCCCTGGCCGAGCAGCAGGCACAGGGTGGGTGCAGGAAGCGTCACCAGGTCGGCGAGGCAGCGGGCGATCTCTCCGGCGAGGCCGCCCTCCTCCGCCTCCTGGGAGAGGGCGGCGCCCGCGGTGTCTATGACGGTGAGCAGCGGAAGGCGGAGTTCTGCGGCGATCCGCATACCGCGCCGTGCCTCACGCAGGCCCGCCGGGCCCAACTGCGGGCCGTCCGGGCCGTGTCGGTCATGGCCGAGCACCACGCACGGCGCGGACCCGAACCGGGCGAGCGCCAGCAGCAGGCCGGGGTCATGCTCTCCCGCGCCGGTGCCGCTCAGCGGTGTGACGGCGCGGCCGCCGGTGCGCAACAGGGCACGCAGGCCCGGGCGTTCGGGCCGCCGCGAGCGGCGGATCGATTCGGCGGTGGGCGGCGCGGGGGGCGCGTCGGACGGCGCGGCCTCCGATTCCTCGGACGGCGCCGCCCCCGATTCCACAGTATGCGGCGCGTCCGACAGCCGCTGTTGCTCCCGGCCCCCGCACAGCACGTCCAACGCCCGCGCCGCGGCCCCCGCGAGTTGCTCGGCCGGAAGGACCGCGTCCAGCAGTCCTTGCGCCATCAGGTTCTCGGCGACCTGTACGCCCTGGGGGAACTCCTCCCCGTAGAGCGCCTGATGGACCCGGGGGCCGAGGAATCCGATCAGCGCACCGGGCTCCGCCGCGGTGACGTGGCCCAGTGAGCCCCAGGACGCCAGTACTCCCCCGGTCGTCGGATGCCGTAGATAGACGAGGTAGGGCAGGCCCGCCGCCTTGTGGTCGGTGACGGCGGCGGCCACCTTGACCATCTGGAGGAAGGCGATGGTCCCCTCCTGCATGCGGGTTCCGCCGGAGGCCGGGGAGGCGAGCAGCGGCAGCCCCTCCCGGGTGGCGCGTTCCACCGCCCGTACCAGCCGCTCGCCCGCCGCGACCCCGATCGAACCGGCCAGGAAGCCGAACTCGCACGCCACCAGGGCGACCCGGCGGCCCTTGATCCGGCCCTCGCCGGTCACTACCGACTCGTCCAGGCCGGTGCGCTGCCGGGCCCGTTCCAGGTCTGCCCGGTAGTCGGCGTCGGCGGGGGCGGGGACCGGCACCGGTTCGTCCCAGCTGCGCCAGGTCCCGGGGTCGACGACGGTCTTGAACAGGTGCAGTGCGGTCATGGCATCACCCTGCCATGACCGCGCTTCCACGGTGCCTGGAGTGGGCGGCATGCGCCGGGAGTGGCACGGCGCCGCCGCCGCGGCGGGCGCTCGCCGCTTCCTGTGTCCGCGCTTAGCGCCGCCTTAACGGGCCCGTAAGTCGCGGATCCGGCGGATGGACGGCACTAACGTGCAGGTCTCTCCCATTGTGCTGCCGCCTCCAGGGCAGCCTCCCCCACCAACAGGAGAAGCCATCATGCCCATACGCCGTAAGGCCGCCATCGCCGTTGTCGTCGGGTCGCCGTTACTGTTCATGGCGTTGACCGCGACACCGGCCAGGGCGCACGGTTCGTTGGACAAGCCGGTGAGCCGGGTGCTCGCCTGCTACCAGGAGGGGCCCGAGCACCCGGTCTCGGCGGCGTGCCGGGCCGCGGTGGCGGTCGGCGGTACGCAGGCGCTGTACGACTGGAACGCGGTGCGGCTCGGCAACGCGGGCGGCCGCAGCAGGCAGATCATCCCGGACGGGAAGCTGTGCAGCGCCGGTGTTGACGAGTTCAAGGGGTTGGACCTGGCGCGCGCCGACTGGCCCGCGACGCCCATGAGCGGCGGTCCGTTCACGTTCTCCTACAAGGCGACGGCCGCCCACAAGGGCACCTTCGCGCTGTACATCACCAAGGACGGATACGACCCCACCAAGCCGCTGAAGTGGTCGGACCTGGAGGACCAGCCTTTCGCCACGGCCACCAACCCGCCACTGAGCGACGGCAGTTACACCTTCAGCGGCAACGTGCCGCGGCGCACCGGGCGCCATCTCATCTACAGCGTCTGGCAGCGCTCGGACAGCCCGGAAGCCTTCTACACCTGCTCGGACGTGGTGTTCGGCGGCGGAAAGCAGGGTGGCGCCGCGCCCGCCGCCTCCGCGCCGAGCGACCGCCAACTGGCCGCGGGCGCCGCGAGGTCCTCGATGAAGGACATGCCGGGCATGCGCCCCGCCGCCAACCGGCCCGTCCCCAACGGCTCGGCCGGCAACCGGCCCGTCCCCAACGGCTCGGCTGCCGAGCCGCGCGGCACGTCCCTTGCCGAGACCGGGAGTTCCGGCGGCACCATGGCGCTGGGCCTCGGTGGCGCCGCCGCCGTCGCGGTCGGCTGCGTGGTCGTGCTGACCGGCGCTCGGCGCAGGGCTGGAGGCCGCAACCGCTCATAGCGGTTGCGGCCTCCAGGTCACCAGTGGTTCGTCCGCGGTGTCAGGACAGGCAGGTGGTGCGGGTGGCGTGCGCGGGGTCGAGGGCGTTGGCCGTCTCGTGGAACGCCACCCGGTCCATCAGGCCGATCGTCACATGCTCGGAGAGGTCGAGTGGGCACAGGTCCTGGACCAGCACGTTGTGCACGTCGGGGCCGTTCAGGAACTGCGAGGTGTACGGCGTGACGACCTCGTCGTACTTGGTGGCGATCACGGTGTAGTGCACTCCGGGGACGGTGTCGCCGCCCGCGTTGAGCTTCTGGATGAACGGCGATCCTGCCACCTGGTCGGTCAGCCCCGGGGTCTTCTCCTCCAGCCACTTGGCGGCGCCGGGGAAGTAGGGCAGCAGCTTGGTCAGGCCGTCCAGGGTCGTCCCGTGGTTGGAGGGGGCGATGCCGACCAGGGTGTCCACCTTCGGGGCGCCGCCGAGGAACTTCAGGTAGTAGCGCGGCAGCATGCCGCCCTGGGAGTGGCCGACCAGGTCCACCTTCTGCGCGCCGGTGGCGGCCAGCACCTTGTCGACCTCGTCGGCCAGCTGCTGTGCGGACTGGGCGATCGGTCCCAGTCCGTCGAAGACGGGCACTCCGGGCAGTTGTCCGTAGTCGAAGGAGAAGACGCAGTACCCGCGGTTGACCAGGTACGGTGCCAGCGCCAGCCAGTTGTCCGTTCCGTTGCCCAAGGTGCCGTGCACGAGTACGACCGGCCGCTGGTGGTCGGCCGACGGCTTGCAGTCGTAGTTGTTCCATCCGCTGGTCGGCGCGTCGTCCGCCGCCGCGGGGGTGGCCACGGCGGTGGCGGCCGCGAGCACCAGTGCGGAGATGAGGCCGACGGTCCGGCTCCGACGCTTCAGGGGCAGCTTCAACGTGGTCTCCTCACAAATCAGGCAGGGCTGAGGCAGGGAAGGACTCCCGAGTTGACGCTTTGTGATCCGGACCACAAGATGCTGCGTGAAGCTATAGTTACGGGCAAGTAACAACACTCGCTAGTTTCGCGTCGGTAAAGAATTGGCCAGGGCTTAGCGGAACTGTCACTGCCGGTTGGTCACTTGCCCCCCTGCCGCCGCGCGGCTACGCCACGCCGAGTACCGCCGCCGGACCGAGCACCCCTGCGCCGAAGCGGGCGCGGGCGCGGTCAGTGGCCTCCTCTATGCGGCGGGCCTTGTCGTCATCCGCGTCCAAGGTGAGCTGGTGGGCGGCGAGTTCGGCGGCCGTGAGGCCCTCGGCGCGCAGCGCCACCGCCCGCACCCGGGCGCGTTGCAGCCCGAGCGCCGTGTACATGCGGTACGCGGCGTCGGTGAGCGCCGCGGTGTGCCCGGTCGGCTCGGGCAGCGCACGGGTTCGGGTGGTGGTCGAGCGGTCGGCGTAGCGGACGGTGAGGGTCAGGGAGCGGGCGACCTGGCCCGCGCCCCGTAGCCGCGCGCCCAGTTCGTCGGTGAGCGACAGCAGTGCGCGGCGGTGCCGCACCGGGTCCAACTCGTCGCGGTCGAAGCGCCGTTCACCGCCTATGGAGCGGGCCGGCGCGTTCGGGGTGACCGGTGTCGGATCGATGCCGCGGGCCCGCTCGTACACCCGGCGCCCGGCGCTCACGCCGAGGATCCGTTGCAGGGTGCCCAGCGGTACGGCGGCGATCCGGCCGACGCTGTCCAGCCCGTAGTCGCCGAGCAGCCGCGCCGTGGCGGGCCCCACGCCGTGCAGCGCGGCGGCGGGCTTACCGGCGAGGAAGGCGGCGACCGCGTCCGGCTCGGCGGACAGCGCGCGCACCGCGCCCCGCTGACCGTCGTACGCGACCATCCTGGCCAGCACGGGGTTGGCGGCGACGCCGATGGTGCAGTCCACGCCGTGGCGGGCCAGCGCCCGCACCCTGATCAGGTCCGCCAACTCCTCGGCGGTGCGCCCGAAGTAGCGCAGACTGCCCCGCACATCGGCGAGCGCGGCGTCCGGCGGCAGCGCCTCCACCACCGGTGTGATCTCACCGAGCAGGGCGAGCAGCGCCCCGTAGGACTCCTCGCTCAGGGCGGCGCCCTCGGCGGAGTGCAGATGGACGTACAGCACATGCGGCACGTCCCGCGGTGCGGACACCAGGGTGAGCCGTCGCCCGGCGCCGGTTGCGGGCGACTCGGTGAACCGGGTCACCGCATCGTATACCTGACGCCCAGTCATCCCGCGCTCCCCGGGCTTGAGTGCCACAACTTGCGGCCGGTGGCGGCGCCTTCGCCGGGCGGCTGGAGGTCGGCCCACGGGTGAAGCTGGTAGCCGGTGGGCAGGTGGATTCGGCGGCCGTCGGCGCCGTCCGTGTCGTCCCGCGGCCCCGCCACCGCCGCCAGCCGCTCGGAGACCGCCGCGAGCCCGCCTTCCCCGCGCAGTTCGGCCAGTTCCGCGAGGTTCCACGCGGCGGCACCGACCACGCTGAGGCTGCGCGGGCCGCGCCGCTGCACCACCCCTCGCACCAGCAGCAGCCAGGAGTGGAAGACGGTGTGCGCGCAGGCGGCGTGGCTGTCGTCGAAGAAGGCGAGGTCGACCAGGCCGGTGCCGTCGTCCAGGGTGGTGAAGATGACACGGCGCCCGGAGCGGATCGGCGGGGTCTGGGTGGCCGCCTTCGCCCCGGCGACGAGGACGGTCTCACCGTGCCGCACCGCGCCCAGCCGGTTCGCCGGGACCACTCCCAACTCCCCCAGGAACGCGCGGTGGTCGTCCATCAGGTGCCGCGAGGAGTCCATGCCGAGCACCCCGAGTTCGGCGCTCAGCCGTTCGCCGTCGTCCATGTCGGGCAGTCCGGTGCGGGCCGCGCCGGTCCCCGTCTCCCCGGCGGGCAGCGGGAGTTGGCCGTCCCGGGCGGACCTGCCGCCGCGGTGCAGCTCGGCGGTCTGGAGCAGCAGGTCCCGCCGGTTCTGGCCGAAGGCGTCCAACGCGCCGACCCTGACCAGCCGTTCGGCGACCGGGCGGCTGGGGCGGGCCCGCTGCCACAGGTCCGACAGCGAGGAGTACGGCTGCCCGGCGACCAGGCGGGCGGCCTCCTGCTCACTGATGCCGTGCACCTCGGACAGCGCCAGCCGCAGACCCCACTTACCGGACACCAGTTCGATTCGATAGTCCACACCGGACCGGTTCACGTCCAGCGGCAGCACCGGCACCCCGCGCCGCCGCGCGTCGGCGAGCAGCAGCCGCTTGGGGTACATACCGGGGTCGTGGGTGAGCACTCCTGCGTAAAAGGCCGCCGGATAGTGGGACTTGAGCCAGGCCGACTGGTAGGTCGGTACGGCGAAGGCCACCGCGTGCGCCTTGCAGAAGCCGTAGGAGCCGAAGGCCTCCAGGATCTCCCAGGTGTGCCTGATGACCTCGGGCGAGTAGTCCCGGCCGCGCGCCCGCGCGGTGAACCAGGCCCGCACCCGTCCCTGGAGGTCGGGGTCGGACAGCGCACGCCGCTTCTCGTCGGCCTCGTCCCGTTCGCAGCCGGTCATGATCCGCATGATCTCGATCACCTGCTCATGGAAGACGACAACTCCATAGGTCTCCTTCAGCACTTCCGCCAGGTCGGAGTGCGGATAGCGCGGCTGCCTGCGGCCGTGCCTGGCCTCGATGAAGGGGCGCACCATGTCTGCCGCCACCGGGCCGGGCCGGAACAGCGAGATGTCGACCACCAGGTCGTGGAAGGTGCTGGGTTGCAGCCGTCCGATCAGATCGCGCTGGCCCGGCGACTCGATCTGGAAGCAGCCGAGCGTCTCGCTGGACCTGATCAGGTCGTAGGTCGCGCGGTCGCCGGGCGGTACCGCGCCCAGGTCGATCCGCTCGCCCGAGGCCCGCTCCACCTCCTTGATCGCGTGCGCCATCGCGGACTGCATTCGCACCCCGAGCACATCGAGCTTGAGCAGCCCGAGTTCCTCCACGTCGTCCTTGTCGAACTGGGACATCGGGAGGCCCTCGCCGCTGGTCGGCATGACCGGGGTGCGGTCCAGCAGTCCGGCGTCGGAGAGCAGCACTCCGCACGGGTGCATGGCGACCCCGCGGGGCAGCCCGTCCAGCGCCTCGACCAGCTCCCACATCCGCCCGTACCGGTCCGCGTCGATCCCCCGCAGCTCGGGGAGTTCGGCGAGCGCGGCACGGGCGTCTCGGGCCCGGATGTGCGGGAAGGACTTCGCCAGCCGGTCGGTCTCCATCGGGTCCATGCCGAGGGCGGCGCCCACGTCCCGTACGGCGTGCCGGACCCGGTAGGTCTCGGGCATCGCGACGGTCGCCACGCGGTCGGCGCCGAAGCGGTCGAAGATCGCCCGGTAGACCTCCAACCGCCGGGCGGACTCCACGTCGATGTCGATGTCGGGCAGCGCGGCCCGGCGGTCCGACAGGAAGCGCTCCATGAGCAGGCCGTGCTCCACGGGGTCGGCGCCCGCGATTCCCAGCAGATGGTTGACCAGGCAGGACGCGCCCGAGCCGCGGGCGGCGACCCGGATGCCGAGGGCCCGGGTGTCGTCCACGACCTGGGCGACGGTGAGGAAGTACCCGGCGTAGCGCAGCCGTTGGATGATGCCCAGCTCGTGTTCCAGCCGGTTCCAGTGCTTCCGGCTGCGGTCGTATCCCCTGACCACCATGGCGGCGGCGCAGCGGGACCGCAGCACCCGGTCGGCACTGCGGTCTCCCGCGCCGACCAGGTCCGGCTCGGGGAGGTGCACCCGCCCCATGCCGAGGTCGTCCGCCGGGTCGACGGCGCACTGCGCGGCGGTGCGCGCCGTCTCGTCCAGCAGCCGGTACGCGACGGCACGGCGGTATCCGGCGGCCTCGGCGATCCGCTCGGCGATCCTGACCATGGACGCGGTGTCCTTGAGCCAGCGCTCTCCGGTGTCCAGCGACTCCTGCCTGTGGTTGTCGATGGGCACCAGCAGGCGCGCCGCGTCCAGGACGTCCGCGACCTCGCCCTGCCCCGGGTCGGCGTACCGCACGGCGTTGCTCAGCACCGGCCGCACCCCCTGCTCGGCGGCGAAGCCGAGGGTACGGGCGGCAAGGCGCAGCGAGCCGGGGCCGGTGCCGTGCCGTCCGTGGTACGCGGCCTCCAGCCGCAGCGCGTCCCCGTACACCTCCCGCCAGGGCGCGAGCAGCCGGGCGGCCCGGTCGGGCCGGCCGGCGGCCAGTTCCCTGCCGACCCCGGAGTCGGCGCCCAGCAGTACGGTCACCCCTTCGCCGGTCAGGTCCTGCCAGGTCAGCCGGGGCCGCCCGGGGGCACGGTGGGCTGCGGAGACCAGTCGGCACAGCGCGGCCCAACCGGCCGCCCCGTCCCGGGCCAGGAAGATCGCGCGCGGCGCCGACTCGTCGACGAAGGCACCGCCCCGTGCCGGAGCGGGCCGCCGCGCCGCGCTGTCCGCGGTGCCCTGCTCCGGCACCTCCGGCACGGCGAGCCCGGCCCCGAAGACCGGCCGCACCCCGACCTTCCGACACGCCCCGGCGAACCGCACCGCCCCGGCGACGGTGTCCCGATCGGTCAACGCCAGCGCGTCCATCCCCCGCTCAGCGGCGCACTCCGCCAACCGCTCCGGGTGACTGGCCCCATACCGCATGGAAAACCCGGAGAGGGCGTGCAGGTGTGTAAAGCCAGCCATGCACACCTCCCGCTTCCCACTCGCGCCCCTCCCTCCGCTTCCGCCCATCGGGCCTTCTCAGGTCCACCTTAAACCAGATTTCGAATGCCCGTTCGAACATATGGTGTGGTGTTCGCAAGCCGCGAAAGCGACAAAACATCCCGGCGGCGAGGAGTCGATGTCAGACCCGTGTGATGTGATCTCCCACAGCGGCGGCGTTCGGACGGGGGTGGCGAGATGGCGGAGCGGACTCGCGGTGTGCGGGTGCGGATCGAGCCGTGGGGAGAAGGTGATCTCGAACTGCTGCGGCGGCTCAACGCACCGGAGATGACCGAGCACCTCGGGGGCCCGGAGAGCGCGGAGCAGGTCCTCGCACGACACGAGCGGTATGTGCGGACCGGCGGGATGTTCCGGGTGGTGCTGCCGCACGGCGAGCCGGTCGGCAGTGTCGGGTACTGGGAGCGGCCGTGGCGGGAGGGGACCGTGTACGAGACCGGCTGGGGGGTGCTGCCGCCGTTTCAGCGGCGGGGCATAGCGGCCGCGGCCATGGCGGCGGTCGTGGACCGGGTCAGGGCGGAGCGGAAGCACCGGTACCTCCACGCCTTCCCGTCCGTCGGCAATCCGGCGTCGAACGCCCTGTGCCGCGGGCTCGGCTTCTCGCTGCTGGGCGAGTGCGACTTCGAGTACCCCCCGGGCAGCACCATGCGGTGCAACGACTGGCGCCTGGACCTCGCCGCCGGGTGATGCCACCGCCACGGCATGGAACCGCCGTCCGCCACCTTCGCGTCTCGACGGCCATGGATGCGGCGACCGTCATCAGGACCGCGGCCATCGGCGACCTGGACGCCATGGTCGATGTGCACACCCAGGCGCGTACCGCGTACTACCGCGCGGGCGGACTGGCCGACGCGGAGTTCGCCGACCCGGCCGAGCACGCGCAGCGGATCGCCGGATGGCGGCAGGCGATCGGCGGCGGGCGGCACCTCACGTTGTGCGCGGTGCGTGGCGAGCGGGTGGTGGGGGTGCTGTCGATGGGGACGCCGAACGAGGGGGTCTGCGAGCTGTACCAGATCCATGTGCGGCCCGGTAGTTGGGGGTTGGGCATCGGCGGCCGGTTGCACGCGGCGTATGTGGCGGCGCTACGGGACGCGGGTGCGCCGTACGGGCGGCTCCGCGTCTGGGAGCGCAACGCCCGTGCCCGGGCGTTCTACGCCCGCCACGGCTGGCGGGCCGACGGGCAGCGCGCGCCCGGGCCGGGCGGCACGGAGTACCTAGGGATGCGGCTCGCCGCCGGGTGACTCCTTCTCCCACAGCGGATGTTCACGACGCGCCCAGGCCCGCGCCACCCAGCCGGTGCGCATGCCCCGGCGGGCTTCCGGGTCATGGGCCGCCATCCAGATGTGCCCCAGCACCAGGATGGCGATGACCAGCGCCAGCCAGTCGTGCACGAAGGTGGCACCGGTGCGCCACACCAGTGGGGCGAGATGGGTGAACCACATCATCAGGCCGGTGCCGAGCATCACCAGTACCGCCCCCGCGACAAGGGCCGCGTACAGCTTCTGCCCGGCGTTGAACTTGCCCGCGGGGACCGGGCGCGGGACCGTCCGGTACCGCAGTGCGGCGCTCAGCCAGCGCCGGTCGTGCGTGTTGAAACGGTTCAGGCGGCGCAGGTCGGCGCGGACGGCCCGGAAGGCCAGACCGGCGAGCAGGGGCAGCGGCAGCAGCAGCCCCGTCCACTCGTGCACGGTCACCAACAGCCGTCGGCGGCCGACCAGTTCGGCGAGCGCGGGCAGGTACAGGAAGGCGGCGGTGATCAGCGCGATGCCCATCAACACGGCGGTGGTGCGGTGGATCCAGCGCTCCGCGGTGGTGAAGCGGCGCAGGGCTTCAGGAGGTTGGGACATCGGTGCGTCCGTTCGACCGGCCCACCCAGGCGTCCACGTCGTACCCGTAGTGCTCCCAGTAGCCGGGCTGCACACGGTCGGTGAGGGTGATCCCGGACAGCCACTTGGCGGACTTGTAGAAGTACATGGGCGCGGCGTACAGCCGTACCGGGCCACCGTGCGCGGCGGTCACCGGCTTGTCGTCCATCTCGTAGGCGACCAGCATGTCCGGCCGTCCGGCCTGGTCCAGGGTGAGGCTCTCGCTGTACACCCCGTCGAAGCAGGTGAAGCGGAGCGCCTTCGCCTCGGGCCGCACACCGACCGCCGCCAGCAGGTCGGCGAGCCGCACCCCGGTGAACGCGTAGTGCGGCACCCGCCAGCCGGTCACACACTGCACGTCCCGTACCAGCCGGGTCCGCGGCATGGCCTGCAACCGCTCCAGGGTGTAGGTGGTCGGGCGGTCCACCAGGCCGTCCACGGTCAGCCGGTAGTCGGCGGCCGAGCGGTGCGGTATCGAGTCGGCCACCGAGTAGAAGCGGAAGCCCTGGCCGCCGGGCAGCAGCCCGGACAGTCCGGTCGGGTCCTTGGCCGTGACGGACGCCAGCAGGTTGTCCAGCCCGTTCTGCAGATACCCTCCGGCGGCCACCCCCGCCGCGCCGAGCCCGAGCATGCCGAGCACTACCCGCCGCCCGACGGGTGCGCCGCTGCCGTCCTTGCCCATGTTTCGATTCGACCACCAGTACCCCCACGGTGACCAGCGGAAACGGCCACCGTCACAGATCCGTAAGCTCTGGACCGCGCACGAGGGGCCGCCCGGCACGCCGAAGGCCGCCCGCACAACGTGCGCACGGACGGCCTTCGACGGGTGGGGGGATCACAAGGGCTCGGGGATGGTGCGGGTCCTTACGGGATGGTCGCGCCCTCGGCGCTCAGTGCCGCCGGGACCGGCTGGAAGAACGTCTCACCGCCGGAGGTGCAGTCGCCGCTGCCGCCGGAGGTCAGACCGAGGGCCGCGTCGCCGTCGAACAGCGCACCGCCGCTGTCGCCCGGCTCGGCGCAGACGTTGGTGTCGATCAGGCCGGAGACCGTGCCCTCCGAGTAGTTGACGGTGGCGTCAAGTCCGGTGACCGAGCCGTTGTGCAGGCCCGAGGTGCTGCCGCTGCGCTCCACCTGCTCGCCGACGGTGGCGTCGGCGGCGTGGGTGATCGTCTGCTGGTTGCCATCGTAGGTGTCGACCGCGCTGGTGTGGTCGCTGTTCGGGTCGTCGTACTGCACCAGCGCGTAGTCCGTGCCGGGGAACTGCGAGTCGACGGTCTGCCCGACCTCGGAGCCGCCCTGGCTGTCGGACCAGGTCTGCGAGGCGTTGCCGCAGTGTCCGGCGGTCAGGAAGTACGGGGCACCGTTCTTGGTGACGTTGAAGCCGAGCGAGCAGCGCACCCCGCTGCCCCAGATGGCGTCACCGCTGAGGATGTACGGCTTGAACGGGGACTTCGCCTGCCGGAACGTCACCTTGTCGCCGAGTGACCTGACGGCCTTGTCCAGCCTGTTCCGGTTGGCTCCGGTCACGGTCGGGTCCGCGGTGACCACGACCTTGTCGCTGCGCGGGTCCACCGACCAGGCGGTGCCGGGTATGCGGGCCTGCTTGTTCAACGTGACCGTGGTGGCGTGCAGTTGGGCGGTGGAGTACTTGACGGTCCTGGGCACCGCACCGGCGGCGCGCACCGCGTCGGCGTCCGAAGGGCCGGTGACGTTGACGACGAGCCGCTTGGCCTGGGCGTCGTAGTACGAACCGGCCGCACGGTCGCCCAGATGGGTCGCGAGGGTGGAAGCGAGCTTGACGGCGGTGGCCTGGTTCAGGGCCGCCGGAGCGGCGGTGGCCGCGTTGGCGTTGGGCAGCAGGATGGCGCTGGCCGCGAGCGCGGCAACTCCCGCGCCGGCGAGGGCGATACGTCTGGTGGGAATACGCCGGTTGCTCAACTCGAACCTCCTGTGGGGGGTTGGGCTGCCGACCTGGTGGCCGAGCCCGGAGGAGTTGCAGGGATGAGTCGTGTGCATGCCAAGCTGCGCCGACGAGTATCCCGATACCACTTGATGACATGCAAGGTCCAATTCCGGTCTACGCCAAGGCTGGAATCCCCCACCACGAACACGCGGATCGCCCCCCGTACCCCTTTTGGGCGCGCGAAAGCCCCGCCCCTACCACCACGAATCGGCCACCTATGAAGAAGCTGTGAGAATCCTGTGACAGTAAGCGCTGTCCTATAAGCGCTGACCGTGTCCGGTTAACGGTCAACGGCTGGGCGCCAGGTCCTACTTCCCGTCCTCCGTGACGGTTCCGGCGTCCGGCTCGGCCTCGCCCAGCCGGACCTCGGGCAGCTCGCCGTCGGACAGTTCGGCGGGCTGCGCCTCAACCGACGGCTCCACACCGGGCGGTTCGCCGGGGATCTCGTTCGCCGTGGACGGCTCGGGCATCACGACGGACGACGCGGCGGGCGCCGACGCGGGGGCCACGGCAGCCGCCGCGTCCTGCTGCGGGTTCTGCGCGGCTCGCTCCAGAAACCTCAGCAGCTCCACCGGGAAGGGCAGCACCAGCGTCGAGTTCTTCTCGGCGGCCACCGCCGTCACCGTCTGCAGCAGCCGCAGCTGGAGGGCGGCGGGCTCATGGGACATCGCCGCGGCGGCCTGCGCCAGCTTCTTCGACGCCTGCAACTCGGCGTCCGCGTTGATCACCCGGGCCCGCCGGTCCCGGGCCGCCTCGGCCTGCCGGGCCATCGACCGCTTCATCGTCTCGGGCAGCGAGACGTCCTTGATCTCCACCCGGTCGATCTGGATGCCCCAGCCGAGCGCCGGACTGTCGATCATCAGCGCCAGGCCCTCGTTCAGCTTCTCGCGGTTGGAGAGCAGATCGTCCAGATCGCTCTTGCCGATGATGGAACGCAGCGAGGTCTGCGCCACCTGGAGCACCGCGAACCGGTAGTCCTCGACATTGATGATGGCGTCGCGGGGGTGGAGCACCTTGAAGTACACCACCGCGTCGACGCGCACCGTGACGTTGTCCCGGGTGATGCCCTCCTGGGCCGGGATGGGCATCGTCACGATCTGCAGATTGACCTTGCGCAGCCGGTCGACGACCGGCACGATCATGGTGAACCCGGGCCCGCGCAGCTTCTCGTGCGCATGCCCGAGACGGAACAGCACCCCGCGCTCGAACTGCTGGATGACGCGGGCGCCCGCGAGAAAGTACACCACGCCGAACGCCAGCACCGCCGACACCACGTCCACGACCATCACGGCCCCCTGCCGTCGCCGTACCAGCCAACCGCGGGCATCGTGAGATGTCCTCGTACCTCACGGTACGCCTCACGGCGGCAACCGTCAGTGGGACGCACACCGCCGACCGGTCGGCTACTCCTGGTAGTCGACCGGTCGGCGGTGGTGACCGCTAGCCGATGCTCGCCCCGTAGTGGCCGAGGGCCTCGGTCACCGGCTGGTAGTACGTCGTACCGCCCAGCAGGCAGTTGCCGCTGCCGCCGGAGGTCAGGCCCAGCGCGGTGTCCCCGGAGTACAGGGCGCCGCCGCTGTCGCCGGGCTCGGCGCAGACATCGGTCTGGATGAGGCCGGAGACGACGTCGCCGTTGCCGTAGTCGACGGTGGCGTTCAGCCCGGTGACCTCCCCGCTGTGCACGCCGGAGGTGCTGCCCCGCCGCTTGACCGGTTCGCCGACGTACGCGTCGGCGGCCCTGGTGATCACCTGGCCGCGGACCGCCCCCGGATGGGACGGCGTGGCGTTGGCGTACCGCACCAGTGCGTAGTCGTGGCCGGGGAAGGTGTAGTCGACGGTGGTGCCGACCAGCTTGGACTGTCCGGGGTCGGCGAACCACTGGGCGGCGACCTTCCCGCAGTGCCCCGCGGTGAGGAAGTAGCGCACATCGCCCTTGTGGACGTTGAAGCCGACCGAGCAGCGGAAGCCGCCGCCGTAGATGGGGTCGCCGCCGGCGAGCAGCCGGTCGAACCGCCCGTCCACCCGCCGCACCCGCACCTCGTCGCCGTACCGGGTGGCGGTGGCGCGCAGCGCGGCGAGCTGTGCGCCGCTCACCGTACGGTCGGCACTGACCACGAGTTGGTCGCTGCGCGGGTCCACCGACCAGGCGGTGCCCGGGATGTCGAGGGAGCGCAGGCGCGCTCCCACCGCGTCCAGTTGTGCCGTGCTGTGTCTGACGAGTCGGGCCCGCGCTCCGCTGGCCCGTACCGAACGCGCGGCGGCTTCGGAGGTGACGTTGACGACGGTGGTCCGGTCGGCGTTGTCGTAGTACGAGCCCGCGGTCGCCGTGCTGCCGAGGGCGCCGGCCAGGGCGGCGGCGGAGGCCGGCACGTCGGAGTACTCCGGGGCGGCCCCGGCGCTGTCGGCGGCGGGCAGGGCGATGACTCCGGCGGCCAGCAGTGCGCAGGTGACGGCCGTGGCGAGGGCACGTCTTTCGAGTCGGGGGCGGTGGTGGACGGGGCGGCGGTTGTGGACGCTGCGCTTGATCCTCACTCATGCCTCCTGTGCGGTGGAGAGCGCTGTCGCGGAGTATCCGGACGCCCCAACTCCCGCACAAGGGCGCCTTTTTGGACATGGCATGGCATGTCCTCCCAACCGTAGGGGCCGTCGGCACGGCCCCCGGCGTCAGTTCGCCGACCGATTTTGACGCGATATCAGTGGTTGTCCAATCCGGTACCATCCTCCGACTCTGCGGGCTGCCGCAGCCCGAGGTGCTCGCGCAGTGTGCTGCCCTCGTACTCCGTACGGAACGAACCGCGCTCGCGCAGCAGCGGGACCACGCGGTCCACGAACTCGTCGAGTCCGCCGGGGGTGAGGTGCGGCACCAGGATGAAGCCGTCGCAGGCGTCGGTCTGTACGAACTCGTCCAGCGCACCCGCCACCGTCTCCGGCGTACCGATGAAGGACTGGCGTCCGGTCACCTCGATGACTGTCTCCCGTATAGACAACTGCTTCTGCTCGGATATCTCGCGCCACTTGGCGGCGGTCGCCAGCCGGTCTCCGTGCCGTACCCGGCCCATCGTCACCTGGCCTTCCGGCTCCGGATCGACGTCGGGGAACGGGCCGTCCGGGTCGTATCCGGACAGGTCGCGCCCCCACACCTGCTCCAGGAAGACGATCGCGGTCTGCCCGGAGACCTGCTGGCGGCGGATCTCGACCGCCCTCTCCGCCGCCTCGGCGTCGGTGTCCCCGAGCACGAAGGTCACCCCGGGCATGATCTTCAGGTCCTCCGGCCGCCGCCCGTACCGCGCGAGGCGGCCCTTGACGTCCGCGTAGAAGGCGCGTCCCGCCTCCAGCGTGCCGTGCAGCGTGAAGATGACGTCGGCGGCCGAGGCGGCGAACTCGCGGCCCTCGGCGGAGTCGCCCGCCTGGATGACCACGGGGTGGCCCTGCGGGGAGCGGGGCACGGTGAACTCACCGTGGATGTCGAAGTGCCGGCCGTGGTGTACGAACGGCCTGGGCTCCTCGTCCAGCGGCCAGGAGTCCCACAACTCCCGTGCGGTGGCAAGGAATTCGGCGGCCCGTGTATAGCGGTCCGCGCGGTCAAGATATCCACCGCGCCGGAAGTTCTCCCCGGTGAACGCATCGGAGGAGGTCACCACGTTCCATGCCGCGCGCCCCTCACTGAGGTGGTCCAAGGAGGCCAGCCTGCGGGCGAGTTCGTAGGGCTCGTTGAAGGTGGCGTTGACCGTGGCGGCGAGCCCCAGCCGCTCGGTGACGGCGGCGAGCGCGGCGAGCACGCTGATCGCCTCGGGCCGGCCGACCACGTCCAGGTCGTGGATGCGGCCCTTGTGCTCCCGCAGCCGGAGCCCCTCGGCGAGGAAGAAGAAGTCGAAGGTGCCGCGCTCGGCGGTCTCGGCCAGGTGCTGGAAGGAGGAGAAGTCGATCTGGCTCCCCGAGCGCGGGTCCTGCCAGACGGTGGTGTTGTTGACACCGGGGAAGTGCGCGGCCAGATGCATCCGCTTCCTGGCGCGGTGTACACCGCTGGTCATCGGGAAGCCTCCTGCGGGCGAGCGTAGCGGTTGGAAGGTCGGCGCAGGCCGAGGTGGTCGCGCAGGGTGTCACCGGGATAGAACCGCCTGAACAGGCACCGCTGTTGCAGCAGCGGAACGGTGGCGTCGACCAGTCGTCCAAGGTCGCGCAGCGGTGCCGTGGGACGGATGTGGAAGCCGTCGGCCGCGCCGTCGCGGAACCAGTCGGCGATGCGCTCCGCGAGCCGCACCGCGTCCGCCGGGTCGATCAGCTGGACCTGGATCGAGGCGAGTACGGTGAGCCGGTCCGGGTCGCGTCCGGCGCCGGCGGCCAACTGCCGTATGGTGCGCCGGACGATGCGGGCGGTATCCAGGTCCTCGGTCCTTATATATATGACGTCCGCATGGCGCGCCGCGAAGGCGTGTACGGCCTCATCGGTGGCGTCCACGGCGATCACCGGGCGCCCCTGCGGCGGCCTGGGCACTATGGACGGGCCGCGCACCGAGAAGTGCTCGCCGACGAAGTCGACGTAGTGCAACTTGTCGCGGTCGACGAAGCGTCCGGTCGCCACATCGCGGATCTCCGCGTCGTCCTCCCAGCTGTCCCACAGCCGGGCCACCGCATCGGCGACCTCGTCCGCCTCCCGCCACAGCGCGACCGGTGGTGCGACCGGGCGGCGTCCCACATGGCCCGCCTCGGCCTCGGTCGCCGAGACCCGCACGGTCCAGCCCGCGCGGCCCCGACTGACCCAGTCCAGGGTGGCCAGGCCGGCGGACACATGGAACGGCTCGGTGTGCGTGGTGGTGACGGTCGGCACCAGTCCGACCCGCTGGGTTCTCGGCGCGACCCTGGACAGCACGGTGAGCGCGTCGAGCCGTCCCGTGCCGGGCGCGGGCGGCGCCAGGGAGTCGTCCAGGGTGACGAAGTCCAGCGAGCCGCGTTCGGCGAGCCGGGCCAACTCCACGTAGTACGCGGCCTGGTACTGGTCGGGGGCGTCGATGGCGGCGGCCAGGTGCAGCGGCCGGGTGGGGGCAGGCATCGTTGTCTCCCCTGGTCAGCGGCGCGCGGCGGCGGCCGGGTCGGTCAGTGGCATGGGGTTTCCTTCGAGTTTGAGGCGTTCAGGCACTGAGCCGTGCGGTGCCGGGCCGCTCGCCGAGGAAGGCGAGGACGGCCCGGGCCGTGGCGTCGTTCTGCCGGAACGCGGGGGCGTTGGTTCGGGGACGGGCGAAGGCCGCGTAGGCGCGCCCGTTGGTGTGCGGGCCGAGGGCGAGGCGGCGCGGGTGCGGGCGCCCGTCGCGGCCGATGAGGCGGGCGTCGGCCGGGTCGACCGCGAGCAGGCCGGTGGGCAGCAGGTGGTCGCCGTCGCACAGCATCTCCTCGCCGCCCGCGCCGTCCTCGGCCAGCGAGCGCAGCAGCCGGTCGCGGGAGCGGTGCACCGAAGGCCCCGGCAGCCGCGCCTCGACCAGCGCCGTCGCCTCAACCGTGCCGGGCACGCCGGGACTTGAGGCCCGGAACACCCCGCGCTCGCGGTCCGCCTCGACGGTCAGGCCTGCGCCGAGGAACCGTACGGCCCCGGCCCGGGACAGCGCCAGCAGTTGCCGCAGCCGGGGGGCGGGCGGCCCGGAGGCGTAGTAGCTGAAGAAGCCGTGCCACCAGCCGTCCAGGTCGGCGATCCGGGAGCGGGCGGTGAGCCTGCCCGAGCCGATGATCCGCACCAACTGCCCGTAGACCGCCAGCAGGGCGAGGAAGACCGCGAGGTCCGGGCTGTGCCGGGGGTCGGCGCGGCGGTCGAGGTCGGCCTGGATGTAGTCGCACAGGTAGCGCTGGAACGATTCTTCGTCCGGGAAGCGCAGTCCGGACAGCGGATGGTCCAGGGCGTCCGGGTCGAACCGGTCGGCGGGGTCCGGCACTCCGTCGTTGACCAGCGCGTCCAGTTCGGCGCTGGCGGGCGCGGCGGCGGCGTACTTCTCCTCGAAGTCCGGCCAGTTGACCCGGGTGCGCTCGGGGTGGGCGGTGAACAGCCGGTGGTAGAAGGCGTAGCCGAGTTCCTTGGCGATCAGCGGCCACACATCGCGCCGGAAGTCCAACCGCCCTGGCCCGGCCAGCAGTTGGTCGACGGCCGCCGGGCCGAAGAAGCGCGGCAGCGGGGTGCGCTCCCCGGTCCAGCCGTAGCCGATCTTCGAGTGGTACGGGACACCTCGCCGCGAGCCGACGTGGAGCAGCGGTTCACGGCCGGAGGGCCGGTACGTCAACCGCCCTCGCGCGTCGCTCTCGTAGCGTCCGCCGCGGCCCTCGGTGAGCAGCACCATCAGGTCGATGAAGGCGAGTCCGAAGCCGCGCACGATGACCGTCTGGCCTGGGCGCAGCGCGGACAGGTCGGTGTCGGCGGTGTACGCGGGCGGCAGGTGGACCAGGCCGTGGCGAGCGGCGAAGGCGGACAGCGCGCGCTGCTCCGGGTCCGGTTCGGAGTCCAGGTGGCCGAGGGCCAGCACCACCAGGTCGGCGGTGAGCGGGGCGGCCACCCCGTCCAGCCAGACCCGCTGGCGGCCGTCGAGCGGCCCGGTGACCCGTACCGCGCGGTACGGGTGCCGGTGCACCCTTACCCCGGGCGGCAGCGCGGCCACCGCCTGTTCGTACACCCAGCCGAGGTAGGCGCTCTGCACCCGCCTGGACGGGAAGCCGTCGGCACGCAACCCCCCTATCTCCTCGGCGAGTTCGGGTGGCGGACTGATGCTTCCCGCCCTGACCCGCTCGGCCCACTGGGCCAGTGAGGGGCCGGGGCGGATCGGCCCGGCGCACTCCACGGACTCGTCGAGGAACATCGTGACGTCCTCGGCCATGGAGTTCATCCACAGCAGCGGTGACTGCTCGTATCGCCAGACCCGTCCGGCGCCTGCCGGGTACGGGTCCACCATGTGGATGTCGAGGCGTGAACCGCCATATATATCAGGCGCGTTGGCCGCTATCCGTTCCAGCAGCCCGGTACCGCGCGGTCCGGCGCCCACGATGACGAGCGACGGCACGGAGGCGTCCGGCTGCCCGGGACGCGCGGGATATGGCGGGGAGTCAGAGGGCACAGGCATGTGAAGGCTCCGTGGCATACGGGTGGAAACTGCACGGGAACTGCCTTCACACGGAAACCGCGCCCCTCAACGCGGTCCGGCCGTCACGACATGGCGACGGCCTGGCTTGAGGCTAAGCCCGTCGTGCGGGCCACTGTCAAGCCTGTCCGAAAGGTGAGCACCGCGTCTCATCTTGGTTGACGGGCACGCGCCGGACTGTTCCACTGTGCTCATGCGTTCCCATCAGCCGGTCACCCGCGACCACATCGACTTCGGTCGAGTGTGGTCCGCCTCGTGTTGCCGCTGACCTGGTAGCCGACCGCGTAGACGGCCCGAACTCCCCTTGATCCGCCCATGTTCCGGGCAGCCCGTCGCTTCGCCCCGGCTACCGCAGGACGCTTCGCACGCCTTCACACCGTTCGTCAGTTGCAGCCGCTGCAGCACTCCACACACTGGCAGCACTCGCAGGAACACTCGCAGCATTCACACGCATCACAGCAGTCGCAGTCACAGTCGCCACGGCACCAGCCCTGCCTCGGCTGCCCGGTCCACGGGTCGTGGTACGGGTCGCGGCAGCACAACTGGCATGTGCAGCAAAGCCCGGTCCAGATCGCGCAGCCGGTGAACCAGTCGCGGCGGCGTGGCGGCTCCGGCGGCGGGAACCCGCCGCCGGGCCCGCCCGGCGCGTAGGGATTCTGGTACGGGTCGCCGTGCGGGTTCTGGTACGGGTTGCCGTGCCGCGGGCCGCCGTACGGGTACTCCCGCGGCGGGCCGTACGGGCCGTACGGGCCGCCGGGCGGCGGGTGGGAGCCTTCCACGGGCGGCGTCGCGCAGCGGTGTCCCAGCGTCCCGAAGGCGCGGTCCACCGACCTGGGCAGCTCATGGACGAGCAGCACGTGCGCCAGCCTGGCGTCGGTGAACTCCACCTCGCGCAGCGCGAGTCGCACTCCGTGCACCGCGTCGTCGCACAGCCGCCGCGCCTCGGCGAGGCTGGTTCCGGTCGCGGTCAGCGGGTTCCAGGCGCCGGACCGCTGGTCCGCCGTCAGATCCTGGACGGCGTCCAGCAGATGCGCGAGCCGGCCGAAGAGTCGTCCGGCCTCGGCGAGCGGGGCGCGGTTGCCCGGCCGTCCGGCGAGCACCGCGGTGTGCTCGAAGGCCGCGGCGGTG
Organism: Streptomyces sp. RPT161; assembly: GCF_027533845.1. Classification (GTDB taxonomy): domain Bacteria; phylum Actinomycetota; class Actinomycetes; order Streptomycetales; family Streptomycetaceae; genus Streptantibioticus_A; species Streptantibioticus_A silvisoli_A. Next base: position 42,152 of record NZ_JAPZVN010000007.1, on the reverse strand, counting down.
GCCGTCTCGGCGGGCTCGGTGACGGCCAGCAGCGGGGTGCCGGGGCCCGCCAGCGCCTCGATGCCGGTCTGCCGGTCCACCGCGTCCACCAGGACCGCGGTGTCGAATCCGATTCCGGCGCCGACGGAGGCGCCCCTGCGGTCCCAACTGCCCGCCACCCGGCGGGCGGCGGCGGCCACCGGGCGACGCCCCAGCAGCCCGTCACGGTCGGCGATGTGGTCCCGTACCTTCGCCGAGGCCAGGACGAGGGAGACCGCGGCGGCCAGTCGGGCGCCCTCGCCCTTGGCCACCGGGGCGGTGCGCATGCCGCGCAGCGGGCAGGGTCCGGCGGTGCGCCGCCAGTCGCCGGAGCGCTGGGACTGCGCCTCTACCAGGACGGAAATGATCAGCCCGTCGTAGTTGGTGGCGACCCGGGCCAACTGTCCGTGGTCGTCGCGCAACGCGAGGCACAGGCCGCACAGATGGGCCGTCCACGAGGTGGCAAGGCCCTCGGACAGCCGGTGCCGACACGGCCGTATGATCCCGAACAACTCTCCCCCATCAGCCAAAAAGGCACAGTCAACCGCGCGCATTTTTGATCGCGAACAGTCACAACTGGTCGTCGCCGGTCGTGATCGGCCCGTCATGCTACCGGCCACCCGGAACGTGGCCGCGCACGGGAGTGAACCCGGCCCAAGGCGGGAAGGGAAACGCCCGGACGGGCACGAAGGACGGCGATCGATGAGCCATACGGACGCGCACCGTCACCCCGCCGAGAGGCTTGACGGTGGCTTCCTTGCACACCGTCACAATCCGCATTCCTACGATTACCTGACGCATCGCCATGTGCGGCTGTTGCACCAGAACCGTCACGAATCCCCAGTACGGCGGCTTTCCACTTGGCGCATCATCCGCATCATGGACGACCATAGGAGGGCGGACGGTACGGACCGCGCGTGAGAGGAGGCGTCCATGGGTTCGGTGCGGAAGGCCAGCGCATGGCTTGGACTCGTCGACGAAGGCGACGACGAGCGCTACTACGACGAGGAGTACACGGACTACACCGAGGGGCCCGAGTCCAGCGAATGGGTCACCGACCCGCGGGTGCGGGTCGCCGCGGTCAGCGCCGAGGAGCAGGGCCAGCGGATCGCCACGGTCACCCCGGACGGCTTCCGGGACGCGCGCGGCATCGGTGAGTTGTTCCGGGAGGGCGTGCCGGTGATCGTCAACCTCACGGCCATGGAGTCGGCCGACGCCAAGCGGGTGGTGGACTTCGCGGCAGGTCTGACCTTCGGCCTGCGCGGCTCCATCGAACGGGTGGCGACCCGGGTGTTCCTGCTGACCCCCGCCGACTACAGGGTGGTTGACGGTGCGGCGGGCAGCCGCTCCTCGGACGGCTTCTTCAACCAGAGCTGAAGGGGCAGGCCAGGGGGCCTGCCCCAAAGGGGCTCGGGGCTCGCGCCGCCGCGCCCACCGCGGGTCGTGGCCGCTTCGGCACCGCCGGTCCCCGACGCGCGGCCACTCACCGTCCCGGCGCCAGAATGCCCCGAGACGGCACCCGCGGTACCCGTCCGCCCGGGGCCCCGGGGTCTTGCCCCGGGATTGAGCCCCGCGCCCCCGCAGACCTAGCGGAACGCGTCCAGTCCGGTGAGGGCCTTGCCCAGGACCAACTGGTGCATCTCCACGGTGCCCTCGTACGTCAGGACACTCTCCAGGTTGGTGGCGTGCCGCATCACCGGGTACTCCAGCGAGATCCCGTTGGCTCCCAGGATGGTGCGCGCGGTGCGGCAGATCTCGATCGCCTCGCGCACGTTGTTGAGCTTGCCGAAGCTGACCTGCTCCGGGCGCAGCCGCCCGGCGTCCATCCGGCGGCCGAGGTGGTGGGCGAGCAGGATGCCCTTGTGCAGTTCGACGGCCATGTCGGCGAGCTTGGCCTGGGTGAGCTGGAAAGCACCGATCGGACGGCCGAACTGCTCCCGTGACCTGGCGTAGTCCAGCGCCGACTCGAAGCAGCTGCGGGCCGCGCCCATCGAACCCCAGACGATGCCGTACCGGGCGTGGCTCAGACAGCTCAGCGGCCCGCGCAGCCCGCTGACCTCCGGCAGCACCGCGTCGGCGGGCAACCGCACGTCGTCCAGGACCAGTTCACTGGTGACCGAGGCGCGCAGGCTCCACTTGTGCCTGATCTCCGGCGCGGAGAAGCCGGGTACGTCGGTGGGGACGACGAAACCGCGGATGCCCTCGTCAGTACGGGCCCAGACCACCGCCACCCCGGCCACCGAACCGTTGGTGATCCACATCTTGCGCCCGGTCAGCACCCAGTCGGTGCCGTCCCGCTTGGCGTACGTGGTCATCCCGGCCGGGTCGGAGCCGTGGTCGGGCTCGGTCAGGCCGAAGCAGCCGATCACCTCTCCGGCGGCCATCCGCGGCAGCCACTCCCGCTTCTGCGCCTCGGAGCCGTAGCGGTGGATCGCGTACATCGCCAACGAGCCCTGGACCGAGACCAGCGAGCGGATCCCGGAGTCAGCGGCCTCCAACTCCAGGCAGGCCAGCCCGTACTGGACGGCGCTGGCCCCGGCGCAGCCGTACCCGTCGAGGGACATGCCGAGCGCCCCGATAGCGCCGAGTTCGCGGGCCAGCTCGCGGATGCCGGGCAGTTCACCGCGCTCGTACCACTCGGCGATGTTCGGCAGCACCCGGTCGGCGGCCCAGCGGCGCACCGTCTCCCGCACCGCGCGGTCCTCGTCGCTCAGCAGGTCGTCGAGACCGAGCGGGTCGAGCGGGTCGAAGGACGGCGGCGCGCCGCCACTGCGGCCCGCCCGGCCACCGCCCTCGAACGAGGAGCCGCGCTCCACTGCCATACCGGTGCTCCTTGGGACGGTCGATCGTCGCTGATCGATCTTTCCTGGTCGCCGCTGACGCTACGGCCGCGTCCGCCCGTCGTAAAGACCCTCAAGGTCAGCGCCCTCGGCCTGCGCGCACGCCGTCGTCTCGGCGCTACGCGGCAGGCGGAGCGCGACGAGCGCGCCGAGCAGCAGCAGTACGGCGCTGGCGGACAGGGTGAGGTGCAGCCCGTGCACGAAGGAGCCGCGGGCTGCGGAGCGCAGTGCCTCGCCGGTACCGCCGCCGATCCGGTCGGCCACCTCGTACGCCTCGCCGAGCGAGTGCGCCGCCTCGTTGCCGGCGGCGGCCGGAACGCCGGGGACGCCGTGGACGCCGGGCGCGTACCCGGCGTTCATCACGCTGCCGAGCAGTGCGATGCCCGTTCCGGCACCGAGTTGGTAGGAGGTCTCACCGATCGCCGCGGCCCCGCCCGCCTGGGCTGCCGGGGCGTCGCTGAGCATCGACTCGTACGCCCCGAACAAGGTGGTCTCCAGCCCGAAGCCGAGGGCGACGAACGCGGTGGTGAGCAGCCAGGGGCGGTCGTGCTGTCCCATGACGGTCAGCGACAGCACGGCGCAGGCGGTGAGCACGAAGCCGAGGCAGACCATGAGCCGCGGCCCGAGCCGGTGCAGCAGCCGCGATCCGGCGAGCCCGGCGGCCATCGCGGCGAGGGTGAGCGGCAGCAGCCGCAGCCCGGTCTCCAAGGGGGCCAGGCCGAGCACCAGTTGGAGGTACTGGACGGCGATCAGCTCAAGGCCGACCAGCGCCAGCATCGCCAGCACGATGCAGCCGACCGAGGTGCTGAACGCGGGCCTGGCGAACATCCGCATGTCCACCAGCGGGTGCCGCAGCCCGCGTTGCCGTCGTACGAACAGCCAGAGCAGTGCCACCCCCACCAGCAGCGGAACGATCACCACCGGCTGGTACGGCGTGGCGCCGCCGCCGAGCCGCTTGACGCCGAGGATCACCCCGAGGATGCCCAGCGCCGCCATCCCGGCCCCGAGCACGTCCCACGGCCCGTCGTGCGCGCCGGTGGACTCCGGCAGCAGTCGGCGGGCAACCGGCCAGAGCACCGCCAGCAGCGGAATGTTGACCAGGAAGACCGAGCCCCACCAGAAGCGTTCCACCAGGAAGCCGCCGAGCACCGGTCCGACCGCCGCGCCGACCGCCGCGATCGCGCTCCACAGACCGATGGCCAGCGCGCGTTCCCTGCGGTCGGGGAAGACCTGCCGCAGGATCGACAGCGTGGCGGGCATGATCATGGCGCCGCCGACGCCCAGCAGCGCGCGGGCCGCGATCAGCACGGCCGGGGTGGTGGCCAGCGCCGCGACCGCGGAGGCGGCGGCGAACAGCCCGTAGCCCACCAGCAGCACCCGGCGGCGGCCGACGCGGTCTCCGAGGGTGCCGAAGAGGATGAGCAGGGAGGCGGCGGCGAGCGGATAGGCGTCGACGATCCACAGCAGGGCTATCGCGCTGGGGCGCAGGTCCTCGCTGAGCGAGGGGACCGCGACGTGCAGCACGGTCGCGTCGAGCGCGACGAGCAGCAGGCTGACGCAGAGCACGGCCAGGATCGTCCAGCGGTTGGCGGGGCCGGTAGCCCCGCCGGTGTCCGGACGCGGCCGTCTGGCCCGTGGGACTGCGGCCGCCGTCGGGGTGCCGACCGTGGTCGTCCCCGTCATCCATGCACCTCCACTGGTGTGCGCTCGCGCCCCGCGTGCGACGCCGCCCGGCGCCCGCGCCCGGTTGGCCGCGGCACCCGGCGAAATGGGGCGGGTGAGCCGCCAGGGTACGCGAGTGGGAGGGCCCGGCTTCCGGCGCAGGACGCCTTCCCGGCGCGACCATCGGCTTCCGGCCAGCGGTGGGGGTGCGCGGCGGGTGGCCTTGGTCACACTCAGGAGTCACCCCGCCGCCCCCGCACGTTGACCCGGTGTTGGCCTTCCCAGGTTAAGGATCTTGAAACGGAACGCGACCAGCGCCCAAACCTGACGGCGCATCAGATTTAACCTGGCTCCGGAAAATCACCCGTCCCCATTCCGGGGATTGCGCGGAAAACAGCGGACTGAAATTCGGAACACCACCGCAACGGCACCGCTCAACCACGTCCAGAAGAAGTGGAAAATGTGAGCTGCCCGACATCCGTGACTGTTGCCACATCACATCGTCATCACAAAAAGGCCCGTTCGGCCAAACACAGCCGTCACACGCTGTAACGTCGATTGTGTGCGTACTGACCGAATCCTCGCCGCCCCGGCGCCACGGCTAGAGCCGCCGCGGCCGGGCGACCACGAGGTCCCAGGGATGAGCCGGACACGCCGGGTGCTGTTCGGCACCACCACGGTGGCCTACGCGGCCATAGTCGCGGCCGTGCTCGGCACGTCCCGGCTGGTGCGGCTGGACTGGCAGGTCATGCTGTTCCGGCCGTACAAGCAGTGGCCCCAATTCCACGCGTTCCTGGACTACTTCGTGGTCCTCGGGCAGCGCGGCCCGACAGCCGTGATGGTCGCGGCGTGGCTGGGCTGGCGCACCTGGAAGCAGCGCTCCCTGCGCCCGCTGCTGGTACTCGGCACCGCGCTGCTGCTTCTCAACATCACGGTGGGCGCGGTCAAGTACGGCCTGGGCAGGCTCGGCCCGCACTACGCCACCACGATCGGCTCCGCCGAACTGTTCAAGGCCGGCGACATATTTCCCTCAGGGCACACCGCGAACGCGGTGGTGACCTGGGGGATCCTTGCCTATCTGGCCACCACGCCGCGGGCCAGGCGGGTGCTGTCGGTGGTCAGCGCGATGCTCTCGCTGGGCGTGGGCATGACCACGATCTACCTCGGTACGCACTGGGTCAGCGATGTGCTCAGCGGCTGGTGCGCGGGGCTGCTGGTGCTGCTTGCGCTGCCCTGGTTCGAGCCGCTGATCAGCCGCGCCGAGCAGTGGCTGCTGGTGAAGTGGACGCAGTTGCGGTCCCGTTGGCTGCCGACGCCGGTCACGGTCTCGCCGATCGCCGCCCGCTCCGGCGTCATCCCGCCGCGCGACGCCGCGGACGACGCCCCGCTGCTCCAGCCGGTCGGCGCGGGCGCCCCCGCCCGCCCCACCGCCGCCACCGCCACCGCGACCGCCACGGCCTCCAGGGCGGCGCACCACGGCATGCGCGGCCACATCGCGCGCCATGACCGGGCGACGGTCCCCGCGCCCGGCAACCGCCGCCCACCGCACGTCGAGCGGGCGGCCCACCCGGCCACCCATCGCGGCCGGGGCAACCAGGGCTGAGCCGAAGGACGCAGCACACGAGAGGTCGACGGCCCGCGGGGAGCGGTACGCACAACTCCCCCGCGGGCCGTCGGCGTGTTCGGGCTCAGCCCGCCCAGCAGCGGGTCACCACGCCGTCCTGGACCGTGAGGTTCAGCCGCCCGGCGAGGTACTCCAGGGTGATCACCGCGTCCGGTGGCAACGCCCGTACCGTCGTCCAGCCGTGCCGGGCGGCGGTGCGCTCGGCCTCCTGCGCGGGCATGCCGACGTACTGACCGAGGTCGTCCTCGGGGACCGGACCGGGGGTCGGTGAGGGTGCCATGTCCGCCACCGTACGGCCCCTCGGCTGGCGCCGCCGAGGGGCGGACCGGTGGCATCGTCACGCTTCTGTCACAGTGCGCGTCGCGGTGTTTGCCGCCCCGGCGCCCCTCACTCAGCGCCGCCGCGCCCTCCGCGAAAAACACCGCCACGCCCGCCAGAAATCATCCGTGCACCGGCCAGCCGGTTTATCCGGAAGGCTGTTGCCAGCACCTGCCACGCAATTTCAGAAGGGCATGCGGAGTTAATCGCCAACACCAAGCGGAATGGCTGGAACGGAACCCACTATTCCTCCACACCGCCCCCTCGCTGTTCACGTGTTCACAACGCGGACCGGCCCTGGGCAGGCCGCCCGCCCAGCGCGGCAAGCTCCTCATCGGTCAGCAGCCGCGACCGGATCAGGAAGCGGTGGCCGGTGGGCGCCTCCAACGAGAACCCGCTGCCGCGCCCCGGCACCACGTCGATCGTCAGATGCGTGTGGCTCCAGTACGCGAACTGGTCCCGCGCCATCCAGACCGGCACCGGGACCGTGCCGGGCACATCGAGGTCCCCCAGGTGCACATCGGCCTCCCCGACGAGGAACTCCCCCGCCGGGTAGCACATCGGCGAACTGCCGTCGCAGCAGCCGCCCGACTGGTGGAACATCAACGGGCCGTGCGACTCCGCGAGGCGGCGCAGCAGCCGCGCCGCCTCCTCGGTGCACCCGACCCGGCACGCCTTGGCCGTGCCCATCAGAACAGCCCGAGCCCCTGCGGGGCGTAGCTCACCAGCAGGTTCTTGGTCTGCTGGTAGTGGTCCAGCATCATCTTGTGGCCCTCCCGGCCGATGCCGGAGTTCTTGTAGCCGCCGAAGGCCGCGTGCGCGGGGTAGGCGTGGTAGCAGTTGGTCCACACCCGGCCGGCCTGGATGGCGCGACCCGCCCGGTACGCGGTGTTGCCGTCCCTGGTCCACACGCCCGCGCCCAGTCCGTACAGCGTGTCGTTGGCGAGCGAGATCGCCTCGTCGAAGCCCTCGAAGGGGGTGACCGCGACGACCGGGCCGAAGATCTCCTCCTGGAAGATCCGCATGCTGTTCTGGCCCTCGAAGATCGTCGGCGCCATGTAGTAGCCGCCGGAGAGCTCACCGCCGAGGTCGACGCGTTCGCCACCGACGAGCAGCTTGGCGCCCTCGGCGGCGCCGATGTCGACGTAGGAGAGGATCTTCTCCAGCTGGTCGTTGCTGGCCTGGGCGCCCACCATAGTGTCGGTGTCCAGCGGGTTGCCCTGCCGGATGGAGCGGGTCCGCTCCAGGCAGTCGCTGAGGAAGCTGTCGTAGAACGCCTCCTGGATCAGCGCCCGGGACGGGCAGGTGCACACCTCGCCCTGGTTGAGGGCGAACATGGTGAAGCCCTCCAGCGCCTTGTCGTAGAACTCGTCCGGCTCGCGCGCCACGTCCGCGAAGAAGATGTTGGGGCTCTTGCCGCCCAGCTCCAGGGTGACCGGGATGATGTTCTGGCTCGCGTACTGCATGATCAGGCGGCCGGTGGTGGTCTCCCCGGTGAAAGCCACCTTGGCCACCCGGGAGTTGGCGGCCAGCGGCTTGCCCGCCTCGACGCCGAAGCCGTTGACGACGTTGACCACGCCAGGCGGCAGCAGGTCCTGGATCAGCTCGATCAGCACCAGCACCGAGGCCGGGGTCTGCTCCGCGGGCTTGAGCACCACCGCGTTGCCCGCCGCGAGCGCGGGCGCCAGCTTCCAGGCAGCCATCAGGATCGGGAAGTTCCACGGGATGATCTGGCCGACCACGCCCAGCGGTTCGTGGAAGTGGTAGGCCACGGTGTCGTCGTCCAGCTGCGCGATCGAGCCCTCCTGCGCCCGGATGGCGCTGGCGAAGTACCGGAAGTGGTCCGCGGCCAGCGGAAGATCGGCGGCGAGCGCCTCCCGGATCGGCTTGCCGTTGTCCCACACCTCGGCGACCGCGAGCTGGGTCAGGTTCTGCTCGATCCGGTCGGCGATCCTCCCGAGCACCGCGGCCCGCTCCGCCGGTGCGGTACGGGCCCAGGCGGGCGCCGCCGAGTGGGCGGCGTCCAGGGCGAGTTCGATGTCGGCGGCGGTGGAGCGGGCGACCTCGGTGAACGTCTGTCCGGTGACCGGGGTCGGGTTCTCGAAGTACTGGCCGGCGGCGGGGGCGGTCCACTCGCCGCCGATCCAGTTCTCGTACCGGGAGCGGAAGGTGACGGCGCTGCCGGGTGTGCCAGGTGCCTGATAGACCGTCATACGGCTGCCTCCTTGGGGGTTCGGGCGCGCGGGGCGGCCCGGACGTTCCTGGATGGAGCGACGTTCCTGGGTCGACCGCACGCTACCCCCGGTCCGCCGCCTCGGCCATGAGCTGGTACGGATCGCGCCAAGGGACGGTTCGCCGACGACCGGTCGGCGCTACGGGAGTTGAGCGCTGACCCGCCCCCGGGGCGGTACGGCGCCGCAGGACCCCGGCAGACAAGTCGCTCGCCGTCGCGGTGGGTTCGTACCCCCGCGACGGCGAGCGGATGTGGCGATTCCAGCCGGACGGATCAGACGTTGAGGCGCTCTCCCGGCATGATCAGGTTGGGGTTGTCGCCGATGGCCTTCTTGTTGGCGGCGTACAGGTGCTGCCACGTGGTGCCGTGGGCCGCCGCGATGCCGCTGAGCGTGTCGCCGGAGGCGACGGTGTAGTCGCCGTGGCCCGACTCGGTGGTGCGGGTGGCGGACCTGGTGGTGCTCGGCGCTTCCTCGCTGCGCTCGGTGGGCGCCGGCTTGTAGGTCTTGTGGCCGCTGGTGTGGCTCGCGCCGCTGGACCGCGGCGCCGACTCGGTGGGCGCGCCGCCGTACGCCCCGGCCTGGGACGAGCAGACCGGCCAGGCGCCCCAGCCCTGTGCGGCCTGCACCCTGCTGGCGACCGCGATCTGCTCCGAGCGGCTGGCCTCGCTGGCGTTCGGCGCGTAGTTCGTACCGCCGTAGGCGGCCCAGGTGCTGGCGCTGAACTGAAGGCCGCCGAAGTAGCCGTTGCCGGTGTTGATGTGCCAGTCGCCGCCGCTCTCACAGCTCGCGATGCGGTCCCACACACCAGAGTCGGCGGCCTGCGCCTGCCCCGCGCTGACCGCGACCGCGGCCAGGGGTGCCACGACAGCCGCCCCCGCGAACATGGCGGCCCGCGCCCTGCGGCGCAGCCCGGTCGCGGTGTTGGACGTCACTGCGTGCTTGCGGCGCTCCGGATGTCCGGACATGAATCCCCTTCTCAACGGACCCGGGCTTCCCCCTGTCGTGCCAACGGGACGTTCACCGGACGCGTTCGCGCCCCGTGCCCGTCCCGCCCGTCCGCCGACCGCGCTGACGCGCCGTCATCCTCCGTGCGGACTGCCCGGGCGGTGCTCTGTGCACACGGCCGCCGAATCTAGGGAGCACAAGCCGCTGATATCAACCAATGCCCGTTCTGCCCAGGCCAGTTGGCTGTTACCAGAGGTAACAGCCGCTGTTTCGCGCCGCTTTGATGGCGTTTCATCCCGATACCGCGCAGCGGAACGCAACCTTCCTGTGAGGTTCTTCACGCGTTCACAAGCGTGTACAACGTCACAAGATCTACACGGAGTAAGGGATTCCGGGAGGCCGATCACCCTACGCATACGACTAGTTGAACCCGCCCCAGTCCGCGCGTGACCCCTGCCACAGATGGCCCGTTGTCACTGCGAGCCGGGAAACTCCGGGCTCGCGCCGAACGCACCCCCGAGGAGTCACCCCGTGCCGCCCATGCTCGATGTCAGCGACGATGTACGCGCCGAGATCGGCGACGAGGAGGCCGCCCGCCTGGCGTCAGGCGAGAACGCACCTGGCCCGTACGACTGCACCTCCTGCCGCACCCCCGGCAACACCGACCATGAACGCACCAGCACGGTGCTGTTCGTCGGCGAGGAGACCGCGGTGCTCGCCTTCGCGCACGCCAGATGCATCCCGTCGCAGGTCGTACCGGTCTCCGAGGAGCAGCTACAGGTCGCCGTGCGCAGCATCACCGGCGAGACCACCGCCACCGAGCCGCCGCAGCAGCCGCCCGCCTCAGTCCAGCCGACCCCTGAGGAGCAGGCCGTCCTGGGCATCACCTGCGGTCTGGTGCTCTGCCAGGACAACCTGCACCCGGCGCTGGTGGTCGAGCCCACCAGCCCGGTGGCCCGCCCGGGCAACTCGTCCCACGACGAGTTCCTGGTCCTGCTCGGCGAGGCGGGCTTCCACCCGGTCGGCAACCTGGAGATCCCGCCGCCCGAGCTGGCCGGCTGGTCCGTGCTGATGGCGATGGGCAAGCTGCACGCCGTCCTCCAGGGCAGCCCCAACGCCGCCAACGCCTCCGCCTGGTGGCAGGCGCACCAGCCGCTGCCGGTCAGCGAGGGCTGGCGCAGCGCGGCCAACCGCAGCAACAAGGTGTTCGTCTACGCCGCGCCGGCCGGCACCATCGGCCGCCAGCCGCGCGAGGACCTGTTGCGCGACGCGCTGGACCGGGCGGCGAGCACCGGTCGGCTGGTCGGCGGCACGATGCCGCTCGCCGGTACCTGAGCCAGCCGATCGCCACGAAGGCCGGAGTACCCCGTTCGGGGGTACTCCGGCCTTCGTCGTGCCCGATTGGCCCTCGTCATACGACTTTTGCCTAGGGAAGGGTCATTTCGCCCCGTACGGCCCGCATCTCGGACGTACGGGAATCGTTGGTACATACGTGCACACCTATGACACCTTCTCCCGAGTCCCGTACCAGAGCCACATCCCGCCGATGCGCTCGCCGCACGACTCGCTCGCGGGCTCGGCCACCCCGATCTACGACGCGCTGTACTCCGAGTACCGACGGATGTTCCGGGCGCTGCCAGGCGACCGCACCGGCGAGGAGGAACTCCAGTTCGACGACGGTCGCCCCTGGCCGCAGCACGAACAGCGGGCCATCACCCAGTCCTACGGCCGCTACCGCGGTCAACTGCCCGCCGCGCTGCCTCCGGGGCAGTCCAATCCGTCCGGGGCCATCGCCCCGTACGACAACCGGATGCGCGGGCGCTGAACGGCGCCCGCGCATCGCGGGGGGCGGCTACTTCTTGCGCCCGCGCTTCTCGCGCACCCGCACCGAGATCTGGATCGGGGTGCCCTCGAAGCCGAACTCCTCGCGCAACCGGCGCTCGATGAAGCGGCGGTAGCCCGCCTCCAGGAAGCCGGAGGCGAACAGTACGAACCGCGGCGGCTTGGTCCCGGCCTGCGTGCCGAACAGGATGCGCGGCTGCTTGCCGCCGCGGATCGGGTGCGGATGCGCGGCGACCAGCTCGCCCAGGAAGGCGTTGAGACGGCCGGTGGGAATCCGGGTCTCCCAGCCCGCGAGCGCGGTCTCGATCGCCGGAACGAGCTTTTCCATATGGCGCCCGGTGAGCGCTGAAACGTTCACCCGGGGCGCCCACTGGACCTGCACCAGGTCCTGCTCGATCTCCCGCTCCAGGTAGTACCGGCGCTCCTCGTCCAGCTGGTCCCACTTGTTGTAGGCGATCACACAGGCCCGGCCCGCGTCGACCGCCATCGAGACGATCCTGGTGTCCTGTACGGAGAGCGTCTCGCTGGCGTCGACCAGGATGACCGCCACCTCGGCCTTCTCCAGGGCCGCGGCGGTGCGCAGCGAGGCGTAGTAGTCGGCGCCCTCGGTGAGGTGGACACGACGGCGGATACCCGCGGTGTCCACGAACTTCCAGGTCTTGCCGCCGAGTTGGATCAACTCGTCCACCGGGTCGCGGGTGGTGCCCGCGAGTTCGTTGACGACCACCCGCTCCTCGCCCGCGACCTTGTTCAGCAGCGAGGACTTGCCGACGTTCGGCCTACCGATCAGCGCCACCCGGCGCGGCCCCCCGAGCGCCTCGCCGAAGGTCTGCGCGGGCGCCTGTGGCAGCACCTCCAGCACCGCGTCCAGCAGGTCACCGGTGCCGCGGCCGTGCAGTGAGGAGACCGGGTACGGCTCACCGAGGCCGAGCGACCACAGCATGGCCGCGTCCGCCTCACCCGAAGGGCCGTCGACCTTGTTGGCGCACAGCACGACCGGCTTGCCCGCCCGGCGCAGCAGCTTGACCACCGCCTCGTCGGTGTCGGTGGCGCCCACGGTGGAGTCGACCACGAACACCACCGCGTCGGCGGCCTCGATGGCGAACTCGGCCTGCGCGGCGACCGAGGCGTCAATGCCGAGGACGTCCTGCTCCCAGCCACCGGTGTCGACGATCTTGAAGCGGCGGCCGTTCCAGTGGGCCTCGTAGGTGACCCGGTCCCGGGTGACGCCCGGGCGGTCCTCGACCACCGCTTCTCGGCGCCCGATGATCCGGTTGACCAGGGTCGACTTGCCCACGTTGGGACGGCCGACCACGGCCAGCACCGGCAGCGGGCCGTGTCCGGCCGCGGCCAGGTCGTCGGCCACCTCTTCGAGGTCGAAGCCCTCCTCCGCCGCCAGCTCCATGAACTCGGCGTACTCGGCGTCGCCGAGCGCGCCGTGCTCGCCGTACTCGTCTGTGGTGTCCATGAAGTCTTTCCTCGTCATCCGTCAGCGAAGTGTTCGGGGTTCCTCAGTCGCGCCCGGTGGCGCGCCTGGCGTATTCCAGATGGGCGGTCAGCTGCTTCTGGATGCGGGCGGTGGCGGTGTCCAGCGCGCTGCGGGTACGGCGCCCGGTTCCGTCGGTCGGATCGAACGGGTCACCGAAGACCACGTCGATCCGGCTGCGCAGCGGCGGCAGCGCCGGGATGAGCCGTCCGGCGCGTGCGCTGCCGAGCACCGCCACCGGTACCACCGGCGCGCCGGTGCGCACCGCGAAGTAGGCCAGCCCGGACCGCAATTCGGCGAAGTCGCCGGCGCCGCGGGTGCCCTCGGGGAAGATCCCCAGAACCCCACCGCGCTCCAGGACACCGAGCGCCGCGCTGATCGCGGCCCGGTCGGCGCGGCCGCGGTCCACCGGAAGCTGGCCGATGCCCCGCAGGAACAGACCCAGCGGGCCGACGAACGCCTCCTGCTTGACCAGGAAGTGCACCGGCCGCGGCGCGGTGCCGATCAGCATCGGGCCGTCGACGTTGTGGGCGTGGTTGCCCGCGAGGATGACCGGACCGCTGGTCGGGAACCGCCAGGCGCCGAGCACCCGGGGCCGCCAGCCGCCGTTCATCAGGCCGATGCCGATCCCGCGGCCGACGGCCGCGCCGCGTGGACCGGGGGTCGCGCCGTGCGTGCGCGTCACCGAGCCGCTCGCTTCTCCTCGATCAGGGTGACGACGCACTCGATGACCTGGTCGAGGGTGAGGTCCGTGGTGTCGACCTCGATCGCGTCGTCCGCCTTGGCCAGCGGCGAGGTCTTACGGCCGGAGTCGGCCGCGTCCCGCTTGACCAGCGCGGCCTGGGTGGCGGCGAGGTCGGCCGCCTCCTTGCCGTTCAGCTCGCCGTTGCGCCGGGCCGCGCGCGCCTGGGCGGAGGCGGTCAGGAAGATCTTCACGGTGGCGTCGGGCAGCACCGTGGTACCGATGTCCCGGCCCTCCACCACGATCCCGTTCGGCGCCGCGGCGGCGGCCGAACGCTGGAGCTCCACGAGTCGGGCGCGCACCTCGGGCACCGCACTGACCGCGCTGACCGCCGCGGTGACCTCCTGGGTGCGGATCGGGCCCGCGGCGTCCGTGCCGTCGACCGTGATGGTCGGGGCGGACGGGTCCGTACCGGAGACGATGGTGGGCTTGTCGGCGGCGGTGGCCACCTCGGCCGCGTCGTCGACGTCTATGCCGTTGCTCAGCATCCACCACGTCATCGCCCGGTACTGGGCGCCGGTGTCCAGGTAGCTCAGGCCCAGCTTGGCCGCGACCGCCTTGGACGTGCTCGACTTACCCGTGCCGGACGGGCCGTCGATGGCGACGATCACCGGAGTTTCCACAGCTGGGGGACCTTCCTCGTGCACGGGTGGGAGCAGAACGCCAACGACAAGGTTACCGGCCGCGCGGGCGGTGCCGTCCCGTCGGCCTACTGCCTGATCGACCAGCCGCGCTCGCGCAGCGCGGCGGTGAGCACCGGCACCGCCTTCGGCTCCACCATGAGTTGCAGCAGACCCGTCTGCTGGCCGGTGGCGTGCTCCACGCGCACGTCCTCGATGTTGACCCCGGCCGCACCCGCGTCGGCGAACACCCGGGCCAGTTCGCCGGGCTGGTCGCCGATGAGGACCACCACGGACTCGTACACCGTGGGCGCCGCGCCGTGCTTGCCGGGCACCCTTACCCGTCCGGCGTTGCCGCGCCGCAGCACCCGCTCGATGCCCGCCGCGCCGTCCTGCCGCTTGGCCTCGTCGGCCGACTGGAGGGAACGCAGCGCCTCCACCGTCTCCCCGAGGTCGGCCGCGACCTCGGCGAGCACATCGGCGACCGGCCCGGGGTTGGCGGAGAGGATGTCGACCCACATCCCGGGCTCGGATGCGGCGATCCGGGTGACATCGCGGATGCCCTGGCCGCACAGCCGCACCGCGGACTCGTCGGCGTGCTCAAGGCGGGCCGCCACCATGCTGGACAGCAGCTGCGGGGTGTGTGAGACCAGCGCCACGGCGCGGTCGTGCGCGTCGGCGTCCATCACCACCGGCACCGCACGGCACAGCGCGACCAGTTCCAGGGCCAGGTTGAGCACCTCGGTGTCGGTGCCGCGGGTCGGGGTCAGCACCCACGGGCGGCCCTCGAACAGGTCCGGGGTCGCCGCGAGCGGTCCCGACCGCTCCCGGCCCGCCATCGGATGCGTGCCGATGTACTGCGACAGGTCGCATCCGAGCGCCTCCAGATCGCGCCGCGGACCGCCCTTGACGCTGGCCACGTCGAGGTAGCCGCGGGCCAGCCCGGCACGCTGCGCCTCGGCGAGCGTCGTGGCGACGTGCGCCGGAGGTACCGCGATGATCGCCAGGTCCACCGGTCCCTGCGGTGCGTCGGTGGTTCCGGCGCCGAGCGCGGCGGCGGTACGGGCGGCGTCCGGGTCGTGGTCGCTGAGGTGGACGGTGACCCCACGGCTGGCCAGGGCCAGGGCGGCGGAGGTGCCGATCAGTCCGGTGCCGATGACGGCGGCGGTTCGCATGGCGCCATTTTTCCACTGCGCCGTTCCGGGGGTCGTTTCGGTCCTACCCACGCGGGCTTCGGGCGCCGCGTCCGGTAGAACGGTGCGCATGATCTTCCATGTGGTCCCGCTGGACGACTGGCTGCGCGTCCCGGAGCGGCCGTACGCGCCGCCGTCCCTCGCCGAGGACGGCTTCGTGCACTGCTCGCCCGACGAGTCCACGGCGCTGGCGGTGGCCGACTCGTTCTACCGGGACGCGGTCGGCCCGCTGATGGTGCTGCTGATCGACGAGGACGCGCTGGACTCCCCGGTGCGCTGGGAGCCACCGGCGGGCACGCCCCCGCCGGGCACCGCGCCCGCGGTCCTCTTCCCGCACGTGTACGGCCGGATCAACCGCACCGCGGTCGCCGGAATGCTGGAGGTGGAACGGGACGCCGAAGGACGGGCCCTCAGCCTCAAGCTCTGGTCCTAGCCGGACGGGCTCGGCCGGTCCTTCGCCGGGGCGCGGCTTGGCCGCGGGGCGAACCCGCGGCCCGGCGCGCCCCGGAGGCGTCCTACAGGCCGACCTCGTTCATCAGCATGCCGACCTCGGTGTTGGTCAGCCGGCGCAGCCAGCCGGACTTCTGGTCGCCGAGCGCGATCGGGCCGAAGCGGGTGCGCACCAGCTTGTCGACGGGGAAGCCCGCCTCGGCGAGCATGCGGCGCACGATGTGCTTGCGGCCCTCGTGCAGCGCGACCTCGACCAGGTAGTTCTTGCCGGTGTTCTCCACCACCCGGAAGCTGTCGGCGCGGGCGTAGCCGTCCTCCAGCTCGATGCCTTCCTTCAGCCGCCGGCCCAGGTCGCGCGGGAGCGGGCCCTGGATGGCTGCGAGGTAGGTCTTGGTGACGCCGTAGCGCGGGTGGGTCAGGCGGTTGGCCAGCTCACCGTGGTTGGTGAGCAGGATGATGCCCTCGGTCTCGGTGTCCAGTCGACCGACGTGGAACAGCCGGGTCTCGCGGTTGGTGACGTAGTCGCCGAGGCACTGGCGGCCGTCCGGGTCCTCCATGGTGGAGACCACGCCGGCGGGCTTGTTGAGCGCGAAGAACAGGTACGCCTGGGTGGCCACGGTGAGCCCGTCGACCTTGACCTCGTCCTTGTCCGGGTCGACGCGCAGGCCCTGCTCGGTCACGATCCTGCCGTTGACCTCCACCCGGCGCTGCTCGATCAGCTCCTCGCAGGCGCGGCGGGAGCCCATGCCCGCTCGGGCCAGCACCTTCTGCAGCCGCTCACCCTCCTGCTCGGCGCCGGGGAAGGTCTTGGGCAGCTTCAGCTGCGGCTTGTCGTGCCGGGCGCGGTTGCGCTCCTCGATCTGGGCGTCGTACTCGCGCGGCCGGGCCGGGGCGCTCCTGCGGCCCTGGGCGGCCTTCTTGCCGGCGCCGGGCTTACCGCCCTGCCTGCCGGATCCGGCGGTACCGTTCCCGCCCACGTCGTAGCGGCGCTCCTCGGGACGGGGGCGACCGGCGCGCTTGGACTTGTCGTCGCGCTGGTTGCCCGCTCCCCGGTAGTTCCGGTTTCCGCTGTTCCTGCCGCTGCTTCGCATCAGTGTTCCGTACTCGAGGTCGTGTCGGGTGCGTCCGGGTCGAACGACGGAACCCCCTCCTGGGACTCCGCTTCGACGGCGTCCGCCTCCGGGAGGAACGGAGCGAGCTCGGGCAGCTCGTCGAGGCCGCGCAGGCCCATCCGCTCCAGGAAGTAGTTCGTCGTCCTGTACAGGATCGCACCTGTCTCGGGTTCCGTCCCAGCCTCCTCCACCAGACCGCGCTGGAGCAGGGTGCGCATCACGCCGTCGCAGTTGACCCCGCGCACCGCGGAGACCCGGGAGCGGCTGACCGGCTGGCGGTACGCGACCACCGCGAGGGTCTCCAGCGCGGCCTGGGTGAGCCGGGCCTGCTGGCCGTCGAGCACGAACTTCTCCACCGCGGGCGCGAACTCGGGCCGGGTGTAGAACCGCCAACCGCCCGCGACCAGCCGCAGTTCGAAGCCGCGCCGGTCACGTGCGTACTCGTCGGACAGCTCGCGCAGCGCGTCGGCGACCTCGCGGCGCGGCCGTTCCAGCACCTTGGCCAGGTGCTCCTCGGTGGCGGGCTCGTCCACCACCATCAGCACCGCCTCAAGCGCCGGCTTCACGTCGAGGTCGGCGACGGACGGCGGTGCCGCGGGCGCCTCGTGCTGCTCAGTCATCGCGGCCATCCTTCCCTACCCCCGGTTCCTGGTCGAACTCGTCGGTGACCAGCGGCTGTCCGGTGCCCTCGCCGCCCGTCCAGCGGACCTGGAGGACGCCCAGCGCCTGCTCCTGGTCCAGGGCGACCGCCTTCTCCCGGTACAGCTCCAGCAGCGCGAGGAAGCGTGCGACCACGGTGAGGGTGTCGGCGGCGTCGACGGTCAGTTCCCGAAACGACGCCGCGCCCAGCTCGCGCAGCCGGGCGATGACGATGTCCGCCTGTTCGCGCACGCTGACCAACGGCGCGTGGATGTGCTCGACGTACACCGTCGGCCGGGGCTTGGGCTGCATCGCCTTGACGGCCAGCTTGGCGAAGCCCTCCGGGCCGATGCTGAGGGCCACTTCGGGCAGCAGCTCCGCGTGGTGCGGCTCAAGACCTACGGTACGCGGGTAGCGCAGCCCCTCGGCTGCCAGGCGGTCGGCGAGGATCTCCGAGATCCGCTTGTACGCGCGGTACTGGAGCAGCCGGGCGAACAGCAGGTCGCGCGCCTCCAACAGGGCCAGGTCGGCCTCGTCCTCGACCTCGGCCGCGGGCAGCAGCCGCGCCGCCTTCAGGTCCAGCAGGGTGGCCGCGACCACCAGGAACTCGGTGGCCTGGTCCAGGTCCCACTCGGCGCCCATCGCGCGGATGTGCGCGATGAACTCGTCGGTGACCTTGGACAGGGCGACTTCGGTGACGTCCAGCTTGTGCTTGGAGATCAGTTGGAGCAGCAGGTCGAAGGGGCCCTCGAAGTTCTCCAGCCGAACGGTGAACCGGCCGTCCGGGGCGGCCGGTTGGGCATCGCGGGAGGCCTCCGGTGCGGCGGGGGCGGGCAGTTCGACGGGGTTGGAGGGCGGTTCCGCCGCGGTGGGGGGCGTCGGTTCCGTGGTCCCGGGAGATACGGGTTCCGGTGCGGTCGGGGGCGTTCCGGGGGGCGTCGGGTCCGGTGCGGTCGGAGGCGCCGCTTCCGTGGGGCTCGCCTGCTGCGGAACGGTGTCCGTCGCCCGGCCCGCTTCCGTCGGCGCAAGCGGCTCGGCCAGGGCGGTGCCGGAGTCGGCATGCGGCGGGGCCTGGTGCGCCGCTCCTCGGCCCAGCGGGCGGCGGGCGGGGCGGTCAGCTGCGGTCATCGTGTTCCAACAGGGCGGAGCGGGTGGGCGGCCGAACCGGCACCCTACCCAGGTTCGCCCCGCGATGTCGCGTTTCGCGGTGGGGTCCGGCGGCCAGCCCCCGGAAAACCTCCGTACCGCCCAGCGCGTCAGCGTCCGCGCAGGCGGCGGACGAGGATGCTCGCGTCTCCGCGCGATTCCAGGTCGGCCAGCACCACGGCGACCGCCTCACGCACGATACGGCCGCGGTCCACGGCGAGGCCGTGTTCACCGCGCAGCACCAGCCGGGCGTGTTCGAGGTCCATCAGCTCCTCGGCGGAGACATAGACCGTGATCTTCTCGTCGTGCCGTTCCCGGCCGCTGGGACGGCGGTTGGGCGCGCCGCGCCGCCGACGCTCCGGCGCTGGGTGCTCCTGCGGTGGGCGGCGCTGCGCCGGGGTGGTCGGGCTGGGCGCCTCGGGCGCGTCGGAACGTGCGTGTTCGGCCGCGGTCGTGGCGTTGGGGGCGGGCTGCTCGCGGCGGGTGCGTTCGGTGTGTTCCGCCGTGCCGTCGCCGTCGGGCGCGTCCTCGTCCGTGTGGCGCGCGGCGGCGGTACCGTCCTCGTCGGCCGCCGGTACCGGGCGCAGCCGGTCGGCGGACGGGGAAGCAGTGGCGTCACCGTTGTTGTGCTGCCGGGGAGTTGACGGCTGCAGCGCCATTCCCCCGGTGGTACGGAACAGTTCGTCGGCTCCGGGCAGACTCACTCGGCGTGGCACCGGGCGAGCACCTCCCTGGCGAGCTGTCGGTACGCGGCCGCGCCAACGGAGTTGGAGGCGTAGGTCGTGATCGGCTCGCCGGCCACCGTGGTCTCCGGGAAGCGGACGGTGCGGCCGATGACGGTGTGGAACACGTGGTCGTCGAACGCCTCGACGACGCGGGCCAGCACCTCGCGGCTGTGCACGGTGCGCGAGTCGTACATGGTGGCCAGGATGCCGTCGAGTTCGAGCTCGGGGTTGAGCCGTTCGCGGACCTTCTCGATGGTCTCGGTGAGCAGCGCGACTCCGCGCAGCGCGAAGAACTCGCACTCCAGCGGAACGATCACCCGGTGCGCGGCGGTCAGCGCGTTGACGGTCAGCAGACCGAGGGACGGCTGGCAGTCGATGATCACGTAGTCGTAGTCGGCGACGAGCGGCTTGAGCGCGCGCTGGAGTGTCGACTCGCGGGCCACCTCGGAGACCAACTGCACTTCGGCAGCTGACAAATCGATATTGCTGGGCAGCAGGTCCATCCCGGGCACGGCGGTCTTCAGCAGCACCTCGTCGGCGGCCATGCCGCGTTCCATGAGCAGGTTGTAGACCGTCAGGTCCAGCTCCATGGGGTTGACGCCGAGGCCGACGGAGAGCGCGCCCTGCGGGTCGAAGTCGACGAGCAGGACCCGGCGCCCGTACTCGGCGAGCGCGGCACCCAGATTGATGGTCGAGGTGGTCTTGCCGACCCCGCCCTTCTGGTTGCACATCGCGATGATCTGGGCCGGTCCGTGCTCGTTCAGCGGGCCGGGGATGGGAAAGTACGGCAGCGGGCGGCCGGTTGGGCCGACGCGCTCACGGCGCTGCCGGGCGGCGTCCGGGGCGAGGGTGGCCGCGTACTCGGGGTCCGGCTCGTATTCCGCGTCCGGATCGTAGAACTGACCGTCCTGAAGGTCTTCCTCGTATGACGACATGGCGTGTGTTGCTTGCGTCTCCGTGCTCGAATCGGTCCGGCGTGCCTCGAAGGTGCGGACGGCAACGGAACCAACGGCTCCAAGTCCAACCGGGCTCGGACCCTGAACGGTCATTCCTGGTTGACCACCCCCGGGAGCAAATGTCGACTCATTCACAAGTCGTCTTACCTCCTTGGTGACCAGGAAACTTCTCAATAGGTCAGCGTGACACCATGCCGACGGTTGGCGACTCTATGGCGTGTCGGCCGTTCGCAGCAACACAATCCACCGGACACGGCACGATGTGTCGGCAACCGAACACCCCGATGTCAAGGGCGTAAGGAGCGCAACCGGGATCTTTCGTGGGTGGGCGAAACGGTAAAACAGTTATGTTCCGGGCCAGTTACGCTATCAACGAAACCATCCCCACAAAGCCCATGGGAAGTGGACCGGCCGGACCTTGTTGGACAAGGCCCGGCCGGTGACACGGTTTTGATGCAGGTTGACGGGATGTGCTCGCCAACTGACTGCTACTGCAAGCCCCGACAGCAGCCGGGGCCGAGGGGGCGTGGTCAGCCCAGCAGCGTGCTGAGGTCGATCGACTCCAGCCCGTGCGCCTCGGCGACGGACGGGTAAACGACCTGGCCCTCGTGGGTGTTGAGGCCCTTGGCCAGCGCGGCGTCCCGGCGCAGCGCCTCGCGCCAGCCGCGGTTGGCCAGCTCGATGATGTACGGCAGCGTGGCGTTGGTGAGCGCGTTGGTGGAGGTGTTGGCCACCGCGCCCGGCATGTTGGCGACGCAGTAGAAGACCGAGTTGTGCACCTGGAAGGTCGGCTCGGCGTGCGTGGTGGGACGCGAGTCCTCGAAGCAGCCGCCCTGGTCGATCGCGATGTCGACGAGGACGGAGCCCGGCTTCATCCGCGAGACCATCTCGTTGGTGACCAGCTTCGGCGCCTTGGCGCCCGGGATGAGGACCGCGCCGATGACCAGGTCGGCGTCGAGGACGGCCTTCTCCAACTCGTAGGAGTTGGAGACGACGGTCCTGACCTTCGTGCCGAAGATCCGGTCGGCCTCGCGCAGCTTGTTGATGTCGCGGTCGAGCAGGGTCACGTCGAAGCCCATGCCGACGGCGATCTGCGTGGCGTTCCAGCCGGAGACGCCACCGCCGATGACGACGGCCTTGGCGGGAGCCACACCCGGGACACCGCCCGGCAGCACGCCGCGGCCGCCGGAGTGGCGCATCAGGTGGTAGGCGCCGACCTGCGGGGCGAGTCGACCCGCGACCTCGGACATGGGGGCGAGCAGCGGCAGCGCCCGGTTGGCCAGCTCCACGGTCTCGTAGGCGATGGCGGTGGTGCCGGACTCCAGCAGGGCGTCGGTGCACTCGCGGGAGGCGGCCAGGTGCAGGTAGGTGAAGAGGGTCTGGTCCTTGCGAAGGCGGTGGTACTCCTCCGCGATCGGCTCCTTGACCTTCAGCAGCAGGTCCGCGGTGGCCCAGACCTCGTCGGCGGTGCCGAGGATGCGCGCGCCGGCCGCGAGGTACTCCTCGTCCGTGATGGAGGAGCCGGTGCCGGCGCCCTGCTCAACGAATACCTGGTGCCCGTTGCGCACCAACTCGTGCACCCCGGCCGGGGTGATGGCGACCCGGAACTCGTTGTTCTTGACTTCGCGGGGGATACCGACCTTCACGTCGATCACGGTCCTTGGCTCAGAAAGAGATGCAGATGCCTGTCCGGACATGGCGCGCTATAACGTCACACGCCGGACCTGACCGCGTTGCCCGCGGCTGGGTCAAGTCTAATGAAGGAAGACGCGCTGTCTAGCCTTACAAAGTGACTATTTTCGCCGACGGCATTGGCAGATTCGTAGGTGTGGTGGTCCGGTTACGGACGGACACTCCCCCGGCCGGATCACTGGTCACCGGGGCCACCACGCTCTGGTCCACGGTCCAGCAACTCCTCCGCCGCCGCCCGCTGCAACCTCGCCCCGGCCGGATCGCCCAGCCGTTCCAGGGTGTCGGCCATCCGCAACAGCACCGTGCCCTCCACCGGCGCGTCCGCCGCCTGCCGCGCCCAGTGCAGTGCGTCCCGGTAGGTGCGCAGCGACTCCTCCGGCTGCCCGGCGACCTCCTGCACCCCGGCCGCCTCGCCCAACGCCATCGCGTACCCGGACACGTCACGCAGTCTGCGGTGAGCGGCGCCAGCCGCCCGCCACTCGCGCAGCGCGGCCGGGTACTGACCGGTGCGGGTGTGCAGCCGCGCCAGCCGGGCGTGCAGCCTGGCCTGCTCGGCGAACTCGCCCCGGGACTGGCGCAGCGCGAGCGCCCGGCCGTACCAGTCCGCCGCGCGCTGCGGATCGTCCAGTTCCAGATAGCTGTCGCCCAGCGCCTCCAGCGCACGGCCCGCGGCGAAGCCGTCGTCGCCGGACCTGGCGGCGTCCAGTGCGGTGCGGTAGCGCTCCAGTGCCTGCTTCGTTCGCCCGGCGGCGGTGTCCAGATCGGCGAGGTTGATCAGCGCGGCGGCCTTCTGCCGAGGCAGCGCGCGCCGCTCGGCGACTTCCAGCAGCAGACCGTGCAGCTCGTACAGCTCCGGCAGCGCCTCGGTGTCGGCGCGGTGCGCGTCCAGCGCCCTGATCAGCCCGGCGATCAACCGCTGTGCCAGCGTGTCGAGTTCACCGTCGGCCACCGCGGCACGCGCGGCGGCCAGCAGCACCGGCAGCCGCCCGGCCAGCCAACCCGCGGCCACCGCGGGCGAGCCGAACCGCAGCGGCCGGGGCAGTTCCTCGACCTTGCGGCGGGCCGGCGAACCGACCGGTTCCGCGGCGGCCCGGCAGGACTGCAACCGCCGCACGGTGCGCTCCAGCATCCTGGCCCTGGCCAGCCGTACCTCGGCCGGGCGTTCGTCCGCGTCCAGCCGCTCCCGTAGCAGCGGGCGCAGGCAGCCCGGAACGCGGTACGGCGTGTCCTCCTCGGTCAACTCCCTCGGGCCGAGCGGGACTTCCGGGTTCAGCAGTCCGTAGTCGAGCAGTTCCCGCAGCACCGCCTTGGCGGTGCTCAGCGGGAAGCCCGCCAGCGCGGACGCGGTGTGCGCGTCCACCACGCCGTCCGGCGCCAGCGCCAGCAGCCGCACCAAGCGGGCCACCGGTTGCGGCAACCCGCTCAGCACCAACTGGAAGGCCTGGTCGACGGGCGTCCGGGGGGCGCCGTCCCCGGGAAGCGCGTGCAGCGCCTTGACCGCGTCGGTCACCGACATCCCCGGCCGGGCGGTGAGCCATCCGGACGTCAGCCACAGCGCGGTGGGATCGCCCCCGCACTCCGCGGCGAGCGCCTCGGCGGCGGTGGGGTCGCAGGTGACCCGCGTGGAGCCGACGAGCGCGGCGAGCAGTTCGACCGACGTGGCGGAGTCGAGCCCGCCCAGGGTGCACGGCCGCACATCCGGGATCGCCGCGAGCGGCCCCTCGGAGGTGGCGATCACCAGGCCGCCGCCCGGCGGCAGCAACGGCAGCACCTGGTCGGCGGTCACCACGTCGTCCAGCACCATCAGCGCCCGGCGCCCGGCGAGCGCGGTACGCAGCACGGCGACCGGATCCTCGGCCTCCGCCGCGCCGTCCGCCACGGCACCGGTCTCGCCCAGCGCCCTCAGCACGGTACGCGCGACGCGGATGGACGGCACCGGCTCGCCGTCACCGCCGGTCAGCCGTACGAAGTACCGGCCGTCGGGGTACTGGTCGGCGACCTCGTGGGCGAGCCGCACGGCCAACGCGGTACGGCCGGAGCCCGGGCGGCCCGCGACCAGCAGCACCCGACAGCCACCGTGGTCCTTGCCGCGCAGCGCGGCGAGCCCGGGGCGGCCGATGTCGGCGCGCAGTTCCCGTAGCTCACGGCGGCGTCCGACGAAGTACGACGGCACCGCGGGCAGCGCACAGGCTCCTGTCCGTACGGTCAGCGCGCGATCCGCCACGGGGCCACACTCCCGTTTTCTGTGTCACGCGGCGCATGCCGCGCGTACACAGGAGGATACGAGCCCCTTCCCGGGGCGTTCGCCGCAACCCGCTGTGATGATCACTCCATCGGATCATGGGGGTTCATGCCCAGCGCCACCTGCGGGTGATCTCGGATTGTCGGGGGCTTCGCCCGCTCGGCACCCGGGAGGGACGTCGAGGGCTTCGCCCTCGAACCCCCGTCAGAACGGGCGGGCGGGCCACGGGGCATCGGCTGGGCGCAGGGCGTCCACACCGTCGCCGTTCAGCACCGCCTGGAGGGCCAGGACGCCAACTGCCAGGCAGGAGTTGTGGAGTTCACCAGCGATCACCCCGCGCACCAGCTCGTCCAGCGGGACCCGGGCGTACTCGAACTCGGCCTCCTCCGCCGAGGCCGCGAACCGCTCGCCCTCGGCGTCCGCGAGATCACGGGCGAGGAAGATCCGGATCGCCTCGGTCGAGCCGCCCGGCGTGCTGTAGATGTCCACCAGCACCCGCCAGTCCGCCGCCTTGACGTGCGCCTCCTCGTACAGCTCCCGCTGCGCGGCGTGCAGCGGATGCTCGCCGGGCACGTCCAGCAGCCCGGCCGGAAGCTCCCACAAGCGCTGCCGCACCGGATGCCGGTACTGCCGCAGCACCAGCACCCGGCCGTCCCCGTCCAGCGCGACGACGGCGACAGAGCCGGGGTGGGTCTGGTAGTCGCGTCGGGCGGTGCTGCCGTCGGGCATCGTCACCAGATCGCTGCGCACACCGGTCACCCGGCCGGTGAAAGGAGTCTCGGTGGCCGAAACCGGCCACTCCTCGGAGATGTCGTGGATAACGGAATCATGCATGGATCTTCGGTTCCTCCGCGATCGGGGTGGAACGGCGGTGCCGGGGCGACCACGCGTACGTGGTCACCCCGGCACCCCGTTCGATCGGGTCAGGCCTTCGCCTTGGCCTGCTCCTTCACCGGCCCGGTGACGGCGTCGGCGCCCTGCTGGCGGCGGACCGCCGCCGCGACCAGGCCCGCGAACAGCGGGTGCGGACGGGTCGGCCGGGACTTCAGCTCCGGGTGCGCCTGGGTGGCGACCAGGTACGGGTGCACCTCACGCGGGTACTCCACGTACTCCACCAGCTTGTTGTCCGGCGAGGTGCCGGAGAAGAGGATGCCGGCCTTCTTCTCCAGCTCCGCGCGGTAGGAGTTGTTGACCTCGTAGCGGTGGCGGTGCCGCTCCTCCACATACGGCTCGCCGCCGTAGACCTCGCGGACGATGGAGCCCTCGGCCAGCTTGGCCGGGTAGATGCCCAGCCGCATGGTGCCGCCCAGGTCGCCCTTGCCCTCGACGATGTCGAGCTGCTCGGCCATCGTGGAGATCACCGGATGCGCGGTCGCCGAGTCGAACTCGGTGGAGTTGGCGTCCTTGATCCCGGCCAGGTTGCGGGCCGCCTCGATGACCACGCACTGCAGGCCGAGGCACAGACCCAGCAGCGGGATCCTGTTCTCCCGGGCGTACGCGATGGCCGCGACCTTGCCCTCCACACCACGGTCGCCGAAGCCACCGGGCACGCAGACCGCGTCCACGTCCGCCAGCTGCCGCTCGGCACCGGCCGCGTCACGGCAGTCGTCCGAGGTGACCCACTTGACCTTCACCCGGGTGTTGTTGGCGAAGCCGCCCGCGCGCAGCGCCTCGGTCACCGACAGATAGGCGTCCGGCAGGTCGATGTACTTGCCGACCAGCGCGACCGTCACCTCGTGGGCGGGGTTGTGCACCCGGTCCAGCAGGTCGTCCCACTGCGTCCAGTCCACGTCCCGGAACGGCAGGTCGAGACGGCGCACCACATAGGCGTCCAGGCCCTCGCCGTGCAGCACCTTGGGGATGTCGTAGATCGACTTGGCGTCGATCGCGGCGACCACCGCGTCCTCGTCCACGTCGCACATCAGCGAGATCTTGCGCTTGATGGCGGTCGGCACCTCGCGGTCGGCGCGCAGCACGATCGCGTCCGGCTGGATGCCGATGTTGCGCAGCGCCGCGACCGAGTGCTGCGTCGGCTTGGTCTTCAGCTCGCCGGACGGGCCGATGTACGGCAGCAGGGAGACGTGCACGAAGAACACGTTGTCCCGGCCTACCTCGTGCCGGACCTGGCGCACCGACTCCAGGAACGGCAGCGACTCGATGTCGCCGACGGTGCCGCCGACCTCGGTGATGACCACGTCGACGTCGTCGGTGGCCATCCGCCGGATCCGGGACTTGATCTCGTTGGTGATGTGAGGGATCACCTGCACGGTGTCGCCCAGGTACTCACCGCGCCGCTCCTTGGCGATCACCGAGGAGTAGACCTGGCCGGTGGTGACGTTCGCCGAACCGTCCAGGTCGACGTCGAGGAACCGCTCGTAGTGGCCGATGTCGAGATCGGTCTCGGCGCCGTCGTTGGTGACGAACACCTCACCGTGCTGGAACGGATTCATCGTTCCGGGGTCGACGTTCAGGTACGGGTCGAGCTTCTGCATGGTGACCCGCAGGCCGCGCGCCTTGAGCAGGGCGCCGAGGCTGGAGGCCGTCAGCCCCTTGCCGAGCGACGAGGCCACACCCCCGGTGACGAAGATGTGCTTGGTCGTCTGGTTTTTGCCAGGATGAGGCAGTGCCAAGAGGGGGCTCCCGTGGTCGCGAGGTGAGGATCGACGGCCCGGTGTGGGGTGGAGCCGTCGAGGCGGTTCAGTGGTTCAACCCACCGGCCCACGGGCTACCAGCGTATCAGCGGCTGGGCCCGACCGCGTTCGGCGGCACGGGAGCCGCCCTCGCGGACCGGACGCGTACCGGCGCGGGCCGCCGCCCGAGGCGCACCTCGGCTCACCGCCGACCGGGGTGTCGTTCACGGCGTGCGGTCACCTTGTCGCGCTGGGCGCACGGCTCACCCGACCGGCCGAAATCGGCCGTCACGAGAACGCACGCGCCCCCCGTCCAACGTCGTATTCTGCTCGGACACTCTCTTCTGCCGTCGGGTTCGGCGCAGGAAGGGGCCATAGCGAGCCGGCCGGCACGGCATCATCCCCGCCCGCTCCCGAACCGTGACACCGCCCCACGCGTATAACCACCAAAGGGGCGCATCACGGGACAAGGGGGCACCGGAGCCAGGTTCGTCGAATACGCCAGACCTGGAATTCGAACGTCCCTCGGGACGGTTCAAGCTGTTCGACTGGAGATGTACGTGGCCGGGCGCATCGAGGACTACGCACTCATCGGCGACATGCAGACCGCCGCCCTGGTCTGCCGGGACGGCACGGCCGACTGGCTGTGCCTGCCCCGTTTCGACTCCCCCGCGGTCTTCGCGGGGCTGCTCGGCGACGATGAACACGGCTACTGGCGGCTCGGCCCGGCGTATCCGCAGGGCACGCAGCCGCCGACCGCGACGCGCCGCCGATACCGCGGTGACTCCCTGGTGCTGGAGTCGGAGTGGGACACCCCGCGCGGCACGGTGCGGATCATCGACTTCATGCCGCCGCGTGACGGCGCCCCGCAGCTGATCCGGATCGTGGAGGGGGTCAGCGGCCGGGTGCCGATGCGCTCCGCGCTGCGGATGCGCTTCTCCTACGGCGCGGTGGTGCCGTGGGTGCACCGGGTCGACGACCCGCAGGCAGCCGAGGGCCGCACGGTCGCGGTGGCCGGTCCCGACTCGGTGTGGCTGGACACCGAATGCCCCACCTACGGCAAGGACTTGACGACCTTCGCCGACTTCACCGTCTCCCCCGGCGAGCGGATCGCGTTCACCATCAGCTGGCAGCCCTCGCACCACCAGCCGCCCGCGATGCCGGACCCGGAGGCCTCCCTGGAGGCCACCGAGCAGTTCTGGCGCGACTGGGTCGACCACTGCACGTACCACGGCCCTTACCGGGACGCCGTCGTCCGCTCGCTGATCACGTTGAAGGCGCTGACCTACGGACCGACCGGCGGGATCGTCGCCGCGCCCACCACCTCGCTGCCGGAGGACATCGGCGGCGTACGGAACTGGGACTACCGCTTCACCTGGCTGCGGGACGCGGCGATCACCCTGTCGTCGCTGCTGCGCACCGGCTACCGCGAGGAGGCCCGCGCCTGGCGCGAGTGGCTGCTGCGCGCGGTGGCCGGCGACCCGGAGAACCTGCAGATCATGTACGGGATCGCGGGCGAACGGGAGTTGGGCGAGACCGAGCTGACCTGGCTGCCCGGCTACGAGGGCTCCCAGCCGGTACGGGTGGGCAACGGCGCGGTGCGCCAGCTCCAGCTCGACGTCTACGGCGAGGTCAGCGAGGCGCTGCACCTGGCGCTGATGACCGGTCTGGCCCGCAACGACTACGCGAGCCTGCTCCAGCTGAAGCTGATCCGGTACCTGGAGGACCACTGGCAGGAGCCGGACGAGGGCATCTGGGAGGTGCGCGGGCCGCGCCGCCACTTCGTGCACTCCAAGGTGATGGCCTGGGTCGCGGTGGACCGCACGGTCAAGCTGATCGAGTCCGGCGAGGTGGACGGGCCGCTGGAGCGCTGGCGCGAGCTGCGCGACGAGATCCACCGGGACGTGTGCGAGAAGGGCTACGACAAGGACCGCAACACCTTCACCCAGTCCTACGGCTCCAGGGAACTGGACGCCTCGCTGCTGCTGATCCCGCAGGTCGGCTTCCTGCCGCCGGACGACAAGCGGGTCATCGGGACCATCGAGGCGATCCAGAAGGAGCTGACCGTCGAGGGCGGCTTCGTGCTGCGCTATCCGACCGAGGGCGCGCACGCGGGCGTGGACGGACTTCCTGGCGACGAGGGCGCGTTCCTGGCCTGCTCGTTCTGGCTGGCGGACGACCTGGCGATGATCGGCCGGGTGGACGAGGCGCGGCAGCTGTTCGAGAAGCTGCTGTCGCTGCGCAACGACCTCGGACTGCTCGCGGAGGAGTGGGACCCCAGGCTGCAACGGCAGGTGGGCAACTTCCCGCAGGCGTTCAGCCACGTGCCGCTGATCGACACGGCCCTGCGGCTGACCGCCTCCGGCGCGTACGGGGGCTGACCCTGCTCGCGGCCGGCCCCGTACCCGCGCAGCGGCCGGAG
Source organism: Streptomyces sp. RPT161 (assembly GCF_027533845.1). Taxonomy (GTDB): domain Bacteria; phylum Actinomycetota; class Actinomycetes; order Streptomycetales; family Streptomycetaceae; genus Streptantibioticus_A; species Streptantibioticus_A silvisoli_A. The sequence goes on along the minus strand of NZ_JAPZVN010000007.1, from coordinate 12,614 downwards.
GCTAGCCCGCCCGCAACTCGTCGTAGACGCTGAGGACTTGGGCGACGGTGTCGTCCTCGCTGGGCCAAGTGGCCGCCTGTACCCGACCTTCGGCGGCCAGTCGGGCTCGGCGGTCCGGGTCGGCGAGCAGTGTGGTGACCGCCCGGCCGAATGCCCTCGCGTCGCCGTGCGGCACGAGCGCGGCGGCGTCGCCGACCAGTTCGGGGATGCCGCCGACCGCCGTGGCGACCAGCGGCACCCCGGCGTGCAGTGCCTCCTCGGCGATCAGCGGCCGGGACTCCCAACGGCTGGGCAGCACCACCAGATCGGCCGCCGCGAGGAGTTCGGCGATGTCGTCGCGCCGCCCCAGCAGCCGGACCGGCAGGTCCTCCGTGTCGATCCGGTGCTGTAGCGCCGGTCGGCAGCCGCCCTCGCCCGCGACGGCGACCAGCGGCGGCGGTTCCAGGAACCGCCAGTCGCGGGCGGCGTCCAGCAGCAGGTCGTATCCCTTGTGCGGTTCCAGTCGGCCGACGGCCAGCAGCAACGGCCGGTCCACCGCGCCGAGTTCGGCCCGCCGCTTCTGCCGGGCGCACTCCGGGTCGGCGCCGGGCCGCTCCGGATCCAGCCGCGGTCCGGGCAGCGCGACCGGTGCCAACCGGGCATCCCGGGCGCCCAACCTCCGTACCTGGTCGACGAGTTCGGACGAGGTGCCGAGCACCACGGTGGCGGCCCTGGCCACCCGTCGTTCCAGCAGCCGCAGCAGGCCCGCGCGGCTGCCCGAGGCCGGCTCGGCGCCGTGCCAACTGACCACCAGCGCCGGGCGCCTGGGCGCGGGGACGGCCAGCGAGGCCAGCAGAGCCGCGCGCAGTCCGTGCGCGTGGATCACATCGGCGCGGGCACAGGCGGCCCGTAGCGCGGCGACGGCCAGCGCGTCGGCGCGCGGGGACGGCCTGCCACCGATCTCCACCGGGGTGTACCGGGCGCCGGTAGCGGCGAATCCGTACGCCTCCGCCGCCTCGGCCGGTCCGCACACCGTCACGTCCACCCCGCGTGCCACCAGCCCGCCGGCCAGCGAGCTGACATGCGCACCGGCCGTCGCGCCGAGCACCTGCACGGCGTGCAACGGCCCGTACGACGGGGTCTGACTGCTGCTCACGCGGGGTACGGCTCCTGGGTCGGTGGCATGCTTCGCTGGTTGAACGTACGGAACGGTGACGTGCGCACACCCGTTCACATCTGGGTGTTCCTGTGCGGACGGGTTGATCGGCGTTCGGGTTCGCGGGCTTGCGGTTCCAGGATGCCAGCAGGGGCCGACAGTACGAGGGCCGCTCCCCCGCTGGTGGGGGTACGCGGTGGTACGGGATCACCCATATGAGTGGGTGTGGGGCCAGCCGTCGCCTTAATGGTGAAAAGCCACCGTCAGCACGGAAGACGCCCCCAGGTGTCAACTTCCCGTATTCCAGGGGCAGTCCACAGCGCGTCGCCGTAACTCACCCGGTCGCCGACCGCCGCCAGCGCGACCAGCACCGCCGCGTGCAGCGCCCGGCCGGTGCGGCCGTTCGCGGTCACGATCGAGACACCGAGCGCCGCGCCCAGCGCATGGGCGCCCGCGTCACCGAGCATGGTGCGTTCCCGGAGGTCGTCCGCGAGCACCGCCGCCGCGGCGGCCACCGGCGCGACGGCCAGCGTGCCCGCCGGGCCGCCCCGCAGCACCCCGGGCGCACCGGCGGCGAGCACCGCCTTGGCCGCCCGGCCCGGTGCGACGTCCAGCAGGTTCACCAGATGCGCGCCGCCCGCGACGACCACCCCGGCCAGCGCCACGTCCACCGGCCGTCTGGCGATCAGCGCGCCCGCGGCCAGCCCCGCCGCGCCGATCCCCAGCAGTTTGACGGCGCCCGAGGTGACCCGGCCCTCGGCGAGCGCCCGCAGATGGGCGCGCAGGCCGCGCTCGGCCGCCGACCCCGCCTGGTCGTCGTAGGCCCCGCAGGCCGCCGCCGCGGCGGTGGCCAGCAGCGCGGCGGCACGGGTACGCGGCGGCAGGCCCGGGGTCACCGCGGTGGCCAGCGCCACCCCCGCGGCCACGGCCAGCCCGCCATGCAGGTCCACGGTGCGGCCCGCGTGGTTCTTCCGCTGCCAACGGGCCGAACCGCCGGGCGGCTTGGCCCGCAGCGTCCGGTAGACGCCTCGTGTGGCGCCCGCCGCCACGAGCGCGCCCGGTACCCGCCCCGAGCTGAACACCATGGACCCCCTCCGCTGACTGCTTCTCGACCACCCCCGAGCGGCCACCCCCATTGTCCGCCATCCGCCGCGGTCGCTTCGCGTAGGCACGGGCGGCGTGGCGGGGTACACCGCCACGCCGGGCGGCTCCCCCCAGGGCACGGGAGGCGAGGGCGCCGCTCCGCGCCGGTCGGGGTCGCGCACCGCCGCGGAGTCCGCCGCCCGCGCCGTCGGCGCCGGGTACGGGTGGTGCCGGGTACGGGTGGTGCCGGGTGCGCCGCCCGCGCCGGTGGTGGTCACCCTCCGTCCCGGGCGGTCGCTCCGGTCACCGCCCGGCGCGCGCCGCCTCCAGAAGTTCCTCCGCGTGGGCGCGGGCGGTGTCCGAATCCTCCAACCCCGCCAGCATTCGCGACAGTTCGCGGACCCGCTCCTCACCGTCCAGCACCCTGACGCCGCTGCGGGTCACCGAACCGTCATTCGTCTTCTCCACCAGCAACTGCCGGTCGGCGAAGGCCGCCACCTGCGGCAGGTGCGTTACCACGATGACCTGCGCGGTCCTCGCCAGTCTGGCCAGCCGGCGGCCGACCTCCACCGCCGCCTTGCCGCCGACGCCCGCGTCCACCTCGTCGAACAGATACGTAGGCACCGGATCGGACCCGGCGAACACCACCTCCACGGCGAGCATCACCCGCGACAGCTCACCGCCCGAGGCGCCCTTGGCGATCGGCCGCGCCGGTGCTCCCGGGTGCGGGGCGAGGTGCAGTTCCACCTCGTCGGCGCCGTTCGCCCCGAAGGCCACGTTCCGGCCGCCGACCTCGATGCCGTCCGGATCCTCGACTTGGTGGATCTCCACCGTGATACGGGCATGCGTCATCGCCAGCTCGGCCAGCTCGGCGGTCACCGCCTGGGCGAACCGATCTGCCGCCGCCGTCCGCGCGTCCGTCAACGCCTGTGCCAGCTCGCCGAGTTCGGCCCGCAGCGCGTCACGTTCCGCCGTCAGCGCCTCGATCCGGTCGTCGTCACCGTCCAGTTCGGCCAGCCGCGCGGAGCCCTGCTCGGCCCAGGCCAGCACCGAGGCGATGTCCTCGCCGTACTTACGGGTGAGATGGGCCAGCACCGAGCGCCGCTCCTCGACCGCCGCGAGCCGCCGCGGATCCGCGTCCAGGTTGTCCGCGTAACCGGCCAGCTCGCCCGCCACGTCGGCCAGCAGGATCCCGATCTCGCTCATCCGGTCGGCCAGTGCGGCGAGCGCCGGATCGTGTGAGCGCACGGACTCCAGGGCCCGGCTCGCCCCCGCCACCAGCGTGGTGGCGTCCACGCCCTCGGGATCCTCCGGGTTCCCGGCGAGCGCGGTGTGCGCGGCGGAGGCCGCCGACGCCAGCGCCTCCGCGTGGCCCAACCGCTCCGCCTCGGCGGCGAGTTCGGCGTCCTCGCCGGGCAGCGGCTCTGCGGCGGCGATCTCGTCCAGGCCGAAGCGCAGCAGATCCGCTTCCTGCGCCCGCTCCCGTGCCTTGGTCGTCAGGGTGTCCAACTCGGCGCTGACATCACGCAGCCGACGGTAGGCGGACGCGTACTTCGCCAGCGGTACGGCGACCGCCTCGCCCGCGTACCGGTCCAGCGCCGCCCGCTGCCGGGCGGGACGCAGCAGGCCCTGCTGGTCGGTCTGGCCGTGCACCGCGACCAGGTCGTCGGCCAGCTCACCGAGCAGTGCGGCGGGTACGGAACGGCCGCCGACGTACGCGCGGGACCGGCCCTCCGCCGAGATGGTCCGGCTCACCAGCAGCGCGCCGTCATCCAGCTCGGCCCCGGCCTCCTCGGCCCGCACCGCCGCCGGCGCGTCGGGGGCCACGGTGATCCGCCCCTCGACGACGGCCGACTTCGCGCCGATCCGCACCAGCGCGGCATCGGCACGGCCGCCGAGCAGCAGGCCGAGGCTGGTGACGACCATCGTCTTGCCCGCGCCGGTCTCGCCGGTCACCGCCGTGAAGCCCGGTGACAACTCGACCACGGCATCGTCGATGACGCCCAGGGAACGTATCCGCATCTCCTCCAGCACGGGTCTGAGGATACGGCTCCGCCTGGGGTGCGTGGGGGTACGCCCACCCTCCCCCCCCGTTGCCCCCACCGCTGGCTTGACGTTGCGCACTGTGCTTTCGGGGGGCGGGGGCGGGTCGGGGGTGTCTCCTCGCTCCAGGTTGACTCCACGGTTGCGGTGCTTCGCGGGGTCGCTGCGGGGACACCCCCGACCCACCCCCTTACCCCGGTTCCTGCGCTTGCGGGTGGATAGGGGGGAAGAAGGCGGCCGGGGTCGCCCCGAAACGCCTTCTCACCGCCGACCGGCCTGCGCTATTGCGGTGCGCCCCGCCAACCGGCCACCGGCAACGCGAACTTGGCGACGAGCCGATCGGTGAACGAAGCGTGGTGCAGCCGTGCCAACCGCACCGGCACGGCCCCTCGCCGTACCTCGACCCGCGCCCCCGCTGGAAGCGGAACCGTGCGACGACCGTCACACCACAGCACGCCGTGCGGCGTCTTCGGCTGGACCTCCACAGCCAGTACCGAACGCGGTGACGTCACCAGCGGTTTGGCGAACAGCGCGTGGGCACTGATCGGCACCATCAGCAGCGCCTCCACCTCCGGCCACACCACCGGCCCCCCGGCCGAGAATGCATAAGCGGTCGAACCAGTCGGCGTCGCACATACCACACCATCGCCACCGAAGCCGGTCACCGGCCTCCCGTCCACCTCCGTGACGACCTCCAGCATCCGCTCCCGTGCCGCCTTCTCGACCGACGCCTCGTTGAGCGCCCAGTCGGTGTGCACCACGGTGCCGTTCTCCCGGACCAGGACGTCCAGCGTCATCCGCTCCTCGACCTCGTAGGCCCGGGTGACCACCCGGTCCACGACCTTGTCGAGGTCGTCGCGCTCGGCCTCCGCCAGGAAGCCCACCCGTCCGAGGTTCACCCCGAGCATCGGCACCCCGGACGCCCGCGCGAACTCCGCACCGCGCAGCAGCGTTCCATCACCGCCGAGCACGATCAGCAGCTCACAGCCGTCCACCGCGTCCTGCCGGGACTCCACCACGTCCACCGACGGCGGCAACGGCAGATCGACCGCCTCCTCCGCGAGGATCCGTACGCCTATCCCGCAGCGCAGCAACCCCTGTACGACGCGCTCGGCACTGCGCACGGCCGCCGGACGTCCGGTGTGCGCCAGCAGGAAGACGGTGCGTTCACCCGACGTATTCGATCCGCTCAACGAGGCCCCTCCGCTACGGCTCGATCCACATCCGCCGGGTCGAGTTCTGGCGCCCCGGCGCGCAGCCACAGAAAATATTCGACATTGCCCGACGGCCCGGGCAACGGGCTGGCGGTCACCCCGAGCACCCCGAGCCCCAGCTCGGCCGCCTGCGCGGCCACCCCCCGCACCGCCTCGGCCCGCAGTTGCGGGCTCCGTACCACCCCACCGCTGCCCAGCCGCTCCTTGCCCACCTCGAACTGCGGCTTGACCATCAGCACCAGGTCCGCGTCCGGCGCACTGCACCGCACCAGCGCGGGCAGCACGAGCCCGAGCGGGATGAACGACAGGTCGCCGACGACCACGCCCACCGGCTCACCGTCGATCTGCTCCAGCGTCAACTCGCGTACGTTCGTACGGTCCTTGACGGTGACCCGCTCGTCGCTCTGCAACGACCAGGCGAGTTGACCGTAGCCCACGTCCACCGCGACCACGTGCGCCGCCCCGGCACGCAGCAGCACATCGGTGAAGCCGCCGGTCGACGCCCCCGCGTCCAGGCAGCGGCGGCCCTCGACGCTCAGTCCTCGCGGGGTGAACGCGGCCAGCGCGCCCGCGAGTTTGTGTCCGCCACGGGACACGTACTCGGGGTCGCTCTCGTCCTTCGCGACGACCAGTGCGGCGCTGGTCTCCACCTGGGTGGCGGACTTGGTGGCGGTGCCCCCACCCACGGTCACCCTCCCCGCGGCGATCAGCTGGGCGGCGTGCTCGCGCGACCGCGCGAGTCCACGGCGTACCAGCTCCGCGTCGAGGCGCCGTCTTGCCTGTCCTGCCACGCTCGGTTCAGCTCCTGTCCTCGTGTCTCTGGTTCGGGCCGGGCGGCCCTGGCCGGGAATCAAGTGCGGTGAGGGTGTCCCGCAGCCCTCGGTGTACATCCTCGTACACCTCGATGTGCCCCTCGGTGGGCAGGTCGTCCGCATCCGCCAGCCGTTCCAGCAGCGCGTCCACCTCGGCGTTCCCGGTCGGTTCGACGGTGACCCCGAGGGGTTGGACGGACGGTTCCGGATCGGCGTCGGCGAATGGCCGGGGCGCGGTGTCGGGGGATAGCTCCGGGGGCCGGGCCGCGGTGTCGGAAGACCGCTCCGGTGGCCGGGCCGCGGTGTCGGGAGACGGCTCCGGTGGCCGGGCCGCGGTGTCGGAAGACCGCTCCGGTTCCGTTGCTCCCTCGGCGGGCTCCTGCATGGACGGCTGGTCAGCCATCTCCCGGCCCTCCGCTTCCCTTCGCCTGCGGCGACCTCGCTGCCGACTTCTTCGCGGTCGTTGTCTTTTTGGCCGCGTTTGACTTCTTTGCGGGCGTTGACTTCTTTGCGGGCGTTGTCTTCTTCGCCGTGGTTGCTTTCTTGGCGGCGGTTGTCTTCTTGGCCGCGGTTGTCTTACCGGTGGTCGTTGTCGACTTCGGTGTCGCCTTCTTGGTGGCGGTCTTCTTCGCGGCGGTCTTCTTCGTTGTGGTCTTCTTCGCCGCCGTCTTCTTCGCGGGAGCGGTCGCCTTCTTCGTCGGGGTGGCGGCCTTCTTCGTCGGGGTGGCGGTCGCCTTCTTCGCTGCGGGAGCCGCCTTCTTCGGCGTCTCCGGCGTCCGCTCCTCGTCCACCCGCACGCGCTCGCGCGGTGTGGCCGGCTCGGCCGGGGCAGCCGGCTCCTCCGGCTCGCCCTCCAGGCTGCGTACCCGGCGCTCCAGCGCCTCCAGGATCACGCCGACCTTGGTCACCTCGTCCGCGAGACGGCTGACCCGGACCATCGTCTTGTCGGCCTCTTCCCTGATCAGGCCGAGCAGCAGGTCACGATTGGCGCGTCCGGAGGCGACCAGCTCGTCCGCGAGCGTCTGTACCTCCGGCGGAATCCGCTCGCCGATCTTCTTCTGGAGCGTCTCCACGTCTATCCCGGCTTGGTCCAGAAGTTCCCGAGCCGCTCCCGCCGCCCGCTGTCGGGTGGCCTCGGTCAAGCCTCCCGCGATCTGCAGACAGGTGCGCAGCGCGTCACGCAATGCCCTCACTCCTCGCCTCGCCATCGACGCCGATGGTCATGACGCTACCCTGTGCCACCCCGCTTCCGTCGTGCGGAAGCCCCTGGAAATCCCCTGGAAGACGCGCGGAACCCCGATGGGGACCAAGAGGCGGTCACCGTCGGACCGCCGTGCCCGTCCACCGGTGTACGGTCGCCGGTACGTGCCCACACCACGGGCACCGCCGAAGCACGTACCAGCGATACAGGAGCAGCCCCGCCGATGGCGACCATCGAGGAGTGCCGCAGCGCACTCGACCGGCTGTCGGAGAGCCTCGCCCAGGCCGAGGGCGACGTACGCAGCGCCGCCGCCCTCGACCGGTCGTTGAGCTGCCGGATCACCGATCTCGACATCACCTTCATGGGTCGTCTCGCTGACGGCCACATCCGTGACGTGATCACCGTGCCGGGACCGCCGACCGAGCGCGCCCAGATCCGCCTGTCCATGGCGGGCGACGACCTGGTGGCACTGGTCAACGGCGACATCCACTTCGCCAAGGCGTGGGCGAGCGGCCGGGTCAAGCTGGAGGCCGGCCTGCTCGACCTGCTGCGCCTGCGTTCCCTCCTGTAGCACCCGGTTCCGGCGTCACAGGCCCAGCTGCCCCAGCGCCTTGCCCGCGTCCAGCTCACAGGCCGAGTCGCCCGCCGCCGTCCAGGCCGCCGCGCACAGCGCCCGCAACCCGTCGTACGGATCCCCCGCGCCCTCGACGCGCAGCCGGTCGCTGTCCGCCGACGCGGTCCAACCTCCGCACTGGAAGCCCTTGCCCTCGGGCTCGACGTCCGGCTGCGGGGTGAGCAGTCCACGCAGGTCAGCGGCCAGATACGTCGGGCGGTGCCGCGGCTCGGCCGCCACCAGCTGCGCCGGCGTGGTCACACCGGTGAACACGAGCAAGGAGTCCACCTCGCCGGCGTACGCGCCCTCGATGTCGGTGTCCAGCCGGTCGCCGACCACCAACGGCCGCCGCGCACCGGTGCGCAGGATCGTTTCCCGGTGCATCGGCGGCTGCGGCTTGCCCGCCACCTTCGGTTCCCCGCCGGTGGCGATGCGCACCACCGCCACCGCCGCGCCGTTGCCGGGCAGGATGCCGCGCGGACTCGGAATCGTCAGGTCCGTGTTGGACGCGTACCACGGGACCCCGCGCGCCACCGCCAGCGAGGCCTCCGCCAGCCGTCCCCAGGCCAGCTCGGGACCGCCGTAACCCTGCACCACAGCGGCCGGCTCGTCGTCCGCCGAGTCCACCGGCACCAGTCCGCGCTCCCGCAGCGCGACCCGCAGCCCCTCACCTCCGATGGCCAGCACCTTCGAGCCCGACGGCACCTCGTCCGCGATCAGCCGCGCCACCGCCTGGGCCGAGGTGATCACGTCCTGCGGCTGCGCCGGGACGCCCAGTTCCGTCAGGTGCCCGGCCACCGCGTCGGGCGTGCGCAGCGCGTTGTTGGTGACGTACGCGAGGTGCATACCGGCGTCGCGTGCGGCGCCCAACGACTCGACGGCGTGCGCGATCGCGGTGCCGCCCGCGTACACCACCCCGTCGAGGTCCAGCAGCGCGGTGTCGTAGGCCGTGTGCAACGGCCGCTCGCTACCGCTCGGCCGGGTCCGCGGGGTCTGCCGGTTCATCGCTTGTCGCTCCCTCGTGTCGCCGCGCACCGCGCGCGGTTCTGACGCATCTTCCCAACCGGTGATCACAGATCGCCGTCGGGCACATAGCATGCTCGGATGAGCACTCCAGGACCATCCGCGCAACCGCGCGGTCTACGGCTCGCGCCGTTCCGCGGCCTGCGCTACGTCCCCGACCGGGTCGGCAGCCTGTCCGCGGTCACCTCGCCACCGTACGACGTCGTGGTCCGGCCCGATGGACTGCACCAGTTGGAGACCGCCGACCCGCACAACATCGTCCGGTTGATCCTCCCGCAGTCCGGCGACCCCGCCGACCGCCACGCACAGGCCGCCCGCACCCTGCGCCACTGGCTTGCGGAGGGCGTGCTCGCCGCCGATCCGGAACCGGCGCTGTACGTGTACGAGCAGTACAGCGACGTCTCCGGCCTGCAACGCGGCCTGATCGGCGCGCTGCGGCTGACCACCCCCGACGAGCACGTCGTCCTGCCGCACGAGGACGTGATGCCGGAACCGGTCGCCGACCGGGCCGGGCTGATGCGGGCCACCGGCGCCAACCTCGAACCCCTGCTGCTCGCCTACCGCGGCGACGGGGGCGGCGACTACGACGGTTCCGGCGGGCACGGCGGCAGCGTCACCGCGCGGCTCGTGGAGCGCACCGCGCAGCAGCCGCCGCTGCTGACCACCACGACCGAGGACGGCACCCGGCACCGGCTGTGGGCGATCACCGATCCCCGGCAGATCGCCGCCGTCGACGCCGACCTGTCTCCCCGGCAGGCCCTGATCGCCGACGGCCACCACCGCTGGGCGACCTATCTACGGCTGCGCGACGAGCAGCGACGTACCGGTGCGACCGGGCCGTGGGACCACGGTCTGGTGCTCCTGGTGGACACCACGCGCTATCCCCTGCGGGTCCGGGCCATTCACCGGGTGCTCCAGCGGATGCCGGTCTCCCAGGCGCTGGCGGCGATACGGGACGTGTTCCAGGTCGAGACGGTGCCAGGGCCCCTCCCGGCCGCCCTGGACGTGCTGGCGGCCACCAGGAAGAGGGACGGAAACACCTTTCTCCTCGCGGGCGACGGCTCGTTCCACCTGCTCACCCGCCCCGACGAGCGCGTCATCGAGGAATCAGTGCCCGGCGACCGCCCCGAGGCCTGGCGCCGACTGGACGCCACCGTGCTCCACAGCGTCCTGATCGACCGCCTCTGGCAGGTGCCCGACGCCCCCGAGCACATCGGCTACGTACACGATGCGATGGCCGCGGTACGACAGGCCGAACGGCTGGGCGGCACAGCGGTGTTGATGCACCCGGTGCCCGAGGCGACCGTGCTGGAACTGGCACGGCAGGGCGTGATGATGCCGCACAAGTCCACCTCGTTCGGTCCGAAACCGGCTTCCGGTCTGGTGCTGCGCAGTCTTGAACTCGGCTGAACGCGGAAGGGCGCCCCGCCATGGCGGGGCGCCCTTCCGTCTGTTCCGCGGCTGGCTCAGGCCTGCTCGCCGGGCTCCTTGAACGGGTCGTCCAGGAAGGCGGACGGCGCCGCCTCGTTCTCCTTCGACTCCGACTCCGCGTGCGGTTCCGGTTCCGGATCGGTGTCCGTGGCCGGGGTCTCCTGCGGCTTCGCCTCAGCGGCGGGCTCGGCTTCCGCTTGCGGCTTGGCCTCGGCATCCGGGCTGGGGCGGTCGGCCTCGGGCTCGGTGGCCTCGTCCGCCTCTTCGGCGGACAGGTCGAGGGCGTCCACGAACTCGACACCGTCCAGCTCCGCGAGCCGGTCCGAGGCGTCCGTGGTGCCGCTCTGGTCGGCCTCCAGCGCCTTGCCGAACCACTCCCGGGCCTCGTCGGCGCGACCGACGGCCAGCAGCGCGTCCGCGTACGCGTAGCGCAACCGCGCCGTCCACGGGTGGACGGCGTTCGACGCCAGCTCCGAGCTCTGCAGCGTCACGACGGCGGCGTCCGCCTGGCCCATGTCGCGCCGGGCGCCCGCGGCGACCAGCCGCATCTCGACCTGGCCCGCCCGGTCCAGCCTCTGCACCTCCGGCTCACCGGCCATGGCCAACGCCCGCTCCGGGCGCCCGAGGCCACGCTCGCAGTCCGCCATCACCGGCCACAGCTCCGCGCTGCCCGTCATCCGACGTGCGGCCCGGAACTCTGCGAGTGCCTCGGAGTACCGGGCGGTCGAGTACGCCGCGAAGCCCATCGCCTCGCGGACGGCCGCCACTCGGGACGCCAGACGGAAGGCGACCTTCGCGTAGGCGTACGCCTGCTCCGGGTCGCTGTCGAGCAGCCGGGCCACCATGACCAGGTTCCGCGCGACATCCTCCCCGAGGGTCTTCGGCAGGCTCTGCAGCTCCTGCCGGACGCTCTTGTCGATCTCCTGGCCGGTCACGTCATCCGGGATCGGCAGCCGCTTGACGGTCTGACGCTCCTCGCGCGACTCGTCCCGGCCGCGGTTCTCGAACCGGCCGCGCCCCGGCGAGTAGGGGCGCCGCTCGCGACCCCGCTCATCGTCCTTGCGCCCGTAGCCGCCGCCACGGGCCCCGCGCTCGTCGTCACGCCGGGCGCCCGCACGGGGGCGCTCGTCGCGACGGTCCCCACGGCGGTCGTCACGGCGGTCGTCACGGCGCTCGTCCCGGCGGTCATCGCGGCGGAAGCCACCGCGCTCGTCATCACGGCGCGGACGGTCATAACGCGGACGCTCGTCACGGCGGTCATCGCGACGGTCGTCACGGGGACGGTCATGGCGGGGACGCTCGTCGCGACGGTCGTCACGGCGGTCGTCACGGGGACGGTCGTAACGCGGACGCTCATCGCGACGGTCATCGCGGCGGAAGCCACCACGCTCGTCGTCACGGCGCGGACGCTCGTCACGGCGGTCGTCACGGGGACGCTCGTCACGGCGGAAGCCACCGCGCTCGTCATCACGACGCGGACGGTCATAACGCGGCCGGTCCTCGCGACGGTCGTCACGGGGACGGTCGTAACGCGGACGCTCGTCACGACGGTCATCGCGGCGAAAACCACCCCGCTCATCATCCCGGCGCGGACGGTCGTAACGCGGACGCTCATCGCGGCGGTCGTCACGGGGACGGTCGTAGCGCGGACGGTCGTCGCGGCGGAAACCGCCGCGCTCGTCGTCACGGCGCGGACGGTCGAAACGCGGACGCTCGTCACGGCGGTCGTCGCGGCGGCCGCTGTCACCACGGCGGTCGTCACGCCCGTTGTCCCGCGACCGGTCGTAGCCGGGGCGGTCGTCCCGGCGGAAACCGCCGCGCTCGTCGTTACGGCGCGGCCCACCGCTACGGAACCCGCGCCGGTCGCCAGCGCCCGCGCTCCGCTCCCTGCGCTCGGGCCGATCCGAGCGGCCCTCGGACGAGTTGGACATCGACGTGACTCCTTGGTTCGTACTGCTGTAGTGCCAGTTTCTCGTACTCACGGGAAGACTGCGCACTCGGCGGAAAACAAAAAGACCCCCGGCCCCAGCTATCAGGCCGGGACCGAGGGTCCATAAGA
>NZ_JAPZVN010000069.1 GCF_027533845.1 Streptomyces sp. RPT161 | reverse complement strand
ATCCGTTGTGGTTGGGCTCGATCAAGTCCAACATCGGTCACACGCAGGCGGCGGCTGGTGTCGCTGGTGTGATCAAGATGGTGTTGGCGATGCGGCATGGTGTGTTGCCGCGGACCCTGCACGTGGATGAGCCGACGCCGCATGTGGACTGGTCGGCGGGTGCGGTCTCGCTGCTGACCGAGTCGGTGCCGTGGCCGGAAACCGGACAGCCGCGCCGCGCTGGTGTGTCCTCGTTCGGCATCAGTGGCACCAACGCCCACACGATCATCGAGCAGGCACCGGAACCGGAGCCGGACGACGACGTCACGACCGATGACGCCACCGAGTTCCCCGCACTGCCCTATGTGCTGTCGGCCAAGAATGCGGAAGGGCTCCGGGAGCAGGCGGAACGCCTCCACTCGCACATCTCGGCGCAGCCCGAGCTGGCTCCTGTTGACATCGCCTACTCGCTCGCCACCGGCCGTGCCGGGCTGGACTGTCGTGCGGCCGTGGTCGCCGGAGACCGGGACGGGTTGCTGAGCGGCCTGGAGGCGCTGGCCGAGGGCCGTAGCGCTTCGGGTGTGGTTGAAGGTGCCCTGGCCAGCGGCAAGTTGGCGTTCCTGTTCACGGGGCAGGGCAGCCAGCGGCTTGGTATGGGTCGTGGGTTGTATGGCTCTTATCGGGTGTTCGCGGATGCGTTGGATGCGGTGTGCGCGGTGTTGGACGCACATCTTGAGCGGCCTTTGTATGAGGTGCTGTTCGGGTCTGAGGCCGCGTTGCTGGATCAGACGGCGTATACGCAGCCTGCGTTGTTCGCGGTTGAGGCGGCGCTGTTCCGGTTGGTGGAGTCGTGGGGCATCAAGCCCGACTTCCTGGCCGGGCACTCGATTGGTGAGTTGGCCGCCGCCCATGTGGCTGGTGTGCTGTCGCTGGATGATGCTTGTGCGTTGGTGGCGGCTCGCGGCCGTCTGATGCAGGGGCTGCCTGGCGGCGGCGCCATGGTGGCGGTTCAGGCGGCGGAGGACGAGGTTGTCCCGCTGCTGGTCGAGGGCGTGAGCATTGCCGCGATCAACGGGCCGACGTCGGTTGTCATCGCGGGTGATGAGGCTGCGGCGCTGGAGATCGCGGCTGGTCTTGAGGCGCGGGGTCGTAAGACGAAGCGGCTGACCGTCAGCCACGCGTTCCACTCGTCGCACATGGACGGGATGCTGGAGGCGTTCCGCGAGGTGGCTGCGGGGCTGATGTATGAGGCTCCGCGGATCCCGATCGTGTCGAACCTGACCGGTGCTGTGGTGTCGGCGGAGGAGATCGCCAGCCCTGACTTCTGGGTGCGTCACGTCCGTGAGGCGGTGCGGTTCCTGGACGGTGTGCGGGCGTTGGAGGCCGAGGGCGTCGCGACCTTCGTTGAGCTGGGGCCGGATGGTGTGTTGTCGGCGATGGCGCAGGAGTGCGTCACGGCTGAGGACGCGGTGTTCGTACCGGTGCTCCGCCGCGACCGCGCCGAGACGGAATCGCTCACCACTGCCCTTGCGCATGCCTTCGCCCGCGGCATAGGCGTTGACTGGGCCTCCTACTTCACCGGGACCAGGGCGCGCCGGGTCGAGTTGCCCACGTATGCCTTCCAACGGCAGCGCTTCTGGCCCGACACCGCCGCCTTGCCTAACGGTGACCCGGAGTCGGTTGGTTTGGGTGT
>NZ_JAPZVN010000068.1 GCF_027533845.1 Streptomyces sp. RPT161 | reverse complement strand
ACCGTTCGGCGCCGTAAGACCGTTACTCGCACCATCCTGGTTGATCGCACTACCACGAACCACAGCCAACACGGGATGACCATTGCGCTCGGCGTCCGACAGCCGCTCAACCAGCAGCATGCCAACACCCTCACCCCACCCCGTACCATCCGCACCCGCCGCGAACGCCTTGATGCGACCGTCCGCCGCAAGACCCCGCTGACGGCTGAAGTCGACGAAGTTCTCCGGCGTGGTCATGACGGTCACACCGCCGACCAGGGCAAGCGAGCATTCGCCGTTGCGGATCGCCTGTGCCGCCCAGTGCAGCGCGACCAGCGAGGACGAGCAGGCCGTGTCCACGGTGACCGCCGGGCCTTCGAGGCCGAAGACATAGGCGATACGGCCGGAGACCACGCTGGCGGCGTTGCCGGTGCCGAGGTGGCCCTCAAGGCCCTCCGGGGCCTTCATCAGTAGCGAGAGGTAGTCCTGGCCGTTGGTGCCGATGAAGACACCGGCCTGGCTGCCGCGGAGGGTGTCGGGGTCGATGCCCGCGCGCTCGAAGGCCTCCCAGGAGGTCTCCAGCAGCAGCCGCTGCTGCGGATCCATCGCCAGGGCCTCACGCGGGCTGATTCCGAAGAACGACGCGTCGAACTGGGCTGCGTCGCCGAGGAATCCGCCTTCACGGGTGTAGGTCTTCCCGGCCTGGCCGGGGTCCGGGTCATACAGCGATTCGACGTCCCAGCCGCGGTCGGTCGGGAACTCGGAAACGGCGTCCTCGCCGGAGACAAGAAGTCGCCACAACTCCTCGGGCGACCGCACTCCGCCCGGGAAGCGGCAGCTCATCGACACGATCACGATCGGATCGTCGTCGACGGCCCCCGTGGCAACGGCCGGAATCGCACCACGGACGGAGGCGTCCGAGCCACCCAACAACTCATCGCGCAGATAGCCCGCGAGAGCAGAGGCGGTCGGGTAGTCGTAGATCAGCGACGCCGGAAGCCGCAGTTCGGTGGCCGCGCCAAGACGGTTGCGCAGTTCGACGGCGGTCAGCGAGTCGAAGCCGAGTTCCCGGAACGCGCGACCCGCCTCGACGTCGTTCGCGCCGTCGTGCCCCAGCACCGCCGCCACCTGCGTACGGACCAGATCCAGCAGTTCCTTTTCGCGTTCGGCCTCGGTCAGCCCTGCCAACCGCTCGGCCAGCGAGGTGGATTCGGCGGCCGAGCTGCGGAGGCTCACGGCCGCAGCCGCCGACGCCGAAATAGATCCGGTGCTGCGCAGCTCCGCGAACAGGTTGCTGCGCCGGGCAGCCGTCATCGCGGGAATGAAAAGGTCCCAGTCGATGTCGGCGACGGTGACCGTCGCGTCACCGTGATCGATGGCCTGCCGCAGGGCACGGATGGCCAGGTCCGGTGCCATCGGCGGCATGCCTTCGCGCCGGAGCCGCCGCTCAAGCACGGTGTCCGCGGCCATGCCTCCGTCGGCCCACGGCCCCCAGGCCACCGACGTGGCCACCAGGCCGGCGGCTCGCCGCTGTTCGGCGAGCGCGTCCAAGTAGGCGTTCGCGGCAGCGTAGTTGGTCTGGCCCGCGCCGCCGATGGTGCCGCTCATGGACGAGAACAGCACGAACGCCGACAGGTCGTGTTCACGGGTGAGCTCGTGCAGGTTCAGCGCGGAGACCGCCTTCGCGCGCAGCACGGTTTGGAACCGCTCGGCGGTGAGTGCGTCCAGTACGCCGTCGTCCAGCACGCCCGCGGTGTGCAGCACGGCGGTCAGCGGATGCTCAGCCGAGATACCGGCCAGCAGCTCCGCGAGCGCGTCG
>NZ_JAPZVN010000067.1 GCF_027533845.1 Streptomyces sp. RPT161 | reverse complement strand
TGCTGGTCATCCTCTGCTTGGTGCTGCGGTGGGGTTGGCTGACAGTGGTGGTTTCCTGTTCACGGGTGTGTTGTCGGCGGGTTCGCGTGGGTGGGTTGCGGATCATGTGGTGTTGGGCTCGGTGTTGTTGCCGGGTACGGCGTTTGTGGAGTTGGCGGTTCATGCCGGTGTGCGGGTGGGGGCGGAGCGGCTTGAGGAGCTGACGTTGGAGGCGCCATTGGTGCTTCCTGTTGGTGTGGGTGTGCGGTTGCAGTTGGTGGTTGAGGCTGCGGACGCGTCGGGTCGTCGGGTGTTCGGGGTTCATTCGCGGCGGCGTGATGCGTTGGCGGGTGAGCCGTGGGTGCGGCATGCCACTGGTGTGCTGGTTCCTGGTGTGGCGCCGGTTGATGGTGATTTGGTGGTGTGGCCGCCGCGGGATGCGGTGCCGGTTGCTGTTGAGGGTTTGTATGGGGAGTTGGCGGAGGCTGGTCTGGAGTATGGGCCGGTGTTCCGTGGGCTTCGTGCGGTGTGGCGTCGTGGCGGTGAGTTGTTCGCTGAGGTGGCGTTGCCGGAGGAGGCGTGGGACGAGGCGGGCCAGTACGGTCTGCACCCGGCACTCCTGGACGCCGCACTGCATGCTGTCGGCGTGGACAGCGCCGAGCGCTTCGACGAGCTGAACGCCGGTCCCCTCATTCCGTTCGCGTGGAGTGGTGTCTCGCTGTACGCGGTGGGTGCGTCGACGCTGCGGGTGCGGCTTTCCGAGTTGCGGCCGGGTGCGGTGTCGTTGCTGGTGGCTGATGGTGCTGGCCAGTTGGTGGCGTCGGTCGACTCGGTGGCGCTGCGTGCGGCGTCCGCTGAGCAGGTACGGGCCGCGGCGGGTGCCGGGCACCATGAGTCGCTGTTCCAGCTGGAGTGGACCCCGGTCCCGGTGCCCGGCGCACCTGAACTGTTCGCCGAGGACTGGGCAGTGCTCAGCTCCGGTGACCTGTCCGCCTTGATGGAGGCGGTCGATTCCGGTTCTCCGGTGCCGAGCACGGTTGTGGTCGACTACGCGACCTCCGCTTCACCGGCTGACGCTGATGCGGTGCGTTCTGCTACGCATCGGGTGTTGGGGTTGGTTCAGGCGTGGTTGGCGGATGAGCGGTTCGCTGGTTCGCGGTTGGTGTTGGTGACTCGGGGTGCTGTTGAGGCGGTTCCGGGTGAGGGGGTTCGGGATCTGGCGTTCGCGGCGGCGCGGGGGTTGTTCCGCTCGGCGCAGTCGGAGAATCCCGGCCGTCTGGTCCTGTTGGACCTTGATGATTCGGCGTTGCGGGTGGATCCGGGGCTGCTGGCGCTGGATGAGCCGGAGTTGGCGGTGCGCGGGGGTGTGGTGTGTGCGCCGCGGCTCGCTCGTGTGCCGGTGGGTGAGGGGGAGACGGCGTCGGCTGTCTTCGATGGTGCGGGTACGGTGCTGGTCACCGGTGCCACGGGGACTCTGGGTGGTCTGGTCGCCCGGCATCTGGTGGTCGAGCACGGTGTGCGGCACCTGCTGCTCGTCAGCCGTCGTGGGATGGAGGCGCCGGGTGCCGCCGAACTCGCGTCTGGCCTGGGCGACTTGGGCGCTGAGGTCACGTGGGCCGCATGTGATGTGGCCGACCGGGAGGCGTTGGCGGAGCTGCTGGGTTCGGTTCCGGTGGAGCGTCCGTTGGTGGGTGTGGTGCATGCCGCGGGTGTGTTGGATGACGGTGTTATTTCGTCGTTGACGCCGGAGCGGGTGGATGGGGTGTTGCGTCCGAAGGTGGATGCGGCGCTGAATCTGCATGAGTTGACGCGGGATCTCGGTCTGCGGGCGTTTGTGTTGTTCTC
>NZ_JAPZVN010000066.1 GCF_027533845.1 Streptomyces sp. RPT161 | reverse complement strand
CCACTCCGCAGGCGGCCATGATGTCCATGATCGCGCCCGCGGTGATGTCCGGGAAGAGCACGGAGGCGGTCAGGATGATCGACAGCGTGACCAGCACGCCGACCACGGCCGTGGTGAAGGCGTTGGTCTTGGCCCCGTTGACCCACGGGCCGAGGACGGCCTTGTCGTTGCACAACAGGAGCAAGAAGACCGAGGCGGACGGCAACAGCACACCAGCCAGCGTCTGCACACCCTCGGTCAACAACCCCAACGGCGAGCCCGGAATCAACACGATCGCCGCAGCCGCGGCCACCAACCCCGCGTACACGGCGTAAAAGCCCTTGGCCCCCTTGACCCCGCGGTGCAGCGAGTGCCTCATCCCGAACACATCACCGATCGCGTACGCCGTCGACAACGACACCGCGAACGCACCGATGATCGAGGCGTCCAGCAGCGCGATCGCGAACAACACCCCCACCAGCTTGCCCGCATGCGCCTGCAGACCGGTGGCGATCGCACCCGCGTCGGAGAAGTTCCCAAAGCCCCTGGTCCCCGCGAACGCCGCGGCGGTGAAACCCATCATCGCGGCGGCACCCACGACCACCACCGCGATACCGATCCACAAGTCCGCCTTCTCATACCGCATGAACCGCGGCGTGATCCGCTTGTCGATCACATACGACTGCTGGAAGAACAACTGCCAGGGCGCCACCGTGGTACCGACGATCCCGATGATCAGCAGCATCACCGTCGCCAGCCCGCCCGACCCACCCGGCATCGTGGGCACCACGAAGTCATGCGCCATCCGCGAAGCCGCCGGATGCACCATGAAGTAGATCGGCACCAGCAGCAGCGACGCCGCACACAAGAAGATCGCGATCCGCTCGAACCGGCGAAACGACCCGGTGAACGCCGACGCGACGATGACCGCCGCCGCCAACACCACCGACGCCGCCTTCGGCAACCCCAGATACCCGGCCGCCAGCGTGATCCCGATGAACTCGGTCACCAACGTCAACGCGTTCAGCAAGAACAGGTCGATGACCGAGAACGCGCCCCAGAACCTGCCGAACCGCTCCAGAATCAACCGGGCATGCCCCACACCGGTGACCGCGCCCAAACGCAGCACCATCTCCTGGTTCACATACAGCACGGGTACCAGCAGCAGCAGCGTCCACAGCAACTTGGTGCCGTAGTTCTGCCCCGCCTGCCCATAGGTGGCGAACGCACCCGCGTCATTGTCACCGACCATGACGATCAGGCCAGGACCCACGATCGCCAACAACGTCTTCAACTTCGCCGACAAACCCAACCGCGGCGCGGTGTCATCCAAACGAATAGTGCCAAGCGCACCACGGATGTCGCCGACATGCGCGTCGTCAAGAACCGCGGGGCGCGCGATCTGCTCGGCAGCGGTCTCGGTGATGGTGGTCATTACGGGCCTCCCAGGCCCCCTTTGGGGGCTTCGCTAGGGGGCACGCAGCAGCGATCCCCCCTGCGAGCGCACGCCGAACCGCGGCCGAGCGGCACAAGGCCGTACGGGACCGCGATCAGTGGTGCTGTGGTGCGCGCAGGGGAGGTGGTTACCGCGTGCCGGAGGTCAACGAGGACAAGCGGATTCGGGGCCGACTATGGCCCGGACTACTGCTACTGCAATCCATGTCTCTCGCCTCCTCCCGGCCGGGGCGCAGAGCGCCGTACGGACTCGGCAAGGAGCGGACCAGCCCGATACGGCTGGTTCACCCCAACTCGTCAGAGCTTTGGCACTCCACGGCGTGTCCCGCCAGAAGCGGGAAGCCACTTGGGGTCACCCCTTAACTCGGGGAGACCTGTCCTGATCCGGAGCGTCTCTCGACGGG
>NZ_JAPZVN010000065.1 GCF_027533845.1 Streptomyces sp. RPT161 | reverse complement strand
ACCAGTGACCAGCACCGTGCCCTGCGGCTGCCACGTCGCGGCGCTGGACGTCGTACCGCGTCCTGCGCGTACCAGCCTGCGCCCGAAGACACCGGAGGCACGCACCGCCACCTGGTCCTCGCCGTCCAGACCCGCCAGTACGTCGACCAGGCGCCCGGCAGCGCGCGCGTCCGGCGCCTCGGGCAGGTCCACCAGACCGCCCCAACGCTCCGGGTACTCCAGCGCGACGCCCCGGCCGAAGCCCCAGACCGCCGCCTGGTCGACATCACGCAGCCGGTCGGACACCGCTGTGGACACCGCGCCCGACGTCACGCACCACAGCGCACCGGTGACGCCGGCGTCGTCCAGTGCCTGCACCAGCGTGGCGGAGGCGGTCAGGCCGTACGGCCCGTCCAATGCCAGTAGTGACAGCACACCGTTTACCGGTTCGGTTTCGGTGAGGCGCGTTGCCAGTTCGGAGCGGGTGATGTGGGCGGGATCGACGGTGAGGTGCTCGACCTCGACTCCCTTTGCGGACAGGGCTCGGGTGATGGTGGTGACCAGTTCGTCATCGGCCTTGGCGGTCGGGACGACGAGCAGCCAGGTACCGGTCAGTGCCTGCGTGGGGCGGTCGGTCACCGGCTTCCACGTCACCCGGTAGCGCCAGCCATCAACCGCCGACCGCTCACGCTGCTGCCGACGCCACGCCGACAACGCGGGCACGACGGCACTCATCGGCTGGTCCGCGTCAACCTCCAACTCGGCCGCGAGAGACGGCCAGTCGTCGCGCTCCACGGCCTCCCAGAAGCGGGCGTCGACGGGATCTGCGGCAGGCGAGGCGGCCTGGGCCGTGGGGCTCTCCAGCCAGTAGCGCTGACGCTGGAAGGCATACGTGGGCAGGTCCACCCGGCGCGCGCCCGAGCCGGTGAAGTACGACTTCCAGTCGACCGGGACACCGTTGACGTGCGCCTGGGCCAGTGCGGTGGTCACCGTTTCCGGCTCGGGGCGATCCCGCCGCAGCACGGGCACGAAGGTCGCGGCCTGCGACGTGACGCAATCCTGGGCCATCGCCGACAGCACGCCGTCCGGGCCGAGTTCGACGTAGGTGGTGACGTTCTGGTCTTCCAGGACGCGTATGCCGTCGAGGAAGCGGACGGCCTCGCGCACGTGGCGGACCCAGAAATCGGGGGTGCCGATCTCTTCCACCGTCACCAGAGAACCGGTGAGGTTGGAGACAATCGGGATACGGGGGGCCTCGTAGGTCAGGCCCGACGCCACCTCTCGGAAGGCGTCCAGCATCCCGTCCATGTGCGACGAGTGGAACGCGTGGCTGACGGTCAGGCGCTTGGTCTTACGACCCTGCTCCTCAAGACCAGCGGCGATCTCCAGGGCCGCAGCCTCATCACCCGCGATCACCACCGACGTAGGCCCGTTGATCGCAGCGATGCTCACGCCCTCGACCAGCAGCGGAGCAACCTCGTCCTCCGCCGCCTGGACCGCCACCATCACGCCGCCGCCCGGCAGCTCCTGCATCAGACGGCCACGAGCGGCCACCAACGCACACGCATCATCCAGCGACAACACACCGGCAACATGCGCCGCAGCCAACTCGCCGATCGAGTGCCCGGCCAGCAAGTCAGGCTTCAGACCCCACGACTCAACGAGCCGGAACAGCGCCACCTCAACGGCGAACAACGCGGGCTGCGTGTAGGCAGTCTGGTCCAGCAGGCCGCCGTCGGCTCCGAAGATCACATCCCGCAGCGGTACTTCGAACCGTTCACACACCGCGTCCAGGGCCTCGGCGAAGACCGGGTAGGCCTCGTACAGCTCCCGACCCATCCCGATCCGCTGGCTGCCCTGACCGGTGAACAAGAACGCCACCTTGCCGCCCACCGGCGAGCCCTGCACCACACCAGCGGCCTCACC
>NZ_JAPZVN010000064.1 GCF_027533845.1 Streptomyces sp. RPT161 | reverse complement strand
TCCCAACTCCGACAACTCAGCGGCGAGTTCGGCAGCACCCGGAGCCTCAGTCCCCCGACGCGACACCAACAACAGATGCCGCACCCCACGCTCGCCCACCAGATGCCGAGCGAACACACCACCCAACTCACCACTGGCACCCGTGATCAACACCGTGCCATCGGCACCGAACTCAACCTCATCGCCCTCAGCCGTGGCCCGCACCAGCCTCGGGGTCAGTACGCGACCGTCGCGAACGGCCAACTCCTGCTCCGGCAGGCCCAGCAACGCGGGATCCAGCTTCGACACGGAAGGGTCGAGGTCCACCAGGACGAACCGGCCCGGGTTCTCCGACTGCGCCGAACGCACCAGACCCCGTACCGCCGCACCCGCAAGGTCCTCCGGACCGCGCGTGACGAACACCAGCCGCGACGCGGCGAACCGCTCGTCCGCCAGCCACTCCTGGAGCAACACCAAAGCCAGCCGCGTCGCCGCATGCACATCCGCGACCGAAGCCGCCGCAGCCGACGTCAGACCGTCGACAACCACGTTGGCCGGCACCGGAGTCGCCAGCGCAGCCAGCCCCTCGGCCCCAAGCGACACACACGCCGGCCGCTCGACGGCCTCCGGCACCGTCAGCTCGCTCCACCCCACCCGGAACAGCGACTCCGCCACGCCGCCTCGGCCGCCGCCCAACTGCTCCGGCGAGACCGACCGCAGGGCCAGCGCGTCCACCGACGCCACCGGCGCACCCGCCGCATCGGCGATCTCCAGCGACACCGCGTCCCGCCCGGCCGAAGCCAACCGCACCCGCAGCGCCGAGGCGCCGACCGCGTGCAGGGCCACCCCCGACCAGGAGAACGGCAACCGCCCCTGCCCGGTCTCCTCGACCAGTCCACCGAGCCCGATGCCGTGCAACACCGCATCCAGTAGCGCCGGATGCAGGCCGAAGCCAGCGTCCCCGGCGCCCTCCGGCAGGGCGACCTCGGCGAAGACCTCATCGCCACGCCGCCACGCCGCCCGCAGGCCCTGGAACACCGGCCCGTAGGCGAACCCGGCAGCGGCCAGGCCCTCGTACAACCCGTCGACGGCCACCGACTGCGCGTCGGCCGGAGGCCACGCGCCGAAGTCGAACGACGCCTTCGACGCGCCCTCGGCCAGCACACCCGTCGCATGCCGCAGCCACGGTTCCTCTTCCGAGGCGTGGTCGGCACGGGAGTGGAAGGTGATGGACCGGCGACCGGCGTTGTCCGGGGAACCCATCGCGATCTGGAGCTGCACCCCACCCCGCTCGGGCAGCACCAGCGGTGACTCCAGGGTGAGTTCCTCCACCAGGTCGCAGCCCACCTGGTCCCCGGCGCGCACGGCGAGTTCGACGAACGCGGTGCCGGGCAGCAGTACCGCGCCCATCACGGCGTGATCGGCAAGCCACGGATGTGTGTCAAGCGACAGACGGCCGGTGAACAGGAAGCCGTCGGCGTCCGCCAGCGACACCGCGGCGCCCAGCAACGGATGCTCCGCCGAACGCAGACCGGCCGAGGTCACATCGCCAACGGCGGTACCCGCGTCCAGCCAGTAGTGCTGGTGCTGGAAGGCATACGTGGGGAGATCCACCCGGCCCGCACCCGAGCCGTCGAAGTACCCGGCCCAGTCAACGGCCACCCCACGCACATGGGCTTCGGTCAGGGCAACGGTCAGCGATTCCGGCTCCGGGCGGCCGTCGCGCAGTACGGCGAGGAACGCCTTGCCGTCGATGTCCGCGACGCAGTCCTGTGCCATGGCGGACAGCACGCCGTTCGGACCCAGCTCGATGAAGGTGCTGACGTTCTGGGCTTCCAGCGCCTGGATGCCGTCGAGGAAGCGGACGGCCTCGCGGACGTGCCGGACCCAGTAGTCGGGCAGGCAGATGTCCTCGGCGGTGGCCAACGTG
>NZ_JAPZVN010000063.1 GCF_027533845.1 Streptomyces sp. RPT161 | reverse complement strand
ATCGCGGGTGATGAGGCTGCGGTTCTGGAGGTCGCGGCTGGGTTTGAGGCGCGGGGTCGTAAGACGAAGCGGCTGTCGGTCAGCCATGCGTTCCACTCGTCGCACATGGACGGGATGTTGGAGGCGTTCCGTGAGGTGGCGTCGGGCCTGACCTATGAGGCTCCGCGTGTCCCGATTGTCTCCAATCTGACCGGTGCGGTGGTGTTGGCCGAGGAGATCGGGACTGCGGACTTCTGGGTCCGGCACGTGCGTGAGGCCGTCCGCTTCTGCGACGGCATCCGGGCTTTGGAGGCCGAGGGCGTCACGACGTTCGTGGAGCTGGGTCCGGACGGTGTGCTGTCTGCGATGGCGCAGGAGTGCGTCGAGCGGCCCGAGGACGCGGTGTTCGCCCCCGCTCTCCGCAACGGTCGTCCCGAGGCCGAGACGCTGGCCCTCGCCCTGGGTCAGGCCCACGTACGCGGCGCGGCCGTGGACTGGCAGGCGTACTTCGCGGGCACCGGCGCCCGCCGCGTGGACCTCCCCACGTATCCCTTCCAGCGTCAGCGCTACTGGCTGGAGGCGCCCGCAGGGCTGGTCGGTGATGTGGTCTCGGCCGGGCTCGGTGAGGCACGGCACCCGCTGTTGGGGGCGGCGGTCGAACTGCCTGACTCCGACGGGTTCTTGTACACCGGGCGGCTCGGTCTCGACACCCATCCCTGGCTCGCTGATCACACCGTGTCCGGCACGGTGCTGGTGCCCGGTGCCGCGCTCGTGGAGTTGGCGATCCGGGCCGGGGACCAGGTTGGCTGTGACGTTCTGGACGAGCTGACCCTGGAGGCACCGCTGTTGCTTCCGGAGCGCGGTGGGGTTCAACTGCGGCTTACCGTGGCCGAGCTGGACGACTCGGGGCGCCGTGCGCTGCACCTGTACTCCCGTTCGCAGGACGCCGACGGCGACGAGCCGTGGACCCGGCACGCCAGCGGCGCGCTGACCTCGGGCTCGGGCCAGCCGACCGCACTGGTGGAGTGGCCGCCGAGCGACGCAGAGCCGGTGGAGGTCGACGGTCTCTACGACGACCTGGCCGAGATCGGCCTCGGCTACGGGCCGCTGTTCCAGGGCCTGAAGGCCGCCTGGCGGCGCGACGACGAGGTGTTCGCCGAGGTCGCGCTGGGCGAGGAGCAGCACGCCGAGGCAGGGGAGTTCGGTCTGCATCCGGCGCTGCTGGATGCCGCGCTGCACGCGGTCAGCCTCGGTGACTTCTTCGCCGACGCCGCATCCGGTGCCCGCCTTCCGTTCGCCTGGGACGGCGTGCGGCTGCACGCGGAGGGCGCCTCTGCGCTGCGGGTCCGGGTGTCGGCGGCCGGGCAGGACGCGGTGGCGGTGGCGGTGGCCGATGCGACGGGCCAGCCGGTGCTCTCGGTGGACTCGCTGGTGCTGCGCCCGCTGGCCACCGACCAGCTTGCCGCGGCCCGTACCGGCAGCCGGTACCACGAGTCGCTGTTCCGCATGGACTGGTCCCCGCTGACTGTCTCGTCGGACGCCCTCGAGCACGGCCGTTGGGCCGTCATCGGCCGGGACGACCTCAAGCTGGGGGCCGCACTTGAGCTGGCGGGCGGGCAGGTAGCCGGCTACCGGGACCTGGCTGGGCTGGCCGACGCGGTGGCTGCCGGGGACACGGCGCCGGACGTCGTGTTCGTCTCGTACGTACCAGACCTCGCCGTCTCCGACGGCATCGCGGAAGCGACACACGCGGCCACCGGTCAGGCGCTGGGGCTGCTGCGGGAGTGGCTGGCCGACGAGCGGTTCGACTCCGGTGACCTCGCCGACACCAGGCTCGCGGTGGTGACACGTGGTGCGGTGGCCGTTGACGCCGAGGAGGACGTGGACGACCTGGTGCACTCCGCCGTCTGGGGGCTGATGCGCTCGGCGCAGGCGGAGCACCCCGGCCGGTTCGTGCTGGTCGACCTCGACGGTGAGGACGCCTCGCTTCAGGAGCTGGCGGCCGCGCTGACCCTGGACGCGTCCGACGAGCCGCAACTCGCCGTGCGCGCCGGGTCGGTGTACGCGCCACGGCTGGCCCGGGTGGCGGCGGTCGAGGACACGCCGCTGCCGGACTTCGACCCGGAC
>NZ_JAPZVN010000062.1 GCF_027533845.1 Streptomyces sp. RPT161 | reverse complement strand
GCAGCGGATTCCCGGACCAGATCGAGCAGAACCTGCTCGCGTTCCGCGCCAGGCAGGCCGGCCAGCCGCTGCCCAAACCCCTCACGACCGTAGCGGGTGTTGTCAGCAGCACGACGAAGCGCACCGCCGACCAGCGACCGCCACAGCGGGGCGTCATGCTGGGTACGCAAGGCCTGAACGTTCAGCCGGGCCAGTCCCAGGACCGGATGACCAGTGCCCAACGCCCGGTCGAACAGGTCCATGCCCTGGGACACGGACAAGGGGGGCATGGCCGAACGAGCGATCCGCGCGATATCGGCTTGGGACAACGTGCCCACCAAACCGATCTCGGTCGTCCAGGCACCCCACGCCATCGACAGACCCGGCAGCCCCGCACCGCGGCGCTGCTGCATCAACGCGTCCAAGAACACGTTGCCCGCCGCGTAATTACCCTGCCCACCACCGCCCACGACTCCCGCGAGCGACGAGAACACCACGAACAACGTCAGGTCCAACTCACGAGTCAGGTCATGCAGATGCCAAGCTGCATCGACCTTGGGGGCCAGTACTCGGTCCAACTGCTCCCGCGACAGCGAACCGATCACACCGTCCTCGAGAACACCCGCGGTGTGCACCACACCCGTCACCGGATGATCCGACGACACAGACGCCAGCGCCGCAGCTAAAGCCTGCCGATCGCTCACGTCGCACGAAGCGACTGAGACTGCGGCACCCAGCTGCCCCAGCTCCGCCACCAACTCCGCGGCCCCCGGAGCGTCCGTGCCGCGCCGACTCAGCAGCAGCAGATGTTGAACACCGTGCTCGGCCACCAGATGCCGCGCCACCACGCCACCCAGCCCACCAGTGCCACCGGTGATCACGACCGTGCCACCCACATCAAGAACCTGAGGTACCGTCAGCACCAGCTTACCGACGTGCTTGGCCTGGCTCATGAACCGGAAAGCATCCCGCCCCTGGCGCACATCCCAACTCGTCACCGGCAACGGCCGCAACACACCAGCCTCGAACAGGCCCACCAATTCCCGCAGCATCTCCTGGATACGGTCAACACCAGCATCCATCAGATCGAATGCCCGATAGGCCACCTCCGCAGGCAGATCCTGAGCCGACCGGATATCGGTCTTGCCCATCTCCAGGAACCGCCCACCAGCAGTCAACACATCCAGCGACGCATCCACGAACTCCCCCGCCAAGGAGTTCAGCACCACATCCACACCACGGCCAGCCGTAGCGGCACGGAAGCTCTCCCGGAAGGTCAGGTCTCGTGAAGACGCCACCTGGCCTTGCGGCACACCCCACTCATGCAGCACACGCCACTTGCCCTCACTCGCCGTGGCGTAGACGTCCGCCCCAAGGTGCTGGGCAAGCTGGATAGCCGCCAAACCCACACCACCAGCACCGGCATGCACCAAAACCGACTCACCAGCACACAGGCCCGCAAGATCCACCAGCCCGTAAAAAGCCGTCAGGAACACAATCGGGACCGACGCGGCAGTCGTGAACGACCAATCCTGCGGGACCACCACCAGCAGCCGATGATCGGTCACCGCAACCGGACCGACTGCCCCGAACGCCAGCCCCATGACCCGATCACCGGTCTTCAGACCGGTCACCTCAGGCCCGACCTCGGTGATCACGCCAGCCACTTCGCCGCCCAAGGGGCCAGCCTCACCGGGATACATTCCCAGGGCGTTGAGCACGTCACGGAAGTTCAGGCCTGCCGCACGCACCTGAACCCGGACCTGCCCGGGCTCCAACGGGCTGGCCAGCTCAGGGCAAGGTACCAACGTCAGATTTTCCAGCGTGCCCTTCTCCGTGGAATCCAGCCGCCACAGCCCCTGCGATGAGGCCGGGACGGAGAGTTCATCGGCAGGACTGACCCGAGTCAGGCGGGCAGCGTGAAGCTGCCCATCCCGCAAAGCCAGTTGTGGCTCATCCGCAGCAAGGACCTGGCCCAACGCCGTGGCATCCAGCTCGGTATCGGTATCGGTGTCGAGCAGTATGAACCGGCCCGGGTTCTCCGTCTGTGCCGAACGCACCAAACCCCACACCGCAGCCGCAGCCAAATCCGACACCGACTCACCAGGCTGAACAGCCACCGCACCACGAGTCCACACAACCAACGGGATGGCAGCGAACTCG
>NZ_JAPZVN010000061.1 GCF_027533845.1 Streptomyces sp. RPT161 | reverse complement strand
CGGGGACGGGCGGCGGGCGCGCCCCCGCGGCTGCGCGCGGTCTCGGCGGCGCACCGACAGGCCGGGGCCGATGACCGCGCGTACGGCGGCCTCGGACCAGATCGTCTCGGCTCGCTCGTCGGGGTCGTCGGCGTCGACCGGTACGTAGGCCGCGCCGGTCCACAGCACGGCCAGGATCGCGACGTACAACTCGGCGGTGCCGGACGGAACGCGGACCCCTACCCGGTCCCCGGGGCCGATCCGCAGCTCGCGAAGGGTCGCGGCGAAGGCGTTCACCTCGGCGAGCAGGGCCTGGTAGTCAACGGCGCCGGATCCGGCGTCCAGCGCCGGGGCGTCCGGATGCGCGCGCGCCGTTGCCTCCAGCACGTCCACCAGCGTGCGCGGCGCAGCCGCGGGCACCACCGGCCACAGCGCCCCGCTCGGCGCGGGCGCTGTCCGCACACTCTGCGAGACCGGCATCCTGCCAGTGGGAAGGACGTAGTTCATCGGCCCGTCCGACGGTCCTTCGCAGCGGTATCGCGCGTCCCTTCCGTACGACCCGGCCCGGACCGCGCACGACGGCGAGCCGGATCCACTTCCATTGTCGCTCCGATTCCGTCCCCGTCGAGGCGAGTCTCGTCCGAGTGCTGACGAACAAATACCGGGCCAATTCCGGCGGCAGCCAATCAGCAACCGGAGAAGTAACGACACCGGCGCGGCCACCAGTTCGCACTTTCCGTCACATTGCGCATCTTCCACGGATGCACGGCGGAGGATTGGTACGACTACTGCCCCGGCGCACGGCATCGGTCACGCGTGCTGTGCGTTTCCATTCGATTCCGGTGGCCAAGGGGCGGTGATCGTCATCAGCGACAGACTTCGCTGGTGCCACGCCGCTTCGGCTCCGCGGTAGACGGCTGACCGGACATGGCACTGCTCGAAAGGCGCTCAGTGGACTTCGCACCCTCCAGTGCTGTGGTGCCCCGCTCCACCACCTCGGCGAAGATCGTGGTGGCCGGTGGCTTCGGGGTGGGCAAGACCACGTTCGTCGGATCCGTCTCGGAGATCAGCCCGCTACGCAGTGAGGCCGTGCTGACCTCCGCCTCGGCGGGCATCGACGACCTGACCCACGCGCCGGAGAAGACCACGACGACCGTGGCGATGGACTTCGGCCGCCTCACCCTCGACGACGACCTGGTGCTGTACCTGTTCGGTACACCCGGCCAGGACCGCTTCTGGTTCATGTGGGACGACCTGATGCGCGGCGCGATCGGCGCGGTGGTCCTGGTGGACACCCGACGGCTGGCCGACTGCTTCCCGGCCATCGACTACTTCGAGAACTCCGGCCTGCCCTTCGTCATCGCGCTCAACGGGTTCGACGGCCACCAGCCCTACGCCCCTGACGAGGTACGAGAGGCGCTGCAGATCAGCCACGAGGCACCCGTCGTGAGCACCGACGCACGCCAGCGCCAGCAAGCCAAGGACACACTCATCGCCCTCATGGAACACGCCCTGCTGACCCGACTGCGCTAGGTCGGCCGTGAGTGCGCCCCTTTGACTTCGCGATTCTGAGAGCGTCTCAGAGAGCTTCCACGTCTTATAAGACATCGCTCAACTATGCCTAAGAAGACAGTGAAAGGCGCAACCCGCGCATTCCGGTTCGCCGTCGGAATCCAGTGATGTGGCGTTGCCTGTGCCGGATGTGAGGCGATTCCCGCGTGAGCGCGGCATCCGGCGCATGTCGTCAGCCTTCTCGACCCGGAACAGAAGGACTGGATATGTTGACCCGGACACCGGAATTCCCCGTGGAGTCAGGCCAGTCGGCCGTGCCTCCACCCCCGTCAGCCGCCCCCGCCGCCGACCGCGCCGTATGGCGTGCCACCGGGCGGGCCGCCGCGCCGAGGACGCTGGTCGATGTGTTAGAGGCATCGGCGAGGGCGCACCCCTACGCACTCGCCCTCGACGCCGGTGACACCGCGATGGACTACCGCGAACTGCTGGCGGAGGTCACCGCCATGGCGGGGAAGTTGCGGACGCACGGTGTGGGCGCCGGAGACCGTGTCGGTGTACGGGTCCCGTCGGGCACCGCCGATCTGTACGTGGCCGTGCTCGCGGTGCTGGAGGTCGGCGCGGCCTACGTACCGGTCGACGCCGACGACCCCGACGAACGCGCGGAGTTGATCTGGTCCGAGGCGCGGGTGTGTGCGGTGATCGGTGCGGGGCTGGCGATCACCCTGCGTCCGGAAGTGGCCGGGTGCGGCGAACACCGCGGACCGCGGCCC
>NZ_JAPZVN010000060.1 GCF_027533845.1 Streptomyces sp. RPT161 | reverse complement strand
GTTCTGCTCGACACCGACACTGACAGCGAGCTGGACGCCGTGGTGCTGGGCCAGGTGCTGGCTGTGGATGAGCCGCAGTTGGTGTTGCGTGATGGGCAGTTGCATGCTGCTCGCTTGACCCGGGTCAGTCCCACCGACGAATCTTCCACTTTCCCGGAGTCGGTTCTGGGTGGGTCGGGGACGGTGGTGGTCACGGGTGGCACTGGTGGTTTGGGTGGTGTGCTGGCGCGGCATCTGGTGGCCGAGCACGGTGTTCAGCATCTGTTGCTGCTGAGTCGGCGTGGTATGGATGCTCCGGGGGCCGCGGAGTTGGTGGCGGAGTTGGGGGAGCTGGGCGCCGCGGTCTCGGTCGCTTCGTGTGATGTGGCTGACCGACAGGCCTTGGCCGAGGTGCTGGCTTCCGTCTCGCCGGATCATCCGGTGACCGGGGTCGTGCACGCGGCAGGGGTTCTCGAGGACGGTGTGATCGGATCGCTGTCGGGCGAGCAGCTGGACCGAGTACTGACTCCAAAGGTCGATGCGGCCTGGAATCTGCACGAACTCACCCAAAGCCTCGATCTGTCGCTCTTCGTGGCGTTCTCGTCCGTGGCGGGACTCACGGGTAGCGGTGGGCAAGCCAATTACGCTGCGGGCAACGTGTTCTTGGACGCGTTGATGCAGCAGCGCCACGACCAGGGACTGCCGGGGCTGTCGATGGCATGGGGGCCCTGGACGACCGAGATCGGCTTGGTGGGCGGTCTGTCCCACACTGACCTCCAGCGGATCGCTCGTTCGGCCATGCCGCCGTTGGCGGTAAACCAGGGTGTGGATCTGTTCGACCGCGCGATACGCATCGGATATCCGGCGCTGGCATTGACCCGACTCAACCTGCAGGCGCTGCGTGCCCAGCAGGACGTCCCAGCCGTGTGGCGATCGCTGGTCGGCGGCAGTCTCCGCCGCGCTGCCAACAACACTCGTAATGGTCGTGAGGGCCTGGCGCAGCGGCTGGCCGGAATGGCCAGTGCGGAACGCGAACAGGTTCTGCTCGATCTGGTCCGGGAATCCGCCGCAGTCGTGCTGGGGCACGCCTCGAGCGCGCAGATCAACACCGACCAGCCGTTCAAGGCACTCGGATTCGACTCACTGACGGCGGTCGAGCTGCGTAACTTACTGCAGTCCAAGACGGGTCTCGGTCTGGCGTCCAGTGTGGTTTTCGACTATCCGACTGCTACCCGGTTGGCCGGGTATCTGGCGGGCGAGTTCGGCGGTTCACAACCCGCGGAGTCGGCTGTGGTGCCGGCGGTGGTGTCGGTCACCGATGATCCGATCGCCCTCGTGGGAATGGCGTGCCGATTCCCCGGAGGTGTGTCGGGTCCGGACGATCTGTGGCGGCTGGTCACGGATGAGGGTGATGCCATCACTCCGTTCCCTGTCGGCCGTGGCTGGGATCTGGACGCACTGTTGGGTACTGTCGAGCCCGGGTCCGGAATGTCGGCGACTGAGCACGGGGGCTTTGTTGACGGCGTTGATGAGTTCGACGCTGCATTTTTCGGAATTTCGCCTCGGGAGGCGTTGGCTACTGATCCTCAGCAGCGGTTGTTGCTGGAGGTGTCGTGGGAAGCTTTGGAACAGGCGGGGATTGATCCTGCTTCGTTGGCGGGCAGTTCGACCGGGGTTTTCGCCGGTGTCTACCAGTCCGGGTATGCCGATCTGGTCTCTCGTGAGCAGCTACAGGGGCATTTGCTCACGGGTGGCGCGGCCAGTGTGATCTCTGGTCGGGTGGCTTACACGTTGGGCCTTGAGGGGCCCGCGGTGAGTGTGGACACCGCTTGTTCTTCGTCTTTGGTCGCCATACATCTCGCAGCCCAGGCGTTGCGGTCGGGTGAGTGCACGCTGGCACTCGCCGGTGGCGTCACGGTGATGGCCACCTCCGACGGTTTTGTCGAGTTCACGGCGCAGGGCGGTTTGGCGGCGGACGGGCGCTGCAAGTCGTTCGCTGATGCCGCCGATGGCACTGGGTGGTCTGAGGGCGTCGGGGTTGTGGTGATGGAGCGGTTGTCTGACGCTCGCCGTCATGGCCACGAGGTGTTGGCTGTGTTGCGGTCTAGCGCGGTCAACCAGGATGGTGCTTCGAACGGGTTGACCGCCCCGAATGGTCCATCGCAGCAGCGGGTGATCCGTCAGGCGCTGGCCGCTGCCGGATTGTCTCCCGTGGAGATCGATGCGGTGGAGGCTCATGGCACGGGGACTCGGCTGGGTGACCCGATTGAGGCTCAGGCGTTGCTGGCCACGTACGGCCAGGACCGTGCCGAGGGGCAGCCGTTGTGGCTGGGGTCGTTGAAGTCCAACATA
>NZ_JAPZVN010000006.1 GCF_027533845.1 Streptomyces sp. RPT161 | reverse complement strand
CCAAGTTCGTGGCTACACCATGGAGACATGATCACCCCGGCAGATTCCACCTAGCTTTTAAGATGATCAAACGTCAGGTGTTCGGCCGAGCCAACCTCCACCTCCTCCGCAAACGCCTCCTTCTCACCGACCTTGCCCGATGAGCTGTCGGTGGGCTGTCGTAGTGTCCGCTCCCATGACGACGCTGATGACATACGCAGGACCAGGTGAGCTCGACGCCCTGGTCACGCGCACGGGAGGAACACCGCTGGCCCCTCCAGGGGCCGCATGGCCCAGCTGTGCGACGTGCGGTGGGCCGATGCAATTCCTAGCCCAGATACTCCTGGATGACCTGAGCCGCCCGGTCGGCGAAGGCGGCGCACAGGCCGACCGTGTCATGGCGATTTTCATGTGCCAGAACGACCCCGGCATGTGCGACGAGTGGAGCCCGACGGCCGGCGGTAACCGCGCCCTGCTCTATCCCTCGGACACACTGCAGCCGATGGCCGCACCCGAGCCGGACATCGAGGAGGACGTTCTCCGCCTCGGGGCCGTCAACGCCGTGACCCTGGTGCCCTCGCCTTCCGTCGACTACTTCAGAGCACGAGAAGAATGGGCCAACCGCAGCGGAAACAGCATGCGGAATGTCCTGGGACAGCTCGGCGGACAGCCCGATTGGCTTCAAGGCGACGAGACACCCACATGCTCGACCTGCACCCAGCCCATGATGCTGGTCGCACAGCTCGAGGAGGGACCGGATCACGCCACGGCAATGAACTTCGGCGGCTGCGGCACAGCCTTCGCCTTCGCCTGCGGGCCCTGCGCCCAGGCCGCGTTCCTGTGGCAGTGCTGACCTGCACCGGGCTGACCAACCGCTTCACCGCCTGGCCGGCAACCGCTGAAGGTCGACCAGGCCGACGTCATCCAAGCGGGATACGCCTTGCAACCCGGGGGCCAGCATCCAGATGAGCTGCGATCCGCGCGATCGTCGTGGCGTTGTCCTCGAACAGATGCGTCTGCCCAGGTCGTCCGGCGAAGGTGGGGTGTCTGCCATCAGGTCGGGCAGGTCACGCCCCTCGGGCCAGACCGCCGCATAGGGCGCCTCCGGCCCGTTGAGTCGGCGAGGAAGACGCAGTAGGGCCGGCCGAAACCGGGGGCCGAAGCGGGTGGGAACTTCGGCGACCGACGCGGCGGCCGCCGGGACGACCTCGTCGGCGAAGACGCGAGGCTCGCCCCAGGGTCCCGAAAGCGACCGCATCCAGGGTCCTCACCGCCCGGAAACGGGCCTCATCTCGCCTGACCGGTAAGCAGCGCGGCCCTGGAACCAAGGATCTCGCACTGGCGGCCGGGAACGGAGCCGGGTCCCCCCATGCCGAGAGCCTGTCAGGGCTGGCCGCTCGCAAGGTGTGGAGGCCACCGCCGGTGCATGGCGGGCGTACGGCTTACGCGTTTTGCACCAGCAGTGCGAGTAGCGCGGCTGCGGCGCAGGTGGCGGCTCCCCACCAGGCGGTACGCGCTGCCTGCCGTGAGGCTCTGATCAGCCGCGGGGCGTCGGTGATGTGGCGGGCATACCGGCCGACCCACAAGGCGGGGGCACCGCAAGCCACGGCCCAGGCTCCGGCGAGCAGCATGGTGGCCCAGCCAAAGGCGTTGGCTGGGCGTGCGGTGAAGTAGGTTTCGCCGCCTGCCCATGTGACCGGAACGCTCTCCCCCATTTTGTGCTGAAGGCCGTCGCCGAGGTGGGCATCAGTGTCTGTGATGTTGCCGTTGTCGGATCGGAACGTGCCGTTGCACACGGCGTGAGTGCCACCTCGGCTTCCGTTCCAGACCTGGTCGCAAAAGAGCACGCGGAGATGCCCGTGAACTCCGCCCAGGCCCGAGGCGTACGCCAGTCCCCGGGCGCCGTATCCGATGAGAAGTGCGGCGATGAGCAGCAGGATGGCGCCGCCGAGCCGCGCCTTGGTGGGAGACAAGGGGCGATCGGTCCGAGGACTTGTCCGTGGCGGCATCACTGTTGGAGCGTCGCGCACGCGATCAGCACCATGAGCAGGCCCAACAAGCTGCCGATCGTGCCCAGAATACGTATGCCCAGCGCGGTGGCCGTCGGGGGCAGCACCGTTGGGGCGTCGAGGCGGCCGCGGGCCTGGTGGACCGCCTGGGCTCGCTCAAGATTACGTTGCGCTTTCTTCGTGGTGACGCCTCGTACGTTGGCGGCGTAGCAGAAGAAGCCCACGGTCATGGCGATGCCAAGGACGAGGAAGAACAGCCCGGAGAGCATCAGTGCCCCCTTCGCGCTGCGGAGTGCGTGGCAGAGAGGGATTGGATCATGTGCATGCCGCAAACCCTAGTCGACTGGCACGCGGGCCTGGTCGCGGCTTCCTGACGGGGCGTAGCACGCAGTCTGCTTCGACGGGAGGGTGCGGGTTCTAGGGGAGAGCTGCAACTCGCCTGGCCGCATACGCCGTTGCCCATCTCCGCGAGGTCACTGCGGGGCCGGCGATCGTGGAGTACCTGGAGCGCATCGACGCCACGCTCAAGCTCTTCGGCGGGCGGTTCATAGTGCACGGCGACGAGGTGGACGTCCTCGAAGGCAGTTGGCAGGGAGCGTTGATCGTCATAGCCTTCCCCGACCTGGGCCGGGCTCGCGCCTGGTACGCCTCGCCCGCCTACCAGGAGATCCTTCCGCTGCGCACCGGGAACTTGGTGGGCGACGCGGTGCTGGTCCAGGGCGTCTCTCCCGAGCACTGGACCGGCAACCAACGCTCACGCGCCGCGACGCTCGCGCTGGAGCGGATCGAGCAACTATCCACGATCGGGATGCGCTGGGCGTAGCCCGTTCTACCTCACCTTCGAAGGCACCTGGATTCGACCACCGGAGGCAGATGTACACGAGTTTCGTCAGCGACGAAGTTGGCAGCACGGTGAGGAAGCGATTGCGGCCGTGTACCCTTGCCGTGTTCGTGCTTGACCAGGAACTGAAGGATGGGAGGTGAGGTTGATGACCGCGCTCTTGGCCACCCTGCGCAGCGTCCGGGTCTCCCTCACGTCCCGGGCCGTGGCCTGAATCCATTGTCCTGCCCTCGCTGAGAGCGTGAGCTCGCGGGGCCACCACACGAACGCCTTCCGAAACGGATTCACGATCATCATGGGCAACATGTGGATCACGCGCGCCGAAACCAGCGCCGACATCCCCGGCATCCGCGACATCGACCTCGCCGCCTTCCCAACCCCCGCCGAGGCCGACCTCGTCGACAGCCTGCGCGCCGACCCGACCGCCTGGATCGAGGGCCTGTCCCTCGTCGCAGCGGATGAGACCGGTCACCTGGTGAGTCACGCGCTGTTGACCCGCTGCCACATCGACACCACGCCAGCTCTCTGCCTGGCACCGTGCGCCGTCCGACCGCAGCAGCAGCGCACCGGCGCCGGCACCGCAGTGATCCGTGCCGCCCTGGCCGCAGCACGATCCCTCGGGGAGCGCCACGTGGTCGTCCTCGGGCACCCGGCCTACTATCCCCGGTTCGGGTTCACCCGTGCCTCAACTTACGGCATCGGGCTGACCATCGACGTTCCCGATGACGCCCTGATGGCACTCAGCCTCGACGCCGACCATCCGCTCCCCCGTGGGACCGTCCACTACGCCGCTGCGTTCGGTATCTGACCTGACACGTGCCGCGCGGGCCGACCCCCGCGCGGCACCTGCCGGTCGCCGATCTCAGGGCCGCCTCGCCGTGGTGCTGCCCCTCCTCGTGAACATCGAACACGCCTCACGACGGTGCCTCCCAAACCCGCGTACAGCTGCCGTCACGACTCGAGAACAAAGCCACGGCAGGGCAGCGCGGGGGTGCGGCAACTCGAACGGATTTACATGAAACGTCACGGTCGTAACGTTTCCGGTCCCCTACGTGCCTCATGTGCCTGCATGACCGGAAAGCCGCCTCACCTGGGCTAATGGGCCACCAACACCAGGTACGAGGTGCGGCGTTGGAATGTCGACGAGGCTGAGGGTGCCGGAGCGATCCGGCGGGGGAACGCCCACAATCATGAGGAGGCCCAGCGTGCGGCGTCTGTCTCGTGTGGCGAATGCGGCGACATGGGCCAAGGATTCAGGTGGCCTGCGGCCAAGCGCGAAGCAGGAAGGCAACCTTGGCGGCCGTGCAGCCGGGGTCCCGCAGGAGGTTACGTAGGGCGATGGCGTCCTCGCGGGCAGGCTTGACCGGGATGCCGGATTCCTCCAGATACATCACGCCGGTGGCAGCGGCGACGGCGAGATTGGAGCGCTCCAGCCATCGGCAGCGGCCGAGGATGTGTACGCGGCGGCGCGGGCGTAGGGGCCGTCGTAGACGGGTTGCTCCAGCAGTTCGGCGTGGTGGCAGGCGACCGCGGCAACCGGGACCCCGTAGTCGTCGGGTGACGGCCGAACGCCGAATCGGCGAGAACCGCCGCACGCTCGGCCGCCGATGTGGGGCGCTGGGCGGGCTGCAAGGCAAAGTCGAGACTCAAGGCCAACTCCTCAGCGCCGGTGATCAAAGCGCCCATCTGGTCGCAAGGCACCGCTCCTCGGCGCGGGCGCCATGCTAGAAGCCGACGATCATGAAGACCGGATGCAGTCCAGCATCCAGACGGGCTGTCGGACCAGCGCTTATTGAAACGGTCAGTTACTGGCTGACTATGACGCAGCGGCAGCGGCGGCGCGAAGTCCGAGGGCGGGGCTGGACAAGACAGGGATGGCAGTCATGGTCTGATTCGCGGCGTCTGCCATGGATGCCTGGGCGAGGACGATGACGTCCGCGTCGTCGACGGCCTCGACGGCGGTGGCGATCGCGGTGAGATAGCCAGCCTGGTCACCGCCTTCGAATCGGTCCCAAGCGCCGTCGACCACTGTGGCCGTCACGGTGACCGATCGGCCGGACTGGGTGGCCTCTTCTTCTATGAGGGCCACTGTCGGGCTCACGGTGCTGGCCAGTGCGGCGATCACGACGATGTGCGTCGCGATTCGGTTTTCGCCGGGTGCCACGGTGGCGGCTGCTGCCGCCATCGGCCGGTCGATGCGCAACACGGGCACTCCCAACGCCGCGGCCCGAGTTTCCGCGACGCCCCCGATCGCCGAGCAGGTGCACAACACCGCTGCGGCCCCCTCGGCTACCGCCGAGGCAAGTGCGTGGTCGATGTCCCTCGCAACGGCGTTGGGCCCGTCGGTCCGGGCCCTGGTCAGCAGTTCCTCAGACACGATGTGCCGCAAGGACAAGCCGGGGTGCTTGCGGTCGCGGAGGGTGTCGAAGACCGGGATGTGGACGGACGAGGTGTGGAGCAGTGCCAGCATGCGCGCGATGCTAGCCGCCGCGGTCGGAGTTCCGTCGCCCGGAGGGTGTGCCGGAACACGATAGATGGCACCGCTCGGCACCGCTGTCCAGGAGTTCCCGGGCGACGGGCCACCATTGTTGGCACCGGCCAGACAGCTTTGTTGGCACCAGCGGCTGATGGAAAGCGGTTCTGGCACCACGGTCACCGCGCCGACCTGGAGCGACTGCTCATCGCGGAGGACTCGTCACTGTTGGTTCCAACATGCGTGGCCAGGTCCCAACTAGCGCCCCGGTCAGGCAACGTTGGCCCCGTTGACCAATGCATGCTGAACGCGCTGATCGAGTGGGAACCCGATCAGCGCGTCGCGGGCAACAGGGTTTCAGCTCAGGTGCCGGGCGAAGAACCCGACCGCGCTGTCGGCCTCGAACCTGGGCAGTTCCTTGTGCTTGCCCGAGTTCACATGCAACGACTTCTCCTTCGAGGCGAAGGCGTCGAACAGCGCGAGACCCTCCTCGCGCGAGATGTGCTCGTCGTCCCACTGCAAGTCGAACTCGATCGGGATAGTGATCTGCTTCGCCTTCTCGGCCAGGACATCGGGCCAATGCTGGCCGAAGACCGCGGCGGTGATCCTGGGTTCGATCGCCACGAACGGTACGCCGATCGCGGTGCCCATGTTGATGCCCCAGAAGCCGACCGGCCCGTCGGTGCCGATCTCCGGGAGCTCCTGGAGGGCGTCCAGGGTCGCCTGGTACTCGGGCACAGCGAGTTCCGCCAGGTGGTCGTTGTAGCGAACGACGATCGGGCCGACCGGCTCGCCTGTCGCCATCGCCTTCTGCATCACGGCGATTTCCTGCTCGTCGAGCGCCGTGCGCGGCCGGTCGCCGTGACCGGGCGCGTCGATGACGGCGACGTGGAAGCCGCAGCCAGCCACGAGGCGCTGGGCGCGGCCGGACATCGCCGGGTGCTTCTTGTGGTTGCCGCCGCCGTGGGCCATTAGGACCAGGGGCGCGCGATCGGCTGTGCTGGAGGCCGGCGACCAGAGGACGCCGGGGACCTCGCCGATGGTGAAGTCGCGCTCGACCATGCTGTTCGACGACGACTCGGCAGTGAACTGAAGAAAGTACATAGGTGTTGCCTTTCGGGAGTGCCTTGTTATCGAGGCGCTCCCGGCGAGACCTACGTCAGTCGCCGGCCGTGAGGGGAAGGGGGAGCACCCACGTCGATACTGTGTTCATGGGTCCCACCTCCTCGGGCGGTGTCACGGTCGACTGAAAGCTACCAGCCCTATGATCACCCCTCAACGCCCTTTCCCGGCCACGTGCTCAGGACGAACGGCTATGCGAAGTGGTCAGGAGGGCGAACGTTGCCGGATGCTGGTCGACACCCCGGCAACTCACCCCGCGGACGGCACCCGCTGTTCCGGCTCGCCGAGCCACACCTCATGCGCGCCATCCACCCGCACGGTCAGCCCGAACCGGTCCACACCTGGCTGCCCGGCCCCGTCCCACCACCGCCACGCCGCTTCGACCTCATCCCACAGGCGCCGCGCACCGGACTGGTACACCTCGCCCCGGTCGCCGTCAGCCGGCCAACGGACCGCTGCCCAGGATCGGTCGGTAAGGCTGATGAACCACACCAGCGCCTCGGTGTCGCTGCGCTGCACCGTGTGCACACACCCCGGCACGGCCAGACCCACGACGAAGGGCGCTGCCGTGAAGGAGACATCAGGAACCATCGACAGCGGCGACAGGCACGTCTCCGCGACCGTGGCATCGCCGGGAAAGCCTGCGGGCAGGTACTCTTCGAACTGCGGCCACACCACCCGCTGGGATCGCAGCTTCATGAACTCCACGCTGCCGGTGAACCGCCCCGACGCGCTGCCATCTTCGGCGACCACCAACCGCGCCAAGGCGTCCCGGTTCGTGAAGTCCGTGCCCCACGGGGCCAGGATGATCCCGCCGGGCCGGGTCTGCTCCAGCCACGCCGCCGGAATCGACCGCAGACCAACCGTCGCGATGACCCGGTCGTAGGGCGCGCCCTCACGCCAGCCCTGGAGCCCGTCACCGCAGATCACCCGCGGACGCCGTCCAGCCCGCTGCAGCATCTCCCGCGCGCGTGCAGTGACCTCGGGGTCCACCTCGATGCTGGTGACGTTCTCGTCGCCCAGCCGATGCGCCAACAGGGCCGCGTTGTAGCCCGTGCCAGTGCCGACCTCCAACACCCGCTGCCCGTCAGCGACATCGAGATCCCGCAGCATCCGGAACACCACCGACGGCATACTCGCGGAACTCGTCGGCACGCGGCCTGGCTCCAGGCCCTCATGGCGGCCGTCATCCCACTGCGTCACGACGGGCACATCCGAGTCCGCGACCAGCAGCCAGCCTTCCGGATCCGCGCTGCGATCGACCACCTCGTTGCATCGGGTGGCCATGTCGTGCGCCCACATGATGTCCGGCAGGAACCAGGCGCGGTCCACCGCCTCGAACGAGGGCATCCAGTCCGCGGTCAACGCGCCCATGTCCCGCAAGCGGCGGCCCAACTCGACACGAGGTGACCGCCGTACCTGCTCAAGCTGTTCTGTCACTTTCGGTGCTTCCCATCACCGTCAGGCGAGCCACCATCTGGAGATGGCGCCGGCGGGGTCCACGGCTGCCCTGGCAGGTTGTCGCCGCCATTACCGCCATTCCCACCGTCTCCGTCGCCAGCGCGCAGCATCGGTTCCACCGTGCGGCACCCCCTCAAGTCGACTGTCCGGACGCCCAGTCAACTCCCGCGGGCCTGCTGGCGGGTAGGGCGCAAACCGCCAATACGCCCGAACGAGTACGCACCTGTCACGCGGCCCGGCTCGGCTCCAACCCCGCGATGTTCGGCAGCGTCACCGACGCCTCCGCCAACTTGAAGGCGCTGGTCAAAGAGCTGGCGTGTTGGCCTGCCAGCGTACTCGCGCCGGTCGTGGGCGGCAGCCTGCGGAGTAGGCCATCTGACGGAGCGGCCGGTTCGACGGTTCCTGCTCGCTGTGCCCGGGCGGTCTTCTACGGTCCGGTGCATGCTGCATCCCAAGCTGCTGGAACGGATCACCGCTCGGCGCGCAGAACTGGACGAACTGGACTGGGCCGGGATGACCGCGCAAGGGGCTCGTATGGCGTGCGCAAGACTCGTACCACCGGGCGGGTGCCAGCGCGATCCACCGATATGGCGGTGCGTCGATTGCACTGGTGGTCAGCGGGGTCGGTGGCAGGAGTCGTGACAGACGCCGACCCGAGCGTGGCCGCACTGGCAATGGAGATGGTCGAGGCCCGGATCGGTCAATCTGCCATCACTACGAAACGGTCAGGTCCTGCACCGGCTGCGTGCACATGACCGGGCCCGGCACCCATGCTGAGCCGAAGCACCGTAATTGTCACCAGCTAAGAGGGATGAGCTGGCGTTCGGACCGGTCGAAGCAGTCTGATTGTCACCAACAAGGTATTCGACTTGTTACATACGCTCATGTGAACGGAGTGCGCAAGGACGGATCTAGGACGGAACTAGGACGGCAGCTCTTAGCCTCGATCTTGCACATCGGCCCCGCAATGAGCCGTCATGCACTAAAGCGCGTCACGGGGGCTCGCACGCCTCTCGGCGGCGCTGCTTGAACGGGAGACAACTCACCAAGCACACACCGTCAGGGGGACCATGTGAATCTCGCCCGAAAGCTGGCACCCGGAGCCACCGCGGCCGGCCTCACCACCGCTGGCGTCGTCACTGCAACCTCGGCCAGCGCCACGAGGGAGAGGTCCGTGAGGGCACCACGCAGCATACTGCGCGCGTTCGCAGTCATCAGTCTGCTGTTCACCGGGACGGTGATCGCAGTTGCGCCGGCTTCGGCGACACCACAGGCTCCAATCGTCACCGACGTCTCCGTCAAGGTGACAGCCGCGAGGGGCTCGGTACTACCCTGCGCGCAGCAGATTAAGGCGCAGGCGCCAAAGTCCTGGTCGCCCAACGCTGTCGCCAAGGCAGTCGCAACACTTTGCGACTTCAAAGTCAGCCACGCCGAAACAACTAGACCGTCAACGATGCACCCGCTCTCGACGGGGCCTGGCAGTTTCTGCACAAAAGCAGACGACGGCATTCCCACCATCGCAGACGTGAGAATCAGTTGGTGCTTTAGCGTGCACGCCGGCACTCCAGGATGGGCGCAGCCAACTAGCCTGCATTGCAGCCAGTCTGCGACCGGATTCTCGATCGATCTGAAAGGCCCGTGCCAATGGTATGGGCAGAACCCGGCTTATGGGAATGGAAACCAAGCGTTCGGCGCAACCGAGAACTTCACTAGTAGCGCCAAAATCTTTGGGATTGGGTTCAGCGCTGATCACTATCTGAACGTAGCGACACACTGGGACGGCAGGAGTTGCCTGAGTAACGACGAAGATACCGCCGGTAAGTGTTGGTTCTAGCCTCTTGTGGCCCCCATCGCGAGATGGGGGCCACTTTGGCGGATCTAGAGCTCTGCTCAGAAGAGTTCAGCGCGAAGCAGGAAATTGAGGAGTCCGATGGCGGCGTCAAGGGTCTCGGCGAGCTTCTCAAATTGGGGCATGGAAGCGCCCGCCCTCCTCGGAGAGGATCCGCCAACACTTGAAGCGGGCCACCGTGTGCTCGACGTCCGCCGGAAGCCGCCCGGTCTGCCCGTAGCCCAACGGGATCTGCACATCGGGGAATCACGGGTCACACTGAGGCATTTCCAACTTCAGCTTGAGGTTGCTATGTGGAGGGCGAGGACGGCCTTGACCGGGTCGGTGATGCGGGTGGCGCTGCAGCGGAGCTTGCGCAGGAGGCGCCAGGACTTCAGGGTGGCCATTGCCTGTTCGCAGACCGCACGGATCCTGGCGGGCGAGACCTTGACGGCCTTCTGGCCTTCGGAGAGCGTCTCCCAGCGGCCGCGGTAGGGGCGCGCACGGTGCTGCGGGCGCCCTGATTCCCCCTTATCGGCCCAGCAGCGCACGCCGGCCTCGGTCAGCGCCGCCATCACGCCGCGGGTGCGGGCGGATTTGACGTGGTGTACCGCGCCGGGCAAAGCGGCGGAAGTCCACAGCAGCCTCCCGAATGGATCGGCGAGGACTTGAACGTTCGTGCCGTGCCTCTTGTGCTTATCCGCCGGCTCCCTAACCTCCCTAGACATGTAAGGGGTTTAGGTGAACGGCACCCGTGCTCAAGCGCCGCGCAGACGGCACCTCGATTGTCCTGTGGCAGCGCATCTGTCCGATAGCGAGCCGTTGACTTGCTGGGATGCCAGGTCGCTTGAGAAGGCGGAGGCCCGGGGTTCTCGAGCGACCTGGCATTCGCGGAAGTCGCTACCGTCCACGGAGTGGAGGAGTGCGTGCCACCTGCGCGGTCTCGGCCCGCGGGCTCAGACGAGGGCGGCGGCCAGCAGGGCGAAAGCGGCGATGAGGTCGGCGACGCGGACGTAGTGGAAGCGGTCCCAGCGGTTCGCCTGCTCCTTCCAGTCGGCGGGCCGGTTCTCGGGGGTCCACGTCTTGCCCCGCTTGTTGATCGGGACGAGCAGCAGAAGCGACATGATCACGCTGAGGATGAGCAGTGCGCCGGCGATGACGACGAGGCCGGCGCCGTGGTGGTGCCATCCGGCGATGGCCCAGACCGCGGCGAGGACGAGCGAACCGATGTACCAGAACGGCATCACGGCGCCAAGCATCCGACCCCCGTGGGCGCGGCCGCTCAGGCAGCTGTCGTCCGGGAGGGCCTTGAGGATCCGGTTGATGACGAAGGCGACGGAGAACTCCACCCCCACCATCACTCCGACGACCACGATGGTGACGACCTTGAGTGCGTCGAGCATGAT
Organism: Streptomyces sp. RPT161; assembly: GCF_027533845.1. GTDB lineage: Bacteria > Actinomycetota > Actinomycetes > Streptomycetales > Streptomycetaceae > Streptantibioticus_A > Streptantibioticus_A silvisoli_A. The sequence continues at coordinate 300,553 of NZ_JAPZVN010000006.1, read as the reverse complement.
GACCCCTCCTGGGATCTAGCGCCGCTAGAAGTTGAACTAACGCTAGTACTGCTGCCGCTCGATTGTCTAGCGATGCTAGGATCGAACCATGTCGGTACAGGAACGCAAGGAACGCGAACGGGCGGCCCGCGAGCGTCTCATCGTGGCCACGGCCCGTGAACTCGCCGAGCAGCAGGGCTGGGACGCGGTCACCACCCGCTTGCTCGCCGAGCGCATCGAATACAGCCAGCCCGTCCTCTACAGCCACTTCCGCGGCAAGCGCGAAATCATCGGCGCCGTCGCCCTCCAGGGCGCCGCCGAGATGGCCGCGGCGGTGCGGGCCGCGGCCTTGGCCGCGGACGGCCCGCGTACCCGGGTCACCGGCCTCGCCCGCGCCTACCTCGACTTCGCCGAGCGCAATCCGGCGGTCTACGACGCCATGTTCCAGCTCGACGGCGGCCTGGCCTTCGCGGCCGAGGACACCCCGGAGCCGCTGAAGGACGCCTTCGCCGCCCTACTGGAAAGCCTCGGCGAGGTTGCCGGGGATGGCGTCCACCCGGGACTGTTCACCGAGGTGTTCTGGGCGGCCCTGCACGGGCTGGCCACCCTGACCCGGGCGGGACGGCTGCCGCCTGCGGAAGCCGAGCGGAGGGTGGAGCTGCTGGTGGACCGACTCGCCATGACCTGACACGCCGTCTGGGCGGAAGGACAACGGGGGCATTCCGCCCTGGCTGTCGGCCTACGGCATCGCCGCTCAAGAGCCACCGCACTGAGAATCGGCCAGCACGAACGAGACCGAGTGAGAATCCGACAGCTTCAATGCGACAGGACACATCCCGAGGCGGGCCTGCCGCCACCGGAACGAACCCGGTGACAACAAGCCCGCCTCTGTGACAGCTATCGTGCTTCGGCTCATTTCATGTGGTCGGGTCACTGAGCGCTTCAGTTGGCGAGCTTCGCCAACTGAAGCGCTCGGCGCGGGGCGTGTCCGTTACCGCCTTGGTCCTGCTGTGGCGTACAGCACGGTGCCGGTCGCCAGCAGGGCCCACCCGGTCGCGGTGGACACCATTGGGGCGGGAGAAATGATCACCCAGCCGCCCACCTCTCCCGCGATGCCGGGCGGAACCGGGACGAGGAGGCTGAACGCGAGCCAGCCGATCGGCAGGGTCCATGCGAACCGTGCCCCGCGCAGCACCGCCCCGAGCGCGGCCAGGCCGACCAGGCCCGCGCTGTCCCGAACGACGAGCACAGCCGGGGCGAGCTTGGCTGCCGCCGCCTGGACCGCCAGCAGCGCCGCACCAGCGACCGCGCCAGCCAGCAGCACGTGCGCCGCCCGCCGGGGCATCCACCGGATCGCGGCCGTCCGATCCAGCGCGGCATCCTGCCCGCCGAGCCCGACGGAAGCGGCCGCCACGTTCGCGGTGAGGACCAGGACCGCGATCCCCACGTCCACCGATCCTGGACCGTCGAGGGCCCACACCGCCAGCTCGACGAGCGCGACCGCGGCGGCCGAGCTGGGCACCTGCCGTGAACAGGCGTACAGAATCAGCCATCTCATGGCGATGTCTCCCCCGTCAGCGCCGCGAGCTCGTCCTTGCAGGAGAGCGCGGCGGCATGCGTCTGGGCGATCCGCGAGCGCTGCTCGACCGGCGGCAGGGCCGTCAGCTTCTCCCAGGCGGCTTTGGCGTTCGCCCATGCACCCTGCGAGTACGCGTAGGTGTCCGGCACCTGCAGCGGTTCGAACTGGCGATTGCCGAGGGCCCAGCTCGCGGCGATGCTCTGTGCGGGGATGTCGACCTGCCCTCCGTCCTCCCAGGGGGTGCGCGGTGCGCAGTTCGGTGCCAGGCCCTGGGCGACCAGGAGGCGGGTCAGTTCCGCCCCCGCTGCATGGGCGATCAGCGGGTCGCCGAAGTCGATCAGCACCACGTTGCCAGTGAGTTCGCGTGGGTGGCCGAGCGCGCGCAGCTCGGTGTCCTCCCGCGCGGAGTTCGGCGCCTTGTCACCGAGGGCGTCGTGCAGCACGCGCAGCGCCTCCTTGCCGCTCGGCGCGAGCTCGGGCAGGCGTGAGCGGTTCGCCTGCGTCACGCACACCGGTCCGTCGCAGACCAGGGTGGCGGCGGCCTTGTCGACGAAGTAGGTGCCGCGCGCAGGGGCCGGCAGGATCAGCAGGGCCAAGGCCGCGCCGGTCAGGGTGGACCTATCCGCGCCGAGGCCCGGGCCGCCCGACCAAGCCCGAGGCACTGCGCGTCCTATTGCTGCGCCTGGCCCGCGAGAACGACACCTGGGAGGATCGCAGGATTCACGGCGAACTGCGCATCCTGGGCTGGAAGATCGCCGCCTCCACGGTCTGGGAGATCTTGAAGAAGTCCGGGGTTAACCCGGCGTCCCAGCGCGCGGACCGCTCCTGAACGCAGTTCCTCACCGCCCAGGCCCAAGGGATCCTCGCCGTTGACGTCTTCCACGTGGACACCGTATTTCTGAGACGCCTGTTCGTCCTGTTCTCCATCGAGCACGGCACCCGGCGGGTGCACATCGCCGACATCACCCGCAACGTCACCGCCGAATGGGCCACCCAGCAGGCTCGCAACCTGCTGATGGCCCTGGACGACACGCGCACAGCACGACAACGCCGCGGTCTTCACCGCGATCGGCGACCGCGTGGTGCCCATCCTGCCCGGCGTACCCAGAATGAACGCGGTCGCCGAGCGCTGGGTCGGATCCTGCAGACGCGAGGCCGCCGACCGCGTCCTGATCGCCGGCGAACGGCACCTGCGTCTCATCGTCGACGAGTATGCGGTCCATCACAACGAACACCGGCCGCACCGACCACTCGGACAACGCTGCCCCGACGGCGTAGGCACGCCCGAACCGCCCGCCGCCGATGCCCAATCGCGCGCCATCCGGTGCGACCGCCTCGGCGGCCTCATCCACGAACACGCGCAGATCGTGTAGGGCGACAGGCTTTTCGGCACGCACAGGGTGCTCCTGGGATCAGTCGGCGTCGCGGTGGTGGGCGGCGTCTGCCCACACCGATCACCGCTCCGGAGCAGATCGCCCGCCTCGACATGCGCACACGCGGCAGCCTCGGCGGCATCCTCCATGAGTACAAACGTGCCGCCTGACCTGCAGGGACGGCATTTTCGGCACGGGCAGCACGAACAGGCCGAACCGCATGGGGCCTGCCGCACGTGAAAGTAGACAAGCGCTGGTATTCACGAGATCTCCTCCCCTTTCCCCTCCCATCCGCAAGGAGTGAGCTGAGATGACCCAGCTACTCCCCACCGCCCCCCGCCGCGTCCGCGACGCTCGTCTCCGCTCCGTAGGCGGAGGCCCGCAGCGTCCCCGGTTCACTCCCGTCACGGATGCGTTGTGCTCGCGGGGCTGCCGCCGCCAGGCACTGCTCACCTTGCCAGCGCAGGAAGCACATGTCTCCGCCGCCCGTCACTTCACGGCGGACCTGCTGGAGAACTGGAGCATTCCGCAGGACGAGCGGGACTCCGCCGTCCTTATCGTCGACGAACTCGCCGCCAATGCCGCCCGTTACGGCCACGAGTACATGACGCTGCAACTGGTCCTCGACCACCACACGCTGCACATCGTTGTCGTCGACTCCGGAGCTGACGTAGACCGCCCCCGCCAGGACATCGCCCCGGACGAACACGGCCGCGGCAACGGTATCGTCGAGTTCCTCGCACAATCGACCGAGGTCCACCAAGCTCCGGACGGCCGCGAAGTCCACGCCTGCCTTCAGTGCTCGGCGTGACCGACCCCAGTGAGGCTTCGGTCACCACGTCAGCGCGTCGCTCACATGGCGACGCGCTGAGCACGTCATGACCTTGGATCCGGCGCGGTCGGCGACGGGGGCGGGCAGGACCACCGTCGCCCGAACCCGCCTCCCCCATCCCACGGGGCAGGTCGCGCCGCCCGGCGCGTGACCTGCCCCCGTCCGGCCATCCCGTGCCAGTCTTGACGGGAAGGGTCGGCGGCGGGCGATGTGTTGGGGCGACCGTTGGCCACGGTTACCTGCGGACCGTCGGCGGGGCAGCACTTCGGCACCGGATGCGCCATGGGTCTCATGAGTCAGCAACTCCTGCGCGGGGCCGGTACGCCACGCGCTGCACCGGCCCCGCGCAGGGCATCCAGAAAACCGTGACGCGGCTCCTCCATGCGCTGCCTCCGGGCTGTGGTCCTGGACGACCGGCGGTATCTGCGCGGCGTCGGGTTGCGGGTCGGCGGAACGCGCTGGTCGAGCCACGCGCGGACAGTGCTCTCGCCTTATCGGGCCCGCCGTCAGGGCCTTGTGGTCAACGTTCTGATCGCCGGGACGACCCCGCCGTGCGCCTGACCCTGCGTACTCATCATCAACGCGGGCGATCAGCCGAGTGTCGTCGTCGAGGCACAAGACGGGTGGTCCGCGGTCCAGCAGGCACGCCAAGCGCCCCTCTCGGGGTGATGGGCATCCACTTGCCCGGCACGAACAGCATCGAGCCCGCGCGAGCTGCCCAGACCTCCTGCGGTGCTCTTTGCTCGACACCTACGAGTACGACACCTACGACGAACAGGCCCTCCACACCCTCCCAGCCAGGAACGCGCCCCCGGAGGCGCAGACCAGGACCGGCCCCTGCACGCCCCGCCCCAGGGCCACACCGTCTTCAACCCCGCCCGCACCAGCCACGTCATCGGCGTCGTCACCCGCGAGCCCACCTCCGGACAAGCCACGCCCGGCGCAGCACGTGTCGCATCGCATCACGTGTCGCATCACCGGCCGAACGCCAGTCCGACGTACCGCCGCTGCTCACCCAGGGACTCTCCGACGCCAGCACCGCCACCGCGTCACACCTGGCCTGGGGCACCGTCAAAGGCCGCGTGAACCAGGTACTCGCCAGGCCGGAGCCACCGACCGCGTCGGATACGCGCACATCGCCTTTCCGCGCGGGCTCGGTGGCGACGGACGCTGATGCGGACTGTCGCTGCTGGCCATGAGGTGCCGATCGGGTCAAGGCTTCACGCCGGGATGGTGAGCATCTTCTGGCCGTTGCCGGCGTAGATCTCGAAGTGACTGATCGTTCCCGGGGACATGGGTACGGTTCCGGAAATCTTGGCCCCGCCCGGATACTTACCGGCCTGCCAAGTGGCGGCGGTCGCGGTGGCGCCCGTGACCCCGACCGCTTGCAGTCTGCATGTGATCCCGGGGGGCGCTCCCTGTGCCGAGACCTGCACGGCGCTGCCCCAGGCGGCGGGCGAGACCTTCACCGAGGCGGACAGGCCGGTGGTGGCGTCGGTTCCGGAGAAAGTGCGGACCGGGGCCGGTGACGTCGGTGCGGGCTGCGCCACCTGGCTGCTGGTGGTCGCGACGGTAGCCAGCCACGTACCGCCCGAAGCCACCGCAGCGATGAGCGTCGTGGCGGCTGCGACCCCGACCAGTTGCCTCCGCACGGCGGCACGGCGCCGGGACGCGGCCTGCTGGAGCAGCCGGTCGAGTCGGCTGCGCTCGGTTCGCCGCGGTACCCCCACCACGTGAGCGGATTCAGGCTCCGGCTGCGGGCGCCCGCTTGTGGCGGCCCGCCGTACAAGCCGGTCGGCCAGCTCCTCGCTGGGCGCGGGCCCGGTCTCGCCCGCGGCCTCAGCCTCGCTGACCGTCGCGAGTAGCGCGGGCAGCCCCGCCAGTTCGGCGTGCTCGGCCCGGCACTCGTCGCATTCCGCGAGGTGGGCTCGCACCTGTTCCGTCTCCGTCGGGGACAGCGTTCCCAGCACGTACCCGCCCAGGGAGAACCGGATGGCGTCAGGGTCGCCCTTCATGGTCCGCACCTCCTCAACGCCGCTGTCACGGCTCGATACCCCGTTCCTGCAGCGCCAGCCGCAGCGCCTTCAAGGCGTAGTACGTGCGCGACTTCACGGTGCCCACCGGAATGCCGAGCGCCGCTGCGGCCTCGACCATCGTCCGGCCTCTGTAGTACGTCTCCAGCAGCACGGCGCGGTGTTCCGGGGAGAGGGTCCGGATGGCCTCGGCTACAGCCCAGCTCTGCAGCGCTTGCTCGATCTCGTCTTCTCCGGGCGTCTGCTCCGCGACCCTTTCCAGCGCCTCCCCATCGGCCTCGGGCGGCCTGGCCTGGCGGGCCCGGTGGGCGTCGATGACCAGGTTCCGGGCGACCGTGCACAGCCACGCCCGGGCCGGTCCGCGCTCGGGGTCGAACGCCGCCGGGTGCTGCCAGGCTCGCAGCAGTGTCTCCTGCACGACATCCTCGGCCCATTGCCAGTCTCCTGAGGTCAGTCGCAGGACGAAGTGAAGCAGCGGCCCGGCGTGCTCTGCGTACAGCGTGCGGAGCAGGTCCTCGTCCGCGTGGGAAATGGTCCCCGCACTAGAGACACGGTTCCCAGAGCGATCCGGCTCACTCGATGGACCGCTTCTCCGAAGACTCCACGGCATAAGTCGATCATCGCATATCCGGTAAATCTCCGAAATCTCACAAAAGGTGCTTACACGCCGAACCGTACGCCCCCCGGCGCCCGTGGAACCCGACGAGCACCGATCCTCGGGAACCCCCTCCTCCCCCTAGCGCAAGGAGTGAACCGAGATGACCGAGATGGTTCCGCCGCCCCTCGGGGCCTCCTCCACCGCGCGGCCGATCACCCGACACGACCATGTTCTGCGGCTCTACGATGCGCTCCGCGAGCACAGCGGATTCACCGCCCACGTGCTGCCGGGCGCGCTCGTCATCACGCACAGCGGCTACGCCGTCGCAGCCGACGCCGCCCGCGTCCAGCTTCCGGCGCATGCCCCGTTCGCCGTGCTCCGCTACGCCATCGACCTGCTGCTCAGCCGACATCCCCACATCCGGGGCATCCGCGCACGGCAGCACGGCGGCCGCGTCGACCTGGAAGCCGTGCACGTCTTCGACCCCGGATTCCAGCGCGGAACACCGACCGGATGACCGACCCCCGCCCGGCCCCATCCGTGGGCTGATCAGTAGAGAGCACACACCCATGCACCTGAACTCCCTTCCATCACCCCGACGGTCCCTGACGGCAGCCGGCCTGGCCGTTGCCACCGCGGGCACGCTGGGGCTGCTCAGCGCCTGCGGCGCATCACCGCACTCCTCCTCCACTGGTTCCGGCAGCGCCTCAAGCCCCGCCCCCAGCACCCCGGCGATGCCCAGCATGAGCGCGCCCGCAAGCCCTCCGGCCGCAACGGCACCAGTCGCCGGGAGCGCGGTGACGATCCAGAACTTCGCGTTCGCACCGACCAGCCTGAAGGTCAAGACGGGTACGACGGTGACCTGGACCAACAAGGACAGCGACGCCCACACCGTGACCAGCTCCGGGTCGGGCGGGCCCTTGCATTCGGCACCGCTGACGACCGGCGCCACCTACCGATACACGTTCACCAAAGCCGGCACCTATGCCTACTTCTGCACCATCCATCCCTTCATGACCGCGACCGTGGTGGTGACCCCATGAACAAGTACCCGTACGCGCACGGCGAGGCGCCAGGCGCCGACCTCGGCAAGCCAGCTGACGGACACGGCATCACAAGGCATCGACTCGGAGGAGAACCCCACATGACTTCCAACGACGGACTCGGTTCCGTGATGCGCCCGGCCTTCGCGATACGCCTGGCCGTCGCCGCCACACTCGTCGGGAGCGGCTACATCCACGCCCAGCTCTACCTGGCTGGGTACCGATTCATCCACGTCGTCGGCGACCTGTTCTTGCTTCAGGCGTGCGCTGCCTTCGTGGTCGCCGCCCTGGTGCTGTTTACAGCACCGGTACTACTCAGGGCCGCGGCTGCCGGTGTCGCGCTCGGCGCTCTCGCCGGATTCACCGCCTCCCGGACGATCGGCGTGTTCGGCTTCACCGAACACGGCCTAACACCTGCACCCCAAGCACTGCTCAGCCTCCTGCTGGAGACCGGCACCTTGCTGATCCTCGCAGCCTGGCAGGCAGCCGCGCGGGCCCGTCGTCCCGTGGCTCCCAGCGTCCCGTAGATATCCCAACCTCCCGTAGATCCCAACGAAAGGGCACCTCGGCCGCCGAGGCTGAGGGCCTGTCAGGAGTAGTAATGAGAGAGCTGTTCACCGCCAAGTGGAGCCACGTCACGCGCACAGTGCCCGATGCGAGGCAGTGCCGACTCGGCGCACCGTCCGTGCCGCTCCGCCTCGGCGACCTGGTGGTGACTCAGGTCACCAGGGTCGGAGCCCATGACCATCTGGAGGACGCACACGGCCGCAGGGTGAAGCTCCACAGGGGCGACCTGGTGGTGGGTGCCTGTGGCAACCGGTATGCGACCGACGTCTACGAGGGCTACCACCGGCACGAGCCGAAGGTGCACCTGCTCACCGCGGGCGGGGTGATCGGCATCGCCGTCTCCTGGCACACCGACTGCCTTCCGCCGACCGAGCTGGATGTCCTCGGACCGCTGACGGACGATCACGGGCGCTCCCTGTCACTGGAGCACTTCGCACGGCCGCGACCGCCGTCCCCGCCACAGTGGCGGTCGGGCACGCAACCGCCGACGGTAGCGGTCGTCGGCTCGTCGATGAACTCGGGGAAGACGACCGCAGCAGCCGGGTTGATCAGCGGCTGGACGCGCGCGGGCCTGGCTGCCGGAGCCGCGAAGGTCACCGGCTCCGGCAGCGGCAAGGACCGCTGGGCCTACGTCGACGCTGGTGCCCGGCATGTCGTGGACTTCATCGACTTCGGGATGTCCTCGACCTTCGGCTATCCGCCCGAACGGCTGTTGAGCACCATGGTGGCGATGCGCGACGCGCTCGGTCACGACGGTGCCGAAGCGATCGTGCTGGAGATCGCCGACGGTCTGTTGCAGGAGGAGACGCGCCGACTGACCCGCCATCTGCCGGCCATCTGCCGCGGGACGGTCCTCGCGGTGGGTGATGCGCTCGCCGCTCACGCCGGTGTCGATCTGCTCTACGCGGTCGGGGTGCCGGTCCTGGCGGTCAGCGGGCTGATCACGGCAAGCCCGCTGGCGTCCCGCGAGGCAGCGGCGGCCACCGGTCTGCCGGTGCTGTCGCCCACCCAGCTGGCCGGCGGCGCGGCCGTGGACCTGCTCACCGAGAGGGTTCCGGCAACATGACGAGGGTCACCGCCTACCTGACGAATCATCACTTCGACTCGGACCACCCTGCGGGACCGGGACGCCCGGGCGAAGTCGACCTCGACGCCATCGCGACCGGACCCGCCGAGCTGAGCTTGGCCGGACTGACGGTACGGGACGAGCGCGGTGGCGACCTCTTCCGTGATCCCGATGAGCACGCATACCTCTTCGACCCGGCGGCGGGCGGCGGTCCGCTCGCCGGGCCGGAGGCCGAGTACCAGGCCCGCGGCTTCGGGGTGACCAACACCGCATACCACGCTGCCCGCATGCTGAACCTCGCCACCCAGCTGCTGCACCGGCCGCTGTCGCCCCTGGTGATCAGGATCGGCTTGCACTCCCCACCGGGCCGGGGCTGGGGCGGAGGGCACTACCGGCTGCCGGGAGCGGCATCACCGCCGGAGCCCGAGCAGCCGGCCCGGTCGGGTGAGATCCATCTGGGCGCCGGTCGCCGCTTCGTCGAGCGCCCTGATCCCGGGTGTCCCCGCTACTTCCACGCGCCCGCGCACAACCCGGCGATCATCTACCACGAGGTCGGCCACCACATATGCCGCCACACCGCGGACTTCCGGGCGAACCGGCTGCGCCCGCCGCTCGACCAGCACAACGGCAAGGTCGCCCTCGATGAGGGCACGGCCGACTTCCTCACCGCCGTCCTCCTCGGCACCCCTGACATCTACGGCTGGCACCGCGGCCACATCCCGCCATGGGACCAGCGCCGCCGCCGGCTCGCCACTCGCTGGACCACCGCCTGCCTGCGCCCGGGCAGCGGCCAGGCACACGCCAACGGCACCGTGTGGGCGTCCGCCTTGTGGACGGCACACGAGCGCGTACGACAGGCCGACGGTGCCGGTATCACCCGCACACTGCTCACCGCGATGACCCGGTTCGGCAGCCGCGGGACCGATGTGGCCGAGGAACAGCAACGGCGCATGAGCTTCTCCGAGTTGCTGCGCGAACTCCTTGCCGCCGATCCGGCCAGCACTCGGGTCGTGGCCGGCGCGATGGCCGACCACGGCATCCTCCCCTACGGCGACAACCGGGAACTGCGGGTGCGGATGCAGGCCCGATTCGCATCGCCGGATGCGCGGACGCCGGCGCCGCAGGCATCGGAGGAGGCCGCACGACGGCCGGGGACGACGGCGGTCCGGCCGTGACCGGCAACCGGGGCGTACGGAACGCGGACAAGGGGCAGGTGCTGTGGCGGTTCCGCGGCTACGGCCTGCCGCACCTGGGCATGTTCTGCCTCGGCCTGGGCCTGCGGATCTGCGAGATGGCCGCAGACCTGGCGGCGCCGTGGCCGATCGCCGCCGTGGTCGACCGGGTCCTGGGTGCGGCCTCCGCACACAATCCGCTCACCCACCTGCTCGGCGTCTTCGGCACCGGAAAAGCGACGATGCTCGCCACCGCGGCCGGGGCGGTGGTGATGATCGCCGCCGTCTCCGGCGCGTTCGACTACGTCGGCGACCGGGTGATGAACGGCGTCGGCGAACGAATGAGCGTGGCGATCCGCTCGGACGCCTACGCACATCTGCAGCGGCTGCCGATGAACTATCACGACCGGCAGGCCGTGGGCGAGTCGACCAGCCGGATCATCACCGACTGCGCCCGTATCAAGGACAGCCTGGTCGCGCTGTTCGCGACGCTCCTGCCCGGCATGCTCTCGGTCGGCAGCTTCGCCATCGCACTGCTGTGGCTGGACTGGCGGTTCGGCCTGATCGGCATCGGCTGTATCCCGCTCGTCTACGTGATCGGTGTGCACAACCGCAGGCTCGGCCACCGAGCGGCACGCCGTGAACGCGAGGCTGAGGGCCGACTCGCCGCACTGGTCACCGAAACCCTGCACGGCATCCGCACCGTGCACTCCTTTGGCCGCCAGGACCTGCACGACCACCGCTTCGCCAAGGAGAGCGAGCGCGCCCTGCAGGCCGGGCTGGCCACGACCCGAGTGCAGGCGCTCCGGGTGCCGTTGCTGGAGCTGGCGACGGCGGGCGGCACCGCGCTGCTGCTGTGGATCGGCGGATCGGGCGTGCTGAACCACTGGTGGAGTGTCGGCCAGCTGGTGGTGGCGGTCAGCTACCTCAACAGCATGGTCTCGCCGATCAAATCGCTCTCCCGTCTCTCCGTCACCTTCGCACAGGGGCAGGCCTCCGGAGAGCGCATCCTGGGCATCCTGGACGAGCCACGCAGCCCGACGCGGAGCGAGACCGGGCTGCCCGTCCGAACGGCCGGCCGGATCGACTTCCGCTGCGTCTCGATGGCCTACGGAACCCGGCCCGCACTGCGCGGCCTGGACCTGACCGTCCTGCCCGGCGAACGGGTCGCGCTGACCGGCCCGAACGGCGCAGGCAAGTCCACCTCGCTCGCTCTGATCGCGGGCCTGTATCCGCCCACCCTCGGCTCGGTGGCGATCGACGGCCGTGCGACCACCGAGCTCCCGGAGCCCTGGCTGCACCGGCAGGTCGCAGTCGTCCTTCAGGACACCTACCTGTTCCCCGGCACCCTGGCCGAGAACATCCGCTACGCGCGACCGGACGCCGACGACGCCGATGTGGCCGTGGCGGCCCGGGCCGCGCTCGTCACCGACTTCGCGCAGCACCTTCCGGACGGCCTCGCCACCCACGTCGGTGAGAGCGGGACCGGCCTGTCGGGTGGCCAGCGCCAGCGGGTGGGGATCGCCCGCGCGCTGCTCGCCGACGCGCCCATCGTGCTGCTGGACGAACCGACGTCCGGCCTGGACGCGGACGCCGAACAGCTGGTGATCGGCGCTCTGCAGCGGCTGGTCGCCGGCCGGACGGTGGTCATGACCACCCACCGCCCGGCGCTGCTGGACGTGGCGACCCGCACGGTCCGGCTGCCCGCGACGCCGCCCCCGGCAGGAGACCGGACCGCGGTCCCGTGCCGGAAGGCGGTCCGCGTCGTCGGCTAGGGGTCGCGGCACCGGGCGCGCCCACCGACGACCGCATCCTGGAGGGCCAGTGGGCGGAGGGGAGCTTGGCCGACGGCAAGCCGGAGTTCGGATAGATCCCCTGCCCGGTGAATGTGCCGCCCACCACCTCCCCGACGACCCGGATCACCAGTGTCAAAGCCAGGCCGAGAACCATCGCGACCGGCGCATGGACTGGTCCTTCGTGAAGTCGCCGTTGGCTCGGGAGCCCGCGGGCGTCGGCTGACGCTGCGACAGGCGTTCGGCCGGTTCTAAGTGCGGTGTCCGGCTTCGGAATCCATGCGCGTGCCGGGGCCGGATATCGGCGTTGTGACCGTTGTCGTTCAAGAACCAGCTCTTGCAGCCGCCTGCGGTCCAGTACGGACACCGAAATATCGCCTCCGGCATCCGCCACATCTCTACGGCTCCTTCAACCGGCCACTGGACTCGCTGAACGTCCTCTGCCCAGCCCGCCTGCAAGTTCACCGGGGCTTTGGGACTTCCCTGCCCAAGGCGTGCTGCTACCCGCCGCCATGGTGAAACAACGAGACTCCGCCGCGGAATTCGTTTCGCTGAGCGGAACGCGCTGCCCGCTCACATAAAGTAACCCACCGGGTTGCACCCCTTTCAGCATCCCCCGACGGGTGTAACGCAGTCGTCCATCTGCCTGAAAAGGCCGATCCCCAATCGGCCTTGGATCACACCCACCCGTGCGGCTGGGGACGCGTAGAAAGAACGATGACCATGAATGCGAACTCTTCCCCGCCAATCCGGCGGTCGCGCACGGCGTGCCTGGCCGCTGTCGTCGTTGCCGGAGCACTGACACTGCTCAGCGCGTGCGGCGGATCGTCACACCCCAAACCGGTCGGCGCGTTGAGTCCCGGACCCGGCCAGACCCTGCCGGGCATGCCCGGTGCCTCCGGAACGGGCGGCACGGTCACCCCACCACCAGTCACGTCCTCGGCCACACCTACCAGCAGCCAGCCGTCCGCTCCGGCAGCCGCCAACACGGTGACGATCAAGAACTTCGCGTTCCACCCGGCCAAATTGACGGTCAAGGCAGGCACGAAGGTGACCTGGTCCAACATCGACGTCGACACTCACACCGTCACCAGCAAGCAGGGATCGGGCGGGCCACTGCAGTCGGCAGCCCTGGCCAGCACCGCCAGCTACAGCTACACGTTCACCAAACCCGGCACCTACCCCTACTACTGCACCATCCACCCGTTCATGACCGCCACCGTGGAGGTGACCCCATGACCGAGCACACACCCGACTCCAACGGCGGCGGCGAACACGGCATGACCCGCCGTCAGCTCATCCGTCACTCCGCCTGGTTCGGCGGCGCCGTGATCCTGACCGTCACCGGAGGAGAGGTGATCAGCCATCTCCCCGGCTCGTCGAACCCGCCCCCGGCAAGCAGCGCAGACCTGCGGTTCGTACAGGTCTCCGACAGCCATATCGGCTTCGAGGGCCCGCCCAACATGGACGTCGCCGGGACGTTCGCCACAGCGATCACCCAGGTCAACTCCCTGGGATTTCGACCCGACTTCGTCATGCACAGCGGCGACCTGACACATCTTTCCACCCCCGCCCAGTTCGACCAAGTCAAGCAGATTCTGTCGCAGGCGCGCACGGACCGGGTGTTCACCGTGCCGGGCGAGCACGACTCGATCGGAGACAACGGACGCGCTTACCGACAGACTTTCGCCAAAAACACCCTCGGCGACGGCTGGTACAGCTTCGACACCCATGGTGTGCACTTCATCGCGCTGATCAACACCCTGCACCTGGAGCAACTCGGCCACCTGGGCAACGACCAGATCGACTTCGTGCGCAAGGACGTCGCGGGCCTCTCGTCGGACACCCCCATCGTCATCTTCAGCCACATTCCGTTGTTCGCGATGTATCCGAAGTGGGGCTGGGGCACCGACGACGCGGTACAGGTGCTGTCGATGTTGCGCCGCTTCTCGTCAGTCACGTGTCTCAACGGGCACGTCCACCAGCTCTTCACCAAGACCGAGGGCAACATCACCTTCCACTCGGCCGCCCCCACCTGCTATCCCTTTCCCAAACCCGGCCAGGGCCCCGGCCCCATTCCGCAGGTGCTGCCCGCCGGACGCCTCAAGGACGCACTCGGCATCCGCACCGTCAACTACCGGCAGGGCACCCACGCACTGGCCGTCAAGGACGAGAAACTCGCATGAACACCCGGAGCTTGCCCGCCCTCGCACTGCGCCTGATGCTTGCCGCCACACTCGCGGCAAGCGGATACATCCACGCCCAGCTCTACCTCAACGGATACCGCTCCATCCACGTGATCGGCCCGTTGTTCCTGCTGCAGGCCAGCGCCGCCTTCGCAGTGGCCGCGCTCCTCCTGCTGGCGGCACCCCTACTGCTCCGAATCGCCGCCGCCGCGGTCGCCATCGGCGCGCTCGCCGGGTTCACCACATCCCGCACCATCGGATTGTTCGGATTCTCCGAACATGGCCTGCAGCCCGCACCACAGGCCCTGCTCAGCCTCATCGCCGAGACTCTCACCCTGCTGATCGTCGCGGCCTGGCAGGCAACCGAGGTCCGGCGACACCGCCGCACCCAGCTCCACCACATCGGGACCAACCGAACGCGGCTCGACCGCTACATCACAGCACCGGACAGATGAAACAAACACCGACGCCTCCCACACAACGGACACCACCCGGCACCACCGCTTGCCCATCGGCTGCCGACTGCCGCCTCATGACCGTCTCCGTCTCCGTCTCCGTCTCCGTCGCCGCTGACGCCGCGCCTGCCACGGTGCACAGCGCTTGCTCCGGCGGTAGAGGGACGACGATCGGCGTGCTTCCGCGGCCCGCAGCGGCGCCGGTCGCATCGGCCCGCACCGATCCTCGGCCCGCCTCCCGACTGTCGGCCCGCACCACCTGGACTCCCAGCGTCGCGCTCAGCACCACGTCGTGTGCCGGCACTATCCGCGGCGGCACAATCGAGAGCGGGGGCGGCTGATCTCGTGGACGGCCTCGCTCGCGCCGCCAACCACCGACGGCTCTACGGCGTCCTGTGGATTTCCCTGCCCGTGGCAGTGGTGGTCGGCCTCTACTGGTACGGCCGGGTACACACCCCGAACTACGAGACCAGCCTCTTCGGGCAGCGCGGCAACGACGCAAGACTGCTGAAAGCCCAACTGGGATCCGCACTCCTGGGCCTGGCGCTGATTCAGCTGCTTCTCGCCCTGTGGATCTACGGCCGCCTGCCCGCACTGCGAGCCGCACCGCACGCGGTCCACACCACACACCGCCTCATCGGCCTGATCACGTTCCTCCTGTCCCTGCCCATCGCTCGGCACTGCATCACCGCCTACGGCGTCCAACTGACCGACACCCGTCTGGCACTGCATTCACTCACCGGCTGCTTCCTCTACGGCGCCTTCGTCACCAAGGTCATCGTGGTCCGGCACCGCCGCTGGCCCGGCTGGGCACTCCCCCTGGCCGGCGGTACCCTCGTCACTGCGATCGCCCTGATCTGGTATGCCGCCGCCTTCTGGTACCTGAACGGCTTTCAGGCACCCGGCCTGTGAGCAGAAGGCGAGGCGTCCCTCTCGGCGGCCAACGGCGGACTCCCGCGCGGCGGGGCCCAGTTCGCCTTACGCCGGAATCGTGAGGAGCTTCTGGCCATTAGTCGCATACATATCGAAGTGACCGATGGATCCGGGGTCCATGGGTACCGTCCCAGAAATCGTGGCGCTACCTGAATACGTGCCGGACTGCCAGGTGGCGGCGGTCGCCTTGACCCCCGTGACCCCGACCGCTTGCAGCCTGCACGTGATCCCAGGGGGTACCCCGTCGGCCGAGACCTGCACAGTGCTCCCCCAGACAGCGGGCGAGACCCTCACCGAGGCGGACACCCCGGTGGCGGGGTTGATTCCGGAAAAAGTCCGGACTGGAGCCGACGAGGTCGTTCCGGACTGCGCCACTTCACTGCCGGCGGACCCCAGGGTCGCAAGCAACGTGCCACCGGAGGCGGCCGCGGCCATGAGCGTCATGGCGGCCGCGACGCTCACCAGTTGCCGCCGCCGGGTTGTGCGACGTCGGACCGTGGCCTTTTGGAGCAACTGCTCCAAAGGACCAGGCCCGCTCACCTGCGGCACGGACGGCTCAGCTGGCGGGGCAGCCAGCTGTGGGCTGGGCTGCGCGCGGTCTGCGGCCCGCCGCAGCAACCGGTCGGCCCAATCCTCGCTGGCCGCGGGCGCGACCTCGTTCGCGGCCTCGGCTTCGGTGATCGTCGCGAGCAGGGCGGGCAGCCCCGCCAGTCTGGCGTGCTCGGCCCGACACTCGGCGCATTCCGCGAGGTGAGCGGACACCCGGTCCGACTCCGCGGGCGAGAGCGTCCCCAGCACGTATCCGCCCAATGACAGCCGGATGGCCTCACGGCCCGCATTCATGCTGTGCACCTCCTCCGTGCGCCGTCACGATGCCCATCGGGATGCCCGGCGCTGTGCGGCCTTGACCATCACCCTCAGTCCATTGCCTGTTTCCTGGTGTCACGTCCCTCCTCTGCTCCGCGCTCGGCATAGTGCCCGTATAAGTGACACGGCTCCCGGAGCGTTTCGGCTCAGTCATCGGCGTCTTTTTTTCACCTCTCCTGTCGCTTCCGCGGCTCGCTGAGCAGCGGGAGGAACACAAGATGCCGCACCCGGGATACGTTTCGGCGCGCGAATGCACGAAACGCAAGAACCTGGATACGACGCGTGATCCGCAGAATGTGGCTTGGCTGCTCGATATCAAGAAGACCGTGTTCGAGGCGGTCACCGGCTTCGAGCACTCCGCCCGCGAAGAGGTGTCACAGAAAGATGCGTATCCGCCGAACCGTGCGCCGTCTGCCGCCCGTGGACATGGACAAGCACTACTGAAGCAGGTCGGGCGAAGTCCGCTGCGGTTCGGCAGCGTCCTGGAGGGGCGCGGGGAACTGCGCGACCAGCCACAGCGGTGCCGCAGACGATCGACGGAACATCGCCGCGCTCCCAGCGGAGCGCCTAGCCGCCGGATCTGCCCTCCTCACCCACCCCCTGCAAGGAGCAAGCTGAGGTGACGGACATGCTCCACTCGCCGGAAGCACCCATGGCGCCCGCGACACTCGTCCCGACCACGCACATCGAACCCTCCGCCACCGAACGGGCGACGGGTACTCGGTGCGAAGACCACGTACTTCGGTTGCACGCGGTGCTGCGGAAACACAGCGGATTCACCGCCCGCCGCCGCTCGGGCATGGTAGTCATCGCCTGCGACGGCTACGTCCTGGCGGCCTGCGCGAACACTCGCCGGATACTCGACCGCACGGGGAGGCGCGATCCGCGTTCGCCCGCCCCGGGCACCACCGTGCCCACCTCGGTTGCCAAACGCAGCACGGAGATGCCTCGGGTTCGAGTGCGCGCCTACGGGCCGAAAGGGGTGACGCCGTGAGCGTGTTCCTGCTGGGGGTCGGTGCAGCCTGCTGCCTCGGCGTCGGCTTCGTCCTCCAGCAGCGGCAGGCCCAGCGGGCGCCCCTTTCTGGCTCTGCCTTCTTCCGGTTGCTGCTCGGCCTGATGCGTTATCCGGAATGGCTGGTCGGCATCGCCGCCATGACCGCGGGCATGGCGCTCAGCACCATCGCCCTCGCCAACGGCGAGGTGTCGCTGGTCGAACCGCTCACCGCCACCAACCTGCTTTTCGCGATGGCGCTGTCCCGCTGGCTCACCGGCCAGCCGCTCGGCTGGCGCGGCTGGGGTGGGGTGCTGCTGCTGGCACTGGGCGTGACGGGGTTCATCGTCGCCGGACAGCCGTCAGAGGGCGGGCACCTGGCCGGGCCACTGCGCCGCTGGCTCCTCTTCGGCATCGTCGTCGCAGTGGCCGGGCTGCTCGTCGCACTCTCTCGGCGCCTGCGGCCGACGCTCGTGGCGACCGCGCTGGCCTGCGCCGCCGGGCTCCTGTACGGGCTGCAGGACTCCCTCACCCGTATATCGAGCCAGATCGTCAGCGGGCAGGGGCTCACGGTACTGTTCGCGCACTGGCAGCCCTACGTGGTCGTGTGCCTCGGCGTGACCGGTCTGATGCTCGTTCAGATCTCGTTCCAGACCGCGCCGCTGCGCTCCTCATTGCCCGCACTCACCGCTGCGCAGCCGCTGGCCGGGATCGCCTGCGGGGTCGGCATCATCGGTGACCGCCTCCGGCTCACGCCGGGCTCGCTCGCCGTACAGGCCGCCGCACTCGTGGCGATCGTGATCGGCCTCGCGTTGATCGGCCGGCATCCCTGTGTGGTTCAAAAGTCCCGCACGGGCACTGGGCTGTGTCTTCGCCGGGAGCTGGCTGATTCATCGTCAGGCACCGCGGTTACCGCTGGTTCCACGATGCGCTGTTGGAGGACTGCTTGGACCGCGCCGAACGCTCTCTCGTCGGCCGGGTCCAACACCCGGCGCGCTGGAGCTGCTGGGTGAGGCTCACGCGCCGAGCGGCGTCGGCGAGGGCGCGCCCTGCGAATCAGGCCGTGCGACAGAGCAACCCGGCCCGCCTGATTGATTAGTTGACCGATACGAATGGCACGCAGCGTCCACCGTCGCACCGGTGTTGTGGGTATCCGTGGCGTGCGGGTGGCGTGTGCGGGTATCGTGTGATCAGGTGCAACTCCCAGGTGTGGCCGTACAGTCGGCCAGTTCTGCCGCTCGGGTGGAACGATCCGGTGTGATTCCGGAACCATGCGGTCAGACCCCGCCCCCCCTTCACTACGGATGTAGTGAAGATACTACGCCCGTAGTGCGGATGATGCATGATCGGACCCATGAGAACGCCGCGCGCCGCCCTGATCGCCGACACCGCCATTGCCCTGCTCGCCGAAAGGGGGACACGCGGGCTCACCCACCGCGCCGTAGACGACCGCGCCCGTCTGCCCCCCGGCACCACCTCCAACCACGCCCGCACCCGCGCCGCGTTGCTGCAAACCGCGCTCACTCGCCTCGCAGAGCGGGAGACGGCCAGCTTCACCACGCATCCAACTGCGCCAGATCCGCGCACGGCCCTACGCGACACCCTCACCGAGGGCCTGCACGCGGCGCTCACCGTCGGCCGCACCCTCACCCTGGCGCGCCTCGAACTCGCCCTCGAAGCCACGCGCCGCCCCGAACTCCGCGTCCGCTACGACGCCCTCGGACAGGGCTTCATCGACCTCGCGGCAGACCTCCTTGCCGCCGCCGGTGCCGCCGCCCCCCGGCGCGCCGCGCGCCGCCTTGTCGCCTGGTGCGACGGAATCTTGTTCAACGCCACTGCGGGCTCCGGCCGAGCCGACTCCCCTGACCCGCTCGAACTGCGCGAGCAGGTCAACGCACTACTGGACGCTTTGCTCGGACTCGAGGCATCTTGACTCCAGTTATCAGGCGGGCAGGCGTCGCTCGACGAACACGGACGCATGGCCGGAGCGGCTCTGCGTCGGTATGGTGATGGCTCCTCACTCTCCACGGCTGGTCTCGGTACGCGGGCTGTGGATGCCGCGGTCGTTCTATAACTGCCAGAGTCCCTTGAACAGGCCATCATGAGCGACGAGTTCGGAGAAGGTCACCTGTTGTGGATGACCCGGCCGTGGTCAACGAGGACGACGACGCGGTCGGCGATGGCGACGCCGGTTAGTAGGGCTTTGTTAGGTCTGGTCAGGTCGTTGATCTGGTGCTTCCCTGCTGGTATGAGGGCGGATGAACTCGCTCCGTGTCGGGGCCGGTTGGAGGAGTTTGCTGGTGAGGTGTTCGCGTCGTTTGCGCGTGCTGACCAGCGTGTGAAGGGCTGCCTGTATCTGCGGGGATTGTTGCTGGACGGGCGGCGGAAGTCGATGCAGCCGATGGCCGGGCGGCTTGGGGTTGACCACCAGCAGCTGCAACAGTTCATCCCGTCCTCGACCTGGCCGGTAGACACCGTTCGCAGCCGGCTGGCCCGCCGGGCAGTCGCGGTAGTACGTCCGCGGGTCTGGGTGATCGACGACACCGGCTTCCCCAAGTACGGGAAGTCCTCGCCCGGGGTGGCCCGGCAGTACTCGGGCACTTTGGGCAAGGTCGGCAACTGCCAGACCGCAGTCAGTGTGCATGCCGCTTCGGACACGGCTTCCTGTCCGTTGTCGTGGCGGCTGTTCCTGTCGCCAAGCTGGGACGAACCCGATGCGGCCAACCGACGGGCCCGTTGCCGCATCCCCGCCGGCGAGCGTCACCGGCCGAAATGGCAGCTCGCGCTGGAGATGCTCGACGAGCTCGCCGCCATCGGGCTGCGGCCCGCCGTGGTGGTCGCCGAGACCGGGTGCGGGGCGAACGCGGACTTTCGGGCGGCACTTGAAGGCCGGGGCATGGCCTATGTGCTGCAGGGGAAGGGCGAGTTGACCGCCCACGCCGAGGCTGCTGAACCTCGCCAGTCGCCCTGTGGCGGGTTAGAGGACGACTCCTATCAGTGCGAGCAGCTCGGACTCGTCATTGATGACTCGCCGCCGACGTCACCACGGCCCGCAACACCTGGCGCGACTGGGTCGGGCTCTACGCCGACCACAAAGCGGTCATCCACCTGATCGAGCAGGCAGGCGGGCAAGAACGCGTGCTCACCGCAGGGGAACACGGGGCACGTCATCGACTCATCTGCCTCTGCGGCTGCGGCGGATCCCCCAGCACTCGCGTTGGGGTAGCACCAGGTCCGCGGCCGGACGGCTGAGATCACCTCCCGGCCGTGACCCCCGTCGCACCTGATTGGAAGTCAGAGAGATCCTAGCCGCCTCGCATCCCTCCGGGACGCGCCGCATTTTTGCCAGCCAGTGGTGTACGAGATGCATGGACGTTCGGCGGCGGGCCAGACTGCGCGGGCGGCGGCGTCGCCGTGATGCGCCGCGGTCGAGGCACTGGAGCCTGCAGTGGGCGTCGAGCCACGGCTCGGGTGAAGTCCACGAGTGTCACCGTCGACCGGCCTTTGTAGAGGACGTCGGCCGTCCGGGCTGGTCCACCGGCGTGAGGCGCTTGCCGGACGGGTCGCATAGAAGCGCCGCGCGTAGATCGAGGCGGTCGGTGAGCCGGGACAGGTCGCGGCCGGTGAGTTGTTCGATGCGTTGCAGGCGGTAGTGGACGGTGTTGACGTGCACGTGGAGCGCCTCGGCCGAGCGGGTCCAAGAGCCGTCGTGGGCGAGGAAGACCTCCAGGGTTTCCATGAGCGCACCGTCGGTTTTCTCGTCCTGTGCGATGAGAGGGGCCAGCAGGCGCTCCCGGAATGCGGTGCGGACTTCGGTGGGGATGCCGGCGAGTAGATCGGTGAGGGTGGTCATGTGCTCGGCAGCGCGGAGGGCGGAGGTTGTCGGCTCGGCGGATTGTGCGGCCGACAGGGCGAAGCGGGCCTGCGCGAAGCTGGAGCTGAGCCCGTTCGGCGTGGCGGCCGTGGGTCCGATGCCTGCGTGCACGAGTGCCTGCGGGGCGATGGCGTGCAGGGTGGGCCAGATTGTGTGTAGGTGCTCGGCGAGGTCGCCCAGCGTGCTTCCCGTCACGACGGCGATCGCCTCTCCGTTGCGGGCGGAGCCGACCGCGAAGGTGTTGGCGTCCATGTGGCTGAGGGCTTCGCCGAGGGCGCCGGCGGCCCAGGCCGCCTCTTGGCCTTCTGCGGCACCGGTGACGCGGGCGGCGACAACGGCGGTGGGCTGGTGGGTGGGAAGGCCACACGCGGTCAGGGCTGCGGTGATGGCTGATGGGGCGTCGATGGGATGGCTGATGAGGCTGACGAGGTGGTCCGCACGTTCGCGCTGTGACGTGGCAGCGATTCGGGCATCGGCGAGACGCTCGCCGAGGACGTCGGCGATCTCGGCCAGGACGCGGGGTGGTGCCTGGTCCAGCTCTGGGACGCGGAGAAAGAGCGCGTCGTAGGGAGACGCGCTGGAGCCGAGCGGAATGGTTGCGGCGGAGGCCTTGGTCAGCGAGGAGCGTACGGCGGTCGGGTTGGGTGCGGCGGTGTCCGGCGTCGTGGCGAGGGTGCGGCCGGTCGCACTGACCACGGCGCAGGTAACACCCTCCAGGTGTGAGAAGGAACAGGTCAGCACATCGCCTATGGGTGCTTTCTGCGCAAGGAGGTCGGCCAGTTGTCGGCGCACCGGCTCCGGTAGCGCTTGGGCATTGCTCGCCTTGCGGTTCAGGTCGCCCCATCGGCGCAGGTAGACCGCGTCGGTGATGGTGCGGAAGTTTGTGTGGGCGGGGACCGAAAGCAGGGCGATGCGGTGAGCGCGGCAGGCTTCGACCAAAGGGGCGGGCACGAAGCCGTGGGTTTCCTCGCCTGCCAACAGCGCCGCCGCACCGTTGGTACGCAGGGCGGAGACGAACCGGTCCGCCTTGTTGCTGCCGCCGTCCGGGCTCCACCACACCAGGCCAGTGAGCACGAGCTCGCCGCGCTGGAGGAACCGACTGGGGTCTTCCAGGTCGGTGGCAGTCACGCCGGTGATCTCCTGGGTGAGGAGCTCGTGATCGGCCCACAGGAGCCGCAGGTCGAGGGATTCGAGTCCAAGGAGGTCTTCGACGTACATGTGCTTGCTCCTTGCCCGGCGCCGGATCCTGTACCCGGCACCTCGCACTCGCAAGGCGAATGCGAGTGCGGGCATGGTAAATGCCAGGCCTCGGGCTGCATAACCCTGGCTGGTTGATCCTCCAGCCGGAAAGCGGCCCGGCGGCCGAAAACCGTGCTCCACACCAGTCGTCGCGACCGGCGGTGCGTTGCTTCAATCGCCGCATCGAGCTGCCGAGGAGCGGAGGGCGACGTGGATCTGAACACGGTTGTGGAGGTATGCGATGCACGGCGTCGCGGCGTCTGGCGGCCGGGGGATGCTTGGCTGGGTGGCGGCACCTATCTGTTCTCCGAGCCGCAGCCGCACCTGCGGCGGCTCATCGACCTGAGCCGTACCGGGTGGGAGCCGCTGCGTGTGACCGCAGCGGGCGACCTGGAGGTCGCGGCGACGTGCACGATCGCCCAGCTCTCCCGCTTCACGAAGTCCGTGCAGTGGGCGGCGGGCCCGCTGTTCGAGCAGTGCTGCCGGGCATTCCTGGCGTCCTGGAAGATCTGGAACGCGGCCACGGTCGGCGGAAACCTGTGCAACGGGCTCCCGGCCGGGCCGATGATCTCACTGACGGCCGCCCTGGATGGCGAGTGCCTGCTACAGGCGCAGGACGGCACGCTGCGCCGCACCCGCGTGACGGATTTCGTCATCGGTGCGGGCGTGAAGGACTTGGACGAGGGCGAACTGCTCCGCTCGGTCACGCTGCCCGCTCGCGCCCTGGCCTGCCGTACGGCGTTCCGTCAGGCGTCGCTGTACGGGCTCGGGCGTTCGGCAGCGTTGCTCGCCGGGACGCTTGATCCCGTGGATGGTTCGCTCGCCGTGACGATCAGCGCGGCCACGGTGCGTCCGTTCCGGCTGTGGTTCCCATTGCCCCCGAGCGCGGGCGAGTTGCGCGCGGCAATCAACAACGCCGTCGCCGATGACCAGTGGTTCGACGATATCCACGGCTTGCCTGCTTGGCGGCGGCACATGACGATGCGGTTCGCCGACGAGCTCCGACGCGAACTGACCGAGGCCACCGAGGAGTCGGGGCGATGACCTTCGAGATCCGTGTCAACGGCGAACTCTGCGACGCCGAGCCCCGACCCGGCCAGTGCCTGCGCACCTATCTGCGGGAACGCGGCTGGTTCGGGGTGAAGAAGGGGTGCGACGCGGGCGACTGCGGGGCGTGCACCGTGCACGTGGACGGTGAGCCCGTGCATTCCTGCCTCTACCCTGCCGTACGGGCCGAGGGCCGCTCGGTGACCACGGTTGAGGGGCTCGCCGGGGAGGATGGTGAACTCCACCCGATGCAGCGGAGGTTCCTGGACGCGCAGGGGTTCCAGTGCGGCTTCTGCACGGCCGGCTTCCTCATGACGACATCGAAGCTGAACGAGGAACAGCTCACTGACCTGCCCCGCGCGTTGAAAGGCAACCTGTGCCGCTGCACCGGCTACCGGGCGATCGAGGACGCCGTGCGCGGGGTCAAGCACGCCGAGGACCCGGGCGCCGGGCAGGCGGTCGGCCGCAGCCCGGGGGCGCCTGCCGGGCCGCAGGTGGTCACCGGCACCGCCCGCTATACCTTCGACGTGGAGATCCCCGGGCTGCTCCACATGAAGCTGCTGCGCTCCCCGCATCCACACGCCCGGATCGTCTCCATCGACACCTCCGACGCCCTGCGCGTCCCCGGTGTGCACACGGTCTTCACCCACCACGACGCCCCCGAACGGCTCTACTCCTCGGCCCGGCACGAGCACCCGACCGAAGACCCGGACGACACCAGGGTCCTCGACGACGTGGTGCGTTTCGTCGGGCAGCGGGTCGCCGCCGTGGTCGCCGACAGCGAAGGGGCCGCCGAGGAGGGCTGCCGCCGGGTCGTGGTGGACTACGCGGAACTGCCATACGTACTCGACCCGCAGGAGGCGATGACCCCCGGCGCCCCGGTGATCCACCCCAAGGACCCCGAGACGCGCATCGCCCGGCCGCAGAACAACATCGTCGGCGAGGTACACGGCGAGATCGGCAGCGTCGATCAAGGCTTCGCCGAAGCCGACGTGGTCTACGAGGAAACGTTCCGCACCCAGCGGGTTCAGCACGCCAGCCTCGAGACGCACGGGTGTGTCGCCTACTTCGAGAAGAACGAGGAGACCGGCCAGGAACGGATCGTCGTGCGCTCCAGCACCCAGGTGCCGTTCCTCACACGGCGTGCGCTCTGCGCGCTGTACGACCTTCCCCCCGAGAAGGTCCGGGTGATCGCGGGCCGGGTCGGCGGCGGATTCGGCGGCAAGCAGGAAATGCTCGTCGAGGACATCGCGGTCCTGGCGGCGCTGAAGCTGAAGCGGCCGGTGAAACTGGAGTTCACCCGAGCCGAGCAGTTCTTCGGCGCCACCACCCGCCACCCGTTCACCATCACCATCAAGGCCGGGGCCAAGAACGACGGCACCCTGACAGGCCTTCAACTGCGGGTGGTGGCCAACACCGGCGCGTACGGCAACCACGGCCCGGCCGTGATGTTCCACAGCGTGGGTGAGTCGATGGCCGTGTACCGGGCGCCGCACAAGAAGGTCGACGCCTACTGCGTCTACACCAACTGCGTCCCCGCGGGCGCGTTCCGCGGCTACGGGCTCGGGCAGGTCACCTTCGCCGTGGAGTCCGCGATGGACGAGATCGCCCGCCGGCTCGGCATGGATCCGCTGGTCTTCCGGGAACGCAACATCATCGGCCCGGGCGAGAAGATGATCAGCCCGGGCGGCGAGGAGGAGGACCTGCACATTGCCTCCTACGGCCTCGACCAGTGCCTGAAGGTGGTGCGCGACGCCATCGCCGAGGACCGCAGCTCAGACGACGCACCGGAGGGGTGGCTGGTGGGCCAGGGAACGGCGATGTCGATGATCGCCACCGGCCCGCCCGGCGGCCACTACGCCGACGCGACGGTGACGCTGCTGGAGGACGGCACGTACGACATCGCCGTGGGCACGGCAGAATTCGGCAACGGCACCACCACCGTGCACAAGCAGATCACCGCCGGGGCCCTGGGCACCACGGTCGAGCGCATCGCCATCCGCCAGTCCGACACCGACGTGGTCCGCCACGACACCGGCGCCTTCGGCTCGGCCGGAACCGTGGTGGCAGGCAAGGCGGTGATGAAGGCCGCCAACGCCCTGGCCGGGCAGATCCTGTCCTTCGCCGCCGAGCACTCCAGAACGCCCCGGAGCCTGTGCCGGCTCGACCAGGACGCGGTGGAGTGCGACGGACGGCCCGTCTCCCTCAAGGAACTCCACGCAGCCGCCAGGGACAAGGGCGTGGAACTGGCCGCGGACGGGCACTGGGGCGGCTCACCACGCTCGGTGGCCTTCAACGCCCAGTGGTTCCGGATCGCGGTCGACCCGCAGACGGGCGAGATGCGGATCCTGCGCAGCGTCCACGCGGCCGACGCAGGCAAAGTGATGAACCCCATGCAGTGCCGCGGCCAAGTGGAGGGAGGCGTCGCCCAAGCGCTCGGCGCCACCCTCTTCGAGCAGGTCCTGATCGACGGGCGCGGCAAGGTGACCACGCCTGCCTTCCGCCGCTACCGGCTGCCCGCCTACGCCGACGTCCCCCGCACCGAGGTGTACTTCATGGAGACCTCCGACGCCATCGGCCCGCTGGGCGCCAAGTCCATGAGCGAGAGCCCCTTCAACCCCGTCGCTCCCGCCTTCGCCAACGCCCTCCGCGACGCCACCGGCATCCGCTTCACCGAAGTACCGCTCTTGCGCGACAGCGTCTGGCTGGCCATCCAGGAGCATCGCGCCACTGGCGCCCTACCGGGCTGCTCAGCCAGGCAGCACCCGCCACGGGAAGGGTCCGTATGAACACGCACATGAGAGTCCGGCTCGCGCCGCCTACGCATATCCGCGAGTCTCATCGGTCGCAAGGGATGTGAGTTTTTGCGCCAATTGGACCCACCGATGTCCGTTGCTTTTGCGGCCGATGAATCGGGCTACCCGAACGGGCGGAGCGGCATGCCTGCCCACTGGCAGGGGATGAGGTCCAGTACACGAATCGGCTCGCCGTCCCACCGCCGGGGGGCAGTGGTCGCGATGATCGCCCCGTCCGGCCGGTCGGGAGTCGGCTGCGCCGCGTACTGACTGTGGGCCGCGGCCCACGTCTCGCGACCAGCGACGGCCAAAGCGGCGGGCAGGCCCAGTCGAGAACTGTGATGCCGGGCAGCGCGGTGAGGTGCCCGGCCGTCCCCCGGCCGGGCGCGGTCGGCTTCGACGAGCGCGCACGCCAGGGCGTACCGGTGAACGTCACCTCGGCAATTTTGTCCACCGGTATGTCCTGCGCGGACAGCAGCACCATTTGCGCCCGCCGCCAGGTCACCACGAACCCGGTGCCCCGGCGAACGATCCGCAGCAACCGGCGCCCTCGTCGTCATCGATCTCCCGCCCGCGCACACGTTGAGCCACGTGATCATTCTGGACACCTGAGCCGCCTCCAGCGGTGAACCGCGGCGCCAGCTCCTACGATTCGAGTCATGGCTCGTTCTGAGGATGTGCAGCCCGCGTTCTGGGATGCTGGCAGCAACTACGGGGTGCAGCAGCCGCGAGGGGGAACGCTTCGAACGTCGTCAACTTCTCCTCCTGTGCTCGGAAGTTCAGGCAGTGAGGCGGTCCCGCCCGTCTGCGACGGGGGCGCCTACGGACGGGACCATGCCGCCGCACGTCCAGGAAGGGGGTCTCTGGTCGTGTGGGGCGTCTAGCGCCGCAGCCGCATGCGATCTCCTTCCTGGTGCCCACCCTCAAAGCCAAGGTGGTCCGCGCGTGCGTGCAGAAGGCGGAGGATCGATCTCGTACCGGGCGTGCTCGGGCGACTTCGAGGACGCGGCGAAATGCGGCGCCGGGCGCCGCGGGCCTGTGAAGATCTGCCGGACAGGTTCTACGCTGCGCCGTACCGCGAACGAAGGAGACCGAGATGGCCGAGACGGTTGGCGCGCCCTCGCAACTGGCCGAGATGCCCACCGACTGGCAGCGCGCCCTCGCGATCGTCGCCCACCCTGACGATCTCGAATACGGGGCGTCGGCCGCCATCGCGACCTGGACCGACGCGGGATGTGACGTCGTCTACGTGCTCGCCACCCTCGGCGAGGCCGGTATCGACGGCCTCGAACCCGCCACGGCCGGCTCCCTGCGCGAGCGGGAGCAGCGGTCCAGTGCCGCCGCCGTGGGCGTCTCCACCGTCGAGTTCCTCCGCCACCCCGACGGCGTCATCGAGTACGGCACCGCGCTGCGCCGTGACTTCGCCGCTTCCATCCGGCGCCATCGCCCGGAACTCGTGCTGACCCTCAACCACCACGACACCTGGGGCGGCATCACCTGGAACACGCCCGACCACCGGGCCGTGGGCCGGGCCGTACTCGACGCCGTCGCCGACGCGGGCAACCGCTGGATCTTCCCCGAACTCGCCGAGCACGGTCTCGAACCGTGGAACGGCGTGCGGTACGTGGCCGTGGCCGGCTCACCACAGTCCACGCACGCCGTCGACGCAGGTGCCGGATACGAGCGGGCCGTCCGGTCGCTGATGGCCCACCGCACCTACATCGAGGCTCTCACCGACCAGGACCCCGAGCACTACTGCCGGTCGTTCCTGGAAGGCACCATGATGGCCGCGTCCGCCCGGTTCCGCGGTCGCCCCGCCGTACCCTTCGAGCTGTTCACCCGCTGACGCCGTACACGCAGGCGGCCCGTCCCGCCGGTCGGTTGGTTCTCTCACGTCCCCGCCGGTCGCGTAATGGCAGCGCCGAACGGGCGTTGGGCTGCCATGTCCCTTGCACGCTCGGCAGCTCAGCCGACTTACCAACCGGCAGCTGAGCCCGGGTTCTTCATCGCCGGGGTGGCAACCGGTGCAGGACGACCTCGACGAAGCGTCCCAGCCCCGTCACCGCGGTCATGTAAGTGCAGTAGGGCTGGCTTCAACGGTCGGTCCGCGAGCCGGGACGGGCAGGCAGCTCTCGTCGTAGCGGACGCGCGCACCGGAGAAGACTGCGTCGCTGGAGACGTGCAGCAGTCGGCAGCCCTGCTCAACGGCGGCCAGCGCCACGCGGACCGCGCCGTCGGCGGTGACCGCCCAGTCGGACTGGTCGCTCGACGCGTTGACCACGACCGACGGTGCACCTCGGCAAACACCCTGGCCACACGCACGGAGTCCCGGACGTCGAGCGAATGCCAGGCGACACCCGAAGCCATCCCGGGCCGGGAGGCGAACGTCACCGCCGTCTTGTGCCCCGCCGCAGTGGCCTGCCGGACCAGTTCCGCGCCCAGGAAACCACTACCCCCGATGATTAAAACCGTCACGGACCGACACGGTAGCGAACGCAGAATCCAGGGGCCGGGCACTTTCCTCGCCGCATGGGCCTGCGGGCCGCCGCCGGGCGGCCTTCCAGCTCAAGCCCGGCGGCGGGCGGCGGTTTGACCGCCTTCCCTGCCTTTCGTCTGACAGCGCCCGGGGCGAGTGATCGATTCTGCGTCCCCGTGCGGGTGACCTGACGCATGGTCGGCCACCGGCAAGGGCAGTCCTCGCGGGACTCACTCCCCTTACGTGAAAGGCCTGTTCATGCGTCGTAGCACCACCATCCTCCTCGGCATCGCCGCGTTCTTCGGGTTGCTCACCATGCCCGCCAGTGCCGATGACGCCCCGTGGAGTCGGCTCGTGAGCGTCAACGCCAATGCGGTCAGCGCGGACCCCTGGCACTCGGGCGCCCCAGAGCGGAACGGGCTCGTCGTTCTGCCGTAAGACCACAACGTCTCTGGAGGCCACGGGCGCCGTCTACGCCCAGGCGGACGGCCCCGACAAGCCCTGAACCGGCCGTTGCGCGTTCCCGCTGCAACCGCTCATCGGCTGCCATAGCCTGACCGGACCGTGCCTCCCTGGTGGGTGCGGCCCTTCGTGGGCCTCCTGCCGCTCCCCCGCGGCAGGAGGCCACATCTCACCCGTATCTGTGGCCGTAGACCAGCACGGAGGCGAAGTGGCGGGAGACAACCCGTTCGATCGCCAGGCAGGGGCTGCGGTCCCCGAGCTTGAAGGTGTTGACCACGCACGTTCGAACAGGGTGCGTCGGCCCACCAGGTTCACCGGTCGAGTTGAAGTCCAACGGGCGCACCTGCGAGGTGGCCAGGGCGTAGCAGGCCAGGACCGTTCGGCCGTCCTCGGCCCAGTAGTGGTCGAGGGTGGCGGGGTTGGTGAAGTCGAGACTGGAGAAGGCGACGGCGATGTCCTCAGCCCCGTAGGGGGCCGCCCGCAGGGCGGAGAGCACATCGAGGATGGCATCGCCCCCGGCCAGTACGCGCGCCTGCTCGCGGGACGGTCCCCACGGTGGAGGGTCGTCCTCCCACCACTCGGCAGCTCGTCCGAGGGGAGCTGCGTGCCGGGAGGGAAGGTTGTCAAAGCGCGCTCGCCCGACGACCCCACCCCACAGCAACTCGGCGTTGACGCACAGATCCCCCGCCACCAGCGTCCAGGGCGTCCGGACGATCCGTTCGCGGGCCAAGTCGACCAGCAAGCTCCCGAAGCACTCGACCGAGAGCAAAGTCGACTCAACGGGCGCGATGAACGCGTCAATCCAGATCCCCACGCCACGGTCGGGCCTGGCGTGCTTGCCACCACGCTTCCGGCAGGGGCTGCCGACAGTTAACACGCACCACAGTGGCCACAGTTGGCGGCTCTGGTGGTCATAACCCGATCGAGGGAGCTGCAAGACACCGAAGTGAGAACTCAAGCGCTGAAACTCAGCACCGGAACCTGTCGTCTCAGGTCACTGGGCCGTCAGGAGCGCGGCGATGACCGAGGGGGCGGGAGGGCCGCCGAGGAGGCGGCGCAGTTCAGCCACTCCCGCACACCGCTGTTCCGGTGGGAGGAAGAGGTATTGCTCGATGCGTTCGTTGTAGGTGCTGCGGAACCGCGCGTAGAGGTCGTCGTCCTCTACGATTCGGCCCGCGACGGTCACGAGGGCCTGGGTGCCGGAGTAGTCGTCCTCGGGCAGCGGGTGGCCGGGCAGGACGTCCGCGAACCGGCCCGCCAGGCGTCCGAAGAGGGTGCCCGCGAGGTTGCGGACGGTGAACGTGTGCGCGTAGTGCTGTTCGTGGAGCGCCAGAGGTAACCGGCCCAGGAGCGTGGTCTCGTTGACTGCCGACAGGCCGGGGGCGAGCAGAGAGTGCGGTGTTCTCGCCACCTGTCGCAGCAGCTCGCGCTGAGGGAGGAAGCGGCGGTCGACGTGTCGTCCGCCGCTTCGGTGGCTGCTGGAGCGGTGTCCGGCGTACGGGCCGCCGCAGACCAGGACGCGGCTGAATCGTGGCCAGTCGATGAGCAGGTCCGGGATCCAGCGGTCGATGAGGCGGAGGTAGTCGTTGTTGGCCTCGAAGTCCAGGAGGAAGTTCTTGAAGCCGCCGATGTTGATCAGCAGGTCGTAATGCGGTTCGACCGCCGCCGGTTCGCCTGCTGCCGCTTCCTTCAGGCCGTCCAGATCGACGAGCGGACCGGTCAGCAGCATCGTGTGGTGCATGCCGGTGTCGGTGAACTCGGCCATACGCCGGGAGACGTCGGGGAAGTTCTGGACCACGCTGTGGTCGGCCAGCAGGTGGGCGGCGAGGACGCGTTCGTGCGGTGAGAGGTGCAATAGGTGGCGGCGGGCCGCCGGGAAGGAGGTGCGGGGAAGGGTCGTGCACAGATCTTGGATCCGCGTCAGGGGGGCGCGGTGCTGCCAGAAGCTGAACAGGCAGTCCACCAGGACCACCGGTCGGCGCGCCACGACGGCGCGCAGGACGAGATCGGCGTCCATGACAGAGACGACATGGTCGCTGTCGGCCAGCAGGCGGTCCAGGAGCACGGATCCGTTGCCGTACGGTTCGGTGAGCTCGTGGACGGCGTCGAAGGCGGTGGCGTTGCGGCGGGCGAAAGCAGCCGAGACGCCGTCGCCCATGAACACCCGCTCGTGCCCGGAGAGCAGCCGGGAGACGGCAACGAGCACGGAGGCCGGGCCGAAGCCGCAGTTCTGAGCTCCCATCAGGATGCGCATGGCGCGTCAGCCGGCTGCGGGCCGTGGGACGGCCAGGATTCCCGCGAGTTGCTGAGCGAACGAGGCGGGGTGTTTGGCGTAGCCGACGTGCCCGCCGGGGAACTCCACCAGTCCCCGGCCGAGCCGCTGCGCGAGGACGACCGCCGGACGGTGCACGTCGTAGGTGCGGGACTCCCGGCCGCCAGCCGTGACGATGCGGTCCGCCACGGCCGCCAGCGCGGTGAGATCGGGCACACAGCGGGAGGAGGGCAGCATCACGTGGGCGAGGAAGAACTCGCTGTTGTCGGCCGCTTCACGAAGCCGCGGGGCGGCCTTGCCGCCGAAGAGGGCCCGGAACCTGTCCAGGGCCGCCGGGACGCCCTCCCGGCGGAACGTCGCGTACACCTCGTCGAAGAAGGCTGCGTGCCGTGCCGCATCCGGCAACAGTCCCACGGCGGGCGGCTCATGGACGACGGCCAACCGGACCCGCGCCGGATCGCGGACCATGAGCTCCAGTGCGACGAGCCCGCCAGCGCAACTGCCGAACACCTGCACAGCCTCACCCTCCCGGGCAAGGTGGTCGAGTAGCCGTGCGACGTCGTCAGCCTGGGTGTCGAGCCATGGTTCGGGCAGCGGCCCGTCCAGACGGCTGCGGGAGATGCCGCGTGGGTCATAGGTGACAACGCGGTGGCAAGCCGCGAGCTCGTCGGCCAGATCCCGGAAGACCTCGGCGTCGGAGGCGCCGCCCGGCACGAGCAGCAACAGCGGTCCAGCGCCGCGAACTTCGAAGTACAGCCGCGCCCCCGGCACGGTCAGCGTGGCGCTCTCCAGGGTGTGCAATCTCTCTCCGGCTCACTCCGGCGCAGGGCCCTGCGGAAGGTGGTCAAGGGGCGGCACGAGGCTACGCCTGAGACGGCCTGTGCGGGTAGGCGTGCGTTCCGGGCCGTGCGCCGCTATGCGAGCTCTGGCATCCGTCCGTACTCCGGTGCGCCGGTCTTCGGAATGAGCAAGCGGGGCATGGAATGCCCCATGGTCCTCAGTGTGAAGAGATCCTCCGTGACGGCGGGTGGGAAGCGGCTGCGCGCGGTCGCCCTGGCGGCCGCCGTGGTGTTCGGCGCGGTTACGCCGGTGGTGCCGGCGTCCGCCCACCCCCGCGGCGCCGGGCTGTTGCAGTGCCAGGGAACCGAGTCCGTCAGCTACCACCCAAGCGTCACTCTCCAGGCGCGACCCGTCCGCGTCACAGTTGACGGTCGCTTCGGCTCCTGCGTCGGAAGCGATGGCGCGGTGCGCAGCGGCGGCTACCACGAGGAGTTCACGCTCTTCACGGGCTGCAACAACCTTCTCGAAGGGTTCCGGGCCCGCCGAACCTACGTCTGGAACACCGGCGACTCCAGCACCGCCGATATCAGCGGCAGCAGTACAGCCGTGGTCGGCCAAGTGGTCACCCCGGTCACCGGCACCGTCACCCACGGCCGCTTCCACGGCCGGAAGCTCCTCCAAGTCATCCCCCTGCCCCAGCCAAGCGCCCTGCAGTGCCTGGCGGGCGGCGTCACCGGCGCGACGGGGCTGACGACCTTGACGATCCTCTAACTCCAGCCGGACTTCTCCATCGCCGCAGGTCAACGGCTTGAGTGTGGGAAGCCACGGCCCGCGCATCGACCCTCTCATCGCCCAAGCGCCGCCCGAAGCATGGCAACGACTGTCCGGCGGTCCCCGCGCGAAGGGCGAACGCCTCTATGTGTCCTGCGTCATCAAGGGTGCTGTTGGCCGGCGATCCGGAGGATTCCGCCAGCGGATCTTGCTGAATTGCATGGATGGCCAGCGGTGTCGACAGCGGGGTGGAGTCCGTCTGCATCAGCTCGCCCGGCGCCCACGCGTCCGCTTCGCTGAACGGCCCGTCGGGCCGGTCGGCCAGCGATCGGTGGGTGCGGGCCGATCCGATGGTGTGCTTGCCCGCCGACAGCAACAGGACCACACGCTCTCGGCGTCAACGAGACTGAGCGTGAACCCGCCTCCAGTCGCTTCACGCTCCAACACGCCCACTCGCCTGGTCAGCTCGCCCAGCAGTCCCTCACCCAACCGCAGCGGCGCGAACAGGTCACGGACGTATGCCTCCCGTTCGATGAGGGACACGGCCGTCCACCACCCGCCAGCCCAGCCAGATGCCGCCGAACTTTCTCCACCTTCTCCGGATGTCCGCCCGCGTCACGCCACGCGGCCCGGAGACGCACCACCGCTGACCATCGCATTCCCTCCGTCTTATAGGGTGTTCTGCGGCTCTTGTCTGATTTCAAAAGCGCGCGGGTTCGCGAGATCTTCCTGGAGGCGAGCCACGCCAATACCTTCCTCGTGCCCGAACCGTACGAGTGGCCCCTTGACGCCACCCTCGACTTCATGGACGAGACCGGCACCGCCCTGCAGATGCTCAGCAACGTTCCCGCCGGGCACCAGGTCGTGCATGCGTCCAACGCCTTCGGACTGGAGATCGTCGCCAATCCGCATGAGCATCGTCACCGGCAAGGACCTGCTGGCCTTCGACTTGGAAGACATCACCGACTACGCCCGGGCCCGTCGGGACAAGGGCCGCACGGTGACGGCGCTGCCCCTCGCCTACGACATCCTCCACTCCGTCGGCGGTCTCAAGGACTCGCCGCCGACACCGTCTGTGCACATGGCGCACGGGCACGGGACGGCTGCACCGCTGGGAGAACGGTGCAGCCGGGCGGGCGGTCCCGCAGGCTCCGCACGATCCGCCGGATGCGCGGGCGCCGCCGGAGAATCGGGCCCAACGCCGCGCCGCCCGTCCGGGTGGTCATCTAGCGGCCCATCCGGTTGCCGGCCGGCTGCGGCACGCCAGCTCCGCACCACCGGTTCGCCGAACAGCTCATAGACGCTCACCTGGGCAGGTCACGCACTACGACGGACACCACCGCGATGATCACGGTGGCCACCGCGATGCTGACTATGACCGCACGTCCGTTCCACGACGTCCCCCACTTCGCCACGCGTTCACGCACGTCGGCACCGTTGTGACCATCCGACCCGGGGGGCAGCCGATACGCCCCCAGCGAGGCCCCAAAGGGCCCCGCATCAGCGTTGTGAGCATCCACGCACTGCCAACGAACGATCCGCCTCGTAGGCTGCGGCCATGACCGAGTACAGCACCCCGACGCCCCGCGACGCCTTCGAGCTGCTGCTGGCAGGCAACCAGCGCTTCGTCGTCGGCGCCCCCGAGCACCCCAACCAGGACGCCACCCGCCGCGCTGAGATCGCACCGTCCCAACAGCCCTTCGCAGTGCTGTTCGGGTGCTCCGACTCCCGGCTGGCCGCCGAGATCATCTTCGACCGCGGCCTGGGCGACCTCTTCGTGGTCCGCACCGCCGGCCACGTCGTGGGCCCGGAGGTGCTGGGCAGCATCGAGTACGGCGTGGACGTCCTCGGGTGTCCGCTGGTCGTGGTCCTCGGTCACGACTCGTGCGGCGCGGTCGGCGCAGCGTGCGCCGCTTTGGAGAACGGCATGACACCGGCCGGATACATCCGGGATGTCGTCGAACGGGTGACTCCCAGCGTGCTGGCAGCACGGGCCGCCGGACAGGTCGAGCCGCAGGAGATCCTCGCCGAGCACATAAGGCACACCGTCGACCTGCTGCTGGATCGCTCCCGGGTCCTCGCCGAGAAGGTCGCCGCCGGCCAGGCTGCCGTGGTGGGCCTGTGCTACCGCCTGGCCGACGGCAGTGCACAGCTCGTCGCCTCTCGTGGCCTCGATGCGGCGGTCGTCGCCGCATCCTGACCGCTCCTGACCGCTCCCGGCCGCGGCTGATCAGCGTGATGTGCCGCGGTCGGAGGAACAACGGGGTGCCTGCCGCAGGCTCCGGCGGTGGAGACTGCCTCCCCGGCAGCGTGACGCGGTTGACGGCAGCGTGTCCTGCCTGTCGCGGTGACGTTGGAGGAGGCGACATGGCGCTCGCGTGTCAGCGGCCCCTGACGGTGCGCCGGCGTCGCGTCAGGGGCCGCAAGAAGGCGAAAGCCGCTGGTTCGAAGCAGAGATAATCACTCAAGGTGACCCGTCATCGCGTCGCGGGCGCGCATTGACGTCACCTCTTGGCAGAATGCACCGGTGCAGCCACTGCCGGTTCCCTGCCCCGCCCACCTCATCCCGGACGCCACCGGGACCG
Source organism: Streptomyces sp. RPT161 (assembly GCF_027533845.1). Taxonomy (GTDB): domain Bacteria; phylum Actinomycetota; class Actinomycetes; order Streptomycetales; family Streptomycetaceae; genus Streptantibioticus_A; species Streptantibioticus_A silvisoli_A. Next base: position 264,785 of record NZ_JAPZVN010000006.1, on the reverse strand, counting down.
ACGCTTTCCACGACGTCTACCGCAACGCCATGGCGCACAACGTTGTATTCGTCGCCATCGAATCCGAAAAACGCCGACTGTGGAGCGTGAAGGCGGACACGCTCACCGCCGGCCCCGGCCACGCTGTCGCCGACACCGTCAACGACGCACTCCGGGACGCGATCACCCGCCTGATCCAAAGCCACGAGGTCGACCTGGACGCCTACATGGGGCCGATCTACTTCATGATGCACGGCGTGCGGAGAGAAGAACGAGCCCGCGAACTCGCCGCCGCACTCCACGCCGCCCTGTACGGAGACCTGGAACCCCTGGCCCGCGCCGTCCCTCCCGCACCCTGACCGCACGCAACCACCCAGGCCGACATCTCCTGCAGCCGCAGCCGGGAAACAGCTTCTTCAAGTCACGGCGCCGATGGTCACACCGTGGACCGAGGCCCCGCGGCACGGCGGAGCCGGTTGGCGATCGCCAACCCCAGACCCTCCTCCACCGGCAAGGTGGCCACGATGAGGTCGCACCCCTGCCAGTCGAGTTCGCGCAAGAACCCGTACAGCCCACGCGCGTACGCGGCGAGAGAGTCGGGAACCGTCACCACAGCATGCGCCTTCACCGGGGTACCGGCGAAGGCGGAGGGAAGGAACACGCCCACCCGGTGCCCCAGCTCCTGCGCACTTTCTGCTTCGGCGACGACCTTCTCCGACTCGACCAGAACGACCCGCGCCCGCGGCGCGTAGTGCGACGGATGCTGCCCCGGCACCCGGACACGGCTCGTCGAAGGAACCGCAAGCGGCCACCCCAGCACCGCCTCCAGGTCCTCACGCGTCACGCCACCCGGCCGCAGGACACTCGGGACATCACCCGTGACGTCGACGATGGTCGACTCGACACCGACCTCGCAGGAGCCACCGTCCAGCACGAAGTCGACCCCATCGCCGAGCTCGGCACGGACATGGTCCGCCGTGGTGGGGCTGACCGAGCCGAAGCGGTTAGCGGACGGAGCCGTGACACCGCCGCCGAAGGCCGACAGCAGCGCGAGGGCGACGGGGTGGTCGGGCACGCGCACGGCCACCGTCTCCAACCCACCGGTCGCCTCCAGGGGTACGCGGGGACCGCGCCGCAGAACCAGCGTGAGCGGCCCCGGCCAGAAGTGTTCGGCCAGCAGGCGCGCCGTCGCAGGCACGTCCTGGACCCACTCGTCCAACTGCTCCGCGCCGCCGATGTGGACGATCAGCGGGTGGGAGGGCGGACGCCCCTTGACCTCGAAGATGCGCGCAACGGCGGCAGGATCCTCGGCGTTGGCGCCCAGACCATAGACGGTCTCGGTCGGGAGGGCCACCAGCCCTCCGGCACGCAGCACCTCGGCCGCCTTCTCGATGTCACAGGTTCTTGCCGTCACCCCCGCAATCCTAGGCGTACCCGGCCATCAGGTTGGTTGCAGCCAGCTGACCGGCGGTCGGCCCCCGAGGGCGAGGCCGCCCAGATCCAGTAAAGGTGCGGGGTCTGAGTCCTTGATCCCGTGGCAGTGGCCCCGCCCAACGCGAAGCTACCGCGTGCGTGACGGTGTGTGATGTGCCGAGCTGCTGTTCCCGTGGTTCCTGGCCGGGGTCCTGTTCATCCTTCTGGGTGAATGCCGCAGCCTGCGCGAACCGCAAGGCTCTGGCCAGAGTCCTGGATTCACATCCTGCTCTTGAGAGGGGTGAGGGGTGTGCCCAGTGGCACTGTTAAGTGGTTCAGCCCGGAGAAGGGGCATGGCGTCATCACGCGAGACGACGACGGAGAGCCGGACGCCATCATGGACTTCTTGGCCGTCAAGGGGTGCTGCCGCGTCCGTGGACTGACGGCCGGCGACAGGGTGATCTTCGACGTCGTCAAGGACTCCGAGGGGGTCTGGGCCGAGAACGTCCGGCGGATTGGGACTTATTGCTGAGTTCACAGGGTCGGTGGTGACCCGCCACCCCTGCCCTGTGGTGGGCCTAAACCCTGGTCTGCGAATCTCACCACCCTTCGTGTGACGTCGTCCCGGTGATGCTTTATGGGCTGGTTCGTTCGGAAAGCCTGCGTGCCCAATCCCCACTCCTGGGAGGTCGTGCATGCTCAGCGGAGTCGTCTGCGTTGAAATCGCCAGCTTCGGCTATGACAAGGGGCCCTTCGCCAAGCCCGCTGTTTTCTCCGCCGCAGGCGAACTCGTCCTGCTCCTCAACACCGCGGACGACCCGGTGATCGAACGGATCCTCACCCCCCGCCTGGCACTCACCGTCGCCGAGCACCTCGCCTCCGAAGAGGGCAGACATGCCCTGGTGGTCATGTCCGACATGACCGCGTACGCGGAGGCGCTGCGGGAAGTCTCCGCCGCCCGCGGGGATCCCGGCACGCCGCGCCTACCCCGGCTACCTGTACAGCGACCTGGCCTCGCTGTACGAGCGCTGCGGGCGGATCCGGGGGCGGCCGGGCTCAGTCACCGTCCTGCCGGTACTGACCATGCCGGCAAACGACATCACCCACCCGGTCCCGGACCTGACCGGCTACATCACCGAAGGCCAGATCGTGCTGTCGCACGAAGTCCACGCGCAAGAGGTCTATCCGCCGGTGGACGCGCTGTCCTCGCTGTCCCGGTTGATGCGCAAGGGCGCCGGGCCCGGCCGCACCCGCGCCGACCACCTTGACGTAGCCGCACAGTTGCTCGCCGCCCTCGCCCGTGCCCGGCAGGTCCGCGAGCTGGCCGACCTGGTCGGGCGGTCCGCGCTCAGCACGACCGACACCCGCCGCCTGGACCTGGCCGACGCCTTCCTGCACCGCTTGATGGCACAACGCGTGGACGAGGCACGCCCTCTCGACGAGGCACGGGAGCGCGCCTGGCAAGTGCTGCTCACCCTGCCGCGCAGCCAACTCACAATGCTGCCAGCGGAATTGATCGACGCACATCAACCGCCAGAGGCGAAGGAGCAGTACGGACGACCACGACACACCGCGTGCCACCCGGCCGGGCCGGACGCCTGCGCCGCAAGCTCGACGCCGCCAACCGCGGCGCCGACCTGCTGGAGCGCAAGCTGCGCATCCTGCGCGACGAGCACCAACGCAGGCTGCATGCCGAGGAGGCGGCCTTGCGGGCCTGGCACGAGCGGTCACGCGAAGCGGAGCAGTGGTCATTGCGCGGCCTCCTGCTGAGCGGAGAACGCGCTCTGGACATGGCGTGCCCGGCTGCCTCCGCGCAAGTTGACGTCGAGTGGTCCACATCCATGGGCGTGCGCCACCGCGCCGGGTTCTCCCACGTCACGGCGGTCCGAGCCGACGCCGAACCGTTGCCCCGGAACACCGCGTTGGCGCAAGCGCAGTGGGCCTACCAGGAGGCTGTGCGAGCAGCGGCCGAGTACGCCACGGCCCGCGCCGCCGCCCGCCCCGTCGGCGACGAGGCGGCCCGCACCCGCCAGCGAGTGCGCGCGTTGCGCCGCCACTGGATCCCCCGGCTGACCGAAGAGCTCGCGGCAGCGGACCTGGCCTTGGAGCAGGCTGAACACGAGGACTTCGTCCGCCGCCGATAGGCCGGGCTGGGCGTCACCCACGTCTCGGTCTGGACGCTCGGCGGCAACGCCTGGTTCTCCGCGCGGCAGTGAGACATACCGCGGGCGCGTGACTGGATTCAGCATCACGGGGGAACCAGTCCACGGCACAGGATCGGAGTGGCCGTATCCCCGTCTTGGACGGCGACCTCGCACAGATCCGCGATGCCCACCGCCACGGCACCGAAATCCTCATCCGCACCGACAACGCCGGAAGCACCGAAGCGTTCCTGACCCACCTGCGCAGCCTGCGCCGGCAGGGCATCCAGACGCGCTTCTCCGTCGGACACCCCGTCACCGAACCGGTCCGCCGCGCGATCCAGACCCTGCCCCGACAGGTCTGCACCCGGCCCTGGAACAGGGCGGCTCCCTGCGCGGTTCAGCCAAGGTCGCAGAGCTGACCCGCCTGGTCGACCTGACGGGACATCCCGACGGCACCCGGATCATCGTCCGCCGCGAGCGACCTCACCCCGGTGCCCAGCTGTCCCTGTGCGACCTCTACGAGGGTGTCGTGCTGGACGACAGCGACCAGGGTGAGCGTCATCGGCGCAGTCTGGTGGAGGTTGCGTTCCCGTCATCACAAACCGGGCAGCGGAGCCCACTGGATCGGCTATGTTCGGCGCAGAGCGAACCACGCGGTCGAGCAGGGGGCGTACGGCATGTCACAGGAACCGTGGGCGGAGCTGGGAGAGACGGTCGGTGCGATCCGCGCCGAGCTCCAGCGCGCCATGCAAGAGGGTCAGAACGAGCCCTTGAAGTTCAGGACCGGCCCGGTGGAGCTTGAGTTCACCCTGGCCGTCAGGAAGGAGATCGGAGCCCGGACCAAGGTCTTCGTCCTCCCCTGGACCGGTGAGGCTCACGGGGTGGCGAACGTGGACCGTACACATCGGATCAAGTTCACTCTGCAGCCGGTCGACGCCGATGGCGAGGACGCGCAGATCTCCAGCAGCGTGGACGAGCTGCCGGAGTAAGCCGATGGACCGGGCGCGGGTCATGGAGATCTGGAATCCAACCCGGAAGGAGAAGAACTTCGGCACCGGCTACCTGATGTCCGATCAGCTTTTGCTCACTGCCTACCATGTCGTCGAAGACGCTGCGATCCGCAGGGAGATCAAGGTCCGGCGCCTCGACTTGGAGGGCCGCACCAGCTGGGTAACAGCCGAGTTGATATGGCCCCCGCACCCCGTCGACACTACCGCGCACCCTCAACGAGACGGTGCGCTGCTTCGGATCGCGGACCCGGCCTGGCAGCCTCCCCGGACGGCTCCGGTGCGGTTCGGCCGGATCCGCGGCGGCGACCGCGTTCCATGCCTCGGGCTTGGCTTCCCCGACGCAGTCGTGGACCGTTCCAGACCGAAACGGCGCGACACCATGCCGGTGCGGGGGCACGTCGATCCGCTGCACGCCATGAAGTCCGGCATGCTCACCGTGCACGTCGACTCAGGGGTCGTCCCCAAGGGCCTGTCTGCGGGGTCGAATTGGAGCGGCGCGTCGGGGACGGCCCTGTTCTGCGGGCCGCTCCTGGTCGCGGTGCTGGCCACAGACAAGAAGATCTCCGACACCGCGAATGTCCTGGATGCCGTCCCGATCAGCGCGCTGGCCGCGCTGCCTGGCTTCGCACAGGCCCTGGCCGACCATGGTGCCCACTGCGTCATCGAGGACATCCCTGCGCCACAGCCGGAGGAATACCCGGACTCGCCGTACCCGTCGATAGCCATGACACCGATCTCGCGGAAACAGCGCGTCCGGACCGTGCTGGGCTCCGCCGTCGCGGGCGGTGTCGTGGCGGGGTTAAGCGTCTTCCCCTTCCTCTCCCCGCGCCAGCCCATCGCCGCCTGGCTGCCAGCCCCCGTGGTCGGCGGCGCGCTCACGGCGTGGGCCGTCCCGCTGTTCCGCCGGCCTCGGCGGTCCGGATCGGCCCGGGAAGCTGCACGCCAGGATCTGGCGGAGATCGTGCGGCGACAGTCGAGCGAGCGGCGGCGGCAGCTCCTCGGCGGGGACACGATGGCCATCAACATCACCTACAAGACACTGCCGGACGTTGGCCGAGGACCCGAAACCGCTTGGCCGCACGGCGACTTCCTCAGCATCGCCCGCTTCCTGGACGCCCTCAGGCCCAAGCGGCTGGTCATCACGGGTGGACCAGGATCGGGAAAGACCCTCCTCGCCAACGAACTCGTCCACCAGCTCCTCACCCGCGCCTCCTACCCGGGCCCCGTACCCGTACCGGTCGGCCTCGCCGGCTGGGACACCGACGTCCCGTTCACCGACTGGCTCAGCACCGTCATGGCCCGGGAATACCTCAGCGGCTCCGAGACCAAAGCCCGCGACCTCCTCGCGTCAGGACGGATCCTGCCGGTGCTGGACGGCCTCGACGAGATGGACGAAGCCGGATCGGACCAGCGCCACGCCATCGCCGCGCTCACCCAGCTCAACCGGTTCGAAGGGCCGCTGGTGATCACCTGTCGAGCAGCGAACTACATCAGGCTCAGCGGTGGCGACGACCGGCTGCTCGACTGCGCGACGATCCAGATCAACGATGTATCCCCGGCAGACGGCTGGCACTACCTCCACCAACGCGCCTACAACACAGCCCGACTCGCCGGGCTGGAGCCCGAACTGGCCAAGCCAGAAACGGTTCTCGGTGACCTGCTCACCTCCCCCTGGATGCTCACGCTGGCGTCCCTCACCTCCCAGTCCGACGCCGGGGCCGCGGCACTCCGCTCCTTCATCGGCACGCCAACCTCCACCGACGGGCTACGACAATTGCGCGACGAGCTCCTCAACCAGCTCGTACCAACACTGTGCAAACCCGACCCAAAAGGAGTGCCACAGCCCTACGCCGACGACTCAGCCGTGACACGCTGGCTCCGCCTACTCGCCGCCAACCTGCACGGCGGCACCACAGCACCGGCCGACCCGGGCAGCGCGGAGGGCGGCCGTGACCTGGCAGTCCACCTGCTGTGGCCGCTCGCCGGCCCGCGCGCCGCCCGCTATGCCGCCGCCGGGCTCACCCTGGCATGCTGGCTGCCCGCCTTCGTCCTGCTGACCATCTGCCTCCGGCAATGCCACGAACTCCCCTCCCCCGGCCTCCCGTTGCTGCTCCTCCTCTCCCCCGCACCGTTCCTCGCCGCCTGGAGTGCACGGGCGCGGCACATCCAGCCTCGGCGCATCCTCTTCCAGCGCCTGCGAAGCAGGCTCGGCTGTCGCAGGATCGGCCTCGGCGCGCTCCTCGGCTGGGCGCTGCTGCCACCGCTCACGCCGCTGTTCGGGGTGGGATACGCGCTCGCGGTCGCAATCGCTTTCACGCTGGTCTTCGGCTTCGGTCTTGCCCTGTCGGTACGGGCGGACATCGACCGCCGGCACCTGGTGGCCGGCGGGCTGCCCACCGCCCTCGTCCTGGCCGGGGCCGCCGGGTCCCTCGTCGGCACGCTCGGCGACTTCATCGGAGTGATCGCAGGATGCGGCGCCGGTGCGCTGGCCCTGGCGGTAGGCGTCCCGCTGGGACTGCGGGCCGCCCGGCGCACCAACGGCGGTGACCCCGACCCCGACCCGCCCGGGGTGCCCACCCCCCTCTCACCGCTGCGCAACGACGCGACAGCCGGGCTGATCGCAGGCCTCATCGTGGCCGGCCTGACCCTGTACGCCACGCTGAACATCGAGTGGCTGCGGGTGGACTGGCCGCTGGCCGTCGCCACATCCCTCGCCTGCGGCCTAGCCGCCGGGCCCGGCTTCGTCGCAGACGTCACCCGCCAGTACGCCGGAGTCGTGCTGGCCACCCGCGGCAAACTGCCTTGGCACCTCGTCGGGTTCCTCCGCTGGTGCCACCGCGTCGGCCTGCTGCGTTCCGCCGGCACGGTGTACCAGATCCGCCATGACGAACTCCTGGCCTGGCTCCAGCACGGAACGAGCCTTTGATTTAGGTAGATTGTCTTGTGTGTGCCTAGTAGGCGCCTCGCCAGGTGGGTGCGGTCTGGACCGTTATGCGCTTAGTGAGGTTATCGATCGAAGCGATGTGAATCATGGCCTCGGAACTGGCGGGAAGCGTCTCGTAATCGGGGCCTTCGAACTTGAACGGCGTGGTAGCACCGAAAGCCTGACGTGTCGTCACCCTCGACGAGACTCTTGCTGGGACGGCGCGGCACCCCGGACGCAAGACGCCCGGGGCCATCATGCCTGTTTTCTACGCAGCTTGATCATCGGGGACCACGGGCTTGGACAACTCTACGACGTTGCCGCTCGACCTGGACGGTCTGGCCGTCGCTTCGGTCGAGCGGCTGGCCGATGGAAGTTCCTCGCGGCAGGTCGGCGGCGTCATCGAGAATCCGGCTTCGTCTTCGAAGACCAGCCAGGCCCCGCGCGCCGCCGCAGCCTTTCCACCTACGGCCACGTCTCCTTCACCCAGCCGGTGACCGCCTGCTCGTCACGCTCCAACGCGCGGCGGGCGGGGACTTGGTGGCTCCACCCGTGGCGCCGCAGCATCTGCGCGATGCCCGACAGGGTGATGCTCTTGTGGAACCGCCGCCCGATGACCGTCTTGATCCGCTCCAGGGTCCAGGTCCGGTCCGGCCAGCCATGAGCGACCGGTCCCTTGGCCAACTCCCGCTCCAGCTTGCAGAACAGGGCCTTGCTCAGCTTCGGCCGACCAGGCGATCCCGCAGAACGCAGACCCGGTGGTCCACCATCATTCCACGCCGGACGCCACCGCTGCACCGATCGCACGCTGACCCGTAATCGCTTCGCGATCACGTCATTACTCTGCCCCAGAGCGAACATCTCCGAAGCTTCCATACGGATCTGCTCGCGAAACGCACGCCGTTCATCGGTCAGACCACCACCCTGCGGATACCTCATCATCCAGACGTACCGCGACGATCACCAACTGCCAGCCCCTACGACAGCACAACTACAAGCTCAGTAGTGGCCCGAGATCTAGGTGTTCATCCACACCGGGCACAGCAACGCCAAGAGCGAGGGGATCAACCCCGTGATCAAGCTCGCCGCCCGCAACACGTTCAGGTTCCTTGCATTTTGAGTTCCCGGTCACTCCAAGCGACATGGGCTGGTCGGGAGCAGGATGGATCCGCGGTTCTTGGGACAGCGGGGCGGCCTATGCGTGATCATGTCTTGTCACCACGAGTTGACAGTTGATCAGGCAAGGGCCGCGGTGCAACTCTTCCTTCTCCCACGGCCCGGTGTCGATGCCCTGCGCGAACTGGCAGCGTTCCGAGGCCAGTCGCGCACTTGTCTGTACCGTCCGGGCGATGCGCTGTTCGAACTCGCTGATGCGATGCTGTGCACCGCCGGTCCGGTGCAGACGTCGGTCGAATTGCCGCTGGAGCCGGAGGTCCTCCGGCGGCACAGTTCGGTGTACGACGCGCTGCACCACGGTGGGATCTCGGCGGACCGGCTGCGGCAGGCCCTGGCCCAGTTGCACCACTGTGAAGGGCACGGTGGCACGATCCCCGGGAGGGCTCCGTGACCGCCCAGTCGCCGACCGCCAACGCACCGCCCGCCCTGTAGGGTCCAGAAGTCACGCAGAGCCTCTGAACAGGCCTCCGGCCTGCTCGCCGCGGACTTGGTCGGAGAGGTCCTGGGGCGGGAGAAGCGATCTGTCATGGGTTCGCCGGCGAGGTGGCGGTCGACCCACCGCTTCACGCTGGGCCAGGACACCTAAAATGCGGGCCGCGACCTCGCTGATCGGCCATCCGTCCTCGACGACGAGACGGACAACTTTCAGGCGGTGGCGTGGGCTGGGTGCCGCGTTGGGGTGAGACACCAACATCAGCGGATAGGGGCGGTGAGGTCGTCCACGGGACGGCGGGTGCGTCCCGAGCTTGTGCGGATGGACATGCCTTCGCGTGCCCAGTACTCGAACCCGCCGATCAGCTCGCGCACGCGCGTGTAGCCCAGCCGTGACAGCGCCAGCGCCGCGCGGGTGGAGCCGTTGCAGCCCGGGCCCCAGCAATACACGACGATGTCGGCCGATGGGTCGGGAAGCAACTGCGCTGCTCGCGTCGGGATCTGGTTGCCGGGCAGGTGAATGGCCCCGGGGATGTGGCCCTGGTCCCAGGACTCCCGTGACCGGGTGTCCACGATGATGGGCGGCTCGGCCCCCGCTCGGAGGGCGGCAAGGTCGGACGGGTCGGTCTCGTAGGCCAGCTTGGCGCTGAAGTGGGCGATGGCACCCGCTGTCTCGCGCGGGCCTGTGCCGGCGACGGTGGCGGGCTGGTCTGCCGTGGCGTTCTCGTTCATGGCTCTATTCGACCGCTTCCCACGTCCCGAGGGAACCGGTAACCAGCGGCACGAGACTCGATCCGCCGTTGATCCGCCGGTAGTCTGGGCCTCATGCCGAACAACGAACGGGTCAGCCTCGATATCACCGATGAGACGCTGATTGCTGAGCTGCAGCGGGACGGTCGTGTGAGCATCGCCGACCTCGCTCGCGCGGTCACGATGTCGCCGTCGGCTACCAGCGACCGGCTCCGTCGCCTGACAGACGCCGGTGTCATCACCGGGTACACCGCGACCCTCGACGCCGAGGTCCTCGGCTACACGATCACCGCGTTCGTCCGCCTCGCCTACCCCTCGGGGAACTACAAGCCCCTGCACGACCTGATCGACACGACCCCTGAGGTCATCGAGGCGCACCACGTCACCGGCGACGACTGCTTCATCTTCAAGGTCCTCGCGCGGGGCATGCGCGACCTGGAACGCATCACGGGTCGACTGGCCACCCTGGGCTCGATCACCACGAGCGTCGTTTACTCCAGCCCGCTGCCGACCCGGCCCATCACTCCGGCCCGTGCCCCTTCCGAGGCGGGGCCGCTCACAGGCCCCAGGTGAACCGCGCCTTCGTCGCGTCTATTGCGCCGAGGCGCTGGTAGATACGGATCGCGTCCTCGTTCCACACCGGTGTCTGCCACTGCAGCTCCCTCAAACCCCGCAGGCGGCACCGATCCGCCACAGTGTCGACGAGCAGGCGCCCGACATGGCGACCCCGATCGCCCTCACGAACGAACAAGCAGTCAAGGTGCCCGAACTCGCGACCACTCCACGTCGCAAGGTCCGTCGTCAGCGAGGCATAGCCCAGCGCATCGTCGCCATCGAACGCGACGAAGACCTCGACACGGCCAGCAGCGCACGCCTGGTCAAGACGATCCAGGACCTCCGCGACGGAACCCTCAAGGACGCCTTCTCATACGCGGCGTGAGCGGCGAGCAGTCCACTCAGTCCGTGGACAGCACCCGGCACAGAAACGCGACACACCTCAACCCCGGTCGGCATATGCCGAAGGCCACGCGCGAACCACCGCCCGGTCCGGGACCCACTCAATCAACGTCCCCGGTCAGTACACCCAGGCGACCGCGCCGCCGGCTTCCGCTACCTTCTGCACGACCGCGACAGCCGCTACACCCAGACCTTCGACGCGGTCTCCACCGCCGACGGCATCGAGACCTTGAAGAGTGCTCCGCAGACTCCGCGGATGAACGCACACGCGGAGAGGTTCATACGCACCGTGCGTGCCGAGTGCACCGATCGGCTACTCATCTACAACGAGCAGCACCTGCGACGCGTACTCGCCGAGTACGCCCGCCACTACAACACCGGAAGGCCTCACCGCGCCCTGCAAGCGACGACCCCGACGTCGCGTCGGCCGCCGCTGCTGGGACCGCCCCAGCCATCCGCGCACATGCCAACGTCGACGGCGACTTCGGCCCGGCCACCGAGCAGGCGGTGAGGGCCTTCCAGGCCAAGCGCCACCTGCATGCCGACGGCATAGTTGGCCCCCGGACCTGGAAGGCCCTGCACGGCAACTGACCCAGAGGTCGTTCCAAAAGCTGAAGAAATACAGGTCAGCGACAGGCTTGAGGACCACCGGAGAAGTTGTCCCGTAAACCGGGACGGTAGGCCGCCGCCGGAATCAACCCGTGGTTTACCCCGAGCTCGGCCGTCGGGACGACGACGATGGCGCCGCCCAAGATCCAAGGTCGAAACGGCGAATCACGAGGGTCATGCCTTAACCGTCCCGCAACAGCGTCACGCCATGCCGCGTGGCGGCAGTTCAGAAGGTGGGACGTCCCGAGAAATCACCAACTGGCCGAACACCTCTCGTTCTCCTGGCAACTGCCGTGCACCGTGGTCTTCGCAAGCCAGGGCTCGACGGTAAACCGCGCAGACTCACCACAAGGGAAGGATGACCGAGTTATGAACGTCCGCAAGTGCATGACCGCGCTCGCAGCCACCACGACCCTCGCAGGGCTTTCAGCCCTGGGCCTGACAGCGCCCGCCCAGGCGACAGCGGCCGGTCCGGCCGTCGCGGCGTTATCGGGCGCGACAGCCGCTGCGCCGACCAGGGTTGCCGTCGCGAACGCAACTGCCGGCGCCGTCAGGCCATTCAGCGGGGCAGCCGGGGTGGGCGCCCCGGCCCATGCATCCGCCGCCCGGCCCGACGGCGTTATCAACGGCAGCTGCGGGCCCACCCCGCCCATCAACGTCAACGGGACCACCAACCGGCACCTGGCGACCTCGAAACCCATTGGTGACACCGCCTGGAGCCGCCTCGAGTACGGCCACGACAGCAAGTACGGCACGGTTTACTGGGCCCACGTCTGGCGGGCCCCCAAGAACAGCGTCGTCTGGCTGGACTGGTCCGACGACGGCAAGCACAACTGGCACCAGTGCGGCCCCTACTGGGTCGACGGCAGCCAGGGCGCGCACGATCGTTGGACCTGGGCGGTGAACTGGGTCCATGGGCGGGAGTTCCGTTCCTGCGCCAACGTCCCCAGGCTTCCGCGTCTCAACGGGTGCACGGTCTGGAAGCCGTAGGCCGCTGTCCGCGGTCGACAACCTACGCACCGCCCCATGCCAGCTGCAGTGCCTCGTGAGCAGGGAGTCTCACCTCGCTGCCTCCCGCGATCGGTTGCCGGGGATTTTTGTTGCATGCGGCGGTACAGGGCTGCGCAACAACGCGCGGCCCCCTGAATCTCGATGCGTGGCTGGCGCCGGGCACTCAGACGGGGGAGAGGTGCCGAGCGCACCGTCGGCACAGGGCGTCCGGCGCCAGCTTCTTCCATCACTGAGCGGTTAGGACCGCACACCAGTCCACCCCGCACCGTCCTCATCCACACTGAAGGAGCACACCATGATCCATCGCAAGGGCATCGCCGCGGCGGCCGCCACTCTCGCCCTCGGCACCGGCCTTGCCATCGGTGCCCCAGCCCAGGCCGCACCGAACGCGCCCGCCGCCGGCTGGCACCTCCTGTGGAGCGACAGCACCCACGAAGCGCAGTCCTACTGGCCGACCCCGGACTTCGTTCCGGACGTCAACAACCTCGAGGTCAACTTCGGCTGCTACGGCCACGACGGCGCCACGATCAAGGCCCAGATCGTCCGCACGCGAGACAAGCACGTCGTGAAGACAGCGGGCGTCAACGAGGGCTACTGCAACAACGGCCAGCAGTACCGGCTCGACGTGGCCGAGAAATTACGGGCGGGCGAGGCGTACTACCTGCGCCTCACCATCCACGGCAAGAAGCACACCATGTACGCGAAGGCCTGGACCTACCACTACTGATCCGCATTCGGTGTTCCGCCCTTGCGAGGGAAGGGCGGAACACCGCACCAACTCACCCGCACATCACAAGGAGCGTCCTCGTGAAGCGTCGAATCTCATCCCTGCCCGCCCTGCTGGCGAGCGCGGCCATCGTGGCCGCGAGCGTGCTCGCCACCTCCGCCCCCGCCATCGCCCAGCCCCACTCCGGGGCCCGTGCTCACGCGCCGAGGAACAACTTCGGTTGCACCTACTACTACGGCACCGGGCTGACCGAGTACGGTGACCGCGGCCCGCGCGTCCGCCAGGTGCAATGCCTGCTGTCCAAATGGGACTTGATGGACCCCTCCGAGATAGACGGCATCTTCGGGCAGCACACCCGTGACGTCGTCAGGGGCTTTCAACATGATCTGGGACTGGACCCCGACGGCAAGGTCGGCGTCAAGACCTGGGGCGCACTGCGCTGCGAAGGTCCCTCCGGCTGCTGAATCCCGGTCCGAGCGGTGGCGGCTGCCCAGACAGCCGCCACGGCCATCGGCCAACCGCGAACTCAGTTGACCGGGCGCCGAACCACCGGGGCAGCCGGCCGAGCAGCTCCGCCTGATGTGGAGGCACCCGAACATCCCGAGTCCGGGCCACGACCCGGATCACCTCGCCTTCGTCCGCCACATCATCGACGACCGGCGCCGAGAGTCCTGAAAACCACCGTTGACACAAGGGAGTTGACGTCTCGCATATGACGTCAACGACGCCCGTCACCACCGACTACGGGCGTCGGCACGGTCCATCAACCGCTCGACGACCTCGTCCACCAGCTTGTCCTCGACCGGCTCGACAGCCGGGGTTTCCTTGTCTGCCATGTCCGTCCGTGCTTCACGCCGACCTACGCCTCCTGGGCCAACCCGGTCAAGGCCCACTTCGGTCGGCTGCGCCAGTTCACCCCGGCCAACTCCAACCAGCGCAGCCACCCGGTGCAGCCCGGCCCTGCACCGCTACTTGCACTGGCGCAACGCCAACGCCCGCCACCCCGACGTACCCCGCCGCCCAACGCAAGGAACACGCCCACATCCGCAGCGAGAAGGGCCTCCGCTGGGGCGGACGCCCCCTCGCCGTCGCAGCCTGAACTCGAGGGGGTCCTCGCGTCACCTTCGCCAGAACAAGTGGTGCGTCACGCCGCTCGGGCTGGGCACGACCTCCCGGTGGAACCGGTCGAGCAACTCATCGGGGGACTCCCACAGCCGTAGTCCCGACCCGAGCTTTACCGGCGAGACCGCCACATGCATGGTGTCGATGAGGCCGGCATCAAGGAACTGCCGGATGGTGGTGGTCCCGCCGCCAAGCCGGACGTCCTTGCCCTGCGCCGCTCCCCGCGCCCGTTCGAGGACCGTGGCCGGGTCGCCGTCGACGAAATGGAACGTGGTGTCGCAGAGTGTGAACGACGGACGCATGTGGTGGGTCATGACGAACACCGGCGTGCGGAACGGGGGCTCCTCTCCCCACCAGCCGCGCCAGTCATGGTCCTGCCACGGCCCGCGCTGTGGCCCGAACTTGTTGCGGCCCATGATCTCGGCACCGATGTTGCGTGCGAAGTCCCGCGTGAAGTAGTCGTCGAGGCCCCGGCTCCCACCGGGATCCGTGCGCATGGGCCAGCTCGCCGTGGCTCCGGCCCAAGCGAACAGCCTCTCGGGATGGTCGTGGCCGAACGGCCGCTCGAGACTCTGGTGCTCACCGGCACCGATTCCGTCACTCGAGACGTTGAAGTTCATGACTCTCAGCAGTTGATCCACGTGTTCCCTCGTCAGGTCCCGTCACGTCATCGTGTGGCAAGGCGCCCCACACCATGGCGTCGAACGAGACGTGGCCGGATCGACAGCGCCCCACTACATTTCCCAAGGTCGCGGCCAGGGCGGTGGTTTCCACCGTATGGCCCTTGCCATACCAGGTCGGCACGGCGAACTCTCCCCATGCACCCCAGTCCAAGTCGAAGTGTGCGCCCCGGACGCCGTCTGCGGCTTCAGCATGCGCGAGATATCCGGGGTGTTGGCTGATCTTCCGGTAGATGGCCTCGCCGCTGACGTGGAACTCCCGCGTAAGAGGTGCGGGACCGGCGAGAGGTGACTTCAGGACACCGAATGTGTGCAGAGCAAGATGGGGCATGCGTCTCTCCCTGTTTGAGGGTGCCTGGTGTGGACCCGGCTCGGTGGCTTACGCATGAGGGCGAGGAATCGTCGGGCATGACCAACTCATCCCATCGCGGGTAGCTCAGCCTGAACGAACTCCTATGCCACCGTGGGCGATCGCCGAAGAGCAGGTGAAGGTAGCTGCCTTTGCGGGTCATGTCGAAGTTGCGTTCCCCTCTCCAAGTGGCCTCTTGCAACGGTCATTGCGGGGGCTGGGGCCGGTAGAGCTGCCTGCCGGCGTGGAACTCCACGTCGGCACCGCAACTGCGGAGGAGCAGCATCGACAGCTCCGCTCAAGCTGGTGTGCCCAGGCGACGCCAGCGGCGTCGACCGGGTTGGATGACGCAGCGACTGGGTTCGCTGTCAAAGCACAACTGGCCTGCACCGGCGTCAGCGCAAATGTCCTGTCCCACCACCTCCAGCAGTTGGTGAGCAGCCAGCCGGCGAGGCGGCCATGTCGTTTGAGAACTCTGGCCTCCGTCGTTCTCAAACGACATGGCTTCCGCAGAAAGCATCCGATGGCTGAACGTGGCAGCGGCCTTCCGCCGGAGTCGGCGACCCCGGCGGTTCAAACTCTGGCGGCGACCTGGTCGGCCACTGCGAAGTCCGTTCCGCAGTCGGGGCAGACCGCACGGCCGAAGAGGTAGGTCATCGCCGCGGCGACGTCATCCCGGCCGTCGGCGAGCGCAACACTGTGGAGGCGGCGGCCGATGCCCTTCAAGTCCCGGGGAACCGCAGGGCGCAAAGACCTCTTGTCGACGTTGCCCTCCACGGCGTAGTCGCCGCTCGTGGAGAAGTATCCGTACTCGCCTATAACGATGAACAGACTGGTCTCACAGCCGGGGCAGGAGACCTCGTACTCCTCGTTAACAAGCCCCCACGCCAGGTCTTGGCTCCACACCGGAACACCTTCCAAGGCCAAGACAGCCTCCAGCAGGTAGATGTACTCGATACGGTCGGTGGGCGTGCGCAGGTGCTCGTTCGCCACGCGCAGCAGAGCTGCGACCTCACCTGCGTACTTCTCTCGAACGTCGCCAGCCCCGTGCGGTTGTTCCGCACCCGCCATGATCGCGCCTGCCAGCATCAGGGCGTTCAGCCGCTCCTTGTGGTCCTCTTCCTCAGCGATGGCTGTCAGAGAGGGCAGTGCCGCGAAGCTCGCCGAGTAGACGCTGCTCTGGTGGCACAGAGCTGACCAAAGATCGTTCCAGAGCTCGGCGCTCGGGTCCGATGAGATCCGCTCCAGAAGTCCCGGTATGTCTTCCGCGGAGCCGTATGCATGGCTGAGTTGCGACCAATCCGTCATACGGAGATCCAAGCAGCTCGCCGGAACAGCCGGTCAAGCCGTTCGAATCCAGCGCGTATCTGCCACTGCGAAGGAGGAAGATTGCGAATCTGCCAACCGCAGTGCGACGGGACAGCAACCATCCTGTCGCATCGTAGTAGTTGTCTGTAGATCTTGGCGTGAGCTGCCGGTTTGCCATGTGGACCGAGAGCAGTGCTCGCGGATTCTCAGTGGAACTGGCTCCGGCGGAATCACTGGGGACCGTTGACCGGCCCCGGGCGGAACGATCGGAGCCGAGAGTTCTCGGCACCTGCAACGACACGCACCATGGTGGGATGATGAGCACTGAAGCGGGGCCGGTCGAACATGAGGACCGATGGGCTGTGAATCTCCGCGGCCAGGGTGTTACCAGGATCACCGTTGACTACCAACTGACGCTGGCCCTCGACGCGGGCTGGAACGTCGCGCTGGAAGGGCCCGCTCGGCTCTCGTGCGGTTCGATCCGTACCGCTCCCGGCGTGCTTCTGACACCGGAGACTCAGCATGTGGCCGCAGCCCTCCCGCTGTTCGAGGCAAACGGTCTTGTCTGCGGTCGCCTTCAAGCCCGGCACCCTGCGGATGGTGTTCGACGGCGGCACGCACCTGACGTGTCCGGCCGACGTTTCGTTCAAAACGTGGCAAGTTCCAGGACCAGGAGGATGACGCTTCGCCTCCCTGCCGGGAGGAGACCTCGGCGCCTGGTCGGGCTAAGCGGCCAATGAGAACCCGCGTAGTCAGACCGCGAAATAGTGAGAATCTGCCATCTGCTCTGCGGCCGTTTGTCGGCCAATTCCCGCTCCAAACCGCTGTTGAAGGAACGTACGACTAAGTGACGGCCTCAGGGGGGTTGCCAGTCGATGACTCTGGTGAGCGAACTTGCGAGGAGTCGAGTTCGCCGATGGGACTGGACCGGTGTTGTCCGTGTTCACTCTGGTTCGCGAGACTGTTGGGTGCCGAGCATGCGCAGCAGCTCAAGTTTCTCGGCGGCGTCGGTGCCCTCCAGCGGCAGTAGGATTCGCGTCCTGAGACCGTCGTCGGGTGTCACGAGCACCTGGCAGCGCAGCCGGATCAGCCCGACCGAGGGGTGCTGAACGTCCTTCAGGTCCGAGCGTCGGACGGCGACGTCGTGCCGGTCCCACAGCGTCCGGAACTCCTCACTGCGGGTGGCGAGGTCATTTACCAGCGTGGTGATCTGATGGTCCTCGGCGCGGCGGGAGTACGTGGCGCGAAGGTCGCTGACGTGAGCCGCAGACAGGCGTGCCCGATCTGCTTCCGGAATGCGATCACGTGACCCTTGGCGGGTGAACCAGTGCCAATAGACATTGCTGTTACGCCCAGGCCGAAGCTCGCGACGGCAGGCTAGAGCGTCATCGAGCGCGTTGGTGTAGAGCACGTCTCCGAGGTCGTTGTAGATCAACGTCGGCAGGTTATCGAGGTGTGCGGCGAGTTGGAGCAATCCCGGGTCGATGTGGCGACCGACCTGGCGCGGCGGGATGGGCACGCCGGCGAGGCGGAAGAGGTGGTCCTTCTCATCGGGGGTGCATCGCAGCACGCGAGCGAGGGCGGCCACGACTGGCTCGGACGGGCCCGAGCCGCGGGCCTGCTCCAGTCGCGCGTAGAAGTCGCTCGATACGCCGGCCAGCACGGCGACTTCTTCACGCCGCAAGCCGGGGGTACGGCGACGCGACGTTTCAGGCAGGCCGACCTGCGACGGCGAGAGCTCCTCGCGCCGGCGACGCAGGAATTCGGCGAGTCCGGGCCGGTCGATCACGTCGTCAGTATGCGCGCGCGGACGGGGCCGTATCCAGGACGGGGTTGGTCCTGGATAGATCAGTCCTGGCTGACCACGACGATCGGCCGCACCGTGGGTCCATGACCAACAATTACGTCCAACTCGCTCGGCGCATCCCCGTTCCGGAAGCAGTTCCGACCGTCTCGGTCAACCCCGTCACCCTGCCGGCGCCCGATCGCGGCCTCCCCCTGGAGCTGCGGGTCACCGCGCCCGTACAGGGCGACGCCCTTCCGATCGTGCTCCTGTCTCATGGCGGCGGCAGCACGCACTATCTGAAGTCGAAGGACGGCTACTCGCCCCTCGTCGACTTCTACGCGAGCCACGGATTCGCCGTCATCCAGCCGACCCACCTCAGTTCCCCCAGCGGCGGGCTCGGCTTGGACAAGCACGCCCCCGGCTACCCGCTGTTCTGGCGATCGCGGATCGACGACTTGCGGCTCATCCTCGACGATCTGAACGCAATCGAGGCCCAAGCGTCAGTGGTCGCCGGACGGCTCGACCCGGCACGCATCGCCGTGGTCGGTCACTCCGCGGGCGGCAACACCGTCAGTGTGCTGCTCGGTGCGCGTGCGACCGATCCGGACAGCGGAACCATCCTCGACCTGCGTGACCCCCGCATCAGCGCGGGGGTACTGCTCGCTTCGACGGGCAGCGCCGAGGGCATGACCGACACCATGCGCGAGCGATATCCCGAGCTGGAAACCGACTTCTCGCACCTGACCACGCGGACCCTGGTCGTCTACGGCGACGACGACGGGAACCCCGTCGCCACCACCCGCGGCGCCGACTGGCACGCCGAGCCCTACCACCTCAGTCCAGGCGCCGACGGCCTGTTGGCCCTCCCCGGCGCGAAGCATTACCTCGGCGGCATCATGGGCTACAGTCTCGCCGAGACCGACGACGAGGACCCCGAACGGCTGGCGGTCACCCAGCGCATGACCTGGTCCTACCTGCGGTCGGCCCTCTACGACGGTGACCCCGCGTGGCAGCAAGCCATCGAAGCGATTCGCAGCAACCCATCGCTCGGCCACGTGCAGACCAAATAGCCCATCACCAGTCGTACCGACCGAGCCCGGGAAGCACCCGGTCGGCAGCGGCCAGTCAGTCACGAAGCGCGTCAGAACAAGGACGGATCGTTCCAACCGGCCGGGCGCCTCGGGGACGCGTCAAGTACTGCGGCAAGGCAAGCCCATGTACGGAGCCGCCAACAGAACCTAGGGACTCCCGCCAACTACACCCGGGAACTCGTAGAGGTCCCCTACTGATCGCTTCAGAATGAGGGCGTGGGGCGGCGGAACCGGACGAGGCTGCGGGCCGGTTCGAGCAGGTCCGTGGCGGCCCCGGGGCCTAACGTAGGGCGGCGGCGACCAGGCCTTCGAGGGCCTCGCGTGGTACATCGCCGCCGCTCACCAACCGGTCGAAGATTAGTCCGTCGATGCAGGTGAGCAGGATGTGGGTGCGATCCTCGACGTCCGTCACGCCGTGCGCGGCGAGGAACAGTCGGACGGCCTCACGGCCGGCGTTCTCGCGGGGTACGAGGATCTCGCGCAGCTCTGGGTCACGCACGCTCTCGACGGCGCAGGCGTAGCGGGCGAGCGAGCGGCGGCGGCCCTCGCCGGTGAGTCGCTGTCGGGTGAGCAGTGCCATGCCGTCCACCAGTTGCTCGGCAGTGCGCATGGGGGGACGCTCGTTGGCCATCGTTTGCAGTTCCGCTTGGTCGAGTTGGACCAGGCGTGTGACGAGTCCGGTGAGTAGTGCGGTTCGGGTGCGGAAGTAGGCCGACGTGGTGCCGGGCGGCATGCTCGCTTTGCGGTCGACCGCGCGGTGGGTCAGCCCACGGATCCCTACGTCGGCGAGTACGTCGAGAGCCGCGTCCGCGAGGAGGATCCGTCGATCCGAAGTCATGGCTCCTTTCTACACCTGTAGAGACTCGACTAGAGTGCCTTCTACAGATGTAGAAGAAGTGGGGGCTTCGGCATGGGCAACACGGCGGTGGTGGTCGGAGGCGGCATCGGCGGGCTGGCCGCCGCGATCGGACTGCGCCGCATCGGCTGGGAAGTGACGGTGGTCGAGCGCGCGCCCGTGCTTGAGGACGCGGGGGCCGGCATCTCACTGGCCGCCAACGGCCTGCGGGCACTGGACGAACTCGGCGTGGGCGAGACAGTACGGGATGCCTCGCGAGGCCAGTACAGTGGCGGCACCCGCACGCCTCACGGCAGCTGGCTGGCCCGGATGGACGGCTCCGCGCTGGAGAAGGCGGTAGGCACGCCGATCATGGGCATCCCCCGCTCCACCCTCCACCGGCTGCTACGCGACTCCCTACCCGCCGAGGCACTGGTGATCGGCTCCGAGGCCGGCCCGGTCGAGCAGATCGGCCCCGGGACGGTTCGGGTCGGTTGCGGCGACACGGTCCTTGACGCCGATCTGGTTGTGGCGGCCGACGGCATTGGCAGCAAAGTGCGCAGCCACCTCTTCCCAGCCCACCCCGGCCCGGTCTACAGCGGTTCGACGGTGCTGCGTGCCATCACCAAGCAGGCGGTCGACCTGCGTACCGACTTCGAGCTGACCTGGGGGCACGGGGCCGAGTTCGGACACATAGCCTTCCATGACGGGCGGGCCGAGTGGCACGCCGTCCTCAGCCTGCCCGCCGGGACGCGGTTCGCCGACCCACTGGCCGAACTGCGCAGACGGTTCCACACCTGGCACAGCCCGATTCCCGCCCTACTCGATGCGACCCGGCCCACCGCCGTGCTACACCACGACGTCAACGAACTCCGCACGCCGCTCCCTTCCTACACGCTCGGCCGAACCGCCCTGCTCGGCGACGCGGCACACGCGATGACCCCCAACCTCGGACAGGGCGCCTGCCAGGCACTGGAAGACGCGGTCACCCTGGCCGCCGCGCTCGCCAACGAGCCCACCATTGAGGCCGCGCTCACCCGCTATGACGCCGAGCGCCGACCGCGCAGCCAGGCCGTCGCGCGGGCCGCACGGCAGGCCGGGCAGATGGGCCAGCAGCTCTCCCACCCACTGGCCGTCGCCCTGCGCAACACAGCGATGCGAGTGGCGCCCTCGCGCGCCGCAACGCGCATGCTCCTTCGGCATCACGCCTGGGTCCCACCACGGTTGAACTGATCCGATTCACGTCTCCGCCAGGTCAGCGCCATCACCTTCCCGGACAAGTCGACCTCCGGGCCTCGCCGTTGACGGTCACAGTGGGCAGGGTGTCCGCATGCGTGCTGCTCTTGTCCCGGACGACCTGTGGGAGCGGGTGGTGCGTTGTAAACCAGTTCTCCGTTGGTGTCATTGAGGCGGGGAGTGCACCAATGATCAGGGCGGATCCCCGGTTTCGCCAACCGGGGATCCACAGCTACACAACGGAACGCGCGTTGCGGGTCGACGTGGCCTCGGCGCGTGCGGTGGTTGTTACGAATGGTGATCTTGCGGCCATCCCTGTGCGTCGAAGACGGCGATGGGGTCCAGGTAGTCGCGCCAGTGCACCACCTTGCGGTCCTGGATGGTCACGACGGAGACGAAGCGGTTGTCGTAAGGTCGCCCCGTCGGGACCGACGTGCCGTGAACTTCGTACTCCAGGACGACCGTCGAGGTCTCGCGGTCCCGGTGCACGCGGAGGTTGTCCGCACCGTGCAGCTTCACGTAGTCGCCGTAGTCGCGGTACAGGTCGATGATCCTCTGGCGTCCCTCGACCCGCCGGGGGTACCCCGGCACGGTGATCACGTACTCGAAGACCACGTCGTCGGCCAGCAGGTCGTAGTAGTCCTCCCCGTCGACCAGGCCGTCCAGCCCCTCCTTGATGATGCGGAAGAACGGGCTGTTCGCCCCGACCAGGGGAGTGTCGTCGCTGACGGTCTTGCTCACTTCGCCTCCGAGGTCCATGCGTGGGCGTCGCGCTCGGCGAACTCGCGGAAGGTGGTGGCCGGCCTGCCGGTGACCTTCTCGATGTCGCCGGTGGGCGCGGCGCCGTTGCCGGCGATGATGGCGCCGGTGAGCCAGCGCATCATCACCGCGTAGTCGGCGGGGACGCCCGCGGCGAGGGCGCCGTTGATCCACATCTCCTGGTCGATGTCGCGGTAGGCGACGGGACGGCCACTCACGGAGCCGATGGTGTCCGCGACGTCACCGAAGGCAAGAGCCTCCGGGCCGGTGAGCGAGTAGACGGCGCCGGCGTGAGTTTCGGGGTCCAGCAGCGTCTCGGCCGCGACCGCTGCGATATCAGCCGCGTCGACGAAGGCTTCCCTGCCACCGGCGCTCGGGGCCGTGATCACTCCTTCGATGACCGGGAGGTGGTCGTCGGCGAAGTTCTGCATCACCCACGAGGGGCGCAGGATCGAGTGCGTGATGTTGTGCCGGGAAGCCAGATCGGCCTCGACGGCCGCGATGTCGATCTCCGGCGGGGCCTGGTCGGCGTTGTAGACGCTCAGGTAGGTGACGTGGCGCACGCCGGCCGCCTCGGCTAGGTCCAGGAAAGCGCCGACCTGGTCGGCGTAGCTGACGCGCATCGTGGGTGTGACCAGATAGAGGCGGTCGACACCGGCCAGGGCGGGCGTGTGGGTGGCCGGGTCGTCCCAGTCGAACCGGATGTCCGCTCGGCTACGCGCCGCGGTGCGGGTGATGCTTCCTCGCTGGGCGAGCAGGTCGGCCAGCAGCGAACCGGTCCGGCCGGTGCCGCCGAGGATGAGTGCCGTGGAGGCTTCGTTGTTCATGGCTCCATGCTTGAGGCCCGGAGCAAGATATTCCATGTGTGATTCGCTTGAGTTTTTACGTGAAGCTCTCGCCCCTTGACCCTTGGTGCTCGTGCTCGTCAAGCTGATCCCATGGACGTGCTGAGCGACTACCTGGTGCGGGCGCGGGCCGCCGGCGCGGTGTTCGCGCGGACGGTCGCCGAACCGCCGTGGGGACTGCGGCTGGGCGGTTCGATACAGCTGTCGGTGCACACGGTCGTCCGCGGCCGGGGCTACCTCTGGCTGGACACCCCCGGCAGCACCGTGGAGCTCATACCGGGAACGGTCACGCTGGTACGAGGCGGGCCGAACCACTACATCGGGCACGAGCCGGGCGCCGAATGTCTGGAGCCGGAAGAGTTCCGGGCACGGCACGCCCAGATGGGACCCGGGGACAACCCGCAGGCCACCGTGTTCCTGTGCGGCGCCTACCAGTTCTCCGGCGATGTCGGCAGCGGACTGCTCGACGCACTCCCCCAGGTCATGACCCTCTCGGCGGCCGACGACGACCCCCTGCGGGACGTGATCACTTTGCTCTCCCGCGAACTGGTGCGGAACGAACTCGCCCAACAGATCGCCCTGGACCGCCTCCTGGACCTACTCCTCGTCCTGGCCATCCGCAGCGACTTCCGCCGCAGCGCGACCGCACCGCGCTGGTACCGGGCATCCGCGGACCCGCGGCTGGGCGCCGCACTGCAGGCCATACACGAGAACGCGGCCCACCCGTGGACGGTCCCCGAACTCGCCGCCATCAGCGGCCTGTCCCGAGCCGCCTTCGCGCGGGCGTTCCGGGACGCACTCGGCCAGGCTCCCATGCAGTACCTGACCGAATGGCGCATGACCCTCGCCCGCGACCACCTGCGCGCCGACGATCTCAGCCTGGCCCAGATCGCCGACACCGTCGGCTACGGTTCGCCCTTCGCATTCGCCGCAGCCTTCCGCCGCCACCACGGAGAACCACCCGGAACCTGGCGGCAGAGGGAACGAACGCCCCCAAAGACGCGACTGCTTACCACCCACCACCGCCCCAAGCCCTGATTCAAGCGTCTTGATCAAGACGAGTTCAACGCGACCCTGGCCCCCTGGGAGCGCGGATTTGCCGTGCGTAAGTCCGTCCACCCGGACCCGCAGGGAACTCGGCGTCGCAGCCTGACCGGCCAACTCAACTCACAACCACCGAGCGTTGCCGCTGCCCATGATCACGCAGAAATGCCCGATCTGTGCTCCTGGTGCCACCCACCCCAGTGGGCCCAACGCCGCCGTGCCCCAGGGCCTCATTCCCATCGTGGACAGCTCCACTGCCGCGGGCCGCAACCCGAACGTGGCGCCGTAGACCCCGCAACCCTGCTTCACGTCAGTCGCGTGCGTTGCCTTGAGCCACCAGGCAGCCCCTCGTGTACGACCGGCCCGTCCTGGCTGACACGGCGGGAGCGAGCTGCCCGGACGGGACGTTCGCGTAGGTGGGGCCGCAATCGCGACGGATCAGGCCATCTGCAGTGCGTGATGGCATGGCCTTGGAACTCGGCTGACGATCCTGGTGTGTTCAGCCCATATCGGCCCTGACGGTGGGCTGGAAGGGATGCCAGCCGTGCCGCTGGGAACGCAGCACCTCCTTCCCGTATGCGATGTGACATTGCACACCATGCACCATCAGGACCGAGGTTGGGTAGCCCCCAAGCCCCATAACGCGGCGCTATACCTGCTGACTTGACGGTCCCGCTCGGGGCCATCACCGCGTTGCCCAGGAGCGCGCCCGCGGTCCAGCAAGCGGCTCGTCGCCTTGAAGACGTAACGCACGCTCACATTGGGGCTGTACGAGCGATGGAGTGAGCCTCTACGCTCACCGGCGTCCTGTGGTGGCGGGAGCACCGCGCGATACATAGCGTGTCCCGTCATGCCCAGGAGGCATTTGATGCTTCAACGTTCCAGACTGCTGGTGGCTGCCATAGCGGTCACCGCGGTTCTCACCGGCGGCACAACCGCGCTTGCGGCCCCAAGACCTGACTCCCCATCCGCCACCCGGCAACTCTCCGCGCTCGCACGTCACGTGCACCACAACAAGGCTTCCGGCGTCCAGCCCGCCGACGAGGGAGGAGATCCTGACGACCCGGTCGCCGGGACCCTCCAGTTCGCCGCGGCGCGCACCGCTCCGTCAGCCTCGGTCTCCGGTGCTGCCCTGGCCAAGGGGGCGGCCGCCGGTGACCGATTGCCGGTCCGGGGCGGCAACTGGTCGGAGGTGACCAGTGGTTCGACCAACAGCGAGACGCCCGGCTACGCCGACCCGTCCTTCTCCGACTACGGCTCGGGCTGGGGTCTGGTGACCGGCCGGGCGTCCGCACTCGCCACTGACGGACGGTGGGTCTACGCAGGGTTCGCCGATGGTGGCGTCTGGAGATCCAGCGACGCCGGCAAGTCCTGGACGCCCGAGTTCCAGCACGAGTCCACCGAATCGATCGGCGCACTGTGGGTAAACCCCGTCGACCATTCGCTGTGGGTCGGCACCGGTGAGGCCAACACCAGTGCGGACAACTACACCGGCCAGGGGGTCTACCGTTCCGCCGACCACGGCCGGACGTTCCACCGGGTCGGCGGGTCGGAGTTGCTGAACGCCCAGGTGGCCGGGTTGACGGCGAACGGCCCGTACCTGTTCGCGGCCACCAGCCACGGCCTGTGGCGGCGTCCGCTGACGAGCCGACCGAACCAGCCGTGGCAGCCGGTACTCAGACCGGACCCGAATCCCGACAAGGACCCGACCCGGACCTCGATCATCTCCAGCGTCGTTGTGCGACCGGGCAGTCACGGAAGGACAGTGCTGGCCGCGCTCGGGTTCCGCGACGGTACCCCCTTCGACGGGTTGTACCTGTCCACGAAGGGCGGGGCGCCCGGCTCGTTCCGGCGGATCCAGCCAGCCGGGCTGGACAACTCCGACATCGGCCGCACCAGCCTTGCCTACGCTCCCGACGGCGGCGCGTTGTACGCGGTCATCCAGTCACCTGCCTACTACTCCGGTAAGCGGCCCTCGCCCCTGCAGTCGACCACGCTCAAGGGCGTGTACAAGTCGGCCAACGGTGATCCCAACGGGCCCTGGACGCTGGTCGCGGACGCGGGCACCCTCGCCAAGTCCGGGTCCGCGCAAGGGTTTCCATCCTCCTACGAACCGGGTGTCGGCTCCTGGTACAACCAGTACGTCACGGTCGACCCGCGCGACCCCCGGCATGCGTACGTCGGCCTGGAGGAGATCTACGAGACCCGCGACGGCGGAGCCACCTGGAAGACCATCGCGCCGTTCTGGAACTACACACTGCCCTGCTACGGGACAGCCACCGGTTGCTCGCCCACGGTCCACACGGACCAGCACGCCATCGCGATCAGTGGCGACGGCACGGTATACGTGGGCAGCGACGGCGGTGTCTGGTCCCGGCCGACCGCCAACTCCGTCACGGCCGGCTGGAAGGACCTCAACGCCGGCTTGCACACGCTCCAGTACTTCTACGTCGGCGCGGGTCGCGACCCCAACGGTGGCACCGCGCTATGGGGCGGTCTTCAGGACAACGGCGGGACCCTGGTGCGGGGCAACTCACATGATGTGATCCAGCCGTTCGCCGGTGATGGCGGCGATGTCATCGTGGATCCGGGGAACGCCGACCGGGCGGCTGTTGAATATGTTGACGGCGACATCGCCGTGACCACCGACGGCGGCCGCTCCGATGGCAAGGCCGCGGCATTTCGGGAGATCAGCCCGAGCTGCCAGATCAACGCGCCGGTGGCGGGTTGCGATCCGAACATGCAGTTCATCGCCCCCTTCACGGCAGACAGAACCGACCCCAACCAATGGGTGATATCAGGCCGGTATGTCTGGGAGACCCAGAAGGGCTTCGACACGGTCTGCTCGAAGGCGGCGGCCAGCTGCGACTGGAAGAACGTCTACGATCTCGGCGCCAACGCCTCGACCACCGCGGTCGAGGCGAACAACGGCGTTGACTACGTCGGCTGGTGTGGTCCCTGCCTGCCATCAACCGAGAGCGGAGCTGGGTTCAAAAGCAGCATCGCCACCAACTACGGCGGAACCTGGCACACGATCACCGCACCCAACCTGCCGAACCGCTACCTCACTCGCTTGGTGAGCGAACAGGCCAACCCGGCTCACGTCTACGCCGTTTACGGAGCGTACTCGCGGAAGTGGATTCCCGGCGCTGGCGTCGGGCACGTCTTCGAGTCCCTCAACGGCGGCAGTACCTGGAGGGACATCAGCGGCAACCTACCTGACCTTCCGGCCGATGCGCTCGTCATCGCGAAGGGCCAGTTGATCCTGGCCACCGACCACCTCGTCTACACGGCGGACGTCAGGAACCCGACTCGTTGGGCGCGGCTCGGCCGCGGTCTGCCCAGTTCGGTCACGACGGACCTGACCCTCTCCCCCTCGGGCGACACCATCGTCGCCGCCACACACGGACGCGGCTTGTGGAGGCTCAAGCTGAGCAAGTGATGTGGTACCGCTTGAGGCGGGCAAGCCGCCTCGGCCCAAGGCGTCAACACGCCTTGGGCCGAGGCAGTCTCAGGCAGGCGGCAGCAGCCGGTCGGGCTTGATTCGGGAAGGCAAGGCTGGTTCGCTGGGATGGACTGCTGGGAAACCGTCGAGCACCTCAGCGACGACCTCTTCGCCTACGCTGCGCAACTGGGCCCCAAACGCCCTTGGATGGCGAGGTGCCCTTCATATGGGAGAGCCGACAGCCCGGCGCCCCAGCGAACGCCATTCACGCGAACCGCAAGGCGGGGCCCGCCGGCCTGGGTCGACTACGGTTGGCAGTTCGCATTCGGCAAGGCATTCAAGCGTGCCTGCGGCTGACCAGCCAGCCAGTACCGCCGCCAGTTGCCCGCTACCCAAGCGGCGCGGCGTGAGCTGAGCGAGTGCAGTGTGGCGGACATCGTGCGAGCCGAGGTCACCGAACGACTAGAAGCCGCAGCACAGTTGACTGCACCCGCCCACGCTGGTCGAGTCGCGCGGCTCCGCGCGGAAGCTGCGGTATTGCTTCGCTTCCTCGACGGCCACGGCCCACCGTAGGAGACGGCAGATCCGTCACTGCTTCTGGACTGAGCCACGATCGGCTGCCCCACTTCGCTGGGGCATCATCCGTGGCCAGCCTTGCCCGCGCTAGCCATCAGCACCAACGTCGGCGCCACGGCCTACACCGCGATGATAGTGAGCCAGTACTGTCTGACGCATGGTGAGATTACGCTGGACGGCGCGCGGTGTCGTGCCGTTGCTGTTGGTAGCCGTGGGCTTGGGCTCGTGGTCTGGGAACGCTGCGGCGGTGCAGTCGGCCGGGCCGTCCACGCCGTCGTTCGTGGCGGCCGCGCCGAAGTGGACTAAGTGTGCCGATGCGGGGCCGGGGGCGAGCCCTGCGCAGTGCGCGGACATTCGGGTGCCACTGTCGTGGGCCCGTTCCCATGGGCCGACCATTTCCCTGCATCTGTCCCGGCTGTCGGCTCTGGATTCCAAGCATCGGCTGGGGGTGTTGCTGTTCAACCCGGGTGGTCCTGGCGGGGCGGGTGCCGAGGTGATCTCCGAGATGGGGCGGATGGTGCTGCCCGCCGAGTTGCAGCGGCGCTTCGACGTCATCGGCTTCGACCCGCGCGGGGTCGGGGACAGTACCGCAGTGGCGTGCACCGGTGCGGCGCTGTCGCCGAAGGTAGCGGTCTTCCCTGACTCGAAGGCGCAGTTCGCGGCCGTCCAGCGACAGAGCGCGGCCTACGGCACCTCCTGCATCAAGCATTCGGCGCCCGGCTTGGTCGCCAACGTCGACACCGTCAGCGCGGCCCGTGACATGGATGTGATCCGTGCCGCGCTGGGGCAGCGGAAGATCAGCTATCTGGGCGTGTCGTACGGTACGTTCCTCGGCCAGACTTATGCCCGCCTATTCCCGCACCAGGTTCAGACGATGGTGCTCGACGGTGCGATGGACCACGCCGTTACCCCGGCCACCTTCCTGGACGAGGAGGCGTCCTCGCTGTCGGAGGTGTTCGACCGGTTCGCCCGGTGGTGCACGGCGTCGAGGTCGTGTGCGCTGCACGGCCAGGACGTGACCGCTATCTGGGACGGACTGGTGGCCCGCGCGGCCCGCACGCCGATCCCCGCACCGCACGCCAAGGGCGGTGCGACGACGGTGAACGCCGACGCGATCCAGATGGTGCTGCCGAACCTGCTGCTGTTTGGGCCGACCAGTTCGCTGCTCCCCTCCACCTGGCAGGAGTTGGGTACGGCAATCGCCCAGGCACAGGACGGCGACGCCTCACTGATGGCCGACAACTCCGACGTCGGGCAGCCTCAAGACGCCTATGCGGCAGTGGGCTGCATGGACTTCCCGCCACAGTTGCGTGGTTACGCCGACACCGCCGCGCGATTGAAGCAGGCCCGCGCCCTGTCCCAGCACACCGGCGCCTCCTCTGAGGCCTGGCTGATGACGGACCTGTGCGCGGGTTGGCCGCTGCCGTCCACCGATCCTTGGGGGCCGCAGAAGATCACCGGTGCCCCACCGATCCTGGTGGCCAGCACGCGGTACGACCCGTCGACACCGCTGGTATGGGCGCAAGGTCTGCACCGCGAGATCACCGGCAGCGCTCTACTCGTCGCCAACGTCACGGGACACACGGCCTACTTCAACTCCGGGTGCGCCCGTGCCGCGGAGACGAGGTACCTCATCACCGGCAAACTGCCCGTCTCCGACCGCTGCGGCGCGTGACCGACTCCCCCCGTGCGTACTCGATGGGCCGTGGCCGTACCGAACGTTGCGAGGGAACTGGTCGCCGGGCGCCGTGACCTTCTCTGTCGACGGCCACGCCTACGAGACCCGCACCCCGGCTGACACCCACGGCATCAAGTGGGTCTTCGACCATCCCATCTACCTCATCATGAACCTCGCCGTCGGCGGCTACTGGCTCGGTGACGCCAACGGCAACACCCAGTTTCGCAGTCCCTGATCGTGGACTACGTCCACATCACAACCCCCGACAGCGCGCTGCCCCACTGGCCCGGCGGTCGGTGTCCAACTGTCGTGCGGACGACGAGCGGGGGCTGGCGCAGGAACGGGACGCGCGGTCCGCGCCGCGGATACGGAATCAGGCGAGGGAGATGCGCTTGACGATCGTCGCCGTGCCGCCGACGCGGACCAGCGGGCCTGCGGGCCTGGGACGAGTGGTGGCGATGATGGTGGCGGGCTCGCCGAGCGAGTCACCCATGTCGACGTGCAGTGCTGACAGACCGTCTTCGGCGAGGTGTGCGGCCAGGCAGGCGGTGCTGTTGGCGTTGGCGATGTCTTCGGGGACACCGATCGAGGGTGCGAACATGCGGGCCGTGGCCCGTCCGTCTGGTGACGGCGTGCTGTAGACGTAGCAGCCCAGCAGTCCCAGCTGGTCGCAAGCGTCTCGAAGCCGGGTCATGTCGGGTGCCAGATTCGCCAGGGCCTCGCGATCGACGACTCGCACCAGCATCCGCGGCCGCCCCACCGAGGCGATACGACACTGTGCCGACGCTTCCTCGGAATCAATACCCAAGGCAGAAAAGACCAGTTGGCTCTCTGTCGCGGCCGGGGCGCGCAGTTGGACGGGGCCGGGATCGAAAGCAGCCTCGTACCGGTTGCCGCCGCCGGTGGCCCGGCCGAGGAAGCTCCGGCCGCCGGATCGCAGCACGGCCTCGTACTGCGGCGTGCGGGCGCGTTCGGCGAGTACAGCCAGCGCGGCCACGGTGCCGTGCCCGCAGGCGGGCAACTCCCCAGCTCCGGTGAAGAAGCGCAGCGACACGGCCGGGCGGCCGTGTCGCTGCTGCTCGGTTGAGACGAACACGGCGTGCGATGTGCCCGCGGCGGCTGACACCGCACAACGCTCAGCAGCACTCAGCGGTGCCTCGTCGACAACCGCGGTCGGACTCCCGCCACGTCCAGCGCGCTGACATGCGTGAACGACCGTAACCGTGAGACTCACGGAACCGAGAGGCTAGCAGAGAGGCGATGGCTGATCCGAATGCCTTCCATGTGACCGCGCACCACGAACTGCCGTACCGAGCATGATGACGAGGTAGACGTACGCCACGAGGAAGCGGTCGCGGCGTGGGTGGGCTTTTTCAGTTCCCGAATCCTTGCCGCCAGGCCCGGCCGTCAGGGGTGGGGCAGGTTGGCGGCCAGGTACCAGATGCGCTTCTCTGACAGACGTGCCGGGTCGGCGGTGGCCACGGCCCCCGGTCCTCGACGGAGATCTCCGGCGCCGTTTGCCGATCGAGCCCCGGGCCGCTGCTCTGGGTCCGTGCCTTCCGGTTGGGGCCAGGGGTGAGCAGATCGGGCAAGCGGCTGACCGGGCGCGCGGAGTGCCCGGCCCGAAGGTGTGTCAGGCTGCGCGGCGGGCTCTCTTCACCCGGTGGCCTGTAATGGAGCGGCCAGGACTTGTACCACCGTCCGAGGGGCGGTGAGCCGTGGAAGTGGCCAGCGGATGAGCGCCGCTGACGCCCCATCAGTGGCCGTGGCGGCCCTGCCCCGGCGGCCCGCGGACGCGTGGTGGGGCGGCGGCTTCGTGGTGGCGAGGTGAGACGCCGTCAGAAGACGGATGCGAGGATCTCCTGGACCTCCGCCTCCGTGGCGGGCTTCGGCGCGTTGCGGGTGACGGCGTCCGCGACAGCGCCAGCGGCGACGCAGGTCAGCATTTGCCTGGTCGCGCCCAGTTCGCGCAGCGGACGCTTCACCTCGATCTCGCCGGAGATCTCGCGGACAGCGCCGATCGCCGCGCTCGCCCAGTCGCGCGGAGCCGGATCCGGCACACCAGGCCGGACCCGCAGTGCTCGGGCCACCTGCTCGTACGCCGTGCCTGCCGCTTCGGCGCTGAACTCCATGACCTCCTCGAAGACCGCGGCCAGCGCCACGCCGTGCGGGGTCCCGATGCGGGCGGTCAAGGCATGGCCGATGCCGTGCACCAGGCCGAGGCCGGAGAGAGTGAGCGCTCGCCCGGCCAAGTGCGCGCCGAGCATCAGTTGGGCGCGAGCCTCCAGATCGGCGCCGTCCCGGTAGGCGATCGGGAGCCAGCGGCCGACCAGGGCCACCGCCTGGGTGGCGTACGCGACCGAGACGGCGTTGGCGCCGCGGGAAGCGAGTGACTCCACGCCGTGCACCAGGGCGTCCAGCCCGGTGGCAGCAGTGACGTGCGGCGGCAGGCCGAGCGTCAGCTCCGGGTCCAGTACGGCGGTGTGCGGCCGTACGGAGGGGTGACCGAGGTAGACCTTGCGGTGCGCGGCAACGTCCTCGATCACGCCGAAGCCGTTGGTTTCGGCGCCGGTGCCGGCCGTGGTGGGGACGGCGATCAGCGGCAGGCCGTCAGCGGCGTCCCAAAGTTCGTCGGCGTCGGCGGCACGCGCGTGCGGATTGCCGACCAGCAGCGAGATGCCCTTGGCCGCGTCCAGGCTGGAGCCGCCGCCGAGGGCGACGACCGCGGCGGGCCCGAACGCGCGGGCGGCGGCGGCGCCGGCGTCGACGTTGCCGGTGGAGGGGTTGGGTGCGACGTCGGCGAAGAGGCCGCACTCGACTTCGGCGGCGTTCAGGACCTTGGTGACGCGCTCGGCTATGCCCGCGGCGACCAGGCCGGGGTCGGTGACCACGAAGGCGCGCCGATGGCCGGTGGTGGCGATCAGTTCGGGCAGCCGAGCGAGGCTGCCGGCCCCGAAGATGGTGGCGCAGGTCGGGTCGACGGTGAACGAGGCCCCGGCGGCTGAGGAGAGGGCGGACATGGTGCGGCTCCTGTGTGGTGGTTGGGGCTTCAGGCGGTGAGCGCGGCCTGCTTCGGGGCGGGCAGCCGGAACTGCTGTCCGGCCAGTTCCTCGTAGAGCCGCATCGGTGCCATCTCCCCGGCGAGGTCGCCGTACTGGGCCTTGGCTCGCCGGTAGACCTGCTCGACCAGTGCGGACAGTTCTACCGGCACCCCGACGTCCCGGCCGAGGTCCACCGCCAGTCCCAGGTCCTTGCAGGCCAGCGCCATGGCGAAGGACTCGTCGTAGTCGCCGTCCGCGAGTACGGACAGCGCGTCCCGCTCCAGGAAGTGCGACGCGGCGGGGCTGGTGAGCAGCGCGGTGCGCAGCACGTCGAGGTCCGCGCCTGCCCTGACGCCCACCGCCAGCACCTCGGAGGTGGCGACGAGGTGGCTGAACCAGAGCAGATTGATCATCAGCTTCACGGTGTAGCCGGTGCCGTGGCCGCCCACCTGCAGGATCCTGTCCGGGTCGCCCAGCACCTCCAGCACGGGTAGCGCGCGGGTGTAGTCCTCGGTGGCGCCGCCCACGAAGATCTGCAGGGTGCCCGCGTCCGCGCCCCGGGCCATACCGCTGACCGGGGCGTCGAGGACGCGGACGCCGCGGGCGTCGAGGACCTCCTCGCGTATCCGGCGCGCGGCGGTCGGTGTGGAGGTGGACATGTCGATCCATAGCGCGCCGGGGGCGAGCGCCGCCGCTGCACCGTCGCGCAGCATCACCTCCTCGACGATCCTGGGGGTGGGGAGCATGGTGATCAGGACGTCGGCCTGGGCCGCGCACGCCGCGGCGGTCGGCGCCCAGGTAGCGCCGAGGGCGCGGTGCGGGGCGGCGGCCTCCTCGCGGGTGTCGTGGACGGTGACCGGCAGGCCGGACTGCAGGAGGTTGCGGGCCATGTGGCCGCCCATGTTGCCCAGTCCGATGAATCCGATCCTCATGGTGTGCCTCACTACGGCTCGAAAGTGCGGGTGGTGGGCCGGGGCGGGCGCCCCGGCGTAGGGCAGGACCGGGCGCGCCTCAGCCCAGGTCGATCCAGGTGGTCTTCAGCGCCGTGTAGGCGTCCAGGGCGTGCAGCGACTTGTCGCGTCCGGCGCCGGTGGCCTTGAATCCGCCGAACGGCGTGATGACGTCGCTGGCGTCGAAGGTGTTGACCCAGACCGTTCCGGCGCGCAGTGTCCGGGCGGCGCGGTGTGCGGTGGCGAGGTCGCGGGTCCAGACGGAGGCGGCCAGGCCGTAGTCGCAGTCGTCGGCAATCCGGACGCCCTCCTCCGCGCCGCCGCCGAAGTCGATTACGGAGAGCACCGGGCCGAAGATCTCCTCGCGGCCTACCCGGGAGGCGTTGCCGACGCCGTTCAGGATGGTCGGCTGCAGGTACGGACCGTCCAGGGGTTCGCCGTCCGGCCCGGTCACGGCTACCCGGCCGCCACCGAGGACCAGCGAGGCGCCCTCGCGTCGGCCGAGTTCGGCGTAGTCCAGAACCCGCTGGG
The DNA here is from genome assembly GCF_027533845.1 of Streptomyces sp. RPT161. Lineage (GTDB taxonomy): Bacteria > Actinomycetota > Actinomycetes > Streptomycetales > Streptomycetaceae > Streptantibioticus_A > Streptantibioticus_A silvisoli_A. The sequence continues at coordinate 230,378 of NZ_JAPZVN010000006.1, read as the reverse complement.
CCTGGGTCTCGTCGACCAGGGGGCCCATCACGGTGGCCGGGTCCAGCGGGTCGCCGACGGTGAACGTCGCCTCGGTCGTCTTGACGATCTGCGCGAGCAACTCGTCCTTGACCGACCGGTGCACCACGAGCCGCGAGCCCGCGTTGCAGGTCTGGCCGGCGTTGTAGAAGATCCCCCATGCCACGGCGGAGGCGGCCGCGGCGAGGTCGGCATCCGGGAGCACGAGTTGCGGGGACTTACCGCCGGCCTCCACCGCGACCTGCTTGCCGTTGGACTCGCCCGCGTAGACCTGGAAGAGTCGGGCGACTTCGGTGGATCCGGTGAAGGCGATCTTGTCGACCTGCGGGTGCCTGCCGAGCGCTTGGCCGGCCGTCTCCCCTCGCCCCGGTACGACGTTGAGCACGCCGTCCGGCAGGCCAGCAGCGCTGCCCAGCCGCCCCAGCAGCAGCGCTGCGAGCGAGGTCTGCTCCGCGGGTTTGAGCACCACGCTGTTGCCGGTGGCGAGGGCCGGGGCGAGCTTCCAGGCGGCGATGAGCAGGGCGTAGTTCCACGGCACCACCGCGCCGATGACGCCGAGCGGCTCCCGGGTGACCAGTGCGAGGGCGTGGCGCGGCGCCGGGGCGACCTCGTCGTACCACTTGTCGATCGCCTCGGCGTACCAGGCCAGGGTCTCCGCGGCCTTCACCACGTCGACACGCACCGACTCCGTGATCGGCTTGCCCATTTCCAGGGTGTCCAGCAGGGCCAGTTCCTCGGCGTGCTCCACAACGAGTTCGGCGAAGCGCAGCAGGATCCGCTTGCGCTCCTTCGGGTCGAGCCCGCGCCACCGGCCGTCGTCGAAGGCGCTACGCGCCGAGCGCACCGCGCGGTCCACGTCGGGCGCGCCGCAGTCCGGGATGTGGGCGAGCACGGCACCGTCGCGGGGTGAGACGCTGGGGAAGGCCGCGTCGCAGAGCGGGTCGAGGAAGGCCCCGTCGATGAACGGCCGGGTTTCGAAGGCGAGTTGGGAGGCGGCCGCGCGCCACTCGCCGTACGGGCGGGACAGCAGGTGCTCCACGGTCGGTGGTGTGGTGCTCATGCGACCCTCCAGCGGTCCACCGCGTCCTCGTCCAGGTCCACGCCCAGGCCGGGCTTGCGCGGCACCTCGATCCTGCCGTCCGCGTCCACCGCGACCGGCTCGGCGAGCATGAAGTCCCGCCGCTGCGGGGTCCAGCCCGGCGGGTCGTAGGGGAACTCGAAGTAGGGGCCCCCGCCCACGCCCGCGCAGACGTGCAGGTTGGCCAGTACGCCGATGCCGTTGGTCCAGGAGTGCGGCGTGAAGTGCCGGTGTTTGAGGTGCGCCACCTCGGCCAGGGTGCGCGCCCGGTGCATGCCCACCGCAAGGACCACGTCCATCTGGTAGACGTCCAGGACGTCTTGCTCCAGGTAGCGCAGTAGTTCGGTGGCCGAGTGGTGCATCTCCCCGGCGGCGATCCGTACTCCCGGGTTCTCCGAGCGCAGCCGCTGGTAGCCCTCGACGTCGGCGTAGGGCAGCGGCTCCTCGATCCAGAAGACGTCCAGCTCGGCCAGGCGGGCGATGGTCTTACGGGTGGTGGCCAGGTCCGAGGAGGGCGCGGTGTCGCCGGCCATCCGCCAGGACTGGTTGAGATCCACCATGATGTCGAAGTCCGGGCCCAGTTCCTCGCGCACCGCGCGGACCGCGGCGACGCCCTCGTCGATCCGGTTGCGGTCGATGCGGATCTTCATGGCGCGGAAACCGGCCTCGCGTACCCGTAGCGCGGTGGCCGCCCGCTCCTGCGGGGACTTCAGCTCACCACAGGAGGCGTAGGCGGGCAGTTGTTTGGCCGCGTTGCCGAACAACTCGGCGACCGGCCGGCCGTGCACCTTGCCGATGATGTCCCACAGCGCCGCCTCCAGCGGCCAGTAGACGCCGCCATGGAAGTTGGCCGTCTCGATGGCCCGGACGTGCCGGACGATGTCCAGCGGGTCCTCGCCGACGAACAGGGGGCGGAAGGCGTCGAAGCCGTCCATGGTGTCGCCCGAGCCGATGCCGGTGATCCCCTCATCGGTGTGCACCCGCACGATGGTGGCGTCGAAGTGGCGGCGCGGCTCCGGGTCCCAGGCCGCGCGGAACGGTGGGTCGAGCACCAGCCGCAGCCGATCGAGAGTGATGTCGGTGATCTTCATCGGGCTGCCGCCTCCAGGGTCGGCACGGACGCGGCGAGTTGCTCGGCGCTCGGTGTGTAGAACGGGTTGGACGGGCCCGCCTCGGCGGCGGCGAGCACCTCGGCGACGCCGGGCTCGGCGTGCACGGCGGCCGCGACCGCGCGGAAGGCGGCAGCGCGCTGGTTGCGGAAGCAGGCATCCAGGTCGTCCACCGCCGGATCGACCCACACCGCCGCGACGATCAGCAGGTCTTCGGCTTCCTCGGCAGGGATCACCCCCTGCTCGACGGCGTCGGCGACACCCCGCGCCAGGCCGGCCTGCGCGGAGCCCCAGGTCGCCCGCTGGTGCAGCTCACCGTTGGCCGCCGCCTTGTTGACGAAGAGCGTGAGCGGCTTGACGGGGACGTTCGGGCGCACCACGGTGACGAACGGCGCGTAGCCGACGCTGGGCGAGGCGAGTGCCGAGACCCAGGCCGTCTCCACCGGGCCGCCGGCGCGGCCGATAACGATGTTGGTGTGCGCCGCGTTGGGGCCCTCGCCGATGAAGGACTCGCCGATGAGCGCGGTCGGGGCAAAGGGCATGAGGCATTCCTCCAGGAAGAACGGGAACGGACCAGCCGCCTCGGGTCTGCACGATGCCCGTCACGCCGGGGACCTCGCGGCTCGCAGCGGCGAATCTAGGAGCCGCACCGGGCACCGGCAAGGCAGGGACGCCAATCGCAACCAGGGTTGCGATGACCGCAACCACCGTGCTGGGCGAGGGGTTCTACGCTGTGCGGTGTGACGTCCTCCTCCCCGACTGAAGGGGCCCGCCAACTGGGCCACGGGCTGCGCCGCGACATCGAGCTGCTGGAGGCCCTTGCGTCCGCCGAGGCCCAAGAGCGCGGCGGACTGGGCGTGGTGCGGCTGGCGCGACTGACCGGGCGGGAGAAGAGCCAGGTCTCCCGGGCGCTCAAGGCGCTCGCCGATGAGGACATCGTCGAGCGTGACCCGGACACCTTGGAGTACCGCCTCGGCTGGCGGCTCTTCTCGTTGGTGGCGCGCACCTCCGAGAACCGCCTCGTGCGCGCCGCCGAGCCGGTGATGCACGCGCTCTCCGCCGACCTGGAGGAGACCACGCACCTGTGTGTGCTGCGAGGGAACGAGGTCCTCACCCTGCTCTCGGTATCCGGCCACGACTTCCGTCTGCACGGCTGGGAGGGCCGCGGCGTCCCCGCCGCACGCACTTCCGCCGGGCGCGTCCTGCTCATGGACGGCACGCCCGACGAGTTGTACCTGCGCCTGGGCGGTGGCGACCTCGCAGACGGCTTCCCCGGCTCGACCGTGCACGCCGTGCAGGACGTCTGGCAACGCGTCCAAGAGGCCCGCCGGGACGGATACGCCCAAGTCAGCGAGGAGTTCGAGCCGGGCCTCGTCGGCGTGTCCGCGCCGATACGGGACTTCCGCGGGCGGGTCGTGGCGGCCCTCAACATCTCCGCTCCTTACGAGCGGATGGACGGTTCGCTGCCGGCCGCCGGCCGTGCCACGGCGCTGGCGGCGGAACGCGTCTCCGCCCAGCTGGGCTGGGAGCCCCGGCCCCGGCCGGTGAGGCCGCGCTTCACCTGATCTGGACCTGGTGAGGGCAGTTGGCCTCAGCGCAACCCGTGTTGCGATCTCGGTAGCTCCCTTGTTCCGGTCGATTTCGCGTTCCTACAGTCCCGTCCACATTCCCCGTGGACGGCCACGGGACGCGCATCACCAGGACGGACAGGCCATGCAGACCGAGAAGATCGCCGCGGGACCGCCGGGCGCAGGCGACGTGTACCTTGGCGGGCGCTGGTCGCCCGCCGCGGACGGCCGCGAGTTCACCGTGCTCGACCCCGCCACCGAGCAGCCGTTGCGTACGGTCTCGGCAGCCGGCGCCCCGGAGGCCCGCGCAGCCGTTGACGCCGCCGAGGCTGCCGCGACTGGCTGGCGCTCCACCCCGCCTCGTGGGCGCTCCGAGATCCTGCACCGCGCCCACGGGCTCCTCCACGCCCAACTGGACGACCTTGCCCGGCTGATCACCTTGGAGAACGGCAAGGCGCTGCGCGACGCGCGCGCCGAAGTCGGCTACGCCGCCGAGTTCTTCCGCTGGTTCGCCGAGGAAGCCGTGCGGGTCGGCTCCGGCTTCGGTGAGGCCCCGGGCGGGGGCTTCCGCCACGTCATCGTCAAGCAGCCGGTGGGCATCACCGCGCATGTGACGCCGTGGAACTTCCCGGCCGCGATGGCCACCCGGAAGATCGCCCCAGCCCTCGCGGCCGGCTGCACGGTCCTGCTCAAACCCGCCCCCGACACCCCGCTCACCGCCCTGGCCGTCGCGGAACTGCTCGCCGAGGCCGGACTGCCGGCCGGTGTGCTCGGTGTGCTGCCCACCGACCGCGCCGCCGAGGTGGTCGGGGTGTGGATGGCGGACGAGCGGGTCCGAAAGTTCTCCTTCACCGGTTCCACGGCAACCGGCAGGCTGCTGCTCCACCAGGCGGCGGAGCAGATCATGAACACCACGCTGGAACTCGGCGGCAACGCACCGTTCATCGTCTGCGCCGACGCCGACGTCGACGCGGCGGTGCGCGGCGCGATGGACGCCAAGATGCGCGGCGGCGGCGAAGTCTGCCTCGCCGCCAACCGTTTCTACGTTCACGCGTCGGTCGCCGAGGAGTTCACCGCGAAGTTCGGCGCCGCGATGGCCGCCGTGCGCACCGGGCCGGGCCTGGCCGAGGGCACCGAACTCGGCCCGATGGTCAACGCCGCCGCGCTCGCCCGAATCCAGGAGCTGGTCGGCGACGCCCTGGACCGCGGCGCCCGGATCGCGGCCCAGGGCCAGACCCCCGACGGGCCCGGCTTCTACCACCCGGCCACCGTGCTCACCGACGTCTGCGACGACGCGCGGATGATGCACGAGGAGATCTTCGGCCCGGTCGCCCCCATCGCCGTCTTCCACGACGACGGGGAAGTGGTGACCCGCGCCAACGCCACTTCCTACGGCCTCGCCTCCTACGTGTACTCCCGCGACGTCGCCCGGGCGCTGCGGATCGCCGAGCGTCTGGAGGCCGGCATGGTCGGACTCAACCGCGGCCTCGTCTCCGACCCCGCGGCGCCCTTCGGCGGCGTCAAGCAGTCCGGCCTGGGACGAGAAGGCTCCCACGACGGCATCGAAGCCTTCCTTGAGACCAAGTACATCGCCCTCGACTGGCCCGCGGCCTGACCCTCCCGCGTCCTGCCTCGCCACCGTCCCCGTTCGCACTCCGGACAAGGAAGTCCCTATGCCCGCACTGAGACACGCACCGGACGCCGCCGCCTTGGCCCCCGAGCAGGCCCTAAAGCGCCTCCAGACCCGGCTGATGCTCGCAACCCAGATCGGCGAGGGCATCGACGGCTACATCCTCGGCGGTATCGGCGCAGCCCTCACCGCGCTCGCCACCGACCTTCACCTGTCGACCCTCATGCAGGGCCTGGTGGGCGCCTCGCCGCTGATCGGCATCTTCGTCGGCGGCCCGCTATTCGGCTGGCTCGCGGACCGGATCGGCCGCCGTCCGGTCTTCCTGCTCGACATGCTGGTCTTCCTGATCGGCTCCGTTTTGCAGTTCTTCGTTGTCGACGGCCTGCAACTGTTCGCCATCCGCCTGCTGATGGGCGTCGCCATCGGCGGCGAGTACGCCATCGGCGCGCCGCTGCTCTCCGAGTACGCGCCGCGCCGGAAGCGGGGGCGGCTGCTGGCCAGCCTTGAAGTGAGCTGGTACGTGGGATACATGGTGGCGACGGCCGTCGGAGCCCTGCTGGCCGGAGTGCACGGCGGGTGGCGCTGGTCGCTGGCCAGCAGTGCGGTGATCGCCGTGGTGTGCCTGGCGCTGCGTGGTGGAGTTCCCGAGTCGGCGCGCTGGCTGCTGAGCAAGGGGCGGTGCGAGGAGGCCGAGGAACTCATCGCCCGATACGGCGTGGAGGTGGACGTGGAGGCGGAGATCGCCGACCGGGAGGGCCGGGACAGCTTCCGTGCTCTCTTCACCCGCGAGCACCTGCGCAGCACCGTCTTCGCCAGCGCCTTCTGGGCCTGCCTGGTGCTGCCCTACTTCGCCATCGGCACCTTTTGGACACCGGTCTTCGATGCGCTCGGCATGGGCAACCACGCCACGCTGGCGCTCATGGTCTACTCGGTCACGGCGGTGCTCGGCGTCGCCGCCGGTTGCCTGGTGGTCGACCGGATAGGCCGCCGCAAGCTGTTGATTCCGCCGTTCTGGGTGACCGCGGCCTGTCTGGCGGTGGTGGCGGCGTGGCCGAAGTCCACGCCGCTGATCGTGGCGGGCTTCCTCTTCTTCATCTTCCTCAACGCCGCCTCCAGCGCGCTGACCGCCGTCTACCCGCTGGAGGTCTTCCCCACCTCCATCCGCACCACAGGCGTCGGCTTCGCCGCCGCCATGAGCCGGGTCGGCGCGGCGATCGGCACCTTCTTGTTGCCGATCGGGCTGTCCCACTTCGGAATCCGGTTCGTGCTGCTCGTCGGCGCGGCCGTCCTCGCCCTCGGCGCGCTGCTCTCGCACCTGCTCGCTCCCGAGACCACCGAACTCGACCTGGCCCAGGCATCGCGCCGGGCGCACGCGGCAACAGCCCCCGGCACAGCCCCGTAGCGGGCTTCGGTCGGAGCCCCGGCGACCGGAAAACGGTCCGCCGGGGCGTCCTCGAACTCACAGGCGACCAGGCCACCCCGGACCGTCCGAGACAAAGCGCATCCCGCGCACAATCCCCGCCGCCCTGAACGTCCCCTGATGGCGATATTTGAATTCGGCCACCCCTGATCTGCGGTGCGGCCAAACATGATCTGTGGATCTCCCCACCCTTCGTGTGCTCATGGGACGGTGCCCCGATCGTGTGAGTCCGAGGTGAGCGTCATGCCCAGCCTGGACCCGCTGCCCGTCCACCTCGCCCTGACCCGCCGGGGCTTGTGCCCGGCCCAGGGGTCGAGTCCTCCACGGCACCGAGGGTTCAATCAGTCCGGACTTCCAGGCGCGGGTCGAGGGGTGTGAGTACTCCGAGCCGGTCCTCGAGAGATTGGGCAGCAGCCAGGCACAGGTCTTCCCGGAATGCGCGCCCAACAATCTGGACTCCGGATGGCAGCCCGTCGGTCACACCGGTCGGCACTGCCACGCCGGGCACGCCGACGAAGCTGGTCACGGTGCACAGGCGCATGCCCGACCCGACCCGGTCGCGTCCCGCCCTGTCACGCGACTCCAGCCCCGGCTCGACCGGCGGCTCGGTGAACGATGGCCCGATCAGCAGCGGGTATTCGTCGAGGAATTCGGCCCATGAGCGGCGAATGTTCATCCAGGTACCCATCAACTTCATGAACTCGTCCGCGCTCTCGGGCGGGGTCTGCTCCATCGTCATCTCGATGTAGCGGTCCCCGCCGTTGCCGAGCAGCTTGCGGACCACGGGCCAGGTCGGGGCGAACTCGGTCACGGTGATCCTGCCGTACGACTCAAGGGCCTCGTCCATCCGGGGCACGTCTGGTACTTCGCGCACGTCGTATCCGGCGTCGCGGAGCGCGTCAGCCGCGGTCTCGATGGCTGAGCGAACCGTGGAATGGACGCCGTGCCCGCCCGGGTCCGCGACGACCGCGACCTTCAGCGGTCCGGGGAGCGGTTCGCCGTAGGCGGGCACCGGCACGGCGCGAGGGTCCCGCGGATCGGCCCCCGCCAGTACCTCGTAGGCCGACCGCAGGTCGCCCACTGTCCGGGCCAGCGGGCCGTCGGTGACGAGGGTCTGGGACGCCGGGCCGGGGTCGTCCGGGCCGAGGATGCGGTGGTCGGCGGGGAAGCGGCCGGTGGACGGCTTCAGCGCCGCTACACCGCAGAACATGGCGGGCACGCGCACCGAGCCGCCGGAGTCGTTGCCGAGCCCGAGTGCCGCCATGCCCGTGGCGACAGCCACCGCGTCACCCCCGCTGGTGCCGCCCGGAGTCCGGCTGCTGTCCCACGGGTTGACCGTGTCGCCGAACAACTCGCTGCGCGTGTGCATTCCGGCCAGGATCAACGTGGGCATGTTGCTGTGCCCGATCGGTATGGCCCCGGCCGCACGCAGCCGGGCTACCGGGGGCGCATCGGTCTTCGCCACCAGATCACGGAAACGCGGCGTACCGAACGTGGTCGGCACGCCTTCGACGGCGGTGGTCTCCTTCACCGTAAACGGCACGCCGGCGAGGGGCCCCAGTTCCTCTCCCGCCGCGCGTCGCCGGTCAGTCTGGGCCGCGGCGTCGCGTGCGCGCTCCGCCAGGAGTTGGGTTACCGCGTTCACCTGCGGGTTGATCTCGGCGATGCGCTGAAGGTGGCTGTCGATCAGTTCAACGGCCGAGATGTCTCCGCTGCGCACCGCCGCCGCTTGCGCGGTCGCCGGCAGTGTCCACAGGGCGTCCTGCATGACTCGTGCCCTCTCCATCCCATGTTCCGATGCGCTTGCGTCGGAACGGTAGCCCGAGAACCGATACGCTTGCATCGAATAAAGGAGGCGGCCATGCCCAGGCAGGTGGACCACGACAACCGACGCCGCGTCATTGCCGATGCCGTGTGCCGCCTGGCCGACGAACGAGGGCTGGACGGCGTGACCCTGCGCGATGTCGCCGACCGCGCGCAGATCTCGATGGGCGCCGTTCAACGGTGCTTCCGCACGAAGGAAGAAATGCTCGTCTTCGCCCTCGGGCACGTCGGCGAGCGGATCAGCGAGCGCGTCAAGGCCCGCCTCATCAGCAGCCCCGCCCAGTCAGCCCGCACCATCCTGGGCCACGCTGCCACCGAGATCTCACTACTTCGCGAAGAACACCACGCCGAAGCCAGGGTCTGGCTCGCCTTCGTCGCCCAAGCCGCGATCAGCGAACCACTCGCCACCACCCTGAAGACCAACTACGCGGCCCTACTGCGCGCCTTCGCCGACCTCATCTCGGAAGCCACCGATGACGTGGACCTCCTCGACCCTCAACGCGAGGCCCGCGCTCTCCTGGCCCTCGCGGACGGCCTTACCGCGCACGTCCTCGTTGGCCACCTCGCCCCGCACGAGGCACAGGACGTCCTCCACGCACACCTCGGCAGCCTCTGGGAGCGCCTTGCTCGGCCTCCTCACACCACCTTCGACAGCCCGGACCATCAAGGCATGCCCTGACTCACCGTCCACTAGGCCAGCCAACTTCCAGTTGACGGGCCTGACGCGCGCGCTCCGCTCCACTGTGTCCCCACTTCCATGAAGACCGGACCACCTGAGGAAGAAGAGCAACACGGGCCTATTCCAGGAATCGCCATCAGGAGCCGGGTGCATGAGGAATCATGAAGCATGCGCCCGGATGACTGGCACCTCACCGAAGACCTCGACGACTTTCTCACCCGTGCCGGAGACTTCCTGCGATCGCGCCCCGCCCTGCACACCACGCCGCTGACAGTGATCGAGAGACTGCGAACCCGTGGGGCGAACGCGTATGGTGCCGAAGCCACCGTATTCGGCCGACTGGAGCGACGGGGCAAGGTCCGTGCCATCTTTTACCGCCTTCCGTCCGGCCGCCTGAGCCTCACCCCGCTCGCCCCCGAGCATGCCGACACCCTCGCCGCCCACCTGGCCGGAGTCGGCCACTCCCTCTCCGGCATCGTCGGGGACCACGACACCGCTGCCGCTTTCGCCGAGGCCTGGCAGCGGCACACAGGCGCAACGCCGATGCGCAGCTGGCGGGGCCGTCTCTATCGTCTCGGCACGCTCACCCCACCGGAGCCGCGCGCAGAGGGCCGGGGTCGAGTCGCGGGCGAGCAGGACCGTGAGCAACTCATCTTCTGGTGCGGTGAATTCGTCGCCGCCGTCGGAGAGGCACCATCCGTAGACGCCGACTCCAGGGACAACGCACGCTTCGCGGACAAACACTTCACGTTCTGGGAGACCTCCGACGGCACTCCGGTCTCCATGGCAGGCTCGACTTCGATGATTGCCGGCATGGTCCGGGTGGATCCCGTCTACACCCCGGCTCACCTCCGGGGCCGTGGCTATGCGGGCGCCGTGACGGTCGAGGTGAGCCGGGCCGCGCTGGCCGCAGGCGCGACGGAGGTCGTCCTGTTCACGGACCCGGCCAACCCCACCAGCAACGCCCTCTACCAGCGCATCGGATACCTCCCGCTCACCGACTTCGCCGCGTACGGCTTCTCCTGCAATGCACCAGAAGACGGTTGAGAACACGACTGACACAAGCCAGCAGGAGGCTCCTGTGCGATCTGCTTGGGGTCCATGACTCGTCGTCCTCTACTGTCGCACGGCCGCTCGTGGCCGCTACGCCCCTGGCACGGAGACGCCGCCACGTTCTCGACACCCGCGGCCAAATCGCCGTCTACTCGCCCACGCTAATCGTGCCGCGCTCGCCAGCTTCCACAACTTCTACCGCGTCACCTTCGACCAGTCACCGGAACTGCTCGACACCTTCACGCACCAGCTCACGATCGAGAACTTCGTGGCACCAACGTTATGAGGCACCACCCTTAGTCCGGAAAAGGGCCAGCGGCCTCACCGAAATCCTTGCCCGAGCACTTCGCGAACGCGGCCACGACGTCGAAGTCGAGCACCTCCACGGCCCCCCGGCTGCTGAAGTCGTCGAACGCACTCTCGTGAGCAGACATCAAGCGCGTCCAGGCTTGGCGACACAGTCAGATCCGTTGCTCCCACCAGCCAGGGGTATCGGGTTCGCCGCCATAGGTCGCGTCCAGGACGTGGACGTCGACCTCTTTGACCACTGCCGCGAAGTCACGGCGGGCCCGGCGGGAGAGGGACTGGAGCACCCGCTCCAGTCCCCACCGGCCCTCGGGCGGGTCGTAGTCGCAGCAGGGACACCCGTAATAGCCGTAGTAGTACGGTCCGGAGCCAAGGCCATGCCAGCGCCGACGGCACATCTCGGCGGCTTGCTGCTTCCACCAGGCGAGATCACGAGCAACCTCCCCCGGCCTGCCCCGGGTTCGTTCCAGACGCTGTATTTCCCCCAGCGTCGCGGCGGACACCCCATCAATCACCGAGAAACTCTGAAGACTGCGCGGGTGAAAACGGAGAGCGGCCCGCACCGCTGCCGGCTGCTTACGCGGCATCGCTCCAAGAGGGCTTCAGCATGCGCGCAGACTCTCACGGGCGGCCCTCGCCTCGCCACGCGATTGCCGGCCGTCTTACTAGGGCGTATCGAGTCGTGATCAATCTGCGGATTCGCCTTCGTGGCGACGCGTGGTCCGGTGGATCGTCTGGCACGGCATGTGTAAATGGCATAAGGGGTACAGGAGTTCATCGATCCGCCCTCGCGAATGGCCCGACTCATACCGACGATCAGGCATGCAGCTCGCCATTCTTCCGCCGGGACGTGTCCAGTGCCGGCCATGGGCTGTGGCAGGGCATTGGGGGCAGGGTCGCGTGCGGCCCGATTCTCCGGAGCCCGACTGACACAGGCTCGCCAGTGCGACAGGATGTCCGTTTGTCGTACTGGCGAGTGAAAGGCAGTCCGCATGCCGCACCCTGCACCGCGACCGATTCCCGAGTCGACCGACCTGCTCACCGCGGAACTGGTGGTGGACATGGCCGCCCCCGTGGCGCCGGCCATCTCGCCGGACGGTCGCCTGGTCGCCTACGGCGTGGTCGCGAACAGCGGAAGGGACGGACGTCCGCACAGCTCTATTTGGGTCGCCGCCGCCGATGGCAGCGCGGCCCCGCGCAGGATGACCGACGGCACGGCCCGCGACGCCGCCCCGAAGTGGGCGCCGGACTCGGCTTCCCTGTTTTTCACCTCCGACCGCGAGGAGCGGGGCACCGCTCAACTCCAGCGGATCCTTCTGGACGGCAGTGAGGACAACGCCAAGGCAGAGTCCCTGACCAGGTGGCGCGGGGGCATCTGCGACTACTACCCGCTCGCCAACGGCCGCACCGTCGTGCTGCTCGCCGAGGTCGAGCCCACTGCGGAGGACGAACGCCGGCAGGCCGAGGGTGACGACGCGAAGGTCTGGGGCCGGCACCTCCCGGTCACCCGGCTGCGCCTGCTTGACTTGGCGACCGGCGTGGTCCGCACCGTGGACGGCCTCGGGGACCGCCACGTCGTAGTGGTGACCCAGCGTCCGGACGGCGGCCCGCTGGCCGTGCTGAGCTGGGCCACCCCCGAGCTCGACCCCGGCGTCACGACGGCAAGACTGCATCTGGTCGCCCCGGAGACGGGAGCCGTCCAGGATCTGGGCCCAGTCGGAATCGAGGCCCAGTCCCCGGTCTGGTGGAATCACGAGGGTGAATGGCATCTGGCCCACCTGGCGGTGACCCCTGGGCACTTGGTAGGCGCGCTCGCCGTGATCGACACGGTCTCGCCGGCGACCGGCCCAACCGTCGAACAGCGCAATCTCACGGTCGGCATGTCCGCCTGCCCCACCGAGCTGGTGCAAGTCGCCGACGGGCCGCCGCTGGCGCTGTTCGCCGACGGGCTGGATACCGCGCTGCACCGGCTTGATCCGCAGTCGCTACGGTTCCACCGATTGTCCTGCGCGCCCGGCACGCTCGCCGGGCTCACTGCGAGTCACTCCGGAGAGACCCTCGCTGTGCTGATGAGCACCGCGCGCGAGCCCAAGAACGTCCACGCGGGACCCACGGGCGGGCCACTGCTCCGGCTCAGCGACACCAGTCCCGAACTGCGCAGGATCGGCTGGGGTGTCCAGGAACGGCTCAGCTACCAGGCGTCCGACGGACTCCGGCTGGACGGCCTGCTGATCCTGCCTGCCGGCCGGACTCGGGGCGAGGGTCCGTTCCCGCTCGTCACCATGGTGCACGGCGGCCCCTACTTCCGCCATGCCGACGAGTTCACGCTCAATGCGGTCGACTGCGGCCAGTGGCTGGCGACCGCCGGATACGCGGTCTTCCTGCCCAATCCCCGGGGCGGGTCGGGCCACGGCCATGAGTTCGCCGCTGTGGTGGCGGGCGCGGTGGGCGGCGACGAGTGGACCGACATCCTCGCCGGGATCGACCTGCTGGTCACCGAGGGAGTCGCCGATCCCGAACGCTTGGGCATCTCCGGCTGGAGCCACGGCGGTTTCATGGCGGCCTGGGCCATCGGCCGGACCGAGCGGTTCAAGGCCGCCATGCTGGGCGCCGGCATCAGCGACTGGGGCATGCAGGCCGGGACCGGCGAGTGGGGAATCATGGACGCGGCGCTCGGCGGCAGCACCGGCTGGAACGGGCCGGGACCGCACATCCACGACCGGAACAGCCCGATCTCCTACGTGTCCCGGATCCGCACCCCCGTCCTGATCCTGCACGGCGAGGAGGACACCAACGTCCCACTCGGCCAAGCGGTCCACTTCCACCGCGCACTGCGCCACTTCGGCGTCGAGCACGAGTTCGTCGTCTACCCCCGAGAGGGCCACGGGCTTAACGAGCGCGCCCATCAACTCGACGCCCTCCGGCGTATCCGCGCCTGGTACGACCGCTGGCTGTAGGCCCGTACCAGGGTGAGCATCGAGTCGTGATCAATGAGTGGCGAAACCAAGTTCTTTGATCCAGACCATCGATGCGCGTAAGTGGAAGCCGGCGAGGTAGCTGCCCGGGGCCTTGCCGTAGCGGGGTGGCGATGCCTCGCCAGGCTCTCAGCTTGTTGATCAGACGCTCGACGGTGTTCCTCTCCTTGTAGAGGTCGGCGTCGTGTCCGATGGGTCGGCCGCCCCGGCTGCCCTTCTTCTTTCGGTTGGCGGCCTGGTCCCGCTTCTCCGGGATGACGGCCTTGATGTGCCGTTTGCGCAGGTGGGAACGGTTGCCGCGCGAGGAGTAGGCCTAATGGGAAGCGAAGGTCGGCGGAAGCTGGCCTTCAGGGACGCGAGTCGAGCCTTTGAGTATGCCCGGGCCTGGGAGCCCTGTTGACAAGACGAGGTCGGCTCGCGCCCAGCAGTGTGGGCACGAAGTGTTCAAGACCGGGTGCAGGTCCGTCTGCACAGGCATCGAAGCGGTCAGGTTGGTGCGGGCAGATCCGTCTGCGTCAGCGTGGCGGTTTGCAGTCCGTTGTTCGAGCCGGTTGTGTACCGCAGCGATCTCATCGACGGATGCCTCGCCGCAACCGGACTCATGCCGACAACACACCTACAAGGTCAGTGGTGCCGCTTGTATCGCAACGTGAAGACGGTCTCCGTGGCCGGTGCGCCGTTCCGCACACGCATCACGCGGTCCAGATCGGCGCCGTCGGCCAGTGGACCGGCCGCACCGGCATCCTCGGCCGCTACAAGACCTACGTGGACCGCAGGAGTGCCGAAGGACTGGGCCGTCGCCCGGTGGCCACGCGCGATTCACAGTACGCTGGCACCGGCAATAATTGCTCGACGACAACAGATAGCCGACCGAGCGTCAGCGGGTGGGGAACTACATGCGTGAGTCTAGGGTCAAGGAGGCGCCGCCCGCCGCGCGCCGGCAGGCGGAGGGCGCCGCAGTGGTGGAGCAGGCGATCGGTGAGCCGGAGTTGCGGCAGTTGCTCGCCGGGCTGACGGCGGTACGGGACGGGGACTTCGGCACCCGCCTACCGGAGGACGCCGAGGGGCTGTTCGGGGAGATCGCGACGGTCTTCAACGGGATGGCGGACCAACTCTCGCTGTTCACCTCCGAGGTGACCCGGGTGGCCCGCGAGGTGGGCAGTGAAGGCCGTCTCGGCGGCCAGGCGCAGGTACCCGGGGTAGGTGGCGTGTGGCGCGACCTGACCGACTCGGTGAACTTCATGGCGGGCAACCTCACCGCACAGGTACGCAACATCGCGCAGGTCACCACCGCGGTGGCGAAGGGCGACCTCTCGCAGAAAATCACCGTGGACGCGCGTGGGGAGATCCTGGCGCTGAAGAACACCGTCAACACGATGGTCGATCAGCTGTCCTCCTTCGCCGACGAGGTGACCCGGGTGGCCCGGGAGGTCGGCACCGAGGGCCGTCTCGGCGGCCAGGCCGACGTCAAGGGAGTGTCGGGCACCTGGCGGGATCTGACCGACTCGGTGAACTTCATGGCGGGCAACCTCACCGCGCAGGTACGGTCCATCGCCCAGGTGGCCACGGCAGTTGCGAAGGGCGACCTGTCGCAGAAGATCACGGTGGACGCTCGCGGCGAGATCCTGGCGCTGAAGGAAACCATCAACACGATGGTCGATCAGCTGTCCTCCTTCGCCGACGAGGTCACTCGTGTTGCCCGGGAGGTCGGCACCGAGGGCCGTCTCGGCGGCCAGGCCGACGTCAAGGGCATTTCTGGGACGTGGAAGAGCCTCACGGAGTCGGTCAACGTGATGGCAGACAATCTCACCGCGCAGGTACGGTCCATCGCCCAGGTCACCACCGCGGTGGCGAAGGGCGACCTGTCGCAGAAGATCGCGGTGGACGCGCGCGGGGAGATCCAGGAGTTGAAGGAGACCATCAACACGATGGTCGATCAGCTGTCCTCCTTCGCCGACGAGGTGACCCGGGTGGCCCGCCAGGTCGGCACCGAAGGCAACCTCGGCGGTCAGGCGACGGTGCGCGGTGTCTCCGGGACGTGGAAGGACCTCACTGACAACGTCAACGTGATGGCCTCCAACCTCACCAGCCAGGTGCGCTCCATCGCGCAGGTGGCGGCGGCGGTGGCCCGAGGAGACCTGTCACAGAAGATCACGGTGGAGGCGAAGGGCGAAGTCGCCGCGCTCGCCGACGTGATCAACCGAATGGTCGACACCCTCTCCGCGTTCGCCGACGAGGTGACCCGCGTGGCCCGCGAAGTGGGCACCGAGGGCATCCTCGGCGGCCAGGCCCGGGTGGCCAACGTGGCCGGGACGTGGAAGGACCTCACCGACAACGTCAACTCGATGGCGAACAACCTCACCGGTCAGGTCCGCAACATCGCCCAGGTCACCACCGCGGTCGCCAACGGCGACCTCACCCGCAAGATCGACGTGGACGCGCGTGGCGAGATCCTTGAGCTGAAGACGACTATCAACACGATGGTCGACCAGCTCTCGTCGTTCGCCGCCGAGGTCACCCGCGTCGCCCGCGAGGTGGGCAGCGAGGGAAGGCTCGGCGGCCAGGCGGAGGTCGAGGGCGTATCGGGCACCTGGAAGCGGCTGACCGAGAACGTCAACGAACTCGCCGGGAACCTCACCCGGCAGGTACGCGCCATCGCCGAGGTCACCAGCGCCGTGGCCGAGGGAGACCTGACCCGCTCCATCACGGTGGAGGCGTCCGGCGAGGTCGCCGACCTGAAGGACAACATCAACGCGATGGTCGGCTCGCTGCGCGAGACCACCCGGGCCAACCAGGAACAGGACTGGCTGAAGTCCAACCTCGCCAGGATCTCCGGGATGATGCAGGGCCACCGCGACCTCGCTCTGGTGGCGCAGCTGATCATGGCGGAACTGGCCCCGCTCGTCGGTGCCCAGTACGGCGGCTTCTACCTTGCCGACGAGACCGCCGAACGCCATCAGTTGCGGATGATCGGGTCGTACGGGCGCCCGGAGCCGCGCAAGGAGGACGCACCGCGGTTCGCCTTCGGTCAGGCGCTCGTCGGTCAGGCGGCGGCTGACCGCCAGACCATCGCGGTGGACAACCTGCCCCCCGGGTCGGTCACCGTGCCCGCCGGATTCGGGCAGATCGAACCGTTGCACCTGGTCGTACTGCCGATCGTGGTCGAGGAGCAGGTGCTGGGCGTCATCGAACTCGCATCGGTGCACCACTACACGGCGGTGCAGCGGGACTTCCTGGAACAGCTCCGGGAAACCATCGGCGTCAACGTCAACACCATCATCGCCAACTCCCGCACCGACGAGTTGCTGGAGGAGTCGCAGCGGCTGACCGCCGAACTCCAGACCCGTTCTGAGGAACTCCAGGCTCGTCAGGAGGAACTGCAGCGATCCAACGCGGAGTTGGAGGAGAAGGCAGCGCTGCTGGCGAGCCAGAACCGCGACATCGAGACCAAGAACCTCGAAATCGAGCATGCCCGCCAGGAACTGGAGACCCGGGCACAGGAACTCGCGCTGGCCTCCAAGTACAAGTCGGAGTTCCTGGCCAACATGAGCCACGAACTGCGCACCCCGCTCAACAGCCTGCTCATCCTGGCGCAGTTGCTGGCGCAGAATCCGACCCGCAACCTCACCACGAAGCAGGTCGAGTACGCGGAGATCATCCACTCGGCCGGCTCCGACCTGCTTCAGCTCATCAACGACATCTTGGACCTGTCGAAGATCGAGGCGGGCAAGATGGACATCTCACCGGAGTGGGTGCCGCTACGCCGACTACTCGACTACGTGGAGGCCACCTTCCAGCCCATGACGAGCCAGAAGGGCCTCGGATTCGACATCGTCACCGCCCCCGGTGTGCCGGTTGAGCTGCTCACCGACGACTCCCGGCTGCGGCAGGTGCTGCGGAACCTGCTGTCGAACGCGGTGAAGTTCACCGAGACCGGCCGTGTCGAGTTGCGCATCGAGACCGCCGCGGGCGCCGAGTTGCCCGCGGCGGTGCGCCGCCACGGCTCGGCTATCGCGCTGCGGGTCAGCGACACCGGCATTGGCATCGCCGAAGACCAACTCGAAGCCATCTTCGGCGCGTTCCAGCAGGCGGATGGCACCACCAGCCGCAAGTACGGCGGTACCGGCCTCGGCCTGTCGATCAGCCGCGAGATCGCCTACCTGCTGGGTGGCTCGATCGCCGTGCAGAGCACCCCCGGTGAGGGGAGCACGTTCAGCCTCTACCTGCCGGTGGCCCGCCCCGACTACCAGGAACTCGCGGCGAGCGCCCCCGGCGCGGGCTGCGGCAAGGACGCGGCCGATGAGCCGAACACCGGCGGCCAGCAGACCACGGCATCGGGTGGCCAGCCCTCGACACGACGACGGCGGCGGCTGCTGGTGATCGAGCAACAGTCGCGCGGGTTGCTGACCATGGTCGCCGAGAGCGTACGCGCCGATCTGGTGGGCGGCCCGAACGCGACGGTCACGGCCGACACCATCGATATCGTCCCCACGGTCGGGCACCAGGAGGCGGCCACGGCGCTGGCGGCGCAGGCGTGCCACTGTGTGGTGCTGGACCTGGGCATGCCGGACGAGGAACTGCTGCGGCTCATCGAGGCGATGGAGGCCGACCCGGCGCTGCACACAGTGCCGGTACTGGCGCACAACAGCAGGCACATCGACGGTGCACGCGAGCGGGAGCTCCAACGGCGGATGGGTGCCCGTCCCTTGGAACTGCTGGCCAGCCTCGACGAACTACGCGAGCGGATCACACTGCATCTGTCGTCTGACCTCCCCGGCGGCGCCTTGCCCCTGGTACGCACCGATCGAGAGGTGCGCCCACAAGCCGAACCCGAAGGCATCGACCCGCTGCTGGCCGGACGGACAGCGCTGGTCGTGGACGACGACGCACGCAATCTCTACGCACTCACCGGCATCCTGGAACTGCACGGCATGACGGTGCTGCACGCGGAGAACGGCCGCGCCGGGATCGAGGCGCTGACCGCGCACCCGGAAATCGACATCGTACTGATGGACGTGATGATGCCGGAGATGGACGGATACGCGGCCACCGCCGCCATCCGCGCCATGCCGCAGTACGCGGACCTGCCGATCATCGCGGTCACCGCCAAGGCGATGCCCGGCGACCAGGAGAAGAGCATGGCGTCCGGAGCGAGCGACTACGTCACCAAGCCCGTCAACGCCGAGGACCTGGTCGCCCGCATCCATCGCAGGCTGGCGCCATGACCGCCTGCCACGGCCGTCCGCCTGCCGGGACCGACGCGGCACCCCCACTGGGTTCCTGCCAGGGTCCGTACCGCCACCGAGGAGCAGCGAAGTGACCAACCACCGGCAGAACGTTGGCTCAACGCCCGACGCCGCCGCCTCCGGCGAGCCGTCGACCGACACCTCCCTCGCGGGCGACGGACTGGGCCGGTACGGGCTGGAGCCGGTGGACGGCGAGGACGACCCGACGTCCGGCTCCTCTGCAAACGTCTCCGCATCCCCGGCCGATGTGGGGCGACTCGCCGCCACCGTTGCTCGACTGCGTGAACAGGTGCGCCAGGCGCAGGCGGACGCGGACGGCCGGGCCCTGCTGGAGATGGCCAAGGGCGTCCTGATGGAGCGGCTGCGGCTTAGCCCTGTGGAGGCAGCCCGACAACTGGTCGAACTGGCGCAGGCCGCCGGGATCTCCCAACTCCAGCTCGCCGCTGACATCGTCAACCAGGCAGCCCGGGACCAATTCACCGACGCGGCCCGCGACTTCCTCGACCGGGTCGCCAGCGAGGACCGCCCGGCCGCCGACGCGGAGGCCGGAGAATCCCTCGCGGTGCAGTTGCGCACGGCCGAAAGCGGCGTACTCGCCGCCAGCGACGCGCAGGCCGTGGCCTGCTCGCTCCTGGAGCACGCCCTGACCCCACTGGGCGCCACAGCCGTGGCGATCTGGACGAACGACCAGGGCGGGGCACTGCGCCTCGCCGGGTATGCCGGCTTCCCAGAGCAGGAGGCTCTGCGGTGGCACTACGTGCCACCGGGGGTGTCCACGCCCGCCCGCAGGGCACTCGCCGCCCGAGAGGCGGTGTGGTTCGAGGAACTGGCCGCGACTGGCCTGCCCTCCGTGGCACACCAACTCATGCCGCGAGGAGGCCGGGTCGCGGTGCCCGCCGAGGCACAGGGACGCATCCAAGGCGTGCTGGAGATCTGCTGGCCGGGTGCGCCCATCCCCCAACAGCCCGCCGTGCGACGGCAGATCGAGGCGCTCGCCGAGCTGGCGGCCCACACCCTGGAGACCCTGCCCGCCGCAGCGGAGACGGACCATGTCACCGCAGCGGCCGGGTGCGGGACGCAGTTGGCCGAGCTCGCCGACAGTCTGCTTGACGCGGCGCTCGTACTGCGCGCCGAACTCGACACGGACGGGCGGCTCTTGGACTTCCGGATCCTCCACGCCAACCCGCGATTCACCGACCCGGCCGGGCGGCCCCGCAGCGCGGTGACAGGCGCCCTCCTGCTGGAGGCGTATCCCCTCGCGGCCGAAGAGCACGGACTGTTCGACAAGGTGGCCCATGTCCACGCCACCGGTGAGCCGTTCAGCACCGCAGGCATGGCCTTCACCGCGGTCGTCGGCCAGGTTCAGGTACCGACCACGATCGATGTCAGCATCATTCGCCACGGTCAGGAGGTGCTGCTCATCTGGCGCTTCGCCGATGAGGCGGCCCGTCTGGCCCACCTGCTCCAGCACGCGCAGCGGCTGGTGCGGATCGGCGGCTTCGAGGAGGACCACACCACCGGCCGAATCATGTGGAGCGATCAGCTCTACGCGCTCTACGGCCTACCGCTGACCGCACCGGCCCTTCCACTGGAGCAACTCGCGGACCTGGCACACCCTGACGACACCGCCGCCATCAGCCGGTTCCTGCGCACCGTACTCCACCACCGAAGGCCTGGGGCGGTCGCGCTTCGACTCCAGCGGCTCGACGGCATCGTCCGGCACATCCGCGTTGTCGCCGAGCCCGTCCTCGACATCGACCACCGCCTGGTCGGTGTGCGCGGGGCCTATCAGGACATATCGGCCCAACACTGGACCGAGGTGGCACTGGCCGCCACCCGCGACCAACTCGCCTACAGTGAACAACAGACCGCCGAGCGCAACCGGCTGGCCAAACAGCTCCAACAGGCCATCATGCCGCCAGCGCACGGTCCGATCGACGCCCCGGACCTGGAAATCGCCGTTCGCTACCGCCCGGCGGAGGACGACAGCCTGGTAGGCGGGGACTGGTACGACGCGACTATGCTGCCGACCAAGCAACTGCTGCTGTCAATCGGAGATGTCGCCGGGCATGGCATCGAGGCAGCGACGGGCATGGTCGCCCTGCGCAACGCGCTCCGCGGCCTGGCCACCACCGGTGCCGGCCCCGCGCAACTGCTGACCTGGCTCAACCTCGTCGCCCACCACCTCACCGAGCAGGTCACCGCCACAGCGATCTGCGCCCTGTTCGATCCGGAAACCCGGATGTTGAAGTGGGCGCGGGCGGGCCATATGCCGCCTGTGCTGATCCGCGGGGAAGGGGCCACGACCGTCCCCCTGGTGCAGGGGCTGCTGCTCGGCGCGATCAGCGAGACGACCTACGAGGAGGGCGAGATCCAGCTCCAACACGACGACGTGCTGCTGCTGTACACCGACGGCCTGATCGAACGCAGGGACCGCTCCCTCCAGGAGAGCCTGGACCAACTCCTGGCGACCGCCGCCAGCCGAGCGGGAGGCACCCTCGACCAGCGGCTCGACCACCTCCTCACCCACAGCAGCTCCGACACCGACGACGACACGTGCGTCATCGGCGTTCGACTAAGCTCGCTCAGTGGCCAGCCGCCTGCCTGACCCCGCGCTCGCGCAGCCGGTTCCCAGCTCCTGCGCGAAGACCCGCCCTTGCCGAAAATCTCGCCCGCACCGGTGGGAGCCGGTGTGCGGGAGGGCGGGGGATGCCGGAGGCGGGGTCGTGCAGCGCGACGGCAAGACCCACGTCCAAGCCCTCCTCCGCCTCGCCCGCCACCGCATCAGCGTCCTGTACGCCATGCTCCGCGACGCGCGGTCTACGAACCCCGCCTGCCCTAGGCAACCACCGCAAGACAGCAACGGGCTTGACGAAGGACATAGAGGCACCCCCCGAGACCCTGCCCCGGCCCCTGCAACGGCCCATGACGCCGAGCGAAACCGAACGCGAGAACCTCGGCACCGGCCACGACCTCCAGCCCACGTGGGGCGCCCCCCATACGGCTGGAGGCCACCAACGGCACACGAGGCACGCCCACGGGCACGATCGATTGGCCGCCGCCCCACCCCTCTCGATTCCGCTTTCGTGGCTCCGCAAATGGAGCCTCCGGCCTTCGGGTCCGCCACAAGACGTGTTCCATACCTGCCCGACGGGCGGCCTTTTGGAGAATCGAAGGTGCGGCGTCGAGGAGGAGCACGTGGACACGCTGCTCGTCGAGCTGAGGGAACGGAGACTGAGGATCAGTGGTGATTCAATCCCCACGTCTGCAGGGCAAAGGGCCGTCCCTTCTCCTCCCCCTTGATCAGCGGCACATCGAGCAGGCTGAAGCCCGCCTTGGTGGCCACGGCGACGCTGGCGGCGTTTTCGGCCTCCAACTCCAGGATCACTTGCTCCACGCCCAGCTGCTCGAAGGCATACGCAGCCATCACCCGCACCGCCCGCGCAGCCAACCCCCGACCGCGGTGCGTCGGGCCGACCGCGTAACCGAGCTCTGTGCCCTCGGGGGCACGTCGCAGCATCACCTCGCCGAGCGGTGTGCGGCCGTCGATTGTGATGGCGAGCAGGATGGCCGTGCCCTCCGCCCGCAGTTGCCGGTCCCGGTCGAGTCGTGCGCGGGCGGCTGCTTCGTCGAAGGGAGAGACGATCGGCGTCCAGTACGCGATGTCGGGGTGGTCGAACAGCTCCGGCATCGCGGCCAGGTCCGCTTCCGTCCAGTCACGCAGGACGAGGCCTTCCCCCGTGAGCTCGATCCGATCGGGAAAGGGCGACGTGGCACTGCTCATGGTGAGGGACCTCCCTGGCCTGTTCCGGACGAGGCAGGATATCCGGAGACACTCATCGGCTCTCCAGGGTTTCCGGGGCCTCTCACAGCCAGCCTCGGTGACCTACTCCGACCGGGTGCGGGGAGCCCGTTCCTCCACACCCGCTGGCCCTCGTGCTGGCCAACAGGCGCGCGAGTGAGATCGTCGCCGGGAACTCGACGCGCTCTGGGCCGCCGCGAACCAACTCGACCGGCGAGCAACTCCACGCGCTGCTGCGCCAGTTCGGCAAGAGGCGGCCGAGCATCTACAGGGAGCAGCGCCAGCGCTCCAGATGGCCCTCCAACAGATGAGGTCGCGGTCCTGCTGGTCGCTCAGTGCCAGTCGGGTGTGCGCTGACGCCGAGGAGGTGCACTCCGGGTGGAGATCTCCTTGACGCCGCCTGGATCTACGCCCTCGTCAAGGGGTCCGACGCTCAGAGCATCCTGGCCATCTGCGCCCTCGTGACAGTGGCCCTGATACGGGGACAAGTGGGCCGGCGCAAAGAGCTGGTCCGAATGATCCTGGACCGCAACGAGCACGGTAAGCGCCCGGAGAACCAGCCATCCACCGTCATGATGGTGCAATACTTCGCCGCTGGCGCGAGCGCAGCCTGCGTCGGGACGTGGCTCCTCGCCTACAGGAGCGTTTTATCCCGGAGTGGTGTTTGGTTCAAAGTTCAGGTGCGTGTCACGCCAGTTCGGGGGGATTCTCGGGCGAGGCGTCGGCTTATGAGGTCGATCATCGCGAGGTAGATCATGGCTTCCGAGCGGTGGGGGTGGGTTTCGTAGTCACGGGCGAGCCTGCGGTGGTGCATGAACCAGCCAAACGTTTTCTCCACGACCCGGCGCGTAGGATCACCTTGAGCCAGGCCGTCAGACTGGGTTCCATCACCTTCCAGCGGGCATCGGAGAGATCGCTGGAATACGGGCGCTGTCGCGTCATGCTTCGGTAGTACCGCCACACGGCGTGTCCCCAGGGCGCAAACAGGAATGGGTCGGGGCGCCTTGGGACCGGACAAGAGTGCACGGACGGAAACGACCTGCACATGCCGTCATCTGCGTCGCCTGACGCAGAAGGCATTTCCAACCTCACCGCCTCCAAGTCCTCCTGCCACCCAAAGGCCCGCTAATGCAGGCCAGTTGGAGCAAAGCACACTTTCGCTGATCGTTTCAGAACGAGATAGCTCAGCTGAAGGAGCCGTGGTCAGTCATCGAGACGGCGAAGCACTTGCGTGAGCTTGCCGTTCTCAGCCAGACCGATCAGGACCCTGGTCATGTTGCTAATGCCGGCGTCGCGGACGATGAGTCCGTCCGAGCACCAGAAGTAGCGGCCTCCCAGGGCTTCGCCAATTTCGGCCCATCTCGCCATGATGACCTCGACCTGGTTGAGCGTGATGATCGTCGCGCTCAACCGAGAGCCGTCCTTTAGGTTCACGAAGACATCGACGTTGTCGACGGACTCCAGATCCTCGCCAGCGTTCGGCAGGAAAGCGGCTTCAAAGTGCTCCGTGGGGACGCGGTACCAGGGGCCGTCCCAGTTGCCCGGCAGTGTGCTGTGACTCATCGGGCAAGTGTGCCGGGCTGAACGGATCACCTCAACTGCGTTCCCCTGGCATCCCTCAAACCGCTTGGCGACCACGGCATTGTCGTGTCCCAGAGCGAACAACACGGCCGCCCGCATACGGATGTACTCGCGAAACGCCCGCCGCTACGCGGTCAGCCCGCCTCCTTGCGGATACCTCATACTCGGGCGGCAGTCCATACAGCGTCGCGTTCCCCGTCAAGTACTTCTGTTCTGCTCCGCAGACTATCCCTGCTGGGGTGTTACTCCATGGCGACTGCCTGCCAAACAAGAGGAGAGCGTGCGCTACACCCGACTCGGAACCACCGGACTTGAGGTTTCGGCGCTCTGCCTGGGGTGTATGACAGGGGCGATGCGTTCTCAAGCTGTGAGTCCGAGCATGCCGGTTGCGTGCTGGGGGCGTGACCGGTAGTGATCGACTGCGGCGGCGATGTTGGTCCAGCCTGCTTGGCGCATGAGTCCGACAGCCAGGTTCCGCAGGGTGGCCATGGCACGGGGTGCGGTGCCGGTGCGCACTCGCGAGGCGTCCTCGCTATAGGTGATGTCTCTGACGAGGTGCAGGGCCTCAACGGCCCGTGGTTTTGCACGAGTTGGGCGAGTTGCGCCGGGCGGGCCTGCTCGGGCGACAGGCTGGTGGCCGCGTAGACGGTCTTCGTCTGGACCTTGCGGGTCCTGCGGTGGGTGCGGCGGCGCTTGATCTCCATGGCCTGGACGGCGTGCGGGAAGAGCAGGCCGGGCTGGACCGTGCAGACCTTCAGGCGGCGGACCTCGTGGCGGCCGTGCCCGGCTCCGGTGGTGCGGGCCTGCAGCGGGATCTCCCGCCAGGGCAGGCGCCGCAACTGCTTGCGCAGCTTCTTCTGGTTTCCCTTGACGACCAGGAGGTAGTGGCCGCCGGCGGTGATGACGTGCTCGGCGTGGGTGCGCTGGGTGTGCATCGCATCGGCGGTGACGACGACGCCGCGCAGGTCGAGCCGGTCCAGCAGCGGGGCGAAGGCGGGGATCTCGTTGCTCTTCGCGGCGACTTGACGCTGGGCGATCACGGTCTGGCAGCCGTGCAGCGCGGCGGCGAGCAGGTGGACGGCCATGCCGTCGGTGCGGGATCCACGCACAGTCTTGCCGTCGACGGCCAGGCCGATCAGTGTCTCGCCGGGTTCGTCCACCGGGTCGGCGGCGTACCGGGCAAGCCAAGCGCCCACGGCGTCGTCCAAGGCGTCGCCGTCCAGACGAGCGAGGAGTCGTCCCAGTGTGGAGGCGTTCGGTGTGCTGGAGGCGAGCCCGAGCTCGCGCTGTGCCTGGTGGCCGTGCTCGGCGGAGCCAGGACCCTGGCCACCATCGCCCGAGAACCTTGATCATCAGGTGTCGCGTCTCTCATTGTGAACCGCGCCGGGCCGCGCCGTGCAAGACCTCCGCGATCTCGCCACGGCCTGTGGTAGCACGCCCGGGCCCGCGGCGCACTGATATGCCAGCTATCCGACCGGTCTCAACGCCCGCGCGAGCGCGTCGACGGTCACGCCGACGATCGCCCGGAGTTGCTCCGGACTCGCCCCGGCCCTACCCATCACCGCGAGAGACTGGTTCACGGCCGCTACGTGTACGGCGAAGTCCTCGGCGTTCTCGTCGGACATTCCGCCGGCCTTCAGCGCGGCGCGCAGGCGCGGGCGCTGGAGGCCGAACAACTCTTTGACATGCTCTGCGACGCTCGGGCTCAGCGCCGGACTCGCCATGACCGACTGGGCCATCAGGCATCCGTCGGGCACGGCGGGATCGGCGATGCGCCCCAGGGTGACGTCGAAGAACGCACGGACGGCGGCGACGGGGTCCTCGGCCGCGCACGAGAGGGCGGCGTCGAACTTGTCGCCGTAGCGCGTGGCGTAGCGATCCAGACAGCGAAGGAAGAGCGCGTCCTTGTCGCCGAGCGAGGAGTAGATCGAGCTGCGGTTCAGGCCGGTCGCCCGGGACAGGTCGTCGAGCGAGGTGTCGGCGTAGCCGGAGCGCCAGAACTGGATCATCGCGGCGTCGAGCACCGTGTCCATGTCGAACTGCTTCTTGCCTGCCATGCGGCCCATCCTCCCATCTTGGACTGATCAGTTCAAGACGTGCTAGCGTCGAATCACGGTCCACCCGCCTCGATGGAGGATTCCCATGACCAACCCCATCCCCGCCCTGCCCCTGCATGACCTGGCCGGATTCACGCACCGCTGGGTCGACGCCGACGGCGTCCGCCTGCACGCCGTCGAAGGCGGTCGGCCGGACGGACCGGCCGTCGTCCTGCTCACCGGGTTCCCGCAGACGTGGTGGGCCTGGCGAAAGGTCATGCCTGCTCTCGCCGATCGGTTCCGGGTCATAGCGATCGACCGGCCGGGCCAAGGCAATTCCGAGCATCCGGAACTCAGCTACGACACGCACACGGTCGCCGCGCACATCCAGGCAGCCGTGAACGCTCTCGACGTGCGGGACTACTGGCTCGCCGGGCACGACATCGGCGCCTGGGTCGCCTTCTCCCTCGCCCTGAACTACGAGAGCCGACTGCACGGGGTCGCGCTGCTCGACGCCGGAATTCCCGGTATCACCATGCCGGAAGCGATCCCCCTCGACCCGACTCTGGCGTTCAAGACCTGGCACTTCGCGTTCCACGTGGTGCCCGATCTTCCCGAGACGCTGATAGCCGGCCGCGAGCGGGAGTACATCAGCTGGTTCCTGAAGACCAAGTCCCTCGCGCCCGACGCGTTCGAGGAAGCAGAGCTCGACCACTACGGCGCGGCCCTCGCCGTCGATGGCGGCCTGCGCGCCGGCCTCGCCTACTACCGCGACGCCGCCGAGTCCGCGCGCAAGAACCGCGCGGCACTTGAGCAACGGCGACTGACCGCGCCCGTCCTCGGAATCTCCAGCAGCCACGGCTCGATCCCGGATATGGCGGCCTCCATCAACCCGTGGGCCGAGAACGTGACCGGCGTCATCGTGCCCGACGCCGGTCACTACATCCCCGAGGAGCAGCCCGGGGCCGTCGCCGCCGCCCTCACCGACTTCTTCAGCGGCCGTTAGTGCTTTAGCAGGAGGGCGATCCCCATTGCCGTCGGGACCCGTCAGTTACGGGCCCGCCCCGCGCGCCTACGGACGTGCCGTGAACCGCCCGTCGCCCCGCTTGTGCAGCCAGCCCAGGGCGGCGAGCTTGGTCATCTTCGCCCGCAAAGGTTCCAGCTTGCCGCGTACCGAGGCGTCCAGCCCCAGCCGCTCGCCGACCGCCCCACGTGCTCGACCTCCGGAGGCAGGAGGGCGGGCACCTCGCCTTCGGCCACGGCATCCACCAATGCCTGGGCCAGCAGTTGGCCCGCGTCGAAATGCGGGTCGCATTCCCCGCGTTGATCAACCGCTTCCCCACGCTGCGCCTGGCCGTAACGGCTGAAGAAGTTGGCCTGTGCCCGGAGACCGCGGACATCTACGGCGTGAAAAGCCTCCCGGTCACCTGGGACGTGTGACCGCGAACCCGTGGACGGCTCCGAAAGTTTGTCCTGCCATCAGACGCGACTCTACTCGGTTCTTTCCCGGCACGACGGGGCAAACAGTGGTCCCGACCCGAGGACGCGGTGCCGTCATTAATGATCAATTAATTAGCGGCTCGGGCGGGTTTGACGGGCTGTCGGATTCGACCCTGAGCACGTCTGTAGCGTCGTTGGTGCATTCCAAGGACGCCTCGCCCAGCTTGAGGTAGACCGTGACACTGCCGTGAGCGGGGACCGCGACGGCGGGAGTGGAGGCGTCAGAGTTTCCGGAGCGGTAGAGGGGAAGCGAGGCGAAGTAGTAGGGGTCCTCTACCCGGACTGTGGAGCCAGTAGGTGCACCATTGTTGATCTTGATAGGGAGGATCCCGCCCTTTGCGCACTGCTGCGGGACGGTGTATGTGCCGTGCGTCCAGCTGACGGTAGTGTCGACCGCGGAGAACAGCCCTAGGGAGTGGGCGAGTATGGCTCCCGTCGTGGCGACGCAGGCGGCAACAGCAGCGACTGTGGCTACCTTCTGGCCGGTGGTGGCCCGTTGAGACCACCAGTTGCGGCAGTCCCGCCAAGCATTACGCAATGTGTCCTCGTCGTCTGGGTGGGACGACTCAGGCTTGGTCAGCGCGGCCACGGAGCACTCTCCTGGTCACCGTGTTCAGGGGGAAGGGAGGACGCGGTTCGGCCCTGCGCCGGTTCGTGGACGCGATTGGGCCAGCGCGCTCATCGTATCCGTATAGGGACCTGAGTGGCCGCTCGCATTGAACTTCTGCGGCTGCTTGCACCGAGGAGCGCCGGGCTTTCTACCGCTTCGGGCATTGTCAAGGTCTCCGAGGGCCGCCGGTGCGACGATCTGGGGGCTGAAGGCTCCTACTCGCGACTCCAGACAGCCCTTAGCGGCGATTGAAGTGGGGCCGCTGGTTTGATCAGGACCTTGACTTTCGGTCCTTTAGGACCGCGATCGTGGCCAGCGTGATCAGCGTGCCTTCCACAGCGAGACTGGCCACGCCCAGAGGCTCGAGCCATTTGCCCCGGTCATCGGTGTAGTCCGGTAGGCCAGGACCGCGCGACAGTAGGTATCCGGCGACGGGGCCGATCCCGATGCCCAGGGACAACAGCCAGCCCCCGCGCAGGAGCATGTCCGGCCTGCCCACGATGAGCAGTACCGCGCAAAGGATGGCGGCTGCTTCCAACATGTAGTAGCCGATGCCGACGTAGTCAGGGGTCCGGTTGCCTGGGAAGCCGCCTTGGTCCTGGACATGGATCCAGGCCACTGCCAGGCACAACAAGGCTGCGCACATGCGTGTCGGGTACCGCGCGCGGAAGGCAACGCGCATGCACGAACCTCCTGGACGGTCGGGAGGCGACGGCTCCCCTCCCACCACTGCGGGGAGTTCGGCGCCTCCAGTGTTTACGCCACGGACCGGGACCTGTCTTACGCCCGCTGGTACGCCTCTCGGCGATGGTGACGTAACCCTGCCCGAGCCGCCTCAGATGACCGCCGTGCGGATTCCGGATCCACCTGGATGGCCGTTCCTCCGGGGTGCCGCGCTGGGGGCCGCTGGCGTGACAGAGCCATCTGTCGGCTCCCAACCAGCGACCACCCGCTCGGACGCTGATATCGAGTGGTGTGCCTGAAGGGTTGTCCCGGGGTAGCGGCGTGCCTCGCGCGACCAGCACTCGATGCCGGAACGCACAGTGGTGAGCCAGCCGACGACAGCGCGCCCTTGACCGAAACTCCCCCGCTCAGTGGCCCCTTACGTGTTGACAGGCGATGGCGCCCTCCTCATGACGATGAGGTACAGCCGCCGCCCGGGGATGTCCCGACCGGCGGCGGCTGAAGGGCATGACCAGCAGGTCGAGACGGCTGGGCGTCATGTTGTCCTTGCGGTACCGGGGGATCTGCGGACGGCGACCTCTGCGGCGGTGGGACTGGCGAGCCAGGCCAGTCTGCCCAGGGCGGGACGTAGTCGCGTGTCGAGGCTCCACGTCGCGCCGGCGAAGGCGGTGAACAGCGCGAGGGAGGCGAAGATGTAGGCCACCGAGGGCCCGAGGTCGGTGATGCCCGGTTTGGTCCACGGCAAGTGGAATCCTTCGGCTGCCGACCAGATACCGAACGAGAACACAGCGCTGCCGATGAAGACCAGGTTGGTGAAGACACCGAAGATCATGCCGAGTGCTATGCAGCTCTCGACCAGCGCCGTGCCCACGGCGAAGGCACCGGGGTCGGCCGTGCCCGCGTCGTGCCAGAGTTGGATCCACTGGTGGATGACAGGGGTGTGGATCGCGGCGGCCTTGCCCAACTCATCGCTGAGCGTCTTGCCGTGGATGAACGCTGGTAGCCACTTGAACGACGCGTCGATGGCCCAGACGAGTCCGAAGCCGATGCGAACCGCCGCGGCGGCGTGCAACCGGCGCAGGGCGGCTAAGGAGGGCGATGCGGTGTGGCGGGTGGGGACATGCTCCGGATTCGCGGTGGTGGCCACTGTTTCTCCTTTTCGGAAAGCCGGAAGGGCCTTCCACGTGAGGGGGGAAGGAACGCGGCGCAGAGTTTGTGCGATGCCGAAGTGCGGTAGTTGTTGGCGCGGTTGGAGCCCGGGCGGATGACAACTGTGGTGCGACTGGCGCGAGGAGTCATTTGCGTCACCACTGTGCGGGGTGGCCATCATGGTGCCAATCCGACCGCCAAGGCGCCAGACTCCGCGCCAACAAAAAATGCCGATCTCCCGCTTTCCCTGGGACCTGTGGGCCTCTAATGATCATTGCTCCTGGTCACGCGGTGCCACTGTCTCGTTGACCACAGTGCCGGCGACGGTGTGGTGCGCATCGCCTGACGCTAACGTCACCACCCGGACGCCAAGTGCATTCCGGCGGGTGCGACGGCCAGTCCGGCGCCGAGGGCGAGGGCCAGCACGGACCAGCGGCGGCCCCGTCCGGTAGCCGAAGGTCCGTACCGGGCGGGGGCGTTACGCAGGGCCGACGCCGATGAGGCGGGGCAACCGCCGGATGTGGGCCAATTCGTGGAGGCCCGGTCACTGCCAGCCAGCAGAAGAAGCTGACCTTGTGGAGCTGGATCAAGGGCACGGGGCCAGCGTGCCTGCCGAGCAGGCCATCAGGGACACCCGAGGTGAGGACGGCGGTGGCGGCGACGACCAGCGCCGAGTGCGCACGTTCCCTTACGCGACCTCAAGTTACCGCTGTGTGAACGGAATTTCGCACGACGTGCGTGTCCTCGCCGTCTGCCCAGGGTTCACCCGCACGGGAGCTATGGTCATTGGCGCCTGCTCCAATGAAACTGGCTCGAGGTCGACCAGGTTGTTGACGAGGCCCTGAAAGACCTGTGCCTAAGCCGACCGGTAAGTATTCCGGGCTGGCACTTCAAGGTATACGCGGCGGCACTCCGGCACGCCCCTCCCCCGCCCAATCGCAGCTCACATGGCCCGTTCCCGCAAGCCTCACAAGTGAACTTCGTTGGGTTGTAGGTGCCTTGGGGTTATTATCGACGATTCGTCAAACCGGGCGGTACAGATCAATGCCTTGCCGGGTGGTAACCGCGTCGATCAGGGCTTGGAGTTCGGTGGAATGGCCCTTGCTCTGCACGCACGGACACCGCGATGGTCATGCAGTGGGGACAGCGGCCGCTGGTAGAAACTTCGAGACCGTGCACGCCGATGACGGTTCGCCCGCGCAGCCAGCTTGACTCGGGCATGACGTTTCCTTCTCCCCGCCCCGGGGGGATGTCCGATGTCGGTGCGTTCGGGCACTCGGGGCGGCAAGCAGTTCCGGATGGTCGGCATGCGTCCGCGCGCCGCAACACCGTCGACCGCGACGGCCGCGAGCGCGCGGCACTGGACCACCTCGACCAGCAACGCCTGCTCTTCGGCGCGGCGGCGGACGCGTATGCCGCCACCGTTCTCGCTCGCCGCGTGACGAGCGCCTGCTGGGACATACCGACCGGAGTTGGACAAGGCAGTGGGCCGCCACCCGAGGTGATGCGGACCCTCGCGCTCACCAACGCCGCGGTCGACCGGCTCGCCGACCGGGCGGTGACACGCTGCCGCTCCGCGACCGGCGCGATCGGCTTCTTCTCGGAGAACCGGCTCATCGACTACCAGGCCCTCACCACCGCGTTCCAGTCGGCAGGTGGCGACAACCCGGCTGATCCTGCTGGACGCCGCCCGCTCCCTGGCGGCAGAGCCCGCCCCCGAACCAGCCAGGGGAGCCACTGGCTTCCCGGGCGAGGACGGCCTCGACGCTTTGTTTCACACGCACGAGCGCGCGCTGCACGCGGAACTGACAGCGCGTCTGGACAAGAGAGCTGCCGGAGGAGTCGACCCAACCGAAGCCTGGGGCGACCAGTCCCGCCTCGCGCGGGCCCTCGCCGCCGCCCACGCCACTCGCGCGGCCGTCGAAGCCCTGGCCGACCACGACGCCGACAGTGCCGTGGCAGCTGACCTGCTTCGTGCCGCCCGCCTCGACCAGGTGGTCTCCGCGC
Organism: Streptomyces sp. RPT161; assembly: GCF_027533845.1. GTDB lineage: Bacteria > Actinomycetota > Actinomycetes > Streptomycetales > Streptomycetaceae > Streptantibioticus_A > Streptantibioticus_A silvisoli_A. Next base: position 198,103 of record NZ_JAPZVN010000006.1, on the reverse strand, counting down.
CGGGGCGGTACCTGATGTCCGCCCTGGTGACACCACGCCAGGTACATGGCTGGTCCACGACCTTGGACCAGATCCACCGCCGGCTGCGCCCGCAGGCCGAGGACGTGGTGGAACAGATGGACATCCCACCCAACCTCATCGAGAGCCGCATCGCCAGCCCGGACTACATCGCGGCACTCAGCTGGGAGTGAGGCGCAGCCTTGCGCGGCAAGGCGGGTGCCCGGGGAAGGCCGATCCCCTGCCTCCGGTCGAGTCGGCTGCGGCGGGCTGAGACGCCCGCCGCGGCTCGGCTTCAGCGCGTACTGCCACGATGACAGGCTCAGGATGCCGCGCCTGGCAGGACGACCTCGGCGAGCGGCGTGGCGGGCCTGCCGAGCAGGTTCTCCAGTGTCGGGCTGGTGGCGGCGAACTCGCCGCGCCGCGAGGCGTGAAACATGCCAAGCGGCAGCATCACCCGGTCGGCTAGCAGGCCCTGCTCGATCAGTCCGGCCACCCACTCCTCGTCGTCGGCGACGACGCGGCGCACGGGATGTCCGGTGCGTTCGGTGATCAGGGCTGCGACGGCAGCGAGGTCGAGGGCTCGTGGCGCGGTTAGGGGCGGGGTCGCACCATCGAACCGGCCTGCAGGCTGATGTCCGGCTGCTGCCAGGCTGACCGCTCTCACCTTGGCCTGTACTACACGAGATAAGGCATGGCCGCTCTGCCGCCGCCCGCCGTGGGAGGCATTGGCCGAGGCCAAGGTGAGCAATCTGCTCAGCGGCGACGAACGCGACGCTGGGCCTGCAGTGGTCGCTGGCGTCCTTCTGCCCGGTCGACTTCGCGGTCCTTCTCGCCCGGGATGAGCGGGAGTGCAGGCCCGGCCAAGTACGTTCGATCCATCGGCGGCGACCCTCCACGGAAAACGGGCAACGGTGCGTTCGCGTAGGTCATGATGCGATCGAGGCCGTACAGGACTCGTGGTGCCGTGCGCTGGTGAAGATAAGTGAGACGTTCTGCCCACCGAACCCGAAGGAGTTGCTCAGCACAGCCTCCTGGGGGACGTCTCGTCGCTCTGCGACGACATCGAGATCGATGTCGGGACCGACCCCGACCGCCGTGAGGTTGCGGGTCGGCGGAATGACGCCGTGCTCCACACTGAGGACGGCGATGAGCGCTTCGATCGCACCTGCTGCGCCAAAGAGATGACCGAGCGCCGCCTTAGGAGCCGTCACGGTGGCGCGGCCGAAGACCTCCCCGATCGCGTGCGCCTCGGCGACGTCGCCGACCGGAGTTCCAGTGGCGTGGGCGTTGATGTGACTGATTTGCTCGGGAGCCAAACCGGCTTGCGCGAGGGCCTTTCGCATGGCTGAGATCTGACCGGAGCCGTCGGTAGCGGGCGCCGTGATGTGGTGAGCGTCGGCGGCGATGCCGGCGCCCGCGAGTACCGCGTGGACGCGCGCGCCTCGGGCGCTGGCGTGCTCGGCGCTTTCGAGCACCACGACAGCGGCGCCTTCACTGAGGACGAATCCGCTGCGGTCCGCGGCGAACGGCCGTGACGCTGACGCGGGATCGTCGGCGTGCCGCGACAGCGCTTGTGCCTGGGCGAAGCCAGCGACGGTGATCGGGGTGATCGCGGCCTCGGTCCCGCCCGCGATGACCACGTCCGCCTCGCCTGCACGGATGAGCCTGGCCCCCAGGGCGATCGCCTCGGCACCGGAAGAGCACGCCGAGACGGGCGTGTAGACCCCGGCCCGTGCACCGTATTCGATACTGATGAGCGCCGCCGCCGCGTTGGGCATGAGCATCGGGACCGTACGTGGCGAGACGCGCCGGGTCCCGGCCGCCTCCAGTACGTCATCTTCTTTGAGCAGTGTCCGTACGCCACCGATGCCCGTGCCGATCGCTGATGCGAGCCTGTCCGGGTCCACCTCTGGGACGCCTGCATCTGCCCAGGCTTCGGCCGCCGCGACGAAGGCCGCCTGCTGCGAGCGGTCGAGCCGCCTGGCCTGCACCGGCAGCAGCAACTCGGCGGGGTCGATCGCCATCGTGCCTGCGACGGTGTCGGGAAGGCCGGCGTCCTCGTGGCCGCGCAGGACGCCGCCGCGGATGCCGGACTCGCCGGCAAGTAGGGCGTTCCACGTAGCCGCCACGTCACCACCGAGTGGCGTGATCGCGCCGAGTCCGGTCACGACGACTTCAGTCCGGTACATGCCCCTCAACTTTCTTGTATGCGATACAAGCGAACGGAGCCTTGTTGTATCACATACAATTTGGGTGTGGAGAAGCGAATCGAAGCTCGATCAACGTCGCCTCGGTCGCGTGACCGCGGTCGCGCGACGAGGCGCCGACTGATTGAGGCAACCGCACGGCTCTGCAAGGAACGGCCCGGCGCCGAGGTGAGCGTGGCGGAGATCGCGAACGCGGCAGGCGTCTTCCCCAATCAGGTCACCTACTACTTCGGCTCCAAGGACTCGCTGCTCGTGCATGCCGCCTTTCTCGGCTTGCTGCACGACGCCCGACGGATCGAGCGCATCGGTCGCCAAGCCCCCGACGCGGCGACATTTCGGCGCAACATCGCCCGCGCCGTACTGGCCATGCCCTCGCTCCCGTCAGTCACGCGAGCACTCGCCGCCGGGATCTCCAAGCCCGAACTCGCCTCCGTGGTCGACCAGCACCTCCAGTTGCTGTTCCGGCAATCCGAGCGCTTCGTGAGCCAGCTCATCGACGGTCGCGGCTGGAGGGCCCGCCGACCGCTCGACGTGGAGACCAGGACGTTCTGGAGCACCGCGCTCGGTGCAGTGCTGCTCGTCCGCGCCGGGGCACACGGCACTGTCGCCGAACTCGACCTCGCCGGAGCATTGACCATCCACGACGAACCCGAGCCCGGCTAGCTCAGTCGAACGGGCCGGCGACGACGACGTGCGCGGTTCCCCCGCCACGGCGGCCTTGTCGCGGTCAGCATGTCGCCGTCGCCCACGAACTCCACTGTTGCGGCTAGAGCAAGGCGTCAAGAACCTGCTTGCCAGCAACAACTAGTTGCTCGCGCACCGCCGGTGACCGTACAGCGCCGGAAGACCGGCCAAGCATTGCGGAGACCTCGCCTGCCGCCACCAGGCCTATGGGGCGAGCCAGATCTGGATGATGTTCTTCTCCAGCTGTGCAGCTGCCTGCTGTTGGTAGTGCTGGTAGGAGTCCTGGGGCCGGTCGGTGTACAGCACCCGCAGCCTGTACTGGGTGGGCTGGGCGTGGGGATAGGGGACGGGGATGTCCTCCTGGTCGTCGTCGGGGTTGGCCAGGACCAAAGTGCGGTCGATGATGACGTCGACGTCCACGGTGGCCTGCCAGTTGGCCTCGGGCGCAGAGGGCGGCTGGGTGAAGAACTGGACGGTGAGGTCAACGTCGCCGCGCTGGGTTCCGCAGGCGACCAGGACGAACTGTCCGTCGTCGGTGGCAGCGAGCGGGTCGTCAGCGTGGTCTTCGATGAACTCCTCGAGATCCTCGCGCCACAGCTGCACGGCGTCGGCAGGCGGGAACTGGACCCAGTACTGAAGATAGGCGGCTGGGAAGGCCAGTTGGTGCGCTGCGACCGGCTCGGGACGGGTCACGTGTCTCCCTTCACGGCGTGCGGAGCAGCTTCCAAGCTAAGGCGGTGGCCCCGGGCAACAGCTGGCCCGGGGCCACTGACCGTAGCGGGAGGTGTCAGGCGATCACGTAGAACGGGTCGCGGTCGAGGATGTGGAACCTCTTCTTGAAGGCGGTGATCCGGCCGCCTTGGCTGCGCTGTTCAGCGGGCGTGGTGAGAGTGGTCTCCCGCTGGTTGGCCGACAGGGAGGTCCCGCCTTCGTAGGTGGCGTCGCACCAGGTGCGGCCCCGAGCCTTCTCCGCCGGGGTCAGTTTGGGCCTTCTCACACACTGCCTTGCGGTTATCGGATGCCTTCTTCGAGTCGGCGAGCGCGCGCAGAACCGACCTGCCGTTGGGGCCACAGTAATGCTCACCACGCCCGGCACATCGCGGACAACGCAGCCGACGGACTGGCCCTTGAACGTGTCGCCGCGGCGGTAGTACGCGGACTCATACGCCACCGTGCCGGTGCTGTATCCCGGTTTGGTGCGCGGTCCCCACACGGATCATACGGTTGCCGAGCAGTCGAAGAACTACCGATACTCAACCAACCACCAAGTTGTCATCGACGCCGATACCCGACTCGTCGTCGCCGTCGGCTGGCCAGTCACGGGCAACCGCAACGATTGCAAGGCGTGGGGACTTTCGGTGCGAAGGCCGCCCTCGGCCGGGCCACGGTCATCGCGGACGGCGGTTACTGAGGCACCGGCCTGCTCATCCCGCACCGCCGTGGACGCGGCCAGACCGACCCGCCAGCTAGGAAGGAGGAGCACAACCCCTCCCACCGCAAGGTCCGGGCTCGCGTCGAGCACGTCTTCGCGCGGATGAAGGCCTGGAAGATCCTTCGCGACTGCCGTCTGAAAGGCGATGGCGTTCACACCGCCATGCTCGGCATCGCTCGGCTTCCCAACCTCGCCCTCGCGGGATAACTCCCGCCCCATAGGAGACCAGAGAGGCCCAAGGGAGGCGGCCCGTCAATCTCTTCGGCTCGGAGAATGCTCAGTCGATGCAGAACTCGTTGCCCTCGATGTCCAGCATCGGGATGCACGAATCATTGCCGTCATACAGCGTTCGCACGTGTACCGCGCCGAGCAGGACCAATCGTGCGCATTCGGCCTCAAGAGCGGCGAGGCGCTCTGTCCCCACGAGTCCGGTGCCGACCCGCACGTCAAGATGCACCCGGTTCTTAGCGGCTTTCCCTTCGGGGACGCGCTGGAAGTACAGTCGCGGGCCCACACCTGAGGGGTCGCTGCAGGCGAACCATGAATCCTGCTGCTCAGGCGGCTGCGAGCACTTGAAATCGTCCCAAGTGGCAAACCCGTCCGGTGGCGGCGGGACGACGTACCCCAACACCTCGCACCAAAAACGAGCGAGGCGCTCAGGTTCTGCGCAGTCGAAGGTGACTTGGAACTTCTTGATCGCTGACATCGGCGCAACATACCAGGGGGACTCTGCCTCCCACCGGGGATCCCCAAGATCCAGTCCTGAGCAACCACCCTCATGGCAAAGATTAGTTACAGGACAGTCCGTAGCCAGCCGCTGCCCACCGATCTACCTCAGCCTCGGCTGCCTGGTCGTTGGGGACGTCGCGCTCACCCTCTTCGGGAAGCACGTCGCCATCGCCGTCGTGGCTGTGCCAATGCTGGTCACCGGGGCCGGAATGGGGCTGTCCGCAGGTCTGGGTCGACGGTCAGGCGCTGGAGATCATCGCCTCGGAGAAGGCCGGCATGGCAGCCGGCCTCCTCAATACGCTTCGACTGGGCAGCGAGGCAGTCGCTGTCGCAGTATACGGTTCCCTGCTGGCCACCACCCTGACGTCCAAAATCCGTGCCGGTATAGGCCAGTTCGCTGACGCCGGGGACCCGTCAAAGGTGGCCAACGAACTGGCCAGTGGGAACCTGTCCGGGCCAGCGAGCGCGGTCAGTTCGGGACAGCGTTTCGGCTTCACCGACTTTCTCGTCGGCACCTACGACTCGGCGTTTCACACCATCCTGTGGATCCTGGCCACCGTCTGCCTGATCCTGTTCCTCATCATCGGCGGCATGGTCCGTGGCAGCCGGCCTGACAGCGGCGCCTCAGTGGCCGCGAAGGCCATCGGCTGATCGGTAACGACGAGGGGCGTAGGAGTCTTTACTGTCCTCGACACAGCATTACGGTGTCGCGATCGTGGTCGGTGGACCGGTGGGCATGCTGCACGCCGCCAAACTCGGCCCGCAGGGCGCCAGCACGCTCGAGATCCGCCTGGGAGCGGCCGACGCTGGCTTGCCCCTCGGCTGCTGCGGGGGCGCTGATCGTCAGACCGGGTATTCCGGCGAAGTGGGAGGCTGCAGCGGCGAATTGCTCGAGGTGGGCCGCGCGCAGGTGGCGGCTACTGGGTTGCGGGACCACTGCGGACAGCGTCAGTAGGTCCGACGGCAACAGCGGAAGCAGCCGTCGCGATGGTTATTCGACGTCTGCCCCCGGATGCGGACTCACCTTCGTGCGTTTCCCGGATTAACTCGCGGCCCGCCCACGAGGCGAAGTTCAAGGACCGGCACCGCCTTGAGTCGGCCGAGAGCTCGTCGGAACACAAGAGGACATCTTGATCTCGGACTACCAGCAGCCCCTACCTGAACGGCTTCTCTCCGTCCCCGAGACTCCTGCCAGCTCCCTGCGCCCAGTCGAAGAGGCTGGGGCTCGGCCGAGGGGACGGCTGCTCTGCCGGTGGCTGTGAAGAACGAGTCGCCGCGAAATTGAGAGCAGTTGACTGCCCACCAGCTATACCTTCGGACGCATGGCTGACGAGATCTTCGAACACCCGCGGCTGGCAGCAATCTACGACCCACTTGATCCAGATCGCAGCGACCTTCACGCCTACCTGAACATCGCCCAGCAACTCGATGCGAGGCAAGTGCTGGACATCGGCTGCGGCACCGGTGTCTTCGCACTCCTGCTGGCTGATCGCGGAATCGAGGTCGTCGGCGTCGATCCCGCCCAAGCCTCCATTGAGGTGGCCCGCAGCAAGCCGGGCAGTGATCGGGTTCGCTGGACCTGCGGTGACACAACAGCTCTTCCCCCGCTGCAAGTCGACCTCGTCACCATGACGGCAAATGTCGCCCAGGAGATCGTCGCCCCGCGCACGTGGCAGCGAACGCTCAAGGGCGCTTACGAAGCCCTGCGACCCGGTGGTCATTTGGTATTCGAGACGCGAGACCCGGCCAAGCGCGCCTGGGAGATGTGGAACCGCACGGCCTCGCACAGGGTCACGGAGATCCCGGACGTCGGCAACGTCGAGAGGTGGGTCGAGCTGGTCGAGGTGAGCGGGCCCCTGGTGACGTTTCGCTGGAACTACGTGTTCGCTGCGGACGGGCAGCAGTTCACGTCCCATTCAACCTTGAGATTCCGGGAGCGTCAGGAGATCGAGGCAGACCTGATGGCGCAGGGATATGTGCTGCAAGACGTCCGGGACGCACCCGATCGTCCGGGCAAGGAGTTCGTCTTCGTCGCCCAGCGGCCCTGACCGTCGCTATTCTGCCGCCCAGCCGCTGAGCACCGGGCTTGCCGACTCTCACCCGCAGTAGCCCACTGAAGCCTTCAGCCACAACAACGTACAGCGCACTGTCACGAGATCGAGTCCGGATCGTGCGAGCGGCAGACGGGCCGCATGGCCGCATCGGATACCAAGGCTGGCACAAGGCAGCCACTTCTGGGAGGCTGCGTGGTTGTCAGCGCGAAAGCTTCGACAGGACGTGCTGGCGTGTCTGTCGTTCAGGGCCGACCCTCGAACGCAGCGGGCGCACCCGGTCTTCGACACCCAGGCCGAGCGCCTGGGATACGTCTTCCGCGCCGAGTACGCCCACCACCTCCCGGCTGTCGAGGACACCTTCGTGCTGTCGTTTTTGCGTGCACCAACGCCCGGCTAACTACCGGTGGACGTCGCATGTGGTGAGATGAGCAAGGCCGTAAGTGCGACGGCCTCCGGATGAGTCGCGCAATTCGGTGCGCGGAGGGACAGATGGGGGTCTCCGTAGGAGTCCTCGCCGAGAAGGTCAATACGTCGGGCCCAGCGGTGTTGCGCGACGCTGGCCGTCGGGCCGGGCGGCACCTCCGTGCCGATCCTGGTGATCCCCCGTCACATCGGCGCGCTGGTCGCGCTACCCGCTTCTCGCCGTTCGTCCAGCATCACGTCAACATGCTGGGGCGGCGCTTCTTCCAACTCCCCGACCTGCCCGGCGGAATGCGCCCCCTGCGCGATCCAGACCTGCCGCGGATTGAGTCCCGCCGCTCTTGCCGGGCAGTCGGTGAACGGAACCGACCCGGTGTGAGGCTGATGCCATTGGAAAGGGCGCGTCCGAAGCCTGTCGGCTCAGGTGTTGAGTGTGTGACCGGTCGTTGAGTCCACGTGGTCCGGGATCTCGTCGTGGCGATCGCCCACGGTCGGTGTCCCGGTGGGCTCGAACATAAGGATTGCGGCGCCGGACGGAGCGTGCGGCTTGTGCTCCGTACCTCGGGGGACGGTGAAGACCGCCCCCTGCGGGAGCAGGACCGTGCGCTCCCCATCGGGCTCGCGCAAGGAGATGTGCAGCTCTCCGTCGAGCACCAGGAAAAACTCGTCGGTGTCATCGTGGACGTGCCAGATGTGTTCGCCCTCGACCTTGGCGATGCGCACGTCATAGTCGTTGACGCGCGTGACGATACGGGGACTCCACAGGGCATCGAAGGAGGCCAGAGCCTTGCTGAGGGGGATGGGTTCGTTACGCATGGGCTCATCCTGAGCCACTTCGCATGGCTGGCGTGAGTGCTAGAAATTGCACATGGCGAAAGAATCCTCGCACGCAGTTCACGCGGCGGGCGCACACCGGGTTGTCGTGATCGTGGACGAGAACTCGAACCCTTTCGAGCTCGGCTGTGCAACCGAGGTCTTCGGTCTGCGCAGACCGGAGATCGGCCGTGATCTCTACGACTTCAGGCTCTGCTCCCCCGAGCCCCGCACCCTGATGCGGGACGGATTCTTCACGCTGACAGGAGTCGCCGATCTGGAAGCGGCCGACGCGGCCGACACCTTGATCGTCCCCAACCGCCCGGACATCGAGGTGCCCCGCCGCCCCGCCGTACTCGATGCCGTCCGACGGGCGCACGCGCGCGGTGCGCGCCTGGTCGGCTTCTGCAGCGGCGCCTTCACCCTGGCCGAGGCTGGAGTCCTCGACGGGCGCCGGGCCACCGCGCACTGGCAGTGGGCTGGTTCCTTCCGGGCCCGCTTCCCCTCTGTCCACCTCGAATCAGACGTGCTGTTTGTGGACGATGGTGACATCCTCACCGCTGCCGGGAGCGCGGCCGCGCTCGATCTTGGGCTGCATGTGGTCCGCCGCGACTATGGCGCGGAGGTCGCCAACTCCGTGAGTCGGCGACTGGTCTTCGCGGCGCACCGGGACGGCGGACAACGGCAGTTTGTGGAGCGCCCCATGCCCGACGTGCCTGAAGAGTCCCTGGCGCCTGTCCTGGCCTGGGCCCAGGAACGGTTGGACTCACCGCTCACGGTCTCTGACCTTGCGGCGCGCATGGCGGTCAGTCCAGCGACGCTGCATCGCCGTTTCCGGGCACAACTGGGAACCACGCCGTTGACGTGGCTCACGGGGAACGACTTGCTTTGGCGTGCCGGTTGATCGAGCGAGGTGAGTCCCGTTTCGAGATGGTCGCGAGGCGCAGCGGGCTTGGCACCGCCGCCAATTTGCGTGCGCTGATGCGCCGCGAGACGGGCATCACTCCATCGGCATACAAGCGTCGGTTCGGGCCGGAGGTGAATTGACAGCGGGGCATCCTCTTCCGGCGAACCACGGGAATGTCGCTCAGCGTCGGCTATCGCCAGGGGCAAGGAGGCTGGTGAGCTCGGCGCTGGCCTCCGGGGAGGGCTTGAAAACAGCGGCGGACGTTCTCCGGCTTCTTGTGCCGGGACCCGGCCATCAGCATCAACAGCGACGCCCGCCTCGCCAAGGTGGGTCAAGCCGGAGTGGCGGTACTCGTGCACGTCCCAGCCGGTGCCGGACCCGCGCACGGCAGTGTGCTGGTCAAGCAGGGCGCGGGCTTGCCCGTACGACAGCCGGGTGAAGCCGGTGTCCGGGCAGACGTCGCGCGGGCTGACACCTTGCCCGCGCTGGGCGGCGATGTGTGACGAACACCGGCCCACGGGCAGGGCCTTGAGTAGGCGGGGCAGCAGCCGGTCCGTGCCTGCGTCCCAGTTCTCGGTCTCCAGCACGAACTCCTCGCTCGCCTGACCCCTGGCGGGTCTTGGTCCGAGCGCCTTAACTTTGACCGGGCACCGGCGACCGGCGAAATCCAGGTCCTCAATGTCCACCGGCCCCGCGTAGCCGCGCTCGCGACACCAGCCGAGCGAGGAAAATACTGCCGCCCGCCGGGAGTTCCAAGTGTTGACTGCGGAGGTGCCCCACAGCAGTCCAAGGACTCGGCGAGATCGCGGCCAGCCTAGTGACCAGCAGGCCGCGCAGGTACTCGACCGTCCGTGACCCCAGCAGGCTGTCGAGGGTCTCGTGGCTGAGGGCGATGCTCCGTCGGCCAAGTCGCGCAGCAGTTTCCGGACGCGCGGGTTCTGACTGACCCAAGTTCACCCGGTGTTGGGGCGAGGAATGCCGATGATGGCCTGGGCCAGCGGGTGCAAGGGCTCGGATATGGAAGCGTTCGGACCCGCGAGACGTGTGTTGGTCTGACGGCGGGCAGGCAGCGCCAGCAGATCGCCTGGTCGGTGGTCCTGGCTTCGTCGCCGCAGCACTTGCAGCAGACGCCCAGAGAGACATCGCAGCATCGGACACAGAGGAATCCTCTGGCCGGGCCCATGCCGCGGAGCCGGACCTCGTGCGGCAGGCCCAGTGCAGCAGCCGAAAGCACCGGTTGATGCACAGACCTGCTGCATGCAGCAGTCGGCCCCGCTGCACGACAACGGCGCCGCTCCCCTATTGCCGCTGCCGCGGCACTGCTCGGTTGTTGGAGGCCGTTCTGCCCACGTTCACCCCCTTGAGCAGCGCTTGCTCGCCACTTTGGGAGCGATCCGAGGGCGACGGGAGGCGTTCGAAACGTTCGTGAGTTTCGACAACACTGATGCGCTCGGAAGTCATGATCGAGTGTCACACGACACCAGACAACTTTCTGGACTTGCGGGTCCATTTTTTCGGTCCTACGTTCTCGGTATCGGCCCAACTCAGTGGCGGCCGATCACCCCGGCCACGCGGCAACCAAGCGGCGAGAGCAGGCTCTTCATGCACGCGATCTTCATCAACACTTACGGCGGACCGGAGGTCATGACGTGGACCGAGGTGCCGGATCCAACTCCGGGCCCGGGGCAGGTGCTGGTCCGCCTCGGTGTGGCGGGAGTGAACTACATGGACATCGGCGCCCGGACCACCGCACTGCCCGGCTGGTCACTCCCCACCGCCCTGGGCGTGGAGGGGATGGGCCACGTCACCGCGCTCGGCGACGGCGTGCGCGCCCTGCCGGTCGGCGACCGGGTCGCGTGGGCCTACCACCCCGGCAGCTACGCCGAACTGCTCGCGATTCCCGCGGACTCCCTGGTCAAGGTCCCCGACGGCATCGCCGATGAGATGGCGGCGTCACTGATGATGCAGGGGCTGACGGCGAACCACTTCACCACCGAGTCATATTCGATCAAGCCCGGCGACGTGGCCGTGGTGCACGCGGCCGCAGGTGGGGTCGGCCTGCTGCTCACGCAGATGATCAAGGCACGCGGTGGCTCCGTGATCGGGCTGGTCTCCCGGCAGGAGAAGGTCGCCGTCGCAAAGGAGGCCGGGGCCGACCACGTACTCGTCTCCAGCGGCGGGGGCTTCGAGGACCAGGTGCGCAAGCTCACCGGCGGCGAGGGCGCGGATGTTGTGTACGACGGCGGCGGTGCCCCGACGTTCCGTTCGTCGCAGCTGTCGCTGCGCCGCCACGGGGTACACGCCTACTACGGCCCCTTCATGGGCATCCCCTCGCTCACCCCGATGGATCTTCCCAGCAGCATCCTGCTGACCTATCCGAACGTCCTCGACCACGTGCCCGACCGTGCCGCTCTGGTCCGCCGCACGGCCGAGGTCTTCGACCTCGCCGCGACAGGGCAGCTCAAGCCGCACATCGGTGGCAGCTACGCGCTCGCGGACGCGGCGAAGGCGCACGAGGACATCGAATCCCGCCGTACAACGGGCAAGCTGCTGCTCCTGCCCTGACGGCCAGGCCGTCTGCCCGAACCGAGGAACTTCGTGCGGGTGGCCGCCCCGCGCGGCCGCTGGCCAACTCGCTGTCCCAGTCGCCGAGTTGGCCAGCGGCCCGCAGCTGCACGATCCCCCAGTCGAGGGCTGCCCGCAGATGTGTGGATTTCCCGGTGGACAGCATGATTGACACTCCGCCCTGGACAGCGGCGAGCATCGCGGCGGCTGCCTGGTCGACGTCGAGGGACATCGGCAGCAGCCCGTTTTCCTGCAGCGCCCGGATGCCGGCGGACAGGCTGTCCTGCCACTTCCTCATCAACTCGACGACCACGGCCCTGGCCCCCGGGTTGTTTCGGCCGATCTGCAGGAACAACGAGCTCAGCGGGCAGTGATCGCCCTGCGCCTCGTACCGCTCCACGACGACGTCCCGCCACCGGTGCCAGGCTTCCCATGAGTCCAGACACCCCAACTGCGGCATCTGATCGTCCAGTACCCGGTCCGCCTCGTACTGCGCGACCGCGAGCAGCAACGCGTCCTTTCCCGCAGGGAAGTAGTGGAAGAGCTGACTCTTGCTTGTCCCGGTCCGCATCCGAACGTCGTCCAGCGTCGCGAACGCGACCCCCTTCTCCCGAAGGACCTCGGCCGCGCCTTCGATGATGCGCAATCGCGTGGCCTGCCCCTTCGGTGTCAGCGCATCCCGCATGATTCCGCTCCCGAGAACAATTGGACTTCCGGGTCCACTTTACTGGGGTTGCCTCCAACCATCAGCAGTCAGGCAGCCCGGCACATCGGGCAGTTGAGGGAAGGCGCGGTGGAGCCGATCGCCGACGTCGTCGGCCTGCTCGCGCTCGCAGATGGTCGTGACTAGCCCCCACAAACAACTGGTGCGGGAGCGGAGGCGGCTTCGGCTGGGCGATGAGCCATGCGATGTGGTCAGGTCAGGCTGGCGGCACCACGTCGGCCCAGTGGATGGCGGGTCCGAGCTGTTGGGGGTCGCCGTGCGCGGTGGTGAGCTGATCGATGATCTCCAGCCCGCGGCCGTGCTCGCCGCGGCTACAGCTAGCCGCCCAGTCGCTGTCCGTGGCGGCAGGGCCTCCGTTGGAAACCTCGATGTGCACCCGCCGGGTGCCGGGGTCCCAGCCCAGTTCCAGGTTCAGTGGGGGCCGGGCGTGCTCCACAGCGCTGGTGACGAGTTCGGAGACGGTGAGCAGCACCGAGTCGGCCACCTCCTCGGTGACTCTCCACTGGGCCAGGACCCCTTTGGTGATCTTTCGGGCTTCTCCGGCGGCTTCCGGGCGGTGCGCCAGGGGGCAGGCACTGCCCGGCGCTGGCGGACGCCGGGCAGCGGCCTGCCGCGGGTAGACGCATGGGGCGTAGGCGCAGGTCACAGTCAACACGTTGCCGGCGCCTTCCGGCGCGTCCACGCCCTGCGCAGCATCCTGGACTTCTACGAGCCCGAAATCGCCCGCCAACTCGACTGGCGCGGCGACTCGTTTCTCAATCGATGGGACTCGAAAGGGAACAAGAAGCCCGAGGACACATCTTTCAAGAGCTCCGGCTTCGACATGGACCTGTGGCGCCTGAAGGGCCAGGGCTACCCCAAGGATCGCCGGACGGCGCATGAAGTTGGTGGTCACCACCGGCCGCCACCGCGTCATCGGTGGCCAGGCCATGCATCGCCTCGACCTTCCTTTGGGGCAGTCGGACAACGGCGGGTGCGGGCCGTGGCCGTCCACCGCGCTTGCGAAAAATTCGTCGGCCGTCGCCTGCAACCTCGGCCAGGGTCGGACGTCTGTCCGGGTGGAGGCCTCCACTTCGACCCGATGTCCGATTCCGAACTACCGAAGGAACTCATGTCCGCACACCGTGTATCCCGTCCCAGCCGTGTCCGCAGGCTGCGTGCCGCCCTGGGGGTCTCCGCCGTTGGCGCGGCACTCGCCGTCGCCGGCACCGCCACCGCCCAGGCGGCCCAAAGCGGCAGCCACGCGGCCCCGGCCCCGGCGCCTTCGCCGGTCCACACCGCGTCTCCGGCGCCCGTAGCGGCCACGCCCAAGCCCGTACCGGCGACGCCGAAGCCCGTGCCGGCCACGCCTGCGCCGGTCCCGGCGCCGACGCGCGTCCAGTCGAGCCCCGTACCGTCGTCTCCCGCGCACGCCACCCCGAGCCCCGCGCCTGTACCGGCGCGGCCCGGTCATGGCCCGCACCACGGCGACGCCACGCCGGCGCCGGTTCCGCAGCAGTACTGAGCAGCAGGGAGCCGGGAGCGGGCCGTCGTTCAGCGGTGGCCCGCTCCCGGCTCCGGGAGACCCATGACGACAGCCACACAACCAGCGGCGGCCCGGCCCTGGGACCGGGCGCCTGGCAGCCCGCAACGTCCCACGCCCTGGCGGCGGTTCACGCGAGCGCTACGGACCCGCGTGCTCGCCCGCCGTACGCACGCCCCCGCCGACCCGGCACCCCCCGGTACGGGCACCAGCACCGTCGCGTCTGCCCTCGCCAGTCCCGAACGGCCGCCCAGAATCGAGGAGTTGTACCACCACCGTCGGCTCGCCCTGGTCCGGCTCGCGGTGCTGCTGGTGGACGACCTGCCCACGGCCGAGGACGTCGTCCAGGACGCCTTCACCGCGCTCTTCCGGCGGCACGGTCACCGGCTCGCCTCGCTCGACGACCCGGAGGCGTACCTGAGGACCAGTGTCGTCAACGCGGCCCGCTCGGTGCTGCGCCGGCGCAGGACCGTACGGGCGCACGCCCCCGCACCCGAACAGCACGCGCCCGCCCCGGAGGAGGACGTGCTGCTGCACGAGGACCACCGGGAGGTGCTGGCGGCGCTGCGCACGCTGACCCGGCGGCAACGGGAGGTGCTGGTGCTGCGCTACTGGTCGCATCTGACCGAGGTCGAGATCGCAACCACGCTGGGGCTGTCCCGCGGTGCCGTCAAGTCCACTGCCAGCAGGGCCCTGGACGCCCTCGGCCGACGTCTGGAGGGGCTGCGATGAACGAGTCTGCTACCCGGACGGCCCATGCGCCGATCGAGGAACGGCTGCGGGCCGCGCTCGCCGCGCGTGCGCACTCGGTCGGCCCCGGCGACCTGCGGCCGCTGCGCCCGCCGACGACGACGGTACCGCCCCGCCGACTGGTGCTCCGCCGCGCCTTGCTGGGCGCGCTGGCGCTGGCCGCCGTGGCCGCACTGGTGTTCCTCACGGTGCGCGGCGGTCAGTCCCGCCCGACCGAGCCGGCGAACCCCTCGCGCCCGACGATCGGCACACCGTCCCCGGCGGTCCCCAGCCCCGTCTCCCCGTCCACGGCGGAACCGGCCCCGATCACACCACAACCGTGAATCCGACACCACCCGCCGGACGAGCGCGGCCGTCCCCCACCACGCCCCGAACTACGCTCCCACCTGGGCGAGTTGATCCCGTGGTTCTCGACGCCCGCTCCGGAGAATTCTCCGTGGGCTGAGCGATGGCAGGCCGGAGGTAGCAGTCGGTGCTTCCGCGCGCCTTGGCACGAGGGGGTTGCCGTCCAGTTGGTAGCTGGTGAGCACCGGCTTGCCCGCAGCGTCCTTCGCCCACCGAGCGTCCCACGAGGACGAGGCCCTCCGGACCGCGCAACACCGTCCGCACCATCGGCTTGGGCTCCCGACGCCTCACCAAGGATGGCCCATATGACTCTCCAAGAACACGCCGGCAGCCGCATATGTTGCGGGCAGGGTCAGCCGTCATGAGGACGGCTGTCGGCTTCTCACAGGAGGCACCTGATGCGCCTACGCACCCGCCCGCATCTCAGACCCACGGCAGCGGCCTCGTCAGCGCTCTGCGCACTCGTCGCCCTATGCACAGTATGGTTCGCGCCTGCGGCTCAGGCGAAGCCCGCCAACCTCGACAACAGTTGGGCCTGCTCCGTTCCCCCCGGCTACACCTACGACCGCGTGGCCAACCAGCTCGGCGTGTGCAACCCATCCGGCTTCGCCTACAGCTACCACCTTCGCGCACCACAAAACAACATCTGGGCCTGCTCCGTTCCGCCCGGTTTCACCTTTGACCAGACCAGAAACCAGCTCGGCGTGTGCAACCCGTCCGGATTCGCCTACAGCTACCACCTTCGCGGCTGACAGCGATTGAGTCCCACAAGGTGACGGCGCGAGGCCGGCGTTCGACGCCAGTCCCTCCCGCGCGGCTGGCGGTAACCGTTCGTTCTCCCTGGCGAGTTGGTCGTCGCGCGTACCGGTGAGCCGATGTCAAGCCCATCACTGGCCTCAACCGGGATGCGATCACCATCGGGGGGAACCGCAGTTCACCGTGGCGTTGACCGTCCTCGCGCCACAGTCACGTTATTCACTGCGGACGGCACCAGAACCCACAGCAGCGGTCAGCGGTGAGCAACTACACCGGGAGAGGCATTCGTGATACTCACCCTCCGCCACCGCGTTTACGGGGTGGGGTGGGCCAGATCTGGATGATGTTCTTCTTCAGTTCTGCGGCTTCCTGCTGCTGGTAGTGCTCGTAGGAGCCCTTCGCCGCTCGGCGTACAGCACTCTCAGCTGGTGCCGCGTGGACGGGGCGTGACGGTAGGAGACGGGGACGACCTCGCTCGGGCTCGCGATCGTCCATCACGACCGCAGACCGTACTATGCAAAACCCGAATCCGTGCCCTGAACTACACAATGCCGCTGCTTCGTTCAGCCAACGGTGACCGCGCCCAAGAGCGTCTCACCGTCGGCCGGGACAGTGGCCGGAGTGAGCTCACCGGAGAACAGGTAGGCGCGGTTTGCGCCGGCAGTGATGCGGGGGTGCTGCCGTGGTCCGTGCGCACTCCGCGGCCTTGATTGAGTAGCCGAGTTGAGCGCGACCATATCGAGTCCGAAACTCAGGCGCTGATCCGGTCGGTGAGGAGATCGGCGACCGTGCGTGGTTCGCGGCACAGGAGTTCGGCCAGCAGCGGGCCGGTTTCGGCGAAGTGGCCGCTTCGCGCGGCGTGGAAGAACCACAGCAGCATGTAGGCCATCGTCTCGGGTGTGCCGGCGGCGATCCGGTCGGCGAGCCACTGCTCGTCGTCTACGACGACTCGGGTGATGTCACGGCCGGTGAGTTCGCCTGCGGTCGTGGCGATGTCGTCGAAGGTGACGGCGCGGCGTGCGGTGAGCGTGACGGGGCCGTCGAAGGGGTGCTGTCCGGTGAGGATGATCGCGGCGGCTTCGGCCGCATCCGCGCGGTCGGTCCAGGAGACGGGCCCATCGGCCGGTGCGGCGATGACGCCGGTCTGCTGCCAGGGGCCGAGCAGCCAGTCGAGGCTGTGCGCGTAGAACCCGTTGCGAAGTGACGTCCAGGCTACCCCTGACTCCGCGAGCAGCGCTTCGGTGGCGGAGTGCTCGTGCGCCGGGGCGAACGGGCTTTCGCTGTGTACATTCTGGTGACTGGTGTACAAGATGCGCTGTGCGCCCGCGGCGACCGCGGCCTCGATCGCGTTGCGGTGCAAGCCAATTCCGTCGCCGCTGGGGTCGTTCTGGGAGACCAGCAGTACCTGTTCGGCGCCCTCGAACGAGTCGCGTAGCGCGGCCGGGTCGTCGTAAGAGCCGCGCCGTACGCGCACGCCGCGGTCGGCGAAATGCTGCGCCTTGGCGACGTCGCGGACGCTGACGCCGATCCGGTCTGCGGGGATGCGCTCAAGCAGGTGCTCGACGGTGGCGCCGCCCAGGGCGCCGGTCGCGCCGGTAATGACGATCATGATTGTTGCCTCCGTTGTGTCGAGGATCGATACCGAACCGTCCGCACCGATATATGGATTCCGCCAGCCGTCAGGCCGGACAAGGGGGTCTCTCCACCGCTCATCGGCGCTGTAGCAGCGGCAGCAGAATGTCGTCGACGATGTGCTCGACGAAGCTCTGGTCGCTGGGCTCCCCGACGAACACGAGCCGGTGCACGACGAGCGCCGGAACGATCTCGGCGAACAGTCCGGCCGCTCCAGGGACGAGGTGTTCGCCCTGCACACCGCCGAATGGCTGCTCGGTCATTGCCGCTTCGTCGCGTCGCAGGATCCGCCGCATTTCCGCCGCCAGGTCCGGATCGCTGCGCATGCCCGTGAACAGAGCGCCGAGCAACCCGATCTCCTGCTCGGCGATCTGCTCGGCCAGCCACCCCACGGTCTGCAGCAGGGCCTGCCGGAGATCGCCGGTCCGAGTCGCGGGCGGAACGCTCGCCGCGCGGTGCTCGACCGCCGCGGCCACCAGCTCGGCCTTGCCTGCGTAGCGCCGGTAGACCGTGGGCTTGCCCACTCCGGCTTCGGCCGCGACCGACTCGATGGACAACTGGTCGTATCCGACCTCTACCAGCAGTCTCAGCGTCGCGTCGAGGATCGCCAGGTCCCGGCCGACGTCGCGCGGTCTGCCCCGAGCAGGCTCCGCGTCGCGGGTATCAGGCATACTCACCTCCCTCATTTATGAAACGAAACGGGTACGTAATTAAATGTATGCCTGAGTGCTTCAGAGATCAACCTCGGTTTGGTCACACCGGCCAACCCACCCCGACGCTCGAACCGCTGGCGGCGCAGCGCCAGCTTCGGGCGATCGGCAGGCCTTGACTTCCAAGGGCCCTGTCGTTGCCCGCTGCCAGCTCGATCCGGGTCAACTCCGTGCCCCTGAGGCGGAGTTGGATGCCGGTCCGGCCGCGTGCGGCTGGAGTGACCAGTGCTGGACGCTGGCCCGGATCGTCGAGATCGTGTGCTGCCCGGACCGGCTCCAACGGACTTCGGTGGGCCAACACCTGCCGACGTTGCGCCGAGACCGGCACCGATTTACCACCGGCCCCGCGCCGAAGCGACCATGGAAGGCGCAAAAGCCATGCACCACAGTCAAAGCATGATTGTTCGTCCTCGGCGCAGAGTCAGCCCGAAGGGACGGCTTGCCCGTCTTGAGGTCCACTGACCCCACCGGTGGCGAGCCCGGACGGCTGCGCCGCCGCTGCGGAGTGCGGGCCGCCCGCAGCCAGGCCACCATGGTCGCGACGTCAGCTTCGGTCGCCCGGTCCCACGCGATCCCAGGAACCACAACAGCGGGTGCCACCGCAACAGGTCAAACCCGTAGTTGCGGCACGTTAATGAGTTCGCGTCACCGAGCATGAGATCCCGCAAGTATGCGGCGACCGGCTCCAATCGCTCCCCCATCGCCGTCCACGACCAAGAACGGCAGGTCCGACGTCTCGCCCTGGACCACAGCGCCCACCCCCGGAACGGATCGTTGCCCCTCTGCCAATGCCCGCCGCATGTCCTCCACCACACCACGTCCTTCCACCAAACCAGGCGTCCAGCCCAGTCATTGACCTTGACGCGGTGCAGTCAACGGGTGTGTGCGAGGAAAGCGTCCCACTCCTCCTCGGTGGGTGTTCGGTACCGTTTCGCTGGGCCCTGGTTCCGCCCCCGCGACCTCCGCGACCGCCTCGTCGGCGCCGGGTGGTACGACGACGAGGAGTTCGCCGCCTACGGACTCGCCGAGGACCAGATCACGGAACTCAGACCCTGGGCGCAGGAGTGGGTCAGCAACCTCGGCCATCGCCTGAACACACACCTGGACGGCGAAGGATTCTGAAACGGCGCTTGGGCAGCGTTCCCTAGCGCCCCGGTCCGTTCCGCGACTGCATACGTAGGCCGATGGGACATCCGGCTGGGCCAACGACTCGTACCCGCCCGTATGCGGCGCGCCACCGCTTCGCGAGAAGCTTGTCAGTTCCATTGGACGGCAAAAGGCAAAGGCAAGGAGAACTCTCTCTCCTTGCCACTCTCAACTTATAGCGCACTGGGGGGCTTGCGGCAAGGCCCGGGTCAGGGCGCAGAATCGTCGGCCGATGCCACAACCTGCGGAAATGGGGCACGACGTGCGTGTGGACGTATGGGGGACGCGGTGATGTCGAGCCAGTGGTGGGACCGGCAGTGCAGTTGCGGGTGGTCGGCGCGGAGTGCGGGGGTGCGCGCCCGACTGGGCGGAGCGGCCGACCGACTCGTCAGAGGGAAGGCAACCAGGGATGAGGACGTGCTCGACAAGAGGTTCGACGGAGTTGGAGGCGCCGGTGATTCGATCGGCCACGGCGGTGCAACGGAGCACGGCTGCCCGGCAGGTATCGCAATGACTGAGCAGTACGTGTTGGATCTTCAAGAGGTTGACCAGACGCAGGTCGCAGTCGTTGGCGGCAAGGGCGCGCACCTGGGCGCGCTGTCGCGGATCGAAGGCATCCGCGTGCCGGGTGGCTTTTGCGTGACGACGGGCGCCTTCCGGCGGATCATGGCGGAAGCGCCGTCGATCGACGATCGGCTCGATCAGTTGTCGCGCTTGAACCCGGACGACCGGGAGGCGATCCGCACGCTCAGCGCGCAGATTCGTCGGACCATCGAAGGGATTGCCATCCCGGGCGATCTCGCGGCGGCCATCACCCGTGCGCTCGCCCAGCTCGGCGAGCAAGCCGCTTACGCCGTCCGATCCAGCGCGACGGCAGAGGACCTGCCGACGGCCTCCTTTGCCGGCCAGCAGGACACGTACCTGAACGTCGTGGGGCCGACGGCGATCCTCCAGCACGTCAGCCGGTGCTGGGCCTCGCTGTTCACCGAGCGGGCCGTGACCTACCGCCAGCGGAACGGCATCGACCACCGTACGGTCCACATGGCCGTGGTCGTGCAGCAGATGGTCTTCCCGCAGGCGGCCGGCATCCTGTTCACGGCCGACCCCGTCACGGGCAACCGGAAGGTCGCCACTGTGGACGCCAGCTTCGGCCTCGGCGAGGCCCTGGTCTCCGGCCTGGTGAACCCGGATGTCTTCAAGGTGCGACACGGCGAAGTCGTCGCCAAGTCGATCGCCGCCAAACAGCGTGCCGTTCACGCCCGGCTGGCTGGCGGTACGCAGGAAGTGGCGATCGAATCGCAGCGGCAGGAGCAGCCGGCGCTGACGGATGCGCAGGTAGTGCGGCTTGTGCAGCTGGGGCGGCGGATCGAAGCGCACTTCGGCCGCCCGCAGGACATCGAATGGTGCCTGGTCGACGATGACTTCCGGATCGTTCAGAGCCGACCGATCACGACGCTGTTCCCCATCCCCGAGACTGGCGACCAGGACAATCACGTCTACGTCTCCGTCGGTCATCAGCAGATGATGACCGACCCCATGAAGCCCCTGGGGCTCTCCATGTGGCAGCTGACGGCCATGGTGCCGATGCACGAGGCCGGCGGGAGGCTGTTCGTCGACGTCACCCGGCGCCTGGCCTCGCCCGCGAGCCGTGTCGGCCTCCTGGACGTCATGGGGAGAGGCGATCCGCTGACCAGGGACGCTCTGGAGACCGTCCTCGATCGCGACGACTTCGTCCCGTCGCTCCCGGACGCGGGTCCCGGCGGGCCGTCGGCCCGCGGCGCGTCCGCCCCGATCGAGACCGATCCAGCCATCGTCACCGAGCTGATCGAGCGCAGCCAGGCGTCCATCGCCGCCCTGGAGCGCGACATCCGGACGAAGACCGGACCGGCGTTGTTTGACTTCCTGCTGGAGGCTTTCGAGGAGCACAAGCGAGTCCTCAGTGACCCGCTGAACCTTCAGGCGATCATGGCGGGGATGGAGGCCACGTGGTGGCTAAACGACAAGCTTCAGGAGTGGCTGGGCGAGAAGAATGCGGCTGACACGCTAACGCTGTCGGCCCCCGACAACGTCACATCGGAGATGGGACTGGCGCTGCTCGACGTCGCGGACGTGATCCGCCCGCATCCGGAGGTGGTGGCGTTCCTGCAGGGCGTCGAGGACGAGGGCTTCCTGGACGAGCTGGCGAAGCTCGCGGGCGGGCCCGAAGCGCGCGACGCCATCGAGGCCTACCTCGACCGGTACGGCATGCGCTGCGTCGGCGAGATCGACATCACGAGGCCACGTTGGCGCGAGCGCCCCACCACGCTCGTGCCCGTGATCCTCGACAACGTCCGGAACTTCGAGCCGGGCGCCGCCGAGCGGCGCTTCGAGCAAGGGCGGCAGAAGGCGCAGAAGAAGGAACAGGAGGTGCTGTCACGCTTGCGTGCCCTGCCGGACGGGGGCCAGAAGGCCGGCGAGGCCAAGCGGATGATCGACCGGGTCAGAACCTTCATCGGGTACCGGGAGTACCCCAAGTACGGCATCGTCAGCCGCTACTTCGTCTACAAGCGGGCGCTGCTGGAGGAGGCCGAGCGCCTCGTGCAGGCCAACGTGCTTCGTGAGAAGGAGGACATCTTCTACCTCACGTTCCAGGAACTCCACGACGTCGTGCGCTCGAACCGGGTGGATTACCAGCTCATCCAGCAGCGCAAGGACGCGTTCCGCTCGTACCACGCGCTCACACCGCCCCGGGTGCTCACATCGGATGGTGAGGCCGTCACCGGGGCGTACCGGCGCGACGACGTGCCGGCCGGCGCCCTGATCGGCCTACCGGTCTCCGCCGGGACCATCGAGGGAAGGGCCCGCGTCATCCTTGACATGGCGGAGGCCGATCTCGAAGCGGGCGACATCCTGGTGACGACCTTCACGGACCCCAGTTGGTCGCCGCTGTTCGTCGGAATCGCGGGCCTGGTGACGGAGGTGGGAGGCCTGATGACCCATGGCGCAGTGATCGCCCGGGAGTACGGCTTGCCGGCCGTCGTGGGCGTGGAGCAGGCAACCCGGCTGATCCGGGACGGGCAGCGGATCCGCCTGCACGGAACAGACGGGTACATCGAGATCCTGCCTTGACCAACCACACTGAGAAGCCCACCCGTAGCTTCCGACCGGGGTCATTCTCGCCTTCAACGCCCTCTTGTTTCATGGGCTTTGCAGTGCAGTGCTGCGGTGTTGGTGGGACTGCCGGTGTGGTTGGGTGGTGAACCGTCGGACGCTCGCGTGTTTCACAGGCGACCACCTGTGAAACACGGGCCTACCGAGCGGACCACTGGGGCATGGGCAGCGCGGGTTCGTCACTGCGGAACTGCTTGCCGGGGCCAGCCCGCACATCAGCTCAAGGAACTGCTTGGCCCACCGGTGGGTCGAGGCACCCAGCACCTCCGATGCCTCCGGGCTGTGCCCACATAGGTGCGGACCGCGGCAGCCAGCCTCCGGCGCGGGCCCCGCCGGAGAGCTGGGCTCAATTCCCCACGCCCAGACTGGACATGAACGCGGACGGGTATCGGTCGCCGCGCGCCACGCCCGGCGGCACCGCCTTCTCGATCTCGACGAGGTCATCCGCGGTCAGGTTCAGCTCCAACGCGGGCAGCGCCTCGGCCAGCCGCTCGCGGGTGCGAGCGCCGACCAGCGGCACGATGTCCTCGCCCTGTGCGGCCACCCAGGCGATGGCCAGTTGGGCGACGGTACACCCCTTCGCTTCGGCAACCTGGCGCAGAGCCTCCACGAGAGCGAGGTTGTGTTCGACGTTTCCACTGGAGAATCGGGGACTGTGGCTGCGACTGTCGGCGGGGTCGGCGCTGCGCCCAGCCGTCCAGTGCCCGGAGATGAGGCCGCGGCTGAGGACGCCGTACGCGGTCAGACCGATGCCGAGCTCCCGCAGCGTAGGCAGGATCTCGGCCTCCACCGCGCGGGAGATCAGCGAGTACTCGATCTGCAGGTCGGCGACCGGGTGCACGGCGTGCGCCCGGCGGATCGTCACCGCATCGACCTCGGAGAGGCCGAGGTGCCGCACGTACCCGGCGTCGATCATCTCCTTGATCGCGCCCACCGTCTCCTCGATGGGTACCGCCGGGTCCAGCCGGGCGGGACGGTAGATGTCGATGTGATCGGTGCCCAGCCGGGTCAGCGAGTAGGCCAGGAAGTTCTTCACCGCCTCGGGACGGCTGTCCTGGCCGCCGAACTGCGGGCCCGGCCCCCGCAGCATGCCGAACTTGACGCTCAGCTGGTAGCTGTCCCGGTCCCGGCCGCGCAGCGCCTCGGCGAGCAGCAGTTCGTTGTGGCCCATGGCGTAGAAGTCGCCGGTGTCGATCAGCGTGACGCCGGCCTCCAGCGCGGCGTGCACGGTGGCGATGCTCTCCGTGCGGTCGGCCGCGCCGTAGACGCCCGACATGCTCATCGCACCTAGGCCCAGCGCGGAGACGGCCGGGCCGCTGCTGCCAAGGGTTCGTGTCTGCATCGCGTGCTCCTTCGTCGTCGATCTGCCTCCCACCTTGTGCCCGCGCCGCGACGTACGGGAGAGGAGCGTTCATCGTGGGAGAGCCGCTCCCTGGATCGGCTCGCCCGCCGCGAGGACGATGAGGTCATGCAACGTGAGCAGCTCGCCGAATTCCTGCGCCACCGCCGCGAGGCGATCCGCCCGGCCGAGGTCGGCTTCGCCGACGGCCCCCGCCGTCGCACCACCGGCCTGCGCCGGGAAGAGGTGGCCATGCTCGCCGGCATGTCGGTGGACTACGTCGTACGCCTCGAGCAGGGCCGCAGCAGTCAGCCCTCGCCCCAGTTGCTCGGCGCGCTGGCCCGGGCGTTGCGCCTCTCCGAGGACGAGCGTGACCACCTGTTCCACCTGGCCGGCCACCAGCCTCCGCCCGCCGACGGGGCGGCCAGCCTGGCGCGCGCCGGCCTGATACGCATGCTCGACCTGCTCGGCGACACCCCGGCCCTGGTGCTGTCCGACCTGGGCCAGATCCTCGCCCAGAACCGGGCAGCCGTCCTGCTGACGGGTGACCACAGCGGCTTCTCCGGCGACCGGCGCTACACCGTGTACCGCTGGTTCACCGACCCCGCTGCCCGCGCCGTCTGCCCGCCCGAGGAACAGGAGTACCACGCCCGCCAGCTCGTGGCTGACCTGCGCGCGGCCACCGGCCGGCGGTCCGGAGACCCCACGGTCACCGGCCTCGTCGACCGGTTGCAGGCCGCAAGCGCCGACTTCCGCCGGCTGTGGGCCGAGCACGAGGTGGCGGTCCGGCGCGCCGACCGTAAGACGTTCGTGCACCCGCGGGTGGGCCGCCTGCTGATGAACTGCGAGACCCTGGTCACTCCCGACCAGGATCAGCAGTTGCTGGTGCTCACCCCGGCGGACGCCGAGACCCGCGAGCGGCTGGAACTGCTGCGGGTACTCGGCATCGAGGAATTCCCCACGGGGGCAACGGACACGCCCACACGGTGAAGCGGCCGACCCACGGGGCATCGGCTGCGTATTCGGCGGTCAGGTCGGCGGAGTGGCCGTCCCCGAACAACAGGACTACTGGGCGGCCGACGGGTGAGGCCGGGACTTTCACCGGATCGGCGACGCACTCCACCGCAGCCAGCGGAAGGCAAACCCGGTCGCCCCGTTTTTGGCATCGACGCACGCCAACCCCCGTCGTGCACCCCGAACCCTCGGCGGCCCTGTGCGATCACGAGACGAGGCCGACGCCCCACCCTGTCGCGGCGATATGTTTGCGCGCCCGATCGGTGACGGCCATCGCGCGAGAGGCCCTGGCCAGCCGAGGGATCCTGGCCCGGGCCGGTCCGAAGTGCTCGGCTACTCGACAGGGTCTAGCCGAGCCAGACCGTGTCAGGCACACGCAGCCGCAGCTCATGATCACCGTGCGCCTTGGTAGCGCCGTTGCAGCCAGATCAGAAGTAGCCCGTCCGGCTGCATTGGACTCGCGGCCGCCGCAGGCTGGAGGTATGGAGCACCCGCCCCTCATCGTGCACCCACCACAGGAGGACGGCCGCCTCATGACCATCCTCGGCGAGCCAGTCGGCGTCGCGAAGTCACTCGTCGACGTCGAGGACCTCCTGCGCCGCGCTGGCATCAACCCGGACGAGATAGCCCTGGACAGCCCCGACCTGATCGAATGGCGAGGCGGCGGCCCAGAGGTGTGGAGCTAGACCCAGTCAACCCACCGAAGCGAAGGCTGCGCCAGCCCGCACCACAGGCTGGGCCGGCGGTCGTTTCGGGCAGTTAAGCCTGCGCTGTCGCCGGGCGTGTGAGCCGCGCGCCAGCGTTTTGGCTGCCGTCGAGTCCGGCGTAGTCCGTCGTAATCCGGCGGGCCAGTGGAGGCCGGTCATCTGGTGAGGACTGCTTACCTCTTGCCCTTCCGATGATCTTGCGGATCGACCCCGGTGTACGCGGAGGCGTCCTTGCCGCCACTCGGGCGTTGGGACCTACCCTTGCGACCTCGGTCGTGGATCCCCTTCTCGCCAGATGTCGTCTGTTCCTCTGCCCCGCGGGTCAGGCTTTCCCCTGATTTCTCCGGTGCACCCTTCGA
This sequence comes from Streptomyces sp. RPT161, assembly GCF_027533845.1. Lineage (GTDB taxonomy): Bacteria > Actinomycetota > Actinomycetes > Streptomycetales > Streptomycetaceae > Streptantibioticus_A > Streptantibioticus_A silvisoli_A. Next base: position 172,138 of record NZ_JAPZVN010000006.1, on the reverse strand, counting down.
TGAGGCGCTCTCCGGTGCGGCCGGTCGGCTTCGATCAGGTTTGGGGGCGTACTCGTCGGGGTGGAATGAGCGGTGGGCGCTCGGATTGTCTCGGCCGGGATCGTCGATATCCGGCCCCCAGCCGTGCTGAGCGGTTCCTTCTTCCTTGAACCTGGTAGGGCCCTCACCGTGCGGAGGATGGGATTTCTTGGGTGTCTTCGACATCGTTGGCCCCTCTCGGCCGTGTCTCCGTCGGAAGAACCTTCCCATACCCGCTTATCCGCATATCACTCTGAACAGGATGGTCTACCCCGGCCTCCCGTAAACCGTGGATCCTCGACGTCGGCAGCATCGCCAGCCCCGACCCGCAACCTGCGCTAGGCCGCGTTTGAAGTGTGTTCGATGATGACGAGCGCGCCTTGACTGCCCGGGTGGACGGCATGCTCTACCCCCGCCTCGACGACGTACATCTCCCCCGCGCGTACTTCGATCTCGATGCCGTCGGCCACCAGGTGCAGTGTGCCGTCCACTACCAGCAGTGCTTCCGCTGTGTCATGGGATTCCGATACCGAGGGGCGTCCGTCCATCCGCAGCACTTTCACCGCTGTGCTCGCGACCTGCGCGAGCAGGAGCGAGTTCCAGTCGTCCGGCAGTTGCGCGGCCGTTCTCCGTATGTCGACAAAGTTCATGGCATGCCTCCTGGCGGGCCGCCTCGCCGAAGGGCCGAATGAGCCGCCGGAGACGTCCGCGATCGTGATCAAGGGGGGCAGCGACGTTACGACACGGCGGCCCACCGCTGGTCGACCGTTGGGTAAAACCTCCCCGACGTGGCCCCTCCGCGATTGTGATGCCGGCGAGTGGCGTGCGGAACGCCGGATGCGGCGGCGAAACGATCTTGCTGTGGTCGGGACCTGACCGACACCGGTGGGAGCGGCTGGAGTTCGCTACTGCCGCCGATGGCGCTGACTGGGACCGGCTCGCCGCCTCGGGACGCGGCCGGGCGATATGGGCCGCGGGAGACGGTGTACTCGACCCTCCGGCGTCGGCAGATCGACGGCGCCTGGGCCCGCATCCTCGAAGAGTTACAGGTCAAGGCCGACGCGGACGGCGTAATTGAGTGGGAGGTTTCCATCAACTCGACGCACACCGTCGGCGTCAGGCGCATGCGCCATGGCGGGGCAGCGTCCGAAGTCCGACCGCTCGACTTCCACGGCCCGCGGTACGTCGTGATGCGGTGCCGCTCTTCGCACAAGGTGCCCGTCACCACCGGTGGCCCCAAACCAGGAACGCGGCAGACCGGCGGTGGCGAGCAACAGCTTTCGTCTAGAGCTGGGTGGCACCGCCGTCGACGAACAGTTCCGCGCCGGTGGTGAAGGAGCTCTGCTCCCCGGCCAGATAGAGGGCAGTGGCGGCGACCTCGTCGGGACGGCCCGCTCGACCGAGCGGGGTCGGCGTGGCGGGCTCGGTCGCCGCGGTGGCCTGGTCGCCTTGCGGGAATGCGGCCCGCAGGTCGTCGCCGCCGGGGGTTGCGACGGGACCGGGGGTGAGGGCGTTGACGCGGATGCCGCGGTCGGCGAGTTCGGCGGCCCAGGTGCGGGCGAGGCTGCGGATCGCGGCCTTGGTGGCGGCGTAGACGCCCAGGCCCGGGACGCCGCGCAGGGCCGCGCTGGAGGAGAGCAGGATCACCGAGGCGCCGGCCGACAGCAGCGGGAGTGCCTTTTGGACGGTGAAGACCGTGCCCTTGAGGTTGATGGAGGTGGTGCGGTCGTACTCCTCCTCGGTGATTGAACCGAGTGGACCGAAGCCGCCGACGCCAGCGTTGGCCACGACGACGTCGAGACGACCGCTGCGCTCGGCGATCTCGGCAAACAGCCGGTCGAGGTCGTCGAGTTTCGATACGTCGCTCTGGATGGCGATGGCGCCGCGGCCGACCTGTTCGACGGCCGCCTCCAACTCGGCCTTGCGGCGGCCGGTGAGGTAGACGGTGGCTCCCTCGGTGGCGAACCGGCGGGCGACGGCCAGGCCGATGCCGGTGGAGGCCCCGGTCACGAGGGCGGTCTTGTTGTCCAGCTGTCCCATGAGATTCTCCGGATGGTTGATGTAACCATTGCAGTTACGATTCGGGGCGCAGAGAGCAAGCACCTATATCGCCGCGACCCGGTGAGGCCAGCGGCCGAAATTAGGTGGCTTTCAGCACGTCGTGCAGCACGTTCTCAAGCGTGGTTCTCGCCAGCTCCGCACGAAGAACGGCTTCGACCCCGTCGTAGACGGCGCCCAGTGCCGGTGCGATGCCATGACCCACGACACACTCGGGGTCGGGCGTGGCGGGGTGCAGGGCGAAGACCGGCCCCGGTTCCACCGCCTCGTAGACATCGAGCAGAGTGATCGTCGACAAGTCCCGCGACAGCGTCCAGCCGGCGCCGGCACCCCTTCGCGAGTCAACCAGGCCAGCCTTGCGCAACTGGGCCAGCAGGCGACGGATCACCACGGGATTGGTGTTGACGCTCGTCGCGATCTGCTCAGACGTGGCGACCTCATGGCCGCGTCGCTGGTACAGCCCGATCCAGGTCAGGGCGTGTGCGGCGACGGTCAGCCTACTGTTGGCACTCATGCCGTCCATCACCTCCAACCATGTTGTAACTGTAAAGGTTACGACTACTCCCGGCAAGTACCCGGCAGATCGGCTCCTGGGCGGACGCGCGGACCGGCCACGTCGCGCGCGGGTCATGGCCGATCACGGCCTCGGTCAGATGCTTCGGGGCTCCCCCTTCGATGCGCTGGCAGGACAGCACGGTGCTCAGCCTCCCCTACCAGTCTTCCGAGCGTGACTAGCACCTAGGGGGGCGGGCCTGCTCCTGGTCCCGCCCTTCTTCTGCTGGCGTAGACCCATCTGCCTGCGCGACCCGAACTGCCGCCTACCCTCGTGTACCCCATCGACCACGCACTCGGTTGGGGCACGGCCGACGGACCGAGGGCCGAGGAGCCGTCGGTTGGCCATTGTCGGCGCTGCGGGCCGTACCCGAGGGACCTGATCGCTGTGCTGCCCAACACCTTCCTTACTGGTGCTTCCGGACCATCCAGCGAAGGCGTCAGTCCTGTCCGTGCTCTGCCGAAGCCTCGACTTGGCGACGGCCCGGAATTCAGCCGACGTGTCAGCCCGCCCTCCTGGCCTGGTCCTCAAGGCCGTGGTGCTGTGGAACACCCGCTCCCTCGACGCCGCCGTCGCCCAACTCCGCCGCCGAAGTCCACGAGATCAAGGACGAGGACGTCGCCCGGCTCTTCCCGCTCAAGGGCGGCACATCAACCCCCTGGGCCGCTACAAGTTCAACGTCCAGGCCAGCGCCCCGGCCAGGGCACGCGTCCCTTCCAGGAGCCGGACACCGTCGACGACGAACACGCACCCGCTCCTGGCGAGGTCGTTGGACACGGAAAGGCCCGCGCACGACGCCGCGCTCTCGTCGACCGACTGCCCCCACCGCCTAGTTGTTTGGTTGGTGCCGATCTTCGAACCCTCACCCTCGCGCCACGCTGTGGACCCCGGACACCGCGAGACGGCTCACCCGGGCTCATACACGAGAGCCAAAAAAATCGGACGGCGATGTCGAGAACCTGTGACTGGCTCCGTCCCCCCAATGAACGCGACCACAATGAGTCGCATCAGCGAGGAGAAACACGATGGCCAAGTACTTGCTGCTCAAGCACTACCGTGGCGCGCCGGCTGCGGTCAACGACGTGCCGATGGAGAAGTGGACGCCGGAGGAGATCTCGGCGCACGTGCAGTACATGAACGACTTCGCGGCCCGGCTGGAGCAGACCGGCGAGTTCGTCGACGGTCAGGCGCTGGCCCCCGAGGGGACGTGGGTCCGGTACGACGGTGAGGGGCGCCCGCCGGTCACCGACGGCCCGTTCGCCGAGACCAAGGACCTCATCGCCGGCTGGATGGTGATCGACGTCGACAGCTACGAGCGCGCCGTCGAGCTGGCCGGGGAACTGTCGGCCGCCCCCGGGGCGGGCGGCAAGCCGATCCACGAGTGGCTCGAGCTGCGCCCGTTCCTGGGCTCGCATCCCACCATCACGGAGTGACCTCATCGATGAACGAGGCCCTGATCCGGAGCCTCACGCCGAGCGTGCTCGCCGTCCTCGTCCGCCGCGGAGCCGACTTCGCGGCGGCCGAGGACGCCGTGCAGGACGCACTGGTCGAGGCGGTCCGCGTTTGGGCGGCCGACCCGCCGCGGGACGCGAAGGGCTGGCTGGTCACCGTGGCCTGGCGCAAGTTCCTCGACGCCACCCGCTCGGATGCCGCCCGCCGCCGGCGTGAGGACCGCCTCGACGAGGAGCCGGCACCCGGACCCGCGCCCGCGGTGGACGACACCCTCCAGCTCTACTTCCTGTGCGCCCACCCCTCACTGACGCCGTCGTCCGCCGTCGCCCTCACGCTGCGCGCCGTGGGCGGGCTGACCACCCGCCAGATCGCCCAGGCCTACCTGGTGCCCGAGGCGACCATGGCGCAACGCATCAGCCGGGCCAAGCGCACGGTCTCCGGTGTCCGGTTCGACCAGCCCGGCGATGTCGCCACCGTGCTGCGCGTCCTCTACCTCGTTTTCAACGAGGGGTACTCCGGTGACGTCGACCTCGCCGCCGAGGCCATCCGGCTCACCCGGCAGCTCGCGGCCTCGATCGACCACCCCGAGGCGGCGGGGCTGCTCGCCCTCATGCTGCTCCACCACGCCCGGCGTGCCAGTAGGACCGCGCCGGACGGCAGCCTGGTACCGCTCGCCGAGCAGGACCGCGGCAGGTGGGACACCGAGTCGATCGCCGAGGGGGTCGAGATCCTGCAAGCGGCCCTCGCCCGCGACCGGCTGGGCGAGTTCCAGGCCCAGGCCGCCATCGCCGCCCTCCACGCCGACGCGCCCACCGCCGAGGAGACCGACTGGGTGCAGATCGTCGAGTGGTACGACGAGCTCATGCGCCTGACCGACAGCCCGGTCGTCCGGCTCAACCGCGCGGTCGCCGTCGGGGAGGCGGACGGACCGCGCGCCGGCCTGGCGGCGCTCGCGGCGCTGGATGCCTCACTGCCCCGCCACGCCGCGGTGGCCGCGTATCTCCACGAGCGCGACGGCGACCTGGCGACGGCGGAACGGCTGTACACCGAGGCGGCCCACAAGGCACCCAACCTCGCCGAACGCGACCACCTGACGCGCCAGGCCGCCCGGCTCAACGCCCGCCGATGTCGCTGACGGGTCGCGCTCGGATTCCCGCAGCACTGGGCGCGCCCGTGGCCAGAGCGGTCGCCTCACAGGGAGTAGGCGGGTCAAGCCAAGCTGCCCAACGCGTTGCCGACAGGGAAATCCAGCCGCGACGACATGCGCGCTGGAGGCGTGGTGACGCCCACAAAGCGACGCTCGACTTCACGAACTCTTCGACGGACCATGGGCGGCGGTCGTCCGCACGGCACTGGAGCAGGAACAGTCGCAGCCGGTACAACGCGCAACCACCTACAACCCCATGGCCGACCTCGGGCCGGCCACCGTCCTGCTCATCGACGACCACGCCCTACGCAAAGACGGCGAAGACCGCGGCGAACTGACGATTTCCTTCTCGTCCTTGCCCAACCCGCGCCTCCTGAGCGCCTTCGCTCCGCCGGTCGTAGACGCCGCCCTCACCGTCCTCCAAGCCGTCTGAGTACCTGCCGGCCCGTCAAAAGGCTTGCCGACAGGCGGCCCGTGCACGTAGTGGTGCAGCCGGGACCGGGACAGACCACCGTCTGCCAGCGGTGAACACCGGCCCGACGGGGCTCGACGGTCACTACCGTCCAGTCTCATGACGACGATCACAACGCGTACGGTCGAATACCCGGCCGACGCCCTAACGATGATCGGGCACCTCGCACTCCCCGCCGGTGTCGACCGTCGGCCCGCAGTCCTGATCGGGCCCGAGGGGATGGGACTCAGCGACGTCGAGCGCCGCCGAGCCGACGCCCTGGCTGAACTGGGATACGTGGCGCTGGCCTTTGACCTCCACGGCGGACGCTATTTGGGCGACCCCGAGGAAATGCTGGCCCGCTGCATGCCACTGCTCGCCGACCCCGACCGGATGCGGGGCATCGGCCACGCAGCGCTCGACGTGTTGCGTGCCGAACCGCGGGCCGACCCCGACCGGATCGCCGCCGTGGGCTACGGCACCGGGGGCGCAATCGCGCTGGAACTCGGGCGACACGGCGTCAACCTGCGCGCGATCGGGACAGTCAACGCACTGACCACGGGCCGACCTGGCGAGTCGGCGCGCATTCGCTGCCCCGTATGGGCCGGAGTCGGGTCGGAGGATCCGATCATGCCGCCCGCGCAACGGGAGGCGTTCACCGCCGAGATGCAGGCGGCGGGCGTCGACTGGCGCCTCGTGGTCTACGGCGGAGCCCTGCACGCCTTCCACCACCCACCGGTCGACCACCCCGTGCCCTCCGGCGTCGGCTACCACCCACAGCACGCACAGCGAGCCTGGCGCGACATCGTCGACCTGCTCGCCGAGTGCATCCCCGTAACGGAGTGATCTGGCAAACTCCTGGCGCTCTCTCCTGCCCGACGTCGTCCTCGTCCAGCTCCGGCGAGTCCAGTCGCGCAGCAGTGCAGGGCGCTGCCAGCCGAGGCAGTGGCGTGAAGCTGTAGCGGCCGAGCACGTTGAGGTTCTTGTGCTTGAGCGGGGAGAGCCGGGCGACGTCCTCGTCGCGGATCTCGTGGCCTTCGGCACGGAGCTGCTCCACGGCGGCGTCGATGTACCGCGTGGTCCACTGCACCACGGCGTTGAGGACCGGGCCGAGCGCGCAGATCTGGTCTTGTCCGAACCAGCCCAGCTGACAGCCACTGCGGGCAGTTGGCAGTCGAGCCACTGAAGTGGTGGTCAGAAACCTTGAAGCCGGTGGAGTGTCCGGGCGCGTCGCATCACCGCGTCCTGGTGGTCGTCTGTGCCAGGGCACCCGGGACCAGGTGACAACCCATCACATGGATGATGCGTTCACACTTCTGCGGCGGACTGTCGACTGACTGCCCGAAGACGCCGTAGCAGACAACGGCCAGGCGGTCGGGGATGTTCGTAAGGACATCGAGCTCCAGGAGTGGGAGATGGCGCTCGACGTGCTCATTGAGATCGCGGATGCCCATCCTGTGACCCTGGACTTCTGGGCAATGCTCGCCGAGGCCGCTCGGCAGATGATGCTGGAGCGCAGCCGCCGTTGGTGCGAGTGGGGTGGTTGGGAAGTCGAGCACGGTACCGTCCGCGCGACGCTGACACTGCTGGGAGCGGCCCGCTACCCTGCGATACGGCCGCGACGCACGGGAGCGGAGAATCCCGAACTTGCCGAAGAGGCGGGGTGGGCATCCTCTTATCGAGGGTGCCCACCCGGTCTAGCACAGGTGAGCCGGTGTCAGGTCACCATGGGTCCGGAACCCTCACTCACCGGTGTCCCCCGCGAACTGTCAGCTGATCCGGCCCGCACCACGCCCGACATCCGGCGTCTTCCACTTCACGGTGGGTCAGCCGATACGTCCCGCCTGCATGGCCTCGGGACTCATCCGGACGTCGAACCCGGACTCTGGGTCGATGAGCCGCCCCTGCGCCCACCAGTTCTCCGCGGCGGTCTCCAAGACAGTCAGCAGGACATCCTCGCGGCGCATCCCCGGTGCGGCCACTAGGTGGTCGGCGACCGCTTCGAACAGAGCGGCCTTCTGCCCCGCGGGCCGGTGGTTGAAGGTCATCCGGATGATCACCGAGTCAGCGCTGCGCTCGACGCCGAAGAACGTCGGGGCCTGAAGGATGTCGCGGGGCTCCATCTCGTGCACTACGTGGAAGAAGTCGTCTTCGGGAATCTGAAATACCTCTCTCATCGAAGCGTGGACCGCCTCGGACACGGCCTTGCGGTACTCCGGCGTCTTGCCCTTGCGTAGGTATATCTCCACGAACGGCATGGGTGCTCCTCGGATGTGTGCTCCCGCAGCCGCGCGAATCGCTGCTGCTGACCCGGTCAACGCTAGGCAGAACCGCTCCATGCAGCCAGCGAAAGTCTGGCATGGTGGGTATGCATAAACCTCATGGCCTCCCATTGGTGGCCTGCGGGCGCTGCGCGAAGTCGCAGAGCATGGCAGCCTCACCGCAGCAGAACTCCTCTATCCCCAATCCGCTAGCACCCGACGGATCTCCACACGCGAACAAGCGGCCGGGGTGAAGCTGTTCGGCCGCCGCCCCTGCGGCGTCTCCCTTACAGCGACCGGTCAGGCACTGCTGCGGCACGCCGTGTGGCACTGGACGCCGTCGCCGCGGCCGAACGGAAACTGCGAGGGCTCCCCCGAGCGCCATGTCGCGCGCCTCGGCACGTTCCCCAGCGCGGGAGCACTGCTCCTGCCGCGCGCCCTCACCGCGCTGCGTTCCATCTGCCAGGTCACGGTCCGCTGGCCGCCACTCAAGCAGCGCTAACTCGCACAGCTCCTGGCCAACGAACGGCTCGAGGCTCGTCGGCGACAACCCTGGTGACTGCTGCCAGAAAGTCCTCGGGGGCCTGGGTGATATACGAGGCGGTGACCTCCACCTCTGCCCGCTCGTCGACTACATGGCAGTCGGCGCAGCCGTGTCCGCAGAGCGTCCAGGTCAGTTGCAGATCAGCCACGAGCAACATCCTCTGCTGTAAGGAACTCCCGCAGGTCAGCTGCGAGCGCGGACATCTCCTCACCCGCCTCCAGCCAGGTGGTCACGGAAGCTTCCCACGCGTCCTGCCGGGTGGTCCAGGGTATGAGTGTCCAGGTCAGGGCGACGTGGCCACCGGAATTGAAGACGGCTCGCAGCACGAGGTGATTGGTGCTCCAGGTGCGTTCGCCGTCCCAGCCACGAAAGTCAGCAGCGAGACCGTCAAGAAAGTCGGTCAAGGGCTTGTGGTCCCACACCCAGGTTTCGATCGAATCAAGGCGAGCCTGCAGCCCGTCCGCACGGATTTCCACCGCAAAGCCGATGCCGTGCTCATCGGGGAAGTATCGGTCGCAGAGCCTGACCTGGGTGCCCGGGTCGTCCTGGTGGCGAACGATGACTTCGGGGGATGCGAGATGTTCAAGTCCGTGTTCGGTCATTCACTGGAGAGTAGACGTTCGCGGCTTGCCCGTCATGGCGATTTGTGCTGGTTAGGGAGGCGTCCGGAGTCCACGGGGTCGGCGAGATGGATCAGGGTGGCTTCAGGACGGCGCCCGCCCGGCGGCGTAATAGCGCACGCTGTGCTCGCCCGAGCCGTACTGGTCGTCGAGGGTGCCGCCGAGGCGGCGCTCTTCCCTGTGGTCTCACGCCCCAGAGCGCAAACTTCCCGGTATGGGAGCTTGGCCTCACGTCAAGCCAGCGTGGGGCTCTTCTGCGAGCCCTCCAGCCCATACCGCACCGGTCAGCCTACGCACGCCCCGCGTTAGCCAACTCGAACAATCGAGCCAGCCCCTGGTCAGGCATGAGCGGAAGTTACCTCGAAGGAGTGACAGTTCAGGCAATGGGTCCTGTGGAACCCGAGGGGTGGAGCAGACTCGTGCCTACGGCTTTCGTGCTGGTTGCGTGTGCGTCCGTTGGTCAGAGCACAGCATCAGTCGAAGTCCACCCACGTATAGGGCAGTTAACGATCCGAATGATCACGTCCGGGGTGCCGTTCAAGGCGAACGGTTGAAGATCAAGCTTCGCGCCATTCCGAGATCGGCACCTGCGGCCGTCCGAGCTCACAGCGACCGTGCGGGTTAGGACCTTGCAAGTGGGAACAAAGGGGCTGGGCTATGCGCGGGAGTGGGTTCGCGGCAGGGCCGGTGGAGCCGGTCGCAGTGATTGGCGTGGGTTGCCGACTGCCAGGCGCCATCAGTGACCTTGACGGTCTGTGGCTGGCTTTGGAAGCGGGCCTCGACCTTATTGGGGAGGTGCCGGCCGAGCGGTTCGCCCCTGAGCGGTTCGTCGACACCTTGATGCCGCGTCCGGGCAAGTCGTACACCGCGGCGGGCGGTTTTCTGGAGGGCATCGACTCTTTCGACGCCGAATTCTTCGGCATCGCGCCGCGTGAGGCGACGCAGATGGACCCGCAGCAGCGGCTGTTGATGGAGATGTCGGTGGAAGCGCTGGACGATGCCGGCATTTGCCCGGAGGCGCTGGCGGGTTCGGACACTGCAGTGTTCGTTGGGATCTCCGACCAGTCCTACGGTGCGTTGCAGATGCTCTCGCCGAGAGGCGTGAATGCCTACACCATGTCGGGGGCGGCTTCGTCGATCGCGGCGAATCGGCTGTCGCACTTCTTTGACCTGCGTGGGCCGAGTATGGCGGTGGACACGGCGTGTTCGTCCTCGCTTGTGGCGTTGGTGCAGGCACATCAGGCGTTACTGGCTGGGCAGAGTCGGATGGCGTTGGTCGGGGGCGTGAACGTCCTGCTGAGCCCGTACCACTTTGTCGGGTTTTGCCAGGCGGCGATGCTTTCACCCAGTGGGCGGTGCCGCTCCTTCTCGGCGGACGCGGACGGATACGTGCGGGCCGAGGGCGGCGGTGTGGTACTGCTGAAGCGCCTGTCGGACGCGCTCGCCGACGGTGATCGGATCCACGCGGTCGTGGTCGACGGTGCCACGGGCAGCGACGGGCGAACACCGGGCCTGGCCCTGCCCAAGGCAGAGAGCCAGGAGGCCCTGCTGCGCCAGGTCTATGACCGCTGCCGGGTCGACCCGGATGACGTGGCGTATCTGGAGGCGCACGGCACCGGCACCCCGGTCGGCGATCCCATCGAGTGCCAGGCCATCGGCAACGCCCTTGGGGTGCGCCGAACCTGCGGTGCGCTGCCGATCGGCTCGGTGAAGTCCAACCTGGGCCACTCAGAACCAGCTTCCGGAATCACCGGTGTGTTCAAGGGCATGCTGGTACTGCGGCACGGCTTGGTCCCACCGACCTTGCACGCCACACCGCCCAGCCCGCACGTCGACTTCGCTGCACTGGGTCTGGCGCCGGCTGTCGAGGCCGTGCCCATCGAGGTGAGCGAGCGCACCGTGGTGGGCGTCAACTCCTTCGGTTTCGGCGGTGCCAACGCCCACGTGGTGCTGGCCGCAGCCCCGTTGACCGCCGAAGGGACCGTGGCGCTGCCTTTACCGGCTGCTCCGGTGAAGCCGGAACAGGCGCTGCCTGGAACACCCGGCGACCCCGTCAGCTCCGAGGCGAGCGCTTCCCGGGACGAGACGGTCTTGCCGATGCTGGTCAGCGGCCGTTCCCGGCCCGCGCTGGCCGATGCCCTGCGGCGCACCGCCGAGCGGCTGGCATCCGCCTGCCCGCAGGAGTTCTACGACTTGGCCTACACCGCGTGTGTGCGACGCGGCCGACACCAACACCGGGCGGTGGTTTTCGCGGCCGACGCGGCCGAGGCGGCCGAGCGGTTGACTTCCTTGGCCGAACAGGTTCCAGCAGCGATGGATGCCGTGGCCGACGATGATCTAGCGAGCGGCACGACCGAGGTGAGGCGCAAACTGGCCTTACTGCGGCGCTCGTTGACCAAGCAGGCCAACGGCGTGCCCGAAGACGCTGACTCGCCGGAACCGGTCGCCGGGCTCGTGGAGGAATTGTCAACCGAAGCACCCGGCACTGACGGGCCAGCCGACGCGTCCGCGTCCAGCGACGCGCGGCAAGAGCGCGGAAGCGATGCCGGATACCACGCTCACGCCTCCCAGGTGGACCGGTCAGGTGCGGTCGCCGAAGCCGTGCGTGGCGGCCGTTGCGTGTTCGCGTTCTCCGGCAACGGGGCGCAGTGGCCCGGGATGGCGGCTGATCTGCTCACCAAGGTTGCGGTGTTCCGAGAGACGGTCGAGGAGGCCGACCGGGTGCTCGCTCCGTTGCTGGGCTGGTCGGTCCTCGACGAGATGCGGCGCATGCCGGAGGAGAGCCAGCTGCGCTCGACAGCGGTGTCCCAGCCGATGTTGTTCGCGGTCCAGATCGGGATCGCGAAAGTGCTGCGCGCTCAGGGCCTGGAGCCGACAGCGGTCGTCGGCCACAGCGTCGGCGAAATCCCGGCAGCGTATGTGGCCGGGGCGCTAACCCTCGAAGACGCGGCGCTGGTGGTGGCCACCCGTAGCCGTCTGCAAGCACAGATGGCGGCTCAGGGACGGATGGCCTCCGTTACTCTGCCCCGGGAGGAAGCCGAGGAGGCGATCGCGCCCTTTTCCGGAGTCGAGATCGCGTGCGTCAACTCCGGCCGTGACGTCACGGTAGCGGGACCCGCGGATGGGGTGGAAGCCCTCGTGGGGGATCTCAGGGACCGGCGGATCGTCTGTACCCTTCTGGACCTCGACTACGCCTTCCACAGTCGGGCGATGGACCCGGCCGAGGCTCCCTTGAAGTCAGCTCTGAGCTCGCTACGCCCGCGGCTGGCCCGTATCCCCATGATCTCCTGTGTCACCGGCGCGCCGATCGACGGGGCTGTGCTGGATGCCGACTACTGGTGGCTCAACATGCGCCAGGCGGTGCTCTTCGCCCCCGCGATCGAGCACCTGCTGGACAAGGGGTACGACGTCTTCGCCGATATCGGCCCGCACCCGATCCTGCGCCCGTACCTGCGCCGAATCGCCGACGGCACGACCCGGCAGGTGGCCTTGGTGCCCACCATCGTCCGCGGCGAGGACGGGCCAACCGGGATGTCTCATGCCACCGCCGCGCTGATCGCCTCCGGCGCCGAGGTTGACTGGCACGTCCACTTCCCAAAGCCCGGCCGGGTGGTCACACTTCCGGCCTATCCCTGGCAGCGCCAGCGGTACTGGAGCGGGGATGCGTCGGCGTGGACGGGGGGCCTGGGCAAAGGCGGCGGATACGACCATCCGCTTCTGGGCGACCGGATGCGTGAGGTCTGGCCGACGTGGAAGGGCGCGGTGGAGCCAGGTCAGGCACCCTGGTTGGGCGAACACCGCGTCGGCGGGACGGTCATCCTGCCCGCTACCGGCTTCGTGGAGATGGCACTGGCCGCCGGACGGCGCGTGTTCAACGCCCCTGCGGAGGTTACACACCTGGAGCTTTACCGGGCGCTGGTTGTGCCGTGGAATGACCCCGGGCAGGTCCTCCTGCACGTGGCTTTCTCACCCGAGGACGGGATCGTCAGTATCGGCGCCAGCGAAGGCGGTGACAGTCAGGTTCAGCAGCACGCCCGGGGCCTGGTGCGCCGACTGCTGCGTGCATGCCCGTCCGTCGTCGACCTCGCGGCGGTCGAGGCGCGCTGCGTCCGGCTGGTCGATGTCGCAACGCAGTCTCGCGAACTGGCTGCCGCGGGGCTGGACTACGGCCCGGCGTTCCAGGTGCTGCGTGAACTACGCGTGGGCGACGGGGAGGTCATCGCCGCCTACCGCCATGTCGGCCCGACCGAGGGCTACGAGGCCCATCCAGCCCTGCTGGACGGCGCGATTCAGGCCGGTGCGCCGCTCCTCGCCGACCTGATGGCTGACGGTCGACGAGCCTATCTGCCCAGCGCGCTCGACGCCGTCCGTGTCTGGCGCACGCCACCGGCTGAGGGGCGGGTGCACGTGCGCGAACGCGTCCGTACCTCGACTGAGGTGTGCTGGGACATCATCGTCACCGATCCCGACGGCGCCGTGGTCGCCGAGTTGGAAGGGTGCCGACTGCGACGCTTCGACGGTATGCGCACCACCCCTCTGAGCATTCATGTCCCCGTCATGCGGGCCGCTCCTCACACCGACCTGCCGTGTGAACCGTCCCCGCTGCCAAGACCGTCGATTCTCGCCGAGGAGGCGCGGGAGCGCACCACAGCGCTGCTGCCCGACTGGCGGCGGCATCACTGGGACCGCGCACGACGCGCCCTGTTCGAGATCACTGCGTACGCCAGTGCCGCGGCCTTCGCTGGTCTGCTGCCCGATCCAGCACAGCCGTTCACCATCGAGGACCTCATCGAATGCGGGGTGCTGGTGCGCCACCGCCGTGTACTGGAGCTGTTCGCTTCCATACAGGAAGAGCACGGGCTGCTGCGGCGTCAGGACGACGGCAGGTGGCAACTGAGGCGTACTGACCTGGGTGTCGAGGATCTCGTGCACCGTCTGGTACGCGATCTGCCCTCCTACTGCACCGAGACCGCGCTGTATGCCTTCAACGCCCCGCACCTCGGGGAGATCTGGCGCGGCATGCTGGATCCTCTCGAAGCGCTGGTCTGCGACGGCGGCATGGAGCGGTTCGAACACTTCTTCAGTACAGCCCCTGTCATGAACCACCTCAATCGCACCGTGCAGGCCCTCGTTGGTGCCATGGTGGCGCGCTGGCCGGCAGACAGACCGCTGCGCGTCCTCGAGGTGGGGGCGGGCACCGGCGGCACCACACGGGCGCTGCTGCCACTGCTGCCGCCGGAACGCACCCGCTACCTGTTCACCGACGTCTCACCGCTCTTCTTGAGTCGCAGCGAAGAGCGGTTCGCCGACTGGGACTTCCTTGAACCGCGCACCCTCGACCTGGACCGCGATCTGGTCGAGCAGGGCTTCACCGACAGCGGGTTCGATCTCGTCATCGCGTCCAACGCCCTGCACACCTCCCGTGACCTGACGGGCGCGCTGGCGAGAGTGCGCCGTCTTCTGGCGCCCGGCGGCCACCTCCTGGCTGTCGAAACCCACAACGCCCGCGTGCTGGCCCCCCAGTTCGGCATGATGGAGGCGTTCTGGAGCTTCACTGACCACGAACTGCGGCCCGACGGCATCTTGCTCCCCGCCGACCGTTGGCCGCCACTGCTGCGCCAGGTCGGGTACACCGACGTCGTCCAGAACGCGCACGAAGCCACCTGCGGTGACTTCTCTGTGCTTCTCGCCGCGGCGCCCGGCGGTGCCGCCAGCCCTGTCGCGCTGCCCGCGGCGCCGCCGGACGGCAGGTGGATCGTGGCCGTCGACCCGACTGCCGCAGAAGGGTCGGCCCCAACGCTCTGCGACGCACTGGTCGAAAGCCTGCGAACCACCGGCGCACCCGTACGGCACCTGCCAGCCCCGACTGATGTCGACCGCTGGCAGGACCTGCTGGAAGCCGAAAGCGCCCCAACAGTCACTGTCGCCTTCGTCCTTGCCGGAAAGACCCGCTGCGATGCCGCCACGGAACTGCGCACAGCGACCCACCGCGCCGCCGTGCTACGTGCCTTCGCCGCCGCCTGCGAGCGCCTACCCGCGGTACAGCGGATCGTGCTGTGGCTGATCACCCGGCCTACCGGTGCCCTGCCTGCACCTGAGCTGCCCCTCTCCCCAGTGGACGCCACCAGTTGGGGACTGGCCCGCACCCTTGCCAACGAACACCCTCGCATCACCGTGCGCCGCCTGTCCCTCGACGCCGGCGATGACCCGGTCGCTGCCGCCCGACGTGCCACCAGAGAACTGCTCACCCGCGGTGACGAAGACGAGATCGCCCTCACACGCGGCGGCCGGTTCGTCCCCCGGATCACCGACCGGACCATCACCCCACAGGGCACCACCGGACCGGCCGACGTGCCTGCCTTCACCCTCAACGTGCACAGTCCAGGCCTGGCCTACCGGCTCGCCTGGACCGAGACCGAGCGCCCCGCCCCCGGACCGGGGCAGGTCGTCATCGCCGTCCGCACCGCCGCCCTCAACTACCACGATCTGATGCAGACCATCGGAGTCCTGCCCGCCGACGCCGACGCCGGGTTCGAAACCCAGGTCGGCCCCGGCATGGAGTGCGCCGGAGTCGTCGAAGCCGTCGGGGAAGGCGTCTGCGGGATAGCCATCGGCGACCGTGTCGCCGCCCTGGCTCCCGGGGCGCTCGCCTCCCACGTGCGCATCACCGCCGACGCGGTGATGCGGGTACCCGACGACATGACGTGGGCCGAAGCGGCCACGATGCCCGTCGTCTTCCTCACCGTCCACTACAGCCTGGGCCACTTGGCCCGGCTGGCGCCCGGCGAAACCGTACTGATCCACGCAGGCGCCGGTGGCGTGGGGCTCGCGGCCCTGCAGTACGCGCGGCACCTAGGCGCCCGTGTCATCGCGACCGCCGGGGACCCTGTCAAACGGGCCCTGTTGCATAACCTCGGCGTCGAACACGTCCTGGATTCCCGCACGTTGGACTTCGCCGAACAGGTCCGGCAGATCACCGGCGGCCGTGGCGTGGACGTGGTGGTCAACTCCCTGGCAGGGGAGGCGATTTCCCGGGGCCTGGAGACCCTCGCCTTCGGTGGACGCTTCATCGAACTCGGCAAACGCGACATCTACGAGAACAAACCACTGCTGCTGCGGCCGTTCGCCAAGAACATCGCCTTCTTCGGCGTCGACCTCACAGCCCTCCTGCACGACCCCGACCGCGCCAGAGAACAGTTCCGGCAGATCGGTGAAGCGATCCGGACGGGCCGCTACCGCCCACTACTGCACACCGTCCACCCGGCCGCCCGCATCGCCGACGCCTTCCGACTGATGCAGCACTCCCGGCACATCGGCAAGATCGTCATCACCTTCGACCCTCTCGACGAACCCCCGGCGATCGAGCGCCACCGCCCCGTCGCCCCTCTGAGCACCGAAGCAACCTACCTGGTCACCGGCGGGCTGAGCGGCTTCGGCGCGGCCACCGCCCGCTGGCTCGCCGATCGCGGGGCCCGCCACCTGGCCCTCGTCAGCCGACGCGGCGACCAGTCCCCCGAAGCCCCCGCTCTCCTCGCCGACCTAGCCGGACGCGGCGTACACGCCCACGCCTACACCGCGGACATCACCGACCCCGAGGCCCTGCACCACATCGCCCGCGCCATCGACGCCAGCGGGCATCCACTGCGCGGCGTCGCACACTGCGCCATGCACCTGGACGACGCACCCTTGACAGAACTGACCGACGAGCGGTTCCGCGCCGTACTCGCCCCCAAACTCACCGGCGCCCACACCCTCAACGCCCTCACCGCCGACCGGCCGATCGACCTGTTCCTCTCCTACTCCTCGGTCGCCGCCACGATCGGTCACATCACCCAAGCCCCCTACGCGGCCGGCAACCTCTACCTCGAAGCGCTCACCCGACACCGCCGCCACGAAGGACACCACGCCAACGTGATCTCCTGGGGAGCCATCGGTGAGACCGGGTACGTCGCCCGCAACAACCTCACCCGCACCATGGCGCAAGCCGGCATCGAACCCCTCACCCCCGCCGAGGCGTTCCGCACCCTGCAAGACACCCTGGTCACGGGCGAGGCATCCGTCGCCATCGGCCGCTACAACTGGATTCCGCTAGCCAGGCTCCTGCCCACTCTCCAAGCCCCCCGAATAGCGTTGTTGCTGCCGTCGCACATCGATGCCACCGCACATACCCACGAGGAGTTACTGGCCCTACTCGCCGAGTTGAGCCCCGCGCAAGCCCACCAGTTCATCGCCGACTCCATGGCCGAACTCCTCGCCGCGGTACTCCACACCACAGCCGACCGCATCGACCACCACCGCCGCTTGGACGAATACGGCCTCGACTCCCTCATGGGAACCGAACTGCTGGTCACCGTCCGCCAGCAGTACGACATCGACATCCCCCCAATGGAACTCCTGCGCAGTAACGGCACCATCGCCGACTTCGCCCGCATCATCCACACCCGCCTCGGCCTGGCGACCGCCCCTACCGACACCCCGAGGCCCCTGCCAGGGCCACGCATCCGGCACGACCCCACCACACCACAAGCCTGCCCGTAGTAGAGCCCGACCAGAACCGGTGAGCTCCCGCTCGGTGCACACCACCAGGCCATGGTCATACATGCTGCGCATGGTAGGCGGTAGGCAATGCGCACCGAGCCCCTGAATCGGGCCCACGGAACGCCCTGTGGCCGGTGCGCACCGATAGCCGCGCCGCCGCCACACCTGTGCCCCTCCAGTGCGGTCGATATGCACCGGCCGCCGGTGCGGGCGCCGAGGGCTGGCGCATCATCCGGTGCGCTGCATTTCTCCTGGTCCGCGGCCTCGGTCAAGAGGGTTTGCGGGGTCGTACGCGCGGGTGCATGAACCGCATCGCCCACGCGGACGCGGTTCAACCTCGGGCGGTGCGGCGCATCTTCGGTGGGACCAACCGCTCCGGCTGCTAATGCAATTTGTCGTGGATCTGTAACGGCGCCCGGGGAGTTGCAACCGGCTCGGGTGGCGAGCTCGTGTGGGTGATCAGCGAGGCGCACTGGGCGCCTTCGCGAAGGGGGTGGGTCTCACCATGGGGGAGATCCACGGGAGGGAAGTCCATGACCAGGACGAAGAAGACCGGGATGAAGGCGCGGGGCGGCCGTGTGGCCGTGATCGGTGCGCTGGGTCTGGCCACGGTGACTCTGGCCGCCGCGCCGGCGTTCGCCAAGGGCGGTGTGGACATCACGGCGCCGCACACGGCGCACGTCGGCAAGACCATCACGGTCACGGCGCACGGCACCGACGACAGCGCCGGCTACCTGCACCAGCTATGCCTGGAGGAGAACGGCTTCGGCGAGGGTTGGCACCAGGAGAACTGCAGTGTCCCGGCCAAGGGCGACGCGCGTGTCAGCACACACGGCACGTCCGCGCGCCGCGGCGACCTGAAATTCCGTGCGGTGCTCTACGGCCTGACCAGCAAGCACGACCACCGCCCCGTGCGCCTCCACGCCTCCGAAGTGGTGACGGTGCACGTCCGCTGACCTGCGCGGAAATGATTTCGCAAGCAGGCGCTAAAGGCCGAAGAACCAACGACACGCCGCGCGTTCACATCTCCAGGCAAGAGGCGACGCGCGGCCGTCGGCGAGGGCCCGGCCGGTTGGGGGCTCGCCCACGGCCATACGCATAGCGGTGGAGGGTCGTTTCCCAAGTTTGGGAAACGACCCTCCACCGGCTTGCTCGCCCTACTTCGTAAGCTCGGGGTACGCCTGGCAGCGCTGCGGCTGTCGCCGTTCCCCACACCACGCAGCAGTCGCAGTCACGGGGAGCTCTGGCCTTCCGCGCGCCGTCCACGTTTAAGGACGGCAGCGTGGATTGCTCCCAACAGGTTCGGCGGGAGTGGCACGGGGCCGCCGGTGAGGGTGTACCACTCGTCGGCTGCCCGCGACCCGGCACCGCGAACGGCGCAACCAAAGTCCTGCGGTCGGACTACCGATAGTTGGCCGGTCGCAGCCCAGAGCTCTCGATCTGGTGGGATTCGTCAGCTGAAGTGCTGAGGCTGCGTGATCAAGAAGTGAGTTGTTGTGCTGCCCCGAAAGGCAGCAATCGGGTTTCACTGTCAGGACAGGCATCGAGCCCAAATGACAGACACCGGCGCTGGCCACGGCACGTGGGCGGTCGTCGGCGACGACGGACTCTCAGCGGGCGGGATCGCGTGCAGCGACCGCCTCATCGACGGAGACCTGCACCTGACCGGCCGCGAGAGTTGCGGCTCCGGTGGCCGGGTCGATCGGGCGGTGGCCGATCAGGAACAGGCCTCCCGCCGAGCGCGACCCCCGTCGCAGTCCCGCTGCACCATCTCCTCCATCGCCACCGCCACGTGGACGTACAGACAGGCGACGAGGTCGTAGCGGCCAGGCCGCAGGGCGCAGGTTGCAAGATCCCCTTCGACCCAGTCGACGCGCTCGGCCACGTCCGCCCCGATGACTCCGGCCGTCGACCGAGCATGAGCCAGGGCGGACTTGGAGAAGACGACCGCGGCAACCTGCCATCCACGCGCGGCGAGCCAGAGCGCCTCAGCCCCGTGCCCACAGCCCGCATCGAGGGCGACGCCGGGGCCCAGACTCCCGACCGCCTCGGTCAAATGGGCGTTTCGGCACGCACTTTGCGACCACGCCCCCCGTGCTCGCGAAGGGCTTGCGACCAGCGCTCCTGCCCAGGAATGCCGGTCGAACGCTGCGGTCATGACGTCATCTCGACCGACCACAGACGAGTTTCCCACGCATCAGAAGCATCAGGACGTCTGACTACCCCACGCATCTCCACGACAACGCAGGCGACAGGCCACACCGGTTCGCCACCGGCCAACCCAAGGGCTCAGGCCCACCAAGTAGCAGTGGCCAGAAGGATTCCCTGCGGACGGCCAGTTGCGACTCGCCACTGGCGGCCAGTTACGCCTATGGCTGCCGGCGGCCTTGCCGTGCGTGACGGCTGAGGTCACGTGCAGCAGTCGCAGCCAGCTCGGCAGCCGCCAGCCGCGCGATCGGCCTGCGTGAGCGCGGGCGGGGGGAGGGTGCAGCAGGCGTCGCCGTGCCAGGCGTCGCGGCCTTCCTTCACGGCGACCACCGCGACTATCAGAGCGGCGATCGGGTCGGCCCAGGACCAGCCAAGCAGGGCGTTGGCAAGCAGGCCGACCAGGAGCACGGCGGACAGGTAGGTGCACAGCAGGGTCTGCTTGGAGTCGGCAACAGCGGCGGCGGAGCCGAGTTCACGTCCAGCCCGGCGCTGGGCGGCGGATAGAACGGGCATCACGGCCAGGGACAGTGCGGCCAGGGCGATGCCAGGCGGGGAGTGCTGGACCTGTTCGGAGCCAGCGAGCGCGCGGGCGGAGTCGACGGTCACGTAGGCGGCGAGTGCGAAGAACGAGACGGCGATGATCCGAAGCGTGGCCTTCTCCCGTGCCTGGCGCACCGCGTGGTCACGGGCGGAGAACTGCCAAGCGACCGCTGCGGCGGAGGAGACCTCGATCAGGGAGTCCAGGCCGAAGCCGATCAGCGCCGTGGACGAGGCCAGGGCGCCGGCGGTGAGGGCGACGGCCGCCTCGATGACGTTGTAGGTGATGGTCGCGAACACCAGCAGGCGTATGCGGCGGGCAAGGATGTCCCGGCGGGCCCGCGACGGGCCGAGGGTGAGGACAGCCATCAGCAGCAGCCCTTCTCGTCGGCGTCCACACAACCGCGGTCCGCCTCGACGGCGACCACGGCGGTCCGTAGGTCGTCGAGTGCGTGCCCGAGACGGGGGTCGGCGAGTTCGTAGCGTGTGCGGCGGCCAATTGGTACCGCTACCACCAGCCCGCAGTCGCGCAGGCAGGCCAGGTGGTTCGACAGCCGGGTGCGGGAGATACCCAGCCGGTCGGCCAAGTCCGACGGGTGGGCGGGAGCCTCGCGCAGCGCGAGCAGCAGTCGGCAGCGAATCGGGTCGGCGAGCGCGCGGCCGAACCGCGCCAGCACCTCGACCTCGGAGACAAGTGTCAGCACACCTCTGACGATACAGGAGATCCTGAATTCAGGAATCTCTGTCGCATGCCGCCCCCTCAACAGGACGGCCCCGCGATTACTTGGCGTGGTCAAACGGCGGCCACTTGACACTTCATCAAGTGGCCGCCGAAACGGGAAACGCCAACCGGCCCGCACCCGCCAGGTCAGATTTGACCTGAAGCTGATCGAGGGTTGGGGACTCCATCGACGGTGTCTCCACCCAACTCGCCACTCCACGATGGCTGCGCCAACGCGTCGCGCACGGGTGGTGCTGGAGACCTCGCGAAGGACGTCTCCGCCAACGCCCCAACCGGCCGATTCATCGCCTCTCAATGCAAGCTCTACGCCCTCCAGCCACAAGGTGACTTCCGGCGAGGCGCAGAGCTTCGCCGGAACCTGCTCCACGCAGCACGGTGCCGACGTGGCCGTACTGATCACGACGTCGACTTCCACGAAGCCCGCGCGAGTCGCTGCTCTTGAGTTGGGCATCGTGCCCTTCGACCGTGCCGCGCTCGCCGGCTAGGCTCCCGGCACCATGGAGGCAGGGTTGGCGAGTGTCTAGTAGCGCTCTGACGAATGGTTGCCGCACGCTAGACACCATGAGCGCAGTCGTCGTTTTCCCTGTCCAACCCGGGGACCCGCCATTCCGCGTCGTGCAGATCCGCAGGGACCGCGTCGGCATCGCTCACGACCTGTTCGACGTGCTGCGCCTCGCACACCAGGCAGGACTGGAACACGTCGACCTGGACGACCCGGAGGACGTGCGCTGGCTAGGAGGCGACAAGTTCCGCTGGACCCCGTGAGCCCCACGCTCGACTGGCACACTCGGCGTCGGCCGGACGAGAGAGCACTGTCTGCACCGGGGCCCCAGCAGCACGGTCTCATCCTCGGCGTACTGGTTCTTCCAGCCGGATTCACCGACAAGGTCGAGGAGTGCCTGCCGGTCCTCCACCGAGGCATCCGGGACACGCGCGTCGGGCAGCGTACCGATCACGTCAGGATCGAAGAAGTAGGCAACTAGCACCGGCGTGGCGCTCAGTGGGCGGCGCTGCCCGCACGAGTTCCAGGAGGACGAGAAGGCGATGGCCCAAGGCAAGTTCAAGCGTACGCGTCTCTGCACCTCAGCGGCTCTGGCGAGTTCGCAGCCGGAGATCATCCTCACACGGTGGTTCGGCCGGTCCGCGTAGCGGTGGTGTTGGTGGCGATCTATAGGCTCCCCGGCCACGGGACAGGTAAGTTGCCCTGCCGAGGAGCAGGGACGCGACGGTTTGTTGAGAACCGCTCCGTACTCGGGTGCGCAGGGATGTTCAGTCCCCATCATCGCCTGAAGTGCCGACCCGCGCGCCGAGGCATCGAGCAACTCGTCCAAACCGGTGCGCGGTTGCCGCACCGCCTGGCCGACCGCCCGGAAGGGCCGCCACCAAGTGAGCACCGACCGCTCCAACACCCTGAAGACCACTGCGGCCCGACCGTACGTCCGAACTCGCCCCGACTCCAGCGCCGCAATGCCCCTAGCCGCAGGTCCTCCTACGCCGCAGGCGCCAGTTGCCGCATGTCCCCCCCTCGCGGCACTCACACCCGACCAATAGGCAGGAGACCCACCAGTCTGGCTCAATTTTGGGGACCACCGATTTGGCCAGGACTCAACGCAATCTGCAGTTCGATGACGTCCTAAGACGGCCCCTCCAAGCTGGTCCTTGCAGGTCGTAGGCGGGGCCATTTGAGAGCATCGTTCAATCGGAAACCAACCGGGGATCAGTTCCAGCCGTCGCGGTGGCCCAAAATAATGCCACAGCCAGCCTGCAGCCAGGCGGTGGGCGAGAAATCGCATGGCCGAGCTGAATAGGTCGATCATCAGAAGGGTAGGCAAGCACAGGAAGATCCTGGTGCACACAGCGGATGACGCAAGGAGGCTCCAGGCAATGGGCGGCGAAAGTGCCGTTCCGCACCAGCTGCCTTGGCGAAATATGACTGGCCTTAGTGCGCGTATTGGTAGCCGGTAGATGTCCGGCCACGCAGCGACGTCAGGTGAGGACGTTCGACGACGAAAACCTCATCGCCATTGGGGGGATGGGTTGCTTTGCATGGGTCGCTTTGCTTTACCCGAGCGAGTAGGACCGAGGAGTCTCGCACAAGACGGTCAGACCGAGGAACCGAAATACCATAAGGCGGTCATGGAGGCTCGGCGAGGCTGGCGACGACGATAAGGAACATTTCAACCTGACCGACAAAGCCAAGCCGTTCACCGAGGTCTTCGAAGGGGAAGGCTTAATCACCGCGAGAAAAATCACCCTATTTACAAGGTGTGATTTTGCGTCCGCGAGAGGACCCGAAGGGAAGGTCATGTCCTTTAAGAACATCTTCGACAGCGGCGGAAGTGAAGCCAAGTCCGCCGAAGAGTCCGCTCAAAAGGTATACGAAAACATTCCGGGCGCCTGGCCCGAACGGGAAGGGGTTGATCCGGAGCTCTACGACGGCATTCCTGAAGCTGCGCGCGACCCGAAGATCATGCGCGAGACGTCGCCTGAGGCGCTCGACATCATGAACAACTTCATCACTCCCCTATTCAAGAACACCCAGACAGTAGCCGCCAAGCAGCGGGAAGCCAGCGAAAACCCCGAATCGACATCCGGTATGGCATCTTCGGCCAAGGATGAGGCATTCAAAAAGGTGGAGGTCGAGATTAGGGACGAAGACCGACCAAAGATCAGCGACGGAGATCTAGAAGAGTTGAAGAAGGATAACTACAAATCGGCCAAAAGCGTCACAAGGACTGACGATGGGTCGGTCAAGTGGTGAGGGCCGGTTAGGAAGCCACCTTGAGGGCCGGACGGCTGTTCAAAGTCCCGGTTTCATGATCCGGCCCTTGAGCAGCAGCAACGGCCCTACTCGGCGGCTTGACGGCTTCTCATCCGGTCACGCCAGGGCCGGGAACAGCTCACAAGCAACACTGACAAATCGTTGAGTTCTGCTACACAAGGAGGCTGAGGGGCATGGGCGGCGCCACCAATAGCAACGTGAGTACAGCCTATCTTGGCGAACGATTTGTGCGCCACCCGCTGACAGGGCGAAACCTTAAGGAGCTCAATATTGCCGACAAGGCCTCTGCCATCCTGGAGCGGGACAAGGATAAACTGAAGAGGAAGGCCGAGAAGAAATCAGCAGATGGCACGGACCGGTATATCGCTCCTACCGGGTTTTCTCTGAACAAGGGGCGATTCGGCGACTTTCCCGATGGGGAGGATGCGGCACACGAGCGCGGGTGGCGCGCCTACATGACAGTGGGCGTACCGCTGGTCGAAGAACGCAGCGACATTGCACAGCCCCCGCCTGACGTGATCTCCAAGCAAACGTTCGTCAACCGAACCGACCCCACTCCCACCAAGTGGTCGCACACTGTCGAATTCTCGATTTCGAACACAATCAGCTGGTCGCTCCAGGGGCAGGTACAGCTCACTTTCGGGGCAAAAACCACCGCATCACTCCAGCAGCAACTGCAGAAGAGCATGGCGGTGAACCAATCCGAGAAGATGACCCTGAAGAACAGCAAAGACAATCAGGGTGTTGACGCAGAGTCTCAGTCACAAACGACAAGTACGACGACAGCCACGAGTACCGCCACGGGTACCGGGGAATTATCGGCACAGCTGATGCTTGGGATCACTGCTTCCGTCAGTGGTTCGTTGACCACTTCGTTCAAAACATCGTCCACGCTGAGCGGGGATGTTGGCAGCCGGGTAGATGTCCTGGCCACGCAGCGACGTCAGGTGAGGAGGTTCGACTACGAATTCCCCATCTCCTTTGGCGGGTGGGTCGCTTTGTACTACCCAGAGCCAGTAGAGGTCAAGGAGACCCGCCCGGACGGCCCACAAGCCCAGGAACCCAAATACTCCAAGGTGATTGCCTGGAAACTCGGTGAAACTGGTGCGGCTACGGAGACCTTCGACTTGACCGATGAAGGCAAGCCATTTATGCAAAAAGGGGAAGCCGAGGTCGTCTCTACCCTCGCCGGCGTGCACGAGGTCTTCGAGCTTGAAAAACTCAACTTCGACAAGAAGGATCACCCTCTTTACAAGGGTGGTGGCGAAGAGCAACAGAGCTCGAGAGAGGCTCCCGTCGAGCTCGCCACCGGGTTTGGGACTGCCGATGGCCTTGCGCTGGACCTTGTGAACCAAAAGGCGTACGTCACCGACCGGTACAACGGCGGCAAGCTGTACAAGGTGGACCTCACCAGCGGCGGCACGGACTGGGTCTTGGAGAAGCTGGGCCAAGTCAACGATGTGGCGCTGGACCTGCCGGGCAACAAGGCCTACGTCGCCGACTACAGCGGCAGGCGTCTGTTCACGGTGAACCTGTCCGACCGCTCCGCCTCCCCGGTCACGGTCGCCGAGGGCATGTACGCGTACGGCGTCGCGCTGGACCTGCCGGGCAAAAAGGCCTATGTCACCGACGTCGAAAGCGGGAAGCTGATCGAGTTCGACCTGAACAGCGAACCGGCGGAGAAGCGGCGCACCTGGGACGTGCCCAGGGCCGCCGGAGTAGCGCTGAAGGGGGGCAAGGCGTACGTCGGCGAGTACGACCGCAGCGGGCTGTACGAGGTCGACCTGAAGGCAGATGGCGGCACTCCGCAGCTCGTGGCCACCAATCTCGGGAATAGCGTTCGCGTAGCGCTGGATGGCGCGGTCAACGCATACGTCTCCGACTCGGGCGGCGGCAAGCTGCGTGAGGTCGTCGTGGCTGACGGCGAGGCTAAGGGACGTCAGCGGGTGGTGGCCGACGGTCTCGGCACGGTCTGCGGCGTCGCGCTGGACCGCGACAAGGGCTGGATCTACGTCAGCAACCGGCAGGGCAAGCTGTTGCGGATCTCCGGCGTGCTGCCTGACGCCTCGACAAAGTCGTAGCGTAGGGCGTTCTTTTTCGGGTGGGCGGGCATGGATGCCTTGATCGTGTGGGTTCCCGAGGCTCACGTGATCGAAGGTTGCTCATGCCCGCCTTTGCCATATCGTCGGAGGGCTACCCGGTCGGCATTCCCGTCGGCTACAGCGTGAAGGTCTCCGCGGGCTCCAGGCTCGAGGAGGCCACCAAGGGCCCGTGGGGCGTTCGGCCCCGGGGCTGGCTGCCGCTAATAGACCGGTCTACTTCTCAATAAGCCGCCTCCGTCGATCCTTCCGGGACGCCCCTGCGCCCCCACCTGTTACGCCGGCCGGTGAGTGATCGGGCGCACCTGCGGCTTCCGCGCAGGCGACACAAGGGATGACATCTGGTGTCATCACTTGCACTCGACGACGTCAAGTTCATGGCGGCTCCCCGACCGGCAGGCTGCGGAGCTCAGAAGCGCGCAGCGGCAACCGTCAGAGGAAACCTCGGATCCCGCGCCCAACCGCGTCGGATCACCGCCGTCCCGACGCGGCTCGGCTCCAACCGCCAGCAGCCGATCCCCCGAACTGTCCGATCGTGCCCGCGTTCAGTAACGCCGAACCGGTCGCGCTGCCGGTCCTGTTCGCGCTCACCGGCGCCGCGGCCGGCGAACGGGAGGCCCTCGGCGGCACCTTGGACACCGCACCCCACGTCGTCGCCGCACTCCGGGGCAGACCGTCCGACGGCGGAGCCGGAGTTGGTGCGGCTGCCCCCTGCACAACGGAACCGCGCTCCGTATAGTATACGGAGCAGCGCTCCGCTTTCTGCTCGTGCGCCGAACCGTCCTGCGCTTCCATTTTGGCGCTCCGTCAGGGAACGGCACCGCTCGCAGAAGCGACCCCGCGCCGACCGCCACCGACGGTGACTCGACGATCTCGATCACCGGCGGCGTCACCGCCACCCGAAAGGATGAAGGGATTCCCCCGGCTCTGCCACCGTCTGGCCGCTTCCGGAACCCGGAGACACCGGCGACAGTCCGGAGACCGACAGCGATCAGCCACGGTCAGCAGCGATCAGCCGCACGAACCAGCCCAGGCAGCCGGCCGACCGCCCGGCGGAGAAGCCCCGTCGAGAGGCCTGGCCGGCTCGAGCAGCGGTGACTGCGGGACAAGCGGGACCCTCCCGCCGGTGCCTGCGCCCGGCTTGACCGGCTCGGTCGCGCCAATGCCTGGCGCGTCCTCGGCGAACAGGACCTGCCGCTTGTCGGCAGTGACCTGACCGGAGTGCTCACCTCCCGACGACGCACACACGCAGGGAGGGGCGACCGGCCCCTCCCCCGATCCCACCACCACGGGCAAGACAACAGAGAGAGGACATCACAGACATGGCCAACGACCAGGAACTGCCGAGCAACTGGGGCCGATGGGGCGCGGACGACGAACTGGGCACGCTCAACCTGATCACCGAGGAGGCCCGGGCCAGGGGTGCCGCACAGGCCCGTACCGGACGAACGGTGTCGCTGGCCCGGCCGATCCGGCCGACGCCGTTCGTCAGCGGGCCCTTCGCGCCCCTCGCCCGCGACAGCTCGCCGGTCCAGCAGATCATGCAGTACGCCGGGGACGTGCCCGCGACCGTGGACATGATCCTGGTGACCAACCATCACGTGAGCTCGACCCACATCGACGCCCTGGGGCACCAGGTTCTGGACGGCAAGGTCTACCCGGGACATCCCCTCGCCGAGAGCGTGACACCGGCCGGCGTACGGCGCGGTTCCACCGCGGCGTTCGCCGCCGGCATCTCCACCCGGGGCGTCCTGCTCGACCTGGCGTTCGACGGCCCGCTGCCCGCGGCGCACCCGATCACCCCGGAGGACTTCGAGGCGGCCGAGGCCCGCCAGGGCGTACGGCTGGAATCCGGGGACGCCCTGGTGCTGCGCGGCGGATGGGCCGGTGTCGTCGACTTCGAGAAACCGCTGCCGGGCGTCACGCTGGACGCGGTGCGGTGGATGCACCAGCGCGGCATATCCCTGTACGCCGGCGACCTCGGCGACGCCTACCCAGCCCTGGAAACGGCCGTGCCCGCACCGCTGCACCGCGTCGCTCTGCCACTGCTGGGCATGCCCCTGATCGACGTGGCGGAGGTGGAGGAACTGGCCGCCGTATGCACGGAGTTGAACCGCTACGCCTTCCTGTTCGTGGTGGCACCCCCACGCATCCACGGACTGACCGGCGTCCCGGTCAACCCGCTGGCCGTCTTCTGACGGACACCACTGTGGCGCCGCCTGGGACCAGTGCCCGGCGGCCGGCCGGAATAGCCGCGCCTGCAGTCGTGGTGGCCCCTGGATCCGGGCATGCGACCGAATCCAGGGGCCCGCACTCGCGTCCCGTGTCTCGTCCGCCCAGGGCTCATCAGCCGGCTCCGTCGCTCGCGGCCGCGGGCAGAGGCACCACCGCACCCCCGATCGGCGTCGAGATGCCGTTGGTCGCAGGACGGCACCGTTGCGGATGTCCCGTTCGAGCCGCCGGGTGGCTTCATGGCCGACGGGGAGGGACGTCCCCATGCGGCCCCGTAGGGCCGGGCATCGCCGACGGTCTCCTGCGGCACCCCGTCGCCCGGACCGGCCCTCGACTCGGGCGAGCGCAAGGCACTACCGCAGGTGGTCCAGGCGCAACCGGGCGGTGTCGGTGCGGCCGGACATCCCGGCGCTGTTCGTCCTCACCGGGGTCTCGGCCGTGACCACCGTTGCTTTCGGCGGCACCGCGCCCCGGACAGTGATGTACCTCGGCGTCGCCCTGCTGGAACGGGCAACGGGGCTCTGCCCCCGGTCCCCGGGACACGGGTCACGCGGCTTCGACCGGCTCCGGCTCATATCCAACGGCAGCCGAGCACGGTGATCGTCATGCTTGGTCATACCGGTCGTGAACGCCTGTGTGGGAGGCGCGGAAAGTGCGCCGGTACGCCGACGGGGCGACACCCGCCTCCCCCGCCAGGTGCCGCCGTAGCGATGTGGCGGTGGCGAAGCCGACCTCGTGGGCGACCCGTTCCACTGGCAGGTCACTGGACTCCAGCAGGTGCCGCGCCCGCCGCAGCCGCTGCTGGATCAGCCAGCGGCCGGGGCTCAGACCGGTCTCCTCCCTAAAGCGCCGGGCGAAGGTACGGGTGCTCATCGCCGCGTGCGCGGCCAGCTCGTCCAGCGTCAGGGGCAGTTCCAGCCGCCGCAGCGCCCAGTCGCGGGTCGGCCCGGTGCCGGTTCCGCTCGCCGGCGGCAGCGGCCGCTCGATGTACTGCGCCTGCCCGCCGTCCCGGTACGGCGGCACGACGCAAAGGCGGGCGACCTGGTTGGCCACCTCGCTGCCGTGGTCCCGGCGCACCAGGTGCAGGCAGACGTCGACACCGCTCGCCGCCCCCGCGGAGGTCAGCACGTCACCGTGGTCGACGAAGAGCACGCCGGCGTCAAGCTCGACCCGGGGGAACAGATCCTGGAAATGGTCGGTGAGCGCCCAGTGGGTGGTGGCCCGGCGCCCGTCCAGGAGACCGGCGGCGGCCAGCAGGAAGGCACCGGTGCAGATGGACACCAGGCGGGTGCCGGGGCGGACGCGGGACAGGGCGGCGAGGGCCTGCGGGTCCGGGGCGGCGGCCGAGGCCCGGGTGATCGCGTACGGGGGGATGACCACGGTGTCCGCCTCGGCCAGCACCCCGGGACCGTGCCCGGGGGTGACGGTCAGGTCCGAGTCGGTACGCACGGGCCGCCCGTCCACGCTCGCGGACAGCACCTCGTAGCGGCCCTCGGCGGAACCCAGCACTCGGTGCGGGATGCCGAGTTCGAAGGGGTAGACGCCGTCGAGGGCGAGGACGACGACCTTGTGGGCGCCGGGCCGCGGGTCCGGGCTCATTCGGCGGTCCAGTTCGGCCGTGCGCTCGGCGAGGTCACGGGCCCGGGAGGGCGCGGCGGACGCGGGGCGGACGCTCGGAGTGCGGGGGGTGGCAGGGGGCATGGCAGGAATGTATCGGATGATGACCTTCTAGCCATCGCCCCGGGCCGGACCGTACGGCCAGGATCGGGGCATGACTTCGACGGACACCCCTGAGAACCTCGACTCCCCGGCCAGTGCGCACGCCACGGACTCCCCGGGCCCTGCCGTCCCGGACGGTGCTCCCAGGATGCTCGCCCTGCATCAGACCGCCCTCGGCGGCCCCGAGGTTCTACGGCTGACCGAGCTTCCCCGGCCCGCGCCCGGCATCGGGGAGATCCTCGTCGCCGGGCACGCGGCCGGACTCAACCCCACGGACTTCAAGCACCGCGCCCACAGTGGCTTCCTGCCGCCCCCGCCGCTGACCCTCGGCTGGGACGTCTCCGGCACCGTGGTGGAGACCGGCCACGGCGTCACCCTCTTCCGGCCCGGTGACGAGGTGTTCGGCATGCTCCCCTACCCGTACGGGGCCGGCTCCCACGCCGAGTACGTGACCGGCCCCACCCGCGCCTTCGTCGCCAAGCCCGCCGGGATCGATCACGTCCAGGCGGCTGCTCTGCCGCTGGCCGCGCTCACCGCCTGGCAGGCACTCGTCGACACCGCGGGCCTCCGGGCCGGGCAGCGCGTGCTGATCCACGCCGCGGCCGGCGGTGTCGGTCATCTCGCCGTACAGATCGCCAAGGAGCGCGGCGCACACGTCACCGGGACGGCGAGCGCCCCCAAGCACGGTTTCCTGAGCGAACTCGGCGCGGACGTCTGCGTCGACCACCGCTCCGAGGACTTCACCGACACCCAGGAGCGTTACGACGTCGTCCTCGACGCCCTCGGCGGAGAGAACGCCATCCGTTCCGTGGGCGTGCTCCGCCCCGGCGGCGTCCTCGTCACCCTGCTGCCCGGCGCCGAAGGAACCCGCGCAGCGGCGGAGAAGGCACAGGTCCGCGCCGCGCACCTGGCCGTCGAGCACGACCAGGCCGGCATGCGCGCCATCGCCGAGCTCGTCGACCGGGGCAGGCTCCGCGCCCACGTCTCCGGAACCTTCCCCCTCGCCGAAGGCGCCCGGGCCCACGCCCTCGCGGAGACGGGCCGCACCACGGGCAAGCTGGTCCTCACCGTGCGCTGAGCCATGACAGCGACGAAGGGGTGTCCGGTCAACGGCCCTGTCCCGCATTCGGTGGTGCCGGAGCCTGCCGCTGTTTGAGGAGGACGCGGTGGCGAGGAGGGGTGCCGGCCGCACGGTCGGCCTGCCGCATCAGCCCGGCGACGACCGCGGTCCCTTGCCGGGCTTGGCCAGCTCCCGTCCACGGCCTCCGATGATTGTTGCCTGGCAGTCCGGCGGCGACCCGGATGTACGCGGCGTGCCGGGGCGCCTCTCACCGGGTCCCGGAGGGGCAGATGTTGTACGACCCCATCGGCCCGAAGGTGAGCTGGATCTGGTGGCCGAGCCGGTCGGCGGAGAACCGGGTGAGCTGCATCGCCGCGTGCATCTGGTCGACGGTGGCGGTGATCTCCAGGCGCACCTGCCCGGTCACCGGCCCCTCGTCCACCCAGCGTGCCTGGACCTGCTCGACCACGGCGCCGCCCAGCTGCTCGGCGTACTGCCGGCCTGCCGCCACCCCTTCAGGATCATCGCTGGCCAGCGCAGCGTTCAACCGGGCCACGGCCTCCGGCGGCACTAGCGAGGCCAGCGAGAAGCTCAACTGGCCCGTCGGTACCGGCTGGAGGGCAGCCGGTTCTGTGGCCGGAACTGGACGGCCGGTCCGCCACCGCCGAGCCGGCGCGGGAGGGCCCGGTCGCCTCCGCGCCGAGCAGCGGGAGGACCGACCGGGCGGACTCGACGGCCTGCAGGACCGGCGCCCGCGTCGCGGCGTCCAGCGCGTGCGGGTGGTTCCGCACGGCGGCCCGGGAGCCGATCGAGCGCACCAACCGGTGAGCCGGCCCGGGGCGCTGCCGCTCAGAGGCGTCCCGAGGGCGAGTTCGCCGAGGGTCGTGGCCACCGACTGTGCCTGATCGACGGCCAGCGCCGGCCGGGTGATCGACTCCACCTGCTTGGACGCGTCCAGCGGGACCTTCGTAGCGAGGACGTAGGCCTTGACGCCGTCCTTTCCTCCGCCGCCAGTGCTGCGGTAGCTCGCCGTGACGGCCGTCGTGTCTCCCGCGAGCGGCTTACTGGATCCGCGCCGCGCCCAGCAGAGTGGTCTGGCCCGCCATCTCCAGGTGTTCACGCGCGTGCAGATCAAGTCGTCCTGCTGCTTGTCAGCCCGCGGCCAAGAGTCGCCTGACCCAGGCGCTGCGGGTCGCCGATGCGGTCTGCGACAGCGCAGCTTGTGGCGCGATGCCGTCGAACCCGTGGAAACCGCCCGGCCAGACGTGCAACTCGGTCTGGACGCCGGCCTGCAGCAGCCGAGCGGCGTAATCAATGTCCTCGTCGCGGAAGGTCTCGACAGAGCCGACGTCGATGAAGGAGCTGGGCAAGCCAGCCAGGTCGGTCGCCCTCGCAGGCGCCGTGTAGATGCTGACGTCGCTGCCACCTCTGCGTTCGCCGAGCAACGCGTTCCATCCGGTCATGTTGCTGGTGGTGTCCCAGAGGCCCTCGCCGTGCAGTTCCTGGCTGCTCGGTGTGAGGAACCGGTCGTCGAGCATCGGGCACATGATCAATTGACCCAGCAGCTCAGGGCCACCGCGGTCGCGTGCGAGAAGCGCCACGCCGGCCGCGAGCCCGCCGCCGGCGCTCGCTCCGGTGACGACGATGCGGTTCGGGTCACCGCCTATCTCCGTGGCGAGCCTATGGGTCCCCAGCAGACCCGCGTAGCAGTCCTCGATCGGCGCCGGGTCGGGGTGCTCCGGTGCCAGGCGGTACTCCACCGACACCACGATGGCGCCGATGTCGACGGCCCAGTCCAGCACGCCGCCGCCTACCGTGCGGTTGTTGCCGATGATCATGCCGCCGCCGTGCATGTAGTAGAGGATGGGCGCTCCTGGCGCCAGACCCACCGGCTTGAGGACGAGGAGCGAAACCTCCGGAGCGCCCGCCGGGCCGGGTACGGACAAGTTCTGCAGTTGGAGCGTCCCGTTGCGCGTCAGGAGCTCGTCCGGGACCGCGAATATGGGGTTGGCCCGCAGTTCCTCGATGTCCTCGGCGGTAATGGTCGGTGATAGGTGTTCGTGTACGACCCTCAGCACTGCGGCGAGCTCAGGATCGAGCGGTGGGTGTGTCCTGGCCATCGGCGATTCCTCGGTTCAGGGAGCGGTGATCTTGTCGGAGAGGGGGGCGATGATGGTGTCGGCAACCCAGCGTGCGACGCCGGTCGGGTAGGGCGCGCCCAGTCCGAGCACGATGTGGCTGAACCCGCCATCGAGCGCCGCGCGGATGGTGTGGCGGGTGTGCTGAGGGCGATCGTAGGAGACGGGCAGGACGATGGATCGGGTGATCTCAGCCGGGTCACGGCCGGTTTCCTCGCACAGCCGGTCGAGGGTGGCGCTGCGCTCGATCGCCTTGTCGATGCTGCCTCCGGGCATGTTCCACCGGTCCGCATGCTCGGCAACCACGCGCAGCGTCCGGGTGGCCTGGCCGCCGATCAGGATCGGGGGGCGTGGATGCTGGACGGGTTTGGGACTGCAGAACGCGCCCGTCAGATGGTGGTACTCGCCGTGGAAGTCGAATGGTGAGGCTTCGGTCCATAGTCTGCGGATGATCGTGCACGCCTCGGCGAGGCTTCCGACCGCGTGGGCGGCATCGTGGAAGGGAAGGCCGTGAGCTGCGTACTCACGCCGGGCCAGTGGCACGTCGGTGCGAGAGCCCGCGCCGATACCGAACTCGAGCCGACCGCCGGAGACGGCATCGACAGTGGCGGAGATCTTGGCCAGCATGGCCGGTGGGCGGAACCTGTTGCTGGTGACCATCAACCCGAGCCGCAACCGCTCGGTTTGGGCCGCGAGAGCGGAAAGCAGTGTCCAGCCCTCGAAGGTGGGCCCGTTTGGGTCGCCGCCGAGCGGCATGAGGTGGTCGAACAGCCAGGCGTGCTCGATCTGAGGGATGCCGTCCGCCTCGTGCCAGACCCGCAGGACGTCGTCGTAGGCGACCTGCGCCGGGGCGGTCATGATTCCGAAGCTGGATTTACCGGTCGGTGCCAGGTGGTTGGTCACTTCGAGTCGATGCTTCCCAGCGGGTCGGCGGCCGCAGCCAGAGTCCGACGGGCGGTAGGCCACGCGTCGTTGTCCAGGCCCAGTGCGGTACGCAGATACGCCAGGGTGGCGTGTTGGACGAGCGCGACACGCTCGGGGCTTTCGTCGGTGGTGCGCGGGTCGTTGGCGCCCTGAATGCCGCCGAGTCCGTGTTCCGCGCCGAACAGGGTCAGCAGATCGGTGGCGCCCGGGCTGAGGCGGTGGCCGTCGGTGAACCAGTCCGGACCGCGCACCGTGAGCGGAGACTGGTCCGCGTCGCCGGCGACCATAAGACTGGGTGTCTTCAGCTCGGCGAAATCAGGGTTCATGAACGGGAAGTACTGGGTGGCGAGCGGACTCAGATCGGCGCCGCCGGTACCGGGCAGGCACAGCAGCACGGCCGCGCTGACTCGCGGGTCGGCCATGCTCTCACTGGGAGTGCCGTCGGCGCCGACGACCCGTGCGCCCGCCAGGGTGCTGGCGGTCTGCGCGCCCCAGGAATGTCCGGCTACCGCAATGCGGTCGTGGTCGATGCGGCCGGCCAGCCCGGGCACGGCGGCTTCAAGCGTGTCGAGCTGGTCCAGGACGTGAGTGAGGTCGTCGGTGCGGATGCGCCAGATGAGCGGGGTGCGCGGGTCGTCCGGGGCGAGGCCAAGGGAGTCGAGATGTGTGGGCTGGATGACGACGAAGCCGCGGGCGGCCCAGAAGCCGACCAGTGGTGCGTAATCGTCCATGGTCAGGGTCATGCCGTGCGAGAAGACGACGACGGGCAGGTTGTGGCCGGTCGTGGGCGCTGTGACCCGTACCTGCACGTCCTGGCCGCGGTCCGGGGCGGGCAACGCGATCGGACTGACAGAGATGACCGAGGCGGTGAGGGCGTTGCCGCCGTCCGCTGACGTGGTGCTGCTCATGTGGTGAATGCCTTTCTCGATGTGCCCAGTGGGCTGTGCGGCGCGGCGTCTGGCATCATTGGAAAAAATGGAGCGCCGCTCCGGATGAGAATACGGAGCGGCGCTCCGTATTGCAAGTGGGAGGTAGTTCACGATGTCCACAGCCGACACTCCGCCAGCAGCTGCAAGCCGCAAGCGAGCCGACGTCCGCCGAAACGAGCAGAAGCTCCTGGACGCAGCTGCGGCCGTGTTCGTCCGTATGGGGGTCCACGCTCCCGTACGGGAGATCGCAGCGGAATCAGGCCTCGGCATGGGCACCATCTACCGCCACTTCCCCACCCGGGCGGACTTGGTGGTCGCGGTCTTCCGCCACCAGGTTGACGCACTCGCCGCAGCTGCCCACGCGGCGCAGACTGCCGAAACCCCTTACGAAGTCCTGCGGCAGTGGGTCCACCAGTTCGCCGACTTCCTCGTCACCAAACACGGCCTCGCCGAGGCGCTGCACTCGGACCAAGCCGGATTCGAGACCCTGCACAACGAGTTCGTCGAACGCCTGCTACCCGTGCTCGACCAACTCCTGAAAGCGTCCGCCTCCGCTGGCTACACACGCGCCGACGTACGGGCCTACGACTTCATGCTGGCCATCGGCAACCTGTGCATCGGAATCGAAACGTTCCCCGACTACCAGGCTCGCCACATGATCGACCTGCTGCTCGCCGGCCTTACTCAGCCCGCCCCGGCACCGACAGACAATGAGGTCATCAACTCGGCCGTGAACGACCGAGCGTGTTGACCCGGCTTGTTGCTTACGGCGGTGGAGCCCGGGACGGGCCCTCCACCTTGATCGTGGACACCTCGACACTGGATCTTGAGTTCAGGGAGAGGAGTCCCGAGTGGGGACCTACAAGTACTCGGCGGAGCTCCGGGCCGACGCTGTGGCGCTGGCCCGTTCGTCGGGCCGGCCCGTCTCACGCATCGCTGCCGAACTCGGCGTGAACCACGAGACGTTACGGCACTGGATCAAGACTGCGGAGAACGCCGAGCGTCCCGAGGCGCTCGCGGAGTCCACGAAGGACGCGTAGATCGCGGCCTTGCGCAGGCAGGTCCGCGAGCTGGAGATGGAACGTGACATCCTGCGCCGGGCGGCCAAGTATTTTGCGGGCGAGACGAACTGGTGAGCCGCTTCGAGTTCGTTGCCGACCATCGCGACGCCTTCGGCGTGAAGCGGCTGTGCACCCTGCTGAATCTGTCCCGGTCCGGGTTCCACCGGTGGCTGAAGACCGCGCGACGGCCCGGCCGTTGCCAGAGAGCGTCACGACTCATCGGTGCGGCGGTCGACGGGAACCAGCTCACCGCGCGCAGGTCCGCGACGAGTTCCTCCACGTCCAGGCGGGCAGTCGCGTCCGGCCCGGAGCGGAGCTTCAAGGCGGGGCCTCGGTTCCGGTGCTGTCAGCTGCCACACCCGCACGGGGCCGTACCGCTGCGGATGGCAGGCAGGCCTGCGAACCAGTGAAGGCTCACGCGCGGAATCGTCGTGAACGGCGACCGCCTCGACCTCGGCCTCTGGGTAGTCACCCATTCCAGGGGCCGGACGTCGGCAGCGCGGTGACCCGCCCCTGGCGCCGCGCGCTCGCCTTGCTCATTCAACTTGAGGTTCTCGTAGTAGATGTTCTCGGTCACCGTGGCGAACGCGTCGAAGTTGCCTTCAATTTGACCGCCTTGGCGATGACCTCACGGAGCTTCCGGTACAAGTCGTCGATGATTTCGTGACGTTGGGCTTCTTCTGCGTGCGGAGCACAGCGCGAACGCTTGGCTTCACCGCGTTGATGAGGCCGACACCTACCTACGGCGTCGGACTCCCTCCCTGCCGGCTGTGCAGGAGGAGGGGCGGCGGGAAAAACACGTCACCCCACGCCATGCCTAGCTCGATGGCCCTTCCAACTCCTGCTGCGTAACGCCACCAGCAGTGACAGAGGCTCCACGCTGCGGCCAAGGGCCGGACGCGCCAGGCCTACTCGGGCAGGTCGAGCTGCCAGGAGACGCCGAAGCGATCGTTCACCCAGCCGAACTTGGCGCTGAAGCCGTAGGACCCCAGCGGCATCAGCTCCGAGCCCTGCTCGGCGAGGGCGGCGTACAGGCGGTCGATCTCGGCCTCGGTCTCGCACTGCACGTACAGCGAGACCGCCGGGGTGAAACTGAAGTCGTGCTTCACATAGCTGTCGATGCACATGAACCGCTGTCCGGCGAGGGAGAAAGTGGCGCGCTGAACGGTGCCCTCCTCCCCTGGTTCATTGGCACCGTAGCGGGTGATGTCAATGATCTCGGCGTCGTCGAACAGCGAGGTGTAGTAGGTCATCGCTTCCTCTGCCCGACCCTCGAACATCAGGAACGTAGTGATCTTTTGCGGTGCCGCGGATGCCATCCTGCTTACTCTCCTCAGAGTCGTGCGGTAAGCCTTTCCCCTTTGCCTTCGGCATAGTGGACGGGGCCTGCGACCAACTATCCCAACTGTTCATATCGGGGCCCGCCACCGTGGGCACCCGGCGAGCGACCCGTGCACGCGTTCCCCGCCGACCTGCACATCGCCACCCTGCGAACAGCGGCGCTCGAAGCCTGCAGCGACAACTTGATAGCCGAGCAGTTCGGCGCACTGGCCGAGATGCGCCGCAAGGCCTGATCCGCCACCTCGGCTTGAGCGGCATCTCCGATGCCCAGCTCACCGAGGCGCAGACCGTCGCCGCCGTCGTCACCATGCAGAACCTCTACAGCCTGGCCAACCGCACCGACGACGCCCTGGTCGACCGCTGCACAGCAGAGAACATCGCCTACGCCGCGTTCTTCCCGCTCGGCGGCTTCAGCCCGCTGCAGTCGCAGACGCTCACCGACGTTGCCGACCGCCTGGGCGCCGCCCGCCAGCAGGTCTCGCCGGCCTGGCTGCTGCAGCGCTCCCCCGTCCACGGTCCTGTTCCCCGGCACATCCTCGTTGGCCCACCTACGCGAGAACATCGCCGCCGAACTGGCCCCGCCCGCCGACGCGATCGCTGAACTCGACGCCATCGGAAAGTATCCGGCCAGCCGCGGCACGCCGCCCAGCAGCAGCCGAGCACGCTGGGGCTCACCACGAGGTGCCGTCCGTTGCCGTGACCTGTTCGATTCCCGGTCGTCAGCAGTGACTCCCCAAGCGGTGAACAAGCGGCCCGTCAGGCGCGGCTCGGGGCCGGATCCGGCTCGGAGAGGTGCGCTGCCGTGCGGCGCGGGAGCAGCAGCGGGGTCGCCAACAGGAGCACGCCGGCCAGGCCGATGGCCGTACGCGGGCCGAGCAGGCCGCCCAGCACGCCCCAGACGGCCGTCAGGAGCGCGGTCGAGGCCTTGGTCGTCACCGCCCAGGCGGACAGCGTGCGGGTGACCCGGTCGGTCGCGGTGCGCTCAAGGCGGTAGGTGGCGTAGACGGGGTTGAACACCCCGCAGCAGAAGATGAGCCCGAGCTCGACGCCCATCACCAGCAGCAGCCCGCCGGTCCCCGGCCCCAGGAAAGCCAGGCCGAGGGGCCAGATCGCGCGCAGCGCCCCGACCACGACCAGGACCTGGTGCTGTCCGAACCGGGTGACGAGCGGTCGGGCCAGCCGCGAACCGAGCAGCCCGCCGATCGAGGGCGCGGCGAAGGCAAGGCCGTACTGCCACGGCGCGAACCCGAGTCGACCGAGCATCAGGACGGCCAGTAGCGGCTGGGCGGCCATCACCAGGCCGTTGAACAAGGCGGTGTTGAAGAACAGCGGACGCAGCGTCGCGTCGGCGAGGATGTACCGCCAGCCGTCGAGCAGGTCCCCGGCCCGCATGCGCTCGGCCTCCCGGCGCTCGGGCCGCGGCTCGCGCCCACCCGTCGCGCGGATGCCCAGGGCCGAGAGCAGGTAGCTGACCGCGTCGGCCACCACCGTCGCCAC
Source organism: Streptomyces sp. RPT161 (assembly GCF_027533845.1). Taxonomy (GTDB): domain Bacteria; phylum Actinomycetota; class Actinomycetes; order Streptomycetales; family Streptomycetaceae; genus Streptantibioticus_A; species Streptantibioticus_A silvisoli_A. The sequence continues at coordinate 133,227 of NZ_JAPZVN010000006.1, read as the reverse complement.
CGGACCGAGGAGCCCGATGGCGGCGCCGCCTAGCGGTGGCCCGATGATCGTGGTCGTCCAGGCCGTGGACTCGAACCGGGCGTTGGCGACGAGCAGGTCCTCGGCCGGCAGCAGCGTCTTCAGGTACGCGCCGGAGGCGGCGCGGAAGGTGATGTCGGCTGCCGCGACGACGACCGACACCAGCAGGAGCTGAAGGAAGGTGAGCGCGCCGAGCGCGAACGCGGCGGGGATCGTCAGCAGCGCCGCGAACCGCACAAGGTCCATCGCGATCAGCACTGGCCGTTTGCGGCGGAACTCCATCCACGGGCCGAGCGGTACCGCCACGGCCGCGCCCACCGCAGCCCCCACGGAGGAGAGCGCGGCGACCTCGGCCGGTCCGGCGTGCAGCACCCGGATGGCGATCAGCGGGAACGCGCCGAAGGCGAGCCACGTGCCGAGCGCACTGGTCCCGTACGCTCCCCAGAGCCACCCGAACCGCCGCCCCAGCCGATGTCCGAGCAGATGCCCGAACCGGTGCCCGCTCCTCATGCCCGCCGCCCCTCGCCACTCACCCGCACAACCGATTCGCGATCGGAAGCATCCAAAGCGAGCACATACCCGGGGGTCAAACAACCGCCGGGCCGCCTGGACACAACCAACGGTTGTGTCCCTAGGGTGTCGGCATGGACCTCGACACCGTCCGGACGTTCGTCGCCGCAGCCGACGCGGGGCAGTTCCAGGAGGCCGCCGCCGAGCTGGCGGTCACCCAGCAGGCCGTCTCCAAGCGCATCGCCGCGCTGGAGCGCAACCTCGGCGTGCGGCTGTTCACCCGCACCGCGCGCGGCGCCGGGCTCACCATCGACGGGCAGGCGTTCCTGCCCCACGCGCGCGAGCTGCTGCGCGTCGCCGAGCGCGCGGTCGCGTCCGTGCGCACCGGCCGCCGTCCGCTGCGCGTCGACGTGATCGCCTCGCGCGTCGCGCCGTCGGGCCTGATGCGCGGCTTCCACCGCGCGCACCCCGAGATCGACCTCGACGTGGTGATGCTGTTCGACGTCGAGACGGCCGTCGCCGCCATCCGGTCCGGCGAGATCGACGCGTCGTTCCGCGCGGTCGCCATGCCCGGCCGCCCCCTCCCCGACGACATCGTGTCCGCCCGGGTGCTCGACGAGCCGCTCCAACTCCTCACCGGCCCCGCCCACGCGCTGGCGGGCGCCCGGTCGGTGACCGTCGCTCAGCTCGCCGGGCATCGGATCTGGATGCCCGGCATCGTCCCCGGTACCGAGTGGGCCGCGTACTACGACGACCTCGTCGCCGAGTTCGGCCTCACCATCGAGGCGACCGGCCCTAACTTCGGTTCCGACGCGCTCCTCGACACCGTCGCCGACACCCCGGCCCTGGCCACCTTCATGGGCGAGCACACCCGCCTTGTCTGGCCCGCCGACCACGGACTGCGCCGCATCCCGGTGACCGACCCGACGCCCGTCTACCCGCACTCGCTCCTCTGGCACCGCGACAACCCCCACCCAGCGCTGGCCACCCTCCGCGCCCACCTCGCCGCCACAGCGGTCGGCCACGACGCCGCCGGTACCTGGGCGCCGGGCTGGGTGATTCCGGGCTGAACGGCCGCCGCGTCTTCGACCATCGTGGTCGGATCTGTCGTCGCCGAGCCGGTCGGCCACGTCTGCCTCGGTGTGCACGGGCCTCGACCGCACGGCAGTGCCTGGAAGCGCAACTGGACTCCCGCAGCGAGGCCGCGCTGACCCGGGACTTCACAGCCCAGACCCACAGACCACCGTTCGAACGGCGCCTCTTCGGACCCAGGCACCGACGGGTTACCTGACACCTGGTACGTCGTTCGCAAGCGGCGCTCCGCCCTCCGCAGCGGTACCTTGCCAACGACCTCGGCAACTCGTGAGGCGCTCGATCCCCTCATCGAGAGCCGCACCGACGCCGAGGGTAGGTAGGTCGGCGATGACTGCCGGACCGCGCTCCAGGTCATCATCGACCGCAACGCCTCGGACCGGCTCGACGTGGCCGCCTACCCCCAGCCCAGCACGTTCTTCGGCCAACTGGACGAGGACCCAGCAGCGCGGCCGAACGCCGGTCGGGCGAGATCTGAGGAGGCCCAGGTGAACGGGACAGTGGATCGTGACGCCAGGACCCGCGCCCGGCTGGAGCAGCACTGGAAGGCCTCCGACCGCGGGGACATCGACACTGAGCACGCTATCTACGCTGCAGACGCGGTCCTGGACTACCCGCAGTCCGGGGAGCGCTTCCGGGGCCGGTCAAAGATCCAGGCGCAACGCGGCGGGCACCCGGCCGAACGCCACTTCACCATCCTCCGGATTCGGGGCAGTGGCGACCTCTGGGTGAGCGAGTGCGTGATCACCTACGACGGCGTGCCCACCTACACGGTGAGCGTCATGGAGTTCACCGACGATCTGGTAACGCACGAGACCCAGTACTTCGCCGACCCCTTCCAGGCGCCTCCTGAGCGGGCAGCGCTAGCTGAGCCGGTCTCGGACCGCGACCGATGAACCCATGCGACTGCGGGGGCGATGGACAGCATCGCCCGGCCGAGACCTGCCTCCCCCATCCACAGCCTGCCCCGACAGAGCCGCTAGCGCACAAGCTGGCCAAGTGGCCTCAAACGAACGTCCACTCAGATGCGGTCTGCTGCGATCAGGAGGTACTGGAAGGAGCCGTCCTGGTAAGAATTGATGAACGCCTCCTCAATGCCTGTCACTAGGGAGGACGTGGCCCGCAGCTTCCAGTAGGGCAGAGTCGCGTGAGTGAGGTCGATGACGGCCTGCGGCACGAGACGGTTGTCGGCCATGGCGCGCAGGTACTCTCGGCGCGAGTGGATGTTGCACTCGAAGTGCGCGTTGATCTGGGAAACCCACTTCGAGGGCTGGCCGTAGCGCGGGTTCCAGCAGCCGGTGATGGTCACGTAGCGGCCGCCGAACGCGAGGATGCGGGAGTGCTCGGCGAAGAGGTCGTGCAGGTCGACGTACATGCTCGACTCGTTGTTCCACGAGGCGGCGGCCTGACCGGTCTCGAAAGGCATACCGAGCATGTTGCAGACGCGGGCGTGGACGTGGTTGTCGATGCTGAGTTCGCGGGCGCGCTGGTTGGCGAAGTCGGCCTGCTTGGCCGACAGGGTGACGCCCTGGACCTTGCACCCGAAGCGCTGGTGGGCCATGACCATCGAGCCGCCACGACCACAGCCGGCGTCAACAAGCATGTCTCCGCGCTCAATGGGGCCGAGGTGGTCCAGGAGGACTTCGGCCTGCGCCGATTCCAGGCGGTGGAGCTCGGCGATCAACTTCTTCTCGTATGCGCTGTCGTCGGCGTCGCCGAGGGCGGCGTGGTCGACGTCGCCGATACCGTAGTGATGGTGGTAAAGGCCGTCTACATCGCCGAGACGCAGGTTCACGGGCCTGGCCTCATGGTCCCAGTAGCGAGCGATGTCCTTCTGGTAGGGGATCGCCGGGGCGGGGGTGCCTGCGGAGTTGCTGGTGGAAGTGGCGACTGTGGCGGCGAGCTCGGTGCTGGTCACAGATAAGTCCATCCTTCTTACCAGAAGTCGGGAAGGCTGTAGCGGTAGGTGTTGGTCTGGTGCCAGTAGTGGTTGCCGTCGACCCAAGCGGCCACACCCCGCAGGAAGCGCTGCACGTTCGGGAGGGGGCAGGCGGCGGCCAGGGCCGCGGCTTCGGCCTCGAAGTCGTGCATGAGGTCGTTGTGGACCTCGATCGCCTTCAGGTAGGCCTCGCGGTCGGAGACGCCCTCACGCTCGGCGATCACCACGGGAAGGTTCAGGTGCCGACCGGGACTGGCGAGTTCCTTGGTGTACGAGTACAGGTCGTTCACGATGGTGGTGGCGTTCCCGGCGAGCGCGATGACCCGCTGCATAGCGGGCTGAGCGTGCAGGTCCGCCGGCAGTTCGTAGCCGCCGACCGTGTCGGTGATGGTGGGACAGGGACGGAAGTTGTTGAACTGGCGCATCGCCAAATACGCCCACACCTCGGGGACATGCTCCGTCTGGGCCCAGGCGGCTTCTGCGAGGTACCCCATGTGCAGACGGGCCATGTCGTGCCGGAACCGGTCGGCTTGGGAAGGGCTGGCCTCTTGGAGGAAGTACTCCATGGCGGAGCGGTAGGCACGTCGAGGCGCATCCGAATGAAGCGACTCCGCCCACTGCGGCTGGTACTCCTTCGTCGTGTGGAGGGGGTCGAGGGCGGTGTGCGCCAGCAGAAGGCGTCCCCCGAGGCCGATGGGCGAGCCTCCGTGATCCTCGCAGTAGCAGTCGTCCACCGCGTTTTCGGCGACCATCAGGCGCGTGGCGAGCATCAGGTGGTCGACGCTGGGAGCGTCCGGATGGCAGGCGGCCATGTAGCGCCCCACAGAGAAACCGTCGAACTGCTCCTCCCATTCCTCGGGGTACAGGTCGACCTCTTCCAGCGCCCAGGCTTTGATCCTGCGGCTGACCTCCTCCACCCGCACCGGGTCGGGCTCCGCCACCGGGTGGTAGTAGAGGCCGGGGATCGGGTTGCCTTCGGCTGGAGCCGCCCGCGACTCTGGTAGCGCCGGGGGCTCCTCACGCAGTGCCAGGTGCAGGCTCGTCGTACCCAGGCCACTTGGGCCCCGCAGGATCCGTTCCAGAGCCGCGTCCGCTGTCTCTGCTTCGGCTGCTGGGACATCGGCGGACGGCGGGACAGGCACGGAAGACACAGGGGGGCCGCTTACGGCGGCCTTGACGTCGCAGGCACGGGCGGCTGCATCGCTCAGGGCCGTCGTCCCGAAGTGGAGAGCAGCCGCGGATGGGCTCAACTGTGGTGGAAAAGGCCCAGGGTTGGGCATCCATGGCTCCTGGGTGGCGTGGGTGGTTGTCTTCCGGATCCCGGGCATGCTCGGCTGGCCCAAAAGGGTTCGGCTGCCGTAACTGCCGGGTAGGGCAGGTCCTTTAGTCGTGGCTGCGGGCGATCTGTACGTTCTCCAACACACCGAGCGCGTCTGGCACAAGGATGGCGGCGGAGAAGTAGGTGCTGACGAGGTAGGAGATGATTGCCTTTTCGTCGATACCCATGAAGCGCACCGACAGGCCGGGTTCGTACTCCTCCGGTAGACCGGTCTGGTGCAGACCGATGACGCCCTGGTTGTCCTCTCCGGTGCGCATGACGATGATCGAGCTCGTGTTCCCGTCGGTGATGGGAATCTTGTTGCAGGGCAGGATGGGGACTCCCCGCCAGGCCGGAACCTGCTGCCCGCCGAGGTCGACGTGATTCGGGTAGAGCCCGCGAGAGTTCAACTCACGCCCGATCGCCGCGATCGTCCTGGGGTGGGCGAGGAAGAGTTTGGAGCCGCGGCGGCGGCAAAGCAGTTCGTCGAGGTCGTCCGGGGTGGGGGGACCGGAGTGCGGCTGGATGCGCTGCCTGAAGTCGGCGTTGTGGAGCAGACCGAACTCCCGGTTGTTGATCAACTCGTGCTCCTGGCGCTCCCGTAGCGCCTCGATGGTGAGCCTGAGCTGCTCCTTGGTCTGGTGCATGGGCTCGTTGTAGAGGTCGGCGACCCTGGTGTGGACCCGCAGAACGGTCTGCGCGACGGAGAGTTCGTACTCGCGTGGTTTCAGTTCGTAGTCGACGAACGTGCCCGGCAGCTCGGGCTCGCCGCTGTGGCCGGCCGACAGTGCGATCTCGGCCTCCCCGTGACGGTTCTGCCTCTGGAGGGGCAGCGAGCTGAACTGCTGGATGTGGGTCTGGAGGCTCGGCGCCGCGGACATCACGGCGGCGAAGTCGGCGCGGGACAGCGTGAGCAGGGTGCCGGCGGTTACGGCGGTGGCGGTGTAGTCCCACTGGGCGTCCGCGTCCAACAGGGCGTTCTCACCAAACCGGTCGCCGTCTGCAAGCACCGCGACGGTGACGTCGTCGCCGTACTTGCCGACAGCGGTCTGAGTGATCCGGCCATGGGCAATGAGGTGGATCTGCTCAGCGGGTGTACCGCGCTCGACCAGCGTTTCACCGGCGCGGAAGTCGTGCTGGACGCACCGGTCGGCGATCGCAGACAGCACCTCCACGTCCTCGAAGCCGCGCAGCAAGGCCAGCTCGCCGAGTTCGCGGGGGATGACCCGGACCTCGCCGCCGTCCTGGATGAAGTCGATGCGCCCGTCGCCGACGGTGTAGCTCAGCCGACGGTTCACCCGGTAGGTGCCACCTTTGGTCTCTACCCAGGGGAGCATCCGCAGCAACCAGCGAGAGGTGATCTCCTGCATCTGCGGGGCGGACTTGGTCGTAGTGGCAAGGTTGCGAGCAGCCGCCGTGCTCAGGCTGGACTGCTGAGGCGACTCTGGCTGTGTTTGCGGGCTGATATCAACGGTCATCAGGCGAGCTCTCTTCGTGAGGGCGGTGGCCGGCGTGGCACGTCAATGGGAAAGAGCAAAAGGACGGGGCGTTCACGCAATCCGTCCAGCTCCCGAGCCACAGTACGGGCCGTTACGCCCCGTCAGCCTTGGAAAATCGTTGACATTAGCTCCATGCAGTGATCCTGCCGCATGCAAGGTTTGCCCGGTTGGCTGACGTTGTTTTCAGAGAACGTCTGGTTTGTGAAGTTCAGAAGTTATTGAGTTGCATGTGCCTCGCGAGGCTGTGGTGGTTCGCTGGTCATGTCTAGGCGCGGCGAGTGGTGTTGCTGCGGTGGCGGAGCCGGTCCGTGTGGTGGGTGAGGTGCTCGATCCGGGCAGCCAGTCCCGGGTGGCTGTCGCGCAGGTGCGGCTCGGTGTCGGTCAGCGGGACGAGCAGCAGGGCGGCGTCGTCGTCCGCGAGGGCACGGGCGAGTCGGCGGACGGAGGGCAGGGCAGCGTCCGGGAGGTCGGGTAGGGCGGCGATTTGGCCGGCGAGCTGGCGAAGCTCGCCGGCCTTGCCCCGGGCCCAGGCGGTGACTGTGCGGTCGGCGGCACGGCGGTCGCGGGTGGCCTTGACTCGCTGCTCGCCCGTACTGCCCGCGGTGCCGGGGCGAATTCGCAGATAGCGCCGCTCGGCGGCCTGGCGGCTGGCGACACCCAGGGGGCCGGCCAGGTCCGCCCAGCTGGCGCCCGCCGCGCGGGCCGCCTCGATCAGGCCCGGTTCCCAGTCGGCGAGCTGGTGCCGGACGTCCCGCAGCAGCAGGAGGACGGCGAGCGCCTGCTCCGGGCCGGGCGGTGCGGTGGCCGGCTCGCCCGGCGGGGCAGTGCGGGCGGCGCGCACCGCTTCTTCGATGGCGCGCAGGGCCGCCTCCGCCGCGAGGTAGGACGCCGGGGTCAGGCGCTGGGGCTGCTCGTCGGCTGATGTCACCGCAACTCCTTCCTCTCGTCGTCGTTCCGACGACACCTTGCTTGTCATCGCTTCGATGACATGTTACAAGAGAAGACAGGTACAGCGCATTGGCAGCAGTTACTGCCCGTCTCATTGGAGGTGTCCCGCGATGTTGATGCGCACCGACCCGTTCCGCGAGCTTGACCGCCTGACCCAGCAGCTCCTTGGCACGTCCGGCACCTGGTCCCGGCCGTCCCCGATGCCGATGGACGCCTACCGCGAAGGCGACGTGTATGTGATCGCTCTGGACCTCCCCGGAGTCACCACCGACGCCATCGACATCGACGTCGAGCGGAACATGCTGACCGTCAAGGCCGAGCGTCGGCCGACGACCAAGAGCGAGAACGTCCAGATGGAGCTGTCCGAGCGGCCGCTGGGGGTCTTCTCCCGCCAGCTGATGCTCGCCGACACCCTCGACACCGAGCACATCGAGGCCGACTACGACGCAGGGGTGCTGACCCTGCGCATCCCGATCGCGGAGCGCGCCAAGCCCCGCAAGATCTCCATCGGCGGTGCGTCGGAGCGCAAGCAGATCAGCGGCTGACCCGCCGCGTTCCGTTCCGCAGCAGCGGTGGAGGCGGGCGTCCCCCGGCACTCCCGCCCCCCGCCGTCCGCTCCCCGACCTGCGCAGGAGGGGTGACCATGGTGGCCATCCGTTCGGAGGAGTTCCTGGAGCGCATCCGGGAACGCGGCGAGTACGACACCCGGCAGGAGGCCGAACGCGCCGCCCGAGTGGTGCTCGCCCTGCTCGGCGCGCACGTGGTCGGCCAGGAGCGGTCCGCACTCGCGGCCCGGCTGCCCGAGACCTTCGCCATGATCCTGCTCAACCCCCTGCCCGCGGCCGAACCGCTGGCCCCCGAACGGTTCGTCCGGGCCACTGCGGCCTGGATCGAGGGGGCCACCGAGGAGACCGCCAAGTGGGATGTCGGCGCGGTGCTCAGCGTGGTGGCCGAGGCGGCTGGCGAAGATCTCACCCGGCGGCTGCTACTCCAACTGCCGGTCGGCTACGACCTGCTGTTCGGCCGCCCCTCATCGGCCTGAGCCAGTCCACGCCGCACACCGCCGGCGTCCCCACCCATCCCAGCCCGCCAGCCGTCGACCGCGCCGCGCCGGTGCGGCGCGGCGCGGTCGGCGGGCACCATGTGGAAACGAAAGGCATGCCACCCGTCATGATCGACCAGCGCCACCCGGACTGTCCCGACACCGCGGAGACCTTCGAGGCCCTGCTGGCGAAGGTCCGGTACGAAGGCGCCTACCCCACCCGGGAACAGGCACAGGAGGTTGTTCTCCAGGTCCTCGCCCTGCTCGGCCGCCAGCTCACCGGCGAAGAACGGGTCGCACTGGCCGCGCAGTTGCCGCTGGAGGCCGCGTTGGCACTCACCGGACAGGCCCCCGCCACCGAGCAGTTGAGCGGCTGGGGCTTCGTCAAGGACCTGGCGCGGCGGTCCGGCACCACGCCCGCGGTCGCCCGGTGGAACACCGGGACCGTCTTCTGCGTCCTCGCCCAACTGATCGGACCGGACCTGCTGGACCGCATCCTCGAGCAACTCCCCGAGGGCTACGCCCTCCTGTTCGGACGGCCCGAACTCCGGCCCCGGCAGCAGCGCCAGGCGGCCTAGACACTGTGTGAGGTCGGGATCGATCTCGGGTTTCGTCTCGGCGTGTGGGTGGGGCTGGTAGGGCGGGGGGTGTGACGCGTAGGCAACTGCCCTCCTGCGCCAGATGTGGCGGCCCGCGTCACGGAGAACAACGTGCTCCGCGTACAGGCGAGTTTCGTGGGGCCGGAGGACGCCGGGCGCTGCCAGTGTTTCCACAGGCATCGCTGTGCCGAAGAGGATTCGGAGCCGCTCCGGCGCCCACCGGGCCGTCACGAAGCCCACGACGGAGACCGCTGCCGGGGCCTCGGCGTCATGAGTCGGTACGCATGCGGCGCGGCTCAGGTCAGCGCCGTGACAGCCGAGCCTGCCTGGGCCCGCTCCCGCACCACGCGGCGGCGCCGGGTCGGCATCCCGAGCGTCGGGTTGGCGACGCCCCAGGCCGCGCCTTTGCAGACCAGCTCTTTGTAGACGGCGGCGAGCCGCCCGGTCAGCGCCGCCCGCACGGCCCGGTCGTCAGCGGTGACGTACTGGATCACGCCTTCCCTGCGGCCCAGCGAGATGCACTGGTTGAAATAGCGCAGCGGCGCGTTCGGGAGCTTCCCGCCGGTCAGGCGCGCCGCGATGGCGTCGGCCGCCTGCCACGCGGTGGGCGTGCCCGACGCGCACGACATCCGCAGCGGCTTGCCGCCGGGGCCCATCGCCATGGCCGCGTCGCCGATGGCGTACACGTCCGGGTGCGAGACCGAGCGCATGGTCGGGTCGACCACGATCTGGCCTTGGCCGGTGACCTCCAGGGTGGTGGTCTTCGCGATCGGGTGGACTGCGAAGCCGGTGGTCCACACGGTGACCGCGGCAGGGATGGCCGTGCCGTCGGCGGTGGTGACGCGGTCGGCCTCGACGCCGGTGACGGCGGCGTGCTCGTGCACGGTGATGCCTAGCTTGTCGAAGACCTTTCGCAGGTGCCGACGGCCCTTGGGCGAGAGCCAGTCGCCGAGGCCGCTGCGGGCGGCAAGGGCAACGTGGAGGTTCGGGCAGGCCTCGGCGATCTCGGCGGCGGCCTCCAGGCCGGTCAGGCCGCCGCCGACGACGACCACGGACTGTCCCTCCTCCAGGCGGGCCAGCCGCGCGCGCAGCCGGAGCGCTCCGGGGCGCCCAGCGATCTCGTAGGCGTGCTCGGCGGTGCCTGGGACGCCCTGGTCGTTCCAGCCACTGCCGAGGGCGTACACGAGGGTGTCGTACTCCACCAGTTCCTCCGCGCCATGCGCGTCGGTGACGGCAACGGTCTTGCGGTCGACATCGACGCCGGTGACCTTGGCGAGCCTCAGTTCGACGCCGGTGCCCGCGAACATCTCGCTGAAGGGCAGGGGCTTGAGGTCCTGGCCAACGGCCAGTTGGTGGAGTCGCACGCGCTCGACGAAGTCAGGTTCGGAGTTGACGAGGGTGATAGCGGCGTCCTCGCGCGTCAGCCGCTTGGCGAGGCGCCCGGCCGCGGTGGCTCCGGCGTATCCGGCTCCGAGGACGATGATGCGGTGCTGCATGTCGCTGCTCCTGTCGTGCGTGGGTTCGCCACTTGAGCCGGGCGGACCGTCGTTTCCTGACAGGAGCGCGACGTGAAGCACCTCACATCGGGATCAGAACGCGATGAGCAGGGGCTCTCCATGGTCGGCGGCCGCCCACCGCTTGGTCGCGCGTTCGAGCTTGTCGGGGTTGACCTGGTTGCGGAACGCGGCGACGCCCTCGGCGGTGACCTCCAGGCAGAAGACGCCGACGACCCGGCCGCCGACGACCGCCACGACGGCGGGGTCGCCGTTGGCGGTCGAGGCGTAGACCTCGGGTGAGCCACCGGCGATGGCCCGCTTGGCCTTGCCGGGTTTGAACAAGCCGCGCATGAACGTCGCCACGGCGAGGGCACCTTCGAACGCCTTGGCGCGGGCCGGGACCTTCCCGCCGCCGTCGCCGATCGAGATGGCGTCCTCGGTGAGCAATCGCACGAGCGGTTCGGTGCGGCCGCTGGTGGCGGCCGTGAGGAACTCCTGGACGATCCGCCGGGCGGCCGCCTCGTCGACCTCGGTGCGGACCCTGCCGTCCGCGACGTGCTTCTTGGCACGGTGGAAGATCTGCTGGCTGGCGGCCTCGGTGATATCGAGGATCCCGGCGATCTCCTGGTGCGGGTAGTCGAAAGCCTCCCGCAGCACGTACACCGCCCGCTCGTTGGGGGACAGGCGCTCCATGAGAGTCAGGACCGCGTACGAGACCGATTCACGCTGCTCGGCGGTGTCGGCCGGACCGAGCATCGGGTCCCCGCTGAGCAGCGGCTCGGGGAGCCATTGGCCCACATAGGTCTCGCGCCGTGCGCGGGCCGAGGTCAGCTGGTTGAGGCACAGGTTGGTGAGGACCTTCGTCAGCCAGGCCTCGGGGACCTTGATGCGGTCGACGTCGGCGGCCTGCCAGCGCAGGAACGTTTCCTGCACGGCGTCCTCGGCTTCGGTCGCGGAGCCCAGGAGGCGGTAGGCGATGGCCTCCAGGCGGGGTCTGGAGGATTCGAACCGGTCCACGTCGGCCATGGTCAAGGGCATGGCCGCGATGGTAGCGCTCGCGGCGCACGACGGCCGCAGCGTTACGCAGGGGCCGGGATGCGGAGCGAGTTCCCGCTTGCCGGGTCGAACTGGACGCCGTTGCCCTCTGGCCGCGCACCAGCAGATCTCCGCAGGCGAAAGAGCTGGCTGCTCCCCCGCGGAACAGTGGTCTCGACCCTGGTTCCAACTGTGGTTCACCGTGAGGGTCAAAACGACCGCGTCACCGCCGCGGTCCGGTTCCATTCATCGTTCACCGTCACACATTGGTGTGGCCGCTGGCGGGGTGGCCGGGTACGACGAGCACGCTCCAATCTGCCGGGTGAGCGCTTCAGGAGTGACCGGGTTTGGCTAGTGCTTTGCGGGTGCAGGAGTGCGTCGCCGTCCGATGAGCCAGTACGCGGCCGCGCCACCTGTGTTCATGGTGCTGGCAATGCGCCAGATCTTCTTGTTTCCACGGATCAGCGCAGGTGGTCGCCTCCGCAAGTCCCGCCAGGTCAGCGCCATCGCCGTGGCGTGCAATCCGCCGAATACGGCGAGGACCAGCTTGTTGGGCTTGCGCTTCGATGCCATGGCCTCTCCCTGTCGCTGTTGCGGCTCCCAGTGTCAGTGTCCACGGGTGCCAAGAAAATCCTCCACGACAGTGCTACCCACCGCTCACAAAGCGACCCTGAAGGCGCAGCTCGTGTCATGCCGGTCCCACCGCACGGGGCGCGCCCTCCTCCGACGAACTATGCGACGCGGCCATGTTCATACCGTCGCCATCGAGGTCTTCCATCTGGCTCTCCGGGGCGCCGCGCGCGGGCGCGCGTTTGCCGCGCCACCGAGGCTGGGCACCGGGCCCTGGCCGAGGACCGAGCGGCGCTGGCGCAGCTGCCCGCGAAGTCCTCGGTGACCAACCGCAGCGTTGAGATGCCTCGCCTGGTCAACCGCGGGGGCGTGGACTTGGTCGAGGGCGGCGCGTAGGTCGTGGGCGAGGGTAGTTGCGTCGCCGGCCTTCCAGAAGTGCAGGTAGAACAGGCGGGGTTGCTCATACAGCATGTGGTTGTGCAGTTCTACGATGCTCAGGCCGTGGGAGCGTAGGGCCTTGATGACCGGGTTTACCTGGTCGGCGGTCATGGTGAAGTCGCCGTTGACCGCGACGCGTTGGCCGCCGAGCGGTTGGAACATCAGCAGTGTGGACGCCTCCATCAGGTACGGCAGGGTGATGTGGGCGCGGGTGTCTGTGACCGGTTGGGAGACCGGGATGTGGTACTGCCACACGCCGTTGACGTTCTCGCCGTGCGAGCCGATGACCCGGTCCAGGGCGCCGGTGTTCAACGCGATCGGCCGCTCGATGCCGGGTTTCTGGTGCAGGGGGATGCTGGTCGTGGCCAGGGCGCTGTGCAGGGCGCGAGCGATCTTGAGGGGGTCGCCAAGGGACCAGTAGTGCATCCACCAGATACGCGGTGTGTCGTCCTGGATGTGCTTGTGAAGGGCGGTGATGGTCACGCCGCCTTGCTGGAGGCGGTCGGCGAAGGTGTTGACTTCGCTGGCGCGCAGGGTGGTCTCGCCGATCATCACCGCCTGGCCGGGGCCGGTTTGGTGGAAGGACGCCTCGGCGTTGAGTTCCATGCCGGGGTTCTCGCTGACACCGGCATTGACCTCGTGAAGGTCGGTGCGCAGCCACTCGGCAGTGTGCACGTTCTGCGCCTCGGTGGTCAGCGGCTGGCCGATGGCCTGCCCGACCGCCGTCCAGTCGATACCGCGGGCCTGCCCGGAGGCACTGCCGAGGGAGAACGTCAGTGCTGTGGCGAGGGCTGCGGTGCCCGCGACGGTGGCGATCACCGCGCGGCGCCGCGACTGACGCAGACGGGGCATCAGGTCCTCCTTGCGCTGTCGGAGTGGCCGGATTCCTCCCGACAGCCCACCACGTCCCAAGCGGCGGCGCGCGCGGAGGCCTCGCAGCACGCGGGGCCTTGCCTGCCGTGATGGTGCAGGTCACCGGCGATGTGACCGGTAGGCGATGGTTCGCCGCAGGCCGTACCAGAGCGCGCCCAACCCGAGCACCGCGGCACTGCAAATGACCGAGGTGGCCGGGAGGGAGAGGGCGAGCACCGCGCAACCGACCAAGCCCACCACCGGCACGGCGCGCGGCGGGCGACCCTCTTGCGCCGTCAGGGTGAACGCGGAGGCGTTGGCGATCGCGTAGTACGCCAGCACCCGTCGTTGCCGCAGCGTTCGCACACGCGTTTCTGCCGGTTCAACCCCGGACTCCTCACTCTGTGCGTGCGGAGATCGTGGCGGCGCGCGGACCTGGCTGGCGCATCCACACGCTGGTCTTCCTTGGTCGCCCCGAGCTCGGGAACGGTTGTATCTGCGCTCATGCAGTCCGTTAGCGCATCGCTGATGCGCCCGCCCCGCGCGGCAGGCTCGCGTCAGCCGATCTGTTCGGCCAGGGCGACGATGATGCCCGCAGGGCCGCGGAGGTAGCAGAGTCGGAAGGTGCTCTCGTACTGCGCCACCTCACCGAGGAGTTCGGCGCCGTGGGCGCGCAGGCGGGCGACGGTGTCGTCGATGTCGTCGACGGCGAACATGACGCGGTGCAGGCCCAGCGTGTTGGGCGGCGGGTTCTCCGGCTCGGCGCCGGACGCCGCGGGGGTGTGGTACTTGGTCAGCTCCAGCTTGCTGTGGCCGTCCGGGGTCCGCAGCACCGCGATGTCGCTCCGGACGCCGTCGAGTCCGACGGTGCGGTCCGCCCAAATGCCTTCGACCTGCCCCTTGCCTTCCAGCTCCATACCGAGCTCGGTGAAGAAGGCGACAGCCGCGTCCAAATCGTCGACGACGATGGCGACGTTGTCCATCCGCTGAATGGTCATGTCTCCGAGCATAAGGAACGCGGCGAGGGCTCTGTCCGCACCTGGTCGACGGATACCTGCCGGTGTGGGTGCGCAACCTCGCGTATCCGGCAGGTACTCCAACGTCGGCGCCATCCAATGCTTGCGATGCAGGTCGATCCACGCCGTCCACCGTTCCGGTGAAGGTGGCCGGGCGACTGCGGCGCGCCGTCAAGTCCCCTTGGCCTGCGTGCCGTTGGCGCTGCCCTACTCGGCGTCGCCTTCAGCTGAGAGTACGACGGGCTCCAGGTCCAGGCCGTTGAGGACGCCGCCGCAGTGGCCGCAGATGATTTGCGGAGTGATGAGTTCCCCGCAGGTGCGGTGCCGCAGGCCGCGACGCATGGGCTGGTCGGTGTGCCAGTGGTTGTGGGTCCACTGGGAGAGCGTGATCCAGGCAGGGACGATCTCGCGGGCGCCGGCGGTGAGCCGGTAGTCGAACCAGTCCTTGTCCGGACGGTAACGGTGGCGCTCGAGCAGATCGACCTCGACGAGTCCGTTCAGGCGCGCGGTAAGCGTGTTGGGGGCGATGCCCAGGTTGCGCTGCAACGCCCCGAAGCGCTCGACGCCGTAGAAGACCTCGCGAAGGATCGCGTAGTTCCACCGCTCGCCGAGCAGGGCGAACAGTTCCTGAGCCGTCGGCAGATCGGGCTGGCAGTGGGCGCGGGTGCCGTGACGTTGACTTCGCTCGCTGGTCGACATGCCTCCAGGGTACCCAACTGCCTCAAAATCGAAAGTACCTCTAGACAGCATGTACTTCCATATCGATAGTAGTTGGGGTGGGCCGCTCGGCAGGACACACCGCGGACGGCCCGCAGGACGCCATGCAACAGAACACGAGGAAGGAGTCGCCGTGATGCGAGTCGTGGTCGATCTCGCGCGGTGTCAGAGCTACGGGCAGTGCGTCTTCGCCGCCCCGGAAGTCTTCGAGCTGACCGGCCCGGAAGTCCTCGAATACGACAGCGCTCCATCGGACCACCTGCGCGAGCAGGCAGAACGAGCACGCGCCGCATGCCCGGTCCAAGCCATCACCATCGGACCTGCGGCCGGCCCGACCAGGGACGCCACCGCGGCCCCGCCGCGCTCTGCGGCGATCGACACGGTTGGGGGGCAGCGGTGAGCGATGCCATGGAAGTCGGCGTTGAGCACCGGCTCTCCCCCACATCGACGGCCGCCGGCTTACCGGACGACGGCCACGTGGTGATCGTGGGCGCGTCCCTCGCCGGCCTGCACGGGGCCGAGGCCCTGCGCGAGCAGGGGTTCGCCGGGCAGATCACGCTTGTGGGAGAGGAACCCCATCCACCGTACGACCGGCCGCCGTTGTCCAAACGGGTGCTGGCCGGACGCATGTCGGCCGACGACACCGGACTGCCGCAGCGGGAGGACTTCGAGGCGCAGTGGCGCCTGGGCACCGCGGCGGTGTCCCTCGATCGGGCGGCGAAGACAGTGACACTCGCCGACGGCGATGTGCTCGGCTTCGACAAACTGCTCATCGCCACGGGTGCCAGGGCCCGCCCGTGGCCTAAGGTCCATGAGGCCGCCTTGGGCGGGGTCTTCAGCATCCGCACCCGTGACGACGCCAGGGCGTTGCAGGCCCGGCTGGCCACTCGGCCTCGACGGGTCCTGGTGATCGGCGCGGGTTTCGTGGGTTCGGAGGCGGCCTCGGTGTGCCGGGAACTGGGCCTCGACGTGACTGTCGTCGAGCGTTCCCCGGCGCCGCTGGTGGGCGCTCTGGGCGGCCCGGCCGGTAGCGCGGCCGGGCGACTGCAACGGCGCCACGGAGTCGACCTGCGCACCAACACCTCGGTGCGGTCCCTGGAAGGTGACGGAGTCGGCCGCCTGCGCCGGGCGGCACTCTCTGACGGTGACATCCTCGATGTCGACGTGGCCATAGTCGCCCTGGGTGCGGTCCGCAACGTCGAATGGCTCGCCGGCTCCGCACTCAGCGTGGACGGCCGTGGCGTGCGGTGCGACGCGTACTGCCGTGCGGTCGACAGCGCCGGGCAGCCCGACGACGACGTCCTCGTGGCAGGCGACATCGCCCGCTGGCCCCACCCACTCTTCGACGGCGAACTCCTTGCGGTCGAGCACTGGGACAACGCGGTCCGGCAGGCACGCGTCGCCGCGGTGACCATGCTCCACGGCCCGGTCCTCCAGCACACCGCCTTGCCGGCCTTCTGGTCCAACCAGTTCGGTGTGAACATCAAGTCGGTCGGCGTTCCCGCCCGCGCCGATCAGTTCGCGGTCGTGCAAGGCTCGGTGGAGAACTCCGCGTTCGTCGCCGCCTACGGTCAACAGGGCCGGGTCATCGGCGCGTTGGCGGTCAACATGCCCCGCGCACTCGACGCCTACGCCACGATGATCACAAACCGCGCCAGCTTTCCCCCTGTTGCGCGGATCCCCGACGCCCCTGATCCCATCCGGGTTCTCGACACCGCGCTGCCACCGCTCGGGCAGGCCGCCCCCGACGCCGGTCGTCCGCAGCCCGACGAACAACGAGCAGGCGCCCGCCCGTCCCTGTAGTGCCGCACGGCAGCCCTCTGAACAGTCCTCTACCGTACGCCGCTCTGGCGCGGCAGCCGATTCGGTTTCCGACGTGCTCCGTTGCGAGAGCGGTTCGATTCAAGGAGGCGCATCATGTCGGACCACATCCCGACCACCGCCCGGTCCCTTGTCGACCTCGCCGCTTCAACTCCTCAGCAGGACCTGTTCGCTCGCGTCCTCGACCAGCGAAGCCGCCCCAACCCCTACCCCCTGTATGCCGCGTTGCGCAGGCAACCGGTCTCCCGCCAGGCCGACGGTACGTGGGTGGTCAGCGGATACGACGAGATAGCCGCCCTGCTGCACGACCCGCGCATCAGCTCCGACATGCGCAACGCGGGGCAGGAGTCGGCCCCCGGCGCCGAGAAGTCGTTCATCCTGCGCGATCCGCCGAGCCATGACCGCCTCCGCGGCGCGGTCATGGCCAGGTTCACCCCCGCGGTGGTCGAATCCCTGCGTGCCGATGTCCGCCGTATCACCGGCGAACTCCTCGACGCCGCCGGGTCCCAGGGCCGAATTGACCTCGTCGACGAGGTCGCCTACCCCCTGCCGGTCAGCGTGATCTGCAAGCTTCTCGGCATACCGCCCGAGGACGAGGCACGTTTCCACGTCTGGGCCGACACCCTCGCGCGCAGCCTCGACCGCGACCCGGACATGACGCAGGAGGAGGCCGACCAAATTCAGCACGCCGCTGACGCGCTCGCCGACTACCTCACGCAGTTCACCGCTGAGCGCGCGAAGAACCCGGGCGAAGACCTGATCTCGGGCCTCCTCACCGGCGGCGCCCACACGGAACCCCTGCGCGGCGACGAACTCGTGGTCACCACCCGTCTGCTCCTCATCGCCGGCCATGAGACCACGGTCAACCTGATCACGAACGGAATGCTCACCCTCCTGCGCCATCCCGACATCCTCACTCGCTTCCGCCGCGAGCCCGCGCTGGTGGTGCCCATGGTCGAGGAACTGGTGCGCTACGAGCCGTCGGTGCAGTTCCGCTATCGCGCCACCCTCGACGATATCGACGTCGGCGGCACCACCATCCCCGGCGGCTCCGCGGTCGTGCTGTTGCTGGCCGCAGGCAGCCGCGACCCCCACCACTTCGACCAGCCCGAGCAGTTCATCCCCGACCGAACCCCCAACGAACACTTCGGATTCGGAGGCGGAATCCACTACTGCGTCGGCGCTCCCCTGGCCCGCCTCGAAGCCCATGTCGTGCTCCCCGAACTCGTCCGCCGCCTGGAGAACCCCCGGCTGGCCGAGGACCCGCCCCCGTACCGGCCCACGGCCGCCCTTCGCGGTCCCCGCCACCTCTGGCTCAACGTCGACCGCGTCCGCCCCTGACCGGACCGTCCGACTCGACCGCACACCCACCTACGCGCCAGCGCTCAAAGTACGGTGACGGCTTGTCAGCCAAGGGGGCGGTCGGCGGCGGCGGAGCGGCACCGGCCGGTGTCCGACCGGGCTCAGCGTGATGCTCTGGCAGCGTGCCACGGGCGGCGTGGGGTGGCTGACCTGCCGCCGTGCGCCGCCCGTACGCCTGCGTGCAGCAGCACGCCGGTCAGGGTCCCGGCGACCACCCCGCTGCCCAGCACGGTCCTCACCCACCCCGGGAAGCCCGCGTACAGGCCGGGTGTGACGATCGGGAGCAGCCCGACAGCGAGCGCGACAGCGGCCACCATGGCGTGTGAGCGGTCCCCCAGGTCGGCCCGGTGCAGCATCGTCACGCCCATCACCGCGATCATCGCGTACACCATCAGGGAACTGCCGCCGACCACGGGTGCCGGGATGGCGGCCAGCATCCGGGGTACCGGCGGCAGCAGCCCGGCCGCGACGAGCAGTACTCCCGCGCCAGCCGTGACGAACCGGCTACGTACGCCTGTCAGTTGTCCGATGCCGATGTTCTCCGAACTCGTCGTCAGCAGCGAGGTGCCGAAGGCGGCTCCGGCCAGCGACACGACCGCGTCGGCGCGCACCACCCGCGGCACGTCGCGCCGCGGGTCCGGTGTGCGGCCCGCCGCTTCGCTGTTCATCACCGTCTGCCCGGTCGCCTCGGCCAGCGAGGCGAGCGCGAAGATCAGCAACGGCAGCGCGGCCATAAGGTCGAAGCGTGGTGCGCCGAACGGCAACGGCTGCGGCAGGGCCGGGCTTCCGACGCTCGCCGCACCGAAGTGGCCCAGGCCCGTGACCGCGGCCAGCACGGTGCCGGCGGCCATGCCGAGCAGCACGGCCGACTGCCGCCAGGCGCCGCGGAGTGCCGCGAAGCACACCAGCGTGCACCCGATGGTCAGCCCCGCCAGTACCACCGCGGAGGGAGCAGCGCGGCCCACCGCCCCCTGCCCGGTGATCAGTTGGGAGGCCACCTGCACCATGCCGATCCCGATCAGCAGCACCGTGGTTCCCAACACCAGCGGCGGGAAGAACCGCACGATCCGGGCGTACAGCGGAGTCACCGCCAGCAGCAGTCCGGCCGCGAGCAGCGCCGACCCGCAGGCGGTGGCGGGCCCGTGGTCCCTGGCGATCTGCAGGAACAGCGCGGACGCCGCGCCACCGGGGAGCATCACGAACGGCAGCCGGGCGCCGATTCGCCCGAGGCTCAGCGACTGGAGCAGCGCGCCGGCGCCGCACAGCATCAGCGTCGCGCTGAGCAGGGATGTGGTCCGGCCGGGGGCGAGTCCGAGAACCTGCCCGGTCAGGAACACCGTGGAGACGGGCGCGGCGATCATCGCCAGGACGTGCTGCACGGACAGGGGCACCAGCCGTCGCAGCGCGGGCCGTTCGTCTACCGTCAGGGCCTCCGTGTTGCTCATGCCCGCGCCCCGACGTCCAGCCACGGCAGTTCCTCCGGCGGGTAACGGTAGGCCCGGAACACCGCGTTGGGCTCTGCCGGGAACAGCGTGCGCACCTCCGACTCGCGGTACGCGCCGAAGTACGGCACCACGTACTCCCAGCACAGATATCCGTCGGCGGTCACCTCGAACAGCCGCCCGGAGGGCGAGTCCGTGACGAGCGTGTTGCCGTTCGGCAGCCGTTGCGCGCTGCCCATGAAGGGGGCGAAGAACGCCTCGCGAGCCGGGTCGTGGTACTCCCAGGTGATCTTTCCGCTGGTGCGGTCGATCTCGATGACGCGGGAGAACGGCACGTCCCAGCCCGGCCGGAAGACGCCGTTGTCGAAGACGAGGATGCTGCCGCTGGGCAGTTCGGTCGGGCAGTGCTGCTGCGAGACGATGCCGAGTTCGGTGCGCCAAAGGATCTCTCCGGTCGCGCGACTGATGACGATCACGGCGGAGACGCTGCGCAGGCTGGCCAGGATGTTGCCGTCGGCGAGCGGCGAGACGCTGTTGATCAGCGGCCAGTGCTCGCGCGAGTAGTGCGGGTGAAGGGCGTACTCGACGCGGTCGAGGTGCTCGGCGGCCCGCCACGACCAGGTGACGTTCCCCTCGGCATCGACCTCCTTGATGGTGTCGGCCCACACCGTGCCGTCCGGTTCCGACCCGGCGATTCCGCCGAGCACAGCGTCGGCCTCGGCGCCGCGCAACGGCTCCAGCGCGGTATAGAGGACGCGGCCGTCGCCGAGGTGATGGGCATCGTGGTGCTGCAACGGGTCGCGGTGCTCACGCAGTACGGTGCCGTCGGGGGCGGCTTCGAGCATCACGCCGCCTCGGTACTTGTGCCACATCGGGAAGAGTGCGGGCTCGTCGGGCAGTACCCCGTTGTAGGCCAGGTTGCCGCCCGGGAGGATCCGGGCGTGGCGGCCCGGGCGGTACGGGAGGTTCCATCGGTGCACCACCTCTCCTCGCAGGTCGACGAGGTAGACCTCGCCGGTGCCGGTGAGCGGCGCGTACAGGGTGTAGCCGGGGAACGCGGCGTCGGCGTCGAGCGCGATCAGGCCGGTTCCACGGCGGCGGCGGAAGTTCTGGTCGACGGTGGCCATGCTGCGGAGCCTCTCTGTCAAACTTTGTTTGATGACATCGAAACGAGTTTGACAGTAGCGGCCGGTTGTGTCAGCAGTGTGAAACGACGAGAAATCAGTGCGTAGGGTGGCCAGGAGCAATCAGGAAGCGGGACTGAGGCGGGACTTCGCGTGACGGACGAAGCGGCAGCACCAACGGTCGGGGCCAGCGTCAGGCGCCGCCGCCGGGCTCTCGACCTCACCCTGGCCGATGTCGCGGCCCGCGCCGGGCTGTCGGTGCCGTTCCTCAGTCAGATCGAGAACGCCCGCGCCCGGCCCAGCATGCGCTCGCTCCAGGCGATCGCCGACGCTCTCGACACGACCGCCGTCCACCTGCTGGCAGCCGCCGAGACTCCGCGCAGCGTGGACGTGGTACGCGCCGAGGATGACCCCGGCCTCTCCTCGGCCGGGAAAGCTCGGGTACGGCCCCTGGTGCGTGGCCATCACCAGTTGCACGCGCTGGAGTTCACCGGCGGCCACGCCAGCGGTCGCGAGTTCCATCACCGCAACGACGAGTTGCTGTACGTGGCCGACGGATCCGCCGAGGTCGACGCGGGCGGCGAGACGTACCGCCTGCGGCGCGGCGACACCCTGTATCTCTCCGGCGGCGTACCGCACAGCTGGCGCGCTCTCGAACCGGACACGCGGGTCGTGCTCGTCGCCGTCGCTGACCACATCGAGGCCACCGCCGACCCGCGCCGCTGACACAGAGCGGAGTCCCCCGTACGCCTGTCTCGCTGACGCCACCGCCGACCGCGACGCTTGCCCTACGCACTACGCCGCGCTGAACCGCGCCAAGTTCCGCAAGTTCAGGGCGTGTTCGACGCCCGACACCGAACTACGAGTTCAGTGGTCCTGCTGCTCGTATCGCCTGACGGCGTCCGGGGTGACGGGGGCGAAGAAGTTGACCAGGTTGCCGTCCGGGTCTTTGAACAGCAGCGAACGGTTGCCCCAGGGCTGCGTCGTGGGCCCGTTCACGATCTCGACGTCACCGAACTTCTTGACCTTCTCGTACTCGCGATCCACATCGGTGACCCGGAACTCGACGATCACACTCTGGTTGGCTGCCGGTCGGGGCGCCTGTGCACCGAGCCCCTGCACCGTGCGGGTGCTCGCGAGAGCGAGGGTTCCGCTCGGGGTGATGATCTCGGCGAAGTCGTCCGTGGACCGCTTCGCCACCAGGCCCGTGACCCTCTCGTAAAACCCGACGGCGCGGGCGACGTCCTCGGTGATGATGCGGATCGAAGCGAAGTACATGGCAGGCTCCTGTGCGATCTGTTGTGTCATGAGGCAGACCGTACGGCGGATACCGGACAGAAACCGCCCGGTATTCAGGAGAAAATCGTAGGCATGAGTCGTCCTACTGCTCGGGTGCTCGCACTCCTGGAAATCCTCCAGTCAGGCGGCGTCCACCCTGTCGCCGATCTCGCCGACCGACTGGGCGTGGACGCGCGAACGGTCCGGCGATACGTCGACCACCTGGCCGACCTCGACGTGCCCGTTGAGTCGGTGCGGGGACGGTACGGGGGCTACCGGCTCGCCCGTGGGTACCGAATCCCCCCGCTGATGCTGACCGACGACGAGGCACTGGCCACGTTGCTCGGCTTGATGACCGTGCGACGGGCCGGGCTCTCCACGACGTCAGCCGCGGCTGCCGACGCCGCAACCGCCGAGCTCCGTCGTGTGCTGCCGCAACCGCTCGGTCGACGCCTGGACGCGCTGCTCGCGACGGCGCAGTTCACCACGCCGACCGACGATGCCGCCGCCGGGCCGGGCGGGCGTGTTCTACTGACCCTTGCCGAGGCCGCTTGGGATCGGCACCCAACCGAGATCTGGTACTGCGCACGCGACGGCAGACGCAGCCAACGGGTACTTCACCCCTACGGCCTCGTCGCCCACTCCGGGCGGTGGTATGCCACCGGCGCCGATTCGACCAGCGGAGAGGTCCGGACGTTCCGGGTGGATCGGATAGAGCACGTGCGTACGCTGTCCAGTTCGTTCGACCAGCCAAAGGACTTCGACGCCCAAGCGCATGTCCTGGCCGGTCTCGCCGAGACCCCGTGGACGCACGACGTCAGCCTTCGCGTCCAAGCAACCCGCGATCACATCCGGACCCGGTTCCCGGAAGGGATCGCGATCGTCGACGAGGTCCGTCCGACGTCGCAAACGCGCACGCAGCCGGAAGACAGCAACGAGCCGAGCCCGGGTGAGAGTTGGTTCCGTATTCGACTCCGCGCCGAACGGCTGGAGTGGATCCCACCGTTGCTAGCCGCGCTGAACCGTCCCTTCGTTGTCGAGCGGCCAGCCGAACTGCGAGGCCACATAGCCGACTTGGCGCAACACCTCGCTCAGTACGCGAGCACGAATGACGAATCGCGTTGATAACCCGCCATGAACGCGTATCCCCACTCGCGCACACGACCGTTTGACCTGCATGGGTGTATTTTTCCCACCCACGCCTGGTGGGCGAGGTGGTGGCGGCGGACGGCGAGGGCCAGCGTGACCGGCTCGCTGAACCTTCGCCGTCCTCTCAGTCGGCTTTCCCACAGCAAGTCCTGCCGCATGGGAAAGCCGGGAGGATTGGACGGTGCGCGTCAGTGCTGTTCGGGGGCCTTCACGGCGGGGCGGGGCCACGCGTCGGCGATGGAGGTGTTGGGGTCGCGCGTGGTCCATTCGAGGACCTTGGTCCCGTTGAGGCGCTCGAGGACGTACTTGTCGCTGCGGTACCAGATGCCCTCGGTCACCCGCTTCCCGGCGAAGTACTTCCGCTCGATGGTGACTTCCTTCTTGTGCTCTTTGACCTCTTCGTGGGTGGTGGTCACCTTCAGCTCGCGGCTGATGGTCGCGCTCAGCGATGCGCCGAAGCCCTTGAACCCGAAGCTCGCCTCGGCCGTGACCGAAATGCTGGTGGTGTCTTCGATGGTCTTGGAATCGGTGGTCGTCAGGCCCACCGTCGTCTTCTCGGTGTGGGTGTAGTCCGAGGCGCCGCCGTGCTCGTAGGAGTAGACCCGCTCCCAGAAGCCGTACCGGCGCAGGATGTAGTAGGGGTTCTCCTGAGCTTGGCGCTTGCGGTCGTAGGCTGGGTCCTTGACCAGCGGGAAGGGATACGCCATCGCCCCGACCTGCACCGGCTGGGTCTTGTCGGAGGTGGTCGGCTTGTAGTCGGTCATCCGGTGGATGTCGCCGATGCCGGGGTAGGTGATGTCGGGCAGGTCGAGGATGGGCTTGTACTCGTCCTCGGCCTCGAAGAGCCAGTGCTGAGAGGCGGCATCGACGCCGCTGGCCAGGGTCCACTGCTGGAGCGGTGTTCCTGCCTGGGTGCTGTGGCTCCAGGGCTGTACCAGTAACTGGCTCTTGTCGTTGATGATCTGGACGGCCCCGCCGGTCACGTCGTGCAACAGCCATCGCTGGGCGGGACGGTCGCTCAGCGGCTGAAGGTGGAATTGTTCCAGGTGCCACCCCGGGTCGGTCTGGTTCGCGCCGATGTTCGCCACGAGGCCGCTGGCCTTGTTGGCCAGCAGGTACATGCCGAAGTCGAGCGGGAAGACATGCCAGATCTGGCTCGCCCGGTTGCGGTCGGACTGGGGCTGGAGGTGCCACAGCTGGAGTTCCATGGACTCGTCGTGGCTGTACGCCCTGACGTTCATGTACAGATCGCTGCGCTTGTTCTTGAGCCGGTAGGACCGGCCAGCTGGGATCTGCGGCATTACGGCCACCCTTTCACTCGCGGAGGACGAAACCCGGCCCGCTGCACGGGCAGCACTGATCACGGCGTACGCGGTATTGCGTCACTGAATGCAGCGATTGGGGCAGAGATGAGCCAACCACTGAGCAGGTGGGGCGTCTAGGACTCATTCCAGGCCACTGCTACGGAGTGTCCGGCGGTTCATGAGCGGAGCCAGAGCCGAACCGTTAACCACCGTTCGATGACACTTCCACCGCCTGTCCCGACCAACGCTCTTCGGCAAGTGCGGCTGCAGCCGATCCCACTCTTCATCGCCCGCCCCACGCTGCCCCGAACGAGCCGCGCCGGGGCTCGTCACCGACCTGTCAGACAGTCCCTAGGCCGGGCGGTGGACGGCTGTTGAAGCCAGCTCACGTGCGGCGCGGTGCCAGAACGGGGTCGCAGCCAGGTAGATGCCGCCGACTCCGATCAGGCCGACGGCGACATCCACGCTGGTGCGGCCGTCTTTGGCCCAGTACACGTCCTTCAGGTCGAGCAGCAGCATCAGTTCGTCCACGATGAGTGCGTTGGCCGCGCCGTACGCCATCGCGGTCACGGGGTGCCGACGGTGTCGTTCCTGTCCGCGCAGAGCCACCGCGCCTACTGCGCTGAGCAGGGCGATGCCGATGTTGTAGTGGTGGAAGTGTCGTCCTCCGACAGTGATCCCTCCGCTGGCCGGGCCGTGTCCGTCCCGGATCCAGTGGGTGACAGCACGTGTGGCGGTGAAGGTCGTGGTGAACGTCGACCATGCCACCAGCACAGAGCGCTCAGCCGGTCCCACGTGATCGCGGTACGCGCTTCGCAGCCGCCGTGACAGCTCGTGCCCCGCCCGGGACAACCCACTACTGCTTCGCCCCTGGGCCAGCAGCCGCATGATCTCTCCCTACGTTACGTTCCGACCGCTCGGTCAGCGGTGGCAGCTGCGCCTACCCCCTGCTGTGGGTCCGAACCGTGTGCGCTCGCCAACCCGGACTTCGCGGAGGTCGCATCGGCGTGGGCATACGGGTAAGGCGAGGCCAACTGTCCCGACAGTCGCCGCTGGGGGGTGCGGACCCGGGCGCGGGCCAGTCGCCGACGGATCGGCTGGGCACACAGAGCTGGTGAGGCGGCACGGCAGCCATGGCTGATGGGAAGCACATGCTCGCCCGCGCACGCAGTGTCGGAGCTACGGCCGGTTGTCGGCCCGAGGAACGGCGGCCGCGGTACCGGTTGTTCGCGTCCTCGGCCCCGGTGAGATGTCTTCGGGTAGACAAGTGAGGCTGCCGCATCACGGCTGCTGCTCGGGCACCGATTCACGAAGTTGCCAGCCCTACCATGTCGGTATGGCCCTCGACCTCTTCGCAGGCATCCCGGTCAGTGACTTCGCGGCGGCGCTGGCTTGGTACGAACGGCTCCTCGGCTCGCCGCCCGCGTTCTTCCCGCATGACGCGGAAGCCGTGTGGGAACTCGCGGAACACCGGTACGTGTACATCGTGCAGCGGCCCGCGCAGGCCGGAAACGCCATGCACACCGTTTTCGTCGAAAACCTCGACACCCTCGTCGCCCAGATCGCTGACCGGGGACTGGAGTCCACGAAGCGCGAGACCTACACGGAAGGCGTGCGCAAGATCACGTACCGCGATCCGGACGGCAACGAGTTCGGATTCGGCGGCGCTCCACTCTGACCGCAACCAGTCGTTGGGGAGAGCCGTCCGAGTTGGAGCGGGCAGCCTGCACCGCGGGCCGATGGACGACTGTTTGCCCAACCACCAAGCGCTTGCGGGACGGTCGGAGGATGCCGGACACCGCAGGGTCGGCCCGCGCCGCAAGGTGACCTTGGCGTGCCCCGAAGGCCCGGACAGCATGGTCATCGAACTACAGGAAGCAATCGCGAAGCAGGACTGCGTGACTTCGCGGCCTTCCCCGGCCACTTCGCTGAGTGCTTCGGTTGGCACCGCACGTCGACCGAAGCACTCGGCACCGGGCCAGCCATCTCGGCGAGCACTCCGTTCAGTGGTCGGCGATCCAGCGGTCGACCTTGGCCCACTGGGCGAGCAACCACTCCTCGCGCGCGGCGTCCCCCTCGGGGACCTCGGCGGCCGGAACCCGCCACCAGTGGGCGCGGACCGGTTCGCGTAGTGGTATGCCCTCCCACAACGTGGGCAGCGAGTCGATGGCGTCGAGGCCTGTGTGGGCGACGAAGACAACGTCCGCTCCGGGCGCCGCAGCCAGTGCCGCGAGGGCGCCGCCAGCGTGCGGCGGTAGGACGTGACGCATGCGTGCCGCCCGTGCGGCAGTTCGGACCTTGCCGTGCCGCCGCAGCGACGCGACGGCCCTGCGGTGCCGCCGCTCGGTGTAGTTCCCCCCTTCGGGGAAGAGCACAAGCGCATCACCGGAACGCAGCCCGCTCGCCAGCTTGCCCACCGCGTCCGCCGCGGTCCTCCCTCGGCGCGCGGGTAGGAAGCAGTGCGGCAGCCGTCCGATGATCACGTCCAGACAGGGGTCGAACCGCAGCATCCGCTTGAGGACGGTGTGCGGGCGCAGCCCGGCTCGGTCGAGCAACACGTGGAGCAGCAGAAACGAGTCGCCAGGCCCGGCGTGCCGCACCAGAACGACCACCGGCGCACCGGTGCCCGCGACGCGCGGTACGGCAGGCGTCACCCGCACCCTCAGCCCGAACACCGGGCCCGCGGCCCGCGTCAGCACCCGCAGCAGACGATCCAACAAGGCGAAGGTGGTCGCCGTGCGCCGCCTTGCCGCGTCGCGCGTTCCGGGCGCGTACCGCAGCCACACCAACGCGGCCGCCATCAGCCCGAACAGGTCCACCACAAGGTAGAACAGGGCGAAGCCACAGATCCTGACGAGCCGCCAGCGACCATGACGCAGCGCCGAGACGGGCGCGCTGAGCACAGTGACCACCAGCAGCAAGACGGCGGCAACGGGCACCAGACACGCCGTCAGGGGGACGGTGAGGATCCGGCGCGCCCCGGTCAGGACCCCGGCGGTGACGGCTCTGACAGGGCCGTCGTCCCGTGCGCCGCTCATCGCCCCTCGCCGAGGCGCAATTCGCTCAGGTAGCGGCACGACGCGGAGTAGGCGCGGTCGATGCGCTCCGCGGTCTGGTTGAACGTCTTGTACCGCAGTTGCCGAAGCGTCCCGCGCGGCTCTGCGGTGGGAGCGCTGCTGGGAAGCACATGCACGGTCACGTCGGGCGGCAGGTCGGCCATGTCCCGTGCGAAGCGGTGGCGGCGCGCGATCTCGAACGAGACCATCGCGACCTGCCAGGGCAGTCGCGGGGGGCTGAGCGGGGACTCGACGCGGCCGACCTGGAGCACGTAGATCTCACGGGCGCCGAGGGCCACCGCGCGCCCGACGGGAATGCTGTTGACCAGGCCGCCGTCCAAGTAGTGCTCGTCGCCCACGCGCACCGGAGGCAACAGCCCCGGCACCGCGCAGGAGGCGAGGACGGCTTCGACCAGCGGTCCCTCGGCGAACCAGTGCTCCGCGGCGCGTTCGATGCTCGACGCCACGCACTGGAACGGCACCGCGAGGTCCTCGACCCGATCCACGGCAAGGTGGGCCTTCAGCAGTTCGCGCAGCGGCTCGGCGGAGTGGAGGTGGGTACCGCTGCGTACCACGGTGCCGATCCGCTCCAGCAGCGAGCCGGAGAAGACGCCCGCGTGCCCCAGTTCCGACCACAGTTCGGCCAACCGGTCCACTGCGGCACACGTAGGGTCGGCGGCCACAACGACGCCGTTGATGGCACCCACGGACGTTCCCACCACCAGGTCGGGGCGCAGTCCGAACTCCAGCAGCGCTTTCAGCATCCCCACTTCGTGTGCTCCCAGTGCTCCCCCGCCACCGAGTACGAAGGCGCGAGCGTGTGTCGACGGCTGGTCGCCGGATGGGCCGCTGCGCGCCGCATCGGCCTGCTGAGCACCTGGTTCTCGGCTGTCGTTCATGAACCGAATGTGCCCCCGGTGACGGTTCCGCAGTCCACCGGCTTCCGCTGGCACGAGCCCGGGCAGTGATCCAGGGTGCATACATCACCGCGCCCTGGGCAGTACCTGAGCACTCGACGACGAAGGCAGCGAGCCCGTGCGGTCCAGCGAACGGAGGAGTCTCATGGCGACTGATCACGCGCCCGAGATCACCGCGAACGACGTGAGCGTCTCGCTCGGGGCCGACTTCAACCCCCTCTACTGGCCCGAGATCGGGCTCAGGGCGACGGACGCCGAAGAGGGAGACATCACCAGCGTGGCCCTGGTGAAGGACTCCAACGTCGACACATCGCGGCCGGGCACCTATCAGGTGGCCTTCTTCGTGGAGAACGCCCGCGGTGTGAGCGCCGAACGCATCGTGCAGGTGACCGTCTGCTGACAGCCGCACTGCGGCAACCATGCAGCGAGCACCCCGTACCTGCGGGCAGAGCTCCGGGATCTTTCGGTTCGTGGATTCGGCTGGTTGATAATTCGGACTTCGCGCGGCCCGCTTCCCGCTACCCATCCGTGAAATGCCGGGCAGGAAAACGGACGCGGAAATCACACGTTGCCCAATCGGCTCTCAACGTGCTGGCGACCCCTCATTAATGAGGGGTCGCCAGCACGTTGAGAGCCGCCCGCGGATCAGCGCTTGAACGTGTCCTTGAAGGCGTCCTTCGTGTGTTCCTTGGTCTCTCGGGCATCGCCCGCCATCTTGTCCGCCTCGCCTTCGGCCACGAGGCGATCGTTGCCCAACACCTTGCCGGTCGCTTCCTTGGCAGCGCCCTTGGCCTGCTCGGTCTTGGCCTTCGCCTTCTCGCCCGCACTCATCGGAAAAGCCTCCTTGCGTCTCTCTAATGCTGTTGCAGTAATCGTCCTGCTGCCCGCGAACCGACGGTGCAAACAACAGCCGCCGACAGGATTGGAGTTGATGCCGCAGGGCATACGCGGGTCAGGAGGTTGATAATCATGGGTCCCTTGCTTCTGGTCCTTCTGCTGGCACTGATCCTCTTCGGAGTCGGCTTCGCCGTAAAGATCCTCTGGTGGGTCGCGGTAGCGGTTCTGGTCATCTGGCTGCTCGGTTTCCTGGTCCGCTCCACGGACGCCGCCGGGGGTCGAAGCCGCTGGTATCGATGGTGAATGCACCCCGTCCGCGAAGCGGGCCCAGGCGCTCCATTGCGGCTGGGCCCGCTTCGCTATGCCAGGGCGAAAGGGTTTCACACGGATCATCATTCGCCCCGCTGGGTAAGTGCCCTACAACCCGGGGGCGTTGGGTCCGAGCTGGGGACCGCGCAACCTCCCGCCCAACGCGCCCGGGCCGCATACGCGCCATCGCGCCCGACCGTCCCGAGGCGCGACAACCGCTGAGAGAAAGCTGATATTGGACGCCGTCAGTCCATGCGCGACAGCGTTGGTGCACGCCGCAACGACACCGCCCGTGGAGGACCCGTTGCGCAGGACAGCGGCCGAAGCCATCGCCGACGCCATGGTGCGGCACGGAGTCCGGGAGGTGTTCGGTCAGAGTCTGCCGGCCGCCTTCCTACTGGCCGCCGAGGAGCGCGGTATCCGACAGATGGGATACCGCACGGAGAACGCCGGTGGCGCGATGGCGGACGGCTATGCGCGCGTCGCCCACCCGATCGCCGTTGTCGCGGCGCAGAACGGCCCCGCCACGACGCTGCTCGTAGCGCCGTCGGCCGAGGAACTCGCGGGCGGGCGAGTCCTGCGTCCAGCGTCGAGCGCTTCGGGCCTCATGATCGATGGCAGGCAATGCGCCGCTGGGGGCATAGCGGTCCGTTCGCAGCCCGGACGGGCGGGGCCGCGGCTCCCCGGCCCCGATGGGATCACGGCCCTGATCTTGTGGCGGAGAAAGCCACTCTCATGTTGCGGCCCAGGCGCGACCACCCGGACCATGGAGTATGCGAGTGGTCAGACTGCCGGGCGTCTACCCCGTCCAGGAGGATTCGCTGCTGCTGCTCGGGGCGGTCCTGCGGGAGTCTCCGCCCGCCAGAAACGTGCTGGAGCTGTGTACCGGATCCGGAGGGCTGGCGGTGGTCCTGGCCCGGGCAGGGGCGCGAGTGACCGCGGTCGACGTCTCCCGTCGCGCGGTGCTGTCGACGCGCCTGAACGCACAACTCAACGGGGTGCCGGTGAAGGTGCGCCGCGAGGATGTCTTCGCCCCTGGGTTGGGGCGCTCTCTGGGGCGCTATGACGTGGTGATCGCCAATCCCCCCTATGTGCCGGGGCGCCGGGCTCTGCCCGCGGGACACGGCCGGGCGCGGGTGTGGGACGCCGGCTGGGACGGCCGGGCCGTGCTGGACCGCATCTGCGCCTGCGTCCCCGACCTGCTGCTCCCCGGCGGACGCGTGATGCTGGTCCAATCCCGCGTGGCCAACCCCGACGCGACGTGCGCCGCGCTACAGGCCTGGGGCCTGGCCACCCGGGTGGTACGGCGCCGCCGCATCCCGTTCGGGCCGGTGATGCACGAACGCGCACCCTGGCTGGAACAGCGCGGCCTGATCGAACCAGGCAGTCGCGAGGAGGAGTTGGTGGTGATCCGCGGTGAGCGCGCACGAGAGTGAGACGGGCGGCGACCGCAGGGCACGGGAACCGTTGCGGATACGGATCGACGAGTGCGGACCGATGCTGTTGCCCGGCCCGGTCGAGGTGGAGTTGCCTGACGGGCGGGTCGTGCGCAGCGACCGAGTGGTGGTGGCGCTGTGCATGTGCAGGCGCAGCCGTATCCTGCCGTGGTGCGACACCAGCCACCGTCGGCACCGCATACCGCCGGGAAAAGCCTGATCGACGGTCGTCAGGCGGCTCACACAGGCAGTGGGGCCCGCAGCGAGGACTGGCCGCGGTGCCAGGCGGAGAGCAGGTGGTCGGCGAGCCGCTTTTCCAGCGAACAGGTGGCGGCGATCCCGAAGGCAACCTGTTGCGCCAGGTGCGGTTCGTCGGCCAGCAACGGATCGATCACCTCCCGCCGCACCAGCTGCTCGTGCACCGCGTCGGCCTCGATGTGCTCGCGGTAGAAACGGAGGCCCGCCGGGCCCATCCCCAGTCGCTCCAGCGCGGCCGCCAGCCGCGCGGCCCCCGGCGAAGAAGTCACCTCCACGGTGGCGAACTGCCCCACCAGAGCCCCGCGCCACGCACGGTGCAGGCCGAACAGCGACATCATGTTGACCACAGCCAGCGCCGGAGCCGGAATCCAGTCCTCGTATCGGCCATACGCGGGGTCGAGTCCGAGAGCGTCCATCATCTCCGCAAACAGCCGCGCGTGCAGACACTCTCCACGGCCCCCGCCGTACTCGTCGAACTCGATGGCCACCAGCGCGGCCTTGGCGTGCCCGCGCAGACGGGGAATCACCCACGCCTGAGGGTCAGCCTCCTTCAGGTGGTAGGCCGAGCGATGCACCACGTACTCGCGGAACTGTTCGAGCGTGCCCTGCTTCAGCAGGAAGTGCGAGGCTCCAGTGCCGTCGGGCGGCTCCGTCAGCAGCTCCCCCAGCAGCTCACGATGGTCCGCGGGCGAGCCAACGTGCTCGCGCATGGCATCGAGGAAGCGGGACTCCAGAGCACCGCGGAACCTGAGCAGCTCGGGATCCCACTCACGTTCGGCCGGCACCCTGTCGAAGCCGCGGTAGTGCAGTTCGTAGCACGCGTAGAGCGCGAGCTGCACGTCCTCGCCGAAGGCGTCCACACCAGGGGCGGGGTCCGGCAGGCGCGGCAGCGTGCCCTGCGTCCGCCAGGCGCTGAACAGCGCCTCGGACAGCTCACCACGTGCCTTCGGCGCGGCCACCGCCCCGGCCTCAGCACGAAGGGAAACACCCATGACGCCCTCCTGCGGCCACCGCGAAGCACCTTGTGGCCACGACTTTAGGAGTTCCGTTTCCGGCCCGCACAAAGGTACGTGTACCCGGTTGAGCAACAGGCAGGCCCACGATGAGCGGCCCAACCCGCGACCGGCATCCCCACCGAGGCAGGGCCGACGCCGTGTGCGGGAGCCCGGCGCAGTAGAGCCCGCCAGCCGAGCCACTACCGGCGGTAACGCGGCACAATGCGGACGCACCCGCAAGCCGCCCCTACGGGGTCGCCCCCACTCGCCAGCGGGCGTGCGAGCCGAAGCGGGATGGCGGTGGCACGACCGCCGCGAGATGGCCAACGGGCAGCCGAAAGCTCTCCGGCCCAGCGCACGGAGGGTCACCCACCGCAGATCACGAACGCGGTCGACACGACTCCCCAATGGCCGCTTCTACACGGCAGTTGGCCGGGAGTGGCGTGGTCCGGCCGACAGTGGCTGGCAGTTCACTTCCGAATGTGATGGGCGTCACCAGCGAAGGTGTCACGATTCCGGGACGAGTGGTGTCTACATGGGGAGCCTGGTTCGCGTAGGAGGGTGATGAGCATGCGGGGTGGATGTTGAGCGAGGAAAGGGACTTCGCCGAATGTCGGCCGCTGCTGTTCACGATCGCCTACGAGATTCTCGGCAGCGCCGCCGACGCCGAGGATGTGGTGCAGGACAGTTACCTCCGGTGGCACGCTGTGCGGCAGGAGCACATCGAGCATCCGCGCGCCTATCTGGTGCGCACGGTCACCCGGCAGGCGCTGAACCACCTGCGCGCGGCGCGGCGGCGGCGAGAGGACTACGTCGGGCCCTGGCTTCCCGAACCGGTCCGCACCGAGCCGGACGTGAGCGAGGACGCCGATCTCGCGGAGTCGGTGTCCATGGCGATGCTGCTGGTACTGGAGACGCTGAGCCCTGATGAGCGCGCGGTGTTCGTGCTGCGCGAGGTGTTCGGATACTCGCATCGTGAAGTCGCCGACCTGGTCGGCAAGACCGAGACCGCGGCGCGTCAGATCGCGCACCGCGCGCGCGAGCACGTGCGAGCACGGCGCAGGCGCTTCGACCACGACCCACGGACGGCGGACGAGATCGTCGGCCGGTTCCTGCGCGCGGCGAACACCGGCGACGTCACAGCCCTGATGAGCCTGATGGCGCCGGGCGTGGTCCACATCTCCGACGGCGGGGGCCGGATCACCGCCGCCCGCCGCCCGGTCAGGGGGCGCGAGCAGGTAGCGCGGTTCGTCGCGGGAGTCGCCAGGACAACGGGGCTCGGCGCCCGGGTCGAGTTCGCAAGCTACAACGCCTTGCCCGCAGTGCTGTGCCGCTCGGGCGATCAGCTCGACTCCGTAGTGGTCTTCGAGATCGCCGACACGTTGATCCACGGCATGTACGCAGTGCGCAATCCCGAGAAGCTGGGCGCCGTCATCGTCCCGCGCCATCTGACCAGGAGGAAGGACTGGACATGGAAACCGTGACGGTACGACGTGTCATCGCAGCGCCGATGGCCGATGTATTCGACTGGTGCGCCACAACCACCAACTACACCCGCACGCCATCCGTCCTCAGGGCACGACTGGCCCGGCCGGGCGTGGGCGCGCCCTATGGCGTGGGCGCCGTACGGGTGCACACGTGGACGATCGGCTGGTTCCGCGAACGGATCACCGCCTACAACCCGCCGCACGAGTTCGACTACGTCGTCGATCGCAGCTTCCCGCCCGCCCGGCACGAGCTCGGCCGCATGACCTTCACCGAAGTCGCCGGGGGGACCCTGGTCGTGTGGACGACCACCTGCCAGGTCCGCTTGCCCTTCGGTGCGGCCATCACGCGCGTGCTCGCCCAACCCGTCATCACCCACGTCTTCGGCAAGATCCTCGACGCCGCCGACACAGCACTCACAGCCAACCGGGCCGACCGCCCCCGACGTGTCGACTCGCCGGGTGACCAACCAGCCGTTCAGTGACGCCCCGCCTGGTTCGAGCACACCACGTCTGCGACGCGGTAACGCCTACCGCTCCCGCGATGGCGACACGGTAGGCGTTACGCGCCTGGCCGTTGCATCCGTCTACGGGTAGGAGACGACGGTGGAGGGAACGGTGGAGGTGCCCGAGGTGGCGGCCCCGGTGTCGTTGATGACGTGGGCGAACTGGCCCTTGCCGCCGAGGGATACGACCAGCAGGTCGTGGAACCTCACCCCCGGGGTGTTGGGGGCGGCGAAGCCGTGGTCCTGGACGATGGTCGGGTCGACGTCGTAGTAGCAGTAGCTGCCGAGCCCCCACGCCTCGTGCGCGGTCACCGCGTCATCGACCTTGTAGGCGGCGTACCCCCTGGCCGAACCGTCCTGGACGGCGGCCTGGTTGGGGGCGTCGTACGCCTTCTCGTTCTGGAAGAAGACGGTGCGGCCACGCTGCCCGTACCACTGCACGTCGTACTTGTTGAAGTGCTCCACGAACAACCCTGTGGCCAGGACGTCGTCGCCGTTGACGCGGATGCCGTAGTCGGCGCGGTTGGTGTCCCAGCCGACGCCGTCGCCGTGGTCGGCACGCCAGATCCAGGTGTGGTCGACGATGGTGTGATGGTTGTTGATCACCATGCTGGTGGTGGCTTTACCGGGACCGGTACCACCGATGCGGATGAAGACGTCCTGGACGGTGGTCGGGTTGGCGGAGTGGTCCGCGGAGGCGCCCTTCGGGCCAACTTCCAACAGGGTGGCGGAGTTTACGGGTCCTGCTTCGATGATGAATCCGGCGAGGCGTACCCCGTCGACATCGGCGACGGTCAGTCCGGTGACGCCGTTGTCGGGGATGAGCGTGGCGAAGCCGAGTCCCAACACGACGGTGTTGGCCCCGCGCACCTGGATCGGCTGGTCGAGGTGGTAGATCCCGGGGGTGAGCAGGAGGTGGAGTCCTTGCGCGAGGGCCTGGTTGAGGGTGGCCGCGGCGACGCCGGGTTTGGCGACGTAGAACTGGGACAGCGGCAACGAGGTGCCCCGCGGCGTGCCGTTGCCCCAGGTGACGCCGCGGGCGTTGGTCCTCATCTCCGGTAGGAAGACCCGGTACTCGCTGCCGTCGAGATACAGGAACGGCTTCTCACGCGAGACGGGGGTGGCGTCGAGCGTGGTATAGGGCGGGTTGGGGAAGCTCTGTGCGGGCGCACCCTCGACACCGGAGAACACCATGTTCCACACGGCGTTGTTCCAGCCTCCGACCGCGCTGTCGCGGGTGTACCACTGCTGCTGTGAGTACGGTCCCACAGAGCCGTCGATGCGGCAGTCGGCGATGTAGCCGCCGCTCGCCCAGCCGTAGCCGCTGGGGGCCAGATTCAGTCCGCCACGTACGTGCATGCGCCGGAATGGCGCCGCCTGCGCGACGGCCCAGCGGTCGGTGCCGTTGGCCGGGACCAGGGCCAGGTTCTCCGCGGAACGCCAGAAGTTCTGCGTGGCGTTGCCGTTGAACCACCCTGCGTCGACCGTGACGTCGCCGTTGATGGTGGTGTCGTCGGGTGACAGCCCGAGGCCGGCGATGGAGGTGTAGAAACCGATCTGGGCCTTGAGCCCGCTGTACGTACCGGGTTTGAACAGCAGTGCGTAGCGTCCCGTACCGAACTGCGCCGACTCCTGCTGTTTGAAGACGTCGTCGAGCTTGGCCTGGATACCGGGCGTGGACGGGTCGAAGACAAGGACGTTGGGGCCGAGATCGCCGCCGCCCGGCAGGGCGCGCGGGCCGTTGTGCACAGGGGCGGCCGACGCTGACGAAGACAGCCGAAGCAGGGCGGGGGCCGAAGCCGCGGCGGCCGCGGCACCGATGACGGCCCGGCGGCGCATTACGGGCTGCCGCGTGGACGGGTTGGTGGCAGAAGGCATGGGGCGACTCTCCTCGTTCAGGAAGTGAACGTCGTGGGGGATGGGGAGCGCTCTGTCGCCGATGAATGCTTCATCCCGATGAATGTCACGTCAAGAGTCGGAGTCCAAATCCCTTGCGCACGGCTGGAATTCGCATGTAGGTGCGCGTCCTTTCTGCCGCCATGTCATGACTATTCCCGCATGCGAAGTGCCAGCAGCAGCACCCTTGCGTTCAAGAGGTGATCCCTCGAAGGGGCGTCCTGCGGGAGGCGGCCCAGCCGGTGCCGGTTTTGCAATAACACAAAGCCAATTGCCCCTAGTGCGAAGCCGGTCTAGGGTTCGATCATGCCCGCAAAGACCCCTTCAGCGGTCGTGCTCGAAGGTCGCCACGTCCGACTGGAACCGCTGACCCTCCACCACGTCGCCGGCCTTTTCACGGCTGGCGCGGACGACGAGGAGATATGGCGCTGGCTGCCCGTGCCCGCGCCCCGCACGCCGGACGATCTACGGGCCACCGCCGAGAAGCTGCTCGCGGACGCCGAACGCCGGGCACTCGTCCCGTTCGCCGTCATCGACCGCGCCACCGGTCGTCCTCTCGGTTGGACGACCTACCTGGAGATCGAAGAGCGGGACGAGCGCCTGGAGATCGGCTGGACCTGGTACGTGCGCTCCGCCTGGCGCACCGCCGTCAACAGCGAGACCAAACTCCTGCTACTCACCCACGCTTTCGAGGAGTTGGGCTACGGGCGGGTGCAGTGGAAGACCCACCACCGCAACGAACGATCCCAGCAAGCCATCGCCCGCTTGGGCGCGGTCAAGGAGGGCGTACTGCGCCGCCACAAGCTGCAAGCCGACGGCAGTTGGCGGGACAGCGTGTACTTCTCGATGCTCGCCGACGAGTGGCCAGCGGCAAAAGCCAACCTTATGAAGCGCCTTGCCCGCGGCTGACCGCTGAACCGGAAGGCTCGGCCCAGCGGTTGAGAAGCACCGGTGCACGCGTCGTCCCGAACCGAGGCGGCGAGTGGCGCTCCGCGAACAGCGCCGTTCGGCGGGCTGATCGCCGGGGGGTGGCACACCGTCGCCGCAGGTGCCGCAGTTGTTCGCCGAGCACGACCTGCCGGCTGTTGCCGGGTGTGGCACGGCGACCCTGCCGGTACTGTTCAGTGGAGGTGGAGGGTACTGGCCAGCGCCACATGGACGGTGGTGCCGCCGAGAATGCTGAGCAGAGCGTTGCGGCGCCACAGGTGCAGGCCGACAGTGGCGGCCAGGGCCAGCAACGGGGCGCACAGACGCACGGGGTTGGTCAGCGGCAGGTCGCGCAGGCAGTAGACGAGAATGATCACCATGATCCCGGCGGGCATCCGGGTGCTGAGGTAGTGGACTGTTCTACTGGCGCGCAGTGGGGTCAGGGCCGCGAAAGGCAGGGCGCGGAGGGCCCACGTTACGCCGGCGGAGACGGCGACCGCGGCGAGAACGTAGGGCGTCTCAGGCATGTGCTGACTTCTTCCTGGTGGCAAGGCGCCGGGCCAGGAGACCGGCGGTGAACAAGGTGAAGGCGACCAGCAGCATCTGGCCGGGGAACAGGAGGCGGGCAGCCAGTGCGCCGAGCAGGGCCAGAACGGGAGTGGGCAGGTCGCCGCGGCGGTCCCTGATGGCTTCGAGCGCCAGGACGGCGAACAAGGCTGTCAGGGCGAAGTCCAGCCCGGTGACGCTGTCGGGTATCAGCGAGCCGAGCAGTGCGCCCGCCGTTCCGCCGCCGACCCAGTACAGGTGCATGTACGCCTGAAGCCACAGAATGCGACTGCTGGACCAGGAGCGGGCCTGCTCACTCACCGTCAGGGCGTATGCCTCGTCGGTCAGGGCGAAGGTGCTGTAGGCCTTCGCACGG
The DNA here is from genome assembly GCF_027533845.1 of Streptomyces sp. RPT161. Lineage (GTDB taxonomy): Bacteria > Actinomycetota > Actinomycetes > Streptomycetales > Streptomycetaceae > Streptantibioticus_A > Streptantibioticus_A silvisoli_A. The sequence continues at coordinate 95,115 of NZ_JAPZVN010000006.1, read as the reverse complement.
CGTCCCTGGACGCGGTCGAGGGGGAAGGACAACGCGTAGAAGACGTGCCTGACGTTGACGAGGAAGGCGGTCACCGCGACCGCCCCCAGCGGCGCGAGCGCGCTGACCATGCCGACGAGCATGAATTCAAACGATCCGGCGTAGATGACGGTGGTGAACACACTCGCCCACCACCAGGCCAGGCCGGAGTGGGTGACGAACACCCCGAAGGCAAGGCCGAGTGGCAGCAACGCCATCCCTACGGAGCGGGAGTCTTTGAAGGCGGCAAGGGCATCCGCCGTTCGAGCCCGGGAGGCGGGGGCAGGAGGCGGGGGGCCGCCCACGGTGACCGGAAGTGCGTTCATGGAGCAATATTAGAATGAAAGTCGACTCACATGGTTCCAAGTAATGGCCCTAGGCTGGCTCTATGGGCAATGAAAGCGACCTCGATGCCATCGACCGCGAAATTCTGTTTCATCTGCGTCAGGACGGTCGGCTGACCAACGTCGAGCTGGCCAAGCGGGTCGGGCTGACGCCGCCGCCATGTCTTCGGCGCGTCAGGCGTCTGGAGGACATCGGCGTCATCGCCGGATACCGCGCCGTGCTCGACCCCGAATCCGTCGGCCGCGGCCTGGAAGTACTCGTCGACGTCGAGGTCTACGCCAACGATCGCAAGACAATCGAGGAGTTCGAGGAGACCGTGACCTCCTACGACGAAGTCATCGAGTTCCGCAGGATGTTCGGACGCCCCGACTACTTCATCCGCGTCGCGGTCGCGGACCACGCCGCCTACGAGGCCTTCCTGACCGGCAAACTCAGCGGACTCCCCGGTCTCCTGCGGATCACTTCCCACCTGACCATGCGAAAGATCAAGTTGGACTCATGATCTGCGGCGCGGGACCGCGCGGTTGGCCTCAGTACCGGATCCGGCAGCCGACCAGTCGCGCACGCGCCGCCCCTCGCCAGCACTGCTGACCCGCCGGTACACGTGCTGTCCCCACCACGTGTCCACATCGTGCGGGGCGCGCCTCGCCCTTCGTCGCCCCCTGCGGAGTGGCGCCGTTCCACTTCGGCGCGATCTTGCGCACGTGGACGGACAGTTCGTGCTTCACCGAGTGCACGGTGCTTGCCGAAGCGACTCTCGCGCTAAGCCTACAAACGTCGTTCACGCGGTGGGCCGCAGCGCCGGGATGGTGGGCACCTCTGGCGCGTTGGCGATGTCCTCGACAGTCATCTTGAAGCTGTCGGGGTAGGCGTCGCGCTGAGTGCGGCGAGGGGGTTCGCTGGTGCGCCAGGTGTACAGGCACTGGGCGCACTGCAGCACGTCCCACGCACCAGGCACCGGCGAGGTGTAGACCTTGTCGATGGTCTCGTGCGCGCAGCGCGGGCAGATGGTGTTCTGCGCTTCCATGTCGGAAATCCTTTCGTGCTGTACGGGGTTCAGCGGCCGGCGAGGGCCTGGAGCTTGGTGAGCCAGGCGCCCATCTCGGGCAGGTCGCGTACCTGGTTGCCGTAGTTGCCGCGGCGGTCGGGCTCGACGGGGGTGGTGGCGTCGATGATGAGCTTGTCGATGATGCCGGGGGCGTTGGCCTGGGGGGCCAGCTCCAGCACGGGCAGGTTGGGGACGACGACGAGGTCGTCGGACGGGTTCATCTTGGTGGACAGCGCCCACATGACCTGCGGCAGGTTGAAGGGGTCCACGTCCTCGTCGACGACGATGACGGTGGCGGCGTAGCCGAGGCCGTGCGGGGTGGTCAGCACGCGCATGCCGACGGCCTTGGCGAAACCGCCATAGCGCTTCTTGACGGAGACGATGACGACCAGGCCGTGGGTGTACATGGCGTTGACGGCCTGGACCTCCGGGAAGTCCCGCTTGAGCTGCTGGTACAGCGGCACGCAGGTGTTGGCGGCCATCAGGTAGTCGATCTCGGTCCACGGCATGCCGAGGTAGAGGTGCTCGAAGACTGGGTCGGTGCGGTGGGAGATGCGGTCGATGCGGATGACGGTCATGTTGCGGCCACCGGAGTAGTGGCCGGTGAACTCCCCGAAGGGGCCCTCGATTTCCCGCTTGCGGCCCTCGATGACGCCCTCGATGACCACCTCTGAGCCCCAGGGCACGGGAAGCCCGGTCAGTGGAGCCTTGGCGATCGGGGCGGGCGCGCCGCGCAGGGCGCCGGCCAGCTCGTACTCGTTCTGGTCGTATTCCATCGGGGTGGCGGCAACGATGGAGATCACCGGGTCGTTGCCCAGGGTGATGGCGATGGGAAGGTCCTCACCCTTCTCCTCGGCCTTGCGCAGGTGCTGGGCGATGTCGTGCATCGGCACCGGCTGGAGAGCCAGCTTGCGCTTGCCCTTGACTTCGATGCGGTAGATGCCGACGTTCTGCTTGCCGGAGTTCTGCGGATCGTCGGGGTCCTTGGAGACGACCGCGGCCTTGTCGATGTAGAAGCCGCCGTCACCGTCGTTGAGGCGGAACAGCGGCAGGATGTCGAAGACGTTGATGTCGTCACCCTCGACGCTGTTGTCGGCCCACAGCGGCATCTCGCGGTATTCGGGCTTGACGGGGAACTTCGCCCAGCGGCGGATGAACTCCTGCACTTGGTCCTTCGTTCCCGTCTCCTTCGGCAGGCCGAGCGCGAGTGCGTGATTGGCCCAGGAGCCGTGCACGTTCATCGCGATGCGGGCATCGGTGAAGCCCGTGACGTTGTCGAAGTACAGGGCGGGAGCGGCATCGCCCAGGCGGGGTACGGCGTTGGCGGCGGCGGCGATGTCCGGCTCCGGCATCACCTCCTCGGTGATGCGCAGCAACTGCCCCTCCTTGTCGAGGGTCTGCAGGAAGCTGCGCAGGTCGTCGTAGGCCATAGTGAACTCCTTTGGGCTGTGGCGGGTTTGGGAAAAGGAGCGTGCCGGTGAATGTCTGTGGATGCTCGGGCACGCAGGCGCCGGGGGTCAGGCGATGGTGAGTCCCCGGGTGGGCTGCTGCGCGCGGGCGGCACGCATGCCCTCCCACCGCTTGGCGGCGGGCGCGGGGAGGCCGAACTGGTCGAGGATGCGGGCCGTGACGTGGTCGACGATGTCGTCCACCGACGCCGGGTGGTTGTAGAAGGCAGGCATGGGCGGCACCATCTGCGCCCCCATACGCGTCAGGGCGAGCATGTTCTCCAGGTGGATCTCGCTCAGCGGCGTCTCACGGGGGACCAGCACCAGCTTGCGGCGCTCCTTGAGAACCACGTCCGCGGCGCGGGCGATCAGCCCGTCGGCGTAGCCGGCCCGGATCCCGGCCAGCGTCTTCATCGAACAGGGCGCGATGATCATCCCGTCGGTCCGGAAGGAGCCGGAGGAGATGACCGCCCCTTGGTCCTCGGGACTGTGCGTGACATCGGCCAGCTCACTCACCTCGCGCATCGACAGGCCGGTTTCCAGCTCGACGGTGGTGCGCGCCCACCGGGAGAGAACGAGATGGGTCTCCAACTCGGGCAGCTGGCGCAGGTTCTCCAGCAGGCGCACGCCGAAGATCGCGCCCGTCGCTCCTGTCATGCCCACGATCAGTCGCATGATGTACGGCTCCTCCACGTCTACTCACCACTGGCCCACTGCGGAATATTTCGGTCACACGAACAGCACGGACGAATACGTCGACCACCACAGATGTGAGGCCATGGCCAGGCTCCGCCGCATTCCACGGTAGGTGCCGTGCCGGGCAGTCCGGCGTACGCTGGGGACACACCATGGACAAAAACGGACAGGCTCAGATCATCGAGGTTCCGTTCCGGCCGTCTCCCGGGGGGCCACCGGGCGTCGAGGTATGGGACTTCGCCCGGCTTGCCGAGCGCGCCGAAAGCCACCGCCTGGGCCTGCACCAGCCACTACGGGCCGCCTTCCACCACCTCATCGCCGTGAAGTCCGGCTCCCTGCGCTGCTGGGTGGACGACGCCGAGTACGTGGTGCCGGCCCGTGCCTGGCTGTGGATCCGCCCTGGCCAGGTCTACCGGTTCCGCGGCGGCCTTGACCGCGCCGAGGGGACGGTCCTGCTGTTCATGCCGGCCTTCGCTGACGCCGCCACCGTCTCCGCCGCCCGCCTGGACCCTCCCTACCCTGAAGGCCCACTCATCCCCGACGCCCAGGAAGGCACCGCACTCGAGACCACGCTCGGCCTGCTGGAGGACACCTACCTCCGCATCGGCGCCCTGTCCATCGACGCGCACATCGAACTCGTACGCCACCTCCTGGCCGCGCTCGTGCTGCGCCTGGGCCACCTCCACAACCGTCAACGGCCCTGCCCCGACGGCAGTAGCGAAGCCTTCCACCGCTACCACCAGGCCATCGAACGCGACTTCGCCACCACGCGCCGCGTCGAGGACTACGCCACAGCCCTCGGCTACAGCGTCCGCACCCTCACCCGTGCCTGCTTGGCCGCCACCGGCCGCACCGCCAAGCAGTACCTCGACGACCGCGCCGCCTTGGAGGCCAAGCGCCTCCTGGTCCACACCAACCTCTCCCCCGTGCAGGTTGCCAACCGGCTCGGCTTCTCCAGCGCCACGGTCTTCACCAAGTTCTTCCGCCGCCGCACTCATGAGACCCCGGCGGCCTTCCGCGCCCGCGCACGGACCGGCGAGCCCCCCGCAGGACACTGATCCCCTCGCGCCCTACGGCTACATAGGACTCCAGGCACTTGCCGGAGCCGTCAGCCGCGTCTCGCACAGCGAGCAATGCGCGCCCGCGGGCTTGTCGGCGGGCGGACAGGTTGGCCAGGCTCCGCGGGTCGGCTGACACCTCGGCCACATCGCGTGCGGCCACCGGCGAGGTGCGTGTGGTGCCGAACGGGAGGCGGATGGTGTCGTCGCGTTGGATGGAGGCCACGGCGAGCCTGCCGAAGAGTGCGTTCTCCATGAACACCGTCGGCCAGATGTGGATGACAGGTAGCCCGGCCCCGTTGAGGATGTGTTCGGAGAGCCGGTGCAGCCGCTGCTGGTGCAACTCCGTGCGGCTGACGAGGCTTAACCGCTGATAGGCAGTCATCTGTGAGATGTTGACCAGAAGTTCGAGCACTCGGCCCTCCAGGGCCGCGGCCGCCACACAGGGCTCGCATCGGCACCCCGTGTTCGCGCAACTCCCTGAAGGCCTTCCCACCCACACCCCCGACGCCACCGGCGGCGCCGGTGAACAGGAGCGGATCAGCACTCGGCATGGCAGCCTTCCCGCAGCCGACGACTCGTTCCGCTTCTCTTTCTGCGACACGCCGACCGCCCCCCGGCATGCCCCGGCCGCGGCGGCCATCCGGCAGGAGTGGCCGCCGCGTCGTGTTCGCCGTTGCGGTCAGGACGCCCCCGCGCATCCCAGGCGCCCTGACAGGCCGGACTGCTGATGGGGACACTAACTTTGCGGGACGTCCTTGACGAAGACGATGCCGTCGCTGTCCGCCAGGTGGGCCGGGTCAAGCGGGGCATAGCCGAACCACGGGGACCGGCGGGGCGCGGGCCGCATGTCGTCGAGGGCGGTGGCCAGCCGCGACGCGTCGATGACGCAGCGGTCCTCCGGGAGCGCGTACAGGAGCCCTTCAACGGTGTCCGGGGGCGGGGTGTCCACTCCCTGGTGCCGGATCGTGCCGAGGGCCGTGGCCACGAAGGCGTACTCCTCGCCGAGTCGCGCGCTCACCAGCGCGCCGGCGCTCCACCAGTCCACCTGCCCCTCCCACAACTGCATGGTGCTTTTCTCCCGCTGGAGATGGGAGTTGTGGGCGTGGATGAGTGCTGGGCCCCGAGCGGCGACGGCAAGGAGGTTGTCGGCCATCATCAAGTCCCGCAGTGCGCAAAGCCGCGTCATGCGGGCCGGTGAGGTGTCGGCCATGCGGTAGTGGTATCGCAGTAGGCCGGTTGCGGTGCGCCCGTACAGGCGTGCCCGGTCCCAGTCGTCCCGCGAGGTCGCCGTGATCAGGTGCGGCGTCTGGTGGTCGAGCAGCGCCACTAGATCGTCGGCGAGTAGCCGCAGTTGGCTGGCCTCGGCCGACTGTCCCACGGACTGGGCCGGGTCCATCATCGCGGCGGGATTGGTCCACCGGTCGTCGGCGCCGAGCAGATGGTCGAGCAGTTCCGCGGTGCAGGGAAGCAGGTCCGAGTCCACCCGGGCCGAGAGGTAGCCGTGGAGTGCGGTGAGGGCCTGCCGGGGGCTCGCGGCTCCGGTGATCTCCAGCGGGCCGTCGAAACCGGCGAAGCGGACCTGCTCGGGCGCGGGCCGGCCGTCGTTGTAGGCCCGCATCCAGCGCACAAGCTCGCGGTTGGCCGCGGACGCGCCGAACCCGTGGCTGAAGCCGTGCTCCATGACTTCGTCGAGAGTGCCCGTGCCCGAGGTGACGTAGTCGTCCACGACCAGGCCCATCACGCAGTCGCTCTCGATCGCGATCGTCCGGTAGCCCTCCTGCTCGACGAACTGCCGGAAGAGCTCGTTGCGCAGTTCGAGGAGAGTGTCCTCGCCGTGGGTGGGCTCGCCCAGGGTGAGCAACCGCGGCCGGGCCGGCAGCAGCCTCATGACGGCGGCGGCCTCGACGGCATGGGTGGTGGCCTTGATGTCGGGATCCATGCCTTCAACGGTATCGTTGAACTTTCGGTTGAAACTTTTTCGTGATAGCGGCGGGGCCATGGATCGAAAGTCTCAAAGTCGTGAACGGCTCAGGCCAGTTGATCTGGCGCGTGGGCACGGTCTGTCCACACAGGCGATCAGGAACTATGAGGAGGCTGGCATCCTTCCGGCCGCCGGTCGCACATCCCACGGCTACCGCACCTATACCTCGCTGCACGCGGCGGCCCTGCGCGCGTTCCTCGCCCTGGTGCCCGGCCACGGCCACAAGACGGCGACGTCGATCATGCGGGCGGTGAACCAGGGCGCGGCCGAGGAGGCGTTCCGCCTCATCGACGAGAGTCACGCCCAGCTCCTCGAAGACCGCCGGACCCTCCAGGCCGTGGAGAGCGCCCTCCGCGATCTGGATCCCACCACGGCCTGCGAACCCGGTGTGGGATCCGAGCCGGGCGCGGTGTCCGGGCCCGGTGGCACGTTCATCGGGCCGCTGGCGGGGAAGCTGGGAATCCAGCCCGCGACGCTGCGCAAATGGGAGCGCGCCGGGTTGGTGCGCCCGCGCCGCGACCCGCTGAGCGGGTACCGCCTCTACGACGAGGCCGACGTACGGGACGCCCGGCTGGCCCACCAGCTCAGGCGGGGCGGCTACCTGCTGGAGCAGATCGCCCCGCTGATCGCCCAGGTGCGGGCGGCCGGCGGGCTGGAGCCGCTGGAGGCCGCACTGTGCGAGTGGCGCGGCCGGCTGTGCGCCCGGGGACGGGCGATGCTGACCGGTGCCGCCGAGCTGGAGGCGTACCTGCGCGAGCGCGGATGAGACTTCGGTCGCCGGCCGAAGAGAACGGCAGTCACCAGCGGTTCCGGCTCGGCGAAGCGGTACGGATCCAACTCCGCGCGGTACGGCGCCCCGTGAGACGCCCCACACCGGCCCGACCGCTCACCAGACAGCAACTCGACCGCCACAACGGCGCTCCGACGGTCGGCAACAACGACTCGCGAAGGCCCGGCGCCAGACGACCGCAGGGGCGCCAATCGGCTCGGAGAAGGCTCAGCGCGCGAACTGCCACCGATGTGCCGGCCAGCGGCAGCGCTCCAGTTCGGCCTCGCCCGGAGGATCGAATCCACTGAAACGGCACGAGAACATCCCGCATGCTTTGAGGCGCTTCTAGGGCGTTGCGTATTGCCCCGCCGTCTCAAACCAGCGGGGCAATACGGCGATGCGCGCCACGTCGTGCGTGCGGTGCATACGTTCCGCTCGCTCGGGCAGGCGTTCGGCCAGCCGACGAGAACTCGCTAACAAGGGTCGGCACAGCACGCGATGCGTGATCGATTGGGCGGAAGCATGACCACCACAGATCACAAGGCCAACAACAAGGAAAGTCAACAGCGCAAGCCGCGGGACAACGGGATCTCGTTGTCCACGGCGATGCGGGCCGCCGCACGTCAACTCGGCGAACTACTGCAGTGCCAGACGGTTCAGGTATCCGCGGTCAAAGCCACCGAGGCCGGCTGGTCGGCGAACGTCGAAGTCGTGGAGGTCGAGCGGATCCCGGAGACCACGAGTGTGATGGCCTCCTACCGGGTGGCACTCGACAGCGACGGCGAACTCATCAGCTACGAGCGGACCCGCCGATATGCGCGAGGTCAACTGGACCGTTGACGAAACGCGGGAACCTGGAGGGCGAAGGAGATATGACGGTTGTACCGCAATCGAATTCAACAGCAGGCGGAAGCGGCTCGGGGAATCTGTACGACGTCCTCGAACTGATCCTGGACCGGGGGCTCGTCATCGACGCGTTCGTACGCGTCTCCCTGGTCGGCATCGAGATACTCAAGATCGACGTGCGCGTTGTCGTCGCCAGCGTCGACACCTACCTGCGGTTCGCCGAAGCGTGTAACCGCCTCGATCTGGAATCGGGCCGCAAGGCGCCGACGCAGCTCACCGACATAGTCGGCGAGGCGACGGAGAGCGGCGCGAAGGGCAAGTCCAAGGGCGCGCTGACCGGAGCGGTGGAGGCGCTGAGCGACTCCCTCCAACGGGCCGGCGATTCGGAGCCCGAGGAGCAGCCGGAACGAAGGAGCACGGCGTCATCGAGCCGCCGGACCTCACGCAGGCGGGAGGACTGAGCGATGTCGACCTACATCTACGCGATCACGTCGGCGGACCACCCGCTGCGGCTCAAGGGCATAAAGGGGGTTGGGGATCCGGCCAGCGAACTGCGTGCCCTCGGGACGCAGGCGCTCAGCGCGGTCGTCAGCGACGCCCCGGCCGGACTGCGGGCCAAGCGCCGCGACCTCGTCGCACACCAGGACGTGCTGGAACGGCTGCTGGCCGACGGAGCGGTGCTGCCGATGCGGTTCGGCCTGGTGGCCCCGGACGACGAGCAGGTGCTCACCGCGCTGGACGACCAGCGCGACGCCTACCTGGAGCGGTTGAAGGAACTCGAGGGCTGCCTGGAGTTCAACCTGAAGGCTTCCCGCGACGAGGACGACCTGTTGCGGGAGATCATCGCGGAGTCGGAAGAGGCGCGTCAGCTCAACGAGTTCACCCGGGAGAACCCCGATGCGCGCAACCAGAAGATCGCGCTCGGCGAACTGCTGTCCCGTGAAATCCAGCACCGTAATTCCGTTCAGGCCCAGCACATCGTGGACCGGTTGGCATCCCTCACGGTACGCCAGCACGCCGCCGAGCAGCAGGACTCGAACTTCCTGAACGTCTCGTTCCTGGTGAGGCGGGAGAACATGGAGTCGTTCTCGCGTGCGGTGCGGGAAGAGGCCGACCGCCGCGGACCGGCGTATTCGCTGAGCCTGCACGGCCCTTTGCCGCCGTACAGCTTCGTCTGAGGCTGTTGGTGATGGGACTCGTCACGCGGATTCTGACGCTTCCGCTCGCCCCCGTGGAAGGCACGGTGTGGGTGATCGACCAATTGGTGCTCACCGCCGAGCGGGAGTGTCACGATCCGGCGCCGCTACGGCGGCAACTGGCCGCCCTGGAACAGCGGTTGCTCGACGGTGAGATCGATGAGGCCGAATTCGACAGACTGGAGGACGAGTTGCTTGACCAGATCGAGTGGCTCGAACTCCGTCGCCCCGGCGGCGCGTAGCACATCCCCTGCGCGAACCGCCGTGAAAGCGAAGGAGAACGAGGTGGACGACAGATGATGAACAACGCCAAGATCGGCCTCGCCGTGGTCGGCGGGTATTTTCTCGGGCGCACGAAGAAGGCGAAGATGGCCATCGGTTTGGGCATGTTCCTCGCCGGGCGCAAGCTGCGCCTTGAACCCCTCAGGCTGAACAAGATGATCGCCGGTTCCCCGGTGCTCAGCGGCCTGAGTGACCAGGCCCGCGACCAACTGGTGGACGCCACCAAGTCCGCCGCCTCCGCCGCCCTGGCCAAGCGGATCAACGGCCTTGCCGATTCGCTCCACGAGCGCACCCTCCAGCTTGACGCACCCAGCGGCGCGGCGGACGACGACCGTGACGACCCGGCCGACAGCAACGACGGGCAGGGAGAAGGCGTCAGCGGGAGCAACTCCTCCGCAGCGGATTCGTCCCCCCGCCGCAAGGCGGCCAAGTCTCCCCGGGCCACACGTTCCAAGGCCGGCTCGGCGTCGGGCACGGCCCGGCGTACCGCTGGCAAGTCCGCGAGCGACACCGCGGCTTCCAGCGCGCGCAGGACCAGCTCCGCGGCGCGCAGGACCGCGAACGCCGGCCGCAAGACGGCCAGCCGCGGCACGCGCAGGACCAGTGAGCGTGGGGGCGGCGATGACTGAGTCCACCACGACGAAGGTCCGGGAGCTGCTGGAGCAGAACCCCGCCACCGCCCGGCTCAAGGACGAACTCCAGGAATACCTGCAGGCGCGCGCGGAACACGCGCTGGCCGACCTGGGCCACAAGCTGGGCGAGGGCATCAGCAGGCTCGCCGAGCCGGGGCAGGGCTCCGGACGGCTCGCCGCAAGTCTGGCGAAGGGCGGCAAGGCGCTGAGCGAGGGGAAGACACCCGCGCAGGCGGTGACCGCGCTGGGCAAGTCGCACCTCAAGGACGCCCTGACCGACAAGGTCAAGGGCCTCTTCGGCAAGGGCCGCAAGGGCGGCGGGGGCAAGTCCAAGAGCGTCACGATCGCCGAGGACATCGACGTCGGTGTGCCGGCCCGCGAGGCCTATGACCAGTGGACGCAGTTCCAGGAGTTCAGCACGTTCGCCAAGGGCGTGGTGAGCGTGGAGAAGACGGACGACACCAGTAGCAACTGGACCGTGAAGGTGGCCAAGTCCACCCGGAGTTGGACGGCGAACGTCACCGAGCAGGTCCCCGACGAGCGGATCGCCTGGACGACATCGGGCCCCAAGGGGACGATCAAGGGCGTCGTGACGTTCCATCCCCTCGGCGACAACCTGACCCGCGTCCTGCTTGTCATCGAGTACTTCCCCAAGGGGCTGTTCGAGAAGACCGGGAACATCTGGCGGGCGCAGGGCCGACGGGCACGCCTGGATCTCAAGCTCTACCGCAAGTTCATCATGCTGCGCGGTGAGGCCACCGACGGCTGGCGCGGCGAGATACGCGACGGCAAGGTGGTCAGGGACCACGAGGACGCCGAGGAGCGGTCCGCTGAGCAGCACCCGGCTGAGGAGCAGGCCGAGGACGACGCGGAGGTCGACGTCGACACGCCGCATGATGCGGTGCGGGACGACGAGCCGGAGGACGCGGAGCGGTTCGACGACGTCGATGACTTCGACGACGAGGACATGGGCGCGGACGAGGACGATCTATCCGAGGACGACGAGTACGCCGACGACCCGGAAGGCGACCTGGTGGATGAGGAGGACGAGGAGGAGGAACCCAACCGGCACGAACACGACGAGGACACTGGCGAAGCGGAGCGACGGGACGACACCGGTCGTCGCGGTCAGGCGGCGGACGCCGGCCGACGCTGACGAGCCGATGGGACTGATGACACATGGCTGACTTGCTTCAGGGCCGCACCGCCTCCGAGCGCATGTCGCCCTACGACCGGCAGGGTTCGGCGGCGAACCTCGCGGACATCCTGGAACGGGTCCTGGACAAGGGCGTGGTGATCGCGGGCGATATCCGCATCAACCTGCTCGACATCGAACTGCTGACCATCAAGCTCCGGTTGGTGGTGGCCTCGGTCGACAAGGCGAAGGAGATGGGAATCGACTGGTGGGAACACGACCCCTCACTCTCCTCTCGCGCCCGTACCAGCGACCCCGAGGTGACTTCGGGGGACGAGCGACTCGCGGTGGAGAACGAGCGACTGCGAGCCGAGGTGAGTCGGCTGCGTGCCAGGGAGATCGAAGATGAGCGATGACCGGGTGAGCTACGTCTACGCCGTGGGGAAGCGCGGACCGGCGCTCGAATCAGCCGCCACCATTGGCGCCGCCGCGTCCGGGCACCGCGGGCTGCGTACCGTCTGCGAGGGCGGCCTGGGCGCGCTGGTGTCCAGCGTGCCCGCCGAGCAGTTCACGGAAGAGGGCGTCAAGTACCAACTGGAGAGCCTCGATCAGCTGGAGGTGATCGCCCGGGCCCACCACGCCGTGGTGGCCGCGGCGTGGGAGCACACGACCGTACTGCCCATGCGGCTGGCCACGGTGTTCCTCGACGACGCGCGGGTCGCGGACATGCTGCGCGAGCGTGCTCACGACCTCGCGCGGCTGCTTGAGCAGTTGGAGGGGCATGTGGAGTGGGGAGTGAAGGTGTACGCCGACCCCGGGGCCGCGCCCACCACCGCCGCAGCGCCGGTGGCCACCGTCTCGGTCGGCTCCAGTCCCGGTCGCGACTACCTCCGGCAGCGCCGCGCCCGACGTCAGGCGCACGAACAGGCACTGCGCGCGGCGGACGCGGTCGCGGCCCGGGTGGCCGGTGCCGCAAGGGAGGTCGCCAGTGCGGGAGTTGAGCACCGCCCACAGCAGGACGGTCCGGTCAGCGCCGGGCAGGGTGAGAACGTGGCGAACTACGCGTTCCTCGTGCCCTCTGAGCACACGGCGCGATTCCAGCGGGCCGTGCGGTCCCAGGCCGCCGACGCGGCTGGGGTGCGGATCGAGATCACGGGGCCGTGGGCTCCGTACTCCTTCGCCACGACGGACGCTCACGACGGCTCGCCGACCGAAGACAACGATGGACGTTGAACCGACCGTGCCGGGCGCGCCGGTCCGCGATGCAGACACCGCCCTCGTGGGTCGGCATGTCGCGCTCATCGACCTGCTGGACCGTCTGCTGGCCGGTGGTGTGGTCCTGACCGGTGATCTGGTGCTGTCCATCGCCGACGTGGACCTGGTACGGATCAACCTGCGCGCGGTCATCGAATCGATCACTGATGGCACCGTCGGCGGCTGGGAGCCTTGAGATGCGTGAACCGACCGGAGTGTGCGCCCGCCCAGACGGTGGGGCTGCCGAACGACTCGCCTTGGACCCTGACACCGTGGAACGCGACCTGGTCAGGCTTGTCCTGACCGTCGTGGAGTTGCTCCGGCAGCTCATGGAGCGCACCGCGATCCATCGTGTCGACGTCGGTGACCTGAGCGAGGAGCAGGAGGAGCGGGTCGGTATGACGCTCATGCTCCTGCAGGACCGGATGTCCGAGCTGTGTGGTCGCTACGGGCTGACGATGGAGGACCTCAACCTCGACCTCGGGCCGCTGGGTTCGCTGCTGCCGCGCGCCGGTGACCAGCCGGTGCTCGGCGCCCCTTCCGGTCAGTCGGGAGGCTGACGTCAGCCGCCCTCCCCCGCGACGGCCGCGCCGTGCGGCCCGCCGGCACCGCCGGGTGGGTACCGGTGGAACCTCGTCCTGCTTTCACAGCGGCGGTCTGGTGATGACGTTCCAGATGCGGGCCGCGACATGCAGGTTGAGTCGGACCTCGATATCGGTGATGTCGAGGCCGGAGATCTCCCGAATGCGACGCAGCCGGTACCGCAACGTGCTGCGGTGGATCGCCAGCGTCGCCGCGGTGGTGTCGTAGCTGCTGTTCTCCAGATAGGCGGTGAGTGTCGCGACGAGGTCGCCGTGGTGCATCTGGTCGTAGTCGATGAGGGGGCCGAGCCATTCACGTACGAACTGCTCGGTGTGCGCGTCGTGGTCACTGGTGCGCAGCACCCGGTAGAGACCGAGCCGGTCGAAGGCGATCAGGCCGCGGGGGTCTTGGGAGTTCTGCCGGATCTGCAGGGCGCGCAGCGCCTCCTGGTAGGAGTGGGAGAAGTCGGACGGGGCGTCGCACTGGCCGCCGACCGCGATCACACCGTCGGCGGAGCCGAGTTCCTTCGCCACATCCTCGTAGAACGCGTCCCCGACGGCCGGGCCGCGGACGATCAGTACCGCCGCGCCTGACCGGCGTCCCAGCAGGATGTCGTGCCGCCCTGCCGCGGCTGCCCGACCGACCGCGGCGGTGACCGTTCCGTCGCCCCACGGCCCCGTCCACCTGACGACCACCACGTGGTGGGCCCCGTGCAGGTCGTGGCCGACCGCCTCGGACCGGGCGAAGGCGCTCTGCTCGTCCGTCCCGGTCACCAGGTCCTCGACCAGATCGCACTGCATGCGCAGTTCGGCATCAGCCAGGCTGCGCACGTGGGAGAGTTCGCGGGCGAGCACCGTGCCGGCCTGGTCCAGCGCGAACGTCTCGGTCTCCCCCGCCTGGTGCTGCGGGTCGGCCAGTACGAGGACGCCGAGCACCTCCCCGCGCGATCGCACCACGCCGACCAGGAGGTCCCGGTCGCGCACCGGCCCGCGCTCGCGCTCGGCGCGGCGCAGCACCGCCGTCCGGCGCACGGCGGCCAGTCCGATGGGCCGAGCCGAGCCCTCGGGCCCGGCCCAGGCCCGCAGATTGCCGAAACGGTCCTCGGCCCGGGTGGGGAAGCCGGTCAGCTCGTGCAGTAGGCGCACGATGCCCGGCTCGCCCTCGCCCGAGACCCGGCTGAGCGCCTCGTGTATCACCATCCGGCGTTGGAGCTCGGCCACGGCGCTCCGCAGGCACGCGTTGACCGCGGTCACGCCGTTGTTGATCAGCCGCAGTTGCCGCACACGCTCGCGCTCACCCTCGCACTCCTGGACGTGATCCAGCGCGGCGGCCGTCTGACGTGCCAGGAGGGTGACGAGGTGCGTGTCCTCATCGGCCGGGGCCGTGGGCGACCGTACGACGAGGTAGCCGAGGCAGCTACTGCGGTTCCGCAGCGCCAGGGCCCGGGCCCAGCCGAATCCCGGCAGGTCGAGCGCGGTGTCCTGGCCGCCCAGTGCGCGTACTCCGGCATCCATCGCGTGGTCCTCGGGCTCAAGCGCGGAGGTCCCGCCACGCCGCAGCTCCCCGTCGTGCGCCAAGTAGCCCACAGCGGTCAGGGAACTGCCCAGTGAGGCGATCCAGGACGCGGCGAGTTTCAGGACGTCGTTCTCGTCCCGGCCGTTGAACATCGTCGGCGCCAGTTCGCAGAGGCTGGCCATCCTGCCCAGGCACTGCTGGGTCCACGCGTTCGGCGGCGCGCCCTTCACCGGGATGGCATTCATGCCGTCTCCTTCCCGAAGAGCGCGGCGCTGGTCGTGCGGCCCGTGGGCCCGTACGGGCTGCGCACCGCGGGTCGGCCGGGCCTCTGTGCCAGCGAAGGAGCCCTGGTCAGGCAAGGGGCCTGACCTGCGAGGGTGAGCCACTATGTGCGTTTTGTCCCCCTAGGCCCATGTCTCCTCTACCCGCCCCGCGCAGGCTGACACAAGAGCAGGCTGAAACGAGAAAGGAGATACCTGCCCGCGCCGCCCGGGTCACCCCGCCGGAGCCTTCCGGCGAAGAAGCTACCCGGGCTCAAGCGTCGGACGACCGGACGGACGAAGCCGCCGCCCACCGACCGGGAGGCCGAAGCGCCCTGCTCGGCGCGGCGCAGCACACGTAGCCCCGGCAGCCCGAACCGCCGGCCGACTCCCGGTCCACCGAGTCCCGAACGCCGTCCGGTGGGGCACAGGCGACCTGACGCCCCGGACATCCGAAAGGCGGAGCCACGGACCAGCACACCCGAAGCGGACGAGCACTCGCCTGGACGTCGCAGGCAGCGGAGGCGTGGCGGCGGGCGGTGGACCGCGTCATCGCCTCCGACCCAGGGCTCATCCGATTCCTGAGCGCCGCCCGCATCGTCACGGCGATCCTGTTGTGCGCCGCGCTCCTGGCCGCGTCGCACTACCCCCCGCGGACGGTGGTCACCGGTGCGACGGCGGCGGAGGTCTTCTCCTTCGCGGTCTCGGCCACGAACCGCAGGGAACAGGCCGTGACACTGGCCGTCGGCCTGCCCACCGGCCTGGCCGCGCTGACGGTCGGCACCCTGATCGCACCGAACCGCCCGCTGGCCGACCTGATGTGCGTGGTGGTGGTCTTCCTGGCCGCCTACTCCAGGCGGTTCGGCAAGCGGGGCAGTGATCTGGGTGTCATCGCCTTCCAGATGTACTTCATCTCCCTGTTCGTGCGCACGGGACCGGAGGTGGTGGCCCAGGAGAGCACCGTGCTGGTGATCGGCTGGTGTTCCGCCGTGGTGGTGCGGTTCGCCGTGGTGCGCGTCTCCCCGCAACGCACTCTGCTCCGCCTGTGCGAGTCCTTCCGGGCCCGGCTCCTGCAGTTGATCGACTCGTTGATCGAGGTGGCCGAACAGGGACCCGACGCCCCTACGGCCGAACCGGCGATGCGCAGACTCCGGCGGCGTACGGCGCGCCTGCACCAGGCCGCGCTGATGATCCAGGACCACCTGGACGAGGGGATCAGGGATCCCGCGGTCGCGGCCGATGTGCAGCGGCGCATCGCCGATGCCGAGGTCGCCGCCGAGCGGCTGGGGGCCATGCTGCTGGGGGCGTTGGGCAGGCCGGGTGCCAATCCGGTGGCCCATGACCTGACCGACCGTCTCGTGGCGGGTCGGCCGCCCGAGCAAGTGCCGCTGGAGGTGGCGCGGCCGGACCTCGTGCGCCGCCTCGTTGCCGACCTCAGGGCGCTGCGGGAGATCGCCAGCCGCACCGCGGTCAACGACCAGGGCGTCGGCCTGAAGATCGTCCGCGACAGGCTGCTCGGCTACCGGGATCCCGAGCGACTCCCCGAGGCTCCGGCGCCGGTGCGGGACGTCTTCAGGGCGATCGGGGAACTCAGTCGTGGGCTGATGGGACTGCGCATCGCACTCGCCGGTCCCGACGACAGCCCGGACGACAGCCCGGAGGCGGCGCGCTCGCGCGAGGAACTGCAGACGGAAGAGGCGGTACTGGAAGCGGAGGACACCGCGCAGCGGGCGGCGAGCCGACAGACCGAGCCAACCGGCATGCGCCGGGCGAGCACCCGCGTCGCCGTGCAGGTCGCCGTCGCTTCGGCGTTGGCCATCCTGGGCGGCGAACTGCTGTCCCCGCAGCGCTGGTCCTGGGCGGTCCTCACCTGCTGGGTGGTGTTCGTGAACACCTCCTCCAGCGGCGAGATCCTGGTCAAGGGCTACCGCCGGATCACCGGAACACTGATCGGCGTGCTGGCTGGGATCTGGCTCGCCGACCTCGTCGGCAACGAACCCTGGACGGCCTTCGCGCTGCTCATGCTGTGTGTCTTCGGCAGCTTCTACACCACCGCGACGACCTATGCGCTGTCGTCCTTCTTCGTCACGGCCATGCTCTGCCTGCTGTACACACTGCTGCACAGCCTCACGCCCGGACTGCTGGAGCTACGGCTCGGGGAGTCGGCGATCGGAGCCGCCTGCGCCATCCTCGCCGGCACGCTCGTCCTGCCCGTACACACCTACGAACGCACCGAGCAGCAGGTCCGCGAAGTCCTGGGGCGGCTGCGGGAGGTGACCGGGCAGGGCGTCGCGGAGCTCAGCGGTGGCCGGCCGGTGGATCTGCTGGAGCGAGCCCGGACGCTGGACAACGCCCTGGACGAGTTGCGGACCGCCACCCAGCCGCTGCGGCACCCGATCACTCCGCTGCGCAACCGCCGAAGGATCACCCGATACGTCCTGGGGCTGCTGGAGACGGCCGCCTACCACGCGCGCAGCCTGGCGGCCATGGCACAACTGGCCACGGGACGTCGCACGATGAGGTCCGACGTACGGCTGCGGGAGGCCGCCCAGCGCGTCGACCGCAACCTCGACGCGCTCATCACCTGCCTGGAAAGCGGCGGCAACTGCCGAGAGCCGCTCGATACCGGCGCGAAACCGCTGTTCGGACGCTGGCGGCGCACGTCGTCGGCCGTCCGCGAGCCGCGCCCGGAGGCACGGCAGACGGAGGAGCCGGACACGACCGCCGCACAGGCACTACGCCATCTACGGCGGGTCGATGAGGAGGTCGTCGGCCTGGCCCGCCCGCTGGGCATGCGACTCGACACCGACCAGCGGGAGCCATCCGACCGCCACGACGACGCCGAGGTCATCGCCGCCTGAGGCAACGGGCGCTCCGGACGGCCACGCGGGGCGTGCCGCCGGTGCCCGAGTGTCCGCAGGCCTGATGATCGTTGCCAGACGGACGGGTCCGGGAATCCGGCGCAGTGAGCGCCGCGGGTCGGTCGCGTCCCGCCATCGAGCAGAGGAGTTGCCATGAAGTTCGGGATCTCAACCTTCATCACCGATCAGGGCATCACACCGACCGCACTGGCACCAGCCGTCGAGGAACGCGGATTCGACTCGCTGTTCATCGCCGAGCACACCCACATCCCGGTGGAGCGGCGTACCCCGTACCCGTTCGGTGGGGAGCTGCCGGAGAAGTACTACCGCACCCTGGACCCCTTCGTCGCGCTGAGCGCCGCGGCGGTGGTCACCGAACGGCTGCTCGTCGGCACGGGCATCGCCCTGGTGGTGCAGCGGGACCCGATCATCACGGCGAAGGAGGTCGCCTCCCTGGACCTGGTCTCGGGCGGGCGCACCATCTTCGGGGTGGGAGTGGGCTGGCTGCGTGAGGAGATCGAGAACCACGGCACCAACCCGGCCACCCGCGGTCGGCTGGTCGACGAGCGGTTGCATGCCATCAGGGAGCTTTGGACCAAGGAGAAGGCCGAGTTCCACGGCGAGTTCGTGGACTTCGACCCGGTGTACAGCTGGCCCAAGCCGGTGCAGCGCCCGCACCCGCCGATCTACGTGGGTGGCGGCGAAGCCGCGTTCCCACGGATCGCGGAGCTCGGTGACGCCTGGATCGCCAACGTCATGCCCCCGGAGGAGCTCCGTCAGCGGATGGAGCGCCTGCGCGGCATGGCGAACCGCGATGTGCCGGTGACGGTGGCCTACACGCCCGCGGATCCCGAGTTGCTGGAGGGCTTGCGCAAGGTGGGGGTCGACCGGGTGCTGCTGGACCTGGAGACGATGCCGGAGCGGGAGTCGTTGGCGGAGTTGGACCGGCTGTCGGAGATCGCCGCCAGCTTCCGCTGAACGGCCGAGCAGCGAAGCGCCGCCAGTCCTCGGACGCGAGCCGCGATCGGCCGACGGGACGGATCCGGCCCCGCGGAGCTCGCCTCCGGGGCCGGAAAGCGGCAGGCCACCGCTCCCCCTCGACCTGGCAGGTCGGTACGGCGGGCGTAATTCGTCCCCGCGGGGCCATGTCAGCGGCCACCCGTTCGAGCACGCTGGCAGAAGGTGCGATGGGATCCCACCCGATGGATCGCGCCGTCCGCAGGGGGGAGTAACGATCTAGGAGTGCCAGATGGCCAAGGCAGTCGGGATCGATCTGGGTACCACGAACTCGGTGATCGCCGCGTGGGAAGGCGGTGAGGCGTCGGTCATCCCCAATTCCGAAGGCTCACGCACCACTCCTTCCGTGGTCGCGTTCACGGACACCGGGGAGCGCCTGGTGGGGCAGCTGGCCCGTCGGCAGGCGATCCTCAACCCCAAGGGGACGATCTATTCGGCGAAGCGCTTCATCGGCCGCCGCTTCGACGAGGTGACCGAAGAGGCCAAAGCGGTGGGCTTCGACGTCGTCGAGGGGCCCGGCGGCCTGGCCCGCTTCGAGGTACGCGGCAAGCAGTACGCGCCCGAGGAGATCAGCGCCCTGGTGCTGCGCAAGCTCGCCGAGGACGCGGGCAAGACCCTGGGTGAGAAGGTCACGGAAGCGGTCATCACCGTGCCCGCCTACTTCAACGACGCCCAGCGCACGGCTACCAAGGACGCCGGGAAGATCGCCGGCCTGGAAGTGCTGCGCATCATCAACGAGCCGACCGCGGCGGCACTGGCCTACGGGCTGGACAAGAAGGGCCATGAGACGGTGCTGGTCTTCGACCTCGGCGGCGGCACCTTCGACGTCAGCCTGCTGGACGTGGGCGACGGCGTGGTGGAGGTCCGCTCGACGGCCGGTGACACCCACCTGGGCGGCGATGACTTCGACCGGCGGTTGGTGGACCACCTGGCGGACGCCTTCCAGCGGGAGAACGGGATCGACCTGCGCAGCGACCCGCAGGCCCTGCAGCGGTTGTTCGAAGCGGCCGAGAAGGCCAAGGTCGAGCTCAGCTCGGTCACCCAGACCCAGGTCAACCTGCCGTTCATCACGGCGGACGCCTCCGGCCCCAAGCACCTGACCGAGACGATCCGGCGCTCCACCTTCGAGCAGATCACCGCCGACCTGGTGGAACGCTGCCTGGACCCGGTGCGCCAGGCGATGAGCGACGCCAAGGTGACCGAGAACGACATCGACGAGGTCATCCTGGTCGGCGGCTCGACCCGCATCCCCGCGGTTCAGGCGCTGGTGCGCAGGCTCACCGGCGGCAAGGAACCGAACATGAGCGTCAACCCCGACGAGGTGGTGGCGATCGGCGCGGCCATCCAGGCCGGAGTGCTCAAGGGCGAAGTCAAGGACGTGCTGCTGCTCGACGTCACCCCGCTGTCCCTCGGTGTGGAGACGCGCGGCGGCGTCATGACGAAGATCATCGACCGGAACACCACCATCCCGGTCCGGCGCTCCGAGACGTTCTCCACGGCGGAGGACAACCAGCCCGCGGTCGACGTGGTGGTGCTGCAGGGCGAACGCGAACGGGCGGCGGACAACCGGGTTCTGGGCCGCTTCCGGCTGGAGAACATCCGCCCGGCGCCGCGCGGCGAGCCGCAGGTCGAGGTGACCTTCGACGTCGACGCGAACGGCATCCTCAACGTCAGCGCCAGGGACAAGGACACCGGCGCCGAGCAGGGAATCACCATCAGCGAGAGCTCCAACCTGGACCGCAGCGAGGTCGAACGGATGGTCTCCGAGGCCGAACGCAACCGCGCCGAGGACCAGTCCCTGCGCCAGGCGGTGGACGCACGCAACGAACTCGACGCGGTCGCCTACCAGGTGGAGCGGCGGCTGAGCGAACTGGGCGACTCCGTCCCGCAACACGAGAAGGCACGCGCGGAGATGCTGGTCTCCGAGGCCCGTCAGGCCGTCAAGGAGGAAGCGACGGTGGACCGGGTCCGCGGCCTCACCTCCGAACTGCAGCAGATCTACCACGGACTCGCCAGCCGCCAGCCGGGCACCCCGCCAGAAGGCGGCGGACCGGCCGAAGAGGGCGGGCCGGCCACCGGCGAGGGGCCCGACGAGGACGTCGTCGACGCCGAATTCGATCGGGGATGAGGCACCGCCATGTCCGAGCACGAGGACCAGCACCCGCCGGACGAACAGGCGACGCGGCAGGCGACCGGCCAGGACGAGGAGTCGACCGCCACCCCCACCGTCGAGGAACTGGACGACCGCTGGCGCCGGGCGATGGCGGAGCTGGACAACCAACGCAAGCGGCACATCCGTGAGTTGCAGCAGGTGCGGGACGCCGAACGCGGGCGGGTCGCCGCCGCCTGGCTCCCGGTGGTCGACAACCTCGAACTGGCGCTGTCGCACGCCGAGGCCGACCCCGGCTCCGTCGTCGAAGGGGTGAGGGCGGTGCGCGACCTGGCCGTCCAGATCCTCAAGGACCTCGGATATCCGCGTCATGACGAGACGGATGTGCCGTTCGACCCCACTCGGCACGAGGTGGTCACGGTGGTCGACGAGCCGGACACCGCGCCGGGCACCGTGGTGCGGGTGCTCCGGCCCGGATACGGCGACCCCGATCGGCAACTTCGGCCAGCGGCCGTGGCCGTGAGCCGGAAACAGGAGTGACGGCATGGCGCGCGATTACTACGAAGTGCTGGGTGTGTCGCGCAACGCGAGCGCGGACGAGATCCAGCAGGCCTTCCGCAAGCTCGCCCGCCAGAACCACCCGGACATCAACAGCGACCCGGCCGCCGAAGAGCGGTTCAAGGAGATCAACGAGGCATACCAGGTGCTGTCCGACCCGAAGACCCGCGCACGGTACGACCGCTTCGGTCCGGACTTCCGGCAGATTCCGGAGGACTACGACGAGCGGGTGGCCGCAGGCGCCGGATTCGGTGGTGGCGGCGGTCGGGTTCGCTGGACCACCGGCGGCGCGCCCGGCGGCGGACGGACTCGGGTCTACACCAGTGGTGAGGGCTTCGAGGGCGCCGGAATCAACATCGAGGACCTGTTCGGCGGTATGTTCGGCGGCCGCGGCGCCCCCGGCCCGATGCCGGGCGCCGACCAGGAGGCCGAACTCCGGCTCACCGTGGAGGAGGCACACCGCGGCGGCAAGCGGAAGGTGACCATCGGCGGACCGGAGCACCCTCGCACCTACGACGTGGACATACCGTCCGGTGTGGTCGACGGCCAGCGGATCCGGCTCGCCGGAGAAGGCGGCCAGGGCATGGGCGACGGCCCGGCCGGCGACCTGTACCTGAGGGTGCGGATCCTCCCCCACAAGCGGTACCGGCTGTCCGGACGCGACATCCATGTCGACCTGCCGGTGACCCCGTGGGAGGCGGCCCTGGGCGCGACCGTGCCACTGGCGACACCGAGCGGCACCGCCAAGGTCACCGTCCCGCCCGGCTCCTCCAGCGGCCGCCGACTGCGGCTGCGCGGGGAAGGCATGCCCAACCCGAAGGGCAGGCCGGGCGACCTGTACGCCCACATCCGAATAGCGGTCCCGCCCTCGCCGACTCCCAAGGAGAAGGAACTGTTCGAGGAGTTGGCCGCCGTTTCGACCTTCGACCCGAGGAGGCAGTGAGATGAGCGTCCGTCCCACGCCGACCGCGGCACAGCGCGCACGGGAGACGGCAACGGTCCACTACCCGCTGACCCGCCCGTACCGGCTCAGCCTTGACGTCGTCGCCCGCCGCAGCGGCCTGCACCCCGACCTGGTCCGCCGGTTCGTCGCGCTGAGCCTGGTGGACGCCGCCCGGGACGCCTCCGGAGAGCTGTGGTTCGCCGCGACCGCACCGTCCGCCATCGCCCGTGTCCAACGACTGCGGACCGGACTCTGTCTCAACTACGCCGCGATCGGGCTGGTCCTGGACCTACTTGACCGGATCGAGTCCTTGGAGACCGAACTGCGCCGCGTGAACGCCGCCCATCCGCGAGCCGACGCACCCATCGGACAGCGAAGGAGTGGACCGCCGTGGACATGAACCGACTCACCCAGAAGTCCCAGGAAGCGCTGCAGGAAGCACAGACCACGGCAACGGGGATGGGCCACACCGAGGTCGACGTCGAACATCTGCTGCTCGCCCTGCTCGCCCAGGGCGACGGCCTCGTACCGCGCCTGGTGGAGCAGTGCGGTGCCAACCTCGACGCACTCCGGGCGGATGTACGCGGCGACCTGGAGAGGCGCCCCAAGGTCACCGGTCCGGGCGCCACACCAGGGCAGGTGTACGTCACCCAGCGGCTTGCCCGGCTGCTCGACACCGCCGACCGGGAGGCCAAGCGGCTGAAGGACGAGTACGTCTCGGTCGAGCACCTGATCCTTGCGATGATCGACGAGGGCAGCGCCACCCAGGCCGGCCGCCGCCTGAAGGAGCACAACGTCACCCGGGAAACCTTCCTGTCCGCGCTGACCCAGGTACGCGGCGCCCAGCGGGTGACCTCCGCGACGCCTGAGGGCGCGTACGAGGCGCTGGAGAAGTACGGCCGGGACCTGGTCGCCGAGGGCCAGGCCGGCAAGCTCGACCCGGTGATCGGCCGCGACGCGGAGATCCGCCGCGTGATCCAGATCCTCAGCCGTAAGACGAAGAACAACCCGGTCCTCATCGGCGACCCCGGCGTCGGCAAGACGGCCATCGTCGAAGGGCTCGCACAGCGCATCGTGCGCGGGGACGTTCCCGAAGGCCTGCGCGACAAGACGATCTTCGCTCTGGACATGGGCTCGTTGGTCGCGGGCGCCAAGTACCGGGGCGAGTTCGAGGAGCGCCTCAAGGCGGTACTGGCCGAGGTGAAGGCCGCGGAGGGCCGGATCCTGCTCTTCGTGGACGAACTCCACACCGTGGTGGGCGCGGGCGCCGCCGAGGGCGCCATGGACGCGGGCAACATGCTCAAGCCGATGCTGGCCCGCGGCGAGTTGCACATGATCGGCGCCACCACACTGGACGAGTACCGCAAGCACATCGAGTCCGACGCCGCGCTGGAGCGGCGCTTCCAGCCGGTGATGGTGGACGAGCCCAGCGTCGAGGACACCATCTCCATCCTGCGCGGGATACGCGAACGCCTTGAGGTCTTCCACGGCGTCAAGATCCAGGACAACGCCCTGGTCGCCGCGGCGACCCTCAGCCACCGCTACATCACCGACCGCTTCCTGCCGGACAAGGCGATCGACCTGGTCGACGAGGCCTGTGCCCGGCTGCGCACCGAAATCGACTCCCTGCCAGCCGAGTTGGACGAGCTCACCCGCCGGGTGACCCGGCTGGAGATCGAGGAGGCCGCGCTGTCCAAGGAGGACGACTCGGCCAGCAAGGCCCGACTTGAGGAACTGCGCCGCGAGTTGGCCGACCTACGGGCCGAGGCGGACGCCAAGCACGCGCAGTGGGACGCCGAGCGGCAGGCCATCCGACGCGTCCAGGAACTGCGCCAGGAGCTCGAACAGGCCCGTCACGAAGCCGAAGAGGCCGAGCGGAACTACGACCTGAACCGCGCCGCGGAACTCCGCTACGGCAAGATCGCCGAACTGGAACGCAAACTCGCCGCCGAGGAGCAGCAACTCGCCACCAAACAGGGCGAACAGCGGCTGCTGCCAGAGGTGGTCACCGAGAACGAGATCGCCGAGATCGTCGCCGCCTGGACCGGCATCCCGGTGGCCCGGTTGCAGGAGGGCGAGCGGGAGAAGCTGCTGCGGCTGGACGAGATCCTGCGTGAGCGGGTCATCGGGCAGGACGAGGCCGTACAACTGGTCGCCGACGCCGTCATCCGGGCCCGCTCCGGGATCCGCGACCCGCGCCGGCCCATCGGCTCGTTCATCTTCCTGGGACCGACCGGTGTCGGCAAGACCGAGCTCGCCAAGACGCTGGCGGCCGCGCTGTTCGACAGCGAGGACGCCATGGTGCGCCTCGACATGAGCGAGTACCAGGAGAAGCACACCGTCAGCCGCCTGGTCGGAGCGCCCCCCGGCTACGTCGGATACGAGGAGGGCGGCCAGCTGACCGAGGCCGTGCGCCGCAAGCCGTACTCCGTGGTGCTGTTCGACGAGATCGAGAAGGCGCACGCGGACGTCTTCAACACCCTGCTCCAGGTGCTCGACGACGGCCGGATCACCGACGCCCAGGGCCACACCGTCGACTTCCGCAACACGGTCATCATCATGACCTCCAACCTCGGCTCCCAGCATCTGCTGCAGGACGCCACCGCGGGCGGCGAGATCAAGCCCGAGGTGCGGGAGTTGGTCATGGCCGAGTTGCACGCCCACTTCCGGCCTGAGTTCCTCAACCGGGTCGACGACGTGGTGCTGTTCCGGCCACTGGGCCTCGCCGAGATCGAACGGATCGTCGACCTGCTCTTCGACGAGCTGCGCAAGCGGCTGGCAGAACAGCAGATCACCCTGGAACTGACCGAGGAGGGCCGCCGCCTCATCGCCCAGGAGGGCTTCGACCCCGTCTTCGGGGCCCGGCCACTGCGCCGCTTCATCTCGCACGAGGTGGAGACCAAGATCGGCCGTGCTCTGCTCCGCGGCCAGATCCGGGAGGGTCTCACGGTGGTGGTCACCGCTCACGACGACGAGTTGGTGGTGGAGATCCCCGATGCCACGCAGCAACAAGCCAAGGCCGCGTGACCGCGGTCGTCAGGAGGCGTCATGAGCGGCACCGCACACCGGCGGACGCAGACCGTCAGGTGCGAGAACTGCGGGAGGACCAACCGGATTCCGGCCGCCGCGGACGGCACCCCCAAGTGCGGAAACTGCCACCAGGCGCTGCCCTGGATCGTTGACGCCACCAGCCAGGACTTCGCCGAGGTCGCCGAGCAGTCGACGCTGCCGGTCCTGGTGGACCTGTGGGCCACCTGGTGCGGCCCCTGCCGAATGGTCAGCCCCGCGCTGGAGCGGGTGGCGCGCGACATGGCCGGCCGGATCAAGCTGGTCAAGGTGGACATCGACAAGTCTCCACAGTTGCAGCAGCGGTTCGGTGTGCAGGCCGTCCCGACCCTCCTCATCCTCGACCAGGGCAGGGAGATCTCACGGCAGACCGGCGCCGCACCGCCCAACGTGCTGCGGGACTGGGTGGAGCAGACGCTCTCCCGCCGCGCCCAACCCGCTTGACGCCCGGAGGCAACCATGACCGTCCTTCACGACCCCCATCTGAGCCTGGTCCGCGACGTCGTTCCGAGGACCCCCGACGGATGCGAGGAGTGCCTCAGGCTCGGCATGGGCTGGGTGCACCTGCGCCTCTGCCTCACCTGCGGACACGTCGGCTGCTGCGACTCCTCGCCGGGCCGGCACGCCAGGGCGCACGCCGCCGCCATCGGACACCCCATCGTCCGCTCGCTGCAACCGGGCGAGAACTGGCGCTGGTGCTTCGCACATGAGGCGTTCGTGTGAGCGGCCGGGCACCGGACCGGGGAGAGGGAGCCGTCATGGGCGGCGGCGACGCCGTGCGCGCTGACGAGACGCCCGACACACACGGTGCGTACCCCCGGCTTTCCGACCAGCAGATCGAGGTGCTGGCCGCATGCGGCGACAAGCGGAAGGTGGAGGCCGGTGAAGTCCTCTTCCGCGAGGGCCAGGTCTGCACCGAGTTCATCGTCGTGCTCAGTGGCAAAGTGGCGATCCTGGAGGGATACGGAGTCGACGAACGCGTCCTGCGGATACACGGCCCGCGGCGCTTCCTCGGCGAACTCGCGCTCCTGGAAGGCCAGGCCGCGTTCTTCACCGCCGTGGTCGTCGAAAGCGGGACGGTCCTCGTGGTGGATGCCGGCGAACTACGCGCGCTGCTGGCCAGTGAACCCGCCCTCGGCGACCTGATATTCCGCGCCTATCTGCTGCGGCGTTCCGAACTGGTGGGGCAGGGCACCGGCTTCCGGATCGTCGGCTCGGGCTACTCGTCCGACACCCGCCGACTGCTTGAGTTCGCCGCCCGCAACCGCCTTCCGCACCGGTGGATCGACCTGGAGAAGGACAAGGGAGCGGAGTCACTGCTCAAGCGGCTGGGCATCCCCGCCTCCGACACGCCCGTGGTCGTGCTCAACAGCAGCCGGGTACTGCGCAATCCGGGCAACGCCGAGCTGGCCCGCGCCCTCGGCATGCGCTCCGCCGAACCCAACGACCACGTACGTGACCTGCTGGTCGTGGGCGCCGGACCGGCCGGGCTCGCCGCCGCTGTCTACGGGGCCTCCGAAGGGCTGCGGACCACCGTGCTGGAGGGAGTGGCCACCGGAGGCCAGGCGGCCACGTCCTCCCGGATCGAGAACTACCTCGGCTTCCCCGCTGGAATCTCGGGCGCCGAACTCGCCGAGCGGGCTGTCGTGCAGGCGACCCGGTTCGGTGCCGGGATCACCGTGCCGGTACAGGCGGTCGGGCTGGAGCGGAGGGAAGACCACTACGTCGTCTCCCTTGACGAGGAGGGCCCGGCCATGGGCCGGACGATCGTGCTCGCCACCGGTGCCCACTACCGTCGGCTGAACGTCCCCCGCATCGACGAACTGGAGGGCCTGGGCGTGTACTACGCGGCCACGCTCGTGGAGGCCCGCAGGTGCCGTGCCGATCCCGTCGCGGTGGTCGGCGGGGGCAACTCGGCCGGGCAGGCCTCGCTCTTCCTCGCCCGGCAGGTGCCGAAGGTCCACCTGCTGGTGCGCGGTGGCGACCTCGGCGCCGACATGTCCCGCTACCTCGTCGACCGGATCGAGCGGCATCCGGGAATCGACGTCCAGTTGCACACCGAAGTGCGTGAGGTGCACGGGGACCGCTCCGTGGAGTCGGTGACCGTGGAGGACAACCGCACCGGGGACCGTCGCACCCTGCCGGTACGAGCACTCTTCATCTTCATCGGGGCCGAGCCGTGCACCACATGGCTGGAGGGTGCGGTCTGCCTGGATTCGCACGGCTTCGTGGAGACGGGTCAGGACGCCGCCGCGAACACCCAGGAGAACGACTGGAGTTACCTGGGCCGGTCCCCCATGGCGCTGGAGACCAGTAGGCCGGGCGTCTTCGCCGTCGGAGACGTACGCAGCGGCTCGATCAAGCGGGTGGCCTCCGCCATCGGCGAGGGAGCGATGGCCGTACGCCTGATCCACGAGCGTCTCAGGGAGGTGGGAGTTTCCGCCCAGGACTGACCTCGATCGGGCCGACACGGCCCAACCCACCTCAGGAGGTGATCGGTATGCCCGTCATGGGTGTGACCAAGTTCGAACGCTTCTTTCGGGCCGCGGCCGGACTCTCCGTCGACAAGAACGACCTCAAGCGCTACGCCGACTTCATCGACCAGAAGCTCTACGACTTCTTCCTCATCGCCCAGGCCAAGGCCAAGGCCAACGGTCGGGACATCATCGAACCGCAGGACCTTCCCATCACCAAGGGACTGCAGGAGAGCATCCACGCCTTCAAACAGCTCGACCAGGAGATCGAACTACAGCCGCTGCTCGACCAGTTGGCCACCCACCCCGCACTGGAACTGTCGGCCAGCGAGGAGACACAGCACAGACTCCCGGCCATCGCGGGCGGGCTGAGCCTGGCGATGGCGAAGTCGTTCCGGATCATCGCCCCGGACCGCACCCACCCGCTCACCCCGGAGTGGGAGCAGGTCCTCGGCCTGTTCGACCTGCTGCTGTAGCCGTTGCCGAGCCATGCGTTGACGTGTTCGGCGCCCTGCCTCTGTCTTTCGGTAGAGCGCAGATCGCCCGTGAGGTTCACGTCTGTGTAGCGGTGGGACGTCGATACTGGTCAGCGTGTCGCTCACCAGCCCCTTCCGCCGTTTCACCCGCTGCCGCCCGTTCGCCGCGCCGTTCTCCCGCGGATCCGTGTCGCCGGTGGTGGAGGTGGTCGGCGCGGCGCTGGCGACTGCGGGCCTGTACGCGGTGGCCGTGCGTCTCGATTACCTGCCGCACCCGGGATTCCAGCTGCTGGCGGTTCCCGCCGGTGCCGTGCTCCTGCCGCTGCGTCGTCGGCTTCCTGGCGCGGTGCTGCTGGTGCTCGCGGTGCTCACCGGCACGCTGCCCTGCCTCGGGCCGGTCACGGCGGCGACCGCGTACAGCGTGGCCCGCCGCACGGTTCGGGCGCGTAGGCGGGCCCGACTCCTCGGTGCGGCCGGTCTCCTCTGCGTGCTGTCCGCGACGGCGGTCGCCCCCTGGTTCGGCCCCGGATCGGTGCCGTACGGGGTGGCGCTGGGGCTGGTCCTCGCGGTGACCGCGGTGGTCGTGCCCGGCCTGGTCGGCACGGCGTACGGACAGCAGGGCCGACTGGTCAGGGCGCTTCGTGAGCGCGGTGACGCGGCGGAACGGGCCAGGCGGCTCGCTGACAGCGAGGCGCGTGTCCAGGAGCGGTCCCGCATCGCCGCCGAGATGCACGACATGGTCGGCCACCGGCTCAGCCTCGTCTCGCTGTACGCCGGCGGACTGGAGCTGGCCTTGGACCGCGCCCACCCGGAGCTGCGCGAGGAGGCCGTCCTGGTACGGCATACCACCCAGGACGCGATGCGTGAGTTGCGGCAGGCGCTCGGGGTGCTCGGGCCGCTCGGCCGGGACACCGGGCCGGACGCGCTCACCGACGCGACCGGCACCCGCGCGGGCATCGAGGCGCTGGTGGCGGAGTCCCGCGACGGGGGAATCGCCGTCCAGCTCGACTGGAGGGGAGCGGATCTCGGCATCCGCCCGGAGCGGGTTCGCCGCGCGGTGCACCGGGTGGTACGGGAGGCGCTGACCAATGTGCACCGGTATGCGACAGCGGCGCATGTCACGGTGCGGGTCGTGCACGGTGACGAGACGGTGCGGGTCACCGTCCGCAACGGTGCGCCGCCGAAGCCGTCGGCCCCCAGCGAGGACATGGGCACGGGGCGCGGCCTCGCCGGTCTGCGGGAGCGGGTCGAACTGCTCGGCGGCAGCTTCGACGCCGCTGCGCTGCCGTCCGGCGGATTCCAGGTGGAGGCGGTCGTGCCGACCGAGCCCGGTGAGATTGTCGCCGTGGAACGACCCGGCTCCGGGCCTGCCTCACCCGGACCGACGGGCGACACCGCTTCGTCCGGTGGCGCGGACCATGTCGGGCGCCAGGACTTCGTTCAGCCCGGCCGCCGGACGGCCGAGGCGCTGACACTCGCCTTCGGGATGGTGGCACTGTGCGTGCTGATGGTCCTCGGGATCGGCTTCGTGTTCGTCGGCCACCCGCGAGGCACCGGGCCGCCTCCGCTGCCCCACATCGGCATGAGCTTCCAGGACATGGCCAGGGACGGCGTGGTGGACAACCTGGCCGTGCGGGCCGCGGCCACCGGTCGCGAACCGCCCCGTCCCGCTGGCACGGTCGGCTGCGTCTACCCGTTCAACGGGGCCACCGAGAGCCGCCCCGACGGCTTGGTCGTGGCCCGCTACTGCTTCGACACCGCACACCGTCTGATCGCCATCGACCGTTTCACCGTCCCGTTGGTTCGGGACGCCGCGCCCTGGGAGATCGCCCCGTGACCGAGCCCGCCCGGCCGATCCGTGTCCTGCTCGCCGACGACGAGGCGATGGTCCGGCACGGGGTGCGGCTGATCCTCCGGCACGCCGACGGGATCGACGTCGTCGCCGAAGCCGCCGATGGGCACCAGGCCGTGGACGCGGCTGCCGCTCACCGTCCCGACGTGGCGCTGGTGGACATCCGGATGCCGGTGTGCGACGGGCTGAGCGCGATCGCACCGTTGCTGGCCCTGGATCCGGCGCCGCGTGTGGTGATGCTGTCGACCTTCGGTGACGAGGACAACGTGGTCCGGGCGCTGGGCGAGGGCGCCTCGGGCTTCCTCCTCAAGGACGAGGGCCCCCAAGAGCTGATCAGCGCGGTACGGGCGGCTGCCGCCGGTGACGCCGTGCTCTCTCCCGGCGTCACCGGTTCGGTGATCGCCCGGATGCTGCGCGGCGGCGGATCCGGGCTGGCCCGGTCCGCGGTCGGGGACGAACGGATCGCCCGGCTCACCTCCCGGGAGCGGGAGGTCCTGGTGATGCTCGGCGAGGGACTTTCCAACCACGACATCGCCGAGCGGCTCGGCATTGGGATCGGGACCGTGAAGACGCACGTCGGCGCGATCTTGGACAAGACCGGTTCGGCGAGCAGGGTGCAGGCGGCGCTGCTCGCCCACCGGGCGGGTCTGGTCTCCTGAAGGACGTCGCCACGACACTCGCTGCGCGGCGCGGGTTCCCTGCTGTGTGAACGGTCTGAGGCCGTGGCACGAGGTGTGGTCCCGCGCGGGCAGGCCCTCCTCTCCCCAACGGCATAGGCCCCTCCCCCTGAGGGTCTGCCCGAGGGCGGAGGCGGACCGTTCGGCTCCTCCCTCGGACAGAGCCCAACTCCCGCCCGTAGAGCGATGTTTGCGCAGGTGGAGGCGGTGAGGATGGGAGTGTCCCTCCGGCCCGCCGCGCTCTGTGCGGACCGTCGAATCCCAGGCGGAGTACTCATGTCCCAGATGTTCCCCACCCCCGCACCCGGCTCCCCCGTCACCGAACCGGCTGCCCGCGCAACGGGTCTGACCAAGGTGTACGGGAAGGGTGAGACGCGGGTCACCGCGCTGGACTCGGTGTTCGTCGAGTTCGCACGGGGCCGGTTCACCGCCGTCATGGGTCCCTCCGGTTCCGGCAAGTCCACGCTGATGCACTGCATGGCCGGGCTGGACCGGGTCACCTCCGGCTCGGCGCGCATCGGCGGAACCGAGCTTGCCTCCCTTTCGGACAAGCAGCTCACCGCGCTGCGGCGGGACAAGGTGGGATTCGTCTTCCAGGGCTTCAACCTGCTGCCCACGCTCACCGCGCTGGAGAACATCACGCTGCCGCTGCGGCTCGCCGGACGTCAGCCGGACCCGGCCTGGCTGGAGACGGTTGTCACCACCGTGGGCCTGGCGGGTCGGCTCGCCCATCGGCCCACTGAGCTGTCCGGCGGCCAGCAGCAGCGGGTCGCGGCTGCCCGCGCTCTGGTCTCGCGTCCCGAGATCGTGTTCGCCGACGAGCCGACTGGCAACCTCGACTCCCGCTCCGGCGCCGAGATCCTTGGCTTTCTGGGCGACTCGGTACGGGAGTTGGGGCAGACGGTGGTGATGGTGACCCACGACCCGGTGGCCGCCGCACACGCGGACCGGGTGGTGTTCCTCGCCGACGGCCTGCTCGTGGACGAGCTGCACGAGCCGACCGCTGACGCGGTCCTCGACCGGATGCTCCGGTTCGAGGCCCAGAGCCGCACGCGCTGACCCGGCCAGGTGGCGGGCGCCCGCCACGCGCCTCGCACAGTCACCCGCGTTTCGGGCCCCCCACAGCACCTGGCAGCTCTTTGTTTTCTCCGTACTCCGCACTCCCCTGGAATCGCCCCCATGCTGCGAACAGCCCTGCGCAACGTCCTTGCGCACAAAGCCCGTCTGCTCATGACCGTGCTCGCGGTCTGTCTCGGTGTCGCCTTCGTCTCCGGCACGCTCGTTTTCGCGGACTCCTCCTCCGCCGCCTACCGCGCCGCCGTATCCAGGAACTTCGCGGACATCGCGGTCAGCGTGACGCCGAAGTTCGCCCCGTCGGCCACCGCGGAGGACCAGCGCACCACCGTGCTCGACGACGCGCTCGTGCGGAAACTCGCCAAGCTGCCGGGTGTCACCACCGCGCGCCCCTTGGCCGACGGCACTGCCACCCTGTCCGCCAAGGACGGGAGCCCGCTGCGTGCCGGCAAGACATGGGCGAACCTGGCAGCCGCCTACGTACCCGGCGAGGGAGGCAGGGACAGCCGCTACCCGCTCGTGAACGGCCGCGCCCCGCACAACAGTGACGAGGTGGCCGTGGACAGCGGAACCGCCGCGGCCGGCGGGTTCGGCATCGGTGACATGGTCACGATGGCCACCAACGGTCCGGTCATGACCAAGCGGCTCGTCGGCATCGTCTCCACCAAGGACCCCCGGGTGACGGCCGGCGGTACTCTCGCCCTGTTCGACAAGGCGACCGCCCAGCGGCTGTTCGCCTCTCCCGGCCACTACACCGGCATCGACCTGGCCGCCGCGCCCGGTACCGCCCAGTCCGAACTCTCCGACCGGGTCACCGCCGTGCTTCCGGCCGACCGTGCCGAGGTCAGCACGGCCACCGCCCAGGCCGCCCAACAGGCCGTCAACGTCGACGTGTTGACTCGGGGCTACGAGAAGATGCCCATGATCTTCGCCGGCGTCTCGCTGTTCATCGGCTCGTTCCTCATCGTCAACACCTTCACGATGCTCGTGACGCGGCGCACCCGTGAGATCGCCCTGCTGCGGGCGATCGGCGCGTCGCGCCGCCAGGTGGTCCGCTCCGTCCTTCTGGAGGCCGCACTGGTCGGCCTCGCCGCGTCCGCGGTCGGGTTCCCGCTCGGTCTGGGCGTCGCCTCGGTGCTGCCCGACATCCTGAACACCTCACAGGAGGTGCTGCCCAGCGGCCCTCTGGTCATCAGTGCCCAGCCCGTCGTGGCGGCGCTCGCCGTTGGCGTGGGGGTCACGGTGCTCGCCGCGTGGCTGCCGTCCCGCCGGGCGGCGAGGATCGCACCGGTGGAGGCCATGCGCTCGGCCGAGCAGCCACCCTCCGCCGCCCGTTCCCGGATCCGCGGGCTGGTAGGGCTGGTCCTGCTGGTGCTGGGCGCCGGGCTGCTGGTGTCGCTCGCCGGGGCGAAGGACGCCTCAGAGGGAAACCTGGACAGCGCGATGCTCGGCTGCGCTCTCCTAGGCGCCGCCCTGATCGTGCTGGCGCCACTGCTCGCCGACCCGGTGGTCCGGCTCATCGGACGACTGACCACCCGCTTCGGCGTCATCGGCCACCTCGCACGGGAGAACGCCCTGCGCGACCCGCGGCGTACCGCGGCCACCGCCTCCGCCCTGATGATCACCACCGCGCTGGTCGCCGGGCTCGCCGTCATCGGCAACTCCACCGGGCAGGCCCTCGACCGTCAAGCGGCGTCCGGCCTCGGGGCCGACTACGTGATCAGCACCCGTGACACCACGACCGCCATCGACACGGCCGCCGTACGGCGGGTGGCCGACACCTCCGGAGTGCGGACCGCCAGCGCCATCGCGGACTCCACCCTGTTCACCGGCGGCAAGTCCCAGCAGATCTCCGGCGTCGACCCGGAAACCGTGAACAGCGTCATGAAGCTCCACTTCGTCAGCGGTTCCGCCAAGAATCTCGGACCAGGCCGAATCGCCGTGTCCCGCACCCTCGCCGAGCAAGGCGGCCTGAGCGCGGGCAGCCGACTCAACGCGAGCATCGGCCGGGGCCAGGACTTCAAGCAGTACAGCGTTGTGGGCGTCTACGAGGACAACCCGGTGGCCCGCGACGCGCTGGGCTACCGCCCCGAAGTCCAGAACAACAGCTTCATGCCCGGCTCCGTCCAACGCCTCCTGGTCCGCACCGACAACAACGCCGTGTCGAAGGACACGGAGAGCCGGCTGCGCGCCGCCGTGGGCAACAACCCGCTGCTGAAGGTCCAGGACCGGGGGCAACTCGTCCACGAGGCCGCCGGAACCGTGGGGAACCTGCTCACGCTGATGTACGGGTTGCTCGTCATCGGCGTCGTGATCGCCGCGCTCGGAATCGTCAACACCCTGGCGATGTCGGTTTCGGAGCGCACTCGCGAGATCGGCGTGCTGCGCGCCATCGGCATGGATCGTGTCGGCATCCGACGAATGATCCGCCTGGAGGCGGTGACCGTCGCCGCCTTCGGCACACTGCTCGGCCTGCTCGGCGGACTGTTCGGGGCCTGGGCGGTCGGCGCGCTGGCCAACGG
The DNA here is from genome assembly GCF_027533845.1 of Streptomyces sp. RPT161. GTDB lineage: Bacteria > Actinomycetota > Actinomycetes > Streptomycetales > Streptomycetaceae > Streptantibioticus_A > Streptantibioticus_A silvisoli_A. The sequence continues at coordinate 60,417 of NZ_JAPZVN010000006.1, read as the reverse complement.
CGCGATCACGCAGTACTCGCTCGCACTCCCCTGGGGAACGCTGGCGCTCGTATGCCTGATGTCTCTCGCGCTCGGCGCGGTCGCAGCGGCCCTCCCGGCCCGCCGCGCAGCCGCGCTCAGTCCGCTGCGAGCAGCCACGGAGCTGTAGGGCCGCGGCAACCGCCCGCCGCAGCGAAGCTGACGGCGGGCGGTCCGGCATGCTCCCCGCACACGTCCTTTCAGGCCCCTGATTCGGGGACCGTGCGCAGGCTAATTGAGATGTGGTGGCGGACTGTGTTCCTGCACACTTCACCGATGGGAACCGGCACCGGCTGGTCTCCGCAGAAGAGGGCTTTGCACCACGTCACGGCCCTGTCCTCGGGAGATCCGCTCGACCCTCGGCTGCGGCTGACGATGAACTTTCACCCCGACCGGGCAGCGGACGGCCAGCCGATCCTGCTCAAGATGGCGGCGGACCGTGTCTATCGCTCCCAGTTCGTAACGGGCACCAGCAACGGTGGTCTGACCGCTCACCCGGGCGGGGACCGATGGCGCTGGGAGAGCCGCATCTTCGCGGGCGCCTACGACCATGTGGCCGCCGACGAACGCCCTGTCTACGGTGCGTTGAACTTCCGGCGCGACCCCGCGGGTGGGGCACCGCGATTCGGCTCCTCCCACTTCCGGCTCACCGGCGACACCCTGGCCCGAACCACGTTCTGCTACCCCGACAGCTCCACCGAGCCGTCCGACTTCGGCGTCGCGGCTCGTTTCTCGCTCATCGAGTTGGCTGAGGCCGGTGGCCTGGATGCCATGGACGGTCACATCGAGGCGCAGATCCACGGGCCGGTCAGGCTCGACCGCCACGTCGAGGCGCTGGTTCTCGATCCCAGCTACCGCGGCACGACCGTGGAGGACGCAGCCCGCCGACTCCCGTGCCCCATCGAGTGGCATCCCGGTTTCCGGCTCAGCGTGGACCGTCTGCGCCGCCACCCGGGCTACCGCGGACAGCGGTACGTCGACCTGGGAGCCGAGATCGCGGTCGACGGCCGGATCGACCCGAAGATCATCGGAGATGCCGTACGGACAGGCCGCTACGACCCGCAGGACCTGAAGAAGGTCTGGCACTGCCTGGCGCGCTTCGGCCCTCCGCCGCTGGACGCGGGCCCAGTGGGGCGGCCGCCCGACCACTCCGTACAGTTCACGGATAATCGGGTGGGAACCAGCGAAAGAGAGAGCAGCACACGGCCATGACGGCGACCACGGAACACCAGCACACCAACGACCAACCGGACGCCGTGGACGGCACCGCACCCGAGTTCGGGCCGGGCCTGGCCCCGGAGCGCCTGCAGCTGTGCCTCGACGTCCTCGCCGAACTGGACGACCTGCCGATCGACCACCCGGACGCGATCACCGTCCGCAAGGCCGTGGCCCACATCTTCCGCACCGTCAAACAGCGCCGCCGCCAGGAGAACCGGGCGCGCAAGACTGCCCATGACCGCGCGGTGACGGCCGCAACCGCCACCGGCGCGCCTGGCCGGATCGACGACGAGACCGCGGGCGTCTTCGGGCTCACCACCCCCACCACCACCGAGATAGCCGGCATCCTTCAGCGCCCGCGCTCCTGCTACACCTGCAAGGCTCGCTACGTAGAAGTGGATGCCTTCTACCACCAGCTCTGCCGGGACTGCGCCGCGAAGAACCGGGCTCGGCGCGACGCGCGAACCGACCTGACCGGCCGCCGCGCACTGCTCACCGGCGGCCGAGCCAAGATCGGCATGTACATAGCCCTGCGGCTGCTACGTGACGGCGCGCACACCACCATCACCACCCGCTTCCCCAACGACGCGATCCGCCGCTTCAAAGCGATGCCGGACAGCGCCGAGTGGCTACACCGTCTCAAGATCGTCGGGATCGATCTGCGCGACCCGGCCCAGGTGGTCGCGCTCGCCGACTCGGTGGCCGCCGCCGGCCCGCTGGACATCCTGATCAACAACGCCGCGCAGACCGTGCGCCGCTCCCCCGCCGCCTACTCCGAGCTGGTCGCGGCCGAGTCCGCGCCCCTGCCCGCCGGAGAACTGCCCACGAGCGAGGTGATCGGCCGTTTCGGCAGCGGGAGCGTCGACCACCCGGCGCTGCCCGGTCAGGCCGGCGGGGAACACGAGGCACTCGGCGCGCAGGAGGTCACCTCGCTGGCACTGGTCACGGGCTCGGCCTCGCCAGCCCGGATCGCGGCTGGTACGGCGATCGACGCGGGCGGGCTCGTCCCCGACCTGGCCGCCTCCAACAGCTGGGTGCAGACCGTCTCCGAAGTCGAGCCGGTCGAGATGCTCGAAGTCCAACTGTGCAACTCCATCGCGCCGTTCATCCTGATCAGCCGACTGCGTCCGGCGCTCGCGGCCTCCCCGGCCCGACGTACGTACGTGGTCAACGTCTCAGCGATGGAAGGCAAGTTCAGCCGAGGCTACAAGGGCGCCGGGCATCCCCACACCAACATGGCCAAGGCCGCGCTCAACATGCTCACCCGCACCAGCGCGCAGGAGATGTTCCAGGCCGACGGCATTCTGATGACCGCGGTGGACACCGGCTGGATCACCGACGAACGCCCGCACCCCGACAAGATCCGTCTGGCCGACGCGGGCTTCCACGCTCCTTTGGACCTGGTCGACGGCGCGGCGCGGGTCTACGACCCCATCGTCCGCGGCGAACAGGGCGAAGACCTCTACGGGTGCTTCCTCAAGGACTACGCCCCCACCCCGTGGTGACGGCGACGCCGCTGACGTCCTGACCGGCCGACCAGGGGCTGCGGGACGTCCGGCGTCATGTTCGCCCGTGCGACCCTTGCCGTCGAAAGCAAGGGCCGCACGGGGCGCTACGGCCTGGACGCAAGCCGGGCGAGCCACTCACGCAACAACGCGAACTCGGCCGCCGTGAACGCATCAGAGGAACGCGACAGCACCGCGTCCAACGCGATGGCCCGCGAAGAGACCGATACCTCCTCGTTGGCTGGGGCGCTTTGGGTGGTCAAGGTGGCCAGCACCGCATCCCGGGTCCGTGTCGACAGACCCATGTCGCGTGCATCAGCCGGGGCGGAGATCAGGGCGAGGGCGACGCCGGCACAGGTGGCCTGGATCATCTCCGCAGCCTGCTCCACCGGCACCCGCAAACGCCCCGCCCGCGCCACCCGCCCCAGCATGCCCAACAGCACCCGGTACGTCTCCCCCGCCGCGCTTGGACGCTCGCCAGGACGCACCGCCCCGTACATCAACACGTAGAACGACGGATGTGTCAGGCCGAACTCCACGTGCAGGTCCCACCCACGCCGCAGATCCTCCACCGGATCCTCGGTCGCCGCCATCGCCTGCTTGTCAGCCAGATAGCGCTCGAAGCCATAGGCGGTCACCGCATCCAGCAGACCCTGTTTGTCCCCGAACAGGCGGTAGAGCGTGGGCGCCTGGACCCCGGCCGCCGCACTGACCGCACGAGTGGAGACAGCATCAGCACCACCCTCGGCCAGCAGGTCCGCCGCAGCGATCAGAATGCGTTCACGCGTGTCCACAGCCTCACAACCCACCATAGAACCAATGCTAGATGACCACTGTTAGCGACGATACGCACGACGTTGGCACCGGACCTATGCCAAGGCGCACGACGGCATGCGAGGGAGGAAGCCGTACCACCCGCGCTCCCTCCCTCGCGCTGCGCGCCGAAGAATGCCTTTCGGCAACCGGCTACCGGCTACGGCACGAGCACGGCTCGGAACTGCGCCTTGCCCATGGACTGGAAGACTGCCTCGGCCTGCTCCAACGGGTGCGTCTCTACCATCGGGCGCACCCCCTTGAGCGCTGCGAATGCCATCGTCTCCTCACTGTCCTTGGCGTTGCCGCTGTACCAGCCACCAACCGAACGCCGACCGAAGACCAGCGCGTCCGGCGAGACATCGATCGGCTGGTGGTCAGCGGCGACGATCAGCAGCCGACCGTTGGGCTTCAACCCCTGCACCAGGTCCGACTGTGCCGGGCTGGAACCGACGGTCGACAAGATGACGGCCGCGCCGCCGAGGCGCGCCAGTGCCTCACCCGCGCTGCCCTCGTTGCTGTCGATGTACTCATCAGCTCCCAACTGACGCGCCAGTTCCTCCTTGGCACGGCCACGGTTGATGGCTACCGTCCGAAAGCCCATCTTGTCGGCGAACTGCACCGCCAGATGCCCCAGACCGCCAATACCGTGAACCGCCACCGTCTCGCCCGGGCGCGCGCCGGAGTTGCGCAGGGAGTTGAACGTGGTGATTCCCGCACACATCAACGGCCCCGCCTCCTCGAACGACAACGCGTCCGGAATACGGGCGAGGGCGTCCTGGGGTGCCACCATGTACTCCGCGTAACCACCGTCGTAGTGCAGTCCGACGATCTTGCGGTCGACGCAGTTGGTGAAGTCACCCTCACGGCAGGGGTCACAGACGAAGCAGCTCCCGCCATGCCAGCCGATACCGACGCGGTCCCCCGCCTGCCAGGCGGTCACACCAGGCCCCAACGCGTCCACCACACCGGCCACCTCATGGCCGGGAACCCGCGGAAGCTGCGCACCGAACAGACCGAGGCGCACGATGTTCTCCCCCGCGCACACACCGCATGCGTGCACCTTGATCCGCACCTGACCCGGCCCGGGCTCCGGCACCGGAACAGTCGCCATCACGAACTCGCCACCCGCCGTAACCGCCTGCGCGGCACGCATCGTCGAGGACGCCATAACCATTTCTCCTTATTGCTGCAGACAAGAACTTGATGAGGCTGAAAGGCCTAGGACGCTTCAGAGAGCCGGGAAGTCAGGGATTCCGGGGCAACTGGTGTGGCGGATACTCCGCCACACCCTCGGCAGTGGCCAGCGAGCCCAGCGGAACGCTGTCGGCGAGGGCCTTCCCGGGCGACCTCGCCATAAAGATCAACTTCACGCCTCCTACTCCTGCGTACCCCGCGACCGCGAGGGCGATCATCATCGCTAACGCTGTGGCGTTAGCACCGATAAATCGATGCTAACAGATTGCCTTTAGCAGTGATAGATAGTGGTGGGCTGCCCGATGGTTACCCCAGGCCCCACAGCAAAGGACGCCCGCACCGTGAGGAGCCTGGCGCGCCCCCTCCCCGTGGGTGGCCGAAGGCGCCAGCCCGAATCCTGCTTCCCGCCCCTCGACCACCAGCGTGCTGGCCCGGCGGATGCCCACGAACTGTTCACCGCGCTCCCGCACGGACGCGACGGCGAGCTTCGCGTCATACATCCGCGGCGAGAGACGGACCGATCGGCGGATCCACACAGGTCCCCGCGCAACGGCTCCGCGTCTCGACGTTGCCGCCGATCGTCGCGTAGTGCGTCGAGTCAGCGCGGTCACGGCGGATGAGCGCGACGTGGTCGCCGCAGAACACCAGCGCGCTGGTGCGGACTTTGATGTGTGAGAAGGGTGCCGCAGCCTCTGGGACGCTTGTCATGTGAGAACGTACCCCGTCGATGTCCTGGACACCGGGACCCAGCTGTTCTGGGTCAACGGGCTGATGACAAAGCCGCATTGGACCCGGCGGAGGGACCACGTGGTAGTCGCGCTGAGGGCGACGCGGTGCTGGAGGCCCTGCTGTTCATGACCGCTGGCACTGCGAGACGACGCGCAGGGCGCCGCGCCGCCGCGCATGGGCGTCGACCTGGACGCCGGGACAGCCATGACCCGGCGGCGCGGATAGCCTCTGGCTTCACGAGGTGAGTTGCCGGTATCCGCGGCGCGACTCCAACAGGCAACCGGTGCCTGCCTCATGGGGGCATCGAGGCCGCCGACCGCCTGGCGGCGGCCGTCGCAGGGATGGCCTTCTGCGGTCAGGCAGCCAGTTCCCTCAGCGCGGCGGTGGCGAAGGCGTGGTCCTGCTCAGGGGCGCCGCCGCCAACGCCGAGGGCGCCGATGAGTCGGCCGTCCTGGTGGATCGGGACGCCACCGGCGATGAAAAGCAACGGGCGGTCGAGGGCGGTGGGCAGGGTGTGGAAGAGGCCACCGGGCTGGACGGCGTCGACCAGGTCGGCCGTGGCGGAGTCCAACTGTAGAGCGGTGTAGGCCTTGCGGGTGCTGGTCTCCCCCGAGATCAGCACGGCGCGGTCGTCGCGGCGGAAGGCGAGCAGGTGTCCGCCGGCGTCCAGGACAGTGACGCTGACCGGGACACCTGCGTTCTCTGCGGCGGTGCGGGCGGCACCGACCAGGGTCTCGGCGTCGGTGGTGGTGAGCGAGGCGTGGGCGTTCAAGGTGACTCCTCAGACGGTGGTGGACAAGCGTGGGAATGAGACGGTGAACGGGCCGCAGTTCAGCGGGAAACGAACTCGCCGTGAACCGGGCTGGCGGCGGCGCGCGGCGCGCTCGGCTGGTCGCGGCGCTCAAGGGCCGCGGACCAGAAGGCGAGCCCGAGGGCAGAGCCCGCCAGGATCGCGCCGACCGAGTTCGGCGAGGTGTAGCCGAGGCCTGCGGCGATGACGATGCCGCCGAGCCACGCTGACAGGGCGTTGCCCAGGTTGAAGGCACCGATGTTCACCGCGGAGGCCAGAGTGGGGGCGCCGTGCGCCTGGTCGAGAACCCGCTTCTGCAACGGGGGTACGGTCGCGAAGCCGAGCGCCCCGACCAGCAGCACGGTGATCGCGGCCAGCACCTTGCTGTGCGCGGTCAGTGTGAACAGACCCAGCACGAGGGCCAGGCCGCCGAGGGTGGTGTAGAGCATCGGCATCAGCGCGCGGTCGGCGAACCGCCCCCCGACGAGGTTGCCGATGACCATGCCGACGCCGAACAGGACCAGCAGCCAGGTGACCGCGCTGTCCGAGTAGCCTGCGACGCGGGTCATCATCGGCGCGATGTAGGTGATCGCGGCGAAGACACCGCCGAAGCCGAGCACCGTCATGGCCATGGCGAGCAGGACCTGGGGGTTGCGCAGGGCGGCGGCCTCATGACGCAGATGGACGCCTTCGGGGCGGGGCAGGACGGGGACAAGCTTGGCTATCCCGAGCAGGCCCACCACGCCGAGTCCCGCGACGATGGCGAAGGTGGTCCGCCAGCCCGCGGCCTGGCCGATGTAGGTGCCGAGTGGCACTCCGACGACGTTGGCGACGGTCAGGCCGGTGAACATGGTGGCGATGGCCCCGGCCTTCTTCTCGGGGGCGACCAGCTCGGCGGCGACGACCGAGCCGATCCCGAAGAAGGCACCGTGCGCGAGCGAGGTGACAAGGCGCCCGGCGAGCATCAACCCGAAGGTGGGCGCCAGTGCGGACAGCAGGTTGCCCGCGATGAACAGGCCCATCAGCAGCATGAGCATCCGCTTGCGGGGGACCTTCGTGCCGAGCACGGTCATCAGCGGCGCACCGAACAGCACGCCGAGCGCGTAGCCGGTGACAAGCAGTCCTGCGGTGGGGATGGTGACGTGGAAGTCGGCAGCGACCTGAGGCAGCAGACCCATCACCACGAATTCGGTGGTGCCGATACCAAAGGCACCGATGGCGAGAGCGAGAAGCGCGAGAGGCATTGACTCAACCTTCCGTGTTGCTTGAGCGAGCCCTTAGCATGCTCTCACAATAGTTGCAGGCGCCTTATACTTGCAAGCGCATCTATACGAAGAGGTGCGGAGGCAGTGAGGAGGGCCCCTACAGCGCCGAAGCACCCACAGCCGCCGACTGCGCCGACGTACACAAACCCGCGCGAGGAGGGCGACCAGGCAAACCAGGAGCCATGCAGTCAGCAATCAGGGCGCGCACCAAGCACTCCGGGCGCCCTACGGCCATCGCTACCGCAGGGACTGCGCCGGTCGGCGCCCGGCAAAGCAGCCCGACCCGCGCAAGGCGGAGATCAACGCCACGAAGGCGCCCACGAAACTCGACCGGGGGGGTCGGCGCGCGGCGTCAGGTAGCCGCGGGACCGTCCAGCGTCTCGACAGCCGCCACGAGCGACGTCAGTCGGGGATCTTGGCCGGCACGGTCAAGGGCCTCGCGCAGCGCCGCGTCATGGGTCGGGCGCGCCTCGGCGAGCAGGGCGAGCCCAGCCTCGGTGACATCGGTGTAGATGCCCCTGCGGTCGGTCGGGCACAGATATCGGGCGAGCAGCCCGCGGTCCTCCAGGCGTGTGACAAGCCGGGTGGTCGCACTCTGGCTGAGCACCACCGCGTCTGCGACCTGGTTCATGCGCAGATGGCCGCCCTCGCCGTTGTGCTGATGACTGAGAACGTCGAGCAGGGAGTACTCCCGCACGCTGAGGTCATGCCCACCCTGCAGGGCACGCTCGATGTGCGCCTCGATCCGACCGTGCAGGAGGGAGAGGGCATACCAGCCGTGAGCGAGACCGGTCGCCGTGGCGTCCGTGGCAGTCATGGCTCCTCCTCCACTTGCAGCTGGGGCTCCCCCACAGCCCAGCATCGATCACACTTTCACAATATACCGCGCCTGCAATTAGTAGGCTATGTAACGAGGGCTGCCACCTCGCCTGGCCGCAGTCACCGCGAAGCCACCGAGCGTCGCACGGCGACCTCCTCGGTACGCGAGGGCCGATGCGTAAGACCTGCGACACCACCGCGCCCCCGGAAGTCGGCGCCACGCATTTGATTTCCAGTCCAGCCAGTTATATGAGATTGATAGTCGCAGACTGCTTGCGTGGGCCACGCAGAAAGTGTGACACTGCACTTGACTTTGACTCAGCGACAAATGACGCCGCTTCGAAGCAATTTACCAACCGAGGCCGCGATTGCCGCGCCAGACTTCTGGACGGCTGACGTCACACCTCAATCCAAACCGTTCATCACAAGACCTTCTGGTCTTACCGCAGCACTGGTTCACAGGGCGTCGCTCGGCAAAAAGGAGACACGCCCGCCGTAACCCGCGCTCCATCCCCTGCTCACGTCGGTGTGAAGGCGGTGGCTCTGATTGAGTCACATTGGTAGTTCCGGTGCGCGCCTTCGCACGGCAGTCCGCGATTCGCGCTCGGTCCATTCGACCCAGAAAGACCTGGGTGCCATGCGCCGCTCGCTGCGCAGGGACGTCAGAGCGGGAGCGCTCGCGGCAGTGTCAATGCTGCCCTCAGTACTCGGACTTGGAGTCGCCTCCGGACTTGGGGCCGCCTCCGCGGTGATCAGCGCAGTGCTGGGTGGAGCGATCGCGGCCCTGCTTGGCGGAGTTCCTCTACAAGTCACCGCTCCCACGGGAGTGCTCGTCGCGGTTCTGGCTCCCGTGACACGTACCTACGGGCCCGCCGGCTCCCTTACCGTAGGACTGCTGGCCGGCTTTCTCCTGATCATTGCGTCCCTCATCGGCGCCAGTCGCGTCGTGCGCCATATGCCCGTGTCAGTGATCCAAGGGTTCACCATCGGTGGCGTACTGGTAATCGTGCTTCGGCAACTCACCGTCATTCTGGGACCGTCCGGCAGGCACGGTGGCCCTGTCGCCTTCACAGCGGCCAGGGCGCTCACGGCATTTATGACACATCCGCACTGGCATACCGTGATTGTGGCCAGCGTGACGATGACGGTGCGTCTGGTCGACCGCCGGTCGCGCCTGCCTGGACTCCTCACTGCGGTGACAATCGCCGCTGTCACCGCGCTGACCCTCCGACTGCATCTGGCACTGCACCACATCGGATACGGCACCGGCGGGGTCCCCCTGCCCTCGGTGAGGTTCCTGGAAGCTTCCTCGGTGCCGGCCCTTATGCCTTCCGCCGCACTGTTGGCGCTGCTGGTGACTCTTGAGTCGCTGCGGGCCGTCATCTCGACACAACCGATCAACGCGGAGGACCAACGTCTCGAAGACAGGGAGTTGTTCGGCCAGGGAGTAGCCAACCTCACCGCTCCTCTCTTCGGAGGTATAGCCGCCACAGGCAGCGCCGCGCGCACGGCCGTGAACGTTCGTGCTGGCGCCACGTCCCGCGTCGCCTCCCTTGTGGGTTGCTCGACCTTGGCCCTCATCTCCTTGACCGCCGCACCGTTGATCGCCCAGATTCCTCGCGTAGCCCTGTCAGGGGTCGTCATCGCCACCATGGTCCGGTCGATCGACGTCAAAGCACTGCTCACGCTCGCCCGTGTTGACCGAAGCCAAACCGTCGTCGTGGCAGTCACAGCGGCCACTCCGCTTGTCTTCAACTTCGCGATCGCTCTTGCCGCGGGATCCGCGCTGGCGGCATCACTGGCCTTGCGGCAAATCGCCCGTACAGCACACGTCGAGTTGGTGCCCGCACCAGGGAGACCGGTGTTCTTCGAATCGCTTCCCGTCAGATGGAATCCGAGCGCAGGACTCCCAGAGGAGCAAACGGACAGGTTCAGCCTCGAAGGGGCGCTGTTCTTCGCCACCGCCGACCGTCTCCTGCGCCCCGTCAGACGATCCCCGGCCCGCCTGATCATCTTGGACATGTCTCGGGTGACCTCGGTCGATGCCACCGCCCTGATGGCGTTGCGGGCGGTCGTTGATGCGTTCGCGCGTCGCGGAACCCACGTGCTGCTACGTGGTGTCGGCCCGGACTACACAAAGGCCGTGCGCGCTGTCGGCCTGGCGAACGAAGCACGGGCCAGCAAGCATCCCGTCGCCGACACGGGTGGTACCGAAGCCTGCCCCCCTGTCGGTCCGCCTGGACCACGTAAGCCTGCTGACGGCTGCCCCGTACAGGATCGGCAGGCACCAGGGTTCCGTCGACGATGAACACGATGTCCTTGCGGACCAGCGTGCCGGGCTGAACGCCGGGCGAGGCCCGAGGCGGTCGATGAACTCCGCAGCAGAGTCGACTCGGTCGACGCGGGTGAGCGTCAGAGGTGTCGCCGCAGCGCTTGAGCGTAAGTACGGAAGGCCTTCACCAGTGGGTTGCGGTCATCGGCGCGGGTCGCCAGGACGACGTGGCTCGGCTCGACCCCTTCGAAGGGGATCGTGGTGGGGTCGGGGCGGATCCCACTGACGCCGGAACCAGCCGGAATGATGGCTACGGCCTGTCCGGCGGCGATGAGTTCGATCTTGTCCTCAACGGCGTCGATGAGCGGGCCGCCAGGTGCTCGGCTGCCATCGGGCCGGGGGTCGATTCGCCAGAAGGCGTTCCAGGCCGGGTCGGACGCCCGGGGCAGGGGTTCGTCGGCGATGTCGTCCACGGTGACCGAATCCTTGCCGGCCAGACGGTGGTCGAGCGGGACCAGCAGCACGCGGGGCTCGTCGTAGAGGACACTCACGTGCAACTGGTCGGTGGGGAACGGCAGCCGGGCGACCGCAGCGTCCACGCGGTGGAGCAGGATGGGCGAGAGATGAACGAGATCTGGATCTTGGGCGCTACGGGCTGGACTGGCCGCGCGGTCGCCGCCGAGCTGGCGGCGAGCCACGGGTCGCCGGTGCTGGTGGGACGCGATGCCGCGCGCCTACGCCAGTTGGCCACGACGATCGGCGGCACGTCGCGAACCGTGGTGACCGGCTCGGTCGACGCTGTCGTCTCGCAACTGGCGGCAAACCGGCCCGCCGTGGTGGTCAACACGATCGGTCCGTTCACGGAGACCGCGCCGCTCATCGCCCGCGCGTGCCCGCCGGGCACCCATTACGTCGATGTCGCGAACGAACTCCTCGCCGTCACCGGGCTGCTGGGACTGCATGACGAGGCCGCCTCCAGCGACCGCTGTCTGGTGACGGGTGCGGGGTTCGGTGTGCTGGCCACCGAGAGCGTGGTGCTGAAGATGTGTGAGGAACGGCCTGTTCCGACGCGGGTGAGAGTCGACGCGCTGGCGATGGTCGAGGCCAAGCCCGGCCGCCTCGGCTCCGCCCTGGCCGGGTCGATCGTGGACGCCCTCGCGGTCGGTGGACGCCGCTACGAACACGGCCAACTCGTGCGCGCCAGGCTTGGCGGTGACTTCGAGCGCTTCACCCTGCCTGACGGCTCGACGGCCCAGACTGTCGGGGGTCCGAGCGGTGAGCTGGAGGCCGCCCGCCGTGCCAGCGGAGCACCGTTCGTGGTCGCCGCGTCGGGCGCGGTACCAACCGGGCGGGCGGTCCGGGCGGTCCTGCCGGCAGCGGCGGCGTTGCTGTCGCTGCCAGCGCTCGGCAACGCCGCGAAGCGTCGGCTCGCACGTGTCCGCGTCGAACCGCGCGAGCAGAGCAGGCAGTTCTCCTGGGCGCGGGCCCGGGTTCAGGGCCCCGACGGCAGCATCCGGGAGGGGTGGCTGCGGGCGGGTGAGGGCATGGCGTTCACAGCCTCGGTGGCGGCCGAGGTCGCGAGCCGTCTCGCACGCGACGAGGGCCGCCCGGGCGCCTACACGCCCGGCGCGCTCTTCGGCCCCGAACTCGCCAAGAAGGCAGGCGGGCGGTTCCTTCTCGATGAAGGGGCATCCTGAGCACAGACGCCCGCATCGATCACCGCGGGGCCACGTGGGACGTGAGCAACGCCGCGCGACGTAGCACCAAGGCGCAGCGGCCCCACCGTCCGCCGGGTGTCAGCGCATCGACTTCCCGGCCGCCACGATGTCCGCGGTCATGTCGTCCGCGGGTTGCAGCGAGGTTCTCATGGCGGCCGTCAGATCTGCCGTCTCGGTGGCGGGATCCGCGGATTCGGTGGCTGCGGTGCACCTTTCGGCGAAGCCGGCGATCAACTGGACGTAGGCGGCCCAGTGGGCGCTGGTCGCCGTTCCCGGCGGTGGCGGGAAGGCCCCGGTTTGCGGTGCGACGTGGGCGAGGGTCTGGCAGGCGAGTCGGAATCGCGAGTCGTGGGAGATCGCGGCCCAGCTGGCCTGCTGGCGAAGTGCGGGCTCGGCTGCCTTGAACAGATTGGTGAGGGCGCTCTGCGCCGTGAGGGCCTGGGCGATCCCACCGCCCCTCAGCCAATCCGGATAGCTCTCTCGGGCGACTTCCGCGGGGTCGAAGTGCGGCGCCACGTAGTCCACACCCACGCTGTCGACCTTCTCATGGTGCGGCGGTGGCCAGGCGGCCAGTCCTATGAAGACGCAGGCCAAGGCCACCAGGCCGAGGCGCGGTGCCGTCCCCGAGAAGTGCCCCAGCGCGGGACGTGGCCGGGGCCAGCGGCGCAGTGCCCGCCCGAGCAGGACACCGCCGACCGTCATGGCAGACCCGAGGAAGCCGACGTCCCGCAAGGCCTGGAAGGCGACGAAGACATCGCCGTGACTTGGGCAACCGGCCGTCGAGATCTGCAGACCGGGCACGCAGGAGTCGGTGACATGGGCTGCCCACAGGGCAAGGCAACACAGCAGGCCGGTGACGGTGGTTGCGAACAGACTTGGCATCAGTCTCATCCGCCGGGCGCCGAGCACCAGACCGGTGCCCAGTTGGACCACCAGGACGGCAGCGATCTCCCAGCAGACGAACACCACGGCGAACCCACCTCCCGCACGGGTCCCGGATGGCACGGTGGCATGGGCCACCGCGCGCAGGCTGAGCTCGATCACCAGCCACACCAGCGCCGCGACGACACCGCTGCGTGCGGCGGACCGCACAGTCCCCCGCCGGGCCGCGCCGAGCAGCAACGGGACCAGCCAGAGCAGTGGCGCGGCGAAGCTGGTGACCGGCCCGAGAACGGGCAACAGCACGAAGGGGTACAGGACGCCCTTCACCACGGCCGGGTCCAGCACGGTCCAGTGAGCCTCCAGCACACTCTGCCGCCACATCGACGCGTCGCCCGCCAACGTGTCCGCTATCGGTGGCATGCCGTAGTTGAGGTTGTTCCACCAGCGCAGACAGGCCCAAGCTCCGGCCAGCACGGCGACTGCGGCAAGTAGACCGCACGGCCACCGGCTCGTCGCACCCACCAACTGCGAACAGTGGCCGGCCCAGTGGCACAGCAGCACGGTGCACACCAGCATGAGCGCGACGAGCACCAGATCCCGTCCCAGGCCGGCCAGCGTGAACGAATTGACCGAGAGAGCAGGGGAGTTGTGCAACAGCAGGCCCTCGCGCAGCATGACCAGGCCGTACGACGAGGCAAGGCCGAGGCCGAGTCCGAGCCCCGCGCGAGTGTAGACACCGCGCCCGCCTTGTCCGGATCCAATGAAGCTGACACCGCGCCAGCCGGCGATGCCCACCACCATGGCCGTGACCAGCGTCGTGGCCTCGTGCGAACCCTGGTTGATGAGTGAGTCGGACGAGCCGTCCCAGCTTGAGTCCAGCGCCAGATAGGCGTAGATGCCCGCGATCTGCACGGCGAAGCCAGCCGTGAAGTTCTCCCAGAACCCGGGCCGCAACAGGCGCTCAGGCTCCCCGAGCAGGCGGACACGAGCTGCCAACCTCGGATGGGTGTGCCACCACCGAGTACCGTCCTGCGCAGCGGCCGCCGTGAAGACCTCACGCAACACCGCCGGTGCCAGCCACTGCGCGGCCCGCGCGTCGGCGTAGCCCTCCCGTACCCGGAGCACCGCGATGCGTGAGACGTAGACCAGGGCCGTCAGCACCAGGAAGAACCAGCCCAAGGTGGTTAGTTGGGCACTCCACAGCGACCATCCGACCCGGAACGGGTTGCGCCACGGCTGGGCCGTGGCCAAGGCCGGGTCCACCAGGGAGGCCAGCGCCGGGATCACCGTCACCAGCACGAACGCGCGCCAGGCCGCGAGTGTCACATACGTGATGGTCACGTCTCCGTTGCGGACGTGGGCCAGCTCGTGCAGCACCACGGCGCGGAACTTCTCCGGAGAATGCCGGAGCTGCACCACCAAACCCGCGCTCAACGACACCTCGCGCCGCCCGAGCCCCCCGAACGCCCGTCCTGCGGGACGCGGATTGGCCGACTCGATGAGGAACCTCGGTGTCCGGGCCAGACCCGCGGTGCGGACCAGCGCCCGCAACTCCTCCCGCAGGGCCGTGGTGTCCGCCGCCGGCAGCGCCTCGATCGGTATCAACCGCTTGCGCCGCCTGCGCCACACCGGCTGTAGGGCGAACAGCGCCAGCGTCACCACGGCCAGCAATGCGAGTGAAACCGCCACCCACAGAACGCTGTTGGGCGTCACGTTCGCCATGCACCGGTGGTACTGGTTGTATCGCGCCTGCTCGTCGGGCGGCAGCCACTTGCCCATCGCCAGGTAGTAGCCGCTGCGCACCTCGCACCGTGCCTGGGCGGCGACGCCGTCGATCGGGCGCCAGATGGTGCTGAACAGCCAGTACCACATCGCGGTCGCGCTCGCGGACAGCAGGATGAGCGTGCCGAAACGTAACGTTGTGCTGGCCGGAGCACTGAACGGGCCGTCGGCGGAACGCGTCATCTCAGGCCGTTCCCCGTCGACCCGTCCTCGCCCGTTGCGCTCTTGGCAACCACCGCAAGCAAAGCGTCCACCAGCGCCGTGGCACTCTCCGGTGGCAACTGGAAGTGCCCTGCGCGCTGGAGAAGTTGGTCACGCAGATCCGCGGCGGTCGCTGAACCGTGCTCGGCTTCAGGCGCGGTCGCCGCGTTGGCATCGGCTCGTCGTCGTCCGCGCAACCGGCTCCAGGCGCGGCCCAGTTCACGGCTGCCACGCTTGATGATCTCGTCGCTGACGTTGTCCGTGAGCCGGTTGTAGAGCGAGCTGGCCAAGGTCAGCGCCACAGGGGTGACCAGCGCCACCGCCGCGTCCCAGCCCGACTCGATGATCCCGTCCGAGTACCGGTGATCGCACCGCACCTCGCCACGCCTGGCGAACTCCGCCGCAAGTGGGGCGAAGAACGCCAACTCCTCGGGTGCCACGGTGGCAACGGCCTGCCGGGCAACACTTGAGACGAACTCCTGCCGAGCAGCTTCCCTTGCATCGCGCATCGCGATCCCCCTCCTGCGCAGCCGCCCCTTGGCCGCGCTCCGCACTGTGAGTGAACCACCAACTCCCCTGTTCGGTCGGGGTTTCGGAGTACTGCCGGGGGAGCAAGCCGTGGAGCGGCATGTACCGCAGTCAGCCAGCCGCAGGCCATGGGATGTCCGGGCAGGCAGGGGCCGACGACAGTGACGGGTCGTCGTGGCCTTGACCAGATGCGGCGGGCGTCGACAGCGCCACCCCGGAGCCCAATGAGAGCTCCTTTCAACAAGCTGGGGGCGGTCAGCTTGCAACGCTACATGACAATGGGTTCCATGTTCATATAGCCTGCCCCTGAGAGGAGGGACTCAGGACCATGACGCGCCGCACGAACCCCCGCAACAGAGGACCGAGCACACCGTCCCGGCCCTTCACCCTCGTCGTCTGCCGGGCCGGATGCGACGCACCGCAGGCCGCGGCGGTCCTGGAGCGGCTCAGGGACGCCGTACGAAGCTGCCCGCACGGCGTCCTGGTCACCACCGGATGCCTGGGCGGCATCCTCCAGTGCGATGCGCTCACTCCGCACCGGAGCAGCGTCCGCGGCATCTTCGCCGTGGTCCAGCCCTGCGATACCCGCCGCCGACCCACGGGCAGGCCGACCCGCCTCGGCCCCCTCACCGATCACACCGACGCCACAGCAGTCTCCCGCTGGCTGCGCGCGGGCCTGCCAGATGACGGCAGTCTGCCCAGAAGACTACTGGCCAGCCCACCGGCACGGGCGGTGGCCGGTCTGAACTGACCGGGGGCAACTTCCATCACGCTGGCCCCTGCGTGCACGTCCAGAGCCCGCGACCATGGTTCCGCTCGGCCGCGCCGGACGCCCCGACGAATGACGGTTGCCGCACCGACAGCAGCGCCGAAGGTCATGGCGGCGATGATGCCGAACCGGCGGGAGGCGTGGGCGCCGGTGCCAGCGCAGGCGTCGTGCACCAGCGCGACAAGGGCACCGGTGAACGCGAAGGTCGCACGGAGTTCGGGGACGCCGATGCGGCGAATGACGGCACAACGGATGCCCATGGTCGTCGACAAGAGCACGACGCAAGCGTTGCGGCCCATCCGCGAGTCGGGAGCGAGGAACGCCACTGCCGTGGTCACCGCGAGCAGGGAAATCTCAACCGCCAGAGCGGAAAACAGCCAACGTCGGCAACCCGGCGCGACACGGAAAGCGGCACCTGCCGTAGCGACACCCGCCGCAAACCCGGCGACGGCCAGCAACGGAGCGGGATCGGATAAGTGCGGCGCTCCCCCCGAGAGCGAAGCCCACCACCATGACGTTGCCGTTCATCATGCCGACAAAGACGTTGCCCAGGCTCCGGATTGATCTTGCCTGAACAACCATGGGCGTGCAAAATCCTGTCGAATCCAAGACAAAACCGAGGAATCTTTCGGACGTGAGTCGAAGCTTTTCAGCCATAAAACTGCCAGTAATTCCGGGGAGTTGAATTCAAGCGACAAGCGGAACCCCGGGCACGCGGACCGCTCAGGCCATCGTCATCTCGCCCTCTTCCACCACACCGTTCACGCACCTACCCTGGCCTCCGCGACACGCGATCACCACTGCGGGCAACGCCTGAGGAGCAACGGATGGTGACGGACCGGCAGGATGGTGGCGAAGCCGGGCTGCGGCGTGACGCGGTGGGCGTGCGCGAGGTGTTGTTCCAGAGCATCACCGCCATGGCCCCGGGAGCCGCCGTCGTGGCCTCGATCCCCGGTGGCGCGGCCTTCGCCGGCGGCAGCCTTCCGCTGTCCGTGCTGGTCGCGCTCATCGGCTGTCTGCTGACCGCCTCGTGTGTGGGCGAGTTGGCCCGCCACCTTCCCGACGCCGGTTCGGTGGCCACGTACAGCGCCCAGGGCCTGCACCCCGCAGTAGGGTTCCTGGTCGCCTGGGCCTATGTGTTCGTGGAGGCACTGGTCGCCCCGTTGCTGCTGCTTCAACTCGGCTTCACGATGGCCGGGAGCCTCCATGGCCAATGGGCTGGCTACCCGGCCCAGTTGTGGTGGCCATGGGCGTTGGCCGGGGTGGCGGTCATCACCGTGGCAGGGGTGTACGGCATCCGGGTCGCCGCCCGGCTCGGCACCGCCCTGGGCCTCTTCGAGATCGCCGTCTTCCTTCTCCTCGCGGTCCTGCTCACCGTACGCGCCGGAGCCCACAACACATGGTCCGTCTTCACCACCGCGCACACCGCGCCAGGGTTCTCCGGCGCCGGTGGCGTCCTGGCCGGCTCGGTCTACTGCATCCTCGCCTTCGCGGGCTTCGAGTCCGCCGCCCCACTTGCCGAGGAAGCCCACCGGCCACGTCACACCGTGCGCCTGGCGGTGCTTTTCGCCGCATTGGGAGTCGGAGGCATCTATGTGTTCACCACGTATGCCATGGCCGTCTTCTACGGGCCCGACCGGTTCGCCTCGTTCGGGGCAGAGGGGGCGGCATCCTGGGGCGGGGTGGCGCGGGCGTCGTTCGGGCTGATGTGGGTGCTGGTGTTCCTCGCCGTCGTCAACTCCTGTGTGGGCAATGCCAACGCTGGCGTAACCACCGCGACACGTACGGCCTTCGCGTTCGGGCGCATCGGGGCACTGCCTCGCGCCCTGGCCGTCGTGCACCCCCGGCACCGCTCCCCCGTGGTGGCCGTCGGTGCCCAGTGCGCTGTCGCACTGGCGGTGTCGTTGGGCCTGGGGTTCGGATACGGCCCCACCACGGCCTTCTACCTTGTCGCGACCATCATCGTGACGGTCGTCATCGGTGTCTACATCGTGGTGAACCTCGCCTGTGCGGGCTTCTTCCTACGTAGGCGACGCGCTCAGTTCCGCCTCGTACCGCACTTGCTGTTCCCGGTCCTGGGCATCGCCGCGTTCGTACCGGCCCTGCTGACAGCGGCTGGACTTCCCGTCTTCCGGTTCGTAGCCAAGCTGGCCGCGCCCGTGTCGTACGCGGGTGCGGTGGTGGGAGTGTGGATGCTGCTGGGTACGGGCGTGCTGCTCGTGTTGTGGCGGCGCCATCCGCGGCGGCTGGCCTTGGTCGGGCGGGTCCATGCCCAGGACGAGGAACAGCGAACCCCTCACAGAAGTGGAGCGGCACCCGAATGAGCGATCCGAAGATCGTGACCGTGCGGCCCGAACCGGACCAGTTCGCCTGGACGTTCGGCGGCGTACCGCCGCTGACGCACATCACGCCGGGGACGGTACTGCGGCTGTACACCGAAGACTGCTTCGCCGGGCGCGTTCGGTCGGAGAAGGATCTGGTCTCGCGTGTGTGCGAGTTCCCGTTCCTCAACCCGCAGACCGGCCCGTTCTACGTGGAAGGCGCCGAGCCGGGAGACACGGTGGCCGTGCACTTCGTGTCCATCGAACCCGCGCGCGACTGGGCCGCCTCCACCACCGTGCCGCTGTTCGGTGCGCTCACCTCGACCCACACCACCGCATCACTGCAGGAGCCGCTGCCCGAGGTCGTCTGGATGTGGGAACTTGACCGTGCACGTCGTACCTGCCTGTTCAGCGCCCGCGACAGCGGCATCGAGATCGAACTGCCGATGGATCCCATGCACGGCACGGTCGGGGTCGCACCCGCCGGACTGGAAGTGCGTTCCGCCCTTGTCCCCGACGCGCACGGCGGCAACATGGACACCCCCGAGATGCGGTCTGGCGTGACGTGTTTCCTCGGCGTCAACGTGGCGGGCGCGCTGCTGAGTCTGGGCGACGGGCATGCGCGGCAGGGCGAGGGCGAGACGTGCGGGGTGGCGGTGGAGTGCGCGATGAACACCGTGGTGATCGTCGAACTCCTCAAGGGCGTCAACACGCCCTGGCCCCGGCTGGAATCCGACACCCACATCATCTCCACCGGCTCCGCCCGTCCGCTCGAAGACGCCTTCCGGATCGCCCAACTCGACTTGGTTGACTGGCTCAACCGCGACTTCGGGCTGTCCCGCCTCGATGCGTACCAACTGGTGACGCAGGCCGCGGAGTCGCCGCTGGCGAACGTCTGCGACACGAACTACACATGCGTCGCGAAGCTGCGCAAACAATGGCTGCCTGCGGGGACCACCCATCGCGAGCTGCACCGCCAACTGCGTGAAACGGCCTCGCTGATCCCCACGTAAGGCTGCCCCGCCAACTGCGCCTGGTGGGCGAGAGGTTGGCCGACATCCTCTCGTCCGGGACGCTTTTCATCGCCAGCCCCGACTCGTGCACCGGCTCCGCGTCGGGGCGCCGCTCAACGATGCCGTCCGCGCCGCGGCGGCCGCCGGAGGCCGAGCCCCGACGTCCGTACGAGCGAGCTGGACAAGCGAAAAGACCGGTTCCGGCGCGGCTGCCCGGAACCGGTCGTCGTGATGCCGCAGCTCGGTGGTCAGCGACTGATCACGAGTTGATGCAGGTGTTCCCGAACGTCGGGTTGAGGAGCCCGATGATGTCGATGCTGTTGCCGCACAGGTTGATCGGGAGGTTGATCGGGACCTGGATGACGTTACCGGAGATGACGCCCGGCGATCCGACCGCCGCTCCGCTCGCAACGGAGTCAGCGAATGCCAGGCCGCTGCCACTGGCCAGGACTCCTCCGGCAACGGCGGTCACAACGACAGCTTTCTGCAACTTCTTCACGCCACGCTCCTCATGGGGGTCACAAACGACTGATCCGCCACGGTATGCGGGTAGACGCCTCCCGCCCTGCTGAAAATGCCCCGTTCGGGGAATTACACCCGTTCGGCGGCCAGTTCATGAGCCCCCAGGGCACCTTCGGAAAAAGGGACGAGCAACTCCCCGCACACGCCCTCAAGGACTGCTGCGAACCGCACAGAGCAGCGCGGCTTGACCGCTTGACTGCTTCCGGCGGTAGCGACGACCAGCTCGCGGCTCCGCAGGAGATGGCAGGCTGGCTCGAACAAGGCACCGGGGAGGGCCGATTGCGGCTGTGCGTGATCAGGCACTGCACCAAACCGCCTGACCAAGCCCGTGGGCGTGCGTCGTGCAGTTTCTTGCTGAACCGGCAAGGAGTCTCGTCGTCACCTACTCGTACGTCGCATGATCGGCGCTGAGCCATGCACCAGCGAGTCGCTGCGGTGTGGCCCGCAGCCGACCAACAGTCCTGGAGGACCCATGCCGAAGCAGCTTACGGATGCCACGCACCGCCTGGTCGCCTCGCCGGCAGGCCGGATCCACCTGGTGGAGCAGGGAGACGGGCCAATGGTGCTGCTCGTGCACGGCTTCCCGGAGTCTTGGTACTCCTGGCGCCATCAGCTTCCGGTACTGGCTGCGGCCGGGTATCGCGCCGTCGCCATTGATGTCCGCGGATACGGCCGTTCTTCCAAGCCTGGCGGGACGGCCGCGTACCGGATGCTCGATCTGGTGGATGACAACGCCGCGGTGGTGCACGCACTGGGCGAGGAGGCGGCGGTGATTGTCGGCCACGACTGGGGCGCGACGATCGCCGCGAACTCCGCTCTGCTCAGGCCGGAGGTCTTCCGTGCGGTCGGACTGCTGAGCGTTCCCTACGCTCCGCGCGGCGGCCCGCGGCCCAGTCAGATCTTCGAGCGGATGGGCGGGGACGAAGAGTTCTACGTCTCCTACTTCCAGCAGCCCGGTCGCGCCGAGGCCGAGGTCGAGCCCGATGTGCGCGGCTGGCTCGCTAGCTTCTACGCGGCCCTGTCCGCCGACACGATGCCCCCAACGAGCGCCGCGGACCCGCACTTCGTCAGCGCGGGCGGGACGCTACGCGACCGCTTTCCCGTAGACCGGCTGCCCAACTGGCTCGGCGAGGACGATCTCGACTTCTACGCCGGAGAGTTCGAGCGTACGGGGCTGTCCGGCGCGCTGAACCGCTACCGGAACATGGACCGTGACTGGGAGGACCTCGCTGACTTCGACGGTGCCCCCATCACGCAGCCGTCGCTGTTCATCGGCGGCGGCCTGGATGCCTCCACCACGTGGATGGCCGAGGCGATCAACGCCTATCCCGTCACGCTGCCTGGCCTTGTCTCCTCCCACATCCTCGACAACTGCGGCCACTGGATCCAGCAGGAGCGCCCAACCGAGGTCAACCGGCTCCTGACCGACTGGCTCGGCAGCCTGCCCGCCTGAAGTCGGCGCAGCGAAGGACGGCCGCTGTCATGGCTGTGTACGAGGCGGAACCTTGAGGGTCGGGGTGTAGTAGCCAGCCGGGACGGGTTCCCCGATGGGTACGCCACCGACCTCGACCCACGCGTGGGCGCGGAACGGAGTGGTGCGCACCCCGGTACACCAGGTGGGCCAGGTTCCGCCGAGACGGCACAACAACGCTGACGCCGGCTCGCACCGCTTCCCGTTCTCCGGCTCCATACCCGCCGACAGGCGGCTCGCGCCCCTCGTCTCACCCCGGTCCCGGTCCCGCACCGCGCACAGAGACGACCAATCCGAAGTGACATCGCCGAGTCGTGACATGAGCGGCGGCACGTCGGGGGTCTGCCAGCCCCTGTACTACCGCCGATCGGCTACTTGGCCGGTTCGATCGCCAGGGCGTGGTGGAACACGTTGCGCGGGTCCCAACGAGCCTTGATCCGTTGCAGGCGTGGGTAGTTGCCCTTGTAGTAGAGCGTGTGCCACGACACGCCCGAGGTGTTCCACGCCGGGTCGGCCAGGTCGACGTCCGGGTAGTTGATGTACGAGCCGTCGCTGACCTCGTTGGGCACCGGAACCCCGCCGGTGTCGGCGTACACGTCGCGGTAGAAGTCACGGATCCAGGCCAGGTTGGCCGCGTCGTCGGCCTGGTCGGACCAGATCGTCTGGTACACGGCCTTCATGACCACGTCCCGCTGGGCGACCGCCGTGGCCGTTGAAGGCACCGCGCCGACCCGGCCGCCGTACCCGATGAGCAGCATTCCCCTAGTGGAGTTCTTCGACGAGTCGGTCAAGTGGCGGTATATCGCGCCGAGTTGGCGGTCGGTGAACGAGCGGCGCAGATAGCCTGCCTTGAGCTTGTAGCGGCGAGTGGCCACGTCACCGGCCTCCCCCGTGCCCGGCCAGGTCGTCGGGTGCAGCCACGGCGCGGTCTGCCGCGTGTTGAGCGTCGGGCTCAGACCGGTACCGGCGGTGACCGCGGAGAGGAACTCGGTCACCAGGTCGTTGGCGTTCGGGATGTCCGCGTCGATCTGCACGGTCATCTGCATGCTTCCGGAGACCCGGTGCATCGGCATCAGGATCGCGTACAGGCCCGTGTACCGCGAGCCGGGCGCACTGTTGTGCTCGTGCCAGTCACCGAAGTTGCGCAGCAGTCTGGTGAAGGCCCGCTCGGTCATGCGCCGGTCCCAGTTCCAGACGACCACGCACTCCAGCACGTTGCGTGGTGCTGGCGGCAGCAGCCGTGACGGGTCAGTGCCGGTGGTGCCGGGCGAGCGCAGCCAGTATCGGGTGACCACGCCGAAGTTCCCGCCGCCACCGCCGGTGTGCGCCCACCACAGGTCACGGTTCGGGTCGTCCGGCTCGCGGGTGGCCACCACCACACGGGCGGTACCGTCACGGTCGACGACCACCACCTCCACCCCGTACAGGTGATCCACCACCGAGCCGTACCGCCGCGACAGCGGCCCGTATCCGCCACCCGCGAAGTGCCCGCCAGCACCCACCTCAGGGCAACCACCCGCCGGAATCGTCACGCCCCAGCCCTTGAACAACGTCCGATACACATGCCCGAGCGTGGCCCCCGGCTGCACCGCGAACGCGCCCCGCTCGGCGTCGTATCCGACCGCGTCCATCGGCGAGAGATCCAACAACAACCGCACCGCGGGATCGGCGGTGAAGTTCTCAAAACAGTGCCCGCCACTACGCGCCGCGATCCGCCGCCCGGAACGCACCGCGTCCGACACGGCACGCAACACCTGATCCGTGGACCCGGCCACACGGATCTCCTCCGGGCGGCCAACGAACCGGAAGTTGTCGCCGAGCAACAAGCTGGCGTACCGCCGGTCGCCAGGCCGGACGGCCACCGGCCCGAACGCCGTGGCCTGCGGTCCGGCCGCGGCGGCGGTCGCGGTGGGCGCTGCGGCCAGCGGGCCCGCCAGCCCCGCGGCAACGCCACCGGCCGCCACGGCGCCGGCCTTGGCGAGCAGCCCACGGCGATTCAGCGAGCAGTCATCCGTTCGGCCCATCAGCATCTCCCTGGAATTCCGAGTCCGTCCGCGATGGGAGCACTGCTGCCCGTGTTGCCGCCCGACATACCAACGTCGCGGCAAAGTCAACTCGTCACACGGCACTTCACGGCGCGCGGGGACCACCACGAGCAGGGGCCGCCGCTGAGCGGAGGCCGCGAAGCCATCGGCATTCACTTGCTGTTCATGGCCAGTTGGCCATGCGTACTTGTCCGCGTATGGGTGGCCGACCCGGGTCCCCATCGCTCAACCTCCCGCGGACTGAACCCAGTTCGAGGACGGCCCGCACGCCCTTGCGTCACCAGCATCAGGTGCAGGGCATGGTGTCGGTCGCGAGATATCGGGCAGGCGCTGCCGTAGGGATCCGTGCGGGAAGGACGCCGACACGGTGAGTCGCGTGCCGGGCGAAGGGTGGGCGGGCAGATGAGCGTCAACGCGGAGTCGATCATCGACTGGTTGGGCGAAGAGGTCGTCGACCCCGAGGGGCACCGGGTGGGGCGCCTCGAGGACGTCTACGTCGACACCTCCTCGGACGAACCGGTGTTCGCGGTGGTCAAACTCGGCCTACTCACCAGCCAGCGGCACGCCTTCGTACCACTGCGCGGCGCGACAGTGGCTCCCCGGCACGTGAGGGTCGCCTACTCCGCGGCGTTGGTGCGGAAGGCGCCGGCACTTGAGCCAGGTGGAGTGCTTCCGGTTGAGGCCGAGGTGGATGTGTACAACCACTACGGGCTGGAGTACACACCAGCCGAGACCCCGGGCGGTCGGCGTCTGGCACGCCGGTAGGGCTGGGCACGAGCGATACCAGGAGGTGGGGCAAGAATGCGTACGGCGGTTCTCGCAGTGGTTCTGGCCTGCGTCGTGGCAGGTCTCATCGGCTTCATGGTCAAGGGCCTGCTCTGGCTCCTCGCGGTGGCGTGCGCCGTGTTCCTGGTGACCGCCGCCTCCGCTCTCCTTCTCGCGGTAGGGCGCATGGTGAAGCGGAATCGCATCATCAGGCAGTGAGCGCTGCCAGGAGTTTCCGATGCGCGCGGGTCCACCCTGCATATGTCGTTGTGCCTCGGCGAGGGGGCGGCGGCGGGAATGTTCCGACGGGGCGCCTCGTTGCCTCTGGGCCCGTCCACGTCGCTACCCCTGGAGCATCGTGTCCGAGACCACGTCCGCCACCTCCAGCGTTCTTCCCGTACTCCCGGCCCTGAGCGTGCAGGCCGAGCGACTGATCGACCTGGGAGTGCACGAGATCGCCGGGCTGCCCGCTACCGAACTTCTTTCCTTCGCCGCGGCCGCCGAGGCCCCTGCGGGCGGCGACAGCGCCCTGCTCGCTGTGCACCCGGACCACGCTCCTGCTTCTGCCCTCGCGCCCCTGCTCCGCCACGACGGCAAGCCGGGCTTCGTGGTCACCGACATGCCCGACGTCGACCTCTTCGCCCCACTCGACACCGTCTCGCTGCCCGACGCCCCGCTCTACCTCCTCACCGGCCTCGACCGCGGCGAGCAAATGGCCAACTGGAGCCCGAACGAGGCGCTACCCGCCCTCACCGCAGAGGACCGCACCCCGTTGCTGCTCACTGAGGGTGTCCACTGGGTGATGCAGCAGCCCGCCGTCCTGGAGCGCAACCACTGCTTCATGACCATCGGCTCCCGACTGCGCAAAGCCAACGGCGCCCTGGACGCCCGCACCCCTGCGATCTGGATCAGCAACGGCACCGGACGGGACGGCCGCGAGCGCCGCAACGCCCCCAAGATCGGCTGGTGCTGGGCGGGCAACCGGCACACTTGGCTGGGCTTCGCCTCCGCGACGGGCCGCCGGGTCCAGGACCTGTAAGGAGCCGTGAACACGTGAGGCCGCCTTCGGCCGGGCGCGGCGGCACCGCTGATGCCGCCGCGCCCGGCTGGGTACTCCCGGTCGGTGTTCACCGGTGCCGTTCGCCCGGTTTCCGCCGCCCCTTCTCCTCTCGGGCTGCGGACTTCTCCAGCCGAGCGCAGGCACCCCCCCATCCGGGTGGTGCCGTTGTTCCGGCTCAGTTCAGACCTCGCTGAGGAGCCGGGTGCGCAGCCGGGTCAGTGTCCGGGACAGCAGCCTGGAGATGTGCATCTGGGAGATACCCAGCTTTTCGCCGATCTCCTTCTGGGTCATGTCGGAGCCGAACCGCATCGACAGGATGGCGCGTTCGCGATCGGGGAGTTCGGCGATGAGCGGCTTGAGGGCCGTGAGGTTCTCCACCCCTTCCAGCGCGGGGTCCTCCACGCCAAGACGCTGGATCCACGAGGTGCCCTCCTCGTCCTCATCGTCGGACTGGGCATCGATGGACGAGGCTGTGTAGGCGTTGGCCGCGACCTGGGCCTCAAGCACCTCCTCCTCGCTGATGCCCAGGCGCTCGGCGAGTTCGGCGACGGTGGGCGCGCGGTCGAGCTCCGCGGCGAGGGCGTCGGTCGCCTTGGCCATGTCGATCCGCAGTTCCTGCAGACGACGCGGTACCCGCACCGACCAGCTCGTGTCACGGAAGAACCGCTTCATCTCCCCGATGATCGTCGGCATGGCGAACGTGGGGAACTCGACGCCGTAGGCGGGATCGAACCGGTCGACGGCCTTGATCAGTCCGATCGTCCCGACCTGGAGGATGTCCTCCATCTGGTCCGCGCGGTGGGAGAACCGCCTGGCCGCGAACCGCACCAGCGTCATGTTCGACTCGATGAGCGTGTTGCGAACGTACTGGTACTCCTCGGTCCCCTCCTCCAGGACCTCGAGACGCTCGAACATCGCCTTGCTGACCTGCCGAACCTCCGCAGTGGTCGCCCGTCCCTCGACGAGCGCGTCGAGACAGTACGCGTCCTCGCTACTGGAACTGTCCACGACATCGTCACCCTTGGCGCCGACCTGCTGGTGAGCGAGCTGGACCGACATTCTCCTTGCCTCCTGCTAGTCGATGAACAGTTGTTGTTCGACAATTGAGTAGCCTCCTACCCATCTGGCGGACGCTAAACATCGCCGTCGCCCCCAACGTCCTGTTAATGCCACGAGGTTCGCAGGTGCGTTGACCGGCGCCACTCAGCCGTCAGGCGCGCGGCTGCTCGCGGACGCACCAGGACCGTCCGGGCGCCCGGGACGGCTCCCGAGTTCACCCACACCTCATCCGTAGCTCCGTTTGAAGTCAGGGCGGGTTCGAACACGGCTGTGAAGCTCCTATGAGTTGCCTGTGAGGTTGTCAGGTCCACCGCTCCTCGCCTCCTCGAAGGAACCCGTCGTGAAGCGCTCCGCTGCCGCCACCGCCGTAGCCCTACTGGCGTCCGTCGCCCTCGTAAGTGGCAACGCCTTCGCCCAGGATGTCCGCCACGCACGCGCCGAGCGGCAGTTCCTCTCCACGAAGACGCCGTACGCTCCGCAGGAGGGAGTCGACGACTACCAGCGCCCGCCCCACGGCTTCACCCCGATCTTCACCGAGACCGTCTCACGCCATGGTTCCCGCGCGATGACCGACAGCGATGACGGCGATTCGGTGGTCGCGGTGTTGAACAGTGCCGCGAGGCAGGGCGCGTTGACCCCACTCGGCGCCCAACTCGCGCCGCGAATACGCTCGCTGCTGACTGGCGCCGCTTCGATCGGCTACGGCAACCTCTCCGGGCTCGGTGCCCGGGAGCAGCGGCAGACCGCGCTGCGCATGGAGCGCCGCCTGCCTTCGCTCTTCCGCACGATCCGCAACCGGCGAGAGCCGATCGAGGTGGAGACCTCCGGCGTTCCCCGTACCGTGGCCAGCGCCAACGCCTTCACCAGCGGTCTGGTCCAGGGTGATCCGGGCCTGGTCGGGCTGATACGCAAGCCGGTCGTCGACAAGGATCTGCTGTACTTCCACAAACAGCCGCAGAACGCCGACTACCAGGCCTACCTGTCCCATGACCCGGAGCTTGGGGCCACCCTCACCCGTATCGACGGCGAGCCACGCACGGCCCGAGCGGCCAAGGACGTGTTCTCGCGGCTGTTCGGCCCGGACTTCGTGGCGGCGACCACCACGGCGGACCAGATCGACTTCTCCCGTTCGCTGTACGAGCTGTACAGCGTCGCGCCCGATCTGCGCATCGAGGCCCCGAACGCGGACCTCGACGCCTTCCTCCCGGCACGGGACGCCGAGTGGTTCGCGTACCTGGACGACGCCGAGGAGTTCTACGAGAAGGGGCCCGCCTTCCGCGGGCGCACGATCACCTACAAGATGGCGAACGTCCTGCTCGACGACCTCTTCACGCAGGCAGAGGCGAAGGCGAGCGGCACCAGTGGCAAAGGCGCGGTGCTGCGGTTCACCCACGCCGAGGAGATCGAGCCCCTGGCCGTGCTGCTGGGCCTACCCGGCAGCACCAGGGCAGCGGACCCGTCTCGGCCGTATACCTACCGGAACAACCCCTGGCGTGGCGCGAGAGTGGCGCCGATGGCCGCGAACGTGCAGTGGGATGTGTACGCGGGGCCCCGAGACGGCGGCGGCACGGAACACCTCGTGCGGATGCTCTACAACGAGAGGGAAACCGCGTTCAAGGCTTCCTGCAGGCCCATGGCCAGGGGCAGTTACTTCTACGACCTCGCAGAACTGGAGCGTTGCCTCCACCGCGGGTGATCGACTCCTCGGCCGTTCAGATGTGTTCGGCGCGGATACCAGCGCCGCTTCTCGGCCGCCTGTCATCCTCGTCGCGACGGCGGCCGGCCCGATGCCGACCGCGGAGGATGCCACCGGCACACCGGCTCGTACCTTCGCCCAGCGGGCGCACGGCCATGCCCGGGAGTCCGTCCCCGCCTGACTGTCGCGGAACCGTGGCCCCGGCTATCCGTGCGGTAGCGGATGCACGGCGAGGTGGCGCGCCGAATCGTGCAGCGCCCGCACATACGCCGCCAGCCCGACGGCTGCCACCGCGACGGAGTCCCACGGTGCCGAAATCACCCGCGAGCCTCCGAAGCTGCCGAGGCAGGAGAACAGCAGCAGCGCCACCAGGTAGCCGACCAGCCAGAGCCCGGCGGTCAGGTCGGCGAGGTCGCGCTCCCGGCGGATCTGCTGGTACGCGTACAGCAGCGCGGACAGGAAGAGTACGGGAAGGGCGACGCGCAGTTCGTGCCAGCCCGCCCAGTAGAAGATGAGGGTGGCGATCACGAAGGCCGCGGGGGCGAACCAGCGGGTGCCGCGTACCCAGTTGGCCATTCGTCCGGGGTCCACTCGCCGTACCGAGGCCTCGGCGACGACGCTGATGGAGTAGGCGAAGAGGCCCAGCACGCTGGTGGCCGCCACGATGGACTGCCAGTTGCCGAAGGGGAGCAGGAAGGCGACGCCGATGGCGAAGTTCACCAAGAGTGCGCGTCGCGGCACACCGGAGCCCGCGTGCACTCTGGCCACGGCGGCGGGCAACAGCCGGTTCTTGCCCAGCGCGTAGGCCTCCCGGCTGGTCTCCGCGGTGAAGACGAGTGCGGAACCGACCGGCGAGGCGATGGCATCGGCGTAGAGGACCCAGGTCAGCCAGGTCAGGTTGAGTGAGGTGGCGAGTTCGGCGAACGGGGAGTTGAAGTTTACGCCGTGCCAGCCATCGCCCAACTTCCCGGCGGGCACGGCGGCGATGAAGACCATCTGCAGGACGAGGTAGAGGGCCATGGAGAGCAGCAGTGCCGTGATCACCGCGCGTGGGATGTCGCGGCGCGGGTTGCGGGCCTCTCCGGCCAGGTCGATGGGGCCCTGGAAGCCGGTGTAGGCGTAGATGACTCCGGCGGTGGCGATCGCGGACAGCGGTGCGGCATACCCGTACGGCGCGAAGCCGCCGTGTCCGGTGAAGTTGTGGCCGTCGAAACCGGACGCGAGCAGTGCCACCACGGTCAGCACGGGAATGGCGAACTTGGCCACGGTGACAGCGAGGTTGACGTGGGCGAAGAGTTGTACGCCGAACCAGTTCACCGCGACGAAGGCCGCCATGAGCGCCAGTCCGGCCACTATGCCGAGTGGTGTGAGGTGGCCGTCACGGTACAGGTTCGGGATGTAGTGGCTGGCGTACTGCAGCACCGCGGCCGACTCGCTCGGCGGGTTGGTGGCGTAGGAAACCCAGATGCCCCAACCGACCAGTGTCGCGACGAGCCGTCCTGAGGTGTAGAGGGGCCACCGCACCAGCCCGCCGGTCTCCGGGATCGAGGCGGCCAACTCGACCATGACCAGCGCGATCAGAACGAGGGCGAGGCCGCCCACGATCCAGGTGAGCAGCGCCGCGGGGCCGGCGATGCGGGCGGCATGCATCGGGCTGAGCAGCCAGCCCGAGCCGATCACGCCGCCGAAGGCTATGGCGGTGAGTTGCCAGAACCCCAGTCGGCGGCGCAGCCGCTGGTCTTGACCCTTGGTGTGCTCGTCACCAGCGACACGTGGCGTCGTCACCGTGCGGCTCCTCTGCGCGGCTCGGGCATCTGCGACATGGGTTCGAAACCTGGTTCCCAGCACGGTTCGTGGCGAGCGCCGCGCGCAGGACGGTTTGTCCAACGGGCTCAGCGGGCGCCCGAGTTCGACGACGGATGGAGCTTCGGAAGTGCGGACTGTTGCTGAGCAGTGTGGCGCCACACCCACTGCTCGGCAAGAGCGGGGCGGAACGCGCTCGGGACCCGGCGCTGGAGCGGCGTGGTACTCATTCCTGCCGGGACTGTTGCAGCACCAGGAGGGCCCGGGCTTCGACCTCCACCTCGGTACCGGACTTGATCAGCGATCGGTATTCCACATAGGGGATGGCCGTGTCCACGGCCACGCTCCACCATGCTCCCAGGCCGAGCGGCACCGTGAAGGTGAGCGGTTCGTGGTGGGCGTTGAACAGCAGTAGGAACGAGTCGTCCTGGATGCGGCGACCGCGCGGGTCCGGCTCGGAGATGGCCTGCCCGTTGAGGAAGACCGTCAACGACTTGGCGAACCCCGCGTCCCAGTCCTCGTCGGTCATCTCACGACCCGCCGGAGTGAACCAGGCGATGTCCGACAGGCCGTCCCCACCACCGCGCACCGCGATGCCCTGGAAGAACCGCCGCCGCCGGAACACCGGGTGGTTCCTGCGGAACGCGATGAGTTCCCGGGTGAACTCCAGCATCGCGCTACCTTCGGCGACCGCCGACCAGTCCACCCAGGACAGCTCGTTGTCCTGGCAGTAGGCGTTGTTGTTGCCGTGCTGGGTCCTGCCGAGCTCGTCCCCGTGGGAGAGCATCGGCACGCCTTGGGAGAGCATGAGCGTGGCCAGGAAGTTGCGCTGCTGGCGGGCGCGCAGGGCGAGTACTTCCCGGTCGTCGGTCGGCCCTTCCACCCCGCAGTTCCACGAGCGGTTGTGACTCTCCCCGTCGCGGTTGCCCTCGCCGTTGGCCTCGTTGTGTTTGTCGTTGTGGGAGACCAGGTCGCGGAGGGTGAATCCGTCATGGGCGGTGACGAAGTTGACGGAGGCGTACGGCCGGCGGCCGTCACTTTGGTAGAGGTCCGACGAACCGGTCAGTCGCGAGGCGAACTCCCCCAGGGTGCCGCCCTCGCCGCGCCAGAAGTCACGCACGCAGTCGCGGTACTTTCCGTTCCACTCGGTCCACAGCGACGGGAAGTTCCCCACCTGGTAACCGCCGTCGCCGACGTCCCAGGGCTCGGCGATGAGCTTGACCCGGGAGATGACGGGATCCTGTTGGACCAGGTCGAAGAAGGAGGACAGCCGGTCCACGTCGTGGAACTGCCGGGCCAGGGTGGCCGCCAGGTCGAAGCGGAAGCCGTCAACGTGCATCTCGTCCACCCAGTACCGCAACGAGTCCATGATCATTTGCAGGGTGAACGGATGGTCCATGCGCAGGCTGTTACCGGTGCCCGTAGTGTCCCAGTAGTAGCGGGGGTCGTCGGACAGCCGGTAGTAGGCGGCGTTGTCCAGTCCGCGGAACGCCAGCATGGCGCCCAGGTGGTTGCCCTCCGCCGTGTGGTTGTAGACCACGTCCAAGATGACCTCGATGCCCACTTCGTGCAGGCTTTTGACCAGGTAGCGGAATTCCTGCACCTGTTCGCCTCGCTGGCCCGAGGAGCAGTAGGCGTTGTGCGGGGCGAAGAATCCGATCGTGTTGTAGCCCCAGTAGTTGGACAGGCCCTGCTGCTTCAGATGGTGGTCCTGGACGAACTGGTGGACCGGCATCAACTCGATGGCCGTGACGCCCAGTTCGGTGAAGTAGTCCAGCATCACCGGATGCGCCATGGCGGCGTAGGTGCCCCGGATGTTCTCGGGAATGGCCGGGTGGGTCCGCGTCAGGCCCTTGACGTGGGCCTCGTAGATCACCGTTTCGTGGTAGGGGATCTGTAGCCGGTGGTCGTGCCCCCAGTCGAAGTACGGGTTCGTCACCACCGACTTCATCACGTAGGGGGCGGAGTCGGCGTTGTTCCGTCGGTGCGGCGCGCCAAGACGGTAGGGGAAGACCGCCTCGTTCCACTCGACGTCCCCCTCGATCGCCTTCGCGTAGGGGTCCAGCAGCAGCTTGTTGGGATCGCACCGGTGTCCCCGGCCCGGCTGATAGGGACCGTGGACGCGAAATCCGTACCGCTGACCGGGGCCGACATCGGGCAGGTAGATGTGGTGGACGAAGCCGTCGGCTTCCCTGAGTTCGACGCGTTCCTCACCGTCCCGCTCGTCGAACAGGCACAGCTCGACCTTCTCGGCCACCTCGGAGAAGACGGCGAAGTTGGTGCCGCTCCCGTCGTAGGTGGCCCCGAGCGGAAAGGCGCTGCCCGGCCACCGGTTCGAGTCCGCGGCGTCCTGCCAAATCGGCATGTTCGCAAACCTCCAGGTCGGACGGATCACAGCACCAGCTCGCACAGGGTGACACGATGCATACCCCGTGTGCTGCAGCCTTCCCGCCAGTCGATGACCTATGTCCTCCGAGGGCAGGATGGTTCGCGAGCTGACTCGACGACTTCGAGCCGGGTAGGCGCGGGGCATGTCGAAGTTCACGTGGTGGATACGGTTACTCGGACTCGCGGTGGCGGGCGGCGCGCTCGCGCTGCTTGTCCAGCACTGGTCGGACGGCAGGCCGTGGCCGGACGCGGGGGTGTCAGCCGCGCTGCTGTTCGTGGTGGCGCTCGTGATCGGGCTCGCCGCACGACGGCACCCGCGCCGACACCGCTAGCCGTTCGCGGGTGCGGCCCTGACGCCCTTGCCGGGTAGGTGGGTTGCGGTCTGGATCCCTGATGCGTCCGTGGGTTCCGCCGACGGCGGGTGCCATTCGAAGAGCAGGATGGTGGCGTCGTCGTCGAGCTGCCCCCGCCGGTGGTCGAGGACCGCGTGAAGCAGTCGGCGCAGCGCCTCGGGCGTTGGTTCACCGGCGGCGATGGCGCGGATCACGAAGTCGGTGAAGCGCCGTTCCCCGAACACCTCGCCAGTGCCGGAGCGTGCTTCGGTGACGCCGTCGGTGTGCAACAGCACGCGGTCGCCGGGCTCCAACTGGGCGTGATGGATGCGGCGGGGTACGTCGGGGTAGCCGGGTCCCAGGCCGAGTGGCAGTTCGGCGTGGTGTTCCAGGGCGCCGGAGATGACGTGCTGGCCGCGGATGAGCAGCGGCGGCGGGTGACCGCAGTTGGCCCACCTGAGCTGACCGCTGGCCAGGTCGAGGTGGGCGAAGACCGCGGTGAGGTAGCGGTGCGGGAGCCACTGTGCCAAGGCGTGGTCGATGGTCTCCACGATGTCCTTCAGATCACCGCCGGCGCGGCGGGCGACCCGGCAGCCCGCGAGGCCGACGGCCGCCGCCAGGCCCGAGGCCAGGTCATGGCCCATCGCGTCGATGACCGTGGCGTCCAGCGCCTTGTCGGACAGCGAATGGTCGAAGGCGTCGCCGCCGATGTCGTAGGCCGGTTCCATGACGGCGCTGGAGGTGACCTGCCGGGTGCCCACGGTCCGTGGCGGGAGGAAGGCCCACACCATCTCCGCCGGCAGATGCATCGGCCGAGCGCGTGTCGCCTGCAGGTAGGTGTCGCTGTACATGCTCCTGGAGAGCAGCAGCAGGGTCGTCAACGACGCCAGCGCCCGGCAGCGGCCCAGCAGGGTGCCGTCCAGCGATCGGGCGTGCAGGCCCAAGACACCGATCCGCTCGATTCCGTCCATCATCGGCAGCCAGGCCGCGAGTCCCCCCTGGCCGTCCTCGGCCACCCGCAACGAGACCGTGCGGTAGGCCCAGCCGGCCAGCGTTGCGTCCACCGGCAGGCCGCCCTGGCTGCTGTCCGGTACCGTCCCCAGCGGCACGAGCCGCTCCTGCTGCACGTCGGCCAGGTACACGGTGGCCTCGTCCAGCCCCAGTTCCTTGGCCGCCCGCGCCACCAGGGCGGGTATACCCTCCATCGGCAGGTGGTGCGACTCCTCCAGCAACTCGCCGAGCAAGGCGCCGAATCCCGCGTCATCCATCCTTCCGTCACCTGCCGTGTTCGGAGATGCAGCGACGCGACGCCTCCACGCGTGATCGTCTGGCAGGGATGGCTCCCGCCGGAGCCGGGAGGAGGCGTCCGGGTACTCGTCCGGGCCGTCCCAACTCAGGCGCTGAGCAGCCGGTTGAAGAACGAGCGGTAGCGTTGCAGCGCGGTGCGCAGGTCCTCGGTGCTGACCTGTTCGCCCCGGTTCCACTGCCCTTCGAGGTCCTGCTTGTACTCGGCGAAGGTCGTCGCCAGAGTCTGCATGACTTCGGCGACGAGGGCATCGGCCGAGTGCACGGCGTCACGGGGGTCGTCGACGAACCGGTTCTGGATCTCCTTCCACTGGGACCGGAAGGTCTCCTGGTCCTCTTCGTTGAGCAGTTGGGGCAGATCCTCCGTCGCGGGCTCCTCCTTCTCGGAGGCGGCGGTTCCGGCTTCCGCCCTCTCGGGGGCGGCGGATCCGGCCTCCGCGTCCCGTCCCGTCTCGACTTCGGTGCCTTCACCCGGGTAGGTGGGCTGCTCGGTCGGCGACGCGGCTACGTCCTCAGTGTCTTCCTGCGTTCCGGCGATGTCCTCGGTTGAGAGGCCGCTTTGACCTGGGTCTGTTTCGTGTCGCATGGTCTGTGCTCTTTCCTGGTCCGTGCTCGTTCCGTCCACGTCCGGCCTTCCTGGCTTCTCCGTACCAGGCGGGGTCCCCCGCTATGCCCGGACGGGACGCTGCTGGCCGCCATCGCCGAGGAGTTCCTCGAACAGCGCCCGGTAGTGGACCATGGCGCCTCGCAGTTCCTCCGTGGTCGCCTGGTGGCGAGTGCTGCGCTCGTCGATCTCGTGGGCGGCCCTGTAGTGCTCCAGGGTGCGGCCGTGTTCGACGGAGAGGTCCTTGAGCTGCTGCTCGTAGCCCTCGGTCGGGTAGCCGCGGTCGTGCATCAGCGACGTCACGAGTCGATCAGCGTCGTGTACCGCGTCCTCGGGCCGGTCGACGAACTCCTCCTGAACGTGCACCCAGTTGTCGCTGTACCGGTCCCGTGCCGCCGGAGCCAGGGGCTTGATGTCCAGCGCGTCGTGGCGCTTCTCGCGTGCGCTCAGGTCGCGTTCGGCGGCCCGGCGGCTGTCAGTGGTCTCGACCGTCCGCTCGTACTCCGGTCCGAAGCGTTCCCGTAGCCGACGGCGACGCATGACGAGCGATGTGGCCAAGGCGGCGATGACGATCACAGCCGCCACGGGAACGATGATGGCGATGAGGGTCCCTGTTGACATCGGGTTCACCCCTTGCGTTGCAGGCAGTCACCGAATGGTCGGCTTCCCTGCGGCAAAACACATCAAACATGTGAAGTTTTGTTTAAAAGGTGCCATACGGGCAGACGTGGCTTGGAGAGCCCGTAGAGGGATCCAAGGAAGCCGTGGAAGGAGCTGGCCATGAGTGCTGGCAAGAAGGCCGAGCACGCGGTCAAGAAGGCCAAGGGCAAGGTCAAGAAGGACACCGGCAAGGCCATCGATGATCCTTACCTGGAGAGCGAAGGCAAGGGCGAGCAGATGGAGGGCGGACTCAAACAGGCCGGGCAGAACATCAAGGACGCGTTCAAGCGCTGACGGGTCTGCCCGCCGACGCCCTCTCGGCGGCCGGGTACGCGGGCCCGCACGGCCGTGTCGACCGTGCGGGCCCGCGTCGCCGTAGGGCCGCAGCGCGCCTATCCTCTGTGCAGTGGTTCTCTTCCAGATCCAGCGCTGCTCGGCGCTGCCGACCGGCGAGGCCTGGAGCCGACTGACCCGTTGGGAGCGCCACGGTGCGCACGTGCCGCTCACCAGGGTCGTCGTGACGACATCCCCGCCGACCCGCGTGGGCACCAGGTTCGCCGCCCGCACCGGCGTCGGCGCCATCGGGTTCGACGATCCCATGGAGGTCGTGCTGTGGGACCCACCGGCTGGTGGCACCTGCGGCCTCTGCCGTCTGGAGAAGCGGGGTTCCGTGGTGTCGGGCTGGGCCACGATCGAGGTGCGCCCGCGCGGCACCGGCTGCTGGATCCAGTGGCGCGAAGACCTACGGGTGCGGTGGCTGCCTTCGGTGTTCGACCGGCCCGTTCGCTGGATCGCGAATCGGGTCTTCGACCGCGTCCTGGACGCTCTGCTCCGCGAGTGAATCCGCTGTGCGCCACAGGTGTTTGGCCCCGGCCAGCGTGCCTACTCGCTCCCGGTGCCGCGCGATCCGTACGTTCGCGCCGTCACGGAGGCGGCCAGGAATGCCTGCAACGCCCGCACCAGTGCGGCGCGTTCTTCGGGGTCCATCGCCGTCAGTACAGCGGCCAGCGCCCGACGTCGCCGCGCAGCTATGTCATCAAGCAGCCGCCTGCCTTGCGCGGTGACCGCCAGCAGAACCTCCCGCCGGTTGCGCGGCTGAACGGACCGTTCAAGGAAACCGGCCGCCTCCAGACGGTCGCACAGCCGACTCGCGGTGGGCATGCCGATGTCCAACTCCGCCGCCAGACCGGTCAGATTGAGCTTGCGCCGGTCCTCCAAGGCCTCCAGGGCGCGCAGTTGCAACGTGGACACGTGGGGCGCCGCGAGATGGAAGGCTCTTGACCACACCGCGACGAGTTCCTGCACGGGACCGGACATCCGCTCGGCGGATTCATCCGGACGCGGCCCGGCACTCTGGCCAAAGCCCATGGGCCACTCAACCTCCACAAGGGCTGTTCGTCACGCGGCGAATCGGGGCGGTCCGCATCGGGACCGCTGCTATCCCACGGCGGACGACGCCATCACGGTACGGCACGGGAAATCTCTCCGCTGGGGTCGGTACGGGCAGTTGTTCGTCCTAGCGCCGTACCCAAAGACCCGCGAGGTAAGCGGGCCGGCGTTGTTCGCCGACCCGTGGTGGCGTACGACCGGTGCATGCCCGCCTCCGGTGTGCGTCAACTCAAGGCTATGCGGGCGTGGACGGACTTGCCGCCCTCGTGACGCCGCGTGTACAGGTACTCGGAGAGCGCGGCCGCGATCTCCAGGCCGTGCCGACCCACGCGGTCCGGGTCCTGCGGAGCGGGCCGAGGCGCGATGGGGTTGCTGTCGCAGACAGTGACTTCGATTCCCCCGGGTGCCAGCTCCAGGCTCAGCTCACACGGACCAGGGGCGTACTTGCTGGTGTTGGTCACCAGCTCGCTCACGACGAGTTGGGCGTCCTGGATGACCCGATCGTCGAGCCGCGTCCGCATGGTGCGCTGGGCATGCTCCAGGAACTCCGTGGCGAAGTCCCGCGCGGCGGCGATGACGTTCGGATCACGGGCTTCATAGGCTCTGTCCCAACGCAGCGACGACATACGGTTGTCGACTACCCCGATCGTGGTCATGGTAGACACCCGCCCCTCTCTCGCTCCTCCTAGTGGCATCCGGCGGCCTCGTACGTGTGCGTCTACCCGGCTACGTCGCACTTTTCACTTCGCAATGTGCTCTCGTCAATCCGTAATGCGTTGTCTTCATGTGGCGGGGGCCACGGTTCGGCGACGTGAAGCGCTCATGTGCGGGTGGACGGAGGCGGTTCATCGGTGCGCGGGGCGCCGGGGCGGCCCTTCCAGTCCAGGCACACCACCGCGGCGTCGGCGGCGAGATCGTCGCTGCCGAAGTGCTCGATGAGGCCGTGGACCACGGCCCGGGCGGTCTCGTGCGGCGTGGCGAGCCGCGAGGCGCTGATGGTGCGCCGCAGTGTACGTTCGCCGTACAATCCGCCGTCCGGCGAACGCGCCCCGTGCACACCGGTGCTGACGATGACCAGCCGGTCACCCGGGGCGACATGGAAGGTCTGCTCCTCGTACTGGGTCTCCTCGAACATGCCCAGCGGCAACTGGCCTTCCAGTTCGATGAGTTCGACGGTGCCATCACGCTGGCGGAACAACTGCGGGGAACCGGCGTCGACGACATCCACGAGACCCGTGTCGAGGTGGAACCGCAGCAGCAGGGTGGACGCGTAGACCCTGCCCCCGTATTGGGCGTAGACCGCCTGGTCAGCAAGGCTGGCCTGGTCCGCGATGCCGACCCCCGCGCGGCGCGCGTTGCGTAGCGCGTTGACGGTCAGGTTGGTCAGGAGCGACGCCTCGATCCCGTGGCCCATACCGTCGGTGACGGTGACCGTGAGGTGTTCGGCGCTGGTGGACCAGTCGAAGTTGTCGCCGCCGATGGCGTAGGCGGGCTCCAGATGGGCGCCGAGGACGTACTCGTCCCGGGCACAGCCGCGACCGGGCAGCAGTTGCCACTGCATCTCGGCCGCGAGGGTCAGGCGCTTGCGGCGGCGGGCTTGCAGGTACAGGTCCGTGTCCCGGTCCGCGGCGAGCAGCTCGTGGCCCAACGCGGTGGCGAACTCGGCCAGTTCGGACACCGTGGCCGCGTCTGCGTCGGCTGCGGGCAGCTCGACGCAGAGCACTCCCAACCGGTCGCCGCGCACGGTGATCGGCAGGTGGGCCAGGACGGCAGCCGGGTCGTCGGTCCGCTCCACCACGGGGACCTGTGTGGAGTAGGAGCGACCGGGAGGGCCGTGGTGAGCTGGTACCGCCTCGGCACCGTGCGGCGGCTGCGGCACTGGTTGCAGCACCGCCGAACCGTAGTCGGCCATCAGCAACGTGACGGACCGCGCCCCCACTCGGTCCGCCAGCAGCCTTTGGGCGGCGGGGATCAGCGCGTGCGGCGCAGCCTCGCGCAGGACGGCCTCGGCGGTCCTGCGTCTATCGTCGTTGGTCACAGCGTCCACGTCCTGTTCGGGGCGTGTTGGGCCCGTAGTCGTGTGCTCGGTCGGTCAGTCCTGTGCATTGTCCGTGACCAACGGTGGTGGTGGGACCTGTGCGCCGCTCGGCGGGGGCGACGTGATCGGCTTGGCGGAGCCTGGCGCGCACGCTGCCGGCTGGTGCGGGCGCCTGCGCAGCCGCGGCGCGCCAGGGGCACCCAGGGGTTCGGTGCCGGTGTGGCAGAGCAGCAGGCACACGTCGTCCTCACGCTCGGAGTCGCGCAGCATGCGCCCCAGCACGGTCTCGGCCACGCCGTCCAGGTCCTGGGCCAGGTCCGCCGCGTCGATCTCGGCCAGCGCCGTGCCGAGGCGGGCGATGCCCGGGTCCAGCCCCTCCCTGCGCCGTTCGACCAGGCCGTCGGTGTACAGCGCGAGGGTGGAGCCTGGTGGGAGTTCCACGGTGTGGTCCCTGATGCCCTGGCTGAGCGGAATGCCGAGCATGGCCCCCGGCTTGACGTCCAGGATCCGAACCCGCCCTTCCGAGGTGCGTACCACGGGCGGCGGGTGGCCCGCCGCGGCCCAGGTGACGGTGGGGTCGCCGGGGCGGAAGCGGGCGATGGCCGCTGTGGCGTACAGGTCCGGCTCCAGGTGGTGGAGGAAGGCATGGAGGCGGGTGAGCAACCGCCCCGGGGAGTCGCCGTCCACGGCGTAGGCGCGCAGCGCGTTGCGCAGCTGGCCCATCATGACCGCCGCGTGGAGTCCGTGCCCGGTCACATCGCCGATGACGGCGATCAGGCTGCCGTCCGGCTGGGCGAAGGCGTCGTACCAGTCTCCGCCGATGTTCAGGCCGTGGGTGGCGGGCAGATAGCGGGCGGCGAGCTGGAGTCCCGGGGTGACCGGCAGGTCGGTGAGCAGCGTGCGCTGGAGTGTTTCGGCGATGTCGCGGTTGTGCTCGTACCGCAGGGCGTGGTCGATCGCGATCCCGGCCCGGCGGGCGAGTTCGATGAGCATGACGGTGTTGTCGGTGTCGAAACGGTCACCGGGAGGGGTGAGGGTCAGCACCCCCAGCGTGGAGCGCCGGGCGGTGAGCGGCAGACAGAGCAGGGGCACTCCCGGGGCCAGTGCCGAGGGCGGCAGATCGCCGACGCCGGGCAGGTTTCCCGGATGGTCCGCGGCGTACTGCGGGCGCCCGCTGCGCGCGGCGACGACGGCGGCCGCGGGATGCGGGGCCCGCGTCTGGGCGTCGTCGCCCTCCAGCAGCCAGACGTCGGCGCTGCGCGCGTGTTGCGGCACGAGGAGCTCAGGAAGGCGGCGGAGGATCTCCCGGTGGCTGAGCGAGGCGGTCAGGGCAGCGCTGGCGTCGGCCAGGAAGGTGAGCCGGTGGCGGGCGCCTTCCGCCTCCGCGCGGGCCGCCTTCTCCGCGGCGAGCAACTCGCGCTGCGTGCGGTCGGCCGCGTCCAGTTCGGCGTGGAGGGCGAGGACACCCTGGTTGGTGTGGTGGAGTTCCTCCCGGTGGAGCCGGACGAGTCGCTCCTGCTCGTCCAGGCGGCCCAGGAGCGCCGCGGTGTCGTCGTCCCCGAGGAGCAACGCCTCGGCGAGCGGAGTGGGCGGCTCGGCGGCCTGACGAGCCGCGCGCTCGGGGTCGGGGCACACGACGGTCCTCTGCCAGGAAGGCTCTGCTGAGGACCGGCCGATGCGACGCAGGGCGAGCCGGAGACATCCGGGTTCGCCGTCCGCTGGTGCGTCGAGCGCCTCGAAGACCAACTGCCAGGATCCGGGCTCCTCCAGACACCTTCTCAACCGGGCGGTCAGCGTCGTCAGCAGCCGGGCACGTTCGACGGCGGGCACGCCTCCGGCCGCCGCGAGGCGCGCCACGGCGATACGGGCGTGTGCCGCGTCGGAGACACTGGCGACGGGCCAGGCGTGGGTGCGGGTCATAGCGGGCGGTCCAGCGGTGCAGGGGTCATTACGGCCACTGTGGTGTCGTCACGCGCCGGGCGCGCCGAGCTGCTGGCGTCGCGCAGC
This sequence comes from Streptomyces sp. RPT161, assembly GCF_027533845.1. GTDB lineage: Bacteria > Actinomycetota > Actinomycetes > Streptomycetales > Streptomycetaceae > Streptantibioticus_A > Streptantibioticus_A silvisoli_A. Next base: position 19,433 of record NZ_JAPZVN010000006.1, on the reverse strand, counting down.
ACGACCGCGGCGATCACAGCTGGGTCATGGGCGTCCAGGCGCGCGTCCTGGGGCGGGATCCAGCGGCTGGGCAGGCCGTCACTGTGCAGGACCAGCAGGCTGTCCTGGTTCCAGGGCACTTGGCGCTCGGGGATGAGGGCGGGGAGGTAGGCGCCGACAATGCCCGGCCGGGAGAGCAGCGAATGCCAGGTGCCGTCCGTGCGCAGCCGCGCGCCGATGTTGCCGACACCGGCGACCACCAGGCGGTCGGTGCCGTGGGCGAGTTGGACCAGCGCGATCGCGGCTCCGCGGGTCCGGCGCAGCGCGCTGTCAAGGCGCCGGAGCATCTCCGCCGGTGTCAGATCGGGCATGCGGCGCAGTTCGTCCACGGCTGTGGTGGAGGCCCGCGCGGCTTCGGGGCCATGGCCGAGGCCGTCGGCGAGCATCAGGGTCAGCCGGTTCTCGCCACGTACGTATGCCCATGCGTCGCCGCTGTGTTCCGCCTCCAGCGCCACATGGACCCCGCCGACCCGGGGCAGTTCCTCGGCCGGTCTCGCGGCGCCCGCCCGAGCGGCGCCGCGATCGGCGAGCCGGGCCAGCACGACCGTGCCGCGACCGAGGACGGTGTGCAGGTCGAAGGCGTCCGCGACACGACGGCAGGTGCCCAGGCCCGCGCCCAGCGAGGTGCTGGTCGAGTAGCCGTCACGCAGTGCGGCGAGGACGTCGGGGATGCCCGGCCCGTGGTCCACGGCCAGGATCTGCACCACGGGCTGCCCGTCGTTGGGCGTGTCGATCAGGACTCGTCCACCACCGGCGTGTCTGAGCAGGTTGGTGGCGAGTTCGGTGGCCACGAGGTCCGCGTCGGCGGTGCGGTCGGCGGTCAGCCCGGTGTGGCCGCACGCCGCCTCCACGGCGACGCGGACATCGCGCACACGGGTGGAATCGTGCACCGGAACGTCCCATACCCGGGTCATCACAACGCCCTGCGGGGGTAGGGAGGCCCGGAGGCCCAGGCGGTGATGGTGACGGTGGTGCCCTCTCCCGGCCGGCTGTCGAGAGTGAACTCGTGCACCAGCCGCCGGGCACCGCCCAGGCCCATGCCCAGCCCGCCGCCGGAGGTGTAACCGTCGGACAAGGCGAGTTCCGTGTCGGGAATCCCCGGCCCGGAATCGGTGAACACGAGGCGCAGGCCATGGATCCGGCCGCGCGCCACCGGTGTGCACTCCATGTGACCGCCTCCACCGTGTACAAGGGTGTTACGCGCCAGCTCACTGGCCGCGGTGACCAGTTTCGTCTGCTGGACCAGTCCGAAGCCGAGTTCGGCGGCGGCCTGTCGGACGTGTTGCCTGATCCAGGTCAGGTCCATGTCCGAGCCGATCGGCAACCTCGCGGCGACGGTACTGGGCACGTGCATCACACGCCCCCTTGCCGTGGATGCGCGCCACGGTGCGTTCCGGACGGCTCCCGCAGCAGTCGCAGGGCCTGCTCGACGTGGAGGGCGGTGCACAGCCCGGGCAGCGTCAGGCCGAGTTCCACCAGCGTGATCGCCACCGCGGGACGGATTCCGGCGACCACGGTCCGTGCCGCCAGCAGTTTGACGGTGGCGGCGATGTCGGCGAGGACCCGTCCCAGAAAGGAGTCGACGACCTCCACTCCGGAGACGTCGATCACCACGCCGGTGGCGGTGGTCTCCGCGACCGCCCGGGTGATGTCCTGGCGCAGGTACTCGGCGGTCTGGTCGTCCAGGTCCCCCTGGACGGTCACCAACAGTACGTCGCCCAGGGTGAGTACCGGGACGTGCGCCCCAATCACCTCCGTACGAGGGCACGTCACGTCGGATCGACCTCCGCGGACACGCCGACCGCGGCGCCCGTGCCCTGTCGCTGCAGAGTGAACGCCAAGGCGTCGGCCAGGGTGGCGCGGGTGACGACCGATCCCAGGTCGATGCCGAGGTGCACGATCGTCTGGGCGATCGCCGGCCGTATACCGGAGACGATGCACTCCGCGCCCATGAGCCGCGCTGCCGCCACCGTCTTCATCAGATGCTGGGCGACGAGGGTGTCGACGGTCGGCACGCCGGTGATGTCCAGGATCGCGAAGCGCGCCTGCTGGGCGACGACGGCCTCCAGGAGGCTTTCCATCACCACCTGGCTGCGCGCGCTGTCCAGCGTGCCGATGAGCGGAACGGCCACGATCCCGTCCCACAGCTTGATCACCGGAGTGGCGAACTCAAGGAGCTGCTGGCGCTGACGGTCGATGAGTTCCTCGCCCTCGGTGAGCGTGGTCTCCATCACCGCCAGGCGCAGGGTGCCCATCAGGACCGTCAGGGCCAACGTGGTCCGCTGGACCCGCTCGGTCGGCAGGTCGCGCGACTCCGCAGCCAGCAGTTCGGTAACCGGAACCCGTAGCGCGGCCACTTCGTTGGCGATCTGTGCCGGAGTGCGCCCCATTCGGACATGCGACGCGGACATGCGACCCAGTTGCTCGCGCACGACCGCGAAGCCCGGTGCCTCGATGTCCTCGATACGCTCCGAGGCGGCGACCACGGACAGCGCGTCGATCACGACCTTGCACGCCTCCACCGCCTCGTCCCGGGAGACGGTGAACACCGTCCGAAACAGCGTCGCGTCCGCCCACCGCTGGGCGATCTGCTCACGGAAGCGCCGCAGGAAGTCCCCGACCTCCCTGGACGGCGACCACTGCGCTTCCGTCTCGTGTTCCGGCACCCGCATCTCCAATCCGTACCACCGTTCCCGGCACCCGCCGTGGGAACGTCGTGCGCTTCCTTGTCATACGGCAAACTTCGGCGTCGGTGTCGTACCCCGTTTGGCAATCGCTATGCCGCGAAGTGCTCCCACGGCTCAGGCCCAAGGTCGTGCCCCGCGTCCGTGCTTCGGCTTCGCCGGCCTACCGTCCGTGCCAGTCGAGACACACCACGAGAGCGTCGTCGTGCGGCACCGGTCTACCGCGGTGAGCTGCCAGTTGTCTGAGCACCTCGCGCGGCACCTCGGCCGCCGGCAGCAGCTGGGTGGCGGCGATGGCTCGGGCCAGTGCCCGCTCACCGTAGCGTTCGCCCGAGGGTGAGGCGGCCTCGTACACCCCGTCGCTGACGAACACGAGCCGGTCGCCGGGTTCCACCTGGAAGTCCTCCGCGACGTAGTCGGTCTCCTCGAACATGCCCAACGGCAGCTGTGCCTCGAAGGTGATGGGCTGCACGGCACCGCCGCGCCGCAAACGCCACATCCGCGGCGATCCGGCGTCGACGACCCGCGCCCGGCCGGTGGCGAGGTCGAAGTCCACCATGAGCACCGACAGGTACGACGCCCCGCGGTAATGGGCGTAGACTGCCTGATCGGCCAGCGCGGCCTGGTCGGCGATCGACAGACCGGCACGCCGGGCGTTGCGCAGCGCGTTGATCGCCAGGCTGGTCAGGAGCGCGGCCTCTATCCCCTCGCCCATGCCGTTGGTGACGTACAGCATCAGCCGGTCCTCGGTCGCCGACCAGTCGAAGTTGTCGCCGAAGATCGCGTACGCCGGTTCCAGGTGGGCACCCAGTTCGTACTCGGGCCGGGCGCAGGAGCGGCCTGGCAGAAGCTGCCACTGTATCTCGGCCGCGAGTGTCAACCGGTCCTTGCGGCGCGCCCGTAGATACAGGTCCGTGTCCCGCTCCGCGACGACGACCTCGTGTCCCAGGACCTCGGCGACGTCCGCGAGTTCGGCGAGCCGTTCCGGAGTGCAGACGTCGGTCGGCACCACCAGGCACAGCACGCCCAGCCGATCCCCGCGCACGGTCACCGGGCAGTGGACCTTCGCCATCCCCTCGCCGACGCCCTCGACGACGGACTGCTGCACCACGAACGCCCGCCCGGCGGGACTGTTGTGCACCGGCACGGGTTCCCCGGTGTGTGGCAGGGCGGTCACCGGCTGGAGTACGGTCAGCCCGTAGTCCACCAGGAGAAGCTCGACGGACTTCGCCGCGTACCGGTCGGTCAGCACCGCGCCGAGGGCGTCCACCAACTGGTGGGGGGCCGCCTTACGCAGAGCCCGCTCGGCGGCCTCGAATCTGTTCACGATGTTGGATAAGCCATTCTTTGCCAGGAGAGCATCGCACCCGCAAGCGGAGCCTTGTCGTTTGATCCGGCCTCGCCGGTATTTACTGTGGTGTAGCCAGCTAGCCGCCCTTAGCCGACTGACAGCACCCGATGAGCCTGCGAGAGTATGACCGTGACTGCCTCCCCTTCACGCCGACAGCCCGACGAGGTGGCGCGCGTGGCCTCAGAGGCCGCCGAACTGCTGGAGGTCCTGTGGGGCCGGGCGTCGACCGCCCCGGTGTCGGTGTCCCAGCTCCGCGTGCTGTTCATCCTCGAACACAACGAGGGGATCAACCTCCGCACCCTCGCCGACGCCCTGAGCTCCACTCCCCCGTCGACGAGCCGGCTGTGTGACCGCCTCCAGGCGGTGGGCTTCGTCGAGCGCGCGCCCCACAGCACCAGCCGCCGCGAACTGCGGCTGCACCTCAGCAGTCGGGGCCGGGCCTTCCTGGCCGATCTACGCTCCCGCCGCGAGCGTGAACTGCAGGCCGTCCTGGCGCAGATGCCCGCCCGAAAGCGGACCGCGCTACTGGAGGGTCTGGAGGCGTTCTGCGCCGCCGCCGCCACGCAGATCCACGACGACACCGCTGACGCACACTCCGCCTGACCAGCGGGACCGCAGTCCGCCACCACCCGGCGCACGTCCGCGCTCCGCGGCCGACCGGCGCGAGGACTCTCCCTCGCCCACCGGAACATTCAAGATCCTTCCCTGCACACCTGTGACGTCGTAACTCTGTTGCCTGACTGCCATAGTTGTCAAACGGCAACTGTCTTCCGGTGGCAAGGTGCTACCCGTTCCCATCGCCGACGGCCCGGCGGAGCGGGCCGCTTTCGACACCCGGCTGCTCGGGGAACTAGCGGACGACGCTGGCGAGGTGGGCGGGAACCAGGTCGTCGTGGTGCTCGACGTGTGCGGCGTCCGTCACCTCGCGCATCAGGTCAACTCCGGCCTGGGCACCGGGGCCCTGGCGGATCAGCAGGTAGCCGCCCGCCTCCACGTGCCGGGTGTACTTGGGCACGTGCCGCTTGGCGATGAAGTGCCCCATGACCGCTCCCAGTCCGCCCCCCGTCGCGGCGCCCTCCGCCGCGGAGACCGCGCCCGCGGCCAGCGGGCCGAGCACCAGCAGCGGGCCGACACCGGGCACCAGCAACAGCGCGGTGCCGGACAGCAGTCCGAACAGACCGCCCACCCACGCCCCCGTGGTCGCACCCGACCTGGCCACGTCTCCGGTGGTGACGAAACCGTGCACCCGTGTCTCGCTCCGCAAGTCCTGTCCGATGACGGACAGTTGATCGGCCGGGATTCCCTGCCGGAGCAGAATCCGCACCGCGTCCTCGGCTTCCCTCATCGAACCGTACACACCGACGACACCGTTCACTTGGCTCATGCCGCGCCTCCTTTCACCTCACAGGTTGACTTCTCCCAGCCGCGGCACAACACAGCGGCGGGCTCGCACATGTGCGCCTTTCCGCTGCGGAATCCGCCATGCCCGCAGGGCTCCGGCATCGCACTACAGAGACGCGTGGTGTGTTTCCTTGGCACCGCACTACCGCCAACGAGCCGCAGATGCGCCCCGAATTGACAACATGGATTCGGGGAACAGGTTTGCGAACCTCGGTCGGAATACCGCGCAGAACACCTCGCACCGCCGGACGACTTTGTTCGGTTCGTCACTCACTCGCGCGATCGCGACGGCCAACCGGAGCCGCTCAAAAGGCCGTTGTACATCCGGAGCACACGGGAAGACGTTCCGAGGACGTCCATTGAACGCTCCCAAGCCAGCACACAACGAGGTGCCATCGCCGGAGCGTCCGGAGAGGAGCCTGGTGCCAAGTGCGCAGAACACCACGTCAACAGCCGTCCCCGACCGCGGCCCGGTCACGGAGGACCGCGGCTCCCGAAGACGCCGATCAGCGGGCGGCCCGCGAACACGGCCAGCCCGGGGACCGGAAGCCGGCCGCCGCACCACCAGCGGCGGAGTCGACCGGCGAGGACGACTCATCGTTCTCGCCCGGCTACACCTCCCCCGGCTTCTCCTCGCCCGGTTTCGACGGACCGCAGACGCCGGCCGGGCCGCGCATCGGCGAAAGCGAGACCGGAAAGCGGATGCGCGCGGAACAGCAAGGCGAGGACGCCATCACGCCCCGCCCGCTCCCGGAGCGCCACAAGCCACCGCAGCCTCCCAGGCCCAACTCGTAACAGGTGGCCGCCGCTCGATTGAACGCCGGAGCGCAGGGCAGGCGTGGCCGCAGGAGGTCGATGACTATGGTTCCCCTGCTACTCGTTCTGCTCCTCGCACTACTGCTGTTCGGTGCCGGCTTCGCCATCAAGATCCTTTGGTGGGTCGCGGTGGCGGTGCTGGTCATCTGGCTCTTGGGCTTCCTCGTGCGCTCCACCGACTCGGCCGGCGCACGGGGCCGTTGGTACCGATGGTGACCGACGGCCGTCATGAGAGCTTTTGAGGGTGGGCCCCACCGGAATCCGGTGGGGCCCACTGTCGTGGCAAGGGCGCTGCGCCAAACTTCGGGAAATGGCCGTGGTTTGGAGCTGCGGAGGCGGGTAGGCGCTGAGGCGTCAAAGACTTCGGATCGATGGGAGGGCGATCATGTCGGGGCAGCTCGCTGAGAAGGCCGTTCCTGAAACCGCGGTGGAAAGGGAGTCAACTCCTGAGCAACTGACCACCCTGCTGGCCGAAGGCAAGGCGGACCCCTCGGAGTTGCGAGAGGTCTCGCGGGTGATGTTCGCCCGTTTGGCGGTGCTTGAAGAAGGCACCCAGGAGTACCAGTACGTGCGCAACTCCCTCATCGAGCTGAACATGGCGTTGGTACGGTTCGCCGCGAAGCGCTTTTCCAACCGGGCCGACCAGATGGAGGACATCCTGCAGGTCGGCACGATCGGGTTGATCAAGGCGGTCGACCGATTCGATCCCGACTACGGCGTGGAATTCATCACCTTCGCCCTGCCCACCATCGTCGGTGAGATGAAGCGCTTCTTCCGCGACACCAGTTGGTCGGTTCGGGTGCCGCGTCGGCTCCAGGAACTGCGCATCGACATGGCGAAGGCCAGTGACGCCCTGGCCGCGCAACTCGACCGGACGCCCACCGTCGCCGAACTGGCCGAGCGGCTGGGGATCACCGAGGAGGAGGTACTCGAAGCCCAGATCGCGGCCAACGCCTACACCGCGAGCTCCATCGACGCCGAAGCCTCGGCCGAGGAGGACGAGGGCACCTCCTGGGTCCACCGCCTCGGCTATGAGGACCCCGCGCTCGAAGGCGTGGAGAACCTCACCGCTCTCAAGCCGCTCATCGCCCGACTTCCCGAGCGGGAACGCACGATCCTCGCCATGCGCTTCGGCGCTGACATGACCCAGGCCGCGATAGGCGCCGAACTCGGCCTGTCCCAGATGCACATCTCACGTCTGCTGGCCCGGACCCTCAAGATGCTGCGCAGCCAACTACTGGCGGGCGCCTGACGGTTGCCGGGCGCGGGCGTAGGACACGCCCGCCAACGCCCCCGCCGTGCGGGGCGGTCTCCAGCGGTACGGTTCTGCCGGTCAACCCGCTCCACGTTTAGGACGATTACGGTGACTGAGCGGTGTACGCCGAGCGCGTGCCGAGCTCCTCGACAACCAGGACACCCTGATGAGGCATGAGCGCGCCCAGAGCGGGCCACCCGTCAACGGGCGTTCCCCCGCCAGCTCCGGGGGCCAAGGATCCCGGAACACGTTCGCCGCACCTCCCGGGGCGCCGGGCGCCCGCCTGCGCCGTTCCGGCGGCGGGGCCGGGTCCTGGTTCGGGATGGGCTTCAGCCTCACCCTCGGCGGGGTGCTGGCCTACTTCCTGGCACAGGAGGTCATCCGCATCAGCGAGCTGCTGGTGATGCTGCTCCTGTCGCTGTTCGTGGCGATCAGTCTCGATCCCATCGTGCGCTGGCTGGTGCGGCACCGGCTGCGCAGGGGGTGGGCCGTCGCGTTGGTGGTGGTCGCCTTCGCGGCGGTCCTGGCGGGCTTCGTGGCGCTGGTGGTTCCCCCCGTCATGGAAGAAGTCACCGCCTTCGTCCACGCCGTGCCGGGCTGGCTCCAGCAACTCCACGACCACCACTCGACCCTGGGCCGGCTGGAGGACCGCTACCACCTCATCAACAAGGCGAAGCAACAGCTGTCGAGCGGAGGATCCGACATCCTCGACGGCTTGCTCGGCGCCGGCCAACTGGTGGTCAGCACCGTGACGGCAACCGTCGTGGTCGTGGTGGTCTCGCTCTACTTCATGGTCGGACTGCCACGTATCAAGGACTTCTGCTACCGGTTCGTCCCCGGCAGCCACCGTGAACGCGTGGCCGCGCTCACCGAGGAGATCGTCGTCCGCACCGGGCGGTACATGCTGGGCAACCTGGCCACCTCCGGAATCGCCGGACTGGCCACGTTCGCCTGGTGTGCGGGGACGCAGATCCCCTACTCGGCGGCCCTTGGTGTCCTCGTGGCCCTGATGGACCTGGTGCCGATGGTGGGATCCACCATCGGCGGAATCGCCGTCAGCCTGGTGGCGCTCTCGGTCTCACTGCCGATCGCCATCGCCACCGCGGTGTTCTACGTACTCTTCCGGCTGGCCGAGGACTACCTGATCGTGCCGCGGGTGATGAGGTTCGCCGTCGACGTCCATCCCATCGTCACCGTCGTCGCCGTTCTCGTCGGTGGGGCCCTGCTCGGCATCATCGGCGCGCTGGTCGCCATCCCGGCCGCCATGGCGCTGGGACTGTTCCTCGACGAGTTCGTCTTCCCGCGGATCGAAGCAGGCTGACCAGCCCCTGCCGCGTCCTCCCCCGATGGCGGCCGTGTAGGTGTTCGCATCCGGGGTAGCCGCGCACCCACGAGAACGTTGTCCACGGAAGGGACGAGCATGACTGCGCGGCACGAACGAACCCGCAAACACACTTCGCGGAGGAGGACCGCCGCGTCGGCCGCTGTCGGATCGGCGCTGCTCACCGGCCTGATGGCCGGCGCCGCCGCTCCGGCGGGAGCCGCAACACCAACCCCACAGACCACATCAGCCACACCCTCCGGGGCGACCGCGCTCACGGCGCTGCGCCACCACGTCCAGGACCTCACGATCAGCACCCCGGACGGTTCACCGCTCGGGCAGCGGCTCGACGGCGTGTACCACGATCTCAGCCGCGCCGGGGTGACCGACTGGACGGTCGTCGGCAAGGAGGACCCGGGACGGCCGGCGATCGTGCTGCGGCTGTGGAAGGCCGACGCACAGCAGGTACGTGCGGTGCGCGACGACGTCGTCCCCGCCCTGCGGTTCGCGAGCCAGGGCCGCGACATCTACAGCGCGGGCGTACTCGCGCCCGTCAAGCCCGGCTCCCCCGCCGCCCACGGCGACACAGCCGCTCTGGGCCGCCTGGTCGCCCGGCTGCCGGACGTCCAGGCGACGGTCGACCCCCAGCCGGACGTGGTCTACGTGCACCTGGAAGGGGCCAAGCTCACCACGCATGACCTCGACGCCGTAAGGAACGAGGCCGCGCGGACCGCGGGCAGCCCCATCGAGTCCGTCCGCGTCATCAGTGAGCCGTAGCCACGGCGGTTCCCACACCTCCACCCACACACCGCGGCCTGGACGGTGGCCTTGAGCCACCGTCCAGGCGCCCGACACAAGCGCTCAGGGCTTCTCGTCGCTGAGCCCGCACACCCACGCCAACGCGTCATGCACCCCTTGTGTGAAGTCACGGGTGCCCGCGCGCTGGGTGACGTCCTCCAACTGGACGACCGCCGCGTCGATCTCGGAGGTCAACCGTTCCAGATCGGGCACCCCGGCGGTCTGGGCACCGGTGAGCGGAGCGCTGACGCCACTGCCCATCGTCCACCGGTAGGCGTCCAACGCACCGTACGTGAACTGATCGGCCCGCACGCTCCGCTTCCGCAGGTTCTGGTACGCACTCTCGACGAGGGAGCGGGGCCGGGCGCCGATCAGTTGGGGGTGGGTGGGTGTGGGAAATTCAGTCATACCTCTCGGATATCCGGATTCTCCGGTGCGATGCGTACTGGGCCGATCCGCTGGCCTACCGGAGTACGAACGCCCGGTCGGGCAGGTACCGCGACAGCGCGCAGATGCCTTCGCCCGGCCGGGACGCCCACGCCGCCTACTCAGTCGCCCGGCGGGCCGGGGTGTCGCAGGTGGAGGGCCAACGTCCAGGGCGGCTCCGTCGCCGCCGGGCCCCAGGCGACGCCCGCGACGGTGCAGGCGGGGTCCTCCTCCAGCCACTCCGCCGCGGCCCGGAACAGCCCGGCCTGGTCGTCTCCGCCGAACATCAACGTGCCGTCGTCCTCCACGGTGACGAACAGCTCGGCGTGGCCGTCCACGAATGCTGCCGCCCGGTGCCGCAGCCTTTCCACCACTGACGCCCCATCGTGATCCGCGACCACCTGGCTCGCCCCATTTCTGTCAGCGGAAACCGCCATGCGCGGCGGACAGCACCGCCCTATAAACCGACCCGATTTCGCACGGGCCGCTGCCGTTCCGGGCTACCTCCTGAGGGCGCCCTCGAAGTCGGCCAGCTCCTGGTGGAACTCCTCCACCGCCGCGCGCAGGTCCGCACAAGCCCGCTCCACCTGCTCGTCAGTCGTCAACTCCGCGTCAGCTGGCGGGTGTTCGACCACCTCGGCCAGGTTACCGCTCGCCCGGTCCGCTCCGACGTTCGCCGTACCGATCGCACGCACAGTCGAGTCCTCCCTACTGCGAGAAATGCACCCGCCACAACGAATCCCCACCTCGGGGAGCAGCAAACCTCAATATCACAAAAGCAGTCCGACGGTTTGTCATGTGTTTTCGGTGAAAGCGGGCACACAAGCTCCCAGCCATCCACCCGTTTTCGGTTTCCACCGTCGTTCGGCGGCTATCGCTTGTCCCTGTGGCTGGTGATCATTCCGACGATTCCGGCTACGACGAAGACCACGATGATCACCACGGCTACGTGCGTGGGGGCGGTGGGCGCTGCCATCCACATGGGCTGCCATCCTTCCAGTGGCCGTGGAGGGACTTGTTCCCGGGATTCCCCGGAGCAAGCGCGGTGGCCCGACAGCGATCAGCCCGAGCCCGGACGATGCCGGGCTCGGGCTGAGGTTCCGCGCCGTGTCCCCCCGCGGCCACCAGCGCGGGAACGTCAAGCGGCCGTGGTTATCGAGGGCGTTCGGGCTTCGCCAGGCGCCACGCTGGCCGCGAACGCCTCCTCCAGCATCCCCCGGGCCGCCGCCACCGCGGACTGCACGTCCCGCGTACCCGTCGACACGCACAACGTGTATGTGACGTCCTCCAGTTCACGCCGCAACTCGGTCGGCTCGGCGGTGTTCACCGACCGCCCGGCCAGCGATTCGTACCGCTCCAACAGGTTGCGCAGCACCAGCGGATGAGGCTTCAGCAAGGCCATCTCTCCCCTTCGTTTCACGCCCTTCGACACCCCGTCTAACCGCGGCTGCGCCTACCCGGCCACAGTCGGCGCATGCGCCACCACTTCACCGGCTGGTCTTCCGTACCGCGGTCACTTGGCCTCCGCCTTCGCCAGTTGGGCGTTGAACTGGGCACCCAGCAGCAGGGAGAGATTGGAGAACCACAACCAGATGAGGAACACCGCGACGCCCGAGAGCGAGCCGTAGACCCGCTGATAGGTGCTGACATGGGAAGCGTAGGTGGCAAAGCCGGCCGACGCGGTCAACCACAGCAGCACCGCCACCACCCCGCCCGGCGCCATCCGGCGCAGTGGTCGGGAAGCCGCCGGCCCGGTACGGAACACCACCAGCGTCAGCACGACGGCCAGGCACAGCATGGCGGGCCACCGCAGCACCTCCCACGCGGCGAGCGTGGCACTGGCCAGGTCCAGCAACCGGCCCAGCCGCCGGGCGGTTCCGCCCGTCGCCACGAGGGTCACGGCGCTCGCCACGAGAAGCAGGATGACGAGCAGCGCGGTGAGCAGGATACGCAGAGCCGTGCGCCAGACCGGACGGTGGCTGTCCACGCCGTACATGGCGTGCAGGGCGCGACGGAAGACACTCAGATAGCTGGACCCCGACCACAGTGAGCCCGTCATACCCAGGGCAGCCAACGTCCATGTGGTGCTCGGCTGTTGGGACATCTCCAGCAGGCTCCGCCGAAGCAGCCCACGGGAGGCGGCGGGCACGACCTGGGTGATGTGGTCGATGGCCCCCGGTGCGGCACCCGGAATGGACAGCCCGAGTACCGACAGGACGACGAGCAGCACCGGGAACAGCGCCAGCACGGCGTAGTACGTGAGCGCCGCGGCCCAGTCGGTGAGGTCCTCGTTCCAGGCCATGACGGGCGTCTGCCGCAGCGCCGTGGCCCAGGCGCGGGTGTTCCCGGTGAACACCACTCCCCCTTCCCACCTGTGCTCTCCCCGGGGCGACCGGCCCCGCGGTAACTCACACTCCGGGGCGGTAGACGACGAGCGCCTTGTACGCCTTGGCGATGCTCACCGTGCTGGGGGCACGGCTGACCTCACCGTCGTAGGCGAGGTGTGCGTCCTCGCCGAGTCCTTCGATGCGCAGGGCGCGCAGCTTCTTCTCGGAGTAGACCGGGGAACGCCCCAACGCTCCGGTGACGGCCGCCGCCATCAGCCGCGCGCGGGCGAAGGGGCCAGCCTCCACTACGCGGACGTCCAGCACGCCGTCCGCCAGGTCGCTTCGGCGCAGGGGTGCCACCCCGTTGCCGCGATAGGTGCAGTTCCCCACGAAGACCAGCCACACCAGGCGCCGTTGGCCGCCGAGGACCACCGGCACCGGATCGGCGGTGCGCAACACGTGGAGCGCCGCGAGCACGCTGGCGGGCCAGCTACCCAGTCGGCGGGACCAGCGTTCCCTGACGCGTACCAGCTCCGGATAGGCACCGATGCTGAAGGTGTTGACGAACGGAACGCGCTCACCGTCGGCTCCGTCGAAGTACGCCAGATCGATCGCGGTGGCTTGGCCGTTCCGCACGGCGCGGGCGGTGTCCTCGATCTCCTCCACGCCGAGGTTCATCGCGAGGTGGTTACGCGTACCGCCGGGGAAGACCGCGAGCGGTACGTTCTCTCGGGAGGCGATCGCCGCCGCGGTGTTGACGGTTCCGTCACCGCCGTAGACGCCCAGAGCGCCGCCGCACTCAGCGGCAAGGCGGACCGCCTTCTCCATGAGTCCCGGAAAGTCGTCGTCCTCGGTCGCCTCGATCACCTGTGCCTTCGGCAGAGCGGCCCGCAGCCGCTCCGCGGGCGGTACCAGAAGGGGCGGCACACCCGAGGTGTTGTTGACCACGACGACCAGGCCCTCACCGGCGTCCAGCGCCGGGGCCGCCACGCGCGGTGGTTTCGACTCCCGTCGGTCGGCGCCCAGCGCACGCACCACGGCGGCGGCGCCCACTCCGATGGCCGCACCCGCCAGCACGTCACTCGGGTAGTGGACGCCGGTGTACACCCTGGAGAACGCCACGGACGCCGCCACCGGCGCCACCAGCGCACCCCAGCGCGGGGATTGGAGACCCACTCCGGCCGCGAAGGCAGCGGCCGAGGCGGCGTGCCCGGACGGGAAGGAAGTGGTGAACGGCTGCCGTCGCAGCTGCCGGATGGCCGGGACCGCGTCCCGCAGCGGACGCGGTCGGCGCACCAGCCGCTTGCCCACGGTGTTCACCACCGCCGATGCCAACGCCAGCGACGCGAGCCCGCGCCCGGCCGCTCGCCGCCCGGACTTACCACCGAGACCCGCGATCACGGCGGCCGTTCCGATCCAGAGCACACCATGGTCGGCGGCCCGGCTGAGCCGTGGCAGTGTCGATTCGGCGAACGGCCAGGTCCGGGCGGCGATCCGGCCGAACACGATCTGGTCAACGCAAATGAGTCGCCTTGCTCTGGCGGGACGTCGTTTCATGGCGGTCGTTTACCCGGTCTGTGGAGCGGTACGCACGGGTATGTACCCCTGGGTGACTTTTCCTGCGCGGCTCTCCCCTGACCCGCACTTAGTCTTCCGCACGGTCCACCGCGGGCTCGTCGTCCTGCCTGCCGCGCTTGGCGGTCTCGACCGCGTCCGCGACCCCACGCATCGCCTCGTCGACCGTTTCGCGGATCGGCGTGGCCAGACCCACTCCGGTCAGTTCCAGGATCCTGCGCACCGCCGACGTCGGTGCCGCCACCTGCACACTCCCCCCGATCCGCCGCGCCTCCTGCAAGGTGCGCAGGATGATGTTGAGGCCCGAGGAGTCCATGAAGGGAACCGCCGAAAGGTCGAGCACCAGATTCCTGCGGCCGTGGGCGATTTGGTTGGCCAACTGGTAGTGCAGTTCGGTCGCGGTATCGACGTCGAGATCACCACCGACTGACACCACCGCCACATCAGGCTGACGCACGGCCACATCGATGGACAGCGGCGCGGTTTCGGATGACAAGTCGGCACCTCCGAAGTTCTGGATCTGTGCAACGGCGGCTACCCCGGCCACGGGGATTCATCCACCACGGTTGTCCGAAGTCCTTGTCCTCGCGGTGCCGGCGTCCTCCTCGCCCGTACTGTCGTCCCGGGACACAGGTTGGCGGGGACCGAGCGGGACTTGTGAATGTGTCCCGGGACCCGCTCGTGTCCCCGCCCAGAGCCATGCTTCGCCGTGTGACAGAGCAGCAGAACGGGCGAAGCACCACGTTGTGTCCTGGTCAACCACCTCCCATCGGTGGGGGGGTTCGCGACGACCTCCTCGGTCTCCCTTCTGTGCTCTCCTCGAAACGTTGGGGTACGCCTGCCTCAAGCCAGCGGAACCACACGCGCCCAATCGGGTGAGCTTCCCGTCGGCAGCGCCGCTACGGGACCTCACGTGCCAACCGGCATGCGACCGACAGGTGTTCGGCCCGGCGGCGGCCAGCACGAGCCGCTCGGAATACTGCGCTACGGCTTGTTCGCGATGGCACCGAGGTACTGGTTGAGTTGCTCCAGGCGGTGATCCACGCTCCTGGCCACCGCCGCGATGTCGTCGAGACGAGCCTCCACCGCCAAGAGCGCCAAGGCGACCGCCTTCGAACCGGGTTCCTCGATCGTCTCAGCGACGACGAGTGCTTGTTGAGTCGCGTCCAGCGCTCGCGCGCCGTTGTTCGTTCCCACTCCGCCCCTCTTTCCGTGATGTCAGCCGTCGTTTGCCCGTGGGGGACGGGTGCCCCGGCCTGACCGGGTGACACCAGTCCGGGTCACCGGCACGAAGAGGTAGCCGAGTTGAGGCGTACGTCAGCGGGGCGACCGTGCGGCGGCCTTACCCGGCCGCTTACCGCCTCGATTTCCAACCGCCCTGTGGCGTAGGGCAATCCACACCTTGCGGGCCCGACGCGCCTCGTGCGTGCGGTGGGCGGCCACCAGTTTCCGTGCCTCCTCCTCGGTCTCCACCGTGTGCGCGGACCCGCGCAGCGGCTTGCCCGCGGTCTCCCTCAGGACGAGGGCCGCCCCGGTACCGATGAGGCCCGCGACCATCAAGTAGTAGGCGGGCACCATGGCGTTGTGCGTGCTGTTGACGAGGAACGAGGCCAACAGCGGGGTGGTACCGCCGAAGAGGGACACGGAGATGTTGTAGGCGACGGACAGCCCGCCGTAACGCAGATGCGTGGGGAAGAGGGCGGGCAGCGTTGAGGCGCTGACCCCCGCGAACGTCACCAGCAGCAACCCGAGCAGCACACATCCTGCCGAGGGCCAGAGCAGGCCTCCTTGCCGGATCATCCAGAACGCGGGAATCGCCAAGGCGACCATCGCCATCGCACCGGACAGCAGCACCGGACGACGGCCGATGCGGTCGGAGGACCGGCCCACCACGGTGATGGTGAGTACCACCAGCAGCATCGTGCCGAGCACCAGCAACTGACTGGTCAGCGCGGGGGCGCCGAGCGTCGCCGTCATATAGGTCGGCAGGTAGGAGGTCACCATGTAGTTGGTGACGTTGTAGACCAGAACCAGGCCCATGCAGATGACCATGGCCTTCCAGTGCCGGGTGGCCAGCTCCTTCAGACGTCCTCGGCCGGACATGCGTGACTGCTCGACAGGGTCCTCGTCTGGAGGCGTCTGCGCCGTACCCTCGCGCCGGGCCTCCTCGACCCGCTGGAACGCCGGTGTCTCCTTGAGACGCAGCCGCATGTAGAGCCCGATCAGGCCGAGCGGCCCAGCCACGTAGAACGGGACGCGCCAGCCCCAGGAGGCCATGTCCGCGTCGCTGAGGACGCCGGTCAGGACCGTCACCAGGGCGGAGCCCAGGGAGTAGCCGACGAACGTGCCGAAGTCGAGCCAGCTGCCGAGAAACCCCCGCTTGCGGTCTGGCGAGTACTCGGCGATGTAGGTGGTGGCTCCGGCGTACTCGCCGCCGGTGGAGAAGCCCTGCACGAGCCGGCACACCAGCAGCAACAGGGGCGCGGCCATGCCAACCGTCCCGTATGTCGGCAGGATGCCCACGGCGAAGGTGCTGACAGCCATCATGATCATGGTCGCCGCCAGTACGCGCTGCCTGCCGATACGGTCGCCGAGCGGCCCGAAGACAAACCCGCCGAGCGGGCGCACGATGAACGCCGCGGCGAACGTCGCGAAGGCGGAAATGACCTGCACTCCCGGCGAGCTGGCCGGAAAGAACACCTTCCCCAAGGTGGCGGCCAGGTAGGCGTACACCCCGAAGTCGAACCACTCCATCATGTTGCCGAGCGCCGCCGCCGAGACGGCTCGCCGCACCTGAAGACGGTCGACGACGGTGATGTCTTCCTCACTCAGCCGCTTCTTACGACCGCGCAGCAGCACGCGCACCATGCGCTCGGTACCAGCGCTGCCGGTACCCTTTCCGAACTTGCGTCCCACATCGCGAGGTGACTTGTTTCCTGGCTTCATGACTCCGCATCCGCTGTCGACCGGTGGTCGTACCGTCGCTGGCACCGCGAGGGTGCACACACCATTCGTCCCGCGCCTTCCCACCAGGTACTCCTGTCACACCGGCCGTACGTCGCCACACCCCGTCCGGAGGGGTCCCAGCAGCCTTCTGCGGGTGTCCGGCGGAATGGATGTGTACGTCATCGGGCCCTGGGCAAGCGCCTGTTCGTCAAGCAGAGACGTCAATGTGATGTGGAGGCAGGACATGGGTGCCGAGGACAAGGCCAGCAACGCCAAGGACCAGCTCCGGGGCAAGGCGAAGGAGACGGTCGGTCGGATGACCGAGGACGAGGAGCTGGAGACCCAGGGCAAGGTCGACCAGGCCAGGGGCGATCTCAAACAGGCTGCCGAAAAGGTGAAGGACGCCTTCAAGCACTGAGCATCGCCGATCCTGGGGGCACAGCTGTCCGCGTCTGCGGGCACATGGCCGGGGGCCGCCGCGTTCGCGGCGGCCCCCGGCCATGTCTTCACAGTTACTCCTCCATGGCGATCCATCCCGACGGCCGTCTCCAGATGCCGTGGGGTCACGGTGCCACTCCGTATCGGCCCGCCAGTATGGCGACGGCCTTGGCGATGGCCTGCCGGAGTTCGGGAGGGCCGAGTACCTCCGCCTCCGCGCCGAGTCTGAGCAGGTCGCTGACCGCGACCGTCTCTCCCTCGACCGGCACTTCCACTTGCACCCAGCCCTCCGCGTCCGGCGGCCCGGCGCCCTCCAGGGCTCGGGTACCCACCGCGCCGAACTGCATGGGCAACAGCCGCTGTGCCCGTGGCGAGATGCGCAGTTTGGCGGTTCCCTGGTGGAGCGCGGCTTCCAGGCTGCGGGACGACTCCTGCCAGTAGGCGGCCAGATCGAACCCCGTCGGGCGTTCGAAGACCTCTTCTGTGGTGTCCACCGCGAGGAACCTCGATATCCGGTAAGTGCGTACCGAATCGTGGGCGAACGCCACCAGGTACCAGATTCCACCTTTGAGGACGATGCCCAGCGGACGTATCTCCCGGCGCACCTCACCGCCCCAGCGCCGGTAGTGCGTGCGCAGCACCCGCTGTTCCCACACCGCCTGCGCGACCTGCGCCAGATGCGCGACCGGGTCCGCGTCACGGAACCATGCCCGCGCGTCCAGATGGAACCGGTCCTGGATGCGCCGGGTCCGCTCCGCCAGTTCGGCCGGGAGGGCCGCTTGCACCTTCAGCTGCGCGGTCGTCAGCACGGCGCCCAGCCCCAGTTCACGCGCCGGGCCGGGTGCTCCGGCGAGGAAGAGGGCGTGGGCCTCGGCCTCGGTGAGGCCGGTCAGTCGTGTGCGGTAGCCGTCCATCAGGCGGTAGCCGCCGGCAGGGCCGCGGTCGGCGCGGACCGGGACGCCCGACGCGCTGAGCGCCTCGATGTCCCGGTACACCGTACGGACCGACACCTCCAGCTCGGCAGCCAGTTCAGGAGCGGTCATCCGCCCACGGTTCTGGAGCAGCAGGAGGAGGGAGACAAGCCGGTCAGCGCGCATGGAAACAGTGTCCCGCCATACCTGACAGAGGGTGTCAGGTATGGCGGTCACGCTGGTCACACACCGCACGCAGGAACGCGTGTGGCGGACCGAGAGCGAGAGGACTTCCCATGCCCACGCAGACCACCGGCCACTTCACGTTCGCCAACTGGGATGAGCAGGCGGTCAGTTCGAGCGATGTGATTCCCAGACTCGCTCATGCCTCCGTCACCAACGCGTTCTCCGGTGGCATCAAGGCAGCGGACACCACATGTGAGTACACCATCGTCTACGTCACCGAGAAGACCGGTACGTTCACCGGCATGGAGGCGCTGACCGGCCAACTGGACGGGCGGGACGGGGCCTTCGTCGTCGAGCAGCGCGGCTCGTTCGACGCCGACGGCACCGTGCACTGCACGTTCGAGGTTGTACCGGGAACAGGCACCGGAGAGTTGGTCGGGCTGACCGGCACCGGCGGTTTCACGGCCCACCACGGCGAGCCGTCGGTCGCCTACACCTTCGAGTACGAGTTGGGCTGACAGCCAGCCACGACGGCGTGATGCCGTAAACAGTGTCCGAACCTTCGGGCGCGGCTCGGCGTAAGCGGCGAGGGCCGCCGGGCTGGCCGCGGCCGACGGCCCCATCGCGGTCAGCGACGAGACCCGCTGGCGGCGGACCACGCTTCGCGGACGGCTGCCCGCCGCGCACTCGGGGCGGGCTGGGAAACCACCGCCCGGCCGCTCTCAGAGTTCAGTGGCCGAGGGCGACCTGGACGATCTTGATGACCATCAGGACCATCGCGACGAACAGGTAGGAACGCAGCGCGCCCATACCGATCCTGCGGGCGGTGGACATGGTGGGCCGGGTGAGCGTCGCCAGCGGCGGCATCCGCCAGGTGTCCCGGCCGACCCGGTCGACGGGGTCCTCCTTGGCGACCGTGCGGTGCCGGGTAAGGCCGTATCCGGCGCCGAGGACGGCCA
>NZ_JAPZVN010000059.1 GCF_027533845.1 Streptomyces sp. RPT161 | reverse complement strand
GTCTGCATGAGTTGACGCGTGAGTGTGATCTGTCGGCGTTCGTGTTGTTCTCCTCGGCGGCGGGTGTGTTCGGGAACGCGGGTCAGGGCAACTACGCCGCGGCCAATGTGTTCCTGGACTCTCTTGCCCAGCATCGGCGTGCGTTGGGTCTGCCCGCGGTCTCGTTGGCCTGGGGTCTGTGGGCCGATGAGGGGGGCATGGCCGGTGAGCTCGACACGGCGGACCTCGACCGGATGAACCGCGGCGGTATGGCCGCGCTTTCGGCCGCCGAGGGCCTGACGTTGTTCGACGTGGCCAGTGCGCTGAACGACGGCTTGCTGCTGGCCGCCCGACTCGACCTGGACGGTCTGCGTGCCCAGGGCGCCGTACCGCCGCTGCTGCGCGGGCTGATCCGTACCCCGCGCCGCCGTACGGCGGGTGGTGGTGCCACGGCGGCCGGTGCGGCGAGCAGCCTCGTCGAGCGGCTGGCCGGGCTGCCCGCCGCGGAGCGGGACCGGATGCTGCTGGACCTGGTGCGCACCCAGGTAGCCGGTGTGCTGGGGCATGACGGCGCGGCGGCGATCGAACCGGACGCCGCGTTCAAGGAGTTGGGCTTCGACTCCCTGACCGCCGTAGAACTCCGCAACCGGCTGGGCGCCGCCACCGGGCTGCGCCTCGCCGCCACACTGATCTTCGACTACCCGACGCCCACCGCACTCGCCGAACACCTGCGTACCGCCCTGCCGCTCACCGAAGGCCCGTCCGTGTTCGACGAACTCGACCGGCTGGAGGCCACATTGGCCGACCTCGTCTCCGGCGAGGCGGCCGTCGACGGGGCCAACCGGGACCGCGTGACCATGCGGCTGCGGACCCTGATGGCCAAGTGGCAGGACGCGCAGGACGCGTCGGGCGACGGTGCCGCCGATGACGACCACGATCTCGAAACAGTCACAGATGACGAGCTTTTCGACCTGCTCGACGACGAGCTCGGCTCGTCCTGAGAAAGAAGGACCCCGACGCGATGGTGAATGAGGACAAGCTTCGCGACTACCTCAAGCGGGCCACCGCCGACCTGCGTCAGGCCCGTCGGCGGCTGCGCGAGGTCGAGGAGCGGAACCAGGAGCCCATCGCCATCGTGGCGATGAGCTGCCGCTACCCCGGAGGCGTACGCACCCCCGAGGACCTGTGGCGGCTGGTCGTGGACGGTACGGACGCCATCGGGCAGTTCCCCAGCGACCGTGGCTGGGACGTGGAGTCGCTGTACGACGCCGACCCCGACCAGCCCGGCTCCAGCTACGTCAGTGAGGGTGGCTTCCTCTACGACGCGGGCCGGTTCGATCCGGCCCTGTTCGGGATCAGCCCGCGTGAGGCGCTGGCGATGGACCCGCAGCAGCGGCTGCTGCTGGAAGCCTCCTGGGAGGCGTTCGAGCGGGCCGGAATCGACCCCACCTCGGTACGCGGCAGCCGCACGGCGGTGTTCGCGGGCGTGATGTACCACGACTACACCGCCCGGCTGGACGCCGTGCCCGAGGGTGTCGAAGGGTTCCTGGGCACCGGAAGCTCCGGCAGCATCGCCTCCGGCCGGGTGTCGTATGTCTTCGGCCTTGAGGGCCCGGCCGTCACGGTGGACACCGCCTGCTCGTCGTCGCTGGTCACCCTGCACATGGCGGTGCAGGCGCTGCGCAACGGCGAGTGCTCGCTGGCGCTCGCGGGCGGTGTGACGGTCATGGCGACGCCCGCCACCTTCACCGAGTTCAGCCGCCAGCGCGGCCTCGCCGCCAACGGCCGCTGCAAGCCGTTCGCCGCCGCCGCCGACGGCACCGGATGGGGCGAGGGCGTCGGCATGCTGCTCGTCGAGCGGCTGTCCGACGCGCGCAGGAACGGCCACCCGGTCCTCGCGATCGTGCGGGGCAGCGCCGTCAACCAGGACGGTGCGAGCAACGGTCTCACGGCGCCGAACGGCCCGTCCCAGCAGCGGGTGATCCACCAGGCGCTCACCAACGCCAGCCTGTCCGCCGCCCAGGTCGACGCGGTCGAGGCGCACGGCACCGGCACGACCCTTGGCGACCCGATCGAGGCGCAGGCACTGCTGGCCACCTATGGGCAGGACCGTCCGCAGGACCGGCCGCTGCTGCTGGGGTCGATCAAGTCCAACATCGGCCACACGCAAGCGGCGGCCGGTGTCGCGGGCGTGATGAAGATGGTGCTGGCGATGCGGCACGGTGTGCTGCCCAAGACGCTGCACATCGACGAGCCGACGCCGCACGTGGACTGGTCGGCGGGCGCGGTGTCCCTGCTGACCGAGGCCCAGGAGTGGCCGGAGACCGGCGAGCCGCGCCG
Organism: Streptomyces sp. RPT161; assembly: GCF_027533845.1. Lineage (GTDB taxonomy): Bacteria > Actinomycetota > Actinomycetes > Streptomycetales > Streptomycetaceae > Streptantibioticus_A > Streptantibioticus_A silvisoli_A. Next base: position 16 of record NZ_JAPZVN010000059.1, on the reverse strand, counting down.
GGCGGCCGTGTCCTCG
>NZ_JAPZVN010000058.1 GCF_027533845.1 Streptomyces sp. RPT161 | reverse complement strand
ATCTGCATGAGTTGACGCGTGAGTGTGATCTGTCGGCGTTCGTGTTGTTCTCCTCGGCGGCGGGTGTGTTCGGGAACGCGGGTCAGGGCAACTACGCCGCGGCCAATGTGTTCCTGGACTCCCTTGCCCAGCATCGGCGTGCGTTGGGTCTGCCCGCGGTCTCGTTGGCCTGGGGTCTGTGGGCCGATGAGGGGGGCATGGCTGGTGAGCTCGACACGGCGGACCTCGACCGGATGAACCGCGGCGGCGTCTCCGCCCTCAGCACCGCAGAGGGCCTTGAACTTTTCGACGCCGCACACGGTTTGGCCGACGAAGCTCTCCTCGTCCCCCTGCGGTTGGACACCGCCGCACTTCGCGGCGGCGCCGCCGTACCGCCGTTGCTGCGCGCACTGGCCGGTACGACCGCGCGTAGGACCGCCGCGCAGAGTGCGGAACGCAACGGCTCGCTGGCGCGGCGGCTCGCCGCCCTGCCGACGGCCGAGCAGAACGCCGAACTGCTGGCGCTGGTGCGTACCCAGGTCGCGGCCGTGCTGGGTTACTCGGGCGCCGACGAGGTCGGGCCCGACCGCTCGTTCCGTGAGTTGGGCTTTGACTCACTGAGCGCGGTCGAACTGCGCAACCGGCTGGGCGCCGCCACCGATCTCCGGCTGCCCGCCACATTGGTCTTCGACTACCCGACCCCGAAGGTGCTGGCCGAGTTCCTGCGCACCGAGGTACTGGGTGCGGCCCCGGCAGCGTCCGGCAACGCCGTGACGGTCGTCGCGGCCGACGACGAGCCGATCGCCATCGTCGGCCTGGGCTGCCGCTACCCCGGTGGCGTGGAGACCCCTGAAGACCTGTGGCGGCTGGTGATGGACGGCCAGGACGCCATCGGGGCGTTCCCCACCGACCGCGGCTGGAACCTGGACGCGCTCTACGACGCGGACCCGGACCGCACCGGCACCAGCTACGCCCGCGAGGGCGGCTTCGTCGACGACGCGGCAGGTTTCGATCCGGCGTTCTTCGGCATTTCGCCGCGCGAGGCCGTGGCGATGGACCCGCAGCAACGCCTTTTGCTGGAGACATCCTGGGAGGCGTTCGAGCGGGCCGGGATCGACCCGGCGACGCTGCGCGGTAGCCGTACCGGTGTGTTCGCGGGCGTGATGTACCACGACTACGCCTCGCGGCTGCCGGTGCTTCCGGAGGGCGTCGAGGGCTTCCTCGGCACCGGAAACGCGGCAAGCGTGATCTCGGGCCGGCTCTCGTACACCTTCGGCCTTGAAGGCCCGGCCGTCACCGTGGACACGGCGTGCTCGTCGTCGCTGGTGGCTCTGCACCTGGCGGTGCAGGCGCTGCGCAACGGCGAGTGCGAGCTGGCGCTGGCGGGTGGCGTGACGGTGATGGCGACACCGGCGCCCTTCGTGGAGTTCAGCCGTCAGCGGGGTCTTGCGGCGGACGGTCGCTGCAAGGCCTTCTCGGCGGACGCGGACGGCACCGGGTGGTCCGAGGGCGCGGGCGTGCTGCTGGTGGAGCGGCTGTCGGACGCGCGGAAGAACGGCCACCCCGTACTGGCCGTGGTCCGTGGCAGCGCCATCAACCAGGACGGTGCCAGCAACGGTTTGACCGCGCCGAACGGTCCTTCGCAGCAGCGGGTGATCCGCCAGGCGTTGGCTAACGCTCGGCTCACTGCCGCCGAGGTGGACGTCGTGGAGGCGCACGGTACGGGCACCACGCTGGGCGACCCGATCGAGGCGCAGGCGCTGCTCGCCACTTACGGGCAGGAGCGGACTGCCGACCAGCCGTTGTGGTTGGGCTCCATCAAGTCCAACTTCGGGCACACGCAGGCGGCGGCCGGTGTGGCCGGTGTGATCAAGATGGTGTTGGCGATGCGGCACGGTGTATTGCCGCGGACGCTGCATGTTGATCAGCCGTCGCCGCACGTGGACTGGTCGGCGGGCGCCGTGTCGTTGCTGACCGAGGCACGGGAGTGGCCGGACTCCGGGCGCCCGCGTCGGGCCGCGGTGTCCTCGTTCGGCTTCAGCGGAACGAACGCGCACACGATCATCGAGCAGGCACCGACCGCTGAGGACGAACACCCGAGTGGGCCGGTGACGCTTCCGGTACTACCCCTGGTGGTGTCCGGCAAGAGTGAGGACGCGCTGCGTGCGCAGGCGGAGCGGCTGCGGTTGCGAGTTGCGGAGGACGAGAACCTTGAACTGGCTGATGTGGCCCACTCGTTGGCGACCACGCGGGCAACACTGGACCGACGCGCGGCGCTGATCGCCAGCGACCGGGCCGAGCTGCTGCGCGAACTGGAGGCTTTGGCGGCGGGCGCCACCGCCCCCGGTGTGGTGCTGGGGACTGCTTCGGCGGGTCAGACG
>NZ_JAPZVN010000057.1 GCF_027533845.1 Streptomyces sp. RPT161 | reverse complement strand
GACCAGCAAACAGCCCAGCCCAGTCCACGGCCACACCATGCGCATACAACTGTCCCACCGCCGACAACAACGTCTCGGCGTCAGGGTGCTGGTGCCGCAACACCGGCGTGACGAGGGTGTCCGGTGTGCAGCTGTGTTGCGCCAGGCCGGACAGCACCCCGTCCGGGCCCAGTTCCACCAGCGCAGTCACACCCTGATCGGCCAGCCACCGCACCCCATCAGCGAACCGCACCGCCTCCCGCACCTGCCGGACCCAATACCCCACCGAACACAACTGCTCAGCCGTAGCAGCCTGCCCAGTCACATTCGACACCACCGGAATCCGCGGCGACCGGAAACACACCGTCCCCAGCACACCCGCAAACTCCTCCAACATCGGATCCATCAACCCCGAATGAAACGCATGCGACACCCGCAACCACGTCACCCGAAGACCACGAGCAGACACCAGCCCCGCCACATGGTCCACCCCAGCCTGCGGCCCGGAGACCACGACGGAGTCAGCGGTGTTGACCGCCGCGATCGACACACCCTCCGGCAGCAGGCCCGCGATCTCGGCTTCGGGTAGCGGGATCGCGGCCATCGCCCCACCCGAAGGCAGCGCCTGCATCAACCGCGCCCGCGCCGCCACCACCCGACAGGCATCCCGCAGCGACCACACACCCGACACATACGCCGCCGTCACCTCACCAATCGAGTGCCCCAGCAGGTAATCCGGACTCACCCCACAGGCACGCAGCACCTCAAACAGCGCCGCCTCCACCATGAACAACGCCGGCTGCGCCCACCCCGTCTGCTCCAACAGATCCGCATCAACCCCCCACATCACCTCACGCAAGGGGCGGTCCAGCAAAGGGTCCAACTCCGCCGCAATCGCATCCACCGCCGACGCGAACACCGCAGACCGCTCATACAACTCACGAGCCATCCCCACCCGCTGAGCACCCTGACCGGTAAACAACACACCCACCCGAGCACCAGCCCGCGCAGTACCACACACCACACCCGGACGCGTCTCACCCGCAGCAGCCGCCCGCAGCCCGGCCATCAACTCATCGCGGTCACTGCCCACCACCACGACACGGTGATCGAACACCGCACGCGAACTGACCAGCGACCACCCCACATCGACCGCACGCAACGACGAATCCGACTCCACGAACTCCAGAAGGCGGCCCGCCTGCGCACGCACCGCCTCAACCGACTTCCCCGACAACACCCACGGCACCACACCACCCACACCGAAAACACCAACACCAGACGAGGCTTCGGTGCTCGACGGAGTACCCGATGTGGTATCGGCGGGGGCTTCGAGGATGACGTGCGCATTCGTCCCACTAACACCGAACGAGGAGACTCCGGCCCGACGCGGATGACCAGTCTCAGGCCAGGGGATGGCCTCGGTCAGCAACCGCACATCACCCTGGGACCAGTCCACCTGCGTCGACGGCTGGTCCACATGCAACGTCTTAGGAAGCACACCTTGGCGCAGGGCCATAACCATCTTGATCACACCACCCACACCCGCAGCAGCCTGGGTATGACCGATGTTGGACTTCAACGACCCCAGCCACAACGGCTGCCCCTCGGCACGATCCTGGCCGTACGTGGCCAGCAACGCCTGAGCCTCAATCGGATCGCCCAGCCGGGTACCGGTGCCATGGGCCTCCACCGCATCGACCTCAGCAGGAGAAAGCCCAGCCGCGGCCAACGCCTGGCGGATCACCCGCTGCTGTGACGGACCATTCGGCGCCGTCAAACCATTCGAAGCACCATCCTGATTCACCGCGCTAGAGCGCAACACCGCCAATATCTCGTGGCCATGACGGCGAGCGTCAGACAACCGCTCCATCACCACCACGCCGACGCCCTCAGACCACCCAGTGCCATCGGCGGCATCAGCGAACGACTTACACCGCCCATCCGCAGCCAAACCACCTTGCGCCGTAAAACCGACAAAGGCATCGGCCGTGGCCATCACGGTGACGCCACCGGCCAACGCCAGCGTGCAATCCCCCGACCGCAACGCCTGCGCAGCCAGGTGCATCGCGACCAGCGACGAGGAACAGGCCGTGTCCACACTCACCGCAGGGCCTTCCAGCCCCAACGTGTAGGCCACCCGGCCGGAAATCGCGCTGCCTGCACCTCCGGTGATCAGGTGCCCCTGCAGTTGCTCACCCGAACGCGACACCAGATCGCCATACCCGGACTGGAAGGCGCCAGCGAAAACCCCGGTCGGGCAGCCCGCCAACGAAGCAGGATCAATCCCCGCCTGTTCCAACGCTTCCCAGGACACCTCCAGCAGCAACCGCTGCTGAGGATCGGTAGCCAGTGCTTCCCGTGGCGAGATCCGGAAGAATGCGGCGTCGAACTCGTCTACACCGTCGACAAACCCGCCCTCAGCGGTGGCCGACGTCCCTGCCCCGGACCCATCACTACCGAGCAACGCATCCAAATCCCAACCCCGGTCGGTCGGGAACGGGGTGATGCCATCAGTTCCCTCACTGACCAGCTGCCACAGATCGTCCGGACCCCAGACGCCACGAGGGAACCGACAGGCCATCCCCACGAGCACGATCGGATCGTCGTTGACCGACACAAGCGCTGGCACCACGGCCGATCCCGCGGCTTGTGGCTCACCGAACTCGCCTGCCAGATACCCGGCCAACCGGGTAACGGTCGGGTAGTCGAACACCACGCTGGCAGCCAGGCCAAGACCCGTTTTGGCCTGCAGCAGGTTGCGCAGCTCGACCGAGGTCAGTGAGTCGAATCCCAGCTCGCTGAACGGCTGGCCGATGTCGATCTGCGCACTCGAGGTATGTCCCAGCACAGCG
>NZ_JAPZVN010000056.1 GCF_027533845.1 Streptomyces sp. RPT161 | reverse complement strand
CGGCACAGTTGCGGTGTCAGATGGGGAGTCGGAAGAGGTCTCGATGCCGGTATCAGTGCCAGTTGCGGCCTCGAGAATGACGTGCGCATTCGTTCCACTGACACCGAACGAGGACACCCCCGCCCGACGCGGGTGGCCGTTCTCCGGCCAAGGGATGGCCTCGGTCAACAACCGCACATCACCCTGGGACCAGTCCACCTGCGTCGACGGCTGGTCCACATGCAACGTCTTAGGAAGCACACCATGGCGCAGGGCCATGACCATCTTGATCACACCACCCACACCCGCAGCAGCCTGGGTATGACCGATGTTGGACTTTAACGAACCCAACCACAACGGCTGCCCCTCGGCACGATCCTGGCCGTACGTGGCCAACAACGCCTGAGCCTCAATCGGGTCACCCAGCCGAGTCCCCGTGCCATGGGCCTCCACCGCATCGACCTCAACAGGGGAGAGACCAGCCGCAGCCAGCGCCTGGCGGATCACCCGCTGCTGCGACGGACCATTCGGCGCCGTCAACCCGTTCGAAGCACCATCCTGGTTGACCGCACTGGACCGCAACACAGCCAACACCTCGTGGCCATGACGGCGAGCGTCAGACAACCGCTCCATCACCACCACACCGACACCCTCAGACCACCCAGTGCCATCGGCAGTGTCGGCAAACGACTTACACCGTCCATCCGCGGCCAAACCGCCCTGCGCGGTAAACCAGACAAACGCATCGGGTGTGGCCATCACCGTGACACCGCCGGCCAGGGCCAGGGTGCACTCACCCGACCGCAGTGCCTGCGCAGCCAGGTGCATCGCCACCAACGACGACGAACACGCCGTGTCCACACTCACCGCAGGCCCCTCAAGGCCCAACGTGTAAGCCACACGGCCAGAGATCACACTGGCCGCACCTCCGGTGATCTGGTGGCCCTGCAGTTGCTCACCGCCCCGAGCGACTAGATCGGCATACCCGGACTGGTAGACACCGGCGAAAACCCCGGTCGAGCTGCCCGCCAACGAAGCAGGATCAATCCCCGCCTGTTCCAACGCTTCCCACGACACCTCCAGCAACAACCGCTGCTGAGGATCAGTAGCCAACGCCTCCCGAGGCGAGATCCGGAAGAACGCCGCATCGAACTCATCGACACCGTCGACAAACCCGCCCTCACCGGTAGCCGACGTCCCGGACCCGGGCTCGCCACTACCCAGCAGCGCATCCAGATCCCAGCCACGGCCGGTGGGGAATGGGACGATGCCATCGGCCTCGGCGGTCACCAGCCGCCACAGCTCGTCCGGATCCGACACACCGCCCGGGTACCGGCACGCCATCCCCACGAGGACGATCGGATCATCGGTGACCGACACCATCGTCGGCACCACAGCCGATCCCACGGGCTGCGACTCACCAGATCCACCGGCCTGAGCCGGCTCGCCGAACTCAGCCGCCAGATATCCCGCCACGCGGGTAACAGTCGGGTAGTCGAACACCAGGGTGACGGGCATGCTCGCCCCCGTCTTGGTCTGCAGCAAGTTGCGCAAATCGACCGCCGTCAACGAGTCGAGTCCCAACTCGCTGAACGGCTGGTCACTGCCGATCTGCGCACTAGAGTCATAGCCCAGCACGGCCGCGGCGGATTCCCGGACCAGATCGAATAGAACCTGCTCGCGGTCCACACTGGACAGTCCAGCCAGCCGCTGTCCCAGGCCCTCACGACCATTCCGAGTGTTGTCAGCAACACGCCGCAGCACACCGCCCGACAGCGACCGCCACACAGCCGGCACATCAGCCTGAGCACGCAACGCCTGCACATTCAGCCGAGTCAACGCCAACACCGGATAACCAGTGCCCAGCGCCCGGTCGAAAAGGTCCACGCCTTGGGAAGCGGACAATCCGCGTTCGGCTGTCCAGGGCCCCCATGCCATCGACAGCCCCGGCAGTCCCTGGTCGTGGCGCTGCTGCATCAACGTGTCCAAGAACACGTTGCCCGCAGCGTAATTGGCTTGCCCACCGCTACCCGTGAGTCCCGCCACGGACGAGAACGCCACGAAGAGCGATAGATCAAGGCCTTGGGTGAGTTCGTGCAGATTCCAGGCCGCATCGACCTTGGGAGTCAGTACTCGGTCCAACTGCTCCCGCGACAGCGATCCGATCACACCGTCCTCGAGAACCCCTGCCGCGTGCACGACCCCGGTCACCGGATGATCCGGCGAGACGGAGGCCAGCACCTCGGCCAACGCCTGGCGATCAGCCACATCACACGAAGCGACTGAGACCGCGGCGCCCAGCTGCCCCAACTCCGCCACCAACTCCGCGGCCCCCGGAGCATCCATACCACGCCGACTCAGCAGCAACAGATACTGAACACCGTGCTCGGCCACCAGATGCCGCGCCAGCACACCACCCAAACCACCAGTGCCACCCGTGACCACCACCGTCCCCGACCCACCCAGAACCGACTCCGGGAAAGTGGAGGATTCCTCGGTGGGACTGACCCGGGTCAAGCGAGCAGCGCGCAACCGCCCATCACGCAACACCAACTGCGGCTCATCCACAGCCAGCACCTGACCCAGCACCACGGCGTCCAACTCTCTGTCGGTGTCCAGCAGAATGAACCGGCCCGGGTTCTCCGTCTGCGCCGAACGCACCAAACCCCACACCGCAGCCGCAGCCAAATCCGCCACCGACTCATCAGGCCAAGCAGCGACCGCACCCCGAGTTCGTATAAGCAACGGCACCTTGGCGAACCGCTCCTCACCCAACCAGTGCTGCACCTGCCGCAACACCCACCCGGTCAACTCGTGAGTTGAGTCCACCACCGCGTGCGGGTCCCCGGCCACGGCCAGCACAACCGCCTGCGGAACCTCGGCCCCGCCCTCCAAAGCGGCATCGGCCGCCTGCAGGTCGGCGTACACAGCGCCCACCGATCCGCCCCGGTCGACCACCACCCACTCCTGCGCCGGAACAGCGGACGGGGCGGGGATATCAATCCACTCCAGCCTCAGCAGGGCCCCGTCACTGGTACCAGTGGTGAGGCCCTCGGCAGTCAACTGCCGCATAGTCAGCGAACCGATCGACAGCACAGGCGACCCAGTGCTGTCCGCGACCGCAATCGCCACCTCATCCAGACCTGTACGGGTCAACGCAACCCGCAACCGGGACGCACCCGAAGCACGCAACACCACATCCGTGAAGCTGAACTGCAACCCGTCCAACCCGGCGAAGACCGTGGAGTGCAACGCCGCATCTAACAACGCCGGGTGAATACCAAAAGACTCCGCCAGACCACGCCCAGCCTCGGGGAGCTCGACCTCAGCGAGAATCTGGTCCCCACGCTGCCAAGCCCTGCTCAGCCCCTGGAACGCCGGACCATACGCAAACCCGCTCTCACTCAGCTGCCCATAGAACTGCGAAGTGTCCAGCTCCGTCGCACCAGGCGCAGGCCACGCCTGACTCACCGGGTCAAACACCCCATCGCCCCGGTCATGACCGGCATGTTGTGCGGTAACGCTGACCACGCCGGTGGCGTGTCGGGTCCAGGCATCCTGCCCGTCCGGGCGCGCATACACCGCCACACTCCGCCGCCGTGCCCCGGCCGCCGCAGGGGCATCGGCATCGCCAACCACGACCTGGACCTGTGCGCCGCCCTGAGCAGGCAGCACCAGCGGGGTCTCCAGGACCAGTTCCTCGAGTCGGTCACAAC
>NZ_JAPZVN010000055.1 GCF_027533845.1 Streptomyces sp. RPT161 | reverse complement strand
GGGCACAACACCCACCGACCGCCACAGCTCAGCCAACGACACCATCACGGCGAACAACACCGGCTGAACCACATCAACCCGGTCCAACGACGGCGCACCCTCATTCCCCCGCAGCACATCGACCAATGACCAATCAGTGAACGGTTCCAAAGCCGCCGCACACTCATCGATCCGGGCAGCGAACACGGGTGAAGCGTCCAACAACCCGACGGCCATGCCTACCCATTGCGACCCCTGTCCGGGGAACAGGAAGACCCCTTGGCCCCCGACTCCTGCCCCCTCAACGAGGTTCGGCAGGCTGAGCCCCTGGGCCAGTGCGTCCAGTCCGCGCACGAAGTCTTCCCGGTCACGGCCGACCACCACCGCGCGGTGGTCCAGTCCGGCCCGGGTGGTGGCCAGCGAGTAGCCGACGTCAGCGGGCCGCAGGTCACCGTGGGTGCCGAGGTGGGCAAGCAACCGCTCGGCCTGTCCGCGCAGCGCCGCCTCGCTCTTGCCGGAGAGCACCCACGGCACGACGGGCGAGGTGTCGGCGGACTGTACCGGGGTCTCCTCCTCAACGGTAGGGGCCTGTTCGAGTACGGCGTGCGCGTTCGTACCGCTGAAGCCGAACGAGGACACGCCCGCACGGCGCGGATGACCGGTCTCGGGCCACTCGCGCGCCTCGGTCAGCAGTGAGACCGCGCCCGCCGACCAGTCCACGTGCGGCGTCGGCTCGGCGATGTGCAGTGACTTCGGCAGCACGCCGTGCCGCATCGCCAGCACCATCTTCATCACACCGGCGACACCGGCCGCGGCCTGTGCGTGGCCGATGTTGGACTTGATCGACCCCAGCAGCAGGGGTTGGTCCTCCGGCCGCCCCTGGCCGTAGGTGGCCAGCAGTGCCTGCGCCTCGATGGGGTCACCGAGCGAGGTACCGGTGCCGTGCGCCTCGACGACGTCCACCTCGGCGGCGGTGAGTCGGGCGTTCGCCAGCGCCTGGCGGATCACCCGCTGCTGCGAGGGGCCGTTGGGCGCGGTGAGGCCGTTGCTGGCACCGTCCTGGTTGACCGCGGTGCCCCGCACCACGGCCAGCACCGGGTGGCCGTTGCGCTGGGCGTCCGACAGCCGCTCGACGAGCAGCATGCCCACGCCCTCGGCCGGGGAGAACCCGTCGGCGTCCGACGAGAACGCCTTGCAGCGGCCGTCCGTGGAAAGCCCACGCTGACGGCTGAACTCGATGAAGGTGCCCGGGGTCGACATCACCGTCACACCGCCCGCGAGCGCCAGCGAGCACTCGCCGTTGCGCAGCCCCTGAACGGCCAGGTGCAGCGCGACCAGCGACGCCGAGCACGCGGTGTCCACCGTGACGGCCGGGCCCTCAAGCCCGAACGTGTACGACAGCCGGCCGGAGACAACGCTTCCGGCGGTGCCGGTCGCCAGGTGGCCTTCGAAGCCCTCGCCGCTGCCCTGCATCAGCATCGAGTAGTCGGAACCGTTGGTGCCCACGAAGACACCGGACTGGCTGCCGCGCAGCGTCGCCGGATCGATCCCGGCCCGCTCGAACGCCTCCCAGGACGTCTCCAGCAGCAGCCGCTGCTGCGGGTCCATCGCCAGCGCCTCACGCGGGCTGATGCCGAAGAACCCGGAGTCGAACCGTGCCGCGTCGCTGAGGAACCCGCCCTCACGGGTGTACGAGGTGCCCTGCGCGTCCGGATCCGGGTTGTACAGCGCCTCGACGTCCCAGCCGCGGTCCAGCGGGAACCCGCTCAGCGCGTCACCGCCGGAGTTCAGCAGCCCCCACAGTTCCTCCGGCGATCGCACGTCCCCGGGGAAGCGGCAGCTCATCGCCACGATCGCGATCGGCTCGTCACTGGCGGTGGCGGCAGCGGTCGGCAGCGGAGCCGCCAGCGCGCCCTGCTCACCGGAGAGTTCGGTGCGCAGATACCTGGAGAGGGCGGTCGGCGTCGGGTAGTCGAAGATCAGGGTCGGCGGCAGCCGCAGCGCCGTCGCCCCGTTCAACCGGTTCCGCAGCTCCACGGCGGTCAGCGAGTCGAAGCCCAACTCCTTGAACGCCCGGTTCGCCTCCACCGCGTCCGCGCCCTGGTAGCCCAGTACGGAAGCGACGGCGCCGCGCACCAACTCCAGCAGCAGCCGCTCCTGTTCGGCCTCGGAAAGGCCCGACAAACGCTGTACGAGGGCCGCGCCGCCTGCCGCCTCCTCGTCGGCGTCGGCGCGTAGCGACTCCATGACCGCCCTGGCCTCGGGCAGGTCGTGCAGCAGCGGGCGCGGGCGGCCGGAGGTGAAGGCCAGGACGAAGCGCTTCCACTCCATGTCGGCCACGGTCAGCGTGGTCTCGTCCCGGTCCAAGGCGTGCTGGAGCGCGGTGACCGCGAGTTCCGGTGCCATCTCCAGCACACCGTGGCGGCGCATCCGGTCACCGACCGCGCCCTCCGCCATGCCACCGTCACCCCATGGCCCCCACGCCACCGAGGTCGCGGGCAGCCCGGCGGCGCGCCGGTACTCGGCGAAGGCGTCCAGGAACGCGTTCCCCGGCGCGTAGTTGCCCTGCCCCGGGGCGCCGAAGGTGGCGGCGAAGGACGAGAACAGCACGAACGCGGACAGGTCGAGGTCACGGGTCAGCTCGTGCAGGTTGCGCGTGGCGTCGACCTTGACCCGCAGCACCCGGTCGAGCTGCTCCGGGGTCAGCGCCTCGATGACCGCGTCGTCCAGTACGGCGGCGGTGTGCACGACGGCCGTGAGCGGCCGGTCGGCGGGTATCTCGGCGAGCAGTGCGGCCAGCGCGTCCCGGTCGGCCACATCACAGGCCGCGATCGTGGCCTCGGCGCCCAACTCGGATAGTTCGGTGCATAGTTCGGTGGCGCCGGGTGCGTCGAGGCCACGGCGGCTGGTCAGCACGAGGTGCCGGGCGCCGGTGCGGGCGAGGTAGCGGGCGACGTGCGCGCCGAGCGCCCCGGTGCCACCGGTGACCAGGACGGTGCCGTCCGGCCGCCAGTCACGCACGGCGGGCGTCTGCGCCAGGGGGGCGCGTACCAGCCTGCGGACGTACAGCCCGGAGGGCCGCACCGCGACCTGGTCCTCGCTGTCGGTCCCGGCGAGGGCCGCCACGATCCGGGCCAGCGCGCGGTCGTCGACGGCTTCGGGCAGGTCGACCAGGCCGCCCCAGCGCTCACCGTGTTCCAGCGCCACGACCCGGCCAAGGCCCCACACCAGCGCCTGCGCGGGGTCGTCCAGCGGCTCCGCACGGTTGACGGCAACCGCACCACGGGTGGCCAGCCACAGCGGCGCGTCGATCCCTGCATCGCCGAGCGCCTGCACCAACGCCATGGACGCGTGCAGCGGCTGCGGCTGGCCGTCCAACGCCAGCAGCGACAGCACACCGCTGAACGGCCCCTCCTCGGCGGCGAGCGCATCGGCCAGCGACTTCCGGCCGGTGTCGGCCGCAGTCAACCGCCTTACGGACGCCCCTCGTTCGGCGAGTACGCGGGCCGCCTCAGCCGCCCATGGGCTCTCCTGGTCGGACGCCACGAGCAGCCAGGTGCCGGACAGCCGTGCCGCCGTCTCCTCGGCCACCGGCTTCCAGGTGACCCGGTAACGCCAGCCGTCCACCGTCGAGTTCTCACGCCCCTGCCTGCGCCAGGCGGACAGCGCGGACAGCGCCTCACTCCACGGCTGGTCGCCGTCCACCGCCAACTCGGCGGACAGCGCCTCGAAGTCCTCGCGCTCGACGGCCTCCCAGAAGCGGGCCTCCACGGAGTCCGTGCCACTGTCTTCAGCGGGGTTGGCAGCGCCGGACTCCAGCCAGTAGTGCTGGCGCTGGAAGGCGTAGGTGGGCAGG
>NZ_JAPZVN010000054.1 GCF_027533845.1 Streptomyces sp. RPT161 | reverse complement strand
ACGCTGGCGCGGCTGGGGCAGCTGTCCCGCACCCCGCGCGAGCGCCGGGCCGACCCAGTTCCACTACGTCAGATCGCGGAGGCATATGCGGATCTCGCCGAGCGTCACGATGTAGCCAGCCCACGCCGGATCGAGCTGCTGGCGATCTCCGCGGCGATGTGGAGCCTGGCCGGCTATCAGGCAAACTCTGTCACCCTCGCCGCTGCCTTCCAGCGCGACCTGCAGACGTACTTTTCACGCGGTGAGGGACAGGTCGTCGAGACGGTGACAACCGCCGCCCCATACCGCATCGCCGCGGTGACCGGTGCCGTCCTGCACCGCGACATCGACGACGTCGCACGCCTTGGCGCCCAGGCCCAGGCAGAACTGCGGCAGCTGGGAGCGCAGTTGGCGGATGCCGCCGCCGACGGGCGGGCAGACCAGGCCGACCTTGCCGTCTTGGCCGCGTACGGGCTGGTAGGACGCGCCGCCCGCCAACTATCGATGCCGCGTTCTGCCGGGACGAGAAGCAGGCCACGGTGCGCCCACGCGTGCTGATGGCGTTGGAGAACGCCAGCAGGGTGTGCGGGCCGCGGGGCAGGTTGACCAGCACGGTGGCGGTGCCCGACGCCTCGTCAGCGGTCAAGCCGCCCCGTACCGCCACGCCCGTAGGCGCAGCGCCTCCAGTTGGGCGTGAGCCTCCACCAGGTCGGCGGGCCGCGGTTCGACGGCGAACTGCCACGGCATCTGAAACGAGCACGGTCCCGACGGTGGGACGTCAGGGCCGTGGCGCTGTCTACCGCTTGCGGGAGGGGGGCCTGGCGGGTGGGTGGTCACCATCGTGCGGCCCGCTCTGGGGGGCAGACCTGGCAGGGTCCCACGCCGGGGTCGGCGTCGGTGCAGCTGTATTGGAAAACGGGGCCCGAGGTGAAGCGGTCCTGGCACAAGACGTTGGAGTTGGCCCACCAATCCGGGCTCCACGGTCCGCACGGTGACAACGCATACCTACAAGCACGCAATAGAGCCCCGGTCCAGCACGCATGGATCGGGGCTCCATCGCATGTGTATCGGACGCTGTTTCCGTCGTCGCCCGGCGACAAGCTGGCAAGCCACCGACCTGCGCAGGTTTCAGAAATCGAAATCCCGCCATGTGGCCGGGAGGTGATCCACCGGTGGTACGTCAAACGACCTCCGAGGGGCGGTCTGGTCACCACCGGTCGGAGGTTGCCGCCATCTTGTCTACGGGGGCAGCATGATCATCGCCGATACAGCGGCGCGCGATGAACAGGCAGCGCGCGCCTGATCGGGGCAAGTTCGGGGGGCCGTTGATGAATCGTCCCTCGACGGCCCCCAAGGAGAGAACGCACGTGAATCGTCAGGGCATTCGCATGGCCACCGTCGCGGCCGGCGCAGCCGTCCTACTGGGCGTCACCGGGCCGATGGCGTCGGCCACCGAGGCGACCCACGCCCGGACCGCGGCCGAACATGCTGCCGCGATCCAGCTCATGGACAACACGGGGGTACCGCAGATTGTGGAGCAGGGGTTGGACCAGCGGCTCGCCGCACTCCCGGCCAACCGAACGGTCGCGCAGGTCGTCGCCGCGATGTACCCGGGTGATCCGGCGGCGCAGCGCGAGGCCCTCACGCACATTGGCGATATCCAGTCCGCGGGGGCCGCGGATGGCGCCGCTCAGGTGTCAACGGGCGGGAACGGCCATCTGATGCGGCCGATGAGCTTTTGGGGCGACGCCTGGAAGTACACCAAGTGCGTGGCCGCCGTCGGCGCTATATTCATCCCCGCGGGCAAGGCATATGAGGCTATCAAGGGCCTGGGCGGAGTGGTTGAGGCGGCGAAGCTCATGATCAAGGCGGGTAGCATCGCCGAGTTCAAGAAGTTGGGGGGCAACGCCGCGCTGGAGATTCTGGGGATCTCCACCATCCAGAGCAACTGCTTCTGAGCGAGCAGCTCCCGTTGTCGGGACGAACCCGCTGACGAGCGCAATGAATCCGCGCGGACGCACCGAGCCTCAGCGCGGCGTGCCCGCGCGACCGTTTTACGAATGGAAGAGAAGGGAGGCGGGATGTTCTTTTCGGGCAAGGCGAAGCAGGATCCGGTAGTCGTCGTACGTGACAGCCGGGAGGTACTGGCACGGCTGCGGCGGGCACTGGAGTCCGCCGATCCTGCCGAGCGCTCCGGACTGGAACGTGCGGTGGACATCGCGGAGGAGACGGCAACTCAAGCGGACGAGCTGGTGCGCCGGGCCTGGGTTCGCGACATCTTGGACGTCGCGGGCGCTGACGTTGAGCGAGATCTGGAAACTGCGGTGAAGTCGCTGCGCAAGGCTGTTCCGAGCCTGTCGCTCACGGCTGCCTACCAGATGGTCAAGGACGTCGCGGACCACCCGGCGTAGCGGGCAACGGCACCACGAGTATGCGGAAACTCCCTGAGATGGAGATCGCCGACATTCCGGCTGGGCGGTGCTGTGATGGGCACGGGAAGCGGCTTGGCCGTGGGCTGGCCCTCCTCTTGTCAGTCAACGTGCACAGAGAGACCCCCGGGCCACATCCAGTGGACGTTCATCACCCTCATGTCCCGCCCCTGACCCGGCAGCAACGCCGAGCCGGGACAGTCGAAGCCACCCTCGCGGCAGCCGCCTGAAGGTCCCTGCGCTGTCGTTCGGTTGGGTGTCCGTCGACGCCCAACCGAACGACCACACGTCATGATGCCGTGACGGCGTAGACCAGCAGGGGGCGTTGTCGTGCTCGTAAACCATGGCTGCTGCGCACCGTTTGAGTGAGGGGGGCTTGCCGGGTGATGGTCACCATCGTGCGGCCCGTTCTGGGTGGCAGATCTGGCAGGGGCCCACGTCGGGGTTGGCGGCTGCGGGGCGTGCTTCGTCGTTGGTGAGGGGGCGTCCGTGGCGGCCTTGCCAGCAGTCGCCGCGGTGTAGCAGGGCGGTGGGACCCTGGGCTGATTCGGGGCGCAGGATCTGCAGGCGCCAGGGGCGTGCGATGGTCATGTCGGTGGTGGGTATTGCTTTGTAGTCCTGGCCGTCGATGGGCTGGACCGCGTCGGCGGGCGCGGAGAAGGCGATGGCTGCCGCCTCAGGGCGGGTCTGCCCGTTGGGGTAGGCCGTTCTGCCGTACAGCACAGCCTCACATTCGAACCACCATTTTCCGTCCGGGGTACGTGTGCGAGCGGTCACCAGGATGTTCAGCTCCTGGCCGTCCGGAAGTTCGATGCGTGCCCACGGCCCCGCCCGCTCGAACTGGCCTCGATCGCCCACGGAGCTATTCGTCGCCTGCCGTGTCGTCGACGTGCTCGAGCGCCATCCGCGCTTTGGGCACGTCCGGGCCGCTGAGTGTCGACCAAAACTCGTGGATCGCCAGCGCCTGGGCCGCGTCCCGCTGGCGAGCGAGTAGCCCGTCCACCCGCGCCTGCTCCTCCTCGGTCCACGCCCGGGTTGCGGGGTGGTGGGCCCCATCCTCGTCCGTGTACGCGTCGGTACCGGTAGGGCGCGGCGGTAGCTCGGCATACAACTCCGAAAGCTCCCGGCTGGCCTTGGTGAAGTCGCGTTGCAGCAGGATCAAGTCATCCGGGTAGTCAAAATCAGCCACACTCAGAATCGTACAAACAGTCGAATGGGTAGGGGGTGGCGGCTCGCCGGATGTGACTGAGCGCTTCAGTTGGCCACTGAGCGTTCGAGGTGGCCGGTTGAGCGCAGCGTTCTCGGAGGTCGGCAGTCTCGGGGGAGCGACGTTCCACACTCCAGGACGCGGTGCACTCAGGTAATCCGATCAGGATGTATCCATCGCGGCGCGCGCCGCTTCGACGAACCGGCTTAGGCATCGCAGGTACGCCTCCTGCCCCTCGACGAAGCGGGAGTGGGCGTCCGCGTCACCACAGGTGATGCGCCATAGACACCGGTTAACCTTCTGCGCCGCGTCCAATACGCCCTGGGCCGCTTCAGCAGTGGCGAGCGGCCCTTCCAGGACGACGACACGAACACTGTGCATGAGAGGGTCGTAGGCTTCGCGTAGCTCTAAACGCAGTTCCTCGAAGCGTGTCAGCTGCTGGTCCGGGTCCGCGATCTGGTGGAACGCGTCTATGACCCGCCGGTACAGCTCACCGATGACGTGAGCGTGTTCCATCAGCTCCAGGTAGGCGGCCCGCCTCAGCTCCCGTACCCGTCCTTGGCGCTGAGCCTGGGCCGAAGCCTCGGCCTGGACTCGGGCGGCCCGCGCGTTCCCCAGGGTGGTCACCCAGCTCGCGAGCACGGCCGTACCGCCGGTGAAAGCCGCGACCCACACTGCGATGTCCCCCACGTCGATCAGTGTCGGTGAGACCCCGGCCGTTGTCGAGGACGCCTTGTTGCTGACCCCGGATCACGGCCAACTGTGCTGCGCAGACTGGCCAACTGAAGCGCTCAGTCACACCAGACTGTGGT
>NZ_JAPZVN010000053.1 GCF_027533845.1 Streptomyces sp. RPT161 | reverse complement strand
GGCCGAGATGCCGGCGCGACGCGGGTGTCCGGTCTCCGGCCACTCCCGCGGCTCCGTCAGCAGCGACACCGCGCCGGTCGACCAGTCGATGTGCGGGGAGGGTTCGGCTATGTGCAGTGACTTCGGCAGCACACCGTGCCGCATCGCCAGCACCATCTTCATCACACCGGCGACACCGGCCGCGGCCTGTGTGTGCCCGATGTTGGACTTCACGGAGCCCAGCCACAGCGGCTGGCCCTCCGGTCGTTCCTTGCCGTAGGTGGCCAGCAGTGCCTGCGCCTCGATGGGGTCACCGAGCGAGGTACCGGTGCCGTGCGCCTCGACCGCGTCGACCTGGTCGGCGGTGAGCCGGGCGTTCGCCAGCGCCTGGCGGATCACCCGCTGCTGGGACGGGCCGTTGGGGGCCGTAAGGCCATTGCTCGCACCGTCCTGGTTGACGGCGCTGCCCCGCACCACGGCCAGCACCGGGTGGCCGTTCCTGCGGGCGTCCGACAGCCGCTCCAGCAGCAGCATGCCCACACCCTCGGCCGGGCCGAACCCATCGGCGTCGGCGGAGAACGCCTTGCAGCGGCCGTCGGTGGAAAGGCCGCGCTGGCGGCTGAACTCCACGAACAGGCCGGGAGTCGCCATCACGTGCGCGCCGCCCGAAAGTGCCAGCGAGCACTCGCCGTTGCGCAGCGCCTGCACCGCGAGGTGCAGCGCGACCAGGGACGCCGAGCAGGCGGTGTCGACGGTGACCGCCGGACCTTCGAGGCCGAAGGTGTAGGAAAGGCGGCCGGATATCACGCTGGCCGCGTTACCCGTGCCGAGGTGCCCGGCGAAGTCGTCGTCCGCCTCCAACAGCGCGTTCAGGTAGTCGGAGCCGTTGACGCCGACGAAGACACCCGACTGGCTACCGCGCAGCGTCACCGGGTCGACGCCCGCCCGCTCGAACGCCTCCCACGCGGTTTCCAGCAGCAGCCGCTGCTGCGGGTCCATCGCCAGCGCCTCACGCGGGCTGATCCCGAAGAAGGCCGGATCGAAGCGGGCGGCGTCGCTGAGGAAGCCGCCCTCTCTGGTGTAGGAGGTGCCACGGCTGTCCGGGTCCGGGTCGTACAACCCCTCCACGTCCCAACCGCGGTCCGCCGGGAAGCCGGTGAGCGCGTCACCGCCCGACTCCAGCAGCCGCCACAGTTCCTCGGGCGACCGCACGTCTCCGGGGAAACGGCAGCTCATCGCGACTATCGCAATGGGCTCCCGTGCCTGGTCCTCGATTTCCCGCAGCCGCCCATAGGTCTCGTCGAGTTCCGTCGTGACCTTCTTGAGGTATTCCCGGAGCCTTGCTTCGTTCGCCATTGGCGCTTCATCCATTCGAAATGGTCGAGATCGTCGCGGTGGTCGGTGTTGGAATCGCTCAGCCCTTGCCGAACCTCTTGTCGATGAAGTCGAAGAGTTCGTCGTCGCTGGCCTCTTCGAGGACGTCCGCCGCGCCGCCCTCCGCCGCGCCGCGGACGTCGTTCCACTTCGCCAACAGCGACTGCAGCCGTACCGCGATACGGGCCTGCGCCGCCTCGTCCGGCACCAGCTCCGAGACATCGTCCGGTGCCAGCGCGGACAGGGCGTTCTCCAGCCGGTCCAACTCCTCCAGTACGGAGTTCTTCGGCTCCCCCGCCGCGTCCGGTACGACCTCGGCCAGCAGGTACTCGGCGAGCGCGGCCGGGGTCGGGTAGTCGTAGATCAACGTGGCCGGAAGCCGCAGTTCGGTGGCAGCGTTCAGCCTGTTGCGCAGTTCCACCGCGGTCAGGGAGTCGAAGCCCAGCTCGCGGAACGCCTGACCGGCGCCGACCAGCTCGGCCGAGGCATACCCGAGCACCGCGGCGACCTGGGCACGTACCAGGTCCAGCACCGTGCGCTCCCGCTCGGCCGCCGACAGCCGCGACAGCCGCTGCGCGATGCTCTCCCTTCCCGCCGTGCCGCCCTGGTCGGACCGCGCGCTCCGGCGGCCCGGAGTGCGGACCAACCCCCGGAACATCGGGTGCAGTTCGCCCGTCGCGGCGGCAGCCCGCAGCTTGGCGAAGTCAAGCCGGACGGGCACCAGTACGGCCTCGTCGGTTGTGATGGCGGCGTCGAACAGCGCCAGGCCCTCGTCGGCCGCCAGCGGCACCATGCCGCCGAGTGCCGTACGTGTCCGGTCCGCCGCTGCCAACCGTCCTGCCATACCGCGTTCTTCCGCCCACATGCCCCAGACCAGCGAGACCGCCGGGAGCCCCTGGGCGCGGCGGTGCCGGGCAAGGGCGTCCAGGAAGACGTTGGCCGCCGCGTAGTTCGCCTGTCCCGCGGCGCCCAGGGTGCCTGCCGCAGCGGAGAACATCACGAACGCCGATAGGTCGCGGTCCTTGGTGAGGTCGTGCAGGTTGACCGTGGCGTCGACCTTCGGCCGCAGCACCCGGGCCAGCCGCTCCGGGGTGAGCTTGTCGACCACACCGTCGTCCAGCACCGCGGCGACATGCGCGACGGCCGTCAACGGGTGTTCCGCCGGGACCCGGTCCAGGACTTCGGCAAGCGCCGCACGGTCGGCGGCATCGCAGGCCGCCACCGTGACGTGTGCGCCCAACTCGGTCAGCTGGTCACGCAGTTCGGCCATGCCCTCGGCTGCCTCACCGCTGCGGCTGACCAGCAACAGACGGCGTGCGCCGTGCTCGGCCACCAGATGTGTGGCGAGCAGTCGTCCCAGGCCGCCGGTGGCGCCGGTGATCAGGACGGTTCCCTCGGGCTCGATGGTCCGAGTGACGTCCCCGGCCGCCGTCTCAACCCTGGCCAGCCGCGGTACGTAGGCCGCGCCCGCGCGCAGGGCCAGTTCGGGCTCACCGGAGGCGATGGCTCCCGGTACGGCCGCGTATGTCGAGGCGGTCGCGTCGAGGTCGAGCAGGACGATCCGGTCCGGGTTCTCCGACTGCGCCGAGCGGGCCAGCCCCCAGACCGGGGCGGCCGCCAGGTCCGTCGGCAGCCCATCGCCACCGGTGTCGACCGCGCCCCGGGTGACCAGCACCAGGCGTGCCGAGCCGAACCGCTCACCGGCCAGCCAGGCTTGCAGTGTGCCGAGCGCACGGGTGGCCGCGTCATGGACCGGCGCCGCTACCGCTTCGGGCGTGTTGTGCAGGACGGGCACGAGGACGGCGTCCGGTACCGGATGACCGGCGGCGATGGCCGCGTCCAGTGCCGCCAGGTCCTCGAACGCCTCACCCAGGACACCCAGCTCGTGGTCCGCGGCGCCCACGATGGCGTAGCGGCCCGATGTCGCCGCGGCGACGGGAAGGTGGGTCCAGTCGAGACGGAACAGTGCGTCGTTGTGCGTGGCGAGCTGTTCCGTCTGGTCCACGGCGAACGGGCGCAGGGCCACGGCGGCCACTGACGCCACGACGTTGCCCGACTCGTCCGCCGCAGTCAGGGACACGGTGTCGTCCCCTTCCGGCACGATCCGCACCCGCAGCGCCGAGGCGCCGCTGGCGTGCAGGCTCACACCGCGCCACGACAGCGGCAGCGCGTCACCGGGAATGTGCGGGGCGCGGGCGTGCAGGGCCGCGTCGAGGAGCGCCGGATGCAGAGCGAACCGGGTGGCGTCGGACTGTTGTTCCGGCGCGAGGCGCACTTCCGCGTAGATCTCGTCGTTGTGCGTCCACACCTTGTTCAGGCCCTGGAACACCGGTCCGTGCACCAGTCCGGCGGCGGCGAGGTGGCGGTAGACCTCGGCCGCGTCGGACGGCGCAGGCATGGCACCGGCTGGCGGCCATTCCGTCAGGCCGGGCTGCGGCTCGGGACCGCCCTGTGCGGCAAGTACGCCGATGGCGTTGCGGGTCCATGGCAGGTCGGGCCGTACGGCGTCGCCGGTGGCCTCGTCCGGGCGCGAGTGCACGGACAACGTGCGCCGTCCCGACTCGTCGGACGCGCCCACCGTGACGCGCAGTTGGACACCACCGCGCTCCGGCAGCACCAGCGGCGCATCCAGGGTCAGCTCGTCCAGCGCACCGCACCCCACCTGCTCCCCAGCGTGTATCGCCAGTTCCACGAAGGCCGACGGCGGCACGACGACCGCGTCGAGCAACGTGTGGTCGGCCAGCCAGGGGTGGCTCTGGACCGACAACCGGCCGGTGAGCAACACCCCGTCCGAGTCCGGAAGTTCCACCGCCGCACCGAGCAGCGGATGTCCGACGGCTCCGAGTCCGACGGACGCCACGTCCTCGTACACCGCGAAGGTGTCGACCCAGTACCGCTGGTGCTGGAAGGCGTAGGTGGGTAGGTCGACGCGTTGGGCGCCGGTTCCGGCGTAGTACGCCCGCCAGTCGACGGCGATGCCGCTGACGTGGGCCTGGGCCAGCGCGGTGGTCACGGTCTCGGCTTCCGAGCGTCCGGCCCGCAGTACCGGGACGAACACCGCGCCCTCCGACGTGACGCACTCCTGGGCCATGGCCGACAACACACCATCCGGCCCCAGTTCGAGATACGCCGTCACCCCCTCCGCCTCCAACACACGGACGCCATCGAGGAAACGCACGGCCTCACGCACATGACGCACCCAGAAGTCAGGCAGGCAGATCTCCTCAGCGGTGACCAACGCACCCGTCAGGTTGGAAACGATCGGAATCCGAGGAGCCTCGTACCTCAGCCCCTCCGCCACCTTACGGAAGTCCGCCAACATGCCGTCCATGTGCGCCGAGTGGAACGCATGGCTCACCGTCAACCGCTTGGTCTTACGACCCAACGCCTCGAACCGCCCAGCGACCGCCAGCGCCTCGCCCTCATCACCAGCGATCACAACCGAGGCCGGACCGTTGACCGCCGCAACACCGACCCGATCGGTCAACCACGGACCAACCTCGTCCTCCGCAGCCTGCACGGCGATCA
>NZ_JAPZVN010000052.1 GCF_027533845.1 Streptomyces sp. RPT161 | reverse complement strand
GGGATTATTCCTCCTGGTGGTGCCGCTCAACGCGAGTGTTGACCGGGATAGCCCGGAAGCATTCACGGAGAGTTTGATCCTGGCTCAGGACGAACGCTGGCGGCGTGCTTAACACATGCAAGTCGAACGATGAAGCCCTTCGGGGTGGATTAGTGGCGAACGGGTGAGTAACACGTGGGCAATCTGCCCTGCACTCTGGGACAAGCCCTGGAAACGGGGTCTAATACCGGATATTACCTGGGAGCGCATGCTTTCGGGTGGAAAGCTCCGGCGGTGCAGGATGAGCCCGCGGCCTATCAGCTTGTTGGTGGGGTGATGGCCTACCAAGGCGACGACGGGTAGCCGGCCTGAGAGGGCGACCGGCCACACTGGGACTGAGACACGGCCCAGACTCCTACGGGAGGCAGCAGTGGGGAATATTGCACAATGGGCGAAAGCCTGATGCAGCGACGCCGCGTGAGGGATGACGGCCTTCGGGTTGTAAACCTCTTTCAGCAGGGAAGAAGCGCAAGTGACGGTACCTGCAGAAGAAGCACCGGCTAACTACGTGCCAGCAGCCGCGGTAATACGTAGGGTGCGAGCGTTGTCCGGAATTATTGGGCGTAAAGAGCTCGTAGGCGGCTTGTCGCGTCGGATGTGAAAGCCCGGGGCTTAACCCCGGGTCTGCATTCGATACGGGCAGGCTAGAGTTCGGTAGGGGAGATCGGAATTCCTGGTGTAGCGGTGAAATGCGCAGATATCAGGAGGAACACCGGTGGCGAAGGCGGATCTCTGGGCCGATACTGACGCTGAGGAGCGAAAGCGTGGGGAGCGAACAGGATTAGATACCCTGGTAGTCCACGCCGTAAACGTTGGGAACTAGGTGTGGGCGACATTCCACGTTGTCCGTGCCGCAGCTAACGCATTAAGTTCCCCGCCTGGGGAGTACGGCCGCAAGGCTAAAACTCAAAGGAATTGACGGGGGCCCGCACAAGAGGCGGAGCATGTGGCTTAATTCGACGCAACGCGAAGAACCTTACCAAGGCTTGACATACACCGGAAACATCCAGAGATGGGTGCCCCCTTGTGGTCGGTGTACAGGTGGTGCATGGCTGTCGTCAGCTCGTGTCGTGAGATGTTGGGTTAAGTCCCGCAACGAGCGCAACCCTTGTCCTGTGTTGCCAGCATGCCCTTCGGGGTGATGGGGACTCACGGGAGACTGCCGGGGTCAACTCGGAGGAAGGTGGGGACGACGTCAAGTCATCATGCCCCTTATGTCTTGGGCTGCACACGTGCTACAATGGCCGGTACAATGAGTTGCGATGCCGTGAGGTGGAGCGAATCTCAAAAAGCCGGTCTCAGTTCGGATTGGGGTCTGCAACTCGACCCCATGAAGTCGGAGTCTCTAGTAATCGCAGATCAGCAGTGCTGCGGTGAATACGTTCCCGGGCCTTGTACACACCGCCCGTCACGTCACGAAAGTCGGTAACACCCGAAGCCGGTGGCCCAACCCCTTGTGGGAGGGAATCGTCGAAGGTGGGACTGGCGATTGGGACGAAGTCGTAACAAGGTAGCCGTACCGGAAGGTGCGGCTGGATCACCTCCTTTCTAAGGAGCTTCTAGATCGTCTCGTACGGTCCAGAGCCACTACGCAGGCGAGTGTCCTGCGGTGGTTTGCTCATGGGTGGAACGTTGACTACTCGGCATGGCCGGTGATGGCTGCTAGTACTGCTCTTTCGGGGGCGTGGAACGTGGGTCGGAGTCGGTGGTGTCGGGCACGCTGTTGGGTCCTGAGGGAACGTGAGTGTCTCTCAGTGGTGACCGGCCTCGTGGAGCTTGGGTGTTGTGCTCAGGTGATGTGGGGGATGGGTCGTTGTTTGAGAACTGCATAGTGGACGCGAGCATCTGTGGCCAAGTTTTTAAGGGCGCACGGTGGATGCCTTGGCACCAGGAACCGATGAAGGACGTGGGAGGCCGCGATAGGCCCCGGGGAGCTGTCAACCGAGCTGTGATCCGGGGGTGTCCGAATGGGGAAACCCGGCAGTCGTCATGGGCTGTCACCCGTACCTGAACACATAGGGTATGTGGAGGGAACGCGGGGAAGTGAAACATCTCAGTACCCGCAGGAAGAGAAAACAACCGTGATTCCGGGAGTAGTGGCGAGCGAAACTGGATGAGGCTAAACCGTATGCGTGTGATACCCGGCAGGGGTTGCGCATGTGGGGTTGTGGGAGCTTTCTTCAGCAGTCTGCCGGCTGTTGGGAGAGTCAGAAACCGTTGATGTAGACGAAGGGCATGCGAAAGGCCCGGCGTAGAGGGTAAGACCCCCGTAGTTGAAATGTCAGCGGCTCTCTTGGAAGTCACCCAAGTAGCACGGGGCCCGAGAAATCCCGTGTGAATCTGGCGGGACCACCCGTTAAGCCTAAATATTCCCTGGTGACCGATAGCGGATAGTACCGTGAGGGAATGGTGAAAAGTACCGCGGGAGCGGAGTGAAATAGTACCTGAAACCGTGTGCCTACAAGCCGTGGGAGCGTCGCGGTGAGTGCTTGCACTCATCGTCGTGACTGCGTGCCTTTTGAAGAATGAGCCTGCGAGTTTGCGGTGTGTGGCGAGGTTAACCCGTGTGGGGTAGCCGTAGCGAAAGCGAGTCCGAAGAGGGCGGTTGAGTCGCACGCTCAAGACCCGAAGCGGAGTGATCTAGCCATGGGCAGGTTGAAGCGGAGGTAAGACTTCGTGGAGGACCGAACCCACCAGGGTTGAAAACCTGGGGGATGACCTGTGGTTAGGGGTGAAAGGCCAATCAAACTCCGTGATAGCTGGTTCTCCCCGAAATGCATTTAGGTGCAGCGTCGTGTGTTTCTTGCCGGAGGTAGAGCACTGGATAGGCGATGGGCCCTACCGGGTTACTGACCTTAGCCAAACTCCGAATGCCGGTAAGTGAGAGCGCGGCAGTGAGACTGTGGGGGATAAGCTCCATGGTCGAGAGGGAAACAGCCCAGAGCATCGACTAAGGCCCCTAAGCGTATGCTAAGTGGGAAAGGATGTGGAGTCGCAGAGACAACCAGGAGGTTGGCTTAGAAGCAGCCACCCTTGAAAGAGTGCGTAATAGCTCACTGGTCAAGTGATTCCGCGCCGACAATGTAGCGGGGCTCAAGTATACCGCCGAAGTCGTGTCACTCACACAAGTACTTCTAACGAAGGTGTGGGTGGGTAGGGGAGCGTCGTGTGCCGGGTGAAGCAGCGCCGGAAGGTAGTTGTGGACGGTTCACGAGTGAGAATGCAGGCATGAGTAGCGATACAAGAGTGGGAAACTCTTGCGCCGATTGACTAAGGGTTCCTGGGTCAAGCTGATCTGCCCAGGGTAAGTCGGGACCTAAGGCGAGGCCGACAGGCGTAGTCGATGGACAACCGGTTGATATTCCGGTACCCGTGATAGTGCGCCAACGCTGAACCCTCGAATGCTAAGGCCGTGAAGCCGTTGGGTGCGTCTTCGGACAATCCTGGTGTGAGTGGAGCCGCTGATCCAACGTGGTAGTAGGTGAGCGATGGGGTGACGCAGGAAGGTAGTCCAGCCCGGGCGGTGGTTGTCCCGGGGTAAGGGTGTAGGACGCAGGGTAGGTAAATCCGTCCTGTTGATGTCTGAGACCTGATGCCGAGCCGATTGTGGTGAAGTGGATGATCCTATGCTGTCGAGAAAAGCCTCTAGTGAGTGCTGTTGCGGCCCGTACCCTAAACCGACTCAGGTGGTCTGGTAGAGAATACCGAGGCGTTCGGGTGAACTATGGTTAAGGAACTCGGCAAAATGCCCCCGTAACTTCGGGAGAAGGGGGGCCATTCCTGGTGATGAGATTTTCTCTCTGAGCTGGGGGTGGCCGCAGAGACCAGCGAGAAGCGACTGTTTACTAAAAACACAGGTCCGTGCGAAGCCGTAAGGCGATGTATACGGACTGACGCCTGCCCGGTGCTGGAACGTTAAGGGGACCGGTTAGCTCCATTTCGGTGGGGCGAAGCTGAGAACTTAAGCGCCAGTAAACGGCGGTGGTAACTATAACCATCCTAAGGTAGCGAAATTCCTTGTCGGGTAAGTTCCGACCTGCACGAATGGCGTAACGACTTCTCGACTGTCTCAACCATAGGCCCGGTGAAATTGCATTACGAGTAAAGATGCTCGTTTCGCGCAGCAGGACGGAAAGACCCCGGGACCTTTACTACAGTTTGATATTGGTGTTCGGTTCGGCTTGTGTAGGATAGGTGGGAGACTGTGAAGCTATGGCGCCAGCCGTGGTGGAGTCGTTGTTGAAATACCACTCTGGTCGTGCTGGATGTCTAACCTGGGTCCGTGATCCGGATCAGGGACAGTGTCTGATGGGTAGTTTAACTGGGGCGGTTGCCTCCTAAAGGGTAACGGAGGCGCCCAAAGGTTCCCTCAGCCTGGTTGGCAATCAGGTGTTGAGTGTAAGTGCACAAGGGAGCTTGACTGTGAGACTGACGGGTCGAGCAGGAGCGAAAGCTGGGACTAGTGATCCGGCGGTGGCTTGTGGAAGCGCCGTCGCTCAACGGATAAAAGGTACCCCGGGGATAACAGGCTGATCTTCCCCAAGAGTCCATATCGACGGGATGGTTTGGCACCTCGATGTCGGCTCGTCGCATCCTGGGGCTGGAGTCGGTCCCAAGGGTTGGGCTGTTCGCCCATTAAAGCGGTACGCGAGCTGGGTTTAGAACGTCGTGAGACAGTTCGGTCCCTATCCGCTGTGCGCGTAGGAGTCTTGAGAAGGGCTGTCCCTAGTACGAGAGGACCGGGACGGACGGACCTCTGGTGTGCCAGTTGTTCTGCCAAGAGCATGGCTGGTTGGCTACGTTCGGGAGGGATAACCGCTGAAAGCATCTAAGCGGGAAGCCTGCTTCGAGATGAGGACTCCCACCCACTTGATGGGGTAAGGCTCCCAGTAGACGACTGGGTTGATAGGCCAGATATGGAAGCCGGGTAACCGGTGGAGTTGACTGGTACTAATAGGCCGAGGGCTTGTCCTCAGTTGCTCGCGTCCACTGTGTAGTTCTGAAACAACGAATCATGCCGGTTGTGCCGGTCGGTTTGATGTGTTTCATAGTGTTTCGGTGGTCATAGCGTTAGGGAAACGCCCGGTTACATTCCGAACCCGGAAGCTAAGC
>NZ_JAPZVN010000051.1 GCF_027533845.1 Streptomyces sp. RPT161 | reverse complement strand
TGGGGCAAGACCCCCCTCAGTGGGTCAAATCGGGCAATTAGCGATCACTGGAAGCGTGTAGTCGCAGGTCAATGGGGGTAAAGTTCGAAAACTGACCGATTGGTCCACCTTTGCGGGGAGAGGTACGTCACACCAGGGGCCGGTCCGCCGGGGGACGGTCGCCCTACCTGTCCGGCCAGCTCACGCCGCGTACCATCGCCGCATGCGACCGGCCAAATACAGCGACGAGGACCTGGAACAGCACGCACTGCGCCGCAGGGTGTCCGATGAGGGGCAGCGCTCCGGGTTCGAGCATGACGTCGACCGGATCCTGTACTCCACCCAGTGGCGGGCGCTGGCGGGCAAGAGCCAGGTGGTGGCCAGCGGTGAACTCGGCGCCTACCACACGCGGTTGACGCACTCGATGAAGGTGGCACAGCTCGGTCGACGGATGGCCGAACGCCTGGAACGTCGCTACGGCGGCCCCAACCCGGCGCTGGTGGAAGCCGCCTGTATGGCCCACGACATCGGCCATCCGCCCTTCGGGCACGCGGGCGAGACGGCGCTGCGCGCCACCATGGACGAACTGCGGGAGGCGGACCGCGCGCTAGACAGCTTCGAGGGCAACGCCCAGACCCTGCGGGTACTGACCTTCCTGGCCGCGCACAAGTACCCGGGCCACCGCGGGCTGCACCTCACCCGGGCCTGCCTCGACGCGTCCACCAAGTACCCGTGGGAGCGTGCCCCGTCGGCCGAGGACCCGGCACGGCACGCCAAGTGGGGCGTGTACGCGGCCGACCGGGAGGCCTTCGCCTGGGTGCGGGCGGGCCGCACCGGAACCGAGGTACCGGTCGAGGAGCAGGTGATGGACTGGGCCGACGACGTCACCTACGCCTGCCACGACGTGGAGGACTTCTACCGCACCGGCCTGATCCCGCTGGCCGCCCTGTTCCCACCGGACGGTGCCGCCGGCGGTGACACCGAACGTGAGACCAGGCGCTTCCTGGACTACGTGGCGGCCAAACGGGCCGGCGCCGGGCAGCCGTTCGACCGCGCCGAGGCGCGGCAGCTGATGGCCGACATCGGCAAGCGGCTCCAGGTTCCCGCGCCCTACAGCGGCAGTCATGAGGACGCCGTCGCGGTGAACCGGCGCACCGCCGACCTGATCGCCTACTTCACCCGGGACATCCACCTCGAAGTCGGCGGCGCGGCCGCCATCCGCTACGGTGCGCGCCTGGTCATCCCCCAAGAGCGGCGCGCGGCCTGCGACTTGCTCAAGGAACTCGTCTGGTGCTACGTGATCGACCGCCCGGCGCTGGCCACGCAGCAGCACGGAAAGCGGCGCATCGTCAGCGAGTTGCTGCGGTGGAGCCATGACGCGCCCGAACTGCTGCCGCCCGAGCGGGCGGAGGAACTGCGACTCCACGGTGACCCGCTGCGCGCCGCGGCCGACCATGTCGCCTCGCTCACCGAGGACCAGGCCATCGCACTGCACCACCGGCTTTCCGGCGTCGGCCTCGGGTCCATGAACGACAACATGTGGTTGTGACGGGGACGGGAGGCCTTACCGGTGGGCCTTTTCCGGCCGACCGGAATGCCGCGTGAATTCCGTCCGCCGTGTAAAAGCCGTGATTCCGCTCGGCCGGGCTCGGCCCGGAATTACCTGGTGACGTGCCCGCGCCGCTGCGCCGTCCGGCCGGTCCGGGATAAAATCAACCCGTATGTCTGCCCATGCGGAGACCTTTCCCTCCGCGGGAGTCGAGGCGTCGGCGATGGCGAGCAGCGAGCACGGTCGATCACCGGCGGGCGGTCACGACCCTGGACCGTCCGCCGCTTCGACACAGCTCGGCGCGCGGAACGCGCTGTTCGCCGAGGCACTGGAGCGACTGGTACGGGAACTGCGGGTCCCCACCGCCATCGGCTACGTGGCCGTTGATGACGGGCAGAACCTGGTCGCGGCGGTCGTGGCGGGCCGTCCGCTGTCGATATTCACCACCGCGGAACGTGTGGGCGTGGAGAACCAGTCGTACACCGCGGCCACCGCGCACCGTACCGGAGAACAATGCGTGCGAACTTTTCCGGAAAGCATCGGAATTCCGTCCCGACTCGATGTGACAATGCCCTTCGCTTATACCGCGGCCTCCACCCCGGTGCGAGTGCCGGGAAACGCGCTGGGAGTGCTCACCCTCATCCTGGTGCCGCCGCGGACGCTGCGCCCGGAAGAACGGGAGCTGTGCACACGGGTCGCGGACGAACTGGCCCGCCAACTGGCCGGTTCGGGCGAGGGGTCTACGGAGGACTGCACCGCGATGCCGCTGCTCCTGCTGGTGGAACCCGATCAGGGGGCCGGGGAGGCGGTCAGCTTCTCCCCGCTGTACCAGGTCTTCCGGCTGGCGTCCTCACTGACCGAGGCCGTGCGGATCAGGGACGTGCTGGACGTGGTGGTGTCCCGGATCGTGGCGCCGTTGGGCGCCCAGGGCATGGCGGTCTCCGTACCGCACGACGGCCGGCAGTACCTGCTGGGGTACAGCGGAAGCGCGCCGCAGGCGGTACGCGCCGGGCCGGCCGGTTCGTCCCGGGAGGACGGGCCGCCGGTGCCGCGGTTTCCGACCGTGGGTGAACCGGCGTTCCTGGAGTCCGAAAGCGCCCTGGACGCGGCGGAGTTCGCGCTACCGGAGGACGCCGGGGCCTGCTGCGTACTGCCGTTGGTCAGCGCGGGACAGCTCGCCGGAACGTTCATGTTGTACTTCGACCACCCCCGGCGGTTCCCGGCGGAGGAACGCGCGGTCCTGGTGACGATGGCCGGACTACTCGCCCAGTCCCTGGAGCGCGCCCGCCAGTTCGAGCGGGAGCACGCGCTGGCCCGCGGCCTGCAGCAGGGATTGCTGCCGCACACCCTTCCGCACCGGGGCGAACTGGACACCGCGGCCCGCTATGTG
This sequence comes from Streptomyces sp. RPT161, assembly GCF_027533845.1. Taxonomy (GTDB): domain Bacteria; phylum Actinomycetota; class Actinomycetes; order Streptomycetales; family Streptomycetaceae; genus Streptantibioticus_A; species Streptantibioticus_A silvisoli_A. Next base: position 2,334 of record NZ_JAPZVN010000051.1, on the reverse strand, counting down.
ACGGCGACCGCCGGAACCGCGGTGGGCGGCGACTGGTACGACATCGTCACCCTGCCCGACGGGAACCTGGGCCTCGTGATCGGCGACGTCGAGGGGCACAGCACGACCGCCGCGGCCAACATGGGCCAGATCCGCAGCGCGGTGCGAGCGTATGCGACCGAGGGCCATCGGCCCTCGGACCTGCTGGGACGCACCAACCGGCTGCTGACGGAGCTCGGTACGGATCTGTTCGCCACCTGCTGCTGCGTATGGCTCGACCTGGCGACCGGCACGGCCGAGCTGGCCAGCGCGGGCCATCCGGCGCCACTGCTGCGCCACCCCGGCGGCGATGTGGCGATCCCCCAGGTGCCGGTGGGGATTCCGCTCGGGGTGGCTCCCGACACCGTGTACCAATCCGTGGAGGTTCCGCTTCCGGACGGCACCATCGTCGCCCTGTACACGGTCGGCCTGGTGCACTCGCACACCGTGGACGTCTCAGACGGCACCAAGGCGCTGCGCGATCTGCTGGCGTCCGCCCATGACCAGCACCTGGAGCATCTGGCCACCCGGCTGGTCGCCATCACCGGTGAGGGCGACCAGCGCGAGGACGACGCCGCGCTGCTGCTGGCCCGGTTCACCGGAGCGCTGCCCGGCACACACCAGCGGGTCAGCAGCTTCCGGGTGGCACGTCACGACCTTGCGGCCGTCAGGGACGTGCGGGCGTTCCTCAACCGACAGCTGCGGCAGTGGGGTTGGCAGCGGATCTCCTACGAGGTGGAACTGGCCGCCACGGAACTGGTGACCAACGCGCTGGTGCACGCCGACAGCGAGGTGGACATCAGGCTGCGCGAGTACGCCGACCGGATACGCGTGGAGGTGCGTGACTCCGACCCCCGGCCGCCGCTGCCCGCGCCGATCATCGCCTCCGGCGCGGGGGAATCCGAGTCGGAACACGGCCGCGGGTTGATCATCGTGGAGTCCCTGGCCGCGTCCTGGGGGAACTCCCCGTCCGGGCGCGGAAAATCCGTCTGGTTCGAAATGGGCAAGGACGATGACGCGCCGCATTGACCATGAACTCGTGACCGCCGCGACCCGAACCGCCCAGCGCTACTGCCGCGGCGACAACCACTCCGTCGCGGCGGCGGCCCGCACCCACGGCGGCCGCATCGTCACCGCCGTGAACGCCTACCACTTCACCGGTGGCCCGTGCGCCGAACTCGTGCTCATCGGTACGGCCGCGTCCCAGGGCGACTACGACCTCTCGACCATGGTCGCGGTGGCCGACCAGGACCGGGGCATCATCCCGCCCTGCGGTCGCTGCCGCCAGGTCCTCTTCGACTACTTCCCCGCCCTCACCGTCATCGTCGGTCCCACCACCGCCCCGCGCGCCGTCTCCATCGCCGAACTGCTCCCGGACACATACGTGTGGGCGGAGCACGGCGCGGACGCTGACCGCTGCTGATGTGGCCGTGGTTCCTACGTCAGTGCGTATGGAACGAGGCGGATTCTGCGCCATCTGTTCGGGGGAATAGTACGCTCATGCTTATGACTAGCAGAGTGAAGTGGTCGGGGCCGTCACGGACCAGCCAGGCCGTGGCCGTGACCAGGGCCGAACTGGACCGGCCGTGCAGCGAGCAGGGGGACCCGCAGGCGCAGCGGCGGCTGTGCGCCGGGATGCGGGCCGTCCGTATCGACCGGCTGCGGTCCCATCTGGCCGCCCGCACCCGCTTCTTCGACGAGCAGGTGCTGGCGGCCGTCGCCTCCGGCATCCGTCAGGTCGTCGTCCTGGGCGCGGGCTACGACGACCGGGCGTTGCGGTTCCGCTCCCCAGGCGTGCGGTTCTTCGAACTCGACCACCCCGCCACCCAGACGGACAAGGCCCGGCGGCTGGCGGAGCTGCTCGCCGGGGCCGCGGGCCCGGTCCTGGCACCCGCCGACTTCCGCCAGGACGACGTGGCCGCCGTGCTGGAGGCGCACGGGCACGACGCGGAGCGGGCCTCACTGTTCATCTGCGAAGGGCTGCTCGTCTATCTGGACCAGCCCACCATCCTGCGACTCCTGGGCCGCCTGCGCTCCCGCGCGGCCGGCGGCAGCGTGCTCGCCGCCAGCCTCGCCGTACACCCCGAGGGCGAGGACTCAGAGGCACTGGCGGCCGCCGCCAACGCCCGGCGCCGCGCCGGCCGCAGCGAGCCCTGGCGCACCATCCTGCCCGCGCCCGCCCACCTGGACCTGCTCGTACGATCAGGGTGGCGCTCGCAACTCGCGGTGGACGACGCCCAGTTGGACGATGCGGCGCCGCCCGGTAGGTCACTGCTCGTCGCCGCCCAGGTGGGTGACCAGGCCACAGGCACCCTG
>NZ_JAPZVN010000050.1 GCF_027533845.1 Streptomyces sp. RPT161 | reverse complement strand
CGCGGAGGCAGCTGGGGTGGCCGGGGTTCAGGGAGCAGGGGCCGTATGCGGCGGCGCGGCGGCCCCGCACGGATCACCGCGCGACTCCGCGCGTGCTGGGCGGTAAGTCTTCGCCGGAGCCAAGGGCTCACGAGTGGTCGTCGACCGATACCGGGGCCGTCGCGTGTCAACCTTTCGTGAAGCGTGGGTAGTTGAGCCGAGTAACTCCTGGACTTCACTGGCGTTGACCCGTCCATGGGGTTCCTTGCAGGGGTGGGGAGAGCGGCTGCTCGCTATCGGCGGACGGTCGCCGTGTCTGCTTTGTTGATGGTCGCGGCCTGCTTATGGGCAGGTCACGGAGTGGCCGGGAAGTTGGTCACCGGTGGTTGGGCGCCGCCCGGGGCTTCCTCGGTGAAGGCCGACGCCCTGCTGAGCGAACGTTTCCATGGCGGGGTGCCGGATCTGCTGCTGCTGACCCGCACCGCCGGTTCCGTGGACGCTCCCGAAGCCCGTGAGACGGGGCGGCGCCTGGTGGAACGGCTGTGTGCGGACCGGAAGGTCAGCGGAGTGACCGCATACTGGACCGGCCCGGTGGTTGGCCTTCGCGCGCGTGGCTTCGTGCCCCAGCGGCTTCCCGACGTTCGAGACCCGATGCTGCGGTCCGGGGACGGCCATGATGCGCTGATCGCGGTGCGGCTGAACGGGGACGCGCGACACGCCGCCGTGGATCGGCTGGTCCCCGCCGTCACCGGTAGGCACGGTCCCTTGCAGGTAACGGCCTCCGGAGCCGCGCTGGTAGTCAAGGAGCTTCAGCAGCAGAGCCAACGTGACCTGCACGTCTCGGAGTTGATCGCGGTGCCCACCATGCTGGTGTTGCTGGTGTGGGCGTTCGGGGGGATCGGTGCTGCGTGTCTGCCGTTGGCGGTGGGCGGGGTGGCGATAGTGGGCACGCTGGCGGTGTTGCGTGCCGTCTCGGAGATCACCGAGGTGTCGGTGTACGCGCTGAACGTGACGAGTGCTGTGGGCCTGGCGCTCGCGGTCGACTACAGCCTCTTCCTGGTTGCCCGCTACCGCGAGGAACGCGCCACGGGGCTCGCCCACGTCGAGGCTATCGAGCGCGCGATGGAATCCGCCGGTCGGACGGTTGTCGTCGCCTCGGGTGCTGTCGTGCTGTCGTTGGCTGGCTTGTTGGTCTTCCCGTTGTCCTTCCTGCGGTCGTTGGCGTATGCCGGGATCCCGGTGGTGGTGTTGTCCGCGGTGGCGTCGCTGGTGCTGGTGCCGGCGGGGCTCTCCTGCTTCGGTGGACGGTTCGCGGGCCACACCCGACGTGGCCTTCGGCGGATCGGCGGCACGGGCGAGGGGTGGCGACGGCTGACGGTTGCGGTCATGCGCCACCGGACGGTGGCCGCCGTGGGCGCCGCGTTGGTCCTGACCGCGCTCGCGTTGCCGTTCCGCCAGGCGTCGTTCGCCCTCGGCGACGAGCGGGTGTTGCCCGGCACTGCTCCCGTGATCCAGGCCATGAGCCAACTGCGCACCGCCTTCCCCCAGTCCGATCACACCGAGGTGGATGTCATCTTGCCCCGGTGGGTCCCGGCCGCGAACGCTGCTGGACCTGCGAGGCTCGACGCCTACGCCCGCCACCTGTCGACGCTGCCCGGCGCCGCATCCGTGCGGACATCCACGGGCGTTTACACCGATGGCGAACGGCTACAGGGGCAGAGCCCGCCTATCGACCGACGCTACCTGTCCCCAGCCGGTACCTGGCTGGCCGTCTACGGCCCCACCGAGCCGTTCGGCCCCGCCAGCGTGCGGCTGGCAAGCGCGGTGCGGCATGCCAGGGCGCCGACGCGGCCCCTGGTTGCCGGACCACCAGCCAGGCTGCTCGACGTGCGGCACGCCGTCGCAGCACGACTGCCCTGGGCCATCGGCGTCGTCGTGGCCGCGACCTTGCTGGTACTGCTGCTGTTCACCGGTTCGCTCTTCCTTGCGGTCAAGGCCCTTGTGATGAACGCGCTCAGCATGACCGCGACCTTCGGCGCCATGGTGTGGATCTTCCAGGACGGCCACCTTCGGTCCGTGCTGGGCGACTTCACGGTTACCGGAGGCACTGATCTGTTCACCCCGATCATGGTGTTCTGCCTCGCCTTCGGACTGTCCCTGGACTACGAGGTACTGCTGCTCGCCCGGGTGATGGAGGCGCACCGGCGCACGGGCGAAACCACGACAGCGGTAGCGGCCGGATTGCGCGCAGCCGCACCACTGTTCACCACTTCCGCCCTCGTGGTCGGCGCTGTCTTGCTCAGCCTGGCCGCATCCGACATCACCACCATCAAGGTCATGGGCGTGACCATCGCCCTGTCGGTGGCCGTGGACGCGCTGATCGTCCGCCCGGTGCTGGCCCCTGCCGTGATGGCGCTGGCCGGGGAAGCGAACTGGTGGTCGCCGATGGCCCGCCGCGGCGGCACGCCGGCACCCGGCCGCCCGCGCACGAGTGCCGAGCCGGTCGTCGCCCAGGGCGCGGTCATCACCGCGCCAGGAGGGAATCTTCCCAAGCAGTCATCGTGTGCTCCGCGGCAGGATGACTGCATGGACGCGGACGTCGACCGGTGACGGGCATTGTGCTGACACTGCGTGAGGTACCGGCAGACTTACCGAGCTGGACTGGACGATCGCTGTACGACCAGCACTGTGCCACCGGCTCCCCGTTCGCGGGTCTGGTACTCAAGCCACTCGTTCGAACGGCCGAAAACGCCATAGGTGTTGTGTGGCCGGCGAGCATGTTGTGCATCGCCGCGGCCATCGGCTGGGTCGTGGCACGGGCCCTGCCGAAGACAGTTCCGCAGCACAGCGCGCTGCGAGGGCCGCTCGCGGCCATCGGTCTTGTGATGATCTCCCAGTCCGTGCGCAGCAGCCTTCTTCCGGGACAGACCAGCACCATCTCGGTGCTGCTGGTCCTGCTGGCCTGCCTCGTGGTGCGCGAGGAGCAGGCATCGGGGGCACTGGTCGGACTGGGAGCCGCGTTGCAGCCCGCCACGCTGCTGTTCATGCCCCTGCTGTGGCTGACCGGCCGCAGGAAGGCGGCGCTGAGCGCCGCGGGAACGTTCGCGGCGTGCACGGCGCTGGCCGGGGCGGTGAAACCACGGGATTCATGGACATACTGGACCGACCACCTGGCGGTCGCCGGGCTTAGCCCACCATCGGACAGCACGACGGGCCAGTCGCTGCACGGCGCACTGCTGCGCTTAGGTCTGCACGGGCCAGTGGCGGTGGCGCTGTTCCTGATGCTGGCCAGTGTGGTGACGGCCGTCGGGCTGTGGCGCGCGGTGCGGTACACCAAGGACAACCAAGCACTGCTGGCGGTGGCCCTGATCGGATGTGTGGCGATTGCCGTGTTCCCAACGGCGTGGCAGCACCAGTCGCTATGGCTGCTGCTCGTGGCGGCAGGCCGGGTGGGACGCCGGGCGAAGGACCAACTGCTGTGGTCGGCGACCCTGGTGCTGCTGACGACCGCACCCTGGCTGATGTCACTGCCGGACATACCAGTGCTTCGTCCTGTGCGCGAGGATCTCCCGCTGATGGCCGCGCTGGCGACCGCGTGCGCGGTGCCCTTCCTGCCTACCAGCTCCGAGCACTTCCAAACTCCACGTCCGACCGAATCCATCCCGCCAAAGGTGCCCCAGCCTCGCCGGGTGACATGGCTACCTTCGTGGCTTGGGACCCTCAGCGGCCCCGATCTGCTGCTGGAACTCCTGATGCTCCGCGTCGGCTATGTGATGTACGCGCGGATCAGGGGCGCCGTACGCACGGAGCGTGCAACGGCGGAGGAGCACGGACGGCTCGTGGACTCCGCTGAGCGTGCGCTGCACATCGACATAGAGCATTGGGCGAACCACACGATCACGAAACTCCACTGGCTGGAGCGCTTCTTCAACTGGTACTACACCTCATTCCACTTCGGCGTGCCGTTCACCATCCTGGCCGTCCTCTACCTCCGGCGCCCCGCTGACTTCCGCTGGGCCCGCTCCACACTCGGCCTGATCACGCTGCTCGCGCTCATCGGCTTCCAGATCTTCCCACTGGCCCCACCGCGGTTGATGCCCGCGCTCGGGATCATCGACACCGTGTACGGACCACAGAACCTGACGCATCCCAGTTACGGCCAGCTGACCGCACTGACCAACCCGTACGCAGCGATGCCATCGCTGCACTTCGGCTGGTCGCTCTGGAGCGCAGTGGTGATCGTCAAACTGGCCCCGCAGGGCTGGACAAAGCTACTGGGACTGCTACACCCAACACTCACGCTGACCGCGATCCTCGTGACCGGCAACCACTGGGTGCTGGACGCCGTCAGCAGCGCCGCAGTGGTGACAACGAGCTTCGGCCTGACACACCTACTCACAAGACCGCGCCAAGTCCCCCTGCCGCTACGGCTATCCCCGCAGGCGGTGACCCAGTAGGTCAGACGGCCGGGACGACCCGTAGTTGGCCAGTCTGGCGACCGATAGTTGGCCTCGGACTGTCGAGTCTCGTCGGAGGCGAGACAGACTGAGCCCATCGTCAGTCGAGTGCGTCGCCGAGCGCGGTCAAAAGTCCGTGCTCACACGCCCCCGGCCCGTCGACCCGGTCCACAAAGTCGGCGATGAGCTCGAGTGCGCACGTCATCACTCGAGGTTCACTATCGGGGACTGGCCCGGCCTGGTCCCGCCAGGCAACCGGGTCACGCCCCTCGAAAACGACCCTCACGACCTGGCGCACCATCGGCAGGTCAGATCTCTCCACCATCTCGGTCTCGGCCCACTGACCGACCTTGTCCATCAACGTCGCTGTCAACCGGTCGCCGAGGTCCTCCCCGCCCAGGCGGCCGGCGCCGATCTGATCCATCGCGCCGCAGATCAGCGCCACCGTCCCCCGCAGCTCGCCCGTGCCATAGATGGCCGGGGCCGCCGCGATGCGCTCGGCCAGAACGGGCCACGCCCTGTGGTCGTCTGCCGAGCGCAGGATGGTCGCCTGGTCCCACGCCGCCTCCACCGCACCAACGGCGATCCACGAGTTCTGGTCGACACTCAGCGGCCCGGACGCTGCCCAAAGCGCGGATAGCGCTCAAGCACCTCGACGACAGCGAGGAGCCCCGTGGGAGACCGAACCCCGTTCAAGCGGGAGCGGGCCGGATGCACGGGTGGTTCCCGCGCGACCGGCCCGCGCGTCGATTGCACCTCGTCCGCAGCCTGGCACACATTGAACAACCGATCGACGCTTCTCCATAGAAGCAGCGAATATCAGAACCCTGTTCGTAACTCCTCACCCGATCAGGCGAGTTGCGACAGATTCCTCCGGGCTCCTGTTAAGAGTGA
>NZ_JAPZVN010000005.1 GCF_027533845.1 Streptomyces sp. RPT161 | reverse complement strand
TGGCTTTCGCTTTCCGGTGCCTCCGACACTATCAGATCCGCTTTCCGCCGAGCCAATCGGCGTTCGCATTTCCGTTAGTAATTCGGAAGAGGTGTTGCGGTGCTTCTCGGATCCAATTCCGTGAAGCGGGGTAGAGACTACCCGGACCGCCACTCGTATGTCTACTTCGTGACAACCGTTAGACCCTACCTCCCCCCTCCACCCGTGTCAACGGGTTTTGCGAGGCGTGCTGAAGATTAGCAGGTCAGCCGGGCTGTTTGCACATCGTGCGGCCACCGGCCGGCCATCGCCCGGCAGCGCGGCCGTCACCCGAACGTGGAAGGCGGGCTCTCCAGGTTCTCCAGCTCGATGCCGGGGGCGGCGAGCACGACGTCCCCCGCGAGGTGGACCGTGCTCTGCTCGCCGGTCTGCAGGTCGCTGACCTGGTACTCGTCCACGACCAGCGGGCCGTTGTCAGTGGCGTGTGCTGTCCTGTCTCTCAAGGCCCAGGACTGGTCGAGGGTCCGGGGTGCGAGGACGGGGGAGGTGAGTGCGACGAGCCGGACGCGGGTCGCGGGGGCGCCCGGGGAGAGGCGCAGTAGCCGCGCGGTGGCGACCAGGAAGGCAGGGGACGCCCCGGTGAAGGCGTGGGCGGCGGCGTTTCCCTCCTGGGCGTGCTCGCCGGTGGGGTCGGTGCGGACCCAGGTCACGCCGTCCAGTGCGGCGCCGCGTACCTGCCATCCGCCCGCGTGGAGTTCGAGCCGGATGGGTCGGCCGAGATCGTCGATGGTGAGGTCGACGGATCCCGCTTCCTGGCCGTTCGGCGTGGTGGTGCGGGCGGTGTAGCGCCAGCCGGAGGTGCCGGTGGCGCAGTGGAAGTTCTCTTCGCCGAGGGGGGTGTGATCGTGCGTGTCGTAGAACGAGTAGCGACCGCGGGGCATGGTGGGGGCTTTCGGTTCTCCGAAGGGCGAGGCCCCCGCCGGGAGTACCGACGGGGGCCCGCGCTCGGTGCATCGGTGCTGACCGGGTGGTCGGCCTGCGGATCATTGGTGCGCTGGATCCGCGGCCGGTTGGTCCGGGCGGCGTTGGCCGGATCAGTAGCGGTAGTGGTCCGGCTTGTACGGGCCCTCGACCGGGACGCCGATGTAGGCGGCCTGCTCGGGGCGCAGGGTGGTGAGCTTGACGCCGAGGGCGTCGAGGTGGAGGCGGGCCACCTTCTCGTCCAGGTGCTTGGGGAGCACGTAGACGCCGGTGGGGTAGGCCTGGGGCTTGGTGAACAGCTCGATCTGGGCGATGGTCTGGTTCGCGAAGCTGTTGGACATCACGAACGAGGGATGACCGGTGGCGTTGCCCAGGTTGAGCAGGCGGCCTTCGGACAGCACGATCAGGGTCTTGCCGTCGGGGAAGGTCCAGGTGTGGACCTGGGGCTTGACCTCGGTCTTGACGATGCCGGGGATGTTGGCGAGCCCCGCCATGTCGATCTCGTTGTCGAAGTGGCCGATGTTTCCGACGATGGCCTGGTGCTTCATCTTGGCCATGTCACTGGCCATGATGATGTCCCGGTTGCCGGTGGTGGTGACGAAGATGTCGGCGATCTCGACGACCTCGTCCAGGGTGGTGACCTGGTAGCCGTCCATGGCGGCCTGCAGGGCGCAGATCGGGTCGATCTCGGTGATGATGACGCGGGCGCCCTGGCCGCGCAGCGACTCGGCGCAGCCCTTGCCGACATCGCCGTAGCCGCAGACGACGGCGACCTTGCCGCCGATGAGGACGTCGGTGGCGCGGTTGATGCCGTCGATCAGGGAGTGGCGGCAGCCGTACTTGTTGTCGAACTTGGACTTGGTGACCGCGTCGTTGACGTTGATCGCCGGGAAGAGCAGCGAGCCCGCCTGCTGCATCTCGTAGAGGCGGTGGACGCCGGTTGTGGTCTCCTCGGTGACACCGCGGATCTCCGAGGCGAGGCGGGTCCACTTGTTGGGGTTCTCGGCGAGGGTGCGGTTGAGCAGCTGCAGGATGATGCGGTACTCGTCGTTGTCCGCGGTGGACGGGTCGGGGGCCGATCCGGCCTTCTCGAACTCGACGCCCTTGTGGACGAGCAGGGTGGCGTCACCGCCGTCGTCCAGGATCATGTTGGGGCCGCCGGTGGGGCTGTTCGGCCAGGTCAGGGCCTGTTCCGTGCACCACCAGTACTCCTCCAGGGTCTCGCCCTTCCACGCGAAGACCGGGACGCCCTGGGGGTTGTCCGGCGTGCCGTTGGGGCCGACGGCGATGGCCGCGGCGGCGTGGTCCTGGGTGGAGAAGATGTTGCAGGAGGCCCAGCGGACCTCGGCGCCCAGCGCGACCAGGGTCTCGATGAGGACGGCGGTCTGCACGGTCATGTGCAGCGAGCCGGTGATGCGGGCGCCGGCGAGCGGCTGGGCTTCGGCGTACTCCTTGCGGATCGCCATGAGGCCGGGCATCTCGTGCTCGGCGAGCGTGATCTCCTTGCGGCCGAAGGATGCCAGGGAAAGGTCGGCAACCTTGAAGTCGGGGCTGGTGGAGGTCGACGTCATGCGGTGTGCTCCTCGCGGATCGGGTCGAGGGTGGGCATCGGTCTGTCCGCTGCGGCCGTGCGGCGGGTCCGGGCGGACGCGCCGAAAAGGACCGGGGGTGCCGGTCCTCGTACCGCAGCCCAGCCCGTCGGAGGCCCTCTCTCCCTCGGTCGGTCCGCGCGTTCGGGACCGCCCGACCGCCATCAGCAGCGACGTCTGGCTTCGCTGACGAATCTACACCGAACGGCCCAGCGGGCCCCAGTCCGTCGAGGAAGTCCGGGGCGCGTTCACGGGCTCGGTCGACACTCGTCCTTGGTGATATCGAGGGCGTTCGCCAACTTTCGCTTTCTTCCCAGCGTGTTGCAGGATGCGATCGACGCGAGAACACACTTGGCACTCGCGTACGGACGGCTGAAGGAGATACGACGTGACGAGGCCCGCCGATCCCCCCAAGGACGCGGGGACCCGCGAGGGGTTGAGGCTGCTCGCGATAACCGCCTGTCCCACCGGCATCGCGCACACCTATATGGCCGCGGAGAAGTTGCAGCAGGCCGCGCAGGCGCTCGGGGTCGAGATGAAGGTCGAGACACAGGGTTCGATCGGCGCCGAGAACGTGTTGACTGACAACGATGTCAGGCATGCCGACGGGATCATCGTCGCGGCGGACAAGGACGTCGACCTCAGTCGCTTCGTCGGCAAGCGGGTGCTCAGTGTCGGGGTCTCCGAGGGCATCAGCCATCCGGAGCGGCTGATCGAACGGGTGCGCAGCGCGCCGGTCCACGCGGGCAACGGCGGCGCGCCGTCCGGTGGTGACGTCCGCGGCGGGGAACGCGGCGTCACGTACAAGGCGCTGATGAACGGCGTCAGTTACATGATCCCGTTCGTGGTGGTCGGCGGTCTGCTGTTGGCGGTCTCGTTGGCGTTGGGCGGCCATCCGGACCCGTCGGGCGGTCTGGTCATCCCGAAGGACAGCTTCTGGGCGCATGTGAACGACATCGGCACGATCGGCTTCACGTTGATGGTGCCGATCCTGTCCGGCTACATCGCCTATGCGATCGGGGACCGGCCCGCGCTGGTGCCGGGCATGATCGGCGGCTGGATAGCCAACACCGGTGCGCTGTACGACTCCAAGGCGGGTGCCGGCTTCATCGGGGCGATTGTCACCGGGTTCCTCGCCGGCTATCTGGTGGTGTGGATCAAGAAGGTCAGGGTCCCGAAGTTCGTGCAGCCGATCATGCCGATCATCGTGATCCCGATCGTGGCCACGACCGCTCTGGGCCTGTTCTTCATCTATGTCATCGGCAGGCCGATCTCGTGGGTGTTCGCACACCTGACGAGCTGGCTCAGCGGGATGACGGGGTCCAGTGCGATCGTGCTGGGCGCGATCCTGGGCCTGATGATCGCCTTCGACATGGGCGGCCCGGTCAACAAGACGGCGTTCCTGTTCGGCGCAGGGCTGATCGCCTCCGGCAACCAGACGGTCATGGGCATGTGCGCGGCGGCGATCCCGGTGATGCCGCTCGGTCAGGGCCTGGCGACGCTGGTGCGGCGCCGTCTGTACACCGCCCAGGAGCGCGAGACCGGTATCGCCGCCCTGTTCATGGGCTGCTTCGGCATCTCCGAGGGTGCGATTCCGTTCGCCGCCGCGCGGCCCGCGAAGGTCATTCCGGCGAACATGCTCGGTGGCGCGGTGGCCGGTGCCGTCGCGGGGATGGCCGGGGTGAAGGACGCGGTGCCGCACGGCGGGCCGATCGTGGCGGTACTCGGCGCGGTCGGCGGTGTGCCGGTCTTCTTCGTCGCCGTGGCGATCGGCACGGTGGTGACCGCGTTGACGACGGTGTCCCTGGTCTCGCTTGAGGAGCGCGGGGACGCCGCGCCGTCCACCGATCCGCTGCCGGTGGCGGTCCCGGAGCCCGCCCTGGCCGGTGCCGGGAGTTCGGCGTCCACGCCGGCCGGCGCCGGGCCGGTTGCCCCGGCCGTGGTGACCGCGACGGCCGCGGCGGTCGACGCCACGGCGAAGTCCCCCGCCGCCGCTGAACCCGTCGCCACCAGCGCGGCTCCCATCGCCGTGGCCGAGGGCCCGGCCACCGCAGAACCGGGCGCGGCCACCGCCGTGGCCGTCCCCCCGGCCACCGCCGAACCGAGCGTGCCCCCGGCAACCGCACCGGGCCCTGCCGATTCCCTGGCCGAGGAACCGCCCGCCGCCGCAACCGCTGTCGCCGCGCCGCTCGAGACAGAGGTACTGTCCGGCTATCTGACCGAGCGGACCGTGCGCGAGGAGCTGACCGCGAGCGACAAGGAGTCCGCGATACGGGAGATGGCCGGGTTGTTGGCGCAGACCGGGAAGGTCGCCGATGTCGACGCCCTGGTGGCCGCCGCGCTGGCCCGGGAGGCGCAGGGGACCACGGGTCTCGGCGAGGAGATCGCGATACCGCATGCCAAGACGGATGCGGTGACCGCGCCGGTGGTCGGGTTCGCGCGGTCCGGCGAGGGGATCGAGTGGGGCGCCCTGGACGGGACGAAGGCGAAGCTCGTCTTCATGATCTCGGTGCCGGAGGCGGCGGCCGGGGACGAGCATCTGCGAATCCTGGCGCTGCTGTCCCGCAAGCTGATGGACACCGGTTTCCGCGAGCGGTTGGCGACCGCGCCGACCCGTGCCGAGATCATGCGGGTGCTGTCGGAGGTGCGGTAGCGCGACGCCCCCGGCTGCTCACCGGAGCTGCCGGGGGCGTACCCGGCGTCAGGCGACGACGGTCGCGCGGAAGAGCGTGCCCGCACCGTCGAGCGTGACCCGCTCGTCGGCCGGGACGAACGCCGACTCACCGCGCCCCAGGGTGAGTTGGGTGTCGCCGGGTCCGTGCAGCGTCACCTCGCCCGCGGTGCACAGCAGGATCTGCGGGGTGCGGTCGCCGAGGGAGCGGGGGCGGCCGCCGGGGGCGAGGGTGTAGCGGGAGAGCCGGAACTCGTCGATCGGGGTGTCATAGACCTCTTCGCCGTCACCGCTGTCCTCCGGGCGCAGCACGCCCGCGTCGCCGGACTCGAAGCGGACGATGCGCATCAGTTCGGGGACGTCGATGTGCTTGGGGGTGAGGCCGCAGCGCAGCACGTTGTCGGAGTTGGCCATGATCTCCACACCGAGTCCGCCCAGGTAGGCGTGCGGCACTCCGGCGCCGAGGTAGAGCGCCTCGCCGGGCTGCAGTCGTACGTGGTTGAGCAGCATGGCGGCGATGACGCCGGGGTCGCCCGGGAAGTGGTCGGCGGCGGACGCGTAGGCGGCGTAGTCGTCCGCGAACCTGCCGTCCTCGGTGGCGAGTCGGGCCGCGGCCTCGGTGGCCTCCTCGACGGTCCCGGCCATCTCCTCGCGGTCGGCGCCCAGTACGGCGGCGAGGACCTCGCGCAGTGCCTCGTCCTCGGGGCGGGCGCGCAGGATGTCCACGTACGGCTTGAGGGAGTTGACGCCCAGGCCTTCGAGGAGTTCGGCGGCCTCGGCGGGGTGCCGGAAGCCGCACAGCCCGTCGAAGGGCGTCAGCGCGCAGATCATCTCCGGCTTGTGGTTGGCGTCCTTGTAGTTGCGGTGCGGTGCGTCGACGGGGACGCCGCGGTCCTCCTCGTCGGCGAATCCGGCCTTGGCCTGTTCGAGGTCCGGGTGCACCTGGACGGACAGCGGGGCTCCGGCCGCCAGCACCTTGAGGAGGAACGGCAGCCGGGGGCCGAAGCGTTCGACGGCGGGCTTGCCGAGTTCGCCGTACGGATCCGCGTCGATGATCTCGTTGAGCGGCGCCAGGCCGGTGCCGCGGTCGAGTCGCGAGGGCGCGCCGGGGTGAGCGCCCATCCACAGTTCGGCCTGCGGTTCACCGGTGGGTTCGGTGCCCAGCAGTTCGGGGATGGCGGTCGTGGAGCCCCAGGCGTAGGGGCGCACGGTGTTGACGAGGCGGTCCATGCGGTCAGGTGTTCCTATTCGGTGCGTGTCGGGTGCGTCCTTCGGGCGCACGGCGGCGTCATGCCGATGATCCCTCAGCCGGGGTGAGCGCCAGGTAAACGGCGGCGAAATCGGTGAGGGCGAGAAGTTCGGCGAGGGTTTCGGCGGGGCTGCCGTCGGCCGCGTCGATCTCGCTGAGCGGTGTGCCGTGGGCGTTGGCCGCTTCGACGGCCGCGGTGGCGGGCTCGGTCTCCGGTTCGCGCAGCAGCACGATCCGCAGCCGTAGTCCGTCGGGTTCCTCGACGCGGTCGCGGAAGAAGTCGTCGAGGTCGTCACCGGCGGGGGTCAGGGTGCCGTCGAGCAGCGCGCGGTGTTCCGCGATGGCCTCGGGCAGTGCCGCCGCGAGTGCCGGGCGGCCCGCCAGTGAGGTCAGGACGGCGGCGAAGCGGCGGGCGGCCGGGGCGACGGTGGCGCCCTCGCTCCACACCAGCGGTAGGGAGTGGGCGAGTTCGACGGCGAGGGCCTTGGCCGGGTTGCGGTAGGTCTCGGCGGCCGGGCCGAAGCGTTCCGCGGCGGCGTCGAGCCGGTCGGCGACGGCCGCCACGACGTCCGGCGGGGCGGACAGCAGCCCCATCCGGTCGGCGAGTGAGAGCAGCGGGGTGAGCAGCGCCCAGAACGCTCCCGGATCCGGTGGAACATCTGGTTCCGTGCCGTGGGCGGCGTCGTAGGCCTCGGTGGCGGTCGGGCGGTACGGCGGCGGTGCGAAGGGCAGCGCCAGGCCGTGCGCCTGCTGGAGCGCGCCGGTCAGCGGGGTTCCGGACGGGGCGACTCCGGCGACCGTGCAGCCGCGCCGGTAGGCCTGCTCCACGAGGCCGGTAAGGCCCGGTTCGGTGCCGTCGGCGGTGGTGAGCAGCAGCAGGTCGAGCGGTCCGGCCCAGCCGGGCAGCGTCCAGCGCAGTTCCTGTGCGGTGGGGGCGCTGCCGGTGGGGGCGAGCGGTAGGACGGGGCAGGCGGCGAGGCCGCCGAGCAGGTCGGCGAGCTGGCCGGGGGCCGAGCCGGGACCGGCGATGAGGAGGGTGCGCGGGCGGCCGTCGGGCTTGAGGTCGCCGAGCCCGGCCTCTGCCGCGGCCCGGGCGGCGGTTCTCACCCGGGCGCCTGCCGCGGCCACGCTGGGCAGCAGCCCGCCGGTGTCCGCACGGGCTAGGGCGTCGGGACTGTCGAGCAGGGCCTCGTCGAGCATCGTGTCCTCCGGCCTGGTGCCGTCGCGCCCGGTTATGCCGGGCGACGGGCCTCGTCGATGAGGAGCACCGGGATGTCGTCCCGTACCGGGTAGGCCAGGCCGCAGGTCTCGCCGGTGCAGATCAGCTCGGGCTCGGCGGCGTCGGCGGCGCTCTGGCGGAGCGGGGCGTGGCAGGCCGGGCAGGCGAGGATCTCCAGGAGGCTGGCTTCGAGCGGCATGGGGGCGTGTCCTCTTCGGCGGGTGATGGATGGTAGGGCGGTACGGGCCGGTGCGGCGACCGGGCCGCCTGGTCGTGTGGCCGCGCCGTTGTCGGTACGGCGTGGTCAGCGTACCGCCGGGAGGGGTCCGGCGGGGGTCCGGGGAAGGATCCCCGGACCCCCGCCAAGCGGGTGGTTCAGGCGCGGACGATCGCCAGGACCTCGTCGCGCAGCCGCTCGACGGTGGCGGTGTCCCGGGCCTCGACGTTGAGCCGGAGGAGCGGCTCGGTGTTGGAGGGGCGCAGGTTGAACCACCAGTCGCCGCCGGTGACGGTCAGGCCGTCCAGTTCGTCGAAGGAGACCCCCTCGCGGCCGTCGAACGCGGCGCGCACCGCGGCGGTGCGCTCGGCCTGGTCGGCGACGGTGGAGTTGATCTCACCGGAGGCGGCGTACCGGTCGTACTCGGCGACCAGCTCGGACAGCGGGCGCTGCTGGCCGCCGAGCGCGGCGAGGACGTGCAGCGCGGCGAGCATGCCGGTGTCGGCCTTCCAGAAGTCCCGGAAGTAGTAGTGCGCGGAGTGCTCGCCGCCGAAGATCGCGCCGGTGCGGGCCATCTCCTGCTTGATGAAGGAGTGGCCGACGCGGGTGCGCACCACCTGGCCGCCGTGCTCCTTGACGACCTCGGGCACCGACCAGGAGGTGATCAGGTTGTGGATGATCGTCTCGCCGGGGTGCTTGGCCAGTTCGCGGGCGGCGACCAGGGCGGTGATCGCGGACGGGGAGACCGGCTCGCCGCGCTCGTCGATGACGAAGCAGCGGTCGGCGTCGCCGTCGAAGGCCAGGCCAATGTCGGCGCCGACCTCGCGGACCTTGTGCTGGAGGTCGACCAGGTTCTTGGGGTCGAGCGGGTTGGCCTCGTGGTTGGGGAAGGTGCCGTCGAGCTCGAAGTACATCGGGGTGAGGTCGATGGGCAGGCCGTCGAAGACGGTGGGCACGGTGTGGCCGCCCATGCCGTTTCCGGCGTCGACCGCTACCTTCAGCCGGCGGATGCCGCTGAGGTCGACCAGCTGGCGCAGGTATCCGGCGTAGTCGGCGAGCACGTCGCGCTGGGTGATGGTGCCCGGGGTGGCGTCGGTGGCGGGCAGGCCGGTCTCCAGCCACTGCTCGGCCAGCTCGCGGATCTCGGCGAGGCCGGTGTCCTGGCCCACGGGGGCGGCGCCCGCCTTGCACATCTTGATGCCGTTGTACTGGGCCGGGTTGTGGCTGGCGGTGAACATCGCGCCGGGCAGGTCGAGCTCGCCGGAGGCGAAGTACAGCTGGTCGGTCGAGCACAGCCCGATCTCGGTGACGTCGGCGCCACGGGAGGCGGCGCCCTCGGCGAAGGCGCGGGCCATGCCCGGGGAGGACGGGCGCATGTCGTGGCCGACGACGATCGCGTCGGCGCCCGTCACTGTGGCGAAGGCCGCGCCGAACAGCTCGGCGAGCTCCTCGTCCCACTGGTCCGGGACGACACCGCGGACGTCGTACGCCTTCACGATCTGACTCAGGTCGGGCACAGCGGCTCCAGGTTCAACAGCGCCGGGCGACGCGGCACGGGGGTGGACAACTGGCCCCCCAACCTACCCGGCGAAACTGAGTGCCCTTGGCGTACGTCCGGTGAACCGGGGGCGGCGCCCACCCCAACGGTGGGGGCGGGGTGCCGCTGACCTACGGTTCGGGCGAGCGCAGCACCCGCAGATGGCCGCGCCGGGCGACCTCCACGGGGTCCCCCTCACGGGTGGCCTGCGGCCGGTCCTGGGGGCGGGCCGCCTCCCGCACGGCGTTGGCCAATGCTTCGAGGTCGTCGCCGGTGGGGCGGGTGGGCCCGGAGTCGACGGCGAGCCGGACGACCTCCCAGCCGCGGGGGGCGGTCAGCCGGGCGGAGTGCTCGGAGCACAGGTCATAGCAGTGCGGCTCGGCGTAGGTGGCGAGCGGGCCGAGGACGGCCGTCGAGTCCGCGTAGACGTACGTCAGCGTCGCGACGGCGGGACGACCGCACGCGGTGCGCGAACAACGACGTACAGGGCTCACGACGTTGGACGGTACCGCACTCTTGAGCGGGCCGCGACGACTCTCCACGACCTCACCCGCTCGTGTCGTCCTGGTTCACCGGGATCGCCCGATCTTGTGACGTACGGTCCTACCTGCACGGCAGGCCCAAGCAATGGCCAGAGCCGCTTTCGGAGGCGGTCAACGGGCGGAGCAAATCGCGCCAATTGTGGTATGTCGCACGATCAGCGATGCGGATATGTGCGGTCTCGTTTGCACCCCGAACGCACATTGCCCGACATAACACCGGTTGTAAGCCGCCTGGGCGAAGCCCCACCCGCTCCCGGCGCCACGTCCCGCGCCCGTAGGGAGATCCAATACCGTGCCGTCACCATGCCCCGCACGGTGACGGCTACGCTTCGACATGATGGACACCCCTGTTCCGCCCCCCACTGAGCGGGCGGCCCGTCGGCGCGACCGCCATGGGCGCGGTATGCGCGGACCGCTCGCGCCGCCTCAGGTGCCGCTGTCGGTGAGCCGTTCCGACGCCTTCGACGACCTGGTGCGGGACGCCGCGGAACGCCTGGAGCGCCGCTGGCCGCAGCTGGCGGAGGTCGAGTTCGCGGTACAGGACGTACCGCCGCCCACCCCGGACCTGGCCGAAACCGACGTCGTCCCGCTCGGCCAGCTGATCACCGCGGGCGCCTCGGGCAAGGGCCCGCGCAACCGCATCGTGGTCTACCGGCGGCCGGTGGAGATCCGGGCCAAGGGCCGCGACGAGCGGGCGCTGCTGGTCCACGAGGTCGTGGTCGAGCAGGTCGCGGAGTTGCTCGGGCTCTCACCGGAGAACGTGGACCCGCGCTACGGCGAGGAGTGATCGGGGGCGAGGCCCCCGGCCGCTACCGCTCCAGTACCTGGAGGTCCTCCCCCGCGCTGGGCACCGCCACCGTGCCGCCGTCGTCCGGCATCGGCTGGATGGTGAAGTCCGGGACGCCGTTGTTGTCCGCGGCGAGCATGCGGGAGGCGTAGACCGGGCCACCGGAGACCGGTTCTACCGTCACCGCGAAGGTGCCCTTGCCGCCCGGGTCGGGCGGGGACATGGCGGTGGTCGTACCGGCCTTGAGGGTGACCGTCTTGCTGACCGGAGAGCCGCCGTCGGTCGTGGCCGAGCTGGTGATCTTGACGGTGGCGTCCGCGCTGGGCGCGGCCAGCGAGAGCGTGGTCCCCTTCGCGTGGTTCTCGGCCACCGAGGCTCGTTGTCCCACGGCGCCCGCACCGGGCACGAACGCCATCTCCTGGGAGGCGCCCTTGCCTCGGGTGACCCGCACTGCGGCGACGAACGGCGCGGCGCTGCCGGAGTCCGTCGGGGTGAGCCGCAGCGAACCGACCTGTCCCTGGGTCAGCCCCGGCAGATCGGTGGCGGTCGTCATGCCGCTCTTGATGTGCAGTGTCTCGTGCCCGGCCGGAACGATCGAACCGCTCGGGGTGAGCAACTGCACCTTCAGGTCGGCGTCGTTGGTGCCCGTGGCGTACGCCACCAGGTGCACCGAGGTCGCGTCGGCCGGGATGCCCGGCAGTACCGCGCTGGTGGCCGGAGGCGCCGAGGCGGGCAGCCAGTCGCTGCCGTTCTTGCTGTCCATCGCCTGGACCGCGGCGGCCACCCGCCCGGTGCGCACCGCGACGTGCACGGTCAGGTCCGCGGTCTGCGCGGAGGTGAGGGTGGACAGCAGCACCGGCACGCTGGACCCGCCGGGGACGGTGATGCCCTCGCCGTTGCCGGTCTTGACCAGCCCGTTGCTGTCGTACAGCTCGATGTCCACGACGGCGGCGGTGTCGTCCGGGTTGGTGAGGTGGACGTAGTCCTGCCGGTCGCCCGAGGTGCTGGCGGCGGGGAACCAGAAGTCGGCGCCGGGCGCGGTGCACGACGTGCCGAGCATGCCGCGGCCGGGCCCGGCGTCGATGGTGGTGGTCTCCTGCACCGTCCAGCCGGGCGCGAACCGCCCGTCGGCGGTGCCGATCAGTGGACCGGTGGTCTTGTTGGTGGTGGCGGTGGCGGGCTTGCCGGGGTCGGTGAGCGGCGCCACCGGCTTGCCGTTGGAACCGCCGCCGGAGCTTCCGGAGCTGTCCGCGGCCTGCCCCGGCTGCAGCACCGCGCTCCCCCCACCGCTCGCGCCGCTGCCCACCGGGGTGAACGAGGTGTACGTGGTGGACGCCGCGTCGACCCCCGCCGGGGCCGGGCAGAGCAGCGCGGAGCGCTCAACGGGCTTGCGTACGGCCACTGTTGGCGCCGTCTTGCCCGCGTTCGAGGCGGGCGCGAGGGCGGTGGCCACTCCGGTGACGGCGGCGAGCGCCGCCACGACGCCGATCAGGGACACGGTGGTGCGGTTCACTGCTGTTCGCTCCCGTCGCGGCGGTGGCCGAACTCACCGGCGCCGTACGCCGGATCGTAGGGCGGGGCCGGCTGCTGGTAGCCGTACGGGTCGACGTACTCGCCGCCCTGGTACGCGCCGTCCTCGTACGTGCCGTACTCGCCGCTCTGGCCGTACTCGCCGTACTCGGCGCCCGGGTAAGGGGGTTGCTGCTGGTACTGGTCGCCCGCGTACGGGTCGTACTCGCCGGGCTGGGCGGCCGGGTAGGCGTATCCGTTCCACTCCTGGTAGCCCTGCTGCTGGTGCGGAACCTGCGGTACCGCGCCGTACGGGTCCTGTTCCGGGGCGGTGGCCTGGTGCGGGACGGCGGCGTACGGGTCGGGCTCCGAAGGCTCCGGGGGCACGGCCGTGACGGGCTCGACGTCCTCCACCGGCTCGGCGGGCTGCGCGGCCCGCTCCGCCTCCGCGCGCAGGCGGCGGGCCCTGCGCCCCTCGCCGCCGGTGGACTGCGCCGGGATCGACGCGGTCGCGGTGGCCAGGTCCTCCGGCAGGTCGTCGTCCACGTCACGGCGGCGGCCCGGTAGCGCCAGCACGACCACCACGAGCGCCAGGAAGCCCTGCGCCCACAGCCATGCGGTGTGCGTCACGGGGTCGGCGAAGGTGAGGTCCAACCGGCCGCCGTTCGCCGGGAGTTGGAAGCCCTGCGCCCATCCGTCGACCGTGGTCGCGGTCAGCGGCTTGCCGTCCAGCGTGGCCTGCCAGCCGGAGTCGGCCGTGTCCGCGACGCGCAGCGTACGGCCCGCGGGACCGGACGGGATCGTGGTGTGCGCCTCGACCTTGCCCGCGGCCACCGGGACCGGTGCCGCCGCGGTGCCGCCGGCGCCCTTGGGGGCGACGATGGTGATCCGCGAGACGTTGTCGTTCAGCCGCCACAGCGCCGTACCGCCGTTCTGGCTGAGCCTGGTGAGCCCCGGCGTGCTGTCCAGCACCCGGCCCATCTCGGCGGGCGCGCCCGGCTGGAGCAGCACGTAGCGCACCGCGTAGTCGCCGAGTTGGCTGGTCTGGTCGCCGCCGGAACCGGCCACCAGGTTGGCGACGACGCCGTCGAGCCCCGGGTCGTGCCCGGCCTCGGCGGCGATCTCGCCGTCACCCATGCGCGCCCCGGAGCCGCGCACCAGTACGTACCGGACATGGCCCGGGTCACCGGCGATCACCAGCGTGCGGGCCTGGTCCGCGGTGGAGCTCTCCTCGGCGACGAACGCCGGGACCTGTACCGCGTCGCGCCGCTGGAGCGGGCCGGCCGCGCCGTCCGCCATCCAGCCGACCGCGGCGATCAGCGGCGCCGCCGCGGCGGCCAGCGCGATGAGCCCGGCGACCGGCTGCCGCCAGCCGAAACCGGCCGCGGAGATACGGGCCTTGGCGTCCTCCGCGCCGACCACCGCGGCGGCGATCAGCCCCAAGCCGTACAGCAGGGTGGTGGGGCCGGGCCACCGGTAGCCGTTCTGCACCGCGGCGGCCAGCAGACCGGTGAGGGCGACCGCCCAGGCCGTGAGGACGGCGAACCGCCGCCCGTCGCGCAGCAGCGCGGCGAGTCCGGCGAGCACCAGGCCGACCAGCAGGAAGCCGGTGGCGGCCTTGGGGCCGCCGGGGCTGAGCATGACGAGGCCGAGCGCGGAGGCGGCGCCGTCGCGGTACGGCAGCCCCGCCTCGCGCAGGAAGAACGACGGGTGCGACAGAAGCGTCATCGACCACGGCGCCAACAGCACCAGCGGGGTGGCCAGTACGGCGAGGAAGCGCAGCCCCTGGGGCAGCAGCAGCCCGGTCTGCCCGCGTGCCACGCGCAGCACCAGGACGGCGACGGCGAGTGCCACGGCGACCGGCCACACCACCGGGGTGAAGGCGGTGGTGACGGTGAGCAGCAGCGCGTACGCCCAGGTGGCCCGCCAACTGGGCCTGGTGCCACGGGAGATGGCGGACCCGCCGAGTTGCAGTCCGCCGGCCGCCACGGCGGCCCGCGCCATCAGCGGCAGCAGGACCGCCAGCACCGCGGTACCCAGCCGGCCCGCGGCGAGCGCACCGGTGGCGGCGGGCAGGAAGGCGTAGGCGATCGCGCCCCAGGCGCGCAGCAGCCGGGACTCGACCAGTGGCCGGGAGGCGAAGTAGGCGGTGAGCCCGGCGAGCGGGACCGAGCACACCAGCAGCAGCGTCAGTGCCAGCCCGGTGCTGCCCAGCAGTGCGGTGGACAGCAGCGCCACCAGGGCCAGGTACGGCGGCGCGGCCTGGGTGTCGCCGGTGCCGACAGCATGCCATGCCCCCGCGTAGGCGCCCCACAGGTCGGAGGCACCGCCGGGGGCGGGCAGCAGGGCGCCGCCGGTCAGTGCGCCGCTGCCGAGCAGCGAGCGGCAGGCGACCAGCGAGACCAGCAGCAGAACCGCGAACAGCATGGGCGCGGGCTTGCGGGCGATCCGCCGCAGCCGGGCGAACTGCTCCACGTCCAGGTAGTCGGCGTCCTCGTCGCCCGGCCCGGACTCGACGGCGCCGCCGTGCCGTCCGGCCGAGGAGGAGTCGGGCTCGGAGCGGCCCGAGAGGTTGCTGTAGGCCTGTTCGACGCTGGCCCGCAGCGTGGCGCCGGGTGGTGGGAACAGCGGTCTGAGTTCGGCCGCGGCCACCACCGGGCGGCCCCTGCGTTTGCGGGCGCCCAGGATCCTTCCGGGCCGCAGCAGCACCCTGATCAGGCCGGCGACCTCGTCCAGCGCCTGCCCGGGGACCTTGCCGACCAGGAAGCCGAGGGTGCGCAGCAGGGTGCTGAGCACGACGCGCAGCAGCACGTAGGGCAGCAGTACGCCACGGGCGTTGGCCAGCAGGGTGTAGACCGCGCCCGCCTTGTCGACCCGGTGCGGGTTGACCGAGGAGCGTCCGGCGCAGTCGACGGTGCGGCGTTCCCGGGAGGCGGCCTCGGCGTGCCGCAGTACGGCTTCGGGGGCGACGAGCACGGTGTGCCCTGCGCTCTGGGCACGCCAGCAGAAGTCGACGTCGTCGCGCATCAGCGGCAACCGCCGGTCGAATCCGCCGAGTTCATCCCATATGTCGCGGCGGACCAGCATGCCCGCGGAGGAGACCGAGAGCACCTGGCGGACCTGGTCGTGCTGCCCCTGGTCCTGTTCGCGGCGCTCCAGACCGGTCCAACGGCGGCCGCTGCGGGCGATGCTGACGCCCACTTCGAGCAGCGCGCGGCGGTCGTACCAGCTGCGCACCTTGGGGCCGATCACGGCGGCGGACGGCGAGGAGTCGGCGACGCGCAGGAGTTCAGCGAGGGCGTCGGGCGCCGGCTCGCAGTCGTCGTGCAGCAGCCACAGCCACTGCACCGTTTCCGGCTGCTGCTGCTCCCGCTGCTCGAAGGCGTCGTCGTTCCAGGTGCGGGTCACCGGGTCCCAGGCGCTGGGCGGTTGGAGGTACGGCAGCTCCTCCGGCGGTACCGGGCCGAAGGTCTGTACGGCCTCGGCGACCGCGGCACCGAAGCCGGTGCGGCGGGCGAGGTGCAGCACGCGGTCGGCGCCGATCGCCTCGGTGAGCAGCCGGTCGGTGTCGTCGGCGCTGCCGGTGTCGCAGGCGATGACGCTCTGCGCCGGTCGGGTCTGGCCCAGCAGACCGGCGAGCGCGTCGGGCAGCCAACGGGCGCCGTCGTGGGCGACGAGCACCGCGGTGACGATGTGACGCGGGAACTCAGGTTCAGGAGTGCGGGCGGAGTACGCCCCCTGTTGGCTGTGCACGGACATCGAGGTACGGGCCCCGGTTCGCTGGACTGCGGTGGACGCGTACGGCGCCTTGCGGGCCTGACGTGTCTCGGACGGCCACCCACACTAACGGCTCACCGGCAACCCATGGGGTGTCCGGGGGGCTTGGCCCCCGGAATGCGGCGGCCCTCAGATGGCCGCCTTCTTCAGGCGGCGGCGCTCCCGCTCGGAAAGTCCGCCCCAGATTCCGAAGCGCTCGTCATTGGCGAGTGCGTATTCAAGGCACTCGGAACGCACCTCACACGCGAGACAGACCTTCTTGGCCTCTCGGGTGGAGCCGCCTTTCTCCGGAAAGAACGATTCGGGGTCGGTCTGCGCGCACAGTGCGCGTTCCTGCCACCCGAGCTCCTCTTCCGCCTCCTCGGACAGCAGTAGCTGGAACTGCTCGGTCATGCGCGCCCCTCGTCCGTCGTCGCTTCCCCGTGATGCTGTCGTTACCGATTGAGGCCTAACGACACGAGTGAAATTACAAGCGTGCGATCCGGGGCAGTCAAGCCGAGATCTGCTATTGAGGCCCTTATTCACTCCGAGGAACCAAGGCCATGCAGAAAGTGTTCAAATCGGCCCAATACCCGACACAGCCCGCTCGGCGCTTCGATCCACCTCCCGCATATGTCGACTGAGACGCGACAGATCGCCGCACCGTTCCACCCGTTAGACGGACCGGGGTGGATCACGGTCCGATCACGGATGCGCAACGGCAGCCCACGGTCGGTTGTCGCTGCACGTATCCCCAGGCCGCGTTGCACAAACCTTTCACCAGACCGACCAACCGGTTCAGGTGAAACATTGGCGGCAAAACCGACATCAAGTTGACAGACGGGCCGACCAACCGGTCTTCTTGAGTCCATGTCGTTCGTGACCCACACGCCCGCCCGAGCTCGCCGCCGCGAGCTCCACCGCGTTGTGCCGGTCCACGGTTCTTTCTCCTGTCGCTGCCACCACAGCTGTTGCCGCTGATCCGTCGCTGATCCCACCGGGACGGAACCCGCGATTCCGCGAGGCTTCCCCGTACTCAGCGCCAGCCGAGCCCTCCGAGCTCACCCCGCGGCCCGCCGAAGCCCCGCAGCGCAGCCCAAGCGCACTCCACCGTCTGCTCCTCCCCGCTAGGACCACCCGTGTACCGCGCCAATCCCGCCGAACCGGCTCCCCAGCTCTCCGACATCTCCATCGCCGGTGACCCCCTCGCCCTGCCACACCTGCTGCCGCCGGTGCGCAGACATCCGACCACCGTCGCCGAGTTCGCCCGCCTGGCCCGCACCATCGCCGCCGATCAGGGCCGTTGGCGGCCGCTGGTGCGGTACGACGCCACCACGCGCTGGTACGCACGCCTGGAGACCGGCCCCGGGTACGAGGTGTGGCTGCTGAGCTGGGTTCCCGGGCAGGGCAGCGGGCTGCACGACCACGGCCGCTCCTCGGGCGTGGTGACCGTCCTGGAGGGCGAGTTGACCGAGCGCGCGCTCACCGGCTCCGGCGAGGCACGGCGCACGCTGCGCACAGGCGGGCAAAGGGTGTTCTCCACCGGATATGTGCACGAGGTGGTCAACGACGCACTGGAGCCAGCGGTCAGCCTGCACGTTTACTTCCCGGGTCTGACCGAAATGACCTCGTATGCGGCGTGCAGGGCGCGGACCGATACGGAACAGGCTGGTGCCGGGCCTTCGCTGGGTTGACGACCGGCACTCGTCCACCGGTGAACCCCAACCGCCGCCGGGCCACCACCCCCGGAGCGGCCAGCCCTCGACTGACAGACTGTCCCCATGCGCATCGTGGTTTTGGCCGGAGGTATCGGGGGCGCCCGTTTCCTGCGGGGTCTGAAGGCAGCGGCACCTGACGCGGACATCACCGTCATCGGTAACACCGGCGACGACATCCATCTGTTCGGACTCAAGGTCTGCCCGGACCTCGACACCGTCATGTACACCCTGGGCGGCGGCATCCACGAGGAACAGGGGTGGGGCCGGACCGACGAAACCTTCGTGGTCAAGGAGGAGTTGGCCGCCTACGGCGTCGGCCCGGAGTGGTTCGGGCTCGGCGACCGGGACTTCGCCACCCACATCGTCCGCACCCAGATGATCGGCGCCGGCTATCCGCTCAGCGCCGTCACCGAGGCGCTGTGCGCGCGCTGGCAACCGGGCGTGCGGCTGATCCCGATGACCGACGACCGTGTCGAGACGCACGTCGTCGTCGACGCGCCCGACGACGGCGGACGCAAGGCGGTGCACTTCCAGGAGTACTGGGTACGGCTGCACGCCTCGGTACCCGCACACGCGGTCCTGCCGGTCGGCGCGGACCAGGCCAAGCCCGCGCCCGGTGTGCTGGAGGCCATCGGCGAGGCCGACGTCATCCTCTTCCCGCCGTCCAACCCGGTCGTCAGCATCGGCACGATCCTCGCTGTACCGGGGATCCGCGAGGCGATCGCGGAAGCCGGCGTTCCGGTGGTGGGCCTGTCCCCCATCGTCGGCGACGCACCGGTGCGCGGCATGGCCGACAAGGTGCTGGCCGCGGTGGGCGTCGAGGCCACGGCGGCCGCGGTCGCCGAGCACTACGGCTCCGGACTGCTGGACGGCTGGCTGGTCGACACGGTGGACGCCGCGGCGGTGCCGGAGGTCGAGTCCGCCGGGATCCGCTGCCGGGCGGTGCCGCTGCTGATGACCGATGTCGACGCGACGGCCCAAATGGCCCGGGCGGCACTGGACTTGGCGCGGGAGGTGGCGGCATGAGCGCGGCGTCCTACGAGGTACGGGCGATGCCCGGGATCCCCGAGGTACGGCCCGGCGACGACCTCGCCAAGCTGGTCGCGGGCTCCGGCACCGAGCTTCGGGACGGTGACGTGCTGCTGGTCACCTCGAAGATCGTCAGCAAGGCCGAGGGCCGGATCGTCACCGCCGACGACCGCGAGGCGGCCATAGACGCCGAGACGGTACGGCTGGTGGCCCGGCGCGGTCCGCTGCGGATCGTGGAGAACCGGCAGGGCCTGGTGATGGCGGCGGCCGGGGTGGACGCCTCCAACACCCCTGCCGGAACCGTGCTGTTGCTGCCCGAGGACCCGGACGCGTCGGCCCGGCGGATCCGCGCCGGACTGCGCGAACTGCTCGGCGTCAACGTCGCCGTCGTGCTCACCGACACCTTCGGACGGCCCTGGCGCAACGGCCTCACCGACGTCGCCATCGGCGCGGCCGGACTGCGGGTGCTGGACGACATGCGCGGTGGCACCGACGCGCACGGCAACGAGCTGAACGCGACGGTCGTCGCCACCGCCGACGAACTGGCGGCGGCCGGGGACCTGGTCAAGGGCAAGGCCACCGGAGTGCCGGTCGCGGTGGTACGGGGGCTGGCGCAGGTGCTCCCGGACGGTGAAGACGGGCCGGGCGCACAGGCGTTGGCGCGCGGCGCGGCCGACGACATGTTCCGCCTGGGCACCTCCGAGGCCCTACGGCAGGCGGTCACGCTGCGGCGTACGGTACGGGAGTTCACCGACGAGCCGGTCGACGGCAGCGCCGTGCGGCGCGCGGTCGCTGCGGCGCTCACCGCGCCGGCGCCGCACCACACCACTCCGTGGCGGTTCGTACTGCTGGAATCCGCGCAGGCGCGGACCCGGTTGCTCGACGCGATGCGGGACGCCTGGGCCGCGGACCTTGAGCGGGACGGCTTCTCGCCCGAGCGGATCGAGCGGCGCCTGCGCCGCGGGGACGTGCTGCGGCGGGCGCCGTACCTGGTGGTGCCGTGCCTGGTGATGGACGGTTCGCACGACTACCCCGACGCCCGGCGGGCCGCAGCCGAGCGGGAGATGTTCGTGGTGGCGGCGGGGGCGGCCGTGCAGAACCTTCTGGTCGCCCTGGCGGGCGAGCAGCTCGGCTCCGCGTGGGTGTCGTCGACGATGTTCTGCCGGGACGTGGTCCGGGAGGTTCTCGGCCTCCCGGCCGAGTGGGACCCGATGGGCGCGGTCGCGATCGGCCGCCCCGCTGTGGCGCCGGGCGCCCGGGGCGAGCGTGAGGTGGAAGACTTCACCGTCGTCCTTTAGCGGTTCGCTCCCGCCGGGGTTCGGGGCGTTCCTCGCCCGCCCGGGTTGCCGTTCGGCTGGCGCTTGGCGGAGCGCACCGCCGCGCGGGTCCGGTCAGCGGCGCGACGCAGGCCCTCGTCCGTCCGCCCGCGCCACCGACCCACAACGAACCGTGCGCAACGGCGAGCGAAGGCCGAGGGCGGTCGGGTGGGCGGATGGGTGGGCTTAGGCTCAAGGTGATGTTTCAGGACGCACGGACGCGACGATGGCTGCCTGACGGTCCACTCGACCTCGGCCTCACCCTCGGCCCGCTGGGCCGGGGCCCCGGCGACCCCGCCTTCCGGGTGGCCGATGACGGGTCGGTGTGGCGTACCTCCCGCACACCCGAGGGTCCGGGCACGCTCCGCGTCACGATGTGCCACGGCGAGGTCGATGCCGCCGCCTGGGGGCCAGGCGGCGAATGGCTGCTCGACCGGCTCCCGGAACTGCTCGGGTCGCGGGACGACCCAGCCCTGCTGACTCCCCGGCACCGCCTGGTCCACGAGATGAACCGGCGCAACCCCGGGTTGCGCCTGGCCCGCACCGGCCTGGTGCTGGAATCGTTGATCCCGTCGATCCTGGAGCAGCGGGTCACCTCCGACGAGGCGTACCGCGCCTGGCGCCTGCTGCTGCGCCGGTACGGCGAACCGGCCCCCGGCCCCATGCCCGGCCTGCGCGTCATGCCGGAACCCAGGACGTGGGCGCTGATCCCGTCCTGGGAGTGGCACCGCGCCGGCGTCGACGGCAAGCGCTCCGCCGCGATCCTGCGGGCCGCCCGGGCGGCCCGCCGGGTGGAGGAGACGGTGTTGATGACTCCGGCGCAGGCGGCCGAGCGGCTACAGGCGATACCGGGCATCGGCCCGTGGACCGCGGCGGAGACCCTGCAACGCACGCACGGCGCGCCGGACGCGATCACCGTGGGCGATCTGCATCTGCCGAACGTGATCGGCTACGCGCTGACCGGCGCGCAACGCACGGACGACGCGGCGATGTTGGAGTTGCTGGCGCCGTACGCGGGCCAGCGGCATCGCGCCGCGCGTCTGATCCTGCTGGCGGGTCAGCGGCCGCCGCGGCGCGCGCCGCGCTTCTCGCCCAACGACATCAGCCTGATCTAGCCGACCCGCCCACCCGCTTGCCGTCGGCCTTCGCCCGCCGTGGCGCTCCGCCGTCTTCGGTTCGGGGCGGTGCGCGTCGGCAAGCGGAAGGCCGACGGTGGACGGGTGGGCGGGAAGGGGGCGGACGCCGAAGCGGCTAGCGGCCCTGCAGGCGTGCCGCCCTCTCCCGTACCGCCGCCAGCCGCGCGTACAGCTTCTTGCCGGGGCAGTCCGTGGTGAACCCGTCCCGGTGCCCGGAGATGACGTTGAACCGAGCCGTCACACCGCGCCGGTAGCGGTTGCTGCCGCCGGACAGCAACCGGATGTGGCCGACCGGGTTCCGTCCGTAGAGCCCCAGCTTCCACGCGGAGATCTGGGCGAGCCCCCGCAGCGCCGCCGCGCTGGGACGGTGGTGGTTGAAGGTGCCGATCACGGCGATCCCGGCGGTGTTCTTGTTGAAGCCGAGGGTGTGCGCGCCCATCACCGCCCGTCCCACCCCACCGGCGCGGCCCTCGTAGATGGTGCCGCACTTGTCGACCAGGAAGTTGTAGCCGATGTCCCGCCAGCCCCGGCTCCTGATGTGGTAGCGGTAGATGCCGCGGATGATCCTGGGCACGTCGGAGCACCGGTAGCCGTTGCCGGTCGCGGTGTGGTGGACGAAGATCGCCCGCACGGTGCGGGTGTAGAGGAACCCGCCGGACCGCAGGTGCTCGTTGGCGTGCCAGCCCGCCCGGACCACGATGCGCGGGCGTGGCGCGAGGTGCCTGTTGGGCTCCTGCCGCTCCGCAGGCTCGGCGGCGAGGACGTCCGAGTCACCGGACTCGTCGGACTCGGACGAC
The DNA here is from genome assembly GCF_027533845.1 of Streptomyces sp. RPT161. Lineage (GTDB taxonomy): Bacteria > Actinomycetota > Actinomycetes > Streptomycetales > Streptomycetaceae > Streptantibioticus_A > Streptantibioticus_A silvisoli_A. The sequence goes on along the minus strand of NZ_JAPZVN010000005.1, from coordinate 303,304 downwards.
TCCGCGGACTCGTCGGACTCGGAGTCGGGCGCGCCCGGGTCGACCATGTCGAGCCGCAGCCCGTCGGGGAGTTCGGGACTGCCCCCGCTACGGCCGCTGGGCCGCGGTACGACACGGACCTGGATGCCGTTGGAGTCGCCGACCCACAGCGGCGCGGTGCCGCCGCGCGCCCGGCCGGTGGCGCGGTCGGGCGAGTCGAGGTCGGGCACGTCGTCGTTCTCGGCCTCCACCGACCGCCAGGGCGACCACGCGCCGGTGCGCACCGACCGGCTGCGCACCTGGACGGTGGCCTGGAGCCCGGTGGTCGCGCTGTTCCAGGTGATGCCGAGCATCGAGAAGGGTTTGACGTCCCGTGCGGTCAGCCCCATGGCACCCGGGGCGAGGCCGCGTTCGGCCGGAAGACGGGTCAGGGGCAGGGTGTGGGTGCCACCCAACGCCGCCCTGGCGGCGGCCTTGCTGGTGGCGGGGGCCTTGCCCAGGACGGAGGCGGAGGCCGCGCTGGGCACGGACGCGGGTACGAGGAGCGCGGCCGTGCACGCACAGGTGGCACCGATCGCGGAAGCAAGGAATGCACGCATGACCTAAATAGTGACATAACGGGCAAATATGGCGACTCGTTATATGTCACACCGTCAGCCGAGGAGCCGTCAGGCCACCGCCCAGCCACTCGAACACCGGCGTCTGACCAGCGGCCGAGCCGTGCGAAACCCCGCCCCGCCCCCGGCCGGGGCACGTACGCTGACCGCGTGAACGACACCGCCCGCACCCCGGCCGACCTCCTGCGCTCCGCGCTCGCCGCGGACCCCGCCCGTCCGCTGCTGACCTTCTACGACGACGCCACCGGCGAGCGTGTGGAGCTGTCGGTGGCCACCTTCGCGAACTGGGTGGCCAAGACCGCCAACCTGCTCCAGGACGACCTGGCCGCCGAGCCCGGCGACCGGGTCGCGCTGCTGCTGCCCGCCCACTGGCAGACCGCCGCCTGGCTGCTCGCCTGCTTCTCCACCGGCGTGGTCGCGGAACCGGGCGGCGATCCGGCCGCCGCCGACCTGGTGGTCAGCGGCCCGGACACCCTGGAGGCCGCCCGGGCCTGCCGCGGCGAGCGGGTGGCGCTGTCGCTGCGGCCGCTGGGTGCCCGCTTCCCCCAGCCGCCGGAGGGCTTCCTGGACTACGCCGTCGAGGTACCCAGCCAGGGCGACCGCTTCGCCCCGTACTCCCCCGTCGACCCCGACGCGCCCGCCCTGGTGCTGCCCGGCGGCGAGGAGCTGACCGGCGCGCAGGTCGTGGAGCGGGCCCGGCGCGGCGCCGAGGAACTGGGGCTGACCCCCGGCTCCCGGCTGCTGTCGGCGGCCGACTACGACGACTGGCAGGGGCTGGCCGCCGGGCTGCTGGCGCCGCTGGCGGCGGGTGGCTCGGTGGTGCTCTGCCGCCATCTGGACCGGCTCGACGCGGACGCCCTCCAGCGCCGCCGGGAGGCCGAGCGCGTCACCCACGCGGCCCTCTGAGCGCCGCGGCGTCACCCGTTCGGCCCCCACCCGCGGGCCGCACCGGCCGATCCGGGGGACGATCGACGGATCCGTACCGCCGAGCGTTGGGGGCCGCCGTGTCCGACAGGGAAGGGCCGCCCGCCCGGTGGGCACGCCGGTACCTACCCGCGCGCCCGCCGGGCGATCCCCGCAGACGGCCCCTTCGCCGCCAGCGCTGGCTGCGCTGCGTCGCGCTGGCCTCGGCGCTGCTGCTGGTGGTCGGCGCCGGAGTGATCTGGCTGCTCTACGAGCACCTTGAGGACAACATCCGCACCGACACCGGCGCGGAGGCCGAGCTGCGCCGCCACATGGCCGAGCGCCCGCCGCCCGGCGCCAACGGCACCGACAACGTGCTGATCATCGGTACCGACAGCCGCGGCGGCGACAACGGCGCGTACGGCGCGGACAGCGGAACCGCCCGCTCCGACACCGTGATCCTGCTGCACCTGGCGGCCGGGCGGGGCAGCGCGACCGCGGTCAGCATCCCGCGCGACCTGATGGTGAACGTGCCGAGCTGCCGCAAGCCGGACGGGCACCAGACGACCGCGCAGTTCGCCCAGTTCAACTGGTCCTTCGCCTGGGGTGGCGCGGCCTGCACGATCCGTACCGTGGAGCAGCTGACCGGCATCCGCGTCGACCACCACGTGCAGCTGGACTTCACCGGCTTCAAGCGGATGGTGGACGCGGTCAACGGCGTCGAGGTCTGCGTCCCCTACCGGGTGCACGACCGGGACGCCAAGCTGGACCTCGCCGCGGGCCGCCAACTGCTGCACGGCGAGCAGGCGTTGGGCTACGTACGTTCCCGGCACGGCTTCGGCGACGGCAGCGACACCGAGCGGATGGACCGGCAACAGGGCTTCCTGGCCTCGCTGGTGCGCAAGATGCAGAGCAACGGCGTGCTCTACAACCCCGCCAAGCTGTACCCGGTGCTGGACGCCGCGACCTCGTCCATCACCGCCGACCCCGGGCTGAACTCGCTGACCAAGCTGTACGACGTGATCCGCGGCCTGCAGAAGACGCCGACCGACCAGATCCGCTTCCTCACCGTGCCGCGCGAGCCGTACGTCGACGACTACAACCGGGACCAGTTGATGCACCCGCAGGCCGACCAGCTGTTCGCCGCGCTGCGCGCGGACCAGCTGGTGGCGGTACGGCCGCCCGCCCCGACCAGCACCGCGGACCAGCCCCCGCAGGACCGGGCCGGCGGCGACCAGGCGCCGCCCGGAGCGGACGACGGCAAGGCGCCGCCACCGTCGCCCAGCACGATGCCCACGTACCTCGGTACCACCGCGGCCCATGACGGGTGCGACCAAAAGCACCATTAGCCAAAAACCCCAATAAGACAACAATCCGATCGCCGATTTGTCACGAGAGCGGTTAAGACGCTGAACTTGGCGGCTAAGTGTGAACGCCTCGCAGCGACGGAGGGCTCGGCGACCGTGGACGCGCAACGCCGTGGGGAGACCGACCCCGCCGACCAGTGGGTGCTCGATCCGCAGACCGGAACGTACCAACTGCGGCTGGACGCCCCCGGGCAGCCGGACGTCAGCACGCCGACTCCCGGCGAACCGGCGCCTGTTCAGGACACCGCCGCGCCCACCGAAAACGCCCCGCGCGCGTCCCGTAGGGCGAACGGCCGCCGCAAGGCCAAGCCCAAAGCGTCGAGGAAGCGCAGGGCGCTGGTGTGGACCGCGGGCGGCGTCGGGTTCGCGCTCGTCGCGGTGAGCATCGGCGGCTACCTCGTCTACCAGCACTTCAACAACAACATCAACACCGTTGACGTGGGCGACGCGGGCAGCCGGAACGCCACCACCGACGGCCCGATGAACATCCTGGTGATCGGCACCGACAGCCGGGTGGGCCTCGGCCACCAGTACGGGGACGCGGGCAGCGTCGGCCATGCCGACACCACGATCCTGTTCCACGTCTCCAAGGACCGCAGCAACGCCACGGCGTTGAGCATTCCGCGCGACCTGATCACCGACATCCCGGACTGCCCGACCAGGCAGAAGGACGGCTCGACCAAGGTCATCCCCGGCGAGCACAACGTGCGCTTCAACACCAGCCTCGGCCAGGAGGGCCGCGACCCCGGCTGCACCATGCGCACCGCGGAGGCGCTCACCGGACTGAGGATCGACCACTTCATGATGGCCAACTTCAACGCGGTCAAGGACCTTTCGACGGCGGTCGGCGGGGTTGACGTCTGCCTGGCCAAGGACATCGACGACAAGGGCGGTTCCGGTCTCAGGCTGAGCAAGGGCCACCATGTCGTGGAGGGTGAGCAGGCGCTGGCGTTCGTCCGCACGAGGCACTCGGTGGGATTCGGCGGCGACCTCGACCGCATCAAGCTCCAGCAGCAGTTCCTGAGTTCGCTGATCCGCAAGATGAAGTCCAGCGGCACCCTCACCGATCCGCAGAAGCTGTGGTCGCTGGCGGACGTGGCGACCAAGGCGCTCACCGTCGACACCGGGATCGGCTCGGTGAAGAAGCTCAGCGAGCTGGCGCAGGACCTGAGTTCGGTGCCGCCGAAGAACATCACCTTCGCGACGGTGCCGGTGGTGGACAACCCCGCGGAGAAGGTGCACACGAGCGTGGTGCTCAACAACCCTTCCGCGAAGGAGCTGTTCGAGATGGTGCAGGCGGACAACTCGCTGACGTCGGTCGGGACCAAGGCGTCCGCCTCCCACGCGCCCAGCCCGTTGGACGGCCCGAAGGCCGCGCCGATCAACGTACGGGTCAACGTCCTCAACGGCAGCGGTACGTTCGGCGCCGCCCAGGCGACCCTCGACTGGCTGCAGAACACCGAGGGCGTCACCCGGTCCAGCAACGGCGGCAACGCGCCCGGCACCATCGACAAGACGACGCTGGTCTACGCCCCCAACCAGGCCGACCAGGCCCGCCGCCTGGCAGCGATGATGGGCCTGTCCGCCGCGGCCCTGAAGCAGGGGACGACGAACGCCGCACCGCGCGCCCCCATGACCCTCACCCTCGGCAAGGACTTCACCGCCCCCGGCAAGCCGCTGAGCCCTCCGCCCGCCCCGACGACGGCCCCCACGGACGTCCAACACGTCCAGGCCGACGAGGACATCTGCGCCAAGTGAGTTCAGCCCGTCCGGCGCTTGAGGACCTGGCGCGCGGCCGGGTTGGGGGCGCCGGGGCACGGCCCCGCAGGAAACAGGGCACAACCCCGCGCCCCAGCCGGGCGGGAGCCGCCTAGCGGCGGCTGGCGATGACGCGTCGCGCGAGCGACTTCGGGCTGGTCAGGAACCCCCAGCCCCACGACATGTGCATGGTCGCCAGCGCGACAGGAATCCGAACCCGGGCCGCGGCGTCGAGCCCCTTCCCCGCGGGAACCGACCCCAGGGCGATCCCCGCCGCATAGGCACCGGGCACCACCCAGCCCACGGGATGCACCAGCGCACCGACGACCGCCCCCGCCGCGATCCCCAGCACCGCCGCGGGCGGCGCAAGGTACCGCAGGTTGATCGACCCCGAGTGGTACCGGGCGACCACATGCCGCCACCGCCCGTAGTTGCGGTACTGCTTGGCCAACTCCCGCACGTTCGGCCGGGGCCGGTAGGAGACCCTCAGCTCCGGCGAGAACCAGATCAGCCCGCCCGCCTCACGGATCCGGAAGTTCAGCTCCCAGTCCTGCGCGCGGATGAACTCCTCGTTGTAGCCGCCCTGCCGCTCCAGCACCTCGCGCCGGAAGACGCCCAGATAGACGGTCTCGGCCGGACCCGCCTGCCCACCGGTGTGGAACGCGGCGTTCCCCACGCCGATCCTGGAGGTCATCGCCGCGGCGACCGCCCGCTCCCAGGCGTTCTCGCCCTCGGCGTGCATGATCCCGCCGACGTTGTCGGCCCCGGTCTCCTCCAGCAGCCGCACGGCGGTGGCGATGTAGTTCGCCGAGAGCATCCCGTGCCCGTCCACCCGGACCACGATCGGATGCCGCGACGCCTTGATCGCCGCGTTGAGCGCGGCGGGCGTACGACCCGTCGGGTTCGGCACCGTGAGCACCCGCGGGTCCTCCGCGACCAGCTCCGCCGCGATCTCGTCGGTACGGTCGGTGGACGGCCCGAGCGCGATCACCACCTCCAGTTCGCCCGGATAGTCCTGGGCCAGGATGTGCCGCACGGACTCGCGCAGATGGCGCTCCTCGTTGAGCACCGGCATGATCACGGAGACGGCGGGCGGGGAGGTGTTCACGGCGTTCATCGGCCGACACGTTACCGCTAACGGCGGAACCCGGCGCGCGCCGCCCGGGTGGCCCCCGGCGGTACGGCGGCGTGGGCGCCCCGGCCACGGCCGCCCCGCACCTAGCGTGAAGGGTTCCGCAGGCCGTACCCGGGGAGGTTCCGCCGCCCATGCCCGCCTCAGTCCCATGGCGCCCGCCGCGCCCTCATCCGTACCGCCCCTGGCTCCGCGACCGCCGGCTGCTGCGCATCGCCTCGGCCGTCTCGCTGGCGGTGCTGGCCACCAGCGGCCTCGGGTACGGCGTCCACGCCTTCGGCGGCTTCGGCAGCCGTCCGCCGAAGCCCGGCCCGGGAGTGAACACCCTGCTGGTCGGCACGGACCGGGCGTGCCAGTGCGCGGAAACGATCATGCTGGTGCATCTGTCCCAGGACCGGTCGCGGATCTCGGTGGTCAGCATCCCCCGCGACTCCTACGTGCCGTTCTCCGAACTACCGCCGCGCAGGGACCGGTTCGGCGAAACGATTCGGCCAGGGCGGATCAACGCGGCGTACGCGCTCGGCGGCCTGCCGCTGACCATCCGCACGGTCGAGCGGATGACCCGCGTCCACATCGACCACTACGCGCAGCTGGACCATGCCGCCCTGGTCAGCACCGTGGACGCGCTCGGTGGCGTCCCCGTCCACGTCCGGCATCCGCTGCACGACCCCGCCTCCGGCCTCGACCTGCCCGCGGGCGAGAGCCTGCTCAACGGCGACCGGGCCCTGCGGTACGTGCGCTACGCCGATCCCAGCGCGGACATCGGCCGAATGCGGCGGCAGCGCGAGTTCGCGGCGGGCGTGCTGGACCGCGCGCGCTCCAGCGACCCCACCGCCCTGAAGCGCGCCATCGACGCCATCCGGCACTCGGTCCGCACCGACACGCCACTGACCCCCGCCGACGCGGTACGGGACCTCCGCCCCACCAGGACCGAGTTCGCCCCGGTCCCGGCCGCCGACGTCAACTACCAGGTTCCCGGCGTGGGTTCGACGGTGAAGTGGGACGACGCCAAGGCCTCCGTCCTCTTTCGCGCGATCCGCCAGGACCGCCCGATCCCGGCGAAGATCGGCGAACGGCAGGGCAACGGATGAAGGGCGGGCAGGGTCCCGGAAGGTACGGACGGTCGCGTCCGCCCGTCGCACCCGGCCGCATCCCGAACACCTGCCCGCGATCACGCACCCGGGCTGCCCAGTCCGCGTGGTTACCGCGGACGGCGCGGGGCGACCACGCCTTGTCAGTCAGAGCACGTCCGCCCGGAGCGTGGCCTCAGGCGAAGTAGTGGCCTGACTTCACGTCCTCCACCCAGCCCGGCCGGGTGGGCTCCCAGCCCAGCAGCTCGCGCGTGCGGGTGTTGGACACCAGCCCGTCGATCTGCGCGAAGGCCGCCAGGAACCCCAGGTACTGCGGGGCCTCCTGCGGCGTCACGCTCCTGGCCTCCACGCCCAGCTGCGAGGCGATCGTCTCCGCCACCGTCCTGAACGGGATGCCCTCGTCCCCCACGCCGTGCAGGCGGGTTCCGGCCGGGGCCTTCTCCAGCGCCAGGCGGTAGAGCACACCGATGTCACGCGTGTCGGCGGCCGGCCAGCGGTTGGCACCATCGCCCACGTAGGCGGCGGTGCCGTGCTCACGGGCGAAACCGATCAGCGCGGTGGTGAAGCCGTGCTTGTCGAGGTCCGAGTGGACCATCGGCGCCAGGCGGACCACGGAGGAGCGCACACCCTGCTCCGCCAGACCGATCACGTGGTTCTCACTGTCCACGCGCGGACCGCCGGGGATGACGTCCTCCTCGGTACCGGCGCGGTCCTTGATACCGGACATCGCCAGCATCAGCGTGCCCGAGGTGGTGACCAGTGGCTTGCCGGTCCCAGCCAGCGCCTGGCCGAAGACCTTGACCGCGGCCAGCTCGCCCTGGGCGGCCTCCGCCAGTTGGCCGGAGCGCATCATGCCGTGGTCGAAGGCCAGGTGGATGACGCCGTCCGCCTCGCGGGCGGCCGCGGCCAGCCCGTCCTGATCGGCCATGTCACCGCGGCGCACCTCGGCGCCGAGCGCCTCGACGGCAGCGGCCGAGGCGTCGGAGCGGGCCAGGCCGACGACCTGGTGGCCGTTGGACAGAAGTTCCGGGATGACGGCGGAGGCGATGTGGCCTGAGGCGCCGGTGACGAAGACACGCATGCGGAAACCCTCCGGTGCATGTGACGGCCGCACTGCGCGGCATGTCACTTGGTGTCATCACCATAGCACTGCCATGTCACCTGATGACATCAGTTACGCTCAAGCCCATGTCCCGCTGGAAACCGGATGCCGCCGGCCGCCTGGTCAAGGCGGCAATGACGCTCTTTGACGAGCGTGGCTACGAGGCGACGACCGTCGCGGAGATCGCCGAGTCGGCGGGCCTGACCAAGCGCACCTTCTTCCGCTACTTCTCGGACAAGCGCGAGGTGCTGTTCATGGGCTCCGCCCAGTTGCAGGACCACTGGGCCACCGCGGTGAGGAACGCGCCGCCGGACGTCGGCGCGATCGACGCGGTCAAGGTAGGGCTGGACGCCGTGGCGGAGCTGTTCAGCGAGCGTCACCCCCTCGCCCGCATCCGGGCGAGGATCATCGCCGCCAACCCGGAGCTGCACGAGCGCGAGCTGATCAAGCTGGCGAAGCTGGCGGACGCGCTGGCGGACGCGCTGCGGGCGCGCGGGGTCGCCGACCCGGCCGCCGAGCTGGCCGCGCAGACCGGCGTCACCATCTTCCACAGCGCGTTCGGGCGCTGGGTGCGGCAGGACGACCCAGAGGCCCTGCGGCGGCTCATGGACGAGTCGCTCGCCGACCTGCGGGCGGTCGTTGCGGGATAGGCCGCTTCTTGAGGTCTGTGCGCGGTGGTGACCATGCGCGGCGGGCGCGGATCGGGCCGTTGCCGCCGCGGCGTCTTCCTCTGGCCCGCCAGGTGTTCCGAACGGGACCGCCTAGTCGTCGATCCCCTCTGCGACGCGGCGCTCGCGCAGGTCCTTGATCGCGCGGCGGCGGGCCAGTCGGTGGGTGCGGCGGATCTGGGCCTCCTCGAAGCGGCGGCGGTCCTTCTCCGTCTCCGGCAGTACGGGCGGCACCGCGCGCGGCTTGCCCTCCCCGTCCACCGCGGCGAATACCAGGTAGGCGCTGCCGACGTGCGTCGCGGGCGTGGACTCGTTCCACCGCTCCGCGAGGACCCGCACACCGATCTCCATCGAGCTGCGACCGGTCCAGTTGCACTGGGCCTGGACATGGACCAGGTCGCCCACATGAACAGGCTCCAGGAACGCCATCTCGTCCATCGACGCGGTGACGGCGGGGCCGCCGGAGTGCCGGCCGGCCACCGCGCCCGCCGCGTCATCGACCAGTTTCATGATCACGCCACCGTGCACGGTACCCAGCAGGTTCGTGTCGGACGCCGTCATGATGTGCGACAGCGTGGTGCGGGACACAGAGGTCGGCTTACCCGGAAGATCACCCTCCGGGCTATTGGTGACGAGATTTGCCATGCGGCCACCATACGGCGCCCCCGAGCGGGGGCGCCGTGGCGGGTTTCGTTACGAGTTCCCCACGGAGACGGCAAGCCGGAGGAAGGCGGACCACTCGGTGGGAGTGAAGGCGAGGGCCGGACCTTCGGGGTCCTTGGAATCCCGTACGTGGACGGCGGTGGGACAGGTGGCGACCTCAATGCACTGGCCGCCGTTACTGCCGCTGTAGCTGGACTTACGCCAATCGAAGGCGACTTCTATGCATTCCCCGGCGTCGCTTCCGCTGTAACTGCTCTTGAACCACGCGAGGTTGGCGGTACTCATAGCTCTCCTGCCAAGCGGTCGATAAGGCTCGCGGACTCCCCCGTACTGAGGGCTTGCGCCCGCAGCGTGCCATATCGCTGTTCGAGCACAGTGAGTTCGTTCGACTTGGTGACGAAGGTACTCCCGGCCTGCCCTTCGACGTACCCCACGTTGCGCCCTTCTGGCGTCTCCAGCAGCGTCAGCGGCCCGTCGAACCCGGCGTGCGACTCGCATGCCATCGGCAGGACCTGGATCGAGACGTTACGCATCTCGCCGACCTCAAGCAGTCGTTGAAGCTGCGCCTTCATCACTGCACGGCCACCGACGGGACGTCGTAGCAACCACTCCTCGATCACGAAGCCGAGCGTGGGTGCCGGCTTGCGGGTGAACAGGGTTTGGCGCTCAAGTCGTCCCTGTACGAGCCGCTCAACCTCCGACTCGTCGAGCATCGGAACGTGAGCACTGAGGACAGCTCGCGCGTAATCCTCCGTTTGGTGCAGGCCGTTCAACACGTTCGCGTCATACGCGTAGAGCTTGACGGCCTCGGCCTCAGCCTCGACGTACCGGATGAACCACGCCGGATACTTCAGCTGCATGATCGGCTCAGCCGCAGCCTTCAACAGGCCCTGGGCGCCCAGCGCCTCGTCAACGGCCCGAACATACTCGGGCTTTGGGCGCCGTCGCCCACTCTCAACCGACCGGACATGCGATTCCGAGTAGTTGACCCTGCTGGCCAACTCCGCCTGGGTGAGCCCCGCCCGCTCCCGCAGCGCCCGCTGCTGGCAGCCGAAGATCAGCAACCCAACCGGCGTGCCGTCATGTTCGTCCATCCCGCACCGCCCCTCCTCCGCCCCGCCCCAGCGGGTAACCGCACTAACTAGCCGTACCGTCTGTCGGGCTGGTCACGGTAGTCCCAGGCGAGAATCGTTGAGGTCATGAAGCCGGAAGTTCCCCCGATCGCGGTCCCCGCTCAAGTAAGCGGTGCGGGATGCCAGTTGATGCTGCGTGCGGAGCCGCACGTGTTGGCCGCTGTGCGGCGTTTCGTCGGTGCGCGGCTGCGCGAGTGGGGCCTGGAGGACCTGCGGCCCGCGGCGGCGATGTGCGTGACGGAGTTGCTGAGCAACGTCCACAAGCACACGGCGAACCCGGAATGCGCGCTGGAGCTGCGCCGTATAGCGCAGGGCATTCGGGTTTCGGTGCGCGACACCGAGCCGTCCCCACCGGTGATGCGGGAGCCGGACCACATGTCGGAGCGGGGGCGCGGGCTGTTCCTGTTGAGCGAGACCGCGAACGCCTGGGGGTTCGAGGTGAAGGGGGCCGGTAAGGAGGTGTGGTTCGTGCTGAACGCGTTCCCGGAAGACACTCACGGTGCGTAGTCGGGCGGTTCCATGATCACGGAAAGTCCGCGATCATGGCAGTCCTGTGACCAATCCATCAGTCCGGCTACAGAATGGTTCCGGACACAGCGTCTCGTAGGTCCAGCAGGCACACTGCAAAGCATGAACGGATGGCCCGAGGGTTGGACCGAGGACGGCGAGCCGGAAGGCGCTCGCGTGATGCCGCATGTGCACAGGCGGCAGGGCGGCTACGGACCGCCGTCGTACTCTCCCCCGCCCCAGCCGCAGGGGTCGGGCGCCGAGCCGCCGTTGCCGCCGGAGCTGTCGCCGCGCAGGGCGGCGGCACGCGGCGGGGTGCCGCAGCAAGCGGGCGGTAACGGCAACGGTACGTACCGTTCGGGCCGGGCGCGGGCGGGCCGCCCGAAGAACTGGCGCAAGCGGATCACGTACGGCGTGCTGACGCTGGTCGTGGTGTTGCTGGTCACATCGGTGGGCACGTACTTCTGGGCGGACGGCAAGCTGTCCCGGAAGATCGACCTCAGCGCGCTGCAGAACCGTCCGCCGCAGGACAAGGGCACGAACTACCTGATCGCGGGTTCCGACAACCGCAGCAACCTCTCGGCTCAGCAGCAGCAGGACCTGCACGTCGGCAGCGACAACGAGGGGCAGTTCGGCAACAGCGACACGATGATGGTCCTGCACGTGGGCTCGAACGGGGACACGCTGATCAGCCTGCCGCGGGACAGCTATGTGACGATCCCGGCGTTCACCGGGGCGTCGGGCAAGCAGTATCCGGCGTCGAAGCACAAGCTGAACGTGGCGTTCTCGTGGGGCGGCGGCCAGTTGCTGGCGCAGACGGTCGAGTACAACACGGGCCTGCACATCGACCACTACGCGGAGATCGGCTTCGGCGGCTTCGTGAACCTGGTCAACGCGCTGGGCGGCGTGAACATGTGCCTCGACAAGCCGCTGAAGGACAAGGACTCGGGCGCGGACTTCAAGGCGGGCTGCCAGACGTTCAACGGCGCGCAGTCGCTGGCGTACGTGCGGGAGCGCCACCAGGAGGCCAACCAGGACCTCGGCCGTGAGCAGCACCAGCAGCAGTTCCTGCACGCGGTCGCCCAGCAGACGGCCACGCCGGGGACGTTGCTGAACCCGTTCAAGCTGTACCCGGTGCTGGGCGCGGGCCTTGAGACGCTGACCGTGGACAAGGGCATGAGCCTGTACGACCTGGCGCAGATGGCGCTGGCCATGAAGGACGTCTCGGGTGGCCAGGGCACGTCGACGGTGGTTCCCGTCGCCAACCCCAACTACCCGACGGCGGACGGCGACGCGCTGCTGTGGAACAAGACCGAGGCCAAGATCCTCTTCGACAAGCTCCAGAACGACGAACGCGTAGGCAGCTGACGCCACTCGACGCGCCCACTTGATGCGACGGCCCCCGGCACTGCGCCGGGGGCCGTCGCCGGTTTCCAGTTCCAGAAACCGGACCCCCTTGTCCTGCGCCCTAACAGCTCGGGACGATGCATGGGACACGACTGACTGACGCCCGGAGGGCAACGAAGTGGCCGTGAAGCTGACACGACTCGTAGGTGAGTGCGAAGAGGGCGACTGCCCCACCATTTACCGCACCGACCGGGGAACGCTCGCCATCCAGGGAGAACGGATAGCCGACCACGGTCTGATTGTTTCGCCGCACGAGACGCTGGTCGAAATTCCTGTCGACCTCATCCGAAAGGCCGCCCGCGATGACCTCATCTAGGACTCTGAGCAAGTCGTTCTCGGAGTTCGAGCAGGAGGCGTTCCGACTGGAAACCCTCGACGACTACAGCCGGTCAGGCAGCGTCGACGCCTACCACGCCTTCCTCGCTGGCCAGGAGCAACCGGAGGAGTTCAAGTCGTCGGACTGGGTGACGACGGTACGCAACGCCACGCGGGCCGGAAGGCGGGTGTACCGGGTACACATCGTGTCCCGGCCGCTCACGGACTACCTGCGGTTTGAATTCGGTTGGGGTTACCAACGCAACATGGCGGTGGGCGAGGAGTTCTTCATCCTCGACATCACCGAACAGGAGAATCCCATCCCCGAAGCTCCCGACTTCTGGCTGTTCGACAACCAAGTGATCAGTGCCATGAACTACGACGGAAACGGTAAGTTCCTGGGCGCCGAATTCCTGGGAGCCGACAGGCTCACCGATTTCAAGACGTACCGGGACACGGCGCTGGCGCACGCCGAACCATTCCCGCAGTGGTGGTCGAAGCACGGCGAGTGAACCGATCCGAACTGGGCACCGCGCTGCGGACGTTGCGGGAGGCCTCCGGCCTGGAGGCCAAGACCGTCGCCCGCAGCGCGGCCATGTCCAGGTCCAAGCTCAGCAAGATCGAGACCGGCAACATGGCGCCCAGCGTGGTTGACGTCGAGCAGATCCTCACGGCCCTGGGAGTGTCGGAATCCGTCAGGTCCGAGTACATGGCCGCGGCCCGGGCGGCAGCCACCGAGGCGGTGGCATGGCGTCTCTACCGTCGTCTGGGGTTCCACCGCAAGCAGCAGCAGATCCAGGCACTCGAATCAAGGACAAGCCTGCTGAGGCTGTTTCAGCCTTCCCTGGTCCCGGGACTTCTCCAGACGCCTGAGTACGTTCGGGCGGTCTGGAACCGCAAAGGCCTCGAAAAGGACCAACTATCTCGCGTCATTGGCGCACGCCTTGCACGCCAGAGCGTCCTCTATGACACGTCCAAGACGTTCCGGTTCATCATCACTGAACCCGTTCTGCGATGGCGCATCGTCCCTCCAGCCGTGCTGGCACTGCAACTTGACCGGCTCATCGCGGTCTCCCGCCTCTCCAACATCGACATCCGTGTCGTGCCGTTGTCAACGCCACAAAATGACTTCCCGGCGCATTCCTTCGTCATCAGGGACAACCGTTTGGTAACGGTGGAGACCGTGCACGCAGAGGTCGTCGTCACCGACCCACGCGACATAGCCCTGTATGTGAAGAAGTTCGAAGGCTTCGAACAAATAGCCGTTGCGGGCCAGGACGTGCGGGCGATGGTCGCAGGCATCCGCGATGAATTGTTGGGGGAACAGGAAACGGGCTAGCCCTTCGCCACGCGAAAACCACAGCATGGCCGCACGGAAAACCCAACTTGCCCGGAGTGCCGAACACTGGCGATGCGGCTGATGGCGGCCAAGGCGGCGAAGGACAAGAGCCAGGAGACCGATGTCCGCGTCCTGACCCGCAGGCACCGCGATGACGCCCACCGGCTGGAGGTGTCCCGCAATGGTTGAGATGCCGACCTACAAGGGGGCAATCGCCATGGCCACCCCCACCGGCCCCCGGCCCGGACCAGACCCTCAGCCGATCCCCACCAAACGACACACCGCAAAGGGGCATTGAGACATGGGCGACGACAAAGGCGGCAAGCACTCCGGCAAGCCCGACACCGCGCCGCAGGACGGGCACCGTGAGCGGCCCCCGACGAATCTTCCCAAGCCCGACCAGAAGTGAGGTGACGGTGAGCACGCCTCAGCGGCTCGTGGAGATGCTGCACAACAAAGGTGCGCTGCCCCCGGAGTGGCGGGACGCCGTGGCCTCCGTGGACCGGGGGCTGTTCATTCCCGAGGTCTTCGGGAACGTGGACAAGTCCACGGACCCGCAGCGGTGGCGCCGCATCGTCTACGGTGACCTGCCGATCGTCACGCAGGTCAACGACGGAACACAGGACTGGGAAGGGAACGCGCTCCCCACCTCGTCCAGTTCGAAGCCGTCGATCATGCTGGAGATGCTCGACCTGCTGAAGGTCGATGCGAACCGCAGCGTGCTGGAGATCGGCACGGGCACCGGCTACAACGCGGCGTGGCTGTGCCACCGGCTCGGTGACGAGCGGGTGACGACCGTCGAGTACGACGAGGCCGTGGCCAGGCAGGCGATCAAGAACCTGGCCGCGGCGGGCTTCACCCCGCACGTGGTGATCGGAGACGGGCTCAACGGCTGCCGGGACCAAGCGCCATACAGCGGCGGCATCCTGGCCGCCTGCACCGTGCGCGAGATCCCGTACGCCTGGGTCGAGCAGGCCGAACCGGGGGCCAAGATCGTCGCGCCGTGGGGCAACAGCTTCTTCTCCGGCTCCTTCGCGACCCTGGACGTCGCGAAGGGCACGGCGCAGGGGGCGTTCTCGGGGAATCCGGCGTTCATGTTCGCCCGCCAGCACCGGGACGTGCACCACGCCATCGAGGACGTGCACCACGGTGAGAAGGGGCGGACGGACAGCTCGGACGCGGATCCGCGCGAACTTGTTCAGGACGACGCCCTGTTCTTCGCCAGCCTGCATCTCCCCCATGCCTCGCTCGTGTGGTGCAACGCCGACGACGGTAGCGATGAGGCCACCTTGTGGCTGCTGGCGAACGACAAGCGGTCATGGGCCACGATCGAGTACGCACCGGGCCAACCGGCCTACGGCACGGAACAGTTCGGCCCCCGAAACCTATGGGCCCACCGGCGTTGGAAGGCGCTGGGCCGCCCGGAGCGCTCCCGGTTCGGACTGACGGTGGGCGCACAGGGGCAGCAGGTGTGGCTGGACGAGCCACGGAACACCATCCGGTGAAGACGGCGGTGCCCCCGCCGAGGCGGGGGCACCGTGACATAGCGTGCCGCCTTACGGCAGATTGCGCGCCATCACGATCCGCTGGACCTGCGCGAGGGGCACGCGGGGTCACTTCAGGGATGCCACCGCATCCGCTATCAGGGAACGCGCTGCCGCTCCCCGCGCGGCCCCCTGTGAGAGCCGCTCAAAGGCTCGGGAGTACAGCTCCACCTGGCTGGGCTGTGTGAGCGTGGAAGCAGCGTCCAGCGTGTCCGCGTGCACCCTGCCGTCATCGAAGATCGTGAAGGTCGGCATGGGCCACACGTTCCGCTGTGCCGAGAACGGGACGATGCCCAAGGCGACGTTCTGAAGGTCCATGACCCCGAGCAAGTGGCCGAGCTGTGCCGCCCTGGTTTCGGCGCTGCACAGCCGGTACCGCAACACCGACTCCTCCAGTTCGGGTGGGAGTGGTGAGGGCGGCCAGTAGTCTGCTGACCTTCGGTACCGGAAGGGGAACGCGTGGACGCGGAGCAGGCCCGTCAAGACGAGAAACCGGGTGCCGGGCCAACGCGGGGTCCATCGTCCCGCCTGAGGACGAGTGACCACCCGCTCTCGTACCGTCAAACGAACGCCCCGCCAGACGGAAGTCGCCTGACAGAACCCATACGAACGGCCCCCCGGCACAGTGCCGGGGGGCCGTTGTGTTTGTGCGGTCAGAAGCGGCCCCGCCCGGCGTCAGCCCAGGACTTCCCCAGCATGACGCCCGTGACCGGCCCGAAGCAGACCCGAACGGGCCGAAAGCCGATCACGGCTCGCGGACGGCCGAAGAGGCCGCTGACCTGCGGAGACCGCTCTACGGCAGATTGCGCGCCATCACGATCCGCTGGACCTGGTTCGTGCCTTCGTAGATCTGGGTGATCTTGGCGTCGCGCATCATGCGCTCGACCGGGTAGTCACGGGTGTAGCCGTAGCCGCCGAGGAGTTGGACAGCGTCGGTGGTGATCTCCATCGCGACGTCGGAGGCGTAGCACTTGGCGGCGGCACCGAAGAACGTCAGGTCGGCGTCGACTCGTTCGGACTTGGCTGCGGCCGCGTAGGTGAGCTGACGGGCGGCCTCCAGCTTCATCGCCATGTCGGCGAGCATGAACTGGATGCCCTGGAAGTCGGCGATCGCCTTGCCGAACTGCTTGCGCTCCTTGACGTAGCCCTTGGCGTAGTCCAGCGCGCCCTGGGCGATGCCGAGGGCCTGGGCGGCGATGGTGATGCGGGTGTGGTCGAGGGTCTTCATCGCGGTGGCGAAGCCGGTGCCCTCCGCGCCGATCATGCGGTCGGCGGGGATGCGCACGTTGTCGAGGTAGACCTCGCGGGTCGGCGAGCCCTTGATGCCGAGCTTCTTCTCGGGGGCGCCGAAGGAGACGCCCTCGTCGGACTTCTCGACCACGAAGGCACTGATGCCCTTGGAGCGCTGCTCCGGGTCGGTGACGGCCATCACCGTGTAGTACTCGGACACGCCCGCGTTGGTGATCCAGCGCTTGACACCGTTGAGTACGTAGTGGTCGCCGTCGCGCACCGCCTTGGTCTTCATGCCCGCGGCGTCGGAACCGGCGTCCGGCTCGGACAGGCAGTACGAGAACATCGCGTCGCCCTTGGCGAGCGGGCCCAGGTACTTCTTCTTCAGGTCCTCGGAGCCGGAGAGTATGACCGGCAGCGAGCCGAGCTTGTTGACCGCGGGGATCAGCGAGGAGGAGGCGCAGACCCGGGCGACCTCCTCGATGACCAGGACGGTGGCCAGTGCGTCGGCCCCGGCGCCGCCGTACTCCTCGGGCACGTGGACCGCGTGCAGGTCGGCGCCCGCCAACGCGTCGAGCGCCTCCTGCGGGAAGCGCGCCTGCTCGTCCACCTCGGCCGCGAACGGGGCGATCTTCGCCTCGGCGAGCGAGCGCACCGTGTCCCGGAGCATCTGGTGCTCCTCGGACAGCTGGTAGAGATCGAAATCGGTCGAACCCGCCAAGGTGTCTCACTCCCAAGATCCGCTGAGCGCCTGCTAACTACCGTTAAGTAACCTAATTCTAGAGCGGTAGGGCGTACCACGGATACGTGAGGTTGCCGACAGCGGCGGATATGCCCAGCGCAATGCCCGACTATGCTCGGCTGACGCACCCAGCGGCGCCCCAGGCGCGGCACCCAGGCGGACCCCGAAAGGCAGACCCCGTGACGCTGAAGCTCACCGTGATCGGCACCGGCTACCTGGGCGCCACCCACGCCGCCGCCATGGCGGAGCTGGGCTTCGAGGTGCTGGGGCTGGACATCGATCCGGCGAAGATCGAGGCGCTGTCGGCGGGCCGGGTGCCGATGTACGAGCCGGGTCTTGACGAGCTGCTGGCCCGGCACGTCGCGGGGATCGAGGGCGCCACCGGGCGGCTGCGGTTCACCACCTCCTGGCAGGAGGTCGCCGAGTTCGGCGATGTGCACTTCGTCTGTGTCAACACCCCGCAGAAGCACGGCGAGTACGCCTGCGACATGTCCTATGTGGACGCCGCGATCGAGTCCCTCGCCCCCCATCTGACCCGGCCCGCCCTGGTGGTCGGCAAGTCCACCGTGCCGGTGGGCAGCGCGGCCCGGCTGGCGGACCGGATCGCCGAGCTGGCCCCGGCCGGGCAGGCCGCTGAGCTGGCCTGGAACCCGGAGTTCCTGCGCGAGGGGTTCGCGGTCGAGGACACCCTGCACCCGGACCGGATCGTGGTCGGCGTGCGCTCCGAGCGGGCGGAGAAGCTGCTGCGCGAGGTCTACGCGACGCCCGTCACAGCAGGCACGCCGTTCGTCGTCACCGACTACGCGACCGCGGAGCTGGTGAAGAACGCGGCGAACTCGTTCCTGTCCACCAAGATCTCGTTCATCAACGCGATGGCCGAGGTCTGCGAGGCGGCGGGCGGCGACGTGGTCAAGCTCGCCGAGGCGATCGGCCATGACGAGCGGATCGGCCACAAGTTCCTGCGCGCCGGAATCGGCTTCGGCGGCGGCTGCCTGCCCAAGGACATCCGCGCCTTCATGGCCAGGGCCGGAGAACTCGGCGCCGACCAGGCGCTGACCTTCCTGCGCGAGGTCGACTCGATCAACATGCGGCGCCGCGGCCACATGGTGGAGCTGGCCCGCGAGGCGTGCGGCGGCGGCTTCCTGGGCAAGCGGATCGCGGTGCTGGGCGCCTCGTTCAAGCCCGACTCCGACGACGTGCGCGACTCGCCCGCGCTCAATGTGGCGGGCCAGATACACCTGCAGGGCGGCCAGGTCACCGTCTACGACCCCAAGGGCATGGACAACGCCGCCAAGCTGTTCCCGACCCTGGGCTACGCCCCCACCGCCCTGGACGCGGTCCGCGGCGCCCACGTCGTGCTGCACCTCACCGAGTGGCGCGAGTTCCGCGACCTGGACCCGGCCGCCCTCGGCGAGGCCGCCGCCGAACGCCGCATCCTGGACGGCCGCAACGCGCTGGACCCGGCGCTGTGGCGCAGCGCCGGGTGGGCCTTCCGCGCTATGGGGCGCCCGCTGGCGTGAGGGTTGCCTTTCTGGCTGGCCGACTCGGCGAGCCCGCGCCGGCATCGCCTCCACGTCATCGCCGCCCCCCGCGCGGCCATCGTCGTGCACCGTCAGCCGATCGACAGCCGGTACGGATACCGCCGCATCACCCCGTACGCCGAGAGGGCGGAGTTCCCTGGGGGCGCGCCCTTCGCGTTCGCCCCCCGATGCTCCCGGCGGACACGTAGTCCCCGCTGACTCACCCCAGACCCGGCACGAACCGGATGGCCATGTCGATCGCCTTGATGCCGAGGAACGGGAGGATCAGGCCGCCGAGGCCGTAGACGGCCAGGTTGCGGCGGAGGAGGTCGTGGGCCGAGGCGGGGGTGTAGCGGACGCCGCGCAGGGCCAGCGGGATCAGGGCGACGATGATCAGGGCGTTGAAGATGATCGCCGAGGTGATCGCGGACTGCGGGCTGTGCAGACCCATGATGTTGAGCTTGTCCAGGCCCGGATAGACGCCCGCGAACATCGCGGGGATGATCGCGAAGTACTTCGCCACGTCGTTGGTGATCGAGAAGGTCGTCAACGCGCCGCGGGTGATGAGGAGTTGCTTGCCGACCTGGACGATGTCGATCAGTTTGGTCGGGTTGGAGTCCAGGTCCACCATGTTCCCGGCCTCCTTGGCGGCCGAGGTGCCGGTGTTCATCGCCACACCGACGTCCGCCTGGGCCAGCGCGGGCGCGTCGTTGGTGCCGTCGCCGGTCATCGCGACCAGGTTGCCGCCCGCCTGCTCCCGTTTGATCAGCGCCAGCTTCTGCTCGGGTGTCGCCTCGGCCAGGAACTCGTCCACGCCCGCCTCCTGCGCGATGGCGCGGGCGGTCAGCGGGTTGTCGCCGGTGACCATGACGGTCTTGATGCCCATCCTGCGCAGTTGCGCGAACCGCTCCCGGATGCCGTCCTTGACCACGTCCTTGAGGTGGATGACGCCCAACGCCCTTGCCCCGTAGGCGTCCTCGACCGCGACCAGCAGCGGGGTGCCGCCACAGGAGGAGACGTCCTCCACCATCCGGCCGAGTCCGTCCGGCACCCGGCCGCCGCGCTGCACGACCCAGCCGGCGACGGCCGCCGCCGCCCCCTTGCGGATCATCCGCCCGTCGGCGAGGTCCACCCCGCTCATCCGGGTCTGCGCCGTGAAGGGCACGAACAGCGCCCCCGGCAGCTCCCCCTGCTGCCGCTCCCGCAGCCCGTACCGCTCCTTGGCCAGTACCACCACCGAACGGCCCTCAGGCGTCTCGTCGGCCAGTGAGGACAGTTGGGCGATGTCCGCGAGCTGCCAGTCCTCGATGCCGTCCAGCGGCAGGAACTCCGCCGCGTGCCGGTTGCCCAGCGTGATGGTGCCGGTCTTGTCCAGCAGCAACGTGGACACATCACCCGCGGCCTCGACCGCCCTGCCGGACATGGCCAGGACGTTGCGCTGCACCAGCCGGTCCATGCCCGCGATGCCGATCGCCGACAGCAGCGCGCCGATGGTGGTGGGGATCAGCGTCACCAGTAGCGCGACCAGCACGATCGTGGACTGCTCGGAGCCGGCGTACCGCCCCATCGGCTGCAGGGTGACGACGACCAGGATGAAGACGATGGTCAGCGACGCCAACAGGATGTTCAGGGCTATCTCGTTGGGCGTCTTCTGCCGCTCCGCGCCCTCGACCAGCGCGATCATCCGGTCGATGAACGTTCCGCCGGGCTTGGAGGTGATGCGCATGATGATGCGGTCGGAGAGCACCTTGGTGCCGCCGGTGACCGACGAGCGGTCCCCGCCCGCCTCCCGGATGACCGGCGCGGACTCACCGGTGATGGCGGACTCGTCGACCGAGGCGATGCCGTGGATCACCTCGCCGTCACCGGGGATGACCTCCCCGGCCTCCACCACCACGAAGTCCTGCGGCTTCAACTCCGTTGACGCGACGACCTCTTCGGGGCAGTCGTCCAGACCCACCCGCCAGCGGTGCAGCCGGCGCGCCGTGGTCTGCATGCGCGTCCTGCGCAGCGACTCGGCCTGCGCCTTGCCGCGGCCCTCGGCCACCGCCTCCGCGAGGTTGGCGAAGACCACCGTCAACCACAGCCAGACGGTGATCACACAGGCGAACACGGTGGGCGACAGCACCGCGGACAGCGCGGTGAGCGTGGCCCCCACCTCGACCACGAACAGCACCGGCGTCCTGATCATGCGCCGTGGATGCAGCTTGCGCAGCGCCTCGGGCAGGGCGGCGACCAGCTGCCTGGAATCGATCAGCCCCGCGGAGACCCGCAGCGAGCCGGCCGCGGAGTGCCTGGTGGGCTGGTGGGCATCGGAGACAACGACCTTCTCAGGCGCCAGAAAGGACATGGCGGAATCCATCGCTACGGTGACGAAGGGAAACTCCGCCCCGCGGCTGACCGCCCCGGCGCGGGCACCGGTGGGCACCGGTGCCATCCAGCCAATCGGCTGCGGGCAGCGCGCCCGGATGCTCTTGATGCGCCCTTGGCGGTGTGGCCGCGCGGATTGACACGCCCCTTACGCGACCACACCCGACAACTAGCGCATTCCGTCCAGCTGTTCGATGGTCGCGTTGGACGGGCCGCGCCTGGCCCGCTCGTCGCGGCCGACCGCCTCCGCGTCGCGCAGCACCCGTACCGCGTTGTGCCAGGTCAGCTTGGCCAGGTCGGCGTCCGACCAGCCGCGGCGCAGCAGTTCGGCGATCAGGTTGGGGTAGCCCGCGACGTCGTCCAGGCCCTTCGGCACGAAGGCGGTGCCGTCGAAGTCACCGCCGACGCCGATGTGGTCGACGCCCGCGACCTCGCGCATGTGGTCAAGGTGGTCGGCGACGGTGGCCGCGGTGGCGATCGGGCGCGGGTTGCGCTCCTCGTAGGCCCGCTGCACCTCCATGCCCCTGGGCGTGGAGTCCAGCGGGTGCAGACCGTTGGCGCGCATGTTCTCGTCGGCGCCCAGGGTCCACTCGATGGCCTCGGTGAGGATGAACTTCGGCACGAACGTGGCCATCGCCACTCCGCCGTTGCCGGGCAGCAACTCCAGTACGTCGTCCGGGATGTTGCGGGGATGGTCGCAGACCGCACGGGACGAGGAGTGCGAGAAGACCACCGGCGCCGAGGTCGCCCGCAGCGCGTCGCGCATGGTGTCGGCCGAGACATGGCTGAGGTCGACCAGCATGCCGCAGCGGTTCATCTCCCGTACCACCTCCTCGCCGAAGCGGGTGAGCCCGTTCGCCCGCGGCTCATCGGTGGCGGAGTCCGCCCACGGCACGTTGCTGTTGTGGGTCAGCGTCATGTAGCGCACCCCGAGCGCGTGGAACGCCCGTAGCGTGGCAAGGGAGTTGTTGATGGAGTGGCCGCCCTCGGCGCCCATCAACGAGGCGATCCGCCCTTCGGCCCGAGCCGCCTCCATGTCGTCCGCGGTGGTGGCCAGCCGCAGGTCCGCCGGGTAGCGCTCGGTCAACTGCCGTACGACGTCGATCTGTTCGAGGGTCGCGCTGACCGCGTCGTCGCCGGTGAGGTCGGCGCGTACGTAGACCGACCAGAACTGGGCGCCGACGCCGCCGGCGCGCAGCCGGGGTATGTCCGTGTGCAGCGAGGCGCGCTGGTCGGTGGCGATGTCGAGCCGGTCGAGGTCGTAGCGGACCTGTTCGCGCAGCGCCCACGGCAGGTCGTTGTGGCCGTCAACCACCGGGTGCGCGGCGAGGAGTTCACGCGCGCGGGCGAGGTCGTCCATCGCGCCGCTCACTTACCGAACCCGAAGGAGCCCTGGGTGCCGACCTTGGCGCGCAGCCGCTTGCCCTTCTCGGTGGCCTGGTGGTTGAGGTCCTCCTGGAAGTGCCGCATCCGCTCCAGGAGTTCCTCGTCGTGCGCGGCCAGCATCCGCACCGCGAGCAGCCCCGCGTTGCGCGCCCCGCCGACGGAGACGGTGGCCACCGGCACCCCGGCGGGCATCTGCACGATGGACAGCAGCGAGTCCATGCCGTCCAGGTACTTCAGCGGCACGGGCACGCCGATCACCGGGAGCGGGGTGACCGAGGCGAGCATGCCGGGCAGATGGGCGGCGCCGCCCGCACCCGCGATGATCGCCTTCAGGCCGCGCCCGGCCGCCCGCTCCCCGTACCCGACCATCTCGCGCGGCATGCGGTGCGCCGAGACCACGTCGACCTCGTAGGAGATCTCGAACTCTTCGAGTGCCTTGGCGGCGGCTTCCATTACGGGCCAGTCGGAGTCGGACCCCATGACGATGCCGACGAGGGGGGAGTTCATTCGGTGATCGTTCCTCGCAGGTAGTCGGCGGCGTGGCGGGCGCGCTCACGCACGTCGGCCAGGTCGTCGCCGTAGGTGTTGACGTGGCCGACCTTACGGCCCGGCTTCACGTCCTTGCCATACATGTGGATCTTGAGGCCGGGGTCCCGGGCCATGCAGTGCAGGTACGCGTGGTACATGTCGGGGTAGTCGCCGCCGAGCACGTTGGCCATGACGGTCCACCGGGCGCGCGGGCGCGGGTCGCCCAGCGGCAGGTCGAGCACGGCCCGCAGATGGTTGGCGAACTGCGAGGTGACGGCGCCGTCCTGGGTCCAGTGGCCGCTGTTGTGCGGACGCATCGCCAACTCGTTGACCAGGATCCGGCCGTCCCGGGTCTCGAACAGTTCGACCGCGAGATGGCCGACGACGCCCAGTTCCCCGGCGATGGTCAGCGCGAGCTGCTGGGCCCGCGCGGACAGTTCGGCGGACAGTTCCGGCGCGGGCGCGATCACGGTGTCGCAGACGCCGTCGACCTGGATCGACTCCACCACCGGGTAGGCGACGGCCTGGCCGTGCGGGGAGCGGACGACGTTGGCGGCGAGCTCCCGCACGAAGTCGACCTTCTCCTCGGCGAGCACCGGCACACCGGCCTTGAAGGGCTCACCCGCCTCTTCGGTGTCGTGGACGACCCAAACCCCCTTGCCGTCATATCCACCGCGCACGGTCTTCAACACGACGGGGAAGCCGCCCGCCCGTCGTCCGCCGCCATCCTCCGAGGCGCTATGCGCAGCGGCACCGGTCTCGGCGGCGAAGGCCGCCACGTCCGCCGGGTCGGCGACGATCCGGTGCCGCGGGCACGGCACCCCGATCGCGGTCAGCGCGTCCCGCATCGCCCCCTTGTCCTGGGCGCGCAACAGCGCCTCGGGCCCCGGCCGGATGACGACGCCCTCGGCCTCCAGCGCCCGCAGATGCTCGGTCGGAACGTGTTCGTGGTCGAAAGTGACCACATCACAGCCCTTGGCGAACTCCCGAAGCGTCTCAAGATCGCGATAGTCGCCGATCACCACGTCCTGGACGACCTGTGCCGCGGAGTCCTGCGGACCATCGCAGAGCAGTTTGAAACGAATGCCGAGCGGGATGCCCGCCTCGTGCGTCATACGGGCGAGCTGTCCGCCCCCGACCATGCCGACTACGGGGAATGTCACCAGGCCAGGGTATAGGCGAGGACACTCCGGATGAATCTACGCGCGTTGCGTGACGACGCGGAACGGCGATCAACCGGGCACCCGTACCACCCGACCGCCGATTGGACACCCTCGCGTTGCCGGGTTAAACGCGCCCGGGCATGCGATCATCACAAGAATGTAAGCCGAATTTAAGACGCCCACTCCGAACCCCGGTGAGCAGCGGACCGTCCAACTCATGGGAGGTCCACCTTTTACCGGCACATGGGCACAACTTGGCGGGTCCCTACCCTTGAGCGGGAACGGATACACCTCGACAGGAGGCGATCGTTCACCCTTGGTGGTTAGCATGATGCCTCGGGGGAGCAGCCGAACAGCCC
The DNA here is from genome assembly GCF_027533845.1 of Streptomyces sp. RPT161. Taxonomy (GTDB): domain Bacteria; phylum Actinomycetota; class Actinomycetes; order Streptomycetales; family Streptomycetaceae; genus Streptantibioticus_A; species Streptantibioticus_A silvisoli_A. Next base: position 278,481 of record NZ_JAPZVN010000005.1, on the reverse strand, counting down.
AATGAAACGGCACCGGCACATCAGCACCGGCAACCGACGATCACCGACAGACAGGGTCTAGCGACATCATGAGTCGACTGAGCGCGCTGAACACTCGATTGAGGCTCCTCTACCGCGAGATCGCCAAGTTCGGCGTCGTCGGCATCGCCGGCATCGCCGTCAACCTCGTGGTGTTCAACCTGCTACGCAGCGCGACCCACCTGCAGACCGTGCGGGCCAGTGTGGTGGCGACGATCGTCGCGATCGCCTTCAACTACGTGGGCTTCCGCTACTTCACCTACCGGGACGCGGACAAGAGCGGGCGCGGCAAGGAGCTGGGCCTGTTCGTGTTCTTCAGCGCGATCGGCCTGGTGATCGAGAACGGCGTGCTGTTCGGCGCCACCTACGGCATGGGCTGGGACGGCCCGCTGGCCAACAACTTCTGGAAGTTCACCGGAATCGGTGTCGCCACCCTGTTCCGCTTCTGGTCCTACCGCACCTGGGTGTTCCGCTCGCTGCCCGCGCAGGCGGTCGAGCAGGCGGAGGCGATCCTCAGCGACGCCGAGCGGTCCCGGGTCAACGCGGGCCGCAAGTAGTCACCCCGCGTACACGTCAGCGAACCGGAGGGCCGTCCTGGTCAGGACGGCCCTCCGGCGTTTCCGTGCCGCCCTCGGCGTACTCCCCGCTCTCCCGGGCCAGGAACAGCGCGAAGACCGGCGGACGCTGCTGGAGCAGCTCCAGACGGCCGCCGTCGGCCTCCGCCAGGTCGCGGGCGACGGCGAGGCCGAGGCCGGTCGAGTTGCGGCCGCTGACGGTCCGCTCGAAGACCCGGGAGCCGAGGTCGGGCGGCACGCCCTGGCCCTCGTCGGTGACCTCGGCGACGGCCTGGTTGCCGGTGACCCGGGTGTGGATGACCACCGAGCCGGAGCCGTGCATCAGCGCGTTCTCGATCAGCGTGGCCAGCACCTGGGCGACCGCCCCCGGCGTGCCGACGGCGCGCAGCCCGCGGGTGCCCGTACTGGAGATGCTGCGGCCCTCACCGCGGTACGCCGGGCGCCACTCCTCCAGCTGCTGCTTGATCACCTCGTCCAGGTCGAAGGTGACCGCGGAGCCGGTGCGCGGGTCGCGGGAGTTGGTCAGCAGCCGCTGCACGACGTCGGTGAGCCGCTCGACCTGGCCGAGCGCGATGGTCGCCTCCTCCTTGACCGTGTCGTGGTCGTCGGTGGCGATGATCTCCTCAAGGCGCATCGACAGCGCGGTCAGCGGGGTGCGCAGCTGGTGGGAGGCGTCAGCGGCCAGCCGCCGCTCGGCGGTGAGCATCTTGGCGATCCGCTCCGCGCTGGCGTCCAGCACGTCGGCCACCCGGTCCAGCTCCGGCACCCCGTAGCGGCGGTGCCGGGGGCGCGGATCGCCGGAGCCCAGCCGCTCGGCGGTCTCGGCCAGGTCGATCAGCGGCGAGGTCAGCCGTCTGGCCTGCTGTACGGCGAGCACCACGGCCGCGGCGATGGCCAGCAGCGCCACCGCCAGGATCACCAGCAGGGTCCGGCCGATCTCCTGGCTGATCACCGAGCGGGACTCCTGGACCAGCACCGACTCGCCGTGCACCCCGGTCTGCAGTGACTGGATGACCTTGCCGTGCGGCGGCGTGCCCAGGGTGATCGGCCCCTGACCGGGGATCCTGATCACGGCGTACCGCTGGGAGGTGATCTGCCGGGTGAGCGCGGGTGGCGAGACCTTCTCCCCCGCGGCGATGCGGTTCTCCACGACACCGATCAGCTGGACGGCGTCGGACTGCACGCTCTCCTTGGCGCTGCTCTCGATCGTCCGGCTCTCCACGATCACCAACGAGATCCCGAAGACGGCGATCACGACGAGGACCACTGCGAGCGTGGAGTTGATCAGACGGCGGCGCATCGGAGCTCAGACACTTCTCGTTCTGCTAGTTCTTCTCGAAACGGAAGCCGACGCCCCGGACGGTGGAGATGTAGCGCGGATTGGCGGCATCGTCGCCGAGCTTCTTGCGCAGCCAGGAGATGTGCATGTCGAGCGTCTTGGTCGAGGACCACCACGTGGTGTCCCACACCTCGCGCATCAGCTGGTCGCGGGTGACGACCCGGCCCGCGTCCCGTACCAGTACGCGCAGCAGGTCGAACTCCTTGGCGGTGAGCGACAGTTCCTCATCGCCGATCCAGGCGCGGTGCGACTCGACGTCGATCCGCACGCCCTGGGTGGTGGGCTGGGCCTCGGCGCTGCCGCGCCGCAGCAGCGCCCGCACCCGGGCGAGCAGTTCGGCCAGCCGGAACGGCTTTGTCACGTAGTCGTCGGCACCGGCGTCCAGGCCGACCACCGTGTCCACCTCGTCGGCGCGGGCGGTGAGCACCAGAACCGGAAAGCCATGGCCCTCGGTGCGCAGCCGTCGGCACACCTCCAGGCCGTCCATGCCGGGCAGGCCCAGATCCAGAACGAGCAGGTCCACAGCGCCCTGCAGTCCGGCGTCGAGTGCCGTGGGTCCGTCTTCGCGCACCTCGACCTCGTAGCCCTCGCGGCGCAGCGCGCGCGCGAGCGGTTCCGAGATTGAAGCGTCGTCCTCGGCGAGCAGTACGCGGGTCATGGGCTGATGGTAGTCCGCGTAGCTGGCCACGGGGGCGCGCGGGCGGACGCCACCGGATCATCGATGGGGCTCGGCGCGCCGGAGAGTGGATCACACGACTCCTCGCGCCCCCTTGTGACGTATATCTCAAGACGGTGCAATAGCCGTGACTCTTGACCTACCTTGGGGCGAACGTCCGTTAGCACGACCAAGAGACTCTCGGCCGAACGACGCGCCAAGGGTCTCTTTCTGTGCGGGGGCGGCATACCGCCACCCCCACCAGTGAATGACCTGTCGGCCGGGCCCATGCCGCGAAGGCGGGGCGTGGATCCCGGCGTGCGACCGCTCTGCCGCTCCCGAACAAGGGAGCGAACCCCCCTGGACGTTGAGGGGCGGGCGGTACGCGTGCCGGTGCCGGTCACCCCCACCGGGCGTGCGTTCCCCCCAACACACGCTCTGAGCACCCAAGGAACGACCATGGCGTCCAGCCTGACGAAGGACACCGCAGCACAGGCGACCCCTGTGAACGGCGGCGGCACCTTCTTCGGCCACCCCCGCGGCCTGGCCACCCTCTTCATGACGGAGATGTGGGAGCGGTTCAGCTTCTACGGCATGCGCGCACTGCTCGTGCTCTATCTGGTCGCCCCGGCTTCCAAGGGCGGTCTGGCCTTCGCCGCCGCCACTGGTGCCGCCATCTACTCCGTCTACAACGCGACGGTGTACCTGCTCGCCATGCCAGGCGGCTGGATCGCGGACCGCCTGTGGGGCCCGCGCAAGACCGTCGCCGTGGCCGGCACCATCATCATGATCGGCCACTTCCTGCTGGCGGTGCCGGTCGAGGCCTCGTTCTTCGTGGGCCTGGTCTTCATCGCGGTCGGCTCCGGCCTGCTGAAGGCCAACATCTCCACGATGGTCGGCCACCTCTACCCGGAACGGAACGACCCGCGCCGGGACGGCGCCTTCACGATCTTCTACATGGGCATCAACCTCGGTGCCTTCGCCGCGCCGCTGGTCATCGGCACGGTCGGCCAGAGCGTCAACTGGCACCTGGGCTTCGCCCTCGCCGGTGTCGGCATGGCGCTGGGTCTCGGCCAGTTCCTGCTGGGCACCCGCCACCTGGCGGAGGAGAGCAGCCGCGTCCCGGCCCCGCTGCGGGCCGAGGAGCGCTCCGTACTGCTGAAGAAGGCCGGCATGTGGGCCGGTGCGGCGGTGCTCTTCTACGCCGTCGTGGTCGCCACCGGTTCGTTCACCATCAACTGGGCGCTGTGGCCGCTGTCGCTGGCCGGTCTGGCGCTGCCCGCGTACTACTTCGTGAAGATCCGCCGCGACAAGGAGATCACGGCGGACGAGCGGTCCAAGGTCACCGGGTACATCTGGTTCTTCATCGCCGCCGCGGTGTTCTGGATGATCTACGACCAGTCCGGTTCCACCCTGACGGTCTTCGCCAGCAACAACACGGCGTCGAAGCTGTTCGGCTTCGGCTTCCCGAGCAGCTGGTTCCAGTCGCTGAACCCGCTCTACATCATGGCGCTGGCGCCGTTCGTCGCGATGCTCTGGGTGAAGCTGAAGGACCGCAACCCCAGCACCACCGTGAAGTTCGCCCTCGGCCTGCTGGGCATCGGCATCTCGTTCGGCGTGATGATGATGGCGCAGACCGCCGCCGCGGGCGGGGCGAAGGTCACCCCGCTGTGGCTGGCCATGGTCTACCTGGTGCAGACGGTCGCGGAGCTGTGCCTCTCGCCGGTCGGCCTGTCGGTCACCACCAAGCTGGCTCCGGCCAAGTACGCGGGCCAGATGATGGGTCTGTGGTTCCTTGCCGTGACGGCCGGTGACTGCACCGCCGCGATCATCCAGCTGGTGGCGGGCAACGCGTTCCTGTCCGAGGCGTCGTTCGCGATCCAGGGCGCGGTGGCCGCGCTCGCCGGTGTGGCGGTCTTCGTCTACCGCAAGCGGATCATCGCACTGCTGGGCGACGTGCACTGAGGCACCGCTGAGCACGTGCCGAGAGGCCCCCGGGACCTGTGTCCCGGGGGCCTCTCACATGTTCACCGGCGCAGCCTGCGCCACGGGGTGAAGGCGAAGACCGCGCAGCCCAGCAGGATGACGGTGCCCGCCACCAGCGCCAGGGCGTGCAGCGCGCCGATGTCACCGGCACCGGTCGCCGCGAGGCTGCCGGAGGAACCCGAACCGGAGGCGCTCCCGGCACCGCTGGTGTCACCGGTGCCGCCGGTACCGGCCGAGGTGCCGCCGGTGCCTCCGGTGGTGCCGCCGCCACTGGTGCCGCCCGGCTGGCCGGAGGTGTCCAGGGTCAGCGAGACGCCCGGGTCCTTCGCCGGGGTGCAGGTGGTCGTGGTGCCCAGCGCGTTGACGGTCAGCACGCCCGGGGTGAGCGTGGACTTGCCGGTGGCGCCCGGCTTGTAGGTGCCGGTCAGGTCGGGGATGGCGATGGGGTCACCGGCCTTGATGGGCTGCGGATTGGTCGGTCCCGCGACCGGGACCGCGCCGTGGTCCGCGCCGCCCACCGTCACCTTCATCGACGGCTTGACGGAGTTGGCCGGGATGTCGGCCGGGCTGTTCATCACGCTCTTGCCGAAGTGCACGGTCAGGCCGTAGTCGCCGCCGCTCTTGGTGGCGTTGACCTGTACCGGGGAGACCGCGCTCTTGTTGCCGATCGGGGTCACGCACTGGTAGTCGACGTCAACAGGCTTGCCGGTGAAGGAGGTTCCGCCGCCGGAGCCTCCGGTGGTCCCGCCGCTGCTGGTTCCGCCGGAACCGCTCGTGCCGCCGCTGGTGGTACCCCCGGAACCGCTGGTTCCGCCGGTGCCGCCCGTTCCTCCGGAACCGCTCGTACCGCCACTACTGGTGCCGCCCGAAGTGCCACCGCCCGAAGTGCCGCCGCCCGCCGTGACCTTGATGGTGACGGCGGGCGGCACGGTGGCCGTCGCCTTGCACTTGGTGTCCGTGGAGATCGGCTGGCTGACGTTGATGTCGTAGTCGGCGGGGGTGAGCGTCACGTCCCCGGGCGCGGTGAGCTTGAGCTTGCCGGTCATGTCGGACAGCACCATGGGGCTGTTCTTGGGGATCGGCGGGTTGGAGCGCGGCCCCTGGACCGCCAGGGTGCCGGTCTGCGCGCCACCGACCGTCAGGTTCCCGCTCGGCTGCACGGTGTCCTTGCCGAGGTCGATGATGCCGGGGTTGTTGGACGCCGCCTGGAGCGTCTTCCACACCACGGTGACCTCGTCGCCGACGGCGGCCGTGGCCGGTGCGGTGATGTCGGCCTTGGTGGTGCCGTTGACCGGCGGCAGGCCGGAGATCGCCGGTGGTACGCACTGGGTGGCGAAGTCCGACTCGGCGGCGTGGGCCGGTCCCGCGGCCCAGACCAGGGACGCCCCGCCGAGCAGCAGCGCGGCGCAGACCGCGCCGGCGGTGCGGCTCGCGGGTGGCCGTGTTCGGGTACGTATCACGTGCTTCCCTTCGCAGTGGGGTGGTCATCCGTCGACGGTGCGGAGGGTGCGCCGCGGTCCCCCGGACGGTTGTCGGGGGCGAACCACGGAAGGCCTGCCGGGCGGTACGACGTGGCGGGCACGGGGTCCGGGTCGGTGCCGCGGCGGGTGCGGGGGCGGACCGGAGCAGGTCGCCGGGTGGCCGTCGGAGGGCGCAGACGGTCGACGACCGCCATGCCGATCCGGAACACCCCGGCCGGTACGACGACGAACAGCAGGGTCCAGAACAGCGTCACGCCCCACGGCCGCGAAACCCTCCACGGCTGCTCGACCAGCACCTTGCCGCCGTACTCCAGCGTCACCCGGTACTCGCCGTGCGCCCCGGCGGCCAGCTCCACCGGCAGGCTGACCTGCGCCTTCGCGCCGGGGTTCACGGTGCCCTGCCATCGCTGGTCCTGCCACTGCGGGGCGTAGACGCCGTGTGAGAGGCCGACCTTGAAGACCGGGTCCTTGGCCGGGTCGGAGCCCATGTTGCCCACGGTGAGCACGAGTCGGCGCTGGGCGGGGGCGCCGAACCAGGTGAGCAGGCCGCTGCTGCCGTCCAGCCGGGCGGCGAGCGCGGCCAACCGCCCGCCCCCGGTGTCCGGCGGCAGCGGCGCCACGGGGTGCCCTGCCACACTGAACGCCGCGTCGACGATGACCGGATCGCCCACCACTGTGGCGACATGCACCACACAGGGGCACGGCTTGGGCGGTTCGGCGACCGGGAGCCGCTCGCTGAAGGCGCCGGACGCGTTCGTCGTAACCGCTCTCCCGGTGGCGTTGGCACAGGAGTTGGTGCCGCCGATCGCGTTCTGGCCGCAGATCAGCATCGTCAGCAGGGAGCTGGGCCGCCACCCGGTCCCCGTCACGGTGATCGTGCCGCCCGCGCCCGCCTGTTGGGCGGAGAGCCGTACGGTCGCGCCGTCGGCGGTCGCCGGGCCGGGCGCGGCCAGCACGAGGAGCGGCAGCAGTAGCGCGAGTACGGCCGCCGCGCACCGGTTCCGCCGTGTCATGTCGTCGCTCCCGCCAGTTCCCGTGCGCCGTCGCCCTGTTGACCGCCGCCGTCGCATCCGTGCGCGCCCCGGCGGCGCATCAGGAGTGCCGCGGCGGCGCATCCGCCCGCCCCGCACACGCCGCCGAGCAGCGCCCAGGGCACGGTGGCGTAGCTGGCGGTGCCCACCGCCGTGGTGCCGCCCGCGGTGGCCGTCACCCGGATCCGGTCGCGGTCCAGTGCCGGGGGGTGCGGCCAGGGCTCGGCCAGTTGGACCCGGCGGCCGGGCGGGAGTACGGCCAGTGAGCGCGCCGGGCGGCGCAGTGTCGTGCCCAGCGGCCCGTCGGCGCGTACCGCGACGCTCGGGGTCAGCGGGGTGTTGCCGCGGTTGACCACGACGTAGCGGATCTCGGTGCCGTGCGCGGTGCGGGCCACGGTCACGTCCTCAACGCCGAGCGCGGCCAGGGCGCGGCCGGTGACCCGCAGACGCACCGGCACGATGGTGCGCCTGCCGGTGCCGTCCTCGATGACGATGGCAGCGGGATGGTCACCGGGTGGCGCGGTGCCCGGCACCGTGATGGTGAACGGTATGTCGGCGCGGGTCCTGGCCGGCACCTGGACCGAGGACGAGGCGAACCGCGTCCAGGTGCCGGAGTCGGTGCTGTCGGCGGCGTCGCGCACCGCGAAGCCGCCGTGCGCGGTGAGGCGCGCGTCGACACCGTAGAGCGTGAACCGCCCCGGCCGGTCAGAGGGGTTGGCCACCGACACGGTGTCCCGGGCGACCGTTCCCGGCCCGGTCTCCAGGTAGAAGTACGGGCGGTCGCCCGCGGGCGCCGCGGTCCATCCGCCGAGGGCGGCGCACGCCAGCAGCACGGCGATGACGGCACCGAGGCCCCGCGGCGCCGTGGCCGGGGACTCGGGAGACGGGCTGGGGGACGCCATGGGCCGCACTCCTTCCGCCGTACCAGGCCTAGCGCGGCTGGTTCCTCCGGGTCAGCCACAGCACGCCACCCGCGCCGAGCAGCAGCACGGTGCCGCCGAAGGTGCCCAGTGCGACCGCGGAGTCGTCCGGACCGGTCTGCGGCAACTGCCCGCCGGAACCCGAGCCGGAGGCGGAACCGGACGCGGAGCCCGAGCCGCCGGAACCGCCGGATCCGCCCGCCGCGGTGACATCGAGGGTGAGCGAGGGTCCCGGGTTGTTGCTCGCGGTACACGTCGTGGTGGTCCCGAGCGCCTTGATGGTGAGGGTGCCCGCGGTGAAGGTGACCTTGCCGCCGGCGTGCGGGGTGTACGTACCGGTCAGATCGTTGATCTTTATCGGCGTGTTGGCGGGGATCGGCGCGTCGTTGGGTGGCCCCGAGACGTTGACCGTGCCCGAGTCGGCCCCGCCGAGCTTGATGACGGCACTGGGGTTCATCGCGCCCTTGCCGAGTTCGATGGGGCTGGACGAGACGCCCTTCTCGAAGGACATGGTGAGCTTGTAGTCCGAGCCGCTGCGCGCGGCCTTGATGTCGATGGGCGAGACGGCGCCCTTGTTGCCGATCGGGGTCTGGCACTGGTAGTCCACGGGGACCGTCGTGGCGTACGCGGCCGGGGCGGTGCCCAGCGCGACCGCCACCACCACCGTCGCGGCCAGGGCGAGCGCTCCGCCCCGGACCGCGGTCCCGCTCGCGGCGTACGACATCGCCAACTCCCTTCGGCCGAAAAGTTACTGACGATACATCAGATTCGGGGATCCGACGGTACGCCGGGGCTCCTGCCAAGGGAAGGGGGTTCGCTCATGCCGCCGCGCCGGGATCGGGCGCCACCGCCCGGACTCAGCCGCCCGCCACCGGCGCCGGGCACCCGGGCTCGAAGTCCTCGATGGCGCGCAGCGTGTCCCCCAACATGCGCACCAGCAGCGCGCGCACCGTCTCCCGGGGCAGTTCCTGGTGGGCCAGCCAGTCGAGGGTGACGCCCTCCACCGCCGACATCCAGCCGATCAGCGCCAGCCGGGCCACCAGCGGGATCCGCCCATGTCCCCACGCCCCGTGGGCGATCGCGGTCAGGATCGCCTCCCGCACCCCGTCGCGGATGGCGTGCACCTCGGCGTCGAAGCCGACGCCTCCGGTGACGATGGTGCGGTACGCGGCCTGGTGGTGCTGGGCGTAGCGCAGATAGCCGTCGACGGTGCGGCGCACCCGCTCGGCGGGCGGCAGCCCGGTGTCGCTGTCCGCCCTGACCACCAGTTCGGCCACCGACTCCTCGATGATCGCCAGGTAGTAGCCGCGCTTGTTCTTGAAGTAGTAGTAGATCAGCCCCTTGGCCACATCGGCGTGCCGGGCGATGTCGTCCATGGACAGCGCGTCGTACGAGGTGTCCGCGAACAACCTGCGGCCGATGGCGATGAGTTCGGCGCGCCGGGCCCGGGACCGTTCGGTATCGCGGGCGGTCACGGAAGACCGCCGTCCGCACCGTTGACTATTATTCAAATTCCGCCCTACTCTCCAACTGCCGCGGGTCATCCGCAGTATGGCAGAGGGTCTTCCGACGCGACGGAGGAACCACATGGGCGCACAGCGGCACATGCCGGAAGGCTCAACGGCCTGGAGGAAGGCGGCGGTTGCCGCGTTACCCGCGGTCCTCGCGGTCGGCGCGCTCGCCGCCGGAATGGCCCAGGGGGCGCTGGCCGCCTCCTTCGCGGTCTCCGGCACCAGCTTCCAGGTCTCCTCGGGGAAGCTCACCAGTCAGGGACTGGCCAGCTTCGTGCAGACCGACCACTCCACCGACGGAAAGGGCCATCCGGTGGCCCTACTGGGCCTCGGTGACGCCACGTTGAGCGACATCTGCCAGGCGGTCGGCGTCAGGACCCCCGTCGGCACGGTGGTCTTCAAGCTCACCGCGGGCGGCGACGCGGGCGACGTCACCGCCAGCAGACTGATCATCGACGGTACGGACCTGGTGGGCGACGCCCGGTTCGGTACCGCGCAGATCGGCCGGGACGCCTCGTCGCTCGACCAGGTGCCGGGCGTCCATGGCGAACCGGGCAGGTTCGGGCTCCAGGCCGGTGACATCAGCGTCGCCGGGGTTCGGTCCCACGCCTGGTCGGCGACCGGCGGGAACTTCAGGCTCAGGGGGCTGAGGGTGAACGTCAGCCTGGGCGGCCCGAAGTGCTTCTGAACCGCCTGGCGGTGCGGCGGGCGGCGCTGCGGGAGTTGGTGGTCGGCTCGGCGCCGCCGTGGCTGGCGCGACGGCGGGCGGCGTTGCGGGGATGGCGGCGGACCCGGCCCTTCTGGGCCGGTCTGCTGCTGATCCTCGGCGGCGCGGAGATCATGGCCGTCCCGCTGGCGCCGCTGAGTGTGCTGGTGAGCCTGGGGGTCGGCGGTCTGGCGGCGATCGGGATCGGACTGGCGCTGGCGGTCGCCGGACTCTTCCTGTGGTTCACTCCGCAGGCACGGCACTATGTGAGCGTCAACGCGCTGATCCTGTCGGTGCTGTCGTTCGCGGCCACCAACCTGGGCGGGTTCGTGGTGGGGATGGCGCTCGGCATCGGCGGTAGCGCGATGGGGTTCGCATGGACCCCTCGGCCGCGCGGCCCGCTGCCGCCGGGACGTCCGCCCGGCCGTACGCTCGCGGTCGCGCTGCCGTTCGTACTGCTGGCGGGTCTGGTGACCGCGCCGGTGCCAGGTTCCGGGGAGTCATCCCGTGCGGCGTCCGCTACGCCCCGGTTCGCGGGCGTTCCGGCACCGAGCACGCCGCCGACGGTGACCACGACGCGGTTCGCGCCGGAGGGGTTCACCATCGCCGGGGTCAGCGAGGTGCTCACCGCGGCGGGGCCGCGGAAGGTGATGGTGCTGCGGATGCGCGCGGCCTCGTTGACCGACTATCGGCTCACCACCCGCGACAACGGTCCCGAACTGGCGCTCGGCGCCGACCGGTTGGACCTCACCGGCGATGTGACCCTCTACCTGACCCGGTTCAGCGGCTGCCTCGAAGGCGTGGTGTGCCTGACGTTCACCCCGGACCGGCTGCCGGTCCCGCCGATCGTCCCGCCGTTCGTCTACCTGACCCAGGTGGAGGCCGACCAGGCGCTGGTCACCTCCGACATGATCACGGCCGCGGGGCTGACGCTGCACGCCCGGGCACGGCCGACCGGGCCCTAGCCCGGCCAGGCGACCTCTGCCCAAACGGTTTTCCCGGGGTTGGCCGGATCCCGCACCACGCCCCAGTCCAGGCATAGCCGCTCCACGATGAACATCCCGTGCCCCCCGGGGCGGCCCGCCCGGTGCGGGGTGCGCGGCGCGGGGTGGCCGGAGCTGCCGTCGGACACCTCGAGCCGCAGCATCTTGGGGGCGCCGTGCAGCCGTAGCTCCTGGGGGCCGCCGCCGTGCAGACAGGCGTTGGTGACCAGTTCGGAGACGATCAGCAGGATGTCCTCGGCGCTGGCCCGCCGCTCGTCGTTGGCGGCGGGCAGCCAGCCCCAGTCGTACAGCGCCTGACGGGTGAAGTCGCGGGCGAGCGGAACGACGCCGCTGGCGTCGGCGAGCGCGAGGCTGCGCACCTGGTACCCCGGCGTACCCGTCACGGGCATGCCTGATTCGCGGACGTCGCCGTGATTGCGATCACGGTCGTCCGGCGCAAAGGGCCGGGTGGTGCTCATCAGCGCTTCACCTCACCGATGTCCGACAGTTCGAGGAGTCTCCTGCCCGACGGAACCCGGGCAACACCCCCAGATTCTCGCGAGCCGGTGTGGCGCTGGTCGCCCCTCGACACAAAGGGGCGCCCGCCACGGTTCACGTCACTCGTTCAACGCGTCGGCGAGAGTGTCATGGACAGTGAAAACAGCTTCGGCACCGGTGATCTCGAACACCCGCGCCACCACCGGACGCAGCCCGGCGAGGTGCACCCCGCCGCCCACGGCCTCGGCCTTCAGCCGGGCGCCGAGCAACACGTTCAGGCCGGTGGAGTCGCAGAACTCAAGCCGCGAACAGTCCACGACGAGCTTGCTGCACCCCTCGTCGACGCTGTTCTCCATCGGCTCCCGCAGAAGTTCAGCGGTGTGGTGATCCAGCTCACCGGCCGGGGTGAAGATCGCACAGTGTCCACGCCGCTGCACGGCGACACTGAGACGGTCTCGGCCGGCGGTCCCGACCATCCCGCGGTCCATGCGCGTTCCTCCTGGTTGCCTGTGACTGCGCCCTCGAACCTTACGCCGTCCGAGAAGCGGACGGTAGTCGGTGCCGCGCGTACAGAGGGTGATCGTCGCCGCTCGTAACAGCTGCATCAGGACTTCCCCGGAAACTTGCAAGTCGGACCCGAAAACGGGTAGGCCTGGTAAGGAGATGTCCGTACACGGCCGGTTGGAGGCGCCGCACCAGCAGTACGCCAAGCATGGCAGCGGCAGCTTTCGGCCCGGCCTGAGGGAGGAGATCATGGCACCCCAGCTCGACGCACAGACGCTTCAGGAGACGGACTACGGAGCCGCTGCGGAGCCGGAGACCGGAACCTCGGAGACGCCAGACGCGTCGACGCCACTGCCGGACCTGGAGGGACTCGCCGATCTGCCGGCGATCCCGCCGTTCGACGAGGTGGCGCCGCTGGACGCGAGGGCCCTGTCCAAGACGCTCTTCCAACGCCTGGAGACCCTGGAAGAGGGCACGCACGAGTACGCGTACGTCCGCAACACCCTGGTCGAGCTGAATCTCGCCCTGGTGAAGTTCGCGGCCTCCCGCTTCCGCTCGCGCAGCGAGCCGATGGAGGACATCGTCCAGGTCGGCACGATCGGACTGATCAAGGCGATCGACCGGTTCGAGCTGAGCCGGGGTGTGGAGTTCCCCACCTTCGCGATGCCGACGATCATCGGCGAGATCAAGCGTTTCTTCCGTGACACCAGCTGGTCGGTACGGGTGCCGCGACGGCTCCAGGAACTGCGGCTCGACCTCGCCAAGGCCGGAGACGAACTCGCCCAGCGCCTGGACCGCTCCCCCACCGTGGCGGAGCTGGCCGAACGGCTCGGCCTCAGCGAGGAAGAGGTCGTCGAGGGCATGGCGGCGAGCAACGCGTACACCGCCAGCTCGCTGGACGCCCAGCCGGAGGAGGACGACTCCGAGGCCGCGCTGTCCGACCGCATCGGCTACGAGGACCACGGCCTGGAGGGCATCGAGTACGTCGAGTCACTCAAGCCGCTGATCGCGGAACTGCCCGCCCGGGACCGCAAGATCCTCTCGCTGCGCTTCGTCGGCAATCTGACCCAGTCGGAGATCGGCGAGGAACTGGGCATCTCCCAGATGCACGTCTCGCGCCTGCTGACGCGGACGTTGTCCCGCCTCAGGCGGGGCCTGCTGATCGAGGAGTAACGCCCCCAGGCGCCCTTCCGGCGCCGTCGCGGCTCACGGTGGGTTCGGCATGGCCGGACCCACCGTTTCGCTTGCGCGCCGCCGCGGCCCGCGGGGAGGGCCCCGCCTCAGCGGACCCTGGCGCCCCCGCGCCACACCGCCGCCGCCAGCGGAACCCCCGGCCGGTAGGCCAGGTGCACATGGGAGGGGGCTTCGAGAAGCACCAGGTCCGCTCGCGCGCCGACCGCCACCCGGCCGACGTCCGTACGCCGCAGCGCCCGCGCGCCGCCCGCGGTAGCCGCACGGACCGCCTCGTCGGGTGTCATGCCCATCTCCCGTACCGCCAGCGCGATGCAGAACGGCATGGAGCTGGTGAAGGACGAGCCGGGGTTGCAGTCGGTGGACAGGGCGACGGTGGCTCCGGCGTCCAGCAGCCGCCGGGCGTCCGGGTAGCGGGACCGGGTGGAGAACTCGGCACCGGGCAGCAGCGTGGCCACGGTGTCCCCGCTGGCCAGCGCGTCCACGTCGGCGTCGGTGAGGTGCGTGCAGTGGTCGGCGGACGCCGCACCGAGTTCCACGGCGAGTTGGACGCCGGGACCGTGCCCCAGCTGGTTGGCGTGGACACGGGGGGTGAGCCCGCGCGCGGCTCCCGCGGTGAGGATCGCCCGGGCCTGGTCGCCGTCGAACGCGCCGCGCTCACAGAAGACGTCGATCCAGCGGGCGTGCGGCGCGCACGCCTCCAGCATGGGGCCGGTCACCAACTCCACGTATCCGGCCGGATCTTCGGCGTACTCGGGGGCGACGATGTGCGCCCCCAGGAACGTCACCTCGTCGGTGTGGCGGGCCGCGACGCGTAGGGCGCGGGCCTCGTCCTCGACGGTGAGCCCGTAGCCGGACTTGGTCTCGACGGTGGTCGTGCCCTGGCGCAGCGCCTCGCCCACGAAACGGGCCACGGTGGCGTCGAGTTCGGCGTCGGAGGCGGCGCGGGTGGCCGCGACGGTGGTGCGGATGCCGCCCGCGGAGTACGGGCGGCCCTCCATGCGGGCGTTGAACTCGGCGGTGCGGTCGCCCGCGAACACCAGATGGGAGTGGGAGTCCACGAAGCCCGGGAGCACCGCCCGGCCCTCGGCGTCGAGGTGGCTGTCAGTGGCGGGTGCTTTGCTGTCGGTGCCGACCCAGGCGATGCGGTCGCCGTCGATGACGACGGCCGCGCTTTCGATGATGCCCAGCGGGCCGTGGCCGAGGGAGGGGTCGTTGGTGACGAGGCTGCTGATGTTGGTGATCGCGGTCGCCATCGGTGTGGTGGTGTCCTTCGGCTGCGGGGTCATGGGGTGCGTACGGCGGCGATGGCGTCGGCCAGCGCCCCGGCGACGTCCTGGACCAGCTGGTGGTGTCCGTTGCGGACGATGTGGCGGCCCGCGACCACGGTGTGCCGCACGTCCGCGTTGGAGGCGGCGAATACGGCCATCTCGGCGCCCAGTCGCGCCGGGGTGCCCGCGGTACGGACCGAGTCCAGCGCGATCGTGGTGAGGTCGGCGAGGTAACCGGGCTCGATGCGGCCCGCGTCGGACCAGCCGAGGCAGGCGTGCCCGTCCTCGGTGGCGGCGCGCAGCAGTTCGGCCGCCGTCCAGTGGCCGCGCGCGCCAGTGCGCAGCCGCTCGTCCAGTTCCATCGCGCGGGCCTCTTCCAGCAGGTCGATGACCGCGTGGCTGTCGCTGCCCAGGCTCAACGGGCTTCCGGCGCGCTGGAGTTGGACGGCCGGGCCGATGCCGTCCGCCAGGTCCCGCTCGGTGGTGGGGCACATGCAGACTGTCGCCGAGGCGCCGCCGATCAGCCGGATGTCCTCGTCCGTCAGGTGCGTCGCGTGGACGGCGGTGGTACGCGGCCCCAACGCGCCGTGATCGGCGAGCAGTTGGGTGGGGGTGCGGCCGTGTGTCCGCAGGCACGCCTCGTTCTCCGCGGGCTGCTCGGACAGGTGCACGTGCAGCGGTGCGTGCCGCTCGTCGGCCCAGCGCACCACGGTGGCGAGCTGCTCGGCGGGCACCGCCCGCACCGAGTGGATGGCCGCGCCGACCCTGGCGTGGTCGCCGTCCGTCTTGATCGCGGCGGCGCGGGCCGCCCAGGCGTCCGCGTCGCCGTCGCTGAAACGCAGCTGGCGCGGTTCGGGGGCGGCGCCGAAACCGGAGGAGAGGTAGCAGGTGTCGAGCAGGGTGATGCGGATACCGGCGTCCGCCGCGGCGGCGATCAGCGCGTCGCCCATCGCGTTGGGCTCGCCGTAGGGGGTGCCGCCGGGCTGGTGGTGGACGTAGTGGAACTCGCCGACACAGGTGATCCCGGCCAGCGCCATCTCGGCGTAGACGGCGCGGGCGAGGTCGAAGTACCGCTCGGGGGTGAGGTTCTGGGCGACGGCGTACATCACCTCACGCCAGGTCCAGAAGGAGTCCGGCGCCCGCTCGCCGTCCCCGGCCGTTCCCTGGCCCGGCGGCCGGAGCACGGCGGCGTACTGGGCCTGGACGGTGCCGCGCAGGGCGCGGTGGAAGGCGTGCGAGTGGGCGTTGGCCAGACCGGGCAGGGTGAGCCCGGGCAGCCGTACGGCGCCCGCGGGCGGGGTCTCGACCGAGGTCCGCACGGTGGCGATCCGGCCGTCGGGGGCGGATTCGATCACCACCTCGTCCTCGACACGCCCGTCGATCCAGGCGTACTCCGCCCAGTAGGTCTGCGGCGTCAGCGACACGCCAGGCCCTCCAGTACATCGGCGAGCGCGAGCACTCCGGCGAGGCAGTCGTCCTCGGCGGCGTGCTCGGCCGGGGAGTGCGAAACCCCGGTGGGGTTCCGTACGAACAGCATGGCGGTGGGAACGGAAGCGGACAAAATACCCGCGTCGTGTCCCGCGCCGGTGGGCAGCACCGGGACCGTGCGGCCGTCGGCCGACAGCAGCCCGGCGACCTGGTCGCGCAGCGCGTGCTCGAACTCCACCACCGGGGTGAAGGACTCCCGGGTGACCCGGACCTCGACACCGTCCCGGTCACCGCGTTCGGCGGCCGCGCGCTCGATCTCCTCGACCACGGCGGCCAGCGTGCGCTCGTCGGCGGCGCGGGAGTCCAGCCAGCCACGGACCAGGGAGGGGATGGCGTTGACGCCGTTGGGTTCCACCGCGACCTTGCCGAAGGTGGCCAGGGCACCGGCCAGCCGTGCCTTCTTGCGGGCGGCCAGCACGGTGTTGGCGTATGTCAGCATCGGGTCGCGGCGGTCTTCCAGCCGGGTGGTGCCTGCGTGGTTGGCCTCGCCGCGGAAGTCGAACCGCCAGCGGCCGTGCGGCCAGATCGCGGACGCCACGCCGACCGGATCACCGCTCAGGTCGAGCGCCCGGCCCTGCTCGACGTGGAGTTCCACGAACGCGCCGATCCGGGCGAGCCGTTCGGGGTCCGGACCGATGGCCTCGGGGTCGTACCCGGCGCGCTCCATGGCCTGCGGCAGGCTGATGCCGTCCGCGTCCCGCAGCTCGGCGGCCTGGCCGGCGGTGAGCTGGCCCGCGGTCAGCCGGGAGCCGACGCAGGCGAGGCCGAACCGGGCGCCCTCCTCGTCGCCGAAGTTGACGATCGCCAGCGGGCGGGTGGGGCTGGCGCCCCGGGCCCGCAGTTCGTCGAGGGCGGCGAAGGACGACACCACGCCGAGCGGGCCGTCGAACGCGCCGCCGTCGGGCACTGAGTCCAGGTGCGAGCCGGTGACGACGGCGTCCCCGGCGGCCGGGTCGCCGAGCCAGGCCCACTGGTTGCCGTTGCGGTCCACCTCGTACGCCAGCCCGCGCGTCTCGGCCTGCGCACGGAACCATGCCCGGCAGTCGGCGTCGGCCCCCGTCCACGCGAACCGGCGGTATCCGCCCGATCCGGCGTCAAGCCCGATCGGCCGCAGGTCCCGCCACATCTCGTGGAACCCGGCAGGCGGCGGACAGTCGCTCCGCGGCGCGGAACGGGCGGGCGCGGCCGGCCCACCACCCGCACCGGGCACCGAAGTACCCGCCCCAGCGGGGCGGCCGCCGGCGCTGGAGGTCACTCGCCCTCCCGCATGGGAACGCGCACGCCGCGCTCGGCCGCGACCTCGTCCGCGATGTCGTACCCGGCGTCCACATGCCGGATCACGCCCATCCCGGGGTCGTTGGTCAGCACCCGGCGGATCTTCTCCCCCGCGAGCGCCGTGCCGTCGGCTACGGTCACCTGGCCCGCGTGGATCGAGCGGCCCATGCCGACGCCGCCGCCATGGTGGATGGAGACCCAGGAGGCGCCGGAGGCCACGTTGACCATGGCGTTGAGCAGCGGCCAGTCGGCGATCGCGTCGGAGCCGTCGAGCATCGCCTCGGTCTCCCGGTACGGGGAGGCCACCGAGCCGCAGTCGAGGTGGTCGCGGCCGATGACGATGGGCGCGGTCAGCTCGCCGCTGGCCACCATGTCGTTGAAGCGCTCACCGGCCTTGTCCCGCTCGCCGTAGCCGAGCCAGCAGATGCGGGCGGGCAGGCCCTGGAAGTGGACGCGTTCGCCCGCCATCCGGATCCAGCGGGCGAGGGAGTCGTTCTCCGGGAACAGGTCGAGGATCGCCCGGTCGGTGGCCGCGATGTCCTTGGGGTCGCCGGACAGCGCCGCCCACCGGAAGGGACCCTTGCCCTCGCAGAACAGCGGCCGAATGTACGCGGGCACGAAGCCCGGGAAGGCGAACGCCCGCTCGTACCCGGCGAGTTGGGCCTCGCCGCGGATGGAGTTGCCGTAGTCGAAGACCTCGGCGCCCGCGTCCATGAAGCCGACCATCGCCTCGACGTGCCTGGCCATGGACTCCCGCGCGCGCTGGGTGAAGTCGGCGGGCTTCTCCCGCGCGAGCTCCGCCATGTCCTCGAAGGCGACGCCCAGCGGCAGGTAGCTCAGCGGGTCGTGGGCGCTGGTCTGGTCGGTGACGATGTCGATGGGCGCGCCCATCTGCAGCATCCGCGGCAGCAGTTCGGCCGCGTTGCCGAGCAGGCCGATCGACAGCGGCCTGCGCTGGTCACGGGCCTGTGTCGCCAACTCCAGCGCGTGGTCGAGGGAGTCGGCCCGCACGTCCAGGTAGCGGTGCTCGATGCGCCGCTCGATGGCGCGCGGGTCGCAGTCGACGCAGATGGCCACGCCGCCGTTCATGGTGACGGCGAGCGGCTGGGCGCCGCCCATGCCGCCGAGCCCGGCGGTCAGGGTGATGGTTCCGGCCAGTGAACCGCCGAACCGTTTGGCCGCCACCGCCGCGAAGGTCTCGTAGGTGCCCTGGAGGATGCCCTGGGTGCCGATGTAGATCCACGATCCGGCGGTCATCTGCCCGTACATCGTCAGGCCGAGGGCCTCCAGGCGGCGGAACTCCTCCCAGTTCGCCCAGTCGCCGACCAGGTTGGAGTTGGCGATCAGCACCCGGGGCGCCCATTCGTGGGTGGTCATCACGCCCACCGGACGGCCGGACTGGACGAGCATCGTCTCGTCCTGCTTGAGCCCCTTGAGGGTGCGCACCATGGCGTCGAACGAGCGCCAGTCGCGGGCCGCCTTGCCGGTGCCGCCGTAGACGACCAGCTTGTCGGGGTGCTCCGCGACCTCGGGGTCGAGGTTGTTCTGGAGCATCCGCAGCGCGGCCTCCTGCTGCCAGCCGAGGGCACTGAGCTGGGTGCCACGCGGGGCCCGGACCGGGCGGGGGCCGGGTTCACCTACGGCCGTAGCGGACATGCGGGTCGCCTCCTCACACATCGTCGCCCGACCGGGTCTGGATCGGGTCATTCACATACTTGCCGCGTGAATAGTTCCAGTCAACAGGTGTCATGGCGGGTGTTCGCCGGTTACTGGCGAGTCGGCGCCGCCGGTGGTGGAGTGGGTCCATGGCAACTGCGGACCAGAACGCCGCCACCCCGCCGGATCCGGCCACCCGGCGGGCGCACGCCCTGCGCGCCGCCGTCGAGCAGGGAGTCCTGGGCGCGGACCTGCCGGTCGTGGGGCTGCTGGACGCCGAGGGCATCCGGGAGTCGGCCCGCGAGCTGCGGGCGGCGTTCGCCACGCCCGGGGTGACCGTCAGCCATGCCTTCGCGGTCAAGGCCGCGTCCCTGGTCCCGGTGCTGCGGCTGCTGTACGCCGAGGGCGTCGGCTGCGAGGTGGCCAGCCCCGGCGAGCTGGCGCTGGCCCGGGCGGCCGGGGTGCCAGCGCACCACATCGTGCTGGACTCCCCGGCCAAGACCGCCGCCGAACTGCGCGAGGCGCTGGCGCTGGGGGTTGCCGTCAACGCCGACAACCCGCAGGAGCTGGACCGCCTCGACGCGCTGCTCGCCGGATCCGAGACCGCGTCCCCCATCGGCCTGCGGGTCAACCCGCAGATCGGCGGTGGCCGCATCGCGGCCACCAGCACCGCCACCGACCGGTCCAAGTTCGGCCTGCCGCTGCGCGATCCAGGCGTCATGGAGTGGCTGGTGGACACCTGTGTACGGCGCCCCTGGCTGACCCGGCTGCACGCGCACACCGGCTCGCAGGGCTGCCCGCTGGAGCTGATGGCCGAGGGCGTGCGGGTCACCTACGAACTCGCCGAGCGGATCAACGCGACCGCCGGACGGCGGCAGATCGACACGCTGGACATCGGCGGCGGACTGCCGGTGAACTTCGCCTCCGACGCCACGCGGCCGACGCACCACGAGTACGCCCGGCTGCTGAGGGCCACCGTGCCCGGCCTGTTCGACGGCCGCTACGGCATCGTCACCGAGTTCGGCCGCTCGCTGCTGGCCAAGCACGGCACGATCCTGGCCCGCGTGGAGTACGCGAAGACCGCGGGCGGCCGTCGGATCGCGGTCACCCACGCGGGCGCCCAGCTCGCCACCCGTACCGTCTACGCGCCCGGCGCCTGGCCGATCCGGGTCACCGCGCTGGACGCCAAGGGCCGCCCCAAGGAGGGTGCGCCGGTCAGCCAGGACGTGGCCGGGCCGTGCTGCTTCGCGGGCGACATCGTGGCCGAGGCGCGCGAGCTGCCGCCGCTGGAGGAGGGCGATCTGGTCGCGCTGCTGGACACCGGCGCGTACTACTTCTCCACCCACTACCAGTACAACTCGCTGCCCCGGCCCGGAATCTACGGGTACGCGTGCGACGGCGACGCGGTGCGGTTCGCCACCGTACGGGCGCCGCAGACGCTCGACGAGATCGTCGCCGAGAGCGGCGGCGCCCAGCCGGAGGCGCTCAGCGCGCTGGGCTGACCACCCGTCGGGCCCCGCCTGGCCGGGCGTCTCCGGCGGCCGGGCCGGTGGTCAGGTACGCCCGTACGTCGCCGCCCGCCGGGCCGCGGCGCAGCGCCTCTTCCGGGCACGTCCACAGCAGTGCCTCGTGGGACCGCTCCCAGCGGCCCAGCCAGACCGCCTTCGCCCACAGCCCGGCGCCCACCCCGGCCAGCAGCATGCCGCCCGCCGCGGAGGCCGCCGCCGAGCTGCCGACCGCCAGCACGAACGCGAGCAGCAGCCACCAGCGGCGCGGTCGCAGCCACAGCCGCGCGGTGACCCGACGATCCTGCAGGAACGCCGACTTGGCGGCGTGTGTCGCCGCCTGCGCCAGCGCGGCGTACCGTCGGCGGCGGGCGAGGAACGCGGCGACGGCGGCGAGGAGGAACAGCGCGGCGCCGCCCAGCGCCCCGATCCGGCGCCCGGTGAGGCCCGGCACGAAGGCCCCGGCGAGCGCCGCCAGCGCCCCGAGCCACCAACACCACCGCCCGGCCGTCCGTACCATCACCGCGACCCGAGCCAGCGCATACGCCCCGCGCCCCACGACCGTCCTCCTCCGATCCGGAATCGATACTTTCCGGTCGGAGGTTACTCAGCGAACCTCAAAACAGCGTGAGGACCGAACCGGACATCAGTCGACGAACAGCCCGCGCGCCGCGGCACGCGCGTCGAACTCCTCAAGCCGGGCCTGTGCGTCCGGCAGGTCGTCGCACATCGCCTCCAGCAGCACCCGGCCCAGCATCATCGGCGCGCACGGCGTGTCGAACACCAGCCCGGTGCCGACCGCGGCGGGCAGCAGCAGATCGGTGTCCCTGGCGACCGGTGCGAACGAGCTGTCGGCGACGGTGACGACGGTCAACCCGGCCTGCTTGGCGTACTCCAGGGCGTCCACCACCTCGCGCGGGTGGCGTGGCAGCGCGAAGCACAGCAGCGCGCTCGCGCCCGCCCGCCTGGCCGCGTCGATGCGGTCGGCCAGCGCGCTGCCGCCCTCGTCCAGCACCCTCACGTCCGGGTGCACCTTGGCCGCGAAGTACCCGAAGCCGCGCGCCTGCGCCCCGGCGGCGCGCAGCCCCAGGACGAGCAGCGGCCGGGAGGCGGCCAGCAACCGCCCGGCCCGTGCCACCGGCTCGGGGTCGGCCAGCAGCGCGCGGAGCTGCCGCAGGTTCTCGATCTCGTCTTCCACGGCCTGTTGGTACTCGTTGCGGCTGTCGCTGCGCTCGGCCTGCGGCACGGGGGCGACCTCACGCAGGTGCCGTCGCAACGCCGGGTAGCCGTCGAAGCCCAGCGCCACCGCGAACCGGGTCACCGACGGCTGGCTCACCCCGGCCAGCTCGGCCACCTCCACGGAGGACAGGAACGGCGCGTCGGCGGCCCGGCGCACCAGGCAGTGCGCGATCCGCCGCTGGGTGGGCGTCAGCCGGTGCCCGTCGAACAGCCGCATCAGCCGCGCCGCTCCCCCGTCCTGCGTCGCCATCGCGCCTCCTGGCCTGCTTCCGTCGCCGCCCGACCGTACATCCGTAGCGGCAGACTAGCGCCTGCGTATTGACTCTTCATTCAGCGTGCCATGACCCTGCATGAACCCATGCAGGACGATGAGCGAGGAGCCGCCACCGTGGCCGGACTTGTCGAGCGCAGATCCATCGACGTCATCCCCGACTCCGAACGGCACGGCCGCGCGGCCGGCCAGTTCACCCTCTGGCTGGGCGCCAACCTCCAGATCACCGCGGTGGTCACCGGTGCGCTCGCGGTGGTCTTCGGGGCCGGCGCTCTGTGGGCGGTGCTCGGGCTGCTGGTCGGCAATGTGCTCGGCGGCGCGGTGATGGCCCTGCACGCCGCTCAGGGCCCACGGCTCGGGCTGCCCCAAATGATCTCCTCGCGGGCCCAGTTCGGGGTGCGCGGGGCGGTGGTGCCGCTGCTGCTGGTCGTGGTGATGTACACGGGGTTCTTCGCCAGCGGGACGGTGCTGGCGGGCCAGGCCGTCGGCAGGCTCACCCGCCTCGGCGACACGGCGGGCATCGTGGTCTTCGCCGCGGTCACCGCGGTGACCGCGGTGTGCGGCTACCGGATGGTGCACGCGCTCGGCCGGATAGCCAGCGCCGTCGGCGCGTTGGCCTTCGCCTACCTGGGCGTACGGCTTCTGGAGCGGACCGACGTCGGCGCGCTGCTGGCCCACCACACCTTCTCCGCCCCGCTGTTCCTGCTGTCCGTCTCCCTTTCCGCGTCCTGGCAGTTGGCGTTCGGCCCGTACGTGGCCGACTACTCGCGCTATCTGCCGCGACAGACCTCCGCCCGTGCCGTCTTCTGGTGGACGCTCGGCGGTACGGGGCTCGGCGCGCAGTGGTCGATGACCTTCGGCGCGCTCGCCGCGGCCGGCGCGGGCGGCGCCTTCTCCGGCCACGAGGTCGGCTATGTGGTCGGCCTCGGCGGCGGCGGGACGGTGCTGGCCGGCGCGCTGTACTTCGTGATCGCACTGGGCAAGCTCACCGTCAACGTGCTGAACACGTACGGCGGTTTCATGTCGCTGGCCACCGGCGTCAGCGGCTTCCGGGGCGACCGCACGGTCTCGCCGCGCGCCCGGACCGGGTACGTCGCGCTCGTCATGGTCGCGGGCACGGTGATCGCGCTGCTGGGCAAGGACAGCTTCCTGTCGTCCTTCGCGGACTTCCTGATCTTCCTGCTG
This sequence comes from Streptomyces sp. RPT161, assembly GCF_027533845.1. Classification (GTDB taxonomy): domain Bacteria; phylum Actinomycetota; class Actinomycetes; order Streptomycetales; family Streptomycetaceae; genus Streptantibioticus_A; species Streptantibioticus_A silvisoli_A. The sequence goes on along the minus strand of NZ_JAPZVN010000005.1, from coordinate 255,193 downwards.
ACGTTCTTCACACCCTGGTCGGCGATCAACCTGGTCGACTTCTACTGGGTGTCGCGGGAGCGCTACGACCTGCCGGCGCTCTGCGATCCGCACGGCCGGTACGGCGGCTGGCGGTGGCGCACACTGCTGGTCTACGCGGTGGGCGTGGCGGCCCAACTCCCGTTCCTCAGCTCGTCGTTCTACACCGGCCCGCTGGTGGCCCCACTGGGCGGTGCCGACGTCTCGTGGATCGTGGGACTGGTGCTACCGGCGCTGCTGTACGGAGTGTGGACGCCGGCGGCACGGGCGGCGGGGTCGGATCTGCCGCGGGTGTCCGACCCCGCCGTGTGAGCCCGGTCAGCCCTCGGTGGGCGCGCCGCCCTCGGGCGCGGCCTCCTCTTCCTCGGCCTCCTCCTCTTCCGGGAGCTCCTCGGCCTGGGCCGCGACGATCTGCAGCAGGGCGGTGTCCCCGTCGACGGCCAGGGACGTGCCCTTGGGCAGCGGGACGTCCTTGGCGTAGATCGCGTGTCCGGCGTCCAGACCCTCGATGGAGACGGTGACCGCCTCCGGGATCCGGGTGGCCTCCGCCTCGACCGGCAGGCTGTCCAGGAGGTGCTCAAGCAGGTTGCCGCCCGGGGCCAGATCGCCCTCGGTATGGATCGGCACCTCGACGGTGACCTTCTCGCCGCGCTTGACCTCCAGCAGGTCCACGTGGACCAGGAAGCGCCGGACGGCCTCCCGCTGCACGGCCTTGGGGATGACCAGCTGGCCCTTGCCCTCGATGTCCAGGTTGATCAGCACGTTCGGGGTCTTCAACGCCATCATCAGCGCGTGACTGTCGATCAGCACGTGCTTCGGCTCGGCGCCGTGCCCGTAGACGACCGCCGGGACCTTGTTCTCCCGGCGGGCACGGCGGGCCGGGCCCTTGCCGAACTCCTTGCGCAGCTCGGCGCTCAGCCGCACCTCAGCCATGACTGCACTCCTCGCGTTCCGACGATCCGGTGGCGAGGGTATCCACCCGAACTCCCCTATACCTCACCAAACCATCGGGTGTCGCCTGAACCACCCGCTTACGTCAGCGGCACGGCGAGACCGTGCATGACGGATGCTGTTCGGCGGTGGCCAGCGGGGCGTGTGCGGCGTAAGAGTGACAATCGCGGATTCATGGCCTGTTGCCTGGTACGCCTGCTCTATGCGTATTCCTGGGGTTCTCAGTCTTGCCGCGGTTGCCGTGCTGGTGGCGTCGGTCGGGGTGGCCCGGGCCGACGACGGCAGCGGGATCAGCCTTGATCGGGTCGGGGGCGTCTCGCGGGGCGGGATGGTCTCGCTGTCCGGGACGTACCGGTGCGTCGAGGACGGGACCGTGCTGGTCGGCGCCAGCGTGGCACAGGGCGGGCGGCAGTACGGGATCGACGGGGCGGTGGCCGAGTGCGACGGGAATCCGCACCGGTGGCGGAGTGTGGGGCGGGCCGCCGTCCGGCCGGGGCGGGCGCGGGTGCGCGTCACGTTGGTCAAGCTCAGCCCGGCGGGACTGGTGCCGCTGCCGCGGTTCCTCGCCGTCGCGGACGACGACGTGCGGCTTACGCGGCAAGGGAGTTGACGCGAAGGGGCCGGGTGCGCGCGGTGCGCACCCGGCCCCTCGCCGTCGTACCGGTCAGACCAGTTCGCGGGCCTTCTCGCGGCCCGGGGCGGGCGGCTTGACCGCCGCCCGGTCGCCGTGGCCCGGCCACCAGGCCGCGTGGCCGATCAGCGCGGTGAGGCTCGGCGTGAAGAACATCGCCATGACGAAGGCGGCGACGACGATGCCGAAGGAGACCGCGAAGCCCATCTCGGACAGCATCGAGTTGCCCGCGAGCATCATCGTGGCGAAGGTCGCCGCCAGGATGAAGCCCGCCGCGGCCACGGTCGGGCCCGCGTGCCGCAGGGCCTCGCCCGCCGCCTCACGCGGCTCGCGGCCCTCGCGGGCCTCCTCGCGCAGTCGGGCGATCATCAGGATGTTGTAGTCGGTGCCGATGGCGACCACGAAGAGGTACATGATCACCGGCAGCATGAACATCAGGCCGGAGTGCCCCTGGCCCTTCTGGAAGATCAGCACCGTGGCGCCGAGGGTGGCGCCGAAGCCGAGGCCGACCGAGGCCATGAGGTACCAGGGGGCGACCACGCTGCGCAGCAGCAGACCCAGGATCACCATGATCAGCACCGCGGCGACCGGGAAGACCGTCTTGTAGTCGTGGTTGACGGCGGTGTTGATGTCCTTGTAGATCGACGACATGCCGCCGACCAGCGCCTTCGTGCCGGACGGCGCGTCCGCGTGCGCGGTGTCGCGGATGGTTCCGACGGTGCTGATCGCCCTGTCGCTGGCGGCGTCGTACTTGAGGGTGACGGTGACGTTGGCCGTCATGCCGTCCTTGCTGAGCGCGGCCAGCCGGGAGTCGGCCACACCGTCGACACCCTGGAGCTTCTTGGCGAAGCCGGGCAGCGCCGCCTTGTCCAGCGGCTTGCCGTCGGTGCTGGTCAGGAAGACGCTGGTGGGCTCGGCGGCACCGGCCGAGTAGGCGTTCTGCATCTCGGTCTGGACGACCATCGACTCCTTGGTCTTGGGCATCGAGCCCGCGGCCAGGTCGAAGGTGGCCTTGAAGCCGAACGTACCCAGCGCCAGCGCGACCATCAGCACCCCGGACACCGCGGCGACCAGGGCGGGACGTCGGCGCACCATGCCGCCGAGCGCCGCGAACCGGGCGTTCTCCGGCTCCTTCTGCCACGACTTCGACGGCCAGAAGACCTTCGGGCCGATCAGCGAGACCACCGCCGGGATCAGCGTGAGGCCCGCGACCAGCGTGGCACCGACCGCGATGGCCAGCGCCGGACCCATCTGCTTCAGGAAGCCGAGGGTGGACAGCACGAGGGCGAGGAACGCGATGATCACGGCGCCGGCCGCCGAGGCGATGGCCTCGCCGACCCGGCCGACCGCGTTGATCATCGCCTCCTTGGGTTCGTCACCCGCCCGCAGCCGTTCCCGGTAGCGGAACATCAGGAACAGGAAGTAGTCCGTACCGACACCGAACAGCACCACGATCAGGATCGACGAGATCGAGCTGTTGGCCTGGAGGTTGAACAGCTTGGTGGCGTAGGCGATCAGCCCGTTGGCGACGGAGGAGACCAGGCCGATCAGCACCAGCGGCAGCACCGCCAGGATCGGCGCCCGGAAGATGATCAGCAGGGTGACGAGAATGATCACGAAGGTGCCGATCCCGACCAGCGCCTGACCCCGCTGGGAGGAGTCCTGCTGGTCCAGGGCCTGCGCGGCGGAACCGCCGACCTTCACGTCCAGATGGGTACCCGAGGCCAGTTCCTTGGCGTCCGCGCGCAGCGTCTTCGCCGCGTCGGCCTGCTTGGGCTGGCCGGCGTTCTTGCTGTCCATCTGGACCAGCGCCAGGTCGTACTTGCCGTCCTTCGACGGAGGCCCGGGGATGACCTTCTGTACCTGGTCGATGCCCTTGGCGGCCAGCTGGCCGGTGACCCGCTGGGCGTCCTTGAGGTCGGCGGGGGCCAGTTTCTGGCCGTCGGTACGGCTGTAGAGCACGATCGCGGAGGGAGTGAAGGCGCTGGGGAACGCCTTCGACTGGAGGTCCGCGGCCTGGATGGACTCGTAGCTCTTGGGGAGGAAGCTACTTTCGTCGCTGTTGGAGGGAAGACTCGGTGCGGTGGCGACGATCGCGACGGCGGCTATGACCCACGCCACGATCGTCCATATCGGATGGCGGACGACTGCTCGTCCTATGCGGTGGAACATGCGGTGCTGTCTCCCATGGCAGGAAAAATCACCGCCACCCTTTGGAGCGGGACCCGGGTAGGGGCGACCCGGCCGTCACGCACTGACCGGCCGGTAGGTAGTTGGGCTAGTGCATCGTAAGAAGCTTATTTGGCCTCTGCAAATCCGTTTCTCCAACCCCCGCCAACTCCCCTCAGAACGGGGGCAGTAGCTTCTTCTGCGGCTTCCCCATCGCATTACGCGGTAGCGCGTCCAGAAAGCGGATTGCGCGCGGCCGTTTGTGAACGGAGAGATGTCGGGCGACGAAATCGATCAACTCGCGTTCGTCCACCCCTTCGGCGACCACATAGGCCACGATCTGCTGACCGAGGTCGTCGTGCGGTACGCCGACCACCGCCGCCTCCCGTACCGCGGGATGGTCCAGCAGCGCGTTCTCCACCTCGCCCGCGCCGATGCGGTAGCCGCCCGACTTGATCAGGTCGGTGGACGCCCGGCCCACGATCCGGTGCATGCCGTCCGGCTCCACCACCGCCATGTCACCGGTACGGAACCAGCCGTCCGCCGTCAGCGCGGCGGCTGTCGCCTCGGGGCGGCCCAGATAGCCCGCGAACAGCGTCGGCCCGCCGACCTGGAGCTCACCGACCGTGGCTCCGTCGTACGGGACCGGGGCCCCGTCCTCGCCCACCAGCCGGGTGGTCACGCCCGCCACCGGCAGTCCCACCGAGCCCGGCCGCCGCTCGCCGTCCGCCCGGGTGCTGACGGTGATCAGCGTCTCGGTCATCCCGTACCGCTCCACAGGGCGCTGGCCGGTCAGCGCCGCCAGGTCCCGGAACACCGGGGCGGGCAGCGGCGCACTGCCGGAGACCAGCAGCCGGGCCGCCGCCAGTTCCTTCGCGGCCGACGGCTCCCGTACCACCCGCGACCAGACCGTCGGCACACCGAAGTACAGCGTGCCGCCAGCAGCCGCGTAGGCGGCCGGGGTCGGGCGCCCGGTGTGCACCAGGCGGCTGCCGGTGCGCAGCGCGCCGAGCACGCCCAGCACCAGGCCGTGCACATGGAACAGCGGCAGCCCGTGCACCAGCGTGTCCTCGGCCGTCCACGCCCAGGCCGCGGCCAGCGCGTCCAGGTCGGCGGCGATCGCCTGGCGGGAGACCAGCACGCCCTTGGGCGCGCCCGTCGTCCCCGACGTGTAGAGGACCAACGCGGTCGAGTCGGCGGCGGGTTGGGCGCCGGTGAAGTCGGCGCGCTCGGCGGCCCGGACCTCGATCGTCTCCAGGCCCTCGGCCTCCTGCGACGCGGCGGCGAGCAGCAGAGACGCGCCGGAGTCGCGCAGGATGTGCCGGCGTTCGGCGGGTCCGGCGTCCGGCGGTACCGGCACCACCGGCACCCCGGCGAGCAGTCCGGCCACCACCGCGACCACCGTCTCCAGTACGGGTGCGGCGTGCACGGCGACGGCCGGTGCGCCGGCGATCCGGGCGGCGACGGCACCGGCCGCGCCGAGCAGCGCTTCGTGGTCCAACGCGCGGCCGTCGATCGTGACGGCGTCCGGACGGTCCCGGTCCGCCGCTCCCAGCGCGGTCAACAGCTCCATCAACGCCTCCCCTTCGCGGTCCACCCGCGACCGTACACACCTGCCCGAGGAGGAGGGCACCCCTGACAAGATTCGGGGGCTAACCCCACTTACATAGGGGTCGGCCGGTTCTAACGTGAATGCCATGAGTGCCCCTGACCCCGAGCTCAAGAAAGAGCTCGACGCCACACTGCAGACGCGTAAGGACCTCGGTCCCGAATACGAGGCGGAGTTGATCGACTCGTTCCTGGAAAAGGTGGACCAGCGGCTCGACAGCCAGGTGGAGCGCAGGGTTCGCCGGGAACTCGCACAGCAGCGAATGGCGGGCGCGCGAGTCGACCCGGCGGGGTCCCGCCGGGGGCGTCCTGGCGACCACGACAACCGCAACCGCCGCTTCGGCATCGCGGGCATCTCGCTGGTACTCGCGGTACCGCTGTCGGCGATCGGCGTGGTCAACGCGCACCTCCCCGGCCTGCTGATCACCTGGGCCGGAATCGTGGGCGTCAACATCGCCCACTCCCTCGGCAGGGGCGTCTCCCGCGGGGGCAACGACGAGTGGGACGGCTGACCACCGTCCCAGCAGGGCGAGTTGCGACTGGGGGTGGGCAACCGGCGGACCCACCGCCGTGGTTGGGCGCCATCGCGGGCGGCGGGTTCCTCGCCCGGCCGCACACACCAGCCAGCCCCGTCTCCAGCGGGTACCAGCGCCCGGCGACGGGCGAAGACGAAAAAAGGGGGGACCGCCGCACCCCGGCTTGGCCGCCAGGGGCGGGACGACGGCGGTCCCCCACGGGACGCGGGGCCGGGTCAGGGCCGGGCTTCGCGTCCGGGGCAACCCAGGAGGTCCGGGAGCCGCTCCGTCATTCCTGGTTGCCGCATCGGTGGGGTCGGTTTCCCGACACCCACCAATGTGCCGGACCCGTGTTAAGCCCGTGCTGCGCACGCGTGTCACGCGCGTACCGTTTCCGCGAAATCCGGCCAATCACCCAGCGGTGCGGGCCGTTTGCCGCTACTTGCCGACCTTGGCGAGGAAGGTCAGCAGGTCCTGACGGCTCACCACACCCGTCGGCTTGCCCTCGACCAGCACGATCGCCGCGTCCGCGTTCTGCAGCACCTCCATCAGGTCGCCGACCGACTCGCCCGAACCGACCTGCGGCAGCGGCGCGGACATGTGCTTCTCCAGCGGGTCGTCCAGCTGTGCGCGCTTGGTGAACAGCGCGTCCAGCAGCTCGCGTTCCACCACCGAGCCGACCACCTCGGCGGCCATCACGTCCGGGTGCCCGGCGCCCGGCTTGACGATGGGCATCTGCGACACCCCGTACTCGCGCAGTACGTCGATCGCCTCGCCGACGGTCTCCTCCGGGTGCATGTGGACCAGCTCCGGGATCCCGCCGCTGCGGTACGCCAGCACGTCGGCGACCCGGGACTGCTGGCCGCCCTCCTCCAGGAAGCCGTAGTCGGCCATCCACTCGTCGTTGAAGATCTTGCTGAGGTAGCCGCGGCCGCTGTCCGGCAGCAGCACCACCACGACGTCGTCCGGCCCGAGCCGCTCGGCGACCCGCAGCGCCGCGACGACGGCCATGCCGCAGGAACCGCCGACCAGCAGCCCCTCCTCCTTGGCCAGGCGGCGGGTCATCTGGAACGAGTCCTTGTCGGAGACCGCGATGATCTCGTCAGTGATGTCCTGGTCGTACGCGGTCGGCCAGAAGTCCTCACCGACGCCCTCGACCAGGTACGGACGGCCTGAGCCGCCGGAGTAGACCGAGCCCTCCGGGTCGGCGCCGACGACCTTGACCTTGCCGTCGGAGATCTCCTTGAGGTACCGGCCGGTGCCGGAGATCGTGCCGCCGGTGCCGATGCCCGCCACGAAGTGGGTGATCCCGCCCTCGGTCTGCTGCCACAGCTCGGGGCCGGTGGAGTGGTAGTGCGACAGCGGGTTGTTCGGGTTGCTGTACTGGTCGGGCTTCCAGGCACCCGGCGTCTCACGCACCAGCCGGTCGGAGACGTTGTAGTACGAGTCCGGGTGCTCAGGGTCGACGGCGGTCGGGCAGACCACGACCTCGGCGCCGTACGCCCGCAGCACGTTGATCTTGTCCGTCGACACCTTGTCCGGGCAGACGAAGATGCACTTGTAGCCCTTCTGCTGCGCCACGATGGCCAGACCCACGCCGGTGTTGCCCGAGGTGGGCTCGACGATGGTGCCGCCCGGCTTCAGCTCGCCGGACTTCTCCGCGGCTTCGATCATGCGCAGGGCGATGCGGTCCTTGACCGAACCGCCGGGATTGAAGTACTCGACCTTGGCCAGCACCGTGGCCTGTATCCCGGCCGTGACGCTGTTGAGCCTCACCAGCGGGGTGTTGCCGACGAGACTGATCATCGAGTCGTGGAACTGCACGACGTCCTCCGGATGTTTCCCTGTGTGTGCTCAGAGCCTATGCGCAAGCGCCCCCGAACGGTCGCGTTGCGCCGGGCGCCGTAGCGGGCAACAAGCTGTTACGGGACCGAGTGAACGGGGATGCCGATGTCGAGGGCGAGGGTGGCACGGCGGATCGCGACCGCCGCCGCGTACGGCGGCGGCGGGGCGGGTCTGCTCGGCGGGGCGGTGATCGGACTGCTGCTCACCGAGGTACAGCTGGCCAGGAGGACCGTGGGCGGCTCGGAGGCCGCGCCGCCCACCGCTGACGGGCGCTACGGGTCGGCGTTCGCCGCCTACGGTGACGCCGGGGCCCAGCCGGTGCGGCTGGCGTTCCTGGGCGACTCGACGGCGGCCGGGCAGGGTGTGCACCGGGTGGGCGAGACACCGGGGGCGATACTCGCCTCGGGTCTGGCGGCGGTGGCCGAGCGCCCGGTCGACCTGGTGAACGTGGCCCTGCCGGGCGCCTGCTCGGACGACCTGGCTCGGCAGGTGGGCCTGCTGCTGGACGGCCCGGACCCGGTGCCGGAGGTCTGCGTGATCATGATCGGCGCGAACGACGTGACGCACCGCATGCCGCCCGCGGACTCGGTGCGGCACCTCGCGGCGGCGGTGCGCCGACTGCGCGACGCGGGTGCCGAGGTGGTGGTCGGCACCTGCCCCGACCTGGGCACCATCGAGCCGGTCTACCAGCCGCTGCGCTGGGTCGCCCGGCGGCTGAGCCGCCAGCTCGCCGCCGCGCAGACCATCGCGGTGATCGAGCTGGGCGGCCGTACGGTGTCGCTCGGGCAACTGCTGGGGCCGGAGTTCGCGGCCAACCCGCGGGAGATGTTCGGGCCGGACAACTACCACCCGTCGGCCACCGGATACGCGACGGCCGCGATGGCGATACTGCCCACGCTCTGCGCCGCGTTGGGAGTGTGGCCGGACGCCGACTCGGAGGAGAGCGTGCTTCCGGTCGCCGACGCGGCGGCGGCCGCGGCGGGGGCGTCCGGTACCGAGGTGGCCTCGGCGGGGTCCGGGGGCGGGCACCGCGGGCGGTGGGCGCTGCTGCGGCGGCGGATGGCCTCCGGCGGGGAGCGGCGCCCCGAGGCGGGCGTCTCCGCACTCACATAGGCCACCGCGGGTACCGGCCGGGCGGGCCGGAACCTACCCTTGCCTCCAGGGCGTTGGGCGCGAGCGCAACGTCACAGTACGAGCCTGGTGACTCCCGCGCTACCTACCGGTAACTTCCACCTGAGCCCGTCACGCCTCCGGAGGAGAGATCCCGCGATGCCCGAAGCCGTAATCGTCTCTGCCGCCCGCTCGCCCATCGGGCGCGCCTTCAAGGGATCGCTGAAGGAACTGCGCCCGGACGACCTCACGGCCACGATCATCCAGGCCGCGCTGGCGAAGATCCCCGAGCTGGACCCGCGTGAGATCGACGACCTGATGCTCGGCTGCGGTCTCCCCGGCGGCGAGCAGGGGCACAACCTCGGCCGGATCGTCGCGGTGCAGATGGGCATGGACCACCTGCCCGGCTGCACCATCACCCGCTACTGCTCCTCGTCGCTGCAGACCTCCCGGATGGCGCTGCACGCCATCAAGGCGGGCGAGGGCGACGTGTTCGTCTCGGCCGGTGTGGAGATGGTCTCGCGCAGCGTCAAGGGCACCTCGGACGGCCTGCCGGACACCCACAACCCGCTGTTCGCGGACGCGGAGGCGCGTACCGCGGAGCGTGCGCAGAGTGAGGGCTCCGACTGGCACGACCCGCGCGAGGACGGCCTGCTGCCCGACGCGTACATCGCGATGGGCCAGACCGCCGAGAACCTGGCCCGGTTCAAGGGCATCACCCGCCAGGACATGGACGAGTTCGGCGTACGGTCGCAGAACCTCGCCGAGAAGGCGATCGCCGACGGCTTCTGGCAGCGCGAGATCACTCCGGTCACGCTGCCGGACGGCACCGTGGTCAGCAAGGACGACGGTCCGCGCCCGGGCGTGACGCTGGAGGGCGTCACCGGCCTCAAGCCGGTCTTCCGCCCCGACGGCCTGGTGACGGCGGGCAACTGCTGCCCGCTCAACGACGGCGCCGCGGCGCTGGTCATCATGTCCGACACCAAGGCCCGCGAGCTGGGCCTGACCCCGCTGGCCCGGATCGTGTCCACCGGGGTGTCCGCGCTCTCCCCGGAGATCATGGGCTACGGCCCGGTCGAGGCTTCCAAGCAGGCGCTCAAGCGGGCGGGCCTGACCATCGACGACATCGACCTGGTGGAGATCAACGAGGCGTTCGCCGCCCAGGTCATCCCGTCCTACCGGAACCTCGGCATCGACCTGGACAAGCTGAACGTCAACGGTGGCGCCATCGCCGTCGGCCACCCCTTCGGCATGACCGGCGCCCGGATCACCACCACGCTGATCAATTCGCTGCAGTGGCACGACAAGCAGTTCGGCCTGGAGACGATGTGCGTCGGCGGCGGCCAGGGCATGGCGATGGTCATCGAGCGGCTGAGCTGAGAGTGAGGGCGCCGAGCTGAACCTGGCGGCGCTGGGTTGACCGTTTTCGACGTTCCCCCGGGATGTGTCCAACATCCCGGGGGAACGTCGTTGTGCAGCTCAGAGCGGTGCGAAAGGCGGCTACGGGCGACGACATGTCCCTTTCGTGACATTCCGCACTGCGCTGGCCAACGCTTTCAGTGCAGAGTGTCCGTGGGGGAGAAAAAGTTCCGCTGTAAACCGTCGCAAACCGCCGTAGTGCCCCCACCCGCCAGGAGTACGTCAGTGAGCTCCATCAACCTCATCGCCCTCGTCTCGCTGCTCGTCGCGGCCGCCGCCGTGGCCGTGGCGGCCGCCGCCGTGTTCGCCGTGCGCGGGCTGCGCGGTGAGCTGGGGACGCTGCGCCGTGAACTCACCGTGCGGCGCGCCCACGCGGAGACCGCCGCCGGTGCCGTACCGGGCGCCCGCCCGGCTCCGGCCATCGAGGAGATACGCACCGCCGTGGCGGCGGCGCTCGCCGACGAGCGGGACCGGGAGCTGGCCGAGGCGCGGGCGTTCTGGGCCGCCCAGGAGGCGCGGGAGGCCGCCGACGCACCGGCTTTCGACGGGTACACCGAGTTCCCGGAGATCGAGGCGCTGCCCTACGTACCGCGTCAGGCGGACCTGGCGGGCCTCGAACCGCGGCTGCCGCACCGGCGCCACCCCTCCGACCCGGACTTCACGCCCTCCCCGGTGGTCGCCGACCCCGAGGAGACGGTGGCCCGGCTGGCCGCGCTGGCCGACGCGCGCATCCCGCTGGCGGACGTCCGCCCCGGGCCGCTCGGCACGCTGGACCTGTACGTCTTCACGGACGGTACGACGCTGTGCCTGACCCCCGGCCACCGGGAGACGGCGGAGCAGCTGGCCGCCGCGCTGGAGCGCGGTGAGGCTCCGGCGCTGCTCGGCGGGTCCGCGGTCTCCGGCGCGTTCGCGCTGACCTTCACCTACGGCGAGGAGAGCGTCTTCGTGCTGGCCGACCGGGTCGTCGCCTCGCTGTGAGCGCCCGACGGCCCTAGAGGAGTTCCTCCACCTTCGCCACGCTCCGTAGCGCCTCGTCCAGCACGTCGTGGCGGCGGGGGTGCCCGGCGAGGGCCGCGAGGAGGTCATGGCCCGCCACGGCGATCTGGTCACCGAGGGCGTAGACGCCGTCGTCCGGCATCAACAGCGGCTCGCGATCGGGCAGTTCAAGCCGTTGCGCGGCGCACGACAGTTCGCGTGCGAGGTCCAGTCCGGCCTCCGCGACGCCGCGCAAGCGGCTCTGCGGCAGGGCACGGAAGCGGTCGGCGAGCCGCTCCACGGCGGTTACCAGGGGCGCGCAGTCGAGCATGCGGTGACTTTATACGTGCGCCCGCGCCGTCTCGTAGGCCTGGGACGGTTGCCAACGCCCAACGGCTAAGGCACGGTGGGGTAACGGAACGCACACTGGAGGCGCCGATGTCCCAGATGATCTTCTCTGAAGAAACCCACCGGAACCTGCTGTCCCGTATCCCTGAGCGCACCGGCCGCGAAGTCTCCGACTGGCTCCGCGACCTCGACAACGGCCCCGCGCTCCTTCGTTTCGAAGAGAAGGTGGACTGGCTCCGCCGGGAGTCGGACCTGTCCCACGGCTACGCCAAGGCCCTCGTCCACGAGTACGACCTCAGGCGGGCGGCCCGCAAACTCGGGTAGTCCCGCGGCCCCTTGACCCCAGGACCCGCAAAGCCACCGACGGGCTTCCAGGAGCGACATCGCCGCCTCTGGAGGCCCGTCGGTGCGTCCGGGACCGGTGCGGCCCGGCTCAGTCCCGCAGGATGGAGATCAGCCGCAGCATCTCCAGGTAGATCCACACCAGCGAGAGCGTCAGGCCGAACGCGGCCAGCCAGGACTCCCGCTGCGGGGCGCCGTGCCGGATGCCGTCCTCGACCTGCTTGAAGTCCAGCGACAGGAAGAACGCGCCGAGCAGCACGCCGACGATGCCGACGACCACGCCGAGCCCACCGCTGCGCAGGCCGAGCCCGGCACCGCCGCCGAAGGCCGCGAACAGCAGGTTGACGAAGATCAGCAGCACGAAGCCGATGGCGATCGCCATGCCGACCCGCTTGTAGCGGTCGGTGACCTTGACCAGCCCTGCGCGGTACGCGATGAGCATTCCGGCGAACACGGCCATCGTGCCCAGCACCGCCTGCACGGGGGCGCCCGCCCAGGCCGCGTTGAACATCTTGCTCAGGACGCCGAGGAAGACGCCCTCGAAGGCCGCGTAGCCGAGGATCAGCGCAGGGTTCGGGGCCGCCTTGAACGTCTGCACCACGCCCAGCACGAAGGCGACCAGCGCCGCTCCCACGGCGATCCCGTAGCCGGTGCGGCTCACCGGCAGCACGAACCACGCGAGCAGCGCGCCGACGAAGACCGTGCCCAGCGTCATGGCGGTGCGCATGACGACGTCGTCGATGGTCATCCGGCCGCTCTGCGCCGGGCTGGCGGGTGGCGCCTGGTACATCTGCCGCAACTGCTCGGCCGTGAGGTCCTGGGGGGCGGCCTGGCCGTACGGGTAGCCGGCGGAGGGCGTCTGCTGCCCGAAGCCCGCATAACCGTTGTCCCTACTGAAGCCCCGCCGCGAGAAGACCGGGTTGCTGCTCCTCATCTCACTCCTCCATGGCCGCACGGTACGGCTCTGCCCCAACCGTAATGGATTGGCAAAGTACCGCGGCTGCTACCAGAGGAGGATCTTCCCGCGCCGATTGGTAGGCCGATCTGATTAATTGAAGAATTAACGAGGATTCGAGAGGCCCTCTCCCGGGGAAGGGTCACCAGCGGGAGGAGAGTGCCCGGAGCCGGACTCGAACCGGCACGACCCGTAGGTCAGTGAGGTTTAAGCTCACCGTGTCTACATTCCACCACCCGGGCATGGGAACACCGCCGCGGGCACAGCGGGCAGCCCCCATGAAGTAGCAAGAGCCTATCCGGAACTGACCCCCGAACAGGTGAAAATCCGCCCCGCGTTGTCTGATTTTATGGGCAGCCGAAAGGCCGTCAAAACCGGGCGATTGCCCGGGTATATGCCCTCACCGGCGCGCATTCCGCAAGAGCACCTGCTATCCGGTGCATGCGCCACTCGAAGCGATTGACGGGAATTCGCCGAGTCGTGTCACGTCGCAGCACGCACGCCCCCGTGCGCCCCGCTGCCGGGGCAATGCGCCCCCCGCTCATCTCCTACCTGAGGATGACGCCCGCGCCGTCCGTACCTCCCAAGGATCCCCGCAGAACCACGACAGGGGCTGATCCGGCCGTGGCTGGGCACAGGAAGGATGGAGTGAACACCGCCACGTACGACAGGAGCCCCACCCGTGACCACCACCACCCAGACCGGCACCCGGGCCGACGATCGTGCCACCGCGGTGGCCGCCCGCGCGACGGATCTCACCAAGGTCTACGGCCAGGGCGAGACACGCGTGGTCGCGCTCGACAACGTCTCCACGGAGTTCCGCAAGGCGGAGTTCACCGCCATCATGGGCCCGTCCGGCTCCGGCAAGTCGACGCTCATGCACTGCATGGCGGGGCTCGACTCGATCTCCTCCGGGTCCGCTCGAATAGGTGACACCGAGCTGTCGTCGCTCAAGGACAAGCAGCTCACGCGACTGCGCCGGGACAAGGTCGGCTTCATCTTCCAGGCGTTCAACCTGCTGCCCACCCTGACCGCCGCCGAGAACATCACGCTGCCGATGGACATCGCGGGCCGCAAGCCGGACCAGGCGTGGCTGTCCAAGGTCATCGAGACCGTCGGCCTGTCCGGACGGCTGTCGCACCGACCCGCCCAGCTCTCCGGCGGCCAGCAGCAGCGCGTGGCGGTGGCCCGGGCGCTCGCCGCCCGGCCCGAGATCATCTTCGCCGACGAGCCGACCGGAAACCTCGACTCGCGCTCCGGCGCCGAGGTGCTGGGCTTCCTTCGCAACTCCGTACGGGAGTTGGGCCAGACCGTGGTGATGGTCACCCACGACCCGGTGGCCGCCTCGTACGCGGACCGCGTCGTCTTCCTCGCCGACGGCCGGATCGTCGACGAACTGCGCGACCCGACCGCCGACGACGTACTGGAGCGGATGCGGCGCCTTCCCGGGGGGAACCCCCGGACCCCCGGCTTCGACGCCAAGGGCCGTACCAGCTGAGCTCGCGCCCAGCCGCCGCCCGTCCACGCCGATCCGCACCCGTACCCCAGGACTGAACCATGTTCCGAACCGCCCTGCGCAATGTGCTCACGCACAAGGCCAGGCTGCTGATGACCGTGCTCGCCGTACTGCTCGGCGTCGCCTTCGTCTCCGGCACCCTGGTCTTCACCGACACGCTCGGCAACGCCTACAAGAACCAGTCGGCCAAGTCGTACGACAACGTGGCCGTCGCCATCACCAGTTACGGCGGGTCCTCCGGCCCGCACGACAAGAAGCGGGACGAGGGCATCAGCCAGCAGACCCTCGACCGTATCGACAAGCTGCCGGGCGTCGCCTCCGCGACCGGGCGGGTCTCCGGGTTCGCCGGAGTCGCCGACACCAAGGGCAAGCTGATCGGCAACGGCTGGACCAACTCCGGTGCCAACTTCGCCCCCGGAAAGAACGGCAAGGACCCGCGCTACGCGTTCGTCTCCGGCCGCGGCCCGGCGCAGACCGGTGAGGTCGCGCTGGACAAGGACACCGCCGACAAGGGCGGCTTCCACGTCGGCGATCCGGCGCGGATCGCCACCAACGGACCGGTCAAGACGTACACCGTCACCGGCATCTTCACCACCGACGACGGCTCGGTCAGCGCCGGCGGTTCGCTGGTGCTGTTCGACACCGCGAGCGCCCAGTCGCTCTACCTGACCTCCGGTCACTTCTCCGACGTGACGGTCACCGCCGACAAGGGCACCGCGCAGCAGAAGATCCTCGACGAGATCACCCCGCTGCTGCCCAAGGACGGCAGCGTCGACGCGCAGACCGGCAAGCAGCTCGCCGACCGGCAGGCCAAGGACATCGAGCAGCAGTTCAACTCGCTGAACACCATGCTGTTGGTGTTCGCCGCCATCGCTCTGTTCGTCGGGATCTTCCTGATCGCCAACACCTTCACCATGCTGGTCGCGCAGCGCACCAAGGAGCTGGCACTGCTGCGCGCGCTGGGCGCGAGCCGCCGCCAGGTGACGCGCTCGGTGCTCACCGAGGCGCTGATCGTGGGCGCCACCGCCTCGCTGGCCGGGTTCGTGGGCGGCATCGGGATCGCGGTGGGGCTGCGCTCCGCCATGGCCTCCTTCGGCGCCAAGGTGCCGTCCGGGCCGCTGGTGGTCGCGCCGACGACGGTGCTCGCGGCGTTCGCGGTGGGCGTGCTGATCACCATGTTCGCCGCCTGGCTGCCCGCCCGCCGGGCCGCGAAGATCCCGCCGGTCGCCGCGATGAGCAGTGCGGAGCTGCCGGCGCCCACCAAGTCACTGGTGCTGCGCAACACCTTCGGCGGGCTGCTGGCCGCGGTCGGTGCCGCGCTGGTCGTGCTGGGCGGTTCGGCGGGTGGCGCCACCGGGCGCTGGGAGGTCGGCGGCGGGGCGTTCCTGCTGGTGATCGGAGTGATCGTGCTGACGCCGCTGCTGTCGCAGCCGGTCATCGCGGCGGTACGGCCGCTGCTGGCGCGGGCGTTCGGGGTGTCCGGCAACCTGGCGGCGCGCAACGCGCGGCGCAATCCGCGACGTACCGCGGCCACCGCCTCCGCGCTGGCCATCGGGCTGACCCTGATCACCGGGCTGTCGGTGCTGGGTGTCTCCATCGGCCGGACAATCGACAAGGCGACGGTGGACAACCTGTCGGCGGACTACATGGTCCAGATGGCGAACGGCATGCCGCTGGACGACTCCGTCGCGGGCGAGATCTCCAAGGTGCCGGGGGTCACCGCGGCGACCGCGCTGCGCAACTCCTACTTCGACCTGGACGGCAAGTTCTCGTCGGTCACCGCGGCCGATCCGGCCGGGCTGGCCAGGACCGTCAAGATCACGATGGTGCACGGTTCGCAGTCCGCGCTGGCCGACGGCAAGGTCCTGGTCGCCGACAAGACCGCCAAGAGCCGGGGCTGGCGGGTCGGCGACACCGTCCAGGCCAGCTACCCGGACGGCACGAGGGCCGAGGTGACGGTGGGCGGAACGTTCGCCGACAACCTCGTGCTGTCGGACGTCGTCATGCCGGACCGGATGCTGACGCCGCACGTCGACAAGCCCGAGGTACGGCAGGTGCTGGTCTCCGTCTCCGGCGGCGCCACGCCCACCGCGGCGCAGGCCATCACCGACGGGCTGGGGGACAACCCGGCGATCTCGGTGATGGACCGTCAGGGGATCCGGGACACGTTCGGCGGCATGATCAACAACATGCTCTACATCATGTACGGGCTGCTGGGCATGTCGTTGGTCATCGCGGTGCTGGGGGTCATCAACACGCTGGCCATGTCGGTCTTCGAGCGGCGCCGTGAGATCGGCATGCTGCGCGCGGTCGGCCTGGACCGCGGCCGGGTCAAGCGGATGATCCGGCTGGAGGCGGTCGTCATCGCCCTCTTCGGCGCGGTCACCGGCGTGGTCCTGGGCCTGTTCATCGCCTGGGCCACCGGAGACTCCATCAGCGCGGACCTCCAGGGCTACGTGATGGTCCTCCCCTGGACCCGTATCGCCGTCTTCCTCGCCCTGGCCGCCCTGGTCGGCATCCTGGCCGCGGTGTGGCCCGCGAGGCGAGCGGCGAAGCTCGACGTCCTGGAGGCGATCAAGACGGAGTGATCCCACGCCCCTCGGGGCTCCGCCACCCACCCCCGGGGGTGGCGGGCTTCACCCCAGGCCCCGGGTCGGCGCGTGGCTTCGCTCCGAATCCTGCCGGTCTGCGGGCTTCGCCCCCAAGCCCCCTGGTACACAAGGGGCTTGGGGGCGCGTCCTTTCCCCGCGGGTTCAAAGTCGGAGCCACGATGCACGTCGGGGGCGAGAGGGCGGAGCCCCGGGGAAGGGCGGGTGAGGGGTACTCGTCAGTGGGGCTCCAGCCATGCGTGTCTGGTCCGGGGGAAGGACGCGTCACCCGACGTGGTGGTTTTCACCGCCACGACCTGGTTGACGCCGATGCGGTTGTGCTCGAAGGCCAGGGCGGAAGCCGCCATGTAGAGGCGCCAGACGCGGGCACGGCCGGGCGAGGTGAGGCGGACGGCCTCCGGCCAGTGGGTCTCCAGGTTGGCGACCCAGGCGCGCAGGGTGCGCCCGTAGTGCTCGCGGAGCGCCTCCACGTCCCGTACCTCGAAACCGGCCTCCTCCAGAAGCTCGACCGTGGAGCCGAGCGGCGACAACTCCCCGTCGGGGAAGACGTAGCGGTCGATGAACTCGTCCACCCGGTAGGCGTCCTCCCGCTCCAGCGGGCGCCGCGCGATCTGGTGGTTGAGCAGGCGGCCACCGGGCCGCAGCAACCCGTACAGCGCCGAGGCGTACGCCCGGTACTGCGCGGACCCCACGTGCTCCGCCATGCCGATGGACGAGATCGCGTCGTACGGCCCGTCGTCCACCTCCCGGTAGTCCTGCACCCGGATCTCCACCCGGTCGGTCAGCCCCGCGTCGGCCACCCGCTTGCGGGCGTACGCCGCCTGCTCGGCGGAGAGCGTGACGCCGACCGCCCGCACCCCGTAGCGCTGGGCGGCGTGCAGCACCATCGAACCCCAGCCGCAGCCGACGTCCAGCAGCCGCTGGCCCTCGGTCAGCGACAGCTTGCGGCAGATCAGGTCGAGCTTGGCCTCCTGCGCTTCCTCCAGGGTGCCGCCCGGCTGCTGCCAGTACGCGCACGAGTAGACCATCGAAGGCCCGAGCACCCGCTCGTAGAAGGTGTTGCCGACGTCGTAGTGGTGGTGGATCGCCTCGCGGTCCCGGCTGAGCGTGTGCCGCACCCCGCCGCGCCTGGGCGCCTCCTCGGCGGGCGGGGCGGGCGGCAGTCCGGGCCCCGCCAGGAGCAGCGCCTCACGGGCCATCCGGCGCAGCGCGGGATCGCGCAGGGACCGTACGGCGTCCAGCGGGCGCAGTCCGCCCTGCGGCTCGTCCCGCTCCCAGATCAGCCCGGAGAGACGTTCCAGCGCCTCGTACAGGTCGCCCTCGACCTCGATGTCCCCGGCCACCCAGGCCCGGGCGAGCCCCAACTCCCCCGGCTTCCACAGCAGTCGGCGCAGCGCGCGCCGGTGCCGCAGCACCAGCACCGGCGCGTCCGGCGGCCCGGCCTCGGAACCGTCCCAGGCGCGGATCCGCAGCGGAAGCGGGGCGCCCAGGGCGCCTTCGGCGAGTGCGAGGAGCCGTACGGCTGCGTCGGCCATGGTGCAAAACCTCCGTGATGGTGCGTCAACCGACAGACCTGACAAGGTCCTTGCATCACGAAAACAGATTTGCGACCCAATCGTAGTCCCGAATCGGGAACCGAGTACGGGAAAATTCCGTACGCGAAAGCGCCGAGGGCGTCCGCCCCACGGATGGCGGACGCCCTCGGCGTCGATCAGAGCTGTCGAGCAGCGCTGAAGGTCAGGAGGCCTTGGCCTTCTCACCTTCCGGCGCCTTGGCCTTGGCGGTGGCCGCCGCCGTCACCGGTGCCGCGGCCTCGTAGAACTCGTCGCGCGGGTTCTCCAGCGCGCCGAGCGCCACCACGTCGCGCTTGAGGAACATCGCCAGCGTCCAGTCGGCGAGCACCCGGAACTTGCGGTTGAAGGTCGGCACCGCCATGCCGTGGTAGCCGCGGTGGCAGTACCAGGCCAGACGGCCCTTGAGCTTGATCTTGCCGAACAGCAGGGCGACGCCCTTGTGCAGGCCGAGACCGGCGACCGCGCCCATGTTCTTGTGCTTGTACTCGTGCTGCGGGAAGCCGCGCATCCCGGACACCACGTTGTCGCCGAGCACCTTGGCCTGGCGCAGCGCGTGCTGCGCGTTCGGCGGGCACCAGGCGCCCTCGCCGGAGGCGAGGTCCGGCACCTGGGCGTTGTCGCCGGCCGCCCACACGTAGTCCATGCCCTGGACCTGGAGGGTGGGAGCGGTGTCGACGTGGCCGCGCGGGCCGAGCGGCAGGCCGAAGTTGGCCAGCGCCGGGTTCGGCTTGACGCCCGCGGTCCACACGATGGTGGAGGCGTCGACCTCAAGCCCGTTGGCGAGCACCACGTGCTTGTCGACGCAGGACTTCATCGACGTCTCCAGGTAGACCTCGATGCCGCGCTCGCGCAGGTGCTCAAGGCCCCACTTGCCGAGCTCCGGGCCGACCTCGGGCAGGATCCGGTTGGCGGCCTCGACGAGGACGAACCGCATGTCCTCGCGCTTGACGTTCGTGTAGTACTTGCACGCGTCACGGGCCATGTCCTCGACCTCGCCGATGGTCTCCGCGCCCGCGAAGCCACCGCCGACGAAGACGAAGGTCAGCGCCTTGCGGCGGACCTCCTCGTCGGTCGTGGAGTCGGCCAGGTCCAGCTGCTCCAGCACGTGGTTGCGCAGGTCGACGGCTTCCTCGACGCCCTTCATGCCGATGCCGTTCTCGGCGAGGCCGGGGATCGGGAAGGTGCGGGAGACGGCGCCGAGCGCGACGACGAGGTAGTCGAAGGGCAGCTCGTAGGACTCGCCGACGAGCGGCTCGATGACGGCCACCTTGCGGTCCTGGTCGACCGAGGTGACCCGGCCGGTGAGGACCTCCGCCTTGGGCAGCACGCGTCGCAGCGGAACCACGACGTGGCGCGGGGAGATGCTGCCGGCGGCAGTCTCAGGGAGGAAGGGCTGGTACGTCATGTACGACCGGGGGTCGACGACCGTGACGGTCGCCTCGCCGAACCGCATCTTCTTCAGGATGCGGCGCGCCGCGTACAGGCCGACGTAACCGCCGCCTACTACGAGGATCCGTGGACGCTCCGTGGTGCTCATGAAGACGAGTATCCAGCACCCGCTTGGGGGGCCTTCGTGAGCCCCTTCACAAGGTTCTTGCGACCCTCTGCTACACTGCGCGGTTTCGTGATCGATGCCACAGCGGCCAACGGAACCGGACAGGCCCCGAAGACGTTGAGCCACCGCGCTGAGCAGCCACGATCTGCATCAGCGGGGTAGCGGCGGACGGATGGCCGCGCCCCGTGTAACGCCGCCGGAACACTCCCCCGGCGCGCGGCGGGCGCGGAACCTCAACTCCACCCCAACAAAAGCCCCGTTCTTCATGTGAAGAAATTCACGAAGCTCTTTCCGAGGCCCGTGCGCGAGGGCGCCGCAGCCCGCTCAGCTGATGTTCGCCCTGCTCAGTCGACCACTCAGGCCACGCTCCACGCGATGCCGTCGAGGATGTCGTGCTCGCTCACCACGACCTCCCCGGCCCCCACCCGCTCCATGATCATCAGCAGTACGAGGGCGCCCGCGCCGATCACGTCGATCCGCCCGGGGTGCAGCACCGGGATCGCGGCGCGTTCGGCGTGCGTCGAGGACAGCAGCCGGTCGGTGATCTCGCGGACCTGATCGATGCCGATCCGCGAGTGGTGGATCGCCGACGAGTCGTACTCCCGCAGCCCCAGCGCGATCGCGGCCACCGTGGTGACCGAGCCGGCCAGGCCCACCAGGGTCCGGGCCCGCCCCAGCGGCACCGTCTCGGCGGCCAGGTCCAGCGCGGCGGCGATGTCCGCCCGCATCGCGGCGATCTGACCCGGCGTGGGCGGATCGCCGACCTGGCCGTCGCGGACCAGGTGCCGCTCGGTCATCCGGACGCAGCCGATGTCCACCGAGCGGGCCGCCGCGGCGTGCTCCGAGCCGACCACGAACTCGGTCGACCCGCCCCCGATGTCCACCACCAGGTACGGCTTCTCGAAGTGGTCCCGGCCGGCCAGTTCCCTCGTCGCCCCGGTGAACGAGTACTCGGCCTCGTCGTCGCCGGAGATCACCTCGGGCTCCACGCCCAGGATCTCCACCACGCCCCGAACGAAGTCCTCGCGGTTCCGCGCGTCCCGGGAGGCCGACGTGGCCACGAACCGCACCTTCTCCGCACCGAGTTCGCGGATCACCTCGGCGTACTCACGGCACGCGGCGAAGGTGCGCTCCAGGGCCTCGGGCGCCAGCCGGCCGGTGCGGTCCACGTCCTGGCCGAGCCGTACGATCCGCATCCGCCGGTCGAGGTCCTTGATGGCACCGGTGTGCCGGTCGGCCTCGGCGACCAGCAGCCGGATGGAGTTCGTACCGCAGTCGACCGCGGCGACCCGGGTCACTTCGCGTCCTCCTCGGCGCCGCCCTCGTCGGCACCGGCGCACACGCAGGGGCCCTTGCGCCACCACTGCGGCAGCATCGCGATCGCCTCGTCACCCAGCGGGTTCACCCCGGGACCGGCCGCCAGCGAGTGGCCGACCAGCACGTGCAGGCACTTGACCCGGTCCGGCATGCCGCCCGCGCTGGGGAAGTTCTCCAGCACCTCGATGGCGTCCCGGCGGGCGATGTAGTCCTCGTGCGCCGCCCGGTACCCGGCGGCCAGCTCCTCGTCCTCAGCGAGCCGCGCCGTCATCTCCTTCATCACGCCCTCCGCCTCCAGGGTGCCGATGGCGGAGGCGGCGCGCGGGCAGGTCAGGTAGTAGAGCGTGGGGAACGGCGTGCCGTCCTCCAGCCGGGGCGCCGTCTCCACGACGTCCGGCAGCCCGCACGGGCAGCGGTGCGCTACGGCCCGCAGTCCGCGCGGCACGCGGCCGAGCTGCTCGCCGATGGCGGCGATGTCGGCCTCGGTGGGCGGGGCGGGTTCGGTGCGGGGCGGCGGGTTCTTCACGGGCGGCTTTCTGGTTCGGCGGTGGCTCGGTGGTGGTACGGGTCCCGGGCGAGCCGGGCCCCGGTCAGTGGCTGGCGTCGGAGGAGTTCACTCCGTTCCAAAGATTGTCGTACCAGGCGCGGTTGGCCGCCGCCCCCGTGGCGGCGTCGCTCTGGTCGGCGTCCGTACCGCGCTGGCCGGACATGGTGTACCCGGTCTCCCCCGGCATCACGAAGTGCAGCTGCTCGCGGGCCTGCGCCTTGACGTACTCCGGATCGGACCAGCGGGCCTTCTCCTGTTGCAGCCGCTCCACCCGCTGGCGCGCCTGGCGCGCCTGCTCGCGCTGGTCGGCGATCTGCGAGCGCTGGGCCACGTACTGCCGCATCGGGTACGCGAGGGCGACGACCAGCGCGCAGACGGTCAGCGCCAGCAGCGCGGCGCGACCGGTGAGCCTGCTGCGCCGCGGTGTACGGCCGGTGGCCCGGTAGACGCGGGCCTGCGCCTGCGCGCCCAGGGCCTTGAGCCTGGTCGCGGTCGAGAAGCGGTCCGTTGGCACGTCGCTCACCCCTCAGCACGTACGTAGTTGTGTTCTGGGGCTTCGCCCCCAAACCCACCGGGGCCACGCCCCAGGCCCGTTTCCGGGGGCTCTCGCCTCCGGACGCCCCTTGGGGTTGAGCCCTCAACCCCAAGGGCCCGGGGGGCACCGCCCCCCGGGCCCGTCACAGGACCTCAGGCGCGGAAGCGCGGGAAGGCGCTGCGGCCGGCGTACACCGCGGCGTCGTCGAGGATCTCCTCGATGCGCAGCAGCTGGTTGTACTTGGCGACGCGGTCCGAGCGGGCCGGGGCACCGGTCTTGATCTGGCCGCAGTTGGTGGCGACGGCCAGGTCGGCGATGGTGACGTCCTCGGTCTCGCCGGAGCGGTGCGACATCATGCACTTGTAGCCGCTGCGCTGGGCCAGCTCGACGGCGTCCAGGGTCTCGGTCAGCGAACCGATCTGGTTGACCTTGACCAGCAGGGCGTTGGCGGTGTCGCTGTCGATGCCGCGCTGCAGGCGCTCCGGGTTGGTCACGAACAGGTCGTCACCGACCAGCTGGACCTTGTCGCCGAGCTGGTCGGTGATGGTCTTCCAGCCCTCCCAGTCCTCCTCGCCCAGCGGGTCCTCGATGGAGACCAGCGGGTAGGCGGCGACCAGCTCGCCGTAGTAGGCGCTCATCTCGGCGGCGGTACGGGCCTTGCCCTCGAAGACGTACGCGCCGTCCTTGTAGAACTCGGTGGCGGCCACGTCAAGGGCGAGCGCGATGTCCTGGCCGGGCTGGAAGCCGGCCTTCTTGATGGCCTCGACGATCAGGTCGAGGGCGGCGCGGTTGGACTCCAGGTTGGGCGCGAAGCCGCCCTCGTCGCCGAGGCCGGTGGACAGACCGCGCTCCTTGAGGACCGACTTCAGCGCGTGGTACGTCTCCGCGCCCCAGCGCAGGGCCTCGGAGAAGGACTCGGCGCCGATCGGCGCGATCATGAACTCCTGGATGTCGACGTTGGAGTCCGCGTGGGCGCCGCCGTTGAGGATGTTCATCATCGGGACCGGCAGTACGTGGGCGTTCGGGCCGCCGATGTAGCGGAACAGCGGCAGGTCGGAGGCCTCGGAGGCGGCGTGCGCCACGGCCAGCGAGACGCCGAGGATGGCGTTGGCGCCGAGTGAGGACTTGTCCGGGGTGGCGTCCAGGTCGAGCATCGCCTGGTCGATCAGCCGCTGCTCGGTGGCGTCGTACCCCACCAGCTCCGGGCCGATCTGCTCGATGACGGCGAGAACGGCCTTCTCCACGCCCTTTCCGCCGTAACGGGCCTTGTCCCCGTCGCGCAGTTCGAGGGCCTCGAACGCACCGGTGGAGGCACCGGAGGGTACGGCCGCGCGGCCGGTGCTCCCGTCGTCGAGGCCGACCTCGACCTCGACGGTGGGGTTGCCTCGTGAGTCGAGGATTTCCCGGGCTACGACGACGTCGATGGACGGCACGAGCATCTCCTTTGGGATGTGTTGCTTGGTTGGTGCGCTGGTGCTCTGCGGGATGAGCCTAACCGGCTCGCCCGGTCCGGCCAGCCGACGGGACGGCGGCCGAACCCAAAATGCCCCGGCCGGACACGCTCGGGGGGAAGGCGTGTCCGGCCGGGGAGCTTTCATCGGTCGCCGCGCGGTTCGCGAACGCGGGAGACCGTCAGGGCAGTTGTGCCGTTGTCGGGGTTCAGCCGAGCTTCAGGTGCTGACCGGGGAAGATCAGGTTGGCGTCCTTGACGACGTCGTTGTTCAGCTCGAACAGCTTCTGCCAGCCGCCGGCGACACCGTGGGCGGCGGCGATACCGGAGAGGGTGTCACCGGACTTGACGGTGTAGCTGCCGGTGCCCTGCTCGACCGGGGCGGCCGGGCGGGCGTGCTTGCGGACCTTCTTCGGCGCCGGGGCCTCGGCGGGGGCCTCCTTGGCCGGGGCCTCCTTGGCGGTCTGAGTGCTGGCCGCGTTGTCCGAGCCGGCCGAGGCGGAGGCGGAGCCGCTCACGTTGATCTCCGGGGCCGGGCCACCGGAGGTCAGCGGGCCGGCGTAGGCGCACTGCCAGGCACCCGGGCCCTGCATCTTCAGCAGCACCTCGGCGACGGCGATCTGCTGGTCCTTGGTGGCGTAGTCGGCGCGCGAGGCGTACTTCAGACCACCGGCGGCGGCCCAGCTGGACTGCGAGAACTGCAGACCGCCGTAGTGCCCGTTGCCACCGGTGTCGTGGTTGGACCAGTTGCCGCTGGACTCGCACTGGGCGACACGGTCCCAGACGGCCACGGAGGCGGCGGAAGCCGAGGTGGCGGTCAGGAGCGGCGCGGCGACGGCCGCACCGGCGACACCGGTGATGGTGGCGATACGGACAGCCTTCGAGGCACGGCGGTGCTTACCCATGGAGATTTCCTCACCGACGCCTACGAGGTCAGCTGTCGGGTTCGGGCCGAGTGAGTTGCCCGGTCGCGGCGCACGGCGCGCGACTTAACCCCTAGCCGGTCCGTCGAGTTGACCGGACCGGCGGAGAACCTTGGGTCCCCCGCTCCTGCCTACGGCGCTTTCGCGTCGACTGTTCCCGTCGGCCGGCGGCAGGACTCGGCGTACCTGACCGACAGGGCTCGCGGTGGCGAGCGGTCACGACCTTAAACACACCCCCCGGGCGGCTGACAAACACCGCCCGGCACCGGCGGATTTCTGACGCGTCACCAGCGGAACGTCAGATCCGCAGGTCGGAACGGGATAAGCGGACGGCTGACGGTCCGTCGCCCGAAGCGGCCCGGGAGAGGTATGTCACAGGTTTAACGAAGAGTGAGCTGTTGTCCGGGCAGGATCAGGTCCGGGTTGGAGCCCACCACGGACTTGTTGGCGTCGTAGAGCGACGGCCAGCCTCCGGGCACCGAGTGGTCTGTCGCGATTTGCGCAAGGTTGTCGCCCGGCTGAACGGTGTACGAGCCGCTCTCCTGCCCGCCCACCCCCGGATCCTGCTGGCGCGCGTCGACGCCGCCACGTGAGGCGCGGTCACCGCCACGGTCACCGGACGTAGTCGGCGCCGGGTCGGCGGGAGCGCTGGACGGCGCCCCGGAGGGCGTTCCGGAGGGCGTTCCGGAGGCCGTGGGGTCGGCGCTGGCCGAACCGGAAGCGGAGGGAGACGGCTTGGCGTGCCGCCCGCCGCCACCGGCACCGGAGGGCGACGGCGTGCTGCTGGCCGAGGAGGAGGGGGTGGACGAAGCGGAAGAAGAGGGCGAGGGACTGGAGGACGGGGCGGACGATGGCGTACCCGACGCGTCCACCGCACCAGATGAATCGGAGGACCCACTCGAACCGGTCGAAGTGGACGAGCTGGATGAACCGGAAGAACCCGTCACCCCCGAACCATCCCCGAGAACCGGCGAGTTGGACAAACCGGATTCACCGGACGCGCCGGAGTCGTTCCACGACCCGTCCGTCGACGGATCGAGGGTGCCCGGGTCCACCTCCGCCGAGGCGCCGCCCCTGGCCAGGCCCGCGTCCACCGCGCAGCCGCCCCAGGTGTCGGCGCCCTGGGCGGACAGCACCTTCTCGGCGATGGCTATCTGCTGCTGCCGGCTGGCCAGGTCGGGCCGCTCGGCGTAGGCCGTGCCGCCGAACCGCTCCCAGGTGTCCTGGGTCATCTGGAGTCCGCCGTACGAGCCGTTGCCGTTGTCGGCGCTCCACATGCCGCCGCTCTCGCACTGCGCGACCTTGTCCCAGGTGCTGGCGGTGGCGGCGTGCGCACCCGTGGCGCCGAGCAGCGGCAGCGCGATCCCGGCGCCGGTGACCCCGGCGGTGACGACGAACGCGGGCGCTTGACGCGGCTTGCGGTGCTGACCGTTGCCCGACCTGAGCATGTGACGCCTTTCTCCGACGGCGGGGACGAGCGCAGAGCGTAGCCCGTAACGGCGTCGGTCACGGGCGGATGTAGTGGAGATCACGTGGAGGTCACGCCTGACCGACATCCCGTCAGGTGTCTGTATTCTCCATGCTCTTATTGCCCGTTGACGACATCCCGGACAGCGGTGAAGGAGACCGGAAGGGTGCGCAGCCCGCGCATGATCAGTCCGCCGCGCCAGCGCAACTCCTCTGGACCCACGGCGAGTTGCAGGTCGGGGAGCCGGGTGAGCAGGGTGGCCAGCGCGGTCTGGCCCTCCAGCCGGGCGAGCGGGGCGCCCAGGCAGTAGTGGATGCCGTGTCCGAATCCCAGATGCGGGTTGTCGCGCCGGGCCAGGTCGAGGGTGTCGGGACCGGCGAAGCGTTCCGGGTCGCGGTCGGCGGCGGCCAGTACCACCAGCACCGGGTCGCCGGTGCCGATCGACCGGCCGCCGATGGTCAGCGGTTCGGTGGCGAACCGCCAGGTCGCCAACTCCACCGGCCCGTCGTAGCGCAGCAGTTCCTCGACCGCGGTGGCCAGCAGGTCCGTCTCACCACGGCCCACCGAGTCCTGGAGCAGCCGCCGTTGCCCCGGATCGCGCAGCAGCGCGTACGTGCCGTTGCCGATGAGGTTGACCGTGGTCTCGAAACCGGCGAACAGCAGGATGAACGCCATCGCCGCGGCCTCGTTCTCGGTGAGGTGCTCGCCGTGGTCGCTGGCCCTGATCAGGGCGGAGATCAGGTCGTCACCGAGCTGTGCGCGCTTGCGGTGGATGAGCTCCAGCAGGTACGCGCGCATCTTCTTCACCGAGCGGGCGACGCCGCCGCGCGGTCCGCCGCCGTGCCGGATCATCATGCCCGCCCAGTCGCGGAAGTCGTCCTGGTCCTCGGCCGGTACGCCGAGCAGGTCGCAGATGGCGTAGATGGGCAGCGGGAAGGCGAACTCATGGATCAGGTCCGCCTCGCCCCTGGCCGCGAAGGAGTCGATGAGGCGATTGGTCAACTCCGTTACCCGCGGGGCGAACTCGGCCACCCGGCGCGGGGTGAACGCCTTGGAGACCAGGCGGCGCAGCCGGGTGTGGTCCGGCGGGTCGATGTTCAGCAGGTGCGTCATCAGGTCGGCACTGCGCTCACCGGGGATGCCGACCTTGCCCTTGGCGTGGGCGCGCTCGGAGTGGTGGACGGGGTTCTTGCTGAGCCGGGCGTCCGCGAGTGCCTGCCGGGCGTCGGGGTACCGGGTGACCAGCCAGGCCTCCACCCCGCTGGGCAGGGTGGTGCGGTGCACCGGCGCGTGCTCCCGCAGCCAGGCGTACGCCGGGTAGGGATCGGCGGCGAACTCCCAGGTGAACAGGGCGGGGGCGGATGCGTCAGTCACCCCCCGACGTTAACCCGGTGGCGTCAGCGGGCGGCGCGCAGCACGTCCCGGCTGAGCCGGTCGGCGAGCCGGGTGGTCTGCGGCAGCCGGTACTGCGGGGCGAGTGCCAGCACATGGCGGCAGGCGGTGTCCAGGTCGATGCCGTGCCCGGTGGAGACGTACACCGGCTTGACGCCGTCCCTGGTGCGCAGCGCGCGTCCGACGGTCTCACCGCCGTCGACGAGCGGGACGCCCGCACCCCGCCGCGGGCCGAGCGCGGCGGCGTCGTAGTCGCCGACGAACGTGGTCTTGGCGACCCCGGCCGCCGCGATCCCGGTGAGCACCCCCAGATGGCAGGCGAGCCCGAAGCGGCGCGGATGCGCCAGGCCCTGGCCGTCGCACAGCAGAAGTTCCGGAACGCTCTCCAGCCGGGTCAACGCCTCGACGAGCACCGGCAGTTCACGGAACGCGAAGAGGCCCGGCACGTACGGGAAGGTGGCGTCACCGACCGCGGTGGCGCGCTCCACGACCTCCAGGGTCCGGGCGTCCAGCACCACCACGGCGGCGGCCACCCGGTTGGAGTCCTCGGCGTACGCCACGTCGAGCCCGGCCACCAGCCGCGGCTCCCGCGGCCCGGGTCCGACGCGGTCCACCTGGCCGCGCAGCCGGTCCTGGATCGCGATGGCATCGGCCTCGGTGCGCGGCCAGGAATGCGGTATGTCGATGCGCATACCGCCATGATCACCCACTCGGCGGTCGGCGCGGTACCGGGTTCAGGTCCGCGGGCCCGGGTAGCCGCGCAGCTCGTACGGCAAGCGCCGCCTGCCGTCCCGAGGCACCTCGTCCGGCTCCCGGCTGACCTCCTCGGGCTCGGAGACCTGGGAGTCCTGGTGCCCGGGTCCGTGGTTCGCCGGGGCCTCGCCCTCGGCGAACTCTGTGGGCGTCGCCCACGCCCGGGCCCGTGGTGGCGGCTGCTCCGGCGGGGGCTGCGGTGTGCGCTCCGGGCCCGGGCCGCGCCGCAGACGTCCGTAGAACAGCCCGACGAGGGCCAGGGCGACCACAATGCCGATGCCGATCAGCAGCGGGCCGATTATGAAGCCCGCCGCGATGGTTTCCGCGCCGAATGTCCACATCATGTGGATTTATTACCCATACGCCGGGCGGATCACTCAGTTCGCTCGGCCGTTCGGATCGCGTCCCGGTACCGACGGGCGGCGGAGCGCAGCGCTGCCTCCGGATCCACCCCCTGCCGCTCGGCGAGGGCGGCCAGGGCGAGCAGCCGGTCCCCGAGGTCCTCCGAGTCGTGCGCGGGCGCGGGCGCGGCCACCCCGCCGGTGCGCGCCCGGCCCGCCAGCTTCGCGGCGAGCGCCAGCGCGGGCTGGTCCAGCGGGATGCCGTCGGTCACCGAGTCGCGGCGCTTCTCCGCGGCCTTGGTGCGCAACCAGTGCTCCTTGACCTCCTCCGGGGTCTCGGCGCTCTCCGCGCCGAAGACATGCGGATGGCGGCGGATCAGCTTGTCCACGATCGTGCCCGCGACATCGTCGATCGAGAACGGCTCCTCGGAGTCCTCCTGCGCGATCCGGGCGTGGAAGACCACCTGGAGCAGCACGTCCCCCAGCTCCTCGCGGTACGCCGCCCGGTCACCGTCCTCGATCGCCTCGACGAGTTCGTACGCCTCCTCGATCAGGTACTTCACCAGGCCCTCACCGGTCTGCCGGCCGCTCCACGGGCACTCCGCGCGGATCCGGTCCATCACCGCGACCAGGTCGAGCAGCCGCGCGCCCGGCAGGTCGTACGAGGCGGGCAGCAGCTCCAGCTCCGGCATCCGCACCCGGCCGGAACCAGCCAGCCGGGCGAGCTCGTCGGTGAGCGACGAGTCGCCGTCAGCAGACGGGATGACCACCACCGTGCGGCCGCCGACCGCCAGGTCGACCAGCTCACGGCCGGTCGGCGCCGAGCGCTCCACCTCGACGCCCGCCTCCCGCAGATACGGCAGCTGCGGATGCGCGCTGTCCGGACACACCACCAGGTCCGCGTCCCGCAGGACCCGCCAGGCGGGCCAGGACAGCAGACCGGGGGCGACACGGTGACTGGTGGTGAGCAGGACCAGACGACCGGGACGGGCGTCAGCGGCGGCGTTGTCGTTCACACGTAGACGCTACCGCTGAGACGTCAGCAGTGGCCCGGCCTCCCCTGGGAAGGGGCTTTCCCGGGGGAGGCCGTCGACCCCCGGGCGAGGGGTGCCTGGCGGCGCCGGGCCGACCTCAGGCGGCTGGTGTGGGGGCGACGGCGTGCCGCAGCCACGGGGTGCTGGCCGTGCCGATGGTCAGGGTCTGGGAATTCCAGGTGCCGTAGCGTGGATTGACGTCCACCCGCATCTGCTGGGCGGTCTTGACCAGGGACTTCGTCACCGCCGCCTGCCCGTCGGGGGTGGCCAGGTCCACGCCGAGCTTCCGCGCCAGCGCCTGGGCCTCGGCCTGCACCCGGTAGAAGTCGTCGATGCCGTTCGGTGCGACGGCGTACTGCTGGAGCAACTGGTCGCGCAGCGCCGCCGCACCGCCCGCCTGCGCCTCGGCGGCCGACCGGGCCTGCTGCACCTCGGCCCGGGTGACGGTCACCCCGGCCTGCCGCGCGGCGGTGTCCAGCACCCGGTCGAAGACCAGGCCGCCCAGCGTCGTACGGTCCAGATCACTGGTCGACTCGATCAGTTGCGCGGTCTGCGCGGAACCGCCCTGCGCGTCGCGCACCGCCTTGACCTGCGACTGCAACGTGGACATCGAGATCGTCTGCCCCCCGACCACGGCCGCCGTCCCTGGATGCTCCGCGCCGCAGGAGGTGAGCAGCGGCGTCGCGGCGAGCACAGCGGCGGCGGTCAAGGAGAGCGTGGCGGTACGACGGCGGACCATGGTGCCTCCCGGCGGTTGATCGAGCGACAGTGCACGACCTGGCGCTGACCGAGGATAGGGACTGCCGGGGGGCGATATCCACTACGCGGCCACCATTCGGTGATGGCCGCGCCGCCGCGGACCGGAAACGCTAGGCGCCCACCACCGTGGTCAGGAACTCGGCCGTCCACTGCAGGAGTTCACGGCCCACCACCGGCTTGCCGCCGATCGTGCCGGTCGACGGGCGTGGCACCAGCACCTGCTTGACCGCGGGCTTGACGACGCTGCGCGGGTGCAGCCGCTTGAGCCGCAGCTCCTGGGACTCGCGCAACTCCACCGGGCCGAAGCGGATGTTGTTGCCCTGGAGGGTGATGTCGGTGACACCGGCCCGCCGGGCCAGCAGCCGCAGCCCGGCGACCAGCAGCAGGTTCTCCACCGGCTCCGGCAACTTGCCGTACCGGTCGGTGAGTTCCTCGCGCACCGCGGCGATGTCGTCCTCGGAGTTGACCGCGGCGATCGAACGGTACGCCTGGAGCCGCAGCCGCTCCCCCGGCGCGTAGTCATGCGGAACGTGCGCGTCCACCGGAAGTTCGATCTTGACCTCCAGCGGCGCCTCCTCCTGCGCCTCCCCGGACTCCAGGGCCGCCCGGTAGTCGGCGACCGCCTCGCCCACCATCCGTACGTACAGGTCGAAGCCGACGCCCGCGATGTGGCCGGACTGCTCACCGCCGAGCAGGTTGCCCGCGCCGCGGATCTCCAGGTCCTTCATCGCCACGTACATGCCCGCGCCCATCTCGGTGTGCTGGGCGATGGTCGCCAGCCGCTCGTGCGCGGTCTCGGTCAGCGGCTTCTCCGGCGGGTACAGGAAGTACGCGTAGCCGCGCTCACGGCCCCGGCCGACCCGGCCGCGCAGCTGGTGCAGCTGCGACAGGCCGAAGTTGTCGCCGCGCTCCACGATCAGGGTGTTGGCGTTGGAGATGTCGATGCCGGACTCCACGATCGTGGTGGACACCAGCACGTCGAACTTCTTCTCCCAGAAGTCGACCACCACCTGCTCCAGCGTGTGCTCGCCCATCTGCCCGTGGGCGGTGGCGATGCGCGCCTCCGGGACCATCTCGCGCAGCCGCGCGGCGGCTCGGTCGATCGACTCCACACGGTTGTGGATGTAGAAGACCTGTCCCTCACGCAGCAGTTCACGGCGGACCGCCGCCGCGATCTGCTTCTCCTCGTACGGGCCGACGAAGGTCAGCACCGGGTGCCGCTCCTCCGGCGGGGTGGTGATGGTGGACATCTCCCGGATGCCGGTGACCGCCATCTCCAGGGTGCGCGGAATCGGCGTCGCGGACATGGTCAGCACGTCCACGTTGGCCCGCAGCTTCTTCAACTGCTCCTTGTGCTCGACACCGAAGCGCTGCTCCTCGTCCACGATGACCAGGCCCAGGTCCTTGAACCTGGTCTCGGAGGAGAACAGCCGGTGGGTGCCGATGACCACGTCCACCGAGCCCTCCTTCAGCCCCTCCATCACCGCCTTCGCCTCGGTGTCCGTCTGGAACCGGGACAACGCCCGCACGTTGACCGGGAACTGGCCGTACCGCTCGGAGAACGTGCCGAAGTGCTGCTGGACCAGCAAAGTCGTGGGAACCAGCACGGCCACCTGCTTGCCGTCCTGCACCGCCTTGAAGGCCGCTCTCACCGCGATCTCGGTCTTGCCGTACCCGACGTCGCCGCAGATCAGCCGGTCCATCGGGACCGACTTCTCCATGTCCTCCTTGACCTCGGCGATCGTGGTGAGCTGGTCGGGGGTCTCGGCGTACGGGAACGCGTCCTCCAGCTCGCGCTGCCAGGGGGTGTCCGCGCCGAAGGCGTGACCGGGGGCGGCCATCCGCGCCGAGTACAGCTTGATCAGGTCCGCGGCGATCTCCTTGACCGCCTTCTTCGCCCGCGCCTTGGTCTTCGTCCAGTCGGCGCCGCCGAGCCGGTGCAGCGTCGGGGCCTCGCCGCCCACGTACTTGGTGATCTGCTCCAACTGGTCGGTGGGCACGAAGAGACGGTCGCCCGGCTGGCCGCGCTTGGCCGGGGCGTACTCCACCAGCAGGTACTCGCGGGTGGCGCCCTGCACGGTGCGCTGCACCATCTCCACGTAGCGGCCCACGCCGTGCTGCTCGTGCACGATGTAGTCCCCGGCCTGGAGGGTGAGCGGGTCGATGGTCTTGCGGCGCCGGGACGGCATCCGCCCCATGTCCTTGCTGGCGGACTTCTGACCGGACAGATCGGTCTCGGTCAGCACCGCCAGCTTCAACCCGGGGTCCACGAAGCCGTGCTCGATGGATCCGCAGGCGACGTGCACGACGGACGGCTCGGGGGCGCCCGGCAGGTCCGCGTCCAGCCGGGCCGCGATGCCCTCGTTGCCCAGCACCTCGACGGTACGGGCGGCCGGGCCGTGGCCCTCGGTGACGTAGACGGCGCGCCAGCCGTCGGCCAGCCAGCCCTTGGTGTCGGCGAGCGCGCGGGCGCTGTCCCCGCGGTACGTCTCGGGGGCGTGCATGCCCAACTTCACGGTGTCGTCGTCCAGTTCGGCGTCACTGGCGAACTGGCTGACCGACCACCACGCCATGCCGATCTCCCGGGCGTGGTCGCGGACGTCGGCGAGCGACCACAGCGAGGCGGCGCCCAGGTCGATCGGCGCCTGCCCGCCGCCCGCCGTCGCGGCCCAGGACGCCTCCAGGAACTCCCGGCTGGTGGCCACCAGGTCCGCGGCCCGGGTACGCACCCGCTCCGGGTCGCAGGCGACGGTCAGGCTGCCCGCGGGCATCACGTCCAGCAGCAGCTCCATGTCGTCCACCAGCACCGGGGCGAGCGACTCCATGCCCTCCACCGCGATGCCCTCGGCGATCTTGCCGAGCAGTTCGGCGAGTCCCGGCTGCGACTCGGCCAGCTCCGCGGCCCTGCGCCGTACCTCGTCGGTCAGCAGCAGTTCACGGCACGGCGGGGCCCACAGGCCGTGCTCGGCGACTTCGAGGGAGCGCTGGTCGGCGACCTTGAAGTAACGGATCTCCTCGACGTCGTCGCCCCAGAACTCGATCCGCAGCGGATGTTCCTCGGTGGGCGGGAAGACGTCCAGGATGCCGCCGCGGACCGCGAACTCGCCGCGCTTCTCCACGAGTTCGACACGGGCGTACGCGGCGGCTGCCAGGCCGTCCACGACCTCGCCGAGGTCGGCGGTGTCGCCGCTGCGCAGGCTCACCGGCTTCAGGTCACCCAGGCCCTTGACCTGCGGTTGCAGTACGGAACGTACGGGGGCGACCACGACGCTGACCGGGCCGGTGGACGGATCGTCCTTGCTGGGGTGCGCGAGCCTGCGCAGCACCGCGAGACGGCGGCCGACGGTGTCGGAGCGGGGGGAGAGCCGCTCGTGCGGGAGCGTCTCCCACGCGGGGTACTCCACGACCGCGTCCTGCGGCAGCAGCGAGCGCAGCGCGGCGGCCAGGTCCTCGGCCTCCCGGCCGGTGGCGGTCACGGCGAGTACGGGGCGGCCGGAGCGGGCCGCCAGGGCGGCGATCACGAACGGTCGGGCGCCGGGCGGGCCCACCAGGTCCAGGTGTGGACGGTTGCCGTCAGCTGCGGCTTTTACCGCCTCGGCGAGGGGGGGATCCTGGGTGACGACGTCGAGCAGACCGGTCAGGCTCATGGGGGTCAGCGTACGTGAGCGCTCGCGCTGGCGTTTCGGGGTTTCCGCGCCGTTGCGGCGCGCTTTCGGCTGCGGTCGCGGCCTGCGGGCTGGGCTACGCGGGTCGGGGTCATGCCCACCCGCCCACCCGTTCACCCCGGGCGTTTGCCTGCCGTTGCGCACTGATGGTTGTGGGTTGCCCATCGCCGCCGCGCCGCCGGTGCGTGCGTTGGGAGCACGCCCACCCGCCCACCCGTTTACCCTCGGCCTTTGCCTGCCGTTGCGCACTGTTTGTTGTGGGGCGGGGGCGCGCCGGGGTGTCTCCTCACTCCGGCCGCGTGGGTGTCCGCGGGTGCTTCGTGGGGTCGCTGCGGGGACACCCCGGCACACCCCCCTTGCGGGGTGTCCTGCGAAAAAGGCGGGTGGGTGGGTAGAACCCCCGCAGCGCGCCCCCAACCCCATCCGCAGGGAAGATCCCACCCACCCGCAGCGCAGCCGGGAGGCCGCGCCGGCCGTGCGCGACGGCACGCGAAGGGCGACGGCGAACGGGTGGGTGGGCGGGGGAACCCGCCCACCCACCCGCGCTGCGGACGTCAGTCCGTCGCGATCGCCGACAGGACGTTCATGCGCGAAGCGCGGAACGCGGGTGCCAGGGCGGCCAGGAGGCCGACCACCGCGGCGCCGACGAAGACCGTGACGATGGTGGACCACGGGATCGCCAGCGTCCCCAGGCCCCGCAGGGCCAGCAGCTTCTGGGCCGCCGTGCCCCAGCCCATGCCCAGGCCGAGGCCGATCACCGCGCCGAACATGGCGATCACCACGGACTCCAACCGGATCATCCGCCGCAGCTGGCGCCGCGACAGCCCGATCGCCCGCATCAGGCCGATCTCCCGGGTCCGCTCGACCACCGAGAGGGCGAGGGTGTTGACCACACCCAGCACCGCGACGATGATCGCCAGCCCCACCAGCCCGTAGACCAGGTTGAGCAGTTGGCCCAGCTGGTCCCGCAGCAGCTTCTTGTAGTCGGCCTGGTTCCGTACCTGGACCTGCGGGAAGTCCCGCACCGATGCCTTGAGCGCGTCATACGCGGGCTGCGTGTTCTTGTGGTCGGCCGCCGTGGCGAACAGCATCACGTCCTGCGGCACCAGCTCCCGCGGCACGTACCGGCGGACGGTGTCCAGCCCCACGTACATCGCGCCGTTGTCGAACGAGGTGTTCTTCGACGTCACCGCGTCGATCCGCAGCCGGGCGGCGCGCCCACCGGGGAACGTCGCGGTCAGGCTGTCGCCCAGCCTCAGCCCGTGGTCGTGGGCGAAGGTCTCGCCGACCGTCATGCCGCCCCTGGTGTACGCGTCCTTGACCTGGCCGGAGACCACCGGCACCCGCAGGTCGTCGGCGTACGTCGGGTCGGTGGCGTTCAGCGACTTCCTGGCCTTCGTACCGTCCGGCAGCGTCAGCACCACCGGCAGCGCCTTGTACTCGGTGACGTGACCCAGACCCGGCGTGCCCCTGACCGCCTTGACGACGTCGGGCGTGAACGCTCCCGAGTCGGTGGAGACGATGAAGTCGGCGCCAACCGACTTGTCGATCTGGTCGTCCGCCGAGGCCACCATCGAGGAACCCACCACGGAAAGCCCCGATACCAGCGCGAGCCCGATCATCAGCGCGGCGGCGGTGGCACCGGTACGGCGCGGGTTGCGCAGCGCGTTGCGCTGCGCCATGCGGCCGACCGGGCCGAACGGCCGCAACGTGACCGCGCCCAGCACCCGCACCACCCCGGCCGCGAGCAGCGGGCCGATCACGATGAAGCCGATCAGGGTGAGCAGCACGCCGAAAGCCAGGTACACGCTGCCGGTCCCGGCGACCTTGGCGGCCCCCGCGGCCACCAGCGACGCCGCACCGGCACCGGTGAGCAGCAGGCCGATCACCGACCGCAGCACTGTGGACTTGTTGGCGGCCTGGCTGCCGCCCGCGTCGCGCAGCGCGGCCATCGGCGAGATCCTCGCGGCCCGGCGGGCGGGCAGATAGGCCGAGACGAGGGTGACCAGCACACCGAGTACCGCGCCCACCACGGGAGTCGACCACTTGATGGTCAGCTCGCTGGTGTCCAGGTGCATGCCCATACCGTTCATCAGCCGCATCAGGCCCATCGCCAGGCCGACTCCGCCCGCGATGCCGAGCGCGGAGCCGAGCACCCCGAGCAGCACCGCCTCGATCAGCACCGAGCGGTTGACCTGCCTGCGGCTGGCACCGATGGCCCGCATCAGGCCGATCTCCCGGGTGCGTTGGGCGACCAGCATGGAGAAGGTGTTGACGATCAGGAAGATGCCGACCAGCACGGCGATCCCGGCGAAGCCGAGCATGCTGTCCTTCATCACGTTGAGGAAGCTGCCGACGCTCGACTTGTTCTCCGCCGCCGCCTCGGCCTTCGTCTGCACCTGGAAGCCGCCGCCCAGGGCGGTCACGGCCGCCGTCTTCAGCTGGTCGTTGGTCCTGCTGCCGTCGCCGTAGGCCTCGACGGAGGTGAACACCCCGCTCCTGCCCAGGAGTTCGCGCTGTGCGGTGGGGGTGTCCAGGAACGCCATCGCCGCACCGGGGTTGGTGGTCTGGAAGGTGGCGATGCCGGTGATTTTCTGGGTGAAGGTGCCGTACGCGGACATCACCTTGACCTCGTCGCCGATGCCCAGGTGTGCCTTGGCGGCGGTGTCGGCGTCCAGCAGCACCTGCCCGGCCCCCCGCGGCGCCTGTCCCGAGGTGAGCTTGAGCGCGGCGTTGGGTGTGACCGTCCAGTTGGAGGCGATGGTGGGGGCGCCGGAGGTCGGGCCGATGCTCTTGTTGGTCTTCGGGTCGACCAGGGTGACCTGGGTCGACGAGGCGACGCCCAGGGCGTTCCTGACGCCCGGCTCGGCGGCGATCTTGCCGACGGTGGCGGCGGGCAGGGTGGCCGGTGGCGCGCCGTCGGCGTTGTCGCTGCTGCCCGCGTCCTTGGGCTTGACGGTGACGTCGGCGGATGTGGTGGCGAAGAGTTTGTCGAAGGTGGCGTTGACCGTGTCGGTGAACACAAGCGTGCCGCAGACGAACGCCACGGAGAGCAGTACCGCCACGGCGGACAGCGCCATCCGCCCCTTGTGCGCGAGGAAGTTGCGCAGCGAGGTCTTCAGGACGGTCACGAGGTCCTCCCACGGGCCTCGAAGTACTCAGCGGGGGTGCGGGATTCGTCCCCCGAGAACTGCAGCATGCGCTCGAAGACCAGTTCGGCGGTGGGGTCGGCCATGTCGTCCACGATCCGGCCGTCCGCCAGGTACAGCACGCGGTCCGCGTAGGAGGCGGCCACCGGGTCATGGGTGACCATCACGATGGTCTGTCCGAGTTCGTCAACGGAACGGCGCAGGAAGCCCAGGACTTCCGCACCGGCGCGCGAGTCGAGGTTTCCGGTCGGCTCGTCACCGAAGATGATCTCGGGCTGGGCGGCGAGCGCCCGGGCCACCGCGACGCGCTGCTGCTGGCCGCCGGACAGCTGGCTCGGCCGGTGCTTGAGTCGACCGCCCAGGCCCACGGTCTGCACGACCGTGTCCAGCCAGCGCTTGTCGGGCTTACGGCCCGCGATGTCCATCGGCAGCGTGATGTTCTCCAGCGCGTTCAGGGTGGGCAGCAGGTTGAACGCCTGGAAGATGAAGCCGACTTGGTCCCGGCGCAGCCGGGTGAGCTGCTTGTCCTTCAGCTTGGTGATCTCCGTCTCGCCTATCCATATGCGGCCGGAGGTGAGCGAGTCCAGGCCCGCGAGGCAGTGCATCAGCGTCGACTTGCCGGAGCCGGACGGCCCCATGATCGCGGTGAACTGGCCGCGGGCGATGTCGACATCGACGGCGTCGAGCGCGACGACCCTGGTCTCCCCGCCGCCGTACGCCTTGGTCACCTGCCGCGCCCTCGCGGCGACGGCCGTGCGCCCTCCGCTGCCGCCCGCTCGGGGAACTGCTACAGCCGTGGTCACGTTTTCTCCTGAAATGTCGTGGTGGTGTGCGGGTGTGCCCAGCGTCGCCGACGGGGGTGTCCGATGCGATGGGGCAGGTCGCCGGTTCGGGATGGGGGTTTCCCCCACCCCCTGGCCTGCGGTTCGCCATCGGTGCGGCATCAGTGCCATTTCAGGCTAGGGAGCGGTACGGCCCCGCTCCTCCTCCGCCGGGACGAACCGCAGGTATGAGGAACGACAGGGCATCCCCTAGGGGGCGCCGGACACACGACTGCCGCGGTCCCCACGTGACGAGCGGGAACCGCGGCAGTGGACTTCGGCGCTACGGGTGGTCGGGGCTCTGGTCGGGCAACGCGCGGCCGGTGAGGGTGGACAGGCTGGTGCGGACATGGGACAGGTGCGAGCGGATCTCCTCGCAGTGGATCTCGTGCTCGCGCAACTCCCGTTCGCTGTCGCGGGCGACGCGCTCGGCCATGGCGTGCGCCTGGGCGACGATCGTCGTGGCCTCGGACTCCGCGTCGGCCTCGCGGCGGGCGGCCGCCTCCTCCGCCGCGGCGTGCGCGTGCTGCGCGTCGGCGAGCAGCCGTTCCGCCCGGTCGGCGAGATCGGTGAGGTGACTGTCCACCGCCGCCTCGCGCTCGGCGAGCCGGCTCTCCAACTCCGCCAGCCGCTGCCGCTGCTCCTTCTCGTGCTCGGCGACGATACGCGCGATCTCCTGCCGCACGTCCTCCAGGGCGCGCTCGGCGTCCTCGCGGGTGCGGGCGGCCTCCTGCGCGGCGGCGCCGCGCACATCGGCGGCGTACTTCTCGGCGGCGGCCCGTACGCCCTCGGCGGCCTCGTCGGCCGCGGTGCGCCGCTGGAGTGCCTCGGCCTGCGCCTGTTCCCGCACTTCCCGGGCGAGCTGCTCGGCCGTCTCCATCGAGCGTCTGGCCTCGGCCTCCGCCCGTTCCCTTACGTCCGCGGCCTCTTCCTCGACCATCTTCAGCAGCCGCTGCGCGCCCGCGCCCAGCGCCTCGTACGTCACCGGGCCGAGCGCCTCAAGGGCCGCGCGCAGACCACTGGCCTCGGCGTCCATCTCGTTGGCCAGGACCGTCAGGCGCGCGGCGCGCTCCCACGCCGCGTCGCGCTCCGCGGACAGGGCGGCGAGGAAGGCGTCAACCTGTTCGACCCGGTAGCCGCGGCCCCGGGCGGCGGTACTGAAGCCCTGGGGGGTCATCGACATCACCATGCTCAGCCCCTTGTCTCCCATAACCCGCCCTATCTTTCATGATTTGGGCGAAATACTCATGCCGCAACACTCCGCTGACCCTCTACCCAGCTTGCGCCACGACGCGCCCGAACCGCCTCATTACTGGGTCGCGGTATCGCGCCCCAGCGCGCCGGCAACCGTTCCGCGCCGCATCGTGACGGACACCACACCCGAAAAACAGCGGCGCGCCCCGCCGCAACCGGCGGGGCGCGCCCGTACCTCCAGGCTTCTTGGACCGCCTACAGCAGCCCGTCCCACATCTGTTCGAGCAGCACCGACCACCAGTTGTCCGGCGAGGCCAGCGCCGCGGGGTCCAGCGCCGCCAGCCGGGACTGGAAGTCGACCGTCCAACGGCCCGCCTGGTCGGGCGTGAGCCCGAGCCGCAGCCGCCACATGCCGCCCAGCAGCGCCAGGCAGCGGACGAAGTCCGGCAGGCTGGTGTTGACGAACTGGGTGTGGCTGGACTGCGCACCGGGCGCCGCCTCCAGCGGCACCGCCATGATGTGCGCCGTCCCGTACTGCACGCACAGCTGCCGGCCGAAGTCGTTGCCCATCACCAGGTACGACGCCGCGTCCGGAGCCGCCTGGACGCCGCGCTCCACGGCGATCTCGGCGAGCGTCGGCACCGGGCGGCCGGGCTGCGCCTGCGCCCAGAAGAACGGCCCGAACTCGGTCGGCAGCCCGGCCCACACCAGCGTCTGCGCGACGATGTCCGGCACGCCCTGCCGGGCCACCGCCCGCTGGTCGAACCGGAACACCCCCTGCGGGCCGAACGCCTGCGCCAGTTCCTGCCCGATGGCCTGCAGCGGAATCGGCGGAACGCGCTGCACCTGCTGCGGGTTGGGCAGCGGTACGCGCTGCGGGCGGGGGCGTGCCGGGCCGTCCGCGACCTGCGCCAGCTCCCCCTGGTGGGTGAGCAGGTGCTGTACGCCCTGCTGGCGCGAGGCGTGGTCACGGCCGTACGGCGCGGTGTGGCTGATCCGCACCTGCGGCCAGGTCTCGCGGATCATCCGCGCACAGTAGCCGCCGGGCAGCTCGCACGACTCCAACTCGGTGTGCAGCTCCAGCACTTGCTGCGGCGGCACGTTCAACGACCGCAGCTCGTGCAGTATCTGCCACTCCGGGTGCGGCGTGCCGGGCGCGGAGCGGCGGATGATCTGCTGCTCGGAACCGTCGTCCGCGCGGTAGCGCAGTACGGCCATGTAGCCGGGGCCGACCACCGGCACCCCCTGCGGCGGCTGCGGGAAGCCGTAGCCGCCGGGAGCGCCGGGCGGCGGCGTACCGGGGGCGCCGGGTGGCGGGGGCGGAGGCGGGGGCGTCCCGGGGCCGCCCTGGGGCGTGGCGAGCATCGTCGCGGCGGCGTGCGCCGGGGGAGGCGTCCCCGGGACGGGCGGCGGGGGCGGCGGGGGCGCCGCGGCACGGCCGGGGGCGCCGCCGACTCCCGGCGGCGGGGGCGGCGGCGGTGGAGTGCCGCGACCGGCCGGACCGCTTGTCAGGTCCGACGCACTGGCCAGCACCGTGGCGGCGGCATGGCTGCCGCCGCCCGCGCCCGGAGGCGGTGGGGGCGGGGGCGTTCCGGGTGCGCCCGGGGCGGCACTCGGCGGGGGCATGGGCGCACCCGGCGGTGTTCCCGGCACGCCCGGGGCGGGCGGCGGTGTGGGGCTGTCGGCGTCCAGCGACGGCACCAACTGGGTCGGGATGTAGCCGCCCGGCGCCGCGGGCGGCGGCGTGGGCGCACCCGGCACGGCCCGCTGCGGGGTGGGCGGCGACGGGGTGTGGCCGCGCGGCGGCATCCCCTTGGACGTCTCGGCGTCCGCGATGTCGCCCGCGGAGAGCCAGCCGGGCGGGGGCGTGGCGTGCACCGAGGGCCCGGTGGGCGGCGGCAGATGCGCAAGACCCTGGCCGCCCGGGGCGTTCCAGCCCGGTGGCGGGGTGTTCGGCACGGCGGGCGGCGCAGGAGTGGCCGGGCCGCCGCTGGCCGGGGTGTCGATGGCGGGCGCCACCCGGGTGGGCGGCAACGCGCTGCCGCCGGGCAGCAGTTCGGTCCTGGCCTCCGGGCGGGAGCCCGGCGGCGGGGTGTCCGGCGCGTCGGTGCCGCTGACCGGCGGCGCCAGCACGGTCGCGGGCGGTGCGACGGAGACGGCGGCGGCGGAGGCGCCCAAGTCGGCGTTGGCGTCCGCCCAGGGGGTGGCGGGCGGCGGGGTGGGCGTGGAGCCGGTTGCCATCGAGCCGGTGTCCGTCGGTTCCGGGCTGTCCGCCGCCTGCGGGGCCGAACTCGGCCGCTGTGCGGCCGAGTTGCCCTCGGCGGCCTCCTCGGAAGCGCGCCGGTTGTCCGGGATGCCCATCTTGTCGGCCACGTCCTGCAGCCACTCCGGCGGGGTCAGCAGGAACGAAGTCGCCTCCAGGTCAAGCCGCTTGGGCGGCTCAGCCGCCGCCTCCGGCTCGGGCGGCCGCGGGGACCCGTACGCCAACTCGTAACTGCGGATCACCTCGTCCACCGGCAGCGCGGGCCACAGCGTGGTGCGGCCGTCCTCGCGGGCGATGACCAGCCGCGACCGGGCGCCGTCAGACGTCGGCCCGTCCTCGCGGTCCTCGGCCCAGACGACATAGCCCAGGTCGAACTCCCGCACCCGCACCTCCCGGCGCTCGTACACCGGGACGTCACCGTTGACCCAGGCCTCGGCGCGCTCATGCGCCTGCGTGAAAGTAATCACTGGGCCGACTCACTCCTCCACCGCGACGGCCCGCGCGAAGCCGCCGTCCACCATCAGGTTCGCCACCGTCTCCAACTCCGGCGGGTTGCCCGCGAGTCGCAGCAGGAAGGCGTCGAAATCATCGCCGCACGGCAGCAGCAGCGAACCGACCCGCTGCTGCGGCGAGTCCCAGTAGTCGTTCGTGTCCCGCGCGTCGTC
Organism: Streptomyces sp. RPT161; assembly: GCF_027533845.1. Classification (GTDB taxonomy): domain Bacteria; phylum Actinomycetota; class Actinomycetes; order Streptomycetales; family Streptomycetaceae; genus Streptantibioticus_A; species Streptantibioticus_A silvisoli_A. The sequence goes on along the minus strand of NZ_JAPZVN010000005.1, from coordinate 212,777 downwards.
GTACGGGCAGAACCACACCGTGCCGATCCGCTCGCCCTTGACCTTCACCGCCAACAACCCGCCCTGCACAAAGCCGACACCCAGGTAGTCCTTGGTGAGGTGGTCACGCAGGCACTTGTTGGCGTACCGCAGGTCGTCGGTGGCCGCCTCGTCGCGCACCGCGAAGAACGGCTGGTCGATCAGCAGGCCGAGTTCCGGGTCGAGCGCCACACCGACCACCGGGCGGCCGCCCGACGCCTTGAGGAAGCCGCGGTAGGCCCCCGGCAGCCGGTAGCCGAGGTCCTCCTCGACCTCCCGCAGCCGCTGTTCGCTGATCGCGGCGAACACCGACTCGCCGCCGACGGCGTTCTCCTCGGCGTCCTCGGAGACCGCGAAGTGCACCGGCCGGGTCTCCTGCAGCGGGCGGGTGCCGCGCTTTTCGTGGTCGGCGGCGGCCGTGGCCAGCCCGCCGTGGTGCCGCAGCAGCGCCTTGACCTCGACGGGGACCAGCTCCATCCGGCGACTGCCGACCACGTGGTGCCAGGTCCAGCCGGTCGGGGTGGCCACCGGAGACACGGGGAGGGTGCCGCGGCCCGCGGGGCCCGCGTCGAGGGAGGCGGTGGGCGACGGGCGGACGAAGAGTTCGTGGCCCGCCTGGAAGAGCGCGGCGTTCGCCGACACGTAGTCGGTGAGCCGCAGTTCGTCGACGCCGAAGCCCTCCGGGGGGTCGGCGATCTCGACGGCGGCCCGGGCGTACGGCGAGAAGTCCGGATAGCCGTGTTCGTCCACCCGGACGCCCTGCGGATAGCGGGCGGCCCGGATCGGGTCCGGGAAGTGCACGACCTGCCCGGCGTAGGCAGCGTTCGGCGGGGCGGCCGTCGCCCCGAGCCGACCAGTCGTCATGGCGGATGCCCCCTGATGGATCTGTCGCTTGGGCACAGCCTATGGGGTGTGGCAACACCCCGATCCGCCGCCTCCGCAGCCGGTTGTGATCCGCTGGCCAACGGCGGGTGCCCGCATGGGGGTTGAGGGGGCGTTGCGACAGGTTGGGTCCGAAAGCCGTCACATTCCGGCCACCGTCCCCACATTCTCGTCACCGTCGCGTGACGAATCTCCCGTATTTACGCCCGCCTTCCGTACCAACAGGCACATTTGGCAGGCTGGCCCTCTCAACGGGGGATGCACGGGAGGGAAGCACGGTCTTGCAAACAACACAACAGACGCGAACAGGCGCGGCGGCGGAGACAACGGCCATGGATCCGCGGCTCACCTGGAGCAACAGCGGCGACGGTACGGGTGCCCGCCCGCTCGGCCCGCCGCCGGTGCTGCGACATCGGCGCGACGGCATCCTCCCCGCCGTCGCCGCCGCCCTGTCCGTCCGCGGCGAAACCCTCACCTGCACCGGCGCCAAGGGCGACACCGCGCCGGAGCTCCATCCGCTGGTCGCCACATTCCTGGCCGGACTCCCCGTCGCGCAGCGCACCCGGTCCGCCGGGCGATGTCCGGAACCGGTGCTGCTCTCCCGGTTCCTGACCGCGCTGGCCGACAAGCGCAGCGGACGCGCCGCCCGCAAGCCGCTCAGCCACGGCGAGGCCCGAAAGGCCCTCAAGCACAGCAAGCTGACCGCCCGCCGGATCCGCGAGGACGGCGACCCCGAGCACGGCGCGTACGCCCCGCCGTGCCGCACCTGCGCACCACTGCTGGTCCACTTCGGGGTACGCGCGGTCGACCCCACCGCGGAAGGGGAGTGAACGGCACCGTGGCATCCGTGAGCAGGACCAGCGCCCGCTTCCCGGACAGCGTGGACACCGCCCTGCGGGCGGCGGGCTGGCAGCCCGGCCGCTGGGACATAAAGCAGGCCGAGATATGGGCCGACGAACTACGGGCGTACGTCTCCCCCGGCGGCCACCGGCACGCCGTCTTCCCGGCCGCCGTCGAGGTGTGGGCGGAGTTCGGCGCCCTGGCGATCCCGCCGCAGAAGGGCAAGGGGCGCCAGATCGCGCCGACCGGGCTTGTCGTCGACCCGATCCGCGGGCTGCACCTCGCGCGTACCTTCGCCGACCTCGGGCGGGCGCTGGACACCGACGTGTGCCCGCTGGGCGCCGAGGCCGACGGCCACGCGCACCTGGCGATCGACGCACACGGGCGGGTGTACGCCATCGACCACACCGGGGACTGGTACCTCGGCGAGACCTTCGACCAGGCTGTGGTCAGCCTGGTCACCGGTGTCCAGCCCATCCGGCTGTCGGTGAACGGATAGCTTCCGGCGCCTGGCGGTGCCCGCCGCCGCAGGCCGCTGATGGACACCGCGACACCGCGGGTCCGGCGCGTGGGGATCGCCCGCCGTCACGGCGGATCACTCCTGACGCGAACACCGGACCCGCCGAGGGCCGGGGGCCTGCCCCGAATGACTCTTCCGCCGCGGCGCGGCGGTTGCGGACCCACCGCGACACCCCCGAGTCGGACGGACGGCCTACTCAGAGAGGGAACCGGGCGGCCCCCAGCGGGAGGCGCCGCTCATCCCCGCGCCGGAATCACCGCCGAGACGCGGAACCCGCCGGAGGGCCGGGGCCCCGCCACGAAACCGCCGCCCAGCGCGGACACCCGCTCCTTCATGCCGACCAGCCCGTTGCCGCCACTGGGCAGCCCGGCCGACGGCTGACCGTCCGGCGGCCCGTTCTCCACCAGGACCGCTATCTCCTGCGCCCGGTACGCCACCCGCACCAGCGTGGTGGCGCCCGCCGCGTGCTTGTGCACATTGGTCAGCGCCTCCTGCACCACTCGGTACGCGGTCTGCTCCACCGGCGGCGACAACGGCCGCCGGTCGCCCTCCTCCGACAGCGACACCGCCATACCGGCCGCCCGCGAGTGCTCCACCAGCACCCCCAGCTGCGCCAGGCACGGACCGTCCCCGTCCGCCTCCACCGCCGCGACCGGCCGCACCACCGGCTCCACCGGGCGCTGCCCGCCGCCCGCCACGGACTCGGTGCGCAGCACACCCAGCATCTGCCGCAGCTCGTTCAACGCCTGGCGGCCCATGTCACCCAGCAGTTCCGCGCTGCCCACCGCCCGATCCGGGTCCTCCCGCACCACCGATCGCAGCGCCGAGGCGTGCACCACCATCAGGCTCACCCGGTGCGCCACGACGTCGTGCATCTCGCGGGCGATCCGGGTGCGCTCCTCGATCCGGGCCCGCTCCGCCCGCTCCCCCGCCTTCTCCGCCAGCAGCGACAGCTCCCGCTCCAGACCGTCGGCCCGCTCCCGCAGCGTCTCCACCAGCCGCCGCCGCGCGCCGACGTAGAGCCCTAGCAGCACCGGCGGCGCGGTCAGGCCGACCGCCACCAGCACGGTGATCGCCACCACGCCCCACTTCGCGGCCGCACTGCTGCCGTGCCGCACCACATCGTGGTGCATCTGCACGAACGCCACGATCAGCGTCCCGGCCGCCGTCATCGTGGCCAGCGCCGAGATGATCCGCCGCGGCACGTCGGAGGCCGCCAGCGTGTACAGGCTGACCACCCCCAGCACCAGGCCCATCTGCGCCGGAGTGACCGCCAGCGCGATCAGCACCACCGCGATCGGCCAGCGCCGCCGCACCAGCAGCGCCGCCCCGACCACGAACCCGAAAAGCACCCCCACCGCCAGCGGAATCCCGCTGCCACGGGCGAACGGCACCCCCTCCGCCGCGCACTCCACCGCGGACACCAAGGCCAGCGACGCGTCCAGGGCCAGGCTGCGCCGCCTGGCCCACCACCACGGTCCACCCCCGGGCGCGCCGTCTGCCGGCGCCTCCTGTTCCGTGACCCCCGTCATAGTCATACCTGTCAGCCTAAAGGCCCGCCGCGACAACCAGCCGGACTCCCGCCCGTCGCCCGCCACCACCCTCACCCCAGGCCCTACCGGCCCGCTGCTCCCCCGTCGTATCCGCACACCACCGGCGCAGCCGGTGCGAACGGCGCAGGTGCCCACCCATCGGACACCACGACCGGCACTCCCGGCGGCGCATATCCTGGTGCCCGTCGGACAGCGCGGTCCGCACCGTCAGCCGTTCCCTGCCAAGGAGCCGCACCTGTGAGCAGCGCCGACACCACGCCCGACCCCACCGGTCCCGCCGACGACAACGCCGCCCTGCGCGCCGACATCCGCCGCCTGGGCGAACTGCTCGGCGAGACCCTGGTCCGCCAGGAAGGCCAGGAACTGCTCGACCTGGTCGAACGCGTCCGGGCCCTGACCCGCAGCGACGGCGAGGCCGCCGCCCGGCTGCTCGGCGAGACCGACCTACCCACCGCCACCAAGCTGGTGCGCGCCTTCTCCACCTACTTCCACCTGGCCAACATCACCGAGCAGGTGCACCGCGGCCGGGAACTGCGCGCGCGCCGCGCCGCCGAAGGCGGCCTGCTGGCCCGCACCGCCGACCAGCTCAAGGACGCCGACCGCGACCACCTCAAGGAAACCGTCCGCCACCTCGGCGTACGCCCCGTCTTCACCGCACACCCCACCGAGGCGGCCCGCCGCAGCGTGCTGAACAAGCTGCGCCGCATCGCCGAACTCCTCGACGTCCGCTCCACCGGCGACCACCGCCGCCACGACCTGCGGCTCGCCGAGAGCATCGACCTGCTGTGGCAGACCGACGAACTGCGGGTCGCCCGCCCCGAACCCGCCGACGAAGCCCGCAACGCCGTCTACTACCTGGACGAACTGTTCCAGGGCGCCGCCAGCGACGTCCTGGAGGACCTCGCCGCCGAACTCGAACGCGTCGGCGCCCCGCTGCCCTCCGACACCCGCCCGCTCACCTTCGGCACCTGGATCGGCGGCGACCGCGACGGCAACCCCAACGTCACCCCCGAGGTCACCTGGGACGTCCTGCTCCTCCAGCACGAACACGGCATCACCGACGCCCTCGCCCTCGTCGACGACCTGCGCGCCGCCCTGTCCAACTCCATCCGCAACTGCGGTGCCAGCGAGGAACTGCTCACCTCACTCGACCAGGACCTCGCCAACCTCCCCGAGATCAGCCCCCGCTACAAGCGGCTCAACGCCGAGGAGCCCTACCGGCTCAAGGCCACCGCCATCCGGCAGAAGCTCATGAACACCCGCGAGCGCCTCGCCGCCGGCACACCGCACACCCCCGGCCGCGACTACCTCGGCACCGGTGAACTCCTCGGCGACCTGGCCCTGCTGCAGGACTCCCTACGCGCCCACCGCGGCGGCCTGATCGCCGACGGCCGCGTCGAACGCGCCCTGCGCACCATCGCCGCCTTCGGCCTCCAGCTCGCCACCATGGACATCCGCGAGCACGCCGACGCCCACCACCACGCCCTCGGCCAACTCTTCGACCGGCTCGGCGAGGAGTCCTGGCGCTACGCCGACATGCCCCGCGACTACCGGCGCAAGCTGCTCGCCAAGGAACTGCGCTCCCGCCGCCCGCTCGCCCCCACCCCCGCCCCCATGGACGCGGCGGGCGCCAAGACCCTCGGCGTCTTCCACACCATCCGCGAAGCCTTCGAACGCTTCGGCCCCGAAGTCGTCGAGTCCTACATCATCTCCATGTGCCAGGGCGCCGACGACGTGTTCGCCGCCGCCGTCCTCGCCCGCGAAGCGGGCCTGGTCGACCTGCACGCCGGCATCGCCCGAATCGGCATCGTGCCGCTGCTGGAAACCACCGAGGAACTCCAGCAGGCCGACCGCATCCTCGACGAGATGCTCGCCGACCCCTCCTACCGCAAGCTCGTCTCACTACGCGGAGACGTCCAGGAGGTCATGCTCGGCTACTCCGACTCCTCCAAGTTCGGCGGCATCACCACCAGCCAGTGGGAGATCCACCGCGCCCAACGCCGACTGCGCGACGTCGCCCACCGCTACGGCGTACGGCTGCGCCTCTTCCACGGCCGAGGCGGCACCGTCGGCCGCGGCGGCGGCCCCACCCACGAGGCGATCCTCGCCCAACCGTGGGGCACCCTCGAAGGCGAGATCAAGGTCACCGAACAGGGCGAGGTCATCTCCGACAAGTACCTGATCCCCTCCCTCGCCCGGGAGAACCTCGAACTCACCGTCGCCGCCACCCTGCAGGCATCCGCCCTGCACACCGCACCCCGCCAGCCCGAAGAAGCCCTGGCCCGCTGGGACGCCGCGATGGACCACATCTCCAACGCCGCCCACGGCGCCTACCGCAGGCTCGTCGAAGACCCCGACCTGCCCGCCTACTTCTTCGCCTCCACCCCCGTCGACCAGCTCGCCGAACTCCACCTCGGCTCCCGCCCCTCCCGCCGCCCCGACTCCGGCGCGGGACTCGACGGACTACGCGCCATCCCCTGGGTGTTCGGCTGGACCCAGTCCCGGCAGATCGTCCCCGGCTGGTTCGGCGTCGGCTCCGGCCTCAAGGCCGCACGCGAAGCAGGCCTCGACGCCACCCTGGACGAAATGCGGCAACACTGGCACTTCTTCCGCAACTTCCTGTCCAACGTCGAAATGACGCTGGCCAAGACCGACCTGCGGATCGCCCGCCACTACGTCGACACCCTCGTCCCCGACCACCTCAAGCACGTCTTCGCCACCATCGAAGCCGAACACGAACTCACCCAACGCGAAGTACTGCGACTCACCGGCGAAGCCGAACTCCTCGACTCCAACCCGGTACTGAAGCAAACCTTCCGCGTCCGCGACGCCTACCTGGACCCCATCTCCTACCTCCAGGTGGCACTACTGCACCGGCAACGCCAAGCCGCCGCACAAGGCCAGGAACCCGACCCCGCCCTGGCCCGCGCCCTGCTGCTCACCGTCAACGGCGTCGCCGCCGGACTGCGCAACACCGGCTGACCCCACCGGCCTTCGCCCCCAACCGGGGGCGAAGGCCACCCGCGTCAACCGTTGTACGTGCTCTGCGCCCGCTCCAACCCCTCGGCCATCAGCGCCTCCACCGCATCGGCCGAACGGTCCACGAACCAGTCCAACTCCTTGCGCTCCGCCGACGAGAAGTCGCGCAACACGAACGTCGCCACCTCCATCCGACCAGGCGGACGACCGATCCCGCACCGCACCCGCAGATAATCCGGACCCAACGACTTCGTGATCGACTTCAGACCGTTGTGGCCGTTGTCACCGCCGCCCCGCTTCAACCGCAACGTCGCATAGTCGATGTCCAACTCGTCGTGCACGACGATGATCCGGTCCAGCGGAATCTTGTAGAAATCACGCAGCGCCGTCACCGGACCACCCGACAGATTCATGAACGACATCGGCTTGGCCAACACCACCCGCTGACCGCCGACCCGCCCCTCCGCCACCTGCGCCCGGGCCTTGTGCGACTTGAACCGGCCCCCCATCCGCTCGGCCAGCAAATCCGCCACCATGAAACCGATGTTGTGGCGATTACCCGCGTACTCCGGCCCCGGATTACCCAGACCCACCACCAGCCACGGCCCCTCAGGGGCACCCTGCGCTGCGCTCATGCTCACCTCTCCTCGAACGTACCGCAAAGCGAACCGCCGCCCGGCAAAAGCCGGACGGCGGTTCACACAAAAGCCCTGCCGAGGCTCAGGCCTCCGCGCCCTCAGCGGCGGCCTCGTCCTCAGCGGCCTCCACCTGGGAAGCCAGCACCTGGAGCACCACGGCGTCCGCGTCAACGGCCAGCACAACGCCCTGCGGCAGCACGACGTCCTTCGCCAGCACCGACGCACCGGCCTCCAGACCCGCCACGGAGACCGACACCGACTCCGGAATGTGCGTGGCCTCGGCCTCGACCGGCAGCGCGTTCAGCACGTGCTCCAGCAGGTTGCCACCCGGCGCCAGCTCACCCTCGACGTGGATCGGCACCTCAACGGAGACCTTCTCGCCCCGCTTGACCTGCAGCAGGTCAACGTGCTCCAGGAAACCCTTGATCGGGTCCTTCTGCACGGCCTTCGGAATCACCAGCTCCGACTTGCCCTCGACATCCAGGCTGATCAGAACGTTCGGGGTCTTCAGCGCCAGCATCAGGTCGTGACCCGGCAGCGTCACGTGCACCGGGGCGGCACCGTGACCGTAGATCACACCCGGCACCCGGCCCTCACGGCGGGCGCGACGCGCGGAACCCTTACCGAACTCCGCCCGCAGCTGCGCGGGGATCTTCACCTCAGACATATCGGCACTCCTCGTGGACGACGGATACGGAAATCTGCCGCTCGGTCCACGACGGACCAGCCTCGAAAAACTCGAAAGCGCGTCGATAACGGAGACCGACAAAACGGCCTCCCTCGCCGAGCAACCCGAGGAGTCTACCCGGCGGGGAGGCCGCCAACGAAATCCGGCGCCACGCGCCCGACTCGGTTCAGTGCGCGTCGTTGAACAGGCTCGTCACCGAACCGTCCTCGAACACCTCACGAATCGCACTCGCGATCATCGGCGCGATCGACAACACCGTGATCTTGTCCAGCTCCAACTCACCCGGCGTGGGCAGGGTGTCGGTGAAGACGAACTCACTCACCTTCGAGTTCTTCAACCGATCAGCGGCCGGACCCGACAGCACACCATGCGTCGCCGTCACGATCACATCCTCCGCGCCGTTCGCGAACAGCGCGTCCGCCGCGGCACAGATCGTGCCACCGGTGTCGATCATGTCGTCGACCAGAACACAGATCCGGCCCTTCACATCACCGACGACCTCGTGCACCGTCACCTGGTTCGCCACATCCGGATCACGCCGCTTGTGGACGATGGCCAGCGGCGCGCCCAACCGGTCACACCAGCGGTCCGCCACCCGCACCCGGCCGGCGTCCGGCGACACCACCGTCAGCTTGCTGCGGTCCACCTTCGTACCCACGTAGTCCGCCAACAGCGGCAACGCGAACAAGTGGTCCACCGGACCATCGAAGAAACCCTGGATCTGGTCGGTGTGCAGATCCACCGTCAAGATCCGGTCAGCGCCCGCCGTCTTCATCAGATCAGCCATCAACCGGGCCGAGATCGGCTCACGACCACGATGCTTCTTGTCCTGACGGGCATACCCGTAGAACGGCACGACCACCGTGATGCGCTTCGCCGACGCCCGCTTCAACGCATCGATCATGATCAACTGCTCCATGATCCACTTGTTGATCGGAGCAGTGTGGCTCTGGATCACGAACGCATCCGACCCACGCGCCGACTCCTCGAAGCGCACGTAGATCTCACCGTTCGCGAAATCGAAGGCCTTGGTCGGCACCAACTGAGCCCCCAGCTGGTGCGCCACCTCCTCCGCCAGCTCGGGGTGGGCGCGGCCGGAGAAGAGCATCAACTTCTTCTCACCGGTCGTCTTGATCCCGGTCACTGCACCGTCTCCTTGATGACTTCGACTGGTGTTCGACGCAGCTTCGCCCACTCGTCGGGAAGCTGGCGGAATTTATGTGCACTCATACGGTACGCCCCCACCGGCACCCCCGTGCACCGGCGAGACCACCGTCACTCACCCTGATCCGACTCCCCAGCCGCCCGCTCGGCCGCCTGCGCGGCCGCACTCCCCGGCCGCTTACGGACCACCCAACCCTCGATATTCCGCTGCTGACCACGGGCAACAGCCAACGCACCCGCCGGAACATCCTTCACGATCACCGACCCCGCCGCGGTGTACACACCATCCCCGACCGTGACCGGCGCCACGAACATATTGTCCGCACCCGTCCGGCAATAACTCCCGACCGTGCTGTGGTGCTTACGCTCGCCGTCATAGTTCACGAACACACTCGCCGCACCGATATTGGTGTACTCACCGATCGTGGCATCCCCCACATACGAAAGATGCGGCACCTTCGTACCCTCACCCACCACGGCGTTCTTCATCTCCACGTACGTGCCCGCCTTGCTCCGCGGACCCAACTTCGTCCCCGGCCGCAGATACGCGTACGGACCCACACTCGCCCCCGGACCGATCTCGGCACCCTCCGACACCGACTTGATCACCCGGGCGTCCTCACCCACCACCGTGTCCGTCAACGTGCACTCAGGCCCCACCTCGGCACCCGCCGCCAACCGCGTCGCACCGTGCAACTGCGTCCCTGGACGCACCACCGTGTCCGGCTCGAACTCCACCGACACATCCACCCACGTCGACGCCGGATCCACCACCGTCACACCGGCCAACATCGCCGCGGTCAGCACCCGGTCGTTCAACAGCCGACGCGCCTCAGCCAACTGCACCCGGTTGTTGATCCCCAGAATCTCCCGGTGGTCCCCGGCCACCGCCGCACCCACCCGATGACCGGCGGCCCGCAGAATCGCCAACGTGTCCGTGAGGTACTCCTCACCCTGCGCGTTGTCCGTCGTCACCTTCGACAGCGCCTCCACGAGCAGCTTCGCGTCGAACGCGAACACCCCCGAATTGATCTCGGAGATCGCCCGCTGCTCCTCGGTGGCGTCCTTCTGCTCCACGATCGCCGCCACAGCGCCGCCACCGTCCCGCACGATCCGCCCGTACCCGGTGGCGTCCGGCACCTCGGCGGTCAGCACGGTCACCGCGTTGCCGTCGCTCTCGTGCACCGCGGCCAGCGCGCGCAGCGTGTCGGCGGTCAGCAGCGGAGTGTCACCACAGGTGATGATCACGGTGCCGTCGAGCACCACACCCTGCTCGGCCAGCGACTCCAGCGCGGTACGCACCGCGTTGCCGGTGCCCTTCTGCTCAAGCTGCACGGCGGTGCGGATGGCCGGATCGATCCCGGCGAGGTGCGCGGTGACCTGCTCACGGGCGTGGCCGACGACCACGACGAGCTGCTCGGGCGCGAGCTCGCGCGCCGCGGCGACGACATGGCCGACCAGGGACCGTCCGCCGATCTCGTGCAGGACCTTTGGCGTGGCCGACTTCATACGGGTGCCCTCACCCGCGGCGAGGACGACGACGGCAGCCGGACGGATGGGGCTCACGGGGTGGCTCCTCGGCGTTTGGGGTGTGGACAACCGCAGGATACCGAGGGGTAAGGGGTGCGACACGCGGACGGGTCCCGACCTGACGGTCGGGACCCGCATGCGAACTTTGAGCTCCGCTGCCAGGACTCGAACCTGGACAAGGGGCACCAAAAACCCCCGTGCTGCCGATTACACCACAGCGGATAGCAAAGATAGCCAAAACGGACAATCGATCACTCTGTCCGGCTGGCTCCCCCTACTATGCCGTACCACCAGCCTTCGACGCGACGGTATAGGTCCGCACTGCGCAACACTCGGATCACGAAGCAGCCGCGATACCCCTCGCCCACGTTCTTCCGGACCGTCTTCGGGTTGTGCTTCTTCAACGTTGTCTTGTCCAGCGACGCAACGCCCACACCCGCCAGATCGGCCCAGTAGCGCTCCGCCGCCGCCACGTCCGCGGACTCATGGATCATCACACGGAACCGCAGCCGCTCGGCCTCGACACCCAACAGCGAGAGCCACGCCAGGTAGACACGGATCACGTCGGGATCACTGTTCACGAACGTGACCCGTTCACGCAGCTGATGAGGCTTGTCCTTCTCCCCCTCGGCCCAGTACAGGCCCACCCCCACCAGGAACAGCTCACGATCGGTCATCGGCCCGACCTCGGCCGTGGCGGCCGCCTTCACCTGTCCCCGCAACAACTCCTGACGCCTGTGGTACGACTCCCACCCGGCCTTCCGCATCCGGCGCGTCCGCTCCGGCGAAGGCTGCGGCTTCGGCAGGTCCCTGACCCACAGCGACACCGAACTCCTCGACACCCCCAGCTCCGCGACGATCCCGTCGTACGTCTTCCCCGCGAGCCGCAACTCCCGTGCCCGCACCCGTAGTTCGTGTTTTGCGGCGACCATGAACCGATCATGCATTCGAACCCAGCGCTCACCCAAGAAGTTCGAGTCTCGATCACCCGATCGAGCGTTTTCACCCATCCAGCCGTGACCTCCACACGTTCGGTTCGCGGGAAGTTTTTTCGATCGGCCCCTTGAAGGACATGCGCGGCGGGCAGATTCCTCCGGTGGCCGGGTGCGCGTTCTGTGCTCCCGCGGCCTGGCCCTGCCATACTTACGATGCCGTAGGTTACGGTCCCGTAGCTCCGTAGCCGTCTCCCACTTCGAGGGACATCCATGACCACACAGCCGGACGTGATCACCGAGTCCCGGGAGCCCGGGCCTGACGAGAAGTTGCCGCTTGCCACGCTCGGCGGCGACAGCAAGGGGTCGATCGAACAGGTCACCTTGGGGCTGTTCATCGGCGTGCCGTTCGTGGCGTTGCTGGTGGCGATCCCGTTCGCCTGGGGCTGGGGGATGAGCTGGCTGGATCTGGGCCTGATGGTGGGGATGTACTTCCTCGGCTGTCATGGGATCACGGTGGGTTTCCACCGGTACTTCACGCATGGTTCGTTCAAGGCGAACCGGCCGTTGCGGATCGCGTTGGCGATCGCGGGGTCGCTGGCGGTGGAGGGGCCGATCGTGCGGTGGGTGGCGGACCACCGTCGGCATCACAAGTTCTCGGACGCCGAGGGTGATCCGCATTCGCCGTGGCGCTACGGCGAGACGGTTCCGGCCCTGTTGAAGGGGCTGTGGTGGGCGCACATGGGGTGGATGTTCGATGAGGAGCAGACCCCGCAGCAAAAGTACGCTCCGGACTTGATCAAGGATCCGGCGATTCGCGCGATCTCCCGGCAGTTCGTTTGGTGGACGACGATTTCGTTGCTGTTGCCGCCGTTGGTCGGCGGTCTGGTGACCATGTCGTGGTGGGGGGCGTTCTCGGCGTTCTTCTGGGGTTCGCTGGTGCGGGTGGCGTTGCTGCACCATGTGACGTGGTCGATCAACTCGATCTGTCATGCGGTGGGGAAGCGGCCGTTCAAGTCGCGGGACCGGTCGGGGAACGTGTGGTGGCTCGCGGTGTTGTCGTGCGGTGAGTCGTGGCACAACCTGCACCACGCGGATCCCACGTGTGCGCGGCATGGTGTGTTGCGGGGGCAGGTCGATTCGAGTGCGCGGATCATCCGGTGGTTCGAGCGGTTGGGTTGGGCTTCTGACGTGCGGTGGCCGGACTCCGCGCGGATCGCTGCCCGGCGTAGGGATGAGGTCGCCAAGGCGGCATGATGAGTGCTGTGGGGAGCGATAGCAGCACTGGTGGCGGGGTCAAGGGCGCGGGTAGGTCGGCGGCCGGGTCGGTTCGGCGTGGCCGCCGGGTGCGGATGACGGGTGCGGAGCGTCGCGAGCAGCTTTTGGACATTGGTCGGGCGTTGTTCGCGGAGCGTGGGTTCGAGGGCACGTCGGTGGAGGAGATCGCGCATCAGGCGGGGGTCTCGAAGCCGGTGGTGTACGAGCATTTCGGTGGCAAGGAAGGCCTGTACGCGGTTGTGGTGGACCGCGAGATGCGGGTTTTGCTCGACATGGTGACGAGTGCCTTGACGGGTGGTCATCCGCGGGAGTTGCTGGAGCAGGCGGCGTTCGCGTTGCTGGATTACATCGAGCAGTCGACTGATGGTTTCCGTATTTTGGTGCGGGATTCTCCGGTGGCGCAGTCGACGGGTACGTTCGCTTCCCTGATCAGTGATATCGCGACGCAGGTCGAGGATATTTTGGGGTTGGAGTTCAAGCAGCGCGGTTTTGATTCGAAGCTGGCGCCGATGTACGCGCAGGCGTTGGTGGGGATGGTGGCGCTGACGGGTCAGTGGTGGCTGGATGTGCGGCGGCCGAAGAAGGCTGATGTGGCGGCGCATCTGGTGAATCTGGCGTGGAACGGGTTGTCCGGCCTGGAGCCCAGGCCGCGGTTGATAGGTCACCGTAAGGCGTAGTCGGCGCCGTTCGGGGTGGGCTCCAGGCGCGGTGTGGGTTCAGCTCTTCTTGGTGGCCAGGGCGAAGATGCGGCGGAAGGGGAAGGCGGTACCGCGGGGTCCCGCGGGGTATGCCTTGCGCAGTAGGTCGCGGTATTGGGCCATGAATTCGTCGCGGGTGGCGGGGTCGTCGGCGAGGGCGGTGAGGATGGGGCGTAGGGCGGTGCCCTTGGTCCATTCGAGTACGGGGTCTTCACCGTGTAGCAGTTGGACGTAGGTGGTTTCCCAGGCGTCGACGACGCAGTCGAGGGTGTCGAGGAGTTCGAGGTATCCGGCGGGTTCCAAGATGTGTACGTAGCCGCGGCCGTGTCCGGCGAGTTTGTCGCGCCATTGGGGGGCGTCGCAGAGTTCTGCGAGGAGGGCGTGGCTGGGCGAGGTGAAGTTGCCGGGTACCTGGAGTGCGAGGGTGCCGCCGGGGGCGAGGGCGTCGATCCAGGTGGGGATCATGTCGGGGTGGTTGGGGACCCACTGGAGTGCGGCGTTGGAGACGATGAGGTCGTAGGTCCTGTCGGGGTTCCAGTTGGCGGCGTCGGCGCGGCGGAAGTGGAGGCTGCCGCCGCCGGGGGTGGGGCCGGCGTATTCCTGGGCGGCTTCGAGCATTTCGGTTGAGCTGTCGAGGCCGGTGATGTGGGCGTTGGGCCAGCGGTCGGCGAGGATGGCGGTCACGTTGCCGGGGCCGCAGCCGAGGTCGGCGATGTGGGCGGGGTTGTGGGGGAGTTCGGGGATGCGGTTCAGGAGGTCGTGGAAGGGCCGGGTGCGGTGTCCGGCGTGGCGCAGGTACTGCTGTGGATCCCAGGTCGCCTGGTGCATTGCGGATCCCCTTTGGAGAGGTGCTTGTCCTGTGCGAGAGACGCAGGGTGTCTCTCGTGGCCGAGATTGCCCAGGCGGTCCGCTTTCTATTCTCTTGACATCAAGAGACTTCATGTCGACACAACCACTACACTGATCGGCATGGAGGACGAGGTCGATCGGCTGGTGGCTGCGTGGCGTCGCGAGCGCCCTGACCTCGACGTGGAACCGCTGGAGGTGCTCAGCCGGGTGAGTCGGCTGGCGCGGCATCTGGACCGGGCGCGGCGGCTGGCGTTCGCCGAGCATGGCCTGGAGCCGTGGGAGTTCGACGTGCTCACCTCGTTGCGCCGGGCCGGGGCGCCGTATCAGCTGTCGCCCGGGCAGTTGCTCACGCAGACCTTGGTGACGTCGGGGACGATGACCAATCGCATCGACCGGCTGGCCAAGAAGGGCCTGGTGGAGCGGTTGCCGGATCCCAGCGACCGGCGCGGGGTGCTGGTACGGCTGACGGTCGAGGGGCAGGACCAGGCGGATGAGGCGCTGGCGGCACTGCTGGCGCAGGAGCGGGCGATCCTGGGCGAGTTGTCGCCGCAGCAGCGCTGCGAACTGGCCGGGCTGCTGCGGCAGTTGACGGCCCCGTTCGACAACTTCCCGAGCTGACAGGGCTTTTCGGTTAAGCGACCGCTTTCAGGTGGTGCTGGTTCGGTCGGCCGGGGCTAGGCGGTTTTGCCGCTGCCGGCGGGTACGGCGAGGTCGGCCGGGCCGACTCCGGCGCGCCGGGCGAGGGCGACGGCGGCCAGGGTGGAGTGGACGCCGAGTTTCCCCAGCACGTTCTGCATGTGGGTGCGGACGGTGTGCGGGGAGAGGTAGAGGCGTTCCGCGACGGCCTTTCGGCCGAGTCCGGCGACCATGCAGCGCAGTACTTCCTGTTCGCGCGGGGTGAGGGACTCCACGAGCCGTTCGCTTTCGGTGCGGTGGCGGCGGGCTGTGGTCAGCTCGCGTAGGACGCCGGTGAGCAGTGCGGGCGGCAGGTGGGTCTCGTCGCGCAGTACACCGCGGACCACGGCCAGCAGGCGGGACAGGGAGCTGTCCTTGGCCACCCAGCCGCAGGCGCCCGCCTGGAGGGCGCGGGCGGCTCGGCGGGCGTCGTCCTGCCCGGCGAGGACCACGGTACGGGTGCCGGGGTGGTGGGCGCGGACCTTCTCGACCAGGGCTATGCCGTCGTATGCGTCGCCGCAGGTGGGCGGTGTGCCGCGGGGTGGCTCGGGCCGCTGGTCGCGGGGTTCCGGGCCGCGCTGTACCGGGACCTGCGGGGCGGGTGGCCGACCGGGCTGGAGGGCCGGGGTGCGGGGTGGGGCGGCGGGGTGACCCACGGTGCCGGCGCCACCGCCGACGCCGCCGAGGTCGGCGTCGACCAGCAGCACGTCGTACCGCCTGCCGTCGGCGGCGGCGCGTTCCAGGCAGCGTTGGGCGGCCGGGGCGCTGCCTGCGGCGGAGACGTCCACGTCGGGTTCGGCCGCGAGCGCGGCGGCGAGCGACTCGGCGAAGATGCGGTGGTCGTCGACGACCAGTACGCGAATGCGGGCCACGCGATCACTCTCCCCCTTGGCAGGTGGCGGACGGGCGCGGGTCGGCACCTTTGCCGCGGGCGCCGTTCCACAGCCGCGCTACCGCCGTGGTGCGGTGCTGCCTACCCCGGCCGCGGGCGCCATACCCGCGGGCCTCGCCCCCTGATCGGCGCCGGCCCCCACCGGCACCACGAAAAGCGTAGGGGGAATCACCGACATTCGGGGCTGGAATGCCGAACTCGGGCGGGTGACGGTTGCTTTTGGCGTGAAGGGGCGTGAAGGACGGAGCGTTTGAGGGCTCGATGGACGGCTCCCGACCGCCCGTACACGTGTGCCCACAGGTGGCATTCGGCCACCCGACGCCCGAGGGGGCGCGCTATCGCGCGACGGTGGAGCGCGTGCGGCGTCCACCAGGGGCGCGTACGGCGGGTGTGCGCTTGCCCGGTGACGCGGTACGCGGCGTGTGGCCGTGGCCGCACGCCCCGTACCGCACGCCCCGTGACCGCATGCCGTCCCCCTGCGGGAGACAGGGGGTCGGGTGTCGCCTCAGGCGAGGCGGCGGGCGCCCGCGCTGGGTACGGCGGTGAACACCCGCGGCGTGGGGTGCCCCGCGGTGGCGAAGGCGGCGGTGACCGCTTCGCCGACCTTGTCGGCGGTGGCTTCTTCGACCAGGGCGATGGCCGAGCCGCCGAAGCCGCCGCCGGTCATCCGGGCGCCCAGCGCGCCGCAGGACAGTGCCGCCTCCACGGCCAGGTCCAACTCGGCGCAGGAGATGCGGAAATCGTCGCGCAGCGAGGCGTGTCCCGCGGTGAGCAGCGGGCCGATGGCGCGGGTCTCGCGCGCTTCCAGGCGGGCGACGACTTGCTCCACGCGGTGGTTCTCGGTGACGATGTGCCGTACCAGCCGCCGCTGCTCCTCGTCGGCCAACCGCCCGAGCGCGGCGTCGAGTTCGTCGTGGGCGATGTCGCGCAGCGCCACCACGCCCAGGTTCGCGGCGGCCTGTTCGCAGCCGCGGCGGCGTTCGCCGTAGGCGCCGTCGCTGTGGGCGTGCTTGACGCGGGTGTCGATGACGAGCAGCCGTAGGCCCTCGGCGGCGAGGTCGAAGGGGATCTGCCGCTGCGACAGGTCGCGGGTGTCCAGGTACAGGGCGTGCCCGGCCTGGCAGCAGGCGGCGGCGGTCTGGTCCATGATGCCGGTGGGGGCGCCGACGAACACGTTCTCGGCGCGCTGGCACAGTCGCGCCAACTGCCAGCTGGGCAACTGGAGTTGGTACAGGTCGGACAGGGCGAGTGCGGTGACGACCTCCAGCGCGGCGGAGGAGGACAGGCCCGCGCCCACCGGGACGGTGCTGTCGTAGTGGATGTCGGCGCCGGTGACGGCGTGGCCCGCGCCGCGCAGCGCCCACACCACGCCCGCCGGGTAGGCCGTCCAGCCCGCCACGGTCGCGGGTTCCAGGTCGGCGACGCGCAGTTCGGCCACCGGCGCGGACGGTTCGTTGGCGGTGTGCAGGCGCAGCAGGCCGTCGGTGCGGCGGGAGACAGCGGCGGAGGTGGTGTGCGGGAGGGCGAAGGGCATCACCAGGCCGTCGTTGTAGTCGGTGTGTTCGCCGATGAGGTTGACGCGTCCGGGGGCGGTCCAGATGCCTTCGGGGTCGGCCTGGTAGACCCTGCGGAACTCGGTGTGCGTCACGGTGCGTGCTCCTTCGCGAACTCCCACGCGTCGCGGACGATCGAGGCGAGGTCGGTGCGGGACGGTTTCCAGCCCAGCCGGGTGCGGGCGCGTTCGGCCGAGGCGACGAGTACCGCCGGGTCGCCCGCCCGGCGGGGGGCGACGACTTCCGGGATGGGGTGCCCGGTGGTCTTGCGCACGGTGTCGATGACGTCGCGGACGGAGAAGCCGTTGCCGTTGCCGAGGTTACAGATGAGGTGCTCGCCGCGCTGGACGTCACCGTTCAACGCCGCGCGCAGGGCGAGCAGGTGGGCTTCGGCGAGGTCGGCGACGTGGATGTAGTCGCGCACGCAGGTGCCGTCGGAGGTGGGGTAGTCGTCCCCGTAGACGGCGATGGACTCGCGCCTGCCCGAGGCGACGCGCAGGACCAGCGGGATCAGGTGGGACTCGGGGTCGTGCCGCTCGCCGTACCGTCCGTGGGCGCCCGCGACGTTGAAGTAGCGCAGGGAGACGGCGGTCAGTCCGTGGGCCGCGCACTCGGCGCCGATCATGTGGTCGACGGCGAGTTTGGAGGCTCCGTAGGGGCTGGTGGGGGCGGTCGGGTCGGTCTCGGTGATGGGGGTGCGCACGGGTTCGCCGTAGGTGGCGGCGGTGGAGGAGAAGACGAGGGCGCGCACGTCCGCCCGGCGCATGGCGTCGAGCAGGTCGAGGCTGCCGCCGACGTTGTTGCGCCAGTACTTCTCGGGGTGCGCGACGGACTCGCCGACCTGGGAGAAGGCAGCGAAGTGCAGTACGGCGCCGTAGGAGGGGTCGAGGATGTCGGCGGCGTCCTGGACGCGGCCCTCGATGAACTCGGCGGCCTCGGGGACGGCTTGGCGGTGCCCGGTGGACAGGTCGTCGAGGACGGTGACCCGGTGTCCGGCCTCGATCAGGTGGGCGGCGACGACGCTGCCGATGTAGCCCGCTCCGCCGGTGACGAGAACCTTGCTCTTGCTGCTGGTCACTGCTGCTGCCCTGCCTTCTCGCCCTGGCTGTGGTGTCCCCGGGTGGCGATCTCGCGCAGCCGCGCGGCGGCGGCCTCCGGGGGGACGTCGTTGATGAACACGTTCATGCCGGACTCGGAACCGGCCAGGAACTTCAGCTTGCCGGAAGTGCGGCGGACGGTGAAAAGCTCGAGGTGGAGCGCGAAGTCCCGGCGGTCGATGCGGTCGACGGGCGCCTGGTGCCAGGCGGAGATGTACGGGGTGGGGGGCTCGCCGGCGCCGAAGATCCGGTCGAAGCGGCGCAGCAGTTCCAGGTAGACGTGCGGGAACTCGGCGCGGGCGGCCTCGTCCAGGCCGAGCAGGTCGGGGACGCGGCGGTTGGGGTAGAGGTGGACCTCGTACGGCCAGTGCGCGGCGTGCGGGACGAACGCGGTCCAGTGGTCGCCGGTGAGCACGAGCCGTCTGCCGTCGGCGCGTTCGGCGGCCAGTACGTCGTCGAACAGGTTGCCGCCGGTGCGTTCCCGGTGGGCGGCGAGGCTGTGCAGCATGCGGGCGGTGCGGGGGGTGGTGAACGGATAGGCGTAGATCTGGCCGTGCGGGTGGCTGAGGGTGACGCCGATCTCCCGGCCGCGGTTCTCGAAGCAGAACACCTGCTGGACGCCGGGGAGTTGGGACAGTTCGGCGGTGCGGTCGGTCCAGGCGTCGAGGACGAGACGGGCCTGGTCGGGGGTGAGGTCGGCGAAGGAGGCGTCGTGGTCGGGGGTGAAGCAGACCACCTCGCAGCGTCCGGCGCCGGGGCGGTGGGCGAGCAGGCCGCCGGGGCCGTCGGCGGTGAGCGGGCCTGGTCCGCCGGTCAGCGAGGGGAAGCGGTTCTCGAAGACGACGACGTCGTAGTCGGCGGCCGGGATCTCGCTGTGCCGTCCGTCCCGGGAGGGGCACAGCGGGCAGGCGTCGGCGGGCGGGTGGTAGGTGCGGGTCTGCCGGTGGGAGGCGACGGCGACCCACTCGTCCAGCAGCGGGTCGTGGCGGATCTCGGACGCGGTGGCGGTGGGCTCGAGCGGGCGCTGGTCGACGGCGTCGCGCGGCACGTCGTCGCGGGCGTCGTAGTGGACCAGTTCGCGACCGTCGGCGAGCAGGGTCGTCGTCTTCTTCACCCGAAGACTCCTCCATCAACAAAATCAAACATTATGAAGCATGACCCAACAGTACCGACCGCGTCAACGCAAGGATCGAAGCATTTGGGGTGAAACCCCCGAACCTCCTCCGCAGCGGAGAGCGTCCGATCACGATCCAACAAAGAACTCCACCAGGCCTGTTCATTTTCCAAACATCCGGCGTTACGTTCAGGCAACTCCGTCCACCCACCCGCCGCCAGAAGCGAGACCACCTATGCCAGCGAGACCACCTCTGCCATACCTGGCCGATGGGCTTCGGCTCCCCACCAACGGACTGGACTACGCGATCCTGGTGATCTACTTCGCCGTGGTCCTCGGCATCGGTTTCGCCGCCAAACGCAGCGTGAGGACCAGCCTCGACTTCTTCCTGTCCGGACGGTCGCTGCCCGCCTGGATCACCGGCCTGGCGTTCGTCGCCGCCAACCTCGGCGCCACCGAGATCCTTGGCATGGCGGCCAACGGCGCGCAGTACGGCGTGTACACCGTGCACTGGTACTGGATAGGCGCGATCCCCGCCATGGTCTTCCTCGGCCTGGTGATGATGCCGTTCTACTACGGCTCGAAGGTGCGCTCGGTGCCGGAGTTCCTGCTGCACCGCTTCGACCCCAAGGCGCATCTGCTCAGCTCGGTGCTGTTCGCCCTGTCCGCGGTGCTGATCGCGGGCGTCAACCTGTACGCCATGGCGATCGTGGTGCAGGCGCTGCTGGGCTGGCCGACCTGGGTGGCGATCCTGGTCGCCGGGCTGTTCGTGCTGGTCTACATCACCGTCGGCGGACTGTCCTCGGCGATCTACAACGAGGTGCTCCAGTTCTTCGTGATCCTCGCCGCGCTGATCCCGCTGGTCGTCGTCGGCCTCAAGCGGGTCGGCGGCTGGCACGGCCTGACCACCACCTTGGACCGCACCCACGGCCATGACTTCATGACCGCCTGGGGCGGCACCGGCATCGGCCACGGCAATCCGCTGGGTGCCAACTGGCTGACCATCGTGCTCGGGCTCGGCTTCGTGCTCAGCTTCGGGTACTGGACCACCAACTTCGCC
Organism: Streptomyces sp. RPT161; assembly: GCF_027533845.1. Classification (GTDB taxonomy): domain Bacteria; phylum Actinomycetota; class Actinomycetes; order Streptomycetales; family Streptomycetaceae; genus Streptantibioticus_A; species Streptantibioticus_A silvisoli_A. The sequence continues at coordinate 191,817 of NZ_JAPZVN010000005.1, read as the reverse complement.
GAAGTGCAGCGGGCGTTGTCCGCCAAGAACCTCTCCGCCGCCAGGCGCACCCCGCTGATCGCGGCCTTCCCCAAGGTGCTGATCGTGTTCGGCGTGCTGATACCCGGGCTGATCGCGGCGGCCATCGTGCCCAAGATCGGCACACCCGGCTCGTCGCTGACCTACAACGACGCGATCCCGCTGCTGATGCAGGACCTGCTGCCCAACGGTGTGCTGGGCATCGCGGTGACCGGACTGCTGGCCGCGTTCATGGCGGGCATGGCGGCCAACGTCTCCTCGTTCAACACCGTGTTCACCAACGACATCTGGTCGCGGTACGTCAAGCGCGGCGAGTCGGACGCGTACTACCTGCGGTTCGGCCGGGTCATCACCGTCATCGGGGTACTGGCCAGCATCGGCACCGCGTTCCTGGCGTCCAGCTTCAGCAACATCATGGCGTACCTGCAGACGCTGTTCTCGTTCTTCAACGTGCCGCTGTTCGTGGTCTTCATCATCGGCATGTTCTGGAAGCGGACCACCGCGCAGGCCGGGTTCTGGGGGCTGCTGGCGGGCACCGTCGCGGCGATGGTCAACTACTTCTACATCTACAAGCAGCACGTCATCGCCATCCCCAGCGACCAGGGCGCCAACTTCGTCTCGGCGATCGTCGGTTTCGTCGCCGGAGCGGTGGTCATGGTGGCGGTCAGCGTCTTCACCAGGCCGAAGCCCGTCGAGGAGCTCGCCGGGCTGGTGTACGGGACCCGCTCCCCGGGCATGGAGGAGCCGCCCGCGGCCGGTGACGAGGCCTGGTACCGCAGGCCCGCCCTGCTGGGCACCGCCGCGCTGGTCATCGCCGCGGCCCTGTACGTCCCGTTCTCGTTCTAGGTCCAGGAGCGCAGCATCATGAGTGACTACCAGCACGAGGTCGAGGAGCTGGAGCGCCGGTCCGCCACCGCGGCGCGGCTGTTCGACATACGGGGCATCATCGGGGGCCTGTTCGCGGTCTACGGGGTGATCGTGACGATCGCCGGGATCACGGCGTCCGACGCGGACCTGCGCAAGGCGCAGGGGATCAACATCAACCTGTGGACCGGAGTCGGGATGCTGGTGCTCGGCGCGGCCTTCCTGCTCTGGCTGCGGCTCAGTCCCACGCCCGCGCCCGCGCAGGGGGCGGACGACGGTAACTAGCGTGCCGTCCGGCCGAGTTCCGGTTCGGGTGACGGCCGGTTCGGCACCGTCGGGCTCCACTGCGGGTTCGTGGCCGCTCGCCGTCGCGGCGGCGGGTCTCCTTCCGCCGCGACGGCGAGTCGGCGTCTTCGGAGCGACCCCCGCCTAGCCACCGGAGGCGCGGTCCAGCAAGCCCGTGCGGGCGGCCAGGGCCGCCGCCTCCAGGCGGGAGCCCACGCCCAACTTCATCAGGACGCGTTGCACATGGGTGCGGGCCGTACTGGGGGCGATGCCCATCCCGGCGGCGATCAGGCGGGTGTCCTCACCCTCCGCGACCCGCACCAGGACCTCGACCTCACGCGGGGTCAGTATCTGCAGCAGCCTGCTGCCCTCGTCGTCGGGTTCCGCCGCGGGGTGCAGCAGCTCGGCGAACGCCGCCTGGAGCAACTGCGGCGCCACCGCCACCTCCCCGGCCCGCGCCTTGGCCATCGCCCGCTCCACGCCCTCGATCCGCTCGTCGTGGCGCACGTAACCGGAGGCCCCGGCGGCGAACGCGGCGGCGATGCCGCGCGGATTGGGCACCGGCCCCAGCACGATCACCGCGATCGCCGGACGCTCCCGCTTGATCCGCGTCACCGGGTCGAACACCCCCGGCTCGGCGGGCGTCGACGTGCCCATCAGGCACACCTCGGGCGCCCGCCCGATCGCCAGGTCCGCCGCGCTCGAACTCGGCGCACCGGCCGCCAGCACACGGTGCCCGCGCAACTTCAGCGCGGAGGCCAAGGCTTCCGCGAGCAACCGGTGGTCGTCCACCACCACGATCCGTACGCCCATGTGGGCACTCCCCCATTCCCCACGCGCCCCTCCCGGCGTCCCGCCCACGCCACACCCCCCTGCGGCCCCGGTATAGCCCCGGAAGCTACACGCTTGTTCGAGATACCGCGCCCCATACCCGTCAGAAGCATCCCCGCATACCGAAAATCCCTCCCTTCCTGGCCGGTTCATGCCCGAAACCGTCCGGATCGGTTCGGAACATGCGACAGAAAGTTTGGTTTTGTCGGATGTCGACAGAGTGGAACCCGTAGCCGTCAACTCCAACGCCAACGGCCGCCCGTACGCGCGCACTCGGGGTGCGGGCGGCCGGGCGGCCGTCGGGTGGGCCAGGGTCAGTGCAGGGCACCCACCAGGTACTTCTCCAGACCGCCGCTGTAGATCTGCGACATCCCGATCGCCAGGGTGTTGTTGTGCCAGCCGAAGTCGGAGTCGCCCAGGCCCGCCGAGTCCAGGTCGCGCTCCTGCTGCGCAGTGGAGTCGTCGAAGGTGGTGTAGGTGGACAGCGCGCCGCTGGACGTGTCGGCCTTGAGGACCTTGCCCGCGTTCTCGAAGCCGGACATCTGGTACGCGATCACCGAGTTGCCGTCCACGCTCACCAACTGCATCGGCGCGTCAGCGCTCTTGGACAGCCACTTGCCGCTGCCGTTGGACAGGTCGAACGCCGCGATCTCGTTGGTGCTGGAGACCGAGCCGCTGCCGGAGTGCTGACTGGTCGCCATGTAGAGCGTGTTGCCGGAGACGGCCACGTTGTTGCAGGGGGTCATCTTGTCGGCAGGGCACCGGATCGCGTACTTGCCCTGGTCGGAACCGCTCTTGCCCAACGAGATCTTGCCGCCGAGACGGCCGCCGTCGACGTCCCAGATGTCGGTCATCGTCATGTCGCCCGCCCCGATACCGACCACCACCGGGTTGACCGAGATCACGCTGACCACCTCCGTACCCGCCGGGGCGTCCCAGGTCCACTTGGGCTTGCCGGACATCGGGTCGATCAGCGAGACGTGGTTGTTGTTCTCCTGGTTGTCGCCGTTGTAGTACACCTCGACCATCTGCGAGCCACCGGCGAAGCCCTTGTCATGGGCGTCGGAGCCGTTGTCCGAGTGCCACAGCGGCTTACCGGTGCTCACCTGGAACGAGACCGTCTGCTCCTGGGCCTCCACCGCGAGCACATCGCCGCTCATCGCCATGTCGGTGTACATCAGGAGGCTGCTGGTGAACCCCAGCGGCTTGTTCCACGCCAGCTTGCCGGTCGAGGCGTCGACGACCATCACGTTCTCGCAGTGCGTTCCGTACTGCACGGCGATCTTGTCGTTGACGATGTCGGTCGCGGCGTCGCAGGTGTCGCCCTCCGGAGACGGCACCGTCCACTGCTGCTGGCCGGAGCCGAGGTCGTACGCGGTGACACCGGTCGGCGTCTGCTTGATGACGTCACCGCCGCTGAACCACATGCCCGGGGTGGGGGCGATGTTCTGCTGCTTGGTCACGTTCGGCGCGGGCACCGTCCAGGCGACCTTGCCCGCGGAGTTGTGCGGCGCGTTGTCACCGCTGTTCCCCGAACCGCCGCCCCTAGCCGCCGACTTGGGCTTGCTGCCACCCGAGGTCAACAGGTAGGCACCGCCGCCGACCACCAGCACCGCCGCGACGATGCCCGCGATCAGCGCGGCCAGCCTGCCGCCGGACAGCCGACCGCCGGAGCCGCCGCCGGGCTGCGCCGGGAAGGGCGGCTGCTGCGGCTGCCCGTACGGGTTGCCGCCCCAACCCTGGTGCGGCATCGGCTGGGTCGGCGGCTGCTGCGCGTACGGGGACTGCTGGTAGCCGTACGGCGACGGCTGCTGGTACGGGTTCGGGCCGCCCTGGGCCGGGGGCTGCTGCGGGTAGCCGTAGCCGGGCGCGGGATAGCCGTACTGCGGCTGGCCCCCGGCGATCGGCGGAGCCTGCGGGGGCTGCCCCGGAGCCGCGGGAGGTGGCGGCGGGACCTGGCTCTGCACCGGCGGCGGAGGCGGCGGGACCGGCTGGCCCGGGGCCGCGGGTGGGGGCGGCGGGACCTGCGGGGGCTGGCCCGCGGGCGGGGGCGGAACCGCCGCGCCCGCGAGGTGGGTTGGCATCTCGTGCGGTGCGCGCTCCGGCGCGCCGGAGCCTCCGGTACCGTCAGGCGGCTGGGACATGAGCGGTTTTCCCCCGTGATCGTTCACTAGGCCCGCGGCACGGGCCTCGTACTAGGTGACGCTTGGGCTCAAGCGGGCACCTTTTGTATCACCCGGCGCCAAGCGGACGCCGGGCCGGTCCGTGCACGTGACATCGCCGTTATGCCCCCGCCGCCCGCCTCCACGAGCCTTTTACACCTCGTCCGCCAGCTCCAGCCAGCGCATCTCCAACTCCTCACGCTCATCGCGCAGTCCACGCAACTCGGCGTCCAGCTTGGCGACGTTCTCGAAGTCCGTCGGGTTCTCGGCGATCTGGGCGTGCAGCTTGGCCTCCTTCTCGCCGATCCTGTCGAGTTGGCGCTCGATCTTCTGGAGCTCCTTCTTCGCGGCGCGCGCGTCGGCCCCCGACGACCGGGGCTTGGCGGGAGCCGCGGACGCGGCCGGGGCCGCGGCGGCCTCGATCGCGGCGCGCCGCCGCTCCAGGTACTCGTCGATGCCGCGCGGCAGCATCCGCAACGTCGCGTCGCCGAGCAGCGCGAACACCCGGTCGGTGGTGCGCTCTATGAAGTAGCGGTCGTGGCTGATGACGACCATCGAGCCCGGCCAGCCGTCGAGGAGGTCCTCAAGCTGGGTGAGGGTCTCGATGTCCAGGTCGTTGGTCGGCTCGTCCAGGAACAGCACGTTCGGCTCGTCCATCAGCAGCCGCAGCAGCTGGAGTCGGCGCCGCTCACCGCCGGAGAGGTCGCCGACCGGGGTCCACTGCTTCTCCTTCGTGAAGCCGAACCGCTCGCACAGCTGCGAGGCGGTCATCTCACGGCCCTTGCCCAGGTCGACGCGCTGCCGCACCTGCTCCACGGACTCCAACACCCGCCAGGTCGGGTCGAGTTCGGCGACCTCCTGGGAGAGGTAGGCGAGCCGGACCGTCTTGCCGACGACCACCTTGCCGCCCGCGGGCTGCTTGTCGCCCTCCGTGTACGCGGCGTCGGCCAGCGCCCGCAGCAGCGAGGTCTTGCCCGCGCCGTTGACGCCGACCAGGCCGATCCGGTCGCCGGGGCCGAGCTGCCAGGTCAGGTGCTTGAGCAGCACCTTCTCACCGGCAGTGACGGTCACGTCCGCCAGGTCGAAGACCGTCTTGCCGAGCCGGGAGTTGGCGAACTTCATCAGCTCGGCGGAGTCCCGCGGCGGCGGCACGTCGGCGATCAGCTCGTTGGCCGCCTCGATGCGGAACCGCGGCTTGCTGGTACGCGCCGGAGCGCCGCGGCGCAGCCAGGCGAGCTCCTTTCGGGCCAGGTTCTGCCGCTTGGCCTCCTCGGAGGCGGCGCGGCGCTCGCGTTCCGCGCGGGCGAAGACGTAGTCGGAGTAGCCGCCCTCGTACTCGTGGACCTCGGCGCGCTGTACGTCCCACATGCGGGTGCACACCTGGTCGAGGAACCAGCGGTCGTGGGTGACGCACACCAGCGCGGAGCGGCGCGCCTGGAGGTGTTCGGCGAGCCAGGCGATGCCCTCGACGTCGAGGTGGTTGGTGGGCTCGTCCAGCACCAGCAGGTCCTGCTCGGCGATGAGCAGTTGGGCCAGCGCGATGCGGCGGCGCTCGCCGCCGGACAGCGGGCCGATGACGGTGTCCAGGCCCTGGGCGAAACCGGGCAGGTCGAGGCCGCCGAACAGGCCGGTCAGCACGTCGCGGATCTTGGCGTTGCCCGCCCACTCGTGGTCGGCGAGGTCGCCGAGCACCTCGTGCCGGATGGTGGCCGCCGGGTCGAGCGAGTCGTGCTGGGTGAGGACGCCGAGCCGAAGGTCGCCGACGTGGGTGACCCGGCCGCGGTCCGGTTCCTCCAGCTTGGTCAGGATGCGGATGAGGGTGGTCTTGCCGTCACCGTTGCGGCCGACCACACCGATGCGGTCGCCCTCCGAGACGCCGAGGCTGGTGCCGTCGAGCAGGGTGCGGGTTCCGTACACCTTGCCGATGGACTCGACGTTGATGAGGTTGACGGCCATTTCTCTCCAGGTATGGACGACTGGGTCGGCCTTCCAGCGTACTCAGGCGCGCGGTCGTGTTCGTCCCGCGTCCGCCGGGGAGCCCGGGCGGGCCCCAGGCCCCTAGCCCAGCACCGTTGCGCCGGGGGCCGGGCCTGACGTCACCCGGGCGGTGCGGCAGGTGCCGGAAGCCATGAGGGCCTCGGCCACCGCCTTGGCGGAGTTCGCGCCCTCGGCCAGGAAGGCGCAGGTGGGGCCGGAGCCCGAGACCAGGGCGGCGAGGGCGCCCGCTTCGGTGCCGGTGCGCAGGGTGTCGGCCAGGGCCGGGCGCAGCGACAGCGCGGCGGGCTGCAGGTCGTTGGACAGCGCGCCGGCGAGCGCGGGGGTGTCGCCGGTGCGCAGCGCCTCCAGCAGGCGCGGGGACGGCTGCGGGTCGGGCAGGTCCGCCGCGGTGTACCCGTGGCCGGAGCCCTTCCGCAGCCGGTCGCACTCGCGGTAGACCGCCGGGGTGGACAGTCCGCCGTCGGCGACCGCGAAAACCCAGTGGAACGTACCGCCGGTCTCCAGGGGTTCGAGCAGTTCGCCCCGGCCCCGGCCCAGCGCGGCGCCACCGACCAGGCTGAACGGCACGTCGCTGCCCAACTCGGCGCAGATGTCGAGGAGTTCGGCCCGGGAGGCGCCGGTGCCCCACAGCGTGTCGCAGGCCAGCAGTGCCGCCGCGGCGTCCGCGCTGCCGCCCGCCATGCCGCCCGCCACCGGGATGTCCTTGGCGATGTGCAGTCGCACGTCGGCCGGGATGCCGTACCGCCGGGCGAGGGCGAGCGCGGCGCGGGCCGCCAGGTTGCCCTCGTCCAGCGGCACCTGGTCGGCGTCCGGGCCTGCGGCGGTGATCCGCAGCCGGTCCGCCGGGGTGGCCGTCACCTCGTCGTACAGGCCGACGGCGAGGAAGACGTTGGCCAGGTCGTGGAAGCCGTCCGGGCGCAGACCGCCCACGGCCAGCTGGACGTTGACCTTGGCGGGCGCGCGGACGACGACGGGTGCGGTCACTGGGCTGCTGCCCCCTTGTGCTCGGCGATGCTCGCGAACTGCTCGACGGTCAGGGACTCGCCGCGGGCCTGCGGCGAGACCCCGGCGGCGGTCAGCGCCGCCTCGGCCGCGGCGGCCGATCCGGCCCATCCGGCGAGCGCCGCGCGCAGCGTCTTGCGGCGCTGGGCGAAGGCCGCGTCGATCACCGCGAAGACCTCCTCGCGGGTCGCCGTGGTCTTCGGCGGTTGGTCCCGCCGTACCAGGGAGACCAGGCCCGAGTCGACGTTCGGTGCGGGCCAGAAGACGTTGCGGCCGATGGCACCGGCCCGCTTGACCTCCGCGTACCAGTTGGCCTTGACCGACGGCACCCCGTACACCTTGGAGCCGGGGGTGGCGGCGAGCCGGTCGGCGACCTCGGACTGCACCATCACCAGGGTGCGTTCGATGGTCGGGAAGGTCTCCAGCATGTGCAGCAGCACCGGAACGGCCACGTTGTACGGGAGGTTGGCGACCAGCGCGGTCGGCGCCGGTCCGGGTAGTTCGGCGACCCGCATCGCGTCCCGGTGCACCAGCGCGAAGCGGTCGGCGCGGTGCGGCAGCCGGGCGGCGATGGTGCTGGGCAGCGCGGCGGCCAGCACGTCGTCGATCTCCACCGCGGTGACCCGGTCGGCGACCTCCAGCAGCGCCAGGGTCAGCGAGCCGAGCCCCGGCCCGACCTCGACCACCACGTCGTCGGGCCGTACATCGGCGGTGCGCACGATGCGGCGCACCGTGTTGGCGTCGATGACGAAGTTCTGGCCGCGCTGCTTGGTGGGGCGTACGCCCAGCGCGGCGGCCAGTTCTCGGATGTCGGCGGGGCCGAGCAGCGGGCCTGGCTCGTCGGCGGCTGGGGTGGTACGGGGGCTGGAGCTCACCGCAAAAGTTTACGTGCGCCGGGGAGCCGCTAGGACATCAGCTTGTGGCCGCAGACCGGCCAGGGGCTGGCGCCGCGGCGTACGTACAGCTTCTTGGCACGGTACGTCTGCTCGGCGGCGGGGGCGTCCTGCGGCCGTCCGGTGCCGCCGAGGGCGTGCCAGGTGTGGGTGTCGAACTGGTAGAGGCCGCCGTAGGTGCCGGACGGGTCGACGGCGTTGGGCCGTCCGCCCGCCTCGCAGCGGGCCAGGCCCGCCCAGTTGAGGCCGTCGGCTCCGGCGACCGAGGTGGGCTGGGGCCTGGTGCCGACGGCGATGACCTCGTCGATGGGTTCCTTCAGCACCCGGGAGCCGGTCTGCCGGGGCTTGTCCTTGACGCCGTTGACGGTGCGCTGTTCGTAGCTGACCTGGCGCACCCCGACCTCGCCGGGGATCACCACCACCTCGGTGCCCTTGAACTGGGCGGGGTCCGGCTGCCGCACGGTGTGGAACGGGATCGGTTCCTCGCGCACCTGGGTGCGGCCGGTGATCCGCATGACGGAGACGGTCTGGCCGTCGCGCGGGAAACTGCGGGGGTCGACGGAGGTGGTGTCCTTCGGCCCGAAGGCGATCCCCGCCTCGGCCGCCGCCTGCCGCACGGTGGCCGCGTTGGTGCGCACGGTGTGCTCCCGGCCGTCGGCCAGGAACGTCACGGTCCGCTCGGTGCGCACGTCGAGCCGCAGGCCCGACCGGCCGATCGGGGCGTCGGGGGCGGTGGACAGGTGCGCCCCCTCGGCGCGCACCCCGAGTTGCCGCAGCGCCTCGTCGACGGTGCGGGCGGTGGTCCACACCTGGTGCCGCTGGCCGTCGAGGGTGAGGCTGAGCGGGCGGCCGTGGCGCACCGCGATGTCCTCGCCGTCGTGCAGTCCGGCGTACGGGCCGGGGGCGACGGTGTCGTGGTCGCCGACCGGGATGTGCTGCTGGCGCAGCAGTTCGGGCACGTCGTCGGCGAAGGTGCGCAGGGTGTGCGGGGTTCCGTCGACGGTCAGCTCGATGTCCTTCTCACCGCTGAGGTAGGCGTAGGTGCCGCCGGTGAGGAAGGCGACCACCAGCATCCGGGGCAGCAGCTGGCGCAGCGGGTCGGGTCGTGCCGCGCGTCTGCGTCGCCCGGTGCCGCGGGTGGCGGCGCGGGCGGCGGCCTTGCGGTTGTGCCGGGCCGCGGCGCGGGTCCCCTCGTACGGGCCGGTCTCGTAGGGCTCGTACGGCGTCGGGTAGGGGGTCTGGCGAGGCAGCACGGTGGTGGCGGTGCCGCCCGCCAGGTCGGTGGGCGGCGGGGCGGGCCGGGGTGCGACGCGGGTGCCTCGGCCCCCTCGATGACTGCCCTGCGAACTGCTCACGAAGACTCCACAGGTCCGGCTCCCCTTGCTCGGGAGGAGGACCCTAGCGAACCCCGCGGCCACTCTCCAAAGCCGTCATGTCACCCTGTGTAGTGAAAATCGGCGAGGCCGGGGCGAATTACGGCGCATAGCCGAACGCCCGGGCGGTGTTGGCGGCGACGGCCGCGGCCAGTTCGTCCTCCTCGACGCCCTTGACGGCCGCCATCGCCCGCAGCGTGATCGGGATCAGGTAGGGCGCGTTGGGCCGCCCCCGGTACGGCGCGGGGGTGAGGAACGGCGCGTCGGTCTCCACCAGCAGCAGGTCGAGCGGAGCCACGGTGAGCGCGTCGCGCAGCGGCTGGGCCGACTTGAAGGTGATGTTGCCCGCGAAGGACATGTAGTACCCGGCCTCGGCGCAGATCTTGGCCATCCGCTCGTCGCCGGAGTAGCAGTGGAAGACCACGGTGCGCGGCGCGCCCTCCTCCTCCAGCACCCGCAGCACGTCCGCGTGCGCCTCGCGGTCGTGGATGACCAGCGCCTTGTCGTGGCGCTTGGCGATCTCGATGTGGCGGCGGAAGGAGTAGGTCTGCGCCTCGACGCCCTCCGGGCCGGTACGGAAATAGTCCAGGCCCGTCTCTCCGACGCCGCGCACCTGCGGTAGCGCGGCGAGGCCGGCGATCTCCTCCAGCGCGGCGTCGAGGGCGGCCAGGCCGCCCGGCTGCCTGGCGCCCTGCCGGGACCAGCCGTCGGGGTCGCCGTGCACGATGCGGGGGGCCTCGTTGGGGTGCAGCGCCACGGTGGCGTGCACGTTCTCATGGGCGGCCGCGGTTTCGGCCGCCCAGCGCGATCCGGCGAGGTCGCAGCCGACCTGTACGACGGTGTCGACGCCGACCGAGGCGGCCTTGGCCAGCGCCTCCTCGACGGTGCCGTCCTGCATGTCCAGGTGGGTGTGCGAGTCGGCGACCGGAACCCGCAACGGCTCCGGAAGCGGCGGAGCCGCCGCCGTGTCTTGCCTGGGGGTTGCCTGTGCCGCCATGCCCCGGAGTCTACGGACGCGGCGTCCGGAGGCGGTACGCGGGAGGGGGCGGCCGGGTCAGGCCGCGCGGTCCCGGCCTCGGCCGTGGCCGCGGTGGAAGAGGTGGAGCAGGTCGGCGAGGCGCCAGTGGTGGCGCGGCCTGGCCGTCGAATCGCCGGGGGCGGTGGAGTGCGGCCCGCCGGGTTCGTAGGCGGCGTCGTGCCGTTCGTGCTGCTCGTGCTGCTCGGGGAAGGGCAGGATCATCGGATCCCAGCGGCGGGCGCCGGAAACCCGCCCGGACCGCATGATGCGGACCGTGTGGCCGCCGCAGTTCTGGCAGGCCGGATGGGTCAGCGGCGAGGGCACCCGCCTGCTGCCCGCGTAGTAGGTGACGGTGGTGCGACCGGTCTCGTCGGTGTTGTGCACTATCTCGTACGACTGCTCCCAGCCGTGCCCGCAGCGCAGGCACGCGAACGAATAGGCCTCGTGAACCGTCTCGGCCGACGCCGGTCCGGTGGCGGGTCCTCCGTACGGGGTGCCTATGGCCTCGCTCATGGCAGCTCCTGATGCCCTCCGGACAAGGTGCCCGGAGCGGGACTTTCCCACTACCAGCGAACGCCTCCTGCTGGCGGGGCGCAGTAGTGGTTCCCGTCTCTTGAGCCAGATTTGGGGTGATTGTGGGCTGTGCCGCCGATAGGGCTCAGCCCCTTTACCCGTCCACGTTAGACCTTTACCGCGACTTGTGACGCGCTGACGTGAGTGCTGGTCAGCGGGCGGTTTTCGCGGCCACCACGGCGTCGAACACCTGTCGCTTCGGCACTGAGGCCTCGGTGGCGACGGCGGCGATGGCGGCCTTGCGGGCCTCGCCGGCGGACTCGCGTACGGCGACCCGGCGAGCCAGTTCCGCGGGGTCGAGTTCCTGCGGGGACGGGGCCGGGGCGCCCGCGACGACGACGGTGATCTCGCCGCGTACGCCGTCGGCGGCCCAGGCGGCCAGATCCTTCAGCGGGCCGCGCCTGACCTCCTCGTAGGTCTTGGTCAGCTCGCGGCAGACGGCGGCGCGGCGGTCCGCCCCGAACGCCTCGGCCATCGCGGTGAGGGTGTCGGCCAGCCGGTGCGGGGCCTCGAAGTACACCAGCGTGCGGCGCTCGTCCGCGACCTCGCGCAGCCGGGACAGCCGCTCACCGGACTTGCGCGGCAGGAAGCCCTCGAAGCAGAACCGGTCCACCGGCAGACCGGACAGCGCCAGCGCGGTCAGTACGGCCGACGGTCCGGGTACCGCGGTGACCCGGATGTCGCGCTCCACGGCGGCGGCCACCAGGCGGTAGCCAGGGTCGGAGACGGACGGCATTCCGGCGTCGGTGACCAGCAGCACGCGGCTGCCCTCGGCGAGGGCGTCGACGAGTTCCGGGGTGCGGGCGGTCTCGTTGCCCTCGAAGTACGAGACGATCCGCCCGGCCGGGGTGACCCCCAGCGCGGCGGTCAGCCGGCGCAGCCGCCGGGTGTCCTCGGCGGCGATCACATCGGCCGACGCCAGTTCCGCGGCGAGCCGCGGCGGCGCGTCCTCCGGGTCGCCGATGGGGGTTCCGGCCAGTACGAGTGTTCCGCTCACGCGCCCCAGTCTCCCCTACCCGCACGGCCACACGGGTGGGCGGGAGGGCGATTTCCCCAGGGGGCTTCCCTACGATGGCTCGGTGAGCAGTGACACCGCGACAGACGCCGCACCGCCCCCGGGCGCGAGTCCCGCGCCCGAGGCGCCGAGTCCGTGGGCGCGACGCCTGCGGCGGTTCGGGTACGCCGGGAGCGGGCAGCGGTCCGCCCGGGAGCGGCTGATCGACCCGTTCCCCGCCCCCGGGACCAGGCTCTGGCAGGCCATCGGACTCACCCCGGCGCTGGCCGACCGGCTGGCCCGCTGGTCCGGCTGGGCCGGGCCACTGCTCGTCGCACTGCTGGCGGGCGCCCTGCGCTTCTGGCACCTGGGCAGCCCGCGCGCGGTGATATTCGACGAGACGTACTACGCCAAGGACGCGTGGGCGCTGCTGCAGCACGGCTACGAGGGCGCCTGGCCGGACAACGCCAACCAGTTGATCCTCGGCCATCCGCAGCGCATCCCGCTGGGCCTGGACCCGTCGTACGTGGTGCATCCGCCGATGGGCAAGTGGGTGATCGCGCTCGGCGAGTGGCTCTTCGGGCTGACACCGTTCGGCTGGCGCTTCTCGGTCGCGGTGCTCGGCACGGTGTCGGTGTTCATGCTGTGCCGGATCGGTCGGCGGCTGCTGCGCTCCACCGCGCTCGGCTGCCTGGCCGGTGGGCTGATGGCGGTGGACGGACTGCAGTTCGTGATGAGCCGCACCTCGCTGCTCGACCTGATCGCGATGTTCTGGGTGCTGGCCGCGTTCGGCGCGCTGCTGATCGACCGGGACGCCGCCCGCGCGCGGCTGGCGGCCGCGCTGCCCGCGGACGGCCGCCCGAACGGCGCGGTCGCCTTGGGCACCCGGCTCGGCTGGCGGCCGTGGCGGATCGCCGCGGGCGTACTGCTCGGCCTGGCCTGCGCGACGAAGTGGAACGGCGCGCCGTACCTGGTGGCGTTCGGGATCATGGCGGTGCTGTGGGACACGGGTGCGCGCCGGGTGGCGGGCGCCCGGCACCCGTACCGGGCGATGCTGCGCCGCGACGCCGTCCCGGCGTTCTGCTCGTTGGTGCCGGTGGCGCTGGCCACCTATCTCGCCTCGTGGACCGGCTGGTTCGCCACCGGCAACGGCTACTTCAGGCACTGGGCGGACGGCCGCGGCGGCACCTGGTCGTGGATCCCGGCGCCGCTGCGCTCGCTGTGGCACTACCAGCACCAGGTGTACGACTTCAACATCCATCTGACGCAGCCGCACACCTACCAGTCCAACCCGTGGAGCTGGTTGGTGCTGGGCCGCCCGGTGTCGTACTTCTACGAGTCGCCCAAGCTCGGCCAGAACGGCTGTACGGCGCCCGGTGGTTGTGCCCGTGAGGTGCTGGCGCTGGGCACCCCGCTGCTGTGGTGGGCGGCCTGTTTCGCGCTGCTCTTCCTGCTGTTCCGCTGGGCGCTGCGGCGCGACTGGCGGGCGGGCGCGGTCCTGTGCGGGGTGGCGGCCGGGTACCTGCCGTGGTTCAACTACCAGGAGCGGACCATCTTCCTGTTCTACGCGGTGGTGTTCGTGCCGTTCCTGTGCCTGGCGGTGGCCATGATGGTGGGCGCGCTGCTGGGTCCGGCAGGGGCGACCGAACGGCGCCGCATGTGGGGCGCGGTGGGCGCGGGCACACTGGTGCTGCTGATCATCTGGAACTTCATCTACTTCTTCCCGCTCTACACCGGCATGACGATCCCGATGGACGCGTGGCGGGCGAGGATGTGGTTGGACACCTGGATCTGAGGGTTTCAAGCGGTCTGCCGGACATGGGCGATTCGAGAGGTTACGGCCCAAGCGTGACTGAGTGATTGCGTCCGGTTGTGGAATCTTGACCCCATGGACACATCTGTGTCATAGAGTGCCCCCGCGTCACGCTCCTCGACGGTTGGTGCGGAGGCGACGAGTTGGGGAGGGTCAGGTGCAGGGAGCGACGAAGGGCGTCGTGATCGGTGGTGCGATCGCGGTGGTGCTCGCGGCGGTCGGGTTCGGCGGGTACGACCTGTTTCACAGCGTGTCCAGCAAGCCGACGGCCGACGCCTCGCCGGTACCGAAGGTGACCGCTCCCCCGTCGGCGGCCGAAGTGCGGAGCACCGCGCACGACTTCCTGGCCGCCTGGGCCTCCGGCGACGTCGCCAAGGCCGCCGCGCTGACCGACGACAGCACGCAGGCGACCGCCCAGCTGACCTCCTATCGAAGTGATCTGCACGTCAGCAGGTTGACGCTGGCGGACAAGCCGGCCACCGGCACCCGCGTCCCGTTCTCGGTGCGCGCCGGAGTCTCCTACGACGGGCAGGACTCCGCGTGGGACTACGACTCGGCACTGACCGTGGTGCGGGACGCCTCCGGAAAGCCGGTCGTCAAGTGGGCGCCCGCGGTGCTCAACCCCAAGCTGACCTCGGGCCAGGGCCTGGAGGCCGCCCCGTCCAGCACTCCGCCGCCGCTCACCGCCGTCGACCGCAACGGCACGGCGCTGACCGCCGCCAAGTACCCGTCGCTGGCCGGAATCCTCAGCGAACTGCAGACCCGCTACGGCAGCACGATGCAGGGCACCCCGGGGATGGACATCCGGATCAAGGGCGCCGACGGCAAGCCGGGCGCCTCGCTGCACCCGCTCTCCCAGGGCAAGCCGGGCAAGCCGCTGAGGACCACCATCGACGCCACCCTCCAGGCGCAGGCGGAGAAGTCGGTCACCACCCAGGGCCCGGACGCCGCGGTGGTGGCGATCCAGCCGAGCACCGGCGACATACTCGCCGTCGCCAACAACCCGGCGGGCGGCTACGACAAGGCGCTGCTGGGCACCTACGCGCCCGGCTCCACCTTCAAGGTGATCACCGCGTCCACCCTGCTGACCACCGGCAAGGTCACCCCCGGTACGCCGCTGGACTGCCCGAAGACCATCTCGTACGGCGGCCGCAGCTTCCACAACGTGGAGGGCATGCAGATCGACAAGGCCACCTTCGCCCAGGACTTCGCGGCCTCCTGCAACACCGCCTTCATCTCCACGGCGAACGTGCTGCCGGACGGCGCGGTGGAGAACGAGGCGCACGACGTGTTCGGTCTCGGCCTCAACTGGTCGACGGGCGTGCCCTCCTGGGACGGCAAGGTGCCGGTGGGCACCGGCTCGGAGAAGGCGATGACCATGATCGGCCAGGGCCAGGTCCAGGTGAGCCCGCTGGACATGGCGTCGGTGGCGGCCACCGCCAAGTCCGGGGCGTTCCACCAGCCGGTCATCGTTCCCACCTCGGTGGACAACCGGCAGATCGCGCAGGCGCCGCAGCAGTTGCCCGCGTCGGTCGACGCCGCGCTGCGTTCGATGATGGTGCTCACCGCCCGGCAGGGCACCGCCGCGCCGACCGTGGGCCAGCTCGGCGGTGACGTGGGCGCCAAGACCGGCACCGCGGAGGTGGACGGCCAGACCAAGCCCAACAGCTGGTTCCTGGCCTACCGCGACGATGTCGCCGCGGCGGCGGTGGTGCCGAACACCGGCGAGGGCTACAAGTTCGCGGGGAAGATCGTGGCGGCACTGCTGTCCGCGAGCTGATCCACTCCGCCGGGGGCACCTCCGCGTTTCCGGGAGACTCGGCCCCCGGACCCTCGCGGAACGAGCGGTTCATGCCGAGGGTGCCCACCAGCGGCCCGCCTTCGACCGGCAGCGTCACCCGGTGACCCAGGAGGCGTCCGCCGAGGCGGGGTAGGCGACGGCCGCGGCGATGCCCTCCGGGGTGCCGACCCGGCCCAGCGGGCACCCTGCTCCGCCGCCCGGCGCAGCGCCTCGGCGGCGCAGGACGTCGAGTGAGCCGAAGCGTTCAACCGCCAACGCCACGGCGGCCGTTACCGCCTACTCGTCCCTCACGTCGCAGCCGTACGCCACACCGCCGACGTGGCGGCGGTCCGCTCCGCCCGGTCCGGGTTGCGGCCGGCCACCGGGACCGCGGCGCCCTCGGCCGCGCCATGGCGGGCGAGGGCCGCGCCGATGCCCTGGCCCGCGCCGGGGACCAGCACCCCGTACCCGGCGCATCGCCGTGGACTCAGCGCAGGCAGGAGCGCAACGCCCGTACCAGGGCCTGCGCCCGCGGGTCCGCGGTCACCGACTTCTGCAGGCCGCCTGTGACGTAGCCGAAGGCGATGCCCGACTCGGGGTCGGCGAAGCCCAGCGAACCGCCGCGCCCGGGGTGGCCGAAGGAGCCGGGGGCCAGCAGCGGGCAGGACGGGCCGTGCAGCATGAAGCCGTGACCGAACCGGGTGTTGACCACCAGCACCCGGTCCGGGCCGTCGGACTCCGGGGACCGGGCGGCGGTCAGCGTCGCCGGGGTGAACAGCGGTCGTCCGCCGTCCACGCCGGTGGCCAGCGCCGCGTAGCAGCGGGAGAGCGAGCGGGCGGTGGCGATCGCGTTGGAGGCCGCCAACTCGCCTGCCTGGTACGCCGGTTCGTTCTCGTCCACAGGGGCGGATATCGCCTCGAAGGCGCGCCGGGTCAGCGACTCGGGGTCGGCGTACGCCTCGGCGACGGATCGTTTCGGCCGGGTGCGCAGACCCGCCGCGGCCGGTGCGGACGGGGCCGGTACGGCGGCGATCCGGCCGACCCGTGCCGCCTGCCGCGGCGGCAGGCCGAACCACAGGTCGAGGCCGAGCGGGCGGCCGATCTCCTGGGCGAACCACTGGCCGAGGGTGCGGCCGGTGGCCCGTAGCACCAGTTCGCCCAGCAGCCAGCTGAACGTCTGCGCGTGGTAGCCGTGCTCGCTGCCCGGCTCCCACTGCGGGCGCTGGGCGGCGACCGCGCGCGGCCCGCTGATCCCGTCCAGGGCCTGGGCGACGGTGAGCGGGGTGTCCAGCGCGGGCACCCCGACGCGGTGGGTGAGCAGATGGCGCACCAGGGCGCGCTCCTTGCCCGCCGCCTTGAACTCCGGCCAGTAGCTGCCCACCGGCGCGTCGAGGTCCAGTTGGCCGCGCTGGTGCAGCAGAAGCAGGCAGGCGGCGGCCGGGCCCTTGCCCGCGGAGCGGATGATCTGCGCGGTGTCGCCCTCCCACCGCGGCCCCTCGGGCTCGTCGGCCCGCGCGGCACCGGCCCACAGATCGACCACCAGACGGCCGCCCAGGTGGACGGCCACCGCCGCCCCCCGCTCCCCGCGCCGCTCGAACCCCTCTCGGAACGCCTCCCGGACCGGCTCGAAGCCGTCCGCCACCGTCCCGTGGACCTCCACCACTGCCCGCTCCCGCTCCTGCCCCGACCGTGCTCCTTCAGACCGTCTCCCCCATGGTGCACGGCCCATGACCGGCGCCAAAAGTTGCCCTCCGCAATCCCTCCCAGAACCATGGAAAACGTGACAGTCGTGATGGACGACGCATATATCAGGTTCCCCCACCTGCACGGCGACCTGCTGTGCTTCGTCGCCGAGGACGACCTGTGGGTGGCGCCGTTGCCCGCCGCCGGGGACGTCCCGGAACGGGCCTGGCGGATCACCGCGGACCGCACCCGGCTGGGGCACCCCCGGTTCTCCCCGGACGGCTCCACCATCGCGTTCACCACCTGGCGCAGCCTGGACCCCGAGGTGCACCTGGTGCCGGTGGACGGCGGACCGGCGCGCCGGCTGACGTACTGGGGCAGCCCGGACGCCCGGGTGTGCTCCTGGACACCGGACGGGCGGATCCTGGCCGTCTCCTCGCACGGGCAGCCGTTCTCGCACTTCTCCTGGGCCTACGCGATCACCACGGACGGCTCGCCCGGCAGACGGCTCCCATGGGGGCAGGTCTCCGACATCGCGGTCGCCGACCTGGACGGCGAGCACCTCACCCTGATCCTGAACGGCACTCCCCCGCACGAACCGGCGTCCTGGAAGCGGTACCGGGGCGGCGCGACGGGGCGGCTGTGGCTCCAGGGCGCCCGGCTGCTGCCGGAACTGCACGGACACCTGGACTGCCCCATGTTCGTGGCCGGGCGGATCGCCTTCCTCTCCGACCACGAGGGCGTGGGCAACCTGTACTCGTGCCTGCCGGACGGCTCCGACCTGCGGCGGCACACCGACCACGCGCGGTTCTACGCCCGCAACGCGTCGACCGACGGCCGGCGGGTGGTCTACCAGTGCGCGGGCAGGCTGTGGCTGGCCGAGGACCTCGCCGATCCCGCGGGGACGCCGCGCCGCCTGGACGTACGGCTGGGCGGCGCGCGCAACGGCCGCCGCCCGTACCAGGTCCCGGCCGCCGCCCACCTCACCGGGCTGGCGTGCGACACCACCGGGCGGGCCAGCGCGGTGTGCGTACGCGGCAGCCTGTACTGGCTCACCCACCGGGACGGCCCGGCACGCACCATCGTCGACCGGCCCGGCTCCCGGGTGCGGCTGCCGGTGATGCTGGGCGGCACCGGGCGGGTGGCGTTCGTCTCGGACACGGGCGGCGAGGACGCCATCGGGATCGCCGACCTGCCCGGCCGCGCGGTCCGCTTCGCCGCCGTCTCCGGGATCACCGGCGCGGTCCCGACCAGCCCGGAGGCGTTCGACGAGCCCCTCGGCACGGGCAGCCGCGAGCGCGCCGCCCCCTCACGCACCGCGCCCGGCGCGAACGACACCGCGAAAGCGGACGACATCGCCCGCCACGCCGCGGAGCGCGCCGCCCCCGCGGACCCCCCGGACCCGTCCGCCGACGGCACCGCGGCCGACGCCGAGGAACCGGCCCGGCCGCCGGTGGACACCCAGGAACGGCGGCTGGCGCAGGGCGAGTTGGGGAGGGTGCACGAGCTGGTGGCCTCTCCGGACGGCGCCGTCCTCGCCGTCGCCTCGCACGACGGACGGCTGCTGCTGGTGGCGACCGGCGCCGCCGAGCCCCGTGGCACCAGCACGGACGTGGACGACACGCTGCCGCCCGAGGAGCCGCCGCGCACCGTGCCAGCGGGGACCGTGGTGGAGCTGGTGCGCTCCGACAACGGGCCGGTGCGCGACCTGGCGTTCTCGCCCGACTCGGCCTGGCTGGCCTGGTCGCACCCGGGCATCGGCCGTACGCTGCGGCAGATCAGGATCGCCAACCTGACGAGCGGCACCATCATCGACGTCACCAACGGCCGCTTCGAGGACGAGGGTCCGGTCTTCACCCGGGACGGCCGCTATCTGGCGTTCCTGTCCTGGCGCGGCTTCGACCCGGTATACGACGTGCACACCGGCGACCTGTCCTTCCCGCTGGGCTGCCGCCCCTACCTGGTCCCGCTCAACTCCGCGACGCCGTCGCCGTTCGCGCTGCCGGTCGAGGGGCGGCCGATCACCGGCGGCCTGGACGCGGTCGACGGCACCGAGGGGCCGGTCGTGGTGGAGGCGGAGGGGCTGCCGAACCGGGTGACGCCGTTCCCGGTCGCGGCGTCGAAGTACTCCTCGCTCTCCCCGGTGCGCGGCGGACTGGTCTGGCTGCGCTGGCCGATCTCCGGTGCGCTGGGCGAGACCTTCGCCAACCCCGCCGACCCGTCGCCGCGGCCGACGTTGGAGTACTTCGACCTGTTCCGGACCCGGCGCACCGAGTTGCTGCGGCACATGGACTGGTACGCGGTCAGCGGCGACGGCCGCCGTCTCGTGGTCTACGACGACGGTGACCTCGCCGTCGTCCCGGCGTACGAGCGGGGTGACGACGACTCGACGGTCCTGCTCGACATGCGCCGCATCCTGCACGAGGTGAACCCGGCCGCCGAGTGGCGGCAGGCGTACCAGGAGGCCGGGCGGATCATCCGGGACTACTTCTGGGCGCCCGACATGTGCGGCATCGACTGGCCCGCGGTGCTCGACCAGTACCGCCCGCTGGTCGAACGGGTCGCGTCCCCCGAGGAGTTCGCCGATCTGCTGCGGGAGATCCTCGGTGAGCTCGGCACCTCGCACGCGTACTGCACCGCCGCCCGGCGCAACGAGGGACCGCCGCACTACCAGCGGCCGATGGGGCTGCTGGGCGCCAACTTCCAGCACGACAAGGACGGTTCGTGGTCGGTCCGGCGGATCCTGCCGGGTGAGTCCTCGGACTCCAAGGCGCGGTCACCGCTGGCCGGTACCGGGGTGCGCGAGGGCGCGGTGCTCACCCATGTCGACGGTCGCCCGGTGGACCCGCTGACCGGCCCCTATCCGCTGCTGGCGGGGGCGGGCGGAACCACCGTGGAGCTGACGTTCGCCCCGCCGCGGGGATCCGACGGGCCGTCCCGCCGGGTCGCGGTGGCGCCGCTGATCGACGAGCGTCCCCTGCGCTACCAGGACTGGGTGGCCAAACGCCGTGCGGTGGTACGGGAGTTGAGCGGCGGCCGGTGCGGCTATCTGCACATCCCGGACATGGGCGGCTCCGGCTGGGCGCAGTTCAACCGCGACCTGCGGATGGAGGTCTCCCGGCCCGCGCTGATCGTGGACGTACGGGGCAACGCGGGCGGCAACATCAGCGAGTTGGTGATCGAGAAGCTGACCCGCAAGATCCTCGGCTGGGACCTGACCCGGGGCGCCCAGCCGGTGAGCTACGCCAGCAACGCCCCGCGCGGACCGATCGTGGCACTCGCCGACGAGGCGACCTCCTCCGACGGCGACATGATCACCGCCGCTTTCAAGCAGCTGGCCCTCGGACCGGTGGTCGGCACCCGCACCTGGGGCGGAGTGGTCGGCATGACCGGCCGCCACCGGCTGATCGACGGCACGGTGATCACCGTGCCGATGAACGCCGCCTGGTTCGACGGGTACGGCTGGGGGATCGAGAACGGCGGCGTCGCCCCGGACATCGAGGCGCTGCGCACTCCGCTGGACTGGGCCGAGGGCCGCTCCTCGCAGCTGGCGGTGGCCGTGCGCACCGCGCTGGACCTGCTGGAGAAGCATCCGCCGGCCACCCCGCCGGACCTCTCCGGGCGTCCCGACCGCAGCCGTCCGCCGCTGCCACCGCGGTAGTTCACGCCGCGCCGTCGGAGCCCGCGTCCGGGGAGCGGCACAGCGACCCCTCGGGAAACAGCACGGCGGCGTCCTGCGGTCCCTGGCCGTCGGTCCAGCGGGCCAGCGCGGTGAGGTTCACGGCCTCCGACTCCAGCCACTCACCCGCCTGTTGGGATCCGCTGAACAGCGCGGAGGCTCTGCGCGGCACGGTCAGGCAGGCGCGCACCGCGGCGGCGGTGCGTGAGGCGTACCAGCACACCAGCCGGGCGCGGGCGGCCCGCAGCTGCGCCGGGTCGTCCTCGGTGCGGGCCCGCTCGGCCGCGTAGTCGCGCAGCAGTCCGGGCAGCCGCAGTCGGCCGTGCGCGCTCTCGATGACCAGATGGGCGGCGGACAGCCGCTGGGCGTGTCCGGTGACCTCCTCCACCGGCAGGTCGGCGAGCGCGGCGACCGCCTCGATGCCGGTCTCCGGCAGGTCGGCGGCCCCCAGCAGCCGGAACAGCCGCCGGGCGGGGGCGGGCAGGGCCCGGTAGGAGTGCTCGAAGGCGCTGCGCACCGCGCAGCCGCCACCGCCCAGCGAGAGCAGGGTGAGCCGGTCGCCGGCCCGCAGCCGGTTGGCGTAGCTGCGGAAGGACGAGAAGCGGTGGCTCGCCAGATTGGCCGCGGCGGCGCACAGGGCGAGCGGCAGATGGCCGCACTCGGCGGCGAGTTCGGCGGCCGCCTCGGGTTCGGTGGCGACCCGGTCGCGGCCGACGATCTGGGCCAGCAGGTCCAGTGCGCCGTCCGGTTCCAGGCAGTCCAGCGGCATCCGGTGGGCGCCGTGGAAGGCGGTCAGTTCGGACAGTTCGGTGCGCGCGGTGACCAGCACCGCGCAGCCCGGCTCGCCCGGCAGCAGCGGGGTGACCTGCGCCGGGTCTCCGGCGTCGTCCAGGACCAGCAGCACCCGGCGCCCGGCCAGCCGGGCCCGCAGCAGCGAGGAGCGGGCCGTCGAGCCGGGCGGTACACAGCCCTGGCCGTCGCCGGTGGGCAGCCCGGTGGCGTGCAGCGCGTCGGCGAGCAGGTCGTCCGGGTCGCGCGGCGAGCCGTCCGGCGCGGTGAGCGGCAGGAACATCTGCCCGTCCGGGAACCTGGCGGCCAGCCGGTGCGCGACCCGTACCGCCAGGGCGGTCTTGCCGCAGCCGGGCGCTCCGGTGAGCACCACCACCGGTACCGTCCCGGCCGCCGTGGGAGTGCTGAGCAACCGGACGGCCTGCCCCTCGGTCGCCTCCCGGCCCGCTAACTCGGCGGGGCCGCAGGGCAGTTGCCGCGGCTCGGCCCAGGGGGCCTGGGCGGCTGGGCGGACCTGGGGCATTCGGTCGCGCGGCGGCGGCCACTCGATGTCCACGTCGTCCAGCAGGCACTGGTGCACTGCGCGTAGATCGGGGCCAGGCTCAACGGCCAGTTCGGCGTAGAGGAGCTGGGCGACGTCGTGGTACGCGGTGAGCGCCTCGGCGCGGCGACCGCACTGGTACAGCGCCGTGATCAGCTGACACCACGGGCGTTCGCGCAGCGGGCGTTCGGCGACCACCCCGCGCAGCACCGACAGCGCGTTGGCGGCGGCGCCCTGCATCAGGTCCAGGTCGCACAGCCGCTCCACGACGTGCAGCCGCTCGTCCTCCAGCGCGGGCGCCTCGTCGCGCTGCAGCGTCTCGCACGGCACGTCCTGCAGCGCCGCACCCCGCCACAGGCTCAGCGACTCGGTGAAGTTGCGGGCTGCCAGGGCGAGTTCACCGCGGACCAGGGCGCGCTCGGCGGTCGCGGTCAGGGAGCGGAAGCGGGTGAGGTCGACGGTGTCGTCGGGAGCGGTGAGCGCGTATCCGCCCGGTCCGCTGCGGATCAGCTGGTCGGTACCGGTGGCCTCGCGCAGCGTCCGGCGCAGCCGTGCCACGTAGGCCTGCACGGCGTTGCGTGCGCCGCCAGGGGGTTCCCCGTCCCAGAGTCGCTTGATTAAACTCTCAACGGTCACCTCCTGATTGGTCTGCAGCAGCAACAACGCCAGCACGGATCGCTGGCGCCCGGCCCCGAGCGGGATCTGCCGCGCGGCATACCGAATGTCCAGCGGCCCGAGCAGGCCGAAGTACACAGCTTCTGTCGTCATATGCGTCCCCACCGGATGAGGTCAGCCATCCGGCACCATCCTGCCTTGTGGGGATGCGGTGAAAACCTCGTCTTTTCCGCCAAGCATGGTGTCGGTGCGGATCGCGACACGCCCTCAACACGGCCCGGCGGCTACGCAGCGTGTCAGGGTCGCGTCAGCCAGCAGTCAGCGGGCCGTCATGGCGGTGCGGCAGAGTGCGTGTCGCCGGATTCCCGTGGGGGCCAAGCCTCCCGGCCGCTACGGGATATGACGGTGCGTCAGCCACGGACCCCGCACGCGGTCGCCTACCCGCGTCAGCGATCGCGTGCGGTCGTGGTGGCGACAGCCCGTCTCGTACCAGCGCCGGGCCTGCGGCCGCCGGCCCGACGATCCGGCTGATTCCGGCAGGGCGGAATCAGAAAGGGGGGAAGGGCGCGCCCGTGGGGGGACGCGCCCTTCTCCGTATACGACTCAGCAGTCGAACCGGTCCTGGAGGTCGTCCAGCACCTCCTGCTCCGGGTACCTCTCACCGGCTTCGCGGACCTCGCGGTCCTCCACCGCCGGATCCGCTCCCCGCGCACACCTCGCCGGCCGCCGACGCATAACTTCGGCGACCTTCTCGCGGACCCGCTCGCGCATCCCCACGACTCCAGCGAAGCACGCCCGCCCCTCGCCCGCATCCCGGAACTGTCACCGCGCGTAACATCACGGTTTCATCTCCGCGCCTGGAGATTTTTCCGCTGGTTGGTCTGAGCTTCGCGAAGGATTTACCGACCCTTCACTCACTGCCAAGGAATCCTGCGCTCCGGGGCCCGAGTTGTAGCGCTTTTCGTGTCTCCACCCCAAGCCGCCACGGCGTGGACCCGCGGGGTCGCGGCGGACGCCACCAGACAGCGGCCGTCCGGCGAAGCGCGGTTCAGTGCCGGGCGCGATGTGTCTCGTCGGCCTGGCCGCCGGGGCCGACCAGGCCGCGGCGGGGCTGCGGTACGGCGCGCAACTGCTCCTCGGCGCGCCGCACTTCGCGTTGGCCCACCGTCGCCACCAGCCCCGGAAGATACCCCCGTACCGCCTGCATTCCGCGTAGCCACCACTGGCCGTACACATGCGGGGCGCGGCGTTCCACGCCGGCGGCGATGCGGTCGACGGCCGGGCCGAGCGGATACGTGCGGTTCAGCGGCCACGGGAGCCTCGCCCGCAACTCCCGTAGTACCGCGTCCTGATCAGCGCCGCGCACCATGTCGGTGTCCGTCCAGCTCAGATAGCCGACTCCCACCCTGACGCCCTGGTGGGCCACTTCGGCCCGCAGGCTGTGGGCGAACGCCTCGGCGCCCGCCTTGCTGGCGCAGTACGCGGCCATCATCGGCGCCGGGGACAGCGCCGCCAGCGACGCTATCTGCAGGTAGTAGCCGCGCGAGGCCACCAGCGCGGGCAGGAAGGCCCGCGCCGTGGCGACACTGCCCAGCAGGTTCACCTCGATGACCCGGTCGAACGACACCGGATCCGCGTCCAGGAACGGCCCCCCGGTGGCGATCCCCGCGTTGGCCACCACGGTGTCCACCCGGCCGTAGCGGGCGACGATCTCGGCTGCCACCCGGGCCATCGTCTCGCCGTCGGTGACGTCCGCCTCCCACGCGGCGCCTTCCGGCCCCAAGTCACCGGCGACCTCGGCAAGTTCGGCGGGCTCCAGCCCGACCAGCGCCAACCGCGCACCGCGCGCCGCCAGCTTCCGGGCCAGCGACGCGCCGACCCCGCGTGCCGCACCGGTGACCACCACGACCTGACCTCTGATCGGCCTGCTCATCGCACATCCCCCTGCTTCCACGTCGAGTTGGTGACGCCCGTCACACCCCTACCCCTTCCGCTGGCACCGGCGCTCGCAGCACCTCGTACTCCGCCAGCCGTACCTCCCGGGTGGCGCGCCGGAACTCGGCCGTGGTGCCGGGCCAGACCGTGGTGTTGCGGCCCGCCGCGTCGAGGTACCAGCTGGTGCAGCCGCCGCTGTTCCACACCGTGCGCCCCATCCGCCGCTGCAACGCCTCGTTCCAGGCGCGCACCGCCCGCGGCCGGGCGTCCAGCGCGGCGGCACCGGTGCGGTCCAGGGTGCGCAGGTAGTCCGCGATGTAGTTCAGCGTGGACTCGATCATCAGGATCATCGAGCTGTTGCCCAGACCGGTGTTGGGCCCGATGATCAGCAGCAGGTTGGGGAAGCCGTCGACCGTGCTGCCGCGCAGCGCGGCCATCCCGTCCTTCCAGTGCTCGGCCAGCGTCCGCCCCTCGGCGCCGATCACCCGGTCCGCGATCGGCATGTCCGTGACGTGGAAGCCGGTGCCGAACACGATGGCGTCCACCTCGCGTTCGGTGCCGTCGGCCGTGACGACGCGCGAACCGCGCACCTCGGTGAGCGCCGAGGCGACCACCTCGGTGTTGGGCCGGGCGAGCGCCGGATAGTAGTCGTTGGACAGCAGGATGCGCTTGCAGCCGATGGTGTAGTCGGGGGTGAGCCTGGCCCGTAGCGCCGGATCCTTGATCGCCCGGCGGATGTGGGCTCTGGCGATCTGCTCGGTGGCCCGCATCAGTTGGGGCCGTTTGACGAACGCGCCGACCTGGAACTCCCTGAGCAGCCAGAGCAGTCCACGGCGCGCCCGGTGGGTGGCCGGGACGGTGTGGTGCAGCCACTGCTCCACGGCGTTGATGCCCCGGTCCATGCGCGGCATGACCCACGGCGGGGTGCGCTGCACGACGGTCAGCCGGCGCACCCGGGGCTGGATGGACGGCACGATCTGGATGGCGGAGGCGCCCGTGCCGACCACCGCGACCCGCTTGCCGTCGAGGTCGAAGTCATGGTCCCAGCGTGCGGAGTGGAAGACCCGTCCGGGGAAGTCCGGCAGTCCCGGGATGTCCGGGACCTTCGGGTCGGACAGCGGCCCGGTGGCGGATATCAGAACGTCGGCGGTGCGCTCACCACTGGTCGTGCGCAGCTCCCAGTGCGCCGCCTCGGCGTTCCAACGGGCCCGCAGCACCTCGGAGTCGAACCTCAGGTGCGGGCGGAGCCCGAAGGTGTCGGCGACCCGCTCCAGGTAGGCGCGGATGTGCGGCTGCCCGGAGAAGGCGCGCGGCCAGGCCGCGTTGGGCGCGAAGGAGAACGAGTACAGGTGCGACGGTACGTCGCAGGCGCACCCCGGATAGTCGTTGTCCCGCCAGGTGCCGCCGACCGCGTCGGCCCGCTCCAGGATGACGAAGTCGGTGACGCCCTCGCGGCGCAGCCGCACCCCCGCCCCCAACCCGCCGAAGCCGGATCCGATCACCGCCACCCGGGTGTGCTCGCGCTCGGCCATGCCGCTGCCTCCTGCCCGTACCGCTCACCGCATCGCGCCAGCAATCACTGGCACAGTTCGGAGGGTAGAGCAGTCGCGTTACCGGCGGTAGGGGTTGACGCGCACCGGATCAGCCGCGGCCGTGCCGCTGCCGGGGCAGCGCGTGCCGCGGCGGGTTGGTGAGGGTGATCTGGCGGACGAGCTGGTGGAACGAGACCAGGGCGGTGACCGGCGGCAGCCCGGCAACAGCCATGCCCAGCACGGTCCTTGGCGCGTGCGCCACGCACAGGTACACCGCGATGGCGGAGAACATGACCACCACCGCCCAGGAGTGCCCGGCGCGGCGCCGGTGCACGGCGGCCCGCAGAATCGACAGCGAACCGACCATCCACGGCCCGTAGACCAGCAGGGGCCACAGGGCGACGACGCCCTCCGGCGCGTCGGGGGAAGCGAGACGGCGCAGCGGATCGTAGGAGATGACTCCTCCCAGGACACTCAGCATGGCGACGATCGCGGCGGTGGCCGCGGCGATGACGAGGCTGAGCACCCTCAGCCAGGGGAACGGCTTGGGGCGCTTGTCCCGCAGTTGCTGGACGAGCCGGATCACCCGGCCCGGTCGGCGGCGGGCGCCGCGCTGCCGGGGGATGACCGGGGGCGCCGACTCGACGTAGTCGTCGTCCAGTTCGGCGTCGTCGTCCTCGGGCGCGGCGTCCTGGAGGAGTTGGGCCAGTCCGGCGTCGAAGTCCCATGTGCCGTCGAAGACTTCGGCACCGGACAGGTCCTGCCCGTCCAGCGTTCTGGGGTCGAAGTACGGTGCCTCGAAGGACGGTTCGACGGGCGCGGCGTAGGGCGCCTCGAAGGACGGCTCGTAACCGGTCTGGTAGGACGCCTGGTAGGACGGTTCGTCGTGCGGCATCCGGTACGTCGAGGCGGCGCCGTACCCCTGCGGCACACCGTACGAGGCGCCGTACGGGCTGCCGTACGAGGTGTCATGGGCCGTCCCGTACGACACCTCGGCCGTGTCCCATCCCTCACCGGGAGCGGCCCGGTACCCCCTCACGGGCGCCCACCCGGCGCCACGCCGTAGCGGCGGACGAACTCGCCCTGCAGCCCGTCCAGCACCCCGAACAACTCCTCCAGCAGATCAGCGCTGTGCTCGTAGTCCACCGCCCCGGGCAGGCCCCATCCCCCGTAGCGAAGAGACGCCTCTACCCTCTCGTCGCGGCGACCGGCCGCTGTGCCCCGCAGGCATTCTGTCGTCACGCACCCACCAACGAGGCAGCGTATGCGGGGATTTGGACCACCTGGGTGAATTGTCCAACCCGTCGCATCCGCGCACCCCGATAACCAGACCGCACGCGAGGCGGCCGGGGTGCGCGTGCTGCGGCCGTAAGCTGGCCGACGTGGAGGAGTCAACCGGCGGTAAGCGGCGGGCCGGACGCGAGTACCGGATGCCGGAGCTGGCCGAGGAGGCCGGGATCAGTGTGCGGACGCTGCGCTTCTACCGTGAGCGCAAGCTGCTTCCGGCACCGCGCCGCGAGGGGCGGATCGCCTGGTACTCCGAGGCACACCTGACCCGGCTGCGCACCATCGCCGCGCTGCTGGAGCGCGGGCACACCCTGGGCGGCATCGCCGAACTGCTGACCGCCTGGGAGAACGGCCGGGACGTGGGCGAACTGCTCGGCCTGGAGAACGCCATCGCCGCGCCCTGGTCGCAGGAGACCCCGGTGCGGCTGACGCGCGGCGAACTGGCCGGCTCCTTCGGCACCGAGGTCACCGCGGACAACCTCGCCAGCGCGGTCGAGTTGGGCTACCTCGGCGTGGACGGCGAGCACATAGTGCACGTCAGCCGCCGCCTGCTGGACGCCTCCGCCGCACTGGTCCGCGAAGGCGTGCCGCTGTCGGCGGTGCTGGCGGCGGGCCGCGAGGTACGGGCGCGGGTCGACGCGCTGGCCGACCTCTTCACCGCGCTGATCCGCAGGCACGTCATCGACCCGGTCGCGGAGGGCTGCGAAGGGCTGCCGCCCGGTGGTGCGACCCGGCTGGCCGAGGCGCTGGACCGGCTGCGGCCGCTGGCGAAGACCGTGGTGGACGCCGAGCTGTCGATGGCCATGGACCGCCGGGTGCGCGCCGAACTCGACGACTGGCTGCACCAGCGCAACCCCAACAGCCCCTGAGCGTCAGGCGGTTACCCGCTCCACGCGCCTCGGCTGCGCCGCCTGGGTCCGCGGCGGCGAGGTGCCGCGCCACAGCTGCCGGCACGCCCATACGCTCGCCACCAGCAGCAGACCGTTCCTGACCAGCAGCACGGCGATGCCGGGCAGGTTGCTGCGCACCACGGGACCGAAGCCGATCGGGAACTCCAGCACGGTGAAGACGCAGGCCACCAGCACCAGGCCGATGGGCAGCCGCTGCGCCGTGCGCCGGTGGGCCAGGCACACCCCGCCGAGGCCGAGCAGCCAGATCAGGTACTGCGGGCTGATCACCCGGCTGGTGGTGATGAAGACCAGCACCGCGGTGAACGCCGCGTCGTACAGCACCGCCTGGTCGAACGCGCGGGCCTTCAGCCGCCACCACACCAGCCAGCCGAACGCCAGCACGGTCGAGGCCAGCACCAGCTTGCTCATGGTGTGCACATACGGGCCGAGGAACTCGAATGAGCCGTAGTGCAGCCGGGACGTGCCGGACCACAGCCCCAGGTAGCGGGCGACATGGAAGGGCAGCGCGCCCAACGACTCGATCTCGATGCCGCGTTGCCGCTGCTCGGTGAGGAACGCGAACGCGCCCCGGGTGAACACCAGGAACACCAGCCCGAGCGCGGCCACCGTGGCCGCCGCGGCCCCCCACACCCTGCGAGTGGCCCGGCCGCGCGCCACCCCGGCCAGCACCAGCACCGGCCACACCTTGACCATCGCGCCGATCCCGGCCAGCACCCCGGCCACGCGTGGATACCGGGCGACGGCCAGCAGCGCGGCCACCGCGACCGCGGTCGCCATCACGTCGTAGCGGGCCAGCGCGATCGGCCCGAGCACCGCCACCCCGACGATCCACAGCCACGCCCCGTCCAGCCGACCGCCCGGGGCGCGGGCGGCCCGCAGCAGCAGGGCGAACACCAGCGCGTCGGCGGCGCAGGCCAGCAGGTAGAAGGCGGACGCGTAGGACAGGAACGGCAGCAGGGCCGGGGCCAGGAAGGCGGCCGCCGCCACGGGCGGGTACTGCCAGGTCACGTCGCCGACCGGGAAGCTGCCGGTCAGCAGGTGCTCGTACCAGCCGTGGTAGATGACGGCCACGTCCGGCCGTACGTCGTCGCCGGGGTACCGCCAGACCCCGAACAGCGCCAGCAGCAGCACCGCCCGGGTCGCCGCCCAGGCCAGTACCGCCCACAGCGCCCCGCGGCCGTCCGCGCCCGTCGTTCTACGCCACCACACAGCTCTCAGGCCTCTCCGCCGCCCGCCGCCGCGGGGAAGACTGCCGGTACCGACCCGCCTTGAGGTGACCATACGATGAACAGCGCACGACGTCGCGTCGATGACGCCGCACGCTGCTCCGACCGGTGTTCGGGACGGGCGGTCACAGCGCGGCACGGGTTCCGGTGCTGACCGGCTCGGTGGCGGTCGCGGCACGGCCGGCGTCGGCGGCGACCTGCTGCGCGGTCAGTACGTAGCCGGTGTCCGCGTCCGAGGTGGAACGGGCGAAGACCACCCCGTAGACCTTGCCGCTGGTGGTGAGCAGCGGGCCACCCGAGTTGCCGTGCCGTACGTCGGAGCGGATCTGGTAGATGTCGCGGGTCGTGGTGTTGTCGCCGTAGATGTCCTGGCCCTTGGCGGTGATCCGGCTGGCCACCGTTGCCGCCCGCAGGTCGAGGCCGCCGTCCTCGGGGTATCCGGCCACCACCGCCGGGCCGCCGCGGTGCGCCTGCGCGGCGAAGGACAGCGCGGGCGCGGGCAGCCCGGGCACGTCCAGCACCGCCACGTCGGTGCTGGGGTCGAACAGCACGACCTTCGCGTCGTACCTGGGGCCCACCCCGCCGATCTGCACGGTCGGCTCCTGGACACCGGCGACCACATGGGCGTTGGTCATCACATGGTCACTGGCGTAGACGAACCCGCTGCCCTCCTGGCCGCGCTCCCCGCCGTCCACGTCGGCGACGCCCACCACCTTGACCACACTGTGCTTGGCCGCCGCGGTCGCCGCGGGGGTGACGGCGTCTCCGGAGGGCGCCGGGACACTGGTGGTCGGCTCGTTCTCGAACGGGTTGAACACCTGCGGGAAGCCCGCTCCGGACAGCGCGTCGGTGGCCCGGCTGAACCACGCCGGGGTCTGTGCGGGCATCGCCCGGTCCACCGCGCCGAGCACCGTCGAGTTGCGGATCTGCTGGCTGAGCGCCGGCATCGGCGCGGTGGCCAGCACACTCGCCATCAGCCACGCCACCGCCAGCAGCGCCAGGGCGCCGGCCGCCGCGCCGCCGACGCCGTCCACCCAGCGGACCGGCCCCCAGTCCAGGCCCTGCCGCACCTTCCAGGCCAGCCGACCGGCCAGGGCGTGCCCCAGCCCGGCTGGGACCAGCACCACCAGCAGCGCGACCACGGCCGCCGCCGCGGTGCCCGCGGTCACCGGCCGCAGGGCGAAGGGCAGCAGCCACACACCGACCACCGCACCACCGAGAAACCCGGCCAGCAGGATGCAGCTCGCGACGAGGCCCCGGCGGTAGCCGGAGACGGCGTAGCCGACGGCTGCCAGCAGGAGCAGCAGGTCTAGCAGGTTCATACGGGGGAAAACGCGACGGAACGACCCGCGGTTCCCTTCGCGACCCTTCTCACAGGGTTCGCGTCTCACAGGATCCGGGTCGATGTCGGATTTCCGCTAGCCCCGGCCCGGGCGACCCGCGAGGGTGGAGCGGTGAGGCTCAAGCTGCCCTTCCGGGCTCCCCTGTGCCCGGACAACCTCTTCGGGCACCTGATCGCGACCGCCGTACCCGGTGTGGAGGAGTGGCGGGACGGCGCCTACCGCCGCACGCTCCGGCTGCCGCACGGCCCCGGCGTCGTGGCGCTGCGGCCGAGGGCGGACCACATCGCCGCCGAACTGCGCCTCACCGATTCACGGGACGAGGCGGTGGCGGTCGGCATCTGCCGCCGTCTGCTGGACCTGGACGCCGACCCCGCCGCCGTGGACGGCCTGCTGCGCCAGGACCCGCTGCTCGCGCCGCACGTCGACCGGCACCCCGGGCGCCGGGTGCCGCGCGCCGTGGACGGCGCGGAGTTCGCGGTGCGCGCGGTGCTCGGCCAGCAGGTGTCGACCGCCGCGGCCCGCACGCTGGCCGGGCGGCTGGTCGTCGCGCACGGTGAGCCGATCGACGACCCGGCGGGCGGGCTGACGCATGTGTTCCCATCCGCCGAGGCACTGGCCGCGCTGAACCCGGAGGCGCTGGCGATGCCCAGGTCCCGGCGCAGGACGCTGGTCGAGCTGGTGGCCGCGCTGGCCGACGGGAAGATCGCCCTCGACGCGGACGGCGACTGGGAGCGCACCCGCGAACAACTGCGTTCGCTGCAGGGCTTCGGACCGTGGACAGTGGAGGTGATCGCGATGCGGGCGCTCGGCGATCCGGACGCCTTCCTCCCGACCGACCTCGGAGTGCGCCTGGCCGCACAGGAGTTGGGCCTGCCCACCACCCCTGCCGCCCTCACCCGCCACGCCGCCCGCTGGCGCCCCTACCGCGCCTACGCCGTCCAGTACCTGTGGGCCACCGGCGACCACCCGATCAACCGGATCCCCGTCGGCTGACGGCTGAAGCTCCAACCGCCGTACACAGGCGGCGCTACAGCCCCAACCCGCGCCCGTGGACCAGGCGGCCTCCGGCCGTCCGGGGCGGGCTTCACGGCGCCCCGCGAGCACCCCGCACTCCGGCCGCGCCTCCGTGGCGCACGCCGTCCCGCGAATGGCTCGTTCCATGCGGTGCCCTTGCCATCACTCATGGAAACCGCTTACTTCACACAGATCCTTGTATATGGAAACCGACCCGCCTGTTTGTGGCGCCCCGAACCACCCTTCATGAACCTGACAGCCCATTCTCCCAGATGGCCTTCCGGGCGCCACAACCGCCCCACAACGGCTCATACAACCCCCCAACGCATCCGCTGACCTGCACCTATGACCCGCACCCCGCTGAGGGGGCGCATAGCTGACACACAGGCGCACCTCCGTCAGTGTTGCGGAATCAACCCGACAGTATTGTTTGTTTTTCCACGGGACAGTGGCAAGATGCCCACGGAAACCGCACACAGGCCGTTGCGGCGGAGCACCGTGCCGTTCGCTTGAGAAAGCACCCCGTGACGAGCCGTCAACGACGCGTAACCTCCCTCCACGACGAAAGGACGGGTACCGGCCGATGCAGGTCCGTGCTGCTCGAACTCGCCAGGCCCTCATCAACGCCGCCGCGAAGCTGATCGACGATCGCGGTATGAAAGGCACCGGTCTTCTCGACGTCAGCCGGGCGGCCGGGGTGAGCAAGGGGGCCTTGTACTTCCACTTCGCCTCGAAGGACGAACTGATCACCGCCGTCACCGACGAGGCCCGCAGCTCGGTGCGCGCGCTCGCCAACGAGCACCTCGACGGCCAGACCTCCACCCTCGCGGGCGCCGCCCGGTTCACCGACGCGATGTCACGGCGGATGCGCGAGGACCACGTACTGCGCGCCGGACTGCGACTTGAGTCGGAGGGCGCGGTGAGCAGGGTGACGGGAGGTGAGTCGCTGCGCGAGACCTGGCTGACCACACTGCGCGGCCGGCTCGCCAAGGACGCCGCCGAGGGCGCGCTGCGCCAGGGCGCCGACGCGACGCACACCGCCAACCTGTTGGCCGCCGTCACCGTGGGCCTGGAGTCACTGGGCCGCGAGGACGAGTCGTGGTGGGACCCGGAAGTCACCAGCGGTATCTGGCAGTTGCTGATGATGTTCGCCAGGCCGCAGCAGGAGAGGGTGGGCTGCGGGGGGACCGACCCGGTCGCACCCGCCGGGCAGCTCGGCGAGGTACGGGAGTTGACGCCCAGCGTGCCGGTGCCGTCGAGCCCGGCGGAGTTGCTGGGGGTGTCCGGCGCCGCACGCGCCAGTTGACCGCACCCGGTCCAACCGGCCGGGGCGCGGGGGAGGTTGGTCAGACCTGGGGCAACGCCTCGGTCAGTGACGTCTCCAGCTCGTCGGCCACCGAGCGGCTACCGGAAGCACGGCCCGGTACGCCGCCGGTGGCGAACCCCCCGGCGCTCCGGGCCGGTTCGGCGCCCTGCGCCGGTCCGGTCATGATGACCCGCTGCGGGTCCACCACCAGGTGCGGAAGCAGCCCCGGAATCGCCAGCGCGGGCAGCAGGTACTTCCACAGCGCGGCCACCCTCAGCGGCAGGTCCCGCCGCTGCCCGTAGACCTGGGACAGCAGTTGGATACCGGTGAACGCGCCGATGATGAGCTGCGACACCTCCTCCGGATCCACGCTGACCAGCAGTTCGCCGCGCTCCTGCGCCTGCCGCAGCAGATCGAGGATGACATCGGCGGCGCCCTGGTACGGCGCGACGTTGGGGTTCTTGTACGACGCCTGCTCCACGCTGAGCCGAACCCCGGCGCGCAGTACGACATCGGTGCGCAGCCGGTGCGCGAACGCCATCGCCAGGTCGATGGTGGCCTGCAGCTTCACCTCGTTCTCCGGCGGGACCAGTGCCTCGGACTGCGCGTCCACCACGGCGTCCGCGATGGCCTCCTTCGAGGGGAAGTGGAAGTACAGCGCTCCCCTGGTCAGCCCGCTTCTGGCGAGGATCTCGGTGGTGCTGGCCCCCTCGTAGCCGTACTCGTCGAATACCTCGGCAGCCGCCTCCA
This sequence comes from Streptomyces sp. RPT161, assembly GCF_027533845.1. Lineage (GTDB taxonomy): Bacteria > Actinomycetota > Actinomycetes > Streptomycetales > Streptomycetaceae > Streptantibioticus_A > Streptantibioticus_A silvisoli_A. The sequence continues at coordinate 157,602 of NZ_JAPZVN010000005.1, read as the reverse complement.
GGATCGTGCGCCGGGTCTTCACCGCCCGCGCCTGCTGCGCCATTTCAACTCCTGAGCCCTTTGAAAACCAAACCGGCTTGTCTGTACCTTATCCGGAGCGTCTGTCGCCGATCCGTTAAGAGAGGCGCCGGATCCGCGGCTTCGCCATTTGTCCACTGCCCTCGCAGAGACAGGTATCCTCCATGCAGTCGTCGAGTGTCACCGCACCGCGTATCCCGCTTTCCCGCTCGGCTGTCACACTCGCCACTCCTCCGCAATCGACCGTGGCACGCGAAATACCCGAGCTCACCACCACCGTGCCGCGGCAGTACGTGCACCGGGCGGCCATAAGTGAAGTCTTCCTCACCGGCTGGGAAACCGGCGATCCCGACGGCTTCATTGTGCGGGGCCAGTGGCCGCGTGGCCATGCGCTGTTCGCGCCGCGCTTCGGACAGCAGGATCCGCTGCTGATCGCCGAAACGATTCGGCAGGGCGGCACGCTGCTGGCCCACACCGAGTACGACGTTCCGCTCGACCACCACTTCCTCATGTCGAGCCTGGAGTACACCTCCGTGCACGAGGCCCTCACCGCGGGGCCGGTGCCGAGCGAGGTCGAGCTGCACATCACCTGCCACGACATCGCCCAGCGCGGCAAGCAGGTCTCGATGCGGTACCGGGTGCACGTCTGGCTGGGCCAGATCCGGGTGGCCGTGGCCAGCGCCAGCTACAAGACGCTGTCGCCCCACGTCTACCGGCGCGTCCGCGGCGAGCGTCCGGTCAGCAACGACGCCGTGCTGCCGCCCGCCGTCGACCCGGCCCTCGTGGGCCGCCGGGACCCGCGAGACGTCGTGCTCTCCGGTTCCGAGAGCCCGCACCGCTGGCTGCTGCGAGCGGACACCTCGCATCCGCTGTTCTTCGACCACCCGGTCGACCACGTTCCGGGAATGCTGCTTCTCGAAGCCGCCCGACAGGCCGCCCAGGCGGTAATGCACCCAGTACCGGTACAGGCCCTCGGAATGGCCAGTACTTTCAGCCACTACGCGGAACTCAACACCCCGTGCCGCATCGCGGCGGAAGTCGGACAGCGCGGCCAGGACGGAAACACCCCAGTTCGGGTCACCGGAGTTCAGAACGGCCAGAGCGTCTTCGACTGCACGGTCACCACCCGGCCACTGGGCTGAATTCAGCCAATCCTCGGCACAGGGGTTGACACCCGCAATACCCAGGAAAAGGGAATTCCATCCGCCAGTCCGGCGAGAATCACGGAACGCCCCGCCGCGAGACAGGAAGATCAGGGAACCATGCCCGGCACCATCATGATCACCGGCGCCACCGGCTTCATCGGCAGCCATGTGGCCCGCCACGCCGCCCGGCTGTTGCCCGACCGGGAACTGCGCCTGATGGTCCACCGCAAGGCGCTGGTCCCACCCGCCTCACCGCATGTGGAGACCGTCCCCGGGGACCTGGCGGATCCGCGCTCGCTACGCGGTGTGTGCGCCGGCGTGGACGTGCTGGTGCACTGCGCCTCGCAGATCGGCGGGCCCGCGGAGAGCTGCCAGGCCGTCAACGCCCACGGCACCGAGGCACTGGTCGCCGAGGCGCGACGCTCGGGAGTGCGCCGGATCGTCTACGTGAGCACGGCGGCGGTCTACGGGCGCGGCCCGTTCCGCGGCGAGCGGGCGGAGGACCTCCCGCTGGCCCCCGCGTCGGCCACGTCGCGCAGCCGGGCAGCCGCCGAGCAGGCGGTACTGGCGGCGGATGGCATCGTGCTGCGCCCGCACATGGTCTACGGCGCCGGGGACCGCTGGGTGGCCCCCGGGCTTCGCGGCCTGATGACGGCCCTGGGCAGCACGGTGGACGGCTGGCGGTGCCACCTGTCGCTGATCGACGTGGACGACCTGGCCCAGGCGGTGCTGGCCACCGCCCTCGCTCCGCGCGAGGACCTCACCGCGTCCGTCTACCACGCCAACCACCCGCGCCCGGTCCTGGTGGCGGACCTGCTGCGGGCCCTGGGCGAGGTCTACGGCCTGCCCTGGCCCACCGTCGACCGCGACTACGCGACGGCCCGGGCGCACCTGCAGGCGCAGGGCAGGACCAGTCACGACCTCGACATGGTCACCGTCGACCACTGGTTCGACAGCGACCCACTGTGGACCGCGCTACGCCGCGCCCCCGGCCCCGGCTTCGCCAACCGCTTCCCGCCACACACCACTTGGTACCGCGACGCGTCCCAGGCGGCGTGACGCGGCGCACAGTCCCCCGCCGCCAAGCCCTCAACTCGCCGGAGCCACATGGTGCTTGGCGGCGGCCCCGCAGGATGGGCGCGGGTGGCGAAGCCCCCGCACCGCGCAGCGAAGTCGAGCAGAAAAAACAAGAGGGCGACCGATCCGCGATTCTCACGGACACAGGTCGCCCTGACTCGTTGTGTTGTGGACCTGAGGGGATTTGAACCCCTGACCCCCTCGATGCGAACGAGGTGCGCTACCGGACTGCGCCACAGGCCCTTGCAACGAGGAAAACTCTAGCATCCCCGCCGGGGTGCTTGTGCCCACCCCTGTTCGAGGGGGCGGCCCGACCTCACTCGTTGGCGGCGCGCGGGCGGTCCTCGGCGATGCCGGGGGCGTACTGGTCGAACAGCGGGGTGCGGTCCCGGTCCCGCTCGCGGGGGCGGCGGGGGCGGGGCTGCTCGGGCTCGGCGGCGGTGGTGCCGGAGCGGGCGGAGCTCCAGGTGTCGGGAGCGCCGAGGTCGACGCTGCCGGTGCTGCGGGGGGCGACCGGCGCGGTGACGTACGTCGGCAGCGGCACCGGGACCGGCTCCCAGCCGTCGTCCGCGGCGACCTGGTTGCGCTGCTGGTCGACCCACTCGGCGTGGTCGGTCTGCTCGACCAGGGCACGGCGGTCGGCGGTGCGCGGCGAAGGAGGCTCCGGGGCGGCGGGAGCGGCGGGCTCCTGGACGGCCGCACCCGCCTGCTCAGGGCGGGGCCGCTCGCGCGGGCGGTCCCGCAGCCGCCGGGCCGCCTCGATCGCCCGGCGCTGGTCCATGGTGAACTCGAAGCGGCGCCGCTCGGCCCGGCGCAGATGGGCGATGTAGAAGGTGAGCAGCACTCCGGGCACGCCGGGCGCCCACAGGTACGCCAGACCGCCCACCGCGGCGCCGATCGTGCCCGCGGTGAAGGCCAGGAACAGCACGGTGGTGGTGCGACGGCGGCGGGCGAGCACCTTTGCCCGTGCCAGCCGCGCCCGTTGGGCGGTGCGCTGGGGCTGTCCGCCGCGCTCGACGGCGGGCTCGACCGGTTGCACCTCGGTGGCGGGCAGTGCCAGCGACCGTACGTCCACCTCGGGCTCGGGATCGGGCTCCGCCGCGGGGAGCTCGGGCCGCGGTTCGCCGCCCTCGCGCGCCTTGGCGTACCGGCGCTCCATGCCCGCGCGTCCGGACAGCAGCCGGATCGCGGTGCTGAAGCGTTCCGTCGGACGGGCCTCGTTGAGCTCGTCCTGCCTACGGAGCCACATCGGCACCAAGTAGGCAGCCCACGCCCCGACAATGGCTGCGTAGATGAGGCCGCTGCTGCTCACGCCCAACACGGTAGGGGCCCCAGTGACGGCCCAACAGCAATTCGGCGCGGTGTGTCGCACGATCTGGCTGATATGCCGAACTTTTTTTGTGATTGTTGGGCTGGTCTCGCGGCGAATACGGTCATTCAGGGGCCATTTTCGAACAGGTATTTTATTTGTGGGATGCGCCGGGACGCGCCCGGTGCCAGCGGGCCAGCATGCCCTCGGGCACCTCGTCGACAGTGAGCGCGTAGACCAGGTGGTCCCGCCATGCCCCGTCGATGTGCAGATAGCGCGGGCGCAGCCCCTCCTCCCGGAAGCCGAGCTTCTCCACCACCCGGCGGCTCGGCCCGTTCTCCGGGCGGATGCACACCTCGACGCGGTGCAGGCCCATGGAGCGGAAGCAGTGGTCGACGGCGAGCGCGACCGCGGTCGGAATGACCCCGCGCCCGGCCACCGCCTCGTCCACCCAGTAGCCGATGTGCGCCGAGCACATCGACCCCCAGGTGATGCCCGCGATCGTCAACTGCCCCACCAGGCGCCCCTGGTACTCCACGACGAGCGGCAGCATCCGCCCTGCGTGCGCCTCGGCCCGCAGATGGCGCACCATCTGCCGGTACGTCGGACGGTGCGCGACATGGCCGGGCGGCGCGGGCGGCATGGTGGCCTCCCAGGGCCGCAGCCACTCGCGGTTGCGGCGGTTGACCTCCCGCCAGGCGCGCTGGTCGCGCATCCTTATCGGGCGGAGCGTCACATCGCCGTCCACCAGTTCGGTGACCCAGGGTCCGTTCAGCTCGGTCTCCGGTCGGTGCGGGGGTGGTCGCCGCCGTGGATCTGGTCGACGGCGTGGGCCAGGAGCGGTGCGAGGACGGCCAGGCCGTCCCGTACGCCGCCCGTCGAACCGGGCAGGTTCACCACCAGGGTGCCTCCCGCGACACCGGCGAGGCCACGCGAGAGCGCCGCGGTGGGCACCTTCTCGCGGCCCGCCGCGCGGATCGCCTCGGCGATGCCGGGAACCTCGAAGTCGATGACCCGGCGAGTGGCCTCGGGGGTGCGGTCGGTGGGCGAAAGGCCGGTGCCGCCGGTGGTCAGCACCACGTCGTAGGCGGCGGCGACCGCCGCCCGCAGCGCCTCCTCGACGGGGTCGCCGTCCGGCACCACCCGCGGCCCGTCCACCGCGAACCCCAGCTCCGTCAGGGCGGCCGCGATCAGCGGCCCGCCCCGGTCCTCGTAGACCCCGGCGGCGGCCCGGTTGGAGGCGGTCACCACGAGCGCCCGGCCCGCCCCGCTCACCGTGACCCCTCCGGGCGGGACCAGTCGCCGGACTTGCCGCCGGTCTTGGTCTCCACTCTGATGTCCGTGATGACCGCGGCCTTGTCCACCGCCTTGACCATGTCGACGACGGTGAGCGCGGCGACGCTGACCGCGGTCAGCGCCTCCATCTCCACGCCGGTGCGGTCGGTGGTCTTCACCGTGGCCGCGATCTCCACCGCGTCGTCCGTGACCGCCAGTTCCACCCGCACACCGGAGACGGCGAGCGGATGGCACAGCGGGATCAGCTCGGGCGTGCGCTTGGCGCCCATGATGCCGGCGATCCGTGCGGTGGCGAGGGCGTCGCCCTTGGGCACGCCCTCGCCGCGCAGCAGTTCCACGACGCGGCCGGAAACCAGTACCCGCCCGGTGGCGCGGGCGGTGCGCGCGGTCACGTCCTTGCCGCTCACGTCGACCATGCGGGCCGCACCGGCCTCGTCGAGGTGCGTCAGATGACCTTGGTGGTCAGGTGGGCTGCTCATGGTTCTCCCGGTCCAGTGCTCCGCCGGTCAAGTCCGCTTGCCTGGTGCAGCAACGGTACCGGCAGCCGCCGACGGTCAACCGAGCAGGATCACGTCCACTTCCGCGCCCTCGTCGATCCCGGTGCTCCGCTCGGGCACCACGATCAGCGCGTTGGCGTGCGCGAGCGCCTTGACCAGGTGCGAACCGGCGCCGCCCACCGGGGTCACCGCGCCGTCCTCGTACCAGCCGCGCAGGAACTGCCGCTTGCCCTCGGGCGAACCGCTGATCCGCGCCGCGCAGCGCGCGGTGACCGTCTCCCGGCGCACCGGCTCCAGGCCCATCAGCGCGCGGATCACCGGCCGTACGAACAGTTCGAAGGAGACGTAGGAGCTGACCGGGTTCCCGGGCAGCGCCAGCAGCGGGGTGCGGTCGGCGCCGATCAGGCCGAAGCCCTGCGGCTTGCCCGGTTGCATGGCCAGCTTGCGGAACTCCAGTTCCGACAGCGCCTCCTTGACCACGTCGTACGCGCCGACGCTGACGCCGCCGCTGGTGACGATGAGGTCGGCGCGGATCAGCTGGTCCTCGATCGTCGCGCGCAGCGTCGCCGCGTCGTCGGCGACCGCGCCCACCCGGTAGGCGATGGCGCCCGCCTCACGGGCGGCGGCGGCCAGCGCGTAGCTGTTGGAGTCATGGATCTGCCCGGGCCCCAACTCCTCGCCGGGCGGCACCAGTTCGCTGCCGGTGGACAGCACGACGACCCGTGGCCGCGGCCGGACCAGCACCTGGCCGCGGCCGATCGCGGCCAGCAGCGCGATCTGCGGCGGCCCCAACCGGGTCCCCGCGGCGAGAGCCGGCTCGCCCACCGGAGCGTCACTGCCGCGGGCGCGGACATGGGCGCCGGGCTCGACCGGCCGGTGGACCCGGACCTCGCCGCTGGCGCCCGCCGGGTCGGCGCTGTGTGCCCGCATGGTGGTGGCCGGGCCGGCGCCGTGGCCCGCGTCGGTCCACTCGACGGGCACGACGGCCTGCGCGCCGGGCGGCAGCGGTGCGCCGGTCATGATCCGCGCGGCCTGCCCGGGGCCGACGGTGGGCAGCTGCGCTTCGCCCGCCGCCACGTCGCCGATGACCTTGAGGACCACCGCGGTGTCCTCGCCCGCGCCCGCGACGTCGGCGACGCGCACCGCGTAGCCGTCCATCGAGCTGTTGTCGAACGGCGGCAGCGCCACCGGGACCGTCACGTCCTCGACCAGTACGCACCCTTGCGCGTCGAGGAGTTGCAGCTCGATGGGTTCCAGCGGGGTCAGCCGCCGCAGGATGTCGTCAAGGTGGTCGTCCACCGACCACACGCGGTCCGCCCCACCCCCGTCCGCCGCCGGGGCGGACCTCTCCGGACTGCTCACGTTTGCATTTCCTCCGAGACGTAATGGCGAAGCCAGGCCCGGAACTCCGGTCCCAGGTCATCACGTTCGCATGCCAGCCGCACGATCGCCCGCAGATAGTCACCGCGGTCACCGGTGTCATACCGCCGCCCGGAGAACAGCACACCGTGCACCGGGCCGCCCGGCGTCTCGTCCAGGGCGAGTTCGCGCAGCGCGTCGGTGAGCTGGATCTCGCCCGCACGCCCCGGCGGGGTCTGCTTGAGCACGTCGAAGACGCCGGCGTCGAGCACGTACCGGCCGATGACGGCGTACGAGGAGGGCGCCTCGGCGGTGGTCGGCTTCTCCACCAGGTCGGTGACCCGGACGACGTCGACCTCGTCCATGGGTTTGACCGCGGCGCAGCCGTAGAGGTGGATCTGTGCCGGGTCGACCTCCATGAGGGCCACCACACTGCCGCCGAATCGTTCCTGGACCTCGATCATGCGGGTCAGCAGTCGATCACGCGGATCGATCAGGTCGTCGCCGAGCAGTACCGCGAACGGCTGCCGCGCCACATGCGGCTCGGCGCACAGCACGGCATGGCCGAGGCCCCTGGGGTCGCCCTGGCGCACGTAGTGCATGGTGGCCAGGTCGCTGGACTCCTGGACCTTGGCCAGCCGGGACTCGTCCCCCTTGCGGCTGAGGGCCTCTTCGAGCTCGTAGTTGCGGTCGAAATGGTCCTCCAGTGGCCGCTTGTTACGGCCGGTCACCATGAGTACGTCCGAGAGCCCGGCGGCCACGGCCTCCTCGACGACGTACTGGATCGCGGGCTTGTCCACGACCGGCAGCATCTCCTTGGGCGTCGCCTTGGTCGCCGGGAGGAACCGGGTGCCGAGCCCTGCAGCGGGGATGACAGCCTTGCTGATCCGAGGGCGTACCTGAGTCATGTTCCGCACGATAACCGTTGTGTGTGACATAGAAATGTGATCCGCGTGTGAATCGCGGACATGATCACCAGGGGATGTAATGGGCGATACCGGTCAGGGGGCCGCCGACAAGATCACGCTGCGCGCCGATCTGCTGGCGGCCCGCCGCGCGATGACGCCGCCGCAGCGGTCGGCGGCGGCCCGCGCACTGGCCGAACACGCCCTTGAACTGCCGCAGTTGGCGGCGGCGGGCACGGTCGCCGGCTATGTGTCGGTGGGCGGCGAGCCCGGCACCCGGGAACTGCTCGACGTCCTGCGCGGGCGCGGGGTGCGGGTGCTGCTGCCGGTGCTGCGGCCGGACAACGATCTCGACTGGGCCGTATACGGCGGGCCGGACTCGCTGGCCCCGGCCGGGCGCGGTCTGCTGGAGCCGGACGGCCCGCGGCTGGGGTGCGACGCGGTGCTGGGCGCGGACACCGTGCTGCTGCCGGGGCTGGCGGTGGACGCGCACGGCGTGCGGCTGGGCCGCGGCGGCGGCTCCTACGACCGGGTACTGGCCCGGCTGGCCCGCGCCGGTGCGCACCCGGCGCTGGTGGTGCTGCTCTACGCGCACGAGGTGGTCGCCCGGGTCCCGAGGGAACCGCACGACCACCCCGTGCACGCGGTGATCACACCCGACGGCGTCCGGCGCTTCGCCTGAGGAGCGCCCCGGGGCCGCCCTACGGCGTCAGCGTCAGCTTGTCCTTGGTGCCCTTGTCGACCGTCGCACTGGTGTAGGACCAGGGCAGTAGCTGGCCGTTGACCCACATGTTCGTCTGGTCCGTGTAGTGGGCGCTGTAGGCGTGACCCGAGGCGCCGGTGAGGTTTATCCAGCGGGACTTGTCGAAGTCGTCGAGGTTGACGATCATCCGCATCGACGGCACCCAGACCACGTCGTAGCCGCCCGCCGCGTTCCAGCCGCTCGCGTCGACCGCCGCCTCGCCGCCGCTGAGCTGCCACGGGCCGCGGTTGAGCAGCCACTTGAGCAGGGCGGGGTTGTCACCGCTGCCCAGCGTCTGGCTGCGCAGCTCCATCTTGTGCAGCCGTCCCCAGCTCCAGGTGTCGATGTCCTTGCCGAGCTTGGAGGTCAGCTCGAAGCGGGCGTCCTTCATCGCCTGGGCGAGCAGCTGGTCACGGGTGGTGGCCGGCTTGTTGCTCGTGGTGGAGGTGTTCCACCAGGGGTTGTTGGCGTTCGGCAGGATCTCGCGGACCACTTCGAACCACCGGTCGCCGCCGTCCGGCTGCGCCTGCGACGGATCGCGCTCACCGCACTCGTTGACCAGCTGCTGGCCGCCGCCCAGGTTGTTGGCCTGGCCGGAGTCGCTGGTCGGGGTCACCCACAGGCACTGCCCCTTGGGCCGCAGCTCCTTGGGCATCTTGTTGCCGAAGGCGAGCTTGAGGGTGTTGCGCCACACAGCGTTGAAGTACGCGGCGGCGGCCGAGTCCGAGCTCTGGCTGAAGTCCCAGCCCTCCAGCAGCTGCTGCGCCTGGCGGACGTAGGGGTCGGTGACGTTGATCTTCAGCAGGTACGGCACCAGCAGCTTGGCGATCTCGCTGCTGTTGTCCATCTGCATGGACTGCATGTCGTCCATGGAGATCTTTCCGCCGCCCGCCAGTTTTGACTGGATCAGGTCGTTGATGCGCTGGCTACGGGTGCCGTAGCCCCAGTCGTCGGTGATCTCGTACGGGTAGTCCTTGCCCGCGACGGCCTGGTTGGCGGTGACGATGTAGCCGCTCTTGGGGTCCTCCTCGTAGGGCAGCGCGGTACGCGGCACCCAGCCGGTCCACTGGGCGCGCGGGTCCCATCCGGGAGCCGGCCAGCGGCCGTCGAAGCCCTTGGCGCGGACCGGGATCTGGCCGGTCGCCTGGTATCCGATGTGGCCCTTGGTGTCGGCGTAGACCAGGTTCTGCGCGGGCGCCGAGAAGTCCGCGGCGGCGGCCCTGAACTGGTCGAAGTTGGCGGCCTTGTCCACCTCGAAGACCGCGTCCATGGTCTTGCCCGGGGTGAGCGCGGACCAGCGCAGCGCCACCGCGTAGCCGCCCCGACGGTCCGGCGCCGGGTCGCTGACCGGTGCCTCCTGGCCGACGGTGCTCAGCTCGTCGCTGACATCGGAGATGACCGGCATCCCGTTGTTGGCGACCCGCACGGTGATGGTGCGGCTGCTGCCGCCCGCGACCTTGATGGTCTCCTGGCGGGTGGTGAACGGCACCTGCTTGCCGTCGTAGAGGTAGCTGTCCCCGGTGACCTTCTCCAGGTACAGGTCGGTGGTGTCGGCGCCCATGTTGGTCAGGCCCCAGGCGATGTTCTGGTTGTGCCCGATCACCACACCGGGCATTCCGGCGAACGTGTACCCGGTGACGTCGTAAGGGCAGGAGGCGCTCACCGTGCGGCAGTGCAGGCCCATCTGGTACCAGACGGACGGCAGTTGGGGCGCCAGGTGCGGGTCGTTGGCCAGCAGCGGCTTGCCGGTGGTGGTGTACTTGCCGGACACCACCCAGGCGTTGGAGCCGATGCCGTTGCCGGTCGGTCCGAGCAGCGCGGGCACGTTGTCCACCGTGTGTGCCAGCGCGGCGAGTTGGCCGCCGGCGTTGTTGGTGCCGGGCGCCGACGCGGTACCGGTGGTGCCCTGCGGTACGAAGTCCTTGCCGCCGTTCGCGACCGTGCCTGCGTCCACGACGGGCTGGTTGCGGTCGTACGGGTACTGCGGGTAGAGCTGCTCGATCTGCGCGGTGGTGAGGCGGCTGGTCATCAGGGCGCGGTCGATCTCGTCCTGCATGTTGCCGCGCAGGTCCCAGGCCATCGCCTTGAGCCAGGAGACCGAGTCCACCGGGGTCCACGCCTCCGGCTTGTAGCCGTTGCCGATGTCCAGCGCGGTGTACTCCACCGACAGGGCGGCGCCGTGGTGGCTGGACAGGTAGGCGTTGACACCGTCGGTGTAGGCCTGCACGTTCGCCTTGGTCTCGGGCGACAGCTGGGTGTCCCACTCCTGCTGGGCGGCCTGCCGCATGCCCAGGGTGCGGATGAAAGCGTCGTTGTCCACCTCGCTGGAGCCGAACATCTCGGAGAGGCGGCCCGCGGTGAAGTGGCGGCGCACGTCCATCTCGTAGAAGCGGTCCTGCGCCTGCACGTAGCCCTGCGCGCGGAACAGGTCCGCGGTGGAGTCCGCGTAGATCTGCGGGATGCCCTGCGCGTCCCGGTCCACCTGGACCGGGCCTGACAGCCCCTTGAGCTGGAGCGTGCCGGTGGTCTGCGGGTAGGAGGCGCGGATCGTACTGACCGTCCAGTACGAGCCGTAGCCGATGCCCGACACCAGGAGCAGTACGACCACGATCACGAGCAATCGTGCGCGGCGGCCCTTCTTCTTCGCGGGAGGGCCGGACGTGTTGGCGGGCATCGCTGTCCTTCGCGGGGCAGGGTGGACCGAAGTGCTGGCAGCAACCATATGGGGAGCGGGCGCCCGCCAGGCAGGGGGACCCCGGAATCCCAAGTACAGGTAAAATGTTAGAGAGGGAAACGAACTCCCGTTCCAGCAACCCCAGTACGGCCCGCCCCCTTAACGGAAGGACCGCGCCCTGTCTGTCGAGCACCTCAACGAAGTCCTGCTGGTCTCCGCCCTCGTCCTGCTCGTCGCGGTGGCGGCGGTAAGGGTGTCGTCCCGCAGCGGGCTGCCGAGCCTTCTGCTCTACCTGGGCATCGGCGTGGCCATCGGCCAGGACGGCATCGGAGTCCAGTTCAACGACGCGGCCCTGACCCAGGTGTTGGGGTACGCGGCGCTCGTGGTGATCCTCGCCGAGGGCGGCCTTGGCACCAAGTGGCACGAGATCAAACCCGCGGTGCCCGCGGCGGCCGTGCTGTCCACGGCCGGCGTCGCGGTGAGCGTGGCCGTCACGGCCGCCGCCGCGCACTTCCTGGTGGGCCTCGACTGGCGGCAGGCGCTGATCATCGGCGCGGTGGTGTCCTCGACCGACGCGGCGGCGGTCTTCTCCGTGCTGCGCAAGGTGCCGCTGCCGCCCCGGCTGAACGGCATCCTGGAGGCCGAGTCCGGCTTCAACGACGCGCCCGTCGTCATCCTCGTGGTCGCCTTCTCCACCGCGGGACCGATCGAGCACTGGTACGTGCTGCTCGGCAAGATCGTGCTGGAGCTGGCGATCGGCGCCGCCGTCGGCATCGCCGTAGGCAAGCTCGGCGCCCTCGCGCTCAAGCACGTCGCGCTGCCCGCCTCCGGTCTGTACCCGATAGCCGTGATGGCGCTCGCGGTGCTGGCCTACGCGGGCGGCTCCCTGGCGCACGGCAGCGGCTTCCTCGCGGTCTATCTGGCCGCCCTGGTGCTGGGCAACGCGCCGCTGCCGCACCGGCCGGCGACCCGCGGCTTCGCCGAGGGCGTCGCGTGGCTGGCGCAGATAGGCATGTTCGTACTGCTCGGTCTGCTGGTCGCACCGCGCGACCTGGGCCCCGACCTGCTGCCCGCGGTGATCATCGGGGCTGTGCTGACGCTGGTGGCCAGGCCGCTGTCGGTGGTCGCCACGCTGACCCCGTTCCGCGCCCCCTGGCGGGAGCAGGCGCTGCTGTCCTGGGCGGGGCTGCGCGGCGCCGTGCCCATCGTGCTGGCGACCATCCCGATGGTGCACCAAGTCGCCGACAGCCACCGGGTGTTCAACATCGTCTTCGTGCTGGTGATCGTCTTCACCCTGGTGCAGGGCCCCACCCTGCCGTGGGTCGCCAGGCGTCTGCGGCTCGGCACCCCGGAGGCCGCCGCGGACCTGGGCATAGAGTCCGCGCCCCTGGAGCGGCTGCGCGGCCATCTACTGTCGGTCTCCATACCCGAGCGGTCCCGGATGCACGGCGTGGAGGTCTCGGAGCTGCGGCTGCCGCCCGGCGCCGCGGTCACCCTGGTGGTACGGGACGGCAAGAGCTTCGTGCCGGGCCCGGCGACCGTACTGCGGCGCGGCGACGAGCTGCTGGTGGTGGCCATCGACCAGGTGCGGGACGCGGCCGAGCGGCGGCTGCGCGCGGTGGGCCGCGGCGGCAAGCTGGCGGGCTGGCTGGAGGGCCACGCCCCGGCCGCGCACCGGCCGCACAGGGGGACGCGTCCGGTGTCGCACCGCCCACACGGCCGGGTGGAGCGCGGATCCGACTCATACCGCTAACATGGTGATGTTGTAAATCCCCAACTCTGCCTGATGCAGAGCTGGCGCGACCGCACGGCGGCCGCGGTCCCTCTGCCACCCGAACGGTGCGGACCGACGGTATCTACCGGCGCCCTGCGCGAGAGGACAGCTCTCGGCGCATCGCGTGGCAATCCCATCGGTGCGCTACCAGGCGGCAGAAAGGCCCTGGCCGTGGCAACCACGGTCCGCGAACACGACCGCGTGGACACCGGTCCCGAGACCGGCACCGGTACCTCAGAACAGACAACGAGCCGGTCCGCGCGCCCCGGCTACAAGCAGCTGCTGCGCACTGCGGACGCATGGACGTTCCTGCTCCCCGGCTTCGCCGCCCGCCAGCCCTTCGCGATGCTGACCATCGGCATCGTGCTGCTGGTGCAGCACACCACAGGCTCCTACGGCAGCGCCGGCGTGGTCTCCGCCGCCACCGGCGTGTCCATGGCGCTGTTCGCCCCGCAGAGCGGCAAGCTGGCCGACCGCTTCGGCCAGGGCGCCGTACTGCTGCCCGGAGTCCTGGTGCACACCGCCGCCATCGCCGCGCTCATCACCCTGGCGCTGGCACACGCCCCGCTGTGGGCGCTGCTGGCCGCGGCGGTGCCCGCGGGCGCCTCGGTGCCGCAGGTCGGGCCGATGGTGCGGTCCCGGTGGGCGGTGAAGCTGAACGGCTCGCCGCTGATGTCGACGGCCGCCGCCTTCGAGTCGGTGACCGACGAGTTCACCTTCGTGGTCGGCCCGGTGCTGGCCACCGCGCTGTGCACGTCGGTGCACCCGGCGGCCGGACTGGTCGCCGAGGCGGCGCTGACACTGGTCGGCGGTCTGCTGTTCGCCGCGCAGCGGCGCACCGCACCGGTGCCGAGCCGCTTGGCGGGCGGCGGCACGCGGCACGCCTCCGCGCTCACCGTGCCGGGCGTGCGGGTGCTGGCGATCGTGTTCCTCGGCATCGGCTCGGTCTTCGGCGGCATGCAGGTCTCCCTGACCGCCTTCACCCAGGCGATCGGCGAGCCCGGCATCAACGGCCTGCTGTACGGCACGTTCGCCGCGGGCAACATGTGCGCGGGCGTCGTGTGCGGCGCCATCGCCTGGAAGGTCACCCCGCAGCGCCGGCTGCTGGTCGCCTACCCGCTGCTGACGCTGGCCTGCTCGACACTGTGGGCGGTGCACGCGGTGCCGCTGCTGGGCGCGCTGGGGCTGCTGGTCGGGCTGTGCATCGCGCCCTCGCTGATCACCGGCTACACCCTGGTGGAGTCGCTGGTCCCGGCGGCGGCCAGGACCGAGGCGTTCACCTGGCTGACCGGCGCGGTGGCGCTGGGCCAGGCCGCGGCTGCCACGGTCTCCGGTCAGCTGGCCGACCGGTTCGGGGCCAGCGCGGGCTTCCTGGTCCCGCTGGGCGGTACGGCCCTGGCGCTGGCCACCCTGCTGACGTTGCGGGGACGCCTGTCCACCACCCGTCAGGACGGGTGACCGGCCGCCGGAAGGGGTACGCCGTGCCGGGTGTGACACGGCTCGCGGTGGACTGATGCGCCGGAATACTGCACTATGGAGCGTCGTTAGCACTCATTGAGTGAGAGTGCCAGGAGGAGCAAGTGCCGACCTACCAGTACCAGTGCACCGAGTGCGGCGAGCCCCTAGAGGCGGTGCAGAAGTTCAGCGACCCGGCGCTCACCGAGTGCCCGAGCTGCCAAGGCAGGCTGCGCAAGGTGTTCTCCGCGGTCGGTGTCGTCTTCAAGGGCTCCGGCTTCTACCGGACGGACAGCCGCGGCTCGTCGTCCAGCAGCAGCCCGGCGAAGTCGTCCTCGACCAGCTCGGAGTCCAAGTCGTCCGGCGGCTCGGAGTCCAAGTCGTCCAGCACGGCGGCAGCCAGCACTCCGGCCGCCTGACCGGGCGGGCCGCACACCTTACGTCTTGCGTACGGACCCCACCGAAGCGTTTCGGTGGGGTCCCGGCCATGTCCGGCACGGCTAGGGTGACGGCATGACGCAGACCAGCAGCGGCCCGGCGGAGATAGGTGTCATCGGAGGGTCCGGTTTCTACGCCTTCCTGGACGATGTGACGGAAATCACAGTCGACACCCCCTATGGCGCGCCGAGCGACTCCCTGTTCCTCGGAGAGGTGGCCGGACGCAAGGTCGCCTTCCTCCCCCGGCACGGACGCAAGCACCATCTGCCGCCGCACCGGATCAACTACCGCGCCAATCTGTGGGCGCTGCGCTCGCTCGGTGTCACCCAGGTCCTCGGCCCCTGCGCGGTGGGCGGCCTGCGGGACGAGTTCGGCCCCGGCACCCTGCTCGTCCCCGACCAGTTGGTGGACCGTACGAAGTCGCGCGTCCAGACGTACTACGACGGCGAGGCGCTGCCCGACGGCCGGGTGCCCAACGTGGTGCACGTGGCGTTCGCCGACCCGTACTGCCCGCAGGGGCGGCGCACGGCGGTGCGCACCGCGCGGGCCGGCGGCTGGGACGCGGTGGACGGCGGCACGCTGGTGGTGATCGAGGGGCCGCGGTTCTCCACCCGCGCCGAGTCACTGTGGCACGCGGCACAGGGCTGGGCGGTGGTCGGGATGACCGGGCATCCGGAGGCGGCCCTGGCGCGTGAACTGGGCCTGTGCTACACGTCGTTGACACTGGTGACAGACCTGGACGCGGGCGCGGAGCACGGTGAGGGCGTCTCCCAGGAGGAGGTCTTCAAGTTCTTCGCGGCCAATGTCGCCCGGCTGCGGGACGTACTGTTCGACGTGGTCGGTGAGTTGCCGCGGGCCGACGAGCGCGACTGCCTGTGCGCCCACGCGTTGGACGGTCTGGACACCGGTCTCGAACAGGCCTAGCCCGCCCGCGAGTTGAGCGGGCGATTGAGGAACGGTGTGGTGAGCGAGCAGGCGAGCGGTCAGCAGCAGGAGCCCGAGCCCGGTCTGTGGGGCGGCTTCAAGGAATTCCTGATGCGCGGCAACGTGGTCGATCTGGCCGTCGCTGTCGTCATCGGGGCCGCGTTCACCGGGGTGGTCAACTCCGTGGTGAACGGCGTGATCAACCCGGTGGTCGGCGCGTTCGGCACCAAGGACCTGGCCAGTTACAAGTCGTGCCTGAAGGGGCCGTGCGGATACGACTCCGCCGGGCACGTCACGCACGGCGTGGCCGTCCTGTGGGGCTCGGTGCTGGGCGCGGTGCTCAACTTCCTGATCACAGGAGCGGTCGTGTACTTCCTGATGGTGGTGCCGATGAGCCGCTACCTGGCCCGGCGGGCGGCCAGGCGCGCCCAGCAGGAGGAGGAGCACGCCGAGGCCGAGGCGACCGAGGTGCAGTTGCTCCGGGAGATCCGCGACGCGCTGGTGGCGCGCTCCTCGTAACGGGTCACAGGTGGTGCGGGGGCTTCTCGTCCAGGAACCGGGCGAGGTCCCCCGCACCGCCGCTCGGCCGCTCGCCCCAGCCGTCGTCCGAGTCGTCCCTCGACGGACGGTCCAACGGGTCGTCGAAGACCAGCCGGGGTGCCGTCTCGGGGCGCTCGGGGACGCTGTCGGTGCTCATGGGTTCAAGGGTACGGTCGTCCCGGCTCACGCCGCTTCGTGGTCGAAGCCGCGGTCCCGGGCCATCCGCTTCAGCTCGACGAGGGCGTGCTTCTCGATCTGCCGGATGCGCTCACGGGTCAGCCCGTGCTGCTTGCCGACCTCGGTGAGGGTGCGCTCCTTGCCGTCGTCCATGCCGTAGCGGGCGCGGATGATCGAGGCGGTACGGCCGTCGAGACGGCCGATCAGGTCCTCGAGCTCCTCGCGTCGCAGCATGACCAGGACCGAGTCCTCCGGCGAGGTGGCCGAGGTGTCCTCCACCAGGTCGCCGAACTGGGTCTCGCCCTCGTCGTCCACGGACATGTTCAGGCTGACCGGGTCGCGGGCCCAGTCGAGCACATCGGCTATCCGCTCGGGCGACGCGCCCAGCTCCGCCGCGATCTCGGCGGGCTCGGGGTCGCGCCCGTGCTCACGGTTGAACTCCCGCTGCACCCTGCGTATCCGGCCCAGTTCCTCCACCAGGTGGACGGGCAGCCGGATGGTGCGCGACTGGTCGGCGATCGAGCGGGTGATGGCCTGCCGGATCCACCAGGTCGCGTACGTCGAGAACTTGAAACCCTTGGCGTAGTCGAACTTCTCAACCGCCCGGACCAGACCCGCGTTGCCCTCCTGGATGAGGTCGAGCAGCGGCAGTCCGCTGCGCGGATAGCGGCGGGCGACCGCGACGACAAGACGCAGGTTGGAGCGGATGAAGACGTCCTTGGCGCGCGCTCCTTCGTCCACGAGCGCGCGCAGTTCCTCCTCGCTCGCCCCCGCGGCTGTCTCTCCCTCGTCGAGCAGGTGCTCGGCGAAGACCCCGGCCTCGATGACCCTGGACAGTTCGACCTCCTGCGCCGCGTCGAGGAGCGGGGTCCGCGCGATCTCGTCGAGGTACATGCCGACCAGGTCGCGGTCAGCCGCCTCGCCGCCGGTGGCGCGAACACTGCTGGGCCCATCGGTGCGACGGGCGACGGCACGGGTTGCCATGCGTGCTCCCTTTGCGTGGTTCGGTCGCGTAATCAGTGATCTCGTATTCGTTTGCTCTTGGGTCGGTCGGACACCTTCTCGCGTGCCCACTCAGTCCGAAACAACGACTGGAATCAGGACAGAATTCCCACGCGGCCCGCTGATTTTCGTGATCTTGCAGTATCCTGCTGGATTTCCCATGGGCAGACGGAGGAGCGCGCCGTGACGAACCATACGGAAGCGCAGATCAGGCCGGGTACGCGGGCCGATCTGGAACAGCTCACCGCCATCTACAACCATTACGTCCTTCAGACGCACTCCACCTTCGACACGGTTGCGTCCACCGCGGAGCAGCGGCAGCCGTGGCTCGCCGCCCACCCCGGGCACGGGCCGCACCGCCTCTTCGTCGCCGAGGGGGGCGGGCGGGTGCTCGGGTACGCCACGAGCAGCCGGTTCCGTGCCAGGCCCGCGTACCGCACCTCGGTGGAGACGGCGGTCTACTGCGCGCCGGACGCGGGTGGCCGCGGCATCGGCACACTGCTGTACACGGCGCTTTTCGAGGCGCTGGCCGACCAGGACCTGCACCGCGCCTACGCCGGCATCGCGCTGCCGAACGAGGCTTCGGTCCGGCTGCACACCCGGTTCGGCTTCCGCCAGTGCGGGCTGTACACGGAGTCCGGCCACAAGTTCGGCCGCTACTGGGACGTGGCGCGGTTCGAGAGGCCTCTCTAGCCCCCGGCGAACCCCCGGCGACCACGGCGCGTCGGCCGCCTCGCCGGTGCGGTGGTGGCCGCTACCGCCGCCAGGGCAGATCCGCGCCGCCGTGCGGCGCCAGGCCCTCCGCGACCGTGCGCATGATCTCGCCGAGCTGGCACACCTGCTCGGCGCTGAGCCGGTCGAACAGCGCGCAGCGCACCGCCTCCACATGGCCTGGCGCGGCCGCCGCCAGCGCGGCGAACCCCTCCTCGGTCAGCACCGCCATCTGGCCGCGCCGGTCCGTGGGGCAGTCCTCGCGCCGCACCCAGCCGTTGTGCTCAAGACGGCCGACGGCGTGCGACAGACGGCTGCGGGTGATCTTCGAGCGCTCCGCGAGATCGGTCATCCGCATCCGTCGCTCCGGCGATTCGGAGAGCCAGACCAGCAGCGAGTAATAGGTGTGCGGCATTCCGGCGTCACGCTGCAACTGGCGGTCGATGTGATCGGAGAGCAATTGGCTCGCCGCCATGTAGGCACGCCAGGTCTTCTGCTGTCCGTCGTCCAACCAGCGGGGTTCCGTCGTCGCCATGCCTCCAGCCTACGACTGCTTGAACATTCAATGACGAATGCCCCGCCTCCTTACGAAAAGGAAGCGGGGCATTCGCCGTGCGGACGTCAGTGCGCGACGACCGGAATCGGAAGGTCCACGACCTCCTCCTCACCGTCGCCAGAGCTGGCCGAAGGCCCGCCCTGGTGGCCGGTGTTGATGGCGACGAACGCGATCACGGCGGCAGCAACCAGGATTCCGACCGCCCACCAGATGGCGGCGGCGTACCCGTGCACCATGGCCTGCAACTGCAGCAGCTTGGCGGCCTGCGGCGAGCGGACCTGCGCCAGGTGCGCGGTGGCGTACGAGGTGGTGGCGCTGGCCGCGATGGTGTTCAGCAGCGCGGTACCGATCGAACCGCCCACCTGCTGCGAGGTGTTGACCATCGCGGAGGCGACACCGGCGTCACGCGGCTGCACACCGTGCGTGGCCAGGCTCATCGCCGGCATGAACGCGGTGCCCATGCCCAGACCCAGCAGGACCAGGGCGGGCAGGATCAGCGCCGGGTAGGAGCTGTCGACCTTGATCTGGGTCAGGATCAGCATGCCGATGGCGGCGACCACGAAACCCGGCCCCATCAGCAGCCGCGGCCGCACCCGGGTCATCAGCCGGGCACCGATCTGCGTCGAGCCGGTGATCATGCCGACGACCATCGGCAGGAACGCCACACCGCTGACCACCGGGGTGTAGCCCTTGACGACCTGCATGTAGTACGTGAGGAACAGGAACAGCCCGAACATGCCGATCACGGCGAGACCCAGCGAGGCGAACACACCGCCGCGGTTGCGCTCGGTGACCACGCGCAGCGGCAGCAGCGGAGTGGCGACCCGGGACTCGACGATCACGAAGGCGAACAGCAGCACCGCCGCCGCCACGAACAGGCCGACGGTGATCCCGGCGCCCCAGCCGTTGGACTCGGCGCGGGTGAAGCCGTAGACCAGGGAGACCAGGCCGAGGGTGGCCAGCAGCACGCCGGGGATGTCCAGCCGGTTGCGGTTGCGGGTGCCCGCGGGCTCGTGGATCACGGCGATCGCACCGGCCGCGGCGACCACGGCGAAGCCGATGTTGACGAACAGGGCCCAGCGCCAGTTGAGGTACTCGGTCAGCACGCCGCCGAGCATCAGGCCGATGGCCGCGCCACCGCCCGCGATGGCGCCGTAGATGCCGAACGCCTTGGCGCGCTCCTTGGCCTCGGTGAACATCACCGAAAGCAGCGACAGCGCGGCCGGCGCCAGCAGCGCGCCGAACACGCCCTGCAGCGCGCGGGCACCGAGCAGCATGCTGGTGTTGACCGCGGCGCCGCCCAGCGCGGAGGCGCCCGCGAAGCCGAGCAGACCGATGATGAAGGCGCGCTTACGGCCCGCGAGGTCGGCTATTCGACCGCCGAACAGCAGAAGTCCGCCGAACGCCAGGGTGTAGGCGGTGATCACCCACTGCCTGTTGCCGTCGGAGATGTGCAGGTCGTGCTGGGCGGACGGCAGCGCGATGTTCACGATGGTCGCGTCCAGCACGACCATCAACTGGGCGATGGCGATGAATACGAGGGCTTTCCAGCGCCTCGGGTCAAGCGGAGGTGCGCCAGCAGGCATGGGTGTAACCACCTAGGGATGCGGAGAGGTCAAGAAGTCTTGAAAAGGGCGATGCTATGGGGATGTTGTGGGAAACGCTCAGGATTTTTGCTGGAGGTCCTCAAGCGTCACCGCGCTTCCCGGCAGCTCGGACCGTGCGGGGGTCCGTAGTCCGTCGAGGAAGAGCTGTAGATGGCGATGGGCGAATCGGTCGATGTTGAAGCAGGCCGTGCCGGGCAGCGGCCGGGTGAGCTGGGACAGCGCAACCATCAGATCGCCCACGGCGACATCGGTGCGGAGCTGTCCCGATCGGTGCGCACTGGAGATCAGGGCCTGCACGGCCGCCGTCAAGTGATCACCAACGGAGACGAGTTCGGGGTCACCCTCTTCGAACGCGCCGGACAATAGCGTACACAACGCGCCGATGCGTTCGTCCGCCGCTTCGTGTGTGAACCGCCGCAGCGCCTCGAACGCGTCCGGCTCCTCGGCGAGCGCGGCCTCGGCCCGTCGCGCGACGCGGTCCATGACCGACAGCGTGACCGTGCGGATCAGCTGCGTGCGGTCGGCGAAGTGACGGTAGAGCGTGGCATTGCCGACCCCGGCCCGCCGGGCGACCTCGTCCAGCGGGATGTCGGGGCCGTGCTCCACGAGCGCCTCACGGGCAGCGGTGACGATGCGCTCCCGGTTGCGGGACGCGTCCGCCCGCAGCCGGGGCCGCTGACGCTCGATGGCGACACTGCCCACGATGGCGCTCCTTTCCGGTTTTTCGTCGCTTGGGGGGTTTACGGGCCACAGCCCACAGAAGGGACATGGCCGGATTTCGGCCAACCGCATGGTTAAACGGGGAGAACTCCCCCGGATATTTCGGGGGTTCGTGTGACCTGCGACACGCCCCCGCTACGCGGCAGTGCCGAGCGCCCGGCGACCGCGCACCGAGGCCGCGTACGAGACGAGCAGCCCACCCGCCGCCCAGGCGGACAACACCCACCAGGCGAGCGCGGTGCCGTTCCCGTTGAAGTAGACGGTGTTGCGGACCAGCGTGGTGGCCGCCCCCGTCGGCAGCGCCTGGCCGATCGCGCTCCAGAACGGCGGCAGCAGCGAGGACGGATAGACCCCGCCGGCGCTCGGATTGCCCAGCACCACGAAGACCAACAGCGCCAGGCCGACGCCGAGTTGGCCGAACAGCACCTGAAGCGCCATGCCGACGGCCGCCGCGGTGAACGTGGTGAGCGCGCCGATCCCCCACAGCGCGCCGAAGTGCCCGGGCAGTGCCCCGAAGACCGGGTCGACGATGATCGCGCCGCCCAGTCCCGAGGCGATCGACAGCAGCGCGAGGGAGCCCAGCCGGATGGTCGTGCGGTGGACGTTGGCCGGCCGCGCGCCGTGCGACATCGCCAGCGCGGACGAGGCCACATAGCCGCCCACGATCAGCCCGATGACCAGGTAGAACGAGCTGAGCCCGCGCCCGTCGGCGGGGTGCGGCGGCCGGATGTCGGTCACCCGCACGGTACGGCCGTTGGCCCGCTCCACGTCCTGCGCGATCTGACCTGCGGTCTGGGCGACCGACGGCCCGCCCGCGGAGGCGACCAGCAGGGTGTCGGTGGTGCCGCTCGGGTTGATCACCACGGCGGCGTCCACGGTGCGGCGCAGGATCAGACGGCGCGCCTCGGCGCGGTCGGTGGCGGTGCGCGCCCTGACCGGGTCGCCGGGCAGTGCGTTCAGCCTGCCGACCACCTGGCCGCGCACCGGGGCGGGGGCGACCACGGCGACCGGAATGCGGTGCGGGGCGGGCGAGTGGAACGCGCCCAGGTAGGAGACGATGAACGCCAACTCGATCACGAAGACGCCGATGACCAGCAGCGCGGCGCGCGTGCTGACGGCGTCCCGCAGCTCCGCCAGGAACCCCTTGGGCGCGGTGGTGTCGGAGTCGGCCATCGCGGGAGCCCGCCTCTCAGTCGTCTCAGTCGTCCGGAACGGCGCTGGACGCCGCGGCGAGCTGGTGCTCCCTGCGGCGCCGGATGACCGCGGCGCCCGCCAGCGCGCTCGCCGAGAAGGCCAGCCCGGCGACCCAGGGCCGGTCGAGCACATGGCACGTGGTGTGGTCGAGGGAGTAGCGCCCCGGCCCCGCCACCCCCAGCCCGGCCGCCGAGTAGCCGAGGAACAGCGGGTACTCGTAGCCACCGGACTGCGCGAAGAACCCGGCCGGGTAGTGCACCGCGACCGCGCCCGCCATCGCCCCGGCCGCCGCCGCGCCCGCCACGGGCGTGGCGAATCCCAGCGCCAGCAGCAGTCCGCCGCCCGCCTCGCCGAGCCCGGCGGCCAGCGCGCTCCGCCTGCCGGGCTTGAAGCCCATCTGCTCCATGGCCGCGGCCGTGGCCGTCAGGCCGTGGCCGCCGAACCAGCCGAACAGCTTCTGGGCGCCGTGCGCGAACAGCACCCCGCCCACGCCCAGCCGCAGCACGAGCAGTCCTAGGTCCTTGCGGTGCGTCAGGGACATGGCTGGTCCTTAATGTCGCGGGTCCGGGGCGGGCGTCAAGGAGGCGGGTGATGAGAGTCGGAGTGCGGGGCAGGCGGCGGAACGGGAGCTTCCAGACTTGCTGGCGCCGCGCCCGCTCGCCGCTCCTGCTAGGCCGTCAGAGGGCTACCCCGCGGTAACGAGATGTCGGAAACGCACGACACCGCCGCTCCTTTACCGCTAGAAGGGTGGAGCACGGCCCAGTTCGACGACTCGACACTCGAAAACGTGATCTGGAGTGACGCCCGATGACCCAGCCGCGCCCGTCCCTGCGCATCGCCAACTGCTCCGGCTTCTACGGCGACCGGCCGTCCGCCGCCCGGGAGATGGTCGAGGGCGGGCCCATCGACGTACTGACCGGCGACTACCTCGCCGAACTCACCATGCTCATCCTCTGGAAGGCCAGACAGCGCGATCCGGAGGGCGGCTACGCGGTGTCGTTCCTCGCCCAGATGCGCGAGGTGCTCGGCACGTGTCTGGAGCGCGGCATCAAGGTCGTCGTCAACGCGGGCGGTCTCAACCCGGCGGGTCTGGCGGCCAAGCTCGGTGAACTGGCCGCCCTCGCGGAGCTGGCCCCGAAGATCGCCCACCTGGAGGGCGACGACCTGCTCCCCCGGCTGTCCCAACTCCAGGCGGCGGGCGAGGAGTTCGCGCACCTGGCCTCCGGGCGACCGCTGGCCGACGCCGGTGTACGGCCGGTGACCGCCAACGCCTACCTGGGCGCCTGGGGCATCACCGAGGCCCTGCGCGCCGGGGCCGATGTGGTCATCTGCGGACGGGTCACCGACGCCTCGCTGGTCGTCGGCCCCGCCGCCTGGGCGTTCGACTGGGCGCCGGACGACTGGGACCGGCTCGCGGGCGCCGTCGCCGCGGGGCACATCATCGAATGCGGCGCCCAGGCCACCGGCGGCAACTACTCCTTCTTCACCGAACTCGACCGCCCGGTCCATCCAGGTTTCCCGATCGCCGAGATGTACGCGGACGGCTCGTGCGTCATAACCAAGCACCCGGACACAGGTGGGGCGGTCACCGTCGACACCGTCACCGCGCAACTGCTGTACGAGATAGACCGGCCCAGCTACCCCAACCCCGACGTCATAGCGCGCTTCGACACCGCCAGGCTGAGCCAGGACGGACCCGACCGGGTGCGGGTCCGCGGTGTCAGGGGCGAGCCCGCGCCGGACAGGCTCAAGGTCTGCCTCAACTACCAAGGCGGCTACCGCAACACCGCCGCATTCGTCCTCACCGGCCTGGAGCTTGAGGCGAAGGCCCGGTTCGCCGAGGCGGCGCTCCTCGACGCCGTGGGCGGTCGCGACGCCTTCGCCGAACTCGACATTCGGCTGGACGGCCCGCATACACCCACCGGCACCGCACGGCTGGTGGTGACCGCCAAGGACCCCGACCAGCGGAAGGTCGGCCGCGCACTGTTCACCGCCATCGCGGGCACCGGCCTGTCCAACTATCCGGGCTGCCACCTGGAACAGGCCTCGCCGCACGCCTCCGAGTACGGGATCTACTGGCCCGCGCTGGTCTCCGGCGACGCGGTACATCCCGAGGTGGTGCTGGCCAATGGCACGCGTATATCCGTTCCGCGTCCTCCCGTACGTCCGTATGTGATGAAGGAGGATGTCCCAGCTGATCCGGCGCCACCGCTGCCCGGTCCGTACGTCAGCGTTCCGCTCGGTACCGTCGTCGGGGCGCGCTCGGGCGACAAGGGCGGCGACGCCAATGTGGGGCTGTGGACCCGCGATGACGCGGCGTATGACTGGCTGCGCGGCTTCCTGGACGTGGAGCGGCTGCGGGAGCTGTTGCCCGAGGCGGCCGAGCTGGCCATCAGCCGCTATGAGCTGCCGAATCTGAGGGCGCTGAACTTCGTCGTCCACGGCCTGCTCGGCGAGGGCGTGGCCGCCTCCACCCGTCCCGACCCCCAGGCAAAGAGCCTCGGCGAACAGCTGCGGGCCTGCCTCGTGGAGATCCCGCAGGCACTACTGAAGCCCCGGACATAACCGCCACTTGGGGCCGCGCTGACCAGCCCTTGAACCTCTGATGACCAAGATCCGGGCCTGGCTGTGGAACTGCCCACATTGCCCCGGCCCAGCCGCTTGACGCGCATCCGGGCTGCGTAACCTGGGCCCGCGTCGCCTGCATCGGGCCGGCGAGAGCACGGAGGGAACCAACCCGTGGACAACACCATCCTGCACAAGGCCATATTCCTGCTGCGCGACTGCCACGAGCCGGAGCAGCAGGTCGTCGAGGGCCTGAAGAACTACTTCCCCGAGCTGTCGCTGGGCGAGCGTGAGCGCTACGCCAGCGAGGCATGGGACATGGTGCACGGCAAGCACTCCGCGATCTGATCGCCGTCCCGCTGACCGGTGGCCGGACCCCCTCGGGTCCGGCCACCGGTCTTTTCGGGCCCGGCGTGCCTGACGCGCCCGCGCCACCGCCTCCAGCAGGCGGACTGCGCCCAACCCCAGAAAGATGGGGGGTGACCGCCGTGAAGGGGGCAGACGAGCAGTACGAAGGGCTCGTCCCCCGCACAGCGACGGGCCTCAGCGAAGGCGAGAAGGGACGGACACCGTGGCACGACCCAAGATTCTCGTAGTGGGCGCCGGATTCGCCGGAGTCGCTTGCGCACGCCGCCTGGAGCGCAGGCTCGCCCCGGAGGAGGCGGACATCGCCCTGGTCACCCCGTACTCCTACCAGCTCTACCTGCCGCTGCTGCCCCAGGTCGCCTCGGGCGTTTTGACCCCGCAGTCCGTGGCCCTCTCGCTGCGCCGCAGCACCAAGCACCGCACCAAGATCATCCCGGGCGGCGCCATCGGGGTGGACACCAAGGCCAAGATCTGCGTCATCCGCATGATCACCGGCGAGATCATCAACGAGCGGTACGACTACATCGTGGTGGCCCCCGGCAGCATCACCCGCACCTTCGACATCCCAGGACTCACCGAGTACGGGCGCGGCATGAAGACGCTCGCCGAGGCCGCGTACATCCGCGACCACGTCATCGCCCAACTCGACCTAGCCGACGCCAGCCAGGACGAGCAGGAGCGGGCCTCCCGGCTGCAGTTCGTGGTCGTCGGCGGCGGCTACGCGGGCACCGAGACCGCGGCCTGCCTGCAACGGCTGACCACGAACGCGATCAAGCGCTACCCACGGCTCGATCCCCGGCTCATCAAGTGGCACCTCATCGACATCGCGCCCAAGCTGATGCCCGAACTCGGCGACAAACTGGGCCGCAGCGCGTTGGAGATCCTGCGCCAGCGCGGCATCGAGGTCTCGCTCGGGGTGTCGATCGCCGAGGCGGGCCTCGACAAGGTGACGTTCACCGACGGCAGGGTGCTCCCCTGCCGCACCCTGATCTGGACCGCGGGCGTCGCCGCCAGCCCGCTGGTCGCCACGCTCGGCGCGGAGACGGTACGCGGCCGGCTGGCGGTGACCGCCGAGATGACCCTGCCGGGGTTCGACGGGGTCTTCTCGCTCGGCGACGCCGCCGCGGTGCCCGACCTCGCCAAGGGCGACGGCGCGGTGTGCCCGCCCACCGCCCAGCACGCGCTGCGGCAGGGCAGGAAGACGGCCGACAACATCATCGCGAGCCTGCGCGGCCAGCCCCTCCAGCCGTACGTGCACAAGGACCTGGGTCTGGTGGTCGACCTCGGTGGCAAGGACGCGGTCTCCAAGCCGCTCGGCATCGAACTTCGCGGCCTCCCGGCGCAGGCGGTGGCCCGCGGCTACCACTGGTCGGCGCTGCGCACCAACGTCGCCAAGGTCCGGGTGATGACCAACTGGCTGATCAACGCGTTCGCGGGCGATGACTTCGTGCGGATCGGCTTCCTGTCCCAAAAGCCCGCGAAACTGCAGGACTTCGAGTACACGGACGTGTACCTCAGCCCGGAGCAGGTGCGCGAGCACACCGCCTCGATCATCGCCCACGAACGGTGAAGGCGGCCGGGATCAGTTGATGCGCGCCAACTGCCACTGCTGGTTGGCACCGCCGTTGGACGGCCACTCGATCACCCTCGCACCGTCGGTGGTCGACTGGCCGTCGACGTCGGCCAGCATCCCGGTGGCGCGGTTCTCCAGGGTGGCGTAGCCGTCGCCGGACGGAACGATCCGCCACTGCCCGGCGGCGCCCAACGGCCCACTACGGATGTCGAGTTGGGTGCCGGAGTCCGGGTTGCCGCCCGGCGCCTCCAGCACCTTCCCGCTCTGTACGCCTACCAGCGCGTAGTAGCCGTCGCCGGTGGGCCGTACCGTCCACTGCTGGTTGGCGCCACCGTTGCCGGTCCACTGGTCCACGGCCGAACCGTCGGCGGTGGCCTGGCCGACGACGTCGAGCGTCTTGCCGCTGTTGCGGTTGACCAGCCGATAGGTGCCCGCGTACGTCTGGGCGGGACCCGGCGTCACGCTGAGGTTGTCGTACTGCGCCTGGACGTACCCGGCCGTCCCGATGCCCACCTGACCTGAGCCGTACGAGGTGTCGTCGGCAGTGCCGACGGTGTGTCCGTCGATGGACGCGGTGATGGCCGAACCGTCGAAGCCCAGTGCCAGCCGGTGCCAGCCGTCGCCCGCGGCCTCGGTGTCAGTGCCCTGGGCCAGCACCGTCACCTGGTGTGCGGTGTTGTCGCGCTCGATGGCCCAGCCGCCGCCGTGCGACAGCGACAGGTCGTAGGAGTCGATCCCGGCCGGGGAGAAGCCGCTCTGCGTCCCCACCCGCCCGAGCAGCCGCACCGCGCCGTCCTGGGTGAGTCGGGTGTCCACGGCGACCGTGTAGTTGGTCCAGCCGAGGTCGCCGAGGGTGGCATAGGGGTCGGCCGGGTTGTCCCAGTTGATGGGCGCGGTCGGCGCCATCTGCTGGACGCAGGTCCCGCCCCGTCCGCCACCGCAGCGCACCGCCTCGAAGCTGCCCTGCTGCGCGGCGAGCAGTCGTGCCTCACCACCCACCCCGGGGTGCTCGAAGTCGTCGCGGTACGGCAGCGGCAGCGGGCCGCGAGCCGCGGACCGGGCGGTTCCGGCGCCCTGTCCTGTGGTGGTGGTCACCGAGTAGACGCGCCCCGGCTGGAGGCTCAGCGTGTACACACCGTTCACCGGGGTGAGATCCGGCTGCCGCACCATGTAGTCGCGCTGGTCGTCGGAGTTGAAGTCACTGGACCACACGTGCAGCGCACCGGCGGCCAGCCCACCGGTGACCCTCAGGGTCATCGTCTGGGCCGCGGTCGCGTCCAGCGTCTCCGCGACCGTGCTCCACGCGCCGGAGTCCGGCGAACGCAGCGTCACATACGAGCCGTTGGCGCGGGCGCCGCCCAGGTAGCCGCTGGCGGTATCGATGTAGTGCCAGCCGGGCCGGGTGAACTGGGTGGTGTGCGCCGTCGCCCAGGTGCTCTTGCCGACACTGTACGCACCGGACCACGGCTGGTCGGCGGTGACCAACCCCATGGTGTTGTAAGGCAGGTTGGGATATACGGCGGCCACTACCGGCCAGTTGATGTACGCGGTCAGCCTGGCGTCGATATACCCCCGGTTGACCGCTCTGGCCAGCGCGGCGCCGCCGGTGTTGTAGTCCTCGGACCCGTTCTCGCTCGCCCACAGCTGCTTGCCGGTGGCCAGGGCGTCGGAGGTGGTGGAGCACTGGGTCATCGCCGACATGTAGCTGCACGGGTAGTGCGTACCGACGATGTCGACCGCCTTGCCGAAGGCCGGGTCACCGCGCATGGCGGTGGCGACGTCCCACCCGGAGTCCGCGCCCACCACCTGGGTGTGGCGGTAGCCGTCGGCGGCGAGGGCGGCGTGCAGCTTCTCGTACCAGGCGGCGTTGTAACCACGCTCGTTCCAGCCGCCGAGGTAGTCGATGGTGAGCCCGTGCCGTCTGGCGCAGCCGAGCCAGGAGACGAGGTAGTCGACGGTGTCCTGGGACCAGAAGTTCCCGCCGCTGCCGGTGTTGCCGATCCACCCCGGCGCTCCCCAGGCCAGCCCGTACAGCTTGATCCCCGGGTTGCGCGCCTTGGCCTGCTCCATCAGCCACCACTCGTACCCCGTACCGCAGTTGACGGCACCGCGCGAGTGCTCATGGCTGGCCTCGGCGCCGTCGGTGGAGTTGGTGTCGCCGCCGATCTCCACCTTCAGTATCTGCAGCGCCGCTCCGTACCCGGGCCTGAACAGGTAGTCGAGTATCTGCCCGCGCTGTCTGGCCGGATAGTCGGTCAGCAGACGGGTGTTGCCCCCGCCCCCGCTGATCGCCCCGACCCCGTCGAAGGTACGCCCCGCGCCATGCCCGTCCACGGTCACCGCGGTGACCGCCCGCTCCCTGCCTACCGCCGCCGAGGGCTGGCCCCCGACGATCATCCCGACGACCAGCAAAAACGCCCCGAGGGCGGCGATCCTGGCGGGAACTCTCCCGCCAAAACGGTGGGTCCACATGCTGCCGTACTCCTCCAACTCATGGTTGGTATTGGGCAGTTGAGTTTGGAGCACACTGAAGAAGCAGACTCAACCAACCAGAAAGCGACGTCAAGCCCCCCGACCACAGAGCGCGCCCCCACGATCACGCCCGCCAGCCGTGCCCACACCCCTCCCCCCGATCCGCTAACCTGTCCCGGGCTGCCCCTACAGGTGGCCCCCGCCTCCATAGCTCAGGGGATAGAGCACCGCTCTCCTAAAGCGGGTGTCGCAGGTTCGAATCCTGCTGGGGGCACCGCGCGCCGCGTCTGCGGCGGTACGGTGAAGGCCCAGGTCAACCGGTGATCAACCGGCTGCCTGGGCCTTCTTGCCGCGCGGACCGGGTCGTGGCGGCGCGGTCCGCATCCGGTTCCTCGGAGCCGCCTGGGAGGAACCGGGCTGGCAGCCCGGTCCACAGCGGCTCGCGGTCGGCCTGTGGAGATCGCAAGTTGTCCACAGGCCGCCTCGTGCCCTGCGTGATTCTCCTAGCATGGCCGGATGACTCCCCTGGAAAACGGTCCCGTAGCCGCTGTCGCCGACGTTGAGCCCGACGTGCCCATGGACGATGGGCTGCGGGTGCTGCGGCGGGTCTTCGGGTACGACGCGTTCCGCGGGGAGCAGCGGGAGATCATCGAGCATGTGGTCGGCGGGGGCGACGCGCTCGTGCTGATGCCGACCGGTGGCGGCAAGTCGTTGTGCTACCAGATCCCCGCTCTGGTGCGGCCCGGCGTGGGCGTGGTGATCTCACCGCTGATCGCGTTGATGCAGGACCAGGTGGACGCACTGCGGGCGCTGGGGGTGCGAGCCGGGTTCCTCAACTCCACACAGGACTTCGACGAGCGGCGGATGGTCGAAGCGGAGTTCGTCTCCGGCGAGTTGGACCTGCTCTACCTGGCGCCGGAGCGGTTGCAGAGCGAGGCGACCGTGAGCCTGCTCGACCGTGGTGAGATCTCGCTGTTCGCGATCGACGAGGCGCACTGCGTCGCCTCCTGGGGGCATGACTTCCGCCCGGACTACCTGGCGCTGTCCGCGCTGCACGAACGCTGGCCCAAGGTGCCGCGCATCGCGCTGACCGCGACGGCCACCAAGGCGACGCACGCCGAGATCGCCACCCGGCTGAAGCTGGAGGACGCCCGGCACTTCGTGGCGAGCTTCGACCGGCCGAACATCCAGTACCGCATCGTGCCCAAGAACGACCCGAAGAAGCAGCTGCTGGACCTGCTGCGCACCGAGCACGCCGGGGACGCGGGCATCGTCTACTGCCTCTCGCGCGCCTCCGTGGAGAAGACCGCCGAGTTCCTGGTGCGCAACGGCGTCGAGGCGCTGCCGTACCACGCGGGGCTTGACGCGCGGACCCGTGCCGACAACCAGGCGCGCTTCCTGCGCGAGGACGGTCTGGTGGTGGTCGCCACGATCGCGTTCGGCATGGGGATCGACAAGCCGGACGTGCGGTTCGTCGCCCATCTCGATCTGCCCAAGTCCATCGAGGGCTACTACCAGGAGACCGGTCGGGCGGGGCGCGACGGCCAGCCGTCCACCGCCTGGCTGGCGTACGGTCTCCAAGACGTCGTACAGCAGCGCAAGTTGATCGAGACCTCCGAGGGGGACGACGCACACCGGCGCCGGCTGACCGCGCACCTCGACGCCATGCTGGCGCTGTGCGAGACAGTCGACTGCCGCCGGGTGCGGCTGCTGGCGTACTTCGGCCAGCGCGGCGAGCCGTGCGGCAACTGCGACACCTGCCTGTCGCCGCCGGAGTCCTGGGACGGGACGATCGCCGCGCAGAAACTGCTGTCCACCGTGGTCCGACTCAAGCGGGAACGGAACCAGAAGTTCGGGGCAGGCCAGATCGTCGACATCCTGCTGGGCAGGAAGACCGCCAAGGTCATCCAGTTCGACCATGACGCGCTGAGCGTCTTCGGCATCGGCACGGAGCTGCGCGAGGCGGAGTGGCGCGGTGTGGTGCGCCAACTGCTGGCGCAGGACCTGCTCGCCGTCGAGGGCGAGTACGGCACGCTGGTGCTCACCGATACCAGCGGCGAGGTGCTGCGCGGGCAGCACGTGGTCATGCTGCGCCGCGAGCCGGAGCGGCCTACGCGTGCCGCCAAGGAACCGAAGGCCGCCAAGGCCGGGCGCAAGGTCCCGGTCGACCTGCCGGAAGCGGCGGTTCCGGTCTTCGAGCTGCTGCGCGCCTGGCGGGCGGCCACCGCGAAGGAGCAGGGCGTACCCGCCTATGTGATCTTCCATGACGCGACCCTCCGGGAGATCGCGACCACCATGCCGAGCACCCTGGACCAGCTCGGCACGGTGAGCGGCGTCGGCGAGAGCAAGCTGGCGAAGTACGGGCAACCGATCCTGGACGTCCTCGCCGATCGCCCGCAGGAGGATGAGGCGGACGACGCCCCCTTCACCGACGCCGAACCGGACCCGTTCGACTCCGACCCGTTCGACTCCGAACCGTTCCCGGACGACACCCACTAGACGCCACCGGGACGACACACCGACCAGCCACCTGAAGGGAGTGACATCTGGGAATACCCCTAGGGGGTATAAGGTTGTGTGGAGCGCAAGGCTCCGCCAGACCGCCAGACCCCCGGGAGTGAGCGTCGATGACCACCCCACCCGCCGCGAACCCGACCACGGCCCCAACCGCCAGCGCGGGCCCCGGCACGTCGGGGGCCGCCGAGGCCGAGCTGGAGATCGGTGGGATGACCTGCGCGTCATGCGCCGCCCGCATCGAGAAGAAGCTCAACCGGATGGACGGCGTCACCGCCACCGTCAACTACGCCACCGAGCGGGCCAAGGTCAGCTACGGTCCCGGCCGCACCGTCGCCGACCTCATCGCCACCGTGGAGGCCACCGGCTACACCGCCGCGCTTCCCGCGCCCCCCGCGGCGGAGCCGGACCAGCCCGCATCCGACCAGGCCCCCGACGAGCTGGCCGTACTGCGGCAGCGGCTGCTCACCGCCACCGTCCTCGCCGTCCCGGTGATCGCCATGGCGATGGTCCCGGCGCTGCAGTTCCGCAACTGGCAGTGGCTCTCCCTCACCCTCACCGCACCCGTGGTGGCCTACGCCGCCTGGCCGTTCCACCGGGCCGCCTGGACCAACCTGCGGCACGGCGCCGCGACCATGGACACGTTGATCTCGATGGGAACGCTGGCGGCGTTCGGCTGGTCGCTGTGGGCGCTGTTCCTCGGGCACGCCGGAATGCCGGGTATGAAGCACCCCTTCGAGCTGTCGATCTCCCGCACCGACGGCAGCGGAGACATCTATCTGGAGGCCGCGGCCGGGGTCACCGCGTTCATCCTGGCCGGACGGTACTTCGAGGCACGCTCCAAGCGCCGCGCGGGCGCCGCGCTGCGCGCCTTGCTGCACCTGGGTGCGAAGGACGTCGCGGTACTGCGCGGCGACCGTGAAGTGCGGCTGCCCATCGGCGAGTTGGCGGTCGGCGACCGGTTCGTCGTGCGGCCCGGCGAGAAGATCGCCACCGACGGCGTGGTGGCGGACGGCACTTCGGCCGTGGACGCCTCCATGCTCACCGGTGAGTCGGTGCCCGTCGAGGTGGCGCCGGGCGACCCGGTCACCGGCGCCACCGTGAACGCGGGCGGCCGGATCGTGGTCGAGGCCACCCGGATCGGCGCGGACACCCAACTCGCCCGGATGGCAAGGCTGGTCGAGGAGGCGCAGAACGGCAAGGCGGCGGCCCAGCGGCTGGCCGACCGCATCTCGGCGGTCTTCGTGCCCGCCGTCATCACCCTGGCGCTGGCCACCCTCGGCTTCTGGCTGTTCGCCGGTGCGGGCGCCACCGCGGCGTTCACCGCGGCCGTCGCCGTACTGATCATCGCCTGCCCGTGCGCCCTGGGCCTGGCGACGCCGACCGCGCTGATGGTGGGCACCGGACGCGGTGCGCAGCTCGGCATCCTCATCAAGGGACCGGAAGTCCTGGAAACCACCCGCAAGGTGGACACCATCGTGCTGGACAAGACCGGCACGGTGACCAGCGGCGTGATGGCGCTCACCGACATCGTGACCGCCGGCGGCGAGGACGCGGACCGTACGCTGCGGCTCGCGGGCGCTCTGGAGCACGCGGCGGAGCACCCCATCGCCAAGGCCATCGCCCGCGCCGCCGAGGAGCGCACCGGACCACTGCCCACCCCCACCGGGTTCACCGCCGTACCGGGCGTGGGCGTCCGCGGCGTGGTCGACGGGCGCACCGTCTCCGTTGGCCGCGCCGACACCCGGCTGCCCGCCGAGCTGCGCGACGCCAAGGAGCGCGCCGAGGCCGCGGGCCGCACCGCCGTCGTCGTCACCCACGACGGCGGACCGCGCGCCGTGCTGGTGGTCGCCGACACCGTCAGGCCCACCAGTGCCGAAGCCGTCCAGCGGCTGCGCGACCTGGGGCTGACACCCGTACTGCTGACCGGGGACAACCAGCGCGCAGCGCGGGCGGTCGCCGCCGAGGTCGGCATCGCCGCGGACCAGGTGATCGCCGAGGTCATGCCGGAGGACAAGGTCGAGGTCGTCAGGCGGCTGCAGCGCGAGGGGCGCAGCGTCGCGATGGTCGGCGACGGTGTCAACGACGCGGCGGCGCTGGCCCAGGCAGACCTGGGCCTGGCCATGGGCACCGGCACCGACGCGGCGATCGAGGCCGGTGATCTGACGCTGGTGCGCGGTGACCTCAGGGTCGCGGCGGACGCGATCCGGCTGGCCCGGCGCACCCTCGGCACCATCAAGGCCAACCTCTGCTGGGCCTTCGGCTACAACGTGGCCGCGCTGCCGCTGGCTGCCGCCGGACTGCTCAACCCGATGATCGCGGGCGCCGCGATGGCGTTCTCCTCGGTCTTCGTTGTGGGCAACAGCCTGCGGCTGCGGAACTTCCAGCCGACGAACCGGTGAACGGCCGCGCGCCCCTTTGAGCCGGGCCGCCAACCGGTGAGCGACGCGCCGGTGAACGCCCGGCGGCACGCGGTCGCCGATTGGATCCCGTTGTGCGAAGCGGCAGGTGAGCGGACGTAGGGTGACGAGTGACGGCCTTGAGCGACCAGCCCACCGGCCGTACGACCTCATCGGCCCGCACTACCCCACCGGCCCGGCCCGCCGGTCGACGACGAGGAGCAACGATGCCCGAGAGCCCAGCAGACCACGCCACCCGGCTGGACCGGCTGCCGCAGTGGGAAGCGCTCGGCAAGCACCGCGAGCAGTTGGGGGAGGTGCATCTGCGCGACCTGTTCGCCGCCGACTCCGAGCGCGGCCAGCGCTACACCCTGACCGTCGGCGATCTGCACATCGACTACTCCAAGCACCTGGTGACCGACGAGACGCTCACCCTGCTGCGCGAGCTGGCAGAGGTGCGCGGGGTGGCCGAGCTGCGGGACGCGATGTTCCGCGGCGAGAAGATCAACGTGACCGAGAACCGCGCGGTACTGCACACCGCGCTGCGCGCACCGCGTGACGTGGTGGTCGAGGTGGACGGCGAGAACGTCGTGCCCAGGGTGCACTCGGTGCTCAACAAGATGACCGTGTTCACCGACAAGATCCGTTCCGGTCACTGGACGGGCCACACCGGCAGGCCCATCAAGAACATCGTCAACATCGGCATCGGCGGCTCCGACCTGGGGCCGGCCATGGCGTACGAGGTGCTCCGCCCGTACACCGCGCGTGACCTGACGTTCCGGTTCGTGTCGAACGTGGACGGCGCCGACCTGCACGAGGCGGTACGGGACCTCGATCCGGCCGAGACGCTGTTCATCATCGCCTCGAAGACCTTCACCACCATCGAGACCATCACCAACGCCAAGTCGGCGCGCTCCTGGCTGCTCAACGGCCTCGGCGCCGACGAGAGCGCGGTGGCCAAGCACTTCGTGGCGCTCTCCACCAACGCGGAGAAGGTCGCCGAGTTCGGCATCAACACGGACAACATGTTCGAGTTCTGGGACTGGGTCGGCGGTCGCTACTCGTTCGACTCGGCGATCGGCCTGTCGCTGATGATCGCCATCGGCCCCGACTGCTTCCGCGAGATGCTGGCCGGTTTCCACCTGGTGGACGAGCACTTCCAGTGCGCGCCGATCGAGGAGAACGCGCCGTTCCTGATGGGCCTGTTGGGTGTCTGGTACGGCAACTTCCACGACGCCCAGTCGCATGCCGTGCTCCCCTACAGCCACTACCTGTCGCGCTTCACCGCCTACCTCCAGCAGCTCGACATGGAGTCCAACGGCAAGTCCGTGGACCGGGAGGGCCGCCGGGTCAACTGGCAGACCGGGCCGGTGGTGTGGGGCACCCCGGGCACCAACGGGCAGCACGCCTACTACCAGTTGCTCCACCAGGGCACCAAGCTGGTTCCGGCCGACTTCATCGGCTTCGCCCAGCCGATCGCGGAACTCGGCGAGTTGGCCGACCACCACGACCTGCTGATGGCCAACTTCTTCGCCCAGACCCAGGCGCTGGCCTTCGGAAAGACCCCGGAGGAGGTCACCGCCGAGGGTGTGCCCGCCGAACTGGTGCCGCACAAGACGTTCGTGGGCAACCGCCCGACCACCACCATCCTGGCCAAGGAACTGACCCCCTCGGTGCTCGGCCAGTTGATCGCGCTCTACGAGCACAAGGTCTTCGTCCAGGGCGCGGTCTGGAACATCGACTCCTTCGACCAGTGGGGCGTCGAGCTGGGCAAGGTGCTGGCCAAGCGGATCGAGCCCGCGCTGACCGAGGGCGCCGACGTGCCCGGCCTTGACTCGTCCACCAGCGCGCTGGTTCGCCAGTACCGCTCGCTGCGCGGTCGCTGACCCCGCAGCCGGCGGATATCCACAACCTGTGGAGAACTCCGCCGCCGCGATGAGCCGCGAAACACGAAGCCGCGGTCGCCTCCTGGGCGACCGCGGCTTCGTGCTCCCCGCTCGGCCTCAGCCGAGGCGGGTCAACTTGCTGCCGAAGGACGGCGCGTTGAGGTCCGACCGCAGCGCGACCGGAACCTTCACCTGACCGGGACCGCTGCCCACCGTCAGCGTGCCCACCGTGGCGCCCGCCTTCGCCGAGTGCGGTACGCCCGACGAACCGGCGTTCAGCGCGATGTCCACCTTCAACCCGGCCCAGCCGACCGCCTGCACGTCCTGCGTGGCGACCACCGGAGTCCTGCCCCCGAGGCCGTCGTCGACGTAGCCGACCACATCGCCCTTCCTGATCACCTGGTCGGAGGTGAGCGACTGCTGGGCGGTCATGATGAGTTGCCGCCCGGCGGCCAGCACGGTGTCGATGATCGAGGGCTTGTACTGGCCCATCACCGCGCCGATGATCAACTGGGTGGTGCCGCCGACCTGCTTGACCGCCGCGAAGACCAGGTTGCCACCCGCCTTGGTGCTGGTGCCGGTCTTGATGCCGACGGTGTTGTTGAGCGGAACCAGCCCGTTGTAGTTGCGGTAGGTGTCGCCACTGGCCGCCTTGTACGAGGGCTTCGCCACGATCTCCCGGAACACGTCGTTGGTCATCGCCTGCCGGGCCAGCTTGATCTGGTCGACGGCGGTGCTCACCGTGGTGGCGTCCAGGCCGCTCGGGTCGGTGTACGTGGTGTTGGTCATCCCGAGGTCCTTGGCGGCCGAGTTCATCTTCTTGACGAAATCGGCCTCGGAACCGCCGTCCCAACGCGCCAGCAGCCGGGCGATGTTGTTCGCCGAGGGAAGCATGATCGCTTCCAGCGCCTCGTACTCGCTGATCTTCTGGCCCGCGGTCACCTTGACCACCGACTCGTTCTCCCGGCTGACGTCCGCCGCCGCCTGCTGGTCGATCGGGATCAGCGGCCCGGCCTCACCGTGCTTGAGCGGGTGGTCGTGCAGGATGACATAGGCCGTCATGACCTTGGCGACGCTCGCGGTGGGCACCGGCTTCTGGGGGCCGAACGACCCCATGCCGCCGAGCCCTTCGACCTCCACCGCCGCCTGGCCCTCGGTCGGCCACGGCATGGACGGCGCCGCGCCGCCGAACGTGTACGAGGCGGGGCTGGTCAGCGTCAGCTTCGGACTGGGCAGCGGGCGCACCGCCTGCACCACGCAGAAGATGATCGCGAGCAGCGCGACCAACGGCGTCCAGATCTTCACCCGGCGCACCGTGGAGCGCAGCAGGGTCGGCGGCGGGGGCGGGGTGTTGGTCAGCTCGGCCAGCAGCTTCAACGGTTCACCGGGCGCGGGCGGCAACGGCTGCTGCCTGGTCCGTTCCACGGCTTCCGGTCCGTCGTCCGCCTGCGTCTGGGCGGCCTTGGCCGACGGTGCGCCGGACTTGGCGTCGGCCTGGGCGGGCTGGGCCGACGGCTGCGTCGGGCTGGGCGCCGTCGCGCCGGGCTTGGCCGTGCTCTGGGCGGTCTTGGCCGACGGCTGGGCAGACTTCGCCGGGGCCTCGGCGGAGGATGCCTCGGCGGCCTTCGCGGAGGCGGACGCGGGCTTCTCGGGCGTCGCGGCAGCCGGGGCCGCCGACTTCACGGGCGCGGCCGACGAGGCGGTGGCCCCGGCGGCCGAGGGCTTCGCCGCGGGCGTGGTGGCCGACGGCCCTCCGGAGCGGGACTCCGGGCTCTCCTGCTTCGGCTCCCGCCGCGATTGCGCCCCGGATTCCGGTCCGGTCCTGTCGGCGTCCGGCTTGGCGGCCTTCTCGGCCTGCCCGGACTTCTCCGGCTGCCCGGGCTTCTCCGCCTCCGAGGCGGGCTTCTGGGCGGGCTTCTCCGCCTCCGTAGCGGGCTCGGAGGGCCGAGCCGGGACGTCAGCGGACGAGGGCTTCGCCGGGGTCTTCTCCGGCGCGGGCTTGTCGTCCGCCGCCTTCTTCGGGCCAGCCGGAGCGGACGCCTTCGCGGAGACGCCCTTCGACTGGCCGGTTTCCTCCTTGCCGTCCCTGGCCGCACCGGACTTGGCGGCAGCGTCCGAACGCGACGCGACCGCGGCGGCGCCGCTGCCGGAACGCTTCTCTTGATCGGCTTCCGCTTCGGGCTCCTCCGAAGACTCCCCTTCGGGCTTGGCGGAAGAGTCGCCGCCCGCCCGGGACTTCGCGCCCGACGCTGCCGGGGTCGGCACACGGCCGCTGTTGGACGTACCGGAGCGGTGCTCGGCGTCCGGTTCCGCTACGTCATCCGCCGTAGATTCGGTCGACTCACCCGCCGGGCGTTCGCGCCCGGCGCGCTCGGTGACCGCAGTGGCGGAACGGGCCGCGCCGTCACCGGCGGGCACCCGGATCCGCATCGTCATCGTCGGCTCGGGGGCGCCGTCCTGCCCCGTACCCTCGGCCGAGGCGCCGTCAGTTGCGGCGGCCTGCCGCACCGCGACCCTCGGGTCCACCTTGTCCTCTTTTGTCCCCGCACGCTCCGTCGTCTCCCCCGACGACTGCCGCTGCTCCGCCCTGCCGGGGGATTCGCCCGCCACCCAAGCCTCCCGTACACATCAGGCGGGGCGCCTCACCCGGCGCCCCGCTGCCGATATCCAGTGTCCCGGACCAGTGTCCTGCGCGTGCCCGCGCCCTCGTCGCCAGACCCGCCGATCCCACCGCAACCCGTTGGGAACGGCCGGTCCACGCCACACGACGCCACCGCCACCCCGCTAGACGAGAACGACATACCTACCGGTTCCCGCAGATAAGGCAAAGGCACTCTCGACACATCGGTGTGAGAGGCGTCACCCTGTCATTCATCCACGCGGGGAGGCATGGATGGGCAGGAGCCGCAGAACAATTCCGGAAGAGCTGTTGCTGCTCGCCTTGGACCCGACCACCGGGACCACGGCGCAGCCGCAGTCACTCGACCTTGGTCTGGCCGGAGCGCAGCTAGTGGAGCTGGCGCTGGCAGGACGGATAGCCCCGGACGGGGATCGTATCGCCGTGGTGCATCCGCGGCCGACAGGTGATCCGACCCTGGACACCGCACTGGAACTGCTGCGCCGGCGCGGCAGCCCGGTGCGCGCCGTCCACTGGATCGGCGGGCCCCGGTTGGGGCTGCGTCAGACGTATCTCGCGCACTTGGAGCGGTGCGACATGGTGCATGCCGTGCCGGGCCAGATGTGCGGGGTACTGCCGACGACTCGCTACCAGGCGACCGACAGCGCGGTCAGCCGGGAGATCAGGGCCCGGCTGGACAACGCGATCCGCACCGGCGTACCGCCGGACCCGCGGACCGCGGCACTGGCCTCGCTCGCCCACGCGGTGGGGCTCGGCAAGCATCTCTACCCCGGTAACGAGGGCCGGTCCTCGCGATCGCGCCTACGGGATCTCATCAGGTACGACCCGATAGGCGGCTTGGTGGCGCACGCCGTGATGGACGTGCAGAACGGCGTGGCGGTCCAGCCGCGACGAGCACCCGCCCAGGCCGCACAGGCCCGCACCGCCAGTCGCGGCATGGCCAGGGCAGGAGCCCGCTGACGCCCTCGGGCGACCAGGTGGCCCAGTCCGTGGCGCCGTCCGAAATCCACCGGACGAGAACCACGGGCAACAGCACGGCCCGCACCCCCGTCCCCATGACCCGGTACGGGAGCCGCTGAAGCGCGCGGGGTGGTGACCGGTCGAACACCGGTACACCACCTCGCGCGTTTCGCTGGTACCGCACAGCTAATTGCTCCCGTTCTTCTGCGCAGCGTTGACCTCTGGTGGCAGGCTGCTGACCGGCAGTACACCGGTCGTACAAGAGCAGGTACCTGAACTCCTACAAGAGCAGCGGTGCCGGTGCGGTTCACAGTCGGAGGTGCAGTTCCGTGGCGTCCAACGTCAATCCCACTGTCAGGCGACGCAGACTGGGTTCGGAGCTGCGCAAACTCCGCGAGATGAAGGGCATGACGGCCGAGGAGGTCGCCGCCCGGCTCCTGGTGTCGCAGTCGAAGATCAGCCGGTTGGAGAACGGGCGCCGCAGCATCAGCCAGCGTGACGTGCGCGATCTGTGCGGGGTGTACGGCGTTGAGGACCACCGCATCGTGGACTCGCTGATGCAGATGGCCAAGGAGTCACGCCAGCAGGGCTGGTGGCACGCGTTCGGCGACGTCCCGTACAGCGTCTACATCGGGTTGGAGACCGACGCCGTCTCGCTGCGGGTCTACGACTCGTTGATCGTCCCCGGCCTGTTGCAGACCCCGGCGTACGCGCGGTCCGTGATCGAGGGCATGTGGCCGGAGGCCACCGCCGCCGAGGTGGAGAAACGTATCCAGGTGCGGCTCAAGCGGCAGGAACGAATCACCGACCCGGTCAGCCCGGTGCGCTTCTGGGTGGTGCTCGACGAGGCGGCGCTGCGCCGGGTCACCGGCAACGAGCGCATCATGAGCGAGCAGTTGGACCACCTGGTGCAGTGCAGCACCATGCCACACGTCACGTTGCAGGTCCTGCCGTACGGCGTCGGCGCCCATCCGGGAATGTACGGCGAGTTCGCGATCCTGGAGTTCGAGGACGCGTCGGACGCCTCCGTGGTCTACCTGGAGGGTATGACCAGCGACCTGTACCTGGAGAAGCCCACCGACGTACAGGACTACTGCGTGATGTACGAGCATCTGCGGGCACTGGCACTCAACCCTGAGCAGTCAAGGCAGTTCATGGCCCGGATCGCCCGCGAATACGTCTCGTAGGCCCCTTGAGCACTCCGGTGCCGCTTGCGGCGCCGGAGACTACACCGTTGTCACTGATGACGGAAGAGGTGGATGGAAGATGCCATCCGGTCGAGTGAACGGCGGCTCCAGGTAGTGATGTTGCCGAGTAGCGTCGTCCGCGTCGCCAAGGTCGACAACTCCCCAACCCCCTCGGCTATTTCGGAGCTGACATGAACAACGAGCAGAGCGCGCACGGCATCACGGCGGCGTGGAAGAAGTCCTCGTACTCCGGCGCGCACGGCGCGTGCGTGGAGGTGCGCACCCCCGGGGCGCACGCCGTAGCGGTGCGCGACTCCAAGGACCCGCAGGGGCCTTCGCTGGCCTTCTCCTCGGACTCCTGGGCGACTTTCATCGCCGGCGTGGAGGCGGGCGCGTTCGACCTCGGCTGAGACCCGGCCGAAGCAGCGCCATAACCCCCCACAAACACCGCCGCGAGTGCGGCAGTAACACCAGAGTCCTCTCGACTGGTCGCCGTCCTGGCCGAGGGGGCTCGTTGCTGTTCACGGGCCTTGGCTGTTGTGGACGTTCGGTCCCGCGCCTGCGAAGCACCCGTTCATGGTGTCGTCGCGCGTCGAGTCACAACAATGCCAAGAGAGGTCAAGAGGCGGTAAATTCGTCCTCCGATCTGACCGTTGTTCATACCCGTGAACCGCAACCTCTTGACCGGCCACCCGATCGCGGTTTGAATCCCCCGCAAGTCCCGCTCCTGCGAAGCGCGTTCGTGTTCCTTGTGCACAGCTCTGGTGTTCACAAGACGGACCCCTGGAGGGGGCATGAACGGTTTCGACTGGGCCGTCCTCGTCGGGTACTTCGGCGTGATGGTCGCGATCGGCGTGTGGTCGCACCGGCAGGTGGGCGACGTCAGCGACTTCTTCACCGCGGGGGGCAGGATGCCGTGGTGGCTGTCCGGCATCTCGCACCACATGTCCGGGTACAGCGCCGTGATGTTCACCGGATACGCCGGGATCTCGTACCAGTTGGGCGTCACCTCGTTCTTCACCTGGTCCTTCCCCATCGCCATCGGCGTCCTCATCGGCGCCAGGAGCTTCGCGCCCCGGCTGAACCGGGTGCGGTCGCGGCTGAGGGTCGCCTCACCGCTCGAATTCCTCAAGGTCCGCTACAACGTGCCGACCCAGCAGGCACTGGCCTGGTCCGGGGTGCTGCTGAAGATCGTCGACGTCGGCGCCAAATGGGCGGCGATCGCCACCCTGCTGTCCGTCTTCACCGGGTCCTCCCTCGACCAGGGCATCCTGGTCACCGGTGTGGTGACCTCCGTCTACTGCACGGTGGGCGGGCTGTGGGCGGACGCGCTCACCGAACTGGGGCAGTTCGTCATCCAACTGCTCGCCGGTGTCGCGATGTTCGCGGAGACGCTGGGCAGGATCGGCGGCGTCAGCGGCCTGTGGAACGTGTGGGACCGGCTGCCCGCCGGGCACACCCATCCCACCGCCGGGCCGTACACCGTGACGTTCCTGCTCGCCTACCTGTTCATCAAGACCTTCGAGTACAACGGCGGCATGTGGAACCAGGCCCAGCGCTACATGGCCACCACCAGCGCCCGGGCCGCCACCCGGTCGGCGACGCTGTCCGGTGCGCTGTGGCTGCTGTGGCCGCTGGTGCTGTTCTTCCCGATGTGGGTGGCGCCGTTACTGGTGCACGCCAGGAAGCCGGACGCGAGCGACGCCTACGCGCTGCTGGCGGAACGGCTGCTGCCGCACGGCCTGTTGGGGCTGGTCGTGGTCGGGTTCTTCTCCCACACCATGGCGATGTGCTCCTCCGACGCCAACGCGATCGCGGCGGTGTGCACCCGCGACATCCTGCCGTCGCTCTCCGGCGCGG
Source organism: Streptomyces sp. RPT161 (assembly GCF_027533845.1). Taxonomy (GTDB): domain Bacteria; phylum Actinomycetota; class Actinomycetes; order Streptomycetales; family Streptomycetaceae; genus Streptantibioticus_A; species Streptantibioticus_A silvisoli_A. The sequence continues at coordinate 115,062 of NZ_JAPZVN010000005.1, read as the reverse complement.
TACGGCACTGGTCGGCACGGACCGGGCTGGTCGCGGCCCGGATCGCCACGGTGTCGTTCCTGGCGCTGTCGATGGCGGTTGCCACCCAGGTCGACTCACCGACGTTCAAGGACATCATCACGGTGGTCGTCAAATGGGTCGCGGGCCTGGTGGGGCCGATCTCCATACCGCTGCTGATGGGCCTGCTGCGGTGCTGCCGCCGTTCGGGCCCGACGGCGGCGCTGGCCAGCTGGGCGCTCGGCCTGTCCGGCTTCTGGCTGACGAACTTCGGCCTGACCGGGGTGTCGTTGCAGGCGCAGATCGCGACACCGGTGGCCGTGTCACTGGTGTCGTACGTGGTGATCGGCCTGCTGCGGCCGGAGCGGACGGCGGAGCGTGACGCGGTGGTCGAGCTGGTCAACGGGAGCGCGGTGAACGCACCGGCTCCGGTTCGCCCGGCCACCCGCCCGTCGCCGTAGGGGAGTTCGGGCGGGCGGCCGGGTGCGGCGTCACCCGGAGACCGGATACCGGCTCAGCCAGGCGCTCGCGCCGGTCAGGGCGGCGCCCTGCGTCATCTGCATGGAGAAGTCGTCGGCCAGTTGGAGGATCGTCTCGCGCCCCTCCAACTCCACCACCCACGCGGGCGGCAGCGCCGTCTCTCCGTGCTGTACGCCGAGCAGGTTGCCGCATATCGAACCGGTGGAGTCGCTGTCGCCGGAGTGGTTGACGGCCAGCAGCAGCCCGTGCCGTACGTCCTCCGCGACCAGCGCGCAGTACACGCCGATGCCCAGCGCCTCCTCGGCGGTCCAGCCCTGGCCGAGCGACTCGACCCGCGCGGCGGATGGCGGCCCCTGACGGGCCGCCTCCAGCGCGCCGCGCAGCGCCTGTGTGGTCTCCTCATGGCCGGAGTGGACGGCCAGTTGCGTCAGGGCCTGCTGTACGGCCTCTTCCAGCGAGTTGCCGTGCGCCAGCGCGTGCACGAGCACCGCGAGCGCACCGGCCGCCAGGTATCCGGTGGGGTGGCCGTGGGTCTGGGCGGCGCACTCCACCGCGAGTTGGCAGACCAGTCCCGGCTCCCAGCCCACCAGCAGGCCGAACGGCGCGGAGCGCATCACCGTGCCGCAGCCCTTGGAGCCGGGGTTCTTCGGCTGGGCCAGCGTGCCCATCCGGTCGTCGCCCAGGCCGGAGAGGCAGGCGCGTCCGGGGGCGCGCTGGGAGTACAGCCACTCCTCGCGGGCCAGCCAGCCCGCGTCGGCGTCACGCTCGTCGGGGCCCCAGTCGGCCTGGGTGGCGGCCCAGCGAAGGTAGGCGCGGTGCACGTCCGTCGGCGGATGCCAGGTGCCGGTGTCCCGGCGGACGTGGGCGCGGATCAGCCCGTCCACGGTGAACAGGCTCATCTGGGTGTCATCGGTGATCGCACCGCGCCGCCCGTAGGCGGGGACGTAGTCGGTGACGCCCGCCTCGCCGTGCTTGGCTCGGATCGCCGCCAGCGAGTCGAACTCGATGCCGGCGCCCAGCGCGTCGCCGATCGCCCCACCGAGCAGGCAGCCTCTCACCCGGCTGCGGAAGTCCTGTTGTTCCGCCCGCCCCCATATTTCGGCCACGCCGCAACTCCCCTTCTGAGTTGGCCGCTTCACTGTGTCGTTCTCTTCTCAGCTGTCCAGGACCGGCAGCAGCTCCGGCAGGTGGCCGTCCGAGGCCAGCCCGGCCGCCCGGCGTTCCTCCGGCACCGCGCCGTACAGGGTGTCCCGCTGCCGGGCGGGGCGGCCCGCCGCTTCGGCGATCGCGACCAGGTCGCGGATGGAGCGGTACGACCCGTAACTGGAACCCGCCATCCGGGAGATGGTCTCCTCCATCAGGGTGCCGCCCAGGTCGTTGGCGCCGGAGCGGAGCATTTCGGCCGCTCCCTCGGTGCCCAGTTTCACCCAGCTCGTCTGGATGTTGCGGATGTGCGGGTGGAGCAGCAGCCGGGCCATGGCGGTGACCGCGCGGTTGTCCCGGTGGGTCGGGCCGGGCCGGGCGATGCCCGCCAGGTACACCGGGGCGTTGGTGTGGATGAACGGCAGGGTGACGAACTCGGTGAATCCGCCGGTCTCCTGCTGTATGCCGGCGAGCAGCCGCAGATGGCCCAACCAGTGCCGGGGCTGGTCCACATGCCCGTACATCATCGTGGAGGAGGAGCGAATGCCCAGTTGGTGTGCGGTCCTGACGACCTCAACCCAGGTGGCGGTGGGCAGTTTGCCCTTGGTGAGCACCCAGCGCACCTCGTCGTCGAGGATCTCGGCGGCGGTGCCCGGGATGGTGTCCAGGCCGGACTCCTTGGCCCGCTGCAGCCAGTCGCGGATGGACAGTCCGGTGCGGGTGGCACCGTTGGCGACCTCCATCGGCGAGAAGGCGTGCACATGCATGCCGGGCACCCGGTCCTTGACCGCCCGGGCGATGTCGAAGTAGGCGGTGCCGGGCAGGTCGGGGTGGATGCCGCCCTGCATGCACACCTCGGTGGCGCCCACCTCCCAGGCCTGTTGGGCGCGGTCGGCGACCTGGCCGAGGGAGAGGGTGTAGGCGTCGGCGTCGGTGCGGCGCTGGGCGAAGGCGCAGAAGCGACAGCCGGTGTAGCAGACGTTGGTGAAGTTGATGTTCCGGGTGACGATGTAGGTGACCTCGTCGCCGACGGCGTCGCGCCGTACGTCGTCGGCGATCCGGCACAGCGCGTCCAGCGCCGGGCCGTCGGCGTGCAGCAGGGCGAGCGCCTCGGCGTCGGTGAGCCGGGTGGGGTCGTCGGCGGCGGTGGCCAGGGCGGCGCGTACGTCGGCCTCGATGCGGTCCGGGACGGTACCGGGGGCGGCCTGTTCGCGTAGCGCCTCCCAGTCTCCGTACACCTCGTCGAAGTCGTTCCTGCGGTCGCCGGTGCGGCCTTCGGTGTCGATGGCGGTGTGCAGGTCAGTGCGCCCGCTGGCGGTGAACACCTGGTCGGGCTCCTGCCAGGGCAGGCCGGTGGGCTTGCGGTCCTCCACCGCCAGCCCGCTGTCCGGGTCGGCCAGCGCCCTGACGTGCGGCAGGACGCGCGGGTCCAGCCAGGGTTCGCCGCGTTGGACGAACTCCGGGTAGATGGTGAGCCGTTCACGCATGGTGAAGCCGGACTCGGCGGTGATGGCGCGCAGTTGGTCGATGTGCGGCCAGGGGTGCTCGGGGCTGACGTGGTCGGGGGTGAGCGGGGATACGCCGCCCCAGTCGTCGATGCCCGCGGCGATGGCCCGCGCGTACTCGCCCGCGATCAGGTTCGGCGGCGCCTGGATGCGGGCGGCGGGGCCCAGGATCAACCGGGCCACGGCGATGGTGGCGACCAGGTCGTCCAGTTCGGCGTCCGGCATGCCGCGCATCGGGGTGTCCGGCTTGGCACGGAAGTTCTGGACGATCACCTCCTGGACGCCGTGGTACTGCCGGGCCACCGTGCGGATGGCGAACAGCGACTCGGCGCGCTCGGTGCGGGTCTCGCCGATGCCGATCAGGATGCCGGTGGTGAACGGCACGTTGGAGCGGCCCACGTCGTGCAGCACCCGCAGCCGCACCGCGGGGTCCTTGTCCGGGGAGCCGTGGTGCGGGCCGCCCGGTTCCGACCACAGCCGGGTGGCGGTGGTCTCCAGCATCATGCCCATGGATGCCGCGACCGGCTTGAGCCGCTGCACGTCGGTCCAGGTCATCGCGCCGGGGTTGAGGTGCGGCAGCAGTCCGGTCTCCTCCAGCACCCGGATCGCCATCGCCCGCACGTACGCCACGGTGTCGTCGTAGCCGTGGGCGTCCAGCCACTCGCGGGCCTCGGGCCAGCGGTCCTCGGGGCGGTCGCCGAGCGTGAACAGGGCTTCCTTGCAGCCGAGTTCGGCGCCCTGCCGGGCGATGGCCAGCACCTCGTCCGGGGACAGGAACATCCCCTCGCCCGCGCGCCGCAGCTTGCCGGGCACGGTGGCGAAGGTGCAGTAGTGGCAGCGGTCGCGGCACAGCCGGGTCAGCGGGATGAAGACATTACGCGCGTAGGTGATCACGCCGGGGCGCCCGGCGGCCTCCAGGCCCGCGTCCCGCACCCGCGCGGCGATCGAGGAGAGGGCGTCGAGGTCCTCGCCGCGCGCTCGCAGCAGGACCGCCGCCTCGGCGACGTCCAACGCGACGCCGCTGCGGGCGCGGCCCAGCGCACGGCGCATGGCGTTGGCGGTCGGTGTCGGCTCCTCGGGGCACGGCATGCTGGTGTCCATCCACCGAGCATACGAGCGAGCACCGACAGCGAAAGCGATGCCCGCCTGCGCGGTTTGTCACAGCCATGCCCAGGAATACCGCGGGCACCGTGCGCCTCGTCAGATCCCGGGCCGCAAGGCCCCGGCCCGGACGGCGCGTTACAGGTATTGCGCGTAGTCGTCGAGGGTGCGCAGCACCTCGTCGGCGCCCGCCGGAGGCAGGATGAAGACAGCCTCCTCGGCGCCCAGGTCCCGCAGCCGCGCGACCTTGTCCGCGTTCGGCCGGATCGCGTACGGGACGACCTGCGGTTCACCTTCCCGTCCCGCCTCGGTCCAGGCGGCGCGCAGCGCGGGCAGGTGCTCAGCCGGGTCCTGACCCACCGGCAGCCAGCCGTCGGCGTATCCGGCGACGTCCGCGAACAGCTTCGGCCCGGCCGCGCCGCCGAGCAGGACCCGCAACCCCTTCGGCTTCGGGTGCGCCTCGCTGGGCTCGATGTGGATGAACTCGCTGTCGTATCCGGTCGGTTCGGGTGCCCACAGGGCGCGCATGGCCGCCAACCTGTCCCGGACGGCGGTGCGGCGGCGGGGCCAGTCCACGCCGTGCGCGGCGGCCTCCTCCTGGTTCCAGCCCAGGCCCACGCCCAGGGTGAACCGGCCGCCTGACAGGTGGTCGAGCGTGGCCACCTGCTTGGCGAGCACAATGGGGTCGTGCTGGGCCACCAGGGTGATTCCGGTGCCGAGGATCAGGCGCTCGGTGACGGCGGCGGCCGCGCCCAGTGCGGCGAACGGGTCGAGGGTGCGCCCGTACTCGCGGGGCAGCTCCCCGCCGAACGGGTAGGGGCTCTTGCGGGAGACCGGGATGTGGGTGTGCTCGGGGAGGTAGAGCCCGGCGAATCCGCGCTGCTCCAGTTCCCGCGCGAGCTGGACGGGGCCGAGGGTCTCGTCGGTCAGAAAGATCATGGTCGAGATACGCACTGCGAGCACCTCCGAATGCGGGCAACTTTTGCCCGGCCTTGTCTCTTCCCGTGCGCGATCACACCGAATCTCGAGATGACTCCTGTCATCCCGCACCTGGGGCGATCGATCACCCAGCGCTGCCATCCGGCGGCTCCTCCGCGCCACCATGGTGACGCCCCAAGGCGCGCCGTCGGTACGGGAGTTGAAGGTTCCGTAAAAGACTGTAAGGAAGCTTTACTAACAAGGTTGGCCCGGGCATGCTGCCGCTCCATGACGGAACCCCACAGGAGCCATCCGCGCCGCAGGCGGTACGCGGTGCTCGGCGCCGCCGCCGCGCTCGCGGTGACGGGCGGGCTGACCACCACGTACTGGCAGGCCGGCGCCTCCCCCCGCACCACTCCCGCGGCCAGCGCCCGGGCCAGCGCCGACTGGGTCGCCTTCAGCGGCGGCAGGCTCTCCTACCGAACCGACGCACAGGGCGACCGCGTCCCCGACTTCTCCCGCGTCGGCTACCACGAGAGCGACCAGCCCATCCCCGACCGGCCGGTCGCCGTCACCCTCGCCCCGGCCGCCTCCGGGGACGACACCGCCCGCATCCAAGCCGCCGTCGAACGCGTCGGCGGCACCCCGTCAGGCGGCGCTGTCCTGCTCAGGCCGGGCACCTACCGGATCGGCGGCACCATCAAGGTGGACCGTTCCGGTGTCGTCCTGCGCGGCTCCGGGTCGGGCGACGGCACCGTGCTCACCGGCACCGGTAAGCCGCACACCCTCGTCGCGGTCGGCGGCTCGGGGCAGATCACCCGCAGCGGGGACACCCACCCGGTAACCGACACCTATGTGCCGGTCGGGGCCAGCACCCTCCATGTGGCCGACGCCGCCACGCACTTCAGTGCCGGGGACCGGATAGTCGTCCAACGCCCCATAGAACAGGACTGGATCCACGCCATCGGCATGGACCACATCCCGCCACGCCCCGACGGCACCCCCAGCACCCCGTGGAAGCCCAGCAGCGGCCATGAGTTCGAGCGCACGGTCGCGGGTGTGCGCGGCGACACCATCACCCTCGACGTGCCGCTCCCCCAGGCGCTGGAGAAGCAGTACACGCACGCGAGCGTGTGGACGTACACCTTCGCCGGCCGCATCAGCGAGGCGGGCGTCGAGAACCTCTCAGGCAACGGCAAGGCGTTCGAGTCCGACCCGTCCTGGCACGGCGGCGGGTACTTCAACTCGGCGCTGGTCAGCGTGGACGCCGCGGAGAACTCCTGGGTGCGCGACGTCACCGCGAACAGGTTCGGCTCGGCCTTCTCCTTCGGCACCGGCGCGCTGCACGACACCATGCTGGACACCCGGTCGCTGGACGCCTCCGTACCGCAGGACGTCCACGCCCAACCGGTCGCCTACACGGTCAGCGGACAACAGACCCTGATCGAGAACTGCACGGTGACCGGCAGCAACCAGCATGCCTGGGCAACACAGGCGCGCATCCCCGGCCCCAATGTGATCACCAACTGCACGGCCAGCAACACCGGCAAGCGACTGCTGGACGCGGGCCCGCACCAGCGGTGGGCGACCGGCACCCTCTACGACGAGATCACCATGGACGCCTCCGGCACGCTCGCGCTGCACGACCGCCAGTGGATGGGCAGCGGCCAGGGATGGGCGGGCGCCAACGACGTGGCATGGAACTGCTCGGTGGGCAGGTACCAGGTGGAGGACCCGCCGACCGCCCACAACTGGGCCATCGGCTGCACCGGCACCCAGGCACCGCCCGCCGGCGGCCACCGCCCCGGCGAGTTCCAGTCCTCCGGCAGCCATGTGCTGCCCGCCAGCCTCTACCAGGAGCAACTGAGGGAACGGCACGGCAAGTAGACCCGAGGCGTCGTTGCCCGAGGTGCTGCCCTCGGGCAACGACGCGGATCCACCGCGAAGCCCTAGCCCGTCGAGACCGTCTCGGTGTCGCGCCCCGAGCGCAGCACCGTCCCCGGGACGGCGCCCGTCACCACTCCGTCCCTTATGGTCTCGACACCGTTCACCCGCACACTCACCACGCCCTGCGCCGCGGAGTGCAACCGCGGGCTGTCGCCCGGCAGGTCGTGTACCAGGGTCGCGGCTCCGGCGTCGATCCGCTCAGGGTCGAAGACCACCAGGTCGGCGAAGTACCCCTCGGCGATCCGGCCGCGCCCACGTAGCCCGTACAACCTGGCCGGATCGCCGGTGAGCATACGCACCGCCTTCTCCAGCCCCACCAGCCTGCGCCCGCGCAGGCAGTCCCCGATGAACCGTGTCGTATACGGCGCACCGCACATCCGGTCGAGATGCGCGCCCGCGTCCGAGCCACCCAGCAAGACGTCCTCGTGCTCCCAGGTCTGCCGTCGCAGCTCCCAGCTCGCCGGATCGTTGTCCGTGGGCATGGGCCAAAGCACCGTACGCAGCCGGTCGTTGGCGCATATCCCCACCAGCGCCTCGAAGGGTTCCTGTCCTCGCTCGGCGGCGATGTCGCAGACCCGTCGACCGGTCAGTCCAGCGTTCTGCTCGCAGTACGTATCGCCGATGACGTAGCGACCGAAGTCCGCCAGTCGCCGGAAGACGCCGGCTTCCGGGCTCTCCGCACGGCGCAGCATCTCCGCCCGCACGGCGGGATCCCTGAGTCTGCCGATCCGCTCGTCCACCGGGAGGCCGAGGATCTCTCCCCATCCGGGAATCAGATTGAGCGCGCAGAAGGTGCCGAGCGACATGTTCATCGGCGTGAGGATCGGCATCGTCAGTGCGACGACCCGGCCACCCGCCTTACGGGCCATGGCCGATGCGAGCAGTTGCCGCGGAACACGTTCGGGAACGGCCGCATCGATCGTCAGTACGTTCCAGTTCAGCGGCCGCCCGGCCGTCGCGCTCATGGCGGCCAGCAACTCGATCTCGTCATCGGAGAACTGATCCAGGCATCCGGCGACAATCGCCTCGATCTGTGTACCCTCGTGTTCCCCGACCGCGCCGCACAGCGCCAGCAACTCCTCGCGGCGCGCATAGCGGGACGCCACCGGTTTGCCGTCCCCGTCGGAGTGGGTGGACGACTGCGTGGTCGAAAGACCCCACGCGCCCGCGTCCATCGATTCATGGAAAAGCCACAGCATTCGCTCCAACTGCCGTGCGTTGGGCTGCCCACCGATGGCGTCCTCGCCCATGACGTGCCGGCGCAGCGCGCAATGGCCCACCATGAAACCCGCGTTGACCGCGGTCCGCCCGTCGAGCGCGCCAAGGTACTCGGCGAACGAGGCCCAACTCCAATCCACCCCGGTCTCAAGGGCCTTGAGCGACATGCCCTCGACCTTGCACATCATGCGCCGTGTGTAGTCGGCGTCCCGCGGCCTGAGAGGCGCCAGGGTGAATCCGCAGTTGCCGCCCACGACGGTGGTCACACCGTGGTGCATGGACGGGGTCGCGAAAGGGTCCCAGAACAACTGGGCGTCATAGTGCGTGTGCGGATCGACGAATCCGGGCGTGAGCACCAGCCCGTCCGCGTCCTGAGCGCTGCGCGCGCCTTCCGCGGTGCTACCGGGAGCGGTGATCGAGACGATTCTTCCGTCCTGTATTCCGACGTCTGCGAGATATGAGGGCGCTCCCGTGCCGTCCACCACGGTGGCGCCCTTTATCAGGTGGTCAAGCATGGTCGATTCCCCTCTGCGGAAAGTGGTGGCGAGGGAGCCGCGGCCCGGATCGGCCCGGCCGGGGCCGTGCGACGGGCCGCCGTCGCAGGGCCCCGGACCGGGTCGGGAAGCGACGGCCCGGGAAGCCGTCGCCGCACAGCGGGCGCCGGGGCCTCAGTAGGGGCCTCGCACGCCGTTCGGGCGGGCTGTCCGCGCGGCCCGGCTAGCCCCGCGCCGCCTCCCGGAATCGGGTGGTCCGGTGCACCGGGTCCGTGTCCATCTTCGGGATGACGTGCTCTCCGATGAGTTTGATCGTCGTCAGCGTGTCCTGGTACGGCACGCCCACCGGCAGCCCGAACACCAACTGGTCGGCACCCGCCGCCTCCCACCGTCTGCATTGTGAAAGGACCTCGTCCGGGTCGCCGCAGATCATCAACTCCTCGGCTATCAACAGGTCGATGATCTCCGGGGTGTAGTCCGGCAGGAGTTCCGGCCACCGCGGAATCCCCTCAGGCCGGGGGAAGGTGTCGTGGTAGCGGAACAGCAGCGACTGCAGGTAGTTGAGATTGCTGGAGACCGCGATCTCCCGCGCCTTCTTCGAGGATTCGGCGCATATCGCGGTGGACGTCACCATCACGTTGTCGTTGACGTAGTCGCCGACCGGCTCGGCGTCGCGTACCGCGGTCTTGTACGAGTCGACCACCCACTCCATGTCGGAGACCTTCTGCACGCTGAACCCCAGTACGCCGAGGCCCTTCCCGGCGGCCATGGCGTACGAGGACGGCGACCCCGCCGCGTACCACATCGCGGGGTGCGATACCCCGTACGGCTTGGGCAGGATCTTGCGCGGGGGGAGCGACCAGTGCTTTCCCTTGAACCCCTCGTATGTGTCCTGCAGCCACATCTTGGGGAACTCGGCGATGGTCTCCTCCCAGATCTCCTTGGTGTGGTTCATGTCGGTGATCCCGGGGAGGAAGCCGAGGATCTCATGGCTGCCCGCGCCGCGTCCGGTGCCGAACTCGAAGCGGCCACCGGAGAGATGGTCGAGCATGGCGACCCGCTCGGCGACCTTCGCGGGATGGTTGACCTGCGGCAGCGGATTGAAGATTCCGGAGCCGAGGTGGATGCGTTCGGTGGCATGGGCCAGATAGCCGAGGAAGACGTCATTGGCCGAAAGGTGGGAGTACTCCTCCAGGAAGTGGTGCTCGCTCGCCCAGGCGTACTTGAAACCCGACCTGTCGGCCTGGATGACGTACTCGGTCTCCTCCAGCAACGCGTGGTGCTCGGCCTCGGGGTCGGCCTTCGCCCGGCTCGCGGGCACATATCCCTGTACGAAGATCCCGAATTCCAAGATCGCTCCTCGGGCGTCCACTTCGTTTCTGACGTACCGTCAGGTTTACTCGACTCTCGCAGTGCCCGCCGAAGCCGTCAATACCCGGGGCACCGCCCGGGTTCCCCCCGCCATCAGTTGAGGTGCGGCGCGACGTCAGCGGCGAACGCCTCCATCTGGTCGAGGAGCTCGGCCGCACTACGGCTGCGGAAGCGGACCTGTATCTGCCCGACCCCCATGCGGGCATACTCGCGCAGCGACTCCGCGACGGCCTCACCCTTGCCGCAGAGCGTGCGGCGACCCACCCGCCACGACGGCTCCCCTACGTACACCGGCTCGGTGATCGCCCCGATGTCCAACGGTGCGCCGCGCCGCAACCGAGCCAGTTCCGCTATCCGCGACGGCAGCTGGTCCCGAGGATCCCCCTGCGGCAGCCAGCCGTCACCGCGCAGCGCCGACCGCCGTATCGCCGCGGGCGACGATCCACCGACCCAGATCGGTGGCCGGGGAACCTGGACGGGCCTGGGCCGCTGCCCCAGTCCCCGGAAGGCGAAGTGCCGACCGCCGTACTCCGGGAACTCCTCGGGTCCGAGCGCGGCCTTGAGCGCGTCAATCGTCTCGTCGAGCACCGGACCGCGGCGGTCGAAGTCCACTCCCACCGCGTCGAACTCCTCCCGGACATGTCCGGCGCCCACGCCGAGGATCAGCCGCCCACCGGAGAGGTGGTCAAGCGTGGCGTACTGCTTGGCGAGCATCAGGGGGTGCCGCAGCCCGGCCACGGCGACATGACTGAGCAGCCGCACCCTGGTGGTCGCCGCCGCCACATAGGACAAGGTGGCCACCGGGTCGTACCAGGTGGTGCTCATCGCGTCCGCGAGCCGGGCCGGAATCGCCACATGGTCGCAACAGGCGACGTAGAAGAAACCGAGCCGGTCCGCCGCGCAGGCGATCGCCAGCAGATCCCCGCGCTCGGCCTCCGTCTCCCATCCCTCCGCGAAGACGGCACTCAGCGCCTGGACCGGCAACTGCATCCCGTAGACCAAACGACCTTCCGGCAGGATCCGCACCATGTGGGCCTCCTCGTCGCGAGTGCCCACATCGTCGTACCTGACATATCGTCAGACAAGTCCGTCTTCGCGCGGGGCGCACCCCATGACGTATGTCATAACGCACTCAGGACGGATGACACTGCCCCGCGCTCCCGCCCCCCGCCATCCTTGTGACCACGGGGCCGCAAGCCCCGCGGTGACCGGCCCGCGCCGGAGGCGGGCCGGGTAGGGGACATCAGGGGAGGGAGGGGGAGCGGGAGGGCCCCGTGGGCGGGCGGTGCGGGGGACCGTCCGCCCAACGGTTCACCGGTCGTCTTACGAGCCCGCGCCCGCCCAGAGGCCGTCGCTGGTCAGGCCCAGCAGTTCGATCGCGTTACCGCGCACGATCCGTTCGACCACATCCTGCGGGAGGTGACCCATCTGTGACTCGCCGACTTCCTTGGACCTCGGCCAGGTCGAGTCCGAGTGCGGGTAGTCCGTCTCGTACAGGACGTTGCCGGCGCCTATGGCGTCGAGGTTCCGCAGACCGAACGCGTCGTCGAAGAAGCAGCCGTAGACGTGTTCGGCGAACAGCTCGGACGGTGGGCGCAGCACCCTGTCGGCGACCCCGCCCCAGCCCCGGTTCTCCTCCCACACCACGTCCGCGCGCTCCAGGACGTACGGCATCCAGCCGATCTGCCCCTCGGCGTACATGACTTTGAGGTTGGGGAAGCGTTCGAACTTGCCCGACATCAGCCAGTCCACCATCGAGTAGCAGCAGTTGGCGAACGTGATCGTGGAACCGACGGCGGGCGGAGCGTCCGCGGAGGTGGAGGGCATCTTCGAGGAGGAGCCGATGTGCATGGCGATGACCGTGCCGGTCTCGTCGCAGGCGCCCAGGAACGGGTCCCAGGCGTCGCTGTGGACCGAAGGCAGCCCGAGGTGCGGCGGTATCTCGCTGAAGCAGACCGCGCGCACACCGCGTTCGGCGTTGCGCCGCACCTCGCGGGCGGCGAGTTCGGCGTCCCACAGCGGGATGAGGGTGAGCGGGATGAGGCGACCGTGCGCCTGCGGCCCGCACCACTCCTCCACCATCCAGTCGTTGTACGCCCGTAGGCACAGCAGCCCGAGTTCGCGATCCTTGGCCTCGGTGAACGTCTGGCCGCAGAAGCGCGGGAAGGTCGGGAAGCAGAGCGCGGAGCGCACATGGTTGATGTCCATGTCCGCCAGCCGCTCGGGAACGCTGTAGGAGCCGGGACGCATCTGCTCGTAGGTGATGCCTTCGAGCCTGACGTCATCACGGCTGTAGCCGACGGCGGTGTCGAGCCGGGTCAGTGGGCGGCGCAGGTCCTCGTAGACCCACCAGTCGGCGATCGGCCCGTCATCGCCGAGCGCGCCCATCTTGGGCGCGAACTTCCCGCCGACGAAGGTCATTTCCTTCAGCGGTGCCCGGACGATGCGCGGGCCGATGTCGTGGTACCGGGACGGGAGCCGGTCCCGCCAGACGCCTGCGGGCTCGACCGTGTGGTCATCCACCGAGATGATCTCCGGGAAGCTCTCCATGGAGCCACGGTAGCGCCGATCTGACGCTTCGTCAGCTCTGTTGCGGAGTCAGCACCGTGGGCCGAACACGTTCGCCGCCTTCGCCGATCGCACCGGTCCGCCGCCCCTACCCCCTGCCTCGCGGTCCGCGGGGCCGGCCCGTCTCCCAGACCGCGCGCCCCTGGTGGACGGGGAGCAGCAGCCGCCATACGGCGTCGTCCATGCCGTGCACCGAGGCGATCCAGCTCAACTCGTCGTCCTTGACGCCGAGTCGGCAGGCGTCCTGTAGCTCATGGAGGACGTTGAGCAGGTCGCCGTGGCTGAACGGCGGCTCCATTCGGCCGCCCAACGGGTCGCCGGGCGGCCCGGGTATGTAGCGCCGGTAGGCGTCGGTGCCGCGCAGTACGCCCACCGGGCGCCAGCGGTCGGCGAGTTCGGCGACCGGGCAGCCGCCGACCATGTGCCCGTCGGCCTCCAGAACCGGAACGCGTTCGCGGTTGACCGGTAGCGCCGACCAGCCGTCGGCGGCGGTCAGTACGGCGGCGGGGGCGACCCGGTCGACGGCATCGGCGACCCCGTCGTCGATGCCGTCGTCCATGCCGTCCGGCGTCCCGTCGCCCGGTCCGTGGTCAGGCAGCAGATAGGGCACCGCGACCATGCCCGCGTACAGGCAGCCGTAGAAGGCGCCGGCGAAGTCCGGGCCCTGGCGGTAGGCGAGGAGTACCCGACTGCCCGGCGGGAGCGCGCCGCCGAGCCGGGCGGCCACGGCGCGCGCCCGGCGGTCGAGTTCGGCGTAACTGCACGCGGCGGTCGCGGCGAAGGGTGCGCCGGGCAGGGCGCCGTACGGTACCGCGCAGGGCAGTTCCGCGGCCCGCTTGCGCAGCATCCGGCCGGGTGTCACCACCGTGCTCATCCTCGCGCGCGTCCGCTCCGTGGTGGGCCCACCGAGACCGTCTCCAAACACCGATGCGGACGGCTTCGGTGGCGTACACCGTGAGCACATGACAGCTCCGTCACTCCTCTCCCCCACAGGCCTCACACACGGAATCTCAAATTCCGCTCAATTCGGACTGATTGGCGTACAACCGCTCGTGAGGAGGTGACCGCGCCCGGTAGGACAGGGCAAACTGGCGGTCACGCGGCTGTACTCATCACACGAGGAGATGGTCCCGGCTCGCGATGAACGATCGATATACGTCCGCTCGGTACGTGCTCGACGCGTTCTCGCCACCGGCGGAATGGGAGTCTGTGATGGATGGCGGAACGGAGCCGGGGCTGCGCTTCGCGCTCCTCGGCCCGGTGCGGGCCTGGCATGGCGAGAACCTGCTACCTGCGGGCTCGCCCCAGCAGCGTGCCCTGCTGGCCGCACTCCTGCTGCGCGGTGGCCGCACCGCTACGGCCGATGAGCTGATCGACGCGCTGTGGGGCCAGGAGCCGCCGGAGAGCGCGCTGGCGGCGCTGCGCACCTACGCGTTCCGGCTGCGCAAGGCCCTCGGTGCGGGCGTGCTGACATCGGTGTCGGGCGGCTACGCGGTGCGTACCGCACCGGGCAGTGTGGACATCGCGGTCGCCGAGCAGCACGCGGCCGAGGCCGAGAAGGCGCGGGCCTCGGGTGATGCGGCGCGGGCCCGGGAACTGCTTTGCACGGCCCTCGACTTGTGGGACGGCGAGCCACTGGCAGGGCTTCCCGGGCCGTACGCGGAGATGCAGCGCACCCGGCTGATCGAGTGGCGGCTGTCCCTGCTGGACGCCCGCCTCGAACTCGATCTGGAACTCGGCGGGCACAGTGAGGCGGTTTCCGAGCTGACCGCCTTGTCGGCCGAACACCCGCTGCGGGAGCGGTTGCGGGCGCTGCTGATGCTCGCGCTGTACCGCAGCGGTCGGCAGGCGGAGGCGCTGGGCGTCTTCGCCGACACCCGGCGGCTGCTCGCCGACGAGCTGGGTGTCGATCCGTGCGCGGAACTCACCGAACTCCATCAGCGCATCCTGGAGGCCGATCCGGAACTGGCCGCTCCGTCGTCACCCGGGGACTCCGCGGCGACGATCGCCACGGTTCGGCCAGCACAACTCCCCGCGACCGTGGTCGACTTCACCGGCCGCGCCGCGTTCGTCTCGGAGCTGGCCGAGGAGTTGGCCACCGCTGAGCAGGGTGTCATGGCCCTGTCCGCGGTGGCGGGCATCGGCGGTGTCGGAAAGACCACGCTGGCGGTGCATGTGGCCCATGCGGCCCGAACCGCCTTCCCCGACGGGCAGTTGTACGTGGACCTCCAGGGGCAGGGGGCGCGGCCAGCCGAACCGGAGACGGTGCTGGCGTCCTTCCTGCGGGCGCTGGGCACGCCGGATTCAGCCATTCCGGACGGACTTGAGGACCGCGCTGCGCTGTACCGGTCGGTGCTCGACGGCCGTCGCGTGCTGGCCCTGCTGGACAACGCGCACGACGCCGCGCAGGTACGGCCGCTGCTGCCGGGCACCCCGGGCAGCGCCGCACTGATCACCAGCCGGGTCCGCATGGTGGATCTGGAGGGTGCCCATCTGGTGGACCTGGATGTCATGAGCCCGGAGGAGGCGCTTCAGCTCTTCACCAAGATCGTCGGTACCGAACGGGTGATGGCCGAGCGCCAGGCCGCTCTCGACGTCGTGGCGGCCTGCGGCTTCCTGCCGCTGGCGATCCGCATCGCGGCGTCCCGGCTGGCCACCCGGCGCACCTGGACGGTCTCGGTGCTGGCCCGCAAGCTCAGCGACGAGCGGCGCCGGCTGGACGAGTTGAAGGCGGGGGACCTGGCGGTCAAGGCCACCTTCGAGATGGGATACGGCCAGTTGGGCCCCGAGCAGGCCCGCGCCTTCCGCCTGCTGGCCCTGCCGGACGGCCCCGACATCTCCTTGAACGCGGCCGCCGCGGTGCTCGACATGGACCCTTACGAGACCGAGTCGCTGCTGGAGGCGCTGGTCGACATAAGCCTGCTGGAGTCCGCGGCCCCCGCCCGCTACCGCTACCACGACCTGCTGCGCCTCTACGCCCGCGACTGCGCCGAACGCGACGAGACCCCGGCTGACCGCCAGGGCGCCCTGTCTCGCGTGCTCGATTTCTATCTGGCGTCGGCAGCGGGCGTGTACGAGTTGGAGAACCCGGGGGACCGGGTGTTGGCCCACTTGGCGTCCACGGAGCGCAACGGGCTGGCGTTCACCGAACGGTCCGAGGCCCTCGACTGGCTGTTCGCCGAAGCGGCCAATCTGCTCGCCGCCGTCCAGCAGGCTGCCGCGACAGGGTGCCCCGGCCCGCTGCGTCAGGCGATCGACTTGCTGTTCGCAGCCCAGGACCTCATGGAGTCGGGCGTTCATCTGCGCCAGTACGAGCAGGCCGTGCGCGCCATGGTCGAGACCGCGGACGACTGCGGCGAAACCCTGGTAGCCGGCCGGGCACACCTGCTGCTGGGGCGGATTCGCTCCTGGTCGAGCAGCCACTTCGAGGAAGCGGACCGTGAGGCTCAGCGCGCGCAGTTGCTCGGACTGGCCGCGGAGGACCCCCTGACGTGCAGCTACGCGCCGAACTTGCGCGGACTGATCGCCAAGGACCGCAAGCGTTACGAGGACGCCAAGGAGTACTACCAGCAGGCGCTCACCGCTTTCCGAGACGACGACAACCCGCATGCCACCGCCGCTACTTTGTCGAACCTCTCACGAGCGTACGTCGAACTCGCCGACAGCGCCTCGGCGGTCACCTCCGCCGAGGAAGCCGTGGCGGTCTATCGGGAACTGCACAAGGGGTACCGCCACGCTGTCGCGCTTTACACACTCGGGATCGCCCAGACCTCGAGCGGACAGCTGGATCTGGCGTTGGGGAGCCTCAACGAGGCGCTGCCGATGTTCCGCGAGGCACGCCAGCAACTGTGGGAGGGCGTGACCCTGTACCGCATGGCCGAGGTCCACCTCGCCGCGGGCCATCACCGCCAGGCCGCCTCACACGCCGAGCAGGCGCTGGGGCTGGTGAGCAAGGCCACCGGTCACTGGAGGACCGCCGATGTGCTGACCGTTCTCGGGCGCTCGCTCCACGGAATCGGGCAGGTCGATCGGGCGCGGGCCTGCTGGCATGACGCGTTGAACATCCACAAGTCCTTGGGCACGGAGGGCAGCGACGAGATCCTCCACCTGCTCGGCGAGCGCTCATCTCCGAGCGTGGCCGTATAGCGCCAGGTCAGGGGCATTTTCGGAGCCGTTTATCGGTTGCTTATCGGGCGCTGCCAGGATTTCATCGCGTCGAAAGATGCCCGCCTGGTGGCGCACGGGGGTCGTCACCAGGCGGGCGCCAAGAACCGCAACGAGACATCAAACGGGGAGAAACAGCATGACTACCAACGTTCCGAGCACGGGCAAGGGCAAGAAGCCCGGAGTGGGGATCGACACGGGAGCCAACTCGGGGGAGTTCCCGGAGTCGACGGCTGGTATCGAGCTTCAGCCGCTCAGCGAGGGCGTTGAGGAGCAGGCCCAGGAAGAACGGCCGATCATCAACAACCCTGACAACTGGAGCAACACCCTGCGTTAGGGGGCACCGGCCAGGGGGCACGGGGGGCGCTAGAGCAGCGCGCAAGGCGGCCGCGGCGTGGAGGGGGCGTCGCGGCCAACCTTGTTGTTTGCGACTCCCATTCCATCCATCACTCCGAGACTGGAGCAGACATGAGTCTGATACGGAAGGCTGCCATCGTGGCAGCGGGTGTCGCAGCCGCGTTGGTCGCAGTCGTGGCCCCCGCGACCGCCGCGACCAGTGGGCACAGCGCTGTCAGCCTGAGCGCGAGCAGCGCCCAGCCGGACAACTGGAGCAATGTGTAACGCTCCCCCACAAAGCAGGAGCGGCGGCGGCACCGGGGGGTCCGCCGCCGCTCCGTTATGTTGTGGGGCGGGCGCGCAGGGCGCCCTTGAGTATCTTTCCGCTGGCGTTGCGCGGCAGTTGCGGCAGGAACTCGACCTGCCGCGGCACCTTGTAGTTGGCCATCTCCCGCCGCGCCCAGGCGATCACGTCCTCACCGGTGACCGTCGAGTCCGGGCGCCGTACCACGTACGCCTTGCCGACCTCGCCGAGCCGTGGGTCCGGAACGCCGACCACGGCCACGTCCACCACATCAGGGTGGCGGGAGACAACACGCTCTATCTCCGCCGGGTAGGCGTTGAAACCTCCCACGATGAACATGTCCTTGATGCGGTCGGTGATCCGCAGGTTGCCGTCGGTGTCGAGCTCTCCGATGTCGCCGGTGTGCAGCCAGCCCTCCTCGTCGATCGTCTTCGCCGTCTCCCCGGGGTCCTCGAAGTAGCCGGACATGACGTGGTAGCCGCGCACCAGTACCTCGCCGTTGTCGGCGATGGCGACCTCGGTGTCGGGAATGGCGCGGCCGGACGTCGAGGCGATGACCTCCGGTGGGTCGCCGCGGCGGCACATGGTGACGGTGCCCGAGGCCTCCGTCAGTCCGTAGGCGGTCAGCACATCGGTTACGCCCAGCTCGTGGCGCAGCCGCTCCACCAGTTCCAGCGGGACGACAGCGGCGCCGGTCACCACCAACCGGAGTGCGGACAGGTCGTGTTGGCCGCGTGCCGGATGGTCCAGGACCGCCTGGTGGAGGGTGGGCGGGCCGGGCAGCACGCTGATGCGTTCGGTGGAGATGTTGGCGAGGGCGGTGTCCACGTTGAAGACGGACTGCGGAACCATGGTCGCGCCGCGCAGCAGGCAGGCGATGATGCCCGCCTTGTAACCGAAGGTGTGGAAGAAGGGGTTGACGATCAGGCAGCGGTCCTCGCCGGCCAGGCCCGCCAGTTCGCTCCACACTCCGTAGACGCGCAGGGTCTGCGCATGGGTCATGACGGCGCCCTTGGGGTGGCCGGTGGTGCCAGAGGTGAACATGATGTCCGAGGGGGCGTCGGGGCGTACGGCGGCGGCCCGGGCGCGTACTCGCTCGGGCGGTACGGTGTCGCCGGCCGCCAGGAACTCCTTCCAGGTGCGGAAGTCGGGCGGGGCGTCCTCCGCCAGCACCACCACGTCGCGCAGTTCGGGCAGTCCCGGCAACGGCCCGTCCGCGCCCCGCACCTGGCCGCTGCCCGCCGCGCGCCGCAGCGACGCCACGTAGGAGGTGCCGAGGAACGTGCCGGTGACGAACAGCAGTCGGGCACGGGAGCGACCGAGCACGTACGCGGCCTCGACGCCCTTGAAGCGGGTGTTCAACGGCACCAGGACACCGCCCGCGCTGACCGCTCCGAGCGCCGCGATGATCCACTCCGCCGTGTTCGGCGCCCAGACTGCCACCCGGTCGCCCGGCTCGACGCCGTGTGCGATGCAGGCCGCCGCCGCCCGCTCGACGCGTTCGGCCAGCTCCGCGTAGGAGATCCGGGTCCGCCCGTCGACCACGGCCTCCCGATCGCCGTACCGTCGGGCGGACTCGGCAACCAGCCTGGGGATGCTGCCGAATTCCAGGTCACCGCGCATCACCACTGCCTCCCGTAGCTGTGCGGTTCGGCCAGATAGCTGACTACCCGTCAGATTAGTGGGTAGCCTGATGCCCTGCCAGCCCCAGGGCCCGCGGGCTCGGGACACGAGGAGGTGGCGCCGGTGGCATCGCTCAAGGACGCGACCGCGATCGTCGGCATAGGCCAGACCGCGTTCGCCAAACGGCTCGACGAACCCGAGAAGACGCTCGCCTGCCGGGCGATCCTGGCGGCCCTGGACGACGCCGGAATCGACCCCTGCGAGGTGGACGCGTTCGCCTCGTACACCATGGAGGAGACCGACGAGGTCGAGATCGCCAAGTCCATCGGCGCGGGAGACGTGACCTACTTCTCCAAGGTCGGCTACGGAGGCGGTGGTTCATGTGCCACCGTGGCCCACCTCGCCGCCGCCATCGTCAGTGGCCAGGCCGCCGTCGGCATCGCCTGGCGGTCCCGCAAACGCGGCTCGGGCAAGCGCCCGTGGACCGACGTCCACGCCCAACTCCCCACGCCGGCCCAGTGGACGCGGCCGTTCGGACTACTGCGCCCGGCGGACGAGATCGGCATGCTCACCCGCCGCTACATGCATGAGTACGGAGTCACCCGGGACCACCTCTTCAATGTCGCCCTCGCCTGCCGCAACCGCGCCAACCAGAACCCGGCCGCGATGATGTACGAACGTCCGCTGACCCGCGAGATGTACATGACCGCACGGTGGATCAGCGAACCGCTCTGCCTCTACGACAACTGCCTGGAGACCGACGGCGCCCTCGCCTGTGTCGTGGTCAGCGCCGACCGCGCCCGCGACTGCCGTCACCGTCCGGTCTATGTGCACTCCGTCGCCCAGGCGCTGCCCGCCCAGCACCACGGCATGGTCAACTACTGGACCGACGACCCGCTGACCGGCCCCGCGTGGACGGCGGCCAGACAGCTGTGGAAGACCGCCGACCTCACCCCCGAGGACGTCGACGTCGCACAGATCTATGACGCGTTCACCCCGCTCATCCCGCTCTCCCTGGAGGGCTACGGCTTCTGCGGACGCGGCGAGGGCGGCGCCTTCACCACGGGCGGCGCCCTGGAGATCGGTGGTCGACTGCCGCTCAACACCTCGGGCGGCGGCCTGTCCGAGGCGTACGTACACGGCTTCAACCTGATCACCGAGGCTGTCAAACAGCTGCGCGGCACCTCCACCGCACAGGTCCCGGGCGCGGCGACATGTCTGGTCACGGCGGGCGAGGGCGTGCCAACCTCCGCCCTACTGCTGAGGAGTTGAGCGTTCATGTCCTCCATCATGAAGGCCACCACTGACAACGGCCTGCTGCTGCCGGTCCGCGACCAGGACGGCGCCCCCTTCTGGGAGTTCGCGGCGCGCGGCGAACTGCGCGTCCAGGCCTGTGCGGCGTGCGGGCGGCTGCGCTTCCCGCCGCGGCCGTGCTGCCCGCACTGCCGGTCCTTCGCCAGCCAGTGGCGTGCGATGTCCGGCCGTGGCCGCATCTGGTCCTACGTCCTGCCCCATCCGCCGCTCCTGCCGGGCTACGCGGCGCAGGCACCGTACAACGCGGTCGTGGTGGAACTCGTCGAGGATCCCGGGATCCGGCTGGTCGGCAACGTGGTCACCGCGCCCGACGCAGCGCTCAACTCCCTTGATCCGTCCCGGCTGCGCATCGGCGCGGCCGTACGGGCCTGCTTCCACACGATGGCGGAGGGCGTCACCGTTCCGCGCTGGATGCTGGAGCGCCCGTGATCACCGTCGACTCCGGGGACGGCGTCGCGGTGGTCACGCTCGACCGCCCGGACCGGCACAACGCGATCGACCGTACGATGCGCGACCAACTCCAGGCCGTTTGGCGGCAGTTCCGGATGTCCACTGACGTACGGGTGGTTGTCCTGACCGGGGCTGGTGACAAGGCCTTCTGCACGGGCCTCGACCGCGCCTGGGCGGTTCCGCAACCGTTCTCGCCCTACGCGATCGACGATCCGCTGATCGACATCGGCCCCAAGTCGGCCGACCTGTGGATACCGGTGATCGCCGCGGTCAACGGGATGGCCTGCGGTGGCGCGTTCTACCTGCTCGCTGAGTGCGAGTTCGCCATCGCGGCCGACCACGCGACCTTCTTCGACCCGCACACCACCTACGGCATGGTCAGCGCCTTCGAGTCCATCGGCATGGCGCAGCGCATGCCGTACGGGGAGGTCATGCGGATGTCCCTGATGGGCACCGCGGAGCGGATCGGTGCCCGGCGTGCCTACGAGATCGGGCTGGTCTCCGAACTCGTCCCGGGCGACGGCCTGTTGGACGCCGCCATGCGGACGGCCCGCGTCATCGCGTCGTACCCGACGGAGGCGGTGCAGGGCACGGTGCGCGCCGTGTGGTCGGCGCGGGCCGCCGCACGCTCGCTGGCGCTGGCCGGGGCGTCGCAGCTGATCGCCTTGGGAAACCTTCCGCCCGAGCGGCAGGAAGCCCTCTTCCGTACCCGCCGCGGTGACCACCGGGTGCGCTGAGGGGGGCGGTCCGGAAGACCGCCCGCCACCAGGCCTACCGGCGCGAGCCCGTCCCCTTGACCGCGTCCAGCGCGTATACGCACCGGTCCTTGCTGCACGCGTACACCACACCGTCGCGCACCACGGGGGAGCCGGTGATCTCGCCGCCCGTCTCCAGCTTCCAGCGCAGCTGTCCGCTCGTCGCGTCCACGGTGTACAGGCAGTGGTCCACCGAACCGAAGTGCAGGCGGCCGTCCGCCGCCACCGGGGAGCCGACGATCTCACCCTGGGTGGCGAACCGCCACCTGGGGGCGCCGGAGACCGCGTCCAGGGTGTAGAGCGCACCACCGCTGCCGAGGTGGACGAGTCCACCCGACACCAGAACAGGTTCGACTGACTGCCGGGCCTCCGTCGCGACACGCCAACGCTCCACGCCGGAGCGGGCGTCGAGCGCGTACACCGTGCCCAGGTAGTCGGCCACGTACACCCCGCCCGGAGCGTGTGTGGGCGGCGCGAAGACGACCGCCGGGGCGTCGAAGCGCCACCGCTCGGAGCCGTCTGAGGCGTCCAGCGCCAGTACCCGGCTGCCCGCGGTGACGTACACCGCCCCGCCACCCGTAGCCGGGCGCACCGGCATGCCGGACGCCACCCCCGCGGCCATCTCACCGTCGCCCAGCGGATACGCCCAACGCTCGGCGCCGGAGCGGGCGTCGAGCGCGTGCAGCAGTCCGCCGCCGCGGTAGTAGACCAGGCCGTCCAGCAGGGCCGGGCCGGACTGCGGTGACTCGAAGTCGGCCTGGGCGCCGGTCCGCTCCCACAGCGCCTCGCCGTTCGCCGCGTCCCATGCCTGTACGCCTCCGCCGCGGGTACCGGTGACGACGGTGCCACCGGCCGACTGGAGCGCGTACACCCAGCCGTCGACGGCCAGCCGCCACAGCTCGCCGCCGTCGGCGGAGTCCATCGCGTACAGGCTCGGGCCGTCGGAGGCATGGATCCGTCCGTCGGCGACGGCCATCATCCAGGCGACGTCACGGGTCTTGAACTGCCGCTGTCCGGTGGCCACATCCAGGACGTGCACCTCGAAGGAGGTCACATACAGGCGGTCACCCGCCACAACAGGCGTGCCCCACACGTCGTTTGACATGCGGAAGCGCCAGGGGCGCCAGCGTTCATCCCGTGCGCCGTGGCCCTGGGCGGCATGCCGGGACGACTGCCGGACCGGTGGAGCGGGCGGCTGCGCGGGGACGGCCTGGTGGGTCGCAGCCCCGGCGGCGGAAGGCACTGCCGGGGCCTGGGCCGCGCCGCGGCCGCGTGCCGTCCAGTCGAGGCCGGGCGCCGGGGGCGCGCCCTGGG
Source organism: Streptomyces sp. RPT161 (assembly GCF_027533845.1). Taxonomy (GTDB): domain Bacteria; phylum Actinomycetota; class Actinomycetes; order Streptomycetales; family Streptomycetaceae; genus Streptantibioticus_A; species Streptantibioticus_A silvisoli_A. The sequence goes on along the minus strand of NZ_JAPZVN010000005.1, from coordinate 92,060 downwards.
TGCCGCGCGGGTCCTTGCCTTCGGCCACCAGGGGGCCCGGCCCGATCGGCACCGAGCCCGCGAGCTTCACCGGCCCCGCGGGCCGTGCCGGGTGGCCGTCCGCGCCGTGTTCAGGGCTGGCGTGGCGCCCGGAGCCCACTGCCGGGGGCGGCGCCTGTTCAGGCAGCGGCGACGGCACGGGGGCGGCTGGGCCGTCATGGCCCACGGCGACAGCGGCGTTGGCGGCGGCGACATTGGCCGCGGCGGCTGCCGCGGCGCGCTGTCTGCGTCCGCTGCGCTGCTCTATGAACGCGACCGCGCGCTCGGGCAGCCACGCGGAGACCGAGCCGCCGTCGTCCGCGGAGGAGAACAGGTGCGGCGCCAGTTGCGCCTGCAGGTCCGCGGGGGTTGGCCGCCGCTCCTGCTCCATGCGCATGCACGACTCGATGAGCGGACGCAGTTCGTCCGGCAGCCCTGTGGTGTCCGGGCCCTCACGGAGCAGCATGAAGACCGTTTCGACCGGATTCGAGCCGTGGAAGGGCGCATGTCCGGTGGCGGCGAAGACCAGCGTGGAGCCGAGCGAGAAGATGTCGCTGGCACCCGTGACGCTACGCGAGTCACGCGCCTGTTCAGGCGACATGTACGCGGGCGTGCCCACGGCGACGTTGGTCATGGTCAGCCGGGTGTTCGACACCCCGCTGGCGATACCGAAGTCGATCACCCTGGGCCCGTCCTCGACCACGAGGACGTTGGAGGGTTTGAGATCGCGATGCACAAGACCGGCGCCGTGGATGGACTGCAGCGCCTCCGCCACTCCGGCGGCCAGCCAGCGCACCGCCTGGGCCGGAAGCGGACCGCACTCATTGACTATCTCCTCAAGCGAGGGCGCCGGTACGTAGGCCGTGGCGAGCCACGGCACGGCGGCCCGTGGATCGGCGTCGACCACGGCGGCGGTATAGAAACCGCTCACCGCGCGCGCCGCCTCCACCTCGCGGGTGAACCGGACCCGGAACAGCTGGTCCTCCGCCAGCTCGGCACGCACTGTCTTGATCGCCACGCGTCGACCGGACGCCGAGCGGGCGAGATAGACCAACCCCATGCCGCCGGCGCCGAGCCGCCCGAGGACCTCGAATGGACCGATTCGCCTCGGGTCGTGCTGCGTCAGCTGTTCCACCACTGGCCTGCCACCTCCCCGTACCCCCCGAATTGTTGCAGCCCCGGGCGGCGTCTCACCGTCAATCGCCCCGGGGTACGGGTGCTGATTCTTCCTGGGATGTGCCCCGGTTGCGAACCCGGGGCGATTCCGAGCGTGCCGTACGGTACGCCGGAACGATTCTGCGCCTGCTGGTACGCCCACGTTGTGATACAGACGCCGACTTTCGACCGCGGGTTGCCTGTGCTGCCTAGCTAGGGACACGGCGGCGCCGGTGCGGGGCCCAGCAGGTCCGCCGCGACGACGGCGCGATGGTGAGCGGCGTCACCCCAGGCGGCGGACAGCGCCCACACCCGCCGTAGCCACAGCGCCAGGTCGCACTCCTCGGTGTAGCCGATCGCGCCGTGCACCTGAAGGCAGGAGCGACCCGCCAGGTCCGCGGCGTCCGAGGCGAAGACCTTGGCCATGGCCGCGTCCCGCCCGGCCGACGGCAGATCATGATCATGGGAGAAGGCGGCGCGGAGGACGACGGGCTGGGCGAACTCCACCGCGATCAGGACGTCGGCCAGCTGGTGTTTGACCGCCTGGTACGAGCCTATGGGGCGGCCGAACTGGTGGCGTTGCCGGGCGTGGCTCACCGTCAGGTCGAGCATGGCGCGGACGGCACCCAGCAGATCGGCGGCGGCGCCGACCGTGCCGAGCCGCGCGGCACGACTGACCGCCCGCTCCTGCCGGACGGCCAGCGGACCGTCCAGCAACATCGACATGTCGACATGCCCGAGGCCGCGTCCCAGATCCACTCCGCGCGCCGCACTGACGCCCGCGTCAGCGGCCGATCTCCCGTACAGTCTGTCGCCGTCGGCGACCAGGAGGAAGTCCGCGTGCGTGGCGTGCGCGACGGGTGCCGCGCCGGGCCCTGTCAGCCGTACGGCGGGGACGGCGGTGCCCGCGGCGAGTGCGCGCAGCCACTCGGCGGCGCGGCCGTCCTCGTCCACCTCCGCGAGGAGCGTGGCCGCGACGGCGGCCTCCACCACCGGCTCCGGCGCGCACGCCCGGCCCGCCTCCTCCGCGACCGCGACCAGTGCGCCCGCACCGAGGCCGAGCCCTCCGTGCTCCTCGGGGACCAGCAGCCCGGTGACGCCGATCTCGGCCAGTTCCTCCCACCGCTTTCGGGCGAATCCCGCTCGGACGTCCTGCGGAGTACAGCGGCGCTCCAGCAACGCCCGGACCGCACGGGCGAACATTTCCTCGTCGGCCGTGGACGCCAGCCTCACCGTCCCACCCCTTTCTCGCCGTTCATCCCTTTTGGCTCCTTTGGCAGGCCCAGCAGCCGTTCAGCGATGACATTGCGCTGGATCTCGTTGGTGCCCGCGTAGATGGGGCCGGCGAGTGAGAAGAGGTAGCCGTCGAGCCAGGGGCCGCCGATCTCCGCCCACGGCCCGAGGAGTCGTTGTGCGGTGGCGTGCAGGTTTAGATCGAGTTCGGACCAGAAGACCTTGTTCAGGCTGGACTCCGGACCGATGGACTTCCCGTCACCGAGCCGGGTGACGGTACGGAAGGTGTAGAGGCGGTAGGCCTCGGCGCGCATCCAGGCATCCACCACCGCGTCGCGGAACGCGTTCGGGGTGCCCGTGCCCGGCTCCTCTCCGGCACTCACCCGGCGGTAGAGCCTCACCAACCGCTCGGCCGCCGCCAGGAATCGACCGGGGCTGCGCAGGCTGAGGCCGCGCTCGTCACCAGTGGTCGACATGGCGACGCGCCATCCTTGGCCGGGCTCGCCGAGCACGTCCGCGTCCGGCACGAAGACGTCGTCCAGGAAGACCTCGGCGAATCCCGGTTCGCCGTCGAGTTGCCGGATGGGGCGCACGGTGACGCCATCGGCCGCGAGGTCGACCATGAAGTAGGTCAGGCCATGGTGGCGTTCGGCCCGTGTGCCGGTTCTGAACAGGCCGAACATCCGGTGCCCGTGGGTTCCGCGGGAGCTCCAGGTCTTCTGCCCGGTCAGCCGCCAGCCGGCGCGCTGCTCGTCGCGTACCGCACGCGACCGCAGCGCCGCGAGGTCCGATCCGGCCTCCGGCTCCGACCAGCCCTGCACCCAGATCTCGTCCCCCGCGGCCATCGGCGGCAGAATGCGGCGCTTTTGCTCCTCGGTGCCATAGGCGAAGACGGCGGGGGCGAAGAGGAAGATGCCGTTCTGGCTGACCCGACCGGGTGCGCCCGAGCGCCAGTACTCCTCCTCGAAGATCAGCCACTCGATTAGCGACGCATCCCGCCCGCCATACTCGACGGGCCAACTGGCCACCGCCCAGCGGGCGTCGTACAGCTGGCGCTCCCACCGCTGGTGTGCCGCGAAGCCGTCCGGGGTGTCCATCGACGGCAGCGCCTGGCGCGGCACATGCCGGGCCAGCCAGTCCCGTATCTCCCGCCGGAAGTCCTCTTCGGTCGCACTGAAGATAAGGTCCGTCACTTGCGCTAGCATAACCTGACGGGCCGTCAGCTTTAAGGGTTGCGCTCTCCCCACCACCCCGCGGTCGTCGTCAGCATCCTGTATGGAGGGGTTGTCATGGCAGAGGCCTTCATCGTCGAGGCGGTGCGCACCCCGGTGGGCCGCAAGAACGGCGCACTGTCGTCGGTACACCCGGCCGACCTGGGCGCGCATGTGCTGCGCACGCTCGTTCAGCGCTGCGGGGTCGACCCGGCGGCCGTCGAGGACGTGGTCTTCGGCTGCCTGGACACGGTGGGCGGGCAGGCGGGCGACATCGCCCGAACCTGCTGGCTCGCCGCAGGGCTGCCGGAACACGTGCCGGGTGTGACGATCGACCGGCAGTGCGGCTCGTCGCAACAGGCGGTGCACTTCGCGGCGCAGGCGGTGCTGTCCGGCACCTGCGACCTGGCGGTCGCGGGCGGCGTACAGAACATGTCGCGGATCCCGATCGCCGCCGCCTTCCGGGTCGGCGCGGAATACGGCTTCGCCGACCCCTTCTCGGGCTCCACCGGTTGGCGCCAGCGGTACGGTGACCAACCCGTCAGCCAGTTCCACGGCGCGGAGATGATCGCACGCCGATGGGACATCTCCCGTGAGGAGATGGAGCGCCTCGCGCTCACCAGCCACGAAAGGGCGGTGCACGCGATCGACAACGGCTGGTTCGAGAAGGAGACCGCGCCGCTGCCCGAGTTGGCGGTGGACGAAGGGCCGCGCCGGGACACCTCATTGGAGAAGATGGCCTCCCTGCAGCCGCTCGCACCGGGCGGACGGCTCACCGCCGCGCTCGCCTCGCAGATCTCCGACGGCGCGTCGGCGCTGCTGCTCGCCTCGGAACAGGCGGTACGAGAACACGGGCTCACACCGCGCGCCCGAATCCACCATCTGTCAGTACGCGGCGACGACCCGATCGCCATGCTCACCGCACCGATCCCGGCCACCGCGCACGCCCTGGCCAGGACGGGCATGGCCATCGACGACTTCGACGCCATCGAGATCAACGAGGCCTTCGCGTCGGTGGTGCTGGCGTGGCTGAAGGAGACCGGTGCCGACCCCGCGAAGGTGAACCCGTGCGGCGGCGCGATCGCCCTAGGCCACCCGCTGGGCGCCACGGGTACGAAGCTGATGACCACGTTGCTGCACCAACTGGAGCGAACCGGCGGCAGGTTCGGGCTGCAGACCATGTGCGAGGGCGGCGGCCAGTCCAACGTCACCATCATCGAGCGGCTGTAGCTGCAGGTTCCCAACCACCCTCGCACACAAGCTGATTGCTCCGGCGAAGCCCTCTACCCCTCCCCTGTCTTCGTCGCGATGTCGATGACCGTGAAGTGCGCGCCCTGGTCGTCTATGACCGAGGCCCAACGGCCGTGCGGGCTGTCCCGCGGCTCCGTGCTGACCTTGCCGCCGAGCTTCCGTACGGTGGCCACCGTGGTGTCGCAGTCGTCGACCACGAAGTAGACCGTGAAGTGCGCGGGCAGCCCGGCCGGGAAGTCCGGCCCCATCTGCCGCCGTCCTCCGACGTACTGGATCTCGGAGCCCCGCTTGAGCGTCCACACCTCGTAGTCGAAGTCGCCGCCCGCCTCGCCTATCTGCTCGGTGTCATAGCCGAACACCCTTCGGTAGAAGGAGTCGACCGCGTCCTTCTCCCGTGTGTACAGCTCCGTCCAGCCGAAGGCCCCGGCTTCGTCCCGCTTGTCGAAGCCGTGGTGCGTGCCGCCCTGCCACACGCCGAAGACCGCACCGCTGGGATCGGCGGCGATCACCATCGTGCCGAAGTCGCCGACCCGTCCCGGGCCCGTCACGATCTGGCCGCCCGCCTCGCGTATCGCCTCGGCGGTCCTGAACACGTCATCCGACGCGAAGTACACCGTCCACGTGGTCGGCATGCGTCCGTCGAGCTTGGGAATGAGCGCCGCGACGTAGCCTCCGTCGTGCAGCGCCAGACTGTACGAGGTGCCCGGTGCGCCGCCGTCCTCGAATGTCCAGCCCAGCAGTTCCCCGTAGAAGCGCTTGCCCGCCGCCACGTCCGGAAGCATCGCATCCACCCAGCAAGGGGCACCTACCGCGAACGCAGACATGGCCCTGAGTCCTCCCGTGCGGTGGGATGTCGTCTCGTTGGCCACGCTAGCCCGGCCGCACGGCTTCCGCCCGCCCTGTGGATAACGCGGATCCGATGACCAGATCAGCGCATGGCGAGGCTGTGGACGGCGGTCAGTCGCTCCTCCGCCTCGGCGGCCACCCGGCGGACCAACTCGGCGCAGGACGGCAGGTCGTCGATGACTCCCACCACCTGCCCGGAGGCCATGACGCCGAGGTCGGCGCGGCCGTCCACCATTGCGGCGCGCAGCAGTACCGGGGTGTTGGCCGCCATCAGCACCTGCGGCCAGCTCAGCCCGCGGGCCTCGCGGATCGCCCGGCCCTCGCGCAGCATCGCGCGCAACGGAGTTCCGGTCATCCGCGCGAAGCGCAGCGCGTTGCCCACGGCTCGCGGATAGCGGGCCAGTGGTCCACCGCGCGTCAAAGAGGCCACGAAGTCGGTGTTCAGCACCCGGTGCGGCACACCGTCCACCTCACGTGTCACCGTCGTCCCGGTGACATCCGCGGACAGATAGCGGCCCTGGATCGAGCGTGGCACCGGGGCGTCCGAAGTGAGCAGGAAGCGGGTGCCCATCGCGACGCCGTCCGCGCCGTAGGCCAGGGCGGCTGCCAGGCCCCGGCCGTCGAAGAACCCGCCCGCCGCGATGACGGCGACGGACGAGCCCGCGAGGGTATCCAGGACCTGCGGCAGCAGCAGGGTCGTGGGTACGGGTCCGGTGTGGCCGCCGCCCTCGCCGCCTTGGGCGACGACCGCGTCCACTCCCCACTCGGCCACCTTCTCGGCGTGCCGTCTGGCGCCGACCGAGGGGATCACGATCATGCCGTGGTCGTGCGCCCGCTTGATCAGGTCGCGGCTGGGCGCCTGCGCGAACGAGGCGACCCGGACGCCTTCGCGGCCCATGAGGTCGATCCGCTCGGCGGCGTCGGGGGCGTCGGCCCGTAGGTTGACGCCGAAGGGGCGGTCCGGTGCCGCCGCCTTCACCTCGTCGATCGCGGCCTCCAGTTCGTCGTATGCCATGGTCGCCGAGGCGAGGACACCCAGGGCGCCCGCGCGGGCGGTGGCGGCGACCAGCCGTGGATAGGCCACGTACCCCATACCGGTCTGCATGATCGGGTGGTCGATGCCGACCAGGGCGGTCAGCCGAGTGCGCAGTGTCATGCCGGAACCTCGCGGTCGCGCAGCGAGCGCGGATCGAGGACATCGCGGATGAGGCGCAGTTCCTGCGTAGTGGGGGCGGGAGTGGTGGGTACGTCAACGCCTCCCGTCAACGCCTCCCCCGCGCCTTCTGGGCCGACCAGATCGAAACCTGTCGCCTCGACAACTTCCGCGACCGTCACGCCGGGATGCACCGAGACCAGCCTCATCCGCCCGTCGCCGGTGTCGAAGTCCAGTACGCACAGGTTGGTAATGACCTGCCGCAGATCGTGGAAGCGGGCCGCGGGGCCGGGCAGTGCGGCGGCCCGGTCGTTGCCGACGCCGCACACGACGTCGACACGGGAGGTGAGGACTCGGCGACTGTGCCGCGGCACCCAGTAGCTGGTGGCGTGGTTGACGGTGTTACCCGGGGCGCCACGGGCGCCGAGGAGCTGGCGTTTGGGACGCTCCCAGTCACCGACGCACGAGATGTTGGCGTTTCCGTACGCGTCGATCTGTGCCGGTCCCATCATCACGTGGCGGCGCCCGCTCGCCAGCAGGTCGAGCACCGCGCGGTACGGCAGCCAGCCCTCCACGGTCAGGTCGGCGGTCGGTGCGCCCAGGGCGACGTCACCGTCGATGATCTGGGCAAGGCCGTCGGTGAGCACCAGGTCAGGCGCGACCGTGGCGCGGGCCAGACGGGCGCCGATGGTCGGCACCGTGCCCATGGGGCTGGCGAGGATCTCGCCGTCGCCGTGCCAGGCCCGCGCGCAGGCGGCGACGCAGACCTCGGCGCGGGTCGCGGTGGTGATCACCGGGCGCCTCCCGCACGGTCTGCTCGCGCGGCGTGGAACTCGTCCACAGCCTGTTGATACGACGCCTCGTCAGGCTGGTCGAGGAAGCGGTCGGCGAAGGCGGCCCACTCCCGCGGGTCCGCCGCGGCCCGCGCGTACGCCTGCTGGAACGCCTCGTCACGCCCGTACTGCGGTGGGCACTCGGTGAAGTGCGCGCCGCGCGGTGCCTCGACCACGCCCGCCGTCAGATACCGGTGGACGACCAGGGCGTGCAGACAGCCCGCCGCCCGCCGCAGATCAGCGGTCGGCAGAACGCGTTCGGCCGATACATAGGAGGTTTTCGCGGCCAGGCAGAACAGGTCGTCGAAGTACTGGTCGGGCCCGGTGAGCGCCGCGTTGCCGCGTGGATCGGCCAGGTTGGCGTGCACCAGGGCGACGTCCAGTTCCAGCGGCGGAGCGGCCATCACCTCGTCGCCGCTTCCGTACGGGTCGGTGACGGTGCGCAGGAAGGGGGCGTTGCGCGGCACGTCCGAGCCGATCCCACCGCGCACCGGCATGAACGGCAGCCGTAGCGCCGCCGCTCGCAGACCGGCCAGGAACATGCCTTCGTCCAGTTCCAGGGCCTGCACCGCACCCGATTCCCGGGCCGCCCGGAAGTGGGGTTCCAGGGGTATCGAGTCCAGGGACACGAATCCGTAGACGGCCTTGCGGACCTTGCCCGCGGCGCACAGCAGTCCTACGTCGGGGCCGCCGTAGGAGACGACGGTCAGGTCCTTGACCGGGGAGCGCAGCAGGGCGCGCACCAGCGCCATGGGCTTGCGGCGCGATCCCCAGCCGCCGACGCCGACCGTCATGCCGTCCTCGATGCGCGAGACGGCCTCGTCTGCGGTCATCCGCTTCTCCGTCATGTGCCCTCCCCTTGTGCCGCGCTGTTCCGGTCCGGGGTGCCGTCGCTCCGACCGAAGTCGTCGCGCAGCCGGTCGCTGACGCCGGTCAGGTTCAGCTCGAAGGTGAAGCCCTGCTCGTAGCGGTAGGAGCGTTTGACGTCGACGGGGTCGATGCCGTTCAGGGACTGCTTGGCGGCGCGGATGACGACCACGTCCTTGGTGGCGATGCGCGCGGCGACGGCCAGGGCGGTCTCGCGCAGCCGCTCGCGGTCGACGACCGCGAGCACCGAGCCGTAGCCGTGCAGTTCGTCGGCGGTGGCGTGCTCGGCGGTGTAGACCATGTGCCGCATCCGCTGCTGCGGCACCAGCCGGGCCAGATGTGTGGCCGCGCCCAAGGCGCCGCGGTCGACCTCGGGCAGCCCCAGGTAGGCGTCGTGCGAGGCGATCACGATGTCCGCGTTGCCCACCAGCCCCACCCCACCGCCCAGGCAGAAGCCGTGTACCGCGGCGATCACCGGCACCGGGCAGTCGTACACCGCCGCAAAGGCCGCGGCGCAACCGGCGTTGGCGCCGAGCAGTGCGTCGTAGGCCCCCGCACCGCCGTGCGGTGGGCGCCGCATTTCCTTGATGTCGACGCCCGCGCAGAAGCCCCGGCCTTCGGCACGCAGAACCAGCGCACTTGTGCCGGGTTGCGATCCCTGCGCGTTAAGTGTGTCGGCGAGTTCAAACCACCCTGACACCTCAAGCGCGTTGACCGGCGGAGCGTCGATCACCACCTCCGCGATGCCCGCTGCCTGGCGCACCACCCGTATCGCCATCAGCCCTTCCTCCACGCGCACTTGAACCTAACCTGACACTCCGTCAGCTCCTCTGGCACGATAGCCGACATGACAGATGGCCTGGAAGGGCAAGTCGCGCTCGTGACAGGCGGCACCCGCGGCATCGGCCGGGCGATCGCCGAGCGGTTGCGGGCGGCGGGCGCCGAGGTCGCCGTCTGCGCCCGTGGGAAACCGGAGGCGCTGCCGGAGGGCATCGCCTTCCACCAGGCCGACGTACGGGACCCGGAGGCCGTCAGCACGCTGTTCGACCGGTTGCGCGCCGCGTACGGGCGGCTCGATCTGCTGGTCAACAACGCGGGCGGCTCCCCGTACGTGGAGGCGGCCACCGCTTCCCCGCGGTTCTCCCGCGCCATCATCGAGCTGAACCTGCTGGCGCCGCTGTACTGCGCGCAGGCGGCGCACCTGATCATGCGCGAGCAGCCCGGTGGCGGATCCATCGTCAACATCGGCAGTGTCAGCGGTGTCCGCCCCTCCCCCGGGACCGCCGCCTATGGAGCGGCCAAGGCCGGCCTGTCCTCGCTCACCCGCTCCCTGGCCGCCGAATGGGCGCCGAAGGTCCGGGTGAACTGCCTGGTCGTGGGCCTCGTCCTGACGGAGGACAGCACCGGCGCCGCGACGGACGCCGCCCTCGACCACTACGGGGACGAGTCCGCCCGGCGGGCGCTGACAGCCGCGATCCCCATGGGCCGACTGGCCCACCCTGACGAGATCGCGGATCCGGTGCTCTTTCTGGCATCACCGGGCGCGCGCTATATAACCGGCGCTGACCTGCACATTCACGGCGGTGGAGAGCGCCCTCCCCATTTGTACGCAGCCGAATCGCGCACTGATCACCCGAAGGTAAACTGACGGCATGACAGGACAAGTTCGCACCGTCGACGGCCGAGTTGCAGGGCGCCGCGGGCAGGCGACGCGGCAGAAGCTGCTCGAATGCCTCAGCGAGATGCTCAGCACTTCGCCGTACCGGGACGTCAAGGTCATCGACGTCGCCCGGATGGCGGGTACCTCCCCCGCAACGTTTTACCAGTACTTCCCCGATGTCGAGGGCGCGGTCCTCGAACTCGCCGAGGAGATGGCCAAGGAAGGGGCGACCCTCACCGATCTGGTCGCGGGACGCACCTGGGCGGGCAAACCCGCCTGGGCCGCCGCGGAAGACCTGGTGGACGGGTTCCTTTCCTTCTGGCGTAAGAACGACGCCATTCTGCGCGTCGTCGACCTTGGCGCGGCGGAAGGGGACAAACGGTTCTACAAGATCCGTATGAAGATCCTCAACGCCGTCACCAACTCCCTCACCGACTCCATCAAGGAGCTTCAGGACAAGGGCCGGGTCGACAAGTGGGTCAACCCGGCGGCGATCGCCGGTTCGCTGGTCGCGATGCTCGCCGCGGTGGCCGCGCACCAGAAGGGCTTCCAGTCCTGGGGCGTCAAGCAGGCTGAGCTCAAGCCCAACCTGGCGCTCCTGGTACACCTGGGTGTGACCGGTAAGAAGCCGACCAAGTAACAGCTCCGGCACCATTCGGCGGCGGCTCAGCGCCGTGTCGCCAGTTCGTCCTGCCACGTCCTGCCAGGCATTGACGCGGGCGTCGGCCGGCCCTCGGGGGAGGTAGCCGGTCCGGCGCCCGCGTCGGCGTACGGGCGTCCGCCCCCCGCTCCAGGTGGCGCTCGGTCAGTCGCGCGGAGTGACCCGGAACAGCCGGATCTCCCGCTCCACCCGCGCCGCGTACTTCGCGTACGGCGGCCAGAAGCGCACCACCGCCTCCCACACCCGCGCACGCTCGGCGCCTTCGAGCAACGCGGCCGTGACCGGGATATCGCGGCCCTTCCAGCTGATGCGAGCGCTCGGATTCCTGATCAGGTTGCCCGTCCAGGCTGGGTGATCCGGTCGCCCGAAGTTGCTGCCCACCAGCACAAACGTGCCGTCCTTGACGGGCATGCAGGCCAACGGGGTCTGCCGCGGCTGCCCGCTGCGCGCCCCTGTGGAGGTCAGGACCACGCTCGGCAGCATCCGGGTGCCCAGCAGCACCTTGCCGCCGGTCAGCCGATGGACCAGCCGATCCAGCGCCGGGAGGACATGCGGCGCCACCTTCGCGAACGCCCGGCTGGACGAGACCTCCTGAGCGATCCGCCGGACCGCACCTGACGCCATCACGCGACCGCCCCCTCGGCAACAGTGGAACCGAACAACCCGGCACGCCGCGCGGCCCGCGCCCGCAGCCGGTGTACCGGACCGAAGATCAACTCATCGGCGGCGGCCCGCTTGAAGTACAGATGCGCGTGGTGCTCCCAGGTGAAGCCGATCCCACCATGGAGCTGGATCGACTCCGCGGCCACCTGGTTCAGCGTCTCCAGCGCCTGCGCGAGCGCCAGTGGACCGACGACACCGATGTCGTCCTCCATACCGCCGCCGTCGACCGGGCCCTCGCGGCCCACCGCCCAGGCGGCGTAGTACGCGGCGGAACGTGCCGCCTGCACTCGCACATAGCCGTCGGCGAGGCGGTGTTTGACTGCCTGGAACGATCCGACGGGCCGTCCGAACTGCTCTCTCACCCGCAGATACGCCACCGTGCTGGACAGCGCGAAGTCCGCCGCGCCCACCGCCTGAGCGGCCAGCACGGCCGCGGCGAGCCCGCCGGTGCGCACCAGTGCCGCCATCAGCTCGTCCGGCGCCGGCGCGGCCGCTCCGCCCAGGGGCACGCCGGCCACGTCGCGCAGCTCCACGCGGGCCTGCGGACGGGTCTCATCAAGCGTGGTGAGCCGGGTGCGGGTCAGTCCGGACGCCCCCGCGTCCACCATGAACAGGTGAGTCCGGCCCCGCACGTAGCCGCCGGTATGCGCGGCGACCAGCAGCAGCCCAGCGCTGTGCCCGTCCAGCACCTGGTCCACCTGACCGTAGAGCCGCCAGCCGTCGGCGAGCTGCCGGGCCTGTACGCCGCCGGCTCGGCCGCCCCCGGACCAGGGGCCGTGGTTCGGACCGGTCAGCCCGAGAACGGCGCTCAGCGGGCCGGGAGCGGCCAGTGCGGCCGTCAGCTCGCCCGCCGCGATGCGCGGCAGGTAACCGATCCGCTGCTCCTCGCTGCCCAACTCCGCGACAAGCGGTGCCACCAGCACGCAGCTGGCCAGCAGCGGAGCGGGCAGCAGCACCCGGCCGGCCTCCTCGCTCGCCAGCACCAGCTCGGTCGGACCGCAGCCGACGCCCCCGTACCGCGGTGGGAGGGCCAAACCCGGCATCCCGAGCCGCTTGGCCAGCTCTCGCCAAACTTCCACGTCATAGCCGGCGGGTGTGCGGCACGCGGCCCTTACCTGCTCCGGGCCACACCGCTTGCGCAGCAGGTCGCGCAGGGTGCGCCGGATCTCGTCCTGTTCCTCGGTGAACGCGGCATCCATCGGCGGGTCCTTCCAGGTGATCCACCGCAGCACTCTCATCAACTGACGCACCGTCATGTTAGAGAGCCGGACAGCACGCGCACAGGGGTGCGCCACGACGACATTGCGCGGCCCACACTAAACTGATGTACCGTCAGTTTGTGCCGACATCCGTGATACCCCGCGCCCCCCGCAAGGTCGCCGTCGTCGGCGTGGCCTTGGCCGAGTGCGGCCGGGTCGATGAGCGCACCGCCTACGCCCTGCACGCGCAGGCCGCCCGACGCGCCCTGGCGGACAGCGGACTCGACCGGTCGGTCATCGACGGCTTCGGCTCGGCGGGACTGGGCACCCTGGCACCCGTCGAGGTGGCCGAATACCTGGGGCTGCGCCCCACCTGGGTCGACTCCACCTCCGTTGGCGGCTCGACCTGGGAGGTGATGGCGGCGCACGCCGCCGACGCCATCGCCGCCGGGCACGCCAACGCCGTCCTGCTGGCCTACGGCTCCACCGCCCGCGCCGACCTCAAGGCCGGACGCCGAACCGCCAACCTCTCCCTGGGCGCCCATGGCCCGCTGCAGTTCGAGGCGCCCTACGGTCACACGCTGATCGCCAAGTACGCGATGGCCGCCCGCCGCCATATGCACGAGTACGGCACCACGCTGGAACAGCTCGCCGAGGTGGCTGTCCAGGCCCGGGGGAACGCCAGCCGCAACCCCGACGCGATGTACCGCACACCGATCACCGTGGACGAGGTGCTCTCGGGCCCGATGATCGCCGATCCGTTCACCAAGCTGCACTGCTGCATCCGCTCCGACGGCGGCTGCGCTGTACTGCTCGCCGCCGAGGAGTACGTACCGGACACCGCCAAGCCCCCTGTATGGATCCTGGGCACCGGCGAGTGCGTATCGCACTCCGCGACGTCCCAGTGGGAGGACTTCACCGTCTCACCCGCGGCGGTCTCCGGACGGCTCGCCTTCGAACGGGCCGGAATCCGACCGTCCGAGATCGATGTCGCGCAGATCTACGACGCGTTCACCTACATGACGCTGATGACGCTGGAGGACCTGGGCTTCTGCGGCAAGGGCGAGGGCGGGGCCTTCGTCACCAAGGGGCGGCTGCTGACCGATGGCGAACTCCCGGTCAACACCGACGGTGGCGGGCTGTCCGCCTGCCATCCCGGTATGCGCGGACTGTTCCTTCTCGTGGAAGCCGTACGGCAGTTGAGGGGCGAGGCGGGCGGCCACCAGGTGCGCGGAGCGGGTGGTCGGCTCCCCCGGCTGGCTGTGGCCTCCGGGACGGGCGGATGGTTCTGCTCCTCGGGCACCGTCGTCCTGGGGCGCGACTGACACACCTGGCGCCGCGCGGCCGGAACCGGCACGGTCAGGGGGCGGTCGGCGCCTCGGGGGCCGGATCGACGGCGAGTCGGGCGTGCAGATGCAGGTCGCGAGGCACACCGTCCAGATCGATCCGCGCGCCACGCAACAGCCCCTCATAGGCGTACGCGCACCGGCGGGCGACCGCACAGGACGCCTCGTTGTCCAGATCGTGGCCCAACTCCAGCCGATAAAGGCCGAGATCGCGAAACGCCCACCGGGTGACCGCCTCAAGCGCCCGCGACGCTATGCGCCGTCCCCGCTCCTCCCGGATCACCCAGTAGCCGACCCGTCCACTGCGCATCCTCGGGTCGGACAGCTGCACGCCCACATGGCCACGCACATCGCCGTCCTCGGAGACGGCGAACGAGAGCATGTCACCACGCACCCACCCCTCCCTGCGGCTGCGTATGAACCTCAGCGCGCCCCTCTCGTCCTCGATCCGCGCGGCGGGCGTGTTCCAGCGGTTGAAGTCCGGGTCCGACAGACCGCGTAGCGCGGCCTTCGCATCGCCCTCCTCCCAGGGGCGCAACGTCAGTCCGTAGGCCTGGAGTTCGACAGGTCGCACCATGCACTCATTCAACACCTGTACCGGCCAAGCGGAATACGGGGATCGTGCACGTTCCGCCGTCCGCCATGGTGCGGAAGGCCACCCGAAGTTCAGCGCCGATCCGCAGATCGGACTCCGCGCAGTCGACCACCTCCGTCATAATGCGCGGCCCTTCGGCGAGAGTGGCCACCGCGGCGATGTAAGGCACACGGTTCCCGAAGGGCGGCAGATCGTTGCGATGGACAACCGACCAGGTGTAGAGCGTGGCCCTACCACTGGCCTCCTCCCAGTCGACGGCTTCGCTCCAGCAGCCCGGACAGAACTCACGCGGATAGTGGTGCGCGACCCCGCAGTCCCGGCACCGCCGGATCAGCAACCTGCCTTCGGCCGCCGCGTCCCAGTAGGGGCGGGTGAAGGAGTCGATCTCCGGCCGGTCGAAGCGCACTTCTGGCATGACTGTTCCTTCCGCTCACGTTCCACCGTCAGAAGAGTCCGAACGCCGCGTCGAGTGACCAGTGCTGCCAGCACATGGCGAACAGTCCCATCAGCGATATCAGCGCCATCATCGAGTTCTGCCCCTGCTCGGCCCAGTCGTGGATCATCAGCATGAAATAGACGAGGTTGAGCAGCAGGCCGCCCACCAGGGCTATCGGCGTGAGCAGTCCGAGCGTCAGGCCCAGGCCGAGGGCGAGTTCGGCGTAGACCACCACATGGGCGATCACCTTGGGCCGCGGGGCCACGACGGCACTGAAGCCGTTGCGCACCAAGGCCCAGCGGTGCTTCCCCGCGATGTCCGCCGCCCAGGCGATGCCCGAACCGCGCTCGAACCAGGCCCGCTTGTCCTTGTGCCGCCAACTCTCCAACCACCACAGACCGAGGCCTATGCGCAGCACGGCGAGCCAGTCGCCGCCGGTAAGCCAGAGTGTGTGCATCACCGAACTCCTCCCTCATCGAATCCCCGGCATCTGGCACGTTCGTTGATCCACCGCCCGCTGCCTGGGCGAAGTCCTCCCTACCCCTCGGTCCACACGCGCCCCTGTGGAAGCTTCTCGCTACTGACCAGTTCCTGCCGCCCGATCCATTCAGTAATCTGACTATGCGTCAGTTACGTCAACACCGCATCAGGAACGGGCGGGACTCATGCTTGGATCGACACACGGCAGCCTCAGCACCGATCCCCGTTCGGCGCGGGCCGTGGCCTGCGGTGAGCGTCCTGCACCCACCGTGCACGGCGCCGCGGACCTCGACGTCAGCGGACGGCCGCTGTACGCCCCGGTGCCCGACCTCGACCGGTTCTTCCACCCGGAGACGATGGCCGTGATCGGCGCTTCGGACGCCGAGGGCAAGCCGAACACCGGCATCACCCGTCAGCTGATGGCCTGGGCCGAACGCGTCGGCGCCCGGCTCCTTCCCGTCAACCCGGGGCGCGAGACGGTCTTCGGGCTGCCCTGCCACGGGTCCGTAGCGCAGTTGCCGCAGCCGCTGGACCTCGCCGTGCTACTCGTCGCCGACCCACTGCCGGTGGTGGAGCAACTGGCCGAGGCCAAGGCGAAGTTCGCTGTCGCGTTCGCCTCCGGGTTCGCCGAGACCGGTGCGGCGGGCGCCGCCGCCCAGCAGCGTCTGGCCGAGGCGGTGACCCGCTCGGGCCTGCGGCTGCTCGGGCCGAACACCAATCTCAACGCCTTCGAGCGGTTCCGCGACGACCTGGAAGGCCCAGCGATCGCGTTGATCACCCAGTCAGGGCACCAGGGCCGCCCGGTCTTCGCCCTTCAGGAGTTGGGCATCCGGCTCAGCCACTGGGCACCCACCGGCAACGAGTCCGACCTGGAAGCGGCCGACTTCATCTCGTACTTCGCCGAACAGGCCGAGGTAGGGGCCATCGCCGCATATGTGGAAGGGCTCAAGGACGGCCGTTCGTTCATGCTCGCCGCCGATCGGGCGGCCAGGAACAAGGTCCCGATCGTCGCGATCAAGGTCGGCAGGACCGAGACCGGCGCACGTACGGCCGCCTCGCACACCGGCAAGCTCACCGGCTCGGACGCCGTCACCGACGCGGCCTTCAAGCAGTTCGGCGTCATCCGGGTCAACGGCCTCGACGAACTCCAGGACACCGCCCAGCTGTTGGCCCGCGCCAAACCGCCGAGCGCCGAGGGTGTCGTCGTCTACTCCATCTCCGGCGGCACCGGCGCGCACTTCTCCGACCTGGCCAGCGCGGCGGGTCTGCCACTGCCCGTACTGTCCGAACACAAGCAGTCCGAGTTGCACCAATGGATACCCGAGTACCTGAACGTGGCCAATCCGGTGGACAACGGCGGCCACCCAGTGGGTGACTGGCGGGGACGCAAGATCATCGACGCGATCCTGGCCGACCCGGCCGTGGGCGTACTGGTCTGCCCCATCACCGGGCCGTTCCCGCCCATGAGCGACAAGCTGGCCCAGGACCTGGTGGACGCGGCGGAGCGCACGGACAAGCTGGTGTGCGTGGTGTGGGGCTCGCCGGTGGGCACGGAGGCGGCCTATCGCAGCACGCTCCTGGGCTCCTCCAAGGTCGTCACGTTCCGCACCTTCGGCAACTGTGTCACCGCGATCAAGGCCTACCTCGACCACCACCGATTCGTCGCCGACTACCGGTCTCCCTTCGCCGACGCTCCACGCACGCTCTCCCCGTCCGTCCGCAAGGCCCGACCACTGCTCTGCCACGGCCAGCAGTTGAGTGAACACGCGGCCAAGCAGTTGCTGCGGGCTTACGGAATCCGCGTGCCGCGCGAGCAGTTGGTGAACAGTGCCGCCGGGGCGGTGCGCGCGGCGGGACTCGTCGGCTACCCGATCGTGATGAAGGCATCCGGAGCCCAACTCTCGCACAAGACCGAACTCGGACTTGTCCAGGTCGGATTGACCTCCGCCAGCCAGGTCCGGGACGCCTACCGGGAGCTGACCGACATCGCCCGCTTCGGAAACATCGAGCTGGACGGAATCCTGGTCTGCCAGATGGTGGAGCAGGGCGTGGAGATGGTCGTCGGTGTCAGCCACGACCCGCTGTTCGGGCCCACCGTGACGGTCGGGCTCGGCGGCGTACTGGTCGAGGTCCTGCGGGACACAGCGGTTCGCGTACCACCGTTCGGGGCCGAGGAGGCCCACGCGATGCTCCGGGAGCTGCGCGGATACCCCCTCCTCGACGGCGTACGCGGCCAACCGCCCGCCGACACCGACGCGTTGGTGGATGTGGTCCTGCGCCTGGAGCGCATGGCGATGGAACTCGACGACAGCCTCGCCGAACTGGACATCAACCCGTTGATGGTGCTGCCGCGCGGTCAGGGCGCCGTGGCGCTGGACGCGCTCGCGGTGTGCCGGTGAGCCGCGTGCGGCAACCGGCCGATGACGTGTGGGCGGCCGAGACTTCCGACCGCGACCAAGGACGTTCATGACTTCCTCCCCCGAAGAATCCATCGGTCCGTCCGTCGATTCCTTTGTACTCCAGGCCACTGACAACGGCGTCTCCTGGATCACCCTCAACCGGCCGGAGGCGATGAACGCGCTCGCCCCCGACCAGCGCGAACGCCTCGTCGGCCTGCTGGACGACGCCTCCGGCGATCCGTTGGTCAGGTCCGTCGTGATCACCGGTACGGGCCGGGCGTTCTGCGCCGGAGCCGACTTGCGCCCCACGTCCGCCCCCCGCCCAGGCAACCCCGCCAGTGCGAGCCGACCTCCCGGCGAACGCATCGCGGGCGACGTCGCGCGAACCATACGGCGCGGCGCCCAACGACTGATCGCCGCCGTGCTGGACTGCGAGAAGCCGGTGATCGCGGCGGTGAACGGCACCGCCGCCGGGATCGGGGCACACCTCGCCTTCGCCTGCGACCTCGTCATCGCGGCCGAGGGCGCGAGGTTCATCGAGGTGTTCGTGCGACGCGGACTCGTCCCCGACGGAGGTGGCGCGTATCTGCTCCCCCGGCTGGTCGGTCCGCAGCGCGCCAAGGAGCTGATGTTCTTCGGCGACGACCTGCCGGCGGACGCCGCCCAGCGTCTGGGGTTGGTCAACCGTGTCGTGCCCGCCGACGAGTTGACGAAGGCCACCCGGGAGTGGGCCTGTCGGCTGGCGTCCGGCCCCACCCGCGCGCTGGCGCTCACCAAGCAGCTGGTCAACTCCTCACCGGTGTCGGACCGGAGCACCGCGTTCGCCGCCGAAGCCGCCGCTCAGGAGATCAACATGACCACCGCGGACGCCCAGGAGGGCGTCCTGGCCTTCGTTGAACGCCGCACCCCGCAATTTCGGGGCCGCTGACCGACAGCGAAGCCCCCACAGCCATTCCAATCTGACTAAGCGTCAGCTCCAATGGGTAATGTGATGGGACACGCGGGAATGGCGGCTACGGCGGTCCGCTACCTCAGGTCGGTCGGGGCGCCGACAACCGCCGCTCCCGTCGCGGCGATGCCACGACCGGAACTGCGCGCGGTACGAGAGGACGAGCGGGCACCGCTGGATCAGGGCGAGTTCCGCCGGGTGCTGGGCCACTTCGCCAGCGGCGTCACAGTGATCACCGCACCAGGCGCACCCGACGAGGGGCGCGGCCCCGCCGGCTTCGCCTGCCAGTCCTTCGTCTCGCTGTCGCTGGACCCGCCGCTGGTCGCGTTCATGGTCGGCCGTACGTCCCGCACCTGGCCGCGGGTCGCCGGCGCCGGAGTCTTCTGCGTCAACGTGCTCGGCGCCGACCAGAGCGAACTGTGCCGGGCATTCGCCGTCAGCGGCGGCGACAAGTTCGCCGGAGTGGAATGGGTTCCCGCCCCCGCGACCGGTGCGCCGCTACTCGCCGGGGTCCCCGCCTGGATCGACTGCACGATTCACGCCGTGCACACAGGCGGCGACCACCTCATCGTCGTCGGCCATGTCGCCGCCCTGGGCACCCCGCGGCAAGGTGCGCCGTCGCCGCTCATCTTCCACCAGGGACGTTTCGGCACCGTCTCCGGCTAGAGCCGCGGCACGGCCTTTCCACTGGAGTCGCAAGGCGAGAAGGCCGGAACGTCGGCCGACGCCAGGCCCCTTCAGAAGGTGAGGACCGCCCGGGCCACCCGCCCGTGACGCGCGTCGTCGGCTGCTTCGGTGAACTCCTCGACCGGATAGGCCCTGGTGACCAACTCGTCGAGCAGTAACCGACGTTGGCGGTACAGCTCGGCGTACAGCGCGATGTCCCGCTGCGGTCGTGAGGATCCGTACCGGCAGCCGAGAATGGACTTGTCCAGGTACATGGTGGAGACCCGGAACGAAGCCTCGGCGCCCGCGGGCGGTACGCCGAGCAGTACGGCCTGGCCGTGCCGGTCCAGCAGGTCGATGGCCTGACGGATGAGTCCGACGTGCCCCACGCATTCGAAGGCGTGGTCGGCGCCGGTCGGCAGAAGGGCATGGACGGCCTTGACCGGGTCGGCGCCCTTCGAGGCGTCGATGAAGTCGGTGGCGCCGAACTGCCGGGCGGCCGCTTCCTTCGCCGGGTTCGCGTCGATGGCGACGATGCGCCGCGCACCGGCGAGCCGCGCGCCCTGGATGACGTTCAGGCCGACGCCACCGGTGCCGATGACGACCACCGATTCGCCGAGGCCGACCCTGGCCCGGTTGAGAACGGCGCCGACGCCGGTCAGGACCGCGCAGCCGATCAACGCCGCTGAGGTGAGGGGGACCTCCTTGGGAATGGGCACCGCCTGCACCGCCTTGACGACGGTGCGCTCCGCGAAAGCGGAGTTGGCCGCGAAGTTGTAGAGCGCCTCGCCGCCACGGCTGAACGGCCGTTCCGGACGGCCCATCGCACTGCGGCACATGGTCGGACGGCCTCGATCGCACTCGGCGCAGGTACCGCAGTTCGCCAACGTGGACAGGGCGACGTGATCGCCGGGCGCGACATGGCTGACGCCCGCGCCGAGCGACTCGACCACGCCCGCGCCCTCGTGACCGAGCACGACGGGCACCGGGAAGGGGATCGTGCCGTCGATCACCGAAAGGTCGCTGTGGCACAACCCCGCGGCCCGGATGCGGACCTCGACTTCGCCCGGCCCGGGTGCGCGGACCGCGAGGTCGTCCACGACCCGGGGCTGCTTGCCGTCGAAGATGACGCCTCTCATATCCACCGTCCTCGCGACCGCCGGTTCCTTACGAGGGCCAGACCACCGACTGGAGTTCGCTGTACGCGTGCAGCCCGAAGGAGCCGCCGTCCCGGCCGACTCCGCTGTCCTTGAATCCGCCGAAGGGCGTTTCGGGATGCCGCTGCACGGTGTTGATCCCGACGTTCCCGCTGCGCAGCCGACCGGCGAGCCGCCAGGCGCGACCGGCGTCGCCCGAGAAGACGTAGTCGTACAGGCCGTACGCGGTGCCGTTGGCGATCTCGACCGCGTCGGCCTCGGTGTCGAAGGGGATGGCGACGACCACCGGCCCGAAGATCTCCTCCTGGGCCACCGCCGTCTCCGGCCGGACGTCGGCGATGAGGGTGGGCGCCACGTAGTACCCGGGCTTGAGACCGGGACGGGTACCGCCGGTGACGATGCGGGCGCCCTGGTCCCGGGCCCCGGAGATATAGGACTCGACGCGGTCGCGGTGGGCGGCGCTGATCAACGGGCCGACGATCGTGGAGTTATCCACAGGGTCCCCGGTTGTCAGTGCCTCGGCGTAGCGTTGAAGACCGGTGACGACCTTCTCGTACAGCGCGCGATGGACGAGTACCCGGGTCGGTGCCGTGCAGATCTGTCCGCTGTGGAACGACCACGTTGAGCCGACGCCGCCCACCACGTTTTTCAGTGCCCCGTCGGTCACGTCGTCCAGGACGATCGCGGCTCCCTTGCCACCGAGTTCCATGAGGGTTCGCTTCATCGACCGTCCAGCCGATTCGGCTATCGCCTTACCCACGGAGGTGGAACCAGTGAAACTGATCATGTCGACATCGGGGTGTCCGACCAGGTCCTCACCGGCCGCGGCACCTGATCCGGTCACCACGTTGAACACTCCGTCCGGCAGACCGGCCTGCTGGAGGATCTCGCCGAGAAGGAGACAGGTCAACGGGTCCTGCGGCGCGGGCTTGGCCACGACCGTGTTGCCCATGGCCAGTGCCGGAGCGGCCTTCCCCGCCAGATTCACCACGGGGAAGTTGTACGAGGTGATACAGCCGACGACGCCGACCGGGCGCCGGACGGCCGCCGCGCCGAGCAGTCCTCCGGGGGCCAGCGGGGACGCCTTCACCGGCAGCGGTGCCAAGGGGATCGTGTCAGCCTCGGTCGCCCCACGCGCATAGCGCCGGAAGCGTTCCGCGGCCGTGTGCAGTTGCATGGTGGACGCCACCCGCATCGTCGCCCCGGTCTCCGCCTGGAGCAGCGGCACGAGGTCCTTGGCACGGGCGGCCAGCAGGTCCGCGACGCTGTCCAGCACGGCGGCGCGCTCCCGGGGCGTGGTGCGGCTCCAGTCCTCGCACGCGGTGCGCGCGGCTTGGACGGCGGCGTCCACATCGTCTCGGGTCGCTTCCGGGGCAAGCCCGATGACCTGCTCGGTGGCGGGGTTGACGACCGGATAGTGGTTCTGGGCGGGCTGGCGCCGTCCGTTGATCCAGTGCGCGTAGCGCTTCATTCGTCAGTGCCCTTCGCTGGGCTCGTTGGTCCGGTCACCCGCTGGTCATGCAAGCGGCCGCGGTATCAGGGGTGTTGAGAGGAGACCGATATGACCTCACCGGTCAGATAGGAGCTGTAGCCGCTGGCAAGGAAGACGATCACGTTGGCGACCTCCCAGGGTGCGGCGGCACGGCCGAAGGCTTCGCGGGAGGTTAGTTCGCCGAGCAGTGCGTCACTGGTGACCTTGGCCAGGTTGGGGTGCATGGCGAGAGAGGGGGCGACGGCGTTGACCCGCACACCGTGCGGGGCGGCCTCGATGGCCGCGCATCGGGTCAGCGCCATGACACCGGCCTTGGCCGCGGCGTAGTGGGCCTGTCCGGCCTGGGCGCGCCAGCCCAGTACGGAGGCGTTGTTGACGATCACGCCGGTGCCCCGGGGACACATGTGCCGTAGGGCGGCGCGGGTGCAGCGGAAGGTGCCGCCCAGTGTGGTGTCGAGGACCTGGCACCACTGCTCGTCGGTCATGTCGACGAGTTCGGCGGTACCGCCCAGGCCCGCGTTGTTGACCAGTACGTCGATACAGCCGAGTTCGGCACTGGCGGTCGCGAACAGCCGCCGTACGTCGGCCTCGACGGTCACATCGCAGGGCACTGCGAGGGGCCTGCTGCCCATGATGTCGGCGAGTTGCTCGGCGGACGCGGCCAGGCGGCGCTCGTGGCGGTCGCTGATGGCCACGGTGGCGCCTTCCGCGGCGCATCGTTCGGCGGTGGCGAAGCCGATTCCGGTGCCCGCGGCGGCCGTTATCAGGACGGTACGTCCCGCAAGGAGTCCATGGGGTGGCTCGTACGCCGGTGGCCGCGTCTGACCACCCGCGCCACCGCTGGTGGTGACGCCGGAATCGACGGGCCGCCCGGGGGTGGACTCGGCGGTCATGGGCGGGGTTCCTTCGGGAGCCCGAGGACGCGCTCGGCGATGATCGTCCGCTGGATCTCGTCGGAGCCGCCGTAGATGGTGTCGGCGCGGCTGAACAGGAACATCCGCTGGAGGGAGTCGAGTTGATATGGAAGGTCAGCGTTCGGGTCGTCGGATTCGGCGACCGAAGATGACGATGCGGGCCGGAGGACGGGGCCCGCCGAGGCGGGGGCGCCTCGTACCGCCATCGCCAGTTCACCGAGGCGCTGGTGCCAGCGGCCCCACAGGAGTTTGGACATGCTCGGGGCCGCCGGATCCGTGGTGCCGAGGGTGCGCAGCGCGTTCCAGCGCATGATGCGCAGGTCGGCCCACTGCCGGATCAGGCGGTCGCGCAACACCGGGTCGTCGACGGCGCCGTTGTCGACGGCGAGCGCCATGATGTCGTCCAACTCCCGGGCGAAGCCGATCTGCTGCACGAGGGTGGAGACGCCGCGTTCGAAGCCGAGGAGGGCCATGGCGATGCGCCAGCCATCGCCTTCGGCACCGACTCGGTGGTCCACGGACGCGTACGCGCCGTCGAAGAACACCTCGTTGAAGTCGCTCTCGCCGGACATCTGGCGGATGGGCCGGACCTCGACGCGGCCGGGCTGGTCCATGGGCACCAGCAGGAAGGACAGTCCGCGGTGCCGCGTGGAGCCGGGCTCGGTGCGGGCCAGGACGAAGCACCAGTCCGCATCGAGCGCCAGTGACGTCCAGATCTTCTGGCCGGTGACGCGGTAGTCGGCTGCGCCGGTGTCCCGGACGGCCGCGGTGCGCACGCCCGCGAGGTCGGATCCGGCGCCCGGTTCGCTGTAGCCCTGGCACCACAGTTCCTCGCCACGGGCGATGGGCGGCAGGAATCGGTCGCGTTGGGCGGCGGTGCCGTGGGCGAGCAGGGTGGGGGCGAGCAGGTTCTCGCCGATGTGGCCGCAGCGGGACGGTGCGGCGGCGCGGGCGTACTCCTCGCCCCAGACGACCTGTTCGACCAGCGAGCCGTGCCGGTTCCCGTACGGTCCGCGTGCGCCGTCGAGCGGTGCGCGCTCGCCGTCCGGGGTTTGCCAGCCCAGGCCGATCCAGCCGTGCGCGCCCAACTCGCGTTCCCACGCCCGGCCGTTGGTCGTGGTGGGCGTCAGATGCTCGGCGAGCCAGGCCCGTGCCTCGGTGCGGAACGCCTCGGCGCGCGGACCGAAGGTGAAGTCCATGACGGTTCCTAAGCGTTGGGGCAGTCGCCGGTGGCGGCGGCCTGTCGCATGGCCTCGAGTTGGGCGAGCAGCGGCATCGGGTCGGTGCCTACGGTGCCGGGCAGGAGGTCCGCGATGCGCTGCGGTGTCCAGGTGCCCTCAGCGTAGGCGGCGCGTAGTTCGCGGGGCTGGGCCCAGACCGCGATCTTCGGGCCGGCGACGGTGTACACCTGACCGGTGATCTCACGGGCGCGGTCGCTGAGGAGGTAGACCACGAACGGCGCGACATCCTCGGGTTCGCCCATCTCCTTGAGTTCCATGGGGACGTTGGCGGACATCCGGGTGCGGGCGATCGGTGCGACGCAGTTGGCGGTCACGCCGTACTTGTGCAGGCCGAGCGCGGCGCTGCGGACGAGGGAGATGACGCCGCCTTTGGCGGCTGAGTAGTTGGCCTGGGCGGCGCTGCCCTGGTGGTTGCCGCTGGTGAAGCCGACCAGGGTGCCGGAGCGCTGCTGGCGCATCACGGCGGAGGCGGCGCGGAAGACGGTGAAGGTGCCCTTGAGATGGGTGGCGACGACCGGGTCCCACTCCTGCTCGGTCATGTTGAACAGCATGCGCTCGCGCAGGATTCCGGCGACGCACACCGCCCCGTCGATCCGCCCGTACGCCTCGACGGCCGTGGCGACGACCCGGGCGCCGCCGGACATGGTCGCCACGTCGTCGGCCACGGCGACGGCGTCGCCGCCCGCCGCCTCGATCTCCTTGACCACGGCCGCCGCCACCTCGCTGGTCGGTTCGCCGCCCTCGACGGAGACGCCGTGGTCGTTGACCACGACCTTGGCGCCCTCGGCGGCGCAGGCGAGCGCGACGGCCCGCCCGATCCCCCGCCCCGCGCCGGTTATCGCGATGACCTTGCCGGTCAAGAAGTCGCCCACGGCCGAACCTTCCCACGGAACTTCCCCAGTTTCTGACGGTGCGTTAGATTCTAGGAACACCGGTGACCCATCGCGCAAGCCCCGCGTCCCCGGAAGCCCCGCAGCCCTCGCAGGAGGCCCGGATGCCGATGCCCAAGCAGTTCCATGACATCGCCAAACGCGTGAACAACTGGGGGCGTTGGGGCCCCGCCGACGAGATCGGCACGCTCAACCTGATCACCGACGAGGTGGTGCGCGAAGCGGTCCGCACCGTCCGAAGCGGGCGCCGCGTCCCGCTCGCACTGCCCCTGAGGCAGGACGGGGTGCAGACCGGCGCGATCCCGGGCCGGGTGAACCCGCTGCACACGATGACCTCCGTCAACTGGCAGCTGTTCGGCCCAGACACGGTTGCCACCAGCGACGACGTGGTCACTATGGGACTGCAGGCGGCCACGCACTGGGACGGCTTCGGGCACGTCTCGCACTCCGGCCGCCTCTACAATGGCCGCCCCGCGAGCACCGTCACCGCGCACCAGGGCGCCGAGTTCGGCGGAACCGAGAAGATCACCAGCCTGGTCTCCCGCGGTGTCCTGCTGGACGTCGCCCGCGCACACGGCGTCGAACGGCTTGCCGAGGGCCATGCCGTGACGCCCGAAGACCTGGACGCCGCCGAGGAAATGGCAGGTACGAGGGTCCACTGTGGCGACATCGTTGTCGTACGCACCGGGCAGATCCGGCGGTATCTGGGCGGCGACCGGCAGGGCTACGCGTACCCGTCGCCCGGGCTGTCGGTCCGCGCCCCCGAGTGGTTCCACGCCCGCGACGTGGCGGCGGTCGCCGATGACACGCTGACCTTCGAGGTCTTCCCGCCCGAGATCGACGGCCTGTGGCTGCCGGTGCACGCGCTCCATCTGGTGGAGATGGGCATGCCACAGGGGCAGAACTGGAATCTGGAGGAACTGTCCGCGGCCTGCGCCGAGGACGGCCGCTACGCGTTCCTGCTGAGCGCGACACCCGAGCCGTTCGTCGGCGGGGTGGGCAGTCCGGTCGCACCGGTGGCGATCAAGTAGCCCGTTCTGGCGGCGCCCGAGCGCCTGGGAGCGGTGGCCGACCCCGAGACGGTTCCCGCGGCGGCGCGGTCGTCGTCCCGGTACCCGATGGTGTCGCCGTAGGCCGCCATGGGCCGCTCGTCGCACAGGTACCGGGCGGAGGAAGCCTCCGGGGCCGTCTCGCCGCGGTCCACCTCGCACCAGATGTGCTTGCCGGCGCCCTCCCGCTCCCAGCCCCAGCGGTCGGCGAGGCCGTCCACCAGCTCCAGGCCCCGGCCGCCGGTCTCGTCACCCTGGGCGTGCCGTGGCGCCGGAGGCTTGGCGCTGGCGTCGGCGACCTCCACGCGCACCGTCCCGTTGGCGCCCGTGTCGCAGGCCTCGACCTCCGGGAAGAGCATCCGCAGCACGGCCGGACAGCCGGTGTGCACCACCGCGTTGGTGACCAGCTCGGAGATGAGCAGGAGCAGTGTCTCGGCCAGCGGCTCGTCCGCCCCTATGCCCGACCGCTGCAGCCGGGAGCGGGCCCATCTACGGGCCCGGCCCACCTCGGCCGGGTCAGGAAAGACCTCCAACTGCACCTGAAGCACCTGCACCGCTCACACCATCCGAACCGGCGGACACATCGCCTCGCGCCTCCGTACCGTCACCGACCGTGACGCCGACGAAGGACAGCATGATTGACGTACAGTCACCGCAACAAGCGCTTCGGTCATATTCCAACGGAACGCGGTACACATGCTGCATACTGCCCCGCGGCCGCGCTCGTTACGGGTAGTGGATGGGCGCGACACCGTGCGTGTCCAGCGCCGACGGGCGAGTTCTCCCCGTCCGCGAGCATCGTGGAGCGCCGCGCCGGTTGCCGCTTGGACTCCGCCATGACGACCGTCGCGATTGTTGCGCCCCTGAACCACTCGCACCCGATGGAGGGTACCCGAGCGGGGCGCCGACTCCACGCCGTTACGAGTTACACCTCGGACACAACCCGATATCGACGCTCTGTGACTCCTTATTCCGGGCATATCGCACCATTCCGCAACCGTTGGCGACCAGCGGCGACGCCGTGCACCCGCCCGGTCACCATTACCAGATCCCGGGAGCGGAAAGGGAACGCGCCAGGGCGTCCTGGATCTCCCCCTCCCGAGCGAACCGGGTTGACAACAACCACGCGCGTTTCATGTGGAGATGCACATCGGCCTCCCAGGTGAAGCCCATCCCGCCGAAGATCTGAAGGCAGTCGCGGGAGTTGCGGACAGCGGCCTCGTCGGCGAGCAGCTTGGCGGCGGCGGTCTCCACCGGATCACCGGTGACGGCCGCCGCGTAGACGGCGGTACGGGCCATCTCCACCCGCACCAGCATGTCCGCGCACAGGTGCTTGACCGCCTGGAAGGTGCCGATCGCCCGCCCGAACTGGCGCCGGAGACCCGCGTACTCGACCGCCGACTCCAGCGTCCGTCCCGCGCTGCCGCACTGTTGGGCGGCGGTGAGCAGCACGGCCTCCTGGCGCAGCCGGGCGGCATCGGGCACCGCGCGCCCCTCGGCGGTCCGCGCCGTGACCCGGTTCAGCGGTGTCATCGGATCCACCGACCGCAGCGCGACGGTGACCAGTTGGGCCGGGTCGAGAACGCGGGCGCCGCCCTCGTCGAGCCACAGCACCGCGTCCGCGTCCGCCTGGTGATCGACCAATGTGCCGTCGCATCCGGCGACCACCGTCTCGCCCTCGGCCGCTCCGTCCACCGCTCCCGCCGCCAGGTGCGTCGCCACCAGCGGCCCCGGCAGCAGCGCCCGCCCGGCCTCCTCGAAGACCAACGCGGCCTCGGCCAGGCCCATCCCGTCCAGCCGCAGGCCGAACACCCCGGCGGCGCCCAGTTCCCGCCACAGCCTCCGATCCACCGCGGCGTCCCGCAGACAGGCCCGCATCCGGTCCCGGTCGAACCGCCCGGACAGCAGGTCCCGTACACCGCGGCGCAAAGCGCGCTGCTCGTCGGTCAGTTGGAAGCGCACGACGTCACGGCCCCTTCGGCAGGCCGAGGATCCGCTCGGCGACGATGTTCTTCTGGATCTGCGAGGTGCCGGCGGCGATCGTGTACGACAACGAGGACAAACGGTCGGCGGTCCACTCCTGTGCGGCGTCCAGGGCGTCCGCGCCCAGTACCGCCGCCGCCGTGTCGTACAGCTCCTGGCGCGCCTGCGAGTAGCGCAGCTTGAAGACCGAGCCCCCGGCGCCCGGTACGCCGGTACGGCCCCGCGCCGCGCTGACGTTCCACTGGATGAGCCGCCACAGCACCGAGAACTCGGCGGCCAGCCGCCCGATGCGCCGCCGCAGGGCCTGCTCGTCCCAGCTGCCGTTGCGCCGCGCCATGGCGGCGATCTCACGCAACGTCCTTTGGCAGGCGATGACTTCACCGGCGAACGCCGTGCCGCGTTCGAACGACAGCGTGACCATGGTGACGCGCCAGCCGTCGTTCTCCTCGCCCACCCGGTTCGCCACCGGCACCCGGACCTCGTCCAGGAACACCTCGGCGAACTCCCTCGATCCAGCGAGTGTGCGCAGCGGCCGCACCTTAATGCCGTCGGCGCTCATGGGCATCGCCAACCAGGTGATCCCCCGGTGCCTGGGTGCCCGGGGGTCGGTGCGCACCAACAGCTCGCACCAGTCGGCGACTTCTGCGTGCGAGGTCCAGGTCTTCGATCCGGTCACCACGTACGTGTCACCGTCCAGGACCGCTCTGGTGCGCAGTGCGGCGAGGTCGGAGCCCGCCTCCGGTTCGCTGAAGCCCTGGCACCACACGTCGTCGCCGCGCAGGATCGGCGGCAGCCAGCGGCGGCGCTGCGCCGGGGTGCCCTCGGCGGCGATGGTCGGTCCGGCGTGCAGCAGTCCGACGAAGTGGGCGCCGACGTACGGCGCTCCGGCCCGCTCGGTCTCCTCCAGGAAGATCAGGTGCTGGGTGGGGGTGGCGCCGCGTCCGCCCGCGTCCTCGGGCCAGTGCAGTCCGGCGTAGCCGGCGTCGTGGAGCATCCGCTGCCAGGTACTGTCGTACGCCCTGCGGCCCGGCCAGTCCTCCGGGCCGGGTTTGGGCGGGAGCGTCGGCAGAACGGCGGCGAGCCAGGCGCGCAGTCGCGCGCGGAAGGCCTCCTCCTCCTCGGTGTAGGTCAGGTCCATGCGTCACTGCCCGTAGACCGGCTCGGGCGGTGCCGCGCTGGCCAGCAACCTGCCGATGGCCGGGCCGAGTTCGGGCGGTGTCCAGCGGCGGCCCACGTCCACCGCCGGGCCGTGCCGCCAGCCGTCCGCGAGCGACACCCGGCCGCCCTCGACCTCGAAGACCCGCCCGGTCACCCCGGCGGACTCCGCGCTGCCCAGCCAGACCACCAGCGGCGAGACGTTGCCCGGGTGGTAGGTGTCGAACCCGTTCTCCGGACGGGCGACCAGCTCCGGCATCGCCTGCTCGGTCATCCGGGTCCGGGCCGCGGGGGCGATGGCGTTGACCGTCACCCCGTAGCGTCCGAGTTCGGCCGCCGCGACCACCGTGAGGGCGGCGATGCCCGCCTTGGCCGCCGCGTAGTTGCCCTGCCCGACGCTGCCCAGCAGACCCGCGCCCGAGGTGGTGTTGATGACGCGGGCCGCCACCGGAGCGCCGGACTTGGCCTGTTGCCGCCAGTACGCGGCGGCGTGCCGCAGCGGCGCGAAGTGCCCCTTCAGGTGCACCCGCACCACGGTGTCCCACTCCGCCTCGTCCATGGACACCAGCATCCGGTCGCGCAGGATCCCGGCGTTGTTGACCAGTACGTCCAGGCCGCCGAAGGTGTCGAGCGCGGTGCGCACCAGGGATGCGGCGCCCGGCCAGGTCGCGATGTCCCCGGTGTGGGCGACGGCCTCGCCACCCGCCTCCCGTATCCGCGCGACGACCTCCTGCGGCGTGCCGGGAGCATCGACCGCGGACGGCTCGTTGACCGTGGCCGATCCGCCGAGCCGGTCCGGATCGTCAACCGTGCCAAGGTCGTTCACCACCACCCGGGCCCCCGCCGCCGCGAAGGCCAGCGCGTGTTCGCGGCCGATGCCGCGTCCCGCACCGGTGATCGCCACCACCCGGCCGGCGCACAGCTCAGCGGTCAAGGTCCAGCTCCAGCATCCGGATGGCGTTGCCGCGCATCAGCTTGTACACGGTCTCGTCGTCCAGCCCCTTGACGTGGTCCAGGGCCACCTCCCTGGTGTGCGGGAACGTCGAGTCCACGTGCGGGTAGTCGGTCTCGAAGGTCGCGTTGTCGCGGCCGACGGTGTCGATCGACTCGACACCGTGTTTGTCGCGGAAGAAGCAGCAGAAGACCTGCCGGTAGTAGTACGTGGACGGCGGTTCCGGGATCAGGTCGCGCACGCCGCCCCACGCGCGGTGCTCCCGCCAGACGTCGTCGGCCCGCTCCAGGGCGTACGGCACCCAGCCCATCTGGCCCTCGCTGTAGGCGAGTTTGAGTCGGGGAAACCTCACCAGCACGCCACTGAACAGGAAGTCCATCATGGACGCCATCGCGTTGTTGAAGCTGAGGCTGGCCTGTACGGCGGGCGGCGCGTCCGGTGAGGCCGCGGGCATCTGCGAGGACGAACCTATGTGCATGTTGATGACGGTGCCGGTCTCCTCGCAGACGGCGAAGAAGGGGTCCCAGTAGCCGCAGTGGATGCTGGGCAGCCCCAGATGGGTCGGGATCTCGCTGAAGCAGACCGCCCTGACCCCGCGCGCGGCGTTGCGCCGGATCTCCGCGACCGCCAACCCCACGTCCCACAGCGGTATCAGGCACAGCGGTATCAGCCGCCCCGCGCTGTCCCCGCACCACTCCTCCACCATCCAGTCGTTGTAGGCGCGCACACAGGCCAGCGCGACCTCCTTGTCCCGCGCCTCGGCGAAGGTCTGGCCGCAGAAGCGCGGAAAGGTGGGGAAGCACAGTGAGGCCTCGACATGGTTGAGGTCCATGTCCTTCAACCGCTCGGCGGGGTCCCAGCAGCCGCGCCGCATCTGGTCCCGGGTGATGCCCTCAAGGGTCATCTCGTCCCGGTCGAAGCCGACGGCCGCGATGTTGCGCTTGTACGGGAACTTCAGGTCCTCGTAGATCCACCAGTCGGTGGGCGGGCCGTTGGGGTCCATGGTGATCTGGTACTTCCCGCCGATGTAGGCGAGTTCGCCGATGCCCGCGGTGAGCGGCTTGGGGCCGCGGTCGCGGTACCCGGCTGGGAGCCAGGTCTCGAAGAGGTGGGCGGGCTCGATGACGTGGTCGTCGACGCTGATGATCCTCGGTAGCTCCACGGCCGCCTCCCCTTCGCCGGAACCCTTTATCTGACGACTCGTCAGATCTACCGTAGCCACGCCGCCCCCAACCGACAAGGCGTGACCGGAGGCCCGGATGAGCGAGACCACCCCGTACGACCTCGGCACGTCCCGCACCCTGTGGGAGCTGATCGCGCGGCGCGCCGCGCTCAGCCCCGACGCGCCGGCGCTGCTTGACGAGACGGACCGCCGGATGACCTTCGGCGGGTTCGCCGAGCGCGCGGAACGTGCCGCGGCCGGTCTGTTCCGGCTCGGAGTGCGGCCCGGCACGCCGGTCTGCTGGCAGTTGCCCACCCGGATCGAGACGGTCGTGCTCTGCGCCGCGCTCGCCCGGCTGGGGGCCGTGCAGAGCCCCGTGATCCCGGTCTACCGGGACCGCGAGGTCCACCACGCCGTCCAGCGCACCGAAGCCCGGTTCCTGGTCACCCCCGGCACCTGGCGCGGCTTCGACCACGCCGCCATGGCCGACCGCGTCGCCCGCCGGCTCCCGCGCCCGCCAAGGCGGCTCACCGTGTACGACCGGCTGCCCGACGCGGATCCCGGCGTCCTGCCGCCCCCGCCCGCGGACGGCCGTCAGGTGCGCTGGATCTACTGGACCTCCGGCACCACCTCCGCGCCCAAGGGCGTGCTGCACACCGACCGCAGCCTGATCGCGGGCGGCGCCTGCCTGGCCCACGCGCTGCGGATGCGGCCGGACGACGTCGGCTCGATCGCCTTCCCGTACGCGCACATAGGGGGTCCGGACTACCTGGTCATGATGCTGCTCTACGGGTTCCCCGCGCTGCTTGTGGAGCGGTTCGCGCTTCCGGACGTACTGGACGCCTACCGCGGGCACGGCGTGACGCTGGCGGGCGGCAGCACGGCGTTCTACGCCCTGTTCCTCGCCGCCCAGCGCCAACTGCCCTCCGGCGAACGGCTGCTGCCCACCCTGCGGCTGCTGGCGGGCGGCGGGGCGCCGAAGCCGCCCGAGCTGTACCACGAGGTGGTACGGGAACTCGGCTGCCAGCTCACCCACGGCTACGGCATGACCGAGGCCCCGATGATCACCATGGGCTCCCCGCTCGACACCCCCGAGAACCTGGCGACCACCGAGGGCCGCCCACCGGCCGAGATGGAGATACGCATCGTGGACGGCGAGGTCAGGCTGCGCGGGGAGGCGGTCTGCCAGGGCTACACGGACCCCGAGCAGACCGCCGCCGCGTTCGACGAGAACGGCTTCTTCCGCACCGGCGACCTGGGCCGGCTGACCGCGGACGGACACCTCGTGCTCACCGGGCGGCTCAAGGACGTCATCATCCGCAAGGGAGAGAACATCTCCGCCAAGGAGATCGAGGAACTGCTCTACGAACACCCCGCCGTACGCGACGCCGCCGTGATCGGCCTGCCGGATCCCGAGCGCGGCGAACGCGTCTGCGCGGTGGTGGAGCAGCCCGCGGGCGGCGCTCCGCTCACGCTGGCCGAGGTCACCTCGTTCCTGCGGTCAGCGGGGCTGGCGGTGCACAAGCTTCCGGAGCAGTTGGAGGTCGTGACGGCGCTGCCGCGCAACGAGACGCTGCGCAAGGTGCTCAAGTACAAGCTCCGTGAACGGTTCTCGGGGGCGTGACGGTCGCCGCGCGGGGCCGAATCGGCACTGCCCCCAACTGGTCGCATTCCAGCGGCACATGAGCCTTCCAAAGTTCACCGGTGGCTGGAATCATCGCGCCGCACCGGCCTGTACCCGCCGGTAACCAGAGCCGACCAGGAGGCGCCGTGTCCCCCATCTCCCGCCGCACGCTACTGGGTTCGGCTGTCGCCGGTGGTGCCGCGCTCGGCTCCGGGGCACTGCCCGGGGCGGTACGGCAGGCCATGGCCGCCACCGCGCGGCGCGGGCCGCACGGGACGCTGGACGATGTCGAACACGTGGTGATCCTGATGCAGGAGAACCGTTCCTTCGATCACTACTACGGGACGTTGAACGGGGTGCGCGGCTACCGGGACACCTCGCTGGTGCGGCTGCCGAACGGGTCCGACGTGCTGCACCAGAAGCTGCTGGGCAAGCTCGGCGGAACCACTCTGCTGCCCTGGCACCTGGACACCTCGACCTCCGACGCCCAGCGGATCTTCGACCTCGACCACTCCTGGGACGGCACTCACAGCGCCTGGGCGAACGGCCAGTACACCAACTGGATACCGGCCAAGTCCTGGTACACGATGGGGTACTACCGCCGCCAGGACATCCCCTTCCAGTACGCGCTCGCGGACCAGTTCACACTGTGCGACCAGTACTTCTGCTCCACCATGGCGTCCACCAACCCCAACCGGCTCTACCTGTGGACGGGAATGATCGACCCGCGCGGCACGGGCGGCGGGCCGGTCACCGACAACAGCGAGAAGGGGTACACCTGGACCACCTATCCCGAGCGGCTGCAGTCCGCCGGGATCTCCTGGAAGATCTACCAGCAGGACGACAACTTCGACGACAACCCCTTGGCGTGGTTCAAGCAGTTCCAGAGCGCGCCCAAGGACTCCCCGCTCTACACCCGGGGCATGGCCAAACGCGGCCCCGACGACTTCGCGCAGGACGTCGCCAACGGGTCGCTTCCGGCGGTGAGCTGGGTGGTGGCGCCGACCGACCAGTCCGAGCACCCCAACCATCCCCCGGCGCAGGGCGCCGACTTCACCGCGTCCTATGTGCTCGACGCGCTGGCCGGACACCCCGAGGTCTGGGAGAAGACCGTGGTCCTCCTCAACTACGACGAGAACGACGGCTTCTTCGACCATGTGGTGCCGCCGGTGGCTCCCGACGGAACGCCCGACGAGTTCGTGGGTGGCGCGCCCATCGGTCTCGGACCGCGCGTGCCGATGATCGTCATATCGCCGTGGAGCCGTGGCGGACGCGTCAACTCCGAGGTTTTCGACCACACCTCCGTGCTCCGCTTCCTGGAGAACTGGACCGGGGTCAAGGAGCCCAACATCTCCGCCTGGCGCCGTACGGTGTGCGGCGACCTGATGTCGGCGTTCGACTTCCGGCACAAGAACACGACCGCGTTTCCCACGCTGCCGGACACCAAGCAGCTGCTCGCGGACCTCGCCGAGCAGGACAAGAAGGTGCTGCCGCCGATCTTCCCGCCGATCGTGCAGAGCTTCCCCGACGTGGAGCCCGGAGACCGGCCGGCGCTTCCGGTCGGCTACCGGTTCGGTTCGTCGTCGCGTACGGACACGGCGAAGGGCCTGCTGTGGATCACGGTGGACAACCTCGGCCACCTAGGTGCCGGACTGTCGATGTACACCGTCAACCACCGCCAGTTCGGCGCCTGGCGCTACACCCTGCCCGTCGGGGGGACGGTCACCGACTTCTTCAGCGCGCAGGCGGTCAGCGGCGGCCCGTACGACATCGACGCGCACGGGCCCGACGGGTTCCTGCGCGGCTTCAAGGGCGACGTCCGCACCTGGAGCGACCCGGCCAAGGGGCACCCCGAGATCGCCGCCGTGGAGCACCCGGACGGTGTCCGGCTGGTCCTGAGCAACGAGGGCGGCAAGCCGGTCGTCTTCACGATCGGGGCCAACGCGGCCCAGTTCGCGCCGAGTTCGTTGCCGCGCACGGTCACCGTCGCGCCGGGCGGAACCGCGCGGGAGGTGCTCGCGCCGACCTCCGCCGGGCGCTACGACTACGCGGTGACGGCGGACACCGGCGACGGCTTCGAGCGCCGCTTCGCGGGGCGGCTGCACCCGTAGCGGCCCCCTGGGGCGCGGTCAGGAGATCGCCTCGGTGAACGCCCGGTACGCCGTGTCGTCGAAGAGGACGAAGCGCACCTCGTCCACCGAGGTTTCCGTCTCGCGCACCGTACGCACGGCGATCCGGGCGCCGTCGTCCATCGGCCAGCCGTAGATGCCGGTGGAGATCGCCGGGAAGGCCACCGTCCGCGCCCCCAACTCGTCCGCCGCGCGCAGGGATTCGCGGTAGCAGGAGGCCAGCGCGGCGGAGCGGTCCTCGCTCGCCGACCAGACCGGCCCCACCGTGTGGATCACCCAGCGCGCGGGCAGCCGGCCGGCGGTGGTCGCCACAGCCTGGCCGGTGGGCAGCCCCTTGCCGTACCTCGAAGCCCGCAGCGCACGGCACGCCGCGAGGATCTGCGGGCCGCCCCCGCGGTGGATCGCCCCGTCCACACCGCCCCCGCCCAGCAGCGAGGAGTTGGCGGCGTTCACGATGGCGTCGACATGTTGGGTGGTGATGTCGCCCTTTGCGAACGTGATGTGTGTCATGCCGCGATCGTGCCATCGCGCAGGGCGCGAGCGTGTGGTCGACTGCGGTCATGGGTGCGGTTCTGCCGAGCGTCATCGCCGTGTTGGGCACACTGCTGGGGTCCACCGTCACGCACGCCTTCCAGCGCCGTACGGCGGAGCGCGCCGCGCGGCTCACCCGGGACGAGAAGCTGCGCCAGGAGCGGATCGACGCCTACTGCGGCTACGCCGGGGCGCTCCTTGAGTACCGTCGGGTGCTGGTGCAGCGCTGGTTCGTAGTCAACAGGCCGTCGCGCACCGTCGCGGAACGTGCCCCCGGGGAGTCGGCGCTCGCCGCACTTCGCCGCAGGTACCTGGCCGACTGCGAGGCGCACGCCGCGCTGCTCGGCCGCGTCGGGCCCGGCTTCGCGCGATTGGCCGTGGAGAGCCCGGCGCTACGGGCACGGCTGCGGGAGATCTACGACCAGCAGGAGCAGGCGCTGGCGCGGGTGTTGTTCCACGAGGCGCGACGGCGCTCCGAGGCCGGGCAGGACGAGGAGGAGTTCTTCGCCGGGCTCGCCGACGCGGCCCGGGAGGCGTTCGGGTTGCTGGAGCCCGCGTTGCGGGACTACGCCGTCAGGTGAGCCCTCGGCGGCTCAGGCCGACAGCGGGCGGGCCGTCTCGTCTACGGCGGCGTCCAGGTCCTGGAAGACCTCGAACAGGCGGCGTACCCCCAGCGCGGCCAGCACCCGGTTGACGTGGGAGCCGTCCACCGCGCCCTTGGCGGGCAGTATCAGCCGCAGACGGCCGGTGCACGAGCGCATCAGGCGGCGCGCCGCGATCAGCACGCCCACCCCGCTGGAGTCGCAGAAGCGCACGTCGGACAGGTCGAGCACCACCCTGCGCCGCCCGTCGGCGACCGCGTCGTGGACGTGCTGCCGCACCGCGGGGGAGGTCACCAGGTCCATCTCGCCCGACACCCGCAGCACGGTCCAGCCGTCCCGCTGCTCCGCCTTGACTCTCAACGCCACCGCTCGCTGCCCCTTCGTCGGCAGGTCGTTCCGTTCCGGTCATCCCGACCCTATGCCCAGCGGCGATGCCTTCCCCCTTCAGCCGTGGTCACACCCCCATAACAGCTCGTCTTCACCAGGCCTCTACTTGTGGCGGGTTGGGTACCCGTTCCGTACTCACCGGTTACCCATCGGGTGTTCGTTGTGGCAAAACGGGGCGCGTTGTCAGACCCTGCGGATACATTCGTTGGTGACGGATGAGTGATGAGCGATGGACGTTGAGCGATGAGGTGAGCCGAGAGGGGGCGGCCGGATGGCGACACCCGCACCACCGCGCTGGGACCGCAAGATGCAGCAGCGGCTGGCCCGAGGGGAGGAGGCGGCACTGTGCGAGCTGTACGACCGCTTCGCCTCGCTGGTGCACGGTCTCGCGTACCGGGTGATGGGCGAGGAGGACGCCGCCGACCAGATCACCCGCGAGGTCTTCGGGTACATCTGGGAGAACCCGGACGCGTACGACCCCAAGGAAGGCAACTTGCGCTCCTGGATAGCCACGCTCACCCAGCGGCAGGCGGTGCACCGGCTGCGGCGGTGTGAGGCGGAGCGGATCAGGGAGGGCGGTGAGCGCACCGCCGAGCAGTTCGAACGGAAGGTCTGCGAGGCGAACACCGCCGCCCGCGCCGACTTCATCAAAAGCTCGATGCCCGCCTCGATACGCGCCACCTTGGACCTGGCGTATCTGCACCGCCGCGACTACC
The DNA here is from genome assembly GCF_027533845.1 of Streptomyces sp. RPT161. GTDB lineage: Bacteria > Actinomycetota > Actinomycetes > Streptomycetales > Streptomycetaceae > Streptantibioticus_A > Streptantibioticus_A silvisoli_A. The sequence goes on along the minus strand of NZ_JAPZVN010000005.1, from coordinate 54,455 downwards.
GGCAGACGGCCGCCGAGCTGGGCCTCACCGAGGACGAGGCACGGCGGCGGCTCCGGCTCGGCCTGCAGATGCTCTCCACCGCCATGCAGGCCGGTCCACCGGCGGACTCCGCCTCCCCGTCGGGACGGGGCAGTTCGCGATGACAGGGCCCATCGGAGATGGTCCGCGAGGCATCGGCCCCGAGCAGAACGGCGGCCCGCCACTGCCGCGGGTGCCGCTGCCCCGGGGCGCGGCGGAGGACGGGCCACCGCTTCCGTCGCCGCTCCCCGCGACGGCACCCACGCTGGACCATCTGACGCTGAAGTCGCTGCTCGGCGCGTGGGCGTTGTCCGCCTGTTCCGCCGAGGAGACGGCGGCGGTGGAGACGCACCTGACCGACTGCGCCACCTGCGCGGAGGAGGCCGTACGGCTGCGGGACGCGGTCGGGCTGCTGCGATCGGAGGACTCGCTCGACCTCGATCCGCTGCTGCGCGCCCGGGTGCTGGAGAACTGCCTGGGCCGTCGACCGGCCCGGATACCCGTGCCCGAGTGGGCGGGACCCTACGACGCGGAGACCGCGCGGCTCGACGCGCTGCTGCGGGACCTCGGGCCTGGCGACTGGGCCGCACCGGTCGTCCTGGAGTGGCACTCCGGTGCGCGGCGTGCCTCCGTCGCCGACGTCATCGGTCATCTGACCGCGGTCGACGGGCTGATAGGGGCCGCGCTCGGGGAGAACGCGGCACTTGACGCGGACGCGCCGCGGGATCCGACCGAGCGGACGATCGAGTACTGGCGGCGGACCGGCAGCCGAAGCGGCGGCGAGGTGCGTGAGGAGTGGCGGGAGCAGGGCCACACCCTGCTGCGCACGGTGTCCTTCGCCGGGCGGAGCGCGGGTGGACTCGACGTCAGCTACGGGGACTTCAAGCTGCCGTTGCGGGACGCGTTCGTGGACCGGGCGTTCGAGTGCTGGATCCATGCCGGAGACATCGCGGAGGCGGTCGACTACCCGTACGAGCCGCCCGCGCCGCGGCACCTGAACGCGATGCTCGACCTGACGGCACGGCTGTTGCCGATCGCCCTGGCCGGGCGGCGCAGAGCCGGGCTCGCCACCTCGCCGGCACGGTGGGTGGAGGCGGGCACGCCGGGACGTTCCGTCCATCTGGAGTTGGAGGGCGACGGCGGCGGCAACTGGTTCATCCCGTTGGACTCACCGGCGGCGGTGGGCTCGAAGGCGGGGAGCGTCGCGCAGGTCGCCCTGGAGGCGACGGAGTTCTGCCAGTTGGCGGCCGGGCACCGGGAGCCGGAGGAACTGGCGGTCGGGCAGGCGGGGGATCGCCAGGCGATTCGGGATGTCCTCGCGGCGACGGCCAGCCTGTCCCGAATGTAGCCCCACCCGCCCTTCCGGGGGCCGGAGCCCTTGGGGTGGGCGGGTGGGAAAGAGGCCTACGCGAAGACGACCGTGCGGTGGCCGTTAAGCAGGACGCGGTGTTCGCTGTGCCACTTGACCGCTCGGGCCAGGGCCTGGCACTCGACGTCACGGCCCACGGCGACCAGCTGGTCGGGGTTGGCCTCGTGGCTGACGCGCTCGACCTCCTGCTCGATGATCGGGCCCTCGTCGAGGTCCGCGGTGACGTAGTGCGCCGTCGCGCCGATCAGCTTCACACCGCGAGCGTGCGCCTGGTGGTACGGCTTGGCGCCCTTGAAGCTGGGGAGGAAGGAGTGGTGGATGTTGATGATCCGCCCGGACAGCCGCTTGCACAGGTCGTCGGAGAGCACCTGCATGTAGCGCGCGAGCACCACCAGCTCGATGTCCTCGTCCTCGACCAGCTTCAGCAGCTCGGCCTCGGCCCGCTCCTTGGTCTCCTTCGTCACCGGGACGTGATGGAAGGGAATCCCGTACGAGCCGACCAGTTCCTCGAAGTCCCGGTGGTTGGAGACCACCGCCGCGATCTCCACCGGCAGCGCGCCGATGCGTGAGCGGAACAGCAGGTCGTTCAGGCAGTGCCCGAACTTGCTGACCATGATCACGATCCGCATCTTCTCCTCGGCGGGGTAGATCCGCCAGTCCATGCGGAAGGAGTCGGCGACGGCCGCGAAGCTGGCCCGCAGCTTGTCGGCGGTGACCGAGGGCTCGGCCGAGAAGTGCACCCGCATGAAGAACAGACCGGTGTCCTGATCACCGAACTGCTGGCTGTCCACGATGTTGCAACCAGTCATGAACAGGTAACTGGAGACGGCGTGCACGATGCCCTGCTTGTCGGGGCAGGACAGCGTCAGGACGTACTGCGGGGCGGTGCGCTGTGCTTCGGTCACCGCAATAGCCTCGCACATCCCGGCGGACCGCAGGTCAGCGGTCCGGTTGGCGAGACCGGTCAGCGGGACCGGGTGTAGATCGCCAGCACGTCCAGCGACCGCGGCGGCGCGTCCACGTCGTCACCGTCGTTGGTCGCCAGCCGTACGTGCGCCTCCCGGGCCGCCCGTACCGCCTCCGGCCAGCCGGGGTGGCCCAGGTAGACGGCGGCCGGGGCGTCCGCGCCGACCTCGTGCAGGATCCGCAGCACCCGCAGCACGGCGGCGTCCACCAGCGCCGCCTCGTGCGCGTCGCGGAAGATCGTCCCGACGTACTTCTCGGCGGACCAGTTGTCCAACCAGGTGTCCTCGACCAGGCGGTAGACGGCGTCCGTCACATCCCCGTAGCCGGGACGGCCGGCGACCCAGCACTCCTGCTGGAAGACCGGATCGCTGAGCATGTGCAGCGCGGAACGCACATTGCTGCGCCAGCGCCACCAGGGCATGTCGTTGAGCGGCATACGCCCCATCGTGGAGGAGCGGGCGCCCCGCCGGGAAGACTTCTCCGAACCTTGCACGGTTATCGATCGTACGTTCAGCGAACGGCACGGATATCACCAGGTACGGTCCGAAGCGAACACCGCGCACACCGCGCGTACGGGCAATTCACCTATCCGACACCCCCGGTTGCGGTGCGGTCACTCCGTCGTTGACGGCGGCCGGGGAACGTACGGAGCCATGACCGCTATACGACGGTTCGGTGCTCTGGCAGCGACGGTGGCGACCCTGGTCGGCGGTGGCGTCAGCGGTTGCGGTGTGGTGCCGGGAACCGGGTCGGCGGCGGGCGCCAAGGCACCGATCGTGGTCATGACCTGGGCGCCGCAAGGCACGAACTCCACCAACATGCCCGGTATGCCGGCGATGGCGCAGGCCTACGCCCGGATGGTCAACGCCGAAGGCGGCATCAACGGCCACCCGTTGAAGGTCCTCACGTGTGACGAGCACAACGACACGGTCCGCGCGGAACGCTGCGCACAGCAGGCCGTGGACGCCAACGCGGTCGCCGTCGTCGGCTCGTACAGCCAGTACGGCCAGAGCTTCATGGCCTCGCTGGAGAACGCGGGCATTCCGTACCTCGGCGGGTACGGGGTGGCGCCAGAGGAGTTCACCAGCCCGCTGTCCTATCCGGTCAACGGCGGCGCGCCCGCGCTGCTGGCCGGCAACGGCCGCCAGCTGTCCAGCATCTGCGACCACACCGCGCTGGTCCGCCCGGACACCGCCGCGGGCGACCAGTACCCCGAGTTCCTCGACGCGGGACTGGCGTTCCGGCACCGCGCCCCCGCCGACGACATCCGCGCACCCGACGACGCCACCGACTACACCGGTGCCGCCCAGCGGGCGATCGGCTCGGGCGAACCGGGACGTTGTGTGACGGCGGTGCTCGGCGACCGTACGGCCACGTTCTTCGACTCCTTCCGGCGGCTCGGCCCCGGGCAGCAGGTGCGCACCGCCTCCGTGCTCGGCAGCGTCAAGCAGTCGCTGCTGGACAGCACCGGGGGCGCCGACAGCCCGTTGGAGGGCGCGTACGCGACGAGCTGGTACCCGTCCGCCAGCGACCCCGCCTGGAACCCGATGCGCAACGCGGTCTCCACTTATGCCTTCGGCGACAACCGGATCGACGTCGCCGACCCGGGCGCGGAGACGACCTGGATCGCGTACACGGTCTTCACCAAGATCGTCAGCTCGCTCGGCCAGGGCCCGGTCACCGCGCAGACCGTCCGTGACGCACTCGACCACGCCCATGATGTCTCCACCGGCGGCCTCACCCCGCCGCTGGGCTGGCGGTACGCGGACACGCTGGCGGTGCGCGGCTATCCGCGCATGGTCAACGCGACGGTCACCTACCAGGTCGTCAGGGACGGCCGGTTGACCGCGGTCGGCAAGGGCGGCTTCGTGGACCTACGCGACACGCTGGAGAGCACCGGCTGACCGGAGCCGCTACAGATCGGTGAACTGCCGCTGGGTCAGGCCGTACTGGCCGGCGATCGGGTTCCACAGGTCGGCGGCCTTCTTCTTGGCGAAGGTGGCCCGGCCACTCGCCGCGTTGCCCTTCTGCGCGGCCGGAGTGCCCTTGGCGTGGCCCTTGTCGCAGCCCTTCTTGTCCTTCGACACCTGGTCGCCCCAGTCCGCGTAGTCGTTGTCCGCCTCGGCGGACGCCTTCCAGGCGGCGGTGAGCTGCTTGACCAGCTCGTCGTGGTTGGGCAGCTTGTCCAGGGTCAACTGGTCGAGCCTGGTGATCAGTTGGGCGCGCTGGCTCGCGGCGGTACGAAGGTCCGCGGACGACTGGCCCATGTTGGAGCAGGACTTGATGGAGGCCACCGCGCTGATCACAGTGGCACGGCTGCTGTTGCTGTCCTTGAGCAGCGAGTCGAGCTGCTTGGCCTGCGCCTGCGCCGCGTCCGCCGCGCCGTTGGCGCCGCCGCCCGCCGCGGGCGAGGCGACGCCCGCCTTCTGCTGGTCGCCGCTGTTGTCGCTGCCACCGCTGAGCGCGGCGCCGACCGCGACCCCTATGACGGCGAGACCGGCGACCCCGATGCCGATCATGGCCATCGGCGAGAGCTTCCCGAACTTCGCGCGGCGCTCGGGCGCGTCCTGCCCGAAGTCGCGTGCGGGCTGCTGGGTGTACGGCGGCTGCGGCGGCATGCCGTTGCCGTACGAGGGGGAGTGCGGCGGTCGCGCGGCGCCGGGGTCGCCGTCCTTGCGGTACAGGAAGTCGTAGTCGTCCCTGGCCTGCGGCGGTGCCTGCTCGGCGTGGTGCGCCGTCGCGCCCTGCGGCTGGGACTGCCACGCCTCGTTGAAGCGCGGGAGTTGCTCGGTGGCGGGCGCGCCCGGCTGCTGCGGCGTCAGCAGCTGGGTGCGCTCCTCCGGCGGCTGGTCGCCCGGGGCGCCCGGCCGGATGGAGTACGGCGCGGCGCTGGGCATCGGCGGCGTCTGCACACCAGCGGCGGGCGGCTGCGCCGGCGGCGGCGGTACCGGCGTCTGGAACTGCTGCTCCGGCGGCAGTGGTTGGCGCAACTCGGCGGCCTGCCGCGGAAGTTCGACGGGCTGCTGCCGCATCGGCGCGATCAGCTGCGTCTTCTCCGACTCGCCGTCGGGCGCGGGCGGTTCGGCACCCGGTGCGGCCTGGGCCTGCTGACCGTACGGGGTGAGCAGCTGCGTCGCCTCTGACTCCTGGGGGTACGGAGTGAGCAACTGAGTGGCCTCGGACTGCTGACCGTAGGGCGGCAGGAACTGGGTGGCCTCGGACTGCTCACCGTAGGGCGGCAGGAACTGGGTGGCCTCGGACTCCTGGCCGTGCGGCGGTACGGCGTGGGGCGCCTCGGACTGCTGGCCGTAGGGCGGAAGCAGCTGGGTGGCCTCACCTCCGCCCGGGTGCTGGGGCACGCCGTGCGGCGGCTGGAAGCCCTGGGGGGACTGCGGCTGGGACGGCTGCTGCGGAGCGTGCTGCGGGGCGCCCCACGGCTGGCCGGGGGCGGGCTGCACCACCTGGTTCGGCTGCGGCCACTGCTCGCCGTGCTGTTCGCCGTGCGCGGGCAGCACGACGCCCTCGCGGGCCTCGGGCACCGCCGACGCCTGCGGCTCGTGTGGAATCGGCATCGGCCGGTACGCGCCGTCCGCCGCCTCTTCTCCCCGCCCGCTCTGCATCACCGGAACTCCTGCCTGCTGCGTAACTGTGGCCGTTAGGGACACGCCCCGGGTGGAGCTGAGTCCCTGACCCCCGACCGGCCCTTCGGAACGTCGGCTCACGCTACCGGGTCAATTCCAGTCCCCACTACGCACCCGTGTGAGTGACCGCACAGTAATGTGCTGACGGTCACTCGCGGGCCCGGCACACGCTCCAGGAAATCGCAGCATGCAGCGCCTTCCGTAACGGCGGAAGGCGTCGGTATAGCGGTCCCGTAACAATTGGAGCGTCCCGGCGGGGGACGGGGGCGCGCCCCGAGACATTCCTCACCCCGCCGGGACCGCGTCACGCCGCCAGCTCACTCTCCTCAAGTCGCGCCCCGAACTCCCTTACCACCGGCTCGTCCGAGAACGGTTCGATACGGCGGCGGAAGTCGTCCAGGTACTCCGCGCCCCGGTTGGAGCGCAGCCCGCCCAGCAACTCGACCGCCTGCGCGGCGGTATGGCAGGACTGCTCCACCTCCCGGGCCTGCACCTGCGCGGAGGCCAGCACCAGCAGCCCTATCGCCCGCCGCCGGGCACGGGTCGGCGGATGCCCGGCGAGCGACTCCTCGGCCCGGCGCATCGCGGGCCCCGGCTGGTCCAGATCACGGTGGCAGTGCGCCAACTCGTCGGCCAGATAGGCCTCGTCGAAGTGCGCGATCCAGTCCGGATCGTCCTCCGGAACGCTGCGGCCCAGGGCCTCCACCGCCCGTCCCGCCACCGTCTCGCACGCCCTGGCGTCACCGAGCAGGGCGTGGCCACGCGCCTCCGCCGCGTAGAACATCGCCTGCGCCGTGGGGGTGACATGGCCGCGCGCGCCCTCCTGAGCGGCCCTGGCGAGTTGCGCGATCTCCCGGGGGTTGCCGAGCGAGGCGGCGAGATGGCTCATTCCGGCCGCCAGCACGTAACCGCCGTAACCGCGGTCACCCGCGGCCTGCGCCAGTCGCAGCGCCTGGATGTAGTACCGCTGGGCGAGGCCGGGTTGACCGGTGTCCACCGCCATGTACCCGGCCAGTTCGGTCAACCTGGCCACTGCGGCGAAGAGTTGGCGGCCGGTCGCCTCCCGGTACGAACCCGCCAGCAGTCCGGAGACGACGCTGTTGAGGTAGTGCACCACGATCGGGCGGACATGGCCGCTGCCGAAGCGGTGGTCGAGGTCGACCAGCGCCTGCGTCGTCGCCCGTACCGCCGCCACGTCCGCGGCGCCGACCCGCGGTCCGCCGCTGCGCGAGACCAAGGTGTCCGGACCGGTGATCAGCCAGTCACGGCTCGGCTCGACCAGCGCCGAGGCCGCCACCGTGGACCCGGTCAGGAAGTCGCGGCGCCCCACGTCGCTGCGCCACAACTCGCAGGCCTGCTCCACCGCGCCGAGCACGGTGGGCGCGAAGTGCAGACCCACGCCGGAGGCCAGGTTCTTGCCGTTGGCCATGCCGATCTCGTCGATCGTCACGGTGCGGCCGAGCTTGCGGCCCAGCGCCTCGGCGATGATCGCCGGCGCCCGGCCGCGCGGCTGCTGACCTCGCAGCCAGCGCGCCACGGAGGTCTTGTCGTAGCGCAGATCGAGGCCGTGCTCGGCGCCGCACATATTGACGCGGCGAGCCAGGCCGGCGTTGGAACATCCGGCTTCCTGGATCAGCGCTTGCAGCCGTTCGTTCGGCTGTCGCGCCACCAGTGGTCGGGCGGCCATCGTCGTCCCCCCTCTGTACCTAACGGTGTCGCAGCCGGGTCGCTCCCCGTGCTGCATGATCTCTGCCCACCGGAGGCGGGCAGTTATGCCGCTTTACGGCTCTTTATCGGTACTTTGCGCAATGAGACGTGCCACCGTGCCGTCAAGGAACTACCCACCCCCGGAGCCGGTCCCCCGTGCGCGCCCCCAACCGTGCACCTGTGCGCCCCGCGTGTCCCACCCAAGAGGGAACGGGGCCTCCGTAACCCTTGCTGACAAGGGAAGTTGTGCATCGCGTGGAAGACACCATCGGAGCCCCGCAGCCGCTCGCCGTAACCGAACACCTGCTGGAGGCGGCGGTGCGATACGCGGACGAGCGGCACTGGGACGTGTTCCCCGGCAGCTGGCTTGAGGACAACGGCGGCGTCCTGCGCTGCTCCTGCGGCTTCAGCGGCTGCCCCGCGCCCGGCGCCCACCCCACCCGCACCGACTGGCCGGGCCAGGCGACCGGTAGCGGTGTGGCGGTACGCCGGATGTGGTCCAGAGAGCCACGCGCCTCCGTACTGCTGCCCACCGGCCGGAGTTTCGACGTCATCGACGTGCCGGAGGTGGCGGGCTGCCTGGCCCTGGCCCGGATGGAACGGATGGAGCTACCGCTCGGCCCGGTCCTGTCCACGCCCAACCGCAGGCTGGTGTTCTTCGTCCTGCCCGGCGCCAGCGCCAAGGTCCCGGACCTGGTACGGCGGTTGGGGTGGCCGCCGTCCGCGCTGGACATGGTGGTCCGCGGGGACGGGGACTACGTACCGGCGCCGCCGAGCCGGATGGGCCGGGGGTCCGTGCAGTGGGCGCGGCAGCCCACCGCGTTGAACCGCTGGCTGCCGGACGCCGAGGAGTTGATCAGCCCGCTCGCCTATGCCTGCGGCCGGGAGGCCGCCGCCCAGCGGGACCGCTGAGGCGGTGGCGGCTGCCGTGGCGCCGTCCGCTGAGGCGTCAGCGGACGGTGCCGGCCAGGAACTCCTCCAGGGTGTGCTGCCAGGCGTCCGGCTGGTCCCACGGGACGAGATGGCCGGCGTCCGCTATTTCGGCGTACGAGCCGTGCGGCAGCACGCGGACCATCTCCTGGGCCTCGGCCCGGCCCAGTTCGCCGTCCCAGCCGCGTACGACAAGGGTGGGACAGCACACTTGGGCGAGTTCGTCCCAGTGCGCGTCACGCATCCACGGCTCGCGGGAGTCAAGCATGTGCCGGAAGGAGAACTGCGGCCACCAGCCGCCGGAGCGCTCCTCCATCACCTCGGTGTAGAACGCCCCGCGGGCGGGCCGCGGCCGCTCCAGCGTGGGGTCGTCGGCGCCGAACCACCTCCGCACGTCCGCCAGTGCGGTGAAGGGCAGCGGCCACGAGGCGAACCACTGCTCCCACTCCCGCTGGCTCGCCTCGCCGAGCGCCGAGGCCCGCATGTCGCAGATGACCAGGGCGCGCACCAACTCGGGGTGGCGGGCGGCGAGTTGCCAGGCGGTGAGCGCGCCCATGGAGTGGCCCACCAGGACGACCGGCGCCAGGCCGAGTTGCTCGATGGCGGCCAGTACGTCAGCGATGTACGCCTCGCGGGTGTACGGGCCGTCCGGCTTGGCGGAGCGGCCGTGGCCGCGCTGGTCGAGCGCGACCGGGCGGTAGCGGGCGGCCAACGCCCGGGCGGTGGGCGCCCAGTGCGCGGCGCGCCCCGTCAACCCGTGCAGCATCAGCACCGCGGGGCGCGGAACCTCGCGCGCCTCCGGCGGCGCGGATCCGTCATGCGGCTTGTGCTGGTCTGTGAAGTCCCAGGCGGCGAGCCGCACGCCGCCCGCTCCGGACACCTCGACACGACGAACCATCGATCCGGCACCCCCGGGTCAACCGTCCTGTCCGGCCCGGTTGGCCGAACGCACCCACCGTATCGAACTCACCTTCGAAGAAGTGGGTATGGCGCTTAACACCGCCCTTTCGAGTGACAAGGCGAGGGTGTGCTTTGGAGGCCCTGCGGGGAGTACTTCCAGCAGGGAGGGATCGTCCCCCGCCGGGTGAGGGGAAGGACCCGGAGAGCTCGGGGTTCCGGGTACGGCACCCGGGGGACGAGGGGGAGGAGGGCCCCGGCATGCGCCGGGGCCCCATCCCGTTCCGGGACGCTTCGCTCACCGGGGCTGCGAGTACCTTTCCGCACACCCCTTCGGGGTTCGCACTCCCGACCCCACGCACACCCGGCGCCACAGGCAGGCCAAGCCGGACGGCCAACGGGTGGGCGGAGCGATCCACCCACCCGGGCGCAGTGGACGGAAACCGTGTCACCGGAACCGCCGAGCGCGAGTGCTACCGCTTGGCGACGAAGACGTGGCCCGCCACGTCCTGGCTCAGCTCGGCCGCCTCGCCACCGGAGCCGACCAGGACTCCGCCGGGGGACGCGGTGACGCTGACGACCGCCCCCGGCTGGATGCCGGCCCGCCGCAGCGTGTACATCAGCTGCGCGTCCGTCTGGATGGGCTCGCCGATCCGCCGCACCACCACGGTCTTGCCGTCCGTGCCAGGGTCCAGGTCGACCAGGCTGACCGTCCCCTCGTCCAGGAACGGATCGGCCTCCGCCTTCTCCCCCAGTTCCTCCAGGCCGGGAATCGGGTTGCCGTACGGCGACTCGGTGGGGTGCCGCAGGAGTTCGAGCACCCGCCGCTCCACCGCCTCGCTCATCACGTGCTCCCAGCGGCAGGCCTCGGCGTGCACCTGCTCCCACTCCAGGCCGATGACGTCGACCAGGAGGCACTCGGCGAGCCGGTGCTTGCGCATGACGCGGGTGGCGAGCCGCCGCCCCTCCTCCGTCAGCTCCAGGTGCCGGTCACCCGCGACCTGCACCAGGCCGTCCCGCTCCATCCGCGCAACCGTCTGGCTGACCGTCGGACCGCTCTGGTCCAGCCGCTCGGCGATACGGGCGCGCATGGGGACCACACCCTCCTCCTCAAGCTCCAGGATGGTGCGGAGATACATCTCCGTCGTGTCGATGAGGTGTCCCGACATACGTGCCCCTCAATAGCTCGTGCGGTGGCCCTGCTGACAATTCTGACGCATCCCACCGACAACGCGGCCCGCTCGCGGTTGACAGCCCATACCGGAAGGCTCCACCGTGATCGGCGACCTAGGAGCGGAGGACGGCGACATGGCGGCTGACGATCTCGCCGGACAGTACTTCGACGCGGCCATCGCCCTGCTGCGCCGGGTACGCGACGAGGACTCCGAGAGCATCGCCGACGCGGGCCGACTGCTCGCCGAGGCGGTGGAGGGGAACGCCCGGATCTTCGTCTTCGGCGCCGGTCACTCCTCGCTCCCGGCGCAGGACGTGGTGTACCGGGCGGGCGGGCTGGCCCTGATGAACCTGCTCGCGGTGCCCGGCGTGATCGGCGTGGACGTCGTGCCCGCCACCCTCGGCAGCGCGCTGGAGCGGGTCGACGGGCTCGCCGCGGCCGTACTGGACACCAGCCCCGCGGAGCCGGGCGATGTGCTGATCGTCATCTCCCTGTCCGGCCGCAACGCGCTGCCGGTCGAGATGGCGCTCAACGCCCGAGCGCTGGGCCTGAAGGTCATCGGCGTCACCTCGCTGGCGTACCCCGAGCAGACCAGGTCGCGGCACTCCTCGGGGACATATCTGAAGGACCACTGCGACGTGGTGATCGACAGCAAGATTCCGGTCGGCGACGCGGAGCTGACCGCGGAGGGCGTCCCGGCGCCGTTCGGCCCGGCGTCCACCGTCGTCACCAGCGCCCTGCTCCAGGCGGTGGTGGCCACCGCGGTCGGAGAGCTGGCCGAGCGCGGCCACACCCCGCCGCTGCTGCGGTCGGGCAACGTGGACGGCGGCCACGAGTGGAACGGGCGGATCCTGGCCGAGTACGGCGACCGGATCTTCTACCGGCGCTGAGCCGCCTAACGCCGCCGGTTCAGCAGCGCCGCCATGTCCAGCGCCGCGGCGACCCTGGCCGCCACGTCCTCCGCGAACGCCGCGTCCGCACGGTCGAACGGCCGCCGTCCCGCACCCCGCAGGAACGTCACCACGCCCAGCGTCCGCCCCCGGCTGCGCAGCACCGAACACAGCCCGTACACCGTCCCCTCCGGCCAGCGGCGGGACGCGGCCTTCTCCGGTGAGAGGTCCGCCGACCGCACCGAGCCGAGCCGCTCGACGGACTGCAGCGCCGGATGCCCCTCCTCGTACGGCACCGGGATGCCGCCGGAGGCGATCGGCAGGCACGGCCCCGGGCCGCCCGCCGTCCCGGCCGCCCGCACCAGCTTGCCGCCCGAGCCCATCACGTCGATCAGGCCCTCGTCGGCGAAGCCCGCGAGCGCGTAGTCCAGATACCCGGTGGCCGCCTCCATGGGGTCCTCGCACTCGGCGCCCGCGTTCGCCGCACGGCGCAACTGGTTGGTGCGGAACCGGAGTTGGGACGCCTCCTGCTCGGCCAGCTTCGTCTCCGTGATGTCCTCGAACAGCCAGCCGACGCCGAGCGGCACAGGTTCCTCACCGAGCGGTGAGCCGAGCCGCACGAAGCCGCTGCGCCAGCAGTGCCGCTGGGCGCCCGGCGCGTCCGCGCGCAGTGTCACCCACAGGTCGAGCGGCGCGGTCGGCGGCCCCTCGGAGAGCACATGGTGCAGCGCGCTCTCCAGTTCCTCGACGCCCTGGTCCAGCACCTCGCCGAGCGGACGGCCGAGCAGCGCCTCCCGGTCGGTGCGCAGCGCCCGCGCGGCACATCCGTTGACGACGGCGGGCCGCAGGTCGGCGTCTATCAACACCACGCACCAGGGCGCCTCTTGGAACAGCGCGTCACTGAGCGCGATGGACCGCTCCAGGTCGATCTGCGCGTGTACCTCGGAGAAGGCGCAGTACACGCCGGCGGGCTGCCCGTCGGGCGCGGTGACGGCCGCGGTCTGGGCGCGCACGAGGACGCGATGGCCGTCCTTGGTCAGCAGCGCGAACTCATGGACCTGGCGGCCCGGCCCCTTCATCACCCCGAGCAGCCGGGCCATCAGCTCGTCGGCGTCGGCGCTGCGCACCGCCCAGCCCGCCAGTCCGCGGCGGCCGACGGCGTCGTCGGTGGTCCAGCCGAGGATCCGGGCCGCCTCGGTGTTCCAGTGGGTGACCAGGCCGTCCTGGTCGAAGGCGCACAGAGCGGCGTCCATGCTTTCTAGGAGGGCGGCGAGTAGCTGCTCGTCGCCTCCGCTCAGCGGCTTCGCGTGGGCGTCGGAAGGCTGCACATCTCCCCATTCAACCCCCCTGTGACGCAGCCCACAGCGCGTTCGCGAAAATCAGTTGTCTCCCGCCGGTGGCCTTCTTAGGCTGGCGGTACACGGAGAGGAGGTGGTCCGAAGAATGATTGACTATCGGACGCGTGAGGTGACTGCGGGCTGACGCCGCGCACCTCGCCTGCGAGTCGTGCGCCGCAGGCCTAATCCAAAGCAGTCACCCGACCCGCGGGCTACCGGACCTCGTCCGACCGGTCCTGGAGGCGCCTCCAGGCGGCAGCCCGCGGGTCGCCGCTTTTCCGGGCCGCGCCTTCCCGGTGCCGCCTACGGGCACAGCCGCTCGATCCGCCAGCCCTCCGCCTCGCGGACGTACACCAGCCGGTCGTGCAGCCGGTTCTCCCGGCCCTGCCAGAACTCCACCTGCTCCGCGTCGACCCGGTAGCCGCCCCAGAACGGCGGCGCCGGAACCCGCTCGCTCTCCGGATAGCGGTCGGCCAGCTCCGCGTACCGCCTTTCCAGTTCCGCGCGCGACCCGATCGGCGCCGACTGGTCGCTCGCCCACGCGCCCAGTTGCGAACCGTGCGGACGGCTGCGGAAGTACGCGACCGTCTCCTCCCGTGTCACCTTGACCACCGGGCCGCAGATGATCACCTGCCGGGCGATCGGGTGCCAGGGGAAGAGCAGCGAGGCGTAAGGGTTCTCCGCCAGGTCGCGGCCCTTGCGCGAGGTGTAGTTGGTGAAGAAGACGAAGCCGCTGGTGTCGTAGCTCTTGAGCAGTACGGTGCGGGAGCTGGGGCGCCCCGACGCGTCGGCCGTCGAGACGACCATCGCGTTCGGCTCCGGCAGCCCGCTGCTCGCGGCGTCGGCGAACCAACGGGCGAACTGCTCGTACGGGCAGGCGGCGAGTTCGGGCGCGTCCAGTCCGGCGGCCCGGTACTGCTTCCGCATGGTGGCGGGGTCGGGGTGGGGCACCCGCACATCTTGCAGCACGGAACGCGGCCGGTGCGTGGCCGGGGCAATGCTCACCCGGGCGGGTGACACCGCACGTCAGGGCGGTTCGGCACGGGGCCGGCAAGCCGCCACCCCGGCCAAGGTGACGCAGTGTGCCGCACGTCACGCTTCCGGTCACGTAGCGAAACCGACAGAATCGCCCCTGGACCGCTGTGACCTCTCGACATCAACAGATATCTTGCTGCGTTCCCCTCGGCAGGGTGAACCACCACCCGAGCAGGGCATGACCGAGGTGTCACCAGCCACTCGTCGACCACATCAAGAGGAGCCGCCTGATGTCCGACTTCGTACCCGGACTCGAGGGAGTCATCGCGTTCGAAACGGAGATCGCCGAACCCGACAAGGAGGGCGGCTCGCTGCGCTACCGGGGCGTCGACATCGAGGATCTGGTCGGCAGCGTGTCGTTCGGGCAGGTGTGGGGTCTGCTGGTGGACGGCAGCTTCAACCCCGGTCTGCCGCCCGCCGAGCCGTTCCCGATCCCGGTGCACTCCGGTGACATCCGGGTCGACGTGCAGTCCGCGCTGGCGATGCTGGCGCCGGTGTGGGGCCTGAAGCCGCTGCTCGACATCAGCGCCGAGGAGGCGCGCGACGACCTCGCACGGGCGGCGGTCATGGCGCTGTCCTACGTGGCGCAGTCGGCGCGTGGACAGGGGCTGCCGATGGTGCCGCAGCGCGAGATCGACAAGGCGGAGACCGTTGTCGAGCGGTTCATGATCCGCTGGCGCGGCGAGCCGGACCCGCGGCACGTCAAGGCCGTGGACGCCTACTGGACGTCGGCCGCCGAGCACGGCATGAACGCCTCGACGTTCACCGCCCGGGTCATCGCGTCCACCGGTGCCGATGTGGCCGCCGCGCTGTCCGGCGCGGTGGGCGCGATGTCGGGGCCGCTGCACGGTGGTGCGCCGTCCCGGGTGCTCGGGATGATCGAGGAGATCGAGCGCACCGGTGACGCCGTCTCGTATGTGAAGAAGACGCTGGACAAGGGCGAGCGGCTGATGGGCTTCGGCCACCGTGTGTACCGGGCGGAGGACCCGCGTGCCCGGGTGCTGCGGCGTACCGCCAAGGAGCTGGGCGCGCCGCGCTACGAGGTCGCCGAGGCGCTGGAGAAGGCGGCGCTGGAGGAGCTGCACAACCGGCGTCCTGACCGGGTGCTGGCCACGAACGTGGAGTTCTGGGCGGCGATCATGCTGGACTTCGCGGAGGTTCCGGCGCACATGTTCACGTCGATGTTCACCTGCGCGCGCACCGCCGGGTGGAGCGCGCACATCCTGGAGCAGAAGCGGACCGGCCGACTGGTGCGCCCGTCGGCGCGGTATGTGGGACCTGGTCCGCGCAGCCCGCGCGACGTCGAGGGATACGGGGAAGCCGTTCACTGACCCCGCGGGGCGCATTGCGCTCCCCTTCCGCCGCACCCACGCCGCGGGGGGGCGCCCGCCGCTGCGGCGGGTCAGTGGTCGGGGGCAAGCCCCCGAACCGCCAGGGCGTTCGCCAGGACCTCCGCCAGGTGGTGGGCGTTGGCGCCCGCCAGTTGGGCCAGTTGGGTGCGGCAGGAGTAGCCGTCCGCCAGGACCAGGGCGGTGGCGGGGGCGTCGCGTACCGCGGGAAGCAGTTGCTCGGCGGCGCAGGCGCGTGACACCTCGTAGTGGCCGCGTTCGAAGCCGAAGTTGCCGGCCAGACCGCAACAGCCGCCGGACAGCTCGCCGGTGAGCCCCGCCCTGGCGCGCAGCCGGCGTTCGGCGGCGTCCCCGAGCACCGCGTGCTGGTGGCAGTGCGTCTGGCCGACGACCGGGCGGTCGACGCGCGGCGGGGTCCAGTCGGGCGCGTACTCCTCAAGCGTCTGGGCGAAGGTCCGTACCGAGGAGGCCAGACGCCTGGCGTCCTCGGAGCCCAGCAGTTCGGGCAGGTCGGTGCGGAGCGCCGCCGTACAGCTCGGTTCCAGGCCGACGATGGGCAGCCCGGCGGCCAGTGCGGGCCGCAGCGTGTCCAGGGTGCGGCGCATCACGCGGCGGGCGTGGTCGAGTTGGCCGGTGGACACCCACGTCAGCCCGCAGCACACCGGTTCCGGTGGCAGTACGACGCGCAGCCCGGCCGCCTCGAGGACCCGGACGGCGGCCGAACCGGCCTGCGGGCTGAGGTAGTTGGTGAAGGTGTCGGGGAACAGGACGACGGCGCCTCCCGTACCCCCAGCCCCCTGGTGCGTGCGCCACCAGCGGGTGAAGGGCTGAGGGGCCAGCGGCGGAATGTCGCGTTCCGGGGCGATGCCGCCAACTCGCCTGGCCAGCAGGGACAGCGGCGTAGCCGCCGCCGCGTTCAGCAGCGGCGCCATCCGCAGCGCCGCCGCGGCGCGCAGCCACACCGGCAGCCAGCCCATGGAGTAGTGCGCGGCCGGGCGCCGCCGCCGCGCGTAGTGGTGGTGCAGGAACTCCGCCTTGTACGTGGCCATGTCGACCCCGGCCGGGCAGTCCGAGCGGCACCCCCTGCACGACAGGCACAGGTCCAGCGCCTCCCGTACCTCCGGTGAACGCCAGCCGTCGGCCACCACCTCGCCCGCCAGCATCTCGTGCAGCAGCCGGGCCCGCCCCCGGGTGGAGTGCCGCTCCTCACCGGTGACCCGGAACGACGGGCACATCACCCCGGAACCGGCCTGTGGATCCCGGCACTTGGCCACACCCACGCACCGCCGTACCGCGGCCGAGAAGTCACCGCCGTCGTGCGGATAGCCGAACTCGACGTCCACCGGGCGCTTAGGCAGCACCGCGAAGCGCAGCCCCTCGTCGAGTCGGGCGGGACACACCAGTACGCCCGGGTTCATGCCGTCCGCCGGATCCCACAGGTCCTTGAACCGCCGGAAGAGATCCACCAGTTCGGGCCCGTACATCAACGGCAGCAGTTCGGAGCGGGCCCGGCCGTCGCCGTGCTCACCGGAGAGCGATCCGCCGTGCGCCACCACCAGCCGCGCCATGTCCTCGGAGAACCGGCGGAAGCGGGCGACGCCCGCCGCGCTCGACAGGTCGAAGTCGACGCGGACATGGACGCAGCCCTCGCCGAAGTGCCCGTACGGTGCTCCACGCAGACCGTGTTGGGCCAGCAGTTCGCGGAACTCCCGTAGATAGCCGCCGAGTCGGGGCGGCGGCACCGCGCAGTCCTCCCAGCCCGGCCAGGCCTCGCCACCGTCCGGCAACCGGGTCGCCAGGCCCGCGGCGTCCTCCCGCACCCGCCACAGCGCGCGCTGCCCGCCGGGTTCGGTGACGACGACGCTGTCCACGGCCCCGTCCCGCAGCGCCGCCCGGCACAACTCGTCCGCCCTCGCCCGCACTTCGGCGGTCGAGTCGCCGCCGACCTCCAGGAACAGCCATGCCCCGCCGCCCGGCAGCAGCCGTGCGGCGCCACCCGCGACATCGGCGGACATGCCCTCCACCGTCAACGGGCGCAGCGGCAGCAGCCCGGGTGCGGCGTCGGCCGCGGCGCTCTCGTCGGCGTAGCCGATCACCGCCAGCGCTCGTACCGCGGGCGCCGCCACCAGCCGTACGGTGGCCGAGGTGAGCACCCCGAGGGTGCCCTCGCTGCCGGTGAACGCGCGCGCCAGATGGCCGCCCTTCTCCGGCAGGAGCTGGTCGAGCGCGTAACCGGAGATCCGGCGCGGCAGGTCGGGGAAGCCGGTACGGAGTACGGCCAGGTGACCTGACGTCAGTTTCTCGACGCCGTCCCGGAGCGCGCCGGGCAGGCCGTCGGTTCCCCTGGCCAGCCGCAGCCGCTGGCCGCCGTAGGTCAGGACGTCCAGCGTGTGCACGTTGTCGGCGGTGGTGCCCCAGGCCACGGAGTGCGCGCCGCAGGAGTTGTTGCCGATCATGCCGCCGAGCGTGCAGCGGCTGTGCGTGGCCGGGTCGGGACCGAAGGTCAGGCCGTGCGCGGCCGCCTGCCGCCGCAGCTCGTCCAGGACCACGCCCGGCTGTACGACGGCGGTGCGAGCCGCCGGGTCGACGGCCTCGACGCGGTTCATGTACCGGGTGAAGTCCAGCACCACACCGGTGCCGATCGCGTTGCCCGCGACCGACGTACCGCCGCCGCGCGGCACCACGGGCACCCCGTGCTCCCGGCACACCTCAAGCGCCGCCGCGACGTCGTCGGCGTCCCGTGGCGCTACCACGCCGAGCGGCACCCGCCGGTAGTTGGAGGCGTCCATGGTCACCAGCGCCCGACTCGCCGCGTCGAACGCGACCTGCCCACGGACGGCTTCCTCCAGGGCGCGCAGCAGGGTCATGTCCTTAGCGTGCCCCGTGATCAGCGTCTTGATCACCGGCGAGGGAGGATTTCCGGCGACCCGGCCACCGCGGACACCCGTGTCTCATCCGCTGGAACACCGGTCGGCAAGGGGCCGCTTCGGACTACGCTTCGGCTCGTGGCTGAGATCCAGATTCCCGCAGACATCAAGCCCGCCGACGGCCGTTTCGGCGCGGGCCCGTCCAAGGTGCGTACGGAGGCGCTCGACGCCCTGGCGGCCACCGGAACCTCACTGCTCGGCACCTCGCACCGGCAGGCACCGGTCAAGAACCTCGTCGGCGAGGTGCGCGAGGGCATCGCCGAACTGTTCTCGCTGCCCGAGGGCTACCAGGTGGTGCTCGGCAACGGCGGCTCCACCGCCTTCTGGGACATCGCGACCCACGGCCTGATCCGGTCCAAGTCGCAGCACCTGTCCTTCGGCGAGTTCTCCTCGAAGTTCGCCAAGGCCGCCAAAATGGCTCCGTGGCTGGAGGACCCGACGGTCATCTCCTCCGAGCCCGGTACCCACCCGGCTCCGACCGCCGAGGCCGGGGTGGACGTCTACGCGTTCACCCACAACGAGACCTCCACCGGTGTCGCGATGCCGATCAAGCGGGTCGCGGGCGCCGAGGCGGACGCGCTCGTCCTGGTCGACGCCACGTCCGGCGCGGGCGGCCTGCCGGTCGACATCGCGGAGACCGACGTGTACTACTTCGCCCCGCAGAAGTCCTTCGCGGCCGACGGCGGGCTGTGGCTCGCTCTCTTCTCCCCCGCCGCGCTGGAGCGGGCGGAGCGGGTCGCCGGTTCCGGCCGGCACATCCCGGCCTTCTTCGACCTGCCGACCGCCATCGACAACTCGGCGAAGAACCAGACGTACAACACTCCGGCGCTCGGCACGCTGTTCCTGCTGAACGAGCAGCTGAAGTGGATCAACGGGCAGGGCGGGCTGAGCTGGGCGGTGGAGCGCACCGCCGACTCCTCCTCCCGGCTGTACGGCTGGGCCGAGAAGTCCGGGCACGCCACCCCGTTCGTCGCCAACCCGGCACAGCGCTCGCAGGTCATCGGCACGATCGACTTCTCCGACGACATCGACGCCTCGGCGATCGCCAAGACGCTGCGTGCCAACGGGATCGTGGACACCGAGCCGTACCGCAAACTGGGCCGCAACCAGTTGCGCGTCGCGATGTTCCCGGCCATCGACCCGGCCGACGTCGAGGCGCTCACCGCGTGCGTCGACTACGTCATCGAGCGTCTGTAGCACGCCTGTTGAGGGGGCGGGGCAGCTTCGGGCGGCCCCGCGACCTCCCTTGCTTCGAGCGCGCTCCAACGCCTTGGATTGTCGTCCATGGACTACACGCAGCTCGGACGTACCGGCCTCAAGGTGTCCCGACTGGTGCTGGGCACCATGAACTTCGGCCCCGTGACCGACGAGGCCGACAGCCACGCGATCATGGACGCGGCGCACACCGCGGGACTGAACTTCTTCGACACCGCCAACGTCTACGGGTGGGGCGAGAACAAGGGCCGCACCGAGGAGATAATCGGCTCCTGGTTCGCCAAGGGCGGTGGCCGCCGCGAGAAGACCGTACTGGCCACCAAGGTCTACGGGGACATGGCCGAGTGGCCGAACAACAACAGGCTCTCCGCGCTCAACATCCGCCGCGCCGCCGACGCGAGCCTCAAGCGGCTGCGCACCGACCACATCGACCTGTACCAGTTCCACCACGTGGACCGGAACACTCCGTTCGACGAACTCTGGCAGGCCGTCGACGTGTTGGTGCAGCAGGGGAAGATCCTCTACGCGGGTTCCAGCAACTTCGCGGGCTGGCACATCGCCCGGGCCAACGAGACGGCGGCCCGCCGCGGTTCGCTCGGGCTGGTCAGCGAGCAGTGCCTGTACAACCTGATGGAGCGGCGCGCCGAGATGGAGGTGATCCCGGCCGCCCAGGAGTACGGGGTCGGCGTCATCCCGTGGTCACCGCTGCACGGCGGACTGCTCGGCGGCGCACTGCGCAAGGAGCGCGAGGCGGCCGGCAGGCGGTCGGCGTCCGGGCGGGCCGCCGAGGCGCTGAAGAACACCGCTCGGCGGGAGCAGATCCAGGCGTACGAGGACCTCTGCGCCAAGGGTGGCTACGAGCCCGGCGAGGTGGCGCTCGCCTGGCTGCTCACCCGTCCCGGCGTGACCGGTCCCATCGTGGGGCCGCGCACCGCCGAGCAACTGGAGTCCGCGCTGCGGGCGCTTGATCTCTCGCTGTCGGAGGAGTTCCTGGCGGAGCTGGACGGGATCTTCCCGGGTACCGGCCCCTCCCCGGAGGCCTTCGCCTGGTAGCGCGGGGTCGGCTGGGCCGCCGCGCGGTGCTCAGCGCAGCGCGGCGGCTACCACCACGACGGCCAGGAGCAGTACGAGGGCCGCCGTCATCACTCGGGTACGGGTCTTCGGGTCCACGTGTCCGAGCCTAACCGGCCCGGGGGCCTGCCCTGGGCCGGGGGGCGGTGCCCCGGGTACACCGGGTGCCCGGGCGCATGGCGCGTCAGTGGCCCAGCGGCCAGCGGTGCAGCACCTCGTAGCGGGGATGGGCGCCCGGGGTGCCTGCGGCGGGTGGGTGGCTGCGTACCAGGTCGATGTGGTCGGCGGTCCACTCATGGCTGCTGAATTCCGTCAGCAGTTCGGTGAACGGGCGCAGCGCGGTGTGCCGGTGCGGGCGGCCGCGGGCCAGGGTCAGGTGGGCGCGGAACGGGCGGTCCTCCATCTCGACGCCCGCTCTGCGGGCGCCCGCGGCGAGGGAGGCGGCCAGGTGGCCGAGCCCTCGTACGTCTCCCTCCACTCCGACCCACAGCGTGCGGTCGCCGAACCGGCCGCCGCCCGCCAGCCGCAGCGGCAGCGGTTCGTGGCGCCGTGCGGCGCGTTCCAGGCGGGCGGTCAGGTCGGGGAGGGATTCCTCGGGGACCTCGCCCAGGAACGCCAGGGTGAGGTGGTGTCCGCCTTCCCCGGCCCACCGCAGGTTCTGCGCGTCGGGGGCCGCGCGGAGTCGGTTCTCGGCGCGGTCCAGGTCGCGCAGGGCCTCCTGGGAGGGCCAGAGGGCTACGAAGAGTCTCATGTGGCGGTTATTCCCCCCGGGGGCGCCCGCGGTGGCGTCCGGGGATGACGCCCACCCGCCCGCCCGATCGCCTCGGCCCTCGCCTTCCGTTGCGCACGGTGCGTCGTGGGTCGGGAGTCGCTGCGAGAAGGGCGGGCGGACGGGTCAGGGTGTGGGTTTCATGCGCCGTGCCGTCTGCCTGATGGCCAGGCCCACCAGTGCCGCCGCCGCCGCGGAGACCAGGCCGCCGCTCAGGAAGCCCACTCGGGGGCCGTACGTGTCGGTGATCCAGCCGACCAGGGGGCCGCCCAGCGGCGTGCCGCCGACGAAGACCATCATGAACAGGCTCATCACCCGCCCCCGCATCGCGGGATCCGTGGCGAGCTGGACCGTCGAGTTCGCGGTCGTGTTGATGGTGATCCCGAACGTACCGATCACCACGAGCAGCGCGACGAACAGGTACAGCGACGGCGACACCGCCGCCACGACCTCCAGTGCGCCGAACACCACCGCGGCGCCGACCAGCATCCGCAGCCGGGTCGCCGCCCGGCGGGCTGCCAGCAGCGCACCGGCCACCGAGCCGATCGCCATCGCGGTGTTGAACAGGCCGTACGTACCCGCACCGGCGTGGAAGACCCCGTGCGCGAACGCCGACAGCCAGATCGGGAAGTTGAAGCCGAAGGTGCCGATGAAGCCGACCAGCACGATCGGCCAGATCAGCTCGGGCCGTGAGGCCACGTAGCGCAGCCCCTCGCGCAGCTGGCCCTTTCCGCGGGGGGTGAGCTCCACCTCGTGCAGCTCCTCCTTGCGCATCAGCAGCAGACCGATCAGCGGAGCGCCGAAGGACAGGCCGTTGATCAGGAAGGCCCAGCCGCTGCCGACCGCGTTGATCAGCACACCGGCGATGGCCGGGCCGATCAGCCGCGCCGTCTGGAAGTTGGCGGAGTTGAGGCTGACGGCGTTGCGCACGTCCTTCGGTCCGACCATCTCCACGACGAAGGACTGCCGGGTCGGGTTGTCCACCACCGTCACCACGCCGAGCAGGAACGCGATGGCGTAGACATGCCAGACCTGGACATGGCCGCTGAGCGTCAGCACCGCGAGGGCGAGGCCGAGCAGACCCATGGCCGACTGGGTGGCCAGCAGCAGCCTGCGCTTGGAGCAACGGTCGGCGATGACGCCGCCGTAGAGCCCGAACAGCAGCATGGGCAGGAACTGGAGGGCGGTGGTGACACCCACCGCGGTGGAGGAACCGGTGAGGCTGAGCACCAGCCAGTCCTGGGCTATTCGGGACATCCAGGTGCCGGTGTTCGATATCACGGCACCGGTGGCGAACAGCCGGTAGTTGCGGTTCCGCAACGAGCTGAACATGTGCCGCTTCGCCGACGCCGTGGGGTCGGTCGACTCGGTCGGCCGGGTGGTCGTCGTGATGGTGGGGTTCGATCCGGGTGCGGCGTCTGCTCCGGGGGCCGAACTCAAGGGGGTGTCTCCTCTGCTGGTAGCGACTGAAAGACGTTCCCGCTGTCTACAGGTGCGCCAGCTTCTCCAGTACCGGCGCGGCTTCGCGCAGCGTCGCCCACTCCTCGTCGGTGAGCCCTTCGGCAAGCTGCGCGAGCCAGACGTTCCGCTTGCGCCGGCTCTCGGCCAGCATGGCCTCGGCCTGTTCGGTCTGGCTGACCACGACCTGGCGGCGGTCCTCCGGGTGCGGGTCCCGGCGGACCAGGCCCTTGCCCTCCAACATGGCCACGATCCGGGTCATGGACGGAGGCTGCACATGCTCCTTGCGCGCCAGCTCGCCAGGGGTGGCGGAGCCGCAGCGGGCCAGGGTGCCCAGCACCGACATCTCGGTCGGGCTGAGCGACTCGTCCACTCGTTGGTGTCGCAGCCTGCGCGACAGCCGCATCACGGCCGCTCGCAGGGAGCTCACCGCGGCGAGGTCGTCCTCGGACAGTTTGGTCACGGTTCTTTAGACTATCTCATTACCTACGCTAACGAAAGCCGGATACAGGTCACCAAACGCGACTGTGTGCGAACTCACCCGTACGAGTGAGTTGCCCCCGGAAAGAGCGGCACCGTGTGACAGCGGAGGGCGACGGTAGATGTATGGGACCGCGTGGATCGAAAGTGCTCAGTGTGCGCATAGACACGGAACTGCTGGACCGGATCGGCGATCATGCCGCCAAACGCGGAATGAGCGTCCAGGACTATGTCGTCCGGACGCTCATGCGCGATGACTTCGACGAGAGGTTCAAGGCCTCGGTGGACAGAACCCAGCGGTTCTACGCGGGTTAGCCCACCGCTACGTCAGGTGCAGCGGAGGCATCAGGTAGTAGAACGCGAAGATCGCCGACACCGCGTAGAGCGCGACCGGCACCTCTCGGCCCCGTCCGACCACCAGCCGCAGCAGGCAGAAGGTCATGAAGCCCATGCCGATGCCGTTGGTGATCGAGTAGGTGAACGGCATGATCAGCATGGTCAGGAACGCCGGAACGGCGATCGTGAAGTCGTTCCAGTCGATGTCCCCGATGCTGTGCGCCAGGATCAGGAAGCCCACCGCGATCAGCGCGGGGGTGGCCGCCTGCGCCGGGACCATCGTGGCCACCGGAGTCAGAAACAGCGCCAGGACGAACAGCAGTCCGGTGACGATGCTGGCCAGACCGGTCCGCGCGCCCTCGCCCACACCGGTCGTCGACTCCACGAAGCAGGTGTTGGCCGAGCTGGAGGTGGCGCCGCCGAGCGCAGTGGCGATGCCGTCCACCATCAACACCCGGCTCATACCGGGCAGATCACCCTTCTCGTCCAGCAGATGCGCCTCGTCGCTCACGCCGAGGATGGTTCCCATCGCATCGAAGAAGCCGGACAGCAGGACGGTGAAGACGAACAGCACACCGGTGACGATCCCCACCTGGTGGAAGCCGCCGAAGAGGCTGACCTTGCCGATCAGCCCGAAGTCGGGGCTGGAGACCGGGTTGCCCGGCCACTTGGGGACGGTGAGGCCCCAGGCGGTGGCCGGGAGCTTGGCGACCGAGTCGATGACCAGCGCGAGCACGGTCATCGCCACGATGCTGATCAGGATCGCCCCCGGCACCTTGCGCACGATCAGCGCGAGGGTGAGCAGCACCCCGAGGACGAAGACCAGCACCGGCCAGCCGTTGAGGTGGCCGTTGGCGCCGAGCTGAAGAGGAACCGTGGTGTGCGCGGCATCCGGGATGCGCGAGACGAAGCCGGAGTCGACCAGTCCGATGAGGAAGATGAACAGGCCGATGCCGATGGCGATCGCCTTGCGGAGCCCGAGCGGCACCGCGCTCATCACCCGCTCCCGCAGCCCGGTGGCGACCAGCAGCATGATCGCGATGCCGGCGAGCACCACCATGCCCATCGCGTCCGGCCAGCTCATCTTGGGCGCGAGTTGCAGCGCCACCACGCTGTTGATGCCGAGCCCGGCGGCGAGCGCGATCGGCACGTTGCCGATGACGCCCATCAGCAAGGTGGTGAGGCCGGCGGTCAGCGCGGTCGCGGTGACCAACTGGCCACCGGAGAGGTGGTGGCCGAACTTGTCGACGCCGCTACCGAGGATGATCGGGTTCAGCACGATGATGTACGCCATCGCAAAGAACGTCGCGATACCGCCGCGAATCTCTCGATAAACGCTGGAACCCCGCTCGGAGATCTTGAAGTAACGATCCAGACCGTTCTTGGGTGGGTGCGGAGAGTCGGGCTTCGCGAAGCCGACCGGAGCGGTCGCCGAGCTGGGCATGGAAATCCTCGGGTCAATCGCGGCCGGGGCCGCTGGGCGGGGTCCTCTCGAAGCCGACCGGATTTGGACGTTCAGACGAAAGAATCCAGTCAGGCGTAGGCCGTTTCAGTATGAACCTATGAGCGAGTGATCGCTATCTCCGCGCGTAGACACCGGGCGACGGGGTGCGCGGGTGTCACGGGGGTGGGCCGTAGGCTGTGCGCTATGACGAGGAAGTGGACACCGCGGCACGAAACCCCTGAGCCGCTGGAAGCGAACGAGGTCGCGATCGTTACCGGCGGCACGATCGTCTGGTTCGCCCTCTTCCTGGTCCAGCTCCCCTTCTACGGGTGGTTCGCCGCCCGCGGGCACTCCTGGTGGATCTGGAGCTGTCTCGCCGGCGCCGGCCTCGGGGTGGTCGGCATCTGGTACGTACGCAGGCGGCGCGAGGCGCTGCGGCGGGCCGGCCGCCCCCAGCAGGACGGCTGAGGCCCCACCGGCCCGCAGGCCGCGGCCGGTTCGGCACCGCCGTGGCACCGCCACGGCGGCCGCGCACCGCTGTGGCGGATTTCCCCCGGGGTGAGCCCCCAACCCCTCGGCGCGCGGCTGGCCGGGGAATTTCCCCTTACGCCACGTAATGTCTGACCCATGAGTGATCATGCCCGCCCCGGCCCGCCGCAGGCGAACCCGCGCGGTCTGACCTCCGCCGAGGTCGCCGAACGTGTGGCGCGCGGGGAGGTCAACGACGTACCCGTGCGCAGCTCCCGCTCCACCGCGGACATCGTGCGGGGCAACGTCTTCACCCGCTTCAACGCGATCCTGGGCGTGCTGTTCCTGATCATCGTGGCGGTGGGGCCGATCCAGGACGGTCTGTTCGGCTTCGTGATCCTCGCAAACACCGCGATCGGCATCATCCAGGAACTGCGCGCCAAGCAGACCCTCGACAGCCTCGCGCTGATCGGCGAGGCGAAGCCCACCGTGCGCCGGGACGGCCGCGGCGTGCCGCTGTCCACCTCCGAGATCGTTCTGGACGACGTGGTCGAGCTGGGCCCCGGCGACAAGTGCGTGGTGGACGGCACCGTGGTGGAGGCCGACGGCCTGGAGATCGACGAGTCGCTGCTCACCGGTGAGGCCGACCCGGTGGCCAAGCGACCCGGTGACCCGGTGATGTCCGGCAGCTTCGTGGTGGCCGGAGGCGGGGCGTTCACCGCCACCAAGGTCGGCCGCCAGGCCTACGCCGCCCAACTCGCCGAGGAGGCGAGCCGGTTCACCCTGGTCCACTCCGAACTGCGCACCGGCATCAGCCAGATCCTCAAGTACGTGACCTGGATGATGGTCCCGGTCGCCCTCGGCCTGATCGTCAGCCAGCTCTATGTGGAGAAGCACGACTGGCGGGAGGCCGTGCGCCGGATGGTCGGCGGGATCGTCCCGATGGTTCCCGAGGGGCTGGTGCTGCTGACCTCGATCGCCTTCGCGATCGGCGTGATCCGGCTGGGGCGCAAGCAGTGCCTGGTGCAGGAGCTGCCCGCGATCGAGGGGCTGGCCCGGGTGGACACCGTGTGCCTGGACAAGACGGGCACGCTGACCGAGGGCGGGATGGACGTCACCGAACTGCGGGTGCTGGACGGCGACGAGTCGTACGCGGCGAAGGTGCTGGCCGCGTTCGGCGCCTGCGACCCGCGGCCGAACGCCAGCCTCCAGGCGATCATCGACGCCTACCCGGACGGCTCGGACAGCTGGCACTGCACCGGCACGCTGCCGTTCTCCTCGGCCCGCAAGTACAGCGGTGCGACTCTGCGGGAGGCGCACGGCGAGAGCCGCACCTGGCTGCTGGGCGCGCCCGACGTGCTGCTGCCGCCCGGCCACCCGGCGCTGGCCGGGGTGGACGAGCAGGGCGCGCGGGGTCTGCGGGTGCTGCTGCTGGCCCGTGCGACCAGGCCGCTGGACGATCCGGCGGTGGTGGACGGGCTCGCGCCGACCGCCCTGGTCGTACTGGAGCAGCGGCTGCGCGCCGACGCCGGGGAGACGCTGCGCTACTTCGCCGAGCAGAGCGTCGCCGCCAAGGTCATCTCGGGGGACAACGCGGTGTCGGTCGGCGCGGTCGCCGCCAAGCTGGCGTTGCCGGGGGCGCACAGCCCCGTCGACGCACGGCGACTGCCCGGTGGGCGGGACGAGATGGCGCGGGCGCTGGAGGGCGGTTCGGTGTTCGGCCGGGTCACCCCGCAGCAGAAGCGGGACATGGTCGGCGCGTTGCAGTCCCGCGGCCACAACGTGGCGATGACCGGGGACGGCGTCAACGACGTGCTGGCGCTGAAGGACGCCGACATCGGGGTGTCGATGGGGTCGGGCAGCGAGGCGACCAAGGCGGTGGCGCAGATCGTGCTGCTGAACAACAGCTTCGCCACGCTGCCTTCGGTGGTCGCCGAGGGGCGTCGGGTGATCGGGAACATCACCCGGGTGTCGAACCTGTTCCTGACCAAGACCGTGTACTCGGTGCTGCTGGCGCTGCTGGTGGTCATCTGGCGGGTGCCGTACCCGTTCCTGCCCCGGCATCTGACGCTGCTGAGCACGCTGACGATCGGGGTGCCCGCGTTCTTCCTGGCGCTGGCGCCCAACAGGGAGCGTGCCCGCCCCCACTTCGTGCGCCGGGTGATGCGGTTCGCGCTGCCGATGGGAGTGATCGCCGGCATCGCGACGTTCGCCACGTACCTGATGGCGCGTCACCACTACCACGGTGCCGGTGGGCTGGACGCGGAGACCAGCGCGGCGACGCTGACGCTGTTCCTGATCTCCATGTGGGTATTGGCGATCATCGCCCGCCCGTACACCTGGTGGCGGATCTGCCTGGTGCTGGCGATGGCCGGATGCTTCCTGGTCGTGCTGGTCACACCGTGGCTGCAGACCTTCTTCAAGCTGCGCCTGGTCGGCACCGAGGCGCCGTGGACCGCGGTCGGCATCGCGGCGGTCGCCTCGGTGGCGCTGGAGCTCGTATGGCGCCGGATCAGCCGCCGGGTCGACTGACCGTATGGTCGCCGACCATGCCGTTCCACTCGTTCGCGCGAGGCCGCGGTGGCTCACATGGCGGCACTCGTACTTCGCACGCCCGTTGCCGCTCGTCGCGAGCGTGACCGGGGTCGCCTGGTGCGTCGGGGCGAGGGCCAGGAACGCCTGACCCCCGCCCCGGCGTTCGGATCAGTCGAACCAGCGGGCCTCGGCCAACTCCGCGGCCCGAGACGGGTCCTCAAGGAGTGCCGCCACCTCGAAGCGGCGTTGCCACTCGCCCGCCGCCCAGGCCAGGCCCGCCGCGACGCCTTCCAGGGTGGCCGCGTGCAGCACGCCGTCCACGTAGCGCCAGTCCAGTTCGACGCCCGGTTCGACGAGCAGTTCGTCGTGTTCGAGGTACGACTCCGGTGCGTCGGGCAGCAGTTCGCGCACCTCGTCGGGCACCTCGTGCGGCTGGCCCTCGCTGGTGACGGGGGCCGGGAACTCCTCGCTGAGGCGGCGGGCCTGGAAGAGTTCGGCGAGGTCGTCCGCGAACCGGGGTCCGGCGGGCAGCAGGGCGCGGCCAGTGGCCAGCGGCAGCAGGTCGGGGGCGTCGGCGACCAGGGCCTGGGCCGCGTCCACGACCGTCACCACGCCGTCCCGTACCGCCCGCAGCTCGTCGGGCAGGGTGACCGCCTCCGGGTCGAGCGCCGACAACCGCGCGTACAGCCAGCGCAGTTGGGCGGCGGTGACCGGACGGGCCGGGTCGCCCAGCCGGGCCAGGAGTTCGGCGGCGCCACCCGGCTCGTCCAGCAGCGCGTCCACCGAGGTGCGCACCCCGAGCGCCCGTAGCACCTGCTCGTCCACGGACGAGGTCTGCGCCTCGTCGTAGAGCCCGGCGAGCAGCGGGTCTCCCCCGGCCGCGCGCAGGCCCACCGGACGGCGGCCGTCCAGCACCGGGTGGTCGCGCAGCCACCAGGCGGTGTACGGGCGCACGCTGCGCGTGGTGCCGTCCGGCAGCAGCACCCGCACCGGTGTGGTGATCGCGTCGCGCAGCGGCGGCTGGGCGAGCAGCGCGAGGGCCTGCGGCCAGGCCTCGTCATCGACCAGGTCCAGGTCGCGCACCGCGATGATCTCGGTGGCGACCGGCGGTACGTCGGTGTCCGGCAGTTGGTCGAGTACGTCCTCGCACCACACGTCGACCGCGTCGAGCAGGCCCGGGTCGTCGGGTTCGGCCCACTGGCCGTCGCGCGGTTCGAGGTCGTCCGGGTCGAGGACCACGTCGCCGGCGCGCACCAGCGTGAAGGTGGCGAGCACGCCGACGGCGGTCAGCGGCTGCTCACCCCAGCGTTCCGCCAACTCCGGGTCGCACGGCGCCATTTCGTCCGCACGGATGACCTGCTCGAAGGGGCTTCCCGGGTAGACGAGTTCACTCGCCGGGGTGAGTTCGCCCTCGTCGTCGGGGAGCGCGAGGGCACCGAGCCATGGCTCGTCGCCGGGGGCGAGCTCGGCGTCGCGCACCAGGGCCAGCACGAGTTCGGCCAGTTCGTCGGCGTCGAGCGTGCCGGCCTCCTCGTCCCAGATCTCGTCCGCGTCAAGGGAGTTGGCGACGGCCGCCCGTACCTGCGGGGTGGTCAGTACGGCGCGGGGCGTCGCGGACGTGGCGCCCAGTTTCTCCAGCAGCGGATGGGCGGCGTCGGGGTGGGCGACCCGCAGGCCGAGCCGGGTCAGGCCGTCGGGCAGCGGGGCGTCGCCGGTGGGCAGCAGGATCTGGCGCGGACCGACGACGGTGCGGCCGTCGGTGAGCGGTACGGGCAGGCCGCTCAGCCGGTCCGGGTCGGTACCCGCCAGGGCGTCGTAGAGCCGGTGCCACCAGCTCGCCGGGCGCTCGGTGCCGGACAGCCGGTCGATGGCGTCGCCGAGCGGGAGGCGGGCGACGCCCAACGTGCGTAGTTCCACCCGGCGTTCGAGCCCGGCGGGCAGCAGGCTGGGGAAGACCTCCGCCAGTACCGTGACGGTCTGCTCGGACGCGCCTTCGAGCAGCTCGGCGCGGTCGGGGCGCAGCGCGTGCGGCTCCTGTGCCCCCTCCGCCGCTTCACCGGCGGCGGGCCCGGCGGGGGGCAGGAAGGGGACGTGCGGCAGTTGCCGCAGCAGGTGGGCGCGGAGCGTGCCGTCCAACTCGCCCTTGCCCAGCGGTCCGGGCACCAGGTCGATGATGCCGGTGGTGGGCGGGCGCCAGTCGCGCAGCAGTTCCACGTAGGCGTCGGCGGCGCGGGCGGCGACGAACTCGGCCAGCGGGCCCGGCGCGACATGGCGCCGGGTGGGGTCGAGCGGGAACGAGGCGATCAACAGCGCGGGCAGGCCCAGCGGTTCGCCGGTCGGGGTCGGCGCGTGCACCACGGGCGCGGTACGGGGGCGGGCGGGCGCGCCGTCCGGGCCGACCGGCACGGCCCAGGTCACCGACCAGGCGGGGCGCAGCCGTTCCTCCACGGGGCGGCCGTCGAGGAGTTCGGGGGCGAGTGCGCCGCCGGTGGCGGTGACCCGCCAGCGGGTGGTTCCGGATGCGCTGTCCTCGACGACGACGTCCTCGCCGTGCCGGCGCCGGGTCAGGGTGCGCACCTGGCCGTCCGGCGTCTCGATCACGATCTCGGTGAGGCCGGGGAGGGTCAGCAGCAGGGCGTCGTCCACGCCGGAGAGCAGGTGCTCGGCCAGGTCCTGTGCGGCGCCGTCGCGCAGCGGAAGCACGACGACGGTGTCATAGCCCTCGGGGGCGACGCCCTCGGCGGGCAACGGCAGCCGCAGCAGTGGTACCTGGCCGTCGCGGCGCCGCAACTCGTCGGCGAGGCCGGGGCTTTGGGCGGCGGCCTGCGCGGTGAGGTCGCGGGCTTCGGCGAGCGACCAGCGCACGCCGCCGGTGCGGCCCACCACGGCGGGCTCGTCGCTGACCGCCAGGACGGCGCTGAAGCCCACGCCGAAGCGGCCGACGGACGCCTGCGCGTCGTCGCGCTTGGCGGAGGCACGCAGGGTGGACAGCGATTCGACGCCTGCCGCGTCGAGTGGGGCGCCGGTGTTGGCGGCTGCCAGTACCCCCTGGTGGAGGGTGAGCCGCAGACGGCCGGGAGCACCGGCGCGCAGCGCGGCGTCGGCGGCGTTCTGGGCGAGTTCGACGACCAGGCGGTCGCGGTAGCCGCCGAGCGCCAGGTCCTCCTCGGCGTTGGCGTCCTCGCGGAACCGGGCCGGGGACGCCTGCCAGGCGTCCAGCACGGTTCGGCGCAGGCGCTCGGTGCCGAACGGGTCGGCTCCAGCCTGCGGTTCCTGCACGATCGGCTTGCCCACGTTGGTCCTTCCGCTGCCGCGAACCACCTTTCCGGGCATTCTTTCCCACCCGTCCACCCCTCGGGTCTCCGCCCCCGAACCCCTCGACGCTCCGCCCGAACCCCGCCGGGGCTGTGCGTCCGCTTCGGATGCCGGGCTCGGTGCGGTGGGCCGCGCCGGGGTGCGCGGCTGCTTGGCGCCGTCGGGCCGCGCCGTCGAGGTGCGCAGTCGGGCCGCGCCGTCAGGGTGCTCGCCGCCGCGGCGCGGAACCGGCGCGGCGGACACCGGCGGTCGCCGACCGCCGCGGCTGGGGGCTTACGAGTGGCCCAGTTCCTCTGTGGGGCCCTCGGGCTCCACGGAGCCCGAGGGACGGGCGGGGTGGAGTGGCAGGGGCTCGGCGTTCATCTCGTCCAGGACAGGCGGAGCCGGGCGGGGCGGCCGCGGCATGACCGCCGCCTCGGAGTGGCCGCCGCAGCCGTAGGCGAGGGAGACGACATGGCCGTCGGCGGGGCTGAACTCGTTGGCGCAGATGCCGAACGCCTGCCGTAGCGAGCCCGCGATCGGCAGCAGGAAGCCGCAGCTGACGCACGGTGCGGGCGCGGCCTGGGCCATGGGGGTGTTCGGGCCGAACTTCTCGTACCAGCGGGCCGCGGCGGCCTCCAGGCCGTACCGGGAGAGCACCCGCGCGCGCCGCAGGCCCAGTTCCTCGGCGACGGCGGAGATGCTGCCGCGGGCCGGGGCGGTGGGCAGCGCCGCGGGCGCAGTGGCCGTCACATCCGCGTCCTCGGCCTCCGCCAGCTCCGCGAGGTCCTCGGCGACCGGCGAGACCGCGGAGTCGACCGGCGCCTCCTCGTCGGCCAGCCAGCCGGGTTCCAGCCGCGGGTCGTCCGCCTCGGTGGGCAGCAGGTCGCCGGGGCCCATGTCGCCCGGGCGCAGCCGTTCGCTCCACGGCACCCACTCGGGGGCCAGTAGCGCGTCCGCGTCGGGCAGCAGTACCGTCTCGTCGAGCGTGACGGCCTTCGCACGGGAGGCGCGGGTCACGGTGACCGCCCACCGCCAACCGCGGTACGCGGGGTCCTGGCAGGCGAAGGAGTGCGTGACGACGCGGTCCCCCTCGGCCACGGCCCCGAGGTGCTCACCGACGGCCTCCGCCCCGGCGAGTTCCTCGGCCGCCACGCGGGCGAGGTCAACCGCCTCGGCGCACAGGCGGTCCGGTGTCCGGCTTCGCATCGCAGCACTCACAAGAATCGATTCTCTCCTACGCCGTCTCACGGGTGCGCCGACCAGAGGTCGAGCGGGACGGAGCGGACCAGAGGACCGCGTCGACGTCCGCCCATCCGTCCTCGGGCGCACCGACTTGGTTCCCATTCTGCGGGATCGGTCGGCAGCGCGCGGCGAGGAAGTGCCGGTGAAGGCGCGTGGGGCACGCTACCCGTCCGCGGTCCCGGCGGGAAGTCAGGGGTCCGTCCGACCCGTCCCGCACGGCGCCCGGCGGCGCGTCGCCGCCCACCGGCACCGCCCCGCCGTACCGCCGTCAGCGGGGACATCCGGTGGACGGCGGCGAGAACGGCCATGCGGGGCCGGCGTTGGGGGCAGGATGGCACTCGTGGGTGCCCTACGCCGCTTCACGGCCGGGCCGATGCGTCGGGTCGGCCGGGCCGTCGCGCACGGAACGGCGCGGCTGGGAGGCGGTGTGCGGTCGGCGGTGCGCAGGGTGACGCACGCGCAGGGCGCGGGCGAGACCGGGCTGGCGAAGCTGCTGGAGTTGCAGGCGGTCAGCTCCGCGGGCGACATGATGATCACGATCGCGCTGGCCAGCACCGTGTTCTTCTCGGTTCCGGCCGGCGAGGCGCGCGGCCGGGTGGCGCTGTACCTGCTGGTCACCATGGCGCCGTTCACCCTGCTCGCCCCGGTGATCGGGCCGTTGCTGGACTCCATCCCGCACGGCCGCCGCGCGGCGATGGCGGGTTCGATGCTGGCCCGCGCGGTGCTGGCGTGGGCGATGGCCTCCGTGGTGTCGACCGCCGGGCTCGGGCTGTATCCGGCGGCGCTCGGTGTGCTGGTGGCGTCCAAGGCGAACGGCGTGGTGCGCAGCGCCGTCGTACCGCGGCTGCTGCCGCCGCGGATCTCCTTGGTCAAGGCGAACTCCAGGATGACGCTCTCCGGGCTGCTGGCGACCGCGCTCGCCGCGCCGTTCGGCGCGCTGCTGCATCTGATCGGGCCCGCCTGGCCGTTGTACGGGGCGTTCGCGATCTTCTCGGCCGGGGCGTTCTGGTGCTTCTCGCTGCCGCCGCACGTGGACTCGGCCAAGGGCGAGCGCAAGGCCTCGCTGCACCGCGAGGACACACCGACCGGCAAGACGGTCCGGCGCCCGGGGTTGCGTACCGTCGGCGTGTCGGTGCTGTACGCGCTGCAGGCGAACTGCGCGCTGCGCGGGCTGTCCGGGCTGCTCACTTTCTTCCTGGCGTTCGTGCTGCGCGAGCATCCGCCCGGCGGGCTGAGCCCCGCTGTGGCGCTGGGTCTGGTGGCGGTGGCGGCGGGCGGCGGGAACGCCCTGGGCAATGTGCTCGGCGCGTGGTTGCGCACCCGGGCGCCCGAGGTGATCATCACGACCGTGCTGCTGGTGGCGCTCGGCGTGCTGGTGTTCGCCGCGATCGGCTACGGGGTGGTGGCGGTGGCCCTCGCGGCGGCGACCGCCGGACTGACCCAGGCGCTGGGCAAGTTGTCGCTGGACGCGCTGATCCAGCGGGACGTACCGGAGGAGGTGCGCACCTCGGCGTTCGCCCGTTCGGAGACCGTGCTGCAACTGGCCTGGGTGCTCGGCGGCGGCCTCGGTATCGTGCTGCCGCTCAACGGCGTACTGGGTCTGGCGGTGGGCGCCGGGCTGCTCGGGGTGGCCGCCGCGGCGACCGTCCGCGGCCTGCTGGCGGCGGCCAGACGCGGCACGCCGCACCCGCGCGCGGCGTGAACCAGGGCGCCCGGTAGCCTCAGCGTCATGACCATTCGCCGCAGTGCCACCGCCGTGGGGGCGGTTGCCCTTGGGTTGTTCGCCCTCTCCGCCTGCACCAAGCCGACCCCGCTGGCGACCGTCACCGTCGGCTCGACCTCCGCGCACACGGAAGCGTCCTGCTACAACGGCGGTAAGGCGCTGAGCGACCTGTCGTCCTGCCTGAACAAGGCGCCCGAGCAGACCGTCAAGGTGCACGCCACGGACAAGGTGCACATCGGGGTCGACCCGGCCATCGCCGACAAGGGCTGGGTCGTCCTGACCGCCACGGGCCAGAAGAGCGACGTCCTCAAGAACCAGACGTACTACACCTTCGCCAACCCCAGCGTCCTCTTCGTCGACCAGCAGAGCGGCCAGTCCTCCAAGACCGCCAACCTGAGCATCGTGGAGGTCTCCGGCAAGGGCGGCGCCGCCGGGGTGTGGAACGTCAAGCTGGAGCTGGCGGACTGACGCCGTGCGGCTGCTCGTGGTGACCGCGGTGGCGGCGGAGCGCGATGCCGCCGCCCGCGGGCTGCACGCCGCCAACCAGGCGCGGGAGACGGGTGACGCCAACGTCGGGCTGCAACGCCCGCTGCCCGGCGGCTACTCGCTGCTGCGGCTGGCCATGGACCGGTTCGGTGCGCAGGGCGCCGGCCAGGTGGACCTGCTGGACGCCGGGGTGGGCCAGGCCGCCGCCGCGGCCGGGACCGCGACCGCGCTGACCGCGGCGCGGCTCGCCGGGGAGCCGTACCACCTGGTGGTCTCGGCGGGCATCGGCGGCGGGTTCCAGCCCGCCGCGCCCATCGGGTCGACCGTGGTCGCGGACGCGATCGTCGCCGCCGACCTGGGCGCCGAGACGGCCGAAGGGTTCGTCCCCGTCACCGACTTGGGCTTCGGCACCGCACGCCATCTGCCGCCCGCCCGGCTCTCCCGCGCCGTGGCCGACGCGCTCGGCGCCGGATACGGTACCGCGCTGACCGTCTCCACCGTCACCGGCACCGCCGGGACCACAGCGGAGCTGATGGATCGTCACCCCACCGCGCTGGCCGAGGCGATGGAGGGGTTCGGCGTGGCGGAGGCGGCGGCCGGGCACGGGGTACCGGTGCTGGAGATCCGTACGGTGTCGAACGCGGTGGGTCCACGGGACCGCGCCGCCTGGCGGATCGGTGACGCGCTGGCCGCGCTGACCGAGGCCTTCCGCGCACTCGTACCCGTACTGGAATCGGAGGCCGCCAGCGATGGCTGACCCGCTCAAGATCGCCTATTCGCCCTGCCCCAACGACACCTTCGTCTTCCACGCCTGGGCGCACGGCCTGGTGCCCGACGCGCCGCCGCTCGACGTGACGTTCGCCGACATCGACATCACCAACGGGATGGCGGAGCGCGGCGAGTTGGACGTCCTCAAGGTCTCCTACGCCGTACTGCCGTGGGTGCTCGGCGAGTACGCGCTCCTGCCGTGCGGCGGTGCGCTCGGCCGCGGCTGCGGGCCGCTGGTGCTGACCCGGGAGGCGGGCTCGCCCGCGGACCTCGCCGGGCGGACGGTGGCGGTGCCGAGCGAGCGGTCCACCGCGTACCTGCTGTTCCGGCTGTGGGCGGCCAGCGAGGTGCCCGGCGGGGTCGGCAGGATCGAGGTGCTGCCGTTCCACGAGATCATGCCCGCGGTGCGGGACGGCCGGGTGGACGCCGGCCTGGTGATCCACGAGGCCCGCTTCACCTACCAGGACTACGGGCTGAGCTGCCTGGCCGACATGGGCGAGCACTGGGAGAAGACCACCGGGCTGCCGATCCCGCTCGGCGCGATCATCGCCAAGCGGTCACTGGGCGCGCCCACGCTGCGGCGCATCGCCGAAGCCGCCCGTACCTCGGTGCGGATGGCCTGGGACGATCCGGCGGCCTCACGCGGCTATGTGCTCTCGCACGCGCAGGAGATGGACGAGTCGGTCGCGGACCAGCACATCGGGCTGTACGTGAACGACTTCACCGACGACCTGGGCGAGGACGGCTACGCGGCGGTGCGCGGACTGCTCACGCGTGCGGCGGCCGAGGGGCTGGTACCGCCCCTCGGCCCCGACGCGCTCGACTTCCCGGCATAGCGCTTTCGGCCGCCCGCCGGTTCGGCGGGCGGCCGTTCTGGCGTGTTTCCCCGGGCCGGGGCTCAGACGTCCAGCTGGTCGGCGACCGCGCGCAGTACGCCCGCGATCTTGCGGCCGTGGGCCTTCTCCGGGTAGCGGCCGCGCTGCAGCGATCGGGCCACTTCCTCCAACAGGGTGGTGACGTCCTGCACGATCGGCAGCAGCTCGTCCGGCTTGCGGCGTTGCGCGGCGGCCACCGAAGGCGCCGGGTCCAGCACCGTCACCGAGAGCGCCTGGTCTCCGCGCTGGCCCGCGACGACCCCGAACTCCACTCGCTGGCCGGGCTTGAGCGAGTCCACCCCGGCGGGGAGGACGGACGAGTGCACGAAGACGTCACCGCCGTCGTCGCGGGAGAGAAAGCCGAAGCCCTTCTCGCTGTTGAACCACTTGACCTTGCCGGTTGGCACGTCCGACCTCGTCCTCGTCTGGTGAAGAAAATCCGTTTCGAGCACCGCCGCCCGGAACGGAGTCGTCGCCGACTCCGGGTAGCCCGCATAGCAGTGCAGCGGGCCCCCTGAAGACCCGCCTGTCACCAGGCTAATGGTCAGCGGGTGGGTGACAAGACGCCCAGGCCCCGATCCTGTGACACCTCTTGCGCGACCTACCCTGGTGAGGTGACTAGTGAAACCCGTATGCCTGGTGATCTGCTGGTGCGGATCGGCGCGATCGTGTTCATCATTGGCGCGCTCGCGACGCTCGCCACCATTACGCCGCTGTTCATCGGCACTCATCCGCTGCCGACGGCCGCGTATCTGGTGTGCATGCTGATGGGCGTCGGCTTCCTGTTGGCGCTGACCGGGCTGCTGCGTTCGGCACTCGCCCAGCGGCGCCGGACCCGCCTGTCAGCCACCGCCACCCCCAACTGAGGCCTGCGGCTCGCAGCGCCTAACCGGCAGCCTTCGCCGCGTAACCGTCGAACCAGGCGGGGAACTCCGTCAGATCGCCCAGCAGTACGTCGGCACCCGCGGCGCGCAACTCGTCGGCGTCGCACGGGCCGGTGGACACCGCGACGGACAGCGCGCCCGCGGTACGGGCGCCGCGTACATCTCCGGTGTGATCGCCCACGTAGACCGACGCGCCGTGCTCGCGCAGCGCCTCCGCCTTGGCCTCGGCCCACAGCCAGCCGATCAGCGCGTCCGGCTCGATGCCCAGGTGCTTCAGGTGCAGTTCGGCGTTGGGCTGGTGCTTGGCCGTGACGACGATGGCCCGCCCGCCCGCCCGCCGCACCGCGTCGATGGCCGCACGGGCGCCGGGCATGGCCGGGGTGGGCGCGATGGCGTGCTCGACGTAGAGCGCCCGGTACCGCTCGGTGGCGTCGGCCATCTGCTCGGGGGGAAACCAGTGCGCCAGCTCCACGTCGAGCGGCGGGCCGAGCCGGGTGATCGCCAGGTCCGAGTCGATGTACCGGCCCGTCTCACGGGAGAGCTGGTCGTACGCGGCCTTGATGCCCGGCCGGGAGTCGATCAGGGTCATGTCGAGGTCGAATCCGACCGTTATCGCACGCGAGGCCATGCCGACCATTGTGACGGGAGCGGCGGAACTCCAGGTTTCGGGGGCGACAACTCTCCGCCGTGCCGACGAGCGACCGCGACGGCGCGGCCCGGCTGTCACGAGCCCACCGCGACCCGGCACGACCCGAAACGTCCGCTGAAGAGGCACCACTCAGCGCCGCGCGCTGCGCCACAGCAGGAACACTGCCGTGCCCAGCGCCGCGACCTTCACCGTCATCGGAAAGTCGGCGGTGATGGCCTGCCCCAGCTGGTTGGCGGCGAGCGGGCCGCCCCAGCGCCCGTCCGTGCGGCCCCACAGCCAGACCAGCTCCCCCAGCACGACCAGTCCCGGCACACCGAGCGCGGCGAACTTCGCCTGCCTGCGGCCGATGCCGTGCGTGAAGTACGCCAGCAGCCAACCACCGCCCAGCGCCAGCCAGTTGCCCAGCACCACCCCGGCCACCAGTGCCAGCGCGGCCAGCAGCTCCAGGGGCCCCACCGGCAGCCGCCGCCGGGCGCCCGCCTCCCCCGCACCCGCCGCCCCCGCCCGGCGCAGCCGGAACCGGAACCGGCGCGGAGCGGCCTCAACGGCCTCGGCCGCCTCGACCCCGGCCTCCTCGGCCGGCGCGGCGGGCTCGTCGTCGGGCTCGGGCGGCAGCAGGCCGCCGGACCATCCGGCGAGCACCTCGTTGGTGCTCAGCCCGCGTATCCCGCCGCCTTCGGTGCGCTCGTCACCGGCCGGCACCCGCCACCACTCGTCGGGCCCCGCGTCCCCGGCGGGCGCCTTGTCCAGGCTGACCGTGTCGACTGGGCTCGGCGCGGGCGCCGCCGCCGGCTCCTCGGTGCGCGCCCTCGGCACCGTGCCCGAGCTCTGCCGCGCGGCCGCCTGCACCACCTCGTCCGGGGTGCCGAGCTTGCCCAGGATGCGCCGTACCGCGGCCTCGCTGTCGCCACCGCCGCGCTGGCGGTCGATGTCGCCCCGCAGTTGGGCGACGAGTCTCATGCGATCGGCCGAGCCCATGGCGGTCTGGGCGAGATCGCCGACCCGGCTCAGATAGTCGAAGACGAGTTTGTCGCTCTCGATGCCCATCCCGTTCACCGCCCAACGCGCTGTCCTGCCCGGCCCGTTGACCGTACCGCCGACGCCCTGCGGGCCGCAGGGCGCACCGTGGATACGGTGAGCAC
This sequence comes from Streptomyces sp. RPT161, assembly GCF_027533845.1. GTDB lineage: Bacteria > Actinomycetota > Actinomycetes > Streptomycetales > Streptomycetaceae > Streptantibioticus_A > Streptantibioticus_A silvisoli_A. The sequence continues at coordinate 15,373 of NZ_JAPZVN010000005.1, read as the reverse complement.
TACCCGCCCTGTCGCGGACACCACACAAGTTCAGAGGATCAGGCCCTAATGTGGGACGGATGACCGCCCCAGGGTTTGGGGGACCGACCTCCGGCGGCGGATCGATGACCACCGAGCGGAATCGGGAGGTGCGCGTGGCGAGCGGTGTCGAAGGGACAGGCGCGGGTTCGGGCCCGCGCACCCTCGCGGAGGATCTGCGCGCGCGGGGCGACGACGCCGTGGCGGCGCTGCTGCTGGCCCGCCCCGACCTGGTCAACCCGGTGCCCGGCGACCTCACCCAACTGGCCACCAGGGCCGGGACCCGGGCGTCGGTGGTGCGCGCTCTGGAGCACCTCGACCGGTTCGCGCTGCAGACCGTCGAGGCGCTGGCGGTCGCCCCCGACCCCTGTCCGTACGACACCCTGTGCGCGCTGCTGACCGGCGACGAGGGTTCGCAGGAGATCGCGGCGGCGCTGCCCGCGGCGGTGGCCACGCTGCGTACGAACGCGCTGGTGTGGGGCGGGGACGACCGGCTGCGGCTGGTGCGCACCGCCCGTGACCTGCTCGCCCCCTCCCCCGCCGCACCCTCGCCGACCGGCCTGGGCCCGACGGTCGCCGAGGCCGCGGCGGGCATGTCGCCCGGCCGCCTGCAGCAGATCGTGGCCGACGCCGGGCTGCCCGCCACCCACGATCCGGTGAGCGCGGTCGCGGCGCTCACCGCGCTGTTCTCGGACCGGCAGCGGCTTGCCGCGCTGCTCGCCGAGGCTCCCGAGGGGGCGCGGGCGGTGCTGGACAAGCTGATGTGGGGCCCGCCCTACGGCGAGGTGGCACTGGCCGCGGAGCCGGTGCGGGCGGCCACCGCCGAGACCCCCGTGCAGTGGCTGCTGGCCCGCGGCGTACTGCTGCCCGCCGGGCCGCACACCGTGCTGCTGCCGCGCGAGACCGCGCTACGGCTGCGCGGCGGGCGCGCGCACCGCTCGCCGGAGCCGCTGCCGCCCGAGGTGCCGCCGCACGCGCGGTACGACGCGCAGGTGGTCGACGGCACCGCGGCCGGTGAGGCGTTCACCGCGGTGCGCACCGTCGAGGAACTGGTCAAGGGCTGGGACACCGGCGGCCCCTTGGTGCTGCGGGCGGGCGGCATGAGCGTCCGGGACCTCAAGCGCACCGCGGCCGCGCTGGACACCACCGAGGAACTGGCCGCGTTCTGGCTGGAGACCGCGTACGCCGCGGGCCTGGTGGCCTCCGACGGCGAGGTGGACGAGGCGTACGCGCCGACGCCCGGCTACGACGAGTGGCTGCGGCTGCCCACCGAGGACCGCTGGGCGAGGCTGGCCGCCGCGTGGCTGGCGGCGACCCGCGCCCCGGGCCTGGTCGGCAGCCGGGACGCCAAGGGCCGCACGCTGGCCGCACTCGGCCCGGACCTGGACCGCTCGTTGGCGCCCGGGGTGCGGCGCCGGGTGCTGGAACTGCTCGCCGGGGCGCCGGACGGCGCCTCCGCCAGGCCGGAGGACCTGCTGGCCCGGCTGCGCTGGGAGCGCCCGCTGCGCGGTGGCGCGGCGCTGGACGAACTGCGGGCGCGGCTCGTCCAATGGACCGTCCAGGAGGCCGAGTTGCTGGGCGTGACCGGCCGCGGCGCGCTGTCCGGGCACGGCCGCGAGCTGCTCACCGATCCGGACGCGGCCGCCGCGCGGCTGGCTCCGCTGCTGCCCGAGCCGCTGGACCACGTACTGCTCCAGGCCGACCTGACCGCGGTCGCCCCCGGGCCGCTGCGCACCGCGCTGGCCGAGACGCTGGGGGTGCTCGCCGACGTCGAGTCCAAGGGCGGGGCGACGGTGTACCGGTTCACCCCGGAGTCGGTGCGGCGGGCGCTGGACGCCGGGCGCACCGCGGCCGAATTGCACGGTTTTCTGGCGGCGCACTCGCGCACCCCGGTGCCGCAGCCGCTCAGCTATCTGATCGACGACGTGGCCCGCCGCCACGGCCGACTGCGGGTCGGTGCCGCCTCGGCGTACGTGCGCTGCGACGACGACGCGGTGCTCTCCGAGATCCTCGCCGACCGCCGGGCCGCCGGGCTCGGCCTGCGCCGTCTGGCGCCGACCGTGCTGGCCGCCCAGTCCGAGCCGGTGACCCTGCTGGAACGGTTGCGCACCATGGGCTTCGCGCCCGCCGCGGAGTCCGCCGAGGGCGACGTGCTGATCACCCGTGCCGACGCCCGCCGTACCCCGCCGCGCGCCGCTCCCGTCCCGGTGCCGGACGGGCCGCCGCGGCCGGACCAGACGCTGCTGGCGGCCGCGGTCAAGGCGATCCGCGCCGGCGACCGCGCGGCCACCGCCCCCCGCAAGCCGGCCGCGCAGCCCGCCCCCCACGGCTCCGCGCTGCCCCGCACCACCTCGGCCGAGACGCTGGCCACCGTGCAGGCCGCGGTGCTCACCGGTGAACCCCTGTGGATCGGCTATGTCAACGCCGACGGCGCCGCCAGCCAGCGCGTCATCGAACCGGTCAAGGTCGAGGGCGGCTTCGTCACCGCCTACGACCACACCACCGACGAGGTCCGCACCTACGCCCTGCACCGCATCACCGGCGTCTGCGAACTCACCGAGGACGTCCGCTGAGGAACGACCGCCCGGTTTCCCCGCGGGATGCGCGACACTGGAGGCTTGTCCCCGTACCACGAGCGAAGGGCCAGGGCGTTGAACGGACCTCTCATCGTCCAGAGCGACAAGACGCTGCTGCTGGAGGTGGATCACCCGAGCGCGGACGAGTGTCGTCGGGCCATCGCGCCGTTCGCCGAGTTGGAGCGGGCGCCGGAGCACATCCACACCTACCGGGTCACGCCGCTCGGGCTGTGGAACGCACGGGCCGCCGGGCATGACGCCGAACAGGTCGTGGACGCGCTGGTGAAGTACTCGCGGTACCCGGTACCGCACGCGCTGCTGATCGACGTCGCCGAGACCATGGCGCGGTACGGGCGGCTGCGGCTGGTCAAGCACCCCACGCACGGGCTGGTGCTGGAGACCAGCGACCGGCCGGTGCTGCACGAGGTGCTGCGGTCCAAGAAGGTCCATCCGCTGGTCGGCGCCCGGCTCGACGAGGACACCGTGGTGGTGCACCCGTCGGAGCGCGGGCAGATCAAGCAGGTGCTGCTGAAGCTCGGCTGGCCCGCCGAGGACCTCGCCGGGTACGTGGACGGCGAGGCGCACCCCATCGAGCTGCGGGAGGACGGCTGGGCGCTGCGCCCGTACCAGCAGCAGGCCGTGCAGGGCTTCTGGCACGGCGGCTCCGGCGTTGTCGTGCTGCCGTGCGGCGCGGGCAAGACACTGGTGGGCGCGGGCGCGATGGCCGAGGCCAAGGCGACCACGCTGATCCTGGTGACCAACACGGTCTCCGCGCGGCAGTGGAAGCACGAACTGGTGCGCCGCACCTCGCTGACCGAGGACGAGATCGGCGAGTACAGCGGGACCCGCAAGGAGATCCGGCCGGTCACCATCGCCACCTACCAGGTGCTGACGACCAAGCGGAAGGGCGTCTATCCGCACCTTGAGCTGTTCGACTCCCGCGACTGGGGCCTGATCGTCTACGACGAGGTGCACCTGCTGCCCGCGCCGGTCTTCAAGTTCACCGCCGACCTCCAGGCCCGCCGCCGACTGGGGCTGACCGCGACCCTGGTACGGGAGGACGGCCGGGAGTCGGACGTGTTCTCGCTGATCGGGCCGAAGCGGTTCGACGCGCCGTGGAAGGAGATCGAGGCGCAGGGCTACATCGCGCCCGCCGACTGCGTCGAGGTCCGGGTGAACCTGACCGACTCCGAACGGCTGGCGTACGCCACGGCGGAGGCCGACGAGAAGTACCGGTACTGCGCGACGACCGCCACCAAGCGGCATGTGATCGAGGCGCTGGTGGCCAGGCACAAGGGCCAGCAGACGCTGGTCATCGGGCAGTACATCGACCAGCTCGACGAGTTGGGCGAGCACCTGGACGCGCCGGTGATCAAGGGCGAGACGACCAACGCGCAGCGCGAGAAGCTGTTCGACGCGTTCCGGGCGGGCGAGATCAGCGTGCTGGTGGTCTCCAAGGTGGCGAACTTCTCCATCGACCTGCCGGAGGCGACGGTCGCCATCCAGGTGTCCGGCACCTTCGGTTCGCGGCAGGAGGAGGCGCAGCGGCTCGGCCGGGTGCTGCGCCCGAAGGCCGACGGGCACAAGGCGCACTTCTACTCGGTGGTCGCCCGCGACACCATCGACCAGGATTTCGCCGCGCACCGCCAGCGCTTCCTGGCGGAACAGGGCTACGCCTACCGCATCGCCGACGCCGACGACATCCTCACCGGCGACGAGGTCTAGGCCACGGTGCGCCGGGCCCGTACCGCCGTCACCGCCAGGAACACCAGGCCCATCAACGGGTAGGGGGACGCGAGGGGTTGGGCCCACCACGGCAGGTGCAGCACATAGCCGCCCGGGGCGTGCACGATCCACATCGTGCGCGCCGTGAAGCCGACGACCACCGCCGCGAACGCCACCCACCGCCAGCGCACCCGGTGCGCCTCGGCGGCCAGCAGGGCGATCAGCGGTACGCACCACACCCAGTGGTGCGACCAGCTGATCGGCGAGATCAGCAGCGCGGTGACCGCCGCGCACAGCACGCCCCAGGTCTCCAGCCCGCGCCGCGCCGCGCGCACCGCGACCAGCAGCCCCGCGACGGCGGTGAGCGCCGCCGGTACGGTCCACCACATGCCCGGGTCCGGGGTGTGCAGCAGACGGGCGATCAGTCCCTGTAGGGACTGGTTGTCGACGATCCAGACCTTGCCGACCCGCTCGGTCTCGAACATCCGCCGGGTCCAGAAGTCAACGGTGGCGCCCGGCAGCACCAGCCAGCCGATCAGCACCGTCCCGGCGAACGACACCGCCGACATGGCCGCCGCCCGCACCCGACCGGTCAGCAGCAGGTAGACGGCGAACAGCGCCGGGGTGAGCTTGATCCCGGCCGCGACGCCGATCGCCAGCCCCTTGCCGCGGGCGCCGTCCGGACGCGAGAGGTCCCACAGGACCAGGCAGGCCAGCGCGATGTTGATCTGGCCGAAGACGAAGGTCTGGAAGACCGGCTCGATCCACACCCCGAGCGCGACCGCCACGATGATCGCGACCGGCCGCAGCTCCACCCGGCGCGGCCAGCCCACGAACCTGCAGGACAGGTGGGCCAGTAGTGCCAGCAGTGCGACGTTGACCTCGGTGACGCCGAGCCGCAGCACATCGAGCGGTAGCCATGACGTCGGCACGAACAGGATCGCGGCGAAGGGCGGATAGGTGGCGGGCAGGTTCCACTCGGTGACCCGCAGGTCGTACAGGCCGTGGCCGGTGGCGACGGCCATGCCCTCGGCCCGGTAGACGATGGCGTCGGCCATCTCGAAGCGCATCGCCAGGCACAGTCCGGCGTAGGCGGTGAGGGAGACGGCGAGCAGCGCGGTGGCGAGCATCAGCGGGCGCCGGGGAGTGGCGGCCAGCGCCACCCGTAGCGGCTGCGCGTCCCACCGCGTACGGTTCGCGCCGCGCGCAGCCGTTGTCGTACTCACCAAGCCACACCCTTCGATCGCCGTCCGCCCCGGCGGCGACCCTACCCGGCGGTGGTTGGCATACGCTCAGCGGCACATGCCGCTTACCGGGGGTTATTCCTGCTTGTCACCGGAACGCTGCGGTTCGTGGGGGGCGTGGTCGGGCTGCCTGGTGCCGTCGCCGCCCAGGATGACGACGCGGAAGGCGGTGTCGGCGAACACGCCGATCGCGCGCATCGTGCTGCCGAGGATGTGGCGCGGATGAGTGCGCCGAGCTGATTCGGGGGCGTCCGCCGCCCCCATCGCGGTGCTGCCCCGGATCGGGGTGAACGTCGTGGTAGCCATAGCTCAACGGTAGGTTTTCACCCCCTTGTCGTACATCGGTCCGCAGGATGATCGAGCGGTCCCCGTCCTGCAGCCCATCGGCCCAGGCCGTCAGTCCCGAGGGCTACACCGGCCCCTAGGGGGTGGGCCCAGGGATGTACACCCGACGGAAATCCATTCGCGTCACCAGGGCCGACGGCGTAACATCGCGCGTCTTGCCCCCTCCGCGCCGTCCGCGCGCCGGAGCGCGCCGACCGGACGGCAACCGGTCGGCAGCCACGCACCACACGTCACGTCCACCCACGGACGTCTGCCCTGCGTACCGCCGGAGGCACAGCACCGTGTCCATCGACACAACAGAACCGCTCGACCGTGAGCGCGCCCATCTCACCGCGTCCCGAGCCGCGCTCCGTGCCATGCGCGCTGACGCCGAGTCACTCGACATCCGCGATGTGAGCGCCAACTGGGTCAACGCCGAGGTGCTTCAGCAGCAGATCGCGCGGCGCATCGAGGCGCTCGCCGACCTCGCGCACACCCCGCTGTTCTTCGGCCGCCTCGACTATCTGCACGCCCCCGGCGCCGACCGGGCGGAGGGCGCGGAAGGGGAGCGGTTCTACATCGGCCGCCGCCATGTGCACGACGCGGACGGCGACCCGATGGTCATCGACTGGCGCGCCCCCGTCTCCCAGCCGTTCTACCGGGCCTCGCGCAAGGACCCGATGGACATCGGGATGCGGCGTCGATTCGGTTACACCGGGGGCCGGTTGACGGCCTACGAGGACGAGCACCTCAGCGACCCCGCGGAGGCCGACACCGGCAGCAAGCTGCTCCAGGCCGAGATCGAGCGGCCGCGCGTCGGCCCGATGCGGGACATCGTCGCCACCATCCAGCCCGAGCAGGACGAGATCGTCCGGGCGGGGATCGGCGGCACGGTGTGCGTCCAGGGAGCGCCCGGCACCGGGAAGACCGCGGTCGGCCTGCACCGGGTGGCGTACCTGCTCTACGCGCACCGGGAGCGGCTGGCCCGCACCGGCACGCTGGTGGTCGGCCCCAACCGCTCCTTCCTGCACTACATCGAGCAGGTCCTGCCGGCGCTGGGCGAGTTGCACGTCAAACAGGCCACCGTGGACGACCTGGTGGCCCATGTCGAGGTGCGGTCCGCCGACACCGCGCGGGCCGCCCGGCTCAAGGGCGACGTGCGGATGGCGGAGGTGCTGCGCCGGGCGGTGCGCGACGGGATCAGCACGCCGACCGAACCGGTGGTCGTGGTCCGCGGCTCCCGCCGCTGGCGCGTCCCGGCCCATGAACTGGAGGAGATCCTCGATGAGTTGAGGGACCGGGACATCCGCTACGGCGCGGCGGCCGACGCGCTGCCGCAGCGCATCGCGCACGCGGTGCTGACCCGGATGGAGGCGGCCGGTGAGGCCCCGGACGACCGGGTGCAGGACGCGGTGGCGCGCTCCCAGCCGGTCAGGGCGGCGGCCAAGGCGATGTGGCCACCGGTCGACGCGGCCAGGACCGTGCTGCGGCTGCTGTCCGAACCGGAGTTCCTGGCCCGGTGCGCGGACGGGCTGCTGGGCGAGGACGAGCAGAAGGAGATCCTTTGGCCCAGACCCGGCCGCGGGGTGAAGTCGGCGCCGTGGTCGGCGGCGGACGCGGTGCTGGTGGACGAGGCGATGGACCTGGTGCGGCGCACGCCCTCGCTCGGCCATGTCGTGCTGGACGAGGCGCAGGACCTGTCGCCCATGCAGTACCGCGCGGTGGGCCGCCGCTGCACCACCGGTTCCGCGACCGTGCTCGGTGACATCGCGCAGGGCACCACGCCCTGGGCGACGGCGAGTTGGCGGGAGGCGCTGACCCATCTCGGCAAGCCGGAGGCCACCGTCGAGGAGCTGACCCGGGGGTTCCGGGTGCCCCGCGAGGTGATCGCGTACGCCTCCCGGCTGCTGCCCGCCATCGCGCCGGACCTGGCCCCGGCCACCTCCGTCCGGGAGTCGCCGGGCGACCTGCGGGTACGGCGGGTGGCGGCGGAGGAGCTGACCGCGGCGGTGCTCTCGGCGGGCCGGGAGTCGCTGGAGCGGGAGGGATCTGTCGGGCTGATCGCCGCCGACGCCCGGGTACCGGTGCTGGCCGCGGCGCTGGACGCGGCGGGGGTGCGGTACCTCTCGCCCGGTGAGGAGACCACCGAGGAGGCCCGGCTCACGCTGGTACCGGCTTCGCTGGCGAAGGGCCTTGAGTACGACTACGTGGTGCTGGACGAGCCGTCCGCCGTCGTCGACGGCGAGCCGGACGCGCGCACCGGGCTGCGGCGCTTGTACGTGGCCCTCACCCGGGCGGTTTCCGGGTTGATCGTTGTGCATGCGGCCCCGTTGCCGGAGCAACTGGCCGCATAGGTTCCGGGCGGGTGGCTGCGGCCTGCCGCGCCCGCAGGGCGGCTGCCCGCGGCGCTCGGCGCGGGGCGGTGCGGCTGGACGGGTGCGCGCGGCGCCGCCGTGGGCTTCCACCCGCCCGCCTTTTGCGCCTGCCCGCTCAGGGGACCGGCACCGGAGTGTCGAGGGTTTCGCGCCACTCGCGGACCGCCTCCGGTGCGACCGTGGTCGACCAACCGCCGGGGCGGACGGCGGCCCCGACGTGGAAGGCGTCCACACCCGCGGCGCGCAGGTACGGCAGGTGGGCTGCCCGCAGGCCGCCGCCCACCAGCAGGCGGGGCTCGTAGCCGGGCTCGGCGGCCCGGGTCCTGGCCGCCTCCTCCCGCAGGACCGGCAGGCCGTCCGGCACACCGAGCGCGGAGCCCGCGGTGAGATAGGTGTCCAGGCCGGGCAGCCCGGCGAGCGCCTTGCGCAGCGCGTCGCGGTCGGCCGCGCGGTCGATGGCCCGGTGGAAGGTCCAACGGGAACCCTCGATGGCGTCGACCAGCGCCCGTACCGCCGCCATGTCGGGGCCGCCGTCCCGGTCGAGGAAGCCCAGCACGAACTCATCGGCGCCCTCGGCCCGCAGCGCCCGCGCCCGTGCGCACAGCGCGTCCACGTCGCGCGGACCGCCCGCGCCGAAGCCGTCCGTCATCCGCAGCATCACCCGCACCGGGATGCCGACCGCGGCCCGCACCGCCGCGAAGGTCTCCAGGCTCGGCGTGAGGCCGTCGGCGGCCATGTCCGTGACAAGTTCGAGGCGATCCGCCCCACCGGCCTGTGCGGCGACCGCGTCGTCGGCGCCCAGAGCGATCACTTCGAAGATTGGTCTAGACATGTAGCACAGCCTGCCACACGGCCGTTCGCACTGCCAGACGACCCTCCACAATGGCGAGAATGGGCACCATGGCCACGCCCCCGACGCCCCGCCACCCCTCGTACGACACTCTGCTCACCCGCTGGACGGCACTGCTGCGGCACGCCGGGTGCACCGCGGACCCGGTCCCGTACGGCGAGAACCTGCTCGGCCGCTGGGCCGAGCCGCAGCGCCGCTACCACACCACCGACCACCTGATCGCGACCCTCGACCACGCCGAGGCGCTCGCCTCGTACGCCTCCGATCCGGACGCCGTACTGCTCGCCGTGTGGTTCCACGACGCCGTCTACCGGCCCGACCGTTCCGAGAACGAGGAGCGCAGCGCCGACCTCGCGCAACGCGCGCTCACCGAAGCGGGGCTGCCGCATCCGCTGGTCGCCGAGGTCGCCCGCCTGGTACGGCTGACCGTCGGCCATGATCCGGCCGACGGCGACCGCGACGGCGAGGTGCTGTGCGACGCGGACCTCGCGGTGCTCGCCGGCGCGCCACGCGAGTACGCCGCCTACGCGGCGGCGGTGCGCGAGGAGTACGGGTTCGTCCCGGACGAGGTCTTCCGTGCCGGACGGGCCGACGCGCTGCGCCAACTCCTCGCCCTGCCAAGGCTGTTCCACACCCCGTACGGAGAGCGGCACTGGGAGCGCACCGCCCGCCACAACCTGGAGACAGAACTGCAATTGATCAGCGCCTGACCCCGGGAATGCCCAACACTTCTGGACACTTGTACGAAACATGTCGAACGACCAGGGCAACCACACGACCGCCACAGCCACCGACCAGCTCCCGAACACCTCAGTGGACCACACCAGAGTCCGCATGCCGGTGGCGGTCTACGTCCTCGGGCTGTCCGTGTTCGCCCTGGGAACTTCCGAGTTCATGCTCTCCGGACTGCTGCCACCGCTCGCCGCCGATCTCGGCGTCTCCATCCCACGGGCCGGACTGCTGATCTCCGCCTTCGCCATCGGCATGGTGGTCGGCGCGCCGCTGCTGGCCGCGTCAACGCTGCGGCTGCCGCGCCGCACCACCCTGCTGGCGCTGCTCTGCGCGTTCGGCCTCGGCCAGGTGGCGGGCGCGCTCGCGCCCTCGTACGGCGTGCTGTTCGCCTCACGCGTCGTCAGCGCACTGGCCTGCGCCGGGTTCTGGGCGGTCGGTGCGGCGGTGGCGGTGGCGATGGTGCCGTACGAGGCGCGGGCCCGCGCGATGGCCGTCATGGTGGGCGGCCTGAGCATCGCCAACATCGCGGGCGTCCCGGCCGGTACGTTCCTCGGCCAGCACGCCGGTTGGCGGGCCGCGTTCTGGGCCGTCGCCGGGCTGACGGTGCTCGGCATGGCCGGGGTCGCCGTGCTGGTACCCCGGGTACCGCGGCCGCGGACCGCGCCGCGGCTCCGCACCGAACTGCGGATCTACCGCGACCGCAGCGTCTGGCTGGCGCTCGCCACCACCGCCTTCGTACAGGCCGCCGTCTTCTGCACCTTCAGCTATCTCGCTCCGCTGCTCACCGAGACCGCGGGACTGGACGAGGGCTGGGTGCCGACGGTCCTCGCGCTGTTCGGCATCGGGGCGCTGATCGGCACGGCGCTCGGCGGACGGATAGCGGACGCCCGGCTGTTCGGCACGTTGAAGGGCGGTATCGCCGCGACGACACTGGTACTCGCGGCGCTCGCGCTGACCGCGCGGCAACCGGCGGCCGCGGTGACGCTGTCGCTGCTGCTGGGCGTGACGGCGTTCACCGCCGCACCCGCGCTCAACGCGCGGATGTTCAACGTCGCCAACGCCGCGCCGACGCTGGCCGGGGCGACCACCACGGCCGCGTTCAACATCGGCAACACGGCGGGACCTTGGCTGGGCGGAGCGGCCATCGACGCGGGCGCGGGATACACGGGCGTGGCCTGGGTCAGCGTGGCGCTCGCCGCGGTGGCGTTCGTGTTGACGTACGCACAGGTCCGTTTCCGGTGAGGGGCGGGTGCGCGGGCAGGATCGCGAACCTCAGCCGGAACGGACCGGCAGCCGGCCGACGGCCGCGATGACAACGCCGTCCTTCCCGCACACCCAGTGCGGATCGGGGCCTAGCTCCGGCTCGACGTCCAGGGCGTGCGGCTCCTCGCAGGCGGGGCACAGGGGCCAGCGCCCGTAGCGGTCGAGGAGGGCGTCCTGTACGTCCTGGGCGATCAGCCCGGTGACGTACTCCACGCCGTCCGGCCACTGCTCCACCCACCACCGGCGGTTCGCCACCGCGTCCTCGACCAGCGACACGACCGCCGCGTCGTCGATGTCGCAGGCCGCCAGATCGGCCAGTACCAACGCGCGGGCCGCATGCAGCGCGGGTTCGAGTTCCATACGCCGATTGTCCCCCTCCCGCCGGAGTGACCCGGCATCGGATGATTGACCAACCCGTGCGATGAAAATATCTTTCAAAGCGTGACGCAGAACGCGAAGGAAACTTTCCGCCAGTGCGACACCGGCCCCGCCCTGGCCGCCAGGGTCAGAACCCTCTCCCCCACCATGCCCCGCTCCATGCAGCGCGTCGCCGAAGCGGTCGCCGCCGACCCGGCCGCCTGCGCCCAGCTCACCGTCACCGCACTGGCCCAGCGCACCGGCACCAGCGAGGCCACCGTCGTGCGCACCGCCCGGGTCCTGGGCTACCCCGGCTACCGTGACCTGCGGCTGGCGCTCGCCGCGTTCGCCGCCCAGCAGCAGTCGGGCGCACCGGCCTCGGTCACCGCGGACATCGCGGTGGACGACCCACTGGCCGACGTGGTCGCCAAGCTCGCCCACGACGAGCGGCAGACCCTGGCCGACACCGCCGCCGGACTCGACGTCTCCCAACTGGAAGCCGTGGTGGGGGCGTTGACCGCCGCCCGCCGCATCGACGTCTACGGCATCGGGGCGTCCGCCCTGGTCGGTCAGGACCTGGTGCAGAAGCTGCTACGCATCGGGCTCATCGCACACGCCCACAGCGATCCGCACCTGGCGGTGACCAACGCCGTCCAACTGCGCCAGGGCGACGTGGCGTTGGCCATCACCCACTCCGGCAACACCGTCGACGTCATAGAACCGCTGCGCGCCGCCTTCGACCGGGGCGCCACCACGGTCGCCATCACCGGGCGGCCGGACGGCGCGGTGGCCAGGTACGCCGATCTCGTCCTCACCACCGCGGTGCGCCGGGAGAGCGAGCTGCGACCGGCCGCCATGTCCAGCCGCACCAGCCAACTGCTGGTCGTCGACTGCCTGTTCGTCGGCGTGGCGCAGCGCACCTACGAGCGGGCGGCGCCCGCCCTGTCCGCCTCGTACGAGGCGCTCGCCCACCGCCACAGCCCCGAAGCGCCCACCGCACGTTAGGAAGCCAGCCGCCATGTCCCGCGACACCCCCTACGGCGAGCTGCGCCGTGAGTTGGCGACCCTCACCACCGAGGCGTTCCAGCCGGAACTCTCGGACATCGACCAACTGCCGACCCTCGACATCGCCCGGATCATGAACGGCCAGGACGCCACCGTCGCGGCCGCCGTCGCCGACCGACTGCCGTACATCGCCGCCGCCATCGACGCCACCGCCGAGCGGATGGCCCGCGGCGGACGCCTGGTCTACGCGGGTGCGGGCACCGCGGGACGGCTCGGCGTGCTCGACGCCAGCGAGTGCCCGCCCACCTTCAACACCCGGCCGGGCCAGGTCGTCGGCCTGATCGCGGGCGGTCCCGACGCGATGCTGAGCGCCGTCGAGGGCGCGGAGGACAGCGCGGAACTCGCCGCCGAGGACCTGGACGCGCTGGGTGTCGGCGCCGCCGACACCGTCGTCGGGATCTCGGCCTCCGGCCGCACCCCGTACGCCGTCGGGGCGGTCGGACACGCCCGAGCGCGGGGCGCGTTGACCATCGGGTTGTCCTGCAACGCGGACTCCGCACTGGCCGCCGCGGCCGAGCACGGCATCGAGGTGGTGGTCGGCCCCGAACTGCTCACCGGTTCCACCCGGTTGAAGGCGGGCACCGCACAGAAGCTGGTGCTCAACATGATCTCGACCATCACGATGATCCGGCTCGGCAAGACCTACGGGAACCTGATGGTCGACGTGCGCTCCTCCAACGAGAAGCTGCGCGCTCGCGCCCGGCGCATCGTCGCACTGGCCACCGGCGCGGCCGACCAGGAGATCGAGGCGGCGCTGGCGGCGACCGACGGCGAGGTGAAGAACGCCATCCTCACCATCCTGGGCGAGGTGGACGCCGCCACGGCCGAGCGCCTGCTGACCCGGCACGGCGGACGGCTGCGGGCCGCGCTGCGCGCGGCGCTCAACTAAGCGGGGAGACAATCGCAAACGCCCGAGGGCGGTACCCCGCGTGGGGTACCGCCCTCGGGTTGGACGGAGTCTGATCCTCGGCGGATCAGAAGTCCATGCCACCGCCCATGCCGGCAGCGGCGGCGTCGGCGCCAGCGGCGGCCTTCTCCGGCTTGTCGGCGATGACGGCCTCGGTGGTGAGGAACAGCGCCGCGATGGAGGCGGCGTTCTGCAGCGCGGAGCGGGTGACCTTGGCCGGGTCGATGATGCCCTCGGCGATCATGTCCACGTACTCACCGGTCGCGGCGTTCAGGCCGTGGCCGACGGCCAGGTTGCGCACCTTCTCCACGACGACGCCGCCCTCGAGACCACCGTTGACGGCGATCTGCTTCAGCGGGGCCTCCAGCGCAAGCTTGACGGCGTTGGCACCGGTGGCCTCGTCGCCGTCCAGCTCCAGCTTCTCGAAGACCGAGGAGGCCTGCAGCAGGGCCACGCCACCACCGGCGACGATGCCCTCCTCGACGGCGGCCTTGGCGTTGCGCACCGCGTCCTCGATGCGGTGCTTGCGCTCCTTGAGCTCCACCTCGGTGGCGGCACCGGCCTTGATCACGGCCACGCCGCCGGCCAGCTTGGCGAGGCGCTCCTGGAGCTTCTCGCGGTCGTAGTCGGAGTCCGACTGCTCGATCTCGGCGCGGATCTGGTTGACGCGGCCCTGGACCTGGTCGCTGTCACCGGCACCGTCGACGATGGTGGTCTCGTCCTTGGTGATGACGACCTTGCGGGCGCGGCCGAGCAGGTCGAGACCGGCGTTCTCCAGCTTGAGGCCGACCTCCTCGGAGATGACGGTGCCACCGGTGAGGATGGCGATGTCGCCGAGCATGGCCTTGCGGCGGTCACCGAAGCCCGGGGCCTTGACGGCGACGGACTTGAAGGTGCCACGGATCTTGTTGACCACCAGGGTGGACAGGGCCTCGCCCTCGACGTCCTCGGCGATGATCAGCAGCGGCTTGCCCGACTGCATGACCTTCTCCAGCAGCGGGAGCAGGTCCTTGACCGAGGAGATCTTGGAGTTGACGATCAGGATGTACGGGTCCTCGAGGGAGGCCTCCATACGCTCCATGTCGGTGGCGAAGTACGCCGAGATGTAGCCCTTGTCGAAGCGCATGCCCTCGGTGAGCTCAAGCTCCAGGCCGAAGGTCTGCGACTCCTCGACGGTGATGACGCCTTCCTTGCCGACCTTGTCCATGGCCTCGGCGATCAGCTCACCGATCTGGGTGTCGGCGGCCGAGATGGAGGCGGTGGAGGCGATCTGCTCCTTGGTCTCCACCTCCTTGGCCTGGTCGAGCAGCGCACCGGAGACGGCCTCGACGGCCTTCTCGATGCCGCGCTTGAGAGCCATCGGGTTGGCACCGGCGGCGACGTTGCGCAGACCCTCGCGGACCAGCGCCTGGGCGAGGACGGTCGCGGTCGTCGTACCGTCACCGGCGACGTCGTCCGTCTTCTTGGCGACCTCCTTGACCAGCTCGGCGCCGATCTTCTCGTACGGGTCCTCGAGCTCGATCTCCTTGGCGATGGACACACCATCGTTGGTGATCGTGGGCGCGCCCCACTTCTTCTCAAGGACGACGTTGCGGCCCTTGGGGCCGAGGGTCACCTTTACGGCGTCGGCGAGCTGGTTCATACCGCGCTCAAGGCCGCGCCGTGCCTCCTCGTCGAACGCGATGATCTTGGCCATGTGAAGTGGTCCTCCCGGACGGGGGTTTGGCGTCGGACCGCGCTGGCGCCCGCGACGGACGGCCGGTCGGCCACCGGTTCCTTCCCGACAGCCGATCGGGCCTCACCGACCCGGTCCATCTGTCACTCTCAACGTCAGAGTGCTAACGCCAATGATTAGCACTCTGCCCCCTAGAGTGCAAGCGGCCCGCAGGGCCTCGATGAGGGGCGGTGGCCGGGCGACGGGTGGGCGCAAGCGGCCC
>NZ_JAPZVN010000049.1 GCF_027533845.1 Streptomyces sp. RPT161 | reverse complement strand
GGTCAGCCGCTTGGTCTTACGACCCCGCGCCTCAAAACCGGAAGCGATCTCCAGCGCCGCAGCCTCATCACCCGCGATCACCACCGACGTCGGCCCGTTGATCGCCGCGATGCTTACACCGTCCACCAGCAGCGGCGCGACTTCGTCCTCCGCCGCCTGAACCGCCACCATCACACCGCCACCCGGCAGCTCCTGCATCAGACGGCCACGAGCCGCCACCAACGCACACGCATCATCCAGCGACAACACACCAGCGACATGCGCCGCGGCCAGCTCGCCAATCGAGTGGCCAGAAAGGAAGTCAGGCTTGAGGCCCCACGACTCCACCAACCGGAACAGCGCCACCTCAACCGCGAACAACGCGGGCTGCGTATAAGCCGTCTGGTCCAACAGGCCACCATCAGCCCCGAAGATCACATCCCGCAGCGCCAGTCCAACCCGCTCACACACCGCGTCCAACGCCTCAGCGAACGCCGGATAGATCTCATACAGCTCCCGACCCATCCCGAGCCGCTGGCTGCCCTGCCCCGTGAACAGGAACGCCACCTTGCCTTCGGAGGCGTTCCCCTCCACCAGTGCGGCGGAAGTGCGGTCCGCCGCCAGGTCGGCCAGGCTCGTGAGCAGTTCGTCCCTTCCGGGGGCCACGACCACCGCGCGGCGGTCCAACGCGGCGCGCGTGACGGCCTGCGAGTACGCGACGTCCAGCAGGCCCAGGCCGGGCTCCGCCTCAAGGTGGGTGCGCAGCCGCTCGGCCTGGGCGCGCAGCGCGGCGCCCGACCTGCCGGAGAGGGCGACGGGAACATACGGCAGCCGTACCGACGGCTCCGCGACGGGCGGTGCTTCGGCGGGCGGTGCCTGCTCGATGATGGCGTGTGCGTTGGTGCCGCTGTAGCCGAAGGAGGAGATGCCGGCGCGGCGCGGCTGTCCCGTCTCCGGCCACCGCACGGCCTCGGTCAGCAGGGCGATGTCACCCGCGGACCAGTCGACGTGCGGCGTGGGCTCGTCGATGTGCAGGGTCTGCGGCAGCACGCCGTGCCGGATCGCCATCACCATCTTGATGACTCCGGCGGCACCGGCAACGGCCTGCGTGTGGCCGATGTTGGACTTGACCGAGCCGAGGTAGAGCGGCCGCCCCTCAGGACGGTCCTTGCCGTAGGTGGCCAGCAGTGCCTGCGCCTCGATCGGGTCGCCGAGCGTCGTTCCGGTGCCGTGCGCCTCGACGGCGTCCACCTCACGCGCCGACAGCCCGGCCGTGGCCAGTGCCTGGCGTATCACCCGCTGCTGCGACGGACCGTTCGGCGCCGTGAGCCCGTTGCTCGCGCCGTCCTGGTTGATGGCGCTGCCGCGCAGCACGGCCAGTACCGGGTGGCCGTTGCGCCGTGCGTCGGACAGCCGCTCGACGAGCAGCATGGCGACGCCCTCCGACCAGCTCGTACCGTCGGCGCCGGCGGCGAAGGCCTTGATGCGGCCGTTCGCGGCCAGCCCGCGCTGGCGGCTGAACTCGGTGAACGCGCCGGGCGTGGACATCACCGTCACCGCCCCGGCCAGCGCCAGTGTGCACTCGCCGTTGCGCAGTGCCTGGGCGGCCAGGTGAAGCGTCACGATCGAGGACGAGCAGGCGGTGTCGACGGTGAGCGCGGGCCCCTCAAGGCCGAACGTGTACGAGATGCGTCCGGAGGCGACGCTGGCCGCGTTGCCGGTGCCCAGATGTCCTTCGAGGCCGTCGGGGTCCTGCAACCACAGGGTCAGGTAGTCCTGGTCGTTGGAGCCGACGAACACTCCGGTGCGGCTGCCGCGAAGCGCCGTCGGGTCGATGCCCGCTCGTTCGAACGCCTCCCAGGAGGTTTCCAGCAGGATCCGCTGCTGGGGGTCCATCGCCAGCGCCTCACGCGGCGAGATGCCGAAGAACGCCGAGTCGAAGTCGGCGACGTCGTGCAGGAAGCCGCCCTCGCGCGCGTAGCTGGTGCCTTCGCGGTCGGGGTCGGCGCTGTAGAGCGCGGCAAGGTCCCAGCCGCGGTCGGTGGGGAATCCGGAGATGCCGTCGCCCCCGGCGGCCAGCAACTGCCACAGGTCCTCCGGCGACCGCACGCCGCCGGGGAAGCGGCAGCTCATCGCCACGATGGCGATCGGATCGTCATCGTCGGCCCGCGCCACGGGGCCGACCAACTCGGTCTGGTCACCCAGCAGTTCGGTGCGCAGGTACTCGGCGAGGGCGACGGAGGTCGGATAGTCGAAGACCAGTGTGGCGGGCAGCCGTAGCCCGGTGGCGTCGCCGAGGAGGTTGCGCAGTTCGACGGCGGTGAGGGAGTCGAAGCCCAACTCCTTGAAGGCACGGCCGGATTCGACCGTGGCCGGGCCGGGGTAGCCGAGCACCGCGGCCACCTGGGTACGTACCAGGTCCAGCAGGAGCCGGTCCTGTTCCGGCGCGGTCAGGCCCGCCAGTTGCTGGGCCAGGGCCGACTCGCCGCCGAGCCCTGCTCCGGCACCACCGGCGGCGCGCCGCATCGGAGTGCGGACCAGTCCGCGCAGCAGCGGTGACATCGCACCCGCGGCGGCCTGGACGCGCAGCGCGGAGACGTCGACGCGCATCAGTACGAGCTGTGGCTCGTCGGTGTGTGTCCGCGCGAGGTCGAACAGTTCCAGGCCCTCGGCCGTGGACAGCGGGGGCAGTCCGGAGCGGCGCAGTCGGCGGAGGTCGGTCTCGTCCAACGTGGCGGCCATACCGCCGGATTCGCCCCAAAGGCCCCAGGCCAGCGCGGTGGCGGGCAGGCCCTGGGAGCGGCGGTGCTGGGCGAGGGCGTCGAGGAACGCGTTCGCCGCGGCGTAGTTGGCCTGGCCGGGGCCGCCGAACACGCCGGAGGAGCTGGAGAACAGCACGAACCCGGACAGGTCCAGGTCACGGGTCAGCTCATGCAGGTTCCAGGCGCCGTCGACCTTGGGCCGGAAGACCCGGTCGACGCCCTCGGGCGACTGGGAGGCGAGGATGCCGTCGGCCAGTACGCCGGCGGTGTGGACCACGGCGGTCAGCGGATGCGCGGCGGGGATCGCGTCCAGCACACCGGCCAGCGCGTCCCGGTCAGCCACATCGCAGGCGGACCAGGTGACCTCCGCGCCCAACGCGCCGAGTTCGGTGGTGAGTTCGTCGGCATTGGCGGAGTCGGCGCCAGCGCGGCTGACCAGTAGCAGATGGCGCACTCCGTGCTCGGCCACCAGATGCCGGGCGAACAGCCCGCCCAGCATGCCCGAGGCGCCGGTGATCAGCACGGTGCCTTCCGGGTCGTACGGGCGCGGCGCCGCATCGGCCTCGACCGCGACCCGGGCCAGTCGCGGGGCGCGGGGTATGCCGCCGCGCAGCGCCAACTGCGGTTCGTCCACGGCCAGTACGGCGGGCAGTGCCTGCCGCGACTCGGGCTGGTCGTCGAGGTCGAGCAGGGTGAAACGGTCCGGGTTCTCCGACTCGGCTGACCGGATCAGGCCCCAGACGGCGGCGAGCACCGGATCGACGGTCTCGTCGGCGCCGACCGCCATCGCGCCCTGGGTCACCACGACGAGCCGTGAACCGGCGTACCGCGCATCGTCCAGCCAGGTCTGCGCCAGCTCCAGCGCGCCGCCAACCGCATCGCGTACCGCCTCGGCGGGTGCGCAGGGGACCAGCACGCGGTCGGGTACGCGAGCGGCCCCCGACTCGACGGCCGCGGTCAACGCGGCCAGGTCCGGATAGGTGTCCGCGGCCAGGCCCAGCGTGTCGTCGCCGATGACCGCCAGTGACAGGGACGTTGGCTGCGCTGCCGTCGGGAGCTCCACCCAGTCCAGGCGGAACACCGACTCGTGGTACGCGGCGCGTGCCGCCCGTACCTGCTCGGCGGACACCGCGCGCAGCACCAGCGACTCGACCGTCGCGACCGGGGCACCGGTGACGTCGGCGATCTCCAGCCGCACGCCCTGCGCACCGGTCGCCACCAGCCGCACCCGCAGCGCGGAAGCGCCGCTGGCGTGCAGCGACACGCCGCTCCAGGCGAACGGCAGCCGTCCGCCGTCGGAGTCGTCCAGCACGCCCAGCCCGAGCCCATGCAGTGCGGAGTCCAGCAGTGCGGGGTGCAGGGCGAAGTCGGCAGCCTGCGACTCGGCCGCCTCGGGCAGCCGTACCTCGACGAAGACCTCGGCGCCACGCCGCCAGGCCGCCCGCAGGCCCTGGAACGTCGGACCGTAGTGCAGCCCGGTGGCCGCCAACTCCTCGTACAGGCCGCCGAGGTCCACTTCCTCGGCGCCCTTCGGCGGCCACTCGGCAAGCGTGTCGACGCTGGCCTGCGGGGCTCCGGAGGCCAGTACGCCGGTGGCGTGCCGGGTCCAGGGCTCCTCGGCGGGGGCGTCCTGGAGCCGGGAGGACAGACTGAAGGATCGGAAACCGGCACCGTCCACGGCGCCGACCACGATCTGGAAGCGGACGCCGCCGCGCTCCGGCAGTACCAGCGGCGCTTCGAGGGTCAGCTCCGCCAGCCGGTCGCAACCGACCTGGTCACCCGCGCGTATCGCCAGTTCCACGAAGGCGGTTCCGGGCAGCAGAACGGTGCCCATGACCGCGTGGTCGGCAAGCCACGGGTGGGTGTCGAGGCCGAGTCGGCCGGTGAACAGGAATCCGTCGGAATCGGCGAGCGGCACGGCCGCGCCCAGCAGCGGATGGTCGGCCCTCTCAAGCCCGGCGGACGTCACATCGCCCACCGGGGAGCCCGGCTCCAGCCAGTAGCGCTGCCGCTGGAAGGCGTACGTGGGCAGGTCCACGCGGCGGGCTCCCGCGAAGTACGCCTGCCAGTCGACGGGGAAGCCGTTGATGTGGGCCTGGGCCAGGGCCGTGGCCAGGGTTTCGGGCTCGAAACGGTCGCGTCGCAGGACGGGGGCGAACGTCACGCCGTCCGACGTGACGCAGTCCTGGGCCATCGCCGACAGGACCCCGTCCGGCCCGAGTTCGACGTAGGTGGTGACGCCCTCGGCCTCCAACGCCCTTACGCCGTCCAAGAACCGGACGGCCTGGCGCACGTGGCGGACCCAGTAGTCGGGGGTGCCGATCTCTTCCGCACCGACCAGCGTGCCGGTGAGGGTGGAGACGATCGGGATGCGCGGGGCGGCGAACGTCAACCCCGACGCCACCTCGCCGAACGCCTCCAACATCCCGTCCATGTGCGGCGAGTGGAACGCGTGGCTCACGGTCAGGCGCTTGGTCTTACGGCCCTGCGCCTCGAAGCCCGCGGCGATCTCCAGGACCGCGTCCTCGTCACCCGCGATCACCACCGACGTGGGCCCGTTGATCGCGGCGATGCTCACGCCCTCGACCAGCAGCGGAGCAACCTCGTCCTCCGCCGCCTGGATCGCCACCATCGCGCCGCCGCCCGGCAGCTCCTGCATCAACCGGCCACGAGCCGCCACCAACGCGCAGGCGTCCTCCAGCGACAGCACACCAGCTACATGCGCGGCGGCCAACTCGCCGATCGAGTGCCCGGCCAGGAAGTCAGGCTTCAGACCCCACGACTCGACGAGCCGGAACAACGCCACCTCGACGGCGAACAACGCGGGCTGCGTGTATCCGGTCTGGTCCAGCAACTCGGACCGCGAGCCGAACACCACGTC
>NZ_JAPZVN010000048.1 GCF_027533845.1 Streptomyces sp. RPT161 | reverse complement strand
ATTACCCCGCAGCCGTCTGGGGTGCCGGTGTATTCGTCGGTGACCGGAGAGTTGATGGACACCGCGTCGTGGGGCGCGGAGTACTGGTACCGGAATCTGCGGAATACGGTGTTGTTTGAGAAGGCTTTGACGGCTGCTTTGGATGCCGGTGCCAGCGCGGTGATTGAGGTCAGTCCGCATCCGGTGCTGCTTCCCGCGGTCCAGGACATTGTGGACCAACACGAGGATGCCGCAGTGACTGCAGGGACGCTGCGTCGTGGTGAGGGGGACCTCCGGCGTGTGGTCTTCGCGGTGGCGCAAGTGTATGCGCATGGCGTGGCGGTGGAGTGGGCCACGCTTTTTGCTGGTTGTGGTGCTGTGCGGGTGGGGTTGCCGACGTATGCGTTCCAGCGGCAGCGCTTCTGGCCCGATACGGCCAGTGGGTCGGCCGATGTCACTGCGGCGGGGTTGAGTTCTGCCGAGCACCCGCTGCTTGGGGCGATGTTGTCGTTGCCGCAGACGGATGGTGTGGTGTTCACCAGTCGCCTGTCGCTGCGCACGCACCCGTGGCTCGCCGATCACGCGGTGCAAGGCACCGTGATCTTCCCCGGCACTGGGTATGTCGAGTTGGCCATCCGTGCTGGTGACAGTGTGGGTTGTGACCGACTGGATGAGCTGGTTTTGGAAGCCCCGCTAGTGTTGCCCGCTCAGGGCGGGGTGCAGGTCCAGGTCGTGGTTGGCGATGCCGATACCCCCGCGGCGGCCGGGCCGCGGCGGCGGAGCGTGGCGGTGTACGCGCGCCTGGACGGGCAGGAGACCTGGACCCGACACGCCACCGGCGTGATGAGTGCTACCGCACCACACGCCGATCAAGACCAGGCCGGTGGCGAGTTTGACTGGGTGAGTCAGGCGTGGCCTGTGCCAGGTGTTGCGGAACTGGATACCACCCGTTTCTACGAGCAGCTGAGTGATGACGGGTTCCTCGTCTACGGCCCCGTATTCCGGGGGCTGAGTAAGGCGTGGAAGAGCGGGGATCAGATCCTCGCAGAGGTTGAACTCCCTGAGTCTGCTCTGGCGGAGTCGTTCGGGATCCATCCGGCTTTGTTGGATGCGGCGTTGCACGCGACGGTTTTCGCCGGGTTGGACTCGGCTCAGGGCGGAGGCTTGCCGTTCAGCTTCACTGATGTGGTGTTGCGCGCTTCCGGCGCGTCGCGGCTGCGGGTCGCGTTGACTCGTACCGGTTCGGATGAGGTGGCGATTGCGATTGCGGACAGCACGGGGTTGCCGGTGTTGTCGATCGGTTCGCTGACCGTACGGCCGGTTGCAGCTGGCAGCATCGCCACGAGCACGGGCGATGGGTCTTTGCTGAGGATGGAGTGGATCGATATCCCCACCCCGTCCGCTCTTCCTGTGCAGGAGTGGGTGGTGGTCGACCGGGGTGGCTCGGTGGACGCTGTGTACACCTCCTTGGAGGCGGCCGATGCCGCTTTGGAGGACGGGGCCGGGGTTCCGCAGGCGGTTGTGCTGGCCGTGGCCGGGGACCCGCACGCGGTGGTGGACTCAACCCACGAGCTGACCGGGTGGGTGTTGCGGCAGGTGCAGCACTGGTTGGGTGCGGAGCGGTTAGCCAGGGTGCCGTTGGTTGTGTGGACTCGGGGTGCGGTTGCTACTCGGTCTGGTGAGTCGGTGTCGGATTTGGCTGCGGCTGCGGTGTGGGGTTTGGTGCGTTCGGCGCAGACGGAGAACCCGGGCCGGTTCATTCTGCTAGACACCGACACCGAGCTGGATGCTGCGGTGCTGGGCCAGGTGCTCGCTGCGGATGAACCGCAACTGACGTTACGTCAACGCCAACTCCACGGCGCTCGCCTGACTCGGATCAGCCCCACCGATGAACTCCCGATCCCCTCATCGGACATGCCATGGCGACTTGACTTCACGGAGAAGGGCACACTGGAGAATCTGGCGTTGGTGCCCTGTCCTGAACTGGCCGATGCGCTGAGGCCCGGGGAGGTTCGGATTCAGGTTCGGGCGGCGGGCCTGAACTTCCGAGATGTGCTCAACGCCCTGGGAATGTATCCCGGTGAGGCTGGCCCCTTGGGCAGCGAGGTAGCGGGCGTGATCGCTGAGCTCGGGCCTGAGGTGACCGGCCTGAAGGTCGGTGATCGGGTCATGGGGTTGGCGTTCGGGAGCATCGGGCCCGTTGCGGTGACTGACCAACGACTGCTGGTCGTGATCCCGCCGGATTGGTCGTTCACGACTGCCGCCTCGATGCCGATTGTGTTCCTGACGGCTTATTACGGGCTGGTGGATCTTGCGGGCCTGCGCGCTGGTGAGTCGGTTCTGGTGCATGCCGGTGCTGGTGGTGTGGGCCTGGCGGCCATCCAGCTTGCCCAGCACTTCGGTGCCGACGTTTACGCCACCGCAAGTGAAGCGAAGTGGCGTGTGCTGCACGAGTGGGGCCTCTTGGAAGGCCAGGTGGCGTCTTCACGGGACCTGACCTTCAGGGAGAGCTTCCGTGCCGCTACGGCCGGCCGCGGTGTGGATGTGGTGCTCAACTCCCTGGCGGGGCAGTTCGTGGACGCCTCGCTGGATGTGTTGGTTGCTGGCGGGCGGTTTGTGGAGATGGGCAAGACCGATATCCGGTCGGCACAGGACCTGCCTGCCGGGGTGGTCTATCGGGCCTTCGAGCTGATGGATGCCGGTGTTGACCGTATCCAGGAGATGCTGCGGGAGCTGGTAAGCCTGTTCGAGGCTGGTGTGTTGCGGCCGTTGCCGGTCACGAGCTGGGACGTGCGCCAGGGGCAGGATGCCTTCCGGTTCATGAGCCAGGCCAAGCACGTGGGCAAGCTGGTTCTGACCATCCCCACACCACCGGAGCCGGTCCTGGACGCGACGGGCACGGTCGTGATCACTGGTGCTGGTGGCTTGGGCGGCGTTGTGGCGCGGCATCTCGTCCGCGAGCACGGCGTTCGGCACCTGTTGCTGGTGAGCCGGCGTGGAATGGACGCTCCGGGCATTACGGAGCTGGTGGCGGAGCTGGCGGAGCAAGGCGCCGCAGCGGTGGTCACTGCATGCGATGTGACAGATCGGCAGGCTTTGGCCGAGGTGCTGGCGTCGGTGTCGCCCGATTACCCGGTCAGCGGCGTGGTGCACACCGCGGGTGTTCTCGAGGACGGTGTGATCGGCTCCCTGTCGCGGGAGCAACTGGACCGGGTACTGGCACCCAAGGTGGACGCTGCCTGGAACCTGCACGAACTGACCCGAGACCTGAACCTGTCGATGTTCGTGGCTTTCTCTTCGCTCGCGGGGCACCTGGGTAGCGGGGGACAGGGCAACTACGCCGCAGGCAATGTGTTCTTGGACGTGTTGATGCAGCAGCGCCGCAACCAAGGTTTGCCGGGCCTCTCGATGGCCTGGGGTGCTTGGACGACCGAGGTCGGTTTGGTGGGCACGTTGTCTGAGATCGATCTCGAGCGGATCGCTCGTTCGGCCATGCCGCCGTTGTCCGTGTCCCAGGGCATGGAACTGTTCGATCGGGCGGTGCGCACTGGTCACCCGGTCCTGGGACTGGCCCGGCTGAACCCGCTGGCGCTGCGTGCTCAGCAGGATGTGCCGGCCCTGTGGCGGTCGTTGGTCGGCGGTGTGCTCCGGCGTGCCGCCGACAACACCCGGGATGGTCGTGAGGGCCTGGAGCAGCGGCTGGCCGGTCTGTCTCGTGTGGACCGTGAAAAGGTGCTGGTCGGTCTGGTGCGGGATTCCGCCGCGGCCGTGCTGGGGCACGCTTCGAGCGCACAGATCGACAGCGACCAGCCGTTCAGCGAGCTGGGATTCGACTCACTGACGTCGGTCGAGCTGCGCAATCTGCTGCAGTCCAAGACGGGTGTCGCTCTGGCGTCCAGTGTGGTGTTCGACTACCCGACCGTCACCCGTTTGGCCAGCTACGTGGACACCTTGTTCGGGTACGACCAGACGCCCGAACCAGACGACCCATCCGAGGCAGCAATTCGCAGGGCTCTCCACTCCATTCCATTGGCCAGGTTGAGGAAAGCCCGTTTGCTCGATGCTTTGCTCGAACTCGCCAGCAACGGTGACGAACTGAGTGTTTCGGAACAGGAAGACGAAGCGACCTTGCTCGCAGCGGATGTCGACGACCTCATCGATATCGCACTTCGCGATGAATGAATGACGACCGGGAGCTAACGATGGCTGTGTCTGTGGACAAGTTGACGGAGGCCCTCCGAGCTTCGTTGCTGGCCAATAGTCGCTTGCGTCAGGAGAACAAGGCCCTGACAGATGCCACGAACGATCCGATCGCGATCGTGGGGATGGCGTGCCGGTTCCCTGGTGGGGTGTCGGGTCCGGACGATCTGTGGCGGCTGGTCAGTAACGGGATCGATGGCATTGCGCCGTTCCCTACTGATCGTGGCTGGGATCTGGACGCGCTGCTGGGCACTGACGGGCCCGGGTCAGGGGCGTCGGCGACGAGTGAGGGTGGCTTTGTCGACGGTGTAGACGAGTTCGATGCGGCGTTCTTCCGGATCTCCCCGCGGGAGGCGCTGGCTACTGATCCTCAGCAGCGGTTGCTGCTGGAGGTGTCTTGGGAAGCGTTGGAACAGGCTGGTATCGATCCGGTGTCGTTGGCGGGGAGCCCGACCGGGGTTTTCGCCGGCGCGTACCAGATGGGATACGCCGATCTGGTAACTCGTTCTGATGAGCAGCTGCAGGGCCACGCGCTCACGGGCGGGGCGGGTAGCGTGATCTCTGGCCGTGTGGCTTACACGTTGGGCCTTGAGGGGCCCGCGGTGAGCGTGGACACGGCCTGTTCTTCGTCGTTGGTGGCGATGCACTTCGCCGCGCAGGCGTTGCGGGCGAAGGAGTGCACGCTGGCCCTGGCCGGTGGCGTCACGGTGATGTCCACACCCCACACGTTCATCGGGTTCACGGTGCAGGGTGGTACGGCCGCGGACGGGCGGTGCAAGTCGTTCGCCGACGCCGCCGACGGCGCCGGATGGGGCGAAGGCGTCGGAATGGTGGTGATGGAGCGGTTGTCCGATGCTCGCCGTCACGGCCACGAGGTGTTGGCGGTGTTTCGCTCGAGTGCGGTCAACCAGGATGGCGCTTCGAACGGGTTGACGGCGCCGAATGGTCCGTCGCAGCAGCGGGTGATTCGTCAGGCGTTGGCCGCGGCTGGGCTTTCTCCTGCTGAGGTCGATGTGGTGGAGGCTCATGGGACGGGGACTCGGCTCGGTGACCCGATTGAGGCTCAGGCGTTGCTGGCCACGTACGGCCAGGACCGTGTCGAGGGGCAGCCGTTGTGGCTGGGGTCGTTGAAGTCCAACATCGGTCACACCCAGGCCGCGGCGGGCGTGGCGGGTGTGATCAAGATGGTCATGGCCATGCGACACGGGGTGCTTCCCAAGACGCTGCATGTGGATCAGCCGTCCGCCCAAGTGGACTGGTCCCAGGGCGATGTGCGGTTGCTGACCGAGGCCGCCCCTTGGCCGGAGACGGACCATCCTCGTCGGGCCGGAGTGTCGTCGTTCGGTGTCAGTGGAACGAACGCGCACGTCATCCTCGAAGCCCCCGCCGACATCACGTCGGATACTCCATCCAGCACCGAAACCTCTTCTGACGTTGGTGCCTTCAGTGTGGGTGGTGTGGTGCCGTGGGTGTTGTCGGGGAAGTCGGTTGAGGCGGTGCGGGCGCAGGCAGGCCGCTTGCTGGAGTTCGTGGAGTCGGATTCGTCGTTGCGTGCGGTGGATGTGGGGTGGTCGCTGGTCAGTTCGCGTGCGGTGTTCGATCACCGTGCCGTGCTGGTGGGAAGTGACCGTGATGAGTTGATATCCGGGCTGCGGGCCGTTGCTGCTGGGGAGTCGGCTGCTGGGGTGGTGCGGGGCACTGCTCGGGCTGGTGGCCAGGTGGTGTTTGTGTTCCCTGGTCAGGGTGCGCAGTGGGTTGGTATGGCTCAAGGCATGCTGGAGTCCTCCCCGGTGTTCGCTGAGGTGATGGGTGAGTGTGCTCAGGCGCTGGCGCCGTTTGTGGACTGGTCGTTGGATCAGGTGCTCG
>NZ_JAPZVN010000047.1 GCF_027533845.1 Streptomyces sp. RPT161 | reverse complement strand
GGCCGTGCTGGGACATACCTCGAGTGCGCAGATCGACATCGGCCAGCCGTTCAGCGAGCTGGGATTCGACTCACTGACCTCGGTCGAGCTGCGCAACCTGCTGCAGGCCAAAACGGGTCTCAGCCTGGCTGCGAGCGCGGTGTTCGACTACCCGACCGTTACCCGGTTGGCCGGGTACCTGGCAGGCGAGTTCGGTGAGCCACAAGCCGCGGGATCGGCCGGGGTGCCAGCGCTGGTGTCGGTCACCGACGATCCGATCGTGCTCGTCGGAATGGCCTGTCGTTTCCCCGGTGGAGTGTCGGATCCGGATGGTTTGTGGCGACTGGTGACCGACGAGGTCGATGGCATCACCCCGTTTCCCACTGATCGTGGCTGGGATCTGGATGCGTTGCTCGGCAGTGATGGGTCCGGGGCAGGGACGTCGGCCACCGGCGAGGGCGGGTTTGTCGACGGTGTAGACGAGTTCGACGCCGCGTTCTTCCGGATCTCGCCACGGGAAGCACTGGCTACCGATCCTCAGCAGCGGTTGTTGCTGGAGGTGTCCTGGGAAGCGTTGGAACAGGCCGGGATCACTCCCGCTTCACTGGCGGGCACCCCGACCGGCGTCTTTGCCGGCGCCTACCAGTCCGGGTACACCGAGCTGGTCGCTCATAGCGGTGAGCAACTGCGAGGTCACCTGGTCACTGGCGGCGCGGGCAGTGCGATTTCTGGCCGGGTGGCCTACACGCTGGGGCTGGAAGGCCCTGCGGTGAGTGTGGACACGGCCTGTTCCTCGTCGCTGGTCGCGATGCACCTGGCTGCGCAGGCACTGCGCGCCGGCGAGTGCACGCTGGCCCTGGCCGGCGGTGTCACCGTGATGGCCACACCCGACGCGATAGTCGGGCTAACGGCGCAGGGGCCGCTGGCCTCGGACGGGCGGTGCAAGTCGTTCTCCGACACCGCCGACGGCGCCGGATGGTCCGAAGGTGTCGGAGTTGTGGTCATGGAGCGGTTGTCCGATGCACGCCGTCACGGCCACCAGGTCTTGGCGGTGTTGCGGTCCAGCGCCGTCAACCAGGACGGTGCCTCCAACGGCCTGACCGCCCCGAATGGTCCGTCACAGCAGCGGGTGATCCGTCAGGCGCTGGCCGCGGCTGGGCTTTCTCCTGCTGAGGTCGACGCAGTCGAAGCCCACGGCACCGGCACCCGGCTGGGTGACCCGATCGAGGCTCAGGCACTGCTGGCCACATATGGTCAGGGCAGGCCCGAGGGCCAGCCACTATGGCTCGGATCGTTGAAATCCAACATCGGTCACACCCAGGCCGCTGCGGGCGTCGGGGGTGTGATCAAGATGGTCATGGCCCTGCGCCACGGCGTGCTTCCCAAGACACTGCACGTGGAGCAGCCCTCGACGCAGGTGGACTGGGCTCAGGGCGATGTGCGGTTGCTGACCGAGGCCATCCCCTGGCCGCAGAACGACCACCCACGCCGGGCCGGCGTGTCCTCGTTCGGGATCAGTGGAACGAACGCGCACGTCATCATCGAAGCGCCAGCCGATACCGAAATCCCATCTGAGATTCCCTGTGTGGACGGTCTGGTGCCGTGGGTGTTGTCGGGGAAGACGGACGACGCGGTGCGCGCGCAAGCGAACCGGTTACTGGAGTATCTGGAAGCCGATCCGTCATTGCGCCCGGTGGATGTGGGGTGGTCGCTGGTCAGTTCGCGGGAGGCATTCGATCACCGGGTGATCGTGGTGGGCGCCGACCGGGACGAGTTGATGGCCGGTCTGCGCGCCGCTGCCGCTGGGGAGTCCGCTCCGGGGGTGCTGCGGGGCACGGCCCGGGCCGGTGACCGAGTGGTGTTCGTGTTCCCCGGTCAGGGCGGTCAGTGGGTCGGCATGGCCCAAGACCTCTACGCCCAGTCCCCGGTCTTCGCTGAGGCGATGCAGGAGTGCGCCCAGGCGCTGGAGCCGTTCGTGGACTGGTCGCTGGAGCAGGTACTCGACGACGAGGCCGCGCTGGCGCGGGTGGACGTCGTGCAGCCGGTGCTGTGGGCGGTGATGGTGTCCTTGGCGGCGCTGTGGCGGTCGTTCGGGGTCGAGCCGGCCGCGGTATTGGGGCAGTCCCAGGGGGAGATCGCGGCGGCGTGTGTGGCCGGCGAGTTGGACATGGCTGATGCGGCGCGGGTGGTGGCGTTGCGCAGTCAGTTGCTGGCCGAGCGGATGGTCGGCCGGGGCCTGCTGGCCTCGGTGGCGCTGCCGGTGGAGCGGGTGCGGGAGCTCCTGCCCGATGCCTTGAGCATCGCCGGGGTGAACGGGCCGGCGACGGTGACGGTGGCCGGGCCGGTGGACGCGGTCGAGGAATTCAGCGCGCGGCTCACCGAGGACGGGGTGCGGGCCAGGGTGGTCGCCTCCTCCGTCGCCACGCACTGCGCTCAGGTCGACGAACTCGCCGATGAACTGGCCGAACTGCTGCGCGACGTGCGCGCCCGCGCTGGCACCGTTCCGTTCTACTCCACGGTGACACCCGGCCTGCGCGCACCGGGGACGCTGGACGCGGAGTACTGGTTCGCGAATATGCGCGAGCCGGTGTCGTTCCAGCCGGTGGTTCGCGAGCTGGTCGAGGCCGGGCTGCACACGTTCATCGAGGTCAGCCCGCATCCGGTGTTGATCCCTGCAGTCCAGGACATTGTGGACGAGAACCAGGACACCGCGGTGGCTGTGGGCACGCTCCGCCGCGGTGAGGGAAATCTGCGCCGAGCGGTTTCGACGATGGCGCAGGCGTATGCGCAGGGTGTGGACGTGGACTGGGCCGGGGTGTTCGCCGGTCGTGGCGCTACGCGGGTTCCGCTGCCGACGTATGCCTTCCAGCGGCAGCGTTTTTGGCCCGACACGTCGAGTGCTCCGGCTGATGTGGCCGCGGCTGGGTTGAGCTCGGCGGAGCACCCGCTGCTGGGTGCGACGGTGTCGTTGCCACAGACGGATGGCGTGTTGTTCACCAGTCGTCTGTCGCTGCGGACACACCCGTGGCTCGCGGATCACGCGGTGCAGGGCACCGTGATCTTCCCCGGGACCGGTTATGTCGAGTTGGCCATCCGTGCTGGTGACAGTGTGGGCTGCGACCGGCTGGAGGAATTGGTCCTGGAGACACCGCTGGTCTTGCCTGTCCAGGGGGGTGCCCAGCTCCAGGTCATGGTTGGTGATGCCGAGACATCTGCGGCGGCGGAGGCGCGGCGGAGTGTGGCGGTGTATGCGCGCCTGGACGGGCAGGAGGCCTGGACACGTCACGCCACCGGCGTGGTCAGCACGTCCTCACCCGGCGCCAATGGTCACGATCGGGCCGATGAGTTGTTGGAATCGGTGGGGCAGGCCTGGCCTGTGCCTGGTGCGATGGAGCTGGACACTTCGCAGTTCTACGACCAGCTCGGTGAGGGCGGCTTCGTATATGGTCCGGCGTTCCGGGGGTTGCACAAGGCCTGGAACAGCGGGGACCGGATTCTGGCTGAGGTCGAGCTCCCCGAGGCTGGGCGTGGTCTGGCGGAGTCTTTTGGTATCCATCCGGCATTGTTGGATGCGGCGTTGCACCCCACGGTCTTCGCTGGCTTGGACTCGGCGCGGGACGGTGGGTTGCCGTTCAGCTTCACCGATGTGGTGTTGCGTGCCTCTGGTGCGTCCCGGTTGCGGGTTGCGTTGACCCGTACGGGTCCGGATGAGGTGGCGATTGCGGTCGCGGACAGCACCGGGTCGCCTGTGCTGTCGATCGGTTCGCTGACCGTCCGGCCGCTGACTGCCGACGGCCTCACCACCGGTACGGGCGATGGGTCCTTGCTGAGGATGGAGTGGATCGGCATCCCCACCCTGTCCGCTGCTTCGGCGGGGGAGTGGGTGGTGGTCGACCGTGCGGGCGCCGATCTGGGTGGGGTCAGCACTGCCCTGGAGGACGGGGCCGAGGTTCCGCAGGCGGTTGTGTTGGCCGTGGCCGGGGACCCGCACGCGGTGGTTGATTCGACTCATGAGTTGACCGGGTGGGTGTTGCGGCAGGTGCAGCACTGGCTGGGTGAGGAGCGGTTCGCCACGGTGCCGTTGGTTGTGTGGACTCGGGGTGCGGTTGCCGTCGATTCCGGTGAGTCGGTGTCGGATTTGGCTGCGGCTGCGGTGTGGGGTTTGGTGCGTTCGGCGCAGACGGAGAATCCCGGGCGGTTCGTTCTGCTCGACACCGACACCGAGCTGGATGCCGTGGTGCTGGGCCAGGTGCTGGCTGTGGATGAGCCGCAGTTGGTGTTGCGTGATGGGCAGTTGCGCGCTGCTCGCTTGACCCGGGTCAGTCCCACCGAGGAATCCTCCACTTTCCCGGAGTCGGTTTTGGGTGGGTCGGGGACGGTGGTGGTCACGGGTGGCACTGGTGGTTTGGGTGGTGTGCTGGCGCGGCATCTCGTCCGCGAGCACGGTGTTCAGCATCTGCTGCTGCTGAGTCGGCGTGGTATGGATGCTCCGGGGGCTGCGGAGTTGGTGGCGGAGTTGGGGCAGCTGGGTGCCGCGGTCTTAGTCGCTTCATGTGATGTGGGTGATCGCCAGGCGTTGGCCGACGTGCTGGCCTCCGTCTCGCCGGATCATCCGGTGACCGGGGTCGTGCACGCGGCAGGGGTTCTCGAGGACGGTGTGATTGGCTCGCTGTCGGGCGAGCAGCTGGACCGAGTACTGACTCCCAAGGTTGATGCTGCTTGGCATCTGCACGAGCTGACCCGAGACCTGAACCTGGCATTGTTTGTGGCGTTTTCTTCTCTCGCGGGCCTGTTGGGTGGCGGAGGCCAGGGCAACTATGCGGCAGGCAACGTGTTCTTGGACGCGTTGATGCAGCAGCGCCGCGGCGAGGGGCTGCCGGGTCTGTCGATGGCGTGGGGTGCTTGGACGACCGAGGTCGGTTTGGTTGGCACGTTGTCCCAAACCGATCTTCAGCGGATCGCTCGTTCGGCCATACCGCCGTTGTCCGTGGACCAGGGCACGAGCCTGTTCGACCGAGCGCTGGGCACTGGTTATCCGGTGCTGGCGTTGACTCGGCTGAATGTGCAGGCGTTGCGTGCTCAGGCTGATGTGCCGGCTGTGTGGCGGTCGCTGGCGGGCGGTGTGCTGCGGCGTGCTGCCGACAACTCCCGGGATGTCCGTGAGGGGCTGGGGCAGCGGTTGGCTGGAATGGCCAGTGCGGAGCGCGAACAGGTTCTGCTCGATCTGGTGCGGGAATCCGCCGCGGCCGTGTTGGGGTATGCCTCAAGCACACAGATCAGCAGTAACCAGCCGTTCAAGGAGCTGGGATTTGACTCGTTGACCGCGGTCGAGCTGCGTAACTTGCTGCAGGCCAAGACGGGACTCCGCCTGGCGTCCAGCGCGGTGTTCGACTACCCGACCGTTACCCGTTTGGCTGGGTACCTGGCGGCTGGGTTCGGTGAGCCGCAACTTGCTGGGTCGGCTGTGGTGCCGGCGATGGCGTCGGCCACTGACGATCCGATCGTGCTCGTGGGGATGGCATGTCGGTTCCCTGGTGGCGTATGGGGTCCGGACGATCTGTGGCAGCTGGTCACTGACGAGGCTGATGGCGTCACCTCGTTCCCCACTGATCGTGGCTGGGACCTGGCCAGGCTGCTGGGTAAGGGCTCCAGGGCCGGGACTTCCGCGACGGGCGAGGGTGGCTTTGTCGACGGTGTCGATGAGTTCGATGCGGCGTTCTTCCGGATCTCGCCGCGGGAGGCGCTGGCTACTGATCCTCAGCAGCGGTTGCTGCTGGAGGTGTCCTGGGAAGCGTTGGAACAGGCCGGTATAGATCCGGTGTCGTTGGCGGGCAGCCCGACAGGCGTCTTCGTTGGTGCCTACCAGTCCGGGTACACCGAGCTCGTCGCTCGTAGCAGTGAACAAATGCAGGGCCACATGATCACCGGCGCCGCGGGCAGTGCGATTTCTGGCCGGGTGGCCTACGCGTTGGGTCTGGAAGGGCCTGCGGTGAGTGTGGACACGGCGTGTTCGTCGTCGTTGGTGGCGATCCATCTTGCGGCACAGGCACTGCGGTCGGGTGAGTGCACGCTGGCACTCGCCGGTGGCGTCACGGTGATGGCCACACCCGACGTGTTCGTCGGATTCACGGTGCAGGGCGGGATGGCCGGTGACGGGCGGTGCAAGTCGTTCGCCGACGCTGCTGATGGTGCCGGATGGGCCGAGGGTGTCGGTGTAGTAGTGATGGAGCGGTTGTCTGACGCCCGCCGTCACGGCCACGAAGTTCTAGCGGTGTTGCGCTCCAGTGCGGTGAATCAGGATGGTGCTTCGAATGGTTTGACGGCGCCGAATGGTCCGTCGCAGCAGCGGGTGATTCGTCAGGCGTTGGCTGCGGCTGGGCTTTCTCCTGTTGAGGTCGATGCGGTGGAGGCCCATGGCACGGGGACTCGGCTGGGTGACCCGATTGAGGCTCAGGCGTTGCTGGCCACGTACGGCCAGGATCGTGCCGAGGGGCAGCCGTTGTGGCTGGGGTCGTTGAAGTCCAACATCGGTCACGCCCAGGCTGCTGCGGGTGTGGGTGGTGTGATCAAGATGGTCATGGCCCTGCGCCACGGCGTGCTTCCTAAGACGCTGCATGTGGACCAGCCGTCGACGCAGGTGGACTGGACTGAGGGTAACGTGCGGTTGCTGAGCGAGGCGATGCCCTGGCCGGAGACCGATCATCCGCGTCGGGCCGGGGTGTCCTCGTTCGGGATCAGTGGAACGAATGCGCACGCCATCCTGGAGGCCGCAACTGGCACTGATACCGGTACCGAGGCCTCGTCCGACACCCCATCTGACACCGGAACTCCGCCG
>NZ_JAPZVN010000046.1 GCF_027533845.1 Streptomyces sp. RPT161 | reverse complement strand
CTGCGCCGTTCCGCCAGCTTGGGCGGAACGGACGGCACGCCGAGTGAGACCGCCGCCATGGCTCAGCCCCGGTTTCCGGCGACGGTGTCGCGTGCGGCGCGCAGCGACTCCTTGAGCGAACCCATGGTGGCGAAGACGGCGGTGGGCTCGTAGCCGCAGTGGGCCATGCAGTTGTCACAGCGCGGGTCCTTGCCGCGGCCGTACTTGTCCCAGTCGGTCTTCTCGATCAACTCCCTGTAGGTGGGGACGTATCCGTCGCTCATCAGGTAGCAGGGGCGCTGCCAGCCGAACAGCGAGTAGTTGGGGATCGCCCAGGCGGTGCAGGGGAAGTCGGCCTTGCCCTCCAGGAAGTCGAGGAACAGCGGGCTGTGGTTGAGCCGCCACCGCTGCCGGTTGCCGCCCGCGAACGCCTTTCTGAACAGTTCCCTGGTCTGCTCGACGCCGAGGAAGTGGTCCTGGTCGGGCGCCTTCTCGTAGGCGTAGGCGGGCGAGATCATCATCTCGTCCACCTGTAGGTCGTCGTTGAGGTAGTTCAGCACCTCGACGATGGTCTGCGGGGTGTCGGTGTTGAAGAAAGTGGAGTTGGTGGTCACCCGGAAGCCTCGCCGCTTGGCCTCCTTGATCGCGGCAACGGCTTCGTCGAACACACCCTCCTTGGCCACGGACTCATCATGGCGCTCACGCAGTCCGTCGATGTGCACAGCGAAGGCGAAGTACCGGGAGGGCGTGAACTTGTCCAACTTCTTACGGAGCAACATCGCATTGGTGCACAAGAAGACGTATTTCTTTCGGGCCACCAACTGCCGCACGATCTCGTCGATCTGCGGGTGCATCAGTGGTTCGCCCCCGGCGATCGACACCATCGGCGCACCGGACTCCAGGACGGCGCCCACCGCCTGGGCGACCGGCATGCGTTGTTTGAGCACACCGGCCGGGTGCTGGATCTTGCCGCAACCCTCGCACTTGAGGTTGCACGCAAAGAGCGGTTCAAGTTCCACGATCAAGGGGAACTTCTCGCGGCGGCGGAGCATTTTCTGTTCAAAGAGGTAGGTCCCGACCCGGACGGTCTGACGGAGCGGCATGGCCATCTGGCTCACCTCCAAGGGAGCTCGGTAGAGCGGTGCCAATCAAGAAAGGCGGGAAGAATAGACCTCAACACGCGGAACGCGTTGATTCCTGTGCGAAGCGTCGCGACACGCAGGAGTTCGTACTCAGGGGTGTCCACAACGACACGGACGGCGGTCACCGGACGCGGCCCCGCGGCGTGGGCCGCGCGCTGGACGGCGGCCGACTCCATGTCGACCGCCGTCGCCCCGGCAACGCGCAACGCGAATCGCTCCGCGCCCCGGACCACATGGTCCGAGGCGGCGATCCGACCGGTGTGGACGGTGCACCCGAGCCGCCGTACGGCGGCGGCCAACGGTGCGCCGTCGGCGGTGCGGTCGTCGACGACCACGTCACCGGGTGCCACGCCGGGGGCCAGCCCGGCGCAGAAGCCGGTGGCGAGCACCGCCGCGCCACGCAGCGCCGGGTCGTCGCGCAGCGCCCGGGTCACCGCGCGTTCCGCGTTGCGCGGCCCCATGCCGGTGCGCAGCAGCGCGACCGGACCGGCCGCGCCCAAGCGGCTGCCCCGGCGCAGTGCCGCCGCCTCGACGCCCAGCGCGCAGACGACCAGCAGCGGGCCCCGGCCGAGGTCCTTACCCTCCGGCCCTCTCCGCAGGTCGGGTGGTATCGGCTCGGTTTCGGACCGGAACATCAAGCGGCCTTCCCCAGCGGGGCCTCTGCCTGCAAGGAGGGTTCGCCGTGCAGGTAGCGACCGAGCGCTGTGACCGGGAAGACCATCCGGTACAGGTGGTAGTTGATGGAGAAGTCCCATGGGAAGCCGGTGCCGGTGAAGTACGGCTCGTCCCAGGACCCGTCCGGTGCCTGGGTCTCGGCCAGCCAGCGGATGCCGCGCTCGACCGCCTTGCCGTCCCGCTCGCCCGCGGCCAGCAGCGCCATCAGCGCCCACGCGGTCTGCGACGCGGTGGAGGTGCCACGGGCGATCCAGCCGGTGTCGGCGTAGGAGCGCAGGTCCTCGCCCCAACCGCCGTCCGCGTTCTGCACGCTCTCCAGCCAGCTGACCGCCCGGCGGATCGCCGGATGCGACGTCGGAATCCCGGTGGCGACCAGTGCGGGCACCACGGAGCCCGTGCCGTAGACGTAGTTGACGCCCCAGCGGCCGAACCAGGCGCCGTTGGCCTCCTGTTCGGACAGCAGCCACTCCACACCGCGCCGGGTGCGCGGATCGTCCGTCATGCCGACGGCCGCCAGCATCTCCACCACGTGCGCGGTGACATCGGCCGACGGCGGATCGATGACCTCGCCGAAGTCGCAGAACGGCAGCAGGTTGGGCAGTCGGCTGGTGTTGTCCACGTCGAACGCGCCCCAGGCGCCGTTCCTGGACTGCATGCCCAGCACCCAGCGCGCCCCGCGCTCGATGGCGGATCGCAGCCGCGGCTGATCGGGGTGGGCGATCCGCTTGAGCGCCAGCACCACCTCCGCGCTGTCGTCGATGTCCGGGTAGTTGTCGTTGTGGAACTCGAACGCCCAGCCCCCGGCGGGGAGTTGGGGGCGGCGCACCGACCAGTCGCCGCGGCGGGTGATCTGCTCGTCCAGCATCCACCCCGCCGCCTTCACCAGCGCCGGATGGTCGGCGGGCAGCCCGGCGTCGGCCAGCGCGATGGCGGCCAGGCAGGTGTCCCACACCGGGGACTGGCAGGCCTCGATCATCCGGCTGCCGTCCTCGTGCCACACCGCGAAGCGGTCCAGGGACTCAAGCCCGGCGCGCATCACCGGGTGTTCCATGTCGTAGCCGAGCAGGTGCAGTGCGATCAGCGAGTAGACGGCGGGTGGTTGGATGCCGCCCCAGCAGCCGTCGTTCTCCTGGCGCTCGATGATCCAGCGGGCGCAGACGTTCAACGCGGTGCGGCGCAGCGGCCGCATGTTGACCTTGCGGTAGGCGTGCAGCGCCTTGTCCAGGCGGTGGAAGACGCCCTCCCAGCTGGCCAGCGGAGCCGCGGGGCGCGGCGGGTTGGGCACCTTGGGATCGGTGTGCAGTTCGTCCAGCGCGAACGGCGCGGGCCGCACCGGGCGGTGGGCGCCGACCACGGTCAGCGGCACGATGGTCTGCCGTGCCCACTGCCCGAAGGAGTAGATGTTGAGGGGGAACCACTTGGGCAGATAGATCAGCTCCGGCGGCAGCTCGGGCAGATCCTCCCACTTCCACCAGCCGAACAGGGCCAGCCAGATCCGGGTGAACACCCGGGTGCCGGCGATGCCGCCCTGGGCGCGCACCCACTGCGCGGCCTTCGCCATATGCGGTGCGCCGGGTTCGTCACCGGCCAGTCGCAGCGCGGTGTACGCCTCGACGGTGGTGGACAGTTCGCCGGGGCCGCCGTAGAACGTGGCCCAGGTGCCGTCCTCGGACTGCTGGGAGCGGATCCAGCGGGCACCCGCCTGAAGCGTCTTCTCGTCCTGGATGCCCAGGAACTGACGGAGCAGCAGGTCTTCGGCGTCCATGGTGACGTTGGTCTCCAGGGTGCCCTTCCACCATCCGTCCGGATGCTGCGCGGCGAGCAGGTAGGCGGTGGCGCGCTCCGCGGTGCGGGCCGCCGCCTCGTCCAACTCCGTTACGGGGTCGGCCGCGGACGCCGGGGTCGATGTTGTGTTGGCCGAGGTGACACGGGGTGGTAGGGATCCCGCGCTGCCGTCGGTCGTCGCTGTCATGGCTTCCCCTTCTGCACACTGCGCTGGTGGGGCTTCCACCGCACGCCTTTGCGGACGTGCGGTCGGCGACTGGGTTAAGTCGTCGGACTCTGATAAGTCGTCGGTTGCCTTGGTCATCTTTCTCGTACCACAACGAAGTCCGCGAGGGCGAAGAGGTTTTGCCGGGTTTCCTCGGGCATGGCGACACCCCGCAGCGCGTCCAGCGCCGTCGCGTGCTGACGGCGGGCTTCCTGCGACGTCCACTCGCGTCCGCCCGCCTCCTCGATCAACGCGGCGCGGTCGGCGAATTCCTCCTCGCTGAAGTCACCGATCTCCGGGTTCTTGGCGTCGGCGGCGAGGAGTTCGGCGAGCCGCTCGGCGGCGGCGCCCTTGGCGGCCAGTGCCGCGACGACCGGCAGGGACTTCTTGCGCTGCCGCAGGTCGCTCCAGGTCTGCTTGCCGGTGACGGCGGGCTCGCCCCAGATGCCCAGCAGGTCGTCCACCGCCTGGAACGCCAGGCCCAGGTGGTAGCCGTACGCCTCCAGGGCGTCGGCGGTGGCGTCGTCGGCGCCGCCGAGCACCGCGCCGATGGAGGAGGCGCAGGCCAGCAGGGCGCCGGTCTTGTTGCCCTCCATCTCCAGGCACTCCTCGACGGTGACCCGCTCGCGGTGCTCGAAGGAGATGTCCTGCGCCTGACCGTCGATCAGCTTGCGGGTGGCGGTGGTGAGCCGCTTGGTGGCGCGCCGGGCGTCGGTGGTGCCGACCTCCAGCAGGATCTCGTTGGCCAGCGCGAACAGCGCGTCGCCGACCAGGATCGCCTGCGCCGGTCCGTGCACCTTCCACACGGTGTCGCGGTGCCGGCGTTGCTCGTCGCCGTCCATCAGGTCGTCGTGCAGCAGCGAGAAGTTGTGCACCAGCTCGACGGCGACCGCCCCCGGGATCCCGACCTCGGGCGCGGCGCCCGCGGCCTCCGCGGACATCAGGGCGAGGGCGGGGCGCACCGCCTTGCCGCTGTCGCCGTCGGTGGGGCGCCCGGTGGCGTCGATCCAGCCGAAGTGGTAGGCGGCGACGGTGTTCATCGGAGGCGCGAGCCGGTCCACCGCCGCGCGGAGCACGGGGGTGGACATCGTCCGCCCGCGCTCCAGCAGCGCGGTGACGCCGTCGCGCGCCTCGGGCGCTGCGACCTGCTGCTCGTGGGCCGGGGTCACGTGTTCTCCTTGGGTCCTGTGGATGTCGTGGTGGCTCATGCGGCCGTCAACTCCCCGTCCGGGGCGGGCCTGCCCAGTTCCGTGAGCGCTTCCCTGGCGGCCCGCAGCCCGCTGCGCACGGCGCCCTCCATGGTCGCGGGCCAGCCGGTGGCGGTCCACGCGCCGGCCAGGTACAGGCCGGGCGCCTGGGTTCGGGCCTGGGGACGCAGCCTGCCGACGCCCGGGGTGGGGGCGAAGGTGGCGGTGCGCTCCCTGGTGACGAAGAAGTCCCGTACCGTCGCGCCGCGCGCGGCGGGGAGCAGCCGCTCCAGCGCGGGCAGGTACCGGTCCCGCAACTCGCTGACGGGACGGTCGATGTCGTCGTGCGCGGCCGACTGGGACAGCGCCAGATACTGCCCGCGGCTGGTCATCCCGGAGGTACCGGTCCGGTCGAAGACCCACTGGACGGGGCTGTCCAACGCGGCGAAGAAGGGCCGCTGGGTCACTGTGCGGTCGTACACGACATGGACGTTGAGGATCGGCGCGGTGCCGATGCGCAGCAGCGCGCCGGGGTCCGCCAGCGCGCCGTCCGGCAGCAGGCCGTGCGCCTCGCGCTGCGGCACCGCGAGCACCACGGTGGCGGCGGTCAGCCGCTCGGCGCGGCCGGGGCCGGTGGCCACGTCGACCTGCCAGCCGCCGTCCGCCGCGGGCCGCAGCGCGGTCACCCGGCCGCGCAGTACGGTGCGCACCCCCGCCCTTTCGAGGGCGGTGCGGGCCCGGCCGTGGTGCAGGTCGCCGAGCGGGGCGGTGGCCCAGCCGATGTCGGCGGCGCCTGGGTGGGACAGCAGGCCGGTCTTGAACACCATGGCGGCGAGCGCCAGCGAGGACTGCTCGGCGGTGGCGTTGAGGGTGGCCACGCCGACCAGGTCCCACAGCGCGGCGACGGTGCGCGGCGACTGGCCGCGGTCCCGCAGCCAGCTGCCGAAGTCCGTCTCGTCCAGCGCCGGGTCGTCCAGGTCGAGACCGCGCAGCGCCAGCGCGGCCCGGCCGACCCTGGCCCGTTCGGCGAGCGAGAGGTGCGGATAGGTGGCGAGCGAGGCGGCGAGGTGCAGCGGTACCGGCAGCGCGGCCCGGCGCAGCCGCCCGAGTCGGGCACGGCGCGCGTCCAGCACCGGCACGTCGAGCCGGTCCTGGAGGGTGACCAGGTCCTGGGCGGCGATGCGGTCGAGGAACCACTGGTACGCGGTGCAGCAGCGCAGGAAGACGTGTTGGCCGTTGTCGACCGTCAACTCCCCTGCGGCGGTGGCCCGTTGGAAGGAGAAGGCGAGTCCGCCCAGCCGCGGGCGGCCCTCCACGAGGGTGACCCGGACCCCGGAGTCGGCGAGGGTGAGCGCGGCCGTGGTCCCGGCCAGCCCGCCGCCGATCACGACCGCCTCCGGTCCCCGCGCGGCCTCGGACGCCGCGTGCTCGCTCATGCCTGCCCCCGTTCGACGCCGCCGTGTGGCGGCGTGGTGAGGGACGCGCGGCAGGCCGGCAGGGTTGGTCCCGAGCCGTCCGGGCGCGGCCGTTGCGTGGTGATCGGTGGTCCGGAACGCATCAGGCGCGCCCCCTGGCGACCTGCCGGGCGTCCAGACCGGCGAGTCCGCGCAGCGCCACGTACGCCTTCTCACGGCCGGGCAGCGAGACCCGGCCGCGCAGCACCGCCTCCGGGTCCGCGGCGATCCGCTCCAGCAGACGGCGGTAGATCCCGGCCATGGCGGCGACACAGGCACCACTGCGCCGGTCGAGCATGGGCAGCAGCCGGAAGCCCTCGTCGAACAGCGCACGGGCGCGCCGGACCTCGAAGTGCACGAGTCCGGTGAAGTCGGAGCCCTCCGGCGGCCGGGAACCCTGGAACCCGGCGGAGCAGCCGAACTTGGCGAGGTCCTCGGCGGGCAGATAGCTGCGCCCGTTGGCCGCGTCCTCGCGTACGTCCCGTAGGACGTTGGTGAGTTGGAGGGCCAGGCCGAGCGTGTTGGCGTACTCCGAGGCGTGCTCGGCGTCGCGTGCGCCGGGTACGGTGCCGAACACGCCGAGGGAGAGCCGTCCGATGGCCCCGGCGACGCAGCGGCAGTAGTCCTTCAGGTCGTCCCAGGTCTCGTAGGTCTCACCGCGTACGTCCATCAGCACGCCGTCGATGAGTTCGTCGAGCCCGCCGAGCGGCAGCGGGAAGCGGCGCGCGGCGTCGGCCAGCGCGACCGCCACCGGGTCGGTGTCGTCCTGCTCCACCTCGCCGTCCCTGATCCGGCCGAGCAGCGCTCTGGTCTCCTCCAGCCGGACCTGCTTGACGGCCGGGTCGAGGTCGCCGTCACCGATGTCGTCCACCCGGCGGGAGAACGCGTACAGCGCCGACATGGCCTGACGTTTCTCCCCGGGCAGAAGCCTGATGCCGTAGGCGAAGTTACGGGCCTGCTGCCCCGTCACGGTCTCGCAGTACCGGTACGCAGCGAGCACCGGCGCGGACGTGTGCGCGGTACCGTCCACGGTCCGGCTCACCCCTCTCGTCGCAATGTGGAGCCCACCTCGCGCAGCAGTCCGAGCTTGGTGGCCTTCGGCGGCCCCGGCAGGACGTCGTACCCGGCGGCCGCGACCGCCGCGAGCGCGGCCCGGCCCCCGGCGACAAACCCGGCGAGCAGCAGCTTCAGCCTGCCGTGGACGCTACCCACCAGCGGGGTGCCTTCATTCAACAGATCACCGGCGCGTTCCGCTTCGAATTTCACCAGCGCACGCACCTTCGCGCCGCCGGTGGGGGCGGCGAGGTCGGCCTCGGTGACGCCGAACCGCGCCATGTCCTGAGCGGGCAGGTAGACGCGGTCCCGGCGCAGGTCCTCGGCGACGTCCTGGAGGTGCTCGATGATCTGGAGGGCGGTGCACACGGCGTCGGAGCGTCGGATCCGCTCCGGGGTGGCGGTACCGGTGATGGCGAGAACCAGTCGGCCCACCGGGTTGGCGGACAGTTCGCAGTAGGCCAGCAGGTCCTGGTGGCTCTGGTAGCGGCTGACCCGCTGGTCCTGGCGGTTGGCCTCGATCAGGCCGAGGAACGGCTCGGGGGCGAGCCCGCGGCGGCGGACCGTGGGTTGCAGCGCCCGCAGCAGAGGGTGTCCCGGGGTGGCGTCGAAGACCCGGCGCAGATCGGCCTCGAAGGCGTCCAGCATGGCGAGCCGGTCGTCGGCCGCCTCGCGCGGCAGGCCGAGCCACAGCGCGTCGTCCCGGCCGGGCGGCAGGTCGCCGTCGCCGATGTCGTCGACCAGCCGGGCGTAGCCGTAGACGGCCATCAGGTCGTCGCGCCAGGCGCGCGGCAGGAAGAACGGCGCTACGGGGAAGTTCTCACGGGCGGCCTTGTCCAGCACGGCTCGGGACTGCGCGGCTCGCGACCGAACGGCCGCGTCGGCCTGTCCGGCGCCCACCCGCGCGGTCACCACTGGAAGCCCCGGGTGCGAGCGGCGGACGCGCCTCGGAGCTGGATGGTCTGCGTCGTCATGGCCGCCACATCCCCCGTTCTACACCGATCCCTAGGATCTTCCCATTTCGGACACGCCGCTCCCAATACCGCCCCTCCATTCCGGCTCCCGCCGTCCTTCGGGTCCGCCCTCCCGTATGGGGGACAGACCATCGGTATTCCGGCGCTGAGCACCGCCCCAGCGTACGCCGTACAGTGATCCGTCGTACGCGGGGGTGGTCGGCGAGAACCTCCGCGACGGTGAACAAGCCGGGGGGTGTGAATCTTCCCTTCGGCCCCACGAGTTGCCGCACATCACGCTATCGGCCTCCGCCGATGTTGTCGGCGGAGGCCGGGAAAAAGTCCATGCGGTATGCCGGTAGGGGCTAT
>NZ_JAPZVN010000045.1 GCF_027533845.1 Streptomyces sp. RPT161 | reverse complement strand
TCGTCGGCCGCCAGCCGGGTGGCTCGTGCGCCAGTCGCCGGGTCACGGTGTCACGCGGTGTGCCATCGCAATCGCAGCGGTGGCACCACTGATCGGACTCGACGACCCGGCACACGAGAACCGCACCATCCTGGGCGAGTCGCTGACCGGTGACGTCGGGCCCGAGCTCGTCAAGGCGGCAGAACGTAGTCATATCAGCACGGGCGAAGCCCGCTTCAGGGGTAGCGTCGTGCAACGTCGAGGCCTTCTGGATGGGCTTGGTGTAGGCCCCCCATCCTCGGGAGACCCCGACGCCACCCGGCCACCGACGCGGGGTAAGCTTCCACCGCCGGTGTGACACAAGTTCCTGACGGTTGAGGACCTGAAGCCATCCAGGTGAGGGCGAATCGTCCCGCTTCGACCCCGGTCGCGCGAAGGCGACCGCGGCCGGAATTTGAATCGTGGCTTCGGTCGTGGCTTTGGGGCCGTTTAACTCTGAGGGCGTTCAGCGGCTACTGACCTTGTAGCTGTGTTGTCGCAGGGGCTGACAGGTGGAGATCGTCGCGGTACGCCGGTTGTATGAGGTATCCGCAGGGTGGTGGGCTCACAGCAGAGCGCCGGGCCTTTCGCGAGCAGTTCCGCCTGGAAGCAGCCGAGTTTATTCGCCGCCGGGGAGACCAGCACGGTGATCGCGAAGCAGTTACGGGTCAGCGTGCGGTCCGTACAACGCTGGCGCCGCGCCTGGGAAGAAGGTGGATTCGACCGTAGCTGATATAACCGCGCTGGCGTCGAGCACGTCATGGGCTTCTGTACCAATGAGGAGTACGCGCGCTTTCTGTACCAGTGCCCGATCTTCGAACGGATGCTGGTACAGGAGGGCATCTTGCTGCGCAAGTACTGGTTCTCCGTCAGCGACGCCGTACAAGAGGAGCGGTTGCGCACTGATCCGTACCTCGTCGCCAACCACGGTTTCCACCGCGCTGGCGTAGTACCAGCCGAGAATCAACAGTGCGGTCGCGAAGAGGGCGGCGCGCAGCGGCCCGCGCATTCGTGCCCGTCCCCAGCCCACGCGCCAGCGCGATCCCGTCCACCCCTGCTACGCCTCCACACCGCTGGCCTGCCCATCACGCCGCTCCTCGACCGGAAAACCGGTCGTCTTCACGCGCATCGGTCCGCACCGGACCGCATCGTAGGAGCCGTCTTTGTGAAAACCATGTGGACGTCTCCGCCGCGAGTGCCCTGGGCGTCGCGCGACCTGTGTATTGGCTGTGTCGGCGGGCTTCGAGGTAGGCCGGACGCAGCAGCACGTCGAGGGCGACGGCGTCCCCCCGGCGCCAGCACGCGGTCCGCCGTCAGCGGCCGGGCTTATGGAGGCGGGGGCGAGGAGGCCGGTGGGCTGGTCGCCGGTGTGGTCGGGGTGGACGGTCCGCTGCTCGGAGAGGTGGTGGCCGTCGATGGCGGAGGGGGCGGCGACGAGGAGGCCGAGGATGAGGCGGAAGCGCTGGGGGACGGCGAGGGTGACTCGGACGGCTGGGTGGTTGGCGGCGGGACCGGCTTGTCCTGGCCTCCTTTGTCGCCGACGAACCGCTCGAACCAGCTGCCGTCCTGGATGTTGACGACGATGATCGTGACC
Organism: Streptomyces sp. RPT161; assembly: GCF_027533845.1. Taxonomy (GTDB): domain Bacteria; phylum Actinomycetota; class Actinomycetes; order Streptomycetales; family Streptomycetaceae; genus Streptantibioticus_A; species Streptantibioticus_A silvisoli_A. Next base: position 13,547 of record NZ_JAPZVN010000045.1, on the reverse strand, counting down.
ATGGGCCGCGGGGCCGCGGTGACCACGACGAGGTTCGAGGGCTGGTAGGAAGGCCAGGCCTGGCCGGTGTACCGGGGGTTGGCCACCAGCGCCGGGGGCGTGAGCGGGTTGCCGCAGGCGCAGCGCACCCGGGGCAGCCCCCGGTCGTCGACCAGAACGGCGGTGCCCGCCTGTAGGACGGATTGGAAGCTGGTGGCGGCGCCGTTCCGGTAGCCGTGGTTGGTCACCCGGGTGTCGGCCCGCAGCAGCACGGGGGTGAGCGAGTGGATGTACGACGGCACGGCGGCGGCGTCGATGCCTTCCACCCCGGCCCACGCGCGCTCCTTGTCCCGGTTCGCGGTCAGAAACCTGACCAGCCGGCCGACATCGCAGCTTGAGGTGTGCATCGAGCCGCCGTACAGCCCCGCGGTCGATCCGGGGACGCCCCGGATGCCGTTCGCGGTGGGCGACGGCATGGTGGCGGCCGGAGACGGGGTCGCGGTGGCAGCCTGGCCCGTCGATGGAGTGAACGGGTCGGGGCCGGTCGACGCGGCCGACTGGAGCAGCACCTCCTTGTGGGGCGACGCCCCCAGCACACTGCTGAGCACCAACCCCACCACCGCGGCCAGCACTGCGACACCGGCCGCCAGCCCCACCTTCCGGGGCGACCGCCACCACGGTCCCGGCGGCCCTGGGCGACCCCCCGCACCACCACCACCGCCGGGCGGGGCGGGCGGCGGGGGAGGCCCCGGGGGGCGTGGGCCGGAAGGCTGCCCGGACAGCGGGCCTGCGGGCGGCCCGGTCGGGGGTCCGCCTGAGCGGTCGGACGGAGGGGGCGAACTCACCGGCGCTTCCTCCCGTACGGCGTCGAGGGTCTACGTTTCGTGTCCGCCCCTTCCCGCATTGTGTGCGGGTGCTCCGTACCTTCCGCAACTCGGCGCGGGCGTCCGGCGACGGTGGCTACCGCACGCGTGGCGCGAACACCGGCATGGCCCATGCCGGGGGCATGGGCGGCCGCGTCGCGGGCACCGGCAGGCCGTGGTCCACCTGGGTCGCGGGGTGCGCTACGACCTCCTGTACCACCTCGCCCGCGTCCCGTAGCGCCGCGACGAACGCCACACAGCTGCCGTAGCGGTCGTCCGGCGACTTGGCGAGCCCCTTCGCCAGCACGTCGTCGACCGTCGTGGACAGGTCCGTACGGCGTGAACTCAGCGGTGGCGGGGGCTCGTTGAGATGTGCCCACAGCTGCGCCAGGTCGTCATCGCGCCGGAAGGGCGGCGTGCCGGCGAGCGCCTCGTACACCACGCACGCCAGACTGTACACGTCGCAGCGCCCGTCCACTGGCTTGCCCGAGATCTGTTCGGGGGCCACGTAGTCCACGGTTCCGACGAACTGTCCGGCCGAGGTCAGCCCGGTCAGCGACAGTGACCTTTTCATCAGTCCGAAGTCGGCGAGGTACACATGCTCGGGGTGGTCCGTGTCGATGCCCTGGCCCACCAGGATGTTGCCCGGCTTGACATCCCGGTGGACCAGGCCGTGGGCATGGGCGGTGTCCAGTGCGGAGGCCACCTGTGCGGCGATGCGCGCGGTGGCATCGACGGAGAGCTGGCCCTGGCGGTCGAGCAGTGCCCGCAGGTCCCCTCCGGGCACGTACCGCATGGCGATGTAGAGGACGCCGTCGGCTTCCCCGGCCTCGAAGACCGGGACGATATGCGGATGGTCGAGCCCGGCGGCAAGCCGTGACTCTCGGATGAACCGTTCACGGAAGACCGCGTTGCTCGTGAGCCCGGGGGACAGGAGTTTCAGTGCCACCGTACGGTCGAGACGCAGATCCCTGGCCCGGTAGACCGCCGCCATCCCACCACGCCCGATCTCGGCCTCTATCCGGTACGCGGCGACCTCCCGCCCGACCATCCCGGACGGGCGCTCCGCCGTCGGATCCCGGTCATCGGCCACGGCGGCCCCTTCGCGGCTGCGGGTGGCCGGGCGCCATCACGGTCCGCCGTCCTGCCGGGTGGGCTGGTCCGACGCGGGAGGTTCGGCGGCCGAGGGTCCACTGGTGGCCGCGAAGGTCGCCAGGGCGGGTCCATCGCAGTAGTACCAGCGGTCGGTTTCCGCGTCGAACAGCCACACCTCGTCGCCGTTGAGGACCACCCCGAGACGCACGCCCCTGGTGCTGGCCCGGAAGGTCGCGTCGTCCGTACGACCCGCCATCAGCTCCTCCAGCTTTCGGCGGTAGCCCCCGACCGCTTGGTCCACCCGCGCCAGCAGCGGACGCGGATCACTGGTACGGCCGAGCGGGAGTCCGGCGGTGGGCGGTTCGTCCGGGATGGAGATCAAGGGGCGACCGTCCACCCACGCGATCCATCCGTTGGAGCACTCGATCCGGCACCAGTCGCCCCTGCGGTCGGTAACCCGCACCGGCAGCAGCGGATCGAGCCATGCCGACGGGACCTCCTGGCCCCGGCTGGTCTCCGCCCAGGCGGGTACGGCGTGCCTCGGGGTGACATGTGTCGGACGGAACTCGCTCTCGTACATGGCGGTGCTCCCGCTACTCTTCCGCCGCAGCTAGCCGCGCATGGCGGCGGGCTCACGGCCGCGCAGCAGGGCGCGGACGACGAACCCCGCGGCGGCCGACAGAACGACCAGCATGGTGACGTCGAGTGCCCAGGTCCCGGGCGAGTGTCGAAAGAGCGGATCCGCGGTCAGGGCGCCGGGAACGATCCGGTGCAGGTCCACGGTCCCGGCCATCGCGCCAAGCGCCCAGCGCGCGGGGACGAGCCAGGAGAACTGGTCGAGGCCGGGCACTCCGTGGAGGGTGAGCAGGGCCCCGCAGAAGACGACCTGCACGATGGTGACCATCACCAGGAGCGGCATGGTGACCTCCTCCCTGCGCACCAGCGCCGAGATCAGCAGGCCGAACATCATGGCAGTGAAGGACAGCAGCGCGACTGTGACGGTGAGCTCGGCGAGCGGCGGCAGCCCCGCCGCACCGCCCTTGACGCCCAGCGTGACCCCGACCAGACCGACCATGGTGAGCACCACCGCCTGGACCACGGTCACCGCGCCCAGCACGACGATCTTGGAGAAGAGGTACGCGGAGCGGGACAGGCCGACGGCCCGCTCCCGCTGATAGATCACCCGCTCCTTGATCAGTTCCCGTACCGCGTTGGCCGCCCCGGTCAGCACGCCCCCGACACACAGGATGAGCAGCGCGTTCATCGCCGTGGTCGGGGTGAGTCGGCCGCCCGCGAGGGCCCGGGCCATCGTGCCCATCACGAAGGGCAGCACCACCATGACCACCAGGAAGGTGCGGTCGACGCTGAGGACCGCGGTGTAGCGGCGGACCAGGGTGCGCAGTTGGCTGCCCCAACTCTGCGGTTTCCGCGGCGCGGCGATCGCCCGCGCCGGGCTGGCGGCCGGACGACATACCTCCATGGCGTCGCTGATGTACTCCCGACGCAGCGGCGAAGCGCGGTACTGTGCCGCCCAGTCGCGGCGAGTGTCGCTCTCGAACGCCTCGAAGGCCTCGGGCCACTGGGCGAAACCGAAGAACGGCAGTGCCTCCCGCGGCGGTCCGTAGTAGGCGATCCGGCCGCCGGGGGCGAGTACCAGCAGCCGGTCGCAGACATCGAGGCTGAGCACGCTGTGCGTGACCACGATGACCGTGCGGCCGTCGTCGGCCAGGGCGCGCAGCATGTGCATGACCGAACGGTCCATCCCCGGGTCCAGTCCTGAGGTCGGCTCGTCCAGGAAGAGCAGTGAGGGCTTGGTGAGCAGTTCCAGCGCCACGCTGACCCGTTTGCGCTGGCCGCCGGAGAGGCTGCTGATCGGCTGGTCGACCCTCGCCCGCAGGCCGAGGTCGGCCACCACCTCGGTCACCCGGGTGAGCCGCTCGGTCTTGCCGGTGTCCCCCGGAAAGCGCAGCTCGGCGGCGTATTCGAGGGCGCGCCGGGCGGACAACTGCGTGTGCAGGATGTCCTCCTGCGGCACCAGGCCGATGCGCTGCCGCAGCTCCGCGTAATTCCGGTACAAATCCCGGCCGTCGTACAGCACCGTGCCGTGGTCGGCGGGGCGCAGGCCAGTGAGGGCGCCCAGTAGCGTGGACTTACCCGCACCACTCGGCCCGACCACGGCCAGCAGGCACTTCTCGCCCACCGGGAACGAGACATGGTCGAGGAGGGCCCTGCGTCCCCCGTCCACCGCCACCGTCAGCTCCTGGACGGTCAGCGAGACCTCGCCGGTGTCGACGAACTCCTGCAACTCGTCGCCCACCAGCCGGAAGGCTGAGTGGCCGACGCCGATGATGTCTCCGGGCCGGACCTGGGACCGCTGGGTGCGCTGGCCGTTGAGGTACGTTCCGTTGTGGCTGCCCATGTCAACGATCTCGTATCCGCCGCCCGGCAGGGTGCGCAGCTCCGCGTGGGCGCGGGAGACCACGAGGTCATCGACGACCAGGTCGTTTCCGAGGGCTCGGCCGATCTTGAGGGTCCTGACCGGCAGCGGCCGTATGGCGGTGGGCTGGCGGAACGCCCCGGCCGCGGACGGGGTTTCGGCCGAGGCGGGGACGGCCCGCTCCGGCTGTGACGGGGCACCGCTGAGCCTCGCCTGCGGTCCGTCATCGGGGTTGGCGAACCGCAGCACACTCCCGGGCCCAACCGGCACCGGCCCCACCAGCCGTGCGCGCTGACCGTCGGCATAGGTTCCGTTGGTGCTGCCGGTGTCCTCCAGCACCCAGCTGTGCTCGCCGGGCCTTAGCACGGCGTGCTGCCAGGAGACCCTGGGGTCGGTACACACGATGTCGCTGAGCGGGTCGCGGCCGATGGTGTAGGACCTGCCCGGCTTCATCACCTGCGAGTCGCCTTCGCTCTCAACAAGCAACTCGGGCGGGAAGGGTGCGTACGACCGCCTACCCATGATCCACATGCTACCGCCGTGCCCCTGCGACTGCCTCCGCTGCAGGCCCGCCCGTTTCGCATCACTCGCCGGGTCGTACCAGCCGTCGGCCAGAATCCAGATGGCGCTCGAGCACGGCGAGAAGTATGCCGAGCGCGGTCGCAGAGTCGCCGACCTTGTACGCTGCCGACGAGGTCTCCAGCGCGTCCAGCACCGGCTCGTACCGCTCCAGCCGGCCGGCCGCGCTGGTCCGCCGTGGCCGTGGCCCGTGCGGCGTCGAACGCGGCCTCCGCGCGCTCCAACACATCGGGCGGGAACATCGGCTACACACTAATCCAGCGACATCGCCGCAAACGAACCTGTGGCCCCGTCACGGTCGTCCGCGAGCCCTGACCACCTCCTGTCAGAGGCAAGGGCCGCCCGCACCACACGCCCATCGGAGGCCGGACCACCCCATCCGCCACGAGCCCTTGCCGCCACCGGAACAGCCCCCGTTCCTTGGCGGCACGGGCTCTGCCTGCTTGGGGTAGGCGCGGCCTATGTCGAACTTCCGTTGATGGCCCTGGCAGTCGTGGGCGGCGGGGTCGCTCTGCTGGTTCAGCACTGGTCCGACGGCCGCCCATGGCCTGACGCACGGGTATCCGCCGGGCTACTCGTCATCGTGGACGTGCTGTTTGGGCTGGCAGCCTCCCGGCGAACCGGACGGCGCACCCATCGGTGACAGCAGCCCGGCCGGGCAGCGAACCGCTGTGCGGCTCGCTGTCGAACTGAGGCCCGTTGGAAGTCACGGCGCACGGGTACTGTTCATGCCTCAAGTGGGCGCACAGACCGCCTTCTCGGTTCTGTTACGGTCTGAGCGTCAGGCGGCGGAAGCATCGGACGGCCCTTCAGGGCCTCTCGCGGCGCCCGGGAGCCGAATCTCCTCCACTTGGTCACGAGACGGGCTGAAGTCCTCGATCTTGCGCCCCTGCCGCTCGATGACCCCGAGCTGCCGGGGCGTCGTCGTGTCTACTGCCGCGTGTGTGGGCGCCCGCTGTCCGGGCGGGAGGCGCGCTGGTGGGGGTTGCGTGGCGGATGCCGGGCACGCGCTCCAGTTCTGGCCCCGCGGCTGAGATGGCCGCCCGTCGCAACGCACGCCCACCCACCCGACACGCCCCCCGACAATCATCCGTGCTGGTCGACTGACGTGTCCGTAGTTCTGCTTCCACTTAGCTCATCCATCGACCAGCAGGAGGGCGTCGGCGAGGCTGTCACGGCCAACACCCCGCCGAGGGCGGATGGACTCCCCGAAATCTTCGCTGGCTGCTGGCCACCCTCGGGCCGGTGAACATCTCCACGTTCGGCCGCAACGTCGGCATCTCGGCCGCTCTCGTTCACCGCCGCGGCGGCTTCCACGACGCGACGCAGGCCCTGTTCCCGCACCTGGAAGTGCTCACCGCCTACCGGCTGCTGTTCGGCATCTACTCCGGCATCGTCCCCGACGGCATCGAGGACCTGGTCACGCAGGACGTCGACTGGGCCGGTGACTCCACGATCCTGCTCTCCTACGTCAAGGGCCGCACCGCGGCCGAGAGCCTGAATCTGCCGCGCAGGGCCGTGCGCCTGCTGGAGCAGTGGCTGGCCCACTCCACGCTGCTGCGGAGCTTCGTTCCGCCGGACGAGGGCCGCAAACTGTGGTTGGGCCTGGGCCGGGCCGGCGGCGACCGCCGGGTGAGACAGTTCGACCGCGTCGCCATCCAGCGGTGGGTCCAGCGGCACGAGCTGGTCGGGGACAACGGGCAGCCCCTGAAGATCCACCGGTCCCGGATCCGCACCACGCACGAAGCGATGCGGGACAAGAGCACCTGGACCGGCAGCGGCCGGGCCACCATCGACCCGAACCACACACCCGCCGTCGAAGGCGACCACTATCTGACAGCCGCGACCCCCGCCCAGCAACGGGCGGTCGAGGCCGTGATCGAAGACGCCCAGCATGACCTGCTGCGCAGGTCCCATCCGCCAACGGTGATCACCGAGGAAGAGGCCGCCGCCCTGGCCGAAGGCTATCCGCAGCTCGTGGCGGCCCTTGCCGTCGACGACGACGTGATCGCCGAACTCGTCGGCGGACAGCGGGATGTGTTCACCGCCGCATGCGGCGATCAGCTGTCCGGACTGCATGGCCCGAAGGGCAAGCCCTGTCCGGCCCGCCCCTGGGTCTGCCTGTTGTGTCCCCTGGCGGTGTTCGCACCACGGCATGCAGTCAGCCTGCTGCGGCTGAAGGCGTTCTTCTCCCGGCAGTGGCAGCAGATGCCCGCCGCCCACTTCATGGCGGTCTTCGGCCCCTACGCCACCCGCATCCAGCAGGTCCTGGACCGCTTCGATCCGGCCGTGGTCACCGCTGCCGCCGCCCACGTCACCGACCGGGACGACGAACTTCCCCTGCGACCCGAGGAGATGACCGCATGAACACCGCTCTCGCCCCCGTATTCGACGGACACTCGGCCGTCTTTGCGGGCGCCGATGTCTGCGACGAAGCCGGCCTGGCCCTGCCGGACAACGCCGCTCGCCCCGCGTTCGAGGACGACATCTGGGACTTCACCCACGTCATCGGCTTGCCGACCCAGTTGAGCCCCTCGCTGCGGCGCTTCGACTTCACCCTGATCACGGACACGCGTTGGCGACTGGTGGCCAAGGAACTGATCCTGGCGATGCTCGCACCACGCCACCAGACGGTCGCCCCGTTACCCCGAGCCTTCCGCAACCCGCTCCACGTCACCAGCTGCCGCAGCCGTCTCGACGAACTCGTCCGCTTCTTCAACTGGCTGGGCGAACAGGCGACCAGCAGCCTGCAACAGATCACCACCCGGGACTGCGAGGCATACCTGGCCCACCGACGCTATGTGCTCGACGAGGACGGAGCCGTGATCGGCGAGAACAGCCACGCGACCAGGAGATCCGCCGCCCCGGCCGTTGTCGACCTGGTGAGCATGGATCTGCTTCGGTGGTTCCGGTTCATCTGGGTTCTTGGGGTGGACTGGGACCGTGCGGACCGATCCGATGCCCGGGACTTCGCCCGCTGGATGCAGCTGGCGGACAAGCCGGTGCGGACTCACTGGCGTCGACGGGATGAGGGCGGGACAGTGCCGAGAGCCACGAAACGCCGCGTTCCGAGTACGCCGAACCTGGTCACCGGCAAGTCCGCACCAGGCCCGAAGTACGCGGCATCGACCCGCGCGCACTGTGAAACGGTGGTGCGGTCGTTCTACGACTTCCACATCGATCAGGGCACCGGGCCCGTCATCAATCCCTTCCCGCTCGCTCCGACCCCGCCGCGGAATCCTCGTCGTGCACCAGGTTCTATGGCCGGAGGAGATCCGCGAACCCGGCGACTGGGCACCCTCAGCCCCGGTGAGGGAGCAGGAACTCCGGCTGGCCGAGGTGCTTATGGAGCAGCTCACGGGAGTCGACGTCGACCAGCTGCACGACGAGTACGGGGCCGCGCTGGAGCAGCTGATCCTGGCCCAGGCCGAGGGGCGAGAGCTACCGCCGCTGCCCGAGCCGGCGCCCGCTACAGACCTTCAGGCAGCGCTGGAGGAGTCCATCCAGCGGGCACGGCAGCGGTAGAGGCGAACACGACGGCGCCCCCACCGCCTCGTCATCGAGGCCAGGCAGGGGCGCAGGGCGAGGGAGTTCAGCCCCTCTCAGAGCGCCGCTCGCGATGGATCTGACGGCGGCTCACGGGCCTGTAACGATGTAGTTGCCTGCCAGAAGCCCAGAAGCGTCACGGTCGTCGGCACTGGCTTTCATGGTCACGACCACCGAAGAGGTAGTTAGGTTCGTAAAGACGACCCTGGGATTTTGATCCGAGCTATCGACTGTAAAGGGACCCTTGACCATCGTGCCATTGATGAATGCCTCGAAGTCACCAGTCGTTACTGCCCCTTCCTTCGTGACCTGCACAGACAGGGTCTCCCCGGGACCGACGCTGACTGAGCCACACGGCACATAGGAAAAATAGGTCACTTGACAGGAGAAGCTGGTACCTCCGACCTCAGCGACCGCCGGAGTCACAAACATGTGCGGCGCGGCTTGCGCCGGAACCACAGCAAGTCCGGGCAGGGCCAGCATGCCCGCCGTGACCACGGAAATCAGTCTTTTGCGCATGACATACCTCCTGACATGCCATGAGAGATGGGCCGACCGCGCCCACGGTCACGAGGCTGACTGGACAGGGCAAGATGCCACTGCGACAAAGGCCATAAATAGTGACGGGACTTCTGCCGCACCCATCTGAAGGTCTTCTCCTCAAAACCTACGCCGCCGAATGGGTGATCGCACGACGAGGCGTTATCTCCCCAGACTCGGACTCGGGCTGCTCGTGGGGCCGGGTGTCAGATGCAGCTGAAGGCCCTTGCCCAAGCTGGGCAAGGGCCTTCAATGCGTACGGCTACAGGCTGCTGTCGATCGTGTTGATCCGGGCGGTGACCTGGTTCAACTCGTCGTTGCCCGACATCCGTGGACAGCGACTGGCAGTCGGTCGACATCTGGGCGACGTCCTGGTTCTGCCCGTCGTTGCCGATCGCGGTCAGGTCCTTTTGCATCGCGCTGGCGTGGTCCTGGCCGCCGCCGGTCCACCAGGAGGCGATCCCGGCGGCGGCTCCGGTGGTGGACGAGGTGGGCGAGGGCGAGGTGGTCGAGTCGGCCGTCGCCATGGATGACGGGGTGGCCGAGGTGCGCTTCGACGCGGAGCCCAGCGCGCCGATGACGATCAGGCCCAGGAGGCAGACGCCGAGGATCAGCAGGACGCGGCCTGCGCGCTTCTTCGGCGGCTTCGGCAGAGGAGACAGCTGGCTGGTGAGGGGAACGGTCGGCTGCGGCTCGCCGGGCTGAGGTACGCCCCAAGGGACATACTGCGGGTCGGAGTTGGGCTGCGCCGCCCAGGACGGACGGTGCGGCTGCTGCGGGTCGGACATGGGATTACCCCCGTGTGCTTGAGTTGAGCGGAGGTTGTTCGGGGAGTCTGTCGGGCATGTGACTGAATGTGTCGGAGTTGCAGGACTGTGACGCGGCCGGGACCAGGGCCCGGCTGATGGAAGCCGGCCGGGCGCGGTGGCGGATGGAGCGTCAGTTCTCCCAGCGGCGGGCCACGTCGAGGGCGCGGCGCAGCGCTGAGGCGAGCGGGAGGCGCTGCGCCCCCGGCAGACGCACGGCCACCGTCTCCTCCCGCTCCGCAGAGTGGACCTCGGTCACGACCACGACCACGTTGCCCCCGTCCGGAGTCGCGGCGAGGGTGCCAGCGACAACCGTGAGAGTGCCATCCACCAAGCACTCATCCCGCCATACGGTCCGCTCCGTGAGCGCCTCGATCAGGGGTGGTGGTCACGCCGACCTCGGCGACACCGCGGCTGTTCGGGCCGGTGATCCCGTACTCGGCCGGCCCGTGGCGTCGGGCCGGGTGATGCGCACGTACACCTCCGCCTCGCCGGGGCGGCACGACGACGGCCGACTGAGTTGGCGGTGCGAACACTGCTGGCAAACGGTCCTCGTTCGTGCTCGGGTGCGCGGTCGTGCGCTGGGGATTTGACGTGCGTCAGCCCAGCACGCCGGTCAGGGCGCGGGTGAGTACGGTGGCGAACCGGTCGCGGGGGTCGCTTTTGGGCGGGGTGGCGGTGAGCAGGGCGGAGATGTGGGGGTGGGTGCCCGCGGTGGCGACGTGGCGCAGGTAGGCGGACTGGCGCTGGGCGCTGGGGCCTGCGGAGGCCAGTTCGTTCTGGACGAACTGGGCGGTCAGTGCGTTCAGTAGAGCGAATGCCTCGAGTTTGCGGGCGGGTTCGGCCGGGTGGTCGGCGAGGGCGTCGAGTACGTGCTCGAGCAGTTCGATCCCTTGCGGGCCGAGGGCGGGGCGGGTAATGACCAGGGTCGGCAGCCAGGGATGGCGCCGCAGGATCCGCCGGGCCTGGTGGGCTATTTCAAGCAGGTCCGCCTGCCAATCGCCGCTGGGGGCGGGCAGGTCGTATTCGCCGGCGGTGCTGTCGATCATCAGGTCGAGCAGGTCGTCGCGGGTGGCCACGTAGCGGTAGAGCGACGCGGCTCCGGTGCCCAAGGCTGCGGCGACGCGGCGCATGGAGACGGCCTCCAGGCCCTGCCGGTCGGCCAGTTCCACGGCAGCGGTGGTGATCTCGGCGCGGCTTCACTCGGCCGGGCGTCCGAGCGGTGCCTGCTCTGGCCGCAGCCAGATCACCGGCTCCTGCTGCTGTCCTGCCATTGTCACCTCCCGTGTTGCCGTCAGGTGGTGCACTGGCGCGACTACCTGGACCCCATCGCCGTATTCGACGCACAGGGATGGCCGCAAGACCGCCATTCGTAACAACCACCGCACGCGCCGAGGCCACGTCGCCCCGCAACGTGCATTCCCATGTACACCTGCGGCCCCCCGGTCAGCGAGACCGGTGATCCGCCCCGATCATTGGTGCACTTCCCGCCTTGATGACACCAATGGAGAACTCATTCACAACGCACCACCCGCGCAGCTGCGTTGCCCTTCCGGCGGAAAGCCCAAGACAGCAGGAGTCACGTAGGGTGACTGCCGATGGCAGCCCGTTGGGACGTTCTGCTCATGATCGGCGCCCACGAGCAGTGCTCATCGCGTGCGGAAATTGCCCTCGCTGCAGAAGCCGGTGCTCACGAAGTCGGTTGGATAGCAGTGGATTAGCAAATCCGCGATCCCATTGACAATGACTACGTTCAGTAGCGACTGTTCGTGCTGTACACCGGCATTCCGTGGTGGTACCTGCCGCAGGAGCTCGGCTTCGGATCTGGGATGACCTGCTGGCGGCGGCTGCGGGACTGCAACGAGGCCGGGGTGGGGCAGCGCCTGCGCGAGCTGCTGCCGGCCGAGCTGCGGTCGGCCGGGGCGAGGCGGTCGCGGGCCAGGTTGTGGTCGACGCGGGCGCGAGCGAGGAAGTGCTGCAGGCGGTGCGGACCGGAGTGGCCCAGGGCCTCGGCGAGCGTCCAGCAGTTGCGGGTGTCCAGCTCCATCAGCATCGCCTCGCACATCTCCCGTGCCAGCAGGCGGGGTTCACGCCGGGTGAAGCAGTCCGCCACCGCGGCCATGGCCGCTCCCACCGGCCCGTCCGCTCACGCTCGGCTAATGATCACGGTGGCCGTTCCTCTGCCCGCGACGCCCCGGCAACCGCCCGGACCACCTATCAACCGGCCGGCTGCCCGCAAGAACGCCCGCCCGCAGCGGCCTGAAGGTGCCGACGGCGGCAGGCCCGTGTTCGGGGCTTCTTTGCCGGGTGGCGCTGTGCCACGGGCGATGCCTCTGCCGATCATCGGGAATTGACGGTGGTACTGCTGGTCCTATCCGCGCCTCTGGTGGCGGTCGGCTCCGGAAGAGGACGATCGCTCCGGGGAGGCGATCTGCCGAAGGTCGCCGCCCATGGCCGCCCGGGTTCGGAGTCCTGCACAGGCACGGCGTTCCGCCTGGCCGGCAGGCCATCCACCCGTCTCGCACCGGAGAGGTCATGGTTGATTCCGCCGGTTTCAACGCACGCAGTATCGGGGAGTTCCGCGCCAATCACGGTCAGCTCGGTGGAGGTTTCGCCGGGGCCCCGGTGTTGCTGCTGCACACCGTCGGGGCACGTTCGGGTGCCGCCCGGGTGAATCCGATGATGTATCTGGCCGACCAGGGGCGCTATCTGGTCTTCGCCTCCAAGGCGGGCTCCGAGCGCAATCCGGACTGGTATCACAACCTGCTCGCGCATCCCGAGGTGCGCATCGAGGTGGGCGACGACGTCGTTGCCGTACGGGCCGTGGAGTTGCGCGGTGCCGAGCGCGACACCGCCTACGCCGAACAGGCCCGCCGCCACCCCGGCTTCGCCGGTTACCAGCGCAAGACGCGGCGGGTGATCCCCGTCGTCGCGCTCATCCCCACGGGTGAGGGCACAGTGCCCGCCGACCGCACAGAACGGACATCGTCGTGAGCATGGCCTATCTCGCACAGCCCGAGGAGCAGCAGAAGCTCGAATGGCTCGACGGGGGCCAGTTCGCCGTGCTTCTGGATAGCACAGCCACCGACGGGCAGCTGACCGTCGGACGGTTCAGCGTCGCCAGGGGTGAGGCACCGCCCTACCACATGCACACACGCGAGGACGAGATCTTCATGCTGGTCAAGGGCACCGCGCTGCTGTGGTCGGACGACCAGGAGATGGAGCTGTCGGAGGGTGGCATCGTCTATCTGCCCAAGAACGTCCCGCACGGCTACCGGATCACCTCCGACACGGCGGACCTGCTGATGATCTGTACCCCCGGCGGCATCGAGGGCATGTTCCGGCACGTCGGACGCGACATGTCGACCGCCCGGCCCGATGGGTTCGAGATCTCCAAGGAACGGATGGCAGAGGCCGCCGACATGTACGGCCAGATCATCCTCGGCCCGCCGCGCTGAGCATCGACACACGCTCGGCTCCACCTGCACATACACCCCATAAGACCGGAAGAAGGGCACACCCATGTCAGGGCAGCAACGCCGCGACCTCGACGAGATGCTCCGGCACGCTCCGCTCGACGTGGGAGGCGACGTGGCCGAAGCGCGTGCCGTCTTCCACGAGATGATGACCTCGATACCGCTGCCCCCCGATGTCACGCCCACCCCCCCCCCCCCGACACTCGCCCAACCGCCCGACCGCCCC
>NZ_JAPZVN010000044.1 GCF_027533845.1 Streptomyces sp. RPT161 | reverse complement strand
CCCGAGCTCGGCGGTGGTGTAGGTGTAGTTGGCGCTCCCGCCTTCGGGACTGATCTGCTCGCTCAGCACCTAGGAACGCAGCTGGGCGCGCAGGATCGGCCGGGCCTCGCCCTCGGTCAGTGCTTCTTCGCCCAGCCGTCGGACGATGCCGTTGTAGTCCCTCACGCCGCTTCGCCACCGTGCGTGCGCGGGGCAAGCCCAGCTTCGGCGACCCAGTAGACCCGGGCGACGAACTCCTTCAAGTCCTTGATCTTCACTGCGGTTAGCTCTGTAGGCTGGGTCACGACGCCAGCCACCAGGGTGACCATGTCGTCGTTCCACTTGTCAGCGTCGTGCACGAACACGATGTGCCGATGGATCTTGCGCCGGGCGCCAGGGCGCTGCAGCGCCCCCAAGTGGCGTGCCAGGAAGAAGTGTTGCCGGTCAGCGCAGCGGGCCATCAGGAAAGCGAGGCTCTCATCCAGACGCTCCAGCACCTTCTCCAGGCTCTCGCTGGCCTCGGAAGCGACCTGCTTGTCACGCCTCGAGCGGGTCTTGACCTCTGCCACTGCGACGACGGGCGGATCGTCGCGGAAACGGAATGCCAGTACGTCGGTACCCTGCACCGCCTGGGCCGCGGTCTGCTTGTACCGCAGCTTCAACACTGGGACACACCAGCGGCGCACCCTCCGGTACAGGGCGCCGGTAACGATCTCGCCGAAGTCGCCGTGCCGGGTCATCGTCCTGGCGGGAAACTTGTTGGTGCGCAGGTAGTCGGCGACCTCCGGCGCACCGAGGTCGTCGAAGACAAAGGCAAGTTCACCTGGGCCGACATAGTTGCGGGCGACCTCGCGGCCGAGCTGATCTAGCAATTCTTCCTCGCGCACCCACCCGGCATCGGTCAGGGCCTCGAAGGTAAGCGTGCCCTCCGGCTGCTCCACCGGCTGCTGCTGCAACCACCTATCGAACACGCGCCCCCCTTCTGTCATCTTCACTGTGCGTCCACATTCTCGTCCCGCGGAACCGGCAGCTGGGCCGCTTTTCGCCTTTTCACAAAACATCTCAGCCGACCGCCGCCGCAACTGGCTTTAACCGGCAAGGCCAGCGGCGGGTGTAGCTGCCGTCATGCCAGCGGCCGAGGGTCACTTCGGCATGTAGCTGTGCCTGCGGACTAACTGGGTCACCAACGTGCGGCGCACTCAACGCAGCAGGCGTCAGCGACTGGCTGGACACACCCACATCAGGCGGGCTGCTCGCCGGCTGCCCCAGTGGTTCGGCGCCCCCCCTCAACTGAGTTGGGTGCGGCTCTGCTGAAGGGAACGTGAGGAGGAGACAGGAACCAGAGCTTGCGGGGCGGCGTCCACCTCGGCATGCACGATCGATACCTCTATCTCGCTCGCCACGGCGAAGCCACTCCCGACGAGGGAGGGCTCACAGAAGCTGGGCGACGGCAGGCGGAGCTGCTGGGCAGGCGCTTGCACGGCATACCGTTGGCGGCCGTCCACCACGGTCCGTTGCCTCGCGCCGTGCAGACGGCTCGGCTGGTCGGAGAGCAGTTGGGTGAGGTGCCGCTCTGCGAGTCCGAAGCAGCCGGCGACTACGTTCCGTACATTCCGGAGTCAGACGAGTTCCCGGCGGAGATCGCCGACGCCTTGGCGGCGCGGTTCGCCTCAGTGTCGGCTGAGGAGCGTGCACATGGCGCGGAGCTGGCCCGCCGGGCGGTCAGAGACTTCACCGAGCTGGTTGACCAGGAGGATGCGCCTCGTCACGACCTCGTCGTCACCCACGCGTTTCTCATCGCCTGGCTGGTGCGCGCCGCGATGGACGCCCCGGCGTGGCGCTGGATGGGGCTCAACCACGCCAATGCGGCGCTCACCGTGATCCGCTATGCCCCGGCCCGGCCAGCAACAGTCCTGGTCTACAACGACATGAGCCATCTGCCGGACGACCTGCGCTGGACCGGGTTCCCCTCCCAACTCCGCACGCCCTGCTGAAGCTGAAGCGGTCGCTGTCACGTGAGCCGGCTGCGCTGGTCGGCCGGGGCCGTCGGGGCTGCGTTCGGACCGTCGATGCCGGGCTGCCTGCTGCGGGTGAGCGTGTGGCGCTGGCGTATGCGGGGGCCGAGCGGCAGGTCATCGGCTTGCTGACGGTGCCGAACTGGCAGCCGGGGATGGGGCCGGAGGTCCTGCCGCGGGTGTACCGCGACATCGTGGAGGTGGTGGTGGACGCGCCCGGGCCGGCCCGGGCCAAGCAGATCGTTCCGAGGATCGGGCTGCCGGCCGAGACCGGGAAGACCGAGGGCACCCGGTCGAACGGGAGCCTTCCGCCCTGGGAACAGTGCGGCGGCCACCGGCCGCCGTTGCGGTCGCCTGAGCTCCCGGCTGCCGTTTGAGATTACCGTCCATCGACGCACCACCGAACGTCAAGCAGCAGAGACCTCGCATTCGGGCGAGCCAGCGCCAGGCACGCCTGCGCGGGCCTCCAGACCGCGAACACCGGCTGGGCCATCGAGGCGCGCCAAGCTCACCACCGACAGGCTCCGGGCCCTGTCCGACCTCGGGCTGGACCGAAGTCGTCGTGCGCGGGAGCGGCCCCGACCGTACTGCGTCCCGCCGCAGGCGGGGACCGGGGCCTATCCCGCACGCTCCATTCCGGCACGGGCCGAGGGCGAGCTAGTCCGACCAGGTGAGCAAGGGACCGTGACTCCAGTGTCCGGAGTCGACGGCGCTCTTACCGTGTGGCGGTCTCTCCCATCTGCGGGCGCACTGGCTCGGTGGTGGGTCGACGGGGGGTGCTCTGGTGGGTGTCGCGTGGGGCGCGGCGGCGGGGGTCCAGGCGGGCGGGGAGGCTGTTGGGGATGTCGGAGCAGTTGGCGGCAACGGCGAGGAGGGTGCTGATCCGGTGGGCGAAGTCGGGTCCGGGTGTGGGTAGCTCCATCTCGGGTTGGTGGAGGTAGCCGATGGCGACCGCGGTGGAGACGTAGTCCATGAGTTCGGTGACCGTGGCGGAGCGGGGGCGGGTGGTGGACTTCGCGAGGTGGCGTAGGACGCGCAGGATCGTGGTGGTGGAGCTGTTGGTGACTCGGTGTTGGGATGGGCACCAGGAGCAGAAGGACTCCGGGCTTGAGTGGTGTTGTTGAGTGGGGGGTTCGGGTGAGGGCTGGGCGTCGTCGGTCTGGCGGTGCCACCAGTCGGCTGCATCGCTTTCGCCTTGGGCCAGGTGGTGGAGATAGAGGCAGTATGCGGCGACGGCTTGTCCGGCGCCGGCTGCGTACTGCCACCAAAAGCGTGCGCCGTCGTCGGTGTCGGTCAGTTGCAGGACGCAGCCGAGGATCAGGGCGCTGGAGGGTTCGGGCACCTGGTCGGTGACGAACTGGTCGATGGTGGTGGCGGGGGTGTGGAGGACGAGGGTTTCGCACAGTGCGCGCAGTTCGTCGGCGGCGGCGTTGAGTTGACGGGGCTTTGCCGGGTTGGCCTGGGGGGTTGTTGCCGGGGTGGAGGAGGGGATGATGTCGCGGGGCACCGTGCGGTCGCGGACCAGCAGGGCCCTGGAGAGGATCTCTTCGATACGGGTCATGCGGGGTTTCCTTCGGTCTCGGGCGGCGGGCACAGGACGCTCTCCAGGAAGTGGACGGCGTGACGCTCGTCGGACTGCACGGTGACCAGCGGGACGCCCAGGAGGTCTGAGGCCTGCTCGGGGGAGGCTCCGCACAGGCGGCGCAGCACCATGACGTCGAGTTGCTGGTCGGGCAGGCGGCTCATGGCCTTGAACAGCTCCAGGCTCTCGGTCAGTTGGTCCATGCGGTCGGTGTCGGTGGTCAGGGACTGCAGGGCGATGGTGTCGAAGGCGGCCCGCGCGAGCTCGGGTCGCCCGTCCAGATGCGGGGTTTTGGACATGACCGTGGCGCGCAGGACCTGCCAGGCGTACCGCCGGGTGTCGGGGCTGGCGAGTGCCTCGTTCCAGCCCAGCCAGAGAAGGTCGAAGGTGTCGGAGACGGCGGCGTCGCGCTGGTCGTCGTCGAGGAAGACTTGGGCGTAGAGGCGGTAGTGGCTCTCCACCAGCTCGCGGAACGCGGGGAGGTGGAAGGGTGGAGGCATGTGCGCTGTGGTCACGGTGGCCTGCCGGGTGGAACGTTCCACCCACTCGCTGGACTTGTGTGCCTCGAACGCTGCCTGCCGCCACAGCCTGTACAGGGGTGTGCTGGGCAACTTCAGCTCGACGGACAGGCTGTAGATGATCTCCCATCGCGGATACAGCCCGGTCCCGCGCAGCAACTCCGACAGCTTGGACTTCGCGAGCCGGACACGAGCGCTGAGCTCGCTCAGGGGCAGACCGCTGTGCAGGTAGCTGTCGCGCATCGGCTCAAGCCAGGCACGATGGGCGCTGCCCACATTGTCCGCGATCGGCCCGAGCTTGCGCCCGGGACGCACAGGGACGGGTGTCGCGGAAGGTTCCGGCGACTCGAAGGACGTCGTCACAGGGCGCCGGCCTCCTTATCCGGGACGGCGGCCACGCGGTGGCCGGAGGCCGGCTCAGTCTGCGAACGTACCGAACGCGCGATCTGCTGCACCGTCAGCCCAAGGACCGGGGCGAGCGTGGCGATCGCGGCCACCTGGCCGACCGCCACCATCACCACACTCCATGCGAACACCGTCAGCGTCGCGACGATGATCAGTATCTGCTTGCGCGCCATCCAAGCTCCTGATGCCGGTCGATGCCAGCACGACCCATCCGAAAGCCGTGCAGGGAGCCCGGGGACAGCGGGTGCCGAACCGCCGCCCTTCGGGAGAGCAACCAGCATGGAGCGAAGGGGAGTTGCTACGCCACGTGATCATGGATTTACGGAACAATGACAGTCCTCGATCGCCCTGCAGGCGCGCACGGGTGACCGTTTGGGGCGCAGGTACAGCGCCCTATGGTGCGTCTACCGGGTAGAAGTTCCCGGTTTTCCTTGCAATCCCGCCGCCGACCCCCGTCAATGGAAGCAGGACACCCCTGGTGTCGGTCTCCATCCGGGAGAGCCCGCCTCCGTGCCGAAATGTTGAGGCGAGCACCTCCGCTCTCGCCTGGCCGCTGTTGGAGGCCAGGCGAGAGCGGAGCGGTCCTGAAAAGGACACCCAGACCGTAGACCAGGCCACTGACACCGGACCCTTGCCGAACTCCCGGAACTCATCGGCGTCGGCCACCGCTGCCACGCTCCAACCCGAAAGCGACTGGAAGAATCCCGGACCGCGCGCGGCCGCGAGCTGGTGGCCGCCCAGGGGCGCTCACAGCGTCGTCCAACGCCGCCCCCGACCATCCACGCGGCGGCCCCAGGCCGACGCCCACCTCAACTAGGCCACGCGCAGCGCAGGTGCAGCCTTCCCCGAGACCACCCAGCCAGCACCCCACCCCCCTTCCTTCCTCCACCTGTTGCTGGGCGAGGCGGTCGTTGAGGGGAAGTCAGCGTTTGGCAAACCCTGAAAAGGCAGGCTGACCAGCGGAAACACACGGCCCATCCCCGGAACGGTGCGGGGGATGTCGCGGGGAATGGTGCGGGGAATGGTGCGGGGGATGTTGCCGGGCGACCGCGCGGCTTTGCCTCTCGGTACCTGTTTCTGAACATGGCGGACCGCCAATTGAACAGGCGGCTGCGCAGTGTCCAGGAACGTTGAGGTGCACCACCACCCGTGGGGCATGATCGAGACTATGGAGCATCCCCATCTGCCGAGCACCGAGGCTGCTGTCATGGTGATACGTGAGATCGCGCAGGCGCAGAACCTGGAGGTGACCGTCACCGACGACGTCGGCGCAGACCAGACGTCCCGTCGTGCCTCGGTAGGGGCATTCACAGTCCTGGACCCGGACGGCTCGCTGCCGCACGAGGCATTCATCGAGTTAGGGGGCTCTCCTGCCGTAACCGTCCGGATCTTCCCGGAGGACGACGCGAAAATCACTGTCGACGGCGTGGACTTCGAGGACGTTCCCCGGGACGCTGTCCCGGCGTTCCTGCGGTCTATCTATAGCGGTCTGGCCTACGTAAAGGGGAGGTTCTTCCCGCCTGGCCAGTGGCTGATTGTCCCGTTGCCCAGGGATGAGACCTATAAAGAGCTGATCTTGCGCACCACACTCAGCCCCTGGCTTGCCCGCAACGTTCGCAGCTAGAGGCGGTGAGTGCACGCGCTGGGCGCCGTGATGCGTTGGGCGGCCCGCATGGTCTGGGCACTGCTGACCGCCGGGATTCGTCTGGTGGTGGGCCACTCGGTCACCTGGACTGCACGGTCAGCCGGTGCCTCCGACCGTATCGTGGCACGGCCCGCAGTCCTGGCCTTGATGGCAGTGGTCAGCGTCGCCCTGTTCGTGGTCGGTGCCGGGCCAGGCCGCAGCCTCCGCCCGGCACTGACCGTACTCGCCTTCGTCGTCGGCGCCGTCCTGCTGATAGCTCTGGCGCCTGACCCGGCCCCGTTGGGCACAGGGGCTTTGCCCTCCACACGATCCGCGGCCCCGCTACGCCTAACCTGACGGGCTGCCAGCCAGCGGCGACATCGATTCACCGCCCGGCGCGGGGCTTATTGCCCACCTGCGGTGGTGTGGGCGGTCAACTGAAATTCCCCACGTATGGCGAGGTACGTCGTCACATTCTGTAACGCTTGATGAGGGCAGATCCTTCGCTACCGCGTCGGCGGTCTGCTTCGGTCACTGTCTGGTCTCTTGTCTGCGGTGTGTGTGGGTGTGAGCGTCGTGTGGATGGGTGCGCGGTCAGATAGCTGACGGCCTGTCCGGGGTGAAGACGCGGTCGATGTGGTGGCGCAGGATGTCCCAGGCGGCCTCCGCGGTGCGCTGTCCGACGAGGACGCTGGTTCCGAGCCCTGCGGACATGGCGAGCAGCCCCACCACCTCGGCTCGCAGATCAAGGCGTTGGGAGGTGTGTCCGGCGTCGCGTGCCGCGGTCAACTGGGCGATGAGGAAGTCCTCCATGGCGTTGGGATCGCGCAACAGCGGCTGGGTGGCGAGCGTCGGATCGGTCAGCGCCAGGGTGGCGTAGGAGGTGTAGACGAGGTGGAAGGTGCGGCTTTCCTCGTCCGTGGGCAGCGCCTCAGCCAGGGTGGTCTCGATGACGGTGCGCGGGGTCGGTGACGCGCCGTTGGCCCGGATACGGTCCCGTACCCGCTCGCCCATCCGCTGGGCGAGATAGCCCAGTGCGAAGTGCAGTAGCTGTTCCTTGGTCTTGAAGTAGTACTGGATCAGGGGGACCGAGACCCCCGCCTCTTCCGCCACATCCCGCATCACGATGGCGTGCAGCCCTCTTGCGCTGGCGCACCGCACAAGTGCTTCGGCGATCTCGCTTCGTCGTTGCTCGTGGTCAACCCGCTTCGGCATGCTTTTACTATACCGCCATATGGTAAAACTGTGTCAGCAGTGTTGAACCCGAGCCGACGAGTGGGGAGCACGTCATGGCCCGAAGCAGCACCACCCAAGGCGTAGGACGCTTCACCAGCGAGGCGGCCAGGGAGAAGTTCCTGGCCGCGTACGACGACGCCATGGGGCTGTGGCCCTGTCCCAGGCAGGAGTTGGATGTCGAAACAAGCTTCGCCACCACCCACGTCCACCGCTGCGGCCCGGACGGCGCGGAGCCGATCGTGCTGCTGCACGGCTCCGGCGGTAGTTCGACGATGTGGTTCCCCAACGTCGCCGCGCTCAGCGCACACCACCCCGTCTACGCAGTCGACACCCCCGGTGACCCCGGACGCAGCGTGCAGCACCGTCCTATCTTCGAACCAGAAGCCAGTGCCGCATGGTTGGACGAGGTCCTCGACGGCCTCGGACTCACCCAGGTCCATCTGATCGGCTCCTCCTACGGGGGCTGGCTGGCCTTGAACCAGACACTCCACTCGCCGAGCCGTATCGCCACCTCGACCCTTCTCGACCCGGGCGGCTTCGAGAAGGTCGGCGCCCGTTTCTACACCTGGTTGATCATCAATGGCCTGGCCGGGCTGCTACCACGTCGCCTCTTCCCCAACCTATCCAGCAAACTCTCCAACCCCGTCCTGGACTATCCCGAGTTGAAGCGTTCCATCCTCCTGGGCGCCCGCACCTACCGCGTGCGCCGCCCGGCCCCACTCCCTCTGACCGATAAAGAACTCAGTGCCGTCCGTACGCCAACCCTGCTCTTGATCGGCGACCGCAGCCCACTGCTCCACGCCGCACCAACACGCGACCGGGCACAACGGCTCATGCCGAACGTGGACGTCGAGCTCGTCGCCGACACGCGGCATGGCCCCTCCATCGAACATCCGGAATACGTCAACAACCGCATCCTTCAGTTCCTCAAAGCCGCAAGCGCCGGGCAGCTTCCTCGTCACACCATATGAACATCACCCAGGCGCCCTGACAGATGAGGCACCTGGTGCCGATCCCTTCCGGCCCACACTCACGTACGGTAAGCACTGGTGGCCAGACAACTCCCCGCGAACTGGCCGCCGCTGGGCAATTCCAACTGGCCACTGACACGGTGGTGAGTTCTGGCTTGTCGTGGTGAGTGCAGCACCGCCGATGGTGAGTTGCCCGCACGGAAACTCACCACCGCAGGTCAGGACGCCTCAACAGAGGCCTGGGCGGCACCACGAAGGCATCAGCGGATCCATCCCCGCAGTACCACCCTGCGCGTTCAGCGGCGGACCGCCTGCGGGTAGCGCTCACGCCGACGGTAGGGGTCATCGACACCGATCTCGTACCACGGCTCAACACGCTGCAGGCGCGGCAGCGTGGTGGCAAGCACCGAGATGGTGATGCCCTGGACGGCCTTGGCGAGCGCCTTCAGGCGCCGTTGGAGCAAGTGCTCGGGCTTGCCCGCCAAGACGACGTGCAGCGGAGGGAACTGCTGGCTTCGGGTGTAGCGCTAGCGCGCCCAAAAGTCGTGCGTCCTGCCGATCGTGCCCCGGCCGCCTTCCCAGACGCGGTGCCCGGCGTACCGCTCGTAGTCCCACACCTCCTTAGCGAGCCGGGCCCGGGTCATCTGGCCCTTATACGACGGCGGCACGGACGACACCTGCGATTCCTCCCGACACGGCCAATCCGAGATCATCCCATCCCCGCCATCCAACGTGGCAACGCCCCTCTGTGTCCGCGGGCCACCGCGGTACTGGAGGAATACGCCCCGATCTGGCCACCCCGAGCTTCACATGCGCAAGTATCGGCGCTCTGCTTCAAGGATGAGCGCCGCCAGCTCACTATCAAATGGCCATGAGTCGGCGATCACACGTCCCATGCCCGTTAGCCGCTGAGCGCGCGGGGGCACCGCGTTCGACTCGATCTGGTGTTTCATCGATTCCAGGGTCTGCCGAAATTTCGTTAGTTGTGGTGGGTTACTCACATGGCCGTGCCCTGCTTTGTGCGCTTGAAGCTCTTCATCGACGGCTTCGATGGCTGCAGTTACGGACGGCAATGGATCTTGCATGATGCTCCCAAGCTATGGTTCGAGGAGATCGCCATTAGGGTCTAGGACATAGGTTTGCATACCGCCACCTGGATAGCCAATGCCCTGTGGTGCAACCCGTCCCTCGATAATCCGAGCGCCTGGCCGGATCTTCCACTGCTTGACGTAGGTGAATTGGTTCCACTGCGCCTTGACGGCGATTTCTTCGCGGGTTGCAGGCCAGTGGGTTGTTAGGTAGCGGCCTCGCGCCCATGCGTTTTCGTTGTCGTAGAAGCGCATTCCGTAATCGGAATCTCCGACAGTTCTCACCCTCATGGTTCCCGGTTCGAAGGAGTCCATCACCTGCTTTCGGAATTCCCGTGGAACGCCTGCGTCTTGCAGGAGCTTTGCCGCGTCCCGTGTTCCGGCATGAGGATCAGGACCAAACGATTCTCCAGAGTGGTCCTGGCACGCTTCCAAGCCCAGCGGATCGGATTGAAGCAGGGGGTTCCTGACGTAGGCGTGATGGTTTGGAGCCGGGGCGAGCCCGAGGGGATCCGGCGTGGTGTACCGCGCGGTCTCCGGGTCGTAGTACCGGAAGTAGTTGTAATTCAGGCCGGTTTCGGCGTCCTCATATTGGCCCGGGAAGCGTAGTGGGCATTCAACATTGGAGTCATGTGCTGGCACGGGGAGTCGGGTTCCCCACAGTGTTGAGCGAGTTTGCCAAGAAATCTTTCCGTCGGGAGTGACAAGTTCTGTGGGCGTGCCCGTGAGGTCGGTGATGACGGCGTGGAAGCGGGAGGGTTGGCCAAGCCGTGCGATCAAGGACGTTGGATCGACGGGGGCGCCGCAGTCGGTTTGAGCCAGTGGGCGGTGCGTGTCTGGGGCGTAGTCCCAGGTTGTTGTGGGGCCGTTGTTGGTGGTTTGTTCGACTATGCGGGTTCCATCCCACGTGAATGTGGTTTCTTCCGTGATGGTGCCGTCTTCGGCGAGGCATTGCTTGGTTGTGCGTCGACCCAGAGGGTCGTAGATGTAATGCCAGTGGTCGCCGTTGGGGGTTGTGGCGTCGGTGAGGCGGTCTTCAGGGTTCCAGGTGAAGTGCCAGGTATGAGTTTGGCCGTTGAGGAGTTTGCGGGTTTTGCGGATCAGACGGCCTTGGGGGTCGTGTGCGTACGTGGTGCGCCCGGCGCGGCGGATGAGAGTGCCGGCGAATTCGCGGGCGCCTTCGGCCGGGTGATCAGGGGCCGTTGCGTGGGTGAGGTTGCCTGCTTCGTCGTAGGTGTAAGTTTCGCGCCAACCGTGGGCGGTTACGGTGGTGACCCGACCGGTCTTGCTGAGACTGAAGTGGCGGGTTCCAGAGGTGAGTTCACGGATTTCGACGAGAAGGCTATCGGCGCCGTAGGCGTAGGTGCGGTGTTGGAGGAGGGGCTGCTCGGTATCCGTGAAGCGGGTGAGTGACTGGGCGGAGAGGCGGTCTGCGGAGTCCCAGATTTGGGTGAGGCGGACTCCGTCGCCTATGCGGCGTTCTGTCTCCCGGCCCGCGGCGTCGTAGGTGAAGGTGAGCGAACCCGCGCTGGTGTGGAGTTGGGTGGGGCGGCCTTCCGGGTCGTAGGTCCAGCGAGAGACCGTCCCGCCGGGAGTCGTGCGCTCGGTGCACTGGCCCAAGGCGTCGTACCGGTAGGTGACGGTGCGGCCGTTGGTGGTTTCAGCCAGTACACGACCGAGCTCGTCGCGCTGCCAAATGAGTTCTGTGTCGGGGTTGGCGGCGCGAGTGAGGCGGCCGGCGGCGTCGTAGGCGAAGGTTGCCTGTGTGCCATCGTCCGTTGTTGTGGCGGTGGTGCGGCCCAGCGGGTCGCGGGTGAAGGTGAGGGTTTCGCCTGCGCCGTTGGTGCGGGAGGAGAGCTGGCCTGCCGCGTCGTGCGTGTAGGTGAGGGTGCGGCCGTTGAAATCGGTCTCGGCTACCAGCCGTCCCGCCGCGTCGTATGTGTAGGACCAGGTCAGGCCCTGGGGGTTGGTTACGCCGGTCAGGCGGAGTTCGGTGTCGTAGGTGAAGTCGTAGACCCTCCCGTCGGGATCGGTGCGGGATGCGGTGAGGTCGAAGTGGGTGGTGGTGTGGTGGGTGGTGTTGCCTGCCGGGTCGGTGTGGGTGAGGAGGTTTCCCTCGCCGTCCCATTCCCAGGTCTCACGCGTGCCGTCGGGGTGTTCCCGCCAAGCGGGTTTGCCTTCGACCGTCCAGCCGAGGTGAGTCGAGTGGCCGAGCGGATCGGTGATCTGCACGGCGCGTCCGAAGGCGTCGCGGGTGATGGTGGTGGTGTTGCCCAGCGGGTCGGTGATGGACAGCGGTAGCCCGGCTGCGTCGCAGGTGATGCGCTGGGTGTGGCCGAGTGCGTCCGTCACCGCCGTCAGGTGGCCCAGCTCGTCGTATGCGTAGTGGGTCTCGGCACCCGTCGGGTCCGTCGTGCTGAGACGGTTGCCCCGGTCGTCGTAGGTGTGCCGCCAGACGGCGCCGCCTGGCTCGATCACCTCTACGGGCAGGCGCAGGGCGTTGTAGGTGGCGCGGGCCTGGCGGCCGTCCGGGAGTTGGATGACGGTGAGGTCGCCGTTGGCGTCATAGGTATAGCGAGTGGTGTGGCCGAGTGCGTTGGTCTCGGCGAGCAGGAGGTGCTCGTCCGCGTCCCATTCTTTGTGCGTGGTGTGGCCGAGTGGGTTGGTCTCGGATATGAGCTTGTACGCGGAGTTGTAACGGTAGGTGGTGGTATGGCCGAGGGAGTTGGTGTAGTGGGTCGTGCGGGATGGCTCGTCGTAGACCATGCGGCCGGACATGAAGCCGTCGGAACCGTCGGTCTGCACGCAACGGCCGCGCTCGTCGTAGGTGTAGGTGAAGGTGGTGCCGTTGCGGTCCGTCCAGGAGGCAAGTCGGCCTTGTGTGTCGTAGCCGAACCGCAGGGGCGTACCGCTGGAGTTGATGACCTCGGTCAGATCGCCGGCCGCGTCGTAGCCGTACCGCATGAGCTCGGTGTCGGTGCCGTCGGCGTGGAGCAGGCGCAGGGCGGTGACGCGGGAGGCTTCGGTGTCGATCGCGATGCGGTACCCGCCGCTGTGGACGAGCTGCTCCGGAGCGCCGTTGTCGTCGTAGAAGAAGTCGATGCGGTGGCCGGTGCGGTCGGTGATGGCGTGCAGCGCAAGCGCCAGGGGGGCTCCTGCCGCGGCCTTCGCGAGCGGGACGAACTCCAGGCTACGGCCCGCCTGCGGCAGGTCGATGCGCATCGCGCCGCCCGGACTGCCATCCCAAGTGAGCGGCCAGCGCGGGCCCGCGACCGGCAGGACGGGGGCGCCAGGTTGAGGGATGGGGTAGACCAGCAGCAGACCGTCCGGGCTGGTGTAGACCACCCCTTCGTTGTCGACCTCCAAGCGCTGATCGAGGGTCGAAGCCCAGGACGTGCCGAACCAGTGGCCCGTGCGGTAGGTCGACAGGTGCGTCCGCTCGATCAACAACGGGAGCGCACCGGGCAGTTCCACATCGGTCTGCCGCATCGACACGACGCCCGTAGCGACATCTACGGGGTCGCCACACTCCGTCTTGTCGGGATTTCCGGCCTTCTTGGGATCCTCGACATTCTCCCGAGCCGCCTGGGCGGCTCGCTGCTCGGTCTCCGTCGCGACGTCCTTGCTCACGTTCTGAGCGATGTCGACCGTCGTGGATTCCGGAGCACTGGCACCATCGGTGACAAGAGCCGAGCCGGCATTGAAGGTGAATGCGCCAGCCGCGTCGCCGGGGTCGCTGCCCCACCCCGTACCAACAACTGATTTGACCAGGTCAGCAGGGTGGTTACCGTCATGCAGCAACCCCGCCGCAACCTCGTTGGTGTGCGCCAGAAACATGGCGGGATGGGTCAGGTTGTATGGGTCGTCCGGATTGACCGAGCGGACGAACTTCATAAAGTCCGCGCCTGCACCGACGAATCCCGCGCCGAAGTGGGAGTAGAGCAGCCCGCCGCCGAGCATCACGTCCTGGTAGTCACCGCTCATCCGGTCGAGGAACGTCGGTGCGGCCGGGGCCTGTTCCGCAGCCCGCGTGATGGCGGCCATAGCCGCGTCACCCTCGGCGTCCCGTTGCCTTCGCGCCTCGTCGAGGATCTCCTGAGCAGCCTTCATCCCGGCTTCCCCGGGATCGTGAAACGGCCCCGGCCTGGGCGGGGCGTCCGCTGAGGTGATGGACAACTCGAGGCTGGCGTTGTACTTGTCGACCTGCTTGTTGTACGCGGAGCGGGCATCCTGCGACTTCTTCTTGGCCGCCTTGTACATCTCGAGCGCCTGGTGGGCCTTTTCCTGTGCCCATTCCACCGTATGCGCGAAGCTCAGTAGTTGCTTGCTCGCAGCGCCACATGACTCGGCCGCGGTCAACCACTGCTTGGGGTGTGGAGTGAACCGTTGCCGGAACGCGTCGGCCGCCTCACCCTTCCAATGCTGCGGATCCAGCCGTTGCAGGCCATGGCCCGTCTCGCTGAACGCGTCAGCGAACGTGTCCAGAGTGTGGGCGCTATCGCGAATCGCCCCGGGGTTTCCATGGACCAGATCTGAGGCGACCTTGGCCTCATCGAGCGACATCTCGGGCACCTCTGCGCCCAAGGAGTCAGCGACACGGTCACCGAACCCGTCCACATCCCGCGCTGCCGACTGCAACCCCACCGCGTTGAAGACATCGCCCACCCCGTGCGCGACGCCATCCACAGCTTCGCCGACAACCTTCTTCCCCTTGTCGAGAAGGTGCTCAGCGCCATCCCCGAGATGGTTGAGATCGTCCATGAAGCCGCTCACCGGCCACTACTCCCCACCGTGTCCCACCCAAGTAACTTTGTTCGCGTGTTATTTGGAGCCCGATGAGTCATCAGAGGTGAGCTCGTTGAGAGTCCGCATGGTGCGCGCCACAGGGTTCGACTGCAGCCAGTCCTTGCCCTCGGCCTTCCAGACCTTCTCACTGTCGGTCTGGGCCTTAAGCAAGGAGTGCGTACTGTAGTCGGCGTGCTGGACCTGACTGATGGGGTTGTCTCCCCAGACCTGGTCCCACGACTCCTTCGACACCTGATCATCGGTCAGGTCAGGGTTACCCATCGCGGCAGTCACAACGTTCTTGAACTTCCCCTCGATGTACTTGTCTTCCTCATAGAAGCTCCCAGCCGCGAGGTGCAGTCGCAGCGCGAACTGGTTCCCGTCGTGGACGAGGGCACGCACCCCCCACTCCCAGCGGTCGCCGAACGTCTTCAACGCCGACGTCAGCCCCGAATGGCCCAAAGTCATCCCCGTCAGCTCGATCTGCGAGAAACCCCGGCCAAGCTCAGCAGTCTCAACGATGCCCAGCTTCTTCAGTTCCGCCAACACCTTGGTCAACCCCTCAGCGGTCTCCTTCAACGCCTCAGGATCGACCCCAAGGTCCTTGCCGCCGCGGTCACTCACAGTCGACTTTCCCCCTACACGATCAGTGCCACCCAACCTACTAGGATCCGACTCCGTCGCTCAATTCCGCCAGCCTCAACGGCGTGGTCCCCCAACTGGATGTCGGAGGGGAGCGGCTCAGAATTCTGCTCCCCGCTATCCGTGGCAGCAACGGAGCCATGTACGGCATGGTGCACCCCCGCACGCTGGCCGCGGTCTTCGCAAACACGGCCTTTGCCTACGAGGACAGATGATCCACCTCGAGATCCCGACGCATGGCGATCCGTAACCGGGTCAGAGATTCCTCGAGCCCAGCTCGCCACCCGAGCTGACCTGTCACCCCCTGGAGGGAGAAGCGCCTGGGCCCCGCAACGATCCCTACGAGCACGACGATCCTCCCCTGCTCGTCTACGCCATGTAGGCCCTGAATCGAACGGCATGACCGCTGCTCGTCCGCGCCAGCCTCGCCGCCATCGACTGCTCGACCGCCAACCCCAGCTCTGC
>NZ_JAPZVN010000043.1 GCF_027533845.1 Streptomyces sp. RPT161 | reverse complement strand
GGCTTCCACCAGACGATGACCCGCATAACGCTGCCCCCCCGTGTCACCACCCCCCCCCCCCCCCGGGCAACTCGGCGGCGTCCCGGTCGTCACCGTCGAAGCGCCGGGCAGTGATCCGTCCAGGGTGCTGCTGTACTTCCACGGCGGCGCCTATGCCATCGGCTCCGCGGCCGACGCGGCGAGCCTGGCAGCGGACGTGTCCCGGCGCTGCGGCGTCCGTGCCGTCTGCGTCGACTACCGGCTGGCCCCCGAGAACCCGTTCCCCGCGGCCGTCGACGACGCCGTGGCCGCGTACCGCGCACTGCTCGACCAAGGCACCCCGGGCGCCCGGATCGCCCTCGTCGGTGAGTCCGCTGGCGGCGGACTCACCGTCGCGGTGCTGGTCGCCCTCCGTGACGAGGGCCTGCCCCAGCCGTCGTCGGCCGCGGTGTTCTCGCCCTGGGCCGACCTCACGGTGTCCGGTGCCAGCGCGACCAGCAAGGCCGACGTCGACCCCGCGCTGACCGCTGAGGCCCTGCGCACCCGGGCGCGCGACTACCTCGGGCGGACGAACGGCACCGAGCCGCTGGCCAGCCCGGTCTTCGCCGACCTGACGGGCCTGGCGCCGCTGCTCATCCAGGCGGGCTCGCACGAGATCCTCCTGGACGACGCCGTACGACTGGCCGCCCGTGCCGCAGCCGACGACGTCCGCGTCGAACTCCAGGTCTGGCCCCAAGTCCCTCACGTATTCCAGTCCTTCGCCGTGATGCTCGACGAAGCCGACGAGGCGCTGCAGTCCGCCGCCGCCTTCACCCGAGCCCACTGGTCAGCCGCCGCGAAGGCCGCCGCCGAGACCATGCCGGACGCCGCGCGGGATGCCGCGCTTCCATCGTGACCGCGATCATCGTCCGTACTCCGTAGACAGCTGGAGAGGAACCGCTGTGGTCGATGTGAATGTGATGCCCTTCGAGACCGAGGTCCGCACCCGCGCGGGGGATCTCGTCCGCGCCGACGTCTATCTCCCCGCCGGCAGCGAGGGGCCGTTCCCCGTCGTCCTCGGCGCCTCCCCGTACCAGAAGTCGCTGCGGCATCTGCCTGCTCACCCGGTGTTCCCGTTCATCGAGTACGGGCCCATCCAGCTCTACCTCGACAACGGCTACGCCTACGTCGTCATGGACGTACCCGGCACCGGCCGCTCCGAGGGCACCTGGGACCCGGTCTCGCGCGGCGAGGGCGAGGCTATCCACGACATGATCGAGCACGTCGCGGCCGAGCCGTGGTCCACCGGGGCGATCGGCATGATCGGCATGTCTCACTACTGCTGGAGCCAGTGGAACGCCGCCCGCACCCGCCCGCCGCATCTGAGGACGATCGTCGCGTACGACGGCGCCACCGACATGTACCGCGACTGGATGTACCACGGGGGCATCCCGATCCAGGGGTTCCTGAGCACCTGGCTCTTCGGCTCGGTGCTGCTCCAGCACCAGATCGACGGCATCGACTTCCACGTCGGCAACAAGCAGGACTTCGTCTACGACATCCTCTCCCACCCCCTGGACGACGAATGGCAGCGCCGCCGCTCGCCGTTCTGGGAGCTGCCAAAGATCGACATCCCCGTGTTCTCCATCGGCGTGTGGGGCAAGGCGGCACTGCACCTGCGTGGCAACTTCTACGGCTACGAACGCGTCCGTGGCCCCAAGAAGCTGCTGGTCGCGCACCCCGGCAGCTTCGCCGCCGCGCAGCTGTACTACTTCGACGAGGACTTCCACCGCACCGAGTTGCTGCCCTGGTACGACCGCCACCTCAAGGGCACCGACAACGGCGTGATGGACAAGCCCGACGTCCGCTTCTACGCCAACGGCGAGGGCGCCTACCACTCCACGACCTCGTGGCCGCCCCCGGACGTGCGGACCAGCACCTTCTACCTCGCCGGGGAGCACAGCGGCGCCGTCACCTCCCTCAACGACGGCACCCTCACCGAGACGAAACCGGTCGCCGAAGAGCAGTCCACCTCCTGGTCCTACCCGGACCCCGGGTGGATGGCCGGCGTCACTGGTTTCGACGAGCACGGTGTCCCCGACCACGTGGCGCGGGTCAACACCTTCACCACCGCGCCCATGACCGAGGACCGCGAGTTCACCGGCCACGCCACGCTGACGCTGCACGCCTCCTCGGACCAGACTGACATGGACGTCATCGTCAAGCTCTGCCTCGTCTCCGGCGCCCCCGGCGCCGGGCTGCCGATCAAAGTCAGCCAGGGCTGGCTGCGCGCCTCCCACCGCGCCGAAGATCCCGAACTCACCAGCGACATGCGCCCGTTCCACCGGCACGACGCCGAGGAGCCGCTGGAACCCGGGAAGGTCTACGAACTCCACATCGAACTGCTGCCCCTGTCGTTCCTGGCCCGCGAGGGCGACCGTATCCGCCTGGAGATCACCAACCAGGACTCGCTGATCACCGATGCGCCCATGACCCACTTCTACGGCCAGAAGGCCGGAACCGACACCTACCACCACGACCGGTTGCGCCCCTCGGCGCTGCACCTGCACGAACGCCCGTGCCCCTGACGGGTTTTACCCAGATGTGGGTAAGGAGGTCTGCCACGAGCAGGGCATCCGAATGATGATGGCCGCATGGCACCGGCGAACACCTTCGGCACCACCCTGCGAGGCTGGCGGGAACGCCTTTCTCCCTTGGCGGCCGGTCTGGAAACCCCCACCGACCGGCGCATCCCCGGTCTGCGCCGCGAGGAACTGGCCCGCCTGGCCGGTCTGTCGGTGGACTACGTGGTGCGGCTCGAGCAGGGCCGCGCCCGCAACCCCTCCACCCAGGTCGTCTCCGCCCTGGCCAGGGCCCTGCGCCTCGACATCGCCGAGCGCAACCACCTGTTCCGCTGCGCCAACCTCGCGCCGCCCCCCGGCGGCGAAGTGCCACTGCACGTGCCGCCGAGGGTCCACCGGCTCGTCCAGCAGCTGGGCGACACGCCGGTCGCGGTCTACGCCGCCGACTGGACACTGGTCAGCTGGAACCGGATGTGGACCGCCACCATCGGCGACCCCCGTACGTACGACTGGGACCAGGGCAATCTCGTCGCCGGGATGTTCCGCTCCCGCGGCGGCCACCGGGTCGATTCCATCGCCGCCTGGCCAGTACGTTCCTGGGCGGGCGACGAGGCCGAGGAGGAGGCCCTCGTCGCCGACCTGCGGATCACGGCCGCGGCCCACCCCGACGACGCCCGCCTCGCCTCGCTCGTCGACCGGCTGCTGCACACCAGCCCACGCTTCGCCCGCCTGTGGTCCAACGGCACCGCGGGCCTCCACACCGGCGACCGCAAGACCATCGAACATCCCGTCGTCGGAGACCTGGCCCTCGACCTCGACGTCCTCATGGTCCCCGGCTCGGATCTCCGTATCGTCGCCTACACAGCAATCACCGGAACCGACGACGCCGAGAAACTGGACGCCTTGTGTGGCTTGTTACCCGCGGGGCGCTGAACTCGTGTGTGGTCTGGGTTGAAGGCAAGACAACCTGATCGCACGGGAGAAGGGCGCCCAGGGGCCAGGAGCTGAGCAGACCGTGTCCGTCCTGGTGCATGGTCCAGGCCGGCCGGCCGTTACGGCGGGCTGCCGAGCGGTTCCACGTCATCCACACCACCGCCAAGCGGTGGCCCGACGACTGCCGCAACCATGGTGCGCAGCTTCACCGCCGCTACGAACGCAGACCCCAGTCATAGTGACGGTCGCCCTTGAGCCCGTGGCCGGTGCGCATGCGTGCCCAGGCAGTCTTGGGAACCTGCCGGGCGATCGAAGAGGACTCTCAGCCCGGTAAAAGTGCCTGCGGCCTCGACCAGGGCCAGAACACCTGCTGGAACTCCTGGATGCGCTGGACCTTCATCAGCATGCTCGTCGCCGCAGTCCTCACCATCGCCCATCTGCGCGCCACCGCCCAGACCACCCAGGGCTGATGGAGCTTCCTGATTCAGATATCGCCATCACGGCCGACTCGTCCCGGTCAGCGCCCACGAACTGCTCCGCCTGCTGCGGGCCACCGTCCTACCCCCGCCCCGCCACGACCGCGATCACCTACTGCACTGGTCCGCCTGGCGCCGCGAACACCAGCACAGCGCGGCCGAAGCACACCGCCGCTGGAACAACGTCACCGCCGCCGCTACGACGTGACACGGCCAGCACGATCACGAACTACAGCTGCCGTGTCCGCCGATTCGTGGCAGGAGCGGCCGACCCCTGCGCCACCCCCGCCGGGTCTACGCCGACCGCGGCTACGGCCACGACGTCTACCGCGACAAGGTCCGCCGGTTCGAAATCACCCCGGTGGCTTTGTTCACGACTCCCGACAGCAGGCGTTCATGACTCCGGGAGGCACCCGGCGAACGGAAGAGTTGATGTTCACGAGCACGGGAGGCACCCGCCGGTGGCTGGCAACGGCGCGATGGCGACTGCCGCCTACGCCCGTAGCCAGCGCTTTTGCCCGGGGCTCCGGATGGGCGGCAGACGGCGTCCCGCCGGTCACCACCGAGCTGCTGCCCGAAGTCGTGAAGATCCGGCGCGGGCACTGCCTCCCGAACTGCTGTCGAAACGCTGCTCTGCGACGTGAACAGAGCCCCCCGGTTATCGCCCGACGCGGCGCTGAACACGGATTCGGCCTCGGAGTCCACCGCTGGGTCGTAGAGGGCGCCATCGCGCTGCTGCACTGGTTCCGGCGTCTGCGCATCCGCTGGGAGATTCGCGACGAGTTTCACCAAGCCCTCGTCACCCTCGGCTGCGCCGTCATCTGCTGGCGACGGCTGAAGACGTCAGTCTGATCCCAGTTCTCAGGGCTGGGTGTCGTTGTCGCTGCCGAAGTCGGGTACGCCGGCGGACAGCAGGTGTTCGGCGCCGCCTTCGAGGGCCTTGGCCGTCTCGGTGGAGCGGGGGAGCATGGTCTTCTCGTAGGTGCGGATCGCGTCGTCGATGGTGGCGGCGTTCGCGAGGGCGAGGGCGAGTTCGCTGGCGTCGAGCATGGCGAGGTTGACGCCGACGCCGAGCGGGGGCATGAGGTGGGCGGCGTCGCCGAGCAGGGTCACCGTCGGGTTGTGTTCCCAGGCGTGCGGGACCGGGAGGGCGAAGATCGGGCGGTCGACGTAGGGGCCGTCGTTTTCGGTGATCATCTGGCGCATGCGGGGCGACCAGTGGGCGTACTCGCCGAGCAGCAGGGCGCGGATGCCATCGGTGTCCTCGACTGTCAGGCCGCTCGTGCTGATCCAGTCGACCGGGACTCGTCGGATGATGTAGACGCGGATGTGGTTTCCGCTGTTGCGCTGGGCGAACAGGCCGCGTTCGCCGTCGGCTGCGTGGGCGCTGCCCTGGCCGACCCGGTCGGCGATGTCCGGGTGCCGGTTCTCGACGTCGGTGAACCATGCTTCCAGGAAGCTCACCCCGGTGTACTCGGGGACGGCGGGGGACACAGCCGGGCGCACCCGGGAGGAGGCTCCGTCGGCGCCGATGACCAGATCGGTCTCGATGCTGGTGCCGTCGGTGAAGTGCAACCGCCGCGGCCCGTCGTCGGGTCCACTGATCGTGTCGAGGGCGCGGCCCCAGTGCACGGTTCCCGGCTGTACGGAGTCGAGCAGCAGGTTGCGCAGCTGGCCGCGGTCGATTTCCGGCTTGAACAGCTCGTCGATCTCCGGGACTTGATGGGACGTGATCGTGCCGGTCGGGTCCATCTGGCGCATTTCCTGGCCTTCGGGGCGGGCCAGTGTGAAGAACTCGTCGAGCAGGCCGGCTTCGCGCAGGGCGATCTGGCCGTTGTCAGCGTGCAGGTCGAGGGTGCCGCCCTGGTTGCGCGCGTCGGGTCCCGGGTCGCGGTCGTAGACGGTGACCGCTATGCCGCGCTGCTGGAGGATGCGGGCGCAGGTCAGTCCGCCGGGTCCGGCACCGATGATGCTGATGCGGGCCCGGGCGGGCTCTGGGGAGTTCATGTTTGTTCCTTTCAGTCGGCTAAGACGGGGCGAGCAGGGCCGGGCAGCGTCGGCCTCGGCACCGGACGTGCCACGCAGGGGGCCTCCCCGATGAACAGGTCGGCGCGGTACAGACGATGACCAGGCCGACGACGATGTGCCGGTCAGGTGCGCACAGTATCCATAAAATCAGAGCAAGTAGAAAAGTACAACGACTCTACTTAGCGATTGATTCGACTGTCGGGTACGCTCTAACCATGACCGTGCCCTCTGCCAGCCGCCGCGACCGCAAGAAGGCGGCCACCCGGCAGGCGATCGCCGACGCCGCACTGCAACTCTTCCTGGAGCGCAGCTACGACCAGGTGAGCATCCGTGACATCGCCGACGCCGCCGACGTGTCGACCGCCACGGTGTTCAAGCACTTCAGCGGCAAGGAGGCACTTGTCTTCGACCAGGACGAAGACCGAGAGTCACAATTGATCGCCGCGGTGCGGCAGCGACCCTCCGGTCAGAACATCCTCGATGCCCTCCGACAGCACGTGCTAGACACCTGGCCGGCGATCGGGGCACATCCTCAGGCGGCCGAGTTCACCAACCTGGTGAACTCCACGCCGGCACTGCGCGCGTACGCCGAACGCATGTGGACCCGGTACACCGACAGCCTCAGCGCCGCCATCGCCGACGAGTTCGGCGTGGACCACGACAACCTCGCATGCGTGGCTCTTGCTCGATTCGTGCTCGAGATCCCGGTCCTCGCTCGCGACCGGAAGGACCGCCGGGCCGCCGTCGAGGCACTCTTTGACATCCTCACCCACGGCTGGGAACCACCCAACAAGCCGCCCGCGCTGTAGCGCCCAGGCCGTTTCCTGAGCCTGCCTTCGGCCAGCCTCGGCTTGCCCCACCACGCGTTTCGGTCACAGCCACCCCCTGCCTGGCAACGGAAACTGACATCCAGTCACCTCTGAGCGCGCAAACACCTGGGACCAGGCCGCTGGAATACCGAACACGGCATCGGCCTGGGCTGACGGCGACCGCCTCGGAATCAGGCGTAGCCAGGCCCGTGCTGCATGTCGCGTCAAGCACAACAACTGGCCTCAGGCTTGAGGATCGTGACGACACCCTGTTCCGTCAGGGCCTGTGCGGTGGCTGTGTCGATGCCGCTGGTCGCGCTGGTGACCAGCGCCGTCTGGCCGTGAAGTGTTGGAGAGGTCATTGCGTTTGCTCTCCGAGTGAACCCGGGTGACGGGTCACGTGGGCAGGGGCTGGTGTCCGATGATGCGTTCACCCATGCGCGCTGAGGCGAGCACGGCCTCGAACCCGTAGGCGCGCATGGCGCTCTCGTAGTCACTGATAGCGGACAGCAGGGGTTTGTCGCCGCGGGCTGCGGCGAGCAGTTCGGTGCCGAGGACCTGGGCGTCGCGCAGTGCGGTGTTGGCGCCGATGCCCAGTGCCGGGCTCATGGCGTGGACGGCGTCGCCCATGAGCGTCACGGTCGTCGGCTGCCACGCTGTGGCGGGTAGGTGGCTGCGGAGTGTCAGCGGCTGCACGGTGTCGATGTCCCACATACGGATGAGTGTGGTCAGGTCGGGGTGCCAGGAGGCGACCCGTTCCAGGGCGTAGCTCTTCAGTGCGGCGGGGTCGGCTGCGTACAGTTCGGCGTCGCCGGGGAGCCGGGAGGCCGGAGCGCTGAAGATGCCGAGGGCGAAGTCCTTGGCGACTTCGTCCCGGAACGGCTGGTCGCGCTCGCGGACGAGCGGTGAGTCAGGGTTGCTGCGTTCGAGTGGCGCGAAGCTGACCACGTCGTGGTGTGGGCCGTTGACCAGTGTGAACGTCGAGAACAGCTGCTGCGGAATCTGGTCGCGGGTCTCCTCGGTGAGCGGGATCTTCGCGGCGATGTGGCGGGCGCCCAGGTCGACGGTGGCGTGGTCGGGCAGCAGTTGGGCCCGCACGGCGGAGTTGATGCCGTCGGCGCCGACGAGAACGTCGGCTTGGGCGCTGCGTCCGTCTGCGAAGTGGACGGTGACGCTGGAATCCGTCTCGCGGCGGTAGCCGGTGACCTGGGTGCCGAAGTGCACCACGTTCTCCAGTCCCGTGTAGAGGATCCTGCGCAGGGTCGAGCGGTCCACCACGAGGTGTTCGGGGACGTCGGCGAGTGTGTTGCCGATCCCGCGGGAGTCGCTGAGGTCTCGGGCCGCGCCGGGGTTGAGCTGCTCGTCGAACAGCAGTGCGTCCTGGCGGGGAATGCCGGCGGTTGCCACGAACAGCTCCTGCAGTCGGGGGTTCAGCACACTGGCGAGGGCTGCGTTGCCGGTGGAGCTGATGTGCAGTCGGTAGCCCGGGTTGCGTGTGCCCTGGTTGGGGTCGCGCTCGTAGACGGTCACGTCCAGGCCGTGCTGGTGGAGCTGGTGGGCCAGCGTCAGTCCGGCGAGGCCGGCGCCGGCGATGGCGACACGGAGAGTGGGCACGGTGCCCCTCCTTCTTGAAGGCCGTGTGGGTGTTCGCTGACGGTGGGCGTTGCGTTCGCCCTGGTGTCCCGGGTGGCGGGCCCAGCGATGGGGCCCGCCACGCAGGAGCGACCGGTTCGGCGTGCAGGTGGGCACCGAACCGGGCGACGGCGCGCCTACTGCGAGGAGGGCAGCGGGTCCTGGCCGACCAGGTGGTGGCCGCGGTGGGCCGATTCGCGCACCGCGTCGAAGCCGTAGCCGGTCATCTCGTCCTCGTACTGGCGCAGCGCTTCGGCGAGCGGTTGTCCGGCGGCGGCCTGGACGAGGCGCGCGGTCAGGACGCGGGCGTCGCGCAGGGCGGTGTTGGCGCCGACGCCGATGGCGGGGCTCATGACGTGGATGGCGTCGCCGAGCAGGGTGACCGCTTCGGTGGTCTCCCATGCGGCGAGTGGGATGCTGGTGCGGACCGAGACTGGGAAGATCGTGGCGGGGTGCTGGCGGGACACGATCTCGACCAGTCTGTGGTGCCAGCCTTCCACCAGGAAGAGCGTCAGGGCCCGGAGTTCGGCGCCGTTCATGGCGAACAGCTCGTTGTCGGTGCAGGGGAACTGCTCCCGGCGGGCGCCGAAGACGCAGGCGAGGTAGTCGCTGTCGTCGCTGAGCGTCATGTGGGGGGTCAGCCTGGCGGTGACCTGGTGCATGGGCTCGCGGTACTGCACGGGGGCGAGGCCGACGAAGCGCCGCTCGGGGCCGATGACGGTGGTCCACAGTCCGAGCAGCTCCGGCGGGATCAGGGCGCGGGCCTCGTCGTCGGCGAGGGGTACCTTGCCGTACAGCAGCCGCAGTCCGGCATCGAGCACTTGGGCCTGCGGCAGGTACTGCTTGCGGACCGCCGAGTTGACCCCGTCGGCGCCGATCAGGACGTCACCGGTGGTGCTGGTGCCGTCCCCGAAGTGCGCGGTTACCGTGCCCGATGCGTTGGTCTCGTAGTGGGTCAGCGGGCAGCCGTAGTGCACGGACTTGTCCAGCCCTGACAACAGGACCTGACGCAACGTCATGCGGTTGACCGCCAGGTGTCCGCCGCCGGGCAGGTCCGGGACGGGCGGAAGTTCCTGCGCGTGCAGCAGGTTCAGCTGGTGGTCGAACGCGTCCATCCGCGCCCCGGGGGTGCCGGCGGTGGCGGCGAACACCTCGTACGCCTGAGTAGTCAGCACCGCTTTGAGCGCGGTGATGCCATCGGAGTTGATGCGGATGCGGTAGCCCTGGTTGCGAAAGTCAGGGGTGGGGTCCTTCTCGTGGACGGCGACGCTGATCCCCGCCTGGTGAAGCCCCTGTGCGAGGGCCAGGCCACCCAGCCCGCCCCCGGCGATGATGACATGAAGATCCGACACAGTCGTGTCCCTTCTCGATGATGAACGAAAAGGGACGCACCGGGCGCGCCTCAAGGGCGCTGTACGAGCGAGCAACCGCCATCCGGACTACCTACCGGACCGTGACTTTCGTACGTCCGTCAATCACCGTAGCAGGCCGCCGGTTTCTGTCAACGTCGGCCGTGCCCACGAATCCCGCCACGAACTCGCCCGGTCTCTGCGCGAACACCAGATTGAGGCAGTCAGGTCTGCGTCCACCGCCCCTCGAGGTGCCGACGGGCGCCGTCACCTCGGTCGCGAGATCACCCGGACAGAACCTGAGTGCGGCCGGGGATATCACGGACAGTAACTACCCTCGCAGCCCTTCGAGTCCAGATTGCTCATGGTGAGCCGACACGGTCACTGCTCGCGAAGCCGGGTTCTGGCGGTTCCGCTGGATCCAGTGCTAATGATCACGAGGAAACTACACACCGCCTAGTAGGGCTTTGTTAGGTGTCTGGTCAGGTCGCGGGTGTGGTGGTTCGCTGTTGGTATGAGGGTGGATGAAGTTGCCGAGTGCCGTGGCCGGTTGGAGGAGTTCGCCGCGGAGGTGTTTGCGCCGCTGGTACGTGCTGACCAGCGAGGGAAGGGCGGTCTGTATCTGCGGGGCTTACTGCTGGATGGGCGGCGGAAGTCGATGCAGCCGATGGCTGGGCGTCTCGGTGTTGATCACCAGCAGTTGCAGCAGAGGCAACCCGTGGCCCTTGAGCAGCTGTCGCGGGAGGCGATCATCGACCTGAGATCCGCCGCGCTCGTGGACCCAGATCTCGTGACCACCGCCATCGAAACGATGGGGGAATTTCATGCCCGCCGCCTCTACACCAGCGTGCTTGTGGACCACGCGCTCCTGCGACGGCGAGCGGCTTGATAGACGACGAGGTCAGGGCGTGCCTGTTGCCGGGGCATAGGGCGGGGTGGCAGCCTCGGCTGCTGTGGTCTCGGCGGTGGTGATGATCTGCTGCAGGACATCCCGGGCCGCAGCGATCTCGGCCGACCGCTGATCAATGACGTGTAGCTGGGCTCGGAGTGCGTCCAGCACTCCGGGACAGGGCAGCACAGAGGCCTCGGCGTTGGTGCAGGGAAGTACCTGGCGGATGACGCGGGTAGGGAGTCCCGCCGCGAGTAGGGCCCGGATCCGCAGGACCGCATCGTAGGCAGTCTCGTCGTATGTCCTGTAGCCGTTGGGCTGGCGCTCAGGCCGGAGCAGCCCCGCCCGCTCGTAGTAGCGCAGCAGGCGTTCGCTGGTCCCGGTCTGCTCTGCCAGTTCTCCGATCAGCACCGTTCGTTCCTTCTTGCGCACTTGACCTTCCAACGGTGTCAAGGAGCAACAGTAGGTCCGCCTGCCGCATTCCAGCGGCCCGTTGTTCCCCGGAGGAACCTGTGATCATTGACGCCCACAGCCATGTCCACGACCCGGTCGACAGCCACCTCAGCGCCCTGGACGACGCGGGGGTGGACCAAGCGGTCCTCTTCGGTACCCGCCCACACCCGGAACGAGCTATCGACCTTGCTTCCCTACGCCGCGAGATGAACGTCCTCGACAATGCCCTGGAAGGCCAAGGCAATAGCGCCGACGGCTTCCGCACCGCCTGGCAGGAGCTGGACGAGGCCCTGGCAGCGCACCCGGACCGGTTCATCGGGTTCGGCTCCGTGCCGCTCGACTTGCCTGAGGAGGACGTCGCAGCCCTCATCGAGCGTGAGGTGGTGGGACGCGGGCGACGAGGCATCGGGGAGCTCACCCCGCCCCCGGGGGACGCTGCCCGGATCAAGCCTGTGCTCCAGGCGGCCCACGACCACGGTGGGCTACCTGTGGTTGTACACGGCTTCGCCCCCACCACCGCAGAAGACCTGCGCACCCTGTCCCGTCTCGCTGCGCGGTACCCGGCGGTTCCGCTGGTCGTCAGCCAACTCGGCGGCCTGAACTGGATGGAGGCCATCGAATTGGTGTGGGAGACGCCAAGCATGTACCTGGAACTGTCCACGGCCAACATCATCTTCGCGGTGCGGTTGGCGATCCGGGAGATTCCCGAGCGAACGGTGTTCGGCTCGGACGCCCCTTACGGCGATCCCGTGCTCGCCCGCACCACCGTGGAACGGGTTACCCCTCCTGGTGAGGTACGTGACCGGGTACTCGGAGGGACCATGGGCCAGCTCCTGGGCATCCTGTGAACCGGCCCCCAAGGCGACCGACCCGCCAGGATCCGAACTTTGTGTCAGCTGCCCTCAAGCAAGGCCCTCTTCCGAGGGCTAGGCCCGATGGCCGGTCGTGCTGGGATAGGCGAAATTCCACCCCAGGCCGCTGCCCACACGGCTGGCCTCCCTATGCTCATGATGTGATCGATGTCCCGTTGTCTGTCCTGGAAGTCGCGGCCGTCCAGGCGGGTACTCAGCCTGTGGACGCCCTACATCAAACGGCCGCCTTCGCGCAGGGGTTGAACGGCTGGGGTTCCGCCGACTTTGGTACGCCGAGCACCACAGCTCCCCCGCCATCGGCGCGTTCCCACCGGTAGTCCTGACCGCACATGCCGCCGCTTCGACCTCGACAATCCGCCTGGGCTCGGGAGGCGTGCTGGCTCCGAACCATGTACCCCTCGGGCTCGCAGAGCATTTCGGCACCCTCGCTGCCCTCCATTCGGGCCGTATCGACCTGGGAGTGGGCCGCGGTCCCGGCACGTTCGATGCGGCCACCGCACGGGCGCTGCGCCGCGGGGGCGAACCGGCCACTGACACCGAGTACCAGGACGACGTGGCTGCGATCTTGACCTTCCTGGTAGAGGACGTGGCACTGGAACCGCTTCCGGAGCCCTGGCTATTGGCCTCGAGCACCGCCGGCGCTTCACTGGCCGCGCGACTAGGGCTACCCATCGCCGTCGCGCACCACATCCGCCCGGACAACACGCTCTCGGTGCTGGAGCGCTACCGCAGCGCGTTCACGCCATCCCGCTGGTGCGAAACGCCGCACGTGCTGGTGTGCGTAGAGACGATCTGCGCGGATTCGGAGCAAGAGGCGGCACGGCTCGCCGGACCGATGAACGTGATCAAAGCGGGGCTGCTCCAGGGCACTGCCGAAATCCCCTTCCCGACGCCCGAGAACGCAGCGACCCACCACTTCACCCCGCAGGAGCAGCAGGCGTTGGACACCTTCCGCGCTCACCAAGCGTTCGGAACACCGCATGCTGTGGCACGCCGTCTGATACAACTAACGGCCACGACAGGCGCGGACGAGTTGATGCTCACCACACCCGTCTACGCCCTCCATGACCGGCTGCGCTCCTTCGAACTCGTCAAGGAGGGCCTGGAGACGGTTGGCACCACCCCGGCGGTGCGTGTTCCGGATCCCTCACGCTGAGCGCACCCCGCAAGGCCGAACCCTGGTACATCGCACGAAAGAGCCGAGAAGGCAGCCGGTGGGCCCGGCCGTGCCCTCGCACGGGGACCCAGCGGCCGCCGGCCGCAGGGGCGGCATTCTGACGCACCGGCCAGGTTGCAGCGCGCGCAGCACCCCGGTGTCGATCCCCCGGTTGACGGCTGCGGTTCGCGCTAGGTATGACGCCGTCGTCTCGTCAGCGATCAGCGGCACGCGCGCGTTTCGCGGCACCCGTGCTCTTGTACGCTCCCACTCCTGCGACGCCGTCGCCGTAATCCAAAATGACGTCACGCCACAAGCGTGCCGCTGTTCGCGTCGCTCCGGACGCGCACCCATTACCGCCAGGCGACCGTACGGAGCCAACCGCCTGGCTCCTTGATCGCCGACCACTGCGCGAAGGCCAGGGCAAAGGCGGCCTGAGCGGCGTCTGCCGCTCATGCACGTTGGCGCCGTGTCGCATCAGGAACCGGACCAGCCGAGCCATGCTCCGGGCGTAGAACTCAGCGAAGTCAGCCCGCGAGGCAGGTGGCGGCAGGGCAGTGGCTGATATGCGGGATCGTTCCGTCGGCGTCTGTCTGGCTGTGGCGGGTGCCGAAGCGGCGGTCGGCTGGTCGGTTGATGGCCTGACGCCGCGCTGCCCGGTCTCCTGGCTAGCGCCGGCGGGTGCGGAAGCTGCGGGGGGTGTTGCCGGTCTCGCGGGTGAAGAACTTCCCGAAGTTGGCGGGTTCGGAGAATCCGAGCACCCGGCAGATCGCGGCGACTGGCAGATCGGTGTGCGCGAGCAGGCGCTGCGCCTCCAGAGCGGCGCGGGCGTCGATGAGTTCTTTGGCGGTGCGGCCGGTGGCGGCCTGGCAGGCCCGGGTCAGGGTGCGTGGTGAGTAACCGAGTTGGGCGGCGTACCTCTGTACGGAGCGGGTGGCGGCGAAGGAGCGCTCCAGCTCGTACCGGAAGGCACGGAAGACATCGCCGCCGGCCCTCGCCGAGGCGGCATGGTGCGGATGGGGCAGCCGGGCCAGACGCAGCAGCACCGCTCCGAGGAGCTGGCGCGGCACTGGGACGGTGAGGTCGGCGTCCGTGTCCTGCCGACGGTCCTCAAGGGTGTGGTACTCGGCCGCAATCTCGGCCAGGGCCCGGTCGGGGACCTGGTGGTTGCCGGGGACAGCGTCCAGCCCGGCGGGCCGAAGCGGGAGCTCCGGTGGTCCGTCCGGTCGCTTCAGCGGGACGGACCACCGTCGGGCCGGCGGAGACCGAAGCCCTCCGTGGTACGTTCTGCGTCGCTGTGCGCCGCTGCGAACTGAGGAGGTGAGACCGATCAACGCTGTGACAGGTCGGGGCTCCCTCTCCCGCATGGCCTAGGGAGTGCCCGCAAAAGGCATCCCGAAAGGCTTGAAACGCTATGCGCTTCAGCTCTGAGACGTCGGCCGACGGCGTCTGCGAACAGCCCTTTACCCTCGGTGAGATTCCCGGCGTGCTGTGGACGCCAGCAGGTGCCGCCGGTACTCGACCCCTGATCCTGTTGGGACACGGCGGCGGCCAGCACAAGAAGGCTCCCGGCATCGTGGCCCTTGCGCGCCGCTTCGTGGCCGAGTGCGGTTTCGCGGTGGCGGCGGTGGACGTGCCCGGGCATGGCGACCGACCGGTGGATGAGGAGTACAACCGGATCGCGACCGAGAACCAGGCTCGCGTGGCTGAGGGAGAGGAGCTGGCTGCGCTGATTGCCGGTTTCCAGGCACTCGTGGCTCGCCAGACCGTCCCGGAATGGCAGGCGGTTCTGGACGCGGTCCAGGATCTCGACTACGTCGGTGCTGGTCCAGTGGGCTATTGGGGAGTGTCGTTGGGGTGCGGACTCGGCGTTCCGTTCGTTGCCGACGAACCCCGGGTCCGCGCGGCGGTGCTGGGATTGGGCGAGGCGTTGGCATCAGCGCAGGCCGCCGCGCGGATCACGGTCCCGGTGGAGTTCCTGGTGCAGTGGGACGATGAACGGGTGCCGCGAGCCCACAGCTTGGCGCTGTTCGACGCCTTGGCCTCAGCCGAGAAGACCCTGCACGCCAATCCTGGCAACCACGGGGAGATCCCGGCATTCGAACTGGACAGCACACTACGGTTCTTCACCCGGCACCTCGGCTGACAGCTACTCCTGCAGTCCGCGACGCGCCGATCGGAATCCGTTCCCGATCGGCGCGTTCAGCGAACCCTGGCGGGGTGGCCGACAAAGTTCAGGTTCGGGAGATCGATGACGACGACCGAGGGCTGCTGCGGATCATCCGCAGAGGCAGCGGGTCGGTGGTGTCCTGGCGGCGAGCCCAGATGGTGTTGCTGTCCGCGCAGGGCATGCCGGTGGCGAAGATCGTCGAGGTGACGTTCACCAGTGCCGACCGGGTCCGGGATGTGATCCACAACTTCACTCTGCTCCGCGAGGAAGGACTCGTCACAGACCCGTGCATGCGGGGGAGGGGACCCAGCGGCACGAAGGGGCTCTTCCACCGCAGCGAGGACAGACCTCGACCGACGTCAGCGGGCGGCCGTACACCCAGCTCAGACAGGAACCGGCCTGGAACAGGCCGGATTCGGCGGGCCGCCGGTGGCCTTCCGGCAGCCGCGCCCAGCGAGCCTCGACACCACCCGGCCCACCTTCTCCCGCCCTTCCACGGCCAACCGGCTCCGCCACGGTGTGGTGGGCGAGCCAGTACGCCAGCGGCGCGCCCTCCCGCCGCAGGCCGCGACCGACCGCGACCTGCGGCGCCCCCAACTGCTCGGCGACCTCCTCCAGCCAGACTTGTGCATCAGCGCCGGGTCGATGCCGCCGCTGCTCCCAGGACCACATCGCCTCCGCAAGCGCCACGGCCTCCGGGTAGACGACCACCGGCGCGGTCAGCCGCCGCCCCTTCGGCATCCCGAGAGCGTCTTCCCGATGCCGCCACGTGGTGCCACCGAC
Organism: Streptomyces sp. RPT161; assembly: GCF_027533845.1. GTDB lineage: Bacteria > Actinomycetota > Actinomycetes > Streptomycetales > Streptomycetaceae > Streptantibioticus_A > Streptantibioticus_A silvisoli_A. Next base: position 660 of record NZ_JAPZVN010000043.1, on the reverse strand, counting down.
CTGTCGGCGGTGCACCCACCACCACAACGCGACCTGATGCGCATCGGCGACCAGGGCATCGCCGACCGGGCCGAGTCGGTGGACCAGGACCTTGTGCCGTCGCCATGCCCGGCCCAGCTGGGGGACGGGCGTGACGTCCACCAAGTAGCCGCCCCGGTCGCCGACCATCCAGCGGCGGCCGCACCCGCACGGCGTCCACCTGCGCCCCAACGAGACCAGCCAGGCGCCGCCCTCCATACACACCGGACAGGCCGGCAACGGCGCCTGGCCGAAACCACTCGGCCACGCCGAGCTGCGCACCCGCGGCTGTTCGCTGGCCAGGAGGTGCTCGTCACGCAGGTTGGGCAGCGCGCGAACCACCTGGTCGACCGGGCGGTGTACCAGCTCCGCGAGCAGCCGCACACTCTCTCGCGACAAGTACACCTCTGCGGCGACCGGCCGCAGGGGTGGCAGCCTGCCGCGGCGGCCGGGCTGCAGCGCGCGCAGCATCGCTGTGTACGCCAGCCCGTTGGCGGCCGCGGTTCGCGCCAGGTACGACGCCGTCGTCTCGCCAGCGATCAGCGGCACCCGCAGTGGCAGGTCCAGCCCCGAGCTCGACTTCCTCACGCCACGATGTGTTCCCTCAGCACTGGTCGGCGCCGCTGCGATCACCCATATCGG
>NZ_JAPZVN010000042.1 GCF_027533845.1 Streptomyces sp. RPT161 | reverse complement strand
CTTCAGCGGAAGTTCGAACCGCTCACACACGGCGTCCAACGCCTCGGCGAAGACGGGATACGCCTCGTAAAGCTCCCGTCCCATCCCCAATCGCTGGCTGCCCTGGCCGGTGAACAGGAAGGCGAGCTTGCCGCCCACCGGTGAACCCTCAACGACCCCGGCCGCGCCGCGCCCTTCGGCCAGTGCCTCAAGGCCGGCCAGCAGGCGGTCGCGGTCCGGCGCGACAACGGCCGCGCGGCGTTCGAACGTCGACCGGCCGAGCGCGAGCGAGTGGCCGATGTCGGCCAGCCCGGCCGTGCTGTTGGCCAGCACGTGGTCCCGGAGTCGCCGCGCCTGCTCACGCAGCGCGTCCGTGCCCCTGGCCGACAGGACCACCGGCACAACGGGCAGGGCAGCGGCGTCCCCATCCGGGGTATCCGCCTCGGGGGCCTGCTCGATGATCGTGTGGGCGTTGGTGCCGCTCACCCCGAACGCCGAGATGCCCGCGCGGCGCGGCTGGCCGGTCTGCGGCCAGTCCTGTGCCTCGGTGAGCAGCGAGACGGCGCCCGCTGACCAGTCGACGTCCGGCGTCGGCTCAGCGACGTGCAGCGTCTGCGGCAGCACACCGTGCCGGATCGCCATCACCATCTTGATGATTCCGGCGACGCCCGCGGCGTTCTGGGTGTGACCGAGGTTCGACTTCAACGAGCCCAGCCACAGCGGCCGCTCCGCCGACTTCTCCTGGCCGTAGGTGGCGATCAGCGCCTGCGCCTCGATGGGGTCGCCCAGCCGGGTGCCGGTGCCGTGGGCCTCGACGGCGTCGATCTGGTCGGCGGTGAGCCGGGCGTTCTCCAGCGCCTGCCGGATGACTCGTTGCTGCGAGGGACCGTTGGGTGCGGTGAGGCCGTTGCTCGCGCCGTCCTGGTTGACGGCCGAGCCGCGTACCACCGCCAGCACCGGGTGCCCGTTGCGCCGGGCGTCGGACAGCCGCTCCACCAGCAGCACGCCGACGCCCTCGGACCAGCCGGTGCCGTCCGCGTCGGCCGCGAAGGACTTGCAGCGGCCGTCCGGGGACAGTCCGCGCTGGCGGCTGAACTCCACGAAGACATCGGGTGTGGCCAGTACCGTCACGCCCGCCGCCAGGGCGAGCGAGCACTCGCCCTGGCGCAGCGCCTGCACGGCGAGGTGGAGCGCGACCGACGAGGAGGAGCAGGCGGTGTCGATGGTGGCCGCCGGGCCTTCGAGGCCGAAGACGTAGGCGAGCCGCCCGGACACCACGCTGGAGGCGGTACCGGTGAGCAGATGGCCCTCGACGCCGTCCGGCAGCTCGTACTGACCTGCGCCGTAGGCCTGGGAGGAGGCGCCGACGAAGACACCGGCCCGGCTGCCGCGCAAGGCCACCGGGTCGATCCCGGCCCGCTCGAACACCTCCCAGGAGGTTTCCAGCAGCAGCCGCTGCTGCGGGTCCATCGCCAGCGCCTCACGCGGCGAGATGCCGAAGAACGCCGGGTCGAAGTCGGCGGCGTCGTGCAGGAAGCCGCCCTCGCGCGCGTAGAACGTGCCTTCCCGTTCCGGGTCCGGGTCGTACAGCGACTCGATGTCCCACCCACGGTCGGTCGGGAAGCCGGAGATCGCGTCCCCGCCCTCCGCGACCAGCCGCCACAGATCCTCCGGCGACCGTACTCCGCCGGGGAACCGGCAGCTCATGCCGATGATCGCGATGGGTTCCCGCGATGCCTCGGTGAGCTGTTGGTTCTGTCGGCGCAGCCGCTCGGTTTCCTTGAGTGAGGCCCGTAGCGCTTCAACGATCTTTTCGTTGGGGGTGGTCATGATGTTCTCCGCACTTCGGGCACTTCAGGGCTGATTGCTGTCGAGCGCCATATCGATCAGATGCTGCACGTCCATCCCGTCGATGTCGTCGGGGGACGCCCCCTCATCTGCGTCGCCCTGGGCAGGGGTTTGCTGGGGGTTGGCGAGTTCCAGCAGCGTTTCCAGCAGTCCGGCCTCCCTGATCCGGCCCAGCGGGATGGCCATGAGCTGCCGTCGGAGTTCGGCTTCCTGCGGGTCGGTGTCCAGCGGCTGGTCCGGGGCGCTGTCCGGGAGCAGCTCGCCCAGCAGGTGCCGGGCCAGGACGGTGGGGTTGGGGTAGTCGAAGACCAGGCTGGTCGGCAGCCGCAGTCCGGTGGCGGTGTTGAGCCGGTTGCGCAGTTCGACCGCGGTGAGCGAGTCGAATCCCAACTCCTTGAAGGCACGGCCCGGTTCGACGGCGTCAAGGGAGTCGTGCCCCAGCGCGGCGGCCACATGCGTACGGACCAGGTCGAGCACGGTCGGCAGCCGGTCGGCGGCGGCCAGTTCGGCGAGCTGCTCGCGCAGCGCCGAGGGCCGTTGCCGCGCGGCCTCGTCGTCGGCGTCGGCGCCGCGCAGCGCGTGCCGCACCTCGGGCAGGTCGGCGATCAGCGGGCGCGGACGGGCCGCGGTGAACGCGGGGGCGAACCGGGCCCAGTCGACATCGGCGACGGTGACCGTGGTGTCCCCGCCGACGACCGCCTCGGACAGTGCCGCCAGGTTCAGCTCCGGCGCCATCGGCGGCAGCCCACGGCGCCGCAGCTGCTCCTCGGCGTCTCCCTCGGCCGCCATGCCGCCGTCCGCCCAGGGTCCCCAGGCGACCGCCGTGGCGGTGAGGCCACGGGCCCGGCGCTGCTCGGCGAGCGCGTCGAGGAACGCGTTCGCCGCCGCGTAGGCGCCCTGGCCCCCGCTGCCCCAGACTCCGGCGATGGACGAGAACAGCACGAACGCGTCCAGCGAGTCGTCCGCGAACAGGGCGTCCAGGTGGATCGCACCCGCCGTCTTCGCGGCGACGATGTTCGCGAAGTCCGGCAGTTCACCACCGGTGCCCGGCGGCTGGGAGATGCCCGCCGCGTGCACCACGGCGCGTACGGGGGTGCCGTCGGCGGCCAACTGGTCGACCAGCGCCCGAAGGGCTTCGCGGTCGGCGACGTCGCAGGCCGCGAACGTCACCGTGGCCCCCGACTCGGCCAGTTCCGCGCCGAGTTCCGTGGCGCCGGGGGCGTCCGCGCCACGGCGGCTGACCAGGACGATCCGCTCGGCGCCGTGCCGGGCCAGCCAGCGGGCGACGTGCTGTCCCAGCGCGCCGGTGCCGCCGGTGACCAGCACCGTGCCGCTCGGCGTCCAGTCGGGGGTGGCGGCGGTACGTGGTGCGTGGGCCAGACGCCGCACGAAGCGACCCGCGGAACGGATCGCCCACTGATCCTCGTCACCGCCGTCCGCCAGGGCGCCCGCGAACCGGTCGGCGGTCCGTGCGTCCAGGGCTTCAGGCAGGTCGACCAGGCCACCCCAGCGCTCGGGCTGCTCCAGAGCGATGACCCTGCCGAGCCCGGCGACCTGTGCCTGGACGGGGCTGAGCAGCCGGTCCGCGGCGCCCACCGACACCGCGCCGCGCGTCACACACCACAGCGGTGCCTCGAACTCCACGGTCTCCAGTGCCTGAGACAACTCCGCCGTCAGCGCCAGACCAACCGGCACGGAGGGGTGCTCGGGGTGCGGCTGCTCGTCCAGCGCCAGCAGTGACAGCACGCCGGCGACCGGCTGCCCCGCCGCCGCCGTACGCAACTGCTCGGCTGCCAGTGCCTGTTGCACCGGCACGGGCACGATCCGTGCGCCGCGCTCGCCCAGCGCCTCAGTGACTGCGGTGATCCACGGGTCGTCGGCGAGGGCCGCCGGGATCAGCGTCAGCCAGTTTCCGGACAGTTGGTGAGGTGTGGCGTCGGGCGTCGCCTTCCAGACGACGCGGTACCGGTGGCTGTCCGCGGCAGCCGCGTCGACCATGGGCTCCGGCCAGAAACGGCGGTGCTGGAAGGCGTAGGTGGGTAGGTCGACGCGTTGGGCGCCGGTTCCGGCGTAGTACGCCCGCCAGTCGACCGAGATGCCGCTGACGTGGGCCTGGGCCAGCGCGGTGGTCACGGTTTCGGCTTCCGAGCGTCCGGCCCGCAGCACCGGGACGAACACCGCGCCCTCCGACGTGACGCACTCCTGGGCCATGGCCGACAACACACCATCCGGCCCCAGTTCGAGATACGCCCTCACCCCCTCCGCCTCCAGCACACGGACGCCATCGAGGAAACGCACGGCCTCACGCACATGACGCACCCAGAAATCAGGCAGGCAGATCTCCTCGCCCGTGACCAACGCACCCGTCAGGTTGGAGACGATCGGAATCCGAGGAGCCTCGTACCTCAGCCCCTCAGCCACCTTGCGGAAGTCCGCCAACATGCCGTCCATATGCGCCGAGTGGAACGCATGGCTCACCGTCAACCGCTTGGTCTTACGACCCAACGCCTCGAACCGCCCAGCGACCGCCAGCGCCTCACCCTCATCACCAGCGATCACAACCGAGGCCGGACCGTTGAGCGCCGCAACACCGACCCGATCGGTCAACCACGGACCAACCTCGTCCTCCGCAGCCTGCACGGCGATCATCGCACCACCACCAGGCAGCTCCTGCATCAACCGGCCACGAGCCGCCACCAACGCACACGCATCAGCCAGCGACAACACACCGGCGACATGCGCCGCGACCAACTCACCGATCGAGTGCCCGGCCAGGAAGTCAGGCTTCAAACCCCACGACTCCACCAACCGGAACAACGCCACCTCAACCGCGAACAACGCAGGCTGCGTATACGCCGTCTGATCCAACAACTCCGCGTGCGAACCGAACAGCACGTCATACAATGGCCGTTCCAGGTGACCGTCCAACTCGGCGACCACCGCATCCAACGCATCCGCGAACACCGGATACGTCTCGTACAACTCCCGGCCCATACCCAGCCGCTGACTGCCCTGCCCCGTGAACAGGAAGGCCAGCTTCGGGTCTGTCGTCCTGCCCTCGATCACACCGGCCGTCGACCGTCCCTCGGCCAGCGCTTCCAGCCCAGCCAGGAGCGCCGAGCGCTCCCCCGTCACCAGCACCGCGCGGTGCTCGAACGCCGCACGGCCGGTGGCCAGCGAGAACGCCACATCCCTGAGGCCGAGTTCGGGGTGCGTGTCCAGCCGCGACCGCAGCCGCTCCGCCTGGGCACGCAACCCGGCTTCGTCCTTGCCGGAGAGCGCGACGGGCAGGTACGGCAGGTCAGTCGCCTTGGCTGCGGCGGCCGGGTCCTCTGCGGGTGCCTGCTCAAGGATGGTGTGCGCGTTGGTGCCACTGATGCCGAACGAGGACACACCAGCCCGTCGGGGGCGTTCCGTCTGGGGCCACTCCCGGGCCTCGGTCAGCAGGGCGATGTCACCGGCCGACCAGTCCACGTGCGGCGTGGGCTCATCGACATGCAGGGTCCGCGGCAACACACCATGCCGCATCGCCAACACCATCTTGATGATCCCCGCCACACCGGCCGCCGCCTGCGTGTGACCGATGTTCGACTTGATCGAACCCAGATAGAGCGGGCGACCCTCAGGACGGTCCTGCCCATACGTCGCCAGCAACGCCTGCGCCTCGATCGGGTCACCCAACGTCGTACCGGTACCGTGCGCCTCAACAGCGTCAACGTCGGACGCGTTCAGCCCAGCGGCGGCCAGCGCCTGCCGGATCACCCGCTGCTGCGACGGACCATTCGGCGCCGTAAGACCGTTGCTCGCACCATCCTGGTTCACCGCACTACCACGCACGATCGCCAGCACCGGGTGGCCGTTGCGCCGGGCATCCGACAACCGCTCGACCAGCAGCATGCCGACGCCCTCACCCCACCCCGTACCGTCGGCCGCGGCAGCGAACGCCTTGCAGCGGGCGTCACCGGACAGTGCGCCCTGGTGGGTGAACTCGGTGAAGTTGCCAGGAGTCGACATCACCGTCACGCCACCGGCCAGCGCCATCGTGCACTCCCCGGTGCGCAGCGCCTGGATCGCCCAGTGCAGCGCGACCAGCGACGACGAGCAAGCGGTGTCCACGGTGACCGCCGGGCCTTCGAGACCGAAGGCGTAGGCGACGCGGCCGGACATGACGCTGGCCGCGTTGCCGGTCATCACATGGCCCGCGACGCCTTCCGTCTGGTCCAGCCCGGCGTCGTAACCGCCGTACGCGGCACCGACGAAGACACCGGCCCGACTGCCGCGCAGCGACGCCGGTGCGATGCCCGCGCGCTCGAACGCCTCCCAGGACGTCTCCAGCAGCAACCGCTGCTGCGGGTCCATCGCCAGCGCCTCACGCGGCGAGATACCGAAGAACGCGGCGTCGAACTGGTCGGCGTCGTGCAGGAAGCCGCCCGCGAAGGCCGCCGCGTCCAGCTGCCAACCCCGGTTGGCCGGGGACGGTGTGATGGCGTCCGTACCGGAGATGAGCAGCTGCCACAGTTCTTCCGGGGATCCGATGCCGCCCGGGTAGCGGCAGCTCATCGCCACGATCGCGATGGGTTCGTCGGCGAAGGCCCCCGGTGTGACGGTGGTGGCCACTTCGGGCTGGGTGCCGAGGAGTTCACCGAGCAGGTGGTCGGCGAGGGCGGTCGGGTTCGGGTAGTCGAAGACCAGCGAGGTGGGCAGCCGAAGGTCGGTGGCGGCGTTCAGCCGGTTGCGCAGTTCCACCGCGGTCAGCGAGTCGAAGCCCAACTCCTTGAAGGCACGCCCCGCTTCGACCGCCTCCGGTCCGGAGTGCCCGAGCACGGCGGCCACCTGCGTACGCACCAGGTCCAGCAACGTCCGTCGCCGCTCGGCGCCGGACAGCGCGCGCAGCCGGTCGGCGAGCGGCGAACCACCACCCGCCGCGGCGGACCGCACCGTGCGCCGCCCGGGGGTACGTATCAGGCCACGGAACATCGCCGGTACGGGACCCGTACCGGCGGCGGCGCGCACCGCGCCCAGGTCGATCCGTGCCGGAACCAGCACTGCACGCTCTGTGCGCAGGGCGGCGTCGAACAGGGCCATGCCCTCCGCCGACGACAGCGCGCCCATTCCGCCACGGGCCATGCGTCGTAGATCGGCCTCGGACAGGTCGCCGGTGATGCCGCTGGCTTCGGCCCACAGTCCCCAGGCGAGCGAGGTCGCCGGGAGTCCCCGCGCCCGGCGGTACTGGGCGAGGGCGTCCAAGTAGCCGTTGGCGGCGGCGTAGTTGGCCTGGCCCGCGCTGCCGAGCACTCCGGCGACGGCGGAGAACAGCACGAACGCCGACAGGTCCGACCCACGGGTCAGCTCGTGCAGATGCCATGCGGCATCGGCCTTCGGCCGCAGCACCCGGTCAAACCGGTCGGGAGTCAGCGACAGGATGACGCCGTCGTCCAGCACACCGGCGGTGTGGATCACGGCGGTCAGCGGATGCTCGGCGGGGACACCGTCCAGTACCCGGGCGAGCGCTTCCCGGTCGGCTGCGTCGCAGGCGACAACCGTTGCCTCGGCCCCCAAACCGGCCAGCTCCGCGACGAGTTCGGCGGCGCTCCGCGCGGCGGTGCCGCGCCGACTCAGCAGGAGCAGTCGGCGTGCGCCGTGCTCGGTGACCAGATGCCGGGCGACCAGGGCACCCAGGGTTCCGGTGCCGCCGGTGATGAGGACGGTGCCGTCCTGGTCGAGCGGACGCGCGGCAGCCGCGTCGTCAGGCGAGAACCTGGCGAGGCGGGGGGCGAACGCGGCTGCGCCGCGGACCGCCAGTTCCGCTTCGAGGAGGGCCAGTGCGCCGAGGTGGGAGTGCGACGGGATGTCCTCCCCCGCAACATCCAGCAGGACGAACCGTCCGGGATTCTCCGTCTCCGCGGACCGCACCAGCCCCCACGCAGCGGCCTGTGCCGGATCGGCCAGCCGTTCGTCACCGTCGACGGCCACGGCGCCGCGGGTCACGAACACCAGGCGCGAGCCGCTGAACCGCTCGTCCGCAAGCCAGCCCTGGGCCAACTCAAGCACCCGGTGCACAGCACCACGCACGGCTTCCGGCGTGGGCGTGCCCTCTGATCCGCAGGGCACGAAGACGAGTTCCGGCACGCTCGCGCCCTCGTCGATGGCGGTGCGCAGAGCGGTCAAGTCCCCGTACGCCACGGCCGAGTCGAGACCGAACGCGTCGGGCTCCCCCAGCACCGCCGCGGTAGACGAGTCGACGGCGTCCGGTATCGGAAGTTCCGCCCAGTCGAGCTGGAACAGCGTCCGAGTGGCGGCCGCCTGGTCCCCGACCAGCGCGTCGACGGGCAGCGGCCGCAGGGTGAGGCGATCGACGCTGGCAACCGGTGCTCCGGTGATGTCGGCCAGGCGCAGCGATACGGCGCCGTCGGCCTCGGGGGCGAGCCGTACGCGGAGTTCGGTCGCGCCGACCGCGTACAGCGAAACGCCGTGCCAGGCCGCCGGGGCGAGCGGAGCGGTGGTGGCGCGGCCGAGCAGGGCGGTGTGGGCGGCGGCCTCCAGCAGGGCGGGATGCAGCCCGAACGTCTGCGGGTCGGCGTCCTGTGGCAACCGCACTTCGGCGAACACCTCGTCGCCACGCCGCCACGCCGCCGTAAGCCCTTGGAACAGGGGGCCGCAGTCAAGCCCGGCCGACAGCAACCCCTCGTACAGCGGGGTGACTTCGAGTGCTTCGGCGTCCTTGGGCGGCCACTCGGCCAGGGTGAAGGACGGCCGGGGTGCGGTGAGGGCAAGGGTGCCGGTGGCGTGGCGGGTCCAGGGCAGGTCGCCGGAGCCGGGGTGGTCGGGGCGCGACGCCACGGTGACCGTGCGGCACCCGTCGGCGCCCGCGGCGCCCACCGCGACCTGTAGCCGTACCGCGGCGCCCTCGGCGAGGGCCAGCGGCGCGTCCAGTGTGAGTTCCGCCAGCCGGTCGCAGCCGACGTGGTCTCCGGCGCGCACCGCCAACTCCAGGAAGGCGGCGCCCGACAGCAACGGTGTGCCGGACACCGCGTACTCCCCCAGCCATGGGTGCGTCGAACGGGAGAGCCGACCGGTGAACACGACACCGTCCGAGTCGGCGAGCGGCACGGCGGCGCCCAGCAGCGGATGGCCGGCCGCCTCCAGGCCGACCGCCGTGACATCCCCGAGCCGGTTGCCGGGCGCCAGCCAGTAGCGCTGGCGCTGGAAGGCGTAGGTGGGCAACTCGACGCGGCCCGCCCCGGTCCCGGCGAAGTACGCCGCCCAGTCCGCGGACGCACCCCGCACATGGGCCTGAGCCAGTGCCGATGTCAACGCCTCGGCCTCGGTACGGTCCTTGCGCAGTACGGGGACGAACGCGGCGTCCTCCGGTCGTACGACGCACTCCTGCGCCATGGCGGACAGCACGCCGTCCGGGCCGAGTTCGAGGAACGTGGTGACGCCCTGGGCCTCCAACGCCCTTATGCCGTCGAGGAAACGGACGGCCTGGCGCACGTGGCGGACCCAGTAGTCGGGAGTGCGGATCTCCTCGGGGGTGACGATGGCGCCGGTGAGGGTGGAGACGATCGGGATGCTCGGCGCGTCGAACGTGAGCCCCGACGCCACCTCGCGGAACGCCTCCAACATCCCGTCCATGTGCGGAGAGTGGAACGCGTGGCTCACGCTCAGCCGCTTGGTCTTACGGCCCCGCGCCTCGAAGCCCGCGGCGATCTCCACAACGGCAGCCTCGTCACCCGCGATCACCACCGACGTGGGCCCGTTGATCGCGGCGACGCTCACGCCCTCGACCAGCAGCGGGACGACCTCGTCCTCCGCCGCCTGGACCGCCACCATCGCGCCGCCGCCCGGCAGCTCCTGCATCAGGCGACCACGAGCGGCCACCAGCGTGCAGGCATCATCCAGCGACAACACACCGGAGACGTGGGCCGCCGCCAGCTCACCAATCGAGTGCCCGGCCAGGAAGCCAGGCTTCAGCCCCCACGACTCCACCAACCGGAACAGCGCCACCTCAACCGCGAACAACGCGGGCTGCGTATACGCCGTCTGGTCCAGCACATCGCGATCAGCGCCGAACAACACGTCCTTGAGCGGAAGTTCGAGCCGCTCGCACACCGCGTCCAACGCCTCGGCGAAGACGGGATAGGTCTCGTAAAGCTCCCGTCCCATCCCCGGCCGCTGGCTGCCCTGCCCCGTGAACAGGAACGCCGACTTGCCCTCGGTAGCCGTGCCCAGTGCCACACCCGGGACGACGTCACCCGCCGCCAGGGCCTCCAGCCCGCTCAGCAGCTCATCCCGGTCGGCCGCGACAACCACCGCACGCCGCTCCAGTGCGGAACGGCTCACTGCCAACGAGTAGGCGACGTCGACCGGTTCAGGGGCCGGATCGGCCGTCTTGAGGTGGGCGGCCAGCCGGTCCGCCTGGGCGCGTAGTGCGTCCGGGGTCCTGGCGGAGAGCGCCAGGGGCAGCACCGGGTGCCGCTGCGACCGCGGGGCGGGCTCCGTGGCCTCCGGTTCCGGTGCCTGCTCGATGATGGTGTGGGCGTTGGTGCCGCTCACACCGAACGCCGAGACGCCCGCCCGGCGCGGGTGGCCGCTCTCCGGCCACGGCCGCGCCTCGGTGAGCAGGGACACCGTGCCCGCCGACCAGTCCACGTTGGGCGTCGGCTCATCGATGTGCAGGGTCTTCGGCAGCACACCGTGTCGGATGGCCATCACCATCTTGATGACACCGCCGACTCCGGCCGCCGCCTGGGCGTGGCCGAGGTTGGACTTCAACGAGCCCAGCCACAGCGGCCGTTCCGCTGACTTCTCTTGCCCGTACGTGGCGATCAGCGCCTGCGCCTCGATGGGGTCTCCGAGCGTCGTGCCCGTACCGTGTGCCTCGACGGCGTCGACCTCGGCGGCCGACAGCTGTGCGCTGGCCAGCGCCTGGCGGATGACGCGTTGCTGCGACGGGCCGTTGGGCGCCGTGAGGCCGTTGCTGGCGCCGTCCTGGTTGACGGCGCTGCCACGCACGACCGCCAGCACCTGGTGGCCGTTCTTCTGGGCGTCCGACAGCCGCTCCACCAGCAGCACGCCGACGCCCTCGGACCACCCCGTGCCGTCCGCTCCGGCGGCGAACGAGCGGCAGCGGCCATCGACCGAAAGGCCGCGCTGGCGGCTGAACTCCACGAAAACGTCGGGGCTCGGCATCACCGTCACACCGCCGACCAGCGCCAGCGAGCACTCGCGCTGCCGTAGTGCCTGTGCCGCCCAGTGCAGGGCGACCAGCGACGAGGAGCAGGCGGTGTCGATGGTGGCCGCGGGGCCTTCCAGTCCGAAGCTGTAGGCGATCCGGCCGGACAGCACGCTGGTTGCGCTGCCCGTCAGCAGCAGGCCCTCCAGGTCTTCCGGGGCCTCCTTGAGGTCGGCGCCGTAGCCCATGGAACTGGCGCCCACGAAGACACCGGTGTGGCTGCCGCGCAGGGCGGCCGGGTCGATGCCCGCGCGTTCGAAGGCCTCCCAGGAGGTTTCCAGCAGGATCCGCTGCTGGGGATCCATCGCCAGCGCCTCGCGCGGGCTGATGCCGAAGAATCCCGGATCGAACTCGGTCGCGCCGGCGAGGAAGCCACCGCCGGTGTTGTAGAAGGTGCCCTTCTTCTCCGGGTCGGGGTCGGCCAGGCCGTCGATGTCCCAGTCGCGGTCCGCCGGAAAGCCGGAGATCGCGTCCCCGCCCTCCGCGACCAGCCGCCACAGGTCCTCCGGCGAGCCCACACCACCGGGGTACCGGCAGCTCATCCCGACGATCGCGATCGGCTCCTGTGCCTCCGCCTCCACCTCCTGGAGGCGACGACGGGCACGGCGCAGCTCAGTGGTTACCCACTTCAGGTTGTCGAGAAGCTTCTCTTCGTTTGCAGTAGCCACGTCAGGAACGTCCGAATTCGTTGTTGATGATGTCGAAGATGTCTTCGGCCGAGGCCGATTCCAGTTCGCTGTCGTCGCCCGCGACCGCGCTCTCCGCCTCCTGCCACGTCCGGAGCAGCTTCTCCAGGCGGGCGGTGACGCTGGCGCGTTCCGCGGGGTCGTCGGTCTGGACGGAGGACAGGACGAATTCCAATTTGTCGATTTCGGCGAGCGCGGGAAGCGCCTGCGGTGCGTCGTCGCCGACGATCTCGACCCGCAGGTGCTCGGCGAGCGCGTTGGGCGTCGGGTAGTCGAAGACGAGGCTGGCGGGCAGCCGCAGTCCCGTCGCGGAGTTCAGTCGGTTGCGCAGTTCGACGGCGGTGAGCGAGTCGAAGCCCAACTCCTTGAAGGCGCGCCCCCCTTCGACCGCGGCGGTGCCGTTGTGGCCGAGCACGGCGGCGGCCTGTGTACGTACCAGGTCCAGCAGTGCCCGTTCCGCTTCGGCGCCGGAAAGCCCGGCCAGCCGGTCGGACAGCGACTCGGTCTCCTCCTGGGGGGAGTCGTCCGTGTCGGCCGCCAGAGCGTCGCGGACCTCGGACAGGTCGGCGATCAGCGGACGCGGCCGCGCGGCCGTGAACGCCGGGGCGAACCGGGACCAGTCGACGTCGGCGACGGTCAGCGTCGTCTCGTCGCGGTCAAGTGCCCGCTGGAGTGCGGTGATCGACAGCTCGGGGGCCATCACCGGCAGGCCGCGGCGGCGCAGTTGCTCCGCCGCCTCCTCGTCGGCCACCAGGCCGCCGTCCGCCCACGGCCCCCAGGCGACCGCGGTGGCCTTGAGCCCGCGGGCCCTGCGCTGCTCGGCGAGCGCGTCGAGGTAGGCGTTGGCCGCCGCGTAGGCGGCCTGTCCGCCGCTGCCCCAGACTCCGGCGATGGACGAGAACAGCACGAACGCGTCCAGCGAGTCGTCTTGGAACAGCGCGTCGAGGTGCGCCGCGCCCGCGACCTTGGCGGCCACCACTTCGGCGACCTCGGCCGGGCCGGTCTGCGCGAGCGGCGCGAACTGCCCGGCACCGGCGGTGTGCACCACGGCTGTGACGGGCGGCACCCGGTCCAGCAGTGCCGCGAGCGCCTCCCGGTCGGTGACATCACAGGCGGCGACCGTGACCTCGACGCCCAGCGCTGTCAGCTCGGCCGTGAGCGCTTCGGCGCCCGGCGCACGCGTACCGCGGCGACTGGTGAGCACCAGGTGCTCGGCGCCGTTCCCGGCCAGCCAGCGGGCCACATGTGCGCCCAACGCGCCGGTGCCCCCGGTGACCAGCACCGTGCCGCGCGGCCGCCATGCGCTGGCGGTGTCCGCGTCGGCCCGCTCGGCGTGCGCGACACGCCGGGCCAGTACGCCCGACGTGCGCACCGCGAGCTGGTCCTCGTCGCCGAGTCCGCCCAGTACGGCGGCGAACCGTGCGGCGGTGCGCTCGTCCAGGTTCTCCGGCAGGTCGACCAGGCCACCCCACCGTTCGGGGTGCTCCAGCGCCACCACCCGGCCAAGACCCCAGACCTGCGCCTGCGCGGTGTTGCGCAGCCGATCCGACGCCGCCGTGCTGACCGCGCCCGTCGTCACGCACCACAACGGGGAGTTGACGTCCGCATCGCCCAGTGCCCGCACCAGGCTCGCGGTGAGCAGCAGCCCGGTGGGCACCGTCGCGTACTGCGGGTGCGGCCGCTGGTCCAGCGCCAGCAGGGACAGCACGCCGTGGGCGGTCTGCCCGGCAAGCGCCTCCCCCAGCCGTCGGGGCAGCGTGTCGGCGGCCACGTCGGCGGCGGAAAGGGTGATCTGCCGTATGTCCGCGCCGCGTTCGGCCAGCGCCGCGAGCGTGCCGCGTACCAGCGCGTCGTCGGCGTGGTCCGCGGGTACGACCGCCAGCCACACCCCGGAGACCCGGGTCACCGTGGGCTCGGCCAGCCGCTTCCACGTCACCCGGTAACGCCAGCCGTCCACCGTCGACTGCTCGCGCCGCTGCCGGCGCCACGCCGACAGCGCGGGAAGCACCGCGCTCAGCGGCTGATCCGCGTCGACCGCCAACTCACTGGTGAGAGAGGCGAGATCGGCCTTTTCGACAGCCTCCCAGAAGCGTGCGTCAACGGTGCCGTCCGATGTGACGTGCTCCGTCGGCCTGGCGTCGTCCAGCCAGTAGCGCTGGCGCTGGAAGGCGTAGGTGGGCAGGTCGACGCGTTGGGCGCCGGTCTCGGCGTAGTACGCCCGCCAGTCGACCGAGATGCCGCTGACGTGGGCCTGGGCCAGCGCGGTGGTCACGGTCTCGGCTTCCGAGCGTCCGGCCCGCAGCACCGGGACGAACACCGCGCCCTCCGACGTGACGCACTCCTGGGCCATGGCCGACAACACACCATCCGGCCCCAGTTCGAGATACGCCCTCACCCCCTCCGCCTCCAACACACGGACGCCATCGAGGAAACGCACACCCTCACGCACATGACGCACCCAGAAATCAGGCAGGCAGATCTCCTCAGCGGTGACCAACGCACCCGTCAGGTTGGAAACGATCGGAATCCGAGGAGCCTCGTACCTCAGCCCCTCAGCCACCTTACGGAAATCCGCCAACATGCCATCCATATGCGCCGAGTGGAACGCATGGCTCACCGTCAACCGCTTGGTCTTACGACCCAACTCCTCGAACCGCCCAGCGACCGCCAGCGCCTCACCCTCATCACCAGCGATCACAACCGACGTCGGACCGTTGACCGCCGCAACACCGACCCCATCGGTCAACCACGGACCAACCTCGTCCTCCGCAGCCTGCACGGCGATCATCGCACCACCACCAGGCAGCTCCTGCATCAACCGGCCACGAGCCGCCACCAACGCACACGCATCCCCAAGCGAGAACACACCAGCGACATGCGCCGCGACCAACTCACCGATCGAGTGCCCGGCCAGGAAGTCAGGCTTCAGACCCCACGACTCCACCAACCGGAACAGGGCCACCTCAACCGCGAACAACGCAGGCTGCGTATACGCCGTCTGATCCAACAACTCCGCATGCGAACCGAACAGCACGTCATACAACGGCCGTTCCAGGTAACCATCCAACTCGGCGACCACCGCATCCAACGCATCCGCGAACACCGGATACGCCTCATACAACTCCCGACCCATGCCAAGCCGCTGACTACCCTGCCCCGTGAACAGGAACGCGGTGCGCCCGTCGGTCGCCGAGCCCTGGATCAGTGCCGGTACGGACTCGCCGCGAGCCAACGCCGCGAGGCCGCTGAGCAGTTCGGCACGGTCCCGGCCCACCACGACTGCCCGCTGCTCCAGGGCGGCACGTGCCGTTGCCAGCGAGTACCCGATGTCGGTGGCGGCCACGTCCGGATCGGCGGCCACGTGTGCCCGCAGTCGTTCGGCCTGGGCGCGCAGCGCCTCGGTGCCCTTGGCGGACAGGGTCCAGGACTGTACGGCCTGCGGCGCCGCGGGGTGCAGGGCCGCCACGTCCTCTGCGGGTGCCTGTTCCAGAACCGTGTGCGCGTTGGTGCCGCTGAAACCGAAGGAGGAGACGGCAGCCCGACGTGGCCCCTGCGTCTGGGGCCACTCCCGGGCCTCGGTCAGCAGGGCGATGTCACCGGCCGACCAGTCCACGTGCGGCGTGGGCTCATCGACGTGCAGCGTCTGCGGCAACACACCATGCCGCATCGCCAACACCATCTTGATGATCCCCGCCACACCGGCCGCCGCCTGCGTGTGACCGATGTTCGACTTGATCGAACCCAGATAGAGCGGGCGACCCTCGGGGCGGTCCTGCCCATACGTCGCCAGCAACGCCTGCGCCTCGATCGGGTCACCCAGCGTCGTACCCGTACCGTGCGCCTCAACAGCGTCAACGTCGGACGCGTTCAGCCCGGCGACGGCCAGCGCCTGCCGGATCACCCGCTGCTGCGACGGACCATTCGGCGCCGTAAGACCGTTACTCGCACCATCCTGGTTCACCGCACTACCACGCACGATCGCCAGCACCGGATGACCGTTGCGCCGGGCATCCGACAACCGCTCGACCAGCAGCATGCCGACGCCCTCACCCCACCCCGTACCATCCGCGCCCGCCGCGAACGCCTTGATTCGTCCGTCCGCCGCCAGGCCACGCTGCCGACTGAACTCGATGAACGCACCCGGCGAGGACATCACCGTCACACCACCGGCCAGCGCCAGGTCGCACTCGCCGTTGCGCAGCGCCTGGATCGCCCAGTGCAGCGCGACCAGCGACGACGAGCAAGCCGTATCCACAGTCACCGCCGGGCCTTCGAGACCGAAGGTGTATGCCAGGCGGCCGGAGACAACGCTGGCCGCATTGCCGGTGCCCAGGTATCCCTCGATGCCGTCGGGCACGGTCTGCAGGAAACTGTCGTAGTCCTGTCCGTTGGAACCGACGAAGACACCGGCCCGACTGCCGCGCAGCGACGCCGGGTCGATCCCGGCCCGCTCGAACGCCTCCCATGACGTCTCCAGCAGCAGCCGCTGCTGCGGGTCCATCGCCAGCGCCTCACGCGGCGAGATACCGAAGAACGCCGGATCGAAGTCAGCGACGTCGTAGAGGAACCCACCGCCGCGGGCGTAGAACGTGCCCTGCTTCTCCGGGTCGGCGTCGTAGAGCCGCGCAAGGTCCCAGCCACGGTCGGTCGGGAACTCCCCGATGGCGTCTGCGCCGGAGGCCAGCAACTGCCACAGTTCTTCGGGGTTGCGCACACCGCCCGGGAAACGGCAGCTCATCGCCACGATCGCGATCGGATCGTCGTCCACCGCCTGCGCGACCGGGCCGACGACGGCTGTCTGCGCACCCACCAGTTCGGACCGCAGATAGCCCGCGAGCGCGGACGCCGTCGGGTAGTCGAACACCAGCGTCGCCGACAGTTCCACACCGGTGGCGGCACCAAGGCGGTTGCGCAACTCCACCGCGGTCAGCGAGTCGAAGCCCAACTCCTTGAACGCGCGGTCCGCCTCGATGGACGCCGAACCGCTGTGCCCGAGCACCGCGGAGACGTGGGTGCGCACCAGGTCCAGCAGCACGCGGTCCTGTTCCGTGCCGGACAGCCCGGCCAGGCGTTCAGCCAGCGACGACCCGCTGGCAACGGGAGCTTCGGCGTCCGCACTTGCCAACGCACGACGCACCTCCGGCAGTTCGCCGATCAGCGGGCTCGGACGCACGGCCACGAAGCCGGGGGCCAGCCGCTCCCAGTCGAAGTCAGAGACGGTCAGCGTCGGCTCGCCCAGTTCAACGGCCTGCCGCAGTGCGCGGATCGCCAGCTCCGGTGCCATCGGCGGCACACCGCCACGCCGCATCCGCTGCTCGATCTCGCCGTCCACCGCCATGCCCGCCGCCCAGGCACCCCAGGCAATGGAGGTGGCGGGCAGACCGTCGGCACGCCGCTGCTCGGCCAGCGCGTCCAAGTACGCGTTCGCAGCCGCGTAGTTGGCCTGGCCCGTGCTGCCGAGCGTGCCACTGATGGAGGAGAACAGCACGAACGCCGACAGGTCGTGTTCACGGGTGAGTTCGTGCAGGTTGAGGGCGGAGACTGCCTTCGCGCGCAGCACGGTTTGGAACCGCTCGGGGGTGAGTGCGTCCAGTACGCCGTCGTCCAGCACGCCCGCGGTGTGCAGCACGGCGGTCAGCGGGTGCTCAGCCGGGATGCCGGCCAGCAGCTCCGCGAGCGCGTCA
>NZ_JAPZVN010000041.1 GCF_027533845.1 Streptomyces sp. RPT161 | reverse complement strand
TAGGCCTCACCGTCGGGAGGCGTTGCCCGCCCGTGAGGCGTCGCCTGGGTGATCGTGGTCATGGTCGCTCCACCCCCGAGCCCGGTGTGCCGGGCGACAAAGTGGTCCGAAGTCGTGGTCCGACGTTCGGTCAACCGTGGGCCTTCCGCACCCACGTTCGGCGATTCAAACCCGTACAGCAGTGAGACTTCCACCACCATCGCCCCCTACCGTCCGCCGACCACCCCCCTAACCCGACGTGACCAGCAGTCATCGCCAACTCGCCACGCCCGCCGGAGCGGTGGCCGGCACACCGGGACCCATTCGATTCAACGGCCCGTTCACCCGCTGGTGATTTGCACGTTACTTTCACGTGGCGCGCACCTCGCCCATGCTTTTCTTCACCCGTCCGGGCGGTTGCTAGAGTTCCCGAAGAGCCTTCGGCCAGAGGCCCCGGCCGACGTCCGTGACCAGGCCTGCGCGCGAACTGACCTGAGCCGCGCGGGTCGTTGACGTCGTCCCGGAAGCGTACGGGGGAAGGAGCACGAGATCGTGGCCCACTTAGCGGGATTTCGCACGCGCGAGGCGTGAGAGGCATTCCGGAACCCTCCAGAACTACCGTTCGGTAACACAGCCGCCGGTAGCGGAACGCCACCTGACCGGCCTCCTTGATGGCCCCCGGATTTCTGCGCGTCTTAACGGGGAAGGAAATGACGAGTTTGTTGATCGAGCGGGATGAGGAGAAGGCTCGGCTCATCCGGTTTTTCGCCGGAAGATCCGACGGCCGGGGCCGTGTCGGTGTCATAAGCGGGGGTGTCGGCTCGGGCAAGACCGCACTGCTGAATCAGGTGTCGGAAGGCGTCATGGCCTCCGGCGTCCAACTGCTCAGCGCGGTTGCCGCACCCTCGGAACAGGCCTTCCCCTACGCGGTGTTGGAACAGCTCCTACAGGGCCTGCCGTCGCAAGGCGACGGCCTGCCACCGCTGTTGTTCCCACTGCCGTCCGAGCACGACCCACGACCGGACGATTCGGACCCCCAGGTACCGCTCACCATCCTGCGCTGCTTCCACCGCACCCTCGCCGAACTCACCGTGGAGCGGCCGCTGCTGATCGCCATCGACGACGTGCAGTTCGCCGACCCGCAGTCGCTGACCTGCCTGGCGTACGCCGTCCGCCGGCTGCCCGGCAACCGGCCTTCGCTGCTGGTCGCCTGCGGCGACCGCGCCTGCGGCACGCCAGCTTCCGTCAGGGAGCTGGGCCACCAACTCGACCTGTGCAACGTACGGCTTGGCCCGCTGTCGGAGCGGGGTGTCAACGGGCTGCTCGCCGACACGTTCGGCGCGGTGGACGCGGACCGGATCGCACCGGCCCTCCACGCGGCCACCGGCGGCAATCCGCTGCTGCTGCACGGTTTCCTGGACGACACTCCGCGCCCGGCCCCGGGCAGTGGTGGCCGGGTGGCGCTGACCCCCAAGGCCGGAGAAATGTTCCGGCAGGCCGCCCTGGGCTGCGTACACCGTGGCGGCGAGAACAACCTGCTGACCGCGCGGGGCATCGCGGTGCTGGGCGGCGCCGAGGCGCTACCGCTGCTGTGCGCGCTGGTCGGGCTGGAGGAGCGGACCGTCCGGCAGGCCGTCTCCGCGCTCGCCGAGGCAGGCATCCTCAACGAGCCGGGCACCGCGTTCCGCCATGAGGCGGTACGCGAGGCCGTGCTGGAGGACCTGCCCGCCGAGTCGGCCGCCCAACTGCGCTCGCTTGCTGCACGGTTGCTCTACGAGGACGGCGCGAGCCCGACCGCCGTGGCGCACCAGCTGATCGACCACGAGCAGCCCGCGTCGCACGAGGAGTGGGTACCGCAGGTGCTGCGGGAGGCCGCGCGCTGGGCACTCGCCGACGACGAGGTCGCGTTCGCCACCCGCTGCCTGCAGACCGCCGAGCGGCGCTGCGCCGACGACCAGGAGCGGCTGGCGATCAGGGCGGAGCTGGCGGAGATCCTCTGGCGGGTCAAGCCGTCCGCGTCCGCACAGCAGTTGCAGTCGCTGGCCGCGCCCGCCCGGGCCGGGCTGCTGCCGCCGAACCAGACGCTGCAGTTGGCGCTGGGCATGCTGTGGAACGGTCAGATGGACGACGCCACCGCGGCGATCCGACAGGTCAACGACGTGATGTCCAAGGAGCCCGACTCCCGGCTGGGCAGCGAACTCCAGGCCGCCCGGCTGCTGATGGCCTCCACGTACCCTGGGACACTGGGCAAGGTCCAGCACTGGCCCGGGCAGGAGCACGGCGGCCGTGGCGCCACGGCGGCGGTGATGCCGATCAGGGCGCTCAGCGCACTCCAGGCCGCGTTGCGCCAGGAGTCCGGGGACGCCGTGGCCGAGCAGGCCGAACAGGTGCTGCGCGGCACGCGGTTGACCGACATGTCCCGGCAGGTGCTCAAGACGGCGCTGCTGGCGCTGGTTTACGCGGAGCGGCTGGGCCCGGCGACGCTGTGGTGCGACCGGCTGCTGGCGGAGGCGGAGGCCCGTAACGCACCGAGCTGGCTGGCCGCGTTCAACGCGGTACGGGCGGAGATCGCCTACCGCCGCGGACACCTGGTCAAGGCGGTCGAGTGCGCCGAGCAGGCGCTGGAACAACTTCCGGCGCACGGGTGGGGCGTTGGCATCGGCATGCCGCTGGCCACGCTGGTCAAGGCCAGGACCGCGATGGGCCACCACGACACGGCGGCCGAGCTGTTGGAGTCCCCGGTTCCGGACGCGATGTACGCCACCAGGTACGGCGCGCACTACCTCTACGCGCGTGGCCGCCACCAGTTGGCCACCGGCCGCCACCATGCCGCGATGACCGACTTCGCGGCCTGCGGCGAGCGGATGCGCGCCTGGGGCATGGATTCGGCCACCCTGGTGCCGTGGCGGCTGGGCATGGCGGAGACCTGGCTGGCGTTGGACAACCACGAGAAGGCCGCCGAGTGGGCCAAGGACCAACTGGCCCGCGCCGCCGAGTCGCAACCCCGTGTCCGGGGCGCCGCACGGCGGGTGCTGGCCGCCACGCTGCCGCCTGCCGAGCGGCCCAAGCTGCTCGGCCAGGCGATCAGCGCGCTCCAGTCGGGCGGTGACTGCTACGAGATGGCGCGCGCACTGGCCGATCTGGGCCAGGCGCACAAGCAACTCGGTGAGGTGGCCAAGGGCCGGTTGCTGGTCCGACGGGCCTGGCGGATGGCGGAGGGTTGCGGCGCCGAGGAGTTGTACCGTTCGCTGCAGCCCACCCCGGTGCGCGGCGGCTCGTCGGAGACGGGCGGGGAGCCCTCGGGCAACGGCCGGGCGGACACCGCCGCGGTCGCCTCGCTCACCGACGCGGAGCGACGCGTCGCCTCACTGGCCGTGTACGGCTATACGAACCGCGAGATCGCGGCCAAGCTGTTCATCACGATCAGTACGGTGGAACAGCACCTCACCCGCGTCTACCGCAAGATCAACATAAGTCACCGCCAGGACCTTCCGGTCAGTTTGGACAGCGATGTCGCACACAGCGCCTGACGGCTCGGCGCCGAGCCCGACCCCCGGCAGATCCGACGGACGGCTGCTCGCCGTCAGCGACCTGCACATCGGCATGCCGGACAACCGGCCGATCACCGAGTCGCTGCGGCCGACGAGCGACGGTGACTGGCTGATCGTCGCCGGGGACGTCGGTGAGCTGACGCATGACATCGAGTGGGCGCTACGGCTGCTCACCAGCCGTTTCGCCAAGGTGGTGTGGGCGCCCGGCAACCACGAGCTGTGGACGCCGCGCGAGGAGCCGCTGCAACTGCGCGGCGAGCAGCGCTACCGGCATCTGGTGGAGATGTGCCGCGGCCTGGGCGTGGTCACCCCGGAGGACCCGTATCCGGTGTGGCGGGGAGCGCAGGGGCCGGTGGCGGTGGCGCCGCTGTTCCTGCTGTACGACTACACCTTCCGGGCGCCCGGCACCACGACGAAGGAGGAGTCGCTGGCCCGGGCGCACGAGGCGGGCGTGGTGTGCACCGACGAGTACCTGCTGCACCCGGACCCGTACCCGAGCCGGGACGCCTGGTGCCGGGAGCGGGTGCGGGAGACCGAGCGGCGGCTGGCGGCGCACGACCCTTCGGTGCCGCTCGTGCTGGTCAACCACTATCCGCTGGTGCGGGAGCCGACCGACGTGCTGTGGCACCCGGAGTTCGCGCAGTGGTGCGGCACCGAGCTGACCGCCGACTGGCACCGCCGGTTCAATACCGCGGCGGTGGTCTACGGGCATCTGCACATCCCCAGGACCACCTGGCACGACGGGATCCGGTTCGAGGAGGTCTCGATCGGCTACCCCCGAGAGTGGCGCCGCCGCGGCCATCCGCGGGGGCTGCTGCGGCAGATCCTGCCGTACCCCGAGGACGGCGAGAAGGAGGGGAACGGCGAGTGATAGGCGAACTGCTTCCCGCTGCGGTGGCCCGCGCCGAGGCGTTCGAGGACTGCTCCGAGGACGAGTTGTTCCCGCAGGAGCGGAAGTTGCTCGGCAACTCGGTGGAGCGCAGGCGCCGGGAGTTCACCACCGTACGGGCCTGTGCCCGGCGGGCGTTGGCGGACCTGGGTCTGCCACCCACGCCGGTGCTGCCCGGGGTGCGCAACGCGCCGCGGTGGCCGGACGGGATCGTCGGCAGCATGACGCACTGTGACGGCTACCGGGCGGCGGCGCTGGCCAGGGCGGCGGAGATGGTGACCGTCGGCATCGACGCCGAACCCGATCTTCCGCTGCGGCCCGGGGTGGTGGAGTCGATCGCCCTGCCCAGCGAACTGTCCTGGGTGCGGGCGGCGGTGCCCGGCGCTGTGCACCGGGACCGGCTGCTGTTCAGCGCCAAGGAGTGCGTCTACAAGGCGTGGTACCCCATGATGCGCAGCGAACTCGACTTCGAGGACGCGGAGATCGCCTTCGCCACCCAGACCGTCGACCCGGCGGGCAGCTCCGGCACGTTCACCGCACAGGTACTGCGTCCGGCGCGGCACGCTTCGGGTCGGTGGATGGACGCGTTCTGCGGCCGCTGGACGGCCAGCCGCGGGCTGATCGTCACCACCATCGCGCTGCCCGCCGCGGAACGCTGAAACCATTCCGGACCATCGCCGGAAACCAGGGTCGGTAGGGGTTGGCGGGGTAACCGGGGCGAAAATAGCGTGGGTTCATGCTCGTGCCGGATTTTCCGTTCTCGTACGACAGCTGGCTACGTCATCCGGCCGGGCTCGGCAGCCTGCCGCCGGATAGGGCCGGAACCGAGATCGCCGTTGTGGGCGGCGGTATGGCGGGAATCACCGCCGCCTACGAACTGATGCGGCTCGGGCTGCGTCCCGTGCTTTACGAGGCCGAGCAGTTGGGCGGCCGAATGCGTTCCGTGCCGTTTCCCGGGGAACCGGAACGCATCGCCGAGATGGGCGCCATGCGGTTTCCGCTGTCCGGCCGTTCGCTGTTCCACTACATCGACCTGCTGGGCCTGCGCACTTTTCCGTTTCCCAATCCGCTGGCGCCGAGCACCCCGAGCACCGTAATAGACCTCAACGGCCGCCGCCATCACGCACGTTCGGTGGAGGAACTGCCGGGGATCTACCAGGAGGTGTCCGACGCCTGGGACAAGGCGCTCCAGGAGCGGGCCGAGCTGTCCACGGTGCGTGACGCGATGCGGCGCGGTGATGTGGAGACGCTGAAGGTGGTGTGGAACCGGCTGGTCACGGAGTTCGACGACCAGTCGTTCTACGGGTTCCTGGCCACCTCCCCCTCGTTCCAGTCGTTCCGGCATCGGGAGATCTTCGGGCAGGTGGGATTCGGCACCGGCGGGTGGGACACGGATTTCCCCAATTCGTTCCTTGAGATCCTGCGAGTGGTGTTCACCGAGGCGGACGAAAACCAGGTCGGCATAGCGGGCGGCTGCCAGCAGGTGCCGCGCGGACTGTGGCGGCACGCTCCCGCCGACCTGGCGCACTGGCCCGCCGGGACGTCACTGGCCGGGCTGCACGGGGGCGCTCCCCGGCCCGCCGTCACCCGGATCGCCCGGACCCCGGACTCCGCAGGCTTTTCGGTGACGGACGAGGAGAACACCGTGCGGGAGTACCCGGCGGTCGTCTTCACTCCCCATCTGTGGACGCTGCTGCACCGGATCGACTGCGATCCGCGGATTCTGTCCACCGAGCACTGGACAGCCGTGGAGCGCACCCACTACATGGGATCGTCAAAGGTTTTCGTGCTGGTCGACCGGCCGTTCTGGCGGGACACCGATCCGGAAACCGGACACGAGGTGATGGGCATGACGCTCACCGACCGGATGCCGCGCGGTGTTTATCTTTTCGAGGACGGTCCTGACCGGCCCGCGGTCATGTGCCTGTCGTACACCTGGAACGACGATTCACTGAAGTACGCCACCCTTTCCGCGGACGAGCGGCTTGAGGCGCTGCTGAGCAGTTTGGCGGCGATCCATCCGAACGTCGACATCCGTTCGCACATCATCGGTGACCCGATCACCATCACGTGGGAGACGGAACCGCGTTTCATGGGCGCGTTCAAGTCGAACCTGCCGGGTCAATACCGTTATCAGCGGCGGCTTTTCACCCAGTTCATGCAGGAGGAGATGGATCCGGCGCACCGCGGTCTCTTCCTGTGCGGCGACGACGTCTCCTGGACGGCCGGTTTCGCCGAGGGCGCGGTGACCACGGCGCTGAACGCGGTGTGGGGGGTCGTCAACCACCTCGGCGGCGGTACGCATCCGCACAATCCGGGGCCGGGGGATCTCTTCCATGACCTGGCGCCCGTTGAACTTCCGTACGTCTGAACAACCGCACAAGGAAAAGGGGGGTTGGCGGAGTCACATCCGCCAACCCCCTTTTTCCGTCCACCTATTCCTGGGCGAGGGCTTCCAGTCGGCGCTTGTCCGGCTTGCCGTTGCGGTTGAGCGGAAAGGCGTCCAGCACGATGACCCGGTTGGGCTGCTCGTAGGCGGGCAGCAGCTCGTTGAGCACCTCGCGCCAGTGCGCGGCGTCCCGCCGCTGCTCGTCCTCCACGAAGAACACCAGCTGCGCGCCGCGCCGTTCGTCCGGCAGCGGTACCACCCGTACCGGGCACCGCGCGGCCTCGACCTTGCGCTCGATGAGTTCGGGATAGAGCGTGTAGCCCATGCGGTGCACGGCGAGCTTGCGACCGAGGACGAACAGGTTGCCGTGCTCGTCCAGATGGCCGAGGTCGCCGGTGGGCTGCCAGCCGGTCGGTGTGCGGATGAGCGTGCCGTCCTCGGCGAGGTGGCCTTCCAGCGCGTCGGGGGTGTCGACCTGGATCTCGCCCGCCTCTCCGGCGGGCATCGGCCGGCCGTCCTCGTCCACGATCCTGACCTGGATGCCCTCCATGGGGCGGCCGGTGGCGACCGGATTGTCCAGGGTGGCGAAGGCGATGTTGCCCAGTTCGGTGCTGCCGTAGCTGTCCAGCAGCGGCAGGCCGAACTCCTCTGCGTAGGCGGCGACCAGTGGTGCGTCCAGCGGTGCGGCGCCGACGCAGAACATCCTGGTGGACTCCAGGTGGGCGCGCAGCGCGGCCTTGCGGGTCACCAGGTTGAGGATGCTGCGGTAGCTGGAGGGTGTGGCGTCGATCACCGTGGTACCGGTCTGTCCGGCCATGCGCAGCGCGTGGTCGAGCCGACGGTAGGGGGCGACCACCAGCGAGCACCGGGTGAGCCAGGCGATCAGCACCATCGACAGGCCGTACTGGTGGGCGAAGGGAAGCAGCGGCAGCAGCACGTCATCGGGCCGATGGCCGACCTGCGCGGCGTTGCGCTCCAGGTTGCGCAGGAACTTGGCACCGGACTTGACGACACCCTTGGGGGTGCCGGTCGAGCCCGAGGTCCACATGATCAGGCCGTCCGGCAGTTCGCCCCAGGCGTCGAACGACAGCCGCTCGGTGCCGGCCGGACGGTCGGTCGCGGCGACCAGCAGCTCGTAGAGGTGGACGGGGTCGGCCTCGGCGTCGATGGGCGCGTCGTCGTCCACGAAGGTCTTCTTGACGCCGGTGCGCAGCGCGATCCGCCGGGTCTCCTCGACATGCTCCTGCTGATCGACCAGCACGATGGAGGCACCGACGTGCATCAGTGCGAACAGCACGCAGACATAGGCGGCGGAGTTCCCGGCCTTGAGCATGACGCGGTCGCCCGTGCCGACTCCGCCGTCGCGGATGACGGCGGCGATGCGCAGCGCGTCGCGCTCGAAGTCATCGAGTGTCTGTACCGAGTCGACTGCAAATATTCTCGCGGTCATACGTAGGCTTCCTTGTCCTACTCGGCTTGAATGGCTTTGACATTGGCAATGTTCATGGTGTTTGCAATGTTCTCGATCGATATCGACATGAGCTGGTCATGCACGAGGTTGACCACCTCGCGCTTGCTGTTGTCGAGGAAGCGCTGCGCGCCGGGCAGGACTTCGAGGTCGAACCGCCCGCCGGTGCACCGTCGCCAGGCCCGTACCCCGGCTGGTGTGGTGCGCGGGTCGTGGTTGCCGGTGAGCGCGACGATGCGGCAGCTCAGCGTCGGCGGGCCGAGCGGGGCGTGCACCCCGGGGGCGTTACGGCCCGAGACGAACAGCGTCATCAGCAGTGCGGTGGTCTCCCTCTCCAGCCGCTGGGCCACCCGGTAGGCGAGGTAGGCGCCGTCGCGGTGGCCGAAGAACGCCAGTCGGCGGTCGGTCCAGTCACCAAGCGCCTCGAAGATCTGGTCGGCCAACTCCTCGTCGTCCTGGACGGGTTCACCCTCGCCGTGGCACAGGTCGTCGGGATCCCCCGCGTCTCCCGGGTACTGGATGACCAGTACCTCCACGGTGGGCAGCAGCAGTTCCGCCAACGCCAGGTAGTAGGCGGTGGAGTTCACGAAGCCCGGAAAGCAGACCAGGCGGAAGCTGCTCGGGGTGGCCGGTTGCAGGATCCTGATCAGGCCGATGTCGTCGGGCGTGGTCTCTTCCGTCATGTGGTCGGCGGCCCCTGCCTGAGGGGGGTCCACACCTTGTGGTTGTTGCGGTACCAGTCCACGGTCTCGGCTATGCCCAGCGTGAAGTCATGGACCGGCCGGTACCCCAGCTCGTCGCGGATCTTGGTCCAGTCGACGCTGTACCGGCGGTCGTGCCCCTTGCGGTCGGCGACCAGGTCCACCCGGTCCCAGTCCGCCCCGCACGCCTCCAACAGCACTTCGGTGAGCTGCTTGTTGGTCAGCTCGGTGCCGCCACCGATGTTGTATATCTCGCCGGGTCTACCGCCGGTGAGCACCGCGAGCAGACCTCTGCAGTGGTCGCCCACGTGCAGCCAGTCCCGTACGTTGCCGCCGTCGCCGTACAGCGGTACGTTCTGGCCGCTCAGCAGACGGCTGACGAACAGCGGGATGACCTTCTCCGGGTACTGGTACGGGCCGTAGTTGTTGGAGCAGCGGGTCACCCGCACGTCCAGGCCGTGGGTGCGGTGGTAGGACAGCGCTATCAGGTCGCTGGCGGCCTTCGACGCGGAGTACGGCGAGTTGGGCAGCAGCATGTCGTCCTCGGTGGACGAGCCGAACGGCACCGAGCCGTACACCTCGTCGGTCGAGACGTGCACGAACGGCGCGGTGCCGTGCCGCAGCGCGGCGTCCAACAGGGTGCTGGTGCCCAGGACGTTGGTGTGCACGAAGTCCTGTGCCGCCGCGATGGAACGGTCCACATGCGACTCGGCGGCCAGGTGGATCACCGCGTCATGCTCGGCGACCAGCCGGTCGACCAGGGCGACGTCGGTGATGTCACCGCGGACGAACACGTAGCCGGGCGCGTCCTGGACCGGTGCGAGGTTCTCCAGGCAGCCCGCGTAGGTGAGCTTGTCCAGGACGGTGACCCGCACGTCGTCACCGAGCGGCCGGTCGGGGCCGAGGACGGTGCGCACGAGATGGGAGCCGATGAAACCGGCGGCGCCGGTGATCAGGAGCTTCATGAGCGGATCTGCACCTTGCTGTGGTCACCGAGGATCAGGCGGTGGGCTTGCGGGGTACGGGGGGCGGGCGTGACCGCCACGTCACGGCCGATCATGGACGCCTCGATGCGGCGGACGCCGTCGATCGTGGCGCCGGTGAGGACGATCGAGTACTCGATCTCGCTGTCCGCGATGGTGCAGTGGTCGGCGACCGAGGTGAACGGCCCGATGTAGGAGCCCTCTATGCGGGTGCCGCGACCGATGATCGCCGGTCCGACGATCCGGGAGCGGGAGACCGTGGCGCCCGGCTCTATGACGACCCGGCCGACGAGTTCGCTCTCCTCGTCCACGGTGCCCTCGCAGCGCGGATCGAGCCGGTCGAGCACCGTGCGGTTGACCTCCAGCATGTCGGTGGCGTTGCCGGTGTCCTTCCAGTAACCGGTGACGACCGAGGAGCGCACCCTGGCGTCGTGGTCGATCAGCCACTGGATGGCGTCGGTGATCTCCAACTCGCCGCGTGCGGACGGGGCGATGGCGTTGACCGCTTCGTGGATGGCGGGCGTGAAGAAGTAGACCCCGACCAGAGCGAGGTCGCTCTTGGGGAACGCCGGCTTCTCCTCAAGCGCGACGACCCGACCCTCGTCGTCCAGTTCGGCGACGCCGAAGGCGGAGGGGTTGCTGACCCGGGTGAGCATGATCTGGGCGTCCGGTGTGGTGTCCCGGAAGTCCGCCAACTGGTCGGCGATCCCGCCGACCAGGAAGTTGTCACCCAGGTACATGACGAAGTCGTCGTCGCCGAGCCAGTCCCGCGCGATGCGCACCGCGTGTGCCAGGCCCAGCGGCCGTTCCTGCGGAATGTAGGTGACCGTAAGGCCGAAGGCCGAACCGTCTCCCACGGCGGCCCGGATCTCCGGAGCGGTGTCGCCCACGATGATCCCCACCTCGGTGACACCCGCCTCGGCGATGCCTTCGAGTACGTAGAAAAGGATGGGCTTGTTGGCCACCGGGACGAGTTGCTTCGCCGATGTGTGGGTCAGGGGACGCAGGCGGGTGCCGGACCCCCCGGACAGGACGAGCGCCTTCACGGGGTCTCCTCGATCGGCTCGGTGCTCTCGCTGGTAGCGGAGGCGAGGGAGTGCAGGAAGGCCCGGCACTCCTGGTAGGACGGCAGCAGACCGGCCGCCTGGGCCTGGGACAGGCTCGGGGCGGTGGCGTCCTTGGCGGACAGGATGGGTGCCGTGCCGTCCAGCCAGTCGATGCCCAGGTCCGGGTCGAGCGGGTTGACGCCGTGCTCGCGGCCCGGGTCGTATCCGGTCGAGCACAGGTAGACGACGGTCGCCTCGTCGGTCAGCGCCTGGAAGGCATGGCCGAGCCCCTCGGACAGGAACACCGCGTTGCGTTCGACGTCGTTGAGCTCCACCGCCTCCCACTCGCCGAACGTCGGCGAGCCGGTGCGCAGGTCCACCACCACGTCGCGGACCGCGCCGCGCACACAGGTGACGTACTTGGCCTGGCTGGGCGGTACGTCGGCGAAGTGCACACCGCGCAGCACACCACGGCGGGACACCGAGCAGTTGGCCTGCGCGAGGTTCAGCCGGCGGCCGGTCGCCTCCAGGAGCCGCTCGCCCTGGAAGACTTCCAGGAAGGTGCCGCGGTCATCGTCGAACTGCCGCGGCTGGTGCACCCAGGCGCCGTCGATGGACAGGGGTTTCATGGCTCAACGCGCCTCCGCTACCGGGGTTTTGGGGTCGGCGGCCCGGCCGGTCGCGTCCGTGAGCGCCTCGGTGAGCGCCGCGCGCCAGTGCCGCAAGGGGGGCAGGCCGGCCTTCGCCCACCCGTCATGGCCCAGCACGCTCCATGCCGGGCGGCGCGCCGCGCGCACCAGTTGGTCGCTGCCGATCCGCCGCACCCGCTCGGGATCGGCGCCCACCAGTTGGAACACCTCACGGGCCAGCGCGTACCAGGTGGTGTGCCCGCCACCGGTGCCGTGGAAGATTCCGGTGGACCGCTCCAGCGGCAGCCCGCCGAGTTCGATCAGCCGCTCGGCGAGGTCGCCCGCCCAGGTGGGCTGGCCGTGCTGGTCGTCCACCACGTCGACGGTGCGGTCCTCCTGAAGCGCGATCCGGGCCATGGTGCCGACGAAGCCGGTGGTCGCGGTGCCGGTGGCGGCCCTGCCGTACAGCCAGGCGGTGCGCACCACGGTGGAGGCGTGCGGCAGCTCGGCCAACGCGGCCTGCTCGCCGGCGAGTTTGGTGCGGCCGTACGCGGTGTGCGGTGTCGGCGAGGCCAGTTCACCGTAGGGAGTGCCCAAGTCCTCGGGGGCGCCGCCGAACACGTAGTCGGTGGAGACGTGCAGCAGTCGGGCACCGGAGGCGGCGCAGGCGCGGGCCAGGTGGCGCGGACCGTCGGCGTTGATCCGCGCGGCGGCGGCCTCCTGGGACTCCGCGTCGTCGACGGCGGTCCACGCGGCGCAGTTGACCACCACCCGGGGGCGGTGTTCGGCGACGGCTCGCTCGACCGCGCGGGCATCGCTGATGTCCAGCTCGGCACGGCCCAACGCCACGATGTCGGCGCCTCGAACGGTCAGCCGGGCGGTCACCTCGCGCCCCAGCGTGCCGCCCGCGCCCACCACCAGCCAGCGGCACTCGGTGGCGGAAGACGGCGGCACGGATATGGCGGACGCGAAATCGCGAGGCGCGTCGTGCGGCGGATGTCCCGCCGTCATTTGTTGCGCAGAATCCTTCGACGCGGTCACGCGGCGATGCTATGGGGTTATTCCGGGGAGTCGCAACACCCGGAATTTCCCCCTAAGCACCCCTAGTGAGCGGCACGAACCCCTAACTTAACGGTCCGGTAGGTCCATGGTGTGGGCAGTCGTGCTAGACATGGCACGCACCATATTGCTCCCCAATCCGTCGGCGCACAACGACGCAGCCCGCCGCACGTGCGACCCTCGCGGCAGAACGCCGGTGCTGCCGTTATAGCGTCCAGCTTGATTCGCAGGGTCAATGAACACAATACGTCCGCTGGATTATGCCGTCCTAGTCGACGGGCTGGTCAAAAAATATCCCGACCGTGAACACCCCGCCGTGGACAACCTCAGCTTCACCGTGAACCATGGTGAGGTCTTCGGGTTCCTGGGCCCGAACGGAGCCGGAAAAACCACCACGATCGGCATTCTCACCACCCGCGTGGCGCCGACCGGTGGGCTGGCGTTCGTGCAGGGCGTCGACGTGGTCGCCAAACCCGCGGTGGCCCGCCAGTCGTTCGCCGTCGTACCGCAGCGCAACAACCTCGACCGTTCCCTGACAATCCGTCAGAACCTGGTGTTCCACGCGGGATACCACGGTCTGCCGCGCGCCGAGCGCAACCGACTGGCCGACGAGAGCCTGGAGTTCGTCGGCCTCACCGATCACGGCAACGCCCGTTCCGACGAGGTCTCCGGTGGTCAGGCGCAGCGCGTGATGATCGCCCGGGCGCTGATGCACCGGCCCCGGGTGCTGTTCCTGGACGAACCGGCCACCGGTCTCGACCCGCAGTCCCAGCTCTTCGTCCGCGAGCGGGTGGCCGAACTCAGCAAACGCGGCGTGACGGTGGTCATCACCACCCACGACATGGACGAAGCCGAGAAACTCTGTGACCGGGTCGGAATCATCGACCACGGCCGGCTGCTGGCCCTGGACACTCCGCAGGCGCTGATGGAGAAGCTCTCCAACACCTCGGTCAGCGTCACCATCGCACCACCGGAGTCCGGTGCGGACGGCGTTATCCAGAAGCTGAAGCGGATCGATTCGGTAGCCAATGTCGAGATCGTCCGCCAAGAAGAAGAGGATCCGCTCGCAGGCGCCGAGTTCGGCGAGAACGGATTCGAGTTCCACCACGAAACCAAGTCGGCGGACGTGCGGTTGAAGGTCTACTCCGACGCCGCCTCCTCGGTGATCCTGCCCACCGTCATCAAGGCACTGGCCGAAGCGAACTGTGAAATCAAGGACATGAGCGTCGGCAATTCGACCCTGGAAGACGTATTCGTCGAGTTGACCGGTAGGGAGATGCGATGACCACCGCCCCCACCTCCACGTCCGATTCCACGGCCGCGCCGACGCTGCCCGCCGAGGAGTCGGAGGCCACCGTCGTCGCCGTCCAGCAGTCCCGTGCCGGACGGCACCGGCGCCGGGCGACCCGCTGGCGGACGTTCTACTTCATCCTGTGGCGGGATGTCTTCGTCACCGGCCGGGAGCTGGCGCCGTTCCTCGGCCAGGTGCTGGTCGAGCCGTTCTTCATCCTGTTCGTCTTCGGCAAGGTGCTGAGCAACCTCGGCTACACCAACCCGGGGTTCCAACAGGTGCTGCTGCCCGGTGTGGTGGCGCTCAACAGCTTCCTGGTCTCGCTGCAGAACACCGCGCTTCCGCTGGCCATCGACTTCTCGTACACCAAGGAGATCGAGGACCGGCTGCTGGCGCCGATCCCGGTGACGCTGGTGGCCGTCGAGAAGATCATCTTCGGCGCGATGCGCGGAGTGATCGGCTCGCTGGTGATGATCCCGATCGGTCTGGGGCTGCTCGACCATGTCTCCTGGCCGCTGCACACCATGCCGGCGACCCTGGGCATCATCACGCTCGGCGGCATCGTGGGCGGCGCGGTCGGCCTGACGCTGGGCACCCTGGCGCCCGCACGCCACATCAGCATCGTCTTCGCGATGACGCTGACCCCCATCATGTTCACCGGCGCCACCCAGTTCCCGTGGGCCAGCCTGTCCCACATCCGGTGGTTCCAGATCCTGTGCGCCTTCAACCCGCTGACGTACGTCAGTGAGGCGATGCGCGGGCTGCTGCTGCCGAAGGGCGGGCCCCACTCGATACCGCTGGGGATCTGCGTCGGCGCGATCGCGGCGACCACGCTGATCTACGGCTTCATCGGCATCCGAGGCTTCCACAAGAGGGCGCAGGACTGATGCCCGTCGGGCAGAACCCTGGCAGGGGCCTTGGGGCTTGTCCCAAGGCCCCTGCCGTGGTGGAGAGCAACCGAGAACAGTAAGGGCGTACACCACGAAATGACCGCAACCGAGCAGGCGCGTACCGCCATAGTGTTCCCCGGCATGGGGCCCTCCCGCTTCTCCGAGGTGGGCAAGTTCCTGATGCTGGACCCGTACGCCCGGCGCCGTCTGGCGGAGGCCGACGAGGCGCTGGGCACCTCCGTCTTCGACAACTTCCGGGAAGCCACCGAGGACTACTCGGAATTCAGCCAGGTCGCCTTTCTGGTCAACTCGATGGCCCTGGCCGACAAGGCCGAGGAGACCCTGGGCATCAGGCCCGACTTCTGTGTCGGCCCGAGCTTCGGGCAGAAGGCGGCGGCGGCCTACGTCGGCAGCCTGTCCTTCGCCGAGGTGGTCCGGCTGACCGTCGAACTGGCCCGGCTGGAGGAGGACTTCTTCCGTCGCGAGTACACCGACGTGGTCACCCACTCCTTCGTCCGCACCCCCGAGGAGCGGCTGAAGGAGATCCTGGCCGACTTCGACGAGCGCGACGAGTGGTACGACTTCTCCGGCTACCTCGACGACGGCTTCTACATGCTCTCGGTGCGGGAGAAGGAACTCGACGGCCTCAAGCAGGCCATCAGCAAGGCCGGTGGGTACTCCATGTACTCCATGCGGCCCCCGGTGCACGCCCCGGCGTTCTCCGCACTGCGCCGTGAGGCCGAGCAGCAGGTGTTCGCCTCGTACCAACTGGCCGACCCGAAGCTGCCGGTGGTCACCGACCAGGACGGCACCGTCATCAACTCGGCCGCCGCGATGCGGACGATGATGCTGGACACCTTCGACCGGCCGATCAACTGGCGTGATGTCGTCGCCACGTTGAAGGGCGCCGGGGTGACCAAGGTGTGCGTCACCGGCCCGGACAACCTCTTCCACCGGCTGGACTGCACCAAGGACAACTTCGAGGTGATGGCGGTCGGCCTGACCAAGCGCTCCCGCGAGCGGGAACGCGACCGCGGTCGCACCAGGTAACGCGTCCAACCAACGCCAAAGGGCCGGGCTCCGAGGAGCCCGGCCCTTTCGGTGCCCGCGGTCAGCGACCGAGCCAGTCGTCCACCGCCCGCGCGGTGGTGTCGGCGTGCCGCTCCATCATCGTGAAGTGGTTGCCCGGTACGTCCACCGCGGTGTGCTCCAGGTCCCAGTAGGACCGCCAGTCACCGTCCTTCGACCAGTCGAACAGCCGCTCCCCGGCCCGCACCAACAGCGTCGGAGTGCTGATCGGCCGCGGCTTCCAGTCGCCGAACAACCGGAAGTAGCCGCCCATCGCCAGCAGCCGGGTGTCGTCGACCGGCACGTAGCTCTCCTGCCGCTCGTTCATCCCCTCGGCCAGGCCCGGCTGGATGCCCACGATCGCGTCATCGTCGTGCGAGTAGATGTCGATCAGCACCACCGCCTCCGGCGCCGACCCCTCGGACTCCAGCCGTGCGGCCACCGCGTGCGCCAGCATTCCGCCCGAGGAGTGGCCGAGCAGCACGAACGGCCTGCCGTCAGCGTGCCGTACCACCGCCTGCGCCTGCGCCTCGATCACCGCCTCCTTGCTGGCCGGCAACTGCTCCCCGGCGAGGAAGCCGGGCGCGCCCAGCGCCCACACGTCCCGGCGGCCCCGGAAGCCCGCGGCGAACCGGGCGTACTGGTGCGGTCCGGAGATCGACAGGATCGAGGAGAAGCAGACCAGTCCCGGCTGCCGCTCGCCGGAGGACAGCCGCACCAGGCTCGGCGCCTTGCGCAGCTCGGCCGCGGAGCCGAACGACGGACGGAACCGCGAGGCCTCCATCAACAGACCCATGAACTCACCGGACTTACCCAGCTCACCGGCCTGCCGCAGCATCGCCCCGAACACTCCGTCAGGGGTCTCGGCCGGGCCGTCCACCGCTGCCTCGGGAGTGGCACCGGCCAGTTCGGCGCGCAGCCGCTGGGCGGTCAGCATCGGCGTCGGCTGATCGAACAGCAGCGTCGGTGGCAGCCGCAGCCCGGTGGCCGCGTTCAGCCGGTTGCGCAGTTCGACGGCGGTCAGCGAGTCCACGCCCAGTTCCAGGAACTCCCGGCCCGCGCTCACCTCGTCCGGCGACGCGTAACCGAGGACGACGGCGACCTGCTCACGCACCAGTTCCAGCAGCACGGCCTCCTGCTCGGCCTCGTCCAGCCCGGCCAGACCCCGCAGCAGCGTGCCCGCCTCCGGCTGAACGGCCCCACCGGCGTGTGCGGTCCGGCGCGCAACGCCCCGTACCAGCCCGCGGAAGAGTCCGGGCAGCGCACCGGCCGCCGCCTGGGCGCGCAGCGGCGCGGTGTCCAGGTCCACCGGGACCAGTGCGGCGTCGTCGGCGTGCCCGCAGGCGGTGTCGAACAGCGCCAGTCCGCGCTCGGTGGACAGCGGCAGCAGACCGCCCCTGGCCATCCGCCGCACATCCGTGTCGGCCAACTCGCCCGTCATCGCGCTGCGTTGTGCCCACAGGCCCCAGGCCAGCGAGACCGCGGGCAGCCCGTCGGCGCGACGCCGCTGTGCGAGGGCGTCCAGGAAGGCGTTGGCCGCCGCGTAGTTGCCCTGACCGGGGGTGCCGAAGGTGCCGGCCGCGGACGAGAACAGCACGAACGCGGTCAGGTCCAGGTCCCGGGTCAGCTCGTGCAGGTTCACCGCCGCATCGACCTTCGGCCGGAACACCGTGTCGATCCGGTCCCCGGTGAGCGACGGGATCAGCCCGTCGTCCAGCACACCGGCGGTGTGCACGACCGCGGTGAGCGGATGTTCCCCGGGCACGTCGGCGAGCAGCTCGGCCAGGGCCTCACGGTCGGCCGCGTCACAGGCCGCCCAGGTGACGTCCGCGCCCAACCCGGCCAGCTCGTCGCCCAGTTGCGGGGCGCCCTCGGCCGCCGCGCCGCGACGGCTGGTGAGCAGCAGGTGCCGTACGCCGTGCTCGACCACCAGGTGCCGGGCGACCAGTCCACCGAGCGCGCCGCTGGCACCTGTGATCAGCACGGTGCCGTCCGGGCCGAACGACGGCCGGTCCTGCGGCTCGGCGGCGACGGGAACCCTGGCCAGGCGCGGCCCGTACAAACCGCCGTCACGTGCGGCCAGTTGGCTCTCGTCGTTCGCCACCGCGGCCGACAGCAGGGCGTACGAGACGTCCTGACCGTCGACGTCCAGCAGGGTGAAGGCGCCCGGGTTCTCCGTCTGGGCCGAGCGCAGCAGACCCCACACCGGTGCGTGCGCCAGATCCGGCACACCCGCGTCGCCGTGCGCGGCAACCGCGCCACAGGTGACGAACACCAGCCGGGAGCCCTCGAAGGACTCCTCCGCCAGCCAGCCCTGAACGAGGGCCAGGGCGTCGTGAGTCGCCTGCCGGGCGGACTCGGCCGGGGCGCAGGGCGCCAGGACCACGTCCGGCATCGGCTTGCCCGCCCGTACGACACCGGCCAGGGCCGCCAGATCGGCATATCCGTCGACCACGGCGCCTGCGGTCTCCAGCACGGCCGCCAGCTTGAGGTGATCGACGCCGACCACGGCCCAACGCCGGGCCGCGGCCGTCTCCTGGGCCTGAACGGCCGTCCACTCTACCCGGAACAGCGAGTCATGGAACTGCGGCTGCGGTGCGCCGAGTTGGGCCGGATCGACCTGCCGCAGCGCCAACGACTCGACCGATGCGACCAGGTCGCCCGTCTCGTCCGCCGCCGTCAGCGACACCGAACCGTCCGCGTCCGGCGTGATCCGCACCCGCAGTGTGTCGGCACCGCTGGCGTGCAGGGTGACACCGGTCCACGAGAACGGCAGCCGGATCGCCGGTGCGCCCTCGGCTTCGCCGGTGAAGGTACCCAGGGCCAGGCCGTGCAGCGCCGAGTCGAGCAGCGCCGGGTGCAGCCCGAACCGGGCGGCGTCGGCGTGCTGCTCCTGCGGCAGCCGCAGTTCGGCGAAGACCTCGTCGCCGCGCCGCCACGCCGCCCGCAGCCCCTGGAACGCCGGGCCGTACCCGAAGCCGCCCTCGGCGAACCGCTCGTAGAGTCCCTCGACGTCCAGCGGCCGTGCGTCGGCCGGGGGCCACACCGTGAGGTCGTGCGCCGGACGGGCCGAGCCGGCCGCCAGCACACCGCTGGCGTGCCGGAGCCACGGCGCTTCGGCCGGGGCGTCCTGCGGGCGCGAGTGCAGGGCCAGCTGGCGCCTGCCGGAGCCGTCGGGCTCCGCGACGGACAGCCGCAGTTGCACCGCGCCGTCCTCGGGCAGGATCAGCGGAGCCTGGAGGGTGAGTTCCTCCAGTACGTCGCAACCGACCTGGTCCCCGGCCCGGATCGCCATCTCCACGAACGCCGTCCCGGGCAGCAACACCGTTCCGGCCACCGCGTGATCGGCCAGCCACGGGTGGGTGCGCAGCCCCAGCCGCCCGGTGAAGACGATGCCGTCGGACTCCGGCAACTCCACAGCCGCACCCAACAGCGGGTGATCGGCGTCCCCCAGGCCGATGGAGGTGACGTCGCCCACCACTACGGGAGGGACATCGATCCAGTAGCGCTGGTGCTGGAACGCGTACGTGGGAAGGTCCACGCGACGAGCCCCCGCGAAGTACGCCTGCCAGTCGACGGGGGTGCCCTTGATGTGGGCCTGGGCGACGGCGGTGGCGATCCCTTCCGGCTCGGGACGGGCGTTGCGGATGGTGGGTGTGAAGGCCGCCTTCTCCGGGTGCGTCACGCAGTCCTGGGCCATCGCCGACAGGACGCCGTCCGGCCCGAGTTCGAGGTACGTCGTGACGTTCTGGGCTTCCAGCGCCTGGACGGCGTCGAGGAAGCGGACCGCCTCGCGGGCGTGGCGGGTCCAGTAGTCGGGCGCCGCGATCTCCTCGGCGGTGACCAGCTTT
>NZ_JAPZVN010000040.1 GCF_027533845.1 Streptomyces sp. RPT161 | reverse complement strand
CACCAGGTCGTAGTTGCCCTCGCGGGTGTAGAACTTCGTCGCGAAGCCACGTACGTCACGCACGGTGTCCGCCGAGCCCCGCGGCCCCTGGACGGTGGAGAAGCGTACGAACACCGGGGTGCGCCGCCCCGGCTCCTGGAGGAAGTCCGCACAGGTGTAATCGGCCAGCGACTCATACGGCTCGAAGTAGCCGTACGCGCCCGCGCCACGCGCGTGCACCACGCGCTCCGGTATGCGTTCGTGGTCGAAGTGGGTGAGCTTCTCCCTGTTGTGGAAGTCCTCCAGCAGCGTCGGACCACGCTCACCGGCGCGCAGCGCGTTGTCCGTGTCGTCGACCCGCACCCCCTGGTCGGTGGTGAGCGCATCGGACTGGGGTGCCGCGCGGAAGCCGTCGAGTTGCCGGTCCTTGTCGTCGTGGTCCCGCTGCCGGGGATCCGGGGTTCCGGAGGTCATGCCTGCGTGCGCTCCTTCGCTGTCGGCGAGCGTGCTTACCGTCAGCCCCGCCCCGCGGCCGAGCGGATCGCGTCCTTCGTCCGGTCGACCAAGGACGCCAGGGGCCCGGTTGCCCACTGCGCCGCTGGCGAGCCCGCGGTCGCCGGATGCGGGTGCGTGGGCGCGATCTTCTCCGCCGCGCGCAGCTGCTTCCCCATGCGGATCAGCTGCTCCTCGGTGCGGCCTTGATGCACCGCGGGGAACTCCTCGCGCTCCTCCTTGTCCGCGTGATCGCTCACTGCCTTCTCGAACTCGGCCAGGATCGCGTCGAACTCCGGGTTGCTGATGTCCATCGACTCCAGCTTGGCGAGAACCTTGTTGGCCTCCGCCTCCTCCCTGTTCCGGGCCTCGGCCTCCTCCCGTCCAGCGGTCTCGCTGGCGACCGGCCGCACGATCATCTCCTCCGCGGTCTCATGCACCGCGAGGACAGCCCGCAGTTCCTCGAAGGTTTGCTGTTTGCGCTCACCTTCAGCGCTCTTGACTTCGTCGAACAGGTCCCTGATGCGCGCGTGCTGCTGAAGGAGAATGCCGACCACGTCATCTGCGGGAAGCTTCGCCGCCTGGGCGCGCTCCTGCTCCGCCTTGTTCATCGCAGTGTCCTTTCCTTGTGCCTGTTCGCCTCGGACAGGTTCTTCTTCCTGCGGGTAGCCGCACTCGACCCGTCCAAACCAGGGATGTGCCCTTACCTGACGGCCATGTAGACGGCCAGGGCCACCACCAGCAGCAGGATGAGTGCCACCACGACCCAGACAGGCGTCAACAGGCCCGGACGCCAGTTCCTGCGCGGTGCTTCGGGCTGTGGTGGGCCGAGTCCGGAAACGCCCGACTCTGCGGGCGGTGCGGCGCCGGGAGCCATTCCCGCGTCCTGAGGGACGGAGAGACCTTCGTCAGGTTTCTCGTCTTCGTGGTTTCCGGCCATCGTGTCCTCCTCGTCCGTCTGGAAGACGAGGCCCCCGGCCTCATCCCTTCGCCTTGGCGAACTCCGAGAGGAAGGCGTCGTTGAATGCCTTGAGGTCGTCCGGCTTGCGGCTGGTGATCAGGGCATTGCTGCCTGCGTGGCAGACCTTGACCTGTTGGTCGACCCACGTGCCACCGGCATTTCGGATGTCGGTCCTGAGGCTGGGCCACGAGGTGAGGGTCCGGTCCCTCACCACATCGGCTTCGACCAGCGTCCACGGAGCGTGGCAGATGGCCGCGACCGGCTTACCGGCTTCGAAGAAGCCCTTGGCGAACGCGACTGCCTTCTCATCCATCCGCAGGAAGTCGGGGTTGGCCACGCCACCGGGCAGCACCAAGGCGTCGTAGTCCTCCACCGAGGTGTCTTCCACGGTGGTGTCGACATTGAAGGTGTCGGCCTTGTCCAGATGGTTGAACGCCTGGATCTTCCCGGGTTTCGTGGATACGAGGGTGGGGGTGCCACCGGCCTCGCGGACCGCCTGCCACGGGTCGGTCAACTCCACCTGTTCAACGCCTTCCGGTGCTACGAGAAATGCGACCTTCACGCTGTCCTCCCTCTCAAGTGCCTTTTCCACCTGGCCGCCTTGGCGGACGTGAGCCCCGGGGGCTCACGTCACCTCCGAGATGGCCAACGGCTCGAACCCGGCGTGCTCGGCCACGCGGGCCGCCTGTACCAGTACTTCCTCAGATCCGAACTCCTCGCAGGAGAGGAGGCATCCAGTCGATGTCATCGCGGGGGCCTCCGATACGGCGCCGGATGCGGGCACGCGAGCACACGCGCACTTGCCATCCGCCGCGGGGTTCGCAGTCCGAGCGGCGTCAGGGCTGGATATCTTCACCTTCCGCGTACCCGGGCAAAGTGCGTTGACACACCCGGACGGGTTCGGGGGGATTCCCATGGCCGACGACGTGAATGCCGATGCCGTCATTGGGCGGGGTGCTGCGGTGGCGCGAGGGGCGTAGCCCGCTCAGGCGACCCCGTGCCCCCGGCGCGCCGATTCACCAGCACGGACACACATACCATCCGCTGGGACACGGGAAACAGCCATCCGCCGCCGAAGGTGCGCGCCGCACCAGGCCGGTCTAAGGTCGAGGGGAACGGCGTCTGCACGTGGAGGTCGTCGTGGACGACGGTAACGTGTCAGTGACGAATGCCCGCGTACCCGAACCGGATGCCGTGCCCCGTCCTCTCAGGCTGTTCGTACGGTCCCCCGGAGCAGACACCACCGGCGGGCGCGATGAGACGGTCAGGGCAGTGGTTGAACTGGCGCTTGCCCCACATATCGCCGGTGGCCCCGTCGCCCTGCTGTCGCCGTCGGG
The DNA here is from genome assembly GCF_027533845.1 of Streptomyces sp. RPT161. Classification (GTDB taxonomy): domain Bacteria; phylum Actinomycetota; class Actinomycetes; order Streptomycetales; family Streptomycetaceae; genus Streptantibioticus_A; species Streptantibioticus_A silvisoli_A. The sequence goes on along the minus strand of NZ_JAPZVN010000040.1, from coordinate 18,429 downwards.
CGACCACCGAGATCCGCGCACCTTCCGTGACCGGCGGCTGCGGCTGCTGGACAGCGCGCACGCCATGCTCGTGGTCCGTACGGCGCCCAGCGAGTCCGGGGCGTACGAGATCGCGTACAACGTGCACGCCGGCCCGCGTGTTCCGGTGTTCTTCGCGGTTCACCGCGGTTGCCCCATGGACACGACGCTGTTGAACGACCTGGCACCACTCGTACACGCTCGGTACGTGGAATTCACGCAGGCCCACGAACTCGCCGCGGGCCTGCGGGAGTTCCTGGCCAGGTGCAGACGTCCGGAGCCGTTGGCGGCGGTCGCGCACGCCCGGCTGGGCGCTGCCGCGCAACTGCTACGGACGCTGAGCGAACGCCCCGGTCGCGACACCGCCGCGATGTGGTGGGCCGCCCGGCAGGCAACGGAGTCAGCTTCAATCGTGGTCGCCGCCGCGCAGGCCCCCTGCGGCCCCCGGCAGCTTGACTTGTTGCGGTCAGCGCTGGGAACGGCCAGGGCAGCCGTCGAGACCGCGAAGATGGCCATCTACCAGACCGCCGGCCCCCGTAGCGCCGCGCTGGCAGGTTCGGGCGCGCCCACGGAATCGCCGAACCACTACAGGAGCGGCGAAGATCCTGCTTTGCCAGAGGTACGCGAGCCTGTCGGAAGTAACGAGCTGTTCGACGACATCGGGGGGTAGATATGGCAGGCCTGAGCCCCGCAGACGCACAGAATGCACTCCCGGGAGCCGACTACCCGACCGACCGCGAGAGTGCCGACTGCTCGGGGACCTCGAAGGCGTGCCCGTTTCCCCACCGAGACGGGGGGCACGCGCACCTCAGTGAACGAAAAGGAGGTGAGTGCTGTGCCAGGGCGGGAGGAACTGCCGTCAACGCTGCAACGCTCGCCGAAGGACGCGCAGCGCACATGGATCAAGGCCCATGACTCGGCTGTGGAGCAGTATGGCGAGGGCGAACGCGCACACCGCGTTGCCTACGGTGCGCTCAAGCACACCCACGAGAAGGTGGGCGACCACTGGGAGCGCAAGGAGAAGGGCCGCCGCGGCCCATCCGATCCGCAGTCGGCGCGGCCACGGCAGCTGGGTGGCCGCAGCGGCGAGGGAGTGGACGAGCCGGCCTCCATGCAGCACCTGTACGACACAGCAAAGCGGCTCGACATCAGCGGTCGCTCGAACATGAGCAAGGGCGAGCTTCTGGAAGCCATCCGCAAGGAGAACCGGTCCCGAACCCGCAAGTCACGCGGCGACTGAGGAACATGTCCCAAGCCCCGTTTCCCTGACGCACTCGTGCGGAGGCGACCGTGGCACAACCGAAGTCATCTCGTGGCCGCGAATGGCGGCACGGCTGTTGAGCTGACGGGCAGGCAGGGAAAACAGCGAAGGGAGCCCGAAATTGGCCACAACGAAAAGCCCGCTGAAGGGACTCTCCGCGTTGGTCACCGGAGGGTCTCGAGGGCTTGGACTGCTCATCGCCCGCGAGTTGGCGAGCCGCGGATGCCGACTGCTCATCTGCGCCCGGGACGCCGACGAACTGCGTCGAGCCGAGGAGGAACTGCGCGCCACGGGAGCCGAGGTGCACTCGACGGTTGCCGACCTCACCGACGCGGCGACACCCGAGCGGTTGGTCGCGGAGGCCCAGGAGCGCTTCGGCCACGTCGACATCCTGGTCAACAACGCGGGGATCATCCAGGTCGGGCCGATGGAGACGATGACCGAGCGGGACTTCCGTGAGGCGATGGAGCTGATGTTCTTCGCCCAACTGCGGATGGTCCTCGCCGTTCTGCCGGGGATGCGATCGCGTGGGACGGGACGGATCGTCAACATCACCTCAATCGGCGGCCGCATCGCCGTTCCGCATCTGCTGCCGTACTCGGCGGCGAAGTTCGCGGCCACCGGGTTCAGTGACGGCCTGCGGGCGGAACTGGCCCCCACTGGTATCAGCGTGACCACCGTGATCCCCGGGCTCATGCGCACCGGCTCGCACTTCGCCGCGCGGTTCGGTGGGAACGCCGAGCAGGAGTACGCATGGTTCGCGACGGGAGCAGGCATGCCCCTGCTGTCCATGAACGCTGGACGCGCGGCCCGAGCCATAGTGCGTGCCGCCGAGCGTCGCCGCCCGGAAATCATCCTCACCCCGGCCGCGAAGGCCGCCGTCCGTTTGCACGGGGTGGCTCCTGTCACCGCGGTGCGGATGCTCTCCCTTGTCGACCGACTGCTGCCATCGTCCGGGAACGGCACGGGTCCAGTACAGACCGTGTCGGGAGTCCAGGCTTGTGAACGCCTGAACTCACGGCTTGTCGACCGGGTCACCGCACTCGCCAACCGGGCCGCGCGGCACAACAACGAACCGGTTCCGGCGCGGCTCGGCCGGTGGAGCGTACCCGTAAAGGAAGGCAAATGACCGAGCATGCCACGGTAGGCCAAGCCCCGGAGAGCAACGACGTCGTGCTCATGCTGGAACGCCAACACCAAGAGATTCGACGTCAGATGGACGAGGTGCTGGCGGCAGAAGGCAAGGAGCGCCAGAAAGCGTTCCACCGCCTTGTCCGTCAACTGATGGTTCACGAGACCGCCGAGGCGGAGGTTGTCCACCCCTTCGCGCGACGGACCATCGAAGGCGGTCAGGAGGTCGTCTCCGCCCGCTTGGCGGAAGAGCGGGAGACCGAACGACTCCTCGGTGAACTCCACGACATCGTCTCCCGGGCTCCGGACGCCGCGGAATTCAGCGACAAGTTCGGCACGTTGCGCGACGCCGTGGCAGCCCACATGGAATCCGAGGAACGGTTCGAACTCCCCCAACTGCGCGAGGCCGGCGGCGCCGCACGAGCCCAACTCCTGGCGAAGCTTGCCAGGGCCGCCGAAATGCTGGCCCCGACCCGTCCGCACCCGGGAGCCGACTCGGCGGTGGAACGGATGGCGTTCGGTCCTTACCTGGCCGTTGCCGACCGCATCCGCGACGCCGTGCGAAAGGCCGTGCGCGGCGGCTGACACGTGGGCTCCGCAGAGCGGAGGGCCGCAGGACAGAATCTTCGCCACGGTAGAAGTCCGTGCGGCAAGTCGAGGTTGAGGTCGACTTCGAGGTCGACGAGACCACACCGCACTGCGCCGCGTCGTGCCTCGCCGCCGCTGGAGCGGGCGCGCGGGCGGCAGTGGCGCGCACTCACCGATTCACGGTGATACAGGTGGTATGAGTTGCCAGTGTGGGCAATGGACGAGATCCGGCACCGGACGAGGGCACCAGCGGACAGCGTCAGTCGCTGACCGTAGGGCTGCTCGTGGCGCCCGGCCTCGTCAAGGACGTCGTCAGCGACGTGATCGACACGCTCCGGGAGAAGCTCAACGAACGCTACCCGGATTACGACTGGAACGTCGTGGTCCAGCCCGACGCACAGATCGCCGCCGGGGCCGGGGTGGACGTCGACCTCGTCGGGGTGACCCGGCGCCGGGCGCTGGAAGAGGGGTGGCAGTTGGCCCTGTGCCTCACCGACCTGCCGCTGAACGTGGGGCGGCGGCCGGTGACGGCGCATGTGAGCGTCGCGCGGGAGACGGGCGTGGTGTCAGTGCCCGCGCTCGGGGCCGTGGACCTGCCCAATCGCGTGGTGATGGCGGTGCTGCGGGTGGTCGACCGCCTGCTCACCGGTAGCCGGAAGGGCGAGCGTGGCCGCGAGCGCCGAGGCTCGCGACGGCGGTCGGAGCTGCTGGCCCGGCTGCGTGCGCTCCGGGAGCTCTCCTCGCCTGTGGGGCGGCCGTATCGGACGGATCGGGAGACGGTCCGATTCGTCATCTCGGCGGGCCGTGGTGTGCCGCGCCTTTTGCTGGGGATGGTGCGCGCCAACCGCCCGTGGCATCTGATCGTGGGCTTGTCCCGGGCTCTGGTCGCCGCGCTCGGCACCGCGGCCTTCGGTCTGACTTCCCCCGGCATCTGGCAGATCGCGAACGGGATGGGACCCCCGCGCCTGCTCCTGACCACTCTGCTGTCGGTCGTGGGCATCTGGGGCACGATCATCGTCGCCCACGGGCTGTGGGAGCGCGGCCCGTCGCCGCGGGCGCACCGGCGCGTGGTCCTGATGAACGCGGTGACCGCGCTCACCGTGGCGCTGGGAGTGGTGACGCTCTATCTGGCCCTGCTGGTCATCATCACCCTCTTCGGTCTCGTCCTGATCTCGCCGGAGGTACTGCGGCGCCAGCTCCAACACACCATCGGCATCGTGAACTATCTCGACATCGCCTGGGCGGTCAGCTCCCTGGCCACGATCGGCGGCACCCTCGGTGCCACGCTGGAGTCCGACAGCGCCGTCAGGGAGGCCGCATACGGATACCGCGCCGCGGACACAGGGCACGGCGAGGCGGACGAGGACTAGCGCGGGCGCGCCGGGTGCACCGGCCTGGAGGGCCGGAGTCGGCAGCCGCCGCGCCGGCGCGGCGGTCAGAGCCGCGGTGCCCTCCCGGTGAACGCGCCCGTTGGCTCTCCTTGCACACACCCGCATGAAGCGCATCACCTCTTTCGCTCCATAACTGGGTATACAGCATGTATGGCGACGATCCCTGGCGAGCCCATCTCGTACTGGATGGAGTCAGCCGCCCATACGTCATACCCGCGACTGGACGACGACGTGAACGCCGACGTCGCAGTCATCGGCGGCGGCATGGCAGGGCTGTGCACCGCGTGGGAGCTGGCGCGGACAGGGCGGTCCGTGGTGGTTCTGGATGCGGCACATATCGCTGCCGGTGTAAGCGGCCATACGACGGCCAAGCTCACGGCCCAACACGGACTGATCTACGCGCACCTGCGCTCCAGATTCGGCGCCGAGGCCGCGCGCCTGTACGCGCAGTCCCAGTCCGAAGGCGTGGAGCGTGTCGTTGCCACCGCCATGGACCTCGGTGTGGACTGCGAGATCGAGCGCCGTCCGGCCTACACCTACGCAGCTGACGCTCAGCACAACAGCGAGATCCACGAAGAGGTCGATGCCGCCCGCGAAGCCGGCCTGGACGCGTCCCTGGTGACCGACACCGGTCTTCCCTTTGCCACCGGATCAGGTATTCGCGTCGCCGAGCAGGTCCAGTTCCACCCCCGGCGCTACTTGCTTGCCCTCGCCGAGGACCTGACGCGGCACCACGGGCGCATCTACGAGCACAGCCGAGTGACGCACCTGCGGGAAGGCCGCACCAACAAGGTCACCACCGACACCGGCGCCACGGTGACGGCCGAGTCCGTCGTCATCGCCACCCACTACCCGGTTTTCGACCGCTCCCTGGCCTTCAGCCGACTCAGGCCGCTACGGGAACTGGTGATCGCCGGTCCGATGGACGCAGAGCTTGCCCCACACGGGATGTACATCACCCCGCACGAAGGCACACGGTCGGTGCGTAGCGCTCCCTACGGTGAGGGGAGGCGACTGCTGATCGTCACCGGCGAGAAGTACACCCCCGGTGAGCCGGGCGCCACCGAGAGGTTCGAACGCCTGACCGGCTGGGCTCGTGAGCGTTTTCCCATCAGGGAAATCACTCATCACTGGGCCACGCAGGACAACTGGACCACGGACCGGGTCCCGCATGTGGGCCTCTTCCACCTCGCCGCGCGGAACGTCTACGTCGCGACTGGGTTCGGAGGATGGGGCCTGAGCGGAGGTGCCATGGCAGGCCGGATGCTCGCCGACCTGATCGAGGGAAAGGACGTCGCCTGGGCGGGGCTGTACGACCCTCGGCGCATTCACCCGATCGCCGAAGCCGGTGCCTTCGTCAAAGCGAACCTTGCCACCGCCCGCCACTTCGTCGCCGATCGGCTGTGCCCGGGCCGAGACGACGCGCTGAACGCCATCCCGCCGGGCGGCGGTGCTGTCGTGCGATGGAAGGGACAGCATCGCGCTGTGCACCGGGACGATGAAGGCGCGTTGCACGCGGTGTCAGCAGTCTGTTCCCACCTGGGCTGCCTCGTGGCGTTCAACGAAGTCGAACGCAGCTGGGACTGCCCATGCCACGGTTCCCGCTTCTCCATCGGCGGCGAGGTGCTGCACGGACCTGCCACCGCAGCGCTACAGCCTCGCGATCTCAACGACGAATGAGGCGCGGCCAGTGGTCCTCAGCCCCCCGGGGCCGACCCCAACTCGTCACCGCGAGGCCCCCTAGGCGAGCGTCAATCCGCTACGCGCCTGGCCCGCAGACACCGCATCAGCTCCTCGCCGTAGGGCAGTGCGACGAACAAGGCGACGCCGGCGGCTAGACCCGCCAGGTACCGCGTTGGCAGGGGTTGGTCCTTGGGCAGCAGTCTCCACGCATCGTCTCCCCCACCCCGCACCATCGCGCGGACCTGGTCCCAGTGCAGGCATGCCACGAATGCCGTCGCGGTCAACGGCAGCACTTCAAGGAAGCTGTGAATGTGCTGTTCTACCGGCCGCACCTCGCGCTCCGACGTGGCGACGGTGACGTCCCACACCGCCGTCGCGCCATGCAACGCTGCCGCCCCGCCCATCGTCGACAGCACCAGCGGATTGATTCGCGCCAACAGCCCCAGCGTCATCGGCACGCCAGCCTCGGCCATCATAAGCAGGTGGATCAGCGATTCCCGCACGCCAGTGGTCTGCTCGATCCGAGTGCGCCGGTGCATCACCCAATCGGCCACACTGGGCGCGAACCACAGCGGCAGCACCCCGTAGAGCAAGAACCGCCGGTTGGCGCTCTCCACGTCGGTTGCGCCCAGCGGAATCCGCATCACAGGGCGTGTACGCCAGGACTTCCAGGCCCGGACAGAAGCTCTTCTCATCCCAGACTTCTTCCCAAGTCGTCAGACGCAGGAGTCTTCCGACCCAACGCCCGCTTCACAGAAATCTTTGGTCTCCGCACTGGTACCCGCCCCGGCCCCTCCCACACCGTCGCCCTACCCCGCGGACACCCGGCTTTGACTTCGTCCTGTGGGGGTCTTGACCGGTCCGCCGGGGTCCGTACAAACAGTCAGGGTGATTGGAGCTGTTGTTGCCGTCGAGGTCGAGCATGAGGCTGCGACCTCGGGACCGAGATGATCGGACGTCATGCCGTCGGTGGTGACGGTGCTCCTGCGCCGGGGAACGGCCCAGGAGCGGCGGTCTACCGGGATGCGTCGGGATAAGCGGCAGTGGCACGGATTTCGACGAGAAGCCCCGGGCTGGCGAGACCGCTGACGCCGATCAGCGACCAGGTCGGGAAAGGGCCTTTGATGAGGCGCTGTTTGGCTTCGAGGAAGCCGGGCATGTGCTGGTGGATGTCGACGTGGTAGCTGGTCACGTCGACGAGGGCGGACAGGTCGAGGTTCTCCAGGCGGAGAATCTCCTCGATGCGCCGGATGGCGATCTCCGTCTGCTCTTCGATGGTGTCCGCGATGGTTCCGTCGGCGCGGCGGCCGATGGTTCCGGCGATGAACAGGAGGCCGTGCGCGCGGACCGCGGCAGAATAACCGAAGCGCGCGAAGGCGCCGCTGGTTTCTCCGAAGACTTCGGAGTCCTCGGGGATCTCGACGGTGTGGATGGTCATTGTGGTGCTTGCCCTTCTCTGTTGACGGGTCGTGGAATCGGTGAAGTCAGCTGCCCCAGCGGGACGAATGGCAGGCGTGCTCCAGCCGGGTCTGGCCGAAGACTTCTCGTTCGCGGAGGAACTCACCGGGAATCGCGTAGCGGGGTGCGTTCTTCGGGTTTTTCGCGGCTTGCGCGACGATCGCGTCAGTGAGTGAGCCGATCATGTCCAGTCGCGGGTAGACGGCGTGAACCGCGTCGGCCTGCTCGTCGGTGACGGTTTCGACGTACTCGGCCCCCAGCGGGCCGCCGAAGTCGACGGCGACGCCTTCGCGGACGAGCACGCACAGCGTGCCGCGGCGCTCCGCGATGCCGGGAGAGGTGTGCAAGGCGATGGCCTGCCAGACCTCATCGGCGTCGGCTGCGGGAATCCCGCGCTCGACGAGGAACTCGGCGGCCCGGTCGGCGCCTTCGACCTCGAAACGCTGACGGTGCGGGCCGTCCGACGCGACGCCGAGGTCATGCATCACGCAGGCGGCGAACAGCAGATCGTCGTCGTAGTCGCGGCCGGCGGCCAGGTCGAGTCGGGCGGCCACCAGCCTGGCGAACAGATAGCTGCGGACGCTGTGGTTGAAGACGGAGGGCGTTTGCACCGGCCGGACGAGATTGACGACGGCGTCGGCAAGCGGTGTGCCGGGCAGCGCGATCAGGTCGGTGGTCGCCTCGCGGGTGGATGCGGTCATGACTTCAGCGTGGCCGCGACCGCCCTGACCTGACGAGTGGCAAAATTGCCGAGCTTCAATAGGATTTTGCCATGGCAGTGCATCGAGTCGCGGTCCTGGCGCTGGACGGGGTCACACCCCTCGATCTGGCGATCCCGACGCAGATCTTCAACGCCCGACCGGAGACCCCCTACGAGATGACCCTGTGCGCGCTCGACGCGAAGGTGGCCACCACCGCGGGTTTCGCACTGGTCGCCGGTGGGGGCCTGGAGCAGGTACGTGTCGCCGACACGGTGATCGTCCCGGGATTCGAGCCGATCTCCCGGGTTCCGGATGCCGTACTCGACGCGCTGGCCGAGGCCCGCGACGGTGGCCGGCGCGTGGTGTCGATCTGCACGGGAGCCTTCGCGCTGGCCGCGGCGGGCGTGCTGGACGGCCTGCATGCCACGACCCACTGGAAGCACATCGAGGAGCTCGAACGGGATTTCCCCGCCGTGACGGTCGACCGCGACGTTCTGTATGTCGACGAGGGGGACGTGCTCACCTCGGCCGGGGTGTGCTGCGGCATCGACCTGTGCCTGCACATCGTGCGCCGCGATCTGGGAGCGGTGGTGGCCAACCAGATCGCCCGCGGCCTGGTCGCCGCCCCGCACCGAGACGGGGGGCAGGCACAGTACGTACCCGCTCCGGTCGCAGTAGCCGGCGAAGCCTCGCTGTCCAACACCCGGGGATGGGCCCTGCAACGACTCAAGGAGCCACTCACGCTGCCGGTGCTCGCCCGCCACGCCGGCCTGTCGCAGCGCACCTTCATCCGCCGGTTCACCGAGGAGACGGGCACGACCCCGCTGCGGTGGCTGCTCAACGCCCGAATCAGCCGGGCACGGGAACTACTGGAAACCACCGACCACTCGGTGGACCGGGTGGCACGCGACTGCGGGCTGGGCACAGCCGCCAACCTGCGCCTGCACTTCCGCCGCGCACTCGACACCACGCCCACCGCCTACCGGCGCACCTTCTGGTGTTCAAGCCACACCCCAAAGCCGACCCCGTCGCCATAGCCCGGACACCTCATCAGTACCCAGCAACGGATCGTGCCTTGAGCTGTGGAGCCGACAGCGGCCGTGGCGGATGGGCTCGGCCACCTGACTGCGCATCGGCAGCCCCCGGGACCCGGCGTGGAAACGCGTCATTCGAGAAGTCGGATGTGACAGGGTGGACGGGCGGCGAACGCAAGAGAGAAGCGAGCACCACACGTCAAAGCTCAGAAGGAATCTCAATGATCGTGTCAAGCCGTCTGCGTGATCGGTGGGGCGGAGGTGAACAGCCTCTTGTCACGCAGCATCGCCCACAGGACGTCGACCCGGCGGCGGGCCAGCGCGAGCAGGGCTTGGGTGTGCAGCAGCCCCTCGCCACGCTTCTTCAGGTAGTAGTCCCGGGACGGCCCGGGCCGCATCATCGCGGTCTGGGCGGCCATGTAGAAGACGTACCGCAGGCGCCGGTTGTACCGCTTGGGCCTGTGGTAGTTGCCGGTGCGGCGGCCGGAGTCCCGGGCGACCGGGGCCAGGCCGGCATGCGAGGCCAGGCGCCCCGCGTCCAGGTATCCGGACAGATCGCCGACGATGGCGACGAACTGAGCACCCAGGATGGGGCCCATGCCGGGCAGGGACTCGATGATCTCGGCGCGCTCGTCGGCGCGGAAGGTCTCCCGGATCTCCCGGTCGTTGTCCTTGATCCGCCCGTCCAGGGCCAGGAGCTGGTGTGCCAGCTCGCAAACCAGCTTGGCGGCCCGCTTCTCGCCGGGCAGTTCGATCATCTGCGACTGGGCGGCCTCCACCGCCTTCGCAGCGACGTCGCCCGGGTTCCGGACCTTGCGGCGCTCCAGCCAGGTCGTGAGCCGCTTGACGCCGATCCGCCGCAGGGCGGCAGGGGTCTGGTACTCGGTCAGCATGACGACCGGGCCCTTGGCCGCCGAGTAGTCGAAGGCTCGCTCCAGGGCCGGGCAGATGCCGACCAGCAGGTCGCGCAGTCGGTTGATCAGCCGCACCCGGTCGGCGATCAGGTCGGCCCGGTAGTTGGTCAACACCCGGAGCGTGGTTACCAGTTCGGGCGGGGTGTGCAGCCTGGTGAAACCCTTGGGGCGCATGCGGGCCTGGTCGGCGATGACCCGGGCGTCCTTCGCGTCGGTCTTGCCCTCGCCGCGGTAGGCGCCGGACATGCGGTTGACGGTCCGGCCGGGCACGTAGACGACGTGCTGGCCGTGGGCGACCAGCAGGGCCAGCAGCAAGGTGGAGGCCCGTCCGGAGATGTCCACCGCCCATCGCGCTTCGTCGGCCTTCTCCCCGGCCGCCTCGATGAGCTGGAGGATCTGCGACTCGTCGTTGATCACCTTCGTCGAGAACACGCTCTCACCCTCGGCCTCGACCGCCACCGCCCAGTGGTGCCCCTTGCCAGCGTCGATGCCGACCCATATCCGCTCGTGAGCCCTGCTCAAGCCCGTTGCTCCGCTGCCGTGACCAGCACATCGTGGCCCGCAGAACACTCCGCCAACAGGTCCCTAACCGACGATGACCGCGGTTCTCAATCAGTGGTCGAAGCGTCCCGGAGGACCGGGCGGCCATTCCTTCGGAGCCATCAACGGCAAGCCCGCATCAGCCACACCCGGTCCTCCCGGACCGCCAACCATTCTTAGGGAGCCCAAATGTCGAGACCTCCCCTTCCCGACGACGCGGTCGCCATGCTGAAGAAGGCCAACCCATCGGTCATCACAACGCTTCGCGCGGACGGGCAACCTGTGTCCACCGCCACCTGGTACCTCTGGGACGACGGCCGGATTCTGGTCAACATGGACGAGGGCCGCAAGCGGCTGGAGCACATGCGCAACGATCCGCGAGTGTCTCTCACCGTGCTCGACAAGGACAGTTGGTACACGCACATCAGCATCATCGGCCGGGTCGCCGAGATCCGGGAGGACAAAGAACTGGCCGACATCGACCGGCTGTCCCGGCAGTACATCGGCAAGCCGTACCCGCAAAGAGACCGTGGCCGGTTCAGCGCGTGGATCGAGATCGAGCGCTGGCACGGGTGGGGTGCCCACAAAGACAGCGACCAGGCTGGCTGAGACACAGTCAGGCCGCCACGCGGCGCAGCAATTGCCCCGTCGGCGGCACCGCACCGCCACATCCACCAGGGCGGATGCGGGCGCGATGAACCTGGACAGCGCTGTCGCCTTGGCCGAGCGGCTGTGGCCGACCGCGGCGAGAGGCGCCGGCCCATCGACTCCGCGTCAGGAACTGCCGCCGCCGTGGCGGTCCGGTACCGGAGGACAGTGAGGGCGGGTTCGAGGGCAAGGCTCCAACGCCAACTGACACCCGGCGTAAGCACACGCTGACTTTCCGTCAATCTGTGGCCGACGCGCCGACAGTCGCTTCCCCGCACTGGGCACCGTCAGTGATGCTCTGCTCACGCCCGCGAGTCAGCGGCTTCGCAGCCCGAACCGACACACCATGAAGGAGTGACGATGCCCCTCGGAACGATCGCCCTGTACAACAAGGCGGACGGCATCGGCGTCATCACCGACGAGAGCGGCCACCTGATCCCCTTCTCGGGGATGGAGACGCAGACAACCCGCGAGGGCCAGCGCGTGCTCTTCGACGTGGCCGGCGAGAAGGCCACCAACGTCACCGCCGTCCGCTGACCCGACGTCACCGTAACGCTCCCGTCGCGAACGCGACGCCGCCCCGCTCGACCCTCCGTGCGCGCTACCTGCGGCGCCTGGGTCGGCGGGGCGGTGCGTCGGCCGCGCCTGCCGCGGTGGACGGTAGACCGTGCAACTCGTCGCGAAGCTGATTGAGCAGGGTCATCGCCTCCGTCGCCTGTTCGCGGTCTCCCGCCGCCACCGCGAGGATCAACGCCTCCAGCACTGCGAGCGTGGCCGCCTGCGAGCTGAACGTGCCCGTCTTGCCGATGGGCGCCGAGATCGCGGCCTCGACGTCGTCCGCGAGCGCCTCGGCCAAGTTGTCCGTGATCAGCACCACGGGTGCCCCGACCCGCTTGGCATGGTCGAGGGCGACCGCGGTCTCCGGCGCCACGTTGGTGTGCGCGATCACCACGAGGACGTCTTCGCCGGACAGCGCGAGCAGGTCGTCGGCGAGCAGGTAACCGGAGGAGCGAGCTACGCGGGCCCGGTGCCGCATCCGCGACAGCCGCGTGACGAGGTATTCGGCGAGCGTCCCCAGACCGCCGAGGCCGTACACCACCGTCTCGCGGGCGCCACCCATCAGCCGCACGGCCCGGGCGAACTCCTCGGGGTCGATGGTGCGCCGTGCCTCCTCAAGCAGGTGGACGTGATCTTCCAGAACCCGCGTGAGCAGCCCCTTCGGCTCACTCCCGTACTCATCGAGGCTGCGGGCCAGGCGGCCGGCCGGGGCGAGCCGGGTCCGGAGCGATTCGCGCAGTAGCTCCTTCAGGCTGGGCAGACCGGCGTAGCCGAGCGACTTCACAGTACGGATCACGGTGGCGTCGCTGGTACCGGTCAGCCTGCCGAGTTCTTCCGCCGAGGCGAAGACCACCTCGTCGGGATGGTCGGCCAGGTAGCGCGCGACGCGCCGTTCCGAGCTGCTCAACTCCCCCTGCCGGGCGGTGACCCGCTCGGCGAGGGAGCCACGACGCGGTTCTGTAGTAGACACGACGGGCATTGACCTCCCTTGTAGCAAGCCCTACCATATCCCCAATCGAGCCCCGGAGGGCTGGTGCCGATCGTGGCACGCCCAGCACACCGACTACGGCCCTCCCAGCCAAGGCATTTCGCCAGCGTCCGGACGCATGCTCGTCGTGCGGGAGGAGGCCCGGTATGGGCGCGACGTACGGATTGGTGGCGGCGGTCTTCGTCGCCTCGGTGGTCGAGGCGGTGGAGGCGCTGACCATCGTCATGGCGATGGGTATGACCCGCGACTGGAAGTCGGCCTGGGCAGGCACGGCCGCGGCAGGCGTCGTCCTGGCGGCGTTCACCACTGCCGCGGGCTATGCGCTAGCCACCTGGCTGCCCCAGGCCGCACTGCAACTGACCATCGGGACACTGCTGTTGATCTTCGGTCTGCAGTGGCTGCGCAAGGCGGTACTGCGCAGTTCGGGTCTGAAGGCAGTCCACGACGAGGAGAAGGCCTTCGCCGAACAGGCCGCCGCGGCGCGCGACGTCGAGGGGACCACCCGCTTCGGACTGGACTCGTTCGCCTTCGCCGTCTCCTTCAAGGGTGTCTTCCTGGAGGGCGTTGAGGTCGTCTTCATCGTGATCACTTTCGGCACGAACGCACACGACGTGCCAGTGGCGGCCGTCGCCGCGATCGCCGCGGCGTTGTGCGTGGTCGTTGCCGGGTTCCTGGCTCACGGACCGCTGTCCCGGGTCCCGGAGAACGCCCTGAAGTACGCCGTCGGGCTGCTGCTGACCAGCTTCGGCACCTTCTGGGCCGTCGAGGGACTCGGCGTGTTCACGCCCAGCGGGCAGAGCGTCACGTGGTTCGGCCACGACTGGTCGGTACTCGTCCTGATCGCGGTCTGGTTCGCGGTCAGCCGCATTCTGATCAAGGTCGTGCCCGGCGTCGCCGAACGCGCCTCCACCTTCGCCGCAGAGGAACGCTGAGGGAACACCGTGAACGTGATGGCCTTCGTCAAGGGCTTCGGCCGGTTCTGGTACGACTTCCTGGTCGGCGACGACTGGAAGATCGCCGCAGCAGTGCTGACCGCGCTGCTGGTCGGCGCGGCCGCCCTGCTCACCGGCGGCGCGCCGGACGGCACGTTGGCGGCGCTGCTGGGCCTGCTCCTGGTGGCCGCCTTCGTCGTCGCGCTCTTGGCCGACGTTCGCCGCAGCGCCAGGAGGTGAACCCGGCCAAGGCTGCCGGTGCCCCTCAACGAGGTCGGGGTGCCCAAGCCGCCCGGCTGCGCGGCCAGCCGCCCCCCGCCCCCCGCCCCCCGCGGCCCTGGGGAAGCGCGTCGGTGGCCCCATCTCGGCGCCGCGTGGACGCGTTACGACCAGCAGTGGACGCCGCGCTCGTCGCACTCACGAGCGTGCGGAACATCCACGGCGAAGCCGGGTTGACGAGAAGGGCGGCGAATCCGTCAGGGGTGAAAGAGGATCTTGGTCGCGCCGTCCGTCTTCTTCTGGAACATCTCGTACGCCTTGGGAGCATCCGCCAGCGGCATGTGGTGGCTTGCGAACGTATCGACGCCGAGTGGGTCGTCGTCGGTGAGCAGGGGGAGGATCTCGTCGGTCCAGCGGCGGACGTTGGCCTGGCCCATGCGTAGCTGAAGCTGTTTGTCGAACATGGTCATCATCGGCAGCGGATCCACCATGCCGCCGTAGACTCCGCTGACCGAGATCGTGCCGCCTCGGCGCACCATGGCGATGGCCAGGTGCAGCGCGCTCAGCCGGTCCACGCCCGCTTTCTGCGTCAACCGTGCCGCCCAGCGGTGCGGCAGCAGTCCGACCGCCGTCTGGGCGAGGGCGCCCGCGTGGCCGCCGTGCGCCTCGGTGCCCACCGCGTCGATGACCGCGTCGGGACCGCGGCCCGCGGTGAGGTCCCGAACCGCGTCGACCAGTTCGCTTTGACCATCGAACGTCTCCAGGTCGAGGACGGTCACACCGTCACGTCGACAGCCGTCGAGCCGTTCAGGCACGCGGTCCACGCCGATCACCGTGGCGGCGCCGAGGTGAAGTGCGATCCTGCAGGACATGCGGCCGATTGGCCCCAGCCCCAGGACAGCGAGCGTGCTGCCCTCGGACAACCCGGCGTAGCGCACCGCCTGCCAGGCGGTTGGCAGTACGTCAGAGAGGTAGACGAACCTTTCGCCGGGTGGCCCCTGTGGGACTTTGATCGGTCCGTACTGGGCCTGCGGAACCCGCAGGTACTCGGCCTGCGCGCCGGGCACAGCGCCGTAGAGTTTGGTGTAGCCGAACAGCGCGGCCCCCATGCCTTCTTCCTTGACCTGCGTGGTCTCGCACTGTGTGGGGAGCCCGGCGGCGCACATGAAGCAGGTGCCGCACGCGATTTGGAACGGCACGACAACCCGGTCGCCGGCCTTGAGACCGGCGACCGCGGGGCCGACTTCCTCCACGATTCCCATCGGCTCATGACCGAGGATGTCGCCCTCAGTCATGAACGGGGTGAGCACCTCGTACAGATGCAGATCGGAGCCGCACAAGCCACTTGATGTGATGCGCACGATCGCGTCCGTCGGTTCCCTGATCGCCGGATCGGGAACGGTGTCCACTCGTACATCACGCTTGCCGTGCCAATACGGTTGCCCGCACGTTGACCACCTCCGCTGTCCGCTGGTTGTCACGTCCTGCCGTGTCCACCCGGGCTGTTCGCTTGTCCGCTTCACGACGAGGCCTCCGGGGCAGGGCCCGGAAGGGTGCCGATCAGGGCAGCGGTGTGCCGCCGGTGGCGTTGAGGATCTCTCCGGTGATGAAGCTGGCGTGTTCCGAGGCGAGGAAGACGTACGCCGGTGCGATTTCCGCGGGTTGCGCGGGCCTGCCCAGCGGTGCCTGCTTGCCGAACTCCTTGGTGTCGGGCAGTGTCGCGGGGATCAGCGGTGTCCACACCGGGCCGGGCGCCACGGCGTTGACCCGGATTCCGTCCTTGGCCAGCATCTTCGCAAGCCCATGGGTGAAGGTGACGATGGCGCCCTTGGTCGTCGCGTAGTCAAGCAGGTGGGGGCTGGGCTGGTACGCCTGCACGGAGGTGGTGTTGAGGATCGAACCGCCCCGTGGGATGTGGGGGACGGCCATCTTGGACAGCCAGAACATGCCGTACAGGTTGGTCTTCACCACCCGGTCGAACTGCTCCGTGGTGATGGCGCCGATTCCGTCCGGCTGGGACATCTGGTAGGCCGCGTTGTTGACGAGGACGTCGATCCTGCCGAAGTCGGCCGCCGCTCGGTCGACCAGCGCCTGGCACTGCTCCTCCTCGCGGACGTCGCAGACCACCGGCACCGCTGTGCGCCCGGCTTCGCTGACCAGCCGGGCGGTCTCGGCCGCGTCGTCCTTCTCCTCCGGCAGGTAGCTGAACAGCACGTCGGCTCCCTCGCGGGCGAAGGCCAGGGCGACCGCACGACCGATGCCCGAATCACCGCCGGTCAGAACGGCCTTGCGGTTCACCAACAGGCCGCTGCCCCGGTAGGAGGTCTCGCCGTGGTCAGGGGGCGGGTCCATTGGCCCGGTCCGACCCGGGTGCTCCTGATCCTGCGCGGGGAAGTCAGGTTGCGGGTGCTTGGAGGTCGGGTCCTGCATGTTGCTGTTGGAGGCGTTGTCATTCGTCGGCATACGGTTGTCCGTTCTGACGTGGTGGGTGTCCCGTCATGAGTGTGTCGACGGCCGTGGTAGGGCTGTTTGGCGCCCATGACCTCGGCCTACCCGCCGGGTCGTTGGGCATTCGCCGCACACTCCGCCCAGCCCGGCAGGCCAGGTCCACCATCGCCCGGCAGTCCACATGGCCCCTCCTCCGGTCGTAGAGCGCTTAGGGCGCAGGCTGAGGCCCATTCACCCGCCACGGCGTCTGATCACCTAGCCTGCGTGAGCCATCACTCTTCCGCGACCCGGGAGGAGCCTTGCCGCGGCCGAAGTGTCGGCCCCCGCTTTCCGGCCGCTCAGCGGTCCTGGGCAAGCGCCAGCGCGAGCTGTGGCAGATCAGTCGCCGTGTAGTCGGCGGCCTTCATGACCGCCGGGTATCCGCTCGCTTTGCGCTGCAGCCAGGCGGCCTTCAGTCCCGCGCGACGGGCACCGTCGATGTCCCAAGGGTGAACGGCGACCAGGACGGTCTCCTCCGGAGCGGTGCCCAGGGTCTCGGTGGCGTACTGGTACGCGGCGGCAGCAGGCTTCCAGGCGGCCGGGGCGCTGACGTCCAGCAAGGCCTCGAAGCAGTCTCTCAGTTCTGCGCTGTCCAGCAGGCGCTCGGTGGTGGCGGTGGAGCCGTTGGTCAGGGTCGCAAGCCGCAGCCCGGCATCCCGCAGCACCCGCACGCCCTCGGCCACGTCCGGGTGGACCGCGAGGTGGTTCAAGCCGTCCAGGACGTACGCCACCGCGCTGTCGAGGTCACCGTGCCAACCAGGGAGGTTGGCCAGAAGACCGCGCAATCCGGCTTGGGCCACGTCCAGGAAGTCGGCGTACGCGCCCGCCGCGGTCAGCGCGAAGCCATCTCGCAGTACCCCGGCGAACCAGGTGGGCAGCAGATGCGCCGGCGCGCCGATCTTCTCGAAGCGTGCTCCCAGCGCAGACATGTCACTCAGGGTTTCGTTGACGTCGAACAGCACCAGCCTTGGTCCGGTCATGCCACGCCTCCCGCGTCTGCCCTCTCGAACGAACGGCCATACCGCCGATCTGACCGAAACGATCCCAGTGGAACCACCACCCACGGACCGACCTACCCTGATCCGCCTGCCCGATCGCACGGCTCCCCACGGACAGCCGCTGCGGCCCGCGCCGCACGAACGGGACCGATTACGCCTCAGCCTCCGCGGACACCACCTCGCAGGCCCACCGTCAGCGGGCTGTGCCGACGCGGGGTCACTACCAGCAACGATGACCAGGCCCGGCCGAGCAGTGACGGGCGGCTCCCGCACAGCTCGCCCGGATGGCCGTTATCCCTGTTTTACGCAGAACGCTCCGGGTACCGGTGGTGCGTGCCAGTACGGCCGGGATCTGACCGCACCCTGTCGGACGCTGGTGCACAGCGGCTACCCATCGACAGGAGCGCACGCCATGTCCGTCACCCCAGGCCAGACCGGCCGCCAGCCCGAAGCGTCGGGCGGCCGAGACGCCAAGGACCAGCAGCTCGACGGCTTTCGGGCCGCGCCTCGCCATGACGCGCTCACCACCGACCAAGGGGTACGCGTTGACGACACCGACAACGCGCTGCGCGCGGGAGAGCGTGGTCCGACGCTGCTGGAGGACTTCCACAACAGGGAGAAGATCACCCACTTCGACCACGAACGCATCCCCGAGCGCGTGGTCCACGCCCGTGGTGCGGGCGCCTACGGCTACTTCGAACCGTACGAGTCGCTGGCGCGGTACACCGTGGCCGACTTCCTCCAGGAGCCGGGGCGCCGCACTCCCGTCTTCGTCCGCTTCTCCACCGTGCAGGGGCCGCGCGGATCCGCTGACACAGTGCGTGACGTCCGCGGGTTCGCGACTAAGTTCTACACCCGCGAGGGCAACTACGACCTGGTC
>NZ_JAPZVN010000004.1 GCF_027533845.1 Streptomyces sp. RPT161 | reverse complement strand
TTCTCCGCGGCCTCGCGCAGCCGCTGGAGGGCCATCTTGTCCTTGGCCAGGTCCACGCCGTGGCCGGACTGGAACTGCTTGACCAGGTAGTCGACGATGCGCTGGTCCCAGTCGTCGCCACCGAGGTGGTTGTCGCCGTTGGTGGCCTTCACCTCGACAACGCCGTCGCCGATCTCCAGCAGCGAGACGTCGAAGGTGCCGCCGCCGAGGTCGAAGACCAGGATGGTCTGGTCGTCCTTGTCCAGGCCGTAGGCGAGCGCGGCCGCGGTGGGCTCGTTGACGATGCGCAGGACGTTGAGGCCCGCGATCTCACCGGCCTCCTTGGTGGCCTGGCGCTCGGAGTCGTTGAAGTACGCCGGGACGGTGATCACCGCGTCGGTGACCTTCTCGCCCAGGTACGACTCGGCGTCCCGCTTCAGCTTCTGCAGGATGAACGCCGAGATCTGCTGCGGCGTGAAGTCCTTGCTGTCGATACCGATCTTCCAGTCGGTACCCATGTGACGCTTGACGGAGCGGATGGTCCGCTCCACGTTCGTCACCGCCTGCCGCTTGGCGACCTCACCGACGAGCACCTCGCCGTTCTTGGCGAAGGCGACGACGGACGGCGTGGTCCTGGCGCCCTCGGCGTTGGTGATGACGGTGGGCTCACCGCCTTCAAGAACACTGACGACGGAGTTCGTCGTGCCCAGGTCGATGCCGACCGCACGTGCCATGGTGGAATCCTCCAGCTACTTGAGTGGAACTGACTCAAGAGTGCCGGACACCCAGGCGGGTGTCAACAGACATGAGTCGGCCGGACTCAAGTCTTCTGCGAATAAGCGGCGCATAAGGATCGTCCACCCGGCGTCCCCAGCGACACAGATCACCGAGTGAGCGACTGTATGACCCCGCACAGAACGGGTAATCTCGGAAGACCACTTAAGTTACTGCTTAGTAATCACCCTTTATCGACCCCGCTCTCGCAGGCCCGAGGAGCCCTCATGCAACTCGCCGCGATCGTCGTTTCGCTGGTGCTAGCCGCGGTCGGCGTTGCGCTGTTCGCCCGAGCCATCGCGCAGATCATCCGCTTCGTACGGCTCGGTCAGCCCGTGCCCGCCGGCACCCGGACCGACGACCCGAAGCAACGGACCGTCACGGTGGCCAAGGAGTTCCTCGGCCACACCCGTATGAACCGCTGGGGCGCGGTCGGCGTCGCGCACTGGTTCGTGGCCGTCGGCTTCTTCACGCTGGTCCTGACCATCGTCAACGCCTTCGGTCAGCTGTTCCAGGCCGACTGGGTGCTGCCGATCATCGGTGACTGGCTGCCGTACGAGATCTTCGTCGAGTTCATCGGCACCACCACGACACTGGGCATCCTGGCCCTGATCATCATCCGGCAGATCAGCAAGCCGAACCGCCCGGGCCGCAAGTCCCGCTTCGCGGGCTCCAACTTCGGCCAGGCGTACTTCGTCGAGGCCGTCATCCTCATCATCGGCATCTGCATCATGACGCTGCGCGCCCTGGAGGGCGCGCTGCACCACGTGGACGGCTACCAGGCCGCGTACTTCGTCTCGTACCCGCTGGCCGCCGCCCTCAAGGGCCTGAGCCTGAGCACGCTGCAGAACGTGACCTACCTGGTCGCGATGGTCAAGATCGCCACCTCCTTCATCTGGATGATCACGGTCTCCCTCAAGACCGACATGGGTGTGGCCTGGCACCGCTTCCTCGCCTTCCCCAACATCTGGTTCAAGCGCGAGTCCAGCGGTGACGTGGCCCTGGGCGCGCTGCAGCCGATGGCCTCCGGCGGCAAGCCGATCGACTTCGAGGATCCGGGCGAGGACGACCAGTTCGGCGTCTCCCAGGTCGAGCACTTCTCCTGGAAGGGCATCCTCGACTTCTCCACCTGCACCGAGTGCGGCCGCTGCCAGTCGCAGTGCCCGGCGTGGAACACCGGCAAGCCGCTCTCCCCCAAGCTCCTGATCATGTCGCTGCGCGACCACTCGCACGCCAAGGCGCCCTACCTGCTGGCAGGCGGCGGCAAGAACGCGGAGGGCGAGGAGAAGGCCACCGCCGAGCAGCTCGCCGGTGTGCCCGCCGCCGCCCTCGCCGAGGCCGAACGCCCGCTGATCGGCACCGCCGAGGAGAACGGCGTCATCGACCCGGACGTCCTGTGGTCCTGCACCACCTGCGGCGCCTGCGTCGAGCAGTGCCCGGTGGACATCGAGCACGTCGACCACATCGTCGACATGCGCCGCTACCAGGTGATGATCGAGTCCTCGTTCCCGTCCGAGGCGGGCACGATGCTCAAGAACCTGGAGAAGAAGGGCAACCCCTGGGGCCTGCCGAAGAAGCAGCGGCTCGCCTGGGTCAAGGAAGTCGACTTCGAGGTGCCGATCGTCGGCGAGGACGTGGAGGACCTCACCGAGGTCGAGTACCTGTACTGGGTCGGCTGCGCCGGCGCGCTGGAGGACCGGGCCAAGAAGACCACCAAGGCCTTCGCAGAGCTGCTGAACATCGCGGGCGTCAAGTTCGCGATCATGGGCGGCGAGGAGAACTGCACCGGTGACTCCGCCCGCCGCCTGGGCAACGAGTTCCTGTTCCAGCAGCTCGGTGCCGAGAACGTGGCGATGCTGAACATGGCGTTCGGCGAGGACGACGAGGACCCGGCGACCAAGAAGCCGAAGTCCAAGAAGAAGATCGTCGCGACCTGCCCGCACTGCTTCAACACCATCGCCAACGAGTACCCGCAGCTCGGCGGCGAGTACGAGGTCATCCACCACACCCAGTTGCTGCAACACCTCGTGGACGAGGGCAAGTTGGTGCCGGTCACCCCGGTCGAGGGCATCATCACGTACCACGACCCGTGCTACCTCGGCCGCCACAACAAGGTCTACACGCCGCCGCGCGAGATCATCGCCAAGGTGCCGGGCCTGCGCAACGAGGAGATGCACCGCCACAAGGAGCGCGGCTTCTGCTGTGGCGCGGGCGGCGCGCGGATGTGGATGGAGGAGCGGATCGGCAAGCGCATCAACAACGAGCGCGTCGACGAGGCGCTGTCGCTCAACCCCGACATCGTCTCCACCGCCTGCCCGTTCTGCCTGGTCATGCTGACCGACTCGGTCAACGGCAAGAAGAACGACGGCAAGGCCAAGGAGTCCGTCCAGGTGGTGGACGTGGCCCAGCTGCTGCTCGACTCGGTGAAGGCCCCGGCGGACCCGCCCGCCGGTGACCCGCAGTCCACCAAGCAGCCGGAGCCCGAACCGGCCAAGTAGCACTCCGCGAGGCCGACACGGCCGGGACCGCGTTAACTGGCGGTCCCGGCCGTTGTCTTGGCGGCACTCGGCCGCCTGCCCTGACTTGTCACAGCTTGGTAGTAAACCCCGGCCGAAAACGGGGGACGGGACACGCCCGACGCCGCGAACGGGTACGTTCGGGAGCGTGGCAGGATTCAGGATCGGACGCGGACGTAGCCAGGCCGAGGCCCAGCGGCCCCGTCCCACGCAGCAGAACGGCGGTTACCCGCCGCCCCCGCACCAGCAGCCAACCCAGACCGCGTACCGGCCTGACATGCCCCCGTCCGGCCAGCCGGAGTACTTCGGTGACACGCGCACGTCGTTCGGCAGGCCCTCCGGGTACGACGACGCCCCCGGACACACCCAGTCGTTCGCCATCGGCGAGGCCCCGGACGCGTACGGCCAGGGCAGCCCGTACCAGCAGTACGACGGCGGACAGTACGGTTCCGGCCAGTACGACGACGGGTACGTCGCCACCTACCGCGCGGGCCAGGCGAGTACCCCGCCCGCCGGACCCCGGCTGCACTGGAAGGAACTGCTCAGCGGCATAGCGCTGCGCCCCGGCCAGACCTTCTGGCAGATGCGCGACTACCAGGTGTGGGGCCCGGCGCTGATCGTCACGTTCGTCTACGGCCTGCTGGCCGTCTTCGGCTTCGACACCGCGCGCAAGGACGTCCTCAACTCCGCCTTCTCCAACAGCATCCCGTGGGTGCTGAGCACCGCGGTCGCGGTGGTGCTGAGCGGCCTGATGATGGGCGCGGTCACCCATGCGCTGGCCCGGCAGTTCGGCGGGGACGGCGGCTGGGCGCCGACCATCGGCCTGTCCATGCTGATCACCTCGCTCACCGACGCCCCGCGGCTGCTGTTCGCCATCTTCCTCGGCGGCGGCAACGGCCTTGTCCAGGTGCTGGGTTGGGCGACCTGGCTGGCCTGCGGGGCACTGCTCACCTCGATGGTGAGCAAGTCCCACGACCTGCCCTGGCAGAAGGCGTTGGGGTCCGCGTCGATCCAACTCATCGCACTGTTGGTGCTGTTCAAGCTGCCGACGCTGTAGCGCCTCCGCCGGTACGCGCGGTACGGGTCAGGCGTCGAGCACCTGGCCCTTACGGCGCACGACGGGTCAGGCGTCGAGCACCTGGCCCTTACGGCGCACGACAGGCGGCTGCACGCTCCACGGGAAGTTGATCCACCGGTCGGTGCGCTTCCACACGTACTCGCACTTCACCAGCGACTGCGGCTTCTCGTAGATCACCGCGCACCGTACGTCCGCGACGTGGCCGGCGCAGAAGTCGTGCACCAGCTCCAGGGTGCGCCCGGTGTCGGCCACGTCATCGGCGACCAGCACCTTCTTCCGGCTGAGGTCGACCACGTTGGGCACCGGCGGCAGCATGACGGGCATGTCGAGCGTGCTGCCCACCCCGTCGTAGAACTCGACGTTCATCACATGGAGGTTCTTGACCCCCAGCGCGTAGCCCAGCGCGCCCGCGACGAACAGCCCGCCGCGCGCGATCGAAAGGATGATGTCCGGCTCGAACCCGTCGTCCGCGACGGTCTGCGCCAGCTCGCGCACCGCCTCGCCGAACAGGGGGTAGGTCAGGTTCTCCCGCTCCTGCGTCACGTCGGTCACACCTGCGTCCGGTGGAAGTTCAGATACGACCGGGACGGCGTCGGGCCGCGCTGCCCCTGGTAGCGGGAGCCGTACCGGCCGGAACCGTAGGGGAACTCGGCGGCCGAGGTCAGCCGGAACATGCACAGCTGCCCGATCTTCATCCCCGGCCAGAGCTTGATCGGCAGTGTGGCGACGTTGGACAGCTCCAGCGTCACGTGCCCGGAGAAGCCCGGGTCGATGAACCCGGCCGTCGAGTGGGTCAGCAACCCGAGCCGTCCCAGCGAGCTCTTGCCCTCCAGCCGCGAGGCGACGTCCTCGGGCAGGCTGATCACCTCGTACGTCGAGGCCAGCACGAACTCCCCCGGGTGCAGGATGAACGCGTCATCCCCTTCCGGTTCGACCAGCCGCGTCAGGTCGGGCTGTTCGACCGCCGGGTCGATGTGCGGGTAGCGGTGGTTCTCGAACACCCGGAAGAACCGGTCGAGCCTCACGTCAATGCTCGACGGCTGGATCATGGACTCGTCGTACGGGTCGATGCGCACCCGCCCGGCGTCGATCTCGGCCCGGATGTCCTTGTCTGAGAGAAGCACGCCACGAGGATACGTGGAGAACCGGACCTCCGGGGTCCGGCCCGTCCAGGGCCGGACCCCGGGCCTGGTCAGCGCGCCTGCCGAACCGTTTCGACAGGTACCGCGTGCCGCAGCCGCGCACAGCGCGGACACCGGATCAACCGCCCCGGACCAAGCCGGTCGGCGCCCAGGTTCTGCAGCGGGAACGTAGTGGTGCTGAACTGGTGCCCATCGGCACAACGAACGACGGTGCGCTCCATCGCTCCCCTTCTTTTCCCCACGGACTCGCCCTGCCGCCCAACCGCGGCAGCGGACGAAAGCCACATTAGGGGATGAACACCCCGCACCTCACGCGGCACTCCGGCCCCTCACCGTACCGCCCCAACCCCCTTACCCCACACGACAAAACCCCCGGGGCAAATGCACCAGGGGCCAACGATGGGGTACAGTGAGCGACGACGAGCCGCCCCATGAGGGCGACTTACGCGGGTGTAGTTTAATGGTAGAACATGAGCTTCCCAAGCTCAGAGCGCGGGTTCGATTCCCGTCACCCGCTCCATGATGAAGACCCAGGTCAGAGACCTGGGTCTTATTTGTTGTCTAGACCAGTTTGGGGCTGCGTGCCATTCGCGTGCCATAAGGGCCCGATTATCACTCGGAATTGCTCGCCACAAGCCCTCTCAACGATGACGCACGCCCCGACGTCTCAGACGGTGAGACTCATTTTCGGTGATCTGCATCACAGGCCGAGCAGGCGAGTGGTTACGCGCAGGCGCTTCGCGCCGTGATGCGATGGCTAGTCAGACGACGATCTCCGTGATCAGCTCACGGATCCGTGACTCGATCTCGTCGCGGATCGGGCGGACAGCGCCAACGCCTTGCCCGGCCGGGTCGTCGAGCTGCCAGTCGAGGTACCGCTTGCCATGGAAGACCGGGCAGGTGTCGCCGCAGCCCATGGTGATGACCACGTCGGATGCTTGTACGGCCTCGGTAGTGAGGATCTTGGGGGTCTCGGCGGAGATGTCGATGCCGACCTCCTTCATCGCCTCGACGACGGCCGAGTTGACGCTCTCGGCCGGGGCAGAACCAGCCGAGCGGACCTCGACCTTCTCGCCAGCGAGGTGGGTGAGGAACGCGGCGGCCATCTGCGAGCGGCCAGCGTTGTGAACGCACACGAAAAGCACCGACGGGCGCGGGGAGAGAGTGCTCACGGCAGAGGTCTTCCTAGGTGGCGGATCAACGGGCAGTGAGGGCGGCTAGTTCAGCCTCGCCGTGAGGAGCGACGATGTCGGCCTCGGCCACAGACGGGCGGCCGAACAACAGGGAGACAAGGCCCAAGCCGACTGCGGCACCAACGAGTTGGGCGGCGATGAACGGCTCGACGGAGCCCGGGGCGATCCCGGCGAAGGTGTCGGTGAACGCACGGCCGATGGTCACCGCCGGATTCGCGAACGAAGTGGAGGAGGTGAACCAGTACGCGGCCCCGATGAAGGAAGCCACCGCGACCGGCGCGGCGTGGGCGCGGCCGGTGCGAGCCAGGCCGAAGATGAGCAGGACCAGTCCGGCGGTCGCGACGACCTCGCCGAGCCACAGGTGACCGGCGAAGCGGTCATGGGTGGACCACTTCACCAACGGCTCGGCGAACATCGCATTCGCCAGGACAGCCCCGCCGATCGCCCCGGCGATCTGAGCAGGCACATACGCGGCTACCTCACGCACGGTCAGCCCATCGCCGCTCCGGCGGCCGGTCAGCCAGGCCGCGAGGGAGACGACGGGGTTGAAATGGGCACCGGAGACCGGGCCGAGCAGGACGATCAGCACGCCCAGGCCGAAGACGGTGGCGATCGAGTTGGCCAGCAGCTGCACCCCGACGTCCCTCGACAGCTCGGTGGCCTGGATACCGGAGCCGACCACCACGGCGACCAGCGCCGCCGTCCCGACGAACTCGGCGGCAGCCCGACGCCCGAGCGCGGGGGCAGTCACGTGGTCGCTCCGGCGGACAGCGGGGCTCGCAGCACCGAAGCCAGCCGGTCCAATGCGGCAGGCAGCGCCCAGTAGTAGACCCAGGTCCCGCGCCGTTCACAGTCGATAAGACCGGCCTGCCGCAGCAGCTTGAGGTGATGGGAGATCGTCGGCTGGGACAGCTCGAACGCGGGCGTCATCTCGCACACGCAGACCTCGCCACCGTCCCGGGAGGCGATCATCGACAGCAGCCGCAGTCGCACCGGATCTCCCAGGGCCTTGAACACCTTCGCCAGGTCGACAGCCTGCTCCGCGTCCAGCGGCGCAGACGTCAGCCCAGGGCAGCAGCCACCGGTCTGGTCAACCACCTCAAGCTCTTGCTTCGACATGCTTCTATCTTGACGTTCTTCGATCCATGGCGCAAGGTTGAATCAATAAACATCAATACAGCCGGTTCATCGACGTGACGAGAGAGGCCCGATCATGACCGAGCACTCCGCCGACCTGCGGGAGACCGTCCGCCAGCGCTATGCGGCAACCGCCATCCAGGTCACCCAGGGCGGCAGCGCGTGTTGCGGGCCGCAGGCCATCGAGATCGACGAGAACTTCGGCTCCACCCTCTACGCGGCCACCGAGCGCGACGAACTGCCCGCCGAGGCGGTTGCCGCCTCCCTCGGCTGCGGCAACCCCACCGCCGTCGCCGACCTCCACGAAGGCGAACGCGTCGTCGACCTCGGCTCGGGCGGAGGCATCGACGTCCTGCTCTCCGCTCGCCGTGTCGGCCCCACCGGCAAGGCGTACGGCCTGGACATGACCGAGGAGATGCTCGCCCTCGCCCTAGCCAACGCCAAGAAAGTCGGTGCGACCAACGTCGAGTTCCTCAAGGGCACCATCGAAGCCATCCCGCTGCCCGCGAACACCATCGACGTCGTGATCTCAAACTGCGTGATCAACCTGTCCACCGATAAGCCCGCCGTATTCGCAGAAACCTTCCGCATCTTGGTCCCCGGCGGCCGGATCGGTGTCTCCGATGTCGTCGCCGACGACGGCCTCACCCCCGAACAGCGGGCCGAGCGCGGCGACTACGTTGGCTGCATCGCTGGTGCCCTGTCCTTCACCGAGTACCGCGAGGGCCTGGAGGCCGCGGGCTTCATCAACGTCGAGATCACCCCGAGCCACCAGGTGGCGGACGGCATGCACTCCGCCATCGTCCGAGCCACCAAGCCCACCGCAGACCTCGAACAGACCCTGGCAGCAGACAATGAGCCCTCGGCCAGCGTCTGCTGCGGCGTCAGTGCTTGTGGCACACCGGCAGAACAGGCCGTCAATCCGACAACCACCATTGCGGATGCCAAGACCGCATCCGGCTGCGGTTGCCAGAACTGACCTACCCACAGGGCTTGAGGTCACAGGGGTTTCAATGTCAGTGGTGCCCGTCACACTACTCACATGAACCCAGGCGGAGCCCTATTCAGTAACGGCGATCTTGCCCACACCCTAAACCACCAGCTCGGCAAGATCGCGAATGCGGTCGCCGGGGTGAACGAGGACGATCTGCTGTCCTCACCGGAAAGCGATACCTGCCGACAGATTGAACAGCAGTTCCGCATGGAACCCATCGTTCTCGAGCGAGGCGGAATGATCATCGAGCCGATCGAGGATGGGTTCGCGACCGTTGATCAGTTCGGTAGGTCTGTCCGGATGCGGCAGACAGCCCTGACCGTCTCAGTCCCATACACCGGAGACCGCATCCTGCTGACGCTCAAGCCAAGCACCTTCACCTTCAACCCGCCCCGAGCAACTGTGCGAGAAGGCGAGCTACTGATCCACTGGACCGGCCCGCTAAACCCCGACCCAGACCTCGTCAAGCAGAGCCTGAATAGTCAACTCGACACCATCCAGCAGTGGCTGGACTGGAGCACTGTCCAGGTCATGGGCTACAACTCGGCCGCAGCACAGCAGATCGCGGCCGAAGTGCGGAGCCGCAAAGCACGAGTGCTGGCCAACCGGAACCTCCAGGCATCACTCGGCTTCCCGATGCGCAAGCGGCCCGATGCCGCCACCTACGCGGTTCCGATCACCCGCAGGGAGATCGTTCCCCGTCACCCAACGCCGAATTTCGAGCCCTTCCGGCCGGAGCCAGCCCTAGACGAAGCCCAATACGAGGCAGCTCTTGAAGTGCTGAGGAACCAGCGCAACGCACTCGAAAGGTCCCCGTCGACGGCCGCCAAGCTTGGCGAGGAACAGATCCGGGACATCCTCCTGATCGGGCTGAACAGTCAGTTCGAGGGTCGGGCTGCCGGGGAGGTCTTCAATGGCAAGGGGAAGACCGACATCCTCATCCGTGAGGGTGACCGCCACATCTTCATCGGTGAATGCAAGATCTGGAGGGGGCCGAAGACGATCACGGACACGCTCGGTCAGCTGCTCGGCTACCTGGTGTGGCGCGACACGAAAGCCGCCCTGTTGCTGTTCATCCGCTCAGGGGTGCCGAGCGACATCATCGGCAAGGCTGTCAACAAGATCCGAGAAC
The DNA here is from genome assembly GCF_027533845.1 of Streptomyces sp. RPT161. Classification (GTDB taxonomy): domain Bacteria; phylum Actinomycetota; class Actinomycetes; order Streptomycetales; family Streptomycetaceae; genus Streptantibioticus_A; species Streptantibioticus_A silvisoli_A. The sequence goes on along the minus strand of NZ_JAPZVN010000004.1, from coordinate 473,383 downwards.
ATCCGAACTACAAGCGGGACGGGCGGTTCGCAACGGACGAACGGCACGACTTCGTGTTCTGTGGGAACGCTGACCCGAACCGGGAGATCCAACTCGCCTTCCTCCCATTCCACCTGCCCGCGAAGACGGCTACAGCTGATCGAGCCGCAGCTGATGGGCCAGCAGCTGCCGCCCATCCCATCTCGGTGTCGTGACAACAAGAGCCCACTCCCACCTGGTGGTGTGGGCGGCCTGGCGGTCGCGTCGCGGGCCAACGCGACGCGACCGCCGGTTCGATCAACCTCTCAGGCCGAAGGATTCGGGAGCGGATCACATCTCCCGGATGACCAGCCCTTCGGCGTCGCGTTGGCGTGGGAGGAGGGGATGGACGGTCGCACCCTCGCCGTTGTTCTCTGCGGCCTTCGCCTGCTGGCGGCGTACGTCGGCATCGATGTCAGCGGCGAGCTTGCGCTGGTGCTCCTTGGTGGAGTGCTGATAGATCAGCTGCGCCTTCTCAGACGACTGGCCAGCGCGGACCATGAGGTCCTTCAACTTGGCGCCGGTGTCGGCAGCGAGGGTGTTGCCGGTGTGCCGTAGGTCGTAGAAGCGAAAGTGCTTGGGCAGCCCGACCTTTTCGCGGGCCTTGCGCCACTTGCGGCCGAAGGTGGTGCCGCGCAGTGCCGCCCCCTTCTCTCCGACGAACACCAGCCCGTCGGGCCCCGGCTGGGCGAACCACTCCAGGTGCCGCCGTACGTCGACGTGGATGAAGGCCGGGAGCACGATCTCCCGCTTGCCCGCACGGGACTTGGGGTCGCCGACCACCCGGCGACCTGTGTTCAGCTCGGGCGCGGCCCGGCGCACCCACACCGATCCGGCATCGAGGTCGACATCCCCTCGGCGTAGCTCGGCCAGTTCCTCCGGGCGCATCGAGGCGAACGCGCCGAGCAGGACCATCAGTCGCCAGCGCAATCCGATCACATCGGCCAGGGCGAAGACCTGAGCGACCGAGGCGACGGGGCGCTCGCCCGCGTCCTCCCGGCCCGCGCCTCGGATCCGGCAGGGGTTCTTGCGGATCATGTCGTCCTCGACCGCGGTCTCCAAGATGGCCTTCAGCAGCCGGTAGGACTTGGCGACCGTGGTCGCCCCCGTGGCTTGCAGGCGCTCAGCGCGCCAAGTCCTCACCCGAGACGGGCTGATGGCATTCACGTACAGCGAGCCGAACGTCGGCTCCAAGTGCAGCCGCAGCAGCCTGCGGTAGAGCTCGCCCGTGGTCGGCGCGACACCCCGTTCGTCGACCCAGCGCGTGGCGTACTCGCTGAACAGCACCTCGCCAGCGGTCGGATCGATCCAATCGCCCCGCGTCTGGTCGGCTTGGATCTGCGCAAGGAAAACCTCGGCGTCGCGCTTCGTCTCGTACGTATCCGGGGCCGCGCGCAGCGCGCCGTCCGTGCCGGGATAGCGGGCTTGATACCTGCCGGAGGGCAGCTTGCGGATCGCGCCGAAGCTGCGGCGCGGTGCCCTCTTCTTCGGACGGGCCATCAGGCAGCCCTCCCGTATCGCGAGCGGATGCTGCGAACGGGCTCGACCGTGCGCTCCTCTACATACGCGGCCAGAACGCCCTCGGCGATGCGGACATGCTTGCCGAGCTTGACGTAGCGGATGCGGCGCTCGTGGACGAGGCGGCGGATGAAGCGCACGCCGGTACCGAGGCGTTCGGCTGCCTCGTTCACGGTGAGCAGGCGGTCAGCGGTAGTCACCTCCTTCCTGGAACGCTGGGTCTGCGTGGAGGCAGGGGGTATTGCCGGTTGGCGCACGGGGGTCCTCTTCTGGCTGGCGTGGGGCGGCAACCCCGGCCTGGCCGGTTGATCTTGTGGGATGAATGCGGTGAGCGCTGTCCGATCCCTGGGGGTTTGCGAGCCCAGGTCGGTTGTTGAGCGGAGCTACGTGTCGGAGGGGGCGTCGTCTGCGGTGCCGGTGGCCTCGACGGGCGGAGACCCGTGCATCCGCAGCATTTGCTCGTTGGCCGCCTTGGCGATGGCGTTGGAGACCATGACCTCGGCTTCCTCGCGGATGTCGGGGTGCCCTGCCATGTAGTCGTCGAAGGCGTCGCGTGCCTGTGTGAAGGCGGCGTTGGCGCGCTGGGTCCCTCTGAACGCCTCGACGACATCGTCGATCAGCTCCATGGCGCGGGCCTTGGCAGCGAGCTGCGGAGGCCCAATGAAGTTTCTGAGGTCAAGGCCGAAGACCTCGGCGAATCCGATGGCCTCATCGAGGTTGATGCGGCGTTTGCGGTTCTCGATGCGCCATACCGCGGATGGGTTCATGTCGTACCCGGCCTCGTTGAGGTGCTCGGACAGGGTGCTGGTGCTCCATCCGCGCTTGTCGCGTTCGAGCTTGATCCGTACAGCTGCGTTCTCCTCGCCGCTGAGCAGGACCCCTTCCGGGCTCTCGTCGTCAGTCATCATCCACTCCTCCCTTCGCATCGCAGGACGCCGCTGCCGATCGCAGCGGAGCTAAAACCGTAGCACAGCTTCTGCGATTCGCAGAGGTCTAATGCAATCCGCACGGAGAGTGGTCGACCGGAAGCGCTCTGCACATAGCATAGGCACATTGCATTTCGCATAGCGCGTGGCATACTGGTAGCCCCCCACCACCAGCCGGTGACGGGTGGACCACGCAGAAAACCCCTCGGCGCACCGCACCGAGGGGTTCAAAGCGCAAACCTCTAACCGCCATCCCTAGCGATCAACCTGCCTGGCCGGGATTGCCGTCCCATATGGCCTGCAGGAGAGGAGCTCGATGCACCAGGGTAGCCCCCTGCCCTCAAACGCGCCATCCTCCACCGAACTGGACCGCGTGCCGCCGCCAGTGGCCATGTCGCACATCCAGTTCGACATCGAGGCTGAGTGCGCGGTCCTCGGCGCCTGTATGCACAGCGCCGACGCGATCGACGCAGTCCGGCCCGTGCTTGGTGACGCCGCGTTCTACCGGCCCGCCCACGAGACGATCTGGCGGGCCCTGCTCGCCCAGCGCGGCGAGGGCAAGCCCACCGACCCGATCGTCCTGAGCGAGCGCCTCCAGAAGCAAGGCGACCTGCAGCGCGTCGGCGGGCGCCCCTACCTCCACCAGCTCGCCAGCCCGCTGTACGGCATCGGCAGCGCCGAGCACCACGCGGAAATCGTCCGGAAGAAGGCCGACCTGCGCCGCCTGCTCGCCACAGCCGTGCGCACCGTGCAGCACGCCCAGGAGCCAGGCGCCGACCCCGACGAGATACGCGCCCGCCTCGAAGCGGACGTCCGCGCCGAGCGAGAGCGCGCCCTGTCCTCCGGCCACGGCCGCCTGTCCCGATACGCCGTCGACGGCTGGCAGTTCATCACCGGGGCCGGCGCGGACACCGAGCCGCTGTGGGGCACCCGCGAGCAGACCGCCTGGGCATCCGGCGAGAGCCTGATGATCGTCGGCGCTCCTGGCGTCGGCAAGACCACCCTGGCCCACCAGGTCATCCTCGCCCGCCTCGGACTGACGGACAGCGTCCTGGACATGCCCGTCACCCCCAGCAGGCGGGTGCTCTACCTGGCCATGGACCGCCCCACACAGATCGCCAAAGCCATGCGGCGCCGCATCAACCCATACGACGAGGCCGCCCTGCGCGACCGGCTCGTGGTCTGGCAGGGCCCACTGCCCGCCACGCTCGACAAGGAGCCCGACCTCCTCGCCGACCTCGCCGCCGCCCACCAGGCCGACACCATCGTGATCGACAGCCTCAAGGACGCGGTGAGCACCATGGTCGACGACAGCCTCGCCGTCGCCTTCCACAACGCCCGCATGCGCGCCCTGCGCAACGGCGTCGAGATCATGGAACTGCACCACCAGCGCAAGGCCGCAGCCGACGCCCCACGCGGCCAGCGCCCCACCCTTGACCGTGTCTACGGCTCCACCTGGATCACGGCAGGAGCGGGCAGCGTCCTGTTCGTCGCCGGGGAGGCTGGCGACCTTGCGGTGACCCTTCATCACCTCAAGACGCCCACGGGTGAGATCGGCCCCCTGCAGTTGATCCACGACCACACACGGGGCACCACCAGGATCGACCCCGCGCTCGACCCTTCGGAGATCCTGCGTGCCCACCCCGGCGGCATGACCGCCCGCGACCTGGCCAGCCGCCTCAGCGGCGAGACCACGCCCAGCCGCAGCGCCATCGAGAAGGCCAGGCGAGCCCTCGACCGCCTGGTGGCGAAGGCGAAGGCCACCAAGGTCGAGGGCGCCGCAGGCGGCAGCGGAGGCGGCCAACAGGCCCGCTACTACGCCACCGCCCGCCACATCAGCGCCGTCTCCTGACCCCGCCCTCCACGAGGCTGGACCGTTCACGCGACCGTACACGCGCCCCCTTCGCGCACACGGCCCCACGCAGCGCTCACACCGTGCACGGACTCGACAAAACCGCAGGTCAGACGATCACGCGACCATGCACGCCGTACACGCGCCCAAGCGTTCACGCGCGAGCCCCCCTTTAAAGAGGGGGCTCGCGTGAACGCCCCCCTCGTGAACGCCGTGAACCCCGAATCCCCCATCCCGCACCGCACCCCCGGAGTACCACCCACATGCGCCCCGCCGCCCCGCCCGCCATACCCGGAACCGCCGCGATCCGCGCCGGCATCATCCTCCTCGGCGCCATCGGCTTCGCCCTCTCCTACGACGCACTCAGGCAGATGGCCGCCGCGGTCCACATCCGCGGACTGCTGACCTATCTGTTCCCCCTCGTGATCGACGGGTTCATCGCCATCGGCGTCGGCGCCCTCCTCATCCTGCGTACCGCACCACTGCACTCCCGCCTGTACGTGTGGGCGCTCGTCGGCATCGCCACTGCCACCAGCATCTGGGCCAACGCCCTGCACGCCATCCGCCTCAACCAGCAAGCCCCGCGCACTGGCCTGCACCTCGACAACCCCACCGTAGGAGCCCTCTCCGCCATCGCCCCACTCGCCCTCGCCGGAGCCGTCCACCTCTACCTCGTCATCCGCCGGCACCTCACCGCCAACAACGCGGTGGCAAAAGCGCCATACGCCACGTCGGCTGCCGAAGCCGCCATGCCCGAGCCGATCCACCCGGTTGTCCGAGAGAAGGCGAGCGAGGAGGCGAGCGGCGACGCGGTTGCCTCTGCCAAGGTGAGCGACGAGCCCGTACCCGAGGTGAAGGCGGCCATCGCCGTGGAGCCCATAGCCAAGGCCGTACCCCAGAGGGACAGGCGGAACAAGGGCGGGCGTAAAACCACCGTCCCTGATGACGTGCTGCTGGCAACGGCCCGTGCCCTGCGCGCCCGGACCGGCAGGGTCCCGCGCACCGCCTTGGAGGGCGCGATCCGGGACAAGGGCTACACGATCCGAAGGGAGCTCGCCCAACAGGCCGCCGACGCCGTCATGGCGGAACTCGACTCCGCCATGACCACCATCCACGCCGCATAAACGCCACACCGCCATCACCTGGTTCCGCCAACTAAGCGGCACCGCCAGCCCGCCGGAGTACGCCAACCGCCACAGCCCCCGCAGGCTCCAAGCGGAACCTCTTCCGCCACATCCCCTGCCTCCCGCAAGTAACCCACGCCGCACACGCACCCAGCGCCGCCAGCACTCCCAGGAGCCCCACCCGATGTACGACCAGCGCCTCGAACTCCCCACCCACCAGGAGCAGATGAACACCACCCCGGCCACAGGCGCAGCAAGGTATCCCGCTGGACCGTCCAACGGCCGGTCCCACGGGGATGCCTCCGCCCCAGGGGTGGCGGAGGCGCTCGGCCACCAGGGGGTGCCCGAGGAGGACAAGCCCGCCGCCGTCGATGCTGTGCCGTCGCTGCCGCGCGCCGCCGACGAAGCCGCCTTCCACCGTGTTGCCCGCCGCCGCAAGCGCAACAAAGTCCGCCGCGTAAAGCGCATCGATGCCCGCTACAGCGACGACGAGTACGCCAAGGCCCTCGCGAAGGCCCGCTCGATGAACGTCGCCGGAGCCAACCTCGTCGGCACGGCCGTCATGGCATTCGTCGACGGCGATCTGACCCTGCCCAGCCAGCGCACCGCCATCGACGACTACATCGACGAGATGAACGCCCTGCGTGCCCAGGTCGCCCACATCGGCCGCAACGTCAACCAGATCGCCAAGGTCCTCAACTCCGGCGGCCATCCACAAGCTGTGGATGGCGCTGTCCTGGCTCAGGCGGAGCGGACCCTCAACGCGGTAGGCACCGCAGTCACACAGATCGACCGGGCCGCTTACCGCGCGGCGACCGGCAAGGCAGCCGCCTGAATGATCGCCAAGATCACCAACGGTAAGAGCACCGGCAAACTGATCGGCTACCTCTACGACACCAAGAAGGCCAAGGACCACACCGACCCACACATGGTCGCCTCCTGGGACGGCTTCGCCCCCGACCCCGGCCGCGCCCATGACTTCACGACAGCGAAGGACCAGCTCGTCCAAGCCTTGGACCTGCGCGTGAAGCAAGCCGGCGACCGAGCCCCCATCCAGCACGTGTGGCACTGTTCCATCCGGGCCGCGCCCACCGACCGCATCCTCAGCGACGAGGAGTGGGCCGACATCGCCCGCCGCGTCGTGCACGCCACCGGCATCGCCCCCGACGGCGACCCGGACGGCTGCCGGTGGGTCGCCGTCCGTCACGCACCCGACCACATCCACATCGCCGCAACCAAGGTCCGAGGCGATCTGCGCCCCGCACGCCACTGGAACGACTACCTCACCGCCGACAAAGAACTCGCCGCCATCGAGACCGAATACGGGCTCCACCAGGTGGTTCGCGGTGACCGTACTGCTGCCAAGCGGCCCACCCGTGCTGAGAAGGAGAAGGCCCAGCGCGAAGGCCATCAGCTCACCGCCCGCGAGCGCCTACGCAGCACTGCCCGCGCCGCGGTCGCCGTCGCCACCAGCCCGCAGGAGTTCCTTCTGCTGCTCGACGGGATGGAGGGAGTGCTCGTCGACATCCGATACTTCCCCTCCGGGGACGTACGCGGCTACAAGGTCGCCCTCAAGGGCGACACCAACGCCGAAGGCGAGCCAATCTGGTTCTCCGGCTCCGAACTCGCCCCCGACCTGTCCTTCCCCAAGATCAGCGAACGCCTGGCCGCCACCGAACTGCCGCCCGCCAACCAGCAACCGAGCACCGGGCGCACGCCCAACCCGTGGCACCAGGCAACAGCGGCAGCCAGCCGCATCCCCGACATCCTCGACCACGGCGACAACGACGCGGCAGCCCAGGCCCACCTCGCCGCGTTCGGCGAAGCCCTCGACGCCCTGCCCCTCCTCGCACCGAAGTCCATCCGTCCCCAACTCAGCCAGGCCGCCACGGCCTTCGAGCGCGCTACCCGCTCCCGCCAACGCGCCGACCACGAGCACGCCCGCGCCCTACGCGGCGCTGTTCGAGCCATGCGCAGCCAACCAGTGACCGGCGACGGAACCGGCCTGGCAATGTTCCTCGACGCCGCCGTGCTGGTGGTGATCGCGGCAGCCCGCTGGCACGAGCTGCGTCGGCACGACCAGCAGGTGGCCGCCGCCCGCCAGACCCTGCTCCACCTTCAAGCCGCCTACCACCAAGCCGCCGCCGCACCGCTCGCAGCCCTGGCCCAGCGCAGGCCGCCAGCGCAGCTCGTGAGGCACTACGTCGATCAGATACGTCAGACCCTTCCGGACTACGCGGAACAAGTCCTCGGCGACCCCGCCTGGGACGCCTTGGCCGCGGCCCTCGCCAACGCGGAAGCCGCCGGGCACGCGCCAACCACGCTCCTCCAACACGCCGCCGACCAGCGCACACTGGACGACGCCCGCTCCCTGGCCGAAGTCCTGACCTGGCGCGTCCACCGCCTCACACAACGACCAGCCCCCAGCGGTCGGGCTGCCCAGGCCAGCAGTACGGTAGCCCCGCGAGTGGCACGCTATGCCCAGGTCGAGTCGGTTCCCCCGCGCCAGCTCGGCTCTGAGGGACCGCATGGGCGGCGGCGCTGACGGTCTAGAAGGCCAATGAAGATGTTGGAAACGGGCCGTTCCCCCGTGGGCAGGGTGGCCCTTTTCCCATGGCCAGAGGGTAGTCGCAATCAGGGTCCAGATTCCGTGGCGGTGGGTGAGCCCGAGGTTGATCAGGCAGCGGAGGTTGAGGGCGGTGGCCCGGTGGTGGATGCAGCGTTCGCCTTTGATGGTGCCGTGGCAGGGCAGGCGGCCGTTGCCTCAGTGGACGAGCCAGGCGATGGTCCGTTCAAAGGCGGGGCGCCAGCGGCGGTAGTCGGCAAGCCACTTGGGGTCGGCGGCTTACTGCCGGGCGGATTACTGCAACTGGTGGTGCGCAGTGCGACGCCCGCCGGTGTGTGCTCCCGCACGCCTCTCCTCTGGAACCGTCGGTTCCGCTACCAATGGAGACGCAGACGCATGGCGCGCATTCGCACTCGGGAGGCATGGCATGGGCGAATTCACCGATGTGGCAAGGGCGATGAGCGACGACCCGGAGGTCGTCGAACACACGGGCCAGCTCGTCCTCCTCCTGGAGCTGGACACCGCGGGCCTCGGCGACCTCGCCACTGGCCTTCCGATGATCATGGAGGCCGCTCCGGAGGGTGCGAGCGTGGAGGAGCTGATGGCGGCACGGTGCGAGGCGCTGCGAGCGGCCTGATCGTACGCCGCGCGGAGCCGGAGACGCCGGATGGGGCCATACGAGTACGCGCTGGCCGGAGTCCTCGGGGCATGGCTCCTGCTGACGGCAGCCGCCCAACTCGGGCCGGTCTGCCCCCAGGTGGAGGTGTGGCAGCGCCGCTTGGACCTGTTCGGCCTCGTGCCGAGATACCACTTCTTCGCACCCAAGCCGGGCACCCACGACTACCACCTGCTGGTCCGCACGGTCTCGCCCGGCGGCCAGCGCGGAGCGTGGCGTGAGGTGACGCCCGTGTGGCGGCGGCGCTGGTGGAACGTCCTGTGGAACCCCGACCGGCGTCACCACAAGCAACTCTTCGACCTGGCCACCACGCTGGCCGAGGCCGACCTCACCTGCTCGGACCCGACCACTCCGCAGTCGACCAGCTACCTCCTGCTGCTGCGCTACGCCACCGAGCAGGCGCGGGCCGCGGTCAGTGAGAGAGCCGGTGACGGGGAAGTGTGCGTCCAATTCGTCCTCGCGCAGACGGCGGGGGAAGGCGCGGCAAGTTCGCCCGAGGCCGTGTTCCTCTCCAAGTGGCACCGGATCGGCCGATGAGCCTTGCCCCCGCCGCTGCCCTGCGTCTGACCGAAGTGCTGGCCGCCGCCGGTGTGTTGCTCTGCTCCCTGGAGTACCTCGCCCGCCCCCAGATGCTCGCCGACACCTCTCTTTCCAGCTGGCCGGTCCTTCGGCTGCGCCGTCCGCGCTTTGCGACGGGTGCCCTGGGCGCTGCCCTGAGCCGGACCGTGTCTTACCCCCGAGTTCTGGCAGTCCTCGCGGTCCGCGCGGCGGCAGCCGCCAGCCTGATCCCCACCGAACTCCACGGCGCGGTGCACACCGCCTTGCTGGCCACCATCGTGGTGTCGACCGCCGCCTTGAACCTTCGGGGCCTCAGCGGAGGCGAGGGCGCCGACCAGGTTATGAGGATCACCTTCTGCGTGCTGCTCCTGACCGCCGTGCACCCGACCACGGCGACCATTCGGCTGGCCCTGTGGTTCCTGGCCCTTCAGGCATGCCTCGCCTACCTCGTCTCCGGCATCTACAAGCTCACCTCGCCCGTGTGGCGAGACGGCACCGGCCTGGCCTGCGTACTACGCACCCGCCGCTACGGCCACTGGCGGCTGGGCGCCACCCTCACCGCACACCCAGCCCTGGCACGAACAGCGTCCCTCGGGGTCAGCCTGCTGGAAACGGCCTTCCCCCTGGTACTGATCGCCCCGGCATCCTGGCTCCCCGTCTTCCTCGGCGCTGGCCTCCTCTTCCACCTCGGCTGCGCCGCGATCACGGGCCTCAACTGCTTCGTCTGGGCGTTCACCGCCCTTTATCCGGCAGTCGCCTACGTCGTCCTCAGTGGCTGATGAACGAACTCCGCAGACAACGAACACACACCAAGCCGTCGCCCTGGGCCTTCGAACTGGAGCGGACGAAGTCCAAGCCTGAGCGGCTCGTCACCTGGCGCACCTACCCCCTGCGAACCACAAGCAACCGGCACTCCCGCACGTGGCACACCGAATGCGCCTGGGCCAGCCCCTGTCGAGACAGTTCGTCGCCGTAGAGGCTGGCCCTGTGCCGCCTCGGCATGGGTACCGTTCTGGTGACGAAGCCTGACCGGACGGAGGCACGATGCCCTGCCGAACGCTTGAGCACAGCAGGCCCACTAACTCGCAGGAGGTGGCCTGATGTTGGAGGAAGCCGAGGAGATCGGCCGTCGGGCTCGTCGTGCCCGCCTCCGGCTGGGGATGCCGCAGGCCGACCTCGCCGCAGCTTTGGGGAAGACGCAGGGCTGGGTGTCGAAGATGGAGCGCGGCCTGATCGAGTTGGACCGCGTCGGGATACTGAACCTGCTCGCGTCCGAACTGCACGTCCATCCCAACGACCTGATCGGCCGCCCGTACAACAGCAGCCCGGACCAGAACCAGTGGCAAATCGCCGCGTCGTCGATCCTGCGGGAGCTTCGCCGCTACGACCTGACGCCGGTGTTCGACGGCACGCCGCGTTCGGCGAACAAGCTGTGGCGGGAGATGACCCGCCTGCACCGGCTGCGGGACACGGCGGCCAACGTGGCGATCCTGCGGATCCTGCCGGACCTGCTCCGCGAGGCCCGTGCTCTGGCCGAGGTCGCCACTGGCCATGAGCGGGAGGAGGCGTTCGCGATCTACGCGGTGTGCTGCAAGTTCGCCCACACCGCCGCTCACTCTCTCGGCCATCCCGAGCTGATCGCCATGGCCTGTGAACGGGCCGCCTGGTCCGCCTCGCTGTCCGGAGACCCAGTGATGACGGCCGTCGCCGACTGGATGCGTGTGTGGGACATGTGGGCCAGCGCTGATTGGGACGACTCTCTGTCCTTGTCTGACAAGGCTCTTCGTACGGTTCAGCAAGATTACGAGCGAGGCGATCCGCTGGCCGTGCGGGCGTGGGGTTCGCTCCAACTCCGGGCGGCCGTCTCAGCGGCGCGGGCTGGCCGGGCCTCGGAAACCGAGGACCGCATCGCGCACGCAAAGGCAGCCGCTGAGCGCATGACCTCGCACACCGGAGCCCCGGTGTACGACCGGCACTCGCTGACGTTCTCCCCCGGCAACGTCCAGATCCACGCCATCAGCGTGGCTCTGGAGTTGGGCGAACAACGCAAGGCACTGGCCATCAACCGGCGCACCAGCCCGGAGCTGGTCGCCGCCCTGCCCAACTCCCGCCAAGGACACCACCACATGGACCTCGCACGAGCCTGGCTGTGGGACGGCAACCGCGACAAGGCCCTCTCCGAGCTGGAACAGGCAGAGCAGGTCGCTCCCCAGCTCGTCCGCAACCATCCCATCGCCCGCTCCACCCTGCGCAGCATCGTCTATGCCGAACGCGCAGCCACTCGGGAGAAGTTGCGGCGCATGTCCGACCGCTTCCACCTGGACGGATGAGGGTCGTATTCCTCCGATTCATATTCGGCCCCTGAGCCGTCCCTACCTTCAGGGGCATGACCGGACGACCAACTCCCCATCTGCCGTCGCAGGGGGCCGAGTTAGGCACAGTGGCCCCGTTCATCCCCCAGCTCGGCGACCTCGCCGCCGACACCGCCCAGGGCGGCCGTGTCGGCGTCGTCGTCGCCGTCCCCGGCGCAGAAGCCGCGACCTACCACCTGCGCCCACTTGGCGGCGGCGTCGAATGGTCCGCCCCCGCCGACGGCACCACCTTGCGGCCAGTACCCGCTAAGGCCACCCACGCCACACTGACCGACCATGACGCAATCTGGGACCACCGCGCCGAGCAGGGCGCGCTGCCGATCCTGGTGCACTACGAGGACGGCGGCACCAACGAAGCCACGCTGATCCTGACTCCGAACGCCTTGGAAAGCCTGCACGCCCAGGTTGGCCGCATCCTCACTGAACGAGCACAGGCACCAGGGAGCTTGTCGTGAGCGCGCGGGGCCGCCATCGCCCCACACGACGCGCCGAGACCGGGCACCGGCTGCCAGGCGGGTTGGACCTGATCTTTCTGGCCGTGATCGGGCTCGCACCGGCCTGGATCCTGCGCCACGAGATCCCGCAGGTGGTCGAACTCTTCGCCGCCGGGCAACCCGCCCCCGTATCAGCACCGGACACCTCCGGCCCCGGCATTTAAGCCGCTCCGGCATCCGGCCTGGGAGCCCCCGGGTGCCGGAGCACCCAGCGCCGCCCGCCCCCGTTGCGGGCGGCAGGGCAGCCCAAATGCCCACGTCAGGCTGCCCACAGGAAACCGTTCTGCCCGGCAAGCCAGCGGCTCGGCCTGCCGGGCGGAACGGGACTCACCGCGGTCTGTGCCAGATGGCACCCGAGCGGCCTGCCCGTCGCGTCGATGGGCGGGCCTGACCACCAGGGAGGGGAACCGTGGACATCCCGTACACCGTCATCGACCAGCTCAGCCCCGACCAACTTCGCACCTGGAAGACCTACTTCGGCGATGCCGACCGGCCCCGCTACATCGAAGAAGGCATCTGGCGCCGCACCCAGGAGGAGGCCACCGCCAGCCAGTCCGGCTGGAGCGGGGACGGCGACGCCCGCCGCCGCATCATCCACTACCGCTACCGGTACGGCCTCGTCCCCACCACCGCGGCCCCGGCGATCGGCCTGACCGACCTGTACCTGTACCACTGTGCAACGGCACCGGCCGACGAGATAGCCGCCCACGAGGACGCCGTCAGGGCCGCCCTCGTGGCCGGAGGATGGAAGCAGACAGGCGGGGCCCCGTGGACGCGCCGTGACCTGCGGTGCAAGGTCACCCCGTATGCGCTGCACCCACAGGACGCTAAGGCCCGACGTGGGCTGCGGTCGGATTACCGCAGTCTGGACGTGCAGATCACCTCGGCCACGTACGCACCACCGCCCGCGTTACGTCAACTGCCCTGGGATGTGTTGGCCTCCGGTATCCGCGTCAAGGACCAGCGCGGCAACCCGACCATGATCCCCGACCTGTCCGTCCTGGCCGACTTCCTGCCCTTCCAGGTCGAGATCGGCTGCGGCACCTCCGTTGAGGCTGGCATCCCGCCCCTCCACCGGCTCCACGAGATCTACCGCGTCACCGACCGCCAAGGCGACGAACCGCGCGAGCACCGCTTCATTCTGTCGCCAGCCTCCGACCCGCTGCTGCAGGAGGTGCTCACCGAACCGGAGGAGAAGGCCGCGGAGTTCGTCGAGATGTTCAAGGCATGCTTCCTGGCCGAGCCCACCTCGGCCATGTGGGCGCTGAAGGAACTCCACGACGCCGGGTACCTGGTGGGACCGGTCATCACGAACAACTTCGACGTCCTAGCGGCCCGCGTCGGCTTGGACGAGTGCTTCATGCGCCGCTACGACCAAGTCGTGCCGGACGTGGAGTTCGTCGAGGGCGCGAAGGCCCTGCTCGTGGTCGGTCTGCACGCCGATCGCCGCAAGGTCCAGGCACGCGCCCGTCAGCGCGGCATGAAGGTCGTCTACCTCGACCCCGAGGGCTTTTGGCACGACGGCCAGTTCATGCCCTACCCCCTGGAAGGCCCACAGGACGACGACCTGGTGTGTCGCGCCACAGCGGAGAAAGCCCTACCCGAATTCGTCAACCTCCTCTCAAAGAGCGGGCGTTGACCCTACCTGCGCGATGAGGGTCGGGCCGGTGGCTGGCGCTAGCGTGGCGCCCTTGACCGGCCCGGACCCAACCGGGCGGGCGAGAAGGGAAAGGAGCGTTGGCCCCATGCGCGTATCCGTCATCGGCTGCGGCCACCTGGGCATCCCGCACGCTGCGGCGATGGCCGAGATCGGCCACGAGGTCATCGGTGTCGACCTGGACCAGGCGAAGATCGACCGGCTGAACGCTGGCGAGTGCCCCATCTACGAAGAGGGCCTGCCCGAACTACTGGCCGCCCACACGGCGTCCGGGCGCTTGCGGTTCACTACCGACCTCGCAGAGGCCGCAGCCTTCGCCGACGTGCACTTCCTCGCCGTGGGAACCCCGATCGACGCCGACGGACGCAGCTACGACACCGGCCAGGTCTTCGGCGTGGCCCGCGCACTCGCCCCGAACCTGATCCGCCCGTGCGTAATCATCGGCAAGTCCACCGTCACCGTGGGCACCACCCGCGACCTGGCCGCTCTCCTGGCCCGGCTCGCTCCCGCCGGGGACGGCGTCGAGGTCGTGTGGAACCCGGAGTTCCTGCGCGAGGGCCACGCGATCGAGGACACCCTGCGCCCCGACCGGATCGTCGCTGGGGTGCCCTCCCAGCACGCCGAAGACGTCGTGCGCGAGGTCTATGCGCCGCTGCTGCGCGACCAGATCCCGCTGTTCGTCACCGACCCGGCCACCGCGGAACTGATCAAGGGCGCCGCCAACGCCTACCTCGGCATGAAGATTTCCTTCATCAACGGTGTCGCCGACATGTGCGCCGCCGCAGGAGCCGACATCCAACAACTCACCGAAGCCATCGGTGTCGACCCCCGCATCGGCAAGGGCGGGCTGAACGCCGGCCCGGGATACGGCGGCGGCTGCCTGCCCAAGGACGTACGCGCCTTCACCGCCTCCGCCCGCGCCCTCGGCGCCACGGCCGCCGCCACGTTGCTGCGGGCCGCCGAACAGGTCAACGAGTCCCGCCCGGCAGCGGCACTCACCCTGATCGAGCAGACCCTCGGCCGAGCCGTGGACGGCGTGAAGGTCACCGTGTGGGGCGCGTCCTTCAAGGCGGGCACCGACGACGTACGCGAATCACCCGCCCTGGCCATCGCGACCCTCATGCACCAGCGCGGCGCGAAGGTCACCGTCCACGACCCCCACGCCGTCCCCACCGCCCTCCTACGCCACCCCGAACTCGACTACGCAGAAGACCTGGAGGAGTCCGCCAAGAGCAGGGAACTGATCGTGCTGGCCACCGAGTGGCCCCAGTTCCGCGACGCCGACCCCAAGGCCCTGGCCACGGTGGTCGCAAACCCGACCCTGGTGGACCTCCGCAATCTCCTCGACGCCGATGTCTGGCGCGCGGCCGGATGGACCGTACGCCAACTCGGCCGCCCCGCACAGGAATAGCCGACACAACAATCGGAGACCGTCATGGACGACCTGTGGGACAACATCGAGAAGCTGTCCACCGTCTGCCGCAAGGCCGGTGAACACCTCCCCGACGAAGAACTCAAGAGCCTCCAGATCGGCAAGGTCGCCGAAGAGGCAGGCGAAGCCATGCACTCCCTCCATGGGTTGAAGGGCCTGACCACCTGCGGCGACGCCCACGGATGGGACGAGGTGCAAAACGACCTCGTCGGCGCCGTGATCGCCGCACTACTGGCCATGCACTACATCGACCCCGACGGCGCCCGCACCACCTTCGCCGAGATCTTCCACCGCCGCACCCGCAGGGGCCGCGAAGCCGCCGCAGCCTGACACCGCTCCCCCGACGAGCGGCGGTCGCGTCCTGCGGACGCGACCGCCGCGGCATGGCAAACGCCAGACACAGTGAGTCGACGAGAGGACGATGGCTGGCGGAAAGGGGAGCGATGACCGACACCCAGCTCCAGCCGCAGAGCACCCAGGCCACGGGCGTGGCCGTACTGATCACCAACAGCCAAAGCGAGTACCTACTGCACCTGCGCGACAACATCGAAGGCATCTGCTGGCCCGGCTACTGGTCCCTGATCGGCGGAAGCCCAGAACCCGACGAACCGCTGGCCGACGCCATCGCCCGAGAACTGAAGGAAGAAACCGGGCTCACCGTCCCCCTACAAGCGTTCACCACCGTCCAGCAGAACAACCCCGAGCACCTCGGCAAAGGCCCCATTGCCATCTACCAAGGTCAGTGGGACGGCGACGCCTACGCCCTCCCCCTCACCGAAGGCATCATGCTCCACTGGTTCCCAGCCACTATGCTCGCCCGGCTCCGTGTGCCCCCGTGGTGCCAAGAAGCCATCCGGCTCCACCATTCGGTGTGATCACGGAGTGATACGTCGCTCCCATAGCTCAGGGGACCCATGGCTGACCTGTAGCCAGTGAGGTTGCCACCGCCGTCCCTCAATGCACGGGCGGCGGGTAGCGCTTCCGACACCGGCCTGTCCCCGCCGAGCTTCACGCAAGGCGGCGGGCCGCGGCAGCAGCCGTCTGCGCTGCCTGTGCTTCCTTTAGGCTTCCTCGGCGTGCATGCATCTCGGCCAGGCAATCCCAGATGTTGATCGCCTCCAGGTAGTTTCCGGCGTTCTGATGTGCGGATGCCGCCTGCATGAGGGCAGTGACCATCTCTGGTTCGCGGGCCTGCGCCAGGACATATGCAAGGGTGAAGCACGCTTGGGCCTCGGCCCCGTGATCACCGGTCTCCGCGTAGAGACGGCAAGCAGCGCTGTACGCTGCGGTGGCCTCGCCACGACCCATGGTGTGAAGTACGCCGGCCAATCCCTCCCAGGCACCAGCCTCGCAATGCTGGTCTCCAAGCTGCTGATAGAGGTCGCGGGCGCGGGCATAGGCACCACAGGACTCCTCGAGCTGCCCCTCTTGAAAGAGGACCATTGCGAGCCCTACCGAGGCATTGGCTTCTCCATGGAGATCAGCGAAGCGGCGGAAGATGTCACAGGCGCGCCGACAGGCGGCGGCTGCATCAGCAGGGCGTCCCAGCTCACGAAAGAGGGTACCCAGATGGGACCAGGCGTGAGCCTGGCCTACTGGCTCGCCTAGCTCTTGATAGATCGTCAGCGCCTTCTGAAGGGCCCGTACAGCCTCGTCGGGACGTTCTGCGTCGGCTAAGGCCAGACCCAGGTTGCTGCAGGCGAGTGCTTCACCTTGGGTCGTGCTGGCGGCTCGGTAGATGTCGCGGGCGCGGACATGCGCGGCAGCGGCCTCGTCAAACCGACGCAGTCGACGCAGGACCACACCCAGACCGCTCCACGCGATGGCTTGCGCCGACGGCTCTGTCGCCTCATCCCGCAAGGTTGTTGCGAGCATGAGCCATTCATCGAAGTAGCGCTTCCGGTCGAAATACTCCCCGAGAACAGCGAACAGGCGCGCAGCTTTTGATGACTCCCCATGCTCACATGCCGTGACGATCGTGGCCGTGATGTTCGCCCGCTCGGCTTCCAGCCATATCAGTGCTTCTGACCGATCGGAGAATCGGCCTGAGGCCGAGGTGACAGCCGTGGAGCCGAGATGCTCGGCAGCAGCCGCGGCGGTGTCCGAGTAGAACTGGAGCAGTCGTGCGAACGCCGCACGGTGTGCGGCCGCAGTGCACGGGTCGTCCACTGCCTCCTCCCGCGCGCGTTCCCTGGCGTAATCGCGCACCAGGTCGTGCATGGACCAGCGCCCGCCCCCCTGGTCGAGGAAGTGCGACCGGGCCAGTGAACGCAGCGTCAAGCGAACGTCTGCTGGCGAGGTGTTCGTGAGGGCCGCAGCGGCCTCGAGGGAGAAATCCGGTCCTGGGCTGAGGGACAGCAGACAGAACAAGGCTGCCTGGTCACGTTCCAGAAGCCGATACGACAGGTCGAACGAGGCCCTCACACCACGTGCTCCGTCGTGAAGATAGGGTAGGACGGAGCGTCCCTGTGTCAGAGCAATTACCAACTCGGCTACCGAGCTGCAATCCGTTATCAGCACCGCGGCGGCGATACGCAGCGCAAGGGGCAGACAGCCGCACAGCTGCGCGAGTTCCATGAAGACAGAATCGTCTTCCTCGGCTCGCGAGTCGCCCGGATTGGCCACCAGAAGAACATTGCGTAGCAGGTCGGCGGCGGCCTCCGGGGCCAAGGCGCGCAGGGCCACCAGACGGGCGTCGAGCGCGGCAAGGACCTCACGTGAGGTCACCATGAGCCGGTGCGGGCCAGGCGCGGGTAGCAGCGGTCGGACTTGTTCGGAGGCAGAAGCGTTATCGGCGACGATCAGTACCCGCCGCCCCTCTAAGGCCAAGCGCGTCAGCTGCGATCGATATTGCCCTGCGCGTGCGTCCGGCAGCGCGGAAAGTTCGCCACCGACGGAGTCGAATGCAGCGAGGAGGGACTCCAGCGCCTGGTCGGAGGTGGTGGGCTGCTGATCGTAGCTGCGGAGATCCAAGAAGAGTACGTCCGTGAACCATCCGCGCACCAATGCCTCGTGCGCGGCGCTGAGGGCCAGGGCTGTCTTGCCCACACCGGCCATCCCGCCGACCGCGACCACGGTGGGCGATGCACTATCAGGGCGCAACACCTCAAGGAGCATGGCGTGCTGTTCTTCTCGGCCGATCAGGGCCGCAGGAGGCGCTGGCAGTTGGTAAATGCGGTCCGTGACGGCGGGGCGTGCCATTCCCTCCGAGCGGCGGGACGCAGGCACAGCGGTGTCCAGAAGGTCCAGCAACGGCGCGTTATCAATTCTCAGTGCCCGCGCCAACGTGGCGACCGTGCGAGCCGAGGGGGGAGGGTTCCCGTCGTTGACCGCCTGGCTCACCGTCGTGCGGCCTAGCCCGGTCCGCGCGGCCACCTGCTTCCAGGAAATCCCGGCCTCAGCCTGTGCCCGCCGCAGGCGTTCCCGTAGCGCGGCCAGCGCCTGCGCTGGCTCTCGATCGACTCCCACAGCGGCTCCGTCCTTCCGGTCCTGCTCTCGATGTTCATCCTGGTCCGTCCGAACCTCGACGAACGCAGCAACGGGCAAAGTCGAAAGAGATCGAATGATCTCGGACGAGGAGAACCACGTGCATGTAACTGCCGTCGCCGCCCTGTGCCTCAGCATGGCTGCGCTCGCGGGGCTTATCGCCACCCTGGTAGGCTGCGTCGCCGCCGTACTAGCTAGGGCGAATGGTGCCGCCTACCCCACCGCTTTGCACCGAGCCGCAGTCGCATTCGGCGGGACGTTGACACTGATCACGGTAGTCGGGGGTGCCGTAATCGCTCTCTGGAGCGCAAACGCTCCCTGAACCGCGACCACTTCCCGAGTTGCCTGCTTCAAAATCACCGCAACACCGCGTGCCGATGAGGCTTCATCGGCAACGGGCTGGAGAACCGTCTGGTGCCCCATGAACACCACCGATGCCAGCTCAGAGTTCCTCCGGCTTCTGCGACCCACCGTTCTACTGCAACCCCGTCGCGACCTCCGCCGCCTACTGCACTGGTCCGCCTGGCGCCACCACCAGCATCAGGCCGCCAAAGCCCACCGCCGCTGGAACAACATCACCGCCGCCGCGACGCCACGACGGAGAAGCCGTAATCAAGAGCTACAGCTGCCACGTCTGAGTTGAGCGTGGGCTCCACCCTTTATCCGCGGGATAGCGCGAGCTGGGCCGTTGCGGCGGGTGGTGGTCGGCTCGTCGGTGGTCGGTGTGGCGACCCTGCCGAAATTGGCGCCGCACCGGAATGCTCAGCACGCTCTTACCCCGCTGAGGCCCGCCCGAGGTGAAGCTGGTGCTGCCGCTCCCAGGGACGACCGCACGGTTTGCAGATGCAACGGGGCCGTGCGTCACTCAGCAACGACGGCCCTCTGCTGCGTCGTGAGCCGCCGAATGGGGCCCGTCCACCTCGGCGTGCCCCATACGTGCCCTCCAGTGCGGTGAACCACGGTCATCAAGAGCCCCGTCGTGCGTCCTCACTGACCCTTCTTCGCTCGCGTCTTGCCTGATCAGGGGGCAAATGGATCACTCCGGCGCCGTTGATTCCCAAGCTCAGAGCGCGGGTTCGATTCCCGTCACCCGCTCCACGGCAAAAGGCCCAGGTCGGATACCTGGGCCTTACTTGTTGCCTAGACCTGTTCAGGCTCTGCGCGCCCGTCCGTACCCGATTCAAACGGAGGCAGCCGTTCCTCCGGCGGCTTCGTCGTGCCCGGCGCCTTCGGAGTCGATGCATACGACCGCGTGCCGGAACGGCGACTGCCCTGCCCGGCACATTGAGCCGGGCAGGGCAGTTGGTGGCTCAGCAGGGTCAGGGCACGTAGTGGTAGGTGTTGCTGTCCCACAGCGAACCTCCGGCGTTGGGGCCGCCGCCGCTCTTGTAGACCACCAGGTTCCCGTCGTCCTGCATGATGGCGTAGGCGCCGGAGTGGCCGTAGGTGCCGCTGGACCACAGCGCACCGCCGGCGTTGGGGCTGCCACCACTGCTGTAGACCACCAGGTTCCCGTCGGTCTGCATGTACAGATACGCGCCGGAGTGGCCGGAGGTGCGGCTGGACCAAATGGCCGCGCCGTCATGCTTGCGGTACATGACCAGATTGCCGTCTAGCTGCATCACCAGCCGGGTGTACTGCGCCTGCGTCCACCAGCCGGGCCTGAGCTTCTGGCCCGAGCCGATGATCTGCGAACGCGCGTAGGTGCCGTCCGACCACAACGCACCGCCGGTGGTGGGGCCGCCGGTGCTCTTGTAGACCACCAGGTTCCCGTCGTCCTGCAAGGTGGTGTAGGCGCCGGAGTGGCCGTAGGTGCCGCTGGACCACAGCGCGCCACCGGTGCTGGGCCCGCCGCCCGCCCGGTACACGACCAGATTTCCGTCTGGCTGCATCTCCGCGTATGCACCCGGGTTCCCGCCCGTCCCGCTCGCCCAGATCGCCGGACCGTGCTGCAGCGCGCCAGTGTTCAGATACGCCACCAGATTGCCGTCGCTCTGCATCAGCAGTGTCATGTTCGCGCTGCTCAGGCTGTCTCCAGCAACCAGCCGCTCCCCTGGCAGCAGGGACGTGCTCTCGGCGGGGATGGCGGGTGAAGTGGGGATGTGCGGGTCGATCAGGTGGATGTTCTGCTGGGCGTCGAGATATGTGATGCCGTTGCTGGCCCTGTCGACCGCCCACCTCACCCTTCGGTCATCCGGCACCGGCCCGGCTGGCAACGCAGCCAGATCACTGGTCACCGCGCTGTCGGTGTGGACATCGGTCAGCACCAGCTTCCCCGCAGCCGTGTCATGCGTGACCACGAAACCGTCACCGAGTTGCGCCAGCCCCGTAGGCACCGACATCTGCGCGCCGGTTGCGATGTCCACCACCCCGGCGGGGCCGGACACCCCGCACGACCAGTACAGCCATCGACCTGCAGCGGCCTGCAGCTCAGTTGGCGCACAGGACGCACCGGTGACCACCGTCTGCTCGTTGCGCTCCGTCGCCGGATCGACCGCATTGATCGAACCGGGGGTGGAGCCGGTCACCCACAGCGCGCCAGCCGACAGCGCCGCGCCGGTGACCGGGCGGGTGTACAGCAGATTGGCTTGCGTCTCGATCTTGGTGTCGATGATGTACTGCTTCCCGGTGGACCCGCCGTCGTAGACGACATAGCGGCCGTCCGAGTCGACCAGGCTGCCGCCGGTCGCCTGGGGGGTGAACACGGCGCCGCCTGCCCCCACCTGCTCTATGGCCACGGCGTCCCCGGAGGAATCGTAGTTGGGCCACAGCTGCATGATCGTGCCATTGGCGGCTTCCATCGGCGGCTCGCAGCCGGGCGCCGTGTCGCAGTTGCTCGGCGCGATGCGCTGCCCGTCGTACATGTGCGCGCCGTAGGTGGGTGTGGTGCCTCCCAGCTGGACGGAGCGGAGATAGGCGGTGTCAATAAAGCTGGGTGGGCCGTCGTTGCGTTCAAGGGTGTACAACTGCCCCGCCGTCAGTGCCAGTCCATCGATCGGCGCTGGCAGGGCCGGGTCGGAGTCCTCGGATGCCGTGGCCAGAGCGCCGGTGGAATCGGCTGTCACTTGGCGGGCGGCCCAGTCCGTGGCCGACGGGCCGCCCGGCACGACGATGCCGTTCGGCGTCGACCGCAGGGAGCGCGAATCCACGTGGGCGAGGACTGCGCTCAGGCTGCTGCCGCTCAGCGGCATCGAGTAGAGCGGGTAGCCGGCGAGGTCCTCGAGGGTCGGGGAACCGGTATGGGCCTCCTGGTAGTTGACGAGCACGGTGTCCCCGACGAGGGCCAACTGCGGGCTCACTACCTGGAATCCGTGTGGCACCTTTGGCGGCAACGGAACTTGCACTGCGGTCTCCGCAGCGGTCAGGTCGGAGCGCGGCAGTAGGTGGAGGGTGACCGGCTGGTTGGCGGTGTAGGTGTACCACCCGACGTACGTGGCACTGGCCACCCCGCTGATGGTCGTTGCCGCCGGCAGGGCGCTGAAGACGGGTGTCACCTGGGCGGTGGACAGATCCAGCACCGCGAGCCGATCGCCGGCGTTGTCGGTATAGCGCACCAGTACTGATTCAGAGTCCCCTGCCAGCACCGTCGTCCCGACAGTTGCGCCCGCTGGCCAGCCGGTGACCTGCGTGTCGGTTTGCTGTCCACCCGACAGGCTCAGGATGTGCAGCGACGCCGAGGTGGCGCCAGATCCTGCGAGGGTCAGCACACGTGATCCGAATGTTCCGAGATAGGTCTGGCCGCTCGGCAGGGTGATGACGGCCGTGGTTCCCGCATCCATGTCCTGCAGTTGGACAGTGGAGCCGGAGGCAGTGGCCACAATGTCAGCGCCCGCTCCGTACTTGCCGGGCACATTGCTGAAGTCGGCGGATACCGGCATGTCCGGACCACCCGAGTACTTCGTCCAGACGAAGCCGGACTGACCCTGCTGCTTGTGCAGGAATCCGCCGGGACCCGCGAAATCGACCAGGTCCGTGCGTGGTATCTCGCTAAGGGCGGCCGGAATGACAGTCTCGGTGGGGGCGTTCGCAACGGCCACTGGTGCCGCGACGCAGGCGAGGCCCGAAATCACGACAAATGACGCGGCGACAGCTACGCAGCCGCGTATGAGGGGGCGTTGGGCCACCCGTTCCTCCCCTAAAGGCGACGAAGGCATGGGGAGGGTGAGGACCAGTGACGGCGCACTTGCCGTCCTGGTCGGCCCGCCGTGCGAAGCCCCCGGCAACTGCAACCGCCCCCCTGCAAGTGGCCGCAGAGTAACAGCATTTTCAACTACCGCGGAAGATACGGCAGTGGCTGATCGGTCCAGACGGTCTTACTGGCGTAGGAGTCGCAGCCACTCCAGTCACCGCGCGAGTTGGACGACCGGTGGCACCGTGCCAGATGCCTGTCAGAACAAGCGGAAAACCAGGGTCACCAACCCACGCGCCGCTCCCGGCCCGAGGCGCTGACCAGCGCCGGCGTGTGCAGGACGCGTCCGCGGCACGCCCCGGCGATGATTCGGCGCATCGCGTCGTGGAAGTCGGGCAGGCCGTCCTCCCCGGTGAGGCAGTCGTTGGTGCCGAGCGATACGGACAGCACATCGGGCTCGAATCGGCCGATGAGGTGGTCGTGGGCAGCGAGCACGTCGACCGCGCGCCACGCGGAGACGCCGGTATTGACCACGACGTCGGTGAGCCGGTCCAGCTGCCACCGGACCCGCTCGTGCAGGTGCTCGACTCAGCCGCGGGCTCCGTGGGTGTGCAATACGGCCTGGGTGATGCTGTCCCCGGTCGCCACCCAGGTCATGGGCCCGTCCGACAGCCGAATCATCGTGTTTCTCCTCTGGTGCCCAGTCGCCGCGTGTCCCTGACGACCCTGGTGCCCGGTCGATACGCCATCGTGCCCGTTCAAAGTCATTCGCACATGCCAGCCCCGAGGCACCGGCATGGCAGGGCCCATCGGATCACCTTGGGCACGCGCCGCCGACAGCAGCCACGCACGAGCCCTGCGTCTCAGCGCTCGGCCGAGTTAGCGGACCCACCTGCGTTGCGTCTGACACCGGGACCTTGGGTGCCGCCCTCGGCTCGGTCTTTCGGGCATAGGAAAGGCCCCGCGTTCCCCTCACCGGAGACAGGGGCGGGATCGTTAGCCTTTCGCGAGCCCCGGGCTTCAGGGGGATCGTCTGGCCCCGCTTGAAGAGCGCGCTGCACCTCACGCCAAGCGCGGATGATCCCAGGAAGCTTAGACAGCACCTCGGCGATCTGCGTCAGTAGCAGCATGACGCAGCCAAAAGCAGCAAGAATCACCAGCGTCACGTTGTCCCAGCTCATGAGTTCTGTCCCGGCGTCCGCTGGAGCGGTGCTCGACATCCCTGCAGGCTGAGCGTCGCGCCCCCCAACCGCACTTCCACGCGGTCGCCAGCATCGTGCATCGTGGCACCTGGGATACCAACCTGGGGAGCTGTCAGTGATGTTGCGACGTCTTCGACGTAGGGAAAGCCATTCCATCGAAACGTCCATCGGTCCGCCGAGCCCCACAGCTGCTTCCCATATCGTCCTTCGCTCCCGTCGTTGAGCCAACCAGAACGTTGCAGGGGGTCAGAGAACCAGTTGCCGATCGCCCAGCTGCCTTGAGGGTCCTGAGTCGCGATTCTGCTCGCGAGACCGGCCAGCAGGCACTCAGCGTCTGCGCCCATCCGGGGCACTTCGTCCAGTTGTGTCTGCTCCACCGTGGTCAGCGGTTTATCAACTGAGTAGAAGTCCCAACGGGGGGAAGAACGCCGCGAAGCACCCCAGGTGCCGGACGGGCTTCCTGTGACTACCAGTTGGGCGCCCGTGGGCAGATGACGCGCAACGTAGGTGCGCCGACCACGGAACTCTTCGAATCGGAGCCCCGGTAGAGAGCCCCCTCCGTCGCGGCTGGGTAGGAGGTACGGTGCCACGTTGTGCGGAACGTCCGTAATGAGGACGAGCCGGTTGTAGCGAGGCGACACCGTGATGTCGTAAGCCACGAGCGTGTGCAACCCCCACCGAGCAGGTGGACGAGCCTCTCCGAGCCCCAATCGGTTGAAAAGGCCAAGTGCCAACAGAGCACGAAAGGTGCGCTGTTCGCTCAAGCAGGTGTCGAGACCGAGTGACCCGTCCCGTGGAACCCCTGCGAACGCTCCCGCTTCAGGCTCACCAGTGAACCTCGCTCGGGTTCGGGCAATGTCCTTCTTCACACTTTCAGGCATGCTGATACCTCGGTGCCACCCGGCTGGCGCTCTCGGTCACATACCTCGTGAAACTCCAAAAGTTCACGCGGAGTTGGGTGCACTACACCCATCTGCAGCGTCCGCAGGTGCCGGGCCTGTGGATACATTGCCGCCCTTCGACTCTCCGCGAGCCGAATGTGGGAAGCTTAGCGGATGGTCGAGCGGGTACGGGCGGAGTTGCACAGAGGCCGCTAGGCAGGTGCCTTTCTGGTCCCATGGCGTCTGCCAGCTCACACGGCGATCGGCCCGCACCACAAGCGCACCAGATCTAGCGGGACACAGCGGGGTATCACGGTGAGAGCAGCCGCAGCCGTCGAGCCCTCGGCCCAACCGCTTACCAAGGTCAGCACCCAAACCGCGCGCGAATGGTCGCAGCTTCGAAGCCCAGAGCGGGGGTTCGATTCCCGTCACCCGCTCCACGCGAAAGCCCCAGGTCAGCGACCCGGTGCTTGGTTGTTATCTAGACCGCGCCAAGCCTCTCGCACTAGATACGCACCAGAAGGGCCGCCATCGCCCTTCTTCCGGCGCCCGGACGCGAGCGCCCACCACGTCGGCTGACTTTGGCCCGGCAAGAGAACCGATCGATGCCAACAGGCGGGCTGGAGATGCCCGCGCCTCTCCAGGGTCGGAGCATGCCTTGCTCTCCAGTAAGCCCCAGACGTAGATGAGGCAACTGCCCGCCGCATCCTGCGGAGTTACTTCGTCGACTGGATCCTGGCCACAGACGGCCTGCTGACCCAGACACGCGCGCAGAGGAAATTGGCTGCGCTCATTTACCGCACAGCGCTGTTGGACGTTCCTGAAGGCGTGGACGTGCCCGCCTTCTTTCGCCTGAACCGCCTGATGGGCGTGAACCCGAAGACCGGCAAGCCCGTCCTCACTGAGCTGCAGCAGATGGCGGGTGGGTCCGAGCCAATGCTCCCCGAGCCACGGGGCGGGTGCCACGGACTATCGCGGCGGACCCATCCCTGCCGTTCACCGCGGTCTTCCGCAGGTGGCGCAGTGTTATTGGACCAGTAGGCGGGCTGCGGGCCGGGGTGGTTCTGTCAGTGGCTGAGGTGGGCCATGTGCTGGGGGTCGACGATGCGGTCGAAGTCCTCGGGGCTGATGTAGCCGCTGGCGAGGGCGGCCTCGCGGAGGGTGGTTCCCTCGTCGTCCGCCTTGTGGGCGATGCGGCTGGCCTTGTCGTAGCCGATCTCGGGGGACAGCGCGGTGACGAGCATCAAGGAGCGCGAGAGGTACTCGTTGATCTGGTCGCGGTGCAGTTCGGCGCCTTCAACACAGTACGTGCGCAGCTTCTCGCTGGCGTCTCCGAGGATGCGGGCGGAGTGCAGGAAGTTGTTGATGATGACGGGTCGCATGGCGTTGAGTTCGAAGTTGCCCTGACTTCCCGCGAAGGCGATGGCGCTGTCCTCGGCCAGGGCCTGGATGCAGACCATCACCATCGCTTCGCACTGGGTCGGGTTGACCTTGCCGGGCATGATGGAGCTGCCTGGTTCGTTGGCGGGCAGGGCGAGTTCGCCGATGCCGCAGCGGGGGCCGGAGGCGAGCCAGCGGATGTCGTTGGCGATCTTCATCAGGGGGACGGCGAGGGCGCGCAGCCCCGCGGAGGCAGCCACCATGGCGTCCAAACCGCCTTGGGCGGGCGAAGGAGTTGGCCGCCCTGCGGAAGGGGTGGCCGGTCAGTGTTGCGATCTCCCGTGCTACCTGGGCGCCGAAGGATTCGGGGGTGTTGAGGCCGGTGCCCACGGCGGTGCCGCCGACGGCGAGTTGGTGGAGGCCCGGCAGGGTGGCCTCGATGCGGTCGATGGCGTCGGTGAGCTGGGCGGCGTAGCCGGACCACTCCTGGCCCACGGACAGTGGGACGGCGTCTTCCAGGTGGGTGCGGCCGATCTTGACGATGTCCCACCACGCGTGGGACTTGGCTTCCACGGCCCGCTGTAGTTCCCGCACTTGAGGGAGCAGGTGCTCGTGGAGTTGGCGGACCGCGGCGATGTGCATCGCGGTGGGAAAGGTGTCGTTGGAGGACTGGCCCATGTTGACGTGGTCGTTGGGGTGGATCGGCGTCTTGGATCCCAGGGTGCCGCCGACGAGTTGGACGGCGCGGTTGCTGATGACCTCGTTGACGTTCATGTTGCTCTGGGTGCCGGAGCCGGTCTGCCACACGTACAGCGGGAAGTGGTCGTCCAGCGCGCCGGAGATCACCTCGTCGGCGACGCGGGCGATGAGGTCGGCCTTCCACTGGGGGAGGCGGCCCTCGCGGCCGTTGACGAGTGCGGCGGCCTTCTTGACGTAGCCGTAGGCGTGATAGACGGCCTTGGGCATGCGGTCGTCGCCGATGGAGAAGTGGATCAGGGACCGCTGGGTTTGGGCGCCCCAGTACCGGTCGGCGGGTACCTCGATGGCGCCCATCGAGTCCGTTTCCCGCCGGGTCCCTGTGGCGTCGATGCCGATCGGGGCGTCCCGCACCTTCGGCGGTTGCTCGGTTTCGGCGCGCCGGTGCCCGGTGGTCATGTCGATGCCTCCTGCCCATCGGGCAGTGATCCGTAGGCCGGCTGCCACATGGCGTCGTGCACGGCCTGGACAAGGTCGTCCGGCTGGCGGTTGGCGACCTTGTCCGCAACCGCGGCACGCACGACCGCCTTCGCGACGACGGCCGAGGAGGCGCGCAGGTTCTTCACCGGGGGCAGCAGGGGCGCGCCGGGGGCCCGGGCGTCGACCTGCCCGGCCACCGCCTCGGCGGCGGCCAGCAGCATTCCGGCGGTGAGCCGGTCGGCGCCCGCGACGACGGTGCCCAGGCCGAGGCCCGGGTAGAGCAGCGCGTTGTTGGCCTGGCCGATGGAGTGGCGCACGCCGCCGTACTCGACGGGGTCCACAGGGATGCCGGTCGCGGTCAGGGCCTTGCCGTCGGTCCAGGCCAGCAGGTCTGCCGGCATGGCCTCGATCTTCTCCGTGGGGTTGGACAGCGGGAAGATGATCGGCCGTTCGACGCCCTTGGCCATGGCGGTGACCACCTGCCGGTCGAAGGCGCCCGGCGATGTCGAAGTACCGATCAGGATGGTCGGGTGGACATGCTGGACGGTGGTGAGCAGGTCGATCCCGCCCTCCGCCCAGCCTCGGACCTCGGCGGCGGGCCGCGCGTAGGGGACCTGGTAATCGCGCAGGTCCGGCATGCCCTCCAGCAGCAGCCCCTGCTTGTCGATCAGCCACACCCGCCGCGTGGCCTCCTGCGCGTCAAGACCGTCACGGACCATGGCGTCGCGCAACTGGTCGGCGATGCCCACCCCGGCGGTGCCCGCACCGAAGACGATGACGCGCTGCTCGCGGAACGGCACGCCGGTGACCTTCAGCGCCGACACCGCGGCGGCCAGGGTGATGGCGCCGGTGCCCTGCATGTCATCGTTGAAGATCCGGTAGCGGTCGCGGTACGCCTCCAGGATTCGGCGGGCGTTCCCCGGCCCGAAGTCCTCGAAGTGCAGCAGTGCGTTGGGGTACAGCTCGGATACCGTCTCCAGATAGGTCTCGATGAACGCGTCGTACTGCTTACCGCGTGCCCTGCTGTGGCGTATGCCCAGGTAGAGGGGGTCGTTGAGGAGGATCTCGTTGTCGGTTCCGACGTCCATGACCACTGGTACGCAGCGGCCGGGGTGCAGGCCGGCTGCGGCGGTGTAGACGGCGAGCTTGCCCACCGAGATCTGGATGCCCTGCACTCCCCAGTCGCCGATGCCCAGGATCTCCTCGGCGTCGGTGACCACGACCAAGTCGACCTCGTCGGGGTGGAGCTGGAGTGTCTCGAACGAGCGACGCACATCCTGTGGTCGGTCGATGGACAGGAAGACCCCGCGGGGTTGCCGGTACTCGTGGCTGAACCGCTTGATCGCCTCGCCCACCGTCGGGTCGTAGACAACCGGGAGCAACTCCGCCAGATGGTCCCGAAGGACCCGGTAGTACAGCACCTCGTTACGGTCGTGCAGTTGCTCAAGATTGACGAACTTCGCCAGGTCGGTCGGCTCCTCCCGCAACTGCTCGTAGGCGCGCTCAACCTGCTGGTCCAGCGTCAGCACCGCGTCGGGCAAGCGGCCCACCACCCCGAGACGCTCGCGTTCCTCTGCCGTGAACGCGGTGCCGCGATTGGTGAGCGGGTTCAGGAGGACGGGGGGCGTGTGCATGGGCATGACGACTTCTCCGTCGCTCTCGACATCATGCGTTTGCCGGCCCGCCTCCATTGTCGGCCAGAAGGGTGACGTAGGCCACTCGGGGGACGCTGGTCCGCCGACCTGCGACATCAGGCCCGAGACGACCGTCAACAGGCCACCGGCGGCAGACCGCATCTCCCGCGATCGCATCTCCCGCCTTGCCGGTGCTTCCGCATCGCGTGGACGTGGCAGGAGGGGATGGAGGGTCGCGCCCTCACCGTACTTCTGTGGCTTCGCCTGCTGGCGGCGTACGTCGATGTCGATGTCGGCGAGGTTGCGCTGGTGCTCCCTGGACTCAGCGTCGCACCGCAACTCGAACGCCGCAGGCGACGAGTTCCTGCCGTTCTCGCGTCGCCCCGGTGTCGAGGCGCGAGACACTGATGCAACGATGAGGCCGTCATGGATGCGGGGCTGGACTCTCGGGCGGCACGGGCTGCGATGTTCGCAGCCGTCTGTGTGCTGCTCGCCGCCCTCGGTCACGTGATGATGTCCGGCGTCGGCGTCCCGTGGTGGGCCCTGACCGGCGCGTTCACTGCCGCGGGGGCGGTGGGCTGGTGCTTCGCGGGCCGGGAGCGCGGCCCCGCCTTCGTCACGGCGGTCACGGTGGCGACCCAGTTGGGCCTGCACTCCCTCTTCGCGGTGAGCCAGGTCGCGGCTGGGGGGACCTCGCGCGGCGGCGAGTCCCTGGCCCAGCAGTGGGCGAGAGTGCTGCTGTGCGGCATGGACCCGGCGACCAAGCTGTCATCCGCCGATGCCGAACGTATCGTCCGGGCCGCCGGACTCGGCGACCAGTTGGGCGGTCCTCCACCCGGCGTGGACTCCATGAGTTCCATGGGCTCGATGGGCTCGATGGGCTCGATGGGCTCGATGCAGGGAATGGGCTCGATGAGCCATATGACCTCAATGGGCATGCCACACATGGCCGGTTACGGCAGCGCCTACGGAATGCTGGCGGCCCACCTGCTGGCCGCGCTGCTGTGCGGCCTGTGGCTCGCACACGGCGAACGCGCCGCCTTCCGGATCGGCCGCGCCCTGGCCGCCCGGCTGTTCACACCGCTCCTGCTGCTTCTCCGGATCGCCGAGCCGCCACACCGGCCGCGAATCCGTACCGACCGCCGTCAACCGGCCCCACGCCTGCGGTCACTGCTTCTCGTCCACGCCATCACCACCCGGGGTCCACCTCGCGGGATCGCTGTCGCCTGACAGCCGAAGCCACTGACGCCATGCCGTGCAGCGGCGCCCCCGCACGGGCGCGCCGACGCTGTCGTGCGCCCGCGTCAATCCCCGCGACCGCCGCGAGGCGTACTCCGTAGGTACGTGTACGCCCACCGCGGCCGTCCCACCATGTCACCGGGCTGCCCGAGTGCTGCCCGGATTCAGCGAAGGACCCCAGGTGATGACCCCTGCCCTGACGCCCGTCCTACCCGATCGGCGATCACTCCCAACGGGCACGCCCGCATCGAAACGAACGGCTCCGGCGCGTGACGACGAGTCAACGACGGCGCTGGCGCTTGCCGCCCGGGACGGCGACCCCGACGCCGTCGAACGCTTCGTCCGCGCCACCCGCCAGGACGTACTGCGTTACGTCGCGCACCTGAGCGCCGATCCGCAGGCCGCCGACGACCTGACACAGGAGACGTACCTTCGGGTGCTGCGCAGCCTGCCCCGTTTCGAAGGCCGCTCCTCGGCCCGCACCTGGTTGCTGTCGATCGCCCGACGCACGGTCATAGACCGCTTCCGTTTCGCCGCGGCAAGGCCCCGCCTCTCGGACACGGCCGACTGGCAACTGGCCGCCGAGCTGGCCCAACCGCGCGGACTTCCCGGGTTCGAGGAAGGCATAGCGCTGGCCGAACTACTCGACGAGCTGCCCGACGAGCGCCGGGAGGCGTTCGTCCTCACGGGCCTACTCGGCCTGCCGTACGCGGAAGCCGCCGCGGCGACCGGTTGTCCCGTCGGCACCGTTCGCTCCCGCGTCGCGCGGGCCCGGACGTCCCTGATCGACGCGATCGAGGCATCCGAACGGGAGAACGGCTGGCGTGGGACCGCAACCCTCAAGGCCGCCGTCTGACCCGCAGTTCCGAGGGTGGGCCGTCGCTCCTGTGTCGGCCCACCCCGGGCGGGCGACCGCACGGGAGGGGGCCCTCCCCAAGTAGTCGGGTTACAGGGCCCGCTGGTTCCCGGCAGGCGCGGCACTGTCGAAGCATCGGGAGGAGCACCGGAAGCACAGCGCAACGCCGGTGTGCTCCCGCATCCCGCGACCTTGCTTCTCGACCGACCCGCCGGGTATGACCAGGACAGTCGGCATAGCCCAAGGCCGAATACCCATCGGGAGGTTGAGATGTCGGGCACAGAAGGTCTGGAGCAGGTCGCGACGTTCTGCGGCAAGTGCAACTGCGGCTGCCCCCAGCTTTTCGTCGACCCCTCGGCCACGGCCGACCGCCGGGTCGTACTCACCGACGACTTCGGCCAGCGCGTCCAGATGAGCGCCGACCAGTTCTCCTCCCTTATCGAGGACGCCAAGGCCGGAAGGCTGGACGGCGTCATCACGGCCTGAGGCGGTACCGGGCCGCGGTCACGGGCGCCCTGCCGCTCCGGCGGCAGGGCCACCGCCGCGAGCCTGGACGAAGCGCTGTTCCGCCTGCCGATCCGCGGGACGTGGACATGATTCGCGAGGCCCCCCCTGGCCGGGTGCCGAACCGTCCCAACCACCCATGCCGACGCGTCCGATGGCGTGGAGCGAGCTTCCCTGCCCATCGCGCGATCCGCTGGCTGCCCGACCGACGCGCGGAGCACGGGCCGGGCGGCCAGCAGGGGGCATCCGATTCCCGAGCGCCGTGGCTACGGTCCAACCGCCGTTGTGCCGGGCCGCGGACGCGTCCGGTTCCCGGCGGACGTCGTTTCCCGCCGCACGTCCCGACCGCACCGGCGCGGCGATCCGCCGTTCCGCTTCACATCGTGGCGGGCGTCACGAACTCCTCGGGGAACCCAAGCCGTCGGCGCCCCGACGAATGAGGGGCGCGGGCACGGATTCGCCGCCCACGCGCTCGTACGGCAGGAGAACGACATGGCGCTGGGTGACACCACCCTGGAGACGGCACGGCGCGAGGACGAGGCCGCCACGTCCGCAGCGGCCCCCCGCCCGGAAGGCCGGGTACCCGGCGGGACTGTGGCACGACCACCGGGCCTGTGGGCGGCCACCCGGCCGCTGCTCATGCGTCTCCACTTCTATGTCGGCGTGCTCATAGGTCCGTTCCTGCTGGTAGCGGCGACCACCGGCCTGCTCTACACCACCTCGCCGCAGCTCGAACAGTTCGTCTACCGGCACGAGTTGCACGTGACCGCGCAGAGCGCTTCGCACGCCGTGCCGTTGGCCGCGCAGGTCGCCGCGGGCAGGGCGGCAGTGCCCGACGGCACCCTCCAGTCGGTCAGCCCGGCCGCCGGGCCCACGGACACCACCCGCGTCCTGTTCGACGCGAAGGGCGTGCCGCAGGGCTGGAGCCGGACGGCCTTCGTCGACCCCTACACCGGCAAGGTGCTCGGCGTCCTGACCACCGACGGCCAGTGGCTGCCGCTACGCGCCTGGCTCGACACCCTGCACCGAACGCTCCACCTCGGTGCGTTCGGCCGCAACTACAGTGAGCTGGCGGCCAGTTGGCTGTGGGTCGAGGTCCTCGGCGGCCTGGCGCTGTGGCTCGGGGTACGCCGTCGACGCGACCGGATACGCCGCACGCTGCTACCGCGGCTGCGCGGCCCGGGCCACCGCCGGGTGCTGTCCTGGCACGCGGTGGTGGGCCTGTGGGTCTCGCTCGGCCTGCTGGGGCTGTCGGCGACCGGCCTGACCTGGTCCGACCACGCGGGCGCCAACGTCGGCCAGATCCGCGCCCAGTTGAAGGGCGGCACGCCGTCGGTCCCAACAGCGCTACCCGCGCACCAAGCCACCGCGCACACCCGGGGCTCGGACGTCGGCATCGACGCCGTGGTGCGCTCGGCGCACCGGGCCGGGCTGAGCGGAGTGCTGGTCGTCACCCCGCCGGCTGCCCCCGGCAGGGCGTGGGTCGTCAAGGAGAACACCCGCCACTGGCCTGAACGCCAGGACTCGGTCGCGGTCGACCCGGCGACCGGCAAGGTCACCGCGAAGCTGCGGTTCGCCGACTACCCCCTGCTGGCCAAGCTCACCCGCTGGGGCATCGACGCCCACATGGGACTGCTGTTCGGCCTCCCCAACCAGATCGCGCTGGCGCTGCTCGCCGCCACTCTCATCGCCATGGTCCTGTGGGGGTACCGGATGTGGTGGCTGCGCAGGCCGACCCGTTCCACCTGTGCGGCCTTCGGCAGGGCACCGGCCCGCGGCGCCTGGCGGCGGCTGCCGGGCCGCGTACTGGCTCCGGCCGTCCTGGCCGTCGCCGTCCTCGGGTACTACCTGCCGCTGCTGGGTATCCCGCTGCTGGTCTTCCTCGCCACCGACCTCGCCGTCGGCGCGGTGGTCCGGCGGCGCGCGGCGGCGGCCGGGGTGGCGCGGTGATCGCGGCGCACGGCCTTCGCTGGACACTCACCCTGCTGTTCGCGGCCGTGACCGCTTACAGCGCGGCACGGACGCTGCGCCCAGGCCGCGCCCACGGCGGTTCGACCGTCGCGGAACGGGTGACGCACAGCGTGCACGCACTGATGGGCCTGGCCATGATCGCCATGGTGTGGCCGTGGGGCATGCGGCTGCCGACGACCCCGCAGGTGGTCGTCTTCTCCCTGGCATCCGCCTGGTTCGTGGCGTCAGCTCTGCTGCACGGGCGGTGGGTGTGGGGATCCGACGGGGACGGACACCCGAGGCTCCACGGTGTCCCGCACGCCGTCATGATGGGCGCGATGGCCTGGATGCTGGCCGTCATGCCGGGCGCGACGCATCGTTCCCACGGCTCCGGGGGATCGTCGGGCTCCATGGCGGACATGCCGGGAATGGACATGCCCGGCTCCGGCGGCAACGCGATGCCCATGTCCCTGCACGGCGTCGCACGCCCGATCGCCGTCGCCCTGCTCGTCGTCTTCGTCGTGATGGCCTTGTGGTGGCTCTCCCGGGCCTTCGACACGGCTAGCGCGCCCGAGTCGGCCGCCGCCGCACCGGGCGCTGTCCCGGACGGTGCCCAAGTACCGCGCGCCGCCTTGGACGCGGGGTGCCACGGTGCGATGGCGCTGGGGATGGCGGTGATGCTCCTCGTCATGGCGTGACGCTTCGCGCCCCCGCACCCCTGCCACCGGGTGCCGTTCGGAGCAGCGACAGCGGTCAACACCGGCCCGGACAAGCGCTGTTCGCCCCTGGCGGTACGGCCCCGCACAAGCTGCGGCCCTGGAACGGCGGGAGGGCACCGGTGAGAACCGGTGCCCTCCGTCGTGCGGGGCCGCTGTGTCTGCCGCCGAGGCGTGGTCGGTGGACGGACGTCACACGGATTCGAAACGGTACGCCTAGCTCAGCGACTTGAGCGCCGCCGCGTCGTACGGCTGGAGCTCCTCGAACCGGTCGCCCAGGACCTTCGCCGCCCACTGCGGGTCCTGGAGCAGTGCGCGGCCGACGGCGACCAGGTCGAACTCGTCGCGCTCCAGGCGGTCGAGGAGGTTGTCGAGGCTGCCGACCGCGGCGCCCTCGCCAGCGAACGCGCGGATGAAGTCGCCGTCGAGGCCGACCGAGCCGACGGTGATGGTGGGGCGACCGGTGAGCTTCTTGGTCCAGCCCGCCAGGTTCAGGTCCGAACCCTCGAACTCCGGGAGCCAGTAGCGGCGGGTGGAGGCGTGGAAGGCGTCGACTCCGGCCGCGGTGAGCGGGGCCAGGATCGCCTCCAGTTCTTCCGGGGTCTCGGCGAGCCTGGCTTCGTAGGCCTCCTGCTTCCACTGCGAGTAGCGGAAGATCACCGGGAAGTCCGGCGAGACGGCCTCGCGGACCGCGGCCACGATCTCGGCCGCGAACTTCGTACGGGCCACGGGGTCGCCGCCGTAGGCGTCGGTACGGCGGTTCGTCCTCGACCACAGGAACTGGTCGAGGAGGTAGCCGTGGGCGCCGTGCAGTTCGACGCCGTCGAAGCCGATGCGCTCGGCGGCCGCGGCGGCCTCGGCGAAGGCGCCGACGACGTCGTCCAGGTCGCGCTGGGTCATCGCCTTGCCGGTGCCCTCGGTGCCGTCGACGCGGATGCCGGAGGGGCCGACGGCGGGGGCGTCGGAGTAGGGCGGCTCGCCCTGCTTGCGCACCATGCCGATGTGCCACAACTGGGGCACGATCGTGCCGCCCGCCGCGTGTACGTCCTCGGCGACCTTCGCCCACCCCGCCAACTGCTCCTCACCGTGGAACCGTGGCACTCGGTCGCTCTGCCCGGCCGACTCGTGGCCGACGTAGGTCCCCTCGGTGACTATCAGGCCCACACCCGCGGCGGCGCGACGGGCGTAGTACGACCGCACGTCCTCGCCGGGGACGCCGCCCGGGGAGAACATGCGCGTCATCGGCGCCATCACGATGCGGTTCGGGACGGTCAGGCCGTTCAGCGCGACGGGCCGGGAAAGGATCTCGGCCGCGCGGGAGGCGGAGGAATCGGTGACGGTCACGGGGATTCTCCTTGTAGGTACCAGTCGGTATGTGAAACGGCAATGAATTCGTCGTAGCGGGCAACCGCCCGGGCGAGCGCGGCATTCCGCCTGTACGGCGAACCGTCCCGTGATCCCGGACACCGTCGCCTACCGCGCCGCGGGGTGAGCCAGCTCCAGGTCGAACCCGTCCGTACCGCGGCCCTCGACGGCCAGCGCCGACGCCACGGGCGGGTAACCGCTGGCGATGAGCGAGTACTCGCCCGGGGCCAGGTCGGTGAAGGTGTACGCGCCGTCGGCGGCCGTGATGGTGGTGCGCACCACGTTCCCGGCGGCGTCCACCAGCGTCAGCCGGGCATCCGGCAGCGGACGGCCGCCCTCCGCGGCGCGTACGGTGCCCCGCACCCGCAGGCCCGCCGGTTCCGTGGCGCGGGGGAACCTGATGCCGTGGGTGACCGGGGTGGCCGCCGCCATGACCGTGTCGGCCTGCGGCTGGTGGCCGTCGGCGGCAGCGATCAGGACGTACGGGCCACCGGCTGGGGCGTCCAGCCCGTAGCGGCCGTCGGCTCGGGAGACCGCGCGGCCCACCTGCCGTCCGTCGGGCGAGACAAGGGTGAGGGCGGCACCGCCCAGCGGTTCGCCGTCGGCGTCGCGTACCAGGCCGTGGAAACCGGCCCCGGCCGGGGCGGCGGGCTCCGCGCCCGGCTCACCAACGGCCGTCTCGCCGACCGGAGTTGACGGGGTGCGTGAACGCGTGCCCCGCCCCGGCAGGAACGCGGCGATCAGCAGCGCCAACGCACACGCCGCGCACGCGATGACGAACGAGGTGCGGAAGCCGTTCATGGACGGCAGCGGCACACCGCCCAGCGGCTGGGTCATGTGGGAGAGCACAACTCCGAGGACGGCGCTGGCGGTCGAGGTGCCGATGGACCGCATCAGGGTGTTGAGTCCGTTGGCCGCGGCCGTCTCCGAGGACGGCACCGCACCCATGATCAGGGCGGGCATGGCCGCGTAGGCCAGGGCGATGCCGCCGCCGATGATGGCGGAGACGATCAGCGTCTGCCATACCGCGTGCGTCAGGCCGAGCGCCGACGCGTAGCCGATGGCGATGACGACGCTGCCCAGCATCAGGGAGACCTTGGGTCCGCGGGCCGCCGAGATCTTGGCGGACACCGGGCTGAGGAGGATCATCACCACTCCGCCGGGGGCGACGCACAGCCCCGCGACGACCATGGACTGCCCCAGTCCGTACCCGGTGGCCTTCGGTAGCTGGAGCAACTGCGGGAGCACCAGCGACATGGCGTACATCGCGAAACCGACGGCGATCGCGGCCAGGTTGGTCAGCAGCACCTGGCGGCGCGCGGTGGTCCGCAGGTCGACCAGCGGCTGCGGCACGCGCAGTTCTACGGCGCCCCAGGCGAGCAGGATCACCACCGCGGCGGCGAACAGTCCGAGTGTGGTGCCGCTCCCCCAACCCCAGTCACTGCCCTTGGAGATCCCCAGCAGCAGACAGACCAGGCCCGCGGAGAGCCCGACCGCCCCGATGACGTCGAAGCGCCCGGGAGTGCGGACCGGCGACTCCGGTACGAACAGTGCGGCGAGCAGCAGCGCGACCGCGGCCAACCCGGCCGACCCCATGAACAGCACGTGCCAGTCGGCGTGTTCGGCCACGAAGGCGGCGGCCGGCATGCCGAGTGCGCTGCCGACGCCCAGCGAGGAG
Organism: Streptomyces sp. RPT161; assembly: GCF_027533845.1. Lineage (GTDB taxonomy): Bacteria > Actinomycetota > Actinomycetes > Streptomycetales > Streptomycetaceae > Streptantibioticus_A > Streptantibioticus_A silvisoli_A. The sequence continues at coordinate 435,994 of NZ_JAPZVN010000004.1, read as the reverse complement.
CTCATCAGCGCCATGGCCGAGCCCATCCGCTCGGCGGGCACCTCGTCCCGCATGATGCTGATGCCGAGCGGGATCACGCCCATCGCGCCGCCCTGTAGGACGCGGCCGACCACCATCGGCAGCAGGTCCGAGGTGAACGCGCAGACCAGCGAGCCGACGACGAGCAGCCCAAGGCTGCAGAACAGGATCCGCCGCTTGCCGAACATGTCGCCGAGCCGGCCCATGACAGGGGTGGCGACGGCTCCGGCGAGCAGGGTGGCGGTGATCACCCAGGAGGCGTTGGAGGTCGTGGTGTGCAGCAACCGCGGCAGCTCGGCGATGAGCGGCACCACAAGGGTCTGCATCACGGCGACGACGATGCCCGCGAACGCGAGCACCGCGACGATCGGGCCTCCGGTGCGCGAGCGCGCGGTGGAGGGCTCGGTTATGGGGGATGACACGCTTACCGCCTAGAGGTTCAGGCTCGGGCTCGCTTCAGGCCGGGGCCGAGAGAACGGCCTGGGGCCGACAGAGAGAAGTGCACGATGCACAAGTTGTGCATCATGCACATCGCACGATGATGTGTATCGTACACATCACTGGGCGGGAGCGGGAGACCCCACCGCCGCGGTCGGGTCCGGACAACGCAGCCGGGAAGGAGCGGGAGGCGCGGTGCTGGAGAGACTGGAGCGGGAGCTGATGCTGCTCTCGCGGCACCAGGTGATGGCTCGTCGCGAGCGGGACGCTCAGCGCCTGGAACGTTCGGCCTACCTGCTCCTCAGCCGGATCGACACCCAAGGCCCCATGTCCATCGGGCAGTTGGCGGAGGCCTTCGGGCTCGACACCTCGACGGTGAACCGGCAGACGGCGGCGCTGCTGCGCTGCGGTCTGGCCGAGCGCGTCGCGGACCCGGAGGGCGGCATGGCCCGCAAGCTGCGGATCACCGACGAGGGCGGCCGCAGGCTCGCCGCCGACCGCGAGGTCAACCGCTCGTGCCTGGCCCGGGTGGTCGCGGACTGGTCGGCGGACGAGGTGCGGGAGCTGGAGGACGTACTGGTCCGGCTCAACCGCAGCGCCGAAGCGCTGGAGGGGCGGCACTGGCCGCGCTCGGAGGACACCGCACGCGAGCACGAGGGCCGGTAGCGGGGTCCGGGACCTGGGGCCGCTGACTTCCGCCGGTGGACCGGAACGAACGCCGAGCTGGTCCGCAGCCGGGACGGACGACACCGCGCACAGGGACACCGCCCCTGCCCGGCCATCGGCCAGTGGCGCGGATGGGGCCGTCAAGGGTGCGGCGAAACAAGCGAGTTGCTGCGGGAGAGGAAGACGAAGACTCTCAAGGTGAAACTGTTCACCAGGCAATAAAGGCGAAATCTCGCCCTATTGAGCGGCACATGTACTCGCTCACTATCGGACATATGGGGGCCATAGGGAACCGCCACGTCGCCTGTCAGCGCTGCCAGGACGTCTGGCGACCCGCACGCGAACGCGGCCGAATCCAGCTGGCGGTGCTCTGTGACGAGTGCTGGGAGCAGTACGCGAACGAGATCGCCGAGTTGGAGGGAGCGACGGCGCCGCCGTGGCCGAAGCCGGACTCGGATGACGTGAGGTGGACCGAACCGCCCACCTGCCCTGAGTGCGGGGGCCTCGTGCGGATCATGCCCACGAACTACGACCGTTGGGTGTGCCTGAGCCCGGTGGACAGGCCGGCCAAGGACGTCCCACGCCGTTACCGCTGGCGACTGCAACCGCTTCGCACCAGGTACTCAGGGACGGTTGTCGATGTCATCGCGGTCAAGGTCAGCGCGATCGAACCCATGCCAGCGGAACTGATCACTCCCGCGCACCGGGCCCTGTGCCCGACGCCGGATGCCGTGCGGGAGACCGAGCGGGAACGACTGACCGATCTCATGCGGGAGCAGTACAGCCCTGGGTGCGAGGGCCCCTGACCGTTGGCTCCCGGCATCGGCCGGTGCGCCGCAACGCCGCCCCTGAATGGGCTAATGCGCAGGTCAAGGTCCTGAGGAGCGCTATGGATAGCGACTACCCGACGGTCCGCACCAAAAAGGAGATTCCATGATCAAGCGCACCGCGTGCGTCCTCGTCACTGCCGCAACAGCCCTTCTGCTCCCCGCCCTTCCAGCGGTAGCCGCTCCCGCGACGGACGGCGACACCAACTGTCCGGTTGCGCCCATCAGCCTTGCGGCCGGGATCCTCGGGCAGGGCGGCTCGGTGGCGATGCAGTGCAATGGTTCGAGCGGCGCGGCCGGCACCACCGGCACCCCCAGCACGAGCAGCACGGGAGGCACCACCGGCACGAACGGGACCACCGGCGGAGGTGGTACCAGCGGCGGGGGAAGCACCACCGGCGCACGCTGACGCAGGCCGCGACCCGCGCCGGGAGTCACCAGCTGAGCCGTCGTGCCAAACGCCCAAGCCGGAGCCTCGCCGGATCAGGCGGTAGCGACGGCCAGCGGGCCGATGCCGGGCACGACGGTCGTGGTGGTCAGCGTCCGTCGGACCCGTGGCGTGGCCACCCAGCGGCGGTTCAGCTCGGCGAGGCGCGAAACCCCAGGCCAGGTGGGCCTGGGGTCGATTGTCGTACGGGCCTGTCGCGGCCTTCGCGCCGGCCGGGCCCCGGAAGCCTGCCGACCCGCCCCGCTCGGCGCACGGGTCCGGGCGGGGCGGATCGGTGGTTCGGCGGGGTCAGGGCACGTACTGCCCCGTGTTGCTGGACCACAGCGCGGTGCCGGTGCTCGTGAGGACGACCAGGTTGCCGTCGTCCTGCATGGACGCGTGGGCGCCCGAGTGCCCGGAGGTACCGGTGGCCCACAGCGCGCTGCCGGAGGTCGGATAGACCACCAGGTTCCCGTCGCTCTGCATGTACGCGTAGGCGCGGGAGTGGCCCGAAGTGCGGCTGGACCAGATGGCCTTGCCGTCGCTCTGGCGGTACATCACGAGGTTGCCGTCCAACTGCATCACCAGCCGGGTGTACTGGGCCTGGGTCCACCAACCGCCCGGCAGCTTCTGGCCTGAGCCGATGGTCCGGGACCGCGCGTAGGTGCCGTCGGCCCACAGCCCACCGCCCTTGCCGGTGCCGCCGGTGCTCTTGTAGACCACCAGGTTCCCGTCGTCCTGCAGGACGGTGTAGGCACCGGAGTTGCCTGAGGTGCCACTCGCCCACAGCGCACCGCCGCTGCCCGGACCGCCACCGCTCGCGTAGACCACCAGGTTCCCGTCGCTCTGCATGTACGCGTAGGCGCCGGAGTGCCCGGAGGTGCCGCTGGCCCACACCGCCGGACCGGTGCCGCTGCCGCCGGTCTTGAGGTAGGCCACCAGGTTGCCGTCGGACTGCATCACCACCGTCGTGCTGGCGCTGGTCAGGCTGTGCCCGGGTATGAGCCGCTGGCCCGGCCGCAGCGTGGTGCCGGTGGTCGGCCCGCTGGTGAAGGCGGCGGTGCCGTCAGGGGTGCCCAGTCCGGTCGGGCCGTCGTAGCCGGTACCCGCGGTGCACAGATAGCCCGGTGAGCAGGTGCCGTTGGCGCCGGTCGTGACGTCGTTCAGCGCCGATGTCCGGCTGTACGGGTACGAGGCCGGGTAGGTGCCCGCGGCCGGGGTGCCCGCCAGGGCGTAGGTGGCCGCGACGATCGGGGACGAGGCGCTGGTGCCGCCGAAGACGTTCCAGCCGGAGGCCGCGTAGCTGTCGTAGACCGCGACGCCGGTGGCCGGGTCGGCGACGGCCGAGACGTCGGCGATGGTGCGGTGCGAACAGCCGGTGTCGGTGGTCTGCCAGGAGGGCTTGGGTTCGTCCGCGGAGCAGCCGGACCCGGTGCCGTGGGTGCTGCTGGTGCTCCACACCGACTCCGTCCAGCCACGGGTGTTGCCCGCGCGGCTGAGCGAGGTACCTCCGACGGAGGTGACGTACTGGGAGGCGGCCGGGTACGCGGCACCGTAGCCGCCGTCACCCGCGCTGACGGTGATGGCGACGCCGGGGTGGTTGAAGTACTGGTTGTCCACGGTGGCTTCCGCCGGGTTCTCCGTGCCACCGAAGGAGTTGGAGACGTACTTCGCGCCGAGCGAGACGGCCTCGTTCTCGGCCGTACCGAGGTTGGACAGGCTCGGCGAAGCAGCCTCGACCAGCAGAATGCGGCACTGCGGGCAGACGGCGCTGACCATGTCGAGGTCGAGGGAGATCTCGCCCGCCCAACCGGCGTCAGCGGACGGGTAGTTGGTGCCTCCGGTCTGGTCGACCTTGCGGAAGCAGCCGTTCGCCGTGGTGCAGGCGGGCAGGCCGTACTGCGAGCGGTAGGTGGTGAGGTCCGACTCGGCGCTGGGGTCGTCCTGGGCGTCGACGATGGCCACGGTCTGGCCGGAACCGGCGGTGGTGGACGGCAGGTTGTAGGCGCTCTGCAGGTCCGAGGGGCCATAGCCGGACGGTGTGGCGTTCGGGCTGACGCTCAAGTGCTGGACGATGTCGGTACGGGCTTCGGCGAAGCAGGCCATCTGGCCGGGCTCGCTGGCTTGGTCACACAGGTGCTTGACGTGTGTCGTGGAGGCGGCGGCCGGGAGAACGGACGCCACGGACGGGGCCGCCGTGAGCAGTCCGCCGGACACCAGCGCCGCGGTGGACAGCACCGCGGTCGCGGCGGTGCCCGCCCGTCGTCTGTGTCTGTTGTACGGCCCTGCCTTGCGGTGTTCAGTCCTTGCGCGCAAGGAACCGCCCTTCTGTGTGCTGGTGACGCGGCCCATGCTCGCCCTGCCCATGACAGGGCAGCGGTGGGTGCGGGATGAACGGGGAAGGTGCTGCCGGTCAGCGCTCGGTGATGAGCGCGGTGCGAAGGCGGTGGCGTTCCGCTCCGGCTCGCGGACGAGGACGAGGCGTTGCGGCTAAGGCGAAACAGCCGCGGCCGAGGGCGCGTTGAGGCACCCGGTTCCTCCCGTGCGGAGCGATGGAGACATGCGTGGACACGGCTGGGACGACGGTTGCCGCCGTCCGGTCAGTCAAGTGTGAAGCCCCCGACCACCCCACCCCCCGTGCGATGGGCTGGAGGTTAACGCATGTCCGTCCGCGGCGGAAGATGCGAAGGAGGCACGGCTGTCCCCTCCCCAGCCCAGAGGGGAATCCCAGGTCAGACGGCGTGGGATCGACTGTCGCTGGATGCCCGCCGGCCACCGGCGCTTCGGACCGTCGCCGTGCCGTGCACCGGCACGCAACGCCAGTCCCCGGCCGGAGACGTTGGTCTCGCCGTGGCTGGCGCGGTTGGGCCGCGGCCGGTCGGGGCAGCCCGCGGCGATGCGGCAGGCCCGACGAGGGCGGCCCCGTTCAGCCGGGTCAGTCCTACCGGGCCCTCACCGCTTGACGAGCTTGCCGACGGCGTTGGCTTCCCATACCTGGTTGGCCAGGTAGTTCCAGGAGAGGTTGACGTATCCGCGGTCGCCCCAGCCCTTCCCCCAGGAGTTCTCGACCCGCACGCCCTTGCTGTTGTAGCCGACGATGGTGATCTCGTGGCCGCCCGCGTACTGTTCGCCGGAGGCGGGGTAGTACGTGTAGGAGGCGGCCTGCCGCGGGGTGAGGTAGAAGAAGCTGTCGTACACCGGAATCGCGATGGTCACCGGCTCGCCCTGGCTGAGGGCCGATTCCACATCGTTCCTGATCTGCTTGCCCGTGTGCAGCGGAGTGAATCCGGAAAGCTTCCACTTCGCCGCGTTGGCGATCTCGCTCGTGGTCGGTTGGGTGGTGTAGTCGAAGTCGCCCTGCTGGTAGTCGGACTTGACGTCGACACCTTGCGTGGTGGCGATCTGGAAGTGCTGCTCCGGCGAGGTGCCCACGTTCTGCCCCTGGACGATCTGGGAGTAGGTGTACATGGGGGCCTGGGGTCCGCCGGAGATCCCCTGCTCGCGCTCCAGGATGCTGTAGGCGGAGTAGTCGATGGACCACGCGACGCAGGAGCCCACCTGGCCCTGATCGCCTGGTGCTGCGGCGTACTTGGCCAGATCGACGCTGGCGGGAAGGGCTTGGCGCTTCTTCTTCCTCGGCTTGGCGGCCTCTCCCATCGGACTCGGAGCGGTGGCCTCCAGCCGCGGCTCGACGGACTGGCGCAGCATGGACTGGCGCCACGACGACTTGGACGGCACGGCACCGAGACCGTACGGGTGCCTCTTTCCGCTCGCGGACTGCGGTGCCCGGACGGGAGCGTGGTCGTGACCGGGCGCGACGGTGCTCGCCGAGGAGACCCCGACGGTCACGGCCGCGATCGCTCCGGCCGAGGCAAGCGCGACGGCAGCGCGTGACTTACCACTGAGGGTCTTCCACTTGTGGGCAGCACGAGACATTGGCGTTCTCCTGATGGCATGAGCCTGACAGTTCTGGTTGGGGGCGCCTCCACAGCGCCCTTGCGAGCCGACCGGGACGGTTGTCCCAGAGCCGGTCGGCCGGTGAAGACAGCTGCGCCCTCGGGGGCACGATCCACCCGCTCGACAACGGCGAACGCTTCGCACGCGGTCCCGGAGGGTGGGGGGAAGTCGGCAGCGAACTCAGAGGAGTTCAGGGCTGCCGAAGCTCTGTGAACTGGACGCTTTCGAAGGCATGTCCAATGGGCAGAGGAAGCTAGCCGGGTAAGCCGCCGCGATCAAGCCCCAAGTGGCCTTCCTCACACCGCGGTTGGCCGGAACACGGCCCACGGGGCGCACCACGCTTCCGGCAACGCCGCAGCTCACGAGGGCTTGCTGGCCGCCTTGTCAGGTGACCGGTCGACGGGTCCTGGAGAAGCCCGACGAAGAATTTTCTGGGTTTCTGTTATCCGAGCCGCCCTGGCAGGGTCTCCCAGGCATCGAAGGCATGCGGAAACGTTGCGGCAGGGAGCGAGGACGGACATGACACCAGAGCGTGAGGCCACGGTCATCGCGACCGCGCAGGCAGGGGACCAGCGGGCGCAGGACGAGTTGGTCGCCGAATACCTGCCGCTGGTCTACAACATCGTCGGCCGTGCGCTGCGCGGCCACGCGGATGTCGACGACGTGGTGCAGGAGACCATGCTGCGCGCACTGGACGGACTGGCCGGCCTGCGCAAACCCCACCGCTTCCGGGCCTGGCTGGTGGCCGTGACGATGAACGAGATACGTCGGCACTGGCACAGCAAACAGGTGTCGGCCGGCGATACCAGGGTCGACGAGGTGGTCGAACTGGCCGATCCCGGCGCGGACTTCGTGGACCTGACCATCATCCGCCTGGGGCTTTCCGGCCAGCGCCGGGAGGTCGCCGAGGCGACCCGGTGGCTCGACCCGGACGATCGGGCACTGCTGTCGTTGTGGTGGCTGGAGGCCGCGGGTGAGCTGACCCGCTCGGAAGTGGCCGCCGCCCTGAAGTCGCCGTCGCGGTTCGTCGCGGTCCGGGTGCAGCGGATGAAGGCGCAGTTGGAGACCGCCCGGTTGGTGGTGCGCGCGCTGTCGGCGACATCGCGCTGTCCGCGGCTGGAGCCCGTCGTGGCACGGTGGGACGGTGTTCCCTCCGCTCTGTGGCGCAAGCGCATATCCCGCCACGTCCGCGACTGCAGGGCGTGCTCAGGTCGGCGCAGCGGCCTGATACCGGCGCAAAGCCTTCTCGTCGGCATCGCCCTGGTACCGCCGACCGCCGCTTTGGCCTGGTCCGCGGCCCAGGCGGGCCACGGCGCGCCGTCCTTCGGCCCGGCGGTCCAGTTGAGCGGTTCGACCACCAAGCTCCCCACGGCGGCGCGGCATGCGGCCCACCGTCCGAACGGCCGGGGCGGCAGGCACTTCGGCGGCCACCGGCGTCCACGGATCCGGCCCCGAGGCGCGCACTTGCTCGCCGGCGGAGCCGTGGCGACGGCCGCGGCGGCCACGGTGATATCCGTGGCCCTCGGCTCACCGGCCGACACCCGCCAGGCCGACTCCTCCAGCACCGTCGCCCAGCCGGTGCTGGTGAAGACGGTGCCGATAGCCAGCCCGCCACCACACACCCCTTCGCACCCGGCCAGCCACCCGCCCACGGCCTCCCCGCGCCGGACCCCGATCCCCGCGCCGCGCACAGCCGAGCCCTCCCCCACCACACCGACTCCCACCCCCTCGAACACGTCAGCCCCGCGACCGCCCGCCGAATCCGGGGCCGTCGCGCAGGTCCTCGCCCTGATCAACCAGGCACGGGCCGCCCACGGGCTGCCGGCGTACACCATCACCACCGGCCTCACCCACAGCGCGACCGGGCACAACGCCGCCATGGACAACGGATGCGGCCTGTCCCACCAGTGCCCGGGCGAAGCCCAACTGGGAGACAGGGAGACGGCCGCGGGCGTCCAGTGGGGCGCGGCGGGAGAGAACATCGGGCAGGCCTCCGCGGGAACGGACGCCCAGCAGATCGCCACGGCCGCCGTCAGCCTCACGCAGTCCATGCTGGACGAGCAACCACCCAACGACGGCCACCGCCAGAACATCCTCAGCAGCACGTTCACCCACGTCGGCATCGCCGTCTACCGCGACCCCAACGGCACCGTCTGGCTCACCCAGGACTTCTCCAACTGACCCCGCACTTCGGGGGATTGCCGGGCGCCGCGGCGAAGCGGCGTCCGGGGAAAGCACTCTCAGACCATCGGGGTGATCTGGTCCTCGATGCCGAGCAGGGCCCGGCCGTACATCTCGGTCGCGATGGCCGGGTTGATCATTGCGTGTCGGCTGGCGGTCTCCTGATCCCGCCAGATGCGCTGCAGCGGGTTCTCGTCGGCGAAGCTCCTGGCGCCTTCGACGCTGAGGAGGATGTCGAGCGCCTCTCGTGAGCGGCGGGCGACTGTGGCGATGTCCATGCGTACCCGGGTCCGGTTGAGCACGGGCATGCACCGGCCGCTCGCCGCCCAGTTGTCGACGTCGTCCGCCGCGCGCATCAGGTGCAGGGTCGCGGTATCGATCAGTTGGGCGGCCTCGGCGAGTTGCGTCTGGGTGGCGGGCGCCTGGCGTGCCCGCTCGTAGAAGGTGTGCGAAATCCCGCGCCCCTTCGCGAGTGAGGCCAGCACCAGTTCCATCCCGCCGCGGGCCAGGCCCAGTTGTGGACCGGCGAGCGAGAGCCCGAGCGTCGGGACGAACGCCGCGCGGTACAGGGCCTCGTCCTTGAACTCCGTCGGATACTCGCCTCGCATCGCCTTGGACACCGACAGGATCCGGTGCCAGGGCACGAAGACGTCGTCGGCGATGAGCGTGTTGCTTCCGGTGCCGCGCATCCCGGCCACATGCCAGGTGTCCTCGATCCTCAACTGGCCCATCGGAACCAGCGCCAGACCCTGGTCCAGCCGCTCGCCGGACCCGCCGGAGACCGGCACACCGACCAGCGCCCAGTCCGCGTGCAGGCAGCCGGACGCGAAGCCCCACCGTCCGGTGATGACCTGCCCGCCTTCCGCTGCCCTGCTCGTCCCGAGGGGAGGAAGGGTGGCACAGGCGCGGGCACGTGGGTTCGCCCCGTACACCTCACGCTGCGCGCGCTGCGGATACAGCCCGATGAGCCAGCCGGAGACGTTGGTCAAACTGGTGATCCACGCGGTGGATCCACAGCCGCGGCCGAGCTCCGCACCCACCTCGACCAAGGTGCGGATGCTCGCCTGACGGCCGCCGAACCGCTGGGGAACCGTGATCGCGAACAGCCCGGCCTCGTCGAGTGCCGCGATGTTCTCCTCGGCAACCCGTCGGCACTGCTCGGTACGGTCGGCATTGCTCCGAAGCAACTCGACCAGCGCGGCGGCCCGTTCCGGCAGGGAGACCGCCGCCTCGCCCGCCCCAGGCTCAGCGGCCCGGCCCTGCTCGCCCACCGTCATGAGGGTGCCCTCCTCCACGCCCAGCCGCGCCCTACGGATTTGGCCGCCTGGCCTTCTACAACCAGGTTCCCGTCACCGAAGCGGCCAGGCAGCCCGACGTTGATGCCAACGGCTACCCGTCCCCATGCGAAACGGCCGAGACTAGCCCACCTCCACGATCACGGGGAAGATTCGAAGGAGCGCAAGATGTGGGGGAAAGGCAGCCGCACACGACGGTTACCTGCCCGGCATCGCTCCCTCACCCCGCGCCCTGTTGAAGCGGGCGCCCCAGTCGTGGACCTGGGCGAGGAGTTCGGGTGGGGAGAGGACCCGGAAGTCGGCGTTGAGTACGCCCAGGGCCATGGTCGGCCAGTCCAGGGAGTCGGTGGTCATGCGTACCCGGCAGTGTTCGGCGTCGACCTCCTCGACCGTGCTCCATCGGCCGATCCGTTCGCGCACGGTGGCGGCCGGGGCGTCCACCAGGGCCTCCACCTGGTACGGGCGCGGTAGGTTCTCCAGGCTGGCGCGGACGAATTCGGCCGCGTCGGCGGCAGGCAGGTCGCGGGGGCGGAACCGGGACCCGGTGCCGTGCGGGGCGGTGAGCCGGTCGACCCTGAAGTTGCGCCAGTCGTGCCGGGTGAGGTCGTAGGCGACCAGGTACCAGCGGCGGCCGAGGCAGACCAACCGATGGGGTTCGACGTGCCGGTCGGTGTACTGGCCGTCGGCCGCGGTGTAGGAGAAGCGGAGTTGTTCGCCGTCCCGGCAGGCCAGCGCGACCGCGGTGAGCGCCCCCGGGTCGATGGCCGCCCTGGGCGGGCCGCCCCAGTCGGCGGGCACGGTCATCGCGCGCAGCGCCTCGACCCGGTGCCGTAGCCGGGCGGGCATCACCTGCGCCACCTTGGCCAGCACCCGGACCGAGGACTCGGCGATGCCCTCCACCGCGCCCTGGGCGGCGGCCTGTAGGCCCACCGCCAGGGCGACCGCCTCCTCGTCGTCGATCACCAGCGGCGGCAGCGCCGCGCCCGCGGCGAGCTGGTAGCCGCCGTCCACACCTCGTTGCGCCTCGACCGGATAGCCCAGCTCGCGCAGCCGGTCGACGTCCCGGCGCAGGGTGCGGACCGAGACCCCCAGCCGCTCGGCCAGTTCGGTGCCCGGCCAGTACCGGTGGGTCTGGAGCAGGGACAGCAGCCGCAGCGTCCGGTTACTGGTGTTCGCCATACCTGCGATTCTTCCTCGAATTCAGGTCAGAAACTGGCCGCTATGGCCCCTAGCGTGGTGCCTGCCCGAGGAAGAGGAACAACGGAAGGCGAAACATGACCGTCAACGAGCTGACCAACCAGGACCCGGCTGGCGCCCCGGCCGCCACCGGCGAGCGCGCCGACCTGCTGGCGGTCCTGGCCAAGCACCGGCACTTCCTGCGCTTCACCACCCGCGACCTCACCGACGAGCAGGCCGGGCAGCGGACCACCGCCAGCGAGCTGTGCCTGGGCGGCCTGATCAAACACGTCACCGCGGCGGAGCGGAACTGGGCGAACTTCATCGTGGAGGGCGCGTCGGCGATGCCCGACTACACCGCCATGACCGAGGCCGACTGGGCCCGGCGGGCCGACCAGTTCCGGATGCTGCCCGGTGAGACGCTGGCCGGTGTGCTGGCCGACTACGCCGAAGTGGCCCGCCGCACCGACGAGTTGGTCGCCACCCTGCCCGACCTGGACGCGTCGCACCCGCTGCCGAAGGCCCCGTGGTTCGAGCCGGGCGCGCGGTGGTCGGCCCGCCGGGTGCTGATGCACATCATCGCCGAGACCGCCCAGCACGCAGGCCACGCCGACATCATCCGCGAGTCCCTGGACGGCGCCAAGAGCATGGGCTGACCGCCGGCACGACGCACCGCTGCCACTCCCGCCGTGGTACTGCGTCCCACACCTGACGGCCTTGGGGATGCCACCGGCCCTCGCGGTCCAACCGTTCACGTGTCACGGAGCGGGGGTCAACGAACGCGACTCCGCGAGGGCACCCGGGCCACCGGCACGGGTGACGGAATGGTGCGAACCGCCACCTGGCGGCATCGGCTCTCGTTGGGGGCGGCGTAACGAACGGTTACCCCATCATCCGTACGTCGTACGAGTCACCACTAGAGGAGCCCCATGCGGCGGCACTCCCGGCTGTCCCTCACCCTGCTGTCCCTCGCGCTGCTTTCGGGTACGTCCGCGACCGCCGCAGCGGCGCCCGCCGCAGCGCCCAACCGGTCCCCGTCATCGACCAGTTGGCTGTGCAGGCCCGGGCTGGCCGACAACCCGTGTGACCAGGACGTCCGGGGAAACCCGCAACGGCCGTCCGCCGCAGGCTCGTTCACCATGCGCTACGGGACCGGCCGGACCGTCCCGTTGGACGCGCGGCAGGCTCCGTCAGGCCGTGAGGAAGCGTTCCGGAACCCCGACAGGCCCGCGGTGGACTGCTTCTACGCGTACCCGACGGTGGACATGCTCGGGGCGAACGCGTGGCGCGCGCCCGAGGAGCAGGTCATGGCCGTGCTCCTGGCCCAGGTGGCGCGGTTCTCCGGGGGCTGCCGCATGTTCGCTCCGGTCTACCGGCAGGCGACCTTCGCCGAGATCCTGTCCTCCGGCAAGTCGGCCGCGCTCGCCCGGGGCGAGACGGACGTCGAAAACGCCTGGCGGGACTACTGGAACCACGACAACATCGACCCCGTCACCCATCGCCACCGCGGCGTGGTCATCCTCGGCCACTCGCAGGGCGCCACCGCCCTGAAGGCGATGATGCGCCGCGAGATCGACCCGAACCCCACCGCGCGCGCCCACCTGGTCTCCGCGTTCCTGCTGGGCGGCGACGTGACGACCACGACGTTCCGCCACATCCCCGCCTGCGAGCGGACGGGCAGCAGCGCACCGATGCCGACCGGCTGCGTCGTGGCCTACTCCAGCTACGCCCAACCTCCCGCCGCCAAGGACATGTTCGGCCACACCGGCTCGCCGGACGACCATGTGCTGTGCGTCGATCCCGCCGCGCTGCTCGACGGCAGGCCGAACGGCCGGCGGCACCCGCTCGACGCCTACATGCCCACCGGGCGCAGCCTCGACGGAAACCCGTTGAGCCCCAAGGGCAGCCTCGGCATCGTACTGACCGGCTTCAGGATCCCGGATGCCGCCGCCGGATACGTCCACTACCCGCACGCGCTGAACGGCCGGTGCGAACTGCGGAGGAACGCCCACGGCACCACGAGCTGGCTACAGGTCTCCGGCGACACGGCGTCGTTCACCGAACCCGGCACCAGGAGCTTGCTCAGCGGCCTGCATGTGATCGACTTCAACGTCGCCCAAGGCGACCTGGTACGGCTGGCGGCCGAGCAGTCCCGGACGTGGACGGCCCACCACCACTGACCGACGCCCGCCGCCGCCCGGGGTACCGCGCCCCGGGCGGCTCCACGTTTCCGCCGGGGCCCGCCGTCCGCGTCCGCGGTACGCCCCCTCGCTCTTGGCGCGGCCTCAACCGCCGACCAGCCGCGCGATCTCGTCGGCTACGACCCGCGCCGCCGGGGCCACCCAGCGCCGCCGGTGCCGGGTCAACTGCACCGGTACCGGGGGGACTTGCGGCCCATGGACCACCGCCAGGACCCCGTCGCGCAGTTGCCGGTCGACCGTCGTCCGAGGCAGCAGGGTGAGCCCGAGTCCCGCGGCCACGCAGGAGCGGGCGGCCTCGATGCTGCCGAAGCGGGTGAGCCGGGGCCGGGCCCCGGGCAGCGCCAGCAGGGTGCGCACAAGGTGATCGCTGTACGAGCAGCCCTCCTCGTGCACGAAGAAGCTCTCCCCGGCCAGTTCGTCCCAACCGGCCTCGCGCCCGGCGAGCGGATGGTCGGGGGACGCCAGGTACACCAACGGTTCGCGGCCGATGGGCCGAGCGGCCAGGTCAGCGAGGTTCACCTCGGGCTCCAGGAGCAGCACCATGTCGAACCGCCCCTCCCGCAGCCCCTCCACGGCCGCGGCGCTGCCAACGGCGCGCAGATGGACGTCGATTCCGGGGTGGGTGCGCCGCAGCGAGGCGATCACCCCGGGCAGTCGTGACGAACACAGCGACTCGCCCGCGCCGACGGTGACCTGCCCCTCCACCGTTCCGCCGCCGTTCCCGGCCGCCGCCGCGGCGCGCAGTCTGGCCTCGGCGTCGAGCATCGCCTCGGCCTCTTCGAGCAGCCGCCGTCCGGTGCTGGTCAGCAGTGCGCCGGTGGGCAGCCTGTCGAACAGCCGGGTGCCCAACTCCCGTTCCAGGGACCGGATCTGCACGGTGACGGTGGACTGGGCGAGATGCAGTTCGGCCGCCGCGGCCGTGAAGCTCCCGGTCTTCGCCAGGGCCTCGAACGTTCTCAGGAGTCGGGTGTCCACCCGCCCGATGGTATCGGGATATCCGATCGCACCAAGCGAAAAGAATCGTTGGACGCGATATCGCGTCGGCTGCGACGGTTGGTCCATGACCGCACTGAACACCGTCGGAGTACTGCGCTACTCCGCCTTCACCACCGACCCCTCGGGCGGCAACCCCGCCGGTGTCGTCCTCGACGCCGAAACGCTCGGGGACGACGAGATGCTGTCCATCGCCGCCCGGATCGGCTACTCCGAGACCGCGTTCGTCACGGCACGGGACGACGCGGCGCGCCGCTACCGACTGCGCTACTTCAGTCCCCGCGCCGAAGTCGCCTTCTGCGGGCACGCCACCGTCGCCACGGCCGTCGCCCTCGCCGAACGCGCCGGTGACGGCGAGTTGGTCTTCGACACCCGGGCAGGCGCCGTCCCGGTGGCAACCGGCAGCGGCGGCGCGACGCTCACCAGCGTCCCCGCCCGCTCCCGCCCGGCGGACCGCACGCAGATCGAGCAGACGCTCGACGCCCTGCGCTGGGCCGAGGGTGACCTGGATCCGGCCCTCCCCGCGCACGTCGCCTTCGCGGGCAACGACCACCTCGTCCTCGCCACTCGCACACGGGAGCGGCTCGCCGCCCTCGACTACGACTTCGCGGCACTGGAGGCGGTCATGCGGCGGCACGGCTGGACCACCGTGCATCTTGTGTGGCGGGAGGGCGCCTTCGACTTCCACGCACGTGACCCGTTCCCGGTCGGCGGTGTCGTGGAGGACCCGGCCACCGGCGCCGCGGCCGCCGCCTTCGGCGGTTACCTGCGGTCCCTGGGCCTGGTCACCGGGCCGACGCGGGTCCGTATCCGTCAGGGTGAGGACATGGGCCGTCCCAGCGACCTCCTGGTGGAAGTGTCCGCTGACGACCCCCGCGTCCGCGTCACCGGCCAGGCCGTCCGGATCCCGCAGGAGTGAGACCACGATGAGGACGAGCTACTACCACCTGCCGCACTTCGCGGGAGTCGACTCACTACGGCTGGACGAACGCGACCTGCGGGCTCCCGGGCCGCGTGAGGTGCTGGTCCGGATGCGGGCGTGGTCGCTGAACTACCGCGACCTGATGATCGCCGAAGACGTCTACGGACGCACTCTGAAGCCCGGAGTGGTCCCCCTGTCCGACGGCGCGGGGGAAGTGGTCGAGACCGGGGCCGAGGCCACACGGTGGCGGCCGGGAGACCGGGTCGTGAGCGTCTTCATGCCCGGCTGGCTCTCCGGCCCGCCCACCGCGGAGAAGACCTCGGGCGCGCTGGGCGCCACCACGGACGGCGTCCTCTCGCAGTACGTGGTCTTCGACCAGGACGCCATCGTCGCCGCGCCCTCGCATCTGGACTTCGCCGAGGCCGCGACACTGCCGTGCGCCGCGGTGACCGCATGGCACGCGGTGGCGGTCCGCGGCCGATCCGCCCCGGGACAGACCGTCCTGACCATGGGCAGCGGCGGCGTCTCGCTGTTCGCGCTGCGGTTCGCCGCGCTGGCCGGCGCCCGCGTTATCGCCACCTCCAGCAGCGACGCCAAGCTGGAGCGGCTGCGCCAACTCGGCGCCGCGGACGGGGTGAACTACTCCCGCACCCCCCAATGGGGCGCAGTGGTGAACGAGTTGACCGGGGGCGGCGTCGACCACGTCGTCGAGGTCGGCGGCGCCGGCACGTTGCCGCAGTCGATCACGGCGGTACGCACGGGTGGCCGCATCAGCCTCATCGGCGTACTCGCCGAAGGCAGCGGGATCGATCCCGCCCCGGTACTGCGCAAGGGCCTCACCCTGCAAGGGATGTTCGTGGGCAGCCGCGAGATGTTCGAGCAGATGAACCGCGCCATCGAGCAGCACCGGCTCCGCCCGGTCATCGACAGCGCCTTCCCGTTCTCGGACACCCTCGCCGCCTACCGCCACTTCCAACGCAGAGGCCACTTCGGCAAGGTCGTCATCACGGACGAATGACCGGACGGTCCAGTTGCACGCGAGTAATACCAGAGCTTACGAACATGCATTTGCCGATATGTGTCGCCCTTCCCAGCGTGGCACGTGCCGCGATGAGAACCGTCCCGCGGTGACTCCCCGACTCCGAAGGACGGGACACCCATGTCCACGCATGCCGTAACCCTCGCGACCGACCGGGCGCTGCTGCCCGAGGCCGTCGCCGCGGTCCGCGCCGCGGGCGCGAAGCTGCGCGAGCGCTTCACCCCCGACGCGCGCCCCGGCGGCCACGAGGAACTCATCGCCGCGCTGCTCACCAACGACCAAGCGTCACTGGGCGAGTTGCGGGCACCGCTGCACGCCGCCCGGCCGAACGCCGGTTGGGTGGTGGACGAACTGGAGGGCGGGGCGCTGCCGGACGGCGAGTGGTGGGTGACCGATCCGGCCGAGGGCAACATCAACCACGTCCACGGCATGCCGGAGTGGTCCGTGACCGCCACGTTGGTGCGCGACAACCAGCCCGTGGTCACCGCGGTGCACCTGCCGCTGACCGACGACACCTACACCGCGGTGCGCGGCGGCGGTGCCTTCCGCAACGGGGTGCGGCTGCGCGCCTCGGCGAAGGAACGACTGGCCGACGGTTACGTGGGCACCGGCCAGGCCAAGCCCGGCGAGGACGCGCGGACGTTCCGGCGCATCGGCCGGTCGCTGACCGCGATGCTCGAATCCGCCCTGGTCACGCGGGTGTCGGTGCCCGCCACGCTGCAACTCGTCCACGTCGCGGCGGGGCGCATGGACGCCTTCTGGCAGTACAGCGACGTGCGCTCCGGGCTGCTGGCGGGCGCGCTGCTGGTGGCCGAGTCCGGCGGGACGGTCACCGACACCCACGGCGACCCCTGGACCTCGGCCAGCCAGGACTTCCTGGCGGCGGCGCCCGCTCTGCACACCGCCGTCGTCCGCGTCCTGTCCTCCGTCAACTGACCACCGGGAGCACCGTGAACACCCTCGCCATCCTGGGATCGGGCCGCGTCGCGGCCACGCTGGCGGACAAGCTGTCCGCCGCCGGCCACCGCATCGTCATCGGCACCCGAAACCCCACCACCGCACCGGCCACCTGGACCGGCCGCCCCGTCGCCTTCGCCCTCCCCGAGGAAGCCGTACGCCGCGCCCCGATCGTCATCAACGCCACCCCGGGCGGCAGTTCACTGGACCACCTGAGCGCGCTACGCGAGGCGCTGCACAGCAGGATCCTCGTCGACGTCTCCAACGCGCCCGGCCGCGGCGTCGCCGAACCCCTCCAACTGGCCCTGCCGGGAACCCGCGTGGTCAAGACGCTCAACACCATGCACTTCGCCGTCATGGCCGATCCCCACGCCCTGAACTCCGCACCCAGGGCCTTCGTCTCGGGCGACGATCCGGCCGCCAAGTCGGCCGTCGCCGCACTCCTCGCCGACCTGGGCTGGCCTCCCGACTGGATCGAGGACCTGGGCGACATCACCACGGCCCGCGGCACCGAGGCGGTGATGCTGCTCGTACCCGCTCTGCTGCGCAATCGGGGGCCGCGGCCGTTCGCGATCACGGTGGCGGACTGAACTCGGGGGCGGCTCCCCACCGCGTACTGCTTCAGGTGCCGTCGGCCTCGCCCACCGGCAACCCCTGCTCGGCCCAGATGGTCTTGCCGGTGGGTGTGTAACGCGTGCCCCAGTGCTGGGCCATCTGGGCGATGATGAACAGCCCGCGGCCGCCCTCGTCGTCGGTGGCGGCACGGCGCAGGTGGGGGGAGGTGTGGCCGGTGTCGGAGACCTCGCAGATCAGGGTCCGGTCCCGGATCAGCCGGACGTGGATCGGGCCGTCGGCGTACCGGATGGCGTTGGTGGTCAGCTCACTGACGATGAGTTCGGTGGTGAACGCCAGCTCCTCCAGGCCCCATTGGGCGAGCTGGGCGGCGACCGCGGAGCGCACACGGCCGACCTTCTCGGGGTCTGCGGGGAGTTCCCACACCGCCACCTGATGCTCGCCGAGCACCCGGGTGCGTGCCAGGAGCAGCGCCGCGTCGTCGTCCACCGGCCCGGGCAGCAGGGTCGCGACCGCCCGGTCGCACAGCTCCTCCAGTGGGCGCCGGTGCTGGGCGAGGGTTTCGGCCAACTGGGCGAGCCCGGTGTCGGTGCGGCCGGCGGCCTGGACCAGCCCGTCGGTGAACAGGGCGATGAGACTGCCCGGCGGAAGCTGGAGTTCCGTGCTCTGGTACGGCAGACCGCCGACGCCCAGCGGCGGCCCGGGCGGCAGCTCGGGATAGCTGGCGACGCCGCTGTGCGGGGTGACCACCGCCGGCAGCGTGTGTCCGGCCCGGGCCATGCTGCACCGCCCGGACACCGGGTCGTACACCGCGTACAGGCAGGTCACCCCGCGTGCCTCGTCGTCTCCCTGCCGGGCGTCGGCGACGCCGTCTTCGGAGTCCTTCAGCGCCACCAGGTCGTCCAGCCTGGACAGCACCTCGTCCGGGGCGAGGTCCAGCCGGGCCAGCACCCGTACCCCGGTACGCAGCCGGCCCATGGTGGCGGCGGCGCGCAGACCGTGGCCGAGCACGTCGCCGACGACCAAGCCGACCCGCGTACCGGACAGCGGGATGACGTCGAACCAGTCGCCGCCCACCCCGGACCCGCTGTCGGCGGGCACATACCGGCTGGCCAGCTCCACGGCTGTCTGCGGCGGCAGCCGCTGCGGCAGCAGGTTGCGCTGGAGCCTGAGCGCCGAGGTGTGCTCACGGGTGATGACCAGCATCAGCACGACGCCGAGCAGCAGCGCGCCCAGGCCCACCACGGTCACCCCGCCGACCTGTCCCACCAGCGGTACGTGGACCGAGGTCACGCCGTACTTCGGGTTCGCGTACACGTCGAAGGCGGCGTAGCAGAACAGGAACAGCATCATCAGCCCGCCGAGCCCCGGCAGCAGGCCCTTGAACAGCAGGTCCCTGACGCTACGGGTGAGCACCCCGCGGTAGTACCAGACGCAGGCGAAGCCGGTGAGGCCGTAGTAGAAAGCGATCGCCAGGCCCACCGACTGGATCGAGTCGGCCAGTACGTCACGGCTGAACGCGGTCAGCAGCACCAGGAAGCCGATCGAGGCCAGGCCCATGCCGACCGTCGACCAGGTCGGGGTGAGGAACCTGCGGTGCACCCGGGCGAAGCGGGACGGCACGGCCTTGTGCGCGGCCATGGAGAAGACGGTCCTGGCCATCGGCAGGATGGTGGTCTGGGCCGACGACACCGCCGACGTCAGCACCATGAGGACCAGCAGCCGGGACAGGAACAGTCCGGTGCCGTGGCTGCCGAAGACGGCGTTGCCCAGGCCGGAGAGCACATCACCCGAGTGGGCGGCGTTGCCGAGGCCCATCCCGGTGCGGCCGATCCCGGCGAAGGCCTGCGCGGAGGTGGCGACCAGGCCGTAGAGGCCCAGCAGCAGCAGGGTGGAGACGACCGCGGCGCGGCCGGGGATGTGCGTGCTGTCGGCGGTCTCCTCGTTGACCGTGACGGCGGTGTCCCAGCCCCAGTAGATGAAGACCGCGGCCAGGATGCCCTCGGTGAGCGCCCTGGGGGAGGCCACCTGGAAGGGGTCGAACCACGAGGCGGACACACGCATCGCGGTCGGCGGGTTGCCGGTGTACACCCTGACCAGGGCGGTCACCGCGAACAGGAGCAGCACCGCCACCTCGATGCACAGCAGCCAGCGCTGCACGGTGGCAGACAGCTCGATGCCCACGTAGCAGATCGCGGTCATCACGATGATCCAGCCGACTCCCGCGACGGTCGTCCACAGCCGGTTGCCCGCGAGCGCGTCGTAGCCCAGCAGCCGGAAGCCGTAGATACCGGCGATCTCGGCGAGGTTCGCCATCACGATGATGTCGGCGACGATGATGCCCCAGCCGCCCATCCAGCCGATGCGCGGGCCGAAGGCCCGGGTCGCCCAGGTGAAGGTGGTACCGCAGTCGGCGTTGCCCGCGTTCAGCTCCCGGTACGCGTATGCGATCAGCAGCATCGGGACGAAGGCCAGCATCGTGATGATGGGCGCCTGGAGGCCGACGCCCGCCACGATGAGGCCGAGCGCGGCGGCGAGGCTGTACGCCGGTGCGGTGGACGCCAGGCCGATGACGACCGAGGAGAACAGCCCCAGGGTGCCGCTCTTGAGCCCCTTTCGCCCCGCACCGGCGTCTGGCGCGAGCCGGGCGGCGTCGGTGGCACCACCAAAGAGCTTCACACCTGATTCCAACTCCGCGCTTCCCGGCCCGCAACGCCGGGCCGGGATGGCGGGCGGCACGGACGGCCATCTGGGGGCCGCGCCGTCAGATGGCCGGTCCCGAACGAACCGGGACGCACACCCCACCGCGCCCCGCACCCCGCCACACGCACCGCAACGATCACGCGTGTCCCCGCCCACCCGCCGCCCCCAGTGACCACATCCGCAGGCTCCCTGACGTAGCGTCAGCTACCTCAACGCCCTTGTGCGACCGCGTAGTTCACGTGCGCCCACTCCGTGATCCCAAGCCCCGCCTCATCCCGGCCTTAACGGACCCCAAAGTCGCACTCCGCGCCCCCGAAACCGCCTAAGTTCATTGCCGCCCGGGCACCACCCACCCCCGAAAACCAGAGGTAACGGCACATGAGCGCGCACCGTCGCACCGACGCGGGAAAGCGGAGGCACCGCCTCTCACGCAGGCCGCGCCTACGGCTGGCACTGGCAGGAGGCGCGGCGATCGCCGTCCTGGGCGGTGGCACCGCCTTCGCCTGCCTGGGCGCCCCCGGCCAGCCACCCACCACAGCCGCCGCACGGCAGTCCGCACAACGGGCGACCGGCCAGGAACCGGCGTCCGACACCACCTGGACCCCCGGCCCGACCCCAGCCACCGCCCGTACCCCGGCGCCGCGCATACCGGCCGCCCACCGCACCCGGCGCCCGCGGCCACCCGCCCCCCAGGGCACCGCCAACGCCGATGACCCGCTCCAGCAGGTGCTAGCGGTGATCAACAAGGCGCGGGCCGCCCATGGCCTACCCGGGTACACCCTGCTGAACGGGCTCACCCGAGCCGCCGCCGCGCACAACCAGGTGATGGCCGACGGCTGCGGCCTGTCCCACCAGTGCCCCAACGAGCCGCCGTTCTACGAACGCGACCAGGCGCAGGGCGTACCGGCCTCGGCGGGCGGCGAGAACATAGGCGAGGGCGGCCCGTTGAGCGACACGCGGCGGGCGGTGGCATCGATGGCCATCCAACTGACGCAGGGCATGCTGGACGAGAAGCCACCGAACGACGGCCACCGCCGGAACATTCTGAGCTCCACCTACGCCCACATAGGCATCGCCACCTACCGCGACCCAGCGGGCACGGTCTGGCTCACCCAGGACTTCTCCCAGTAGCGGCGCGCGCCAGCGGTAACTCCCTTGAGCCGTAACCCAGTTGGGCCGGAGGGCGAACAGGGGTGCCACCCGCCGAAGGCGGCTGACACCCCTTGCCCCGCGGTCAGTCGGGGGCGTCTGACTCCGCCGGCCAGACCACGTCGTCCGCCATCTTCTGAAGCGCCGCCACATGGCCGACGAACGCCCTGCGCCCCCGCCAGGTCAGCGACAGCCAGGTCTGCGGCATGCTGCCCACGATGCTCTTGCGCACCGTGACGAAGCCTTCCTTCTTCAGACCGGACACATGCTTCGACAGCAGCGAATCGGACAACTCCAACCGATCGCGAACCACCCGGAACTGGGCCGACGCGCAGCCCGACAGCAGTGCGACGATCTTCAGCCGGGTGGGCTGGAGGAACCCCTCCACCAACTCCGCCCGTTCCCCGGTCACTTCCTGCGCGCCCTTTCGCGCATCCCCGTGGGGACCCAGCCGAGCACCCCCGCGAGCAGCAAGGCCCAGCCGAGCCCGTCCGCGAGCCAGACCACGACCTCGACGCTGACCACGGCGAGTTCAAGCCACATGAACCGCCAACGCTGCCCCATCGTCAGCCCGGCTCCCGGCAGCGGGGTGATGCCGCCACGCCGCACGAACAGCACCGTGCCGACCAGTACGCCGACGGCCGCCACGAACCCGATGGCGATCAGCGGTTCCATCCAGCTGGTCCCGCGCAGCAGCAGCGATCCGCCGAAACTGAACGCCGCGACGCTGAAGAGGCTCCCGGGAACGACGAAGGACCAGGCCGACTCGTCCTTGCGGGAGAGCTGCCGAGCGTGGCCGATCGTGTCGAGTGCTTCGCTCACATCCATGACTTGAATGCTAGGAAAGTACTTGAATCAACGTCAAGTAGGTGGGGGCGCAGAACGGCCGGGCACCCAACCGGCTTTCTTGGCCGATGCTTTGCCCCCCGCCCGCAACCGTTCGCACGGGTCCCGTGTCTCAGACGGCGGTGACATCTGACCTGACATGAACGGAGCAGGAGCGTGGGGCGGAGAAAGCGCAGCGCTGGGGTAGCACTACTGGCCGGTGCGGTACTGGCCGGTACGGGTGTGTTCGGCGGCAACGCGATGGCGGCGACGCCGGACGGCAAGGCGGCGACCAAGGCGCCGGTGAAGGCGAGCGCGCCGCAGGCCGCCAAGGACAAGGCGGGTGCGCGCCCGGCAGCGGCCCACTCGTCGCGCGCGGCGATGCTGCTGGACTCGATCACGCCCAGCAGCGGTAGCACCGTGGGCGTGGCCATGCCGATATCGGTGGTGTTCTCCAACCCCGTGGCGCCCTCGGCCCGGGCCAACATCGAGCGGCACCTGAAGGTGACCACCTCGGTACCGGTCACCGGCGCGTGGCACTGGTTCGGCGACCGGCGGGTCGACTTCCGCCCGCAGAAGTTCTGGCCGTCCGGCACCAGGGTCACGCTCAACGCCAACCTGACCGGAGTAGGCGACGGTTACGGCCGCTACGGCGTCCACGGCTACCAGCACACCTTCACAATCGGCGCCGACGTCGAGGCCACCATCTCCGTGCCGGGCCACACCATGAGGGTGTACCGGAACGGCAAGCTGGTACGCACCATGCCGATCGACGCGGGCAGCCCGCAGTTCCCGTCCTGGGACGGCACCATGGCGGTGATCGACAAGCAGGCCAAGGTGCGGATGACGTCGTGCAGCGTGGGCATCACCTGCGACCCGCACAACCCCAACTACTACGACATCACGCTGCCTTGGGACGTCCACCTGACCTTCTCGGGCACGTACGTCCACTACTCCACGGCCGACCCGCACCCGGGCCACGCCAACGGCTCGCACGGCTGCGTCCACCTGTCGCTGGCCGACTCCGAGTGGTTCTACAACTACGCCAAGCAAGGCGACCCGGTCACCATCACGGGTTCACCGCGCGGCAAGGCCGCCGGGGACAACGGCTACGCGGACTACGACCTGAGCTGGTCGCAGTGGCTGGCGGGGAGCGCCACCGGCGCCACCACCGCCTGACTCCCGTACCGCACCGCCCAGGCCCAGGTCAGCGACCTGGGCCTGGGCGTTTTTCGCGGCACCGTATCTGCGAAACATGCCGCCGAGTCCGAATTTTGGCCTTTGCTTTGCAACCTCCCTGGAACCCGTTGCTTACAGTCGATGTCTCTGGGGATGTTGAAATCCGATGAAGTGACGTGAGTGGAGCAAGGCGTGGGGCGGATCAAGCGCAGCATCGGGATGGCACTACTGGCTGGTGCGGTGCTGACAAGCGCCACCGCGTGCGGTGGGCACGCGATGGCCTCGACCACCGACGCGAAGGCGTCCGCGCAGCCCGGCACGAAGGCCAAGCCGAGCGCGCACCCGTCGCCGACCCGGCCCGCCGGGCCGCCGATGCTGCTGGACACCATCGCACCGGAGAACGGCAGCACCGTGGGCGTGGCCATGCCGATATCGGTCCAGTTCTCCAACCCGGTGGCGCACTCGGCCCGGGCCGCCGTCGAGCGGCACCTGAAGGTGACCACCTCGACACCGGTCACCGGCGCGTGGCACTGGTTCAGCGACACCCGGGTCGACTTCCGGCCCAAGGACTACTGGCCGTCCGGCACCAAGGTCACCCTCAACGCCGACCTGAACGGGGTCAGCGACGGAAACGGCCGCTACGGCACCCGTAGCTACCAGCACAGCTTCACCATCGGCGCCGACTTCGAAGCCAGCGTCTCGGTGACCGGACACACCATGAAGGTCACCCGCAACGGCTCGGTGGTGCGCACCATGGCCATCGACGCGGGCAGCCCGGACTTCCCGTCCTGGGACGGCACCATGGCCGTGATGGACAAGCAGGCCAAGGTGCGGATGACCTCGTGCAGCGTGGGCATCACCTGCGACAAGAGCAACCCGAACTTCTACGACCTGACGCTGCCCTGGGACGTACAGCTCACCACGTCCGGCACGTACGTCCACTACTCCACCGGCGACCCGTACCCGGGCCACAGCTACGGCTCGCACGGCTGCGTCCACCTGTCGCTGGACGACGCGAAGTGGTTCTACAACAACGTCGAGCAGGGCGACCCGGTGACCATCTCCGGCTCGCCGCGCGGCGACGCCGCCGGGGACAACGGCTACGCGGACTTCAACGTCTCCTGGACCCAGTGGCTGGCGGACAGCGCCACCGGCCAGCAGACCACCGGCGCCTAGGCGTCAAGCGGGCGGTAAGCGGGCCCGGCCCGGCTACCGCCCGCACAGCTCCATCGGCCATACTGCCCGCCGTGGAGCACCGCATAGGTCAGAACAGCCCGTCCGTGCACGCCGCCGGAACCGATCCGGCGTACGTCCCCGGCCTGACCCCGCCGCGCCCTGCCGAGGCGGAGGAGCAGCCGCCGGTACCGGACGCCGTGCTGCCCGACGCCGCACAGGACGCCCGCACCGAACCGGAGACGGAACCCGAACCGGAGGCAGCCGCCGCCGAGGAGGAGCCGCGACCGGTGGCCGACGGCCCGGCCTTCGAGGTGTCCGACCGACGCGGTTCGATCACCGTCGACAGCACCGGCGTCACCCTCCGGCTGGACGACGAGACGGCCGAGTTCGGCTGGTCGGAGATCGGCGCGGTGGAGATGGACACCCCCCGGTTCGGCCGCCGCCTCACCGTCACCGTGTACACCACCGGCCGCCGCAGCTACGACGCCGACATCGAGGCTCCCAACCGGAGCCTGCCCAAGCAGTGGGCGGCGGAACTGGACGCGGTACTGGAGTCCTACTTCGAGGGCACCGAGACCGCGGGCTGATCCGCGGTCACCGGCCCTCGCGGTCACCGGCCCTCGCGGTCACCGGCCCCGCGGTCCCGGGCGCCGCGCTCCTGCCCGCGCGGCCCGGCATCCACGGCGCCGAAGATCATCCTGGCGGCCACCCCCATCAGCGCCGGCGCTGGTAACGGGGGGAGACGGCACGGCTCCGGACGGTGGCACCGGTAGGTCCTCTCCCAAAACGGGAAGAGGTCAGAAGGGGCCACACATGGAGGTTTCTATGACTTCACATGCCTACCGGGCCGGCGTGGCAGAGCAGGAAGGCCGCGGTCTGGCGGTGTTCGCAGGGGTCATGCTGGGACTGCTGGCACTCTTCAACGGACTCGACGGCATCGCGGCCATCGTCAACTCGCACGTCTTCCTCGGCAACGCCCACTTCGTCCTCGGCGACCTGCGGACCTTCGGCTGGCTGCTGCTCGCGCTGGCGATCCTCCAGGCGTTCGCCTGCGTCGGCGTACTGTCGACGGGGGCCGAGTGGGCGCGCTGGTTCGGCGTCGTGGTGCTGGGCCTGAACGCGTTCGCGCACATGTTCTTCATCCCGGCCTACCCCGTGTGGTCCGTACTGATCATCGCCTTGGACGTCGCCGCCATCTACGGGCTGAGCGTCTACGGCGGGCGCGTCCAGTCGGCTCGGTCACCGTAGGAACATGTTCGCGTGCCTACAGTAGGCGCCATGCGAGGACACCGCGCCCAGGCGTTCATGGCGACCGTGGCGGCACTGCTGGTGTGCGCCGCCTGCTCCGGTGGCGGACCGAAGACCGCGCCCGGCGGCCCGCCGACCGGCACGACGGCCACCGGCCTCACGCTCACCCGGGGCCAGGGCTTCGACCGGTCCGGTGCCTTCGTCCGGCTGATGACCTGTGACGACCCACGGGACTACTCACCGGGCCTGAACTTCGCGCATGTGCCCGCGGGGACCGCCGAACTCGCCGTGTCCATGGTCGACTTGGACGCACACAAGATCCACTGGCTGCAGCTCGGCATCCCCGCCGACGCCCACGGCCTGACCGCCCACCACCTCACGCCGGGCGCCCGCGAGGCGCTCAACGACTTCGGCGAGGCCACCTACGACGGCCCGTGTCCACCACACGGCACCACGCACCACTACCAACTCACCCTGTACGCACTGCGCGAGCGGACCCCCGCGTCCCTGAACGCCAAGACCCCGCCCGCCCAGACCCTGCGCGAACTGCAGCACCGGGCGGTCGCCTCCGCGACGCTGGTGGCCCCCTACACCCGCCGCTGACCCGGGCGTCCCGCGTTCCCTCCTACCGCCGGGCCCCGGCCCCTCTTGAGCGACCGGACCTTGTACGGGACAGGCCCGCGCCCCGCGGGCCGCCTCACCGCCTTTCCAGGCGCAGCGCCAGCGCCGGGCAGCGGGCCACCGCCCTGCGGGCGCGCGGCAGCAGGTAGTCCGGGAGCGGGGCGTCGTCGAAGACCGGGTAGCCGTCACGGTCCAGGCGCATCGCCTCCGGGAGGAGGTCGGCGCACAGCCCGTGCCCCACGCACAACGTCCAGTCCACGGCGAGCCGTTCGCCGACACCCGGCCCGTCGTCCGTCGGCAGTGGGAGCAGCCCGGCCACCGGTCGCCCGCAGCCGCCGCCCAGCACATGGGCGGCCAGGTCATCGGTGAACGTGTTCACCGCCGACAGTACGAACCGGGCCGAACCGTCCGGGTGTTTGCACGCGCCCCGGCCGCGCACCGACCCCGCGTACTGCCGTAGCGTCTCCAAGGCGGGTTGCCCGCCGCCGGCCAGCACGTCGGCCAGCGCACCGGCGAGCGCGGGCAGGCCCAGGCGGCACGGCCCGCACTGGCCCGCGGTCTCGGCCGCCAGCCACCGCGCGACCAGCAGCGTCTCACCCAGCGGGCACACGTCGTACGACAGCGGCAGCACCGCCCCCGCGCCGAGCGTCGCCCGGTGCGCGGCCATGCTGGTACGGGAGATCGAGGCCATCGAGGCGGCGCTGGGATCCAGCCAGGCGCCGTGGTAGCCGCCGACCAGCACACCCTGGCCGATGCCGGTGCCGCAGCTCTCCAGTACGTGCGCCAGCGGCACCCCGGTCGGGGTCTCCACCACCACCCGTCGCGGCACCGAGCCGCCGAGGGTGAGCAGCACCGTGCCCGGCTCCTCGGGCGCACCCGTCGCGGCGTAGTACTCCGCGCCCATCCGGGCGGCCACCGCGATCTGCGCGAACGTCTCGGTGTTGGACACCAGCGTGGGCAGCCCGGACAGCCCGCGCTCGGCGGACCGCACCCGGCGGCCGGGCGGCAGCGCGGGGCCGCCGTCCGCCGCCCTCAGCAACGCCGTTGCCTCGCCGGATACGAAACGCTCCGGCATCCGGAACACCCGGGCCCGCAGCCGCCGTCCGCGCCGGTCGGACAGCCCGCGCTCGGCCAGCGCCGCGCGCACCGACTCCTCCAGCGGCCCCTGGGTGACGCCCACCACCAGTTGCTCAGCGCCCAGCGCCTCGGCGGCCAACAACGCGCCGTCCAGCACCAGATGAGGGGCGCGGGCCAGCAGCACGGTGTCCTTGCGGCAGGCCGGTTCGCCCTCGCAGCCGTTGACCACCACGGCGGTACGGGTGCGCCGCTTGCGGGCCGAGTCGGCCACGGCGCGCAGTTTCCGGGCGAAGGGGAAGCCCGCGCCGCCCCGGCCGCGCAGGTCGATGTCCGTTGCCAGCTCGGTGAGTTGGGGCAGCGTGAGGTCGGGCAGCGGGCCGTGTACGGACAGGTGTGTGGTCCAGTCCAGTCGCGCCGCCATGTCCATTCCGGCGGTCAGTCGCGGCAGTCCGAACGGGCGCACCTCGGGCAGGTCGCTGGCCAGGCTGCGTACCGGCAGGTTGTTCATCGGCGGCCCTCGATCCGTGACCGGGTCGTCTCCGGGGCGTACGGGTACGGCGGGTTCCTGCGGTCCGTCCGTCTGCGCCGACCGCCCGCCCGGCGGCGGCCGGTCGGCGCGATGGGGGGACGACGTATCGACGGGGCGCGTTCCTGGCGGGCCGGTCCGCGCATGCGCACCGCCACCACGGCCGTGACGGCGATCATGCAGGCGATGTACGACGCGGTGACCCACCACGCGGCGGGCCGCCCCGCCTTCAGCCCGTGCACCAGCGCCGCCAGCCAGGAGACATACGAGGCCGCGTGCAGGATCCGCCAGCGCACCGGGTGCCGCCGGGCGGCGAACGCCCTGCGGGCCACCCCGGTGCCCACCGCGAGCACCAGCAGGTAGCCCGCGACCACACCGACCGCGATCAGCACGCCGCGGGCGGAGAACCCGATCGGCACGAACGCCGCTACGAGCGAGGCGTGCTGCTCGGAGACCTTGATGCCGACGTGCAGCACCAGGAAACCCAGCGATATGACGCCAAGCCCCCGGTGCACGCCCTGCGCCCACAGCCGACCACGTGGGCCGAGGAAGGCGGTGTCGGTGCTGATGACCCCCCACAGCACCGCGCCGGTGAGCGCCACCAGCGAGATGACACCGGCGAAGTAGTCCAGGAAGCCGCGCACCCCCGCACCGGCGCTCAGTACCAGGCCGAGCCCCACGGCGCTGGCCACCACGGCCAGCACGGTGCCCAGCAACATCCTCGTGGACGGGCTGAGTTCGACGGCGATCGTCGGCGGGCCGCCCAAGGCGTCCGCCGAATCGTTGAAGCGCCCACGTGCTTGGCCGCGCCCCGAATCCACCGCTCGCCTCATCACGCTCCGATCTCCCCTGCCGATGCCGATCCGTTTGGCCTTGGTTACGGAATCGAGACGTTGGCGGTTCAATCGGGAACTCACGTGTCCGGTCGGTCAGTTCACGCTGCACACCAGGGCATGCCGGATGCGGTCCCGGTACCCCCGCGCCCCACTGCTCCGGGTCGCGTATGTGGGCATCGGGGCCTGACGCGGCCTCAGTCGCCCTTCGCCTTGGCGTAGGCGGCGGCGATCGTGCGGAAGACGTGCTTCGGGCGGAGCGTGCCGTCCGGGAGGACGGCCTGTACGCCGTAAGCGGCCATGTCGGTGTCGCGGGCGGGGTCGGAGGAGTGGTGTATGAGGTGCCAGGAGGCGTAGGTGAACCAGAAGGCGGCGTCCAGGCCCTCCTCCTCGAACACGGCGAGGAGTTCGGAGAAGTACCGGGACTGCTCCCGCTCGTCGCGCTCCAACCGCTCCTTGAGGCGGCGTTCGCCGTCGGCGCCCTTCTCCAGCACCATCCATCCCGCGCCGCCGCGAGCGGCCGCGCCCCGGTACGTACAGCAGCCGAACTCGGTGGCGACCACCGGCTTGCCGTGCCGAAGGTGTCCGCGTACCTCGTCAGGGAACGTGGCCTCGTTGTAGTGGGCACGGTAGGCGTCCACGCCGACGATGTCGAACGGCGTCCAGTCGATGTGCTCCCACGGTCCGGACGCGTAACTGATCGGCCCGCCGAAGTGCTTGTGGGCCTCGTCCGCGACATCGGCGAGGAGGGTGTTCAACCGGGCAATGACCGCCGGGAGTTCGGTGGTGTACCACTGGCTCGGCGAGTGCATCATGGCGTTCAGCCGGGCGTCGAGATCGTCGCCGGGGATGAAGCCCGGGTTGAAGAGGCTCACCTCGCAGCCCGTGACGTAGACGACCTCGGCGCCGGTGGCGCGTATCCGCTGCGCGCGCCGGGCGCACTCGGCGAAGTACTCGATCAGCTGCTCGCGGGCCATGTTGCAGGGGAACGGCGCGAACCACACCTCGAGCCCGGCCTCCGCGGCCGCCTGCGCGGCGACGGAGAGCCGCTCGGGGTCGGCGCCGGAGACGCGTACCGCGTCGCAGTGGAGTTCGTTGACGATGACCGCCATGTCGCGGCGCACAGCGTCGGCGTCGAAGTGCGGACGGCTGCTCTCGTCTCCGAACGGGTCGAACCCGGTGTCGTAGTTGATTCCGTGACGGCGCATGTCAACGCTCCTGCGGTGTAAGGGACTTCAGCGTCCCACCAGCGAAGCGCTGCCCGGCAGTGCCGAGTGTCCACGTTGGCGCATGACATCTGTCATGCGGGGGGTCAGGCGGCTTGTCCCTTGAGCTTGCGCCAGACCGTTTCCAACGCCCGGATGTCCTCCGGGCCGAGCAGTTCGGTGAAGACCGGACCCAGTACCGCCCGGCGCGTGGCATCCGCCTCGCGGAAGGCCGCGCGGCCCTCCGCGGTGAGTTCGACCTGCACCGACCGGGCGTCCGTCGGCGACGGTGTGCGCGCCACCAGCCCCCGGGCCACCATCGCGTCCAGAACGCGGGAGACCTGGCTGCGGCTGAGCATCGTCCTGGCGCCCAGGTCGGAGGAGGCCACCGGCTCGCTCTGACCGTTGAGCCACAGCAGCACCTCGAACCAGGACAGCGACAGTCCATGGGCCCGGGACAGCTCGCGGTCCACCCGTGCGGCGAGCGTGGTGCCCGCCCACACCAGACCGTAGAAGGCGTGGTCCTCCTCGGAAAGGGTTCCGATGGTCAGCTCGGGGCGACGGCTCATGCCAGCCATCGTACGGCTTGCGTGTACACACACGCATTGTTTAGTGTGTGTGCGCACACATAAATCACGCGCCCTTCAAGACAAGGCCTCCCATGCCCTCCACCAGCCCGAACGCCCAGCCCAAGACCGCTCTGATCACCGGCACCTCGTCCGGAATCGGCCTGGCCGCCGCCGTCGCCGCCGCACAGGCCGGCTGGCACACCGTCGCCACCATGCGCGACACCTCCCGCGCCGACGCCCTGCGCCAGGCCGCGGCCGACGCCGGGGTCGCCGACCGGATCGAGGTGCGCCGCCTGGACGTCACCGACCCGGCCTCGGTGGCCGCCTGCGTGGATGCCGTACTGGCCGAGCACGGACGGCTGGACGCGGTGGTCAACAACGCGGGCGCGGGCCACGTCGGCACCATCGAGCAGGAGACCGTGGCCGACGTACGGGCCGTGATGGAGGTCAACTTCTTCGGCGTGGTGGAGGTGGCCCGCGCCGCCCTGCCGCACCTTCGCGCCTCCCGTGGCCGTCTGATCACCGTCACCAGCGTCGGCGGTGTCGTCGGCCAGCCGTTCAACGAGGCTTACTGCGCAGCCAAGTTCGCCGTCGAGGGCTTCATGGAGTCGCTCGCCCCGGTCGCGGCGACCACCGGCGTCACCGTCACCCTGGTCGAACCGGGCGCCGTGGCGAGCGAGTTCGTGGCCAACGTCAACGTCGACATCCCGGCCGCACTGGAGGCGGCGGGCCCCTACGCCCCGGCGCTGCGCAACTACCTCGACCGTACGGCCAACGCGTTCGCCGCCGCGCAGAGCCCCGCGGACGCCGCCGCGACGATCATCGCGGCACTGGAGGCGGACCGCCCCGCGCTGCGCATGCAGACATCCGAGGCGGCGCGCGGCTTCGTCGCCACCAAGCTCAAGGACCTGGACGGCTCCGCCACGCTCGCCGTCACCAACGGCTGGGTCGCCTGAGGCGGACCGGACCCCGCCGCGCGGCGTATCTTTCGGTACACGGGGGTCCGGGCGGCACAGGGAGGGCACGACGTGGCGGAGCCACGCAGGTCTCGGTGGGGTGTCGGCCTCGCGGTCGCCGTACTGGTCGTGGCGGGGTGGGCCGCCGCCCGCGGCGGGCACGGGACGGAGTCGACCGCGCCCCGCGAGCCCGGGGAGTCGGCGGCGCCCACCGCCACCAGCACGCCGGGCGAGCGACCGACACCGAACAACCAGGACCCGTCCCGCTACGCCCCGCAGGTCATCAAGTACGCCAAACAGGCGGAAATCAACCCGCAGTTGCTGATGGCGATCCTGTACAACGAGTCGTACAAGCCGCATGACCCCGCCTGGGAAAGGGCCTGGCAGCGCATCAAGCCGGATGCCGCGTTCGGCATCGCCAACATGCACAAGGCCGCGTTCGACGAGACCAAACAGGGCCGGGACTTCGCCGACCGGGACTGGCAGCAGCTGCCCGACGATCCGGCCCTCGCGGTCGAGGCCGCCGCCTGGTACCTGCACGACCTGGCCCGGCAGCTCCCCGCCGAGCGCTCCAGCCGCTACACCGAGGACGATTTGCTGGCCCTCGGATACAACACCGGCCCCGGCAACATGGCGGCGTTCGCGCGGGGCGCCAAACCGGGCGCAGCGGCACAGTCCTACCTGGACCAGCTCCACAGCAACTGGTCCGTGGCGGCGAGGGCACTACACGGCGCCGGTTGAGCAAGCCGCGGACCCTGTGAGCCTCGGCATGGCGTTCGCATGGGCACGTCAGTATGGTGTGGCGCGCCAAGGGGGAGCCGGGGGGCTGATCCAAAGGAACGGACCAGCGCATGCACTACTGCGAACGGTGCGGGAGCCACCTCGGCGAGGCGTACGCCTGCCCGGTGTGCGGCACGCCCCACAGCGCGCCGCCGACGTGGCAGGTGCCGTCGGTTGGCGCACCGCGAACCGGTCCGCACCCCCTGTACCAGAGCCTCATCCCTCCGATGCCGCAGCCGCAGCCGTACGAGGTCCTGGAGCCACCGGACGAGGAGGCGGCCGAGGCCGACGAGGAACCGCCCGCCCCGGGCCGTCGCCGCGGCGCCACCCGCTCCCGCTCCCGTAGGGCGGCGCGTCGCAGGGGTGGAACGGCCAAGCTGGTTTTGGGCGTTGCGGGAGGACTCGTCCTGGTGGGGGTCGCCGCGACCGTACTGCCCGGGGAGCTGCTGCCGACCGGACCGTCGCGGGTGGACAACGCGCAGTCGACTACGTCCTCCACCATGGCGGAGCCGACGGCGACGGCCAGCGCGGCGACGGCTGCGCCCCGGGCGTCGGCATCCATCAGGAAACCGGTGCCGCACCGTCCTTCGCACTCCGCCCAGCCCTCGCTTCCCGCGGTGCCGAGCGGAACCGCCGCGCATACGGCGGTCCCGGTCTCGGCCCCCATGGCACCGAGCCGGACTCAGAACAGCACGCCCCCGCCCGCGCCGACGCAACCGACGCCGACCCCGCGGCCACGGCCGACCCAGCCACCGACGTGCTTCCTCTTCTGGTGCGACTAGGACGTGTCCGGTGGGTGGCCCCCGCCTTGAGGTCATTTCACGGTCACTGCGGCCTACCAGGGGGTGACGACCGGAGGGCAGAGGCGGCCCCGGTCGGGGCGGCAGTTTCGTCCTGCGCTGACGGTGATGGTGCCAGGACGTTCCGCGTGGAAGACCGCTGACGTGCCGCCACGTGAGCGACCGCCGGCACCGCGGCACCAAGTCGGGTCCAAACCACCCGACCGTGGGCCGTGGCACCCGACCCATCGGACACGACCCAGCCCCGATCGGCGGGCGACCGCCCAACTCGACTGCGGCTAGCCTTCGTTGACGGCACCGGTCGGCAGGAAGGGCCACCATGGGCGAGAACAAGCAACGCATGCTGAACGGCGACTGGTACCTGCCCGACGACCCCGAGCTGGCCGCGGACACGGCGCGCCGGGACAGGCTGTGCTCGGCGTACAACGCGGCAGGGGATGCCGGGGAGCGGCAGGCGATCCTTGAGGACCTGCTCGGATCAGTGGGCGAGCAGGTGCGGATCCGGGCGCCGTTCTACTGCGACTACGGCTACCACATCCGCATCGGCACCGGTACGTTCGTCAACTTCGGGGCGGTCTTCCTCGACCCGGCGCCCATCACCATCGGCGCCCATGTGCAGATCGGGCCGAACGTGCAGTTGCTCACGCCGACCCATGAGCTGGACGCGGAGCGTCGGCGGGCCGGGTGGGAGAAGGCGCTTCCGGTGGTGATCGGCGACAACGTCTGGCTGGGCGGCGGGGTCATCGTCTGCCCCGGGGTGACCATCGGCGAGAACACGGTGGTCGGCGCGGGGGCGGTGGTCACCACTGACCTGCCGCCCGGAGTGCTGGCGGTCGGCGGTCCGGCCCGGGTGGTCCGCCGGCTGGCCTAGTGGTTCAGCGGCGCACGCTCAGCCGGGGCGGTTTCCGGAACGCCCAGGTCCAGCAGCGTCATCGCGTCATGGTCCGGGGTGCCGGACGTGGCCATGTAGACGACCATCCGCTGGCCGTCGGTGCGGTTGAGGTTCACCACCTCGTGCACCAGGGTCATCGTGCCGACCAGCGGATGCCGGAAGGTCTTCGAACCGTCGCCGATCGCCCGTATCTCGTAGCGCTCCCAAAGCCGGTTGAACTCCGGGCTCTTGACGATCAGCTCGCCGACGAGTGCGGCCAGGTCCGGTGCGTCGGGATCGCTTCCGGCGACCGCGCGCAGTTGGGCGACGCAGCCCTTGGCCTTCTGCTCCCAGTCCGGCCACAGGTCGCGGGCGGCCGGGTGCAGGAAGGTGTAGCGGATGGTGTTGCGCTGCCGGGCGGGCCAGTCCGCAATGCCGTGCAGCAGCCGTACGCCGCCGGGGTTGGCGGCCAGCAGGTCGTTGGTCCGGCTGACGACGTACGCCGGGTTGGGCCGGACCGTCTCCAGCAGCTGCTTCACACTGGGCCGCACCGTGCGGCTCGCCCGCGGCCGGGGTTCGGGGGCGCGGCGGGCCGCCTGGACCGCGAGGTCGCGCAGGTACTGCCGCTCCTCGTCGTTCAGCCGTAGCGCGTTGGCGAGCGACTCGACCACCGCCGGGCTGGGCCGGGTCTCCTTGCCGCGCTCAAGGCGGGTGTAGTAGTCGATGCTCACGCCCGCCAGCGTGGCCAGTTCCTCACGGCGCAGCCCGGGAGTGCGGCGCACTCCGGCGCCGGTCGGCAACCCCACGTCGGCGGGCCGCACGCCACCTCGACGGGCCCGCAGGAACCGTCCCAGCTCGGTCTGCTCGGTCATGGCCACAGTCTGCCAGCGCGTCATCGCCGCGGCGCAACGCAGTTGGGGGGCCGTGTCACTCCCTGGCTGGCAACTCCCCTGAACATCGCGGTCTGCCACCCGCCGGAGAACCGGACCAGTGTGGAGCGCGACGGCGAACACCACCACGGGGAGGAAGAACCGATGCACACGACCGTGCAGGAACCCATACGCACCGAAGCACCACCGGCCACCGCACCGCGTCGGGTGTCCCCCACCCTGGTGCTCGGCGCGGCCCTGCTGGGCTTCTTCGTCATCGGGTTGGACGCCTCGGCGGTGAACGTGGCACTCCCCGCCATCGGCCGTACGCTGGGCGGTACAACGGCCGGTCTCCAGTGGATCGTTGACGCCTACACGCTGATGTTCGCGGCGCTGCTGCTCTCGGCCGGTGCGCTGTCGGACCGGCTCGGGGCGAACCGGGTGTTCGGCGCGGGACTCGCGGTGTTCACCGCGGCGTCGGTGCTGTGCGGGCTGGCACCCGCGCTGGGCGCGCTGATCGGTGCGCGGGTGCTGCAGGGCAGTGCGGCGGCGGTCATGCTGCCGTCGTCGCTGGCGCTGGTACGCCAGGCGTTCCCCAGCGCCGTCGAGCGGGCCAGGGCGATCGCCCTGTGGACGGTCGGCGGCGCGGTGTCCACGGCGGCGGGGCCGGTGGTGGGCGGGGCACTGACCAGTTCGCTGGGCTGGCGGTCGATCTTCTTCCTCAACCTGCCGGTCGGCCTCCTCACGCTGGCGGTACTGCTCGGGGTGCCGCGGTCGCCGCGCCGGGCCGCGGCCCTCGACCCGCTGGGGCAGTTGACCGCGGTGATCGCGCTGGGCGCGCTGACCTTCGGGGTGATCGAGGGCGGCGCGTCGGGCTTCGGTACGCCGACGGCTGTGGTCAGCCTGCTGGTCGCCGTGGTGGCGATGATCGCGTTCGTGGTGGCCGAGGCACGGGCCGGCGAGCCGATGGTGCCGCTGGGTCTGTTCCGGTCCCGCACGGCGACGCTCAGCCTGGCGATCGGGTTCGCGGTCAACGCGGCGTTCTACGGCACGGTGTTCGTGCTCGGGCTGTTCTTCCAGGAGGTCCTCGGACTGTCCGCGGTGGCCGCGGGGCTGATGTTCCTGCCGATGACCGCGCTGGTCGCCGGGGCGAACGTCGGCTCGGCGAGGGCCGCGGCCCGATTCGGGCCGCGGGTGCCGATCGCCGTCGACCAACTGGTCTGCGCACTTGGCCTGTTCGGCCTGCTGACGGTGGACGCGCACACCGATCGGCCGCTGACCGCGCTGCTGCTGGTTCCGGTCGGCATCGGGCTGGGGTTCGCCGTCCCGTCGCTCACCGCCGCGATGCTGAGTGACATCCCGGCTGACCGGGCGGGAATGGCCGGCGGCGTGCTCAACGCGGGCCGCCAGACCGGCGGCGCGCTGGCCGTGGCGGTCTTCGGAGCACTCGTAGCGCACCGGGAGCGGTTCGTCTCCGGCATGCACGTCAGCCTGTTGATCGCCGCCCTCCTGCTACTCGCCACCACGGCGGGGGCGTTGGCCCTACCGGGCCGGGGAGCCTCGGGGGTCCGGTGACAGCCGCGGCCCTGGCGCCCAAGGGGGGAAGGGCCAGGGCCGCGGGTGGTCACGCGGCGGTGGTGCGTTCCAGCAGGGCCAGGCAGCTCGCCACGGTGGTGGCGTCCGGCCTCGGCTCGGGAAGCCTGCCGTCGGCCGCCCGCAGCTCGGACATCGCGCGCTGCATGGCGTCCTGCGCCGCGAACAGGCACGGGGTGCTGTAGATCGCCACGTTGACGCCCAGCTCGCCCAGCTCGCCGAGGGAGAGCCGCGGCGACTTGCCGCCGCCGATCTGGTTGAACAGCAGCGGCTTGTCGCCGATGGTCTCCCGGATGGCGCGGATCGCCTCGACGCTGCGCACGCCGTCGACGAGCACCACATCGGCGTCGGTGGCGGCCAGCGCCTTGGCGCGGCGCAGGATCTCCTGCTCGTCCGTGGCGTCGGTCCTGGCGACCACCACCAGATCGCGCCGGGCCTCCAGCACCGCCTGGAGTTTGTCCAGGTACTCCTCAAGCGGCAGCACCTTCTTGCCGTCCACGTGCCCGCAGCGCCGCGGCCGCGCCTGGTCCTCCAGGATCACCCCGGAGGTGCCCGCCGCCTCCAACTGCCGTACCACGTGGGTCGCCACATGGGTGTCGACGTAGCCGTCGTCGATGTCGACCAGCAGGTGCACGCCGGGGAAGGCGCCCCTGATGCGCTGGGCGAAGGAGATGACGTCCGGCCAGGCGATGTATCCGATGTCGGGAAGTCCGTAGTGCGAGGCGGCCAGTCCGAAGCCCGACAGGAACAGGCCGTCGTAGAACTGGGTCGCCACCGCGGCGGAGTGCATGTCGTGCACACCGATCAACGGCGTGGTTCCTGGCTCGTTCACTGCCTGCCGCAAAAGAGTTCCGTACTGCGTCATGCCGGATTCTCCTCACGCTCGGATAGCCGGTCCCGTACGGTTTCGGAACCGCGCTCGACGAACGTATGCGCCTGGGGGTGAGATCCTCCTCCGAGGAGTGCAAACAATCCGTTTACCAACCTGCTTACGTTAAGCCGATAATGCGCCAGCGGTTAACACACGAAGGTGGCCGGAACTCGCGATCGAGACGGTTCCGGAAACTTCCCGCTGATCTAATGGGCGGCATGGCGCTCGCGGAACTCCTGGTGGTGGAGGACGACCCCGAGATCGCGTCCGAACTAGGCCAGGCGCTCACCGGGCACGGCTACAACGTGCAGCACGCACACAGTGGCGCGCAGGCCGCGGAGGCGGCGCTGCGCGGCAGCTGGGACCTGGTACTGCTCGACCTCGGGCTGCCGGACATCGACGGGGTGACGCTGTGCCGCCGGCTGCGCTCGTGTCTGCCGGTGGAGACGGTCATCGTCGTGCTCACCGCCCGTACCCAGGAGTTCGAGGTCATCGTCACGCTGGACGCCGGTGCGGACGACTACCTCACAAAGCCGTTCCGCATCACCGAGTTGCTGGCCCGGTTGCGCGCTCATCTACGGCGGCGTGCGGTCGGCGCCGGGCCGCAGGTGCTGCAGGTCGGTGCCACCCGCATCGACCGGCACGCCCGGCGGGTTTACGTGGGGCCGCGTGAGGTGCCGCTGCGGCCAAAGGAGTTCGACCTCCTGGCGACGCTGGCCGCGTCGGCGGGCACCGTGGTGCGGCGC
Organism: Streptomyces sp. RPT161; assembly: GCF_027533845.1. Lineage (GTDB taxonomy): Bacteria > Actinomycetota > Actinomycetes > Streptomycetales > Streptomycetaceae > Streptantibioticus_A > Streptantibioticus_A silvisoli_A. The sequence continues at coordinate 397,727 of NZ_JAPZVN010000004.1, read as the reverse complement.
GAACACCTGATGGCGGAGGTGTGGGACGACAACTGGTTCGGTTCCACCAAGACGTTGGACGTGCACATCTCCGCCCTGCGGCGCAAGCTGATCGACGCCGGGGAGGCGCCGGAACGCATCACGACGCTGCGCGGCACGGGTTACCGGCTGGAGCAGGAGCTGTAGGTGCCTTTCCTGGGGCGAGCCACGAGCGGTCCCCGCGCCTAGCCCCGGTCCTCGTGTGCGGGCAGCAGCAAGGTGAACACCGGACCTGGCCCCGGCCGTCTGAGGACCAGGCGCCCGCCCTCCGCCTCCGCGAGGGAGCGGGCCAGCGCCAGGCCGATGCCGTGGCCGCGCTGCCGCGGCACCGCGAAGGCCGCGTCGCCGCCGCCCGCCGGTCCCGGCCCCTCGTCGCCGACCTCCAGCGCCACCCCGGCCCCGACGTCCGCCGCCACCAGGCTGATCTCGCCGCGGCCGTGCGCCAGCGCGTTGTCCAGCAACACGTCCACGATCTGCAGGATGGCCACGGCGGACGCTTGTACCGGCGGCAGGTCGGGTTCGCACCGTGTGACCAGCGAGCGCCCGGCGTCGTTGATCGCCTCCCGGTGGCGTGCGGCCGCCTGCTCCAGGGTCTGGGCGACGTCGACCGACCCGGCGGAGCGGTGGGTGTCCCGGGACAGGTGGAGCAACTCCTCCACGGTGCGGCCCAGTTGGTCGGCGCGGCGCAGTGCCGTGGTCAGCGACTCGCGCGGTACCGGTCCGTCCTGCTCAAGCGCACGCTCCAGGCCGAGGATGAGCGCGGTCAGCGGAGTGCGCAGCTGGTGCGAGACGGCGGTGCTGAACCGCCGTTCCCGCTCGATCAGTTGGCCCAGGCGCTCCGCCGTGGCGCTCAGCGCCAGGCCGACCGCGTCCGCCTCCCGGATGCCGCTGCGCGCGGGCTGGATACTGAAGTCCCCGTCGCCCAGCGCCCGTGCGGTGGCGGTGAGCCGCTCCAGGGGTATCGCGATGCGGCGCGCCAGGTGCCGGGCGAGGACCGCGGACAGCGCCACCGCCACCGCGCCGAGCGCGGCGAGCAGCAGCCAGACGCCCAGGGTGCGGTCGGTGACGAAGTCCCATGGCAGCCACGCCCGTACCACCGCGACCACCTCGCCGTTCCTGGACACCGGTGCGGCGACGGCGAGTTGGTCGTTCTCCACCGCCTCGTGCAGTCGGCCGTCGCGGGCCTGGAGCACCAGGTTGGAGAAGTCCGGGCCCCAGCCGTCCTGCCGGTGTCCGGAGGCGGTGTAGATCGCCACATGGGTGTCCGCGGAGCGGCCGCTCGGCAGCACCGCGCGACCGTGCCGGGTGCTCGCCGGAACCGGCAGCGAGAGCGCGGCCCAGACGGCGTTGCGCTCCACGGTGACCACCGCGTTGCTGCGGTAGATCCGATGCACCGTCACCGCCAGCGGCAGGGTGAACACCAGCACCGCGCACGCGGTGACCGCCACGATGGACACCAGCACCCGGCCGCGCAGCGAGCCCGCCCGCGCCGGGGCGTCGCGAGTGCGCCGACGCCCGCGTATCATGGCGCGGCGCTTCTCGACGAGGGGCCGCACCGTCCCGCGCAGCCCCGGCCGAAGCGGCGCCGAGCGGCGCGCCCCGGTAAGCCTTCGATGTCCCGATCCGGCCCAGCGGCAGTCGACGCAGTCACGCCCAGACGATATGGCACGTCCGCCGCCTCCGCGCTTCCCCGGCGCACCGGCGGGGCAACGCGGATGCGGATCACCCACCGTGGTCAGACGATGAAGACGAGGCGGTTCGGACACGGGAGAGGAGGAGGTAGCCGGGTGTGCCCCGATGCTTCCGGCCGGGACGACGCCGACGCGCTGCACGCCGACGCCCTGTTCGACGCGGCCGCCGCCGCCCTCGCGGCGCACGGCACCGACGAGGTGCTGCGCGGCGTGCTGAACGGCACCACCGCCGGGGTCGTCGTCCTCGATCCGGGGCTGCGCCACCTGTACGCCAATCCCGCCTTCACCCGCATGACCGGGGTCCCGGCCGCCGACCTGATCGGCCGCACCCTGACCGAGGCGCTGCCGGAGGTGGCCGACCGGCCGGACGTGCTGCGGCAGGTGCTGGACGACGGCCGGCCCAGGGAAGTGGTGATCAGCGGCCGCACCCCCGCCGACGTGCCCGGGGACCGCCGCTGGTGGCACTGCGCGTACCACCGGCTGACGGCCGAGGGCGGACGGGAGGGCTTGGTCGGGATCATGCTGGAGATCACCGAGTTCCGTCAGCAGCAGCACGACCTGGAGCAGGCCCGCCACCGGCTCGCCCTGCTGGACGCCGCCGCCACGCGGATCGGCACCACCCTCGACGTGGACATGACCTGCGCCGAGTTGGCCGACTTCGTCGTCCCCCGGCTGGCCGACCTGGCCACCGTCGAGGTCTTCCCGTCCGACGCCCCGCACGGCGCCGCGACCAGGGCGGGCGCGCTACGGCTGCGCAGGACCGCGCTGGCCGCCGTTCCGGCGCTGAGCGCCCGGGCGAACGCGCTGGGGGTGACCGGCGAGTTCGTCCGGCATCCGTACGGCTCCGCCGTGCAGCGCTGCCTGGCCACCGCCTCGCCGGTGCTGTGGCGGCCACAGGACGACGACGAGCCGCCGGAGGCGGAGCACATCGCCGAGTACCGGGCGATGGGGATCCACTCGCTGCTGGTCGTGCCGCTCGCCGCCCGCGGCCACGCGATCGGCGCGATGACCCTGGCCAGGGCCGGGCTGACGCCTCAGTACACCGATGAGGACACGGTGCTCGCCCAGGATCTGGCGGGCCGCGCCGCGATCGGCATCGACAACGCCAGCCGGTACGCCCGCTCCCAGGGCATCGCCCTGGAACTGCAGCGCGCCCTGCTCGCCGAGCCGGGGAGCCCGCACCCCAACCTGGAGATGGCCTCGCGCTATCTGCCGTCCGGCACCAGTGCGGTGGTCGGCGGCGACTGGTACGAGACCATCCGGCTGCCGTACGGGCGGACCCTGCTGGCCATGGGCGATGTGATGGGGCACGGCATCGAGGCCGCCGTCGACATGAGCAGCTACCGCTCGATACTGCGCTATGTGGCCGCCACCGATCTGCCGCCGCACCGGATCCTGCGCCAGCTCGACACCCTGATCTGCGAGGAGAGCGAGTCCGTCCGCCCGGCCACCTGCCTGCTGGCACTGGCCGACCCGGCCCGTGAGCGCTGCGCCTTCGCGAGCGCCGGGCACCTGCCGCCCGCCCTGTTCGGCGAGGACGGCGGCGCCGAGCTGATCGGCGTTCCCAACGGTCCGCCGCTGGGCACCTGCTTCGGCGGTTACGACCTGGTGACCACTGCCTTCCAGCCCGGCCAGGTGCTGCTGCTGTACACCGACGGCCTGGTGGAGCGGCGCGGCGAGGACATCGACGTCTCGCTGGCCCGGCTGGCCAACCTCAAACTGCCGGTGGCCGGAGACCTGGACGACCTGCTGGACGAGGTGCTGCGCGGCTTGGTGCCGCAGGCCGCGGAGGACGACATCGCGGTGCTCGCCGCCCGGGTGCGGCCACGGCCCGCACCCGACATGGGCGAGCCGACGTAGCCCCAACCGGGCCCCTGGGCCGCTACCAGTCGCGCACCTCGTGCGCCCACGCCCGCAGCCCCGCCACGAAGCCCTGCCGCTGTTCGGCGGAGAGCCCGTCCATGGCCCGCAGCAGCGGCGCCGCGCGCACCGCGACGAACTCCTCCACGACCGGGCGGCGCTCCTCGGGCAGCGCCACCAGGGTCCTGCGGTGGTCGGCCGGATCCTCCCGGCGGCTGGCCCAGCCCGCCCGGCTCAGGTCGCCGACCAGTTCGCTGGCGGTCGACAGCGACAGGCCCATCCGCCGGGCCAGTTCGCTGACGCCGATCGCGTCCTGGGCGAGCAGTTGGGTGAGCACCGCACCGTGCCGGGCGGTGAGCCGATGGCTGCTGAACGCCTCCCGCAGTTGGTCCGGCATGTCCGTGTGCGCCCGCCGGAAGAAGGCGGCCAGCAGCGGAACGAAGGCGAGCGTCTCCTGGAGCTGCGCCGGGTCGGGAGGGGCGGGGGCGATCTTGTCCGTCACCGGACCAGTGTATAGCTTGGATATCCAAAGTATTCGGATACCGGAGACCGGCTATCGGAAGGCGGGCCCGCCAGTGACCAGTCATGTCATCGGCTACCAGGACGCGGTCAACGACGCCCTGGAGCGCATGGACGACCTCGGATACGAGCGCGGAGCACAGGGTGACCTCGCCAACCACGGCCCCATGGGCGCCGAGGCACTGGCCGTGCTGGGCCACGGGGCCCAGGTGGCCGCCTGGGTGGAGGGGTACCGGCAGGCCATGCCGCACCATGAGCCACCGGCGCCGCGGTTCGCCCTGGACCCCGACGACGAGTCCGCCTGGCGGCCCGCGCTGGGCGCGTTCGAGCGGGCCGGCGACTGGGAGAAGCTGTTCGAGCGCGAACTGGCCGAGCGGCCGTGGCGCGATGTGCTCGCCCGCTGGTGGGGACGGCTACTGCCCGGCACACTGGCCGGACTCACCCACGGCATGATCCGCACCGCACACGCCGTGCGCTCGCTGTCCGCCGCCCCGAAGCCGACCGGCGCCCAACTCACCGAACTGGCCCGGGGCCTGGCCTACTGGGCGGCCCGCTACACCGGGCTGCCCGGTGAGGCGAGGTTCGGCGCCGCGCAGGGCGAGGGCCGGCTGGCCTACGCGGTGGCGGCGCTGCCCCGCCGCCCCATGGCCGCCACCGTCAGTCGCGGTTCCGCCGCCGAACGGCTGCGTGCGCTGGACCGGTTCGAGGGATACGGGCAGGCGCTGGACGCACTGGCCCCTGCCGACCCGCAGGCCATGCTCAGCGACATGACCGTGGAGTTCGCCGGGATATACCTCGCCCACCCCGAGGTCTTTCCCGTGCCGCTGGTCCACGCCGTCACCGCGCCCGCCGCCGCCCGGCTGGTACTCCCCCATCTGCCCACGGAGTTGCACACGCCGACCCTGGCCGCCCTGTGGCAGGTGCATATCGCGCTGCTGCTCGCCTTCACCGGCGACCGGCGGCAGGAGGAGACCGTCCTGCGCACCGCGTTGGAGACCGACGTGCCGTCGTTCGACGAACTCGCCGCCCGCGCGGTGGAGCACCAGGACGAACACGTACTGAAGTTCACCGAGGCGTGCATCCGCGAACACGCGCTACGCCCCGACCCGCGCTTCGGCGCCGCCGTCCTCGCCGCCCAACAACGCATCCCGCGCCGCTGACGCCCGTCGGCCCGAACCGTCAAATCCCTTTCCGGACACGGAGAATCACGGCAGTGACCAAGTGCGGCCCCATTCCGTGGGGCCGCACTCCCGCCGACAGAGCGGAGAACTGCCAATGGAAACGGCAATGGTGGAACCCGTCGTTCTGGACCCCACGGGTCGGGACATCCACGCGGAAACCGCACGGCTACGCGAACGGGGGCCCGTGGTCCCCGTGATACTGCCGGGTGGTGTTCCCGCCTGGTCGGTGACAAGTCATGCACTGATCAAGAAACTACTGACCCATCCCGGCGTTTCCAAGGACGCCTACCAGCATTGGCCAGCCTGGATCAACGGCGAGATACCCCGGGACTGGCCGCTGGCGCTGTGGATTTCCGTCCGCAGCATGATCACCGCATTCGGCGCGGACCACACCCGGCTACGGAAGCTGGTCTCCAAGGCGTTCACCGCGCGCCGTACCGCGGCACTCAGACCCCGCGTCGAGGAGATCACCGCCGACCTCCTCGACCGCCTGGCGGCCACCCCGGCCGGCCAACCCGTGGACCTGCGGGCCGAGTTCGCCAGCCCACTGCCCACCCAGGTGATCTGCGAACTGTTCGGCATCCCCGAGCGGTCCCGCCCCGAACTGCGCCGCACCATCGACCTGACGTTCAGCACCGCGCTGACCGTCGAGGAGGCGCAGGACAACGGCGAGCGGCTGTACCGGATGCTGGACCAACTCGTCGCCGACAAAACCGCACAGCCCGGCAATGACCTGACCAGCGGTCTGATCGCCGCCCGGGACGACGGCGACGGCACCGGGCTCAGCCGGCAGGAACTCGTGGACACCCTACTGCTGATGATCTCGGCGGGCTACGAGACCACGATCAACCTGATCTGCCACGCCGTCCGGCTGCTGCTGACCCACCCGGACGAGCTGCGCCGGGTTCGTTCCGGGGAGGTCTCCTGGGCGGACGTCGTCGAGGAGACCCTGCGGGTGGAGGCACCGGGCGCGAACGTGCCGTTGCGGTACGCGGTCGAGGACATCGAGCTGGGCGGCGTGACGATCCGCCGGGGAGACGCGGTCATCGTCTCGCTCGCCGGTGCGGGCCGCGACCCCGGGCAACACGGCCCGGACGCGGACCGGTTCGACCCGACCCGGCCCACCCGCCGGGACCATCTGTCGTTCGGCCACGGGGTGCACCACTGCCTGGGCGCGCCGCTTGCCCGGCTTGAGGTGTCGGTGGCGCTGCCCGCGCTGTTCTCCCGGTTCCCCGAACTCGCCCTGGCCGCGCCCGTACACGAGCTGGGCAGCCTCAACTCGTTCATATCCAACGGCCACCGATACCTGCCCGCCATCCTGGGCAGCCCCAACGACACCGCGGAGTCCGCTAGTTGAACCGCTCGGCGTTCTCGGCCGCCCAGGCACGGAAGTTCTTGGGCGGTCGGCCCGTCACCTCCCGGACGGTGGGGTCCACCTGTGCCTTGCTTCCGCTGCGGCCCCGTTCCGCGCTGGCCATCAGCGCCTCGACCACCGGTTCCGGATAGCGCCGCCGCAGCCCCGCGCGGAACTGGTCCGCGGTGAGCTGCTCGAACCGAAGCGACCGGCCCAGCACCTCGCCGAGCTGGTCGGTCTGCTCCCGCACGGTGAGGGCCTCGGGACCGGTGAGCGAGTACACCCGGCCCTCGTGCCCCGGCTCGGTCAGCGCCCGGCAGGCCACCTCGGCGATGTCGTCCGGGTCGACACAGGCGTTGGGCGACTCCCCGTCGAACGCGCGGACCACGCCCTCGGTACGTATCGAGGACGCCCAGGACAGGGTGTTGGTCATGAAGGCACGCGGTCGCAGGATGGTCCAGTCGAGACCGCAGGCGCGCAGCCGGTCCTCGTTTGCGCGGTGCCAGTCGGTGATCAGGTCGTCCGCGCCTGGCTGGCCGACCGCGTGCGCGGAGAGTTTGACCACCCGCCGCACCCCGGCGGCCCGGGCCGCGTCCAGGAGGTCGGCGTCCTCCTGTGGCCGCTGCGGGTCGTTGGTCACCAGGAACGCCGCCCTGACGCCCACCATGGCCGCGTCCAGCGAGGCGCGGTCCCCGTAGTCGCCGGGCACCACCTCCGCCGACGGTCCCGCGAACGCCACCCGCTCGGGCCGCCGCGCCAGCACCCGCAACGGACCGCGGTCGAGCAGCCGGCGGGCGACCCGGCCGCCCACCGTTCCGGTAGCACCTGTCACCAGGATCAACGCGACCTCCACTCGTCGGGCTCGTCAGGGGCCGCGCAGGCCAGCGTGGCGAGGAACACCAGTTCATTGTCCTGGTGTCCGCTGACCCGCACCGTCCGGCCGCCCCAGGGGTCGGCGCGCGGCGGACCGGCGGTGATCCAGCAGGGGCTGTCGAGTTCGGCGTAGCGGTGGAACGCCACGTCCACGGCGGTCGGGACGAACCGGTCGGCGGAGCTGACCGAGCGGGCCGCCTGCCGCGCCGCTTCCAGCAGCAGCATGCCGGGAACGTGGTCGTTGGGACGGTGGAAGTACGAGGGGTGGCCGCTGTCGACGCGCAGCCTCCAGACGCGCTCCTGCGGTACGGGGGCGAGCGCGACGTCCTCGATGGCGGTGCGGCCGACCTGCTCCGGCGGTACGGCGGGCAGCAGCGGGACCGCGAGGCCCGCGGCGGCCAGCCGCTCGCCCCGCAGCCGAGCGTAGACCTGGGCACTGGTGCAGGTCAGCCGGGCCCTGCCGGTGGCCAGCACCCGGCCCGCGCGCCACAGCACGTACTTGGTGCGCATGCTGGACAACCGGTTGCCGCGCCGCTGCACCCCGCTGCAGGTCACCACGGTCTCCACGGCGTCGGGCCGATCGTCCAGCGCGAGCCGTGCCACATCGGTGACCGAGTACTCCAGTCCCCACATGACGAAGTGATGGTCCAGCGGAACGTCCATCTCGGCATGGGCCAGAAGTATCGTGGCCTGTCGCATCGTCTCCGCGACCAGCAGGGCGTCATGGTGGCCGCCCACCGGAGCGAAGCACCTGTGATCACGCGGCCAGCGAACCGACACCGAGAAGTGGGAGCCATCGAGCCGAGTCCATCCGGTCGGAAGCACTTCGTGTTCGGAGGTCCTGTGCACCAGTTCCCTGGCCACCGGAGCCGCCGCGTCCGACGCGGCCATGCCCCGCGCCACTCCCGGAACGACATCGCCCGCGGTACGGACGACAGAAAGCCGCTGCGTCATAAATCCCCCCTGGAATCTGCGCCTTGGGGGGCAGGAGACCCCCACTGCTAACATACGTACTAATCGGTTTTCTTTTTAACGCTGCTGTGAATCTTGCTTGGAGGCTTCGTGGCGCGACAGGCGCGACAGGACCGTGCGATCCGAACCCGCAAAGTCCTGGTGGAGGCGGCGGCGACGGTCTTCGACCAGCGTGGTTACGAGGCCGCCACCATCGGTGAGATCATTTCGACCGCGGGAGTGACCAAGGGGGCGCTGTACTTCCACTTCGCCTCCAAGGAGGAGTTGGCCTTCGCCGTCCTTGACGCGCAACTGGAAGACGAACCGCTACCCGAACAGCCCCTGAAGCTCCAGCAGTTGATCGACTCGGGCATGGTGCTCTCCCACCGGCTGCGCCACGACCCCCTGGTACGGGCCAGCGTGCGGCTCACCCTCGACCAGGGCGCCAGCGGCCTGGACCGCCGCGGGCCGTTCCTCAACTGGAGCGCCCAGAACCTCCAGATGCTCACGGCGGCCAGGGACAACGGCGAGCTGCTGCCGCACGTCGTCCTCGAGGACACCGCGGACATGTTCGTCGGCGCCTTCGCCGGTATCCAGGCGATGTCCCAGACCCTCGCCGACCGCGAGGACCTCGGTCACCGGACGGCCGTGCTGTTCAGCCACGTCCTCCCGTGCATCACCGTGCCCGCGGTACTGGCCTCCCTGGACATGTCCCCGGACCGCGGCGAACGTCTGCTCGCCGCGAACAGGCGCGACGACGCGCCGCGGGCCCCGAAGCCGGAACTCACCGAGGAACCCGCCGCCGCCCCGCGCTGACCGGGGGCTCGCGAGCCGCGAACCTAACAAACCGACGGCTCTGTTTGTTGACGGCCCTCCGGATCGAGCCGTCCGAGCACCCCGGGAGCCGCCAACCGCGGCTGCATCGCCCGCCAGAAACCAGTGATCGTCTGCCGGGACAGCCACTCCGGGTTGTCGCGCCCCAACACCTCGAACCCGATCGTGGCACCAACGATCGTGGTGACCATGTCCTGTTGAGCCACGCCTTCGGCCAGCGTCCCCTCGCTCGCGGCCAGGGCCAGCAGATGCTGTACACAACCCTGCCACTCCTGACGCAGGTTCAGTTCAGGCCCCAGCGCCCGCTGGCAGCTCAGCTGGAAACCGGAACGCGCCACCACGTCCTCGCGCAGCAGCTCGGCGAGCGCGTGCGTGACATCCGTCAGCGTCTGAAGCGCGAGTTGACGGCCATGGTAGACATCGCGCGCGACACCGCGCAGCGCCGCCGACGCCTCCGCCTCCACCGCTGCGGCGAGCGCCGCCTTGTTCTCGAAGTGGAAGTGCAGCGCACCCGGGCTGACCCCGGCGCTGGCGCTGATGTCGGTCAACCTCGCCTGTACGTAGCCGCGTTGGGCGAATGCCTGCGCGGCAGCGCGGATCAGTCCCTGACGGGTACGGGCCGCGCGTTCCTGCTTCCTCACCGAACCGCCACCTCGCGGGCCCACTGCTGGTGAACCCCTGCCGTGGTGACGGCCGCGCTGAAGGCGGCGGTGCCCCGGCACTCAAGACATACGTGAACCACACCCAACATCAAACCAACAAATTGGTTTGTTTCTCCAGCCCGAGCACAGCCCCGCCCAGGATCTGCGCGCAGCGGCGGACAGTTGACCTGAACCTAAGTTCAACTCCTAGCGTCAGGCCGTGCTCGCCTTCGCGCGCCCCATGTCGAACTGCGATGCGGTCCCAGGAGAACCTGATGAGTACCACCAGCGACTGCCCACAGGTCGCCAAGACAGCGACACCAGCCAGGAAAGACGGCAACGGTCAGGCCGCCACCCTGGTTCTGGTCGGCACCCTGACCACCATGGCCGGGGCGACCGTCGCGCCCGCGATCCCCGGCATCCGTGCCGCGTTCGCCGGTACCGCCAACGTCGACCTGCTGTCCCGGATGGTCACCACCACCCACGCGCTGGCGATCGTTGTCCTCGCCCCGCTGGCCGGAACCGTCGTGGAGCGGCTGGGCCTCAAGGCAGCGCTGGTCACGGGCGTGTTGGCATTCGCCGTCGGTGGTAGCTCAGGTGCGTTCCTGCCCAACCTGCCGAGCGTCCTGGCCGGTCGGGTGGTGCTCGGCATCGGGGTCTCCCTGATCATGACGAGCAGCGTCGCCATGCTGGCCGACCTCTACGAGGGCGCCCAGCGGCAGAAGTTGCTGCGGCGGCAGACCGCCGCTGGTGCCTTCGGCGGCGTGCTGCTGCTCGGTGGCGGCGCGCTGGCTGACCTGGACTGGCGAGTGGTGTTCCTGCTCCGTGGGCGCGGCGGTGGTCTCCGCCGCCTACTACCTCGGCGGGCGCCGAGCCATCAGCCGTTAGCCGCAAACTCCCTTATTTCACCCGCGCATTAAGCGATCTCCAAGGAGCGAAACATGTCCACCCCTCCCCTGCGCCTCGCGATCGTGGTCGCCAGCGTCCGTGAAGGCCGTTTCGGCCCGACCGTCGGCAACTGGTTCACCAGCATCGCCAAGCAGCGCGAGGACCTGACCGTCGACGTGATCGACCTCGTCGACCACCAGCTCCCCATGGCGCTGTCGCACAACCCGTCGCCCGAGGTGGCCGCCGAGTTGGCCAAGATCTCCCCGCGCCTGGAGCAGGCCGACGCCTTCGTCGTGGTGACCCCCGAGTACAACCACAGCTTCCCGGCCACGCTGAAGTCCCTGATCGACTGGCACTCCACGCAGTGGCAGGCCAAGCCGGTCGGCTTCGTCTCCTACGGCGGCCTGTCCGGCGGCCTGCGCGCGGTGGAGCAGCTTCGGCCGATCTTCGCCGAGTTGCACGCCGTGACGGTCCGGGACGCGGTCAGCTTCCACACCCCCTGGGGCCAGTTCGACGAGAACGGCGCGCCGAAGGACCCCTCGGGCCCGGAGGCCGCCGCCAAGGTCCTCCTGGACCAGCTCGCATGGTGGGGCAACGCCCTGCGGGACGCCCGCGCCAAGCACCCGTACGGCAGCTGATCCGACCGGGCCGTGCCGGCCCGACCACACCACGCGCGGGGTGCGCCGAACGGTTTCGGCGCACCCCGCGCTCCGTCCGGGGCCGACGGCCCACATCGTGATCTGATCACGGGGTACGTTCGAATCCTCTCGGCGCAACCCCGCGATTCGCCTTTCACGCCTCCTGAAAACGGACCGACATGACTGAGCCGATCAACTCCGCCGCACCGCAGCCGCGGGACATCGTCCTGGACGCCGACGGCGTCCAGCTCTCCGCACTGCTCGCCGAACCCGAGCACCTGCCGCCGCGGGCCGTCGTGGTCGCCGTGCCCGGCGGAGGCATGAAGGCGGGCTACTTCCACGGCCCGGCGCATCCCAGCCTCTCCCTGCTGTCCCTCGGGGCACGGCTTGGCTTCACGGTGCTCGCCGTCGACCGCCCCGGCTACGGTCTGTCGGCCGGCCGGCTCCCGGAGGGAATGGCCCTGGCCGAGCAGTCGGCGACGCTGCACGCGGCCCTGAGCGACTTCGCGCTGCGCCACCAGACCGGCGCCGGTTTCTTCCTTGTCGCCCACTCCTACGGCGGCAAGCTCGCGCTGACCGCCGCCGCCGACAAGCGCGGCGCCGACCTGCTCGGGCTGGACATCTCCGGGATCAGCCACCGCTACGCGGTCGACGTCTCACAACTGCCGGACGGTGAAGGCGCGTTGAACGGTGTGCGGCTCGGCTCCCTCAACTGGGGTCCGCTGCGGCTGTATCCGCCGGACACGTTCCGGCTCGCCGAACCGCTGGTGTCCCCGATGCCGGTGCGCGAGGCCCGGGAGCTGCGGAACTGGCCGGACGTCTTCCCCTCGGTGGCCGCACGGTTGCAGGTGCCGGTGCGGTTCACGTACGCCGAACACGAACGCTGGTGGCACCACGACGAGGAAACCCTGGAGTCCATGCGGACCCTGCTGGCCGCCCCCAGGATCCTCTTCGACCGACAGCAAAGCGCGGGCCACAACATCAGCCTCGGCTGGGCAGCCCGCTCGTACCACCTGAAAACCCTGGCCTTCGCGGAGGAGTGCCTGCTGACTCGCCAGTTGGCGCGATAGCGGGCTCGCTTCCGCGAACTGTCTGACCCTCGAACCGCCGCGCCCCGGACCCCTGTTCCCCCAGCACGTCACACGGATTGGCCAGGGCGCAGCGCTCAAGGGTCAGGCACCCGCATCCGATGCAGTCGGTCAGCTTCTCCAGCAGCATCGTCATCTGCCTGATCCGCTCCGTCAGGTCCTGCCGCCAGTGCTCGGAGACGCATGCCCAGTCCTCCTTGCTGGGTGTGCGCCCCTCCGGCAGGAGGGCGAGCGCTTCGCGAATGGTGGCCAGCGGAATGCCGACCCGTTGGGAGACCCGGATGAAGGCCACCCGGCGCAGTGTGTCCCGCGCATAGCGACGCTGGTTGCCGCTGGTGCGACTGCTGTCGATCAGCCCCCGGCGCTCGTAGAAGCGCAGTGCGGACGCCGGAACCCCGCTGCGCTCCGACAGTTCGCCGATGGTCAGTTCCTTGGCCTGCCAGGACACGCCGCTCACAAGAACACCCTAGCTGGGCCTGAAGTTTGGTTCAGGTCCAGCCAGGGTGTTCATCGGCTGCGGTGCGGACTACCAGTCGCCGCCGCCGAATCCGCCGGAGTCGCCCCCGCCGAAGTCACCGAATCCGCCGCCGGTGTCCCCGAACCCACCGGAGAAGTCACCGGGGTTGAAGTCGGCACCGGAGAAGTCACCGCCCTGCGGACCGCTGTCGAATCCGCCGCCCATCTCGCCGCCGCCGAACCCGCCGCCGTCGTAGGCGTACGCGGGCGTGCTGAGCGCGCTGCCGAGCATGGTGCCGATCAGCAGCCCCGGCAGCATTCCGCCGCCGAAGTAGCCGCCCGCCCACGGCGCGTAGGCCGGTCCGGCGTCCCAGTACGGCTGCGGGCCGTACGCGGTCTGCACATGGCGGGTCATCGGCTCGGCGCCGTCGGCGATCCGGCTGGCGTCCGCCGCACACGCCGGAACGCTGCGCACCGCCCCGCCGGCGGGCGCCCACTCCACGTCACGCACCGAAGGCCCGTGCCGCGGGTCGAAGAAGCACGGCACCCGGCGCTCCGGCAGCGGCGCACCGGTGCGCCGGGCCGCCAGCGTGGCCAGCGAGAACCGGCCGTCCTCCAGCGCCTCGGTGACCGGCCGTACGTCGTCCGGCTTGGCCGCCGCGGCCATCAGCGACTTGGCCCGGTCGTACGCGTCGAGCGCGTGTGTGTAGTCGCCCCGCATCGCGTCCGTGGCGGACGGGTCGGCCGGGCTGAAGTCCAGGCGCTCAAGCTCCTCGCCGAACGCGGTGATGTCCTCGTCCACCACCGTGCGGAGCTGGTCCAGGGCGGCCCGCTCCCGCTCGGCCTTCTTCTTCTTGGCCCGGCGGTACAGCACGTACCCGCCGCCGCCCGCGCCCAGCACGATCACGCCAGCGGCGATCGCACCGGCCGCCGCGCCGGATCCACCGGAGCCGCCGGAGTCACCCCAGGAGCTGGGGGCGTGGCCCTTGGCCACCTGGTCGGCCTGGTCGACGAACGTGTTCAGCTCGGTCTTGGCGTCGCTCGCGGAGGACTTGGCGTCCAGCACGATGTTGCTGACCGTGCTGTGGGACATCACCTTGGCGTCGGCCGCGGCGTTGAAGCCCTTGTCGCCCAGGTGCACCACGTAGACGCCGGTGACGCCGACCTTGGTGCGCAGCAGCCGCAGCAGCGTGGCGCGCGGGTACTCCGGCGAGTCGGGCAGCACGGCGACGAACACCGGCTTGTTCGCGTCCTTGATCTTCTTCTCCAGCGCCGCGGCGTCCGCCGACGAAAGCTGCGAAGAGGCGCGCGGGTCCACATAGACAGGACTCTTCTTCAACCCCTCGGCCACCGCGTCCAGACCCCCGGCGGCGTGCGCGGGCGAAGCCGCCAGTGCCAATACGGCGAGCAGCATCGCCGGGAGCAGCGCGAGCAGCCCCCGGCGTGCTCTGTTCAGGGACGTGCCCACGAAAAGCCTCCGTAGTTCCTGCTGACGTTCCTGCGATCGACCATCCGAGATCAATCGATCACCCAAGAGTACGTAAAGACAGGACGCATCGGCGCGCACGGAGGTTGACACCCGGACCTAATCGTTACGCGCCTGTCGGGGATCCTCGACCGGCCGGGCGCTGGCCGTGTCACCGGGCGCCGACTGGATGGTGCGGCGCACGGGCTCGTCCTGCGTCCTGGGCGCGGCGGACTCGCCGCTGGCGCCCTCCTTGAAGTCGTCCTTCAGCGCCTTGGTCTCGCTCTTGAGGATCCGCAGTGACTTGCCGAGCGCCCGGGCCGTGTCGGGCAGCCGCTTCGCTCCGAACAGCAGGAACACCACGAGTACGACAACGACAAGGTGCCAGGGTTCCAAACCGTTGCGCAGCATCGGCGTCCCACCTCTTCTTCCTCTTGTTTCCCTTGGCTGGTCCGGGCCCGCACGCCCCTCATTGCAGTATTCCCGAAACCCGTACACAACATCGTCCGGGTACCCGCAAATACGTGCGCATCCGGACGCCCGCTTCGCGTACTCTGCGCGATGTGCTGGTCCGACTTATGCGGGCTTACCTCAAGCCCTACACCAAACCCATAGCGCTGATCGTGCTTCTCCAGCTGGTGCAAACGCTGGCGACGCTGTACCTGCCGACGCTCAACGCCAACATCATCGACAAGGGCGTCGTCAAAGGTGATACCGGTTACATTCTCCGCACCGGCGGTTTCATGATCGCCGTAACCCTGCTCCAGATCATTTGCGCGATCGGAGCGGTCTACTTCGGCGCACGCACCTCCATGGCCCTCGGCCGGGACGTGCGGGGCGCGGTGTTCGACCGGGTGCAGTCCTTCTCGGCCCGCGAGCTGGGGCACTTCGGCGCGCCCTCGCTGATCACCCGGACGACCAACGACGTCCAGCAGGTCCAGATGCTGACCCTGATGACGTTCACCCTGATGGTCTCGGCGCCGATCATGTGCGTCGGCGGCATCCTGATGGCGCTCAACCAGGACGTACCGCTGTCCGGTCTGCTCCTGGTCATCGTGCCGGTGCTGGGCGTGATCGTCTCGCTGCTGGTCCGCAAGCTGCGTCCGGTGTTCCGCGGCGTGCAGGAGCGCATCGACACCGTCAACCGCGTCCTGCGTGAGCAGATCACCGGCATCCGGGTGATCCGCGCCTTCGTCCGCGACACCCACGAGCGCCAGCGGTTCGAGGAGGCCAACAGCGAACTGATGGCCGTCTCGGTCCGCTCCGGCCGGCTGATGTCGATGATGTTCCCGCTGGTCATGCTGGTGGTGAACATCGCCAGCGTGGCCGTGCTGTGGTTCGGCGGGCACCGCATCGACAGCGGCGGCATGCAGTTGGGCGCGCTGACCGCGTTCATCAACTATCTGATGCAGATCCTGATGAGCGTCATGATGGCCACCTTCATGTTCATGATGGTCCCGCGCGCCGAGGTGTGCGCCGAGCGGATCCAGGAAGTGCTCGGCACCGAGACCAGCGTGGTGCCCCCGGTGACGCCCGTCTCCTCGGTCACCCGGCACGGCCAACTCGAACTGCGGGGTGTGGAATTCCGCTACCCCGGCGCCGAGGAACCGGTGCTCAAGGACATCGACCTGATCGCCCTGCCCGGCGAGACCACCGCCATCATCGGCTCCACCGGAAGCGGCAAGTCCACCCTGCTCGGCCTGGTGCCCAGGCTGTTCGACGCCACCTCCGGTTCGGTACTGGTGGACGGCGAGGACGTACGGGAGCTGGACCCGGCCACCATGGCCGAACTGATCAGCCTCGTACCGCAGAAGCCGTACCTGTTCACCGGAACGGTCGCCTCCAACCTGCGTTACGGCAAGCCCGACGCGAGCGACGAGGAGTTGTGGCAGGCGCTGGAGATCGCGCAGGCCCGCGACTTCGTGGAGCGCATGCCCGAGGGCCTGGACGCGCCCATCGCACAGGGCGGCAGCAACGTCTCCGGCGGCCAGCGGCAACGCCTCGCGATCGCGCGGGCGTTGGTCCGGCGGCCCGAGATCTACCTCTTCGACGACTCCTTCTCCGCCCTGGACTACGCGACCGACGCCCGGCTGCGCGCCGCGCTCGCCCGCGAGACCCGGGACGCCACGGTGGTCATCGTCGCGCAGCGGGTCAGCACCATCCGCGACGCCGACCGCATCGTGGTCCTGGACGAGGGCCGCGTCGTCGGCACCGGCACCCACACGGAACTGATGGACGGCAACGAGACCTACCGGGAGATCGTGCTCTCCCAGCTCACCGAGCAGGAGGCGGCGTGAGCGTCGCACACGCGGCCGCCCTGCCGCACACGACCACGAAACCCGCACCTCTGCGCCGCGCGGGCGGAGAAGCGAACAAGGAGGCACGGTGAGCACCCCCGCACCCCGTAGAGGTCCGGCCCCCGCGGCCGGACCGGCGCGTTGGATGGGCGCCCAACCGGCCGAGAAGTCCATGGACTTCAAGGGATCGAGCAAGCGGCTCCTCGGCATGCTGCGCCCCGAGCGAGGCATCATCGTGTTCGCCCTGGTGCTCGGTGTCTGCAGCGTCGGGCTGTCCGTGCTCGGACCCAAGATTCTCGGCAAGGCCACCGACCTGATCTTCGCCGGCGTCATCGGCCGCCAACTGCCGCCCGGAACCACCCAGGCGCAGGCCGTGGCCGCCATGCGCGCCCACGGCCAGGGCAAGATCGCCGACATCGTGGCCCCGATGCACAACGTGCGCCCCGGCCACGGCATCGACTTCGGCGCGGTCGGCGTCGTCCTGCTGTGGGTGCTGCTGATCTACGTGGCCGCCGCGCTGTGCGGCTTCGGTCAGGCCCGCATCGCCACCCGAGTGGTGCAGCGGTCCGTCTACCGGCTGCGCCAGGAGGTGGAGGAGAAGCTCGGCCGACTGCCGCTCAGCTACTTCGACAAGCAGCAGCGCGGTGAGGTGCTCTCCCGCGCCACCAACGACATCGACAACATCGCGCAGACGCTTCAGCAGACGCTCAGCCAGATCGTGGCCTCGCTGCTGACCATCCTCGGCGTGCTGACCATGATGTTCTGGATCTCCTGGCTGCTCGCCCTGGTCGCGCTGCTCACCGTGCCGCTGTCGGTGATCGTCGCCGCCCGGATAGGCAAGCGCGCCCAGCCGCAGTTCGTGGCCCAGTGGAAGTCAACGGGCAAGCTGAACGGGCACATCGAGGAGATGTACACCGGCCACTCCCTGGTGAAGGTCTTCGGTCGCCAGAAGGAGTCCGCCGAGATCTTCGCCGAGCACAACGAGGCGCTGTTCCAGGCGGGTTTCAGGGCCCAGTTCATCTCCGGCACCATCCAGCCCGCGATGATGTTCATCGGCAACCTGCAGTACGTGCTGATCGCCGTCATCGGCGGTCTGCGGGTCGCCTCCGGCACCCTGTCCATCGGTGACGTGCAGGCGTTCGTCCAGTACTCGCGGCAGTTCAGCCAGCCGCTGACCCAGGTGGCCAGCATGGCCAACATGGTGCAGTCCGGTGTGGCCTCCGCCGAGCGGGTCTTCGACCTCCTCGACGCCGAGGAGCAGGAGGCCGACCCGGCCGAGCCGCTGCGCCCGGAGCAGGTCACCGGCAAGGTGGAGTTCGAGGGTGTGCACTTCCAGTACGACCCGGAGAAGCCGCTCATCGAGGACCTGTCGCTGTCGGTGAGCCCCGGCCAGACGGTGGCCATCGTCGGCCCGACCGGCGCGGGCAAGACCACGCTGGTCAACCTGCTGATGCGGTTCTACGAGGTGACCGGCGGCCGGATCACCCTGGACGGGGTGGACATCGCCGGGATGTCCCGCGAGGAGCTGCGCGGGCACATCGGCATGGTCCTCCAGGACACCTGGCTGTTCGGCGGCACGATCGCCGACAACATCGCGTACGGATGTGAGGGCGCCACCCGCGAGCAGATCATCGAGGCGGCCAAGGCGACCCACGTCGACCGCTTCGTCCGCACGCTGCCCGACGGTTACGACACGGTCCTCGACGACGAGGGCGCCAACGTGTCCACGGGCGAGAAGCAGTTGATCACCATAGCGCGGGCGTTCCTCGCCGAACCGGCCATCCTGGTGCTGGACGAGGCCACGAGTTCGGTCGACACCCGCACCGAGGTGCTGATCCAGCACGCGATGGCCCAACTGCGGTCCGGCCGCACGAGTTTCGTCATCGCCCACCGCCTCTCCACCATCCGCGACGCGGACGTGATCCTGGTGATGGAGTCGGGCCACATCGTGGAACAGGGCACGCACGACGAACTGCTGGCCGCGGAGGGCGCGTACGCCCGGCTGTACGCCGCCCAGTTCGCGGAACCGGTCGCGGAGACGGCGGACTCGGTCTGAGGTGGCGAGGGTTCGGCGGCAGAGTCTTCGAACCCCCGCACCGCGGCAGGCGGGCGAAGCCCCGCGAAGGGGTGCGGGCGCGAAGCCCCCGCACCCCTTCGCGTTAGCGTGAGTCCATGCTCGGCACGGCTTTGAACCTCCTGACCTGCCCGCTCTGCGGGCAATCGCTCACCGCGGGCGCGGGCGCGCTGAAGTGTCCCAAGGCCCACGCCTTCGACATCGCCCGCCAGGGCTACGTCAACCTGCTCTCGGGCGGAGCCCACACCGGAACCGCCGACACCGCCGAAATGGTCCGCGCCCGAGCCGACTTCCTGGCCGCGGGCCACTACGCCCCCCTCGCCGAGGCGATCGCGCGCATCGCCTCGGACCTCGGCCCGAGCACGGTCCTGGACGCCGGAACCGGCACCGGCTACTACCTCGCCGCCGTCCTCGACGCTCTCCCCACCGCCGTCGGCCTGGGCCTGGACATCTCCAAGTACGCCCTCCGCCGCGCCGCCCGCGCCCATCCCAGGGCCGCCGCGGCGGTATGGGACGTATGGCGGCCACTGCCCGTACGCTCGGCCGAAGTCGACCTGGTGCTCAATGTGTTCGCCCCGCGCAACGCGGCCGAGTTCGCCCGCGTACTGCGGCCCGAAGGCGCCCTTCTGGTCGTCACCCCGACCGGCGCCCACCTTGCGGAACTCCGCGCGGAGGCGGGCCTGCTGGAGGTCGACGCCGCCAAGGAGGAGCGCCTGGACCGCACCCTGTCCGGCCGCTTCGAGCCGGCCCGCACCGAGCATCTGGACTACCCGCTCACCCTCAGTGCCGCCGAGGCGACCGACGCCGTGGCGATGGGGCCCTCGGCGCACCACGCCCCGCGCGCCGTGGAAGGCGACCGCCAGGTGACCGCCTCGTTCCGCCTGTCTCTGTACCGGCCGACGCCTCAAACCTGAGACCACACGGCCAACCGGCCGCCCCTGGGCCCGGCCCCCGGCCAGGTCCGTGACCCATCGCCCGACGTCGGCCCCCCGGGCGGCCGACGCCCACGCGACCGTGCCGTGGGCGTCAACGCGTAGCACGCGAACCCCAGCAGCAGCGCCGTGAAGTGCCCGAGATCGGTGAACGTACGCCCGTTGACCACCGACCAGCCGAAGAAACCGGTCACCAGCACCACGTACCCCCACCGCCACGGTCTGGGCACCAGGTACGCCAGGATCCCGATCACGCCCGCGATCCCGTAGCTCACCCCGATGTCCACCGTGTGCGCCATCGACTTCGGCAGCCGCTCGTACTGGATCCCCAGCCGCACCGCCTGCTGGCTCACCAGCGTCGCGCCGACATGGGCGATCCCCACCGTCAGCAGCCACCGCCAGGTGCCCAGCCAGCGCTCCGCCGGGGCGTGGATCAGCTCGAAGAACACCCCGTAGATCAGGAACCCTGAGGGCGACTCGATCCACAGCGCGCTGACGAACAGCACCCGAAGGGGGTGATCACGCAGTTGCACCAGATTGGTGCTGTTGTGGTGCAGCAGGAAGTTCCGCACCCCGGGCGACACCACCGCGATCACCCCGCTGGTGACCGCCAGCACCAGCAGCCAGATGTGCGTGCCCGGCGAATGGCCCACCCACTCCCCGACGGCGCGCAGGCCGATCCGGACCGCCTCGCGTGGTGTGACGCGGCGGCCCTTACGGGGCTCGTGGTCGGTTGCGGTCACCCTCCACATGATGACGGCATTCTCTGTGCGCCCGCACCGAGCCGAACCCACGGAACTTGTAGGATGACCGGGTAACCCCTCAACCCAGCCGGAGGACGCCGTGACCCCAGAGCTGCGCGCCGCCGACCGCCGCTCCCTCGTGGACACCGTCGTCGAACAGCTCAGGACCCAGCTCGCCGAACGCGCCTGGCGGGTCGGCGACCGCATCCCCACCGAGCACGAACTGGCCGAACGCCTGAGCGTCGGCCGCAACACCGTGCGCGAGGCGGTGCGCGTCCTGGTGCACGCCGGACTGCTGGAGTCCCGCCAGGGCCAGGGCACCTTCGTACGGTCCACCGCCGACCCCGCGGCGGTCCTGCGCGGCATGAAGCAGGCGAACGTCCGGGACGTACTGGAACTGCGCATCGCCCTGGAGACCGAGGCCGCCCGCCTCGCCGCCACCCGCCGCACCGCCGACGACCTGCGCCGGATGCGTGCCGGGCTGCGGGCACTGCACCAGCACGGCCCGCAGCCCGAGGGCGCCATCCAGGCCGACGACGACGTCGACTTCCACCTGGCGGTCGTCGCCGCCGCGCACAACACCGCGCTGTCCGAGGTCTACGGCTACTTCAGCTCGTCCGTACGCGAGGCGCTGGTGGCCTCGCTCGGCCAGGACGGCATGCCGCCCATCGACCTGGAAACCCACACCGCGCTGGTCGACGCCATCGAGTCCGGCGACCCGCAGACCGCAGAAACCGCGGCCCGGAACCTGCTCATGTCCCCCATGCGCGCCGTTGAGGCGCTCATCACGCACGACACCGAGGCCCAGCGGTAACAGGAACCTCCCGCGCGGAGCCGAAAGGAGCAACGCTTGACCCGCCCCGACCCCGACCAACTGCTCGTCGACGCCGAAACCGACCTGCGCCCCACTCCTTCCGGTGTCGCCGCCCGCCGCGCGCTCCTCGCGCACCCGGTCGTGCTCCTGGTCGGCGTGGTACTCGCCTCGCTCAACATGCGCGCCGCGCTCGCCAGCATCTCCCCGCTGGTCAGCGAGATCAGCGCGCACTTCGGGCTCTCCTCGACGGCGAGCAGCCTGGTCACCTCGGTCCCGGTACTCTTCCTCGGCCTCGGCGGCATCATCGCTCCCGTCCTCGCCAAGCGCTTCGGCACCGAACTGGTGCTGTTCTGCGCCCTGGTGCTGCTCGGCGTCGGCATCCTGGTGCGCGTGCTGCCCTCCGTCGTGGCGCTCTACGGTGGCGGCCTGCTCGCCGGTACCGCGATAGCCCTGCTCAACGTCCTTATGCCGGGCCTGATCAAGCGCGACTTCCCCGACCGCGCCGCTTCGATGACCTCCGTCTACACCGGCGCGATGATCGCCGGAGCGACGCTGGCCGCCGCGGCCTCCGTACCGCTGGAGAAGGCGTTCGGCGGCAGTTGGCAGGCGTCCCTGGCCACCTGGTCGCTGCTGGCGGGCATCGCCGCCCTCGCCTGGCTGCCGCAGGTGGTCATCGCCTGGGGCCGAACCGGCCATGAGACCAAGGTCGTTGCGGGCGGCGGTTCCGGCAAGAGCGTGTGGCGCAGCGCGCTCGCCTGGCAGGTCACCGGGTTCATGGCGTTGCAGTCGCTGTGGACGTATGTGCTCATCGCCTGGCTGCCGACGATCCTCACCGACCACGGAATGAGCCGTTCCACGGCCGGTGTCGTCTTCGCCTTCAACACCCTGGTGCAACTCGCCGGCGCCTTCGGGGTACCGCTGCTCGCGGGCCGGATGAGCAGCCAGCGCCTGCTGGTCGTCCTGGTCACCGGTCTGGTCGGCACCGGATACGCGGGCCTGCTGGTCGCGCCCGCGGCGTACGCCTGGCTGTGGGCCGCACTGATCGGCGTCGGCCAGGGCGGTGGCATCGGACTGGCGCTCACCCTGATCGTGCTGCGCTCGGGCGACGCCCACACCGCCGCCCGCCTCTCGGGCATGTCCCAGACGGTCGGCTACCTGGTGGCCGCGGTGGGACCCTTCGGGGCGGGCGCCCTGTACCAGGCGACGGGCAACTGGACCGTCCCCCTGGTGGTCATGCTGGGCGTCTGCCTCACGGCCCTGCTGGTCGGCCTGGCGGCCGCAAGGCGCCGCACGGTCTAGGGCGTTCGGGGTCGAAACCCCCGGGCCGCGCCCAACCTCAGCCGGCCCCCCAGCGTGCCGACGCCCAGGTACTCCTCAACCCGCTCGCGCGGCGAACACCGCGCGAGCGGGTCCAGCCCCACCAGCAACAGCACCGGCCCCCCGTCCCCCACGAACGCCGACCACCGCTCCCCCACCTCCACCTGCACCCGGTGCGCGCAACCGTCCAGTTGGACCACTGCCCGCAGCCGCCCCACCAACGTCACCCGCGCCCCCGTGTCCGGCAACCGGGTACGCGGCGGCACCAGCCCCAGCGCCCTGGCCAGCCCGACCAGCTCCCGTTCAACCTGCCGCGCATCAGGATGCGCGAGCAGCAGGAACGCGACCGGTCCCGCACTGGTGCGCTCCAACCACGCCCATGACGCGAGCGAGTTGACGAACGCGGGCGTGGGCGTCGCCATCACGCGCCCGCCCGCAACAGCGCCCACACCTGCTTGCCGCCGCCCTCGATCGGCGAAGTCGCCCATAAGTCCGCGGTGTTGACGACGATGAACGCCCCCCGACCGCTTTCCGCGCAACGGTCCGCCTCCTCCACGACCACCGGCAGCGCGGTCGACTGATCACGGACGGCCGCCCGCACCCCCTCGCGCATGTTCCCCAGAACGAGTTCGCAGTCAGCCGGGTTCACATGAGCCGGTGTTTCCGTCACACAGACCCCGGCCGCGTCGACCAGCCCCGCCCGCCCCCACAGCCGCGGATTGGCCCTGACGATCCGCCGTGCGGCGCCGAACAGGTCCTGCTTCGCGCCGAGTTGGAGTCGGCACGGACTCGACGTCGTCACGATGGGTGGGGATTCCAGCGTCATGCCTTCCACGTTCCCGGCCCGAGGCCAGCCTGACCAGGCATAAACGGATCGCACACAAAAGTGTGCGAGTGCTGTGGTGAAGGCGTGGCAGTGGGGAGCTGTGAGGTGGCGACGGTGCGGTCAACGCCCCGGTCACCACGGGCAGCCGCCGGATCGAGCGCGGCTCCTTCCTGGCGGCGGCCCCGCGAACGGGGTGATTTCCGGCACCGCAGCCGGGTAGACATACGGATGTGTCCGTACTGGTAGGCACGTCCGGCTGGATGTACCGGGATTGGCGCGGTGTCCTCTACCCGGCAGGGTGCCCGCAGCGCCTGTGGCTGGAGGAGTACGCGAAGCGCTTCGTCACCGTGGAGAACAACGGTGCCTTCTACCGCCTGCCGACGGCCGCGACCTTCGCCGAGTGGCGCGACCGTACGCCTGACGGTTTCGTCATGGCCGTGAAGGCCAGCCGCTATCTGACGCACATCAAGCGGCTGCGGGAGCCGCGGGAACCGGTGGAGCGGCTGATGTCCCGCGCGGCTGAGCTGGGGCCGCGCCTCGGCCCGGTACTGCTCCAGTTGCCCCCGACGCTGCGCGCGGACGCGGAGACGGTGGAGTCACTGGACGCATGCCTGACCGCGTTCCCGACCGGCACGCGGGTGGCCGTCGAACCGCGCCACGACTCGTGGTGGACGGACGAGGTCCGCGCACTGCTGGAAAAGCACGGCGCCGCCCTGTGCTGGGCGGACTGGCGCGCCAGGCCCACCGGACCACTGTGGCGCACCGCCGACTGGGGATACGTCCGCTTCCACGTGGGCATCGCGCAGCCCTGGCCGCGCTACGGCCGCCAGTCGCTGGCCACCTGGGTGCGGCGGATCACGGAGACCTGGCCGGACGAGTCGGACGTGTACGCGTATTTCAACAACGACCCGGGCGGGGCCGCGGTGCGTGACGCGGAAACCTTTCTGGGGCTGCTAGCGCGCACCCAGCACACAGGTCAGCACGGCCATGAGCAGCAGCGCGCCCAAGATCATGCCAAAGCGGCCGTTGGCCGTGTAAGGGCTTGACGAGGGGCGACGGCGGCCGAAGGCGGCCCCGACGAAGCCAGCCGAAGCATCTCCCGTGTGGTGGTGATGGTGCTGACCGAGCCCTCCGTGGTGACCGTGGTGCCCGCTGAACCCCCCACCGTGATGACCGCCGCCACTGAACCCACCGCCGCCGTGCATGCCGCTCACTCCGTTCGTGATCAATACTGAGACGAGCGCCTGCCCAGTTTCCGACGGCTAACACATCCAAGTGCCGGCAGTCCTTGTGGCCGAGGTCACAATCGCGTCCAGGCGGCCGTGGTGGGCACCGTGCCAGTAGACCTGTCCGCACTCCCGGCACCGCACGAACGCGTCATAAGTACGCCGCGTCCCGGGCTGAAGCAGATGCACCACCTCGTCCTTGCTGACCGGCTCCAGCTCACCGTTGCACGCCATGCACCGCGTCCACGGCGCCAGCGTCGGCGCGAACCGGTGGAGTACGTCGGCGAGTTGGGCATCTGGCCGCGACCCCCGTACGAACGCCCCGCACCACAGGCTCCTACGGAACAGCAACCCGCGATCCTGCGTGAGCAACACTCTGCCCTGCCCGTTGGCCTGCGTGATCAGCGCGTCGTCGTCCATGTCGTTGCGGTACGCGGTGTCCAGGCCCACCAACCGCAAACGCCGTGCCAGCGCGCCCAGATGAACGTCCAGCACGAACCGCACGTCCGCGACCCGCTGCGGGCGCCGAACCTCGTGCACCCGCACCAGCTCACCGCCACGCGGCCGGTATGTGTCCGGCACTGTCTGCCCGTCGGCCTCCAGGCCGCCGACCTCGGTCAGCGGCACCCCGATCGACTGGACGACATGCCCGAGCGACGACGTCCCATCGACCGCCACCCGTACCCCCGACGCCCCCCGATTCCGTACCGCCAGGAAAAACCGCAGGTCATCCGCCACACAGACCCGCAGCTCCGCACCACTCACCCTTCCAGCCTGCCACGGTGCCCGCCGTCGCCACGGCAACGGATTGCCCGCCGCGACGGCGAGCGACCACCATGGCGCGGCGGCGCCGGACCCACCGGGCCCCGCCGAGATCCGGCCGAGATCCGGCCCGAGGCTAAATCTCGTCCCACCCGATGGAGTCGTACAACTCCATCAACCCCCGCATCCGTTCCGCGTCCACCGCGAGCTCCACCCCGTCGATCCACCCGACCGCCGCGATCCCCCTCGCGTTGCAGACGAACGCCCCGTCGTACGAGGCGACTTCAGCCAGCCGCACCACCGCCCGCCGCGAAGGCGTCCCCCGCTCGGCCAGCGCGCCCTCGATCAGCCGCATGGTGATGCCGTGCAGCATGGGCGCCTCCGGCCAGACCACCGTGGGCCCGGCGAAGAACCCGATGTTGGCGATCGCGCCCTCCGCCACCACCGCGTCGGGACCGACGAGCAGCGCATGGTCGAACCCCTCGCGCTGGGCCTGCCGCTCATGGTGCTTCTGCCCGAACCCACCGAGGTGCTTGATATGCGGTACCGGCCGCAAATACCGCACCGCCCGCAACCGCTGCGGGTGGTCCGGATCCTCCGCGGGCGGCTTCACCGTGACCAGGACGGACGGCGCCTGCCCCGCCTCGGGCTGGAAGACGTACACCCGCACCGAGGCGTCCGCGACGTCCGCCCCGAGCGCGTGCCGCACCAGTTCCCGCACCCGGCCGCCGTCCAGCCCGAACCCGAACAGCTCCCGTGAGGCCGCGTCCAGCCGCCGCAGATGCGCCTCCAGGCCACGGGTCCTCCGGCCGCGCACCTGCATGGCCGTGAAGTGGCCGTACGGGAATCCGGCCAGGAACGCCAACTGCTCAGCGGTGGCCGGGCGTCCGTCAATCTCGATCCGTGAGGTGATCGGCGAGGTCTCCACGCCGGCCAGGGTATTCCTACTCCTCGCCGACCAGCGTCAGCGCCCGCAGCCTGCGGCCCGCGAACCAGGTCGCCACCAGCGTCACGCCCACCAGCAGGACCACCGCCAGCGGCAGCCCCACGTCCGAGGAGACCGCACCGCCGTCGGCGACCTTGGCCGCCAGTGCCAGCGCCCACTGCTGAACGCTCAGCGTCCGCGCACCCGGCACCAGGTTGCCTATCAGCGACTCCCAGACCAGCGCGTACACCAGTCCCGCCACCACCGCGTGCCGCGTGACGACGCCCAGGAGCAGGAATATCGCGCTGTAGGCGAGCGAGGCCACCGCCGCCGCGACTCCGAAGGCCACGGCCAGGTGCTGGCTGTTGCCGTCGAGCACCAGGCCCGCCACGAACGTCGGTATCGCGGCGAAGCCCACCGACACCATCATGGCGACCAGGAGTTTGGTGAGGATGATCGTCGGCCGCTTCACCGGCTTGGCGAGCAGGTAGGCGATCGATCCGTCATCGATCTCCGGGGCGATGGCGCCGGTACCGGCGATCACGCCGATCAGCGGGACCATCGTGGCCAGCGCGAACCCGGACAGCACATCGCGGGCCGTGGAGTCGTCGGCGCCGGTCAGCGTCCGCACCGCGACGGAGATGATGATCAGCAGCACCGGCAGCGCGAAGAGGATCGCCGCGCGGCGCCTGCCGAGCAGTGCCCGGTAGGTCAGCCTGGCGACGGTCGGGTGGTACACCGTGGACATGTCGTTCGCTCCCTATGCCGCGACCAGGTAGGAGAAGACGCTTTCCAGCGACTCGTCCGAGGGCGACACCTCGTAGAGCCGGATGCCGTGCTCGCGTGCGACGCGCGGCAGCAGTTCCGTGAACCGCGCGAAGTCGACGGCCTGGATGCGCAGCGCACCGCGCCCTCCCTCGACACCGAGTTCCAGGCCCGTCGTGCTGCCGTCCGCGATCAGCGCCGCGGCCAGCGCGCGGTCGTCGCTGGACCGCACCAGGTAGCGGTGCGGGCGGTCGGTCATCAACCGGCGGATCTTGCGGAAGTCACCGGACGCCGCGTGCCTGCCGGCGACGATCACCTCGATGTGGTGGGCGAGTTGCTCGACCTCCTCCAGGATGTGCGAGGAGAACAGCACGGTCCGGCCATCGGCGCCCATCTGCCTCAGCAGATCCATCAGTTGGAGCCGCTGGCGCGGGTCCATCCCGTTGAACGGCTCGTCCAGCAACAGCACCGACGGCTCGTGGACCAGCGCCGAGGCCATCTTGACCCGCTGCCGCATGCCCTTGCTGTAGGTGTCGATGCGGCGGCCCTGCGCGTACTCCATCTCCACCGTGGCCAGCGCCTTGCGCGCCGCCGCCCCGGGGTTGGGCAGACCGTGCAACTCCGCGTTGGCCAGCACGAATTCCGCGCCGGTGAGGAAGTCGTACATCGACTCGCGCTCGGGCACGATGCCGATGTGCCGGTACGCCTGCTCGTTGCGCCAGATGGTCTGGCCGTCGAGCGTCACGCTGCCCGTGGAGGGCGCCAGGAAACCGCCCATCATGTTGATGAGGGTGGACTTGCCTGCCCCGTTGGGACCCAGCAGCCCGGTCACGCCGGGGCCGATCGTCATGCTGACGTCGTTGACGGCGACGACGTTGCCGAACCAGCGCGAGACCTTGTCGATCGTTACGGTGGTCATCCCAGCCCGACCTTTCGATAGCGGCGCATCAGCAGTGCGAACGAGCCGGCGATCAGGCCGAGCACGACGAGCAGATAGAACAGTCCCGCGACGGCGTTGGACGGCCCGTAGCCCCCGACGAAGTCCGAGTGCGCGCCCAGCCACCAGGTCTGCAGCCCGTCGATCAACGTGACCGGCGAGAACAGCCCGAGCCAGCCGATCGCCGTCTGGGCGCCCTGGTGGAAGGCCACGGCCTGCACGCTGGTCACCGCGCCGTACGAGATGGTGAACACCGCGATCACCGCCGCCACCCCGAAGCCCCGGCGCGGGGTGAGCGCGGCCAGCACCAGCCCTATGCCGCCGAACAGCAGCGACATCAGCGCGGCGGCCAGCAGCCCCTTGCCGAAGCCCGCGGTCTGCGTGGCGAAGTCGAGCTTCGCCAGCAGCGCGCCGACGTAGAGGATCACCAGCGGCGTCCCGATGAGCATGAACAGGGCCGCGGCCATGGCCCCGAACTTGGCTATGACGTAGTCGATGCGTTCCATGGGCCGGGAGAAGTAGAGCGGAACCGTCTTGAACCGCAGGTCACGGGAGACGGACTGGGGGGCCTGGGCGGCGAGGTAAAGCCCGATGACCGCCTGGAGGTAGAGCGCGTACCGCGTGTACTCCAGCGGCAGCTTGGTCATGTGGGTGTAGATGGCGACCGCGTCGATGATGCCCGCGGGCAGGCACATCACGGCCAGCAGGATCATCGGCAGGACCTTGGACTTAGCCGACCTGCCGAGCCCGTACGCACCGCGCAGGCTCTGGGTGAACAGCGAGCGGCGGATGTACGAGCGGTCCAGCCGGACGCCGTCGTAGTGCCGGTAACCGATGTCGTGGATGCGGGAGTTGTCGGCGGGGGCGTTCACCGCCACTGCTGCTGTGCGCTCAGGCGGCATCGCGGCTGCCTCCTTCCTGGTCCTGCTTGCTCTTGAAGATCTCGGCGATGCGGTGGCGGCGCTGCTCCATGCGGATCAGGCCCAGTCCGAGCGCGGCGACCGCGTCCCGGACGGTGTCGTACGTCGACTCGTCGGCTATGTCGACCAGCAGCAGGTGGCCGTCGGCGTGCGCCGTCAGCCCCGCGGCGGTGAACGCCTCCAGCGCGGCGCGGGTCCCGTCCGGATGGTCGTCGGTGTCCGTCACCTCCACCGCCAGTGAGGCGGTGGCCTGCGTGAAGTCCCTTGTGGAAGAGGCACGCAGCAGCTTCCCGCCGTCGATGACGACGATCTGGTCACTGGTGCGCTCCAACTCGCCCAGTAGATGGGAGGTGACCAGGACCGAGATACCGAAGTCGCTGTGCACCCGGCGAATCAGGGCGAGCATCTCGTCCCGCCCGACCGGGTCGAGACCGTTGGTCGGCTCGTCCAGCAGCACCAGCTTCGGGTCGTGCACCAGCGCCTGCGCCAGCTTCACCCGCTGCTTCATGCCCGTCGAGTAGCCGCCGATCGGTCGGTACCGCTCCTCGTACAGCCCGACGTGGCGCAGCGTGTCGGCGGTGCGCTCACGCGCGGACGTGGGCGGCAGCCCGGACATGCGGGCCATGTGCACCACGAACTCGGTGGCCGACACGTCGGGCGGCAGGCAGTCGTGCTCCGGCATGTAGCCGACCAGCGACCGGATCCGCGGTCCCTCGGTGGCCACGTCGAGACCGAGCACCGCGGCGGTGCCCTCGGTCGCCGGGGACAACCCGAGCAGGATTTTGATCAGGGTGGACTTACCGGCCCCGTTGGCGCCCACCAACCCGGTCACACCCGGCTCGATGCCCACGGACAGCCGGTCCAGAGCGGTCACCCGCGGGTACCGCTTGGTCAGGCTTTCGGTCTCGATCACAGTCACGAGTCGACGGTAGGGGTAGTGACGGACATCCGTCGTCACTCCCGCGGGTCGGCTTTGGGTAGTCCTTCAGGCGGACCTCCCGTAGGGGACCCGCGACCTGGGGATTACCGGATCTCGGGGTCGGCCGTCCCGCGGGCTTTCCCTCCGGCGGGTGGCGGGGTTGTCCACATCAGCGCCGTTGTCCACAGGCCGGTGCATGGCTCTTGACTCGGCCATCGAGCGTTGTCACATTCGTTGATGTCATATTCGCACGCGCCCGCGCGGATGTCAGGAGACGCGGGGCGGCTGAGGGGGACGGGAGGGCGGCCATGGCAGCGGGACTTTCCGCGGAGCTGCGCGGCTTCCAGGCGGTGCAGCGGCTCGCGTACGAGTGCGCGGAGACGGTGGCCGCCCAGCTCAGACCGGGCACGACCGAGCGGGAGGCGACGCGTGCGCTGCGCGCTGAAGCCGCCGCCCGCGGCGTGCGGGACTGGTTCCATCTGCCGTTCGCCTGGTTCGGGGACCGCACGGCGTTCGCCGGGTTCAGGCTGCCGACGCAGTTCTTCCCCACCAACCGCCAGTTGGAGCCGGGGATGCCGTTCATCCTCGACCTGGCCCCGATCCACGGCGGATTCACCGCCGACATCGGCTACTCCGGCAGCCTCGGCCCCAACCCCCTGCAAGACCGGCTGATGGCCGATCTGCGCGAGCACCGCGAGTTCATCCTGCGCGAGGTGCGGCAGCGCCGGTCACTGCGACAGATATATGAGGACGTCGACCGGCTGATGGGCAGGCAGGGTTACCAGAACCGGCACCGCGCCTACCCGTTCGGGGTGATCGCGCACAAGGTCGACCGGGTCAAAGAGCGCCGCTGGTCACCGCACATCGCCGGATTCGGCACCCAGAGCCTGCGCGGTCTGGCCAACGACGCGCTGCACGGCCACCGCGAGGGCTGGTCTCCGCTGTGGAGCCCCTATCGGATGTCGGACCATCCACCACACCCGGGACTGTGGGCGGTTGAGCCGCACCTGGGGTTCCGCGGCACCGGCGCGAAGTTCGAGGAGATCCTCGTCGTCACCGACTCGGCCGATCCCGAGCAGAGCGCTTTCTGGCTCGATGACGAACTGCCGCATGTGAAGCGGTGGAAGGAAGCGGCGTCACTCACGGAAGCGAAGGGGGGAGCATGATGTCCGAGGTACGCGAGCGCATGGTGCGCTCGGGCGAAGTCGATCTGTGCGCCGTCGAGTACGGGGACACCGCGCACCCGACCATCATCCTGGTGCACGGCTATCCGGACAGCAAGGAAGTGTGGACTCCGGTCGCCGAGCGGCTGGCCGACCGCTTCCACGTGGTGCTGTACGACGTGCGGGGGCACGGCCGGTCCTCGGTGCCGACGCCGCTGCGCGGCGGGTTCCGGCTGGAGAAGCTGACCGACGACTTCCTGGCGGTGGCGGACGCGGTCAGCCCGGACCGCCCGGTCCACCTTGTCGGCCATGACTGGGGATCGGTACAGGGCTGGGAGTTCGCCACGGTACGCCGCACCGAGGGCCGGATCGCCTCGTTCACCTCCATCTCCGGGCCCTCCCTGGACCACTTCGGCCACTGGATCAAACAGCGTCTGGCACGCCCCACCCCACGTCGCACAGCCCAACTCCTCGGCCAGGGTGCAAGGTCGTGGTACGTCTACGCGCTCCACACGCCCGTGCTACCCGAGTTGGCCTGGAGAGGGCCGCTCGGCCGGCGGTGGCCGAAGCTCATGGCCCGCGCCGAGCGACTCGAACCCGGCACCTACCCCACGGGGTCGCTGCCGCACGACGCCGCGCACGGTGCCTGGCTGTACCGGGACAACGTCCGCCCCCGGCTGCGCAACCCGCGTGACGACGCCTACGCCCATGTACCGGTCCAGCTGATCACCCCGCTCGGCGATCCGTTCCTGTCCCCACGGCTCTACGACGACCTGGAGCGCTGGGCTCCCGAGCTGCGGCGCAGAACCCTGCCCACCAAGCACTGGGTGCCGCGCACCAGGCCCGACCAACTGGCGGACTGGATCAGCGAGTTCGTGCTCGCCCACGAGGGCGTTGACACCGGCCCACCGGTGGGCACGGCCGCGATCGGCCCGGTGCGCAAGTCGCGCGGCGGCAGACCGTCCACCAGCTCGGCCCGACTGCGGGCGGCCTACGCGGAGCGGTTCGCTGGGCAGTTGGTGCTGGTGACCGGCGCCGGCAGCGGCATAGGCCGCGCCACATCCTTCGCCTTCGCCGAGGCGGGCGCACGGGTCATCGCCGTCGACCGGGACGCGGAGGCCGCGAGCAGAACGGCCGAGCTGTCACGGCTGTTGGGCGCTGCGGCCGCGTGGGCGGAACCGGTGGACGTCTCCGACGAACAGGCGATGGACAAGCTCGCCGCCCGGGTCGCCACCGAACGCGGCGTGGTGGACGTCCTGGTGAACAACGCCGGGATCGGCATGTCCGGCTCGTTCCTGACCACCTCCGCCGACGACTGGCGCAGGGTGCTGGACGTCAACCTGTGGGGGGTCATCCACGGCTGCCGGGCCTTCGCCCAGCAGATGGTCGACCGCGACCAGGGCGGGCACATCGTCAACACCGCCTCCGCCGCGGCCTACCAGCCCTCTCGCGCCCTGCCCGCGTACAGCACCTCGAAGGCCGCCGTCCTCATGCTCAGCGAGTGCCTGCGCGCCGAGTTGTCCGCTCACGGCATCGGGGTGACCGCCATATGCCCCGGCCTGGTCAACACCAACATCACCGCCACGGCGCACTTCACCGGCGCCTCGCAGAGTGAGCAGGAGCGCCTGCGCGCCAAGTCCTCCCGGCTGTACCGGATGCGCAACTACCCGCCGGAGAAGGTCGCCGACGCCGTGCTGGACGGCGTACTGCGCAATGCCGCGGTCGTGCCGGTGACGCCCGAGGCGCGCGCCGCCCATCTGCTCGCCCGGCTGTCGCCCAAGGCCCTGCGGGCGATGGCCCGGATCGACCCACCCCTGTAAGCACCGCACCGGCCACAGCCAGAAGGAGGCACCGCCATGGACACCACCGACCCGGTCCCGAGCCCCACCTCGACCACAGCGTCCACCGCCACGCACCCCATAAGGCCACGTCGGGTCTCCTTCGACTGGCAGCGCACCCCCCTGCACTGGATACCGGACGAGCCCACCGCGACCCATGTCATCAATGTGCTGCACCTGCTGCTGCCAGCCGGAGAGCGCTGGTTCGTCAAGGTGTTCAAGGAGGCACTGCCCCTGGTCACCGATCCGGAACTGCTCAAGGACGTCAAGGGCTTCATGGGCCAGGAGGCCACCCACAGCGTCCAACACTCCTATGTGCTGGACCACTTGGCAGAGCAGGGCCTGGACACCCGCCCCTACACCAAGCACGTGGACTGGATGTTCGACGTCATGCTCGGCGAGCGTCCGCCGGGTGGACTGCCGGTCTCGGCCCGCGAGTGGCTGCGCTTCCGGCTCTCGCTGATCGCCGCGATAGAGCAGTTCACCGCCGTGCTCGGCGACTGGGTGCTGCGCGCCGAGGAACTGGAGCTGGCGCGGCCGGACGAGGTGATGCTGGACCTGTTGCGCTGGCACGGCGCGGAGGAGGTCGAGCACCGCGCGGTCGCGTTCGACATGTACCAGCACACTGGTGGCAGCGGACTGCCGCGGTACGTCCGGCGCGTCGAGGGCATGGCCTTCACCGCCCCGATGCTGCTGTGGCTGTGGGCGTTCGGGGCCGCGTACCTCATACGCCACGACCCCCAGTTGCGGGGGCGACTGCGCTACACGCTGCGCGAGCACAACAGGGCGGTCCGCAAGGGTCTGCTGCCCAGCTGGCGGGAGCTGGGCGCGGCCATCCCGCGCTACCTGCGACGGTCGTACCATCCCTCTCAGGAAGGGTCGCTGCGCGCGGCCGTCGAGTACCTGGCCAGCTCTCCGGCGGCCAGGGCGGCGGCGGGCGCGATCGGCCGGACGGCGGCGTCGTAGCCGAAGCCCCCGTAAGGAGCACGAGAAAGTGACGCGAGAGTCGCGGGGCACCCCGGGGCCACCGACCGGAACGGCCGCCGATCCGGCGTACCGCATCGAGGACCTGGCCCACGAGAGCGGCACCACGGTCCGCACCATCCGCGCCTATCTCGACCGAGGGCTGCTGCCCAAGCCCGAGCGGCGCGGCCGGGCCAACCTGTACGGAGACCTACACCTGGCCCGGCTCCGGCAGATCGCCGAGCTGCTGGAGCGTGGATACACCCTCGCCAGCATCAAGGAGCTGCTGGCGGCGTGGGATGCCGGTACGGGGCTCGGCGGAGTCCTCGGGCTGGTCAGCGAGGTGGAGCGGCCGTGGTCCGATGAGCGCCCGGCGCGCATCGGGCGGGCCCAGCTCAGCGAGGCGTTCGGTGGCATCGCGGACGAGGAGGCCATCGCCGAAGCGGTGGAGCTCGGCGTACTCGAACCGGTGCCCGGCGCGGCCGACGAGTTCATGGTGCCCAGCCCGCAGGAGCTGGCGGTCGCCGCCGAACTCCACGCGGTCGGAGTGCCGTTGCCCGCGATCTCCGGTCACCTCAGGGAGTTGCGCGGGCAGGTCGAGCACATGGCCGAGCGGTTCATGGCGTTCACCACCGAGTATGTGTTCCAGCCGTACCTCGACCATCCGCCGACCGACGCGGAGGCCACCGAAGCCGCCGCGCTGGTGCGACGGCTGCGTCCGCTCGCCCAGCAGACCGTGGACGCGGAACTCGCCCGTGCGATGCGGACGTTGGCGACCCAGCTGGTGCAGCGCCACCTCGGCCCGGAACATCAGCGACCGGAAGCGCGGCAGGAACCGGCGGCGCAGGAGCCACCGGCTCAGCCGCAGCACATCACCGTCACCCTGCCCGCGGCCACGGTGCGTTCGGTGCGGGCGTTGGTCGGCGCCCGCAACACGGCGGCGTTCATCGCCGCCGCCGCCGAACGCGAGGTCCAGGCACGCACCATGGACGGCTTGGTGCCATAGGCGTGGATGGTGCTCATGAGCCATCCTCAGCTGCCCAGCACCGAGGCCACGGTCGTCGCGATACGCGAAACCGCGGCTGAGTACGGCCGCGCGGCGCGGGTCACCCACGACATCGGCGCGGACCGCTCCGCTCGCCGCACCGCGGCGGGTGCGTTCACGGTCACCGACCCGGACGGCGGCCTGCCGCACGAGGCGTATGTGGAGATCCCCGGTTCGCCGCATGTCGCGGTGGAGGTCTACCGCTCAGGGCTCACCCCTTGGCTGAGTGCCCGGGCCCGCTAGCCGCCGTCGCGACGGGAAGAGGCTCCCGCCGCAACGGCGAACACCCGCGACGGCGCGGCCCGGCGTGCCGGAGCACCCAACCGGCGCCCCGGGAAACCGCCGGTGGCTACAGCTGGGACAGCCCGTCCGTGGCGATCTTCTCGAAGACCGCCATGTCCGCCTCGAAGATCGAATCGGGGATCGGCCAATGCAGGACGATTTCGGTGATCCCCAGCTCCGCGTACCGGCCCGCGTAGTCGACGAAGGCGTCCACCGAGTCCAGCGGCCGCTCGCTCGTGGAGCCCTGGAGCAGGACGCGGTCCAGCTCCCGCGGATCGCGGCCGGACTCAGCGCAGGCCGCCTCCAGCTTCTCCATCTGCGCCCGCACCACACCAGGGCAGTCCGCCACCGGCACGTCCTTCGGCCCGCGCGGGTCGCCGTACGTCACCCACGCCTGCCCGTACCGGGCGGCGAGCCGCAGACCGCGCGGACCGGTCGCGGCGACCGCGAACGGCAGCCGCGGTCGCTGCACACAGCCGGGGATGTTGCGCACCTCGTGCGCCGAGTAGAACTCGCCCTCGTGGGTCACCACATCGTGGGTCAGCAGTTGGTCGAGCAGCCCGATGAACTCACCGAAGCGGTCGGCGCGTTCACGCGGCGACCACGCCTCGTTGCCCAGCGCGGTCGCGTCGAATCCGGTGCCGCCCGCACCGATCCCGAGCGTCACCCGGCCCCCGCTGACATCGTCCAGCGTGATCAGTTCCTTCGCCAGGGTCACCGGATGCCGGAAGTTCGGCGAGGTCACCAGGGTGCCCAGGCGCATCCGCGATGTGACCCCGGCCGCCGCCGTCAACGTCGGCACCGCACCGAACCACGGCAGGTCACGGAAGCTGCGCCAGGACAGGTGGTCGTAGGTGTACGCGGTGTGGAAGCCGAGCTGCTCGGCACGCCACCACATCTCGCGCCCCTCCGACCAGCGGTGTACCGGGAGAATCACAGTGCTCAGTCGCATGCCGTCGACTGTAAGCGGCCCACCGCGCCAACCACGAACCGTCCGGAATCCGCCCGGCGAGCCCGCGTGAACAGCCCCACCGCTGCACGAGACGTCTAATTCAGACGGGTTTAACCTGAATAGCGTGGGTCGCCCCCAGGAGGCCGTCATGACCAGGAAAGTCGCGGACTGCAGCAAGTTCCCCAGCGAGTCGCACTGCACGATCGCCATCACGGGGGAAGAGGAGGAAGTGGTCCGGGTGGCCGTTGAGCACGCGGTCGCCGACCACCACCACAAGGACAGCCCGGAGCTGCGCCAGCAGATCCGCGGGATGCTCGTGGAGGAGATCATCCCGACCATCCCGAAGTCGGGACCGCCGCCTCCGGAAGGCGAGATATTCGATCTCTGATCCCGCCGCCATACCCGCCGCCATACGCCTTCCACCCTGCGGATACACGTGGCCGGTCGCACTCGGTCGGCCACCCGCGCTCCACCGCCCCTCCCACGCACCCGTGCGCCGTCGTGCGCCACTATGGACCCCGTGACCTCGCTCTCCCGGCCCCCACAGCCCTCCCGGTCCAAGCAGCAGCCTGCGGTTCCCAAGCCGCCCCGGCTGATCGCCACCGACCTGGACGGCACCCTGCTGCGCGACGACCGCACGGTCTCCGCCCGGACCGTCGCCGCCCTGGCGGCCGCGGAGGCCGCAGGCATCGAGGTGTTCTTCGTCACCGGCCGCCCGGCCCGCTGGATGCATGTAGTGGCCACCGAGCCACTGGACGGCGACCCGGCCCGCCGCTCGTTCCTCACCAACGGCATCGCGATCTGCGCCAACGGCGCCGCCGTCTACGACCTCCACCGCGACCTGCTGCTGGAGGCCTTCCCGCTCGCCG
This sequence comes from Streptomyces sp. RPT161, assembly GCF_027533845.1. Taxonomy (GTDB): domain Bacteria; phylum Actinomycetota; class Actinomycetes; order Streptomycetales; family Streptomycetaceae; genus Streptantibioticus_A; species Streptantibioticus_A silvisoli_A. Next base: position 360,701 of record NZ_JAPZVN010000004.1, on the reverse strand, counting down.
AGCGGGACGCCCGCGCGGTGGTGGCCGCGGTACGGGACGCCGTACCCGGCACCTCCTTCGCGATCGAGCGGACCGGCGGCTTCCACTACGAGCCGCAGTACGCCGCGGCCTGGGCGGAGGCCGACTCCGTCGTGGGCCCCATCGAGGAGTTGCTGGAACTGGCCGCCGATCAGCCGGTGCTCAAGCTGCTGGCCAGGCATGACTCGGCCGACCCGGACGTGTTCCTGGCGGCGGCGCGAGGTGCGGCCGGGGAGCACGCGGAGTTCACCCGGTCCAGTCCCTCGGCGCTGCTGGAGATCAGCGGGGTGGGCATCAGCAAGGCCAGCACCCTGGCCCGCTGCTGCGCTGAGCGCGGGATCACCGCCGACGAGGTGGTCGCCTTCGGCGACATGCCGAACGACCTGGCGATGCTCGGCTGGGCGGGTACGTCGTACGCGGTGGCCAACGCGCACCCCGACGTACTCGCGGCCACCGTGCACCACACGGCCGCCAACGAGAACGACGGCGTGGCCCATGTGATCGAAGCGATCCTGGCCGACCACACGTAACCCCCCGGCGGTGCGGAGGCTTGCCGAGAAGGAACCCAGGAGTCCACGGGCTCTCTCGCCGGAAAAGGTCCCGCCGCAGCGGCGAGCGACGACGAGGATCCGGCCCGCGGGAACCAGCCGCAACCCAGCCCCCAACCGCCGGAGGCTAAAGCGGGGCCTCCCAGACCACCCGCGCCCCCACGCCGTCCGGCCCCTCCCCGTAGCTGCTGGAGCCGCCCAGGGCCTCCGCGCGGCGGGCGAGATTCCGCAGGCCGCTGCGCCGTCCACCTTCCGGGATGCCGACACCGTCATCGACCACCGTCAACCGCACCCCGCTCAACCCACCCGGCAGGGTGACCGTCGCATCCACATGGATGTCGATGCGAGAGGCACGCGCGTGCCGGAACGCGTTCGACAACGTCTCCCGCAGCGCCGCGATGAGGTTCTTCCCGGTCGTCTCGCTCACCAGCGCGTCCACCGCGCCGGTGAACCGCACCGAGGGCGCGAATCCCAGCGGCACCGAGGCCTGCCCGAGTTCCCGCAGCACGCGGGTGCGCAGCCCGGCCGGTGCATCGGCGGGACCCTGCTGAAGGGCGAAGATCGCGGTCCGCACCTCCTGGATCGTGGCGTCCAGTTCGTCCGCCGCATCGGCGATACGTTCCCGCACGTAGGGAACCACCACCCGGCGCTGCGCACTCTCCAGCAGCATCCCGGTGGCGAACAACCGCTGCACCACCAGATCGTGCAGATCGCGCGCGATCCGGTCACGGTCCTCGAAGACCGCGAGCCGCTCGCGGTCGCGCTGCGCGTCGGCGAGCACCAGCACCACCGCCGCCTGGTGCGCGAACTGCTCGGCCAGCCGCCGCTCGGTCTCGGAGAACGGCCTGGCCCCCCGCCTCCGCGGCAGCGCCAACGTGCCGATCACCTGTCCGCCACTGCTCAGCGGCAGCATCATGCTCGGGCCGAAGAAGCGGGAGACATCGGTGGTCATCCGCTCATCGGTCGCCGAGTCGGCGACGAACACCGGCTCGCCCGCGAGGAGTTGGGAGACGATCGGGCTGGTCGGCGCGACCACCGTGCCGAGCAGCGGCAGCGGCTCCTCGGTGGAGACCGCGACGATCTCCATTCCGAGGTCCTCGGTGGGCAGCAGCACCACCCCGGCCGCCGACTCGGCCAGCCGCCGCGCCTGGTCGGCGACCACCTGCAACGCCTCGTCCGCGTCGCTTCCGCTGACCAGCGCCGTGGTCACGGCGTTGACGCCGTCGATCCAGCGGTCGCGCTGCCGGGTGGCCTCGTACAGCCGGGCGTTGCCGATCGCCACGCCCGCCTGGGCGGCGAGGATCTGCGCGGTGTGCAGGTCGACGTCGGAGAACTCGCCGCCGTCCAGTTTCCCGGCCAGGTAGAGGTTCCCGAAGACGTTCCCGTCCACCCGCACCGGAACGCCCAGGACGCCGCATGGCGCGGGAGCGTGGAGCAGCGCCTCCAGCAGCCCCTCGTACCCGTCCGGCAGCACACCGATGCGGTCGGCCACGTGCTGGTCGATGCCGTGTGTGACGACGTCGCGCAGCCCGTCCCCGTCCGGATCGATCACGCCGAGCGCCGCGTAGCGGGCACCGACCAGTTCGGCACCGGTGAGGACGATCCGGCGCAACGTCTCATGGAGGTCGAGGCCGGAGCCCACGGAGACCACGGCGGACAGCAGCTGAGGAAGCCGATCGCTCAGTTCGGTCAGCTCCCCGAAGTCACCTACGCGGTCCGCCATGCCCACGAGGGTAAATGGGCAACTTTGGTATGAGAAGTCCCTAAAGAAGCTGTAAGTACGCTTTCCCCGGCATCAGACAGGCGGTGGAGCGCTGGGCGGCGCATTAACCCACCGGTATCGCCTCGCTGGCCCGTTCACGTTCCAGCAGGCCGCGGAACGGCCCCTCAGCGGCGGCCAGCTCCTGGTATGTGCCGCGCTGCACCGCACGTCCATGATCGAGGACGATGATCTCGTCCACCGCACCGGGGGCCGCGAGCCCGGCCAGCCGGTGGGTGATCAGCACAGTGGTGCGGCCCTCGGTGGCCCGCAGCAGATCCGCGGTGAGCGCGTCCGCGGTGGGCAGGTCCAGGTGCTCGGCGGGCTCGTCCAGCACCAGTACCGGGAAGTCGGCCAGCAGTGCGCGGGCCAGCGCCAGGCGCTGCCGCTGTCCACCGGAGATCCGCGCGCCATGCTCGCCGACGAGGGTGTCCAAACCCTCGGGCAGCGAGTCCACCCAGTCGAGTAGACGCGCGGCGGCGAGTGCGGCGCGCAACTGCGCCTCGTCCGCCGTTGGACGCGCCAGGCGCAGGTTCTCCCGCACCGAACTGTCGAAGACATGGGCGTCCTGCGCGCACAGTCCGACCATGCGGCGCACCGCGTCACCGTCCAGCGCCGCCGCGTCGACGCCGCCGAGGGTGTAGCTACCGTCCGCCCGGTCCACGAACCGCAGCAGCGCCTGGGCGAGCGTCGTCTTCCCCGCGCCCGACGGCCCGATGACGGCGATCCGCCGCCCGGCGACAAGTTCCAGGTCGAGCCCGTCCAGCGCCAGCCCCTCCTGCCCAGGGTGCCGTACCGCCAGGTTCCTGACGTTGACCGGGAACGGGGACCCGGGCGGAGCGGCGGGCTCCGCCGGTTCGCGCACCGGAACGGGAGCGTCCAGCACCTCGTCGACGCGCTCCGCGGCCCGGCGGCCACGGCGCCGGTGCAGCGCCGCCAGCGGCATCCCGGCAACGGCCTCGAACGCGGCGAGCGGAGTGAGGACGACAACGGCCAACTCCACCCCGGCCAACCGGCCGTCGGCCACCGCCAGCACCCCCACATAAGCACTGGCCGCGACGGTCAGGCCGGTGATCAGCGCGCTGAGCCCGGCGCCCAGCGCGGTCGCCGCCGCCGAGCGGGCGGCGATACGGGTCAGCAGCCGGTCCGCACGTACCGTCCCGTCCAGCCGGGCGGGCAGCGCACCCGCGACCGTCAACTCCGCGGTGCCAGAGAGCAGGTCGACCACCTGGGTGGACAACTCGCCACGCGCGGGCGCGAGTTTGGCCTCCGTACGCCGGGACACCGCGGCGGCGAGCAGCGGAACGCCCACCCCCGCGGCCAGCAGACCACCCGCGAGCACCGCGCCCGCCGCCGGCAGCAGCCATCCGACGAAACCGACGCATGCCGCGCTGACCAGCACCGCGGTGAGCGCCGGAAGCAGCCAGCGCAGGAAGTAGTCCTGTAGTGAGTCGACATCGGCGACGAGCCGGGAGAGCAGATCGCCGCGCCGGGTGCCCCGCAACCCGGCGGGCGCGAGCCGCTCCAGCCGTCGGTAGACGGCGGCGCGCAGGTCCGCGAGCGCCCGGAAGACGGCGTCGTGCGAGACCAGGCGCTCGGCGTAGCGGAACACCGCGCGACCGATGCCGAAGGCACGGGTAGCCGTGGTGGCCACCAACAGGTAGAGCACCGGGGGGTGTTGGGAGGCACGGGAGATCAGCCACCCCGAGGTGGCCATCAGCCCGATCGCGCTGCCGAGCGTGAGGGCGCCCAGGAGCACGGCGAGCGCGAACCGCGCACGTAGGGGGTGCGCCATTCGCCGCATGCGGGCCAACGCCCCAGACGCGCTTGGTCCTTCGGGCGCGGGGTCCGTCACGTCCCCGGGCGCGACGGTCCCGGCGAGTGCACCCGCCGCCCCCACTGGCCCGGCCGCAGTGCCGCTCGGCGCTCCGGCCCCGCCCTCGGCGGAACGCGGCGATCCCATGGCCCGGACACCCGATCCCGGCGGGTCCACGGCAGCGTACGGCCCTTGGGCCCCGGCCGCCGCGGTCTCCCCCACCCGAACCACCCGGTCCGCGACCGCGAGCAGCGCCGGGCGGTGCACGACCAGGATCACGGTGCGCCCCTCGGCGAGCCGCCGGACCGCCTCCACCACGACCGCCTCGGTCTCGCCGTCCAGATTCGCCGTCGGCTCGTCCAGTAGCAGCAACGGGCGGTCGGCGAGGAACGCGCGGGCCAGCGCCAGGCGTTGCCGCTGTCCGGCCGACAGGCCCGCGCCGTCCTCGCCGAGCCGAGTGTCAGTGCCCCGTGGCAAGCTTTCGGTGAAGTCGAGGGCGTTGGCGTTCCGAAGCGCTTCGGTTACCTCCGCGTCGCTCGCTTCCGGGCGCGCCAGCCGGACGTTGTCGGCGATCGATCCGGCGAACAGGTAAGGACGTTGCGGTACCCAGGCGATCTGGTTCCGCCAACTGTCGGGACGCAGGGAGGTGAGATCGGTGGAGTTGATACGAATACGGCCGGAGGTCGGCCGGACGAAGCCCAACAGGGCGCCCAGCAACGTGGACTTGCCCGCGCCGGACGGACCGGTGATCGCCACCGTCTCGCCGGGGTGGACGGTGAAGCTGGTCCGCGCAAGCGAGGGTTCGTCCCGCCCCTGATGGGTCACGGTCAGCTGGTCCACGCTGACCGTGGCGGCACGGGCGTCGGGAGCCGGGACCGTGCCCTCGGCCGGCGCCGGGGTCTCCAGCAGCACGAACACCTCGTCCGCTGCGGCGAGTCCCTCCGCCGCGGCGTGGTACTGGGCGCCGACCTGGCGCAACGGCAGGTACGCCTCGGGTGCCAGGACCAGCACCAGCAGTCCGGTGTGGAGGTCGAGCCCGCCGTCGACCAGCCGGAAGCCGATGCCGACCGCGACCAGTGCCACCGAGATCGTGGAGAGCAGTTCCAGAGCGAAGGAGGAGAGGAAGGCGATGCGCAGTGTCGTGAGCGTTGCCCGCCGGTAGTCGTCGGTGATCCTGCGGATCGAGGCCGCCTGGGCCTTGGCCCGGCCGAAGACCTTCAGCGTGGGCAGCCCGCAGACCACGTCGAGGAAGTGGCCGGACAGCCGGGACAGCAGCCGCCACTGCCGCTTCATCCGCGCGTCGGTGTACCAGCCGATCAGTGCCATGAACACCGGGATCAGCGGCAGGGTCACCACGATCACCAGCGCCGACTCCCAGTCGGCGGTGGCGATCCTGGCCAGTACGGCGACCGGTACGACCACGGCCAGGCCGAGTTGGGGCAGGTAACGCGCGAAGTAGTCGTCCAGGGCGTCGACTCCGCGCAGCGCGAGGGTGGTGAGTTCACCGATGCGCTGCGGGCCACCGCGCCCCGGGTCGGACGGCGTGGGAGCGAGCCGGGTGGCATGGGCGAGCAGTCGGCGGCGCAGTTGGGACTTGACGGAGGCACTGGTGCGGTGGGCCGCGAGTTCGGTGAGCCAGCCCACGGCGGCGCGGCCGATGGAGACTGCGATGAGGAGGGTTATGGCGGAAGCGAGTTGGGACGTTCCGTAGTGGTGCTGGAAGGCGCCGACCACGATCTCGGCGATGAGCATCGCCTGGGCGACGACCAGGCCCGCCCCGGCGAGGCCGAGGGCCACCGTCGCGGCGAGGAAGACGCGGGTGGTCCTGGCGTACCGGAGCAGGCGCGGGTCGACGGGTCGCACGGTGGCGTCAGTGGGTGATCGGGTCGGGTATGTGCTGGGTCCCGATGCGCTTGCGGAAGACCCAGTAGGTCCATGCCTGGTAGCCGAGGACGAGCGGCGTCATGATGCCCGCGATCCACGTCATGATCTTCAACGTGTACGGGCTGGACGACGCGTTGGAGACGGTGAGGCTCCACGCCGGGTTGGTGGTGGACGGCATCACGTCCGGGAACAGCGCCAGGAACAGCATGGCCACCACCGCCGCGATGGTCACCCCGGACAGCGCGAACGACCATCCCTCCCGGCCGAACCGGTTGCAGACCAGCGCCACGGCCAGTGCGGCCACGGCGACCACCAGCGCGACCAGGCTGCGCGCGTTGCCGCTGTGCGCCTGCGTCCAGACCAGGAAGGCCAACGCGAAGGCCGCGGCCACCAGTCCGAGGACACCGGCCATCGCACGCGCCCTGGCCCGTACGTCGCCGAGCGTCTTCAACGCCGCGAACACCGCGCCGTGGAAGGTGAACAACGTCAGTGTCACCGCCCCGCCGAGCAGCGCGTAGGGGCTCAGCAGGTCCAGGAGCGTGCCGGTGAAGTCCTTGTCCGCGTTGATCGGCACGCCCCGCACGATGTTGGCGAAGGCCACGCCCCACAGGAAGGCGGGCAGCAAGGAGGTGTAGAAGATCGCGTGTTCCCAGTTGCGCTTCCAGCGGGCGTCATCGCGCTTGGCCCGGTACTCGAAGGCGACGCCGCGCACGATCAGGCAGACCAGAATGATCAGCAACGGTAGGTAGAAGCCGCTGAACAGCGTGGCGTACCAGTCCGGGAAGGCCGCGAAGGTCGCGCCGCCCGCGGAGAGCAGCCAGACCTCGTTGCCGTCCCAGACCGGGCCGATCGTGTTGATCAGCACCCGGCGCTCCTTCTCGTCCCGCGCCAGCAGCTTGGTGAGCACGCCGATGCCGAAGTCGAAGCCCTCCAGGAAGAAGTAGCCGGTCCACAGAACGGCGATCAGCACGAACCAGACGTCGTGAAGGTGCATGGTCGTTCTCTCCCGATCTCTGCCGTACGCCGGTCAGTAGGCGAAGGCCATGGGCTTGTCGGACTCGGCGTCCTCGCCGCTGTCCGACCCGGTGCCGGAGCCGTTGGACGGGCCGCGCAGCCGCGGGTCGTCGGCCGGTGGCAGTTCGTCGGTGACCGGTCCCGCCTTGGCGTAGCGGACCATCAACCGCACCTCGATGACCGCCAGGATCGCGTAGAGCAGCGTGAAGACGGACATCGAGACGATGACCTCGGTCTGGCTGACACCGGGGGAGACCGCGTTGCGGGTCTTCATCAGCCCGTAGACCACCCACGGCTGCCGTCCCATCTCGGTGAAGACCCAGCCGAAGGAGTTGGCGATCAGCGGGAAGCCCATGGTCAGGATCCCGATGCGCCAGGACCACTTGGTGAAGAAGGTGCTCATCTCCCGCCTGGGCGTGAGCATCAGGCGCGGTACGTCCTCCTCGCCGGTGCGGAACTCCGGCGCCAGCCAGCGCTTCCTTCGGGTGGTCCACAGTCCGATCAGTCCGGCGACGAAGGAGGTCATCCCGAAGCCGATCATCAGCCGGAAGCCCCAGAAGGTGACGAAGATGTTGGGGATGTAGTCGTCCGGCTTGCCGCCGTACTTGGCCGCCTCCTGCTTGGCGACGTCGTTGATACCGGGGACGGCCTCGTGGAAGTTGCTGTGCGCGAGGAAGGACAGGATGCCGGGGACGGACAGCTCCACGGTGTTGTGGCCCTTGCTGACGTCGCCGACCGCGAACACAGAGAAGGGCGCGGGTGCCTGGGTGTCCCAGAGCGCTTCGGCCGCCGCCATCTTCATCGGCTGCTGCTCGAACATGACCTTGCCCAGGGTGTCGCCGCTGACGGCGGTGCCGAGTCCGGCGACCACCGCGAGGACCAGGCCGGTGCGCAGCGAACTGCGCAGCGCGCCGATCCTCTTGCGGTCCTTGTCCGTCGTCGTCTCGCCCGCGTTCTGCCGCCGCTTGGCCTTCCACAGGTGGTACGAGGCGATGCCCACGACGAACGCGGCGCCGGTGAGGAAGGAGGCGGTGAGCGTGTGGAAGGCCTGGACGAGCGTGGTGTTCTGGGTGAGGACGGTCCAGATGCTGGTGAGTTCGGCCCGTCCGGTGTGCGGGTTGATCCGGTAGCCGTTGGGGTGCTGCATCCAGGAGTTCGCGGCCAGGATGAAGTACGCCGACAGCACGGTGCCGACCGACACGATCCAGATGCACGCGCAGTGCAGCTTCTTCGGCAGCTTGTCCCAGCCGAATATCCACAGTCCGATGAAGGTGGACTCGAAGAAGAAGGCGATCAACGCCTCCATCGCCAGCGGGGCGCCGAAGACATCGCCCACGAAGCGGGAGTAGTCCGACCAGTTCATACCGAACTGGAACTCCTGCACGATGCCGGTGACCACGCCCATCGCGATGTTGATGAGGAAGAGCTTTCCCCAGAACTTGGTGGCGTGGAAGTACTTCAGCTTCCCCGTCCGCACCCACGCCGTCTCGAACCCGGCGGTGATCGCGGACAGGCTGATGGTGAGCGGGACGAAGAGGAAGTGGTAGACGGTCGTGATGCCGAACTGCCACCGGGCCAGTGTCTCCGGGGCGAGAGCGAGGTCCACGTCGCGTCTCCTTACCTTGGCGCGCGGGTGAGCTTGTGAACGCGTTCACATTCACAAGCAATTATGTCTCAGCTTGTTTCGGCTCTTGACAGCGGGGTGGGTGACACTCTTCACACGGCGCTGACAGCTGTTTCACCCGACTACCTGGGGCGGGAACGCGTCAGGGGCGCGCCGTATCGGCGCACCCCTGACATAACGTTTCGCCCGCGTTCCGCTTCGCCGGGCGGTCATCGGGGCCTTTGTCGGCCCCCTACAACTTCCTACAGCTCCCCGCGGAACTCCGCCGCCGCCCGCAGGAACAGGTCGTTGGCCTCCCGCTCACCGATCGTCGCCCGGATGCCCTCCCCCTGGAACGGCCGCACCACGACCCCGGCGCGCTCGCACGCCGCCGCGAAGTCCAGCGTGCGGTCGCCGAGCCGCAGCCAGACGAAGTTCGCCTGGGTCTCCGGCACTGTCCAGCCCTGCTCGGTCAGTCCCTTGCTGACCCGGGTGCGCTCGGCGACCAGCGCCTCCACCCGCTCCAGCAGCGCCTCCTCCGACCGCAGCGACGCCACCGCCGCGTCCTGGGCCAGCTGGCTCACCCCGAACGGCACCGCGGTCTGCCGCAGCGCCGCCGCCACCGGTTCGTGCGCGATGGCGAAGCCGACCCGCAGCCCGGCGAGCCCGTACGCCTTGGAGAAGGTGCGCAGCACGCAGACGTTGGGGCGGTCCCGGTACAGCTCGGCGCCGTCGGGCACCTCGGCGTCGCGGATGAACTCGCGGTACGCCTCGTCCAGCACCACCAGCACGTCGGACGGCACCCGGTCCAGGAACCGCTCCAGCTCGGCGCGGCGCACCACCGTGCCGGTCGGGTTGTTGGGGTTGCACACGAAGATCAGCCGGGTGCGGTCGGTGATCGCCTCCGCCATCGCGTCGAGGTCGTGTACCTCGCCCTCGGTCAGCGGCACCGGTACCGCCGTGGCGCCGGAGATCTGCGTGATGATCGGATACGCCTCGAACGACCGCCAGGCGTAGATCACCTCGTCGCCCGGCCCGGAAGTGGCCTGCAGCAGCTGCTGGGCCACGCCCACCGATCCGGTACCGGTCGCGATGTGCGTCTCCGGCACGTCGAAGCGCTTCGCCAGCTCGGCGGTGAGTCCGGCGCAGCCCATGTCCGGGTAGCGGTTGAAGGAGCGCGCGGCCTCGGCCACCGTCTCCATCACACCGGGCAGCGGTGGGTAGGGGTTCTCGTTGGAGGACAGTTTGTAGGCGGGCGCGCCGGTCCCGGAGACCGCGGGCTTGCCCGGCTTGTAGGCGGGGATGCCGCGCAGGGCGGCACGGAGCCTGGGTTGTGCTTCTGTCACCGTAGGTCCTCCTCGACCATTCCGGGGTACGGGCGACCAGTGGCGGCCGTCCGTACTGCCACGCCGTACTCAGCGGCTGCTCACACCCGCTGCACACACCCTAAGAGGGGGCGTGCGTCCAACGGGAGGGGTGATGTACCCCGGCGTACGCCGGTGGCGTACGCCCTGGCGCGCATCACTCGTACAGGTGAGGTGGAACGTCCCGAGAAACTGGACCACACGGCGAGTCAAGCGGACCGTACAGCCAACCAAAGAGTCCAAATCCCTTGTTCTGCCTGGCATTTCAAGGGGAGACCCGCCCCACGCATATGCAGAAACGTCACTGCACATCGCCGTTCGCCAGCCCCCGCCACCAGACCACCCGAGCCCTACTATCGGCCTGCCATGACAGCAGCAGGTAACCACCAGGCGAGCCGGTCCGGGCGCCGGCTGGAGCGAGCGGGGATCCGGGACGTGGCAGCCGCGGCCGGGGTCTCGATCACGACTGTCTCCGACGCACTCAACGGCAAAGGCCGTCTGCCCGACGCTACCCGTCGCCACGTCCGCGAGGTCGCGAACCGACTGGGCTATCGCCCGTCTGCCGCAGCGCGGACACTACGCACGGGTAGATCCGGGCTGATCGGCTTGACGGTGACCACATACGGGGAAGAACCTTTCACCTTCACCGAGTTCGCCTACTTCGCCGAGATGGCACGTGCCGCGACCTCCGCCGCGCTGGCCCGCGGTTACGCCCTGGTGATCCTTCCCGCGTCCTCCCGGCACGACGTCTGGAGCAACGTGGCGCTGGACGGCACGGTCGTCATCGATCCGTCGGACCACGACCCGGTGGTGGCCGATCTCGTCCGGCAGGGCATCCCGGTGGTCAGCGACGGTCGCCCGGCGGGCAACCTTCCGGTGCACGCCTGGGTGGACAACGATCACGAACAGGCCGTTCTCGGCATCCTCGAACACCTCGCGGACTCCGGCGCCCGTCGCATCGGCCTGCTCACCGGCACCAGCACCGACACGTACACCCGGCTGTCGACCACGGCCTACCTCAACTGGTGCGAGCGCGTGGGCCAGGAGCCGGTGTACGAGTCGTACCCGGCGCACGACCCCTGCGCGGGCGCGGTCGCCGCCGACCGGCTGCTGGCCAGGCCCGACCGGCCCGACGCGGTCTACGGCCTGTTCGACCCCAACGGCACCGACCTGCTGGCCGCCGCCAGGCGGTACGGGCTGCGTGTTCCCGAGGACCTGCTGCTGGTCTGCTGTAGCGAGCGCGCGGCCTACGCCACCACCGAGCCGCCGATCAGCACACTCTCCCTCAAGCCCGGCCGGATCGGCACCGCGGTCGTCCAGTTGCTGATCGACGCGATCGAGGGAGTGGGCGCCGGCCGTCCGGTGGCGCAGGTCATGCCGACCGATCTGATCGTGCGGGCCTCCTCGCAACGGCGTCCCCCGCGCACCACGGTGAGTCCACCGCGCTCCCCGGACGACGATTGAACGGATTTCGGCGGTCCGGCGGTCGTCTTCACGGTGTCCCGCAGACAGCGCGCGGACAATTTCACGGATATTGTCCGCTCCGCCCCAATTGGCAGGTGGCAGGTGCGTCGCAACGCGAGAGCGGCATTCCTATGATGGGCGGATGACACCGGAGGACGCGTCGGCGCAGGCCGCGCAGGGCGCGGCGGCGGTGCACGGCGGCGCGAAGGTGGAGGGGTCGATGACTCAGGGGGCCGGTCAGGAACCCGTAACGCCCGGGGTGAGTGCGTCGGGGGGCTGGCACCCGGCCGACCCCGTCGTTCCGCCGGGTGTGGAGCTACCCCCCGCCTATCCGCAGGGCGCGGTGGCGTTTCCGGACGGCCCGACCGTGTTCGAGGAGGCGACCGCCCTCCCGGTGATCACGCCTCCGCCCGGCTTTCCCGCGGCCTCCGGCCGGTCCGCCATGACCGGCCAGGGCCTTCCGCCGGGGCCACCGCCGGCGCCCGGCCTGACCGGTGCCCCCGTCGCACCCGGCTTCCCGCCCACGGGCGCGACGGCTCCACCCGCGCCGCCCGTGGTCGAGTACACGCCGACCGCCCATGACCTGCCCGTCGTGCAGCGCGCCGAGTACACCCCGACCGTCCAGCTGGAGGCCGTGGCCGACCCGGACGAGGCACCGCCAGGACCGCTGTACGTCGTCGGCGATGTGCACGGCTACCTCGACGAGTTGCGCGCCGCGCTGCACGCCGAAGGGCTCATCGACGCCGAAGGGCACTGGTCGGCGGGCCGCGCCCGGCTGTGGTTCCTCGGCGACTTCACCGACCGCGGCCCGGACGGCATCGGCGTCATCGACCTGGTGATGCAGCTGTCCGCCGAGGCCGCCGCCGCGGGCGGCTACGCGAAGGCGTTGATGGGCAACCACGAACTACTGCTGATCGGCGCCAAGAAGTTCGACGACACACCCGTCAACTCCACGGCCGGAACCGCCTCGTTCCTCGCCGCCTGGCGGCTCAACGGCGGCCAGCCCACCGACATGGAACGCCTCCAGGACCACCATGTCGCCTGGATGTCCCGGCTGGACGCGGTGGCACTGGAGGACGGCCACCTGCTGCTGCACTCCGACACCACCGCGTACCTGGAGTACGGCACCAGCATCGACGCGGTCAACGACGCGGTGACCGGTGTGCTGCAACGCGCCGACGCGGACGAATGCTGGGAGTTGTTCCGCAAGTTCACCAAACGCTTCGCCTTCCGCGGCGACACGGGAACCACGGCGGTACGCGAACTCCTCGACGCCTACGGCGGACAGCGCGTCGTCCACGGCCACAGCCCCATCCCGTACCTGCTGGGCGAGGTGGGCACCGAGGACGGCGGCGAGGTCAGCGCGCCCGCGGTGTCCGGTCCGCACGTCTACGCCGACGACCTCGCGGTCGCGATGGACGGCGGGGTGACCATGGAGGGCAAGCTACTGGTGGCCCAACTGCCGCTCACCGTATAGGTTTTGGCCCCTTGCCGCATAGAGCTCCGGTAAGAGGGCAATCCGCGCGAGCCGGACAACGTCCCGACCTGGAAGGACCTTAAGTACCAGCCTGAGCAGCCGAATTCGGTAAACACTCTGTCACCGTGTCAGTGCCGCGCTCTACCATCGGTTTATCCGTCATACGCTCGCCTTCCGCTTTCGACCAGCCGCCCCGGCGCAGGACCGGGACATGGCAGGTCGGAGGGGAACGGAGCATCGGGGGATGTACATGAACAGCGCTCCGCACCTGCTGACCGAGGACCGCCCGGATTTCGAGCGGGTCCTCGACGAGGCGCTGCGAGCGGCGGCGGAAGCACCCGCCGCCAACGGCACCCGGCTCAGCTCCGCGCAGTTGCGCACCATGGCTCTCAGTGCCGCCGCCGCGATCTCGGCATGCGCCGCCGCCGAGTACGACCACTACCTGCGGGTGCGCGAAGCGCAGCGCGCCGTCGTCCCCGAGCCGCCGCGTGCCGACAACGGGCACGCCACGGCGGGTGGCGGCGCAGGGGACACCTCGGGCGGTGCCGGTCTGTTCGCCATCGTGGCGGTGCTGACCCCGATCCTGGCCGGAACCGCCGCGCTGATCTTCCTGCTGGTCGGGTACGTACTGGCGGCGATGGACCCGGAGCCCGCGATAGCGGCACCGCTACGCACGGCGGGCTGGCTGTTCCTGGCGATTGCCGGTGCCGGGGTGCTGGCGGGCACGGTCGGCCTGGTGCTGACCGCGCTGCGCGACGGCTCGTCGGCGATCCGGGCGACCGAACACGATGACCCGGCCGAGGTCATGGCGGCCAAGGACGCCTGGCTCACGGCGCTGCTGGAGCGCGGCATGCTGCCGTTCCTGCACGAGGCGCAGGCCAGCAGCGGACGGGCCAACGCCGGTCCGGGGCTGCCGGGTTCCGAGGACGCGCCCATCGACGACCGGCCCCATATGCCGCACGGTCTGGGGTACTCACGCCCCGGCTTCTCCAGCCCGGGCGGCGAGGAGCCGGACTCCGGTCCGCCGCGGTTCAGCAGCCCGCGGTACTCCAGCCCGGACTTCAGCAGCCCCGACTTCGGCGACTCGGACACCGGGCGCGGCTGACCGGCTCGTACGCCGGGTGGCGCCGGCACCGACATGCCAGGGCGGCCAGAAGGGCATTCGGCCTGCCCGCTGACCTGCGCGTACTCCGCAGACGGGTGGTTAATCGGCCTATCACACCAGGCGTTGAGGGGCATCCGGCGCACCGCGAACTAGCTTCGGTTCATCAGGACTTCCCCCCACCCCACCCACCTGCCTGTCCGCCTGCCCTTCGGCACGGGTCGCGGACGGGTCGGTCTTCCGTTCCCAGGAGTGAGCAGATGGTTCCGCAGTCGAAGCTCAACAGGGCACTGATCGCAGTCGCCGCGAGCGCGTTCCTCACCGCCACCGCCGTCGTCCCCGCGGTCGCCGACGTGCACCCGGCCGCCGTGTCCTCCCCCACCGACGACCCCCACCACCACGGCGGACGCCATGACGGCGACCACGGCCGCGACCACAGAGGCGACGACGGCTACGACCACGGCCGCGACCACAGAGGCGACAGCGGCTACGACCACGGCCGAGACCACCGAGGCGACGACGGCTACGACCACGGCCGCGACCACAGAGGCGATGGCGGGTACGACCACGGCCGCGACCACGGCCGCGACCACAGAGGCGACGGCGGGTACGACCACGGCCGGGACCACGGCCGCGACCACCGTCAACACCGCCGCCACGACCACCGCCTGCACAACGGGCGTCGTCACCACCGCCACTACCGGGGCCGCGTCATCGCCCGTCTCGGCCTCAACGTCCGCCAGCGCCCGACCACGCACAGCCGCGTCGTCGGCTGGCACGCCACCGGCTCGATCCTCAGCATCCGTTGCGCGGTCAGGGGTGAGTCGATCAAGGGCAACCCGCGCTGGTACCTGCTGACCGACGGCACGTACGGCTGGTCGTCCGCCCGCTACGTCCAGCCCCTCGGCCACGCCCCCCGCTGGTGCGCCCACCGTCACCACTGACGCAACGCCGACAGGGTTTCCGGACGTGCCATCCGGAAACCCTGTCGCACGTAGCCGGAACCGCGGTTAATGTGGACGCACTCTGAGGATCAGGCTCTCCAGAAGTACGCCGCAGTGTGGGAGCGCGCCCGGCAACGGGCCATGGAGGGGCGGCAGTTGGTCAGTCATTTCCTGAGCCCTTCCGGAGGATCGAATCCATGTCCCGCATCGAGGTGGGCCTCGGCCTGCCCATCAATGACCCGGCCACGCTGCTGACCTGGGCGCGGCGCGCCGACGAGGGTCCGTACCGCACCCTCGGGCTGCTCGACCGGCTGGTGTACGACAACCCCGAGCCCATGGTCACCCTGGCCGCGCTCGCCGGTGCCACCTCACGCGTCCGGGTGCAGACCGAGGTGCTGCTGGTGCCGTTGCGCTCCACCGTCCTGCTCGCCAAGCAGTGCGCGACGCTCGACCGGATCTCCGGCGGTCGCTTCACCCTCGGCATCGGCGTGGGCGGCCGTGCGGACGACTACCTCGCCGCCGATGTCGACCTGCACCACCGTGGCCGCCGCCTCGACGGGCAACTGGCGGCCCTTCGCCAACTCTGGTCCGGGAAACCGCTCTCGACGGACATCGGCCCCATCGGTCCGGTGCCCGCGAGCCCCGGCGGACCGGAGGTCCTCTTCGGCGGCTTCGCTCCGGTCGTGATGGAACGCGTCGCGCGCTGGGGCGACGGCTTCCTGGGCGCGGCGCTTCCGCCGGAGCACATGGACGGCCTGTTCCGACGCGTCGAACAGTGCTGGCAGTCAGCCGGCCGCACCGGACGGCCCCGGCTCGTCGCCCAGGTCAACGTCGTCCTGGGACCGGACAGGGTGGTTGCCGAGGCCCGCGAATCCATCACCGCGTACTACGGGTTCGTCGACAACGGCTACCGTCCGGCCGACACCATGCTCACCACCCCCAACCAGATCCGCGAGGCGCTCACCGGCTTCGCCGACATCGGCGCCGACGAGGTGATGCTCTACTGCTGGTCTTCGGACCCCGATCAGGTCAACCGCCTGGCAGAACTGGTCGGTTGAGGCACCAATCCCGTACTGCGGGCCACGGTCCGCCAAAGCCGCCCGCAAGGGGCTCGTGAGCGGGGGTACTTGAGCAGCCGATCGGTGCGCGGACCGGACATCCCGCTGAGCGAAGCGCCGGACTCCCGCGCCGCCAACATCCGGGCACGCGCACAGTGGCGTTCGGGCAGACCGGAGGGGCTCCAGCAGCAGCCGGAGCCCCTCCGCGGTAGACCGGAACCTCAGTCCGCGATCGGCAGGTAAACCCGGTTCCCCGCCTCCGCGAACTCCTTCGACTTCTCGGCCATCCCGGCCTCGATCTCCTCGGCCGTACCGCCGTGCTCCCGGCGGATGTCCTGCGAGATCTTCATGCTGCAGAACTTCGGCCCGCACATCGAGCAGAAGTGGGCCGTCTTCGCGGGCTCCGCGGGGAGGGTCGCGTCATGGAACGAGCGGGCCGTGTCGGGGTCCAGGGCCAGGTTGAACTGGTCCTCCCAGCGGAACTCGAAGCGCGCGTCGGACAGCGCGTCGTCCCACTCCTGCGCGCCCGCGTGGCCCTTGGCCAGATCCGCCGCATGGGCCGCGATCTTGTACGTGATGACACCGGTCTTCACGTCGTCGCGGTCCGGAAGTCCCAGGTGCTCCTTGGGAGTCACGTAGCAGAGCATGGCCGTGCCCCACCAGCCGATCATCGCCGCGCCGATGCCGGAGGTGATGTGGTCGTACCCCGGTGCGACATCGGTGGTCAGCGGGCCGAGGGTGTAGAACGGGGCCTCCTCGCAGATCTCCTGCTGGAGGTCGATGTTCTCCTTGATCTTGTGCATCGGGACATGGCCGGGGCCCTCGATCATCGTCTGCACGTCATGCGACTTGGCGATCTGGTTCAGCTCGCCGAGCGTACGCAACTCCGCGAACTGCGCCTCGTCGTTGGCGTCCGCGATGGAGCCCGGACGCAGACCGTCGCCCAGCGAGAACGTGATGTCGTACGCCCGCAGGATCTCGCAGAGCTCCTCGAAGTTCTCGTACAGGAAGCTCTCCTTGTGGTGCGCCAGGCACCACGCGGCCATGATGGAGCCACCGCGCGAGACGATGCCGGTCTTGCGCCGCGCCGTCAGCGGTACGTACCGCAGCAGCACACCGGCGTGCACCGTCATGTAGTCGACGCCCTGCTCGGCCTGCTCGATGACGGTGTCCTTGTAGATCTCCCAGGTGAGTTCCTCGGCCTTGCCGTCCACCTTCTCCAGCGCCTGGTAGAGCGGCACGGTGCCGATCGGGACCGGCGAGTTGCGCAGCACCCACTCACGGGTGGTGTGGATGTTGCGGCCGGTGGACAGGTCCATGACCGTGTCGGCGCCCCAGCGCGTCGCCCAGGTCATCTTCTCCACCTCCTCCTCGATGGAGGAAGTGACCGCGGAGTTGCCGATGTTGGCGTTGACCTTCACCAGGAACCGCTTGCCGATGATCATCGGCTCGATCTCCGGGTGGTTGACATTGGCGGGCAGCACGGCGCGCCCGGCGGCGATCTCCTCGCGGACCACCTCGGGGGAGACGCCCTCGCGCAGCGCCACGTACTCCATCTCCGCGGTGACCTCACCGCGCCTGGCGTACGCGAGTTGGGTCACCGCCTGCCCGCCGCGCCCCCGGCGGGGCAGCCGCGGACGCCCGGGGAAGACCGCGTCCAGGTTGCGCAGACCGCCGCGCGGGGAGGTGTGCTTCAGTCCGTCGTCCTCGGGGCGCAACTCACGGCCCGGGTACTCCTCGGTGTCGCCCCGGGCGATGATCCAGTTCTCCCGGAGCGGGGCGAGCCCACGCCGCACATCGGTCTCGATGTTGGGGTCGGTGTACGGGCCGGAGGTGTCGTACAGCGTCACATCGCGGCCGTTGGTGAGGTGCACCCTGCGCACGGGCACCCGCAGATCCGGACGGGATCCTTCGAGGTAGCCCTTGTGCCAGCCGATCTCCGAAGAGGTTTCAGGCGTGCGTGCATCCTGCATGGTCATGAGACCCACTCCCTACGCCGGCATTACCCGGTAACAGGTTCAGCGGTCGACGCAGCGGTTTCCGTACGTCCCGTGGTACGGAGATCAGCGCCCTCTCAGCCCGGTGCTCCGAGCTCCCGCGATTGCAAAGGTACGCACAACGCTAGCGGGTCACCCGGGCGCGGCGCCAGGGGCCCTTGCCATGATCTGCGGGTGGACACGACGGACACGTCGGATACGGCAGGCTTCACCCGGGCGGCGCACCCCGTTGGCGCCGACCCGACCCGCGCCCGCGCTCAGGGGCACTGCCACAGCCATGCGCACGGCCCCGCCCATCCGGTCTCCGCGCACCTGCGCAAGGTGATCGCCGCGGTCCTGGTCCCGTTCGCGGCGGCCGTCGCCATCGGCCTGGTCGTGCTGTGGCCGAACGGCGCCCCGGCGCACACGCACACCGGCGTCGGCTTCGACCAGCAGACGCAGAGCGCCCAGGTCCTCCAGGTCGTCGACACGCCGTGCACCAACGGCCCGATATCGACCGCCACTTCGGGTGTCTGCCAGCGCACCGTCGTCCAGGTGACCTCCGGCAGGGACACCGGCCACACGTTCACCGAGATCGTCCAGCCGGGCCAGCTGCGCCGCTACACGACCGGGCAGCGGGTCGTGGTCGCCTACTCGCCGGGCGCTCCGGCGAACCTGAGGTACTCGGTCATCGACGTCGACCGTACCGTTCCGATGGCCGCGCTCGCCGCGGTGTTCGCGCTCGCCGTGGTGGCGGTGGGACGGCTGCGCGGGGTGACCGCGCTGGTGGCGCTGGTGATCAGCTTCGCGGTGCTGACCCTGTTCGTGCTTCCGGCGATCCTTCAGGGCGCGAACCCGCTGCTGGTCGCGGTGGTCGGGGCCAGCGCGATCATGCTGGTGGCGCTCTACCTGTGCCACGGCGTGGGGGCCCGTACCTCGGTCGCGGTGCTCGGCACCCTGTGCTCACTGCTGCTGATCGGGCTGTTGGGCTCGGTGTTCATCGACTGGGCGCTGCTGACCGGCGACACCTCCGACGAGACCGGTCTGGTGCACACCCTCTACCCGGGCATCGAGATCCGCGGCCTGCTGCTCGCCGGCGTCATCATCGGCTCGCTCGGGGTGCTCGACGATGTGACGGTGACCCAGGTCGCGGCTGTGTGGGAGCTCAAGGACGCGGACCCGGCGGCCACTTGGCGCCGGTTGTACGGGGCGGGCATGCGCATCGGCCGGGACCACATCGCTTCCGTGGTGAACACCCTGGTGATGGCGTACGCGGGCGCCTCGCTACCACTGCTGCTGCTGTTCTCCATCGCGCGCAGCGGGGTGGCGACGGTGGCGAACAGCGAGATCGTCGCCGAGGAGATCGTGCGCACGCTGGTGGGCAGCATCGGACTGGTCGCGTCCGTACCGCTGACCACGCTGCTGGCGGCCCTGGTGGTCTGCTCGGACCGCCCGGAACGGGCACACCGCAGGGGGCGTCGGCGCAGGGCCTGAGTTACGCTCCGGACATGGTGGGGCTTCAAGGGCGGGTGACGGGGACGATCGGCCCGGGTCTGGTGGGCGAAGTGATCGTACGGATCCGGGGTGGCGCCGAGCACTTCCTGGCCTACCCGATGGACGCGGGCCAGCGCATCGAGACCGGCACGCTGGTCGTGGTCGTGGAGTACCAGCCGCCGCGCACCGTTTACGTCGCGCCCTTCGTGTGAACCCCCGGCTGAACCCGAAGATCGATAACGGTCTGGACGCGGGTGTGAACCAAGGGTTCGACAACCGCGTCCTGTGCGGGTCGGGGTCTTGGTGCCCGCCGTAGGCAGGAGCAGACTCACGTATGTCGGCTCCATCAGGGAGCCGTGGTAAGAGGGGGCATGTGCCGATGGTCATCGGCGTCGTGGCGGGTGCGGTACTCGTCGCAATCATCATCCTGGTCGCGCTGTTCAAGCTGATGTGGCGCGTGGCCGAGCCCAACGAAGCACTGGTCATCTCCGGCTCCAAGCACCGTACCGAGGGCCTGGAGGAGGGGATGGGCTTCCGCATCGTCACCGGGCGCGGAACGCTGGTCCTCCCCGGTATGCAGGCGGTCCGCAAGCTCTCGCTCGACCTCAACGAGTCCGAGCTGTCGGTGGACTGCGTGACCAAGCAGGGCATTCCGCTGAAGGTCCGCGGCGTGGTCATCTTCAAGGTAGGCGACGACTTCGTGTCGATCGCCAACGCCGCCCGCCGTTTCCTGGACCAGCAGAAGTACATGGGCGACAGGGTGCACAACGTGTTCGCCGGTCATCTGCGGTCCATCGTGGGCGGGTTGACGGTCGAGGAGATGATCCGCGACCGCGAGAAGCTCACCGCGCAGACCCGCTCCGCTTCGGGTACGGAGATGGAGAAGCTGGGCCTGATCGTCGACTCGTTGCAGATCCACGAGATCGAGGACCCGACCGGCTACATAAAGAACCTGGCCGCGCCGCACGCCGCGGCCGTCCAGCGGGACGCCCGTATCGCGCAGGCGGAGGCGGACCGGCTGGCCACCGAGGCCGAGCAGAAGGCCGCCGCCCGGATGTCCGAGGCGACCCGGGACAGCGAGATCCTCCAGGCCGGCTACCAGGCGGAGCGCGACAAGGCGGCGGCCACCGCCCGCCAGGCCGGCCCGCTGTCGGAGGCCGCGGCGCGCCAGGAGGTCGTGGTCCAGGAGACCCGCGTCGCGGAACTCGAAGCGCACCGCCGCGAGCAGCAGCTCCAGGCGGACGTCCGCAAGCCCGCGGACGCCAAGGCGTACGAGAAGCGCACCCTGGCCGAGGCCGAGCGCGACGCCCGAATCTCTGCCGCGCAGGCCAAGGCGAAGGAGACCGAGCTGGCCGCCGCAGCCGAGGCGACCCGGGTGAAGACCGCCGCGGCCGCCGAGGCGGAGGCGACCAAGGCCCGCGGTATGGCCGCGGCGGCGGCCACGAAGGCCACCGGTGAGGCGGAGGCGGCCTCGGCTCAGGCTCGTGGTCTGGCCGAGGCCGAGGCGGCCCGGGCGAAGGGTCTGGCCGAGGCGGAGGCCATCAAGGCGCGGGCGGCGGCGTTGGCGGAGAACCAGGAGGCGGTGGTCGCCCAGCAACTCGCCGAGAACTGGCCGGAGATCGTCAGGGCGGGCTCTGCGGCCTTCGGCAACGTCGACCACATGGTGCTGCTCAACGGCGCCGACGGGATGTCCGACATGTTCGCCAAGGCACTCACCATGGGCGGCACCGGGCTCGGCCTGGCCCGCCAGCTACTCGCCTCCATGAACAGCGAGACCGCCAAGGACACCACTGCGGCGTCCGCAGCATCTGCGGCATCTGCGGCATCGCCCAACGGTTCGGCACCGCGCTCCGAGCGGGTGCCGGTCCAGGACGAGGGCCACAACTCCTAGGCCGCTACCGGCAGTTAGCCGGAAAAACAGCGACGCTCGCGGTTCGGAATCTCCTCCGCCGCGAGCGTTCGCTGTTCCTGCCGGGTCCACGCCATGGGCGACTACCAGTCGCTGCGCGAGGTCGAGGACGAGGTGAACTTCTTCACCACATAGACCAGGCCGCCGACCAGTGCCGCGAACAGCACCACCTTGAACAGCAGACCCGCGATGAACCCGATGATGCTGGCGATCAGTCCACCGAAGACGACCAGTGCGATCACCGGCACGGCGACCCACTTGACCCACCAGGGCAGGCCGCTCAAGAACCCGTTGTCGCTCATTTCCGACTCCCTCCGCCCCTACTTGGCTTGTGATTCGAGCTTACGGTCACGAGTACCCGGAACCGAGGGTCCACGGTCCCCATCCGCCCCTGATCGGACCCTTACGGGACCCTGAAGCCGCCGGTCATCCTTCGGGCGGGGAGAAGACCACCAGCACCCGCAGATCCTCGGTGATGTGGTGGAAGCGGTGCGGCGTTCCGGCCGGTACGTAGACAACACTGCCCCTGGCCACGTGCGTCGTCTCCTCTCCCACCGTGATCGACGCCCGGCCGCTCACCACAAGGTAGATCTCGTCCTGCGGGTGCGGCGCCTGCGTGTCGGTGCCGCCCGCCGGGAGCGCGTAGAGCCCGGCGGACATGTTCCGCTCCCGCAGGAAGCGCAGGTATGCGCCGTCGTTCGCCGCGCGCTCGGCATCCAGGTCGTCCAGCCGGAACGCCTTCATGTGCCCGGTCCCTCGCCTTCTCTCCACCAGTTCTTCCTTGCCCCCACCAGAGTCTCTGCGACGATCGCACCATGAAGAAATTCGTGCTCAAGACGCTGGCCAACGCTGTGGCGCTCGGCGTCGCCGTCTGGTTGATCAAGGGCATAACGCTCACCGGCTCCAACACCGCTCACAAAGCGCTCACCCTGGTCCTGGTGGCGCTCGTCTTCGGCGTGGTGAACTGGCTCGTCAAGCCCGTCGTGAAGCTGCTGTCCTTTCCGCTGTTCGTCGTTACCCTCGGTTTGTTCACGCTGGTCGTGAACGCGCTGATGCTGATGCTCACCTCGTATCTGTCGAAGAAGCTCACGCTGGACTTCCATGTCTCGGGCTTCTGGGCCGCACTGGTCGGCGGCCTCGTAGTGAGCATCGTCGCCTGGGCGATGCATCTGATCCTCCCGGACGAGGACGACCACCGCTGATGTGCACGACGGCTGATGTTTCACGTGAAACACAGCATCACGGGGTGGCGGCCAGCGCATAGCCGAAAACGGCCGCCACCCAGGTCCACAACAGCACCAGCGCCATGTGCGCCGCGGTACGCATCCGGTTCCCGCGCCACAACCGAGCCGGGAACACCGTGAACTGGAACACCCAGCGCAACCCCCAGAAGACCGTCTCGCCCGCGAGCAGCGCGGTGCCCAGCCGTGTCCCGGCGAGCAGTTCGGGCGCGAGCGCCAACGGCAGCAGGCCGAACAGCACACAGACCAGCCCGATGAAGAACAGGTGCGCATACGACACCTGCCGGGTCAGCAAGGTGGTGCTCGCCAGATCGGCGGGCCAGCCCATCAACCGGGGAAGTACGGCATGCACCGCCCCCATGACCACCAACGCCAGTCCGACCAGCCGTAGCTGCCCCTCCAGGGTGAGCAGCGCCGTCACGCCGCTCTCCGCTTCCGCAGCACCAGTACGGTGACGTAGCCCGCGATCCGCCCTTCGTGGGCGACCGTGAGACCCGAGCGGGCGGCAAGCCTCAGCCACTCACGCCTCGGCATGAAGTGCCAGGCGCCAGGCCCGAAGACCGCCGTGTTGGCGGCGTCGCGGCAGTGCTCGACCAGCACGACGGCACCGCCCGACCGCAGTATCCGGGCACACTCGGCCAGCAGCGCTTCCCGGTCGGCGGCCCGCCGCAGTTCGTGCACCGCGAACGGCGCGATCACCGTGTCGTACGAGGCGTCGGCGCCCGGCAGCCGGTGCGGGCGCGCCGGTATCGAGCCCGGCTGCGGTGGCACCCGGCGGCGCGCCCGGCGCAACGAGGACTCCGTCACCGGTAGCGCGTCATACAGGTCGGCGACGGTCTGCGCAGCGCCGGGATAGCGGGCTCGCAACACCGCACTCGCCTCGTCCAGCCCGGCCGAGACCACCAGATGGCGCCCGGGCCCCTCCGGCAGCACCCGGTCCAGCCACCGCCAGCTGTGCAGCGGCGAACGGTCGTATACACGGTAACTGGCCAGCACACTGGCCGAAAGCCACCACGCGGCCAGCGCGCTTCCCGCCCAGGCGGCCCGATGGCGGCGCCCGATCACCGCACCGGCGGCGGCCGCCGCAGAACCCGCCACATACAGCGGCCAGTTGTAGGCGACGACATGCCGGGCGCCAGACGGTGCGGGTGGACCGTCCACGGCCTCGACGGTCATATCCGGCTCCCGTCCGTCCCATGCCGTACGCCCGCGTGCCAGCCGTAGTCCACGCCCGCCACATGGAAGGCGTTGGCCAGCACGGGCCGGGTACCTGTGAAAACGCCGTGCTCGAAGAAGGTCAGCCGCCGTACCTCCACATCCACCGGCCGGGGCTCCCACCGGGTGCGGAACGCCTTCACCACCGTGACGCTGTCATCGCGCGGCTCGTACTCGAACGTGTAAGGCAGCGGCCCCGCGAAGCGGCGGGCGTCGCGCAGGGAGGCGAAGGGGCTGTCCTCGGGCAGCGTGGCGGTTCCCTTGAGGTCGGCGGCGACCAGCAGATCGGCCGCCGCGTCCCGGGAACGGACCGCGAACTCCAGCCGGTCACCGGTCAACCGGCAGCGCAGTCCGGCCAGTTGGTAGTGGTAGCGGGTCAGCACGTTGCCACCGAGCGCCAGCACCGGGCTGGAGGTGTCACTGCGCAGGATCCGCAGCCCGCGCATGGTCCGCCCGCCCGGAGTGCGGAAGCGGGTGAAGACCCGGTAGCCGGTCATCAGCTGGTCGGTACCGAGTACCGGTGGCGCGAACACCGGCCGTAGTGCCCGCAGATCGACCAGCGCGACCGCCGCGAAACCGTACTCCTGCCCGTCCGACGTGTAGGTGTCGAGCTCCAGGCCGGGGGTGAGCAGCGGCCGCAGTACGTCGGCGGGGAAGGCGTAGGTCAGGACGAGCGAGTGCGCGAAGTGCGTGCGCAGCGGGATCGGATGGCGGCGCAGCAGATGCTTCACCTGGAGCCTCCTGTATGGATCAGACGCACGGTTCCCCACAGCGGGCAGCGGTCGTCGGTGGGCCGCCCCGAGCCGCGCAGGCTGCGCAGAACGGCGAGGCCCCCCGGCCGTACCGCGCGCTCCACTGCGGCGCGCAGCCGTCGGGCGTACGAACCGCCCGGGCCGTCCAGGACGTTGGAGAGCGTCACGGCGTCATAGCTGCCGGGGGTCACCGACTCCAGGTGTTCGGCCACCTCGGTGTGCATGAACCGCACACCCGTGGCGGGCGCCGGATCGGGGGCCCGTCCGAGCAGCAGCAACCGCAGCAGGGGGTTGTCCGCGTTCGGATGCCGGGCGACGGTGCCCGCGATGCGCTGACGCAGTACGGCGTCGAAGCGCGTGGGGACCACGCCGCGGAATCCGGGGCGCAGCAGCGCGGCGAGCGGACCTGCGGGCCGCAGTGCGACGCCCATCAGCAGGCGCAGCCCCGGGCCGTCCAGCCGTGTCCGCCACCAGGCCGACTGGCGTGCGGGGTCGTTCAGTTCGAGGAACGCCGCGAGTTCCGTGGGCCGCCAGCCGGGCAGCACGGCGGCGGCACGCCGTCCGACGGACGTCAGGCGCTCCGCGGTACCGGTACGGGCCGGGGCGCCGTGGGTCACGCGGTCCGCCGCGTAGGCGAGTTGGCGGGGGTTGATGTCGACGGCGGTGACATCGTGTCCGGCGTGCGCGAGTGCGGCCGCCATATCGCCCGCCGAGGCGATGCACAGCACACGGGCGGCGGCGGGGAAGGCGCGCAGCTCGATGCGCGGGTCCTCGTACATCCGGCCGAACAGCAGCCGGGGGCCACCGCTCTGCGCGGTGAGGATCCGCCCGGTCGACCAAGGGGTCTCCCTCATCGGGACGCCCGCCGCTCGGCCACCAGCCAGATCAGGCAGATCAGCGCGAGGTTCATCACGATCAGCCGTCCCGGCTCGGCTATTCGGTCCGGTGCGAACAGCAGCCCACCCAGATTGAACGATCCGATCAGCCAGGTCTGGACGCCCGCCGCCAGATACGGCCGGACTCCACTGAGGGCCCACACCCCAACCGCCGCCTCCGCTAAGCCGATTGACACCATCACCGGTGTCACCGCCCAGTGCGGTAGCAGCGGAATCTGCGTGATGATCGCGCGCTGGTCAGCCCGCCCGGGGACGACCTTGCACCACAGGCCTTCGTAGAACCACACCAGTGCGACAGCTGCCCGCGGCGCCACAACCCGCCATCCCGGCATCCCCCCGCCTTTTAGGATCACAGGCCATATACAACCAGCGCATACCGATCCGCCCTCCGGCGGGATCCTGGTTTCACGTGAAACATCGACCGTCCGAACAGGAGGCAGCGATGTCCGAACGCCCCACCGGGACAGGGGACGGCACCCGAAGCGTGCACGCTGGCAGGCCACCCGCCGAGCCGTACGCCCCGTCGCTACCGGGTCCGACCTTCGCGGCGCACTACCACCTGCCCGGCGAGGCGGTCGGCCCCTACACCTACGGCCGTGACGACAACCCGACCTGGAGCCGTCTGGAAGAGGCGATCTGCGGGTTGGAGTCGCCGGAAGCCCCGGCGGAGACGGTCGCCTTCGCCTCCGGAATGGCCGCGGTATCGGCGGTGCTCCTCTCCCAGGTGTGTTCCGGGGACACGGTGGTACTGCCCTCCGACTGCTACCAGACAACCCGTGCGCTGCGACAGCGGCTTGAGTCGTACGGCGTCCGGGTACGGCTGGCGCCAACGGCAGGCGATGCCCAACTGGACGCCCTGGACGGCGCGCGGCTGCTGTGGATCGAGACGCCCTCCAACCCCGGCCTGGACGTCTGCGACATCCGGCGGCTCGCGGACGCCGCGCACTCGGTCGGCGCCCTGGTCGCAGTCGACAACACGCTGGCCACACCGCTGGGCCAGCGGCCCCTGGAACTGGGTGCGGACTTCGCGGTGGCCAGCGGCACCAAGGCGCTGACCGGCCACGGAGACCTGCTGCTTGGCTATGTGACCGCACGGGACCCACGGTTGGCGGCGTCAGTGCGGCTGTGGCGCAAGACCGTGGGCGCGATCCCCGGCCCGATGGAGGCATGGCTGGCCCACCGCTCCCTGGCGACGCTCCATCTGCGGGTCGCCCAGCAGCAGCGCAACGCGCTCGCGCTGGCCAACGCCCTGGGCCAGCGCGAGGAGGTGACCGGGCTGCGCTACCCCGGGCTGCCGACCGACCCGGCACACCAGGTGGCGGCGCGGCAGATGCGCAACTTCGGGCCCGTGGTGTCCTTCGTCCTGCCCGATCGCGAGCACGCCGACCGCTTCCTCGCCGCACTGCGACTGGCCGGGGAGGCGACCAGCTTCGGCTCGGTGCTCAGCACCGCGGAGCGCCGGGCCCGTTGGGGAGGAGACACGGTTCCGGAGGGGTTCATCCGGTTCTCCGTCGGCGTGGAGGACACGCAGGACATCGTGGCCGACGTGCTCCAGGCACTGAACGCGGCGCGTTAGCCGCGCGGAACCCCCACACCGCGGCGGGCTCAGAAGGCGAACACCCCTCCGGTCTGCCGGGCGGCCACGCAACTGTTCACGTACGTCCGCCGGAACCGGACCGGCCTGCCCCACCAGTGACCGTGCGCCCTGACCGTCACCGGGTCCACGACCATCGGACACAGCCGCGTCGCCCGCCGCAACCGTCTGAAGTGCCCACGCGCGTCCTCCAGCGCCGTGCAGGCCGCCTGGGGGGACGGATGCGTACCGCCGGCGGGCCCGCACAGCAGCAGGACCCTGGTGGGCGCGCTGCGGCCGTGGCGGTGGTGCCGGTGTTCGATGCTGAGCTTCAGCACCGCGCGGGCGGCGGGCTCGGCGGCGACCGGAGCCGCCGCGAGCGGAGCCAGCACGGCGGACAAGGCCAGCGCCAGCGGAACGATTCGGCGGGCGATGGTGCCCATGGGGTCTCCTCTGCTTCGGGGACAGCTCACCGAAGCAATAGCGAGTCCACGAACCACTCTCCGTGATCGTCACTCGCATGGCGGCGTGTCGGCCGAAGCCGGGAACAGCGGCGCGGCCCCGGGGCCGCGTCCGGCCCGGTAGCGGCGCGTAACGGGAACGGGCGGTCAGAGCCTCCCCCCTCGTGGCTCCGACCGCCCTGCCCCTCGGCGCGAAGTAGCGCCCCCACAAGGTTAGTTGACTCTGCGTCAGTGTCCAATCACAGTTATAGAGCGTGCCCATCGACATATTTATCGTTGCCGATTCGCCAGGCAAACGCCTCCTGCATACGCACCGAACAAGGAGCACCCATGGATCTGGCCCTGTTGCGCACCTTCGTCGCTGTGCACCGGGCCGGGTCGTTCACCAGGGCCGCGCAGCTCCTGGGGCTCTCCCAGCCCGCGGTGACCGGGCAGATCCGCAGCCTTGAACGCCAGTTGGGCCGCCAGTTGTTCCTCCGTCTACCGCGCGGCGTCGCCGCCACCACCGTGGGGGACGAGCTCGCGCACAAGGTGGCGCCCCACCTCGACGCACTCCGCGAGATCGCCGAGAGCGAGCTGGACGGCGCGGCACAGGACCGTACGCTGCACCTCGCCGGTCCCACAGAGTTCACGGCGCTACGGGTGCTGCCCGCGCTGGCGCCGCTCGCCGGGGAGAGCTTCGCCCTGCGGGTCGCACACAGCTGCGGGGACGAGGCGCTGGCCGGCCTCGCGGAGGGGCGGCACGATCTGGTCGTCGGCACCACCCGGCCACGGGCCCGGCTGCTGCACGCCACGCCGCTGTGGGACGAGGAACAGGTGCTGGTCACCGCGCCGCGATGGGCGGAACATATCGGCGCGCTCCTCACGACGCCCGCGCCCACACCGCTGCGGGCACCGGCGTCCGAGCCCACCGCGGAACTGGTGGAAGCGCTCGACAGCGTTCCGCTCGTCGGCTACGAGGAGGATCTCCCGCTGCTGGTCGGCTACTGGGCGGAGGTGTTCGGCGGCAAACCGGTCGCCGACGCCACCGTGGTCGTACCGGACCTGAGAGCGGTGCTGGAGTGCGTACGGTCGGGCGCCGGGATGGCCGTGCTGCCGCGCTATCTGTGCGCCGCCGCGATCGCCGCCGGTGAGGTCGTCCCGGTACTCGAACCGCGGATTCCACCGCTGCGCACCTACTACCTGGTGGTCCGCGCGGGCACCCTCGCCCTGCCGCACCTGGCCCGCGCGCACGAGCGGCTGCTCAACGCCGCCGCCGAGTGGTGACCGCCGGAGCCCTTGGAATCTCGCACTCCGATTCGCCCCGGCCAAGGCGTTTCACCACCGCCGAGGTGCGGCATTTTTCCTCCATGGCAGCGGACAGCCCAGATCCCGCCGCCCGGCCGGTGGTCAAACGCACCGCACGGGCGATCCTCCTCGACGGCGACCACCTCCTGCTGATCAAGCGCACCAAGCCGGGTGAGCCGCCGTACTGGATCACTCCCGGCGGTGGAGTGGAGCCCGAGGACGCCACGGTGGTCGACGCCCTGCACCGCGAGGTCGACGAGGAACTCGGCGCCAAGGTGACGGATGTCGTTCCGGCCTTCGTGGACACCGTCGAACACGTTCGTGAGGACGGCGTGCGCGGGGTGAAGGTGCAGCACTTCTTCGTCTGCCGACTGGCCTCGATGGACCTGTCCCGACGGCACGGCCCCGAGGTGGACGAGCCATGTGGAACGTACGAGGTCGTCCGTGTCCCGTTCACCCGCGAGGGCGTGGTGTCCGTCGACGTGGTCCCGCCCTCGCTGCGCGGCTACCTCGACGCGAACATCGAGGGCGTCCGGGCACTGCTCGCCAACGACCTCGGGTGAGCGGACCTCAGCCGAACCACTCGAATCCGCCCTGCTGGTCGGCGCCCCCAGCACCGCACGGCTCGGTGGCCACCCGCTGCCGTGCCTCGGCGGCGGCGCCGAAATAGTCCCCGCCCTTGCGTTTGACGTCGTCCGTGCCCCAAACCTGTTCGCCGTCGCCATAGGCGCCGGTTCGTGGCGCCTTGACCAGTCGCGGAATGTGCTTGGAGCAGTGGATGTACGCCTCCACGACCGCCACCTCCACCCACACCTGCGGACGCCGCCCCGGCACCGGGTCGACCGGCAGATCAGGGTGGGTGGCGCGCATAAGATCGTCGGGGACCAGCCGGGCGCGACCGTTGACGTGCAGACCGATGCGGTCCCGGGAGAAGTCGATCATCAGGATCCCGACATGCGGGTTCTGCCGGATGTTGCCCAGCGAGGCCATCACGCCGTTGCCCCGGTACTCGGGGTACGTGAGCGTCCGGTCGTCCAGCACCCGGATGAACCCCGGCGGTCCCGCGCGGAACGAGCTGTCGCACTCGCCGTCGCGGTCCGCCGTGGACAGGAACAGCATCTCCTGCCGCGCCGTGAACTCCCGCATCCGCGCGTTGAGTCGGTCGCGGACCTGCTCCCGGTAGAAACGGTCGGCACGCTCCACCGTGCCGAGTTCCCGCTGGATCTGGTGCTCACCATCGCTACCAGGCCGTCGCGCGGCGAACGTCAAGTCAAGAGGATCTTGGTTCAACGTTTCTCCCGAGATGTGTTGAACGCCTTGTCGGACACCGTGAGTTGAGCACGCCGCTCGTTCAGTGCCCTGCCGCTCCGACCAGCTCCGCCACCGAGTCATGACGTATGCGGTGTGCGGGCATGCCGATACCCACCAGCGCGTCGACGCTGCTGCGGATCATCCCGGCCGGGCCGGACAGATACGCGTCGAACGAGTGCCATGGACCGCACCGCGACACCACCTCGGACAGCGGCCCGGTCAGCCCGCCGGACGGCCCCTCGGAGACCACCGGGCGCACCGAGAGCCACGAGTGCTCCTGCTCAAGCCGGAGCATGGTGTCCAGGTCGTAGAGGTCATGGCCGCTGCGGGCGCCGTAGAAGACCTCGACCGCGCGTCTGCGGCCGTGCTCCGCCACGTCCTCGACCAGCGCCTTGATCGGCGCGATGCCGGTACCGCCGCCCAGGCACAGCAGCCCGTTGTCAGTGCCGTGGTCCACAATCATGGAACCGGCGGGAGGACCGAGCCGGATCACGTCACCGGGGCGGGCACGGTTGACGAGAGCCGAGCTGACCCATCCGGCCGGTACGGCCTTGATGTGGAAGGACAGCAGTCCGTCCGGGCGCGGGGCGGAGGCGAACGAGTAGTGCCGCCACACCCGCGGCCACCACGGCGTCTCCACACTGGTGTACTGCCCGGCGAGAAAGGGGTACGGCTGGTCGGGGCGGACGGTGACGACGGCGATGTCCTTGGTGCGCCGCTCATGGTTGACGACCTCCGCCTGCCACCACGGCGGTGAGGTCAGCTCCGCGGCGGCCGCGGCGTCGATCATGATCTGCGAGATGGCGGTGTAGGCGCGCACCCAGGCGGCTTCCACCTCCTCGTTCCAGACATCGGACGCGTAGCGGGCGAGCGCGCCGAGCAGGCACTCGCCGACCGCGGGGTAGTGCTCGGGCCTGGTGCCGTACTTGCGGTGCCCGCGACCGAGGTTGGAGAGGTACTCGGTGAGCGTGTCGGCGTCGTCCACGTGCTTGGCGGCGGTCAGCAGCGCCTTGAACAGCCGGTCGCGCTGCGCGTCCATCGCCGCTGGGAACAGGTCGCGCAGCTCGGGATGGCCCAGGAACAGCAGCGCGTAGAAGTACGAGGTGGTCTTGTCCGCGACGGGCTCGATGGCATCCATCGTGCGACGGATGAGCACGGCGTCGGCGGACGAGGTCGCGTCCTTGGCGGTCGCCCGCGGCGCGGGGACAGTGGTACGCGTGGGCTCGCCCCGCGACGCGGGGGGTTCCGGCGCCGTGGGCCGGGGTGCGGCGGACGGCCTTGCAGTGACGGGGGGTTGAGGCTCGGGTGCCGCGGAGTGCCGTGCTTCGGTGGCGGGTTGGCGCGCGGCCGGTCCGCCGGGCTCCCACTGAGCCCCTTCTTGCGGGGCCGTCGGCTGCTGCGGCGCCGTGAACTGCCGTGCCGCGGCGGATGGTTCGGCCGCAGTGGCACCGGAAGAACGCGGAGCGTGGACGCCGGGCACCGGCGGAGTGCTCCCCCACGTGGCGGACGGCTCCGGCGTCCGGGCCTCGGCGGCCGGTTGAGGCGCCTCGGTGCTCGGGTTCGTGGGCGAGGGCCGCTGGTGTTCGGTGGGGTTGGCCGGTGAGGGGTCGAACCAGGAGCCTTCGGACTGAGGCGGCGTCTCTCGGCGCCCTGCGTGCGGGGCGACAGCGCCCATCTGCCGTCCCATGGCGTCGGATTGCGCGCCGCGCTGCTGGGGCACCGTGTCCGGGCGGCCGCTCCACGTGGCTTCCGCCGCTTCCTCGGCCGACCTCGCGGGCTGCCGGGGCCGGGTCGGCAGCCCCGGACGGGTGGCCTCCGCCGGAGGCGGAACGTCCCGCTCCGTACCCCATCGCGCACCGGGAGCCAGGTCCTGACCGCCGGGCTCGCTTCGCCGGGGGCTGCTCCCCACCGGCCGTATCGCCGTCGGGGCACGGCTGGGTATGCCGGCACCGCCGCCGTCGGCCGACCGCTGGTGCGGGTCGGCCTCTCCCTGGCCGGAGTTGGAAAAGTCGCCGGTGTCGGGATCGCCATTGGCCGGATCGTCCGTGGAGTGCGGCTTCGCCGGGGCGAACCAGTCCCAATCGCCCTGGTTATCCGACCTCGATGCGGCGGAAGCGGCGTTCGCCTCGCCAGTTCGACCCTTGGCGTATCCGCTATCGGAACCGGGCCCCCGATCGGCCGAACTGCTGGTCAGAGCGTCCATGGTCTGCCTCGAACATCTCCCGGTCGGTTTTCATACGTCACAATCGAAACGCCGCAGGCGGCGTTCCGGCTGTCCCCCATTCAATATCCGCATTCCGCCGCTCCGCCGCTTCCCGCTGGGCCGCGCCACAGTACCGGCGGAGCGGACGCGCCGCACCAGCCCCCAACGTGGCCGTCGGCGGCCGGTCGCAACGGGGAGAGCGTGCCACGTCCCGCAGCGGCATAGGACAAATAGCCGGAAGTCCGGGTAACGGAGGGCTGTTCAGGTTAAGGTGGGTTGGCTCACGGCTTCGGCCCTGCCCTTGCTGCACATCGATTCCACCCGACGGACTCTCCGGCTTCGCGGCGGCAGGCCGCGAACGATCGCAGTCGACCATACCGGGCGGCCGGGAATCCACAAGCCCCGATACCCCCGGTGGATCCAAGTTCCGCCAATTTCCGTGATTCTGCCCACAGACGCCCGGAATTCACTTACTTAGCATCATCCCGGGTCATCAACTACTTTAGGGCGACCGCCGAGTTGCGGCACCGACTAATTACCCGTGGGTAATAATCGGCGAACCGGCGCCTTCGCGCTGGTCAGACGCCCTGTACCAACTCGTAGGCGGCACGCAGGTCCTGACCGGCATACGAGAACGTGGCGAGCCCGCTCACATGATGGTCGCCGTTCACCGCCACCGAGGTCGGCACCACCGAGAACAACGCGGCGTCCGACATCGAGTCCCCGTACGCAACGCACTGCGCGCGGGTGAGTCCGTACTCCGCGCACAGCCGATCCGCGATCCGGACCTTCGACTCCGGCGCCAGTAGACCGGACACGTCCAACGGCGCGCCGCGGAAAGGAAGTTCCGGGAACCTGCCGCCGAACGCCGCGTGCGCACCCCACGCCGTAAGCCGACGGACAAAGAAGTCCGGGGAAAGCGAGATCACCGCACAGTACTCACCGCGGGCCCGGATGTCCGCCCAGACTTCACGTATACCCTCCAGCCAGGGCGCCGCCGCGAACGCGGCCGCCACCTGCGCCGCGGTCAGGCCCTGCCACAACTCGTACGCCCGCCGCGCATAGTGGGGCGAGTCGATCAGCCCGGCCAGGAAGTCGGCGTCCAGGGCATGGAACTCCTCGACCAGCCCCAGTTCCCGCGCGAGTTCCACATTCGCGGACGAGCCGTACAGAAGCGTTCCGTCCATGTCGAACAGGTGCAGCTTCGCCACCGAACCCCCTCCTGAGTGTCAGGGCACGATATCGGTGGGTCCAGCGGGTCTGCTGCCAGAGAAGACGTCGCGAATACTCCCGGTGTGCGACGCCTGGACGCGCGACCCCGGCGACGGTGGGACCATGAACCTCACCCGTCGGACGCGCCGCGCCGTCCTCGTACTCCACGTCACCGTATCCGTCGGCTGGCTCGGCCTCACTGCCGCGCTGCTCGCCCTTGGCATCGCGGGTGCCGGGAGCCGTGATCCGGCAACCGCTGCCGCCGCCTACCCGGCCATGCGGATCCTCGCCGACTGGCTTGTCACGCCGGTCAGCCTGCTCACACTGGTCAGCGGTCTGGTGCTGTCGCTCGGCACGCACTGGGGGCTGGCCCGGCACCGCTGGGTCCTCACGAAGTTCTGGCTGACGCTGGCGGCCACCGCGGCCTCGATCCTGGCGTTGCGCACCGTCATCGGGCAGGCCGCGGACGCGGCGGTGGCCGGGCTTCCGGTGCCAGCCGGCGGCCGGGACCTCGTCATCGCGCCTAGCGTGGCGCTGGCGCTGTACGTCTTCATCACCGCGATCTCGGTGACCAAGCCCTGGGGGCGCACCCGTCGCTCCACCAAGGTCCTGTCACATTCCTAACACCCCTGGGGCTAGGCCAGTTGGCTGTACTGTTCTATAAAAGCTATAGCAGAGCGACAGCGGGAGTTCGGACGTGATCCTCAGCCTCGATCTGGGCAGCGAGGTGCCGATCTACCTACAGATCCGGGACCGGATCGTGGAGGCCATCGCATCCGGTGAGCTGGTCGAGGGCGGTTCGCTGCCCTCCACCCGGCAGCTCGCGGTCGATCTGGGCATCAATTTCCACACCGTGAACAAGGCCTACGACCTGCTGCGACGGGAAGGACTGCTGCGGATCAACCGCAAGAGCGGCGCCCTGGTCCAGCGTGACGCCAGCACTGGTCCACCGGAACCCGGTTTCACCGACGAGTGGGAGACACGGCTGCGGACGCTGCTCGCCGAAGCGGTCGCGCATGGCGTCGGCGACCCGGCGGTACTGGACAGCTGCGCCTCCGTACTGGCCTCGTTCACACCAACCGCGCTCGTCGCACACGGCGCGGACCACGGGGCGAAGCAAGGAGATTCGGCGTCATGAACAGCGCAGGGCTACTGGTCGACCCGCTCCTGGGACTGGTGATCACGGCACTTGTGTGGCTCACGCCCTCGCTGACCAGCCCCACCCTGCCCTTCGGGGTACGGATCCCCGCCGCGCGCGTGAACGCCCCGGTGATCGCCGAACAGCGCGGGCGCTACCGGTGGATGGTGGGCGTCGGCGGCGCGGGAGTGATCGCGGTGTGCACCACGCTGACGGCTACTACCCACTTCGGCTTCCCCGGCATGTCGCCCCTGCTGCTTGCGGCCCTGGCCCTGGCCGCCTTCGCCCGGGCCAACAGGGCGATCGCGGCGGTCAAACGCGACGAGGATTGGTATCGCGGCCTACGCCAGGGCGTGGTGGCCGACACCTCGCTGCGCACCGAAACGGAACGCTTCCCCTGGCTCTGGTCGATCCCCGCCCTGCTGATCGTCGCGGCCACGGCCGTGACCGGCGTCGTCGTCTACCCGTCGGTGCCCGAACGCCTTCCGGTGCACTTCAACGCGGTCGGTCACGCGGACAACTACGCCACCAAGTCGATCGGCAGCGTCTTCTTCCTGGTCTTCACGCAGGCCGGGGTGACCGCGCTGCTCCTGGGGCTGTCCTGGTTCTCGTTCCGTGCCCGGCCTGAACTGGACCCGGCGCGGCCGGTCGACTCCGCGCGCAGGCACCGGCGCTTCTCGGTGCGCGCGGTGGTCTGCCTGCTGCTGCTCGCCGCCTGCGTCAATCTGTCGATGTTCGTCGCGGCCTGGTCCATGTGGCACACCGGAAGCCTGTCGCCGTTTCTCGTCCTGCTGCCGCTGCTGGTCGGTCTGCTCGTCGTGGTCGGCGTCGCACTGCGCACCGGGCAGGCGGGCAGCCGACTGCCCGCGGCGGACGGCGCGGCGCGAGAGCCGGAGACCGGCATGGTCCAGCGCGACGACGACCGTTACTGGCACGTGGCCGGATCGTTCTACGCCAACCGCACCGATCCCTCGCTAATGGTGCAGAAACGGTCCGGTTTCGGGTGGACCTTCAACTTCGGCAACCCTCGCGCACTGGTGTTGCTCGTGCTCATCGTGGGCGTTCCGCTCCTCCTGCCGCTGATCGTCCACTGACCGCCGTTCCGTCACATCACACCCACCGCCCTTGTGGTTCAGCGGTTCCCCAACTTCCCCGGAGGACAGATGCGTTGGCACAACACCGCCTGGCGGCGGCGTATCCAGGCCGCCTTACTGACCGCGGTGGCCGTCACCACCGTCGGACCGGTGGCCCAGGCGACCGCGGCCGCCCGCCCCGCGCCCCTGATAGCGGCCACCGACCGCCCGATACGGTTCACCGCCGACGACAGCACGGCGTACGGCACCGTGCACATCCCCGCCCATCGCGCGGGCCACCGGCTCGCCGCCGCCCTGCTGATCCCGGGCAGCGGCCTGACCGACCGCGACGGTGACGAACCACCCGCGTTCGCCCCGCACACCCTGGCCCTGTTCGCCGGCACCCTCGGCGACGACGGCGTGATGAGCCTGCGCTTCGACAAGTACGGCACCGGCAACACCGGCTGGGGCCGCTACCGCAACTCCGACCACATCGACATGGCCGCCTACACCCGTCAGGCCGTGGCCGCGTACGACGCCCTGCGGGCCCAGCCCGAGGCCGACCCGAACGCGCTGCTCATCGTCGGGCACAGCGAGGGCGGCCTCCAGGCCCTGCTGGTGGACCGCGCCGTACGGCAGAAGCCCGCCGGGCTTGCGCTGATCGCCCCGCAGGACACCCGGCTGCTGGACGCGGTCGACTACCAGCTCGCCGGTCAGCTGGACCAGGCCGTCGCAGCCGGCCAACTCAGCGCGCGTCCGGCGGCGTTGAACAAGGCCGGTGTACACCGGGCCATCGCGGAGTTCCGCGCCCACCACCAAGTGGGTACCTCGGGGCTGCTGCCATCCATCGCCTCCTTCCTGAAAGCCTTGTTCGGTCCGCACAACGCCGTCTTCGTCCGCAGCGACGACGCCAGCTATCCGCCGGACATCGCCCGGGGCATCGCCCACGGCACCCGTGCACTGGTCACCTGCGGCACCGCGGACGTCAATGTGCCGTGCCGCACCACCCCGCCGTTGCTCGCCGCCCTGGCCAGCGCCCGTACCACCGGTCCTGGGCTACGGGTGTTGCCCGGCCTCGACCACCTACTGCATCCGGCGGGCAGCCCGGTCAACGGCCGGACGCTCGCCCCGGCCGCGCGACGCGCCCTGCACGACTTCGTCCGCCCCTGGCGGCAGCTCACAGCGAGCTGAGGAACCCGCCCACGGCCAGGGCGTATCCGCTGGGATCGCTCTGGTGGACCGTGTGACCCGTGGGCAGCTCCACGAGCCGCGTGTTCGGACGCCGGGCCGCCATGTCCTTGGCGTGCTCGGCGTCCAGCGTGTCGCTGAACGCGCCATGGACGAGCAGCGCCGGGCAGTCGGTGGCCAACCAGTCCCCCCAGTGGTTGCCGAGGAGCCGCCGGTGAGAGGCGACCATGTCCGTCGACCGGAAGGCCAGCCCCCAGCCGTCCGCGAACTCACGTATGGAGTCCGTGAGATAGCGCGCGGCATCCCCCAGCCGTTCGACCAGCGCCGCCCTGCTCGGCGCCCGGCTGGGCCACACCAGGCAGAAGGACAGGTCGTCATCGACCACTGCTCCGATGTCCTCGATCACCAGCGCGCTGACCAGGTGTGGGTGCCGGGCGGCGAGTTGGTAGGCGTTGACCCCGCCGAGCGAGTGCCCCAGCACCACCGTGGGGCCGAGGTCGAGCCGGTCGAGCAGCGCCGCCGCGTCCTGTATGTAACCGGAGCGGGAGTAGTCCGGCCTGTCCCGCTCCCCGGACACCGGCCGGTCCGAGTGGCCGTGACCGCGCTGGTCAGGCGCGATCACGCGCCAATGCGGGGCGAGTTGCCGGGCGAGGCGGGTGAACGTACGACCCTCGCAGAAGTGCCCGTGCAGCGCGAGCAGTGGCCGCCCAGGTCCGCCGAAGTCCAGGTAGGACAGCCGGCGCCCGTGCATCTCCAGGCATCCGCGCACCGGCTCGGCCTCCCCCGCCTGAGACGGCGGCAGCTCGGACCCCAACTGCCGGGCCAGGCGGTCGCGTAGCAGCAGGTACTCCGCCCTTCTGCGTACCGGCAGGCCGGGTGGGCGCGGCACGGCCCGCCCACCGATCACGGACTCCCCCAGCCGGAACTGCTCGCGCGTCAGGTCGACCTCCGCCCCACCGGGCAGCCGGTTCCACCAGTGGTGGCCGCGCTCCTCGTCGCCGAGGCGCACCTGGCCGAGCACCATCTCGCCGCCGAACAGGTCGTGCACCACCAGCGAGGTGATGTCGCAGTGGCCCCATGCCGGATTGTCCGGCTGCCAGGGGGCACGCGCGACGTCGTCCGCCGAGCAGGTGTCAGCGGCCCAACTGGCGTGCAGCGCACGCTGGATGCGGACGAGCGTCCACGGAGTCGACGGCTTCATGTGACCAGACTGACAGGCACCACTGACAACGCCGGATGCTCGCGCGGAGCCGACGGGGATCCTGTCCGTCGGCTCCTGTCGGGCTTCCGCGATGTCGGGATCGGTCGGCCTTTATCCGGGTCATTGACGGCGAATGGAGCGGACTGACAAATCCATTGTCAGGGCCTGTGCACGGCCGGGGCGCCGGTGTAAATTCCCGGCTACCGGGCTGCGGTCCGGACCACAGGCGTTGCCGTGCCGACGGGGGGAGGCAGGTTTTCTTGGCACGGGCGCCTCACTCTACTTGCGGGTAACCCAACTCTGCGTATCGGTAAGGCCGTCCGGCACAGGAAACACCGCCGTTGACGATTGCCCTGGCATGCCCGCGATTTCCGCATTCCACCCAACACGGCAGTACAGAACGGGGAGAGGTGTCTGTCATGATCAGCAGGCGTGCACTGTTAAGAGCCGGTGCCGGTGTCGGCGCCGCGGCCGCATTCACCGCGGCAAGCGCCAGCACGGGTTCCGTATGGGCCGCCGGATCGCCGCCATGGAGCACTCTGCGGGGCAAGCTCAGCGGACGCCTCGTGCTACCCACGGATTCCGGTTACGGCCTTGCGAAACAGCTCCAGTTGGCGCAGTTCGACGCGATACGCCCGCAGGCCGTCGCCTATTGCGCCAACAGCGCCGATGTCGCGGCGTGCATACGCTTCGCGCAGGACAATTCCCTTCCGGTGGCGCCGCGCAGCGGAGGCCACAGCTACGGCGGCTATTCGACGTCGCCGGGCCTGGTCATCGACGTCTCCGGGCTGAACAGCGTCCAGGTCGGCCAGAACACCGTGCGGCTCGGCCCGGGCGGCCAGGGCGTGGACATCGCCGCCGCGCTGGCCGCGTACAACGTCCAGGTGTGCACCGGTACCTGCCCCACCGTATGCGTCGGCGGCTGGCTGCAGGGCGGCGGCCTCGGCCAGCAGGCCCGCAAGTTCGGCATGGGTTGCGACCGCCTGGTGTCGGCCGAGGTGGTGCTGGCCAACGGCAGCGTGGTGCGCTGCTCCAGCGACCAGCACCCGGAACTGTACTGGGCCCTGCGCGGCGGCGGTGGCGGCAACTTCGGTGTGGTCACGGAGTACGAGGTGCTGCCGACACAGGCGCCCGTGATCACCAACTACAACCTGAACTGGGACTGGTCGGACGCGGTCGACGTCATCATGGCGTGGCAGCAGTGGGTGGCCCAGGCGCCCAGGGAGTTGTCCGCGGAACTGCTCATCGAGTTCCAGACCGACAGCGCCACGGGAACCCAGCCCCTGGTGGTGGCCACCGGAGGATATCTCGGAGCGAAAGCGGACTGCGACGGTCTGCTCAACGAGCTGGTATCCGCCGTCGGTCGGCCGAACACCACTCGGGACG
Organism: Streptomyces sp. RPT161; assembly: GCF_027533845.1. Classification (GTDB taxonomy): domain Bacteria; phylum Actinomycetota; class Actinomycetes; order Streptomycetales; family Streptomycetaceae; genus Streptantibioticus_A; species Streptantibioticus_A silvisoli_A. The sequence continues at coordinate 321,134 of NZ_JAPZVN010000004.1, read as the reverse complement.
TCGTGGAACAGCCTTATCAGCAGGCGATGATGACGGTGTTCGGCTGCGGGGAACGCACCGTGGCGCAATGCCATCGGGTGGGGTACTCGTCCGAGGCGCAGTTGCCCAGGGACATTTGGGCAACCCAGCGGAATCTGTACTTCCATGAACCGCTGAGCCGTTCCGCGGCTTCGGAAGCGCTCACCGCATTCCTGGCAGACAACCGAGGGGGCCAATTCCGTTTCTTCGGTCTATTCGCCTACGGCGGAAAGATCAACGACGTGGCGCCCACGGCCACCGCGTTCGTCCACCGCGACGCACTGTTCGCCGCGGGCTATCAGATCGGCCTTACCCAGCCGAATCCCGCCCAGGCCGACATCGATTCCGCCCAGGGCTGGGTGAACCACGGCTATACGACGCTTGACCCGTATTCGAACCACGAGTCCTTCCAGAACTACATGGACCCGGCTCTGACCAACTGGCGCCAGGCGTACTACGGACAGAACTACGCGCGGCTACAGCACGCCAAGCGCTGCTACGACCCGTACCGCTTCTTCCACTTCGCCCAGGCCATCGACTGAACTGCCCTTCGGGGGCGGCCGGTTGGGCCGCCCCTGAGCGGGGGCGATACGACCTGTCAGACGTTCCCCGCCATGTCCACGAAGCGCGAGTAGTGGCCCTGGAAGGCGACGGTGATGGTTGCCGTGGGGCCGTTACGATGCTTGGCGACGATGAGGTCCGCCTCGCCGGCCCGGGGGGACTCCTTCTCGTAGGCGTCCTCGCGGTGCAGCAGGATGACCATGTCCGCGTCCTGCTCGATGGAGCCCGACTCACGCAGGTCCGAGACCATCGGCTTCTTGTCGGTGCGCTGCTCCGGGCCACGGTTGAGCTGGGAGAGGGCGATGACCGGGACCTCCAGCTCCTTGGCGAGCAGCTTGAGGTTCCGGGACATCTCCGAGACCTCCTGCTGACGGCTCTCGGGTCGGCGTGAGCCGCCGGACTGCATCAGCTGGAGGTAGTCGATGACGATCAGCCGCAGGTCGTTGCGCTGCTTGAGGCGACGGCACTTGGCGCGGATCTCCATCATCGACAGGTTGGGCGAGTCGTCGATGTACAGCGGCCCGGCCGAGACCTCCGGCATGCGGCGGGCCAGCCGGGTCCAGTCGTCGTCGGTCATGTTGCCGGAGCGCATGTGGTGTAGCGCGACGCGCGCCTCCGCGGACAGCAGACGCATCGCGATCTCGTTGCGGCCCATCTCAAGGGAGAAGAAGACGCTGGGCAGGCCGTACTGGATGGAGCAGGAACGGGCGAAGTCCAGCGCCAGGGTGCTCTTACCCATCGCGGGACGCGCGGCGACCACGATCATCTGGCCGGGGTGCAGGCCGTTGGTGAGCGCGTCGAGATCGGTGAAGCCGGTGGGGACACCGGTCATCTGTCCGCTGCGGGAGCCGATCGCCTCGATCTCGTCGAGGGCGCCCTCCATGATCTCGCTCAGCGGAAGGTAGTCCTCCGAGGTGCGCTGCTCGGTGACGGCGTAGATCTCGGCCTGGGCGCGGTTGACGATCTCGTCGACGTCGCCGTCCGCGGCGTACCCCATCTGCGTGATGCGGGTGCCCGCCTCGACCAGGCGGCGCAGCACCGCTCGCTCATGGACGATCTCGGCGTAGTACTCGGCGTTGGCGGCGGTGGGGACCGCGTTGACCAACGTGTGCAGATAGGCGGCGCCGCCGACGCGGGTGATCTCACCGCGCTTGGTCAGTTCGGCGGCGAGGGTGATGGGGTCGGCGGGCTCGCCCCTGGCGTAGAGGTCGAGGATCGCTGTGTAGATGGTCTCGTGCGCCGGGCGGTAGAAGTCCGCGGCCTTGAGCACCTCGACCACATCGGCGATGGCGTCCTTGGAGAGCAGCATGCCGCCGAGCACCGACTGCTCGGCGTCGAGGTCTTGCGGGGGGACCCGCTCGAATCCGCCCTCCGACCAGCCGCCGCGGTCCCGCCCGTTGTCCCTCGACCCGCCGTCGCGACCGCCGCCGTCCCGGTCGGAACGGCGGTACCGGGCCGCCGGGAGTCGGTCGCCGGGGCCGTCCGGGAACGGCGGATCAATGGGCGGCGCGTCCCCCCAGTGGTCGTCCGCGGGCTCGGGCTGGCTCACCCCCGCCACCTCCTCCCGGTCCTTCGGACCCCGATCCGTGCCCCTCTTTCTTACGGCACGGCTCTGACAAAAAAGACACGCGACTCCGCTTGCGGCGCGTCGAGTGCGAGGACCGGACGGAAGGCGGGTGCCGGACTACGGTAGGGCCACAGCCCCCGTCAGCCAAGATGGTTATCCACAGGCCATGTGGATGAACGGCGAGAGCCTGTGGAGAAGCCCGCCAAACCTGTGTACAGGGCGGGGGAAAGCGCTGTGGACAAGACCCCCACACCTTGACCGCAGTGCCTCTGACCTGCACGTTCGTCATCCACTGGCTGTGCAGGAGAAAAACTTTCCCGGTTGGCGCAAGATCACGACAAACGGCGCGGACCTGATCACTCAGCGCCACCAGTGGTAATGGCCACAAGCCCGTTGTGTCTATTACCTGTGGAAGATTATCCTAAGCCTGTGAAATCGGCCTCCGAGAGACCCACGACCGCCTCGCGGGAGCGCTCCGGTGCCCCCGCGCGGCGCCCGACCCGCCTCCCGAAGGACGTCAGGCGACACCATGACCGCGAGATCGTCGCTCTTGCGCTGCCCGCCTTCGGCGCGCTGGTCGCCGAGCCCCTCTTCGTGATGGTGGACAGCGCCATCGTGGGCCATCTCGGAACCCGGCAGCTGGCCGGTCTCGGCGTGGCTGCCGCCCTGCTGAACACCGCGGTCAACGTTTTCGTCTTCCTGGCGTACGCCACCACGGCCGCCGTCGCCCGCCGCGTCGGCGCCGCGGATCTGCGGGCCGCGATCCGCCAGGGCGTCGACGGCATCTGGCTGGCGCTACTGCTCGGCGCGGCCGTGATCGCGGTCGTCGTCCCTACTGCCCCGATGCTGGCGAGCCTGTTCGGCGCTTCCGGCGACGCGACCTCGTACGCCGTCACCTATCTGCGCATCAGTTCGCTGGGCATTCCCGCGATGCTCGTGGTGCTGGCCGCCACCGGCGTACTGCGCGGACTGCACGACACCCGCACCCCGCTCGTGGTGGCCGTCGCGGGCTTCGCCGCCAACGCCGGGCTCAACGCCGGACTGGTCTACGGCGCCGGGCTCGGCATCGCCGGATCCGCCTGGGGCACCGTGATCGCCCAGTTCGCTATGGCGTCCGCCTACCTCACCGTCGTCGTGCGCGCCGCGAAACGGCATGGCGCGCCACTGCGGCCGGACGCGGCGGGGATCCGTGCCTGCGCGACCGCCGGTGTACCGCTGCTGGTCCGCACCCTGAGCCTGCGGGCCATCCTCATGATCGCCACCGCGGTCGCCGCCCGGCTCGGCGACGCCGAGGTCGCCGCGCACCAGATCCTGCTCACCCTGTGGAGCCTGCTGGCCTTCGCGCTGGACGCCATCGCCATCGCGGGCCAGGCGATCATCGGGCGCTATCTGGGCGCCGAGGACGCGGCGGGCGCCAGGGCCGCCTGCCGCCGCATGGTGCAGTGGGGGATCGCCTCCGGCATTCTGCTCGGGGTGCTGGTGGCCGTCTCCCGGCCGCTGTTCATCCCGCTGTTCACCAGCGACTCCGTGGTGCGTGCCCAACTACTGTCCGCGCTGCTGGTGGTCGCGGTCACCCAGCCGGTGTCGGGCATCGTCTTCGTGCTCGACGGTGTGCTGATGGGCGCGGGCGACGGTCCGTATCTGGCCTGGGCCATGCTCGGAACGCTCGCCGTCTTCGTACCCGCCGCGCTGGCGGTGCCCGCGCTCGGCGGCGGACTGACCGCGCTGTGGTGGGCCATGGGCCTGTTCCTGGTGACCCGCCTGGTGTTCCTGTGGCTTCGGGCACGCTCCGGAAGCTGGCTGGTGACCGGGGCGGTACGCGCCTGACGGCCAGCAGGTGCTGTTTCACGTGAAACAGCGTGGCGGCTGCCGACGGTTTCACGTGAAACATCAAAGCCGAAGGGCCGGCACCCCAGCGGGATGCCGACCCTTCGTAGTGACTCGCGCGAAGCGCGTCAGGCAGCGACGACCTCGAGGTCGAGCTTGACCGAGACCTCCGCGTGGAGGCTGACGGTCACCTGGTGCGAACCGACGGTCTTGATCGGCGCGACCAGCGCGACGCGGCGCTTGTCGACGGCCGGACCGCCAGCGTTCTTGATCGCACCGGCGATGTCGGCCGGGGTGACGGAGCCGAACAGACGGCCCGAGTCACCGGCGCGGGTCGCCAGCTTGATCTTGACGGCTTCCAGCTGGGCCTTGACCTCGTTGGCCTGCTCCAGCGTGGCGATCTCACGGATCCGACGCGCACGGCGGATCTGCTCGACGTCCTTCTCGCCACCCTTGGTCCAGCGGATCGCGAAACCACGCGGGACCAGGTAGTTGCGGGCGTAGCCGTCCTTGACCTCGACGACATCGCCGGCGGCGCCGAGGCCGCTGACCTCATTGGTGAGGATGATCTTCATGCTTCGGTCACCCTCTCTCAGCGAGCAGTCGAGGTGTAGGGCAGCAGCGCCATCTCACGGCTGTTCTTCACGGCCGTGGCAACGTCACGCTGGTGCTGGGTGCAGTTGCCGGTAACCCGGCGGGCACGGATCTTGCCGCGGTCGGAGATGAACTTCCGCAGCAGGTTCGTGTCCTTGTAGTCGACGTAGGTGACCTTGTCCTTGCAGAACGCGCAGACCTTCTTCTTCGGCTTGCGCGGGGGCGGCTTAGCCATTGTCTTTCTCCACTGTGATCAAGAAGTAGTTACTCGTCGCCCTTGACCCTCGTCGGGCTTAGAAGGGCGGCTCGTCCGAGTAGCCGCCACCGGAGCTTCCACCCCAGTTGCCACCGCCGCTCTGGCCCTGGCCCTGGCCCTGGCCCTGGCCGCCGGCCGGGGCGCTGGTCGCCCACGGGTCGTCGGCCGGTGCGCCGCTGGGACCGCCCTGCGGGCCGCCCCAGCCGCCGCCACCCTGACCGCCGCCGCCGTAGCCGCCCTGGCCGCCGCGACCGGCGGTCTTGGTGACCTTGGCGGTCGCGTTGCGCAGGGAGGCGCCGACCTCATCGACGTCCAGCTCGTAGACCGTCCGCTTGACGCCCTCACGGTCCTCGTAGGACCGCTGCTTCAGACGGCCCTGCACGATGACGCGCATGCCGCGCTGGAGCGACTCGGCCACGTTCTCCGCCGCCTGCCGCCAGACCGAGCACGTGAGGAAGAGGCTCTCGCCGTCCTTCCACTCGTTGGTCTGCCGGTCGAAGGTGCGGGGGGTGGACGCGACACGGAACTTCGCGACCGCCGCACCGGACGGGGTGAAGCGCAGCTCGGGGTCGTCGACAAGATTGCCGACGACCGTGATGACGGTCTCGCCTGCCATGGTGGGTGACCTCTCGGCGGGTGTGCTGTGCTGCTGGCTGCTCGGTAGCCGTACTCAGCTCTGGCGCTTAGGCGCTCAGTGCATTTCCGGACGGAGGACCTTGGTCCGAAGAACCGACTCGTTCAGGTTGAGCTGACGGTCGAGCTCCTTGACGACCGCGGGCTCAGCGTTGATGTCGAGGACGGTGTAGATACCCTCGGGCTTCTTCTTGATCTCGTAGGCGAGACGACGACGGCCCCAGGTGTCGACCTTCTCCACCTTGCCGTTGCCCTCGCGGACGACGCCAAGGAAGTTCTCGATCAGGGGGGCGACGGCGCGCTCCTCAAGATCGGGGTCGAGGATGACCATCACCTCGTAGTGACGCATGGTGGAACCCACCTCCTTTGGACTCAGCGGCCACGGCGTTTCCGTGGCAGGAGGGTTTGCGTTGCGTCGCATCGGTGACGCGGACCCCGGGATCCGGCTGGGAGTGCCGGGCGGGACCACACAGACACCGGTGCAGACGGTACACACTACCCGCACACCACCGTCCGCTTGAAATCGCGCGGGGAACCGGGACAATCTGTACACGACGGTTTGCATGGCGCCACCAGTGCGCCACCATCCGCTCACGGAGGTGCCCCATGGCACAGACCTTCCGGCCGCATGGCGTCCTCGCCATCCTCAACACCGACGGCAAGGCCCATCCCAAGGAGAACTCCTTCGTCGCCGTCACCGCGGTGCTCGGCGCGATCGCGATCATCACGTCGATCTTCAGCAGCCTCCACCTGCTCACCTCATGGACCGGCCTGGCGGGGATCTTCACCGGCGCCTACGGCCAGTTCATCTCGGCCACCACGGCCGAGCGCTTCGTCCTGGTGCTCAGCCTCGGCGCGTCCGCGATCGGGTTCTTCCTGGGCGTGGCGCACGGCGGGCTCTGGGGCGGCATCTAGCACCCTTCCGACCGGTCACAGGTCGGGGTCTTGCCCTCGCGCAGTAGGCTTCGCCGGGAAAGCCCGGTAGAACCTGCAGCGATGGGGAGCGCCCCGAATGAGCCTGACCCTGAGGACGATCAGCCGAGAGCAGCATCTGGCCTACATCCAGAGCCTGCCCGCGGCGAGCCACATGCAGGTTCCGGCCTGGGCCGACGTCAAGGCCGAATGGCGGTCCGAGAACCTCGGGTGGTTCGACAAGAGCGGTGAACTGGTCGGCGTGGGCCTGGTGCTCTACCGCCAACTCCCCAAGATCAAGCGCTACTTGGCCTACCTCCCCGAGGGCCCGGTCATCAACTGGTACGCGCCGAACCTCGAAGAGTGGCTGCAGCCGATGCTCGCCCACCTCAAGCAGCAGGGCGCGTTCTCGGTGAAGATGGGCCCGCCGGTGGTCATCCGCCGCTGGGACGCCGGAGCGATCAAGAACGGCATCTCCGACCCGGACGTCAAGCGGCTGCGCGACGTCGAGGCCACCTTCATCGAGCCGCGCGCCTTCGAGGTCGCCGACCGGCTGCGCCGCATGGGCTGGCAGCAGGGCGAGGACGGCGGCGCCGGATTCGGCGACGTGCAGCCGCGCTACGTGTTCCAGGTGCCGCTGGAGGGCCGCAGCCTGGAGGACGTCCACAAGGGCTTCAACCAGCTGTGGCGCCGCAACATCAAGAAGGCCGAGAAGGCCGGCGTCGAGGTCGTCCAGGGCGGCTACGACCAACTGCCCATCTGGCAGCAGCTGTACGAGATCACGGCCGAGCGCGACCACTTCCGGCCGCGCCCGCTGTCGTACTTCCAGCGCATGTGGACGGCCCTCAACACCGAGGACCCGAACCGGATGCGGCTGTACTTCGCGACGCACGAGGGCGAGGCGGTCGCGGCCGCCACGATGCTCATCGTCGGCGGCCACGTCTGGTACTCCTACGGCGCCTCCGCCAACCACAAGCGCGAGGTACGGCCGTCCAACGCCATGCAGTGGCGGATGCTGCGGGACGCCTACGCACTGGGCGCCAGCGTCTACGACCTGCGCGGCATCAGCGACTCGCTGGACGAGAACGACCACCTCTTCGGCCTGATCCAGTTCAAGGTCGGAACGGGTGGCCAGGCCGCCGAGTACCTGGGCGAATGGGACTTCCCGCTCAACAAGCTGCTCCACAAGGCGCTCGACATTTACATGTCGCGCCGCTGAATCCGTCCCGCCGCACACAAGGAAAGGTCCCGACCCAGCCATGGCGCTCACCCTGTACGTCGACACCGCGCGCTGGCGTGCTCACCAGAAGACCGTGGTGGACCAGTTCCCCGGCATAGTGCCAGTCTGCAAGGGCAACGGCTACGGCTTCGGCCACGAGCGGCTGGCGGACGAGACGGGCCGGCTGGGCGCCGATCTGCTGGCGGTCGGGACCACCTACGAGGCGGCCCAGATGAAGGACTGGTTCGGCGGTGACCTGCTGGTCCTGACCCCGTACCGGGTGGGCGAGGAGCCGGTGCCGCTGCCGGACCGCGTGGTGCGCTGCGTCTCCTCGGTCGAGGGGGTGCGCGCCCTGGTCGGCGCGCGCGTCGTGATCGAGGTCATGAGCACCATGCGGCGGCACGGCGTCTCCCCTGACGACCTGGCCAAGCTGCACGGCGCCATAGACGACGTACGGCTGGAGGGCTTCTCCATCCACCTGCCGCTGGACGGCGTCGAGCGCGCCATCGACCCGGTGGAGGAGGTGTTCGGCTGGATGGAGCGGCTACGCGCCGCCCGACTCCCGCTGCGCACCATGTTCGTCAGCCATGTGAGCCCGGCCCAACTCGCCCAACTGCAACAGCAGTTCCCGCAGACCCGGTTCCGCGCCCGGATCGGCACCCGGCTGTGGCTGGGCGAGCCGGCGGCGCTGGAGTACCGCGGCGCGGTGCTGGACGTCACCCGCGTCTCCCGGGGCGAGCGCTACGGCTACCGCCAGCAGAAGGCCGCCGGCGACGGGCACCTGGTGGTGGTGGCCGGTGGTACGTCGCACGGCGTGGGCCTTGAGGCGCCCAAGGCGGTGCACGGTGTGATGCCCCGGGCGAAGGGCGTGGCGCGGGCCGGTTTGGCGACCGTCAACCGGAACCTTTCGCCGTTCATCTGGGCGGGCAAGCAGCGCTGGTTCGCCGAGCCCCCGCACATGCAGGTCTCGCTGCTGTTCCTGCCCAGCGATGTCGCCCCGCCCGCGGTGGGCGACGAACTGGTGGCCCACCTGAGGAACACCACCACGCGGTCGGACCGAGTGGTCGAGCGCTGAGCCGTCAGGCGTCCGCGTTCTCCCGGCCCCATTCGACGTAACCGCTGCTGAACTGGGCGGCGTGCCGCGGCTGATGCGCGCGCCGCCCCAGTACGAACACGTCCCGCGCACCGTCCAGCACTCCACCGGACGGGTCGTCGGAGCCGTCCCGCCGCACCGGGTCCCGCTCCGCCATCAGCGCGTCGCGCACGATCACGGCGCACAGGTAGAGCGTTCCGAGCAGGTGCAGCGCGATCGCGAAGTCGTAGCCGCCCTCCGGCAGGCCCTTGTTGTTGCCGCCCGTGGTGTAGGCGAGGTACATCCAGATGCCGAGGAAGTACATGACCTCGCAGGCCTGCCAGACCAGGAAGTCCCGCCAGCGCGGCCGGGCCAGCGCAGCCAGCGGGATCAGCCACAGCACGTACTGCGGCGAGTAGACCTTGTTGGTCAGGATGAACGCGGCGATCACCAGGAACGCGACCTGCGCGAAGCGCGGCCTGCGCGGCGCGTACAGGATGAGCGCGGCGACGGCCGCGCACAGCAGCAGCATCAGCGCGATGGCATACGCGTTCGCGCCGTCGAGCGGGTTGCCCGTCTGCTGCGAGATGATCAGCCAGAGCGAGCCGAAGTCCACGCCCCGCGACTGGCTGTAGGTGTAGAACTTCTCCCAGCCGTCCCAGGCGAAGACCATCACCGGCACGTTGACCACCAGCCAGGCGACCGCCGCCCCGCCGAACGCCTTCCAGTACGTCCGCATCCGCCCCGCCCGCAGGCACAGCAGCAGCAGGGGCCCCAGCAGCAGTACCGGATAGAGCTTCGCGGCCGTCGCCAGACCGATCAGCACCCCGGCCGCCACCGGGCGGCTGCGCGCCCACATCAGCATCCCCACCGCGGTGAGCGCCACGGCCAGCAGGTCCCAGTTGATCGTCGCGGTGAGCGCGAACGCGGGGGACAGCGCCACCAGCAGACCGTCCCACGGCCTACGGCGGTGGGTGCGCGCCACGGCGATCACCGTGATCACCGCGCAGAGCATCAGCATCGCCGAGTTGACCAGCCAGTAGACCTGCTCGCGGTGCACCAGGTCGGAGCCGTGCGGGGTGAACCAGGAGGCGACCTCCATGAACAACCCGGTCAGCACCGGGTATTCGAGGTAGCCCATGCCGCCCGAGGTGGCGTCCGGGATGTGGTCGAAGTACGGCACCAGGTCGTCGGCGAAGCCGCGTGCGTAGAACAGGTGCGGGATGTCGGAGTAACAGGCGTGGGTGTACTGGTCGTTCGCGCCGAAGAACCAGCCGCTGTCGTAACACGGCACCTTCTGCACCATGCCGAGCGCGAACATCCCGATGACGACCAGTGCGAGCACCCGCAGCGGATTCCACCAACCGCTTCGACCGGTCGTCGCGCGTCGCCCGACGGGCCCTCCGAGCAGCTCGCTACCCGCCTCGGCCAGCGGGTCCTCGGCGGTGGGCGGTACGGTCGCGGCCTGCACGGGGGCGGCGCTGTCGTCGTTCTCGCGCGCGGTCGTCATGCGAGACATCCTGCCGTACGAACCTGAGTGACGGCCGTGCACGGTGTACAGAAAAAGGCCGTGGAGGGCGAGATGCCCTCCACGGCCGTGTTGTCGGCGTACGCCGGTTAGTGGTGGCTAGCCGTTGGGCCCGCCGAACAGAGCACCGTTGCTGGTGCCCTTGCTGGTGCCCCCCGTACCGGGGCCTCCGGTACCGCCGGGACCACCTCCTGGACCACCGCCGGGGCCGCCACCGGGACCGCCTCCAGGGCCGCCACCGGGACCGCCACCGGACGTCGTACCGCCCGGCTGGCAGTTCAGCAGATCGGCACAGCTCTGGGACGGCGACGGGCTGATCGACGGCGAGGGGGAGTGCGAGGGCGGTGCGGACGGCTTGGTGCTCGGCGAGCTGGACGGCGACGTCGACGGCGACGCGCTCGGGGGCGAGCTCGCGCCGTCACCGTAGACCACCGTGCCGATGGGCTGCGGGGTCTCGAAGTTCTCGTTCGGCTGCCCGGCGAGCGCCGCCTTCATGTACTCGGTCCAGATCTCGGTGGGGAAGGACGCACCGTAGATCTTCTGCAGACCGCCCACGCCGTACATCTTCAGGAACGTGGGGTTCTTGGACTGGTCGTCCATCCGGTACATGCCGATCGAGGTCGACAGCTGCGGGGTGTAGCCGGTGAACCACGCGGACTTGTTGTCGTCGGTGGTACCGGTCTTACCGGCGGCGTACCGGCCGAGCGCCTTGGCGGCGGTACCGGTGCCCTCCTGGACGACGCCCTGGAGCACGTCGGTGACGTTGTCGGCGACCGCCGGGTCGAACGCCTTCTTGGTCTTGGCCTCGTGCTGGTACCGCAGGCCCTTGGAGTCCAGCACCTTGGTCACCGAGTAGGGCTCGGCCTGCAGACCGCTCTTGGCGAAGGTCGCGTACGCGTCCGCCATCCTGATCGCGCTGGGCGAGGAGGTACCGATGGAGAACGACGGACCGTTGGTGCTGGCCAGGCTGTCCGAGGTCACACCCGCGTCCAGGGCCGCCTGCTTGACCTTGTCCAGGCCGACGTCCATGCCGAGCTGGACGTAGGTGGAGTTGACCGACTGCTCCATCGCGGACTTCAGGTCGATGGACTTGAACGACTCGTTGTCGTCGTTCGTCTGCAACCACTCGTTGCCGTCCTTGTCCTGCCAGACGGAACCGTCGTAGTTGAGCACCTTCCACTTGTTGACACCGGTGTACATGCTCTTCGGCGACACCGGGGTGCGCATGGAGTCCGGCTGGTCCGGGGGGCCGCTGGGCTTGCGCACGCCGTCCCGCATCGCCGCCGCCAGCACGAACGGCTTGAAGGTCGAACCGACCTGGGCACCGGTGTAGTCGGCGTTGTCGGTGAAGTGCTTGAGGTAGTCCTCACCGCCGTAGATCGCCACGATCGCGCCGTCACCCGGCACCACCGAGGCCCCGCCGAACTGCACGTACTTGTCGGTGTCCGGGCGCAGGTCCGGCCGGATGTTCTTGCTGCGGACGTCGTCGACGGCCTTTTGCAGCGCCGCCATGTCGCCCTTCTTGAAGGTCGTGTAGATCTGGTAGCCGCCCTTCGACAGGTCGGCCTGCGTGATGCTGGTGTTGTTGAAGATGTACTTGTCCGCCAGATCCGTCATGTAGCCGATCTGGCCCGCCTTGTCAGTGGACCGCTTGGGCTGCTGCGGCATCGGGAAGTTCTGGTACTGCTGGCGCTCCTGCTGGGACATGTCGCCGGTCTTGACCTCGCGGTCGAGCACCTCGCGCCAACGCTGCTCGGCGCGTACGGTGTTCTGCTGCGGAGAGGCGAGATCGCCGACGCCGCCCGCCGGGTCGTACAGGTTCGGGCCGTTGAGCACGGCGGCCAGGAAGGCGGCCTGGTCCGGCTTGAGCGCGCTGGCGTTGACGCCGTAGTACGCCTGTGAGGCGGCCTGGATGCCGTAGGCGCCGCGACCGTAGTAGGCGGTGTTGAGGTAGCCGGCGAGGATGTCCGGCTTCGGCACCTTGATGCCCACCTTGATCGAGATCATCAGCTCCTTGAGCTTGCGGGTGACGGTCTGCGACTGGTCCAGGTAGGTGTTCTTCACGTACTGCTGGGTGATGGTCGAGCCACTCTGGGTCTCGCCGCCCCTGGCCATGTTCAGCATCGCGCGCAGGATGCCCTGGGGGTCCACACCGTGGTCGGTGTAGAACGAGGCGTTCTCCATCGAGATCACGGCGTTCTGCATCGACTTGGAGATCTGGTCCAGTGGGACGATCTGCCGGTTGAGGTCACCGCCGCCGGACACCACCATGCGTGAGCCGTCGGACCAGTAGTAGACGTTCTTCTGCGTCTTGGAGGCGGCGCTCGGGTCCGGCACGCCGACCATCGCGTAGGCGACTCCGATGAGGCCGACCAGCGTGCCGAGGAAGACGAAGCTGATCGCCGTGATCTGTTTGAAGGACGGCATCCAGCGGCGCCAGCCACTCTTGCCCCAGCGCGGGTAGTCGATGAAGCGCTTCGGCCGTTCGCCTCCGGGGCCACCGGTGCCCCGGCGCCCGCCGCCGGGTCCTCCTGCGCCGCCGCCCGCCCCTGCGGCCCGGCGGCGGCCACCGCTCTGCGCCGCCCGCCGGGCCTCCGCACGGCTGGCGTAAGGCTGGCCCGCGGGGTCCTCGGGGCGGCGTCCGGCCGCGGGTCCTCTCGCGCCGGAGGCGTCGCGTGGTGGCGTGGCCCGCCGTCCTGGGGAGGCGGGCGGGGGCGGCTGGGCCCCGCGCCGGGGCGTGGATCGCCCGCCACCGTTCGGCTGCGGCGGCTTTCGGCGGTGCTCGCTCATGGTTCCAGCTACTCCTCGGCCAGGCGGTGTCGCCTGAAGGTCGCAGTTGACTTCCGGTCCCCCCGGATCGCGGCCCCGCCGGGCCACACGGCACCCAGGACCATGACGCCTCCCGGCGCCACAAGGTTCCCGTTGGTTTGCATGGCGAACAGAGTACGCACCGTCAAACGGCGAACTACCCCAACGTTCGCCACATAACGGACAGTTGACAGCCCGCGAACCTTCTTACGAGCACCAGATGTGATGCCGCTCACCATGCCATGTCTTGCGAGATCCACAGTGCCGTTCTATCGTCGCGATGTATCGACTCGATACATCAAAACGAGATAAAGAAGGTCCCGACAGCACGGGCGACAGGTGGGGACAGGACTACCACGGCTATCCATGAGCCAGGGAGGCGAAGATGAGCAGGCGTTCCGGCGTCCTCGAATTCGCGGTCCTGGGCCTGCTCCGGGAGTCGCCGATGCACGGTTACGAGCTGCGCAAGCGGCTCAACACCTCGCTTGGAGTCTTCCGTGCCTTCAGCTACGGCACCCTCTACCCGTGCCTGAAGACGCTGGTCGCTCAGGGATGGCTGGCCGAGGAGACGACCTCTGATGACCCGCTCGCCGCGCCACTTGCGGGGCGACGGGCGAAGATTGTCTATCGGCTGACCTCCGCTGGGAAGGAGCACTTCGAGGATCTGCTGGCCCAGAGCGGGCCGGACGCCTGGGAGGACGAGCAGTTCGGTGTGCGCTTCGCCTTCTTCGGCCACACCGAACGGGACGTACGGATGCGGGTCCTCGAAGGGCGCCGCAGCCGCCTGGAGGAGCGGCTGGAGAAGATGCGAGCCTCACTGGCCCGCACACGTGAGCGGCTCGACGACTACACCCTTGAGCTGCAACGGCACGGCATGGAGTCGGTGGAGCGCGAGGTCCGCTGGCTCAACGAGCTGATCGAGACAGAGCGGGCGGGCCGAGGCCGCGCCAAGGGCCGCCCCGCCGACCAAGGTCGCGACGATACGAATCCGACCGACACCACCAAATGAGGCCCCGCACACGTAGGGCCGAGTAATCGAGTACACAGGGAGCAACCGGAATGGGTTCGGTTCGCGTAGCCATTGTCGGCGTGGGCAACTGCGCCGCGTCGCTGGTGCAGGGCGTCGAGTACTACAAGGACGCCGACCCGGACAGCCGCGTGCCCGGCCTTATGCACGTGCAGTTCGGTGACTACCACGTCCGTGACGTGGAGTTCGTGGCCGCCTTCGACGTCGACGCCAAGAAGGTCGGTCTCGACCTCGCGGACGCCATCGGCGCCAGCGAGAACAACACCATCAAGATCTGCGACGTCCCGCAGACCGGTGTCACGGTCCAGCGCGGCCACACCCTCGACGGTCTCGGCAAGTACTACCGGCAGACCATCGAGGAGTCGCCGGAGGCCCCGGTCGACGTGGTGCAGGTCCTCAAGGACAAGCAGGTCGACGTTCTGGTCTGCTACCTGCCGGTCGGCTCCGAGGACGCCGCCAAGTTCTACGCCCAGTGCGCCATCGACGCCAAGGTCGCGTTCGTCAACGCCCTGCCGGTCTTCATCGCCGGTACGAAGGAGTGGGCGGACAAGTTCACCGAGGCGGGTGTGCCGATCGTCGGCGACGACATCAAGTCGCAGGTGGGCGCCACCATCACGCACCGCGTGATGGCGAAGCTGTTCGAGGACCGCGGCGTCATCCTGGACCGCACGATGCAGCTCAACGTCGGCGGCAACATGGACTTCAAGAACATGCTCGAGCGTGAGCGCCTGGAGTCCAAGAAGATCTCCAAGACGCAGGCCGTCACCTCCCAGATCCCGGATCGCGACCTGGGCGAGAAGAACGTCCACATCGGCCCGTCCGACTACGTGGCCTGGCTGGATGACCGCAAGTGGGCGTACGTCCGTCTCGAAGGCCGTGCCTTCGGCGACGTCCCGCTGAACCTGGAGTACAAGCTGGAGGTCTGGGACTCCCCGAACTCCGCGGGTGTCATCATCGACGCGCTGCGCGCCGCGAAGATCGCCAAGGACCGCGGCATCGGCGGCCCCATCCTCTCCGCGTCCTCGTACTTCATGAAGTCCCCGCCGGTTCAGTACTTCGACGACGAGGCCCGCAACAACGTCGAGAAGTTCATCAAGGGCGAGGTCGAGCGCTAGCGAGACACAGCGCGCGCGTTAGCGAGACACAGCGCGCGCTGGCGAGACATGCGCCGCGCGCTGGCGAGAACAGCGCCCCGCGCTGCGGATGTGGCGACGTGCGCTAAAGCGTCGGCAACGCATCGGCAACGTCTTGATCGCGGGCCCCCGGACAATCCGTCCGGGGGCCTCGCGCTTGTGTGAGGCTGTCGGCATGGCCGTCGTACGGGATCTTCGCGTGCTGCTGCGGTTTCTCGATTTCCGGCGGCTGCTGGTGGTACGGCTGCTCTCGCAGCTGTCCGACGGCGTGTACCAGGTCGCGCTCGCCGCCTACGTGGTGTTCACCCCGGAAAGGCAGGCGTCGCCCGCGGCCATCGCCGCCGCGATGGCGGTGCTGCTGCTGCCGTACTCCCTGCTCGGACCGTTCACCGGCGTCCTGCTCGACCGCTGGCGCAGGCGGCAGGTACTGCTCTACGGCAATCTGCTGCGCGCCGTGCTCGCGGCAGGCACGGCGGCGCTGATCGTCACCCATGTGCCGGACTGGGTCTTCTACCTTTCCGCGCTGTCCGTCACCGCCGTCAACCGCTTCGTCCTGGCTGGGTTGTCGGCGGCCCTGCCACGGGTGGTGGACCGCGAACGGCTGGTGGTGGCCAACTCGGTCTCCCCTACGGCGGGAACGATCGCCGCCACCGCGGGCGGCGGGGCCGCCTTCGTCGTGCACCTGTGGATGGCGGCGGGCATCGGGGCTGATGCCGTGGTCGTGGTTCTGGCGGCGCTGCTCTACTTGTGCGCCGGGCTGTCCGCCCGCACGATGGGCGCCGACCGACTCGGGCCCGACCCCCATCTGCTCCAGCCACGGATAGCCGCCGCCGTGACCAGCACGGTGCGCGGCCTGTTCGAGGGGCTACGGCACCTGGCGACGCGCCGCCAGGCGGCCTACGCGATGGGGGCCATGGCTGTGCTGCGCTTCTGCTACGGGGCGCTGACCGTGACCCTGCTGATGCTCTGCCGGTACTCCTGGACGGCCCCCTCGGACACTTCCGGGGGACTGGCGCTGCTCGGGCTCGCGGTCGGGGTCTCCGGTGCCGGCTTCTTCGTGGCGGCGGTCGTCACGCCCTGGGGCACCGGGCGGTTCGGCATCGCCGGCTGGATCACGGTCTGCGCCGCTGCCGCCACGGTGTTGGAGCCCGCGCTCGGTCTGCCGTTCAGCCCGGCACCGATGCTGGTCGCGGCGTTCCTGTTGGGGATCACCACACAGGGCGCGAAGATCGCCACCGACACCGTCGTCCAGTCCTCCGTGGATGACGCCTACCGCGGCCGTGTCTTCTCGCTCTACGACGTCTTCTTCAACGTCGCCTTCGTCGGCTCGGCCGCGATCGCCGCGCTGATGCTCCCGCCTGATGGCCGCTCACCACTGCTGCTGATCCTGATCGCCATGCTCTACGGCGCCACCGCCGTCGGGACGGCACTGCTACGCCACCGGTGAGGCGTTCGGCGATGTTTCACGTGAAACACGAAGGCGGTCCGGCGCGGCGTTTCACGTGAAACATGACGTCGCGGGACACCGCGTTTCACGTGAAACATCGCACCGGACCGCCGAGGGCCCGTGTCGTGGCTACTGCTGCCCGGCCCACCACTCCTTGAGTGCCGCCACCGCGTCGTCATAAGCCATCGGCCCGTTCTCCAACCGCAGTTCGAGCAGGTGCTTGTACGCCTTGCCGACCACCGGCCCCGCCGGAACCCCCAGGATCTCCATGATCTGGTTGCCGTTGAGGTCCGGCCGGATGGAGTCGAGCTCCTCCTGCTCCTTCAGCTGGGCGATGCGCTCCTCCAGGGAGTCATACGTCCGCGCCAGCGCCGCGGCCTTCTTCTTGTTTCGGGTCGTGCAGTCCGAACGAGTCAGCTTGTGCAGCCGGTCCAGCAGCGGCCCGCCGTCCCGGACGTAGCGCCGCACCGCCGAGTCAGTCCACTCGCCACTGCCGTAGCCGTGGAACCGCAGGTGCAGCTCCACCAGCCTCGCGATGTCCTTGACAACGTCATTCGGGTATTTCAGCTTGGTCAGCCGGGATTTGACCATCTTCGCCCCCACCACCTCGTGGTGGTGGAAGGAGACCCGACCGTCCGGCTCGAACCGCCGCGTCTTGGGCTTGCCGATGTCGTGCAGCAGCGCCGCAAGCCGCAGCACGAGGTCGGGGCCGTCCGTCTCCAGGGCCATCGCCTGCTCCAGCACCGTCAGGCTGTGTTCGTAGACGTCCTTGTGCCGGAAGTGCTCGTCGCGCTCCAGCCGCAGCGCGGGCAGTTCGGGAATCACCCGCTGCGCCAGGCCGGTCTCCACCAACAGCCGAAGGCCCTCGCGAGGGTGATCACTGAGGATGAGCTTGTTCAGCTCGTCACGTACCCGCTCCGCCGACACGATCTCGATGCGGTCGGCCATCTCCTTCATCGCGGTGACCACCTCTGGCGCCACGGTGAAGTCCAGCTGCGCGGCGAAGCGCGCGGCGCGCATCATCCGCAGCGGATCGTCCGAGAAGGACTCCTCCGGAGTGCCCGGCGTCCGCAGGACCCGTTGGGCCAGGTCCTCAAGGCCGTTGTACGGGTCGACGAACTCGATGCCCGGCAGCGCGACCGCCATCGCGTTCACCGTGAAGTCCCGGCGCACCAGGTCCTGCTCGATGGTGTTGCCGTACGAGACCTCGGGCTTGCGCGAGTCCCGGTCGTAGGCCTCGGACCGGTACGTCGTCACCTCGATCTGGAAGTCATTGCCTTCGGCGTCCGTCTTGCGGCACCCCACGGTGCCGAAGGCGATGCCGACCTCCCAGACCGCGTCCGCCCAGCCGCGCACGATCTTCAGCACCTGCTCGGGCCGGGCGTCGGTGGTGAAGTCCAGGTCGTTGCCGAGCCGACCCAGCAGAGCGTCCCGGACCGAACCGCCGACCAGGGCGAGCTTGAACCCCGCCTCCTGGAAACGCCGACCGAGGTCGTCGGCGACCGGCGATACCCGCAGCAGTTCACCCACGGCGCGACGTTGCGCCTGACTCAGCGCACTGGCTTCCGCGGACGTCGGGGATTGAGAGACATTGTTGGCGTTCGGCACAACAGAACAGAATACGTGGCCGCGGAGGGCGCGGTCTCCAGGATTGTCGGCCCTCCCGGTGATCTTGGAGAGCACTCCACGGCACTTACCCTCAGCGGCCATCGTTACCATGCCAGGACGCAATCCGATGGCGACGAGAGACGGACGGACGACCGCGTGGGCGAGGCGGCACGGCACCCCGGAACCACCCCTGCTCGTTCCTGGCTACGACGCGCCGCGACGCTCGTCGGTGCCGCCCTGCTCACCGGGCTCGTCCAGGTCCCCAGCGCGACCAGCGCGCAGGCCGACACGGGCAGCGGCTCCAGCACCGCGGAAGTGGACGTGGACTCGCTCACCCCCACCGCGCCGGCCAAGAACGACACGCTCACCATCAGCGGCACAGTCACCAACGACGGCGACGACACCATCTCCAACGCCCACGTCGGCCTACGCCTCGCTGGCGGCGGCCCGCTGACCAGCCGCAGCGCCATAAGCAACACCGCGGCCAACGGCGGCTTCTCCACCGTGGACGGCAACGAGATCCCCGGCCATACCGCCAACCTGCCGGACATCCCGCCGCATATCAGCCTCCCCTTCACCCTCGATGTACCGGTCAGCGCGCTGGGTCTGGGCAACGACGGGGTCTACCAACTCGGGGTGACCGCGTCCGGCACCACCAAGGACGCCGCTTACCAGCACGTCCTCGGGATCAAGCGGACGTTCCTGCCCTGGTACTCCCAAAGCGGTGGGGAGAAGACCAGGACCACCTTCCTGTGGCCGCTGATCGACCGCCCGCACATGGACATCCGAACCCCGGGCGACGACCAGCAGTCGCCGCTGTTCCGCGACGACGACCTCACGGCGGAGCTCGCCCCGGGCGGCCGGCTCGAACAGATGGTGTCGCTCGCCAAGGGCCTGCCGGTGACCTGGGTGATCGATCCGGACCTGCTGGCCACCGTGGACGCCATGACCAAGCCGTACAAGGTCCTCGGCCCGGACGGAGACCCCAAGCAGGCCACGCCGGGCGCCGGCACCGAGTACGCCAAGCAGTGGCTCAACGAGCTCCAGCAGGCGATCCAGGGCGACGAGGTGGTCGCCCTGCCGTTCGGCGACCCGGACATCGCCTCCATCGCCCACCACGGCAAGGACGTGTCCGGGACCATCGGCCATCTCAAGGACGCCACCGACCTGGCCGCCGTGACCGTGCAGACGGTCCTCGGAGTCACTCCGCGCACCGACTTCGCCTGGCCCGCGGACGGCGCCATCGACCCGTCCATCGTCGGCGTGGCCACGGCGGGCGGCGCGGACAAGATCATCGCCCGCAGCGACAGCCTGCGGGAGACCGGATCGCTGAGCTACACCCCGTCCGCCGCCCGGCCCATCGGCGGCGGCACCACGGCGGTCGTCGCGGACAGCTCGCTGTCCAAGGCGTTCATGGGCGATCTGACACGAGCCGACGCCGAGACACTGGCCGTACAGAAATTCCTGGCCCAGTCCCTGATGATCAACGAGCAGGCGCCGGAACAGCAACGGAACATCGTGGTCGCGCCGCAGCGGATGCCCACCACCAGCCAGGCGCAGGCCATGGCCGCCGCGATCGCCGCCGCCCGCTCAGGCGGCTGGACCGACCCGGCCACCCTCAGCGCCGCCGCCAAGGCCACCCCCGACCCGGGAGCCAACGAGTCGGTGCCCAGCGCCGACGCCTATCCGGCCTCGCTGCGGCGGCAGGAGCTGACCACCGACGCCTTCCAGGAGATCCAGTCCGTCCAGGACTCACTCGACAGCTTCCTGGTGATCCTCTCCCGCAAGGACCGTGTCACCACCCCGTTCGGGACCGCCGTCCTGCGCTCGATGTCCACCCAGTGGCGCGGTGACACGGACAACGCGGCGCACTTCCGGGGCGACGTCGCCGCGTATCTGAGCGGCCTCACCCAGGACGTACACATCATCGACAAGAAGTCGATCACTCTTTCCGGGCGCAGCGCGACGATCCCGGTGACCGTGCAGAACAGCCTCGCCCAGCAGATCACCGGCTTGCAGCTGCGGCTGACCTCCAGCCAGAACAACCGCCTCGACGTGGGCCAACCGCAGGCCGTGACCGTCGACGGGGGTCACAACCGCTCGCTGAAGTTCCGGACCACCGCCAGCGCCAACGGCAAGACCTGGGTGGCCGCCCAGTTGTTCACCGCGGACGGCACGCCCTACGGCCAGCCCATGGTCTTCCAGGTGAACGTCACCTCCATCACCGACACCGTGATGCTGGTGATCGCCGGTGGACTGCTGCTGCTCGTCCTGGCCGGAATCCGCATGTACCGGCAGCGCAAGCGCCGGGCGCTGCTGGCGGCCGACAACACGGCCGACGAGCCGCAGGAACCGGATGGCGGCCGTGGGCAGGCCGTCGAAGGCGGCGACAGGGTCCCTGAGCAGCCGGGTGACCCGGCCGCTGACACCGCGGCGGAAAGCCCGGGGGACCGGGCAGCGGGTGAGAAGGTGGACCGATAGCCAGGGGCAGGGCCTGGGCCGCAAACCTTAAGGTGGGGCAGTGATGAACGCGCCGTACGACGAGGAGCGTGACCGGGCGTCGTCGTACGACGACGCGACGGCCGCGAGCCCGCCGCCTCCGCCCGAGCACCGCTCCGGTTCCAGCCCTTACCCACCGGAGTCGTACGCCCACAACCCGTACGCCCAGCAGGCACCGGCACCCGAGGCCCGCTACGACCGGCCCGCGCCGCCCCCGGCGCCGTCCGTTGCACAGCCGTACCCGCCGCAGGGCTACCAGCAGCCCGCGGCCGACCCCCGGCAGTGGGCGCCGCAGCCTCCCCGCCAGCCGGAGACCCCCGCGCCGTACGGCGACGGCCAGCCGAACCCGTACGCGGGCGCGAACCCGTACGCCGCCACCAGTGGCGCGGCGCAGCAGCAGCCGGGCCAGGACCCGTACGCGCACTTCTTCCGCGACCAGCAGCCCGCCGCCACCCAACAGCAGCCGGTGTTCACCGGCCTTCCCGACGAACCGGCGCCGGAAGCCACCGTGGCCACGGATCCGCAGCCCGAGGCCACCGCGGAGCCCGCCGAGGCCGCCCGCTCCGGGGGCCGGGCGAGCAGCCTGCTCAAGTCCAGCGCGGTGATGGCCGCGGGAACGCTGGTCTCCCGGGTCACGGGCTTCCTGCGCACCCTGGTCATCGGTGGCGCCATCGGCGTCTCGACGCTGAACGACAGCTACCAGGTCGCCAACACCCTGCCGACGATGATCTACATCCTGGTCGGCGGCGGCGCACTCAACGCGGTGTTCATTCCGCAGTTGGTGCGGGCGATGAAGAACGACGAGGACGGCGGCGAGGCCTACGCCAACCGGCTGCTGACCCTCGTAGTGGTGGGCCTGGCGGCCGTCACCACCGTCATGGTGCTCGGCGCGCCCGTGCTGGTGCGGCTGATGTCGGACAAGATCGCCTCCGACCCGGTGACGATGAGCGTCGCCGTGTCCTTCACCCGCTACTGCCTGCCGACCATGTTCTTCATGGGCGTGCACGTCGTCCTCGGACAGATCCTCAACGCCCGCGGCCGTTTCGGCGCGATGATGTGGACCCCCGTCCTGAACAACATCGTCGTCATCGCCACCTTCGGCGCCTTCATCTGGGTCTACGGCACCGCCCGCACCTCCGGCGTGGATGCCGCCTCGATCTCCCCCGAGGGCGTGCGGTTGCTGGGCATCGGCACCCTGCTGGGTCTCATGGTCCAGGCACTGGCCATGATCCCGTACCTGCGCGAGTCCGGCCTGCGCATCCGGCCGCGCTTCGACTGGCGTGGGCACGGCCTGGGCCACGCCGCCAAGCTCGCCAAGTGGACCTTCCTGTTCGTGCTGGCCAACCAGGCGGGCATGGTGGTCGTCACCCAGCTCGCCACCTGGGCGGGCGCGGTCGCCGACAAGCAGGGACACCCCGGTACCGGTATCACGGCCTACAACTACGCGCTGCTGCTGTGGCAGATGCCGCAGGCCATCATCACGGTCTCGGTGATGACCGCGGTGCTGCCGCGCATCTCCCGCGCCGCGGCCGACGGTGACGCTTCCGCGGTGCGCGACGACCTGTCGTACGGACTGCGGACCTCGGCCGTCGCCATCGTCCCGTGCGCCTTCGCCTTCCTGGCGCTCGGCGTTCCGATGGCCACCATGATGTACTCCAGCTCCGGCGAGGCCGGCGCCCGCAACATCGGCTACGTCCTGATGGCGTTCGGCCTCGGACTGATCCCGTACTCGGTGCAGTACGTCGTGCTGCGCGGCTTCTACGCCTACGAGGACACCCGAACCCCCTTCTACAACACGGTGATCGTCGCGACGGTCAACGCGGCGGCCTCCGGGCTCTGCTTCCTCACGCTGCCCGCCCGCTGGGCCGTCGTCGGCATGGCCGCCTCCTACGGCCTCGCCTACGTGGTCGGCGTGGGTGTCGCCGTGAAGCGGCTGGGCAAGCGTCTTGGCGGTGACCTGGACGGAGCGCACGTCGTCCGTACCTACGCCCGGCTGATCGGCGCCAGCCTGCCGGCGGCGCTGCTCGGTGGGGCCGCGGCCTACTGGATCAGCAAGTTGCTCGGCAGCGGTTTCCTCGGTTCGCTCGCCGCACTGGTGGGCGGCGGCATCATTCTGCTAGGGGTCTTCTATGCAGCAGCACGCCGGATGCGCATCGAGGAATTGACAGCGATGGTGGGTATGGTGCGCGGTCGTCTGGGTCGTTGACGTGGCGCCAGCGGGCAACCATCGCCCGCCGCCGTGTGTCGTGCATAGCGGCGGACTGCGGGCACAATTGTCCTTGGCTTTGATACGGACGGCTTCGGTATAGACGCTGTGCACGACGCGTCCAACGGATGGGGAGGCAGGAACGACGGTGGCGGAGCGGAGCACGGCTGCCGTCGACGTGGCCAACGAGAGCGGCCAAGCGCCGCTCGCCGCCGGCGCGGGCGGGGTCACGGGCGACGGGGCGACGGCCCAGAGCGAAACGCAGGACGCTGAACGGAAGACTTCGGAAGAGACCGCGCCGACCCCACCGCACCCCGAGCCACCGGAGTTGCACAGCGGTCACAGACTCGCCCGACGCTACCGCCTGGAAGAGTGCGTCACCCGCGTTGACGGCTTCAGCAGTTGGCGTGCCGTCGACGAGAAGCTCCGCCGCGCGGTGGGCGTCCACCTGCTGCCCGCCGATCACCCCCGTGCCCGTACCGTGCTGTCAGCCGCCCGCTCCGCCGCGCTACTGGGGGACCCGCGCTTCGTTCAGGTCCTTGACGCCGTCGAGGAGAACGAACTCGTCTACGTCGTCCACGAATGGCTGCCTGACGCAACGGAGTTGGGCCCGCTCCTCGCCTCCGGTCCGCTGGAGCCGTACGAGGCGTACCAACTCGTCAGCCAGGTCTCCCAGGCCATGGCGGCCGCCCACCGCGAGGGCCTCTCCCATCTTCGACTGAACCCCGGCTCGGTGCTGCGCTCCGAGTCCGGGCAGTACCGCATCCGGGGACTGGCGGTTGACGCGGCGCTGCGCGGAATCGAGTCGGAGCGCCCCAAGCGCACCGACACCGAGGCGATCGGCGCCCTGCTGTACTCGGCGCTGACCGGCCGCTGGCCGTACCCGGAGGACGCCCACGGGCTCAAGGGCCTGCCCAAGGACCTCGGCCTGGCCTCCCCCGACCAGGTACGGGCGGGCGTGCACCGCGGTCTGTCCGGGCTGGCCATGCGCGCCCTGATCAACGACGGTGCCCACCCGTCACGCCACGAGCAGCCGCTCACCACACCGGAGGAGCTCGCCAAGGCCGTCGCCGCGCTGCCCAGGATCCGGCCGCCGGAGCCGCAGGCACCAACGTTCCCGCAGACCGCCTACCGTCAGCCCCCGGCGCGTCCCGGCCAGCCGGGCCCCACTCGTCAGGTCCCGGTGCCCCCGCCGCCGCCTCCGGCGCTGTCCGGCCGTGCGGGCAAGGCGTTCAAGTGGAGCGTCGCCGCACTGCTCATCGCCGCGCTGGGCCTTGGCAGTTGGCAGGTGGCGGACACCTTGATGAACCGGGGCGGTCAGTCGGGGTCTACCCAGCAGCAGCAACAACAGCAGAAGGGGAGCACGAGCACCGGCACGCAACACGGCACCCCCAAGCCGCTGGCCATCCAGAACGCCAAGGAGTACGCGCCGGACGGGAGCCCGCAGCACCCTGATCAGGTCCAGAACACCTATGGCAACGGCGGGGCGAAGTACTGGATCACCCACACGTTCGACGACGGCCCTGAACTGGCCTCCTACAAAGCGGGCGTCGGCATCGTTTACGACCTCGGCTCGGCGCAGAAGGTCAGCGGCGGCACCATCACCTTCCGCTACAGCGGTTCGTATACGGCGGTCTCGCTGTACGCGACGGACTCGCTGTCGCCGTCGACGCAGCCCTCGGGGATGCACCAGCTCGCATCGACGCGGACCGACAGCAACACTGCCCAACTCTCCGTCAAGAGCCCGGTGTCGACACGGTTTGTCCTCGTCTGGATCACCGCAATGCCGAAATCCGATGCGGATCCCACCACTTACAGTCGGGCAGGCTACAAGCAGGCCATAACGAACGTGTCGTTCACCGGCTTGTCGTCGTAGGAGGAGGCATGGCGTTGGGCCAGGGATCGCAGGGAGAGGCCACTGACCTGGATCTCCTCTCCCGCCATGTCGCGGGTGATCCCGACGCCTTCGCCGAGTTGGTGCGGCGCCACCGCGACCGTCTGTGGGCGGTCGCGGTGCGTACCCTGGGCGACCCCGAGGAGGCCGCGGACGCGGTGCAGGACGCCCTCGTGTCGGCCTTCCGTTCGGCGCACACGTTCCGCGGGCAGTCGGCCGTCACCACCTGGCTACACCGCATCACCGTGAACGCCTGCCTCGACCGGGCCCGCAAGGCCGCCTCCCGGCGCACCGCGCCGCTCGCTGACACCGATCAGTTGGAGACACTGGTCGAGCCCCACGAGTCCGCCGAGGTCCCGGCCGAGCGCGGGGAACTCCATCGCGAACTGATCCATGCCCTCGCCACGCTCCCTCCGGACCAGCGTGCCGCCCTGGTCCTGGTGGACATGCAGGGCTATCCGGTCGCCGAGGCGGCGAAGGTCCTCGACGTACCGCCCGGCACGGTCAAAAGCAGATGTGCCCGGGGCCGCGCCCGCCTGCTTCCACTGCTCACCCACCTGCGTATGACGCACGGGAGTAGCGCGAGTTCCGGCAGGGGAAGGAACCGGACGGAGGCGACATCCGTCCCAGAGACGTCAGTGAAAGATCCGAAGGACGCCGTGAAGGGCGGAGGTGGTCAGCAGTGACATCCACGGCCAGCACGGACGAACATCCCGAGGTCTCCGAGATCTCCGCATTCGCCGAGGGCATCCTTCCGCCCGAGCGCACGGCCGCCCTCCGCGGCCACCTCGCCGACTGCGTCGTCTGCACCGATGTACGGGACTCCCTGGACGAGATCCGCAACCTGCTCGGCAGCCTTCCCGGACCGTCCCGAATGCCGGCCGATGTCGCGGAGCGCATCGACGCCGCACTCGCCGCTGAGGCGCTGATCAACGCAACCGCGCCCGATTCGACGTCCACCGACATGTCCAAGCCGGCGCGGGCGGGCTCGGCTGCGAAGACGACCCGTGTTTCACGTGAAACAACGCCCTCGACCCAACGCCCCGCTGCGCATGTGCACGCTGCCACCGGACCGGGCCGGGCCCGGCCGCGGCGGCGTCGGGGCCGCACGCTGCTGGCCGCCGCGAGCGCTGCCGCTGTACTCGCCCTCGGTGGACTCCTCGTAAGCTCACTCGGGTCGTCCCACAGCGGCCAATCCACGGGGCCGGCCACCACCGGCGCCCAGCAGCCGGGCATGTTCTCCGGCGCGGCGCTGCCCACGAAGGTCCATGAGCTGCTCAACAACACCGGTGCCGCCTCCCCGAAGTCCGGCGGTCATGCGGAGGAGACGCCGTTCGCCACCCAGGCCGCGCCCGCACCATCCTGCGTGCTGAGGGGCACCGGCCGGGCCGGGACACCGCTGGCCCTCTCCCGCGGGACGTATGACGGACACGCCGCGTACCTGATCGTGCTGCCGCATCCGGCCGACCCCGCCCGGGTAGACGCCTTTGTCGTCGACGCGACGTGTGCCAGCACGAGTTCCGCCACGCCGGGCCACGTCCTGACTCAGCAGACGTACAACCGCTGAGCCGCCGGAAGCGTCCCGCGCGCCTCCGGCGTGTGAACCGTCACCGCGTGAACTGACGGAGAGCGGTGACGGTCGGGCTCCCCGGGAATGCCCGCATCGTAGGATCCGTTAGGCGGGGTGAAGCCTCCGCAAGGGTTCCCACAGCAGTCGGCAGAGACGAGGAAGACAGCCGTGAGCGATGTCCGCAACGTGATCATCATCGGGTCCGGGCCGGCGGGCTACACCGCGGCCCTCTACACTGCCCGGGCCTCCTTGAAGCCGCTGGTCTTCGAGGGCTCCGTCACCGCTGGCGGCGCGCTGATGAACACCACCGACGTGGAGAACTTCCCCGGCTTCCCCCAGGGCATCATGGGCCCGGACCTGATGGACAACATGCGGGCCCAGGCCGAGCGCTTCGGCGCCGAGCTGGTAGCGGACGACGTGACGGCGGTGAACCTCACTGGCGAGATCAAGACCGTCACCGACTCGGCGGGCAACGTACACCGTGCCAGGGCGGTCATCGTGAGCACGGGTTCGCAGCATCGCAAGCTGAACCTGCCCTCCGAGGACGAGCTGTCCGGCCGTGGCGTGTCGTGGTGTGCCACATGTGACGGCTTCTTCTTCAAGGACCAGGACATCGCCGTGATCGGTGGCGGTGACACCGCGATGGAGGAGGCGACCTTCCTCTCCCGGTTCGCCAAGTCCGTCACCGTCGTGCACCGTCGTGACACCCTGCGGGCCTCCAAGGCGATGCAGGAGCGGGCGTTCGCCGACCCGAAGGTCTCGTTCGTCTGGGACAGCGAGGTCGCCGAACTACACGGCGACGGCAAGCTCTCCGGTCTCACCCTGCGCAACGTGAGGACCGGTGAGACTTCCGAGCTGCCGGTGACCGGCCTGTTCATCGCGATCGGCCATGACCCGCGTACCGAACTGTTCAAGGGGCAGTTGGAGCTGGACGGCGAGGGCTACCTCAAGGTCGACTCGCCCACCACCCGTACCAACCTCACCGGTGTGTTCGCGGCCGGTGACGTGGTCGACCACACCTACCGTCAGGCGATCACCGCGGCCGGTACCGGTTGTGCCGCCGCACTGGACGCCGAGCGGTACCTGGCCGCACTGAACGACGCCGAGAAGTCCGCAGAGCCGGAGAAGTCGGCTGCTGCCATCTGATCCGCTTCACTTGACCCACCCCGCACACAGCAACACTGAGGAGAAAAGCCGTGGCTCTCAAGTCCGTAACCGACGCCTCTTTCGACGAGGACGTCATCAAGAGCGACAAGCCCGTACTGGTCGACTTCTGGGCTGAGTGGTGCGGTCCGTGCCGCCAGGTCGCTCCCTCGCTGGAGGCGATCGCCGCGGAGCACGGCGACAAGCTGGAAATCGTCAAGCTCAACATCGACGAGAACCCCGCCACCGCCGCCAAGTACGGCGTGATGTCGATCCCGACGATGAACGTCTACAAGGGCGGTGAGGTCGTCAAGACGATCGTCGGCGCCAAGCCGAAGGCCGCGCTTGAGCGCGACCTGGACGCGTTCATCGGCTGATCTCGGCCCAGCACATGGATGAGGGGGCGCCCATCGGGCGCCTCCTCATCCATGTTTCACGTGAAACCGCGCTTACAACGGCCGAAGGGCCGGTTCCTTCTGGACGGCGCCGAGCAGCCGGTCGATGGCCATCTCCACATCTTCCTTCCAGGAGATGGTGGTCCGTAGGTCCAGGCGCAGCCGCGGGTACCGCGGATGGGGTCGGACCGTCTTGAAGCCCACCGCCGTGAGATGGTCCGCGGGCAGCACGCAGCCCGGCTCCTCCCACTTCGCGTCACCGAAAGCCTCGATCGCCTTGAACCCGCGCCGCACCAGGTCCTTGGCCACCGTCTGCACCAGCACCCTGCCGAGCCCCTGTCCCTGGTACCCGGGCAGCACCCGCGAGGTCATCAACTGCACGGCGTCAGGGGAGACCGGACTGGTGGGAAACGCCAGGGACCGCGGCACATAGGCGGGCGGGGCATAGAGCACGAACCCTGCCGGCACTTCGTCCACGTAGGCGACCCTGCCGCAGGAGCCCCACTCCAGCAGCACGGCCGAGATCCACGCTTCCTTCTCCAACTCCGGCTTGCCCGCCTGCGCCGCCGCCTCACCGCTCACCGGGTCGAGTTCCCAGAACACACAGGAGCGACAACGCTTGGGCAGATCCGGAAGGTTGTCCAACGTAAGCGGTACGAGCCGACGCCCCATGGCCTCAGGCCCTCATCTCTAGCGGACGGTCGGTCGGCCCCGCCGTTGTGAGTGGCCGCGACGCTGTCCGGCGGCTGGACAGAGCGTCCTCGACGGGGTGGAGGGCGGCCGCCGCACGCGCCGCGTCCAGCGCCTCGCGTTCCTTGAGCAGGCTGCCGACGAAGCCGCCGACCGCCCCCAGACCCAACCCAGTGGCCACCAGCGCGGCCTTGCGCCAGCCGTGTCCCAGCAGAGTGCGGCTCACCGATCGCATGGGCTTCCCTTCACCGTGGAGCGCCATACCCACCCGCATCGTAACCGGGTCGCGACCTGCCCGATACCGAGGGCCCATAAAGGGCGGGTCGCGTTCCACGAACGCGACCCGCCCTGTCAGTCCTGGAATGCTCAGCTCACTCCGAGTCGTCCTGTTCGGACTCGGCGGCCAGGCCCTGCTCAAGCACCCGGCCCTCGCCCGGGGCGATCTCCCCGAGGATGCGCTCCAGATCCTCTATCGAGGCGAACTCAACGACGATCTTTCCCTTGCGCTGTCCCAGGTCGACCTTCACCCGGGTCTCGAAGCGGTCCGACAGCCGGGACGCGAGATCGGTGAGGGCGGGGGACAGCCGCCTACCGGCCCGAGGCCCCTTTGGCTTCTTGGCGGAGCTGGACTCGGCGCCCATCAGGGCCACGATCTCCTCGACCGAGCGTACTGACAGCCCCTCGGCAACGATCCGCTGAGCCAGCCGGTCCTGCTCCTGGACGTCGTCCAGTGCGAGCAGCGCACGTGCGTGTCCTGCCGACAGAACTCCCGCCGCTACTCGTCGTTGGACAGGCGGGGACAGTTTCAGCAGCCTCAGGGTGTTGGAGACTTGGGACCGGGAGCGCCCAATGCGGTCGGCCAGTTCCTCATGGGTGCAGCTGAAGTCCTGAAGCAACTGGTCGTAGGCGGCGGCCTCTTCCAGTGGATTGAGCTGTGCCCGGTGCAGGTTCTCCAGCAGGGCGTCCAGTAGCAGCTTCTCGTCCTCGGTGGCGCGGACGATGGCGGGGATGCGCTCAAGGCCCGCCTCACGGCAGGCCCGCCAACGGCGCTCGCCCATGATCAGCTCATGGCGCCCAGGGCTGGTCTGGCGCACCACGACCGGCTGAAGCAGGCCGACTTCCTTGATGGAGGTGACCAGTTCGGCCAGTGCGTCCTCGTCGAAGACCTCACGGGGCTGCCGCGGGTTCGGGGAGATCGAGTCGATGGGCAGCTCGGCGAAGTGCGCTCCGGCCACCTCGGCGGGTGCGGCCTCGGTGGCAGCGGCCTCGGTTTCACGTGAAACGGGAAGGTCGGTCACCGGTGACGCTTCGCGCGTACCCCGGTCCACCAGCCCGGCGACCTTGGCCGCCGCGACCCCGCGCTCCGGCGTGAGCACGGGCACCGCGGACGGTGAGGTGACCGCCGTTCCCACCGTGGGACCGGACTTGTCGGACCCCGTTGGCGCAGCAGGAATCAGCGCACCGAGCCCCCGCCCCAACCCTCTGCGTCGCTCGCTCACTTGATCCCCTCCGACATGCTGTGCTGGTCGTACTCATTGTCCTGGCGCGCCATGTGCGCGTGCTGTCCGTCGTACTCGGCGCCTCTGCCGACACCGCGGAGCGCCATTTCCCGGGCGGCCTCAAGGTAGGAGAGCGCCCCGCTGGAGCCCGGGTCGTAGGTGAGGACCGTCTGTCCGTAGCTGGGTGCCTCGGAGATGCGCACCGAGCGCGGAATGCTGGTACGCAGCACCTCCTTGCCGAAGTGGCTGCGTACCTCCTCGGCGACCTGCGCGGCGAGTCTGGTGCGTCCGTCGTACATGGTCAACAGGATGGTCGACACATGCAGCTTGGGATTGAGATGGCCGCGGACCAGGTCCACGTTCCGCAGCAGCTGTCCAAGGCCCTCCAGGGCGTAGTACTCGCACTGGATGGGGATCAGCACCTCGGCGCCGGCGACCAGGGCGTTGACCGTCAGGAGACCCAGCGAGGGCGGGCAGTCGATGAGGATGTAGTCCAACGGCTGCTCATAGGACTCGATGGCGCGCTGGAGACGGCTCTCCCGGGCCACGAGCGAGACCAGTTCGATCTCGGCACCGGCCAGGTCGATGGTGGCGGGCGCACAGAACAGCCCCTCGACATCCGGGACCGGCTGCACCACCTCTGCCAGCGGCCGACCTTCCACCAGAACGTCGTAGATCGAGGGGACTTCGGCGTGGTGGTCGATGCCCAGCGCTGTGGAGGCATTGCCCTGCGGGTCCAGGTCGACGACCAGAACCCGTCCGCCGTGCAGGGCGAGTGACGCGGCGAGGTTGACCGTTGTCGTGGTTTTGCCGACCCCGCCCTTCTGGTTGGCGACCACGATCACTCTGGTCTGTTCCGGCCGGGGAAGCCCCTCACCGGCCCTTCCCAGTGCCTCTACCGCCAGTTGGGCGGCCCGGCCGATCGGGGTGTCGTCCATGGGAGGCAGCGTTTCACGTGAAACACCCTCCCCTGTCGGTTCACTACGGGGGCCGGGGACCGGGTCGGTCATCGGTCCCGCGGTATTGGCGTCGGACCGCAAGGATTCACTCTCCTCGGCTGCAGGCTCGCGATGCACAGAGCCTGCCATGCTTTCCGGGTCGTGAACCAGTGAGGCCCGTTCTCCTGTGGATGAATCTGTGGATGAGTCCACCGCAGGGTGGGGCTTCCGTGTGCGCGCCTCGGCCGCCGCGCGGCCACGGCTGAGGATTCCTGGCAGCAGTGAGCGACGTTTCACGTGAAACACGATGCACAGAAGGGTGTCCGTTTAGTTCACGACACTCCGAAATATGTAGTTTTGGCCGTTTGTATGGAGCACAGAGGCCGTCAGCGACGCCGCCGACCGCCATTCCCCGGACGGTTCGCCCGAGCCGCCTTGGCCCGACGAGTCGCGGCGCGCACCCCACCCGGACTCTCGCCGACCAGCACCCGGACCACGGTGGACGGCGGATCCATCAATCCCACACCCGCCTGGACCACGGAGGTCTCCACCGCGCCGAGTTTGCTGAGCGCGGCACGCGCGGCCTTCAGCTCCTCCTCCGCGGTGTCGCCCTTGATCGCGAGCATCTCGCCGTGCGGCCGCAGCAGCGGAATCCCCCAGCCCGCGAGCCGGTCCAGCGGTGCCACCGCTCGAGCGGTGACCACGTCCACCGGCGGAAGGTGGCCGATCATCTCCTCGGCCCGGCCACGTACCACCGAGACGTTGTCCAGCCCCAGCAGCATCACGACCTCCTCCAGGAAGGTCGTCCGCCGCAGCAGGGGCTCCAGCAGCGTGATCCGCAGGTCCGGCCGCGCCAGCGCCAGCGGAATGCCAGGCAGCCCGGCGCCCGAGCCCACGTCACACACCGAGACCCCCTGCGGGACCACGTCGGAGAGCACAGCGCAGTTCAGCAGATGCCGCTCCCACAGCCGAGGAACCTCACGCGGGCCGATCAGACCTCGGCGCACTCCGGCGTCGGCGAGCAGTTCTGCGTACCGCACGGCATCAGCGAACCGGTCGCCGAAAATCGTGTGCGCTTGCTGGGGCGCGGGGGGAAGCTCGGCGGCTGCCTCCGTCACGGGGCCGTCCCTTCAGTTCCACGGTGCCCGTACCGCGGCGCGGTCAGGGCCCGACTAGCAGACTGACAAGTGTCGGCCCCGCCTGCGCCCGGGCGCCCCCGGGCCCCCAGGCGGGGCCGTCCAACATGGTGCGTACAGCGTCAGGCCGGGAGGACGACCACCCGACGCTGGGGCTCCTCACCCTCAGACTCACTGCGCAGCCCCGCCGCCGCCACCGCGTCGTGCACGACCTTGCGCTCGAACGGCGTCATCGGCCGCAGCTTGACCGGCTCACCGGTGCCCTTGGCCTCCTCCGCCGCCTTGGCGCCCAGCTCGGTCAGCTCGGCGCGCCTGCGGGCCCGGAAGCCACCGATGTCCAGCATCAGGCGGCTGCGGTCACCGGTCTCCCGGTGCACCGCCAGACGGGTCAGCTCCTGCAGCGCCTCCAGCACCTCACCGTCCCGGCCGACCAGCTTCTGCAGGTCACGGCTGGCCGAGTCGCCGACGATCGAGACGGCGGCCCGGTCGCCCTCGACATCCATGTCGATGTCGCCGTCGAGATCGGCGATGTCCAGCAGGCCCTCGAGGTAATCGGCGGCGATCTCCCCTTCCTGCTCAAGGCGGGTCAGGGCGTCCTCGCCCTCGACGACGGGGGTGTTGCCTTCCGTCACGGATGGACTCCTATCCATTTGCGCTGCGCTCGCTGGGCGCGGATTCTTCCGGCGCTACTTCTTCGAAGGGTGCTTGGACCGCTGCTGGCCCTTGCGCTGCCCGCCCTTGGGCTGTCCCTTGGGCTGCCCCGCGGAGCCAGCGGACGGCTTGGCGTCCTCCGGCTCCTTGTCCAGCTTGGGCGCGGCATCGGACCCCGTGTCGTCCTTCGCCGAGCCGACGGCCGCGGCCTGGCCGGAGCCGGACTGCCGCTGGGCCTTGGTCTGCCGCTTGGGCTGCTGACGCTTGACCGGCTGACCGCCCTCGGTGGTCCGGGCGGCGGCCTTCGGCTCCTCGACGAGCTTGCCCTTGGCCCGCAGGCGCTCCTGGCGCTCCTTGAAGGCGAGGCTGCCCGGAGTCGGGTTGCGGCGGATGACGAACATCTGCTGACCCATGGTCCACACGTTGGTGGTCAGCCAGTAGACGAGGACACCGACGGGGAAGTTGATGCCGAAGACGGCGAACATCACCGGGAAGACGTACATCAGCATCTTCTGCTGCTGCATGAACGGCGTCTTGGCCGTCATGTCGACGTTCTTCGTCATCAGCTGGCGCTGCGTGTAGAACTGCGACGCCGACATCAGGACGATCATGACGATCGTGACGATCCGCACATCGGTCGGGGAGGCGCCCAGGGAGATGACCTTGCTGGCGCTGTCGGTGAACTTCACCGACAGCGGCGCGCCGAAGATGTGCGCGTGCCGGGCGCTGTTCAGCAGCTCCGCGTGGATGACGCCGACCTGGTGGCCACTGGCGATGTTGTGCAGCACGCCGTACAGCGCCATGAAGAACGGCGACTGAGCGATGATGGGCAAGCAGCTGGAGAGCGGGTTGGTGCCCGACTCCTTGTACAGCTTCATCATCTCTTCGGACTGACGCTGCTTGTCGTGCTTGTAGCGCTCCTGGATCGCCTTCATCTTCGGCTGGAGCACCTGCATGTTCCGCGTCGCCTTGATCTGCTTGACGAACAGCGGGATCAGGCAGATCCGGATCAGGACCACCAGCGAGACGATGGACAGGCCCCACGCCCAACCGCTGTCAGGGTTGAAGATCAGGCTGTAGAACGAGTGGAACTGAACGATGATCCACGAAACAGCGGTATAGAGGGGACTCAGGATCGTTCCCACAGATCAGGCTCCTTGGGCAGTGGGCTGGGTCTCGGTCGCCCTGTTGGCTTCAACGGCGGGGTGCCCGCCGGCGGATTTCCGTAGCGCCTCGCGCAGTCGAGCGTGCCACGGTGGTCGCTTGCGCGGCGGAACATGGTCCACACCGCCCAGGGACCACGGGTTGCAGCGCAGGATGCGCCACGCGGTCAGGGCCGTGCCCTTGACCGCGCCGTGCACGGCAATGGCCTCGTACCCGTAGTGGGAACAGGAGGGGTAGTACTTGCAGACCGGCCCTAGCAGCGGGCTGATCGTCCACTGGTACAGCTTGATGAGCCACATCAACGGATATTTCATCGCGCGCCCCTCCCCCCCAGTAGCCGCCGCAATGCGGCGTCCAGGTCGCGGGCCAGGAGAGAGTGATCCGCGGCGCCGGCGCCGGGCAATGCCCGTACAACCACCAGGCTACCTGGGGGCAGCTCGGACAACCGTTCGCGAACCAGGTGCCGCAGTCGGCGCTTCACCCGGTTCCGCTCGACGGCTCCGCCCACGGCCTTGCTCACGACGAAACCCGCACGCGCCGGGGGAGCACTCCCCCCCGTAGCGTGCGGGTCCGTGATGTCACTGTCTCGCAGGTGCACGACGAGTAGTGGGCGTCCGGCTCGGCGCCCTCGCCGTACCGCTGTCGCGAAGTCCTGGCGCCGCCTCAGCCGGTTTTCGGTGGGCAGCACGGCATGACCCGTGCGATCAGGCGGACAGGCGCGCGCGGCCCTTGCTGCGGCGCGTCGCGAGGATGGCGCGCCCGGCACGGGTGCGCATGCGCAGCCGGAAGCCGTGGGTCTTCGCGCGACGACGGTTGTTCGGCTGGAAGGTGCGCTTGCTCACTCGGGGACTCCAGGAATGCTTGGTGTCTCGTCCGCTTCGTCCGAGACGTGTGTGGGGCGTCGCTTGGCTGTCACCGTGCGCCCACGAAGCTCTCGCGATACGCCTTTAGGTGTACCGCTTATCCAGTCACCTGAAGTGATCTGTGCCCTTCGTAAGGCAGGCGGCAGCAGCCATCGACAACTCGACCTGGTCACGGTACGCGCGGCTGAGCCATCCGGTCAAACCGGCTTCCCCCGGGACGACGCGCCGACCCCGACCCACTGAAGCAGGCCCCGCTGACGCATGGCACATTTGTACACACCCTGTGGACAACGACTTGAACCACAGACGGGGCGCTGACTACCGTGGCTGGACTCAGGAACCTCCGCCGAACCAACCCGACATACTTCCCGCACTTCCCGAGAACCACACCTTCGTGGGACACGTCGGCGCCCTCTCAGTTCCACCGAGCGAGCCCACCCACCGAGCGAGAGAGCGTGCACTGTGGCTGATGTAACTGCCGATCTAGCCGCAGTATGGCCCCGGGTGCTCGAACAGCTCCTCGCCGAGGGCCAAGGCGTCGAGGCCAAGGACCAGCGGTGGCTCAAGGTGTGCCAGGCGCTGGCGCTGGTGGCCGACACCGCGCTGCTGGCCGCGCCCAACGAGTACGCCAAGGGCGTGCTGGAGGGCCGCCTGCTGCCGTTGATCACCGAGGGCCTCAGCCGCGAGTTCGGCCGCCCGATCCGCATCGCGATCACCGTGGACGCCAGCACGGACTCGGCGGCCCCGCAGACCCCGCCCGCCCCGGCACCGCCCCTTCCGCAGGCACCCGCCGCCCCGTACGGCGAGCAGCGCGGACAGTGGGACGAGTACGGCCGCCCGGGCGGCGACGGCCCGGTCATCCGCCGCGCCTACCCCGACTACCCCACCGGCCGCGACACCACCGGCGGCTGGCCGCGCCCCGCCGTCCCGAGCGCCCCCGACGCGTACGGCCACCCCCAGAACCACGCGCGCCCCCAGGACGACGGCCACTCCGGCGCCGAGAGCTGGCAGCAGCACGGCGGCTTCGCCGAGCGCGACCCGTACCCCCCGGTCCCGCAGCGGGACTACGGACAGCAGCAGCCCGGCTACCAGCAGCGCCAGCCCAGCGAGCGGCACGGCGGCGGCCGCCCGCAGGATCCGCTGCCGGCGCCGCCCAGCGGCGCCCCCGGACCGCTGGCCGCCCAGCCCGCGCCCGCGACCGGCCCCGGTGAGCCGACGGCCCGGCTGAACCCGAAGTACCTCTTCGACACCTTCGTCATCGGCGCCTCCAACCGCTTCGCGCACGCCGCGGCGGTCGCGGTCGCCGAGGCCCCGGCCAAGGCGTACAACCCGCTGTTCATCTACGGCGAGTCCGGCCTGGGCAAGACCCACCTGCTGCACGCGATCGGGCACTACGCCCGCAGCCTCTACCCGGGCACCCGGGTGCGGTACGTCAGCTCGGAGGAGTTCACCAACGAGTTCATCAACTCCATCCGGGACGGCAAGGGCGACGCGTTCCGCAAGCGCTATCGCGAGATGGACATCCTGCTGGTCGACGACATCCAGTTCCTGGCGAGCAAGGAGTCGACGCAGGAGGAGTTCTTCCACACCTTCAACACGCTGCACAACGCCAACAAGCAGATCGTGCTGTCCTCGGACCGGCCGCCCAAGCAGCTGGTGACCCTGGAGGACCGGCTACGCAACCGCTTCGAGTGGGGACTGATCACCGACGTCCAGCCACCCGAGCTGGAGACGCGTATCGCGATCCTGCGCAAGAAGGCGGTTCAGGAGCAACTCAACGCCCCGCCGGAGGTCCTGGAGTTCATCGCCTCCCGGATCTCGCGCAACATCCGCGAGTTGGAGGGCGCGCTGATCCGGGTGACGGCGTTCGCCAGTCTCAACCGGCAGCCGGTGGACCTCCAGTTGACCGAGATCGTCCTCAAGGACCTGATCCCGGGCGGGGAGGACGTGGTTCCGGAGATCACCGGGAACGCCATCATGGCGGAGACGGCCGCCTACTTCGGGCTGACCGTCGAGGACCTGTGCGGCTCGTCCCGCAGCCGGGTCCTGGTCACAGCGCGCCAGATCGCCATGTACCTGTGCAGGGAGCTGACCGACCTGTCGCTGCCGAAGATCGGCGCGCTGTTCGGCGGTCGCGACCACACGACGGTGATGCACGCGGACCGCAAGATCCGGGCGCTGATGGCCGAGCGGCGGTCCATTTTCAACCAGGTGACGGAGCTGACCAACCGCATCAAGTCCTGAGTACGCAGCGCGGATTCACCGCCGGCGCCCTGGAAGTTCACTTCCAGGGCGCTTCTTGTTGTTCGAATCCTTGGCTCGGTGTGGCAGTACTCCACAGGTTCCGCCGGATTTGGCTGTCCACAGGCTGGGGAGTACGAAGTTGTCCCAACTGCCTCCACAGGCAAGCCCGTCGAAGCACCATCCTCCCAGGTCAGCGGCGTGTGGAATTGTGGCTAACCGCCTTCCACAGGTTGTGGACAACGCCCTCTTCCACAACGGCCGTTGGCGGTTGTCCACTGCTCGCCCACAGGCTGTGGCCAGTTATGAACAGCTTCCACCGGCTTCTCCACACCTCTGTCCACTGTTCGGCAAGGAAACGGGGACAGTCGCCGGATGGAGTGAAAGGCGTCACACCAAGTCCACTGGTTGGGCTGGGGAGAACGTGGGTATTCCTGGGGACGAGACTGGGGAGAACCAGGGCCTGTCTGTGCATCGCGTGTGCACAACTTCCGGCCGTCCACAGAGACGGCTGGTTGTCCACCGGCTCCGTCCCCAGCCCCGGTGGACAAAAAATCCGCCCTGACCTGCGCTGGAACCGGTTATCCACGGTATCCACACCCCCTATTACTACGACCACGTAGAGATACCGGGGAAGCAAGATCGAAGCGGGGCCTGTGCACAACTTCGCCGAGGAGCGCTCGACACCGGGAAGCTCGGCTTGACCCCAAGCCGCACCTGTTGTCGGTGGCGTGCGTCAGACTGTTCTCCGGCAGATGGCCATGAGACGAGAGACGGCCAGGCACAGACGGCCAGCAACAGCAGGAGGCGGTTCCGGTGAAGTTCCGGGTGGAACGCGACGTACTCGCGGAGGCAGTGGCCTGGGCGGCCCGCAGTCTCCCGGCCCGCCCACCGGCGCCCGTGCTCGCCGGTCTGCTGCTGAAGGCCGAGGACGGGCAGCTGAGCCTGTCGGCCTTCGACTACGAGGTCTCGGCGCGGGTCTCGGTCGAGGCGGAGATCGACGAGGAGGGCACCGTCCTGGTGTCCGGCCGGCTGCTCGCCGACATCTCGCGCGCACTTCCCAACAGGCCTGTGGAAATCTCCACCGACGGGGTGCGGGTGACCGTCGTGTGCGGCAGCTCGCGATTCACACTCCACACCCTGCCTGTGGAGGAGTACCCGGCACTGCCCGCGATGCCGTCCGCCTCCGGCACCGTGCCCGGCGAGGTCTTCGCCGCCGCCGTCTCCCAGGTCGCCATCGCGGCCGGACGCGATGACACGCTGCCGGTGCTGACCGGTGTGCGGATCGAGATCGAGGGGGACACGGTCACCCTCGCCGCCACCGACCGCTACCGCTTCGCGGTCCGCGAGTTCCTGTGGAAGCCGGAGACCCCGGACCTGTCCGCGGTCGCCCTGGTCCCCGCCAAG
The DNA here is from genome assembly GCF_027533845.1 of Streptomyces sp. RPT161. Taxonomy (GTDB): domain Bacteria; phylum Actinomycetota; class Actinomycetes; order Streptomycetales; family Streptomycetaceae; genus Streptantibioticus_A; species Streptantibioticus_A silvisoli_A. The sequence goes on along the minus strand of NZ_JAPZVN010000004.1, from coordinate 282,628 downwards.
ACCCTGCTGGACACCGCGAAGGCGCTGACCAGCGGCGACACCGTGGCGCTGGCGCTGGCCGGCTCCGGTGCCGGGGAGGGCCTGATCGGCTTCGAGGGCGCTGGACGGCGTACCACCACCCGGCTGCTGGAGGGCGACCTGCCCAAGTACCGCACGCTGTTCCCGACCGAGTTCGCGTCGGTGGCGGTCATCGAGACCGCCCCGTTCGTCGAGGCGGTCAAGCGCGTCGCGCTGGTGGCCGAGCGGAACACGCCGATCCGGCTCAGCTTCACCGACAGCGTGCTGACGCTGGAGGCGGGCTCAAGCGACGACGCACAGGCTGTGGAGCGGGTGGACGCCCAGCTGGAGGGCGAGGACATCTCGATCGCCTTCAACCCGACCTTCCTGCTGGACGGCCTGAGCGCGATCGACTCCCCGGTCGCCCAGCTGTCGTTCACCACGTCCACCAAGCCCGCCCTGCTCAGCGGCAAGCCCGCGGTCGACGCGGAAGCGGTGGAGTCGTACAAGTACCTGATCATGCCGGTGCGTCTGTCGGGCTGAGCCCACGGGCGCGTTTCCGGCCAAGTTCGGTGGCGCGCGTCCGGGCCGGCTGGGCATCGGATGCGCGCCACCCAGCAGACCGACGGCCCCGCCATCGTGATCGCTCGCCGTCGCGGCGGACTCCTCGTCGCCGTCACCACGGCGGCGAGCCGCCCGACGGCGCTCCTACCGAGCCAACCGCCCACAGGCCGTCTCAAAGCTCCCACTCTGGGAAGCAGCAGAAGTGGCGAACGCCACAACCCGGCCGCACCGCCGGAACCGCCCACCGCCCCGGGCCGGGTGCCCGGCCCGGGGCTAGGCTCGGGACTAGGTCAGGCACGTCTGAACGAAGGATCTGTGATGGAGCTCGGTCTCATCGGTCTCGGCAAGATGGGCGGAAACATGCGCGAGCGCATCCGCCGCGCCGGCCACACCGTCATCGGCTACGACCGCAACCCGGACCTCGCCGACGTCCCCAGCCTGAAGGCTCTGGTGGACAAGTTGCAGGGTCCTCGCGTCGTGTGGGTGATGGTCCCGGCCGGGGAGGCCACCCAGGCGACGATCGACGAGCTGGCTGGTCTGCTCTCCCCTGGCGACGTGATCGTCGACGGCGGCAACTCGCGCTGGACGGATGACGAGAAGCACGCGAAGGAACTGGCCGAGCGCGGCATCGGCTTCGTGGACTGCGGTGTCTCCGGCGGTGTGTGGGGCCTGGAGTACGGCTACGCGCTGATGTACGGCGGCGACCCGGAGAACGTCGCGAAGGTCCAGCCGATCTTCGACGCGCTCAAGCCGGAGGGCGAGCACGGCGCGGTGCACGCGGGCAAGGTCGGCGCGGGCCACTTCGCCAAGATGGTGCACAACGGCATCGAGTACGCCATGATGCAGGCCTACGCCGAGGGCTGGGAGCTGCTGGAGGCGGTGGAGTCGGTCACCGACGTCCGCGAGGTCTTCCGCTCCTGGCAGGAGGGCACGGTGATCCGCTCCTGGCTGCTCGACCTGGCCGTCAACGCGCTGGACTCGGACGAGCACCTGGAGAAGCTGCGCGGCTTCGCCCAGGACTCCGGCGAGGGCCGGTGGACCGTGGAGGCCGCCATCGACCACGCGGTGCCGCTGCCCGCGATCACCGCGTCGCTGTTCGCCCGCTTCTCCTCGCGCCAGGACGACTCCCCGCAGATGAAGATGATCGCCGCGCTGCGCAACCAGTTCGGCGGCCACGCGGTCGAGTCGGCCGACGCGGACAAGTAGCCACCAAGCAGGAAAAGGGGAGGTCGGCGCGGCCCCGCGCCACAGCAACGCGATGCACGTAGCGCACCTGTCGCTCGCCGACTTCCGCTCCTATGCCCGGGTCGAGGTCCCGCTCGACCCGGGCGTCACCGCGTTCGTGGGCCCCAACGGCCAGGGCAAGACCAATCTGGTCGAGGCGGTCGGCTATCTGGCCACCCTGGGCAGCCACCGGGTCGCCTCGGACGCCCCGCTGGTCCGGCTCGGCGCGGAGCGGGCCGTGGTCCGCGCCAGCGTCGTCCACGGCGACCGCCAGCAGCTGGTCGAGCTGGAGATCAACCCGGGCAGGGCCAACCGCGCCAGGATCAACCGCTCCTCGCAGGTCAGGCCGCGCGATGTGCTGGGCATCGTGCGCACCGTGCTGTTCGCCCCCGAGGACCTGGCCCTGGTCAAGGGCGACCCTGGCGAACGCCGCCGTTTCCTGGACGAGTTGATCACCGCTCGCGCCCCGCGGATGGCGGGCGTGCGGCAGGACTACGACCGGGTGCTCAGGCAGCGCAACACCCTGCTGAAGTCCGCCGCGCTGGCCCGGCGGCACGGCGGCCGCTCCATGGATATGTCAACGCTGGACGTGTGGGACCAGCACCTGGCGCGCTCCGGCGCCGAACTGCTCGCCCAGCGGCTGGACCTGATCGCCGCCCTGCTGCCGCTCGCCGACAAGGCGTACGAGCAACTGGCCCCCGGCGGTGGCCCGATCGGCTTCGAGTACCGCAACTCGGCGGGCGAAACGGAAGCCACCACCCGCGACGAGCTGTACGAGGCGCTGCTGGCCGCCCTCGCGGGGGTGCGCGGCCAGGAGATCGAGCGCGGCGTCACCCTCGTCGGACCACACCGCGACGACCTGCTGCTGAACCTGGGACGGCTGCCCGCGAAGGGCTACGCCAGCCATGGCGAGTCCTGGTCGTACGCGCTGGCACTGCGGCTGGCCTCGTACGACCTGCTGCGCGCGGAGGGCGGGCCGGGCGGCGAGCCGGTGCTGGTCCTGGACGACGTCTTCGCCGAGCTGGACGCCAGACGCCGCGACAGGCTCGCGGAACTGGTCGCCCCCGGCGAGCAGGTGCTGGTGACCGCCGCGGTGGACGACGATGTGCCCGGTGTGCTGGCCGGCGCCCGCTTCACGGTGGCCGAGGGCATGGTGGAGCGGCGATGACCGAGCAGCCCCCGGAGCCTCAGCTGTCCGGTGTCGACCTGGCCCGCGTCGCGCTGCGCGCCGCAAAGGAGCAGGCGCGCGCCCGGGGCGCCGCCGCGCAGCAGAAGAAGCAGGCCAGGCGCGGCGGGCTGCGCAGCGGCGCCCGCGCGGACGGGCGCGATCCGCTGCCGCTGGGCGCCGCGATCAGCCGGCTGATCACCGAACGCGGCTGGGAGGCCCCGGCCGCGGTCGGCGGGGTGATGGGCCGCTGGCCGCAGATCGTCGGCGAGGACCTGGCCAGGCACTGCGAGCCGCAGCGCTACGACGAGGAGGAGAAGGTCCTCACCGTACGTTGCGACTCCACCGCGTGGGCGACCCAACTGCGGCTGCTGGCACCTCAGTTGGTGGCCAGGCTCAATGCGGACCTGGGCCACGGCACCATAAAGTTGATCAAGGTCCTGGGGCCGTCGGGCCCCGCCCGCTCCTACGGGCGGCTGCGCGCTCCAGGGAGCACCGGTCCCGGGGACACCTACGGGTGACGTGCGTCTCATCGGGCGCCCGGCGCGGGACCGGGGCTCGGCGCAGGTGCTCAAAGTAACCGCCCCGAAGCCCTGAGCGCCGTTGTGAGCGTCTCAGAGGCCAGGTCCGCGTATGGGGAGTCGGCGCAAGGCCTCTTCGGGCGGCACATGCGAACTCAGGTACCGCCAAACCCCCATCTATGTCACAGCTACCGGTAGACTGGGGGACAACCGCCCACCCCCAGCCTTCGGCAGGGGAACCCCAGCGGAACATGTCGAACGACGCAGCCGCTCCTGCACGCCCGGAGTCGGCTCGTGCTGTGCCAGAAAGGGCGCTTCGTGGCCGATTCCGGCAACCACAACGAGATCCATACATCCACAACGGGCACCGACGCGGCGCCGGGAGGCGCGTCGTACGACGCCAGCGCGATCACCGTCCTGGAAGGCCTCGACGCGGTCCGCAAGCGCCCCGGTATGTACATCGGCTCCACCGGCGAGCGTGGTCTGCATCACCTCGTCCAAGAGGTGGTCGACAACTCCGTCGACGAGGCGATGGCCGGGCATGCCGACACCATCGACGTGACGCTCCTGGCCGACGGCGGGGTCCGCGTGGTGGACAACGGCCGCGGTATCCCGGTGGACATCGTGCCGTCCGAGGGCAAGCCCGCCGTCGAGGTGGTGCTCACCGTGCTGCACGCGGGCGGCAAGTTCGGCGGTGGCGGGTACTCCGTCTCCGGCGGTCTGCACGGCGTCGGCGTCTCCGTGGTGAACGCCCTGTCGACCAAGGTCACCGTCGAGGTCAAGCGGGACGGCTACCGCTGGACCCAGGACTACAAGCTCGGCGTGCCCACCGCCCCGCTGCAGAAGAACGAGGCGACGGACGAGACCGGCACCTCGGTGACGTTCTGGGCGGACCCGGACATCTTCGAGACCACCGAGTACTCCTTCGAGACGCTGTCCCGGCGCTTCCAGGAGATGGCGTTCCTCAACAAGGGGCTGACCATCGCGCTCACGGACGAGCGCCCCGAGCACGTCGACGAGAGCGGCAACCCGCTGTCGGTGCGGTACCACTACGAGGGCGGCATCGTCGACTTCGTGAAGTACCTCAACTCCCGCAAGGGCGAGGTGGTCCACCCCTCGGTGATCAGCATCGAGGCCGAGGACAAGGAGCGGATGCTCTCCCTTGAGGTCGCGATGCAGTGGAACACCCAGTACACCGAGGGTGTCTACTCGTTCGCGAACACCATCCACACCCACGAGGGCGGTACCCACGAGGAGGGCTTCCGCGCCGCGCTGACCGGGCTCGTCAACCGCTACGCCCGGGACAAGAAGCTGCTGCGCGAGAAGGACGACAACCTCAGCGGTGAGGACATCCGCGAGGGTCTGACCGCGATCATCTCGGTCAAGCTGGGCGAGCCGCAGTTCGAGGGCCAGACCAAGACCAAGCTGGGCAACACCGAGGCCAAGACCTTCGTACAGAAGGTGGTGCACGAGCACCTCACCGACTGGCTGGACCGCAACCCCAGCGAGGCCGCGGACATCGTGCGCAAGTCGATCCAGGCCGCCACGGCCCGCGTCGCCGCCCGCAAGGCCCGTGACCTGACCCGGCGCAAGGGCCTGCTGGAGACCGCGTCGCTGCCCGGCAAGCTCAGCGACTGCCAGTCCAACGATCCGGCCAAGTGCGAGATCTTCATCGTCGAGGGTGACTCCGCGGGTGGCTCGGCCAAGTCCGGCCGCAACCCCGAGTACCAGGCGATCCTGCCGATCCGCGGCAAGATCCTCAACGTGGAGAAGGCCAGGATCGACAAGATCCTGCAGAACCAGGAGATCCAGGCGCTGATCTCGGCCTTCGGCACGGGTGTGCACGAGGACTTCGACATCTCCAAGCTCCGGTACCACAAGATCATCTTGATGGCGGACGCCGATGTCGACGGCCAGCACATCAACACCCTGCTGCTGACCTTCCTGTTCCGCTTCATGCGTCCGCTGGTCGAGGCCGGGCACGTGTACCTGTCGCGTCCGCCGCTCTACAAGATCAAGTGGGGCAAGGACGACTTCGAGTACGCCTACTCCGACCGCGAGCGCGACGCGTTGATCGAACTCGGGCGGCAGAGGGGCAAGCGCACCAAGGACGACTCCGTACAGCGCTTCAAGGGCCTCGGTGAGATGAACGCCGAGGAACTGCGGGTCACCACCATGGACGTGGACCACCGGGTGCTCGGCCAGGTCTCCCTGGACGACGCGGCCCAGGCGGACGACCTGTTCTCGGTGCTGATGGGCGAGGACGTCGAGGCACGGCGCTCGTTCATCCAGCGCAACGCCAAGGACGTCCGCTTCCTCGACATCTGAGTCGAGTCGGCCCCCGAACTGCCCGTAGCGCGAAAGGATTTGACCAGCAATGGCCGACGAGACCCCCATCACTCCTGAGGGCTCCCCGACTCCCGTCACGCCCGAGGGCGGACCCGCCGCCGTCGAGGGCGTCGGGCTCCGCGTCGAGCCCGTGGGGCTCGAGACGGAGATGCAGCGCAGCTACCTCGACTACGCGATGAGCGTGATCGTCAGCCGCGCGCTGCCCGATGTCCGCGACGGCCTCAAGCCGGTGCACCGCCGTGTGCTGTACGCGATGTACGACGGCGGCTACCGGCCGGAGAAGGGCTTCTACAAGTGCGCCCGTGTCGTCGGTGACGTCATGGGTACCTACCACCCGCACGGTGACGCCTCGATCTACGACGCGCTGGTCCGCCTCGCGCAGCCGTGGGCGATGCGGATGCCGCTGGTCGACTCCAACGGCAACTTCGGCTCGCCGGGCAACGACCCGGCGGCGGCCATGCGCTACACCGAGTGCAAGATGGCCCCGCTGTCGATGGAGATGGTCCGGGACATCGACGAGGACACCGTCGACTTCCAGGACAACTACGACGGGCGCAACCAGGAGCCGACGGTCCTGCCGTCCCGGTTCCCGAACCTGCTGATCAACGGCTCGGCCGGTATCGCGGTCGGCATGGCCACCAATATCCCGCCGCACAACCTGCGCGAGGTGGCCGACGGCGCCCAGTGGTACCTGGCCAACCCGAACGCCTCCAACGAGGAGTTGCTGGAAGCCCTCCTGGAGCGGATCAAGGGGCCGGACTTCCCGACCGGCGCCCTGGTCGTCGGCCGCCGCGGCATCGAGGAGGCGTACCGCACCGGGCGCGGCTCGATCACCATGCGCGCGGTGGTCGAGGTCGAGGAGATCCAGAACCGCCAGTGCCTGGTGGTCACCGAACTGCCGTACCAGGTCAACCCGGACAACCTGGCGCAGAAGATCGCCGACCTGGTGAAGGACGGCAAGATCGGCGGCATCGCCGACGTCCGCGACGAGACCTCCTCGCGCACCGGCCAGCGCCTGGTCATCGTGCTCAAGCGGGACGCGGTCGCCAAGGTCGTGCTCAACAACCTCTACAAGCACACCGATCTGCAGACCAACTTCGGCGCCAACATGCTGGCACTGGTCGACGGGGTGCCGCGCACCCTCTCGCTGGACGCGTTCATCCGGCACTGGGTGACGCACCAGATCGAGGTCATCGTCCGGCGCACCAAGTTCCGGCTGCGCAAGGCCGAGGAGCGCGCCCACATCCTGCGCGGTCTGCTCAAGGCGCTGGACGCCATCGACGAGGTCATCGCGCTGATCCGGCGCAGCGACACCGTCGAGGTGGCGCGTGAGGGCCTGATGGGCCTGCTGGAGATCGACGAGATCCAGGCCAACGCGATCCTGGAGATGCAGCTGCGCCGCCTGGCCGCCCTGGAGCGCCAGAAGATCGTCGCCGAGCACGACGACCTCCAGGCGAAGATCAACGAGTACAACGCGATCCTGGTCTCCCCCGAGCGGCAGCGCGGCATCATCAGCGAGGAACTCACCGCGCTGGTGGAGAAGTTCGGCGACGACCGGCGCAGCCAACTGGTGCCGTTCGACGGCGACATGTCCATCGAGGACCTGATCGCCGAGGAGGACATCGTCGTCACCATCACCCGTGGCGGCTACGTCAAGCGCACCAAGACCGAGCACTACCGCTCCCAGAAGCGCGGCGGCAAGGGCGTACGCGGTACGCAGTTGAAGCAGGACGACATCGTCGACCACTTCTTCGTCACCACCACCCACCACTGGCTGCTGTTCTTCACCAACAAGGGCCGTGTCTACCGGGCCAAGGCGTACGAGCTGCCGGACGCCGGACGGGACGCCCGCGGCCAGCACGTGGCCAACCTGCTGGCGTTCCAGCCGGACGAGCACATCGCCCAGGTCATGGCCATCCGCAACTACGAGGCGGCGCCCTACCTGGTCCTGGCCACCAAGTCCGGCCTGGTGAAGAAGACCCCGCTGAAGGACTACGACTCCCCGCGCTCCGGCGGCGTCATCGCGATCAACCTGCGCGAGATGGAGGACGGCCGCGAGGACGAGCTGATCGGTGCCGAGTTGGTCTCCCCGGAGGACGACCTGCTGCTGGTGAGCCGTAAGGCGCAGTCCATCCGGTTCACCGCGACGGATGAGGCGCTGCGGCCGATGGGCCGGGCGACATCCGGTGTGAAGGGTATGAGTTTCCGCGAAGGCGACGAACTGCTCTCGATGAATGTGGTGCGGGCGGGTACGTTCGTCTTCACCGCCACCGACGGTGGCTACGCCAAGCGCACTCCGGTGGACGAGTACCGGGTCCAGGGCCGCGGCGGCCTCGGCATCAAGGCCGCCAAGATCGTGGAGGACCGGGGTTCGCTGGTCGGCGCGCTGGTGGTCGAGGAGGGCGACGAGATCCTCGCCATCACCCTCGGCGGCGGTGTGATCCGTACGCGGGTCAACGGGGTCAGGGAGACGGGCCGTGACACCATGGGCGTCCAACTGATCAACCTGGGCAAGCGGGACGCCGTGGTCGGCATCGCCCGCAACGCCGAGGCGGGCGAGGAAGTCGAAGAGATCGACGAGGCCGACGCCCAGGCAGCCGAGAGTGCCGTGGGCACACCGTCCGCGGCCGATGAGCCGGAGGAGTAAACCGTGAGTGGAGCCACGGGCGCTGCCGCGGGCGGCGCGGGGGCGGACGGACGGCCGGGAGCGGCCACCGAGGCCGCCCCGGTGGGTAGTGCCCGTGGCTCCGCCACCGAGGGCGCGGCGGCCCGGCGTACCGCCGCCGAGAGCGGCGCGAGCGTCCCCGCCCAGCCGCACCGCCCGCCGCAGGCCTACCAGCCGCCTCAGGGCGTCGCTGGGCTGCCGGTACAGGGCGGGGTGCGCAAGCCGCGCCCCGCCGCCGCCCGTACGGCGCCGCGCACCCGCAGCGCCCGGCTGCGGATCGCCAAGGCCGATCCGTGGTCGGTGATGAAGGTCAGCTTCCTGTTCTCCATCGCGCTCGGGGTGTGCACGATCGTCGCGGTCTCCGTGCTGTGGATGGTGCTGGACGCGCTGGGCGTCTTCTCCACGGTCGGCAACACCATCACCGAGGCGACCGGATCCGGCCAGCAGACCGGCTTCGACCTGCAGTCCTTCCTGTCGCTCTCCCATGTCGTGGAGTTCACCTCGGTCATCGCGGTGATCGACGTGGTGCTGCTGACCGCGCTGGCCACGCTGGGCTCGTTCCTCTACAACCTGACCTCGGGCTTCGTGGGCGGCGTCGAGCTGACCCTCGCCGAGGACGAGTGACCGTCGCTGGCTATCGATTTTGGGACAGCGCCACCTGTGCGCTAATCTTTCGGTGCAGCGCGGGGCTATAGCTCAGACGGTTAGAGCGCTTCCCTGATAAGGAAGAGGCCACAGGTTCAAGTCCTGTTAGCCCCACCAGCGCGAGGGGCCGGGTACTCGATCGAGTACCCGGCCCTTCTGCTTTCCGCTCGCGGGAGTTGACCGAGTCGGGCCTAGGTCACCGTTCTATATCGACCGGTGTGTATCATCGGGCGCATCGGAGGACTCCCAACGTAAGAAGGACGAGGTCGCGCGGTGAAGAAGTTTCTCCTGGTCGCACTGGCCGCCATCGGCGGGCTCCTCGTGTACCGCCAGATCCAGGCGGACCGCGCCGAGCAGGACCTGTGGACGGAGGCGACCGACTCCGTACCGGCAGGTTCCGGCACGAGCGCCTGAGCCCCGTATCCGCAGTCTCAGTCGGGCCCCGACCGCCTCGCGGTCGGGGCTTCGCCATTGGACTCGCTATTGAATTCGCATACGCACATCAATATCTTCGCGTAAGCAAAGATCGAGGGGTGGGGCGTGGCAAGGGACCGGAAAGGCATCCTGGCGGCGCTCGCGACGCTGGTGGCCCTTGCGCTGCCCGGCGCGAGCGCGGAGGCGGACACCGCCCCACAGGGCTGGGTGCCGCACGGTGAGCGGATATCCGGCACGGCCAGGAGCGATACGGCGCCCCGGCTGACGGCCGGACACACCTACCGCGACACCCTCGCCAAGGGCGGCACCAAGTACTACGTGGTACGGCTGGACGCCCGGTCCTCCGCCTATCTTTCCGTCTTCGCCATTCCACCGCGCGGCAGCAGGGTCGGCTTCCTCGACGGCGTCAGCCTGAAGTTATCCGGCCGGGACGGCACCCCGTGCGACGCGTACGACGCGCGGTTCGGCGCGGACGGCGCCGTCGAACCGGTGGGCGGTGCCGTGGTGCGCACCGTCAAGCCCACCGGCAGTTGCCAGCAGGCGGGTGACTACCTGCTGTCGGTACAGCGGGTCAACGCGGCGGCGTCCAGCGCCGAGGAATGGCCGCTGGACATCCGCTACATGTCCGAACCACCGGTCACCGCAGTGGGTTCCGGACCGGTGCAGAGCTATACGACGGCAACGCCCCCGGCCGATGACGGCTCGCCCACGCCGGTCACCGGTGACCCCGATATGGACGGCGGCCCCGCCCGGCTGCCCGGTACCGGGGTCTACCAGGACCATCTGGCGCCCGGCGAGACCCACTTCTACCGGGTCCCGGTCGACTGGGGCCAACGGCTCACCGCCACCGCCGAGTTCGCCAACGCCGACACCACCGGCAGCGGCGGCTTCTCCACCAGCGGTGTGCGCCTGGTGCTGTACAACCCGGCGCGTGGCCTGGTGAGCGACGCGACCGCCCCGTACAGCGGCGCACAGGCGGCCGTCACCGCCCAGACGCCCACCGTGGACTATCTCAACCGCGAGTCCGCGGACGTACGGGTCAACTCGGCGCCGGTGTCCGGTTGGTACTACGTGCAACTCAGCCTGCACCCCGACGTGGCGAAGTACACCACCGGCGGTGTGGACGTCACCCTGCGGCTCGCCGTCACCGGCACCAGGCAGCCCGGCCCGCGCTACGCCGGTGACGCCGGCGCAGCCGGATTCGGCGTCACCGCGGCCCCCTCATCCGCCGACGACGGCGGCGCCACCCCGAACCGCATGCTGCTGGCCGTCGGCTACGGCGGCCTCGGCGCCGGCACCCTGCTGGTGGCCGGCCTCGCCGTGTGGGCGGTACGGTCCCGCAGACGGTGAGCTATGCCACGGTGAGCGCCCAGATGCCCACCGCGAAGCAGAGCACGGCCACCACCAGCACCGGCACCACCACCTTGGCCCGCGGCCCGGGCGCCTTGCGCGCCGCCGCCGGTCTGTCCGCCACCGGCACCGAGGTGTACCGCCTGGTCGCCCCGGCCAGCGGCGCGGTCGGCGAGGCGGACACCGCGAGGCGCACCCCGGAGCCCGGCACGGGCGCCCCCAGACCGCCGGTTCCGGTGTACGCCTCGGCGGTGCCCCCCGGTGCGGTGAGCCGGACCGGGCCGTCCGGGCCGAACCCCTCCGGTAGCGGACCGAGTTGGTCGAAGACCTCGATGGGCTCCTCGTCGATGTCCGGTTCCGGCAGCAGCTCCATGGCCGCGGCCAGCGCCTTGCGCGCCCCGGTGGGCGTACGGAACCTGGCCTCCGGGTTGGGGTTCAGCAAGGTGGCGATGACCTGCCACAGCGGTTCCGGCACGCCCTGCGGGGCGTTCGGCACGCCGTACTCAAGGAACCGCTCGACCAGGGTCTGGGAGTCCGGTCTGCGGCCGGTGAGCAGGAAGAGGGCGACCAGGCCCACCGCGTACAGGTCAGCGGGGAAGTCCGGTTCCGCGCCCGCCAGTTGCTCGGGCGCGAAGTAACCCGGCGTCCCCACCACGTAGTTGGTGTCGGTCAGCCGGGGCTCGCCCTTGCGCATCGCGATGCCGAAGTCGGACAGCCGCACATGCGGGCGGCCCGTTCCGGTCGCCTCCAGCAGCACGTTGGCGGGCTTGATGTCCCGGTGCACCACGCCCTCCGCGTGCACCGCGGTCAGCCCGGCCAGCAACTGGTCGAGCAGCACGCACACGTACCGCGGCGGCAGCGGCCCGTAGTCCCCGACCAGGTGTGCCAGCGAACCGCCGCGCACCAGGTCCATGGTGAACAGCACCTTCTCGTCGTCCGCCGCCCAGCTCGCCGGGGCCAGCACATGCGGATGGTCGATGCGCAGCGCCTGCTCCCGTACGAAGCGCAGCAGCGAGTGCGCGTCACCCTGCAGGAGCACCTTGGCCGCCACGTATCTGCGCCGCCGCAGGTCCCAGGCGCGCCAGACCGCTCCCACTCCGCCGCGCCCGATCGGGTCGACCAGTTCGTAGCGGCCCGCGAAGACCTCACCCATGCCGCGCGCCCCTCAGACGTAGTGTTCGGTTCAGTCCTGATGCGCCTCGAAGTGCGCCACGGCGTCATCTGTGCGCCCGGCGCCGTACACACGGAGGAACTCTGCCAGTTGCGGATGGCTGTCGGCGAGGGCGCCTGCCGCGCTGAGCAGCTCGTCGGCGGAGCCCAGCGAACGCAGCAGCGACTGGATCTCGCGCACCACCCGGCGCGGCGAAGGCACCGCCCGCCCGCCGGTGGACTGCGTGGCGCTGCCCAGCAGCGCGGACCCGGCCGCCTCCCGGATCTCCTCCATCCGCGCGGCCGCCTCCACGGCCGTCACCGCCCCCTCCGCCACCTGTGCGGACAGCTCCCGCAGCAGTTGCAGCCGCTGCACCACCGCCGGGTTGCCGATCTTGGCCCGCTGTCCGCTCATCAACTGCGACAGCATCGGCGCGGACAGTCCGAGCACGGAGGCGAGCCGCGCCTGGTTCAGCCCGAGGTCCCCGATCAGCCGCCGGAACAGATCCCCCAGCGGCTCCCCGTACCAGCTCCGCTGCTGCTCCCGCGCACGCACGGCGGCGTCCTGCGGCGACGAGGTGTCCATCCCAGCTCCTGTTTGCGGCTGCGAATACAGCGAAACCATCCTACGAACCCCGTCCCACCCCCGCTCCAGCCAAAACCGTGTACAAGATTCCCCCGAGTACCCGGTACCCTGGTCTGCGGCGTGGCTCACCCCATGCCGAGGGGCCTTAGCTCAGTTGGTAGAGCGCTGTCTTTGCATGGCAGATGTCAGGGGTTCGACTCCCCTAGGCTCCACACCTTCGGATGCCCTCTGACCAGCGGAGACGTTGGGCCGGGGGCATTTCCTGTGCACGGGTGGCCGAGGCCGCCTGCGAGCCGCCCTTGACCCTCACATATGTGTGAGGGGTCGAGCATGCGGACATGTCCGACGACACCGCACACCGGCTCACCCGAAAGCCCAACTCGACCACTGTGGAAGCGGGTTCGCCCAAGCTCCCCACGGCCGCGCTGCTGGCGCTGGCCACCGCCGTCCTCGTCACCAGCCTCACCGAGACGCTGCCCGCGGGCGTGCTGCCCGAGATGAGCGCCGACCTGCGGGTCGGCCAGCCCGCGATGAGGGGCAGGCGGTGACGGTCCACGCGATCGGTACCGCGCTGACCGCGATGCCGCTGACCGCGATGCCGCTGACCGCGATGCCGCTGACCGCGATGCCGCTGACCGCGGCCACGGCCGGGTGGCGGCGCAGACGGCTGCCGCTGGTCGCGATGGGCGGCTTCGCGCTCGCCAACACCGCCACCGCCGTCTGCCCGTACTACCCGCTGACCGTGGCGGCCCGGTTCGTCGCCGGGGTGGCCGCAGGTGCGGCCTGGGCGCTGCTCGCGGGATACGCCCGGCGCCTGGCACCCGCCCCCCTCCAGGGCAGGGCGACCGCCGTCGCGCTCCTGGTCGACGGACTCCTCGCACCGTGCCTGGAGGTCTACTGGGTGAAGATAGCCGGACCCGTTCACTGGAGGCTCGTCGAACATGTCCCAACTCGAGTACCGCGATGTGAGGTCAGCCGTGGACCGTATCGCCGGGCTGGTCCGGCCGGTGACCGTCGCGGCCGCCGGGCCGGGGGCCTGCGGCGCCGAAGGGGTCTGGTTCGCCTGTGAGTTCATGCAGTGCACGGGGACGTTCAAGGCCCGTGGTGCGGCGAACTTCGCCGCCTCGCACCAGGAGGCGGGCACCATGCCGCCGTCCGGCGTGGTCATCGCCTCCGGCGGCAACGCGGGCCTGGCCTGCGCCTGGGCCGCCGCCCGGATCGGGATCCGGGCGGCCGTGTTCACCCCCACCACCGCCCCCGCGGTGAAGGTCGCCGGACTGCGCGCGCTGGGCGCGGACGTGCACCAGGTGGGCACCGAGTACAGCGAGGCGCTTGAGGCCTCCCGCCACTACGCGGCCGAGACCGGTGCGCTGGAGTCACACGCCTACGACCATCCGCTGATCGCCGCCGGAGCGGGCACCCTGTTCGAGGAGATCCACGCGGCGCTGCCCGACGTCGACACGGTCGTGGTGGCCGTCGGCGGCGGAGGCCTGTTCGCGGGCACCGCCGCCGCGGCCGACCACCACGGGGTGCGCGTCGTCGCCGTGGAGCCGCGCGACTGCCGCGCCCTGAACGCCGCGATCGCCGCCGGTCAGCCGGTCGACGTCACCGTGGACTCGGTGGCCGCCGACGCCCTGGGCGCCCGCCGCGCCTCGCAGACCGCCCTGGACTGGGCCCTTCGCGCCGACGTACGGTCCGTCCTCGTCCCCGACGAGGAGATCATCGCCGCCCGCCGACACCTCTGGGACAACCACCGCCTGGCCGTGGAGACCGCCGCCGCCACGGCCCACGCCGCCCTGCTGTCCGGCGCCTACACCCCGGCTCCGGGCGAGAAGGTCTGCGTCGTCCTGTGCGGCGCGAACACGGATCCCGCGGATCTGGTGCGGCGGTAGCGGGAGCGGCCTGGGCCGTGGGGCGCCTGGCGCTGCTCGCGGGGCCGGTCCTCGTTCTCCCGGTGGTTCTCTGGCCGCGCCGGACGGCGTCGTCCCGCACGGCAGCGGGCGCCGCGCTGGACGGCGTCGCGGCGGGCTGGCGTTGACCTTGCCGATGCCGATGCCGATGCCGGGCGCGGGGAAGGGCCGGTCCTCGGCCGGTTTCCGGTCGTTCGAACCGGTTGGCGTGCTGCTCGATGATCCTCGGCCCCCGCCCCCCGGGGGACAATCGCCCCGTGCGATTCGGGATTCTGGGGGAGACGCGGGCGCTGCGGAGGGACGGTGCGGCCGTCGCGTTGGGCGGGGCGGTTCGGCGGGCGGTGTTCGCGTCGCTGCTGCTTGACGCGGGCCGGGTCGTGCCGGTGGAGCGGCTGGTCGACGGGCTGTACGGGGCGGAGCCTCCGGCGGGAGTGGTCAACGCCGTACAGGCGCAGGTGTCCCGGCTGCGTGCCGTGCTGGACGAGCGCATTGAGCGGCATCCCGGTGGATACCGGTTCGCCATCGACCCGGACGATGTGGACGTGTACCGCTTCGAACGGCTGGCCGGGCTCGGGCGGGCCGCGCTCGGCGCTGGGGACGCGGTGCGGGCGGCCGGGCTGCTGCGGGAGGCGCTGGCGCTCTGGCGGGGCCCGGCGCTCGCCGATGTCGGCGCGGCGCCGTTCGTCGCCGGTCAGGTCGCCCGGCTTGAGGAGTCGCGGCTGGCGGCCCTGGAGGACCGTATCGCCGCCGAGTTGGCGCTCGGCGCGCACCGCGAACTCACCCCCGAACTACGCCACCTGGTCGCGGCCCACCCACTGCGGGAGCGGTTGCGCGCCCAGCTGATGCACGCGCTGCACGGCACCGGACAGGGCGGCGAGGCACTGGCGGTGTACGAGGAGGCGCGGCGCACACTGGCCGAGGACCTCGGCGCCGACCCCGGACCGGAGCTGAACCGGGCGCATCTCGCGGTGCTGCGCGCGGAACCGGTACCCGCCAAGCCCGCCCGCCGCGCGCTCCCGGCCCAACTGGGCAGCTTCGTCGGACGGGTTGACGAACTGGCCGCCATCGAGAGGCGGTTGACCGAAGCACGGCTGGTCACGCTGATCGGCCCAGGGGGCGCGGGCAAGACCCGGCTGTCGGTGGAGGCGGCCGGACGGCACCCCGGCGAGGTGTGCTTCGTCGGGCTGTCCGGGCTCAGTGGCGGCGCCGAGCTGCCGCAGTACCTGCTCGGCGCCCTCGGCGTGCGGGACGCCGGCCGGATGACCGGCGCCCGTGCCGCGCAGGACCCGGTGGCGCAGTTGACGGCGGTGCTCGGCGACCGCCCCACCCTGCTGGTCCTCGACAACTGCGAGCACCTCATCGAGGCCGTCGCGCCGCTCGTCGCCCGGCTGCTCGCCGACTGCCCGGCGCTGCGGGTGCTGGCCACCACCCGGGAGGCGCTCGGCATCACCGGCGAAGTCCTCTGCTCCGTACCGCCGTTGCCGCTCCCGCCGCCGGGGGCCGATGCCCAGGGGGCGCGGGACTACCCGGCGGTGCGGTTGTTCCTGGAGCGTGCCGCCGCAGTCCGTCCGGACGCCGTACGGGACGGCGATCTGGCGGCGGTGCTGCGCGTCTGCGAGGCGCTCGACGGGCTGCCGCTCGCCATCGAGCTGGCCGCGGCCCGGCTGCGTTCGCTCTCCTCGGCCGACATCGCGGCCCGGCTCGGCGCGCTGCGGCCTGCCCGCGAACCGTCCGAGGCGCCCCGTGACGAGCGGTTCCGGCTGCTGTCCCGGGGCAGCCGGACCGCCCAGCCGCGCCAGCGGACACTGCGCGCGGTGGTCGACTGGAGCTGGCAGCTGCTGACCGATGCGGAGCGTGCCGTACTGCGCCGGGCCGCCGTGTTCGCCGGGGGCTGGACGCTGGCCGCCGCCGAGGTGGTGTGCGCGGACCAGGCCGCTGGCGCGGCGGCGGGCATCGAGGCGGCCGATGTGCTCGACCTGACCGAGTCGCTGGTGGACAAGTCGCTGGTGGTGGCCGACCGGTCGGACGGCTCGGACAGCGTCCGCTACCGCATGCTGGAGACCATCCGCGCGTACTGCGCGGAGCAGCTCGAAGCGGCTGGTGAGACCGATGCCGTACGCCGCGCCCACATCGGGTGCTTCAGTCGGCTGGCCACCACCGCCGAACCGTATCTGCGCGGTGCGGAGCAGCTCGACTGGCTGGCGCGGATCCAGGCCGAGCACGACAACCTGCACATCGCGCTGTGGCGCGCCGTCGCGTACGGCGACACCGCCACCGCGCTGCGGTTCTTCGGCGGACTGTCCACGTACTGGGCGCTGCGCGGGGTGCGGTACGAGGGCGCCGGCCCGGCCCGGCACGTGCTGGCCGCGCTCGGCCCCAACCCGCCCGCCGGACTGGCGGAGGAGTACGCGCTGTGCGTACTGGCGGCGGCGTCCGGCACCTCGGATGTCGAGGAACTCGCGCCGCATCTGGCCGCGGCCAGGAGGGTCGCCGGGCACGGCGAGTCGCTGCCGCTGCGGTATCCGGTGCTGATGATGCTGTGGGGGACATATGCGGGGGTGCCGGTGCGGCCGGTGCTGCCGGACTCGGCGCTGCCCGACGTGTGGTCCAGGGCGCTGATACGGCTGGGCACCGGTATCCAGCTCTGGATGACGCACGCCGAACTGGCCGACAGCGCCGCCGAGCTGGACCAGGCGCTCGCCGAATTCCGTTCGCTCGGGGACCGTTGGGGGATGGCGATGGCCCTGTCGTGGCGCGCCGACC
Organism: Streptomyces sp. RPT161; assembly: GCF_027533845.1. Taxonomy (GTDB): domain Bacteria; phylum Actinomycetota; class Actinomycetes; order Streptomycetales; family Streptomycetaceae; genus Streptantibioticus_A; species Streptantibioticus_A silvisoli_A. The sequence continues at coordinate 265,305 of NZ_JAPZVN010000004.1, read as the reverse complement.
TCGCCGCGTTCCAGGGTGAACCGCGGCACGCCATCGAGCTGTTCGACCAGGCCCTGGCACTCACCACCGAGTTGGACGCCGGTCAGGAGATGGTGGAGGAGCTGTCGCTGCGTTCGGCGAGCCTGGCGCGGGTCGGGGAGTACGAGGCGGCGGACGCGGGCTTCCGCCGGGCGGCGGAACTGGCGTGCGGCATGGGAGCGTTCGACGCGCTGGCCGCGGCGCACCTCGGCCTGGGCGAGAGCGCATGGCTGCGCGGCGAGTACGGGGAGGCCCGCCGACTGTGCGAACTGGCGTTGCGCGAGTGCCCCGCCGGGGTGTTCGCCGGTGACCTGGTGCGGGCGAACGCGCTGGTCGTACTGGCCAGGACGGCGGTGGCGGAGGGCGACGCGGCGCGGGCCCGGGCGCACCTCGCCGAGGTGGGCGGTTCCGCGCTGCGCCTCCTGTCGGTGGTGGTGCGGGTGGCGGAGGCACGGGTGGACCTCGCGTTGCTGGACGGCGCGGCCGAGCGGGCGGCGGAACTGCTGGGAGTGGTCGAGGTGTTGTGCGGGGTCGCCCGCGAGCCGGGCCTGGTGGACGCGGCCCGCGCCGCCCTGGGCGACCTCCGCTTCGAGGCGGCCTACGCCCGGGGGGCGTCCCTGGACCGTTCGGCGGCGTTGGGAATGCTGGCGGGAACCGCGTAGCGGGCCGTGGCCGACTCAACACCGTCGGCCCGGCCCCCATCGCCTCCACCGCGACACGGGCACCCCTCAGGGTGAAAGGCCGACGGTGCCGAAACGGCCGCGCCCGCACCGCTCAGGTGACCTGTCCGAGGGGCTCTGGCGGCCGCACCAAAGCCCCTGCCCCCCTATTTGCCGTGCGGCTTCTTACCGTCCTTCGCGGCGTCAGCCGCGTCCTGCTTGGCGCGGACCTCCGGGTCCAGGGAGTCGACCGAGCCGTCCACGGAGTGCAGCGGGGCGCGGCTGGCGTCCGGGACCTCGGTCGCGGACGGCGGCTCCACCAGCCACTCCGGATTGGTCTGCCGCTTCCACCACCGCACCGCGGCGAACGCCCCGCCACCCAGCACGCCCACCACCGCCATCATCTTGGCGATCCGGCCCATCCGGCACCGGCGGTTGTGCCTTCTGGCCAGCTTCTCGATGTCGGCGGCCGAAACCCCGCCGCGCAGCGCGGCCACGGCCGCCGCGGCACGTGTGGCGGCCTCCTCGCGCACCGGCTCGGCCGCCGCGCGGGCCGCCTGGGCGGCCTGGCCGACCCGGGGCGCCGCGTAGTCCGCGGCCTGCCGGGCCGCTTTGCGGGTCTGCTTGGTGGCCTTGGCGGCCTTGTCGGTCACCCTCGGCGGAACCGCGTCCACCGCCTGGGCGATGCGCGGCTGCAGATGAGTGTCGTACTGGGCGCGTGCCTGGAGCGCGGCGTAGTTCGCGGCGGACGACACCTTGGGCGCCAGCGCCTGGCGCGCCTCCTGCGCGTACTGCACGGCGGCGTCGCGCGCCGTGCCCGCGTACGGCGCCACCACCTCCGCCGCGTGGCGCACGCTGTCCCTGGTCACCACGGCCGCGTTGCGCACGCTGTCCTTGCGGGTCACGAGAACCTCCTTCTCGGTGGCGGTCGGCACATTTCGCCTTTCCACCCGAATAGAGATCATGCCCGCTCGCGCGCCCTACGGCATGTGCGTTCGGGCATCCGGGGCACAACCGGCCCGTCGTGCGGTCGGGCTACTCCCGCGAACTTCGCCCGTGCGAGGATTCGTGGTTGTCAGTGAAGTCTATGGAAGGTACGTCGTGGCCGAGCAGCTCTACGCCACCCTCAAGACCAATCAGGGAGACATCGCCGTCCGGCTCCTGCCGAACCACGCTCCCAAGACCGTGAAGAACTTCGTGGAGCTCGCCGAGGGCCAGCGCGAGTGGACGCACCCGGCGACCGGCAAGAAGAGCACCGACAAGCTCTACGACGGCACTGTCTTCCACCGGGTCATCTCCGGCTTCATGATCCAGGGCGGCGACCCGCTGGGCAACGGCACCGGCGGCCCCGGTTACACGTTCGCCGACGAGTTCCACCCCGACCTGGCCTTCACCAAGCCGTACCTGCTGGCCATGGCCAACGCCGGTCCGGGCACCAACGGCTCGCAGTTCTTCATCACGGTGGCGCCGACCGCGTGGCTGACCGGCAAGCACACCATCTTCGGCGAGGTCGTCGACGAGGCGAGCAAGAAGGTCGTGGACGCCATCGCCACCGCGCAGACCAACCCGCGCACCGACCGCCCGCTCAACGACGTGGTCATCGAGTCCGTCGTCGTGGAGAAGCGCGAGGGCTGACCGCGCCACCCGGCCTGCCGGGAACCCAGACGCCCCGCCCGTCCGTATTCATTCGTATGGACGGGCGGGGCGCCGGGTTCGGCGGCCCGACGCGGGCGGCGTGACACACGTCGGCCGAGGAAGTCCCATGTCGGTGGAGTCGGTAGAGGGAAGAAGATGACCATGGACCAGGCGGTCTGCTGCTACCGGCATCCCGACCGCGAGACCGGCGTGCGATGCGCCCGCTGTGACCGTCCGATCTGCCCGGAGTGCATGGTCAGCGCAGCGGTCGGGTTCCAGTGCCCGGAGTGCATAAGCGCCAGCCACCAGTCGACACCCCGGCCGCGCACCGTCGCGGGCGGCACGTTGGTGGCCAACCCGCGGCTTATCACCACGATCCTGATCGGGATCAACATCGCGGTCTTCCTCGCCGTGCAGGCGCAGGGCAGTCGGCTGGTGGAGGACCTGGCGCTGGTGGGCGCCTGGCCACCACCGCCGTTCCACGCCACGATCGGTGTCGCCGAGGGCCAGTACTACCGGCTGCTGACCGCGGTCTTCCTGCACCAGCAGCTCATCCACATCGGCTTCAACATGCTGTCGCTGTGGTGGATCGGACCCGGGCTTGAGGTCGCCCTGGGCCGGGTGCGCTATCTGACGCTGTACCTGCTGTCCGGGCTGGGCGGCAGCGCCCTGTCGTTCCTGGTCGCCGGCGCCGGTGCGGAGTCGCTGGGCGCGTCCGGGGCGATCTTCGGGTTGCTCGGCGCGACGTTCGTGCTGATGCGGCGGCTCAACTACGACCTGCGGCCGATCGTCGCGATCATCGTGCTGAACCTGCTGTTCACCTTCGCCCAGTCGCAGACCATCGACTGGCGGGCCCATGTCGGCGGTCTGGTGACGGGCACGGTGATCGCCTACGGAATGGTGCACGCGCCGCGCGAGCGGCGGGCCCTGGTGCAGTGGGGAACGTGTGTCGCGATGGGCCTGGTGATCGCGGGCGTCGTGGTCGCCGGAGTGATCCGGATCAACGGCTGAGCACGGCGTTCATCGCACTTATCCACAGAGCGTGCGAGGGCCTGTGCATCCCGTGCGCGGTGCCCTTGTGACCTGCTCGCATATACGTTTCACCAGCAAGATCGCGACAGGCGGCGGGTGGGGCGTGCGACGGTTCTCCGGTCACACCGGTGTCAACAGCCGAGAGGTTATCCACAGATCTTCCGACCTTTTCCCCACTGTGGATGTCCCTGTGGATAACTCTGTGGATGGTCGGGGCGAGAGGTTGACGCGGCCGTAGGCCCGCGCCTGCCGACCGGTGTCACACCTCCGGCTGGAGGAGGCCCCGCACGAGGGCCTCCCGCGGCACCGCTACTTCCACTGCGTCGAGACGACGAAGCCCCCGGCGATGAAGCCGAAGCCCACCACGATGTTCCAGTTGCCCCACGCCTCGATGGGCAGGTTCCCCGTGGTCACGTAGAAGACGACGATCCACGCCAGACCGATCAGGAACAGCGCCAGCATCAGCGGGGCGACCCAGCGGCGGCCCGTGTGCAACCTGAACGCTGCGGTGGTCTTCTCCGGCGGCGGCGTGAAGTCGGCCTTCTTGCGGATCCGTGACTTCGGCACGAGGGGCTCTCCTGTCGATGCGCTGCGGGACACGCAGGGCGGATGCGGTGTTGTTGCGCCAGGCGGGGAGCGTGGTGTGCCGCCCCCGGGCGTCCGTTAGCGTAGTGCTTCCGCGGGTGCGAAGGAGATAAGGGTCCCATGAGCGATTCCGCCGGCGCTCCGGTGCGCCCCGCCCGCCGCCCCGCACTGTCGAAGGTACTCTCGGCGGCGGTCTTCGCGCTCGCCGGTGTGCTGTTCTGGACCAGCTACGACACCGCGCACGGCGGCAACATCCGCACCGACGACTCGCTGCTGCGCACCTCCGACCTGATCCGCGCCAAGAGCCACCAGAACGCGGACCTGGAACAGCAACTGTCCGCACTGCGCGGCGACGTCGACGCCCTGGCCCACCGTGAGAGCGGCCAGAGCCCCGCCGAGCAGCGCAGGACCGACACCCTGGGGCAGGCCGCCGGAACCAAGCCGTTGACCGGCGACGCCGTCACCGTGACCCTCAACGACGCGCCGCCGAACGCCACCGCCCGTATCCCCGGCGTGCCCCAGCCGCAGCCCAACGACCTCGTCATCCACCAACAGGACCTGCAGGCCGTGGTCAACGCACTGTGGCGGGGCGGCGCCCAGGGCGTCCAGGTGATGGACCAGCGGCTGATCTCCACCAGCGCGGTCCGCTGCGTCGGCAACACCCTGCTGCTCCAGGGCCGTGTCTACTCGCCGCCGTACACCATCACCGCCGTGGGGGACCAGAACGCGCTGCGCACCGCGCTGGACAAGGATCCGTCGATCACCAACTACCGCCAGTACGTGACCGCGTACGGCCTCGGCTGGAAAGTCGAGGCGCGCAACCAGGTGACTCTTCCTGGGTACTCGGGCACAGTGGACCTCCACTACGCACAGCCCATGGGATAGCCCCGGCAGCGCCTGGAGGGGATCCGCGTGACGCTGACAGTACGCGGGATCGTACGCACCGTCAGCGAACTGTGCGTCACCGTGGGGGCGTTGATCGTGCTGCTGGTGGTCTATCTCCTCTACTGGACCGGCGTGCGCGCCAACCACGCCATGGACGACGAGGTCGGCGCCCTGCAGGACCGCTGGGCCAGGACCCCGGTCAGCTCCGCACCCCCGTCGCCCGCCACCACCGCTCACGTCGCCGGTTCCCCGCCGCCCGCCGCTTACCGGGCGGGACAGCCGTTCGCGATCATGTACATCCCCCGGTTCGGCGCCGACTGGCACAAGCCGGTGATCCAGGGCACCGGCACCGACGACCTCCAGCACGGCCTCGGCCACTACACGGGCACCGCCCGGCTCGGCACGCAGGGCAACTTCGCGGTGGCCGGGCACCGCCGCACCTACGGCGATCCGTTCGAGGACTTCCCCGAACTGCGGCCCGGCGACAAGGTCGTCCTCACCGACGGCGTCGCCTGGTACACCTACGTGATCGACAGGCCGCCGTACCTCACGCTCCCGGACGACATCGGCGTCATCGACCCGCTGCCCGCCCCGCTGGACCGCTCCGCCATCCCGTACACCGCCCCCGGCCGCTATCTGACCCTCACCACGTGCGACCCGCCGTGGGGACACAGCCACCGGTTGATCGCCTGGGGCCATCTGGACGCCACCCAGCCCGTTGAACAAGGGATGCCGAGAGCTTTGCTCAGCTGACCCGCAACACCCACCCCTCTCCCCTTACTCTGGTGCGGAAGTGGCCTGGAAAAAACGGAAGGCACCGAATGTACGGCTGGATCTGGCGGCATCTGCCGGGCAACGTGTGGGTGAAGGCGGTCGTTTCGCTCCTGCTCGTCCTGGCGATCGTCTTCGTCCTGTTCCAGTGGGTGTTCCCCTGGGCGGAGCCGCTGCTGCCGTTCAACGACGTGACGGTGAACGGTGGAGGCAGCGCGGGCTGATGAACGCACGGATTCTGGTCGTCGACAACTACGACAGCTTCGTTTTCAACCTCGTCCAGTACCTGTACCAACTCGGCGCCGAGTGCGAGGTGGTACGCAACGACGAGGTGACCACGGCGCACGCCCAGGACGGCTTCGACGGCGTGCTGCTCTCGCCCGGACCCGGAACGCCGGAGCAGGCAGGGATCTGCGTCGAGATGGTGCGGCACTGCGCGGCCACCGGAGTGCCGGTCTTCGGCGTCTGCCTCGGCCTCCAGTCGATCGCGGTGGCGTACGGCGGCGTGGTGGACCGCGCGCCGGAACTGCTGCACGGCAAGACCTCGCTGGTGACGCACGAGGGCCGGGGGGTCTTCACCGGCCTGCCGTCCCCGTACACCGCGACCCGCTACCACTCGCTGGCGGTGGAACGGGACACCGTGCCGGGCGAGTTGGAGATCACCGCGTGGACCGAGTCCGGCGTCATCATGGGGCTGCGGCACCGTGAACTGGCCGTGGAGGGCGTGCAGTTCCACCCTGAGTCGGTGCTGACCGAGTGGGGGCACCGCATGCTCGCCAACTGGCTCGACGCCTGCGGCGACAAGGGCGCCGTGGGGCGTTCGGCGGGGCTCGCGCCGGTGGTCGGCAAGGTCGGGGCGTGACGACCCTACGACCGGAGAACACGGCGGAACCTCCCGGTTTGCCAGGCGGCTTCGAGGACACCGCCGAGTTCGAGGCCGCCGTCGACCGGCTCGCCGATCCGCTGACCGACCCGCTGCCGATACCGGGCGCCGCCCCCTCCCGCTGGCCCCGCCCCACGTCGGCCGACCCGGCCGCGACGACGCCGTACCCGATGGGCGTGCCGCAGGCGCGGCCGGTACCGGAGGCCACCGCCCAACTCCCGGTGGTCGAGCCGCCCGCCCGCCGCCGCCCCGACACGACCGCACCGCTTCCCGTCGTACCGCCCGCCGAAGGGGACCCGGTACCCGGTGGCCGCGCCGCCCGCCGCCGTGCCGCACGGTCCGGGCACGCCGCCCAACCACCGGGCGGCGACCAGGAGTCGCCCCCTACACCGGGCGGCCGTGCCGCGCGGCGCAAGGCCGCCAAGCACGGCGGACGCGCCCCCGCACCGGCGCCCGTGGCACGCCAACCCGCCTCCCGGCTGGAGGCCAGACGCGCGGCCCGGGCCGCCAAGGACGGCCTCGGCGTGATCGCCTGCCGTGCCCTGGGGGAGGTCTTCATCACCCTCGGCGTGCTGATGCTGTTGTTCGTGGCCTACCAGCTGTGGTGGACCAACGTCCTGGCGCACGAGGCGTCCAACAGCGCCACCAACAGCCTCCAGCACCAGTGGAACAGCAAGCCCAGCTCCAGCGACGACCGCAACCCCGGCGCCTTCTCGCCCGGTCAGGGCTTCGCCATCATCTACATCCCGAAGCTCGACGTGGAGGCCCCGATCGCCGAGGGCACCGACAAGACCAAGATCCTGGACAAGGGCATGGTCGGCCACTACTCGGGCGCCCAGGAGACCGCGATGCCCTGGGCCAAGACCGGCAACTTCGCGCTCGCCGGGCACCGCAACACCCACGGCGAGCCGTTCCGGTACATCAACAAGCTGGTGCCCGGGGACAAGGTCGTGGTGGAGACGGCGAGCACGTACTACACGTACGAGATCACCAGCTGGCTGCCGCAGACCTCGCCCTCCAACGTCGGGGTGATCCAGCCGATCCCGGTCGGCTCCGGGTTCACCAAGCCCGGCCGCTACATCACGCTCACCACCTGCACCCCCGAGTTCACCAGCACCTACCGCATGATCGTGTGGGGCAAGATGGTCGACGTCCGGCCACGTAGCCAAGGCAAACCGGACGCACTACTCGGCGGATGAGCGCGGACCAGCAACTCGTACACAGAACGGGGTGACCGGTGGCTACCACCGAGCACGAGAACGACAGCCGGGTCGCGCCCGCGACCCATCGGCGCCGACGCGGTCGCGGCAGGATCGCCACCACCATCAGCGTCATCGGTGAACTGCTGATCACCGCCGGGCTGGTGCTCGGGCTGTTCGTCGTCTACTCGCTGTGGTGGACGAACGTCATAGCCGACCGCCAGGCGCAGAAGGAAGGCGACCAGGTCCGCCGGCACTGGGCGCAGCAGCAGGCCGGCGGCGGTCCGCCCGGACCGCTGGACACCGCTGACGGCATCGGCTTCCTGCACGTCCCGGCGATGGGCAGGAACTTCGAGGTGCTGGTGAAGAAGGGCACCTCGGTCGACGTGCTGAACGAGGGCGTCGCCGGGTACTACACGGACCCGGTGAAGTCCGCGATGCCGTGGGCCAAGACCGGCAACGTCACCCTCGCCGCCCACCGGGACGGCCACGGCGCCAAGTTCCACAACATCGACAAGATCAAGGACGGCGACGCGATCGTCTTCGAGACCAGGGACACCTGGTACGTCTACAAGGTCTACGACATCCTCAGCCAGACCTCGAAGTACAACGTGCACGTCATCGACCAGATCCCCAAGGAGTCCGGCAAGACCGGTCCCGGCCGCTACATCACCCTGACGACCTGCACCCCGGTCTTCACCTCCGAGTACCGCTACATCGTCTGGGGCGAACTGGTCCGCACCCAGAAGGTAGACAGCAAGCGAACGCCTCCGGCGGAGCTGGGCTGACTTCTGTGGAGCGTTATTGCGGGTGAAACCGGAACGGTCCGCCGAATAATTCGGCGGACCGCGTGAGTCACCGGAACTGGTTAGGTGCCCCGGCTTGTCGCAAGGTCAGCTCGGTTGTCATCCGCAATGTCCGACGGGGGATTGTTCTCCCGCGTTGACACCGTTGTACTCGCGAGAGCCGGTCACCATGATGCAGTAACCGGCGGCGTTGATGGACACTGGACCGGCGTAGTACTGGTAATTTCCTTGGTCAAAGCTGTTGACCTGATTCTGGCAGCTGCTGATCGTCGTTCCGGAGCAACGGGTTATGTACGCCATCGTCGGCTCGGCCGTTCCGTAACCTCCGGCACTTGTCGCCACCGTTACTGCGCAATTCGTGCCGGTGGCGGAGTCGTAGTACAGGTAGATCGTGGCGTATTGCGTTCCGCCGTTAGTGGTGACCGGGTAGCTGTCGATCTGCGTACCACTGCATCCGTATGAGGCTGCACTTGCTTGTGGCGCGATCACGAAACCGGCCAGCGCGAGCGAGGCCACCGCGGTAAGAATCGCAATAATTCTGCGCATGGTTGACTGTTCTCTCTTCTGATTAATTCCAAGATCCCTTGCGGGCGTAGTGATCTTAGTGAGGGCGTTATGGGTGTGTCCAGGGTGACTAATTCCGTAAAGTGTGGCATGTTGGATAGTCTGCGAGCTATCGGTTTATGCCGGGAAAGTGTGGGCTCGGTATCCTTGATAGCTTTCGTATATGCAAAAGGGTTGCGGACGTTATCGTCCGCAACCCTTTATGCTTTCCGGTCGGCTGCTCAGCCGAACGTGCCGCCGAACCATCCGCCGCCGTTGTTGCCGTTTCCGTTGCCGCCGCCTGGGGCGTCCATGGTCACCAGGGTGACGGCCTGGCCCGGAGTGACCTGGCTGCCGGGCTGCGGGTTGCTGTCCACCACGATCGCCTTGTCGTCGTTCGGGCCGGTCACCGAGAGCTGCAGGCTCATACCGGACAGCTCCGACTGCACGTCCTTCAGCTTCTTGCCCTTGATGTCCGCGGGCAGCGTCTGCGGGGTCGGGGCCTGGGCGATGGTCAGGGTGACCGTCGAGCCGATCGGCGCCTGGTTGTCGGGGCCGGGGCTCTGGCTGATGACCGTGTTCGGCGGCTGGGTCGACTGCTGGTTCTGGGTCTGGACCTTGAAGCCGTTCATCTGCAACTGCGCCTGTGCGTCGGCCAGTTGCTTGTTGGTGACGTTGGGAACGGTCCTCGTCTGCGGCGCCTTGGCGACCGTCAGCGTGATCGTGGCGCCCTTGTCCGCCTTGGAGCCGGCTGACGGGTTCTGGTCGAGGACCGTTCCGGGGTCCTTACCGGAGGTGCCGTCGTCCTGCTTCTCCTGGACGTTGGTGAAGCCCTTGGACTGCAGGTCCTGCTGGGCGTCGTTGAAGGACTTGCCGGTCTCGTCGGGGACGTCGATCGGCTGGGCGCCCTTGGAGAGCACGACGCTGATCGTCTGGTCCTTGTTCACCGGTGTGCCCGCGGACGGGGTCTGGGTGCACACCTGCCCCTTGTCGTACTTGGGGCAGTAGTCCTCGCCGCTCTTGACCACCTTCAGCCCGACGTTGCCCGCCGAGGTCTGGGCGTCCTGGAGCGACTGGCCCACCAGGTTGGGGGCGTCCACCTTGCTTGAGGCGCTGCTCCCCGAGAACAGAGACTTGCCGATGAAGATCGCGCCGATCAGTACCAGGATGGCCGCGAACACCAGCAGCACCGTGGAGGTGCGGCTCTTCTTCTGGCGGCGGCGCCCGGGCCGGTCGTCGTACCCGCCGCCGTAGCCGTCGTCGTCGCTCAGCGGCGGCATCATCGACGTCTTGGGGCCACCGTCCTGCGGCGGCAGCGCGGTGGTCGGCGCGCCGTCGCTGTACGAGCCACCTCCGTAGCCGTAGCCGACCGCGCCCATCGCGGCGGTGGCGGCGACCGGCTGGCCGTCGAGGTACGCCTCGATGTCGGCCCGCATCTCGTCGGCGCTCTGGTAGCGGTAGTCCGGGTCCTTGGTCAGCGCCTTGAGGACGATGGCGTCCATCTCCGGCGTGACCTCGGGGTCGAACGCGCTCGGCGGCTGCGGGTCCTCGCGCACGTGCTGGTACGCGACGGCCACCGGGGAGTCGCCGACGAACGGCGGCCGCACGGTGAGCAGCTCGTAGAGCAGACAGCCGGTGGAGTACAGGTCGGAGCGCGCGTCCACGGTCTCGCCCTTGGCCTGCTCGGGCGAGAGGTACTGGGCGGTGCCGATGACCGCCGCGGTCTGCGTCATGGTCATGCCGGAGTCGCCCATGGCCCGGGCGATGCCGAAGTCCATCACCTTGACCTGGCCGGTCCGGGTGAGCATCACGTTCGCGGGCTTGATGTCCCGGTGCACGATGCCGTTGCGGTGCGAGTACTCCAGCGCCTGGAGGATTCCGACCGTCATCTCCAGCGACCGCTCCGGCAGCAGCTTGCGCCCGCTGTGCAGCAGCTCACGCAGCGTGGAGCCGTCCACGTACTCCATGACGATGTACGGGATCGAGACCCCGTCGACGTAGTCCTCGCCGGTGTCGTAGACCGCGACGATCGCCGGATGGTTGAGCGAGGCGGCCGACTGGGCCTCCCGGCGGAACCGGGCCTGGAACGACGGGTCACGGGCGAGGTCCGCCCGCAGCGTCTTCACAGCCACGGTGCGGCCAAGGCGGGAGTCATGGGCGAGGTAGACCTCGGCCATGCCACCACGGCCGAGCACCGAGCCCAGCTCGTACCGGCCGCCGAGGCGACGCGGCTCATCCATAGTCTTCCAGCCTCTCCCTTTTCGGCTGCGTGCTGCTCGGGCTTACGGTACCGGCCATGCCGCGGCGATCCTGGCCCTCACCGCAAGCCGATATAGGACTGGTACCGCGACGTGCGGAAACGCAGCTAGCCCGGCAGCTGGACGTGACCGGAGTCACTTGTTCAGTACGGCCTCCATCACGCTCTTGGCGATCGGCGCGGCCAGACCGCCACCGGAGATGTCGTCCCGGTTGGCGTTACCGTCCTCGACCACCACGGCGACGGCGACCGGGGAGCCCTGCGCGGTCTTGGCATAGGAGATGAACCAGGCGTAGGGCAGCGCGCTGTTGTTGATGCCGTGCTGCGCCGTACCGGTCTTACCACCGACAGTGACGCCGGGGATCTTGGCCATGGTGCCGGTACCGTCCGAGACCACGGTCTCCATCATCTGCTGGAGCTTCTGCGCGGTCGCCGGCGACATCGCCTGGCTGAACTCCTTGGGCTGGGTCTGCTCGATCACGTTCAGGTTCGGCGCCCGCAGCTGGTCGACCATGTACGGCTGCATCAGCTTGCCGTCGTTGGCCACCGCGGAGGCGACCATCGCCATCTGCAGCGGGGTGGCGGCGGTGTCGAACTGGCCGATGGACGACAGCGCGGTCTGCGGCTTGTCCATCGAGGTCGGGAAGTTGCTGGCCGCGGACCGGACCGGGGTGTCGATGGTCTGGTCGAAGCCGAACTTCTTCGCCTGCGCCAGCATCTTGTCCTTGCCGAGGTCGGCGCCGATCTTGCCGAAGACCGTGTTGCAGGAGTACTGCAGCGCCACCTGCAGCGTGGCGTTCTGGCAGGGGATGTTCCCCTCGTTCTTCAGCTCGGTGGTGGTGTTCGGCAGGGTGTAGGGCAGCGGGGAGTTGGTCGGCTGGTCGATGCGGGAGTACAGGCCGTTCTCCAGCGCCGCGGCGGCGGTGACCACCTTGAAGGTGGAGCCCGGCGGGTAGGTCTGCCGCAGCGCCTTGTCGATCATGACGCTGTCCGGGTCGTTCGGCTTGAGGTTCGTCCAGTTCTGCTTGTCCTGGTTGGACATGCCGGCGATGCTGCCCGGGTCGTACGACGGCGTGCTGACCAGCGCCAGGATCTTGCCGGTCTGCGGGTCTATGGCGGCGACGGCGCCCTTCTTGTTGCCCAGCCCGTTGTACGCGGCGGCCTGCGCCTTGGCGTTCAGCGTGGTGACGACGTCGCCGCCCTGCTGCTTCTTGCCGGTGAGCATGTCGATCGTGCGGTTGAAGAACAGCCGGTCGTCCTGGCCGGTGAGGATCTTGTCCTCGATGCTCTCCAGCGAGTTGGAGCCGAACGCCTGCGACGCGAAACCGGTCACCGGCGCCCACATCGGACCGTCGGTGTAGGTCCGCTTGTACTTGAAGTCACTGCCGCTGACCGTGGTGGAGCCGGTGATCGGCTTGCCGTCCACGATGATGTCGCCGCGCGGCTGCGCGTACTCCTGCATCATCACGCGGCGGTTGTGCGGGTCGTTCTTCAGCGAGTCGGCCTGCACGAACTGCACCCAGTTGTCCCGGAGCAGCAGGGCGAAGACCAGCAGGCCGCAGAAGATCGCGACCCTGCGCAGGGGCTTGTTCACAGTCGGACCACCTGGGTCGGCTCGGCGTCGGGGGACGGGGCGGGCGCGGGCGCCGGGCGGCGCGCGGTGTGGCTGATCCGCACCAGGATCGCGACCAGCGCCCAGTTGGCGACCACGGAGGAACCGCCCTGTGCCAGGAACGGCATGGTCATACCGGTCAGCGGGATGAGGCCGGTGACCCCGCCCGCGACCACGAACACCTGGAGCGCCATGGCACTGGACAGCCCGATCGCCAGCAGCTTGCCGAACGGATCACGGGCGGCCAGCGCGGTGCGCACTCCGCGCTCGATGAGCAGACCGTACAGCAGGAGCACCGCCATCAGTCCGGCCAGGCCCAGCTCCTCGCCGACGGTGGCCAGGATGTAGTCGCTCTTGACGCCGATGCCGCCGATCAGCCGGGAGAACCCCTGGCCGAGCCCGGACCCCAGCACTCCGCCGGAGCCGAAGGACCACAGCACCTGCGCGGCCTCGGTGGCACCGTGCTGGGCGACGCCCGCGAACGGGTCGAGCCAGTTCTGGATGCGCACCTTGACGTGCCCGGAGGTCATGCCGACCGCCGTGGCACCGCCGGACGCCAGCAGCAGTCCGAAGATCACCCAGCTGGTCCGCTCGGTGGCGACGTACAGCATCACCACGAACAGGCCGAAGTACAGCAGTGTGGATCCCAGGTCGTCCTCCAGGACCAGGATCATCATGCTCAGCGCCCAGATCGCCAGGATCGGGCCGAGGTCCCGGCCGCGCGGCCAGTACAGGCCCATGAAACGGCGGCTGGCCAGGGCGAGCGCGTCCCGCTTGACCATCAGGTACCCGGCGAAGAACACCGCCAGGATGATCTTGGCGAACTCCCCGGGCTGGATCGAGCCCACTCCGGGGATGACGATCCACAGCTTGGAGCCGTTGATCGCCGGGAAGAACACCGGGGCGACCAGCAGCACCAGTGCCACCGCGCCCGAGATGTAGGTGTAGCGCTGGAGGATGCGGTGGTCCTTGAGCAGCACCAGGATGCCGATGAAGATCGCCACCGCCAGCGCCGACCAGATCAGCTGCCCAGGCGCCTTCGGGCCGCCCAGGCCCCTGGTGGTGATCGACGGTTCCAGGTCGAGCCGGTAGATGAAGACCAGGCCGAGCCCGTTGAGCAGGGTGGCGATCGGCAGCATCAGCGGATCGGCGTACGGCGCGAACCTGCGCACCATCAGATGCGCCACCGCGGCCAGCAGTCCGAGCCCGAGTCCGTAGCCGAGCATTCCGCCGGGGACCGAACCGTCCTTGGCCAGGCCGACGTTGGCGTACGCCAGCACCGGGATCGCCACGGCGAACAGCAGCAGCACCAGTTCGGTGTTGCGACGGTTCGGCGCCCCGATCGAGGAGATCGTGGTCGTGTTGGTGACAGTGCTCACGGCAGGCCGCCCCCTCCTGCTATTGCGTCCCGCCGTCGCACTGCTTGGCCAGGTTCTGGTCTTCCACCGAGAGCGTTGGGCCGGGCGACGGAGCGGACTGGGTGGTCTGCGACGTCTTTGTCGTGTTGTTCGTGGTGTGCGGGAGTTCGGGGGAGTGGCTGGGGTCGGGGCTGGGCGAGCCGCCCTTGGTGTCGCCCGGCTTGCCCGCCGGGTTTCCGGAGGCACCGCTGGCGGGCTTGGACTTGGCGTCGGCCACCGCCTTGCAGATCGCGGCCTGCTTGCCCAGGTCGTCCGCCTTCTGCGTGGCCTGGTCCAGGTTGTCGGTGGCGATGGTGCCCTGCACCTGGGTGCGCTGGTAGCTCGGCAGGTACTTGAGTTCGATCTGCGGGTAGTCCTGGTGGACCTTGGACAGGTCCATCCCCAGCAGATTCTGGCTGATGCCCTGGTAAACGGCTACGTGGTCGCCGTTGGCGCCCACGTAGTACTGGCTCTGGGTCCACTGGTAGCCGCCGTAGACACCACCGCCGATCAGTGCGAGCACCACCACGGTGATGGCCGAGCGCTTGAGCCACTTGCGCTTGCGCTTCGGCTTGGCGTGCCCCTCGGCGGCCGTCTCGTCGTACGGCCCGAAGCTGCCCATCGGCGGGGCGCCCACCGGCTCGCCGCTGTCCGGCGGACCGAATGCGCCCTCGGGGGACGGGGACTGCTGGGGTACGGAACGGCCGAGCTCCGCGGCTCGGCCTGCCGGGGTCTGCAGGTGACTGGGGTCGTGCAGCGCGTGCTGGTTCTCGGCGACCGCGCCGACCACCACCGGGCTCTCGTTGAACTGCCCGGCGAGGCTGTCGCCGTCCTCCACGTCGAGGACGTCCGCCACGATGCAGGTGATGTTGTCCGGGCCGCCGCCGCGCAGCGCGAGCTGGATCAGCTCCTGGACCGTCTCGTACGGACCCTGGTAGCTGGCGAGCGTCTCCTCCAGCGTCTGGTGGCTGACCACCCCGGACAGGCCGTCGGAGCAGATGAGATAACGGTCACCCGCCCGCACCTCGCGGATCGACAGGTCGGGCTCGACCTGGCCGCGTCCGTCCAGCGCCCGCATCAGCAGCGAACGCTGCGGATGCGTACCGGCCTCCTCCTCGGTGATCCGGCCCTCGTCGACCAGCCGCTGCACCCAGGTGTGGTCCTGGGTGATCTGGGTCAGCACACCGTCCCGCAGCAGATAGCCGCGCGAGTCGCCGACGTGCACCAGACCGAGCCGCTGGCCGGTCCACAGCATCGCGGTCAGCGTGCAGCCCATGCCTTCGAGCTGCGGGTCCTCCTCGACCATCACCCGCAACTGGTCGTTGGCGCGCTGTACGGCGGTACCGAGCGAGGTGAGGATGTCGGAGCCGGGGATGTCGTCGTCGAGCGTGACGAGGGTGGAGATCACCTCGGAACTGGCGACCTCACCGGCCGCCTGGCCACCCATGCCGTCGGCGATGGCGAGCAGCCGGGGACCGGCGTAGCCGGAGTCCTCGTTGCCCTCCCGGATCATGCCCTTGTGGGATCCGGCGGCGAAGCGCAGGGACAGACTCATGCGCACCTCGCCGGTCGGCTCGGGGTACATCCGCAACGTCCCCACCCTCCGTTGATGAGCCTGCCGAGGCCACCCTGCCTCATTCGCTCGCCCATTGCGCGACTACTTCCGCAGCTCGATGACGGTCTTGCCGATGCGGATCGGGGCACCGAGCGGAACCGGCGTCGGTGTGGTGAGCCGCGTGCGGTCCAGATAGGTGCCGTTGGTGGATCCGAGGTCCTCGACGATCCACTGACCATCGCGGTCCGGATAGATCCTGGCATGCCGGGAGGACGCGTAATCGTCGTCCAGCACGATCGTCGAGTCATGCGCCCGACCGAGGGTGATCGTCTGGCCCTGCAGTGCGACCGTCGTACCCGTAAGCGACCCTTCGGAGACCACCAGCTTGGTCGGCGCGCCGCGCCGCTGGCGGTTGTTCCGGCCCTGCTGGGCCTGTGGCTGCTGCTGGCGCTGCTGCGGTGGCCGCTGCTCCGCGCCCGCGGCACGGCGGGTCCCGCGCTGGGTGACCTTGGTGCCGAACAGATCACTACGGATGACCTGTACGGCCACGATGACGAACAGCCACAGCACGGCGAGGAAACCCAACCGCATGACCGTCAGGGTCAGCTCTGACATTCTCCCCGCTTCACCCTTCGGCTTGCCGGTACACGATGGTGGTGCTGCCCACGACGATGCGCGAGCCGTCGCGGAGCGTAGCGCGTTGGGTGTGCTGCCCGTCCACCACGATTCCGTTTGTCGACCCCAGATCCTGGATCACACTCGGCGTTCCGACTCGGATCTCGCAGTGGCGGCGGGACACTCCGGGGTCGTCGATCCGTACGTCCGCCTCCGTGCTGCGGCCGAGCACCAAGGTCGGCCGGGAGATCTGGTGGCGGTTGCCGTTGATCTCGATCCAGCGCCGGGTGCTCGCCGAGGGGTCGCCGGTGCCCGGCAGCCTGGTGACCGGGGCGCCGCCGGGGCGTCCGGCACCGGGCGGGCTGGGCGGCATCGGCGGCGCACTGGCGGGCGGCGGCGGGAAGCCGTAGCCGCCCGGACGCTGCGGGGCCTGTCCGGCCTGCGTCGGCGTCGGCCCGCCGAAGTGCCCTCGGGGCTCGGCGGGGTGCGGCTGGGACTCACTGGAGGCGAGGGTGCGACTGCGCACCCGGTACAGGCCGGTGTCGAGGTCGTCGGCCTTCTCCAAGTGGACCTTGATCGGTCCCATGAAGGTGTAGCGCTGCTGCTTGGCGTAGTCCCGGACCATGCCGGAGAGCTCCTCGCCGAGCTGCGACGCGTACGGGCTGAGCCGCTCGTAGTCCGAGGTGCTCAGCTCCACGATGAAGTCGTTGGGGACGACCGTGCGCTCGCGGTTCCAGATCGTCGCGTTGTTGTCGCACTCCCGCTGGAGCGCCCCCGCGATCTCGACCGGCTGGACCTCGGACTTGAACACCTTGGCGAAGGTGCCGTTGACGAGCCCTTCGAGTCGCTGCTCAAAGCGCTTCAGTACTCCCACGGGGCACCTCCCTCCTAGACGTTCTCGTACGTTGACGTGTCTGCGTTGTCGTACTGCTTACTGATCGTATCCACGCGGCGGGGAAACAGGTGGTTCCCCTTGGCTACCGACTACAACAGTGTCGACCCTCACAGAGTTCCCGGATCCCATGGTGGGGACGCCCTGGGATGCGCTCTGCCCGGTTCGCCGCACCGCGCCGCCGGTGGCTTCACAGGGATGGTAGATGCGCCCCCGGCCAGTGTCCCGCAAGTGCCGAGGGTTCCCCTCTCCCGGGGCCGGGAAACGGATGTGAATCCACCCTCCGGCACGTGCTAGTGTTCTGCATGTCGGAAGGCGCGCCACACAAGCCCCGGGAAGACCGGTCCAGCGGACCGGGCGCCCCGGAGAGTGTGGCAGAATCAACTGACAACACCCAATGCGCGGGTGGCGGAATAGGCAGACGCGCTGGATTCAGGTTCCAGTGCCCGCAAGGGCGTGGGGGTTCAACTCCCCCCTCGCGCACAACAGGTCCCCCTACGGATTCGTAGGGGGACCTTTTTCTTTGTTCCGTTCCGCTGCCGCCCGTCGCGTTCGTCCGGGTCGTTGCGGGGGGCCCGGTCCGAGCCGTCAGTGCACCTTCTGCTTGTGGTGGTGATGGCCCGTGGACGGTGCGTGTCCGCGGGGGGTCTTGTGGGCGGCGACCCAGGAGGCGTTGTCCTGCCAGGCGTACAGCTCCTTGCCCTTCAGCACGGCGTTGTACGTGCCGCCGCAGGTGGCCTGGGGCTTGTGGTCGGTGCCCTTGGGGAACCAGGAGGCCTTCAGATGGGCGCGGGCCTGGGTGCCGCCCGGCTTGCAGCCGTGCGGAAGTCTGGACTCGGAGAGGGTGGCCTTCAGCAGACGGTCGCCGCCGGTGGTGGACATCCGGTAGTGGACCGCGCGCGCGGTGTCCGGCAGCCAGCGGGGCATCGAGGCGCGGTCCGACTTGGCGACCCGGCCGTTGTCGTACGAGGCCTGCTGCACATGCCTTCCCTTGAACCAGTCGACGGCGCCGGGGCCGCCGACGACCGCCAGGCTGCCGAGGCCGACGGCACCGAGGGTGACGGCCGTTACGAGGCTCGCCTTGGGGGGCATGAGGGGTCCTTTCGCGGTCCGCGGGAGCGTCCTGGTCACCTCCAAGCCTTCCCGCTTCCCGGCCCGATTGCGTCCACCTGTGGTGCAAACGGGGTGTACGCCTTCTGGTTGACCCCGGGTCCGGCATACCTCGCAGGTCTGAGGGAAGCACCCCCCGAAGGAGGGGTGGCGGCCGGGAACGCCTTGCGCGGCAAGCCCGTTGAGCCTACAGGGCAAAGTAATCGTCAAGTGGCGTGGCCCGCGCCGGATTGCGCAGGAGATCCATGGGCGTCAGCCTCAGCAAGGGCGGCAATGTCTCGCTGACCAAGGAGGCCCCGGGCCTGGCCGCGGTCACCGTCGGACTGGGCTGGGACGTACGGACCACCACGGGCAGCGACTTCGACCTCGACGCGAGCGCGCTGCTGCTGGACGCGTCCGGGAAGGTGCCGTCCAACGGGCACTTCGTCTTCTTCAACAACCTCCGCAGCGCGGACGGTTCGGTCGAGCACGCCGGTGACAACCTCACCGGTGAGGGCGAGGGCGACGACGAGTCGGTCAGGGTGAAGCTCTCGGCCGTCTCTCCCGAGATCGAGCGGATCGTCTTCCCGGTCTCGATCTACGACGGCGAGGCGCGCGCCCAGAACTTCGGCCAGGTCCGCAACGCGTTCATCCGGGTGGTCAACGAGGCCGACGGCAGGGAGCTGGCTCGCTTCGACCTGACCGAGGACGCCTCGACCGAAACCGCCATGGTCTTCGGTGAGTTGTACCGCAGCGGCGGCGACTGGAAGTTCCGCGCCATCGGCCAGGGTTACGCCTCCGGGCTCGCCGGAATAGCTGGCGACTACGGCGTCCAGCTGTAACCGGCAGAAAGCGGAACGGGGTCGACCACTCCCGCGACGGGAGCGGCCGACCCCGTGCGGCCCGCCGGGGATCAGCTCCCGTACGGGTCGGCGGGCTCAGGCGGCCAGGCGGCTGACCAGTTCCTTGGCCTTGGTGGCCGCGTCCTCGTGCGCCTTGGCCTTGGAGGCGTCGGCCAGCTCGATCAGGTCGGCCATCGCCGGGTTGGTGCGGGCCAGCGTCAGCTCCGGAACGATGAACTCGACCTCAAGGCCGAGCATGCCGCCCAGCACCTTCTCCAGGTAGGTCTGGACGAACTCGAAGCCCTCCCGGGGCGTGCCGGGCGCGTAGGAGCCGCCGCGGCTGGCCACCACGACCACCGGGGTACCGGCGGCGGTCGGCTTCTCGCCCGCGGTGCGGCCCATGATGATCACCTGGTCCAGCCAGGCCTTCAGGGTGGAGGGAATGGTGAAGTTGTACATCGGCGCGCCGATGAGGACGGCGTCGGCCTCCTCCAGCTCGGCGGCGAGCTGGTCGCGCAGCACGAAGGCGGCGGACTGCTCGGGGGTGCGCTGGTCGGGCGCGGTGAAACCGGCCAGGGCGGCGTCCGTCTCCAGGTGCGGCAGCGGCTCGACGGCGAGGTCGCGGTAGATGACCTTGCCGTGCGGGTGCTGGGCCTCCCACTCCTTGCGGAAGGTGGCGGTGACATCGCGGGATGCCGAGCCCTGCGGGTACAGGGACGAGTCAAGGTGCAGCAGGGTGGCCATGGGGGTACCTCCGACAAGGAAGTTGAAATCCGTACGTCAACTATAGATACCACACCTACTTACAAAACTGCAGCCCCTAACCGGGAGGGGGGTACGATGGAGGGCATGGCGGTCCCCCAGGAATGCAGCGCGGTCGACCAAGGCATCACGCGGGTGTTCGCGCTGCTCGGCAAGCGGTGGACCGGCGTGATCATCGCCGTGCTCATGAGCAACGGCCGCTCGCACTTCGCCGAGCTGCGCCGGTCCATCCCAGGGATCAGTGAACGGATGCTCTCGGACCGTCTCACCGAACTTGCCGGTGCCGGGCTGCTGGTGCGCCAGGTGGACGAAGGTCCGCCGCTGCGGGTGAGCTACGAACTCACTTCCGCGGGCGACGCGTTGGCCCCCGCGATGAACGAACTCGCCGACTGGGCCGCGAAGCACATGCCGGAGGCCCCGCCGTGCCCCCGCGGCCCGGCCGCCTGACCCTCCCTGCGGGCGTGGGTGCTCGGGGTTCGGGGGCCTGCCCCCGGGAAGGCCCTTCCATCCCGGGGCGCGCGCACTTTCAGGACTCAGGACGCACGGATGTGCGCCCGTACCGCTCCAGGTACTCCGCGAACCGCGCCAGATCCTCCTGTGACCAGTCCGCGAGTCGCTCGCGGAAGACCGCCCGGCGGCTGGCCGCTACCGACGCCAGGGTCTCGTACCCCAGCGATGTGGGGTGCAGCACCTGCACCCGCTGGTCGTCCGGGTCGGGGCGGCGCTCCACGAAACCCAGCTTCTCCAGCGCCGCGACCTGCCTGCTGACCGTGGACTTGTCCAGCAGGTAGTGCGCCGCCAGGTCCGTCGCCCGGCATCCCTGCTGGTCGGCGAGGTGTGCCAGCAGGGTGAAGGAGACCAGCGACAACTCGGGGTGCATACGGGCGGCCGTCGCCCTGGCGCGCCGAGCGAAGGCGGTCAGTTCGCGCTGGATCGTCTCGACGGATTCGTCCCGGTTGGGGGGCATGGTGGTTCTCCCTTCAGGTGGTTGTATAGTACAACGTGAATGTCGTTGCAAAAGCCAACCAGTTTCCTCGGAGGCCCCACCGATGACCGGGAACACACAGCCTGGCGCGATCCGCCATGTCCTCACCCATCTGCTGACCCCGCTGCTGATGTGCGTCGGCATGGGCCTCGGCTACCTGGGCGCCTTCGGCGATCCGGCTCCGCACCATCTGCCGGTCGCCGTCGTCGGACGGGCGCCCGCACAACTGGTGATGGCGCAGACCCTCCAGGACAAGGCCGGTGAAGCGCTCGACGTACGGACGGTGCCGTCCCGCCTCGACGCGGTGCGGCTGCTGGAGGACCGGCAGGTCTTCGGCGCGTACGTGGCCGGTGGTGCGCAGCCGGAACTGCTGGTCGCCTCGGCCGGTTCCGATACCAACGCCTCGGCCGTGGAGAAGGTCTTCACCCCGGTCGCCGCCCGGCAGGGCGCGCCGCTGAAGGTCACCGACGTGGTCCCGCCCGCACCGCACGACCCCACCGGGCAGGGGCTGTTCTTCCTGCTGGTCGCGGTGAGCATCGGCTCCTACGCCTCGGTCGCGGTGATCGGCGGAGCGGGCGCGGTGCTGCCGATGCGGATACGGGCACTGCTGGCCGTCGGGATGTCGCTGGCGGTGAGCGCGGTCGGCGCCCTGTTCGCCGGCCCGGTCTTCCACATCGTCGACCACGGGCTGCCCGGCGTGTGGGGGCTGGTCTGGGTGTACTCGGCCGGAATCCTGCTGGTCGGAACCGGTCTGCACACCTTCCTCAAGCGTTGGACCACGCTGGGGGTGATGGTGCTGTTCGTCATGCTGAACTTCACCAGCTCCGGCGGCATCTTCCGGCCCGAGTTGCAGAACGGGTTCTTCGGCGCGCTGCACGCCTTCTGGAACGGCGCCGGGTTCATCGAAGGCGCCCGCGACCTGGTCTACTTCGGCAGCCGCGGCCTGGGCGGCAACGTCCTCACGCTGGTCGTATGGCTGGCCGTCGGCGCCCTGGCGGTGGCGGCGGCGGCTCTCACCGAACGCCGCCGGCGCGTCGTCGAGGAGGCCGTGGCGGTCACGGCCGTCGAGGCGGAAGAGGAAACCGAAGAGGAGATGGAAGAGGCCGTCGCGGTCTGACGCCCCGAGGGGCTCGGGGCGCCCCGACTAGGCCGACGGCAGCGGAAGTTCGAACCACACCACCTTTCCCACCGCCTGGCGGCTCGTCCCCCAGCGGTGGGAGAGGTTGCTGACCAGGGCGAGCCCCCGGCCGTCCTCGTCGTCCTCGTCCGCGCGCCGCAACTGCGGCAGGTTGTGGTCGTCGTCGCTGACCTCGACCAGCAGCTTGCCCACCCGCATCAGCCGAAGATGCACCTCATGACCGGCCACCCGCAGCGCGTTGGTCACCAGCTCGCTGACCAAGAGCTCCGCCAGGTCGCCGAGTTGGCCGAGCCCCCAGTCGGCGAGCTGCTTACGGGTGAACGCACGCGCCGTGCGCACCTCCGAGTGGTCGAGCCGCAGCCGCCGTTCGGCGACGTCCTGCGGCGCGATGCCCTCGAACCGCGCCACGAGCAGCGCCACATCGTCGCCGCGCTCCTCGTAGTGCACCTTGCTGAGGATCTGGTTGCACACGTCCTCGGGCGTCTGCTGCGGCTCGATGACGTTGGCGCACAGCGCGGCCAGCCCCGCGTCTATACCCTGCCCGCGCACCTCCACCAGGCCGTCGGTGCACAGCACCAGCCAACTCCCGTCCGGCACCGGGATCTCCACCGTCTCGAACGGCACCCCGCCGACGCCGATGGGCGCCCCCTCCGGGATCCGCAGCGGTTCGCTGCGCCCGTCGTGCCGGGCCAGCACCGGCGGGATGTGGCCCGCGTTGGCCACCGACAGGGTGCGGTGGATCGGGTCGTACACCGCGTAGACACAGGTCGCGAGGTGGTCCGTGGTGCCGAGCCGGTGCGCCAGGTTGTCCAGGTGGCGCAGCAGCTGCGCGGGCGGCAGGTCGAGCGCGGCCATGGTCTGTACGGCGGTGCGGAACTGGCCCATCACCGCGGCGCTCAGCAGCCCGTGCCCCATCACGTCACCGACCACCAACGCGACCCGGCCGCCGGGGAGTTGGATGGCGTCGAACCAGTCGCCGCCGACCTGCGCCTGGCGGTCGCCTGGACGGTAGTGGTGGGCGATCCGCACCCCGGGGATACGCGGCGGACTGCTCGGCAGCATGCTGCGTTGCAAGGTGGCGGCGGCGCGCGACTCCAGCCGGTGCAACCGCGCGTTGTCCAGGTGCACGGCGCCGCGCGCGGCGAACTCCACCGCGGTCGCGGCGTCCTTGACGTCGAACGGCCGCCGGTCCGGGTCCCGTACGAACCGCATCTGGCCCAGCACCACACCGCGTGCGATGAGCGGGGTGACCAGTATCGAACGCCCGGCGAGCAGATCGCCGAGGGCCGCGGCGCCCAGATCGGCGGCCACGTCCTCGGCCAGCGCCGGATCAACCACCGGCACCAGCAGCGGTTCGGCCAGCCCGGACGCCTGCCCGCTCGGTCCCGCGGGCAACGAGAACAACTCGCCCTCCGGCACCATGGAATCCCACGACGTACCGGCGCAGTTGCCGGACACCGCCAGTCTGCGCACGGTGACGGTCCGGTCCCTGCCCCGCCCGGACGGCGAGCCGTCGCGCAGGGCGTCGGAGAAGAGGTCGTCGACGATGAGCACACTGGCGAAGTCGGCGAACCGCGGCACCGCCACCGAGCACAACTCGGCCGCCGTGGTCTCGGGTTCGAGGGTGGTGCCGACCCGTGCACCGGTCTCCCGGAGCAGCGCGAGCTGCTGGTCGAGCACCCCGCCGGGCGCGGGTGACGGAAAGCCGGGTGGCGGTACGGGTGTGAGGGGCGGCCTTTTGCGGGTGCGGTGCCGTGGCGCGGCGGGGAGTTCGGCGCGCCGCCGGGCGGGCACGGCGGGGTCACCACGGCGACCGGTCCGCGACGACTGGCCCGCCTCGTACGGCAGGACGGCGAGCGGTGCGCTGCCCTCGATCTGGAGCGCGGGGGCGCCGAGTCGGGCGATCTGCCGGGTGATCCGGTCCAGCCGCCCGGGGCTGACCCGGGGCAGTGCATCGGCCAGCCGTATGGTCAGCCGCGGCTCGGCGCCTTCGTGGGGCGCGGGGGTGAACCGAGGCGTGAGCCGGACGCCGTCCGCCGCCGCCGTCTCGGCGAGCACATAGGGCAGCATGCGGTCGCCGATGGCCAGCCGCAGGGCGCCGGAGCGCAGCGGCTTGGCGTGCGCGGCCAGCACCAGCAGACCGCTGCCGACCGGTTTGGCCGTCCGGTACGACCACCACAGCGTGTCGCGCAGCGCACCGGCGTGGTCGGTGACCGGGAAGGCACCGCACCACCGGGGCTCGCTCAGGCCGTCCAGCATCTCGATGGCGTCCCGGTCGCCGGACGCGGGCGGTTCGGCGGGGGCGGGCAGCAGGCCCCTGGCGCGGTGGCCGAAGACGGACTCCCAGCGGTGGCCGAACAGCTCCTCCGCGCCCCGGTTCCAGTAGGAGACGTCCCCGTCGGCGTCGACGCAGACCACGGCCAGCCGCAGCAGGGCGGCGATTCCGTCGGGCGGCGGATGTCCGTCGTGGGACTGCTCGCCGAGCGGCTTGATCATCTTGTCCAACGTCGTGCACCCGAGGTCGTTGTGGGAGGCGGCCGAAGGAGTGGCGGCCCTGACAAGGCAAGCATGAAACGTCACAGGAGTTTGGGAAAATACCGAGTTTGACCGCCCGTGGTGGGAGCGAGCCGCTATGGCCCCGGACATCGGCTCACGCCGGCCCGCGCGGTACGCGCCGGACGGCGGTTCGGGGCGACGGTGGAACGGCCGGTGCGCGGCTCCTCGTAGGCTGGGCGGGTGATGAACCCGGAGGGCGTACAGCCAGAGCAGCAGGGTGCGGAGGACCGCCTGGAGAAGGCGGTGCGGGCCGCGGAGCAGGCGCTGATCGAGTTCGAGATCGCGGTGGAGACCTTCCGGGTCGAGGTGGAGAACTTCTCCCGGCTGCACCACCAGCGGCTTGGCCCCATGTACACCAGGCTGGACGAACTGGACGCGCTGATCGCCGAGGCGGTCGCCGCGCACACCGGTGAGCGCGAGGACATCGCGCGTGCCTGGGAGGCCCGCGCCCTGGTGATGCCCATGCCGGGCGTCGAGGAGCTGTTCGAGGGGCTGCTGGGCTCCGACGGCGTGCGGCAGGTGGACGACCCGCAGGCGCCGCGCCGGGTCCGGCCCGGCGAGGAGGCCCGCCGCCTCTACCGCGAGCTGGTCCGCCAGGCCCACCCCGACCTTGCCCAGGACGAGGCGGAGCAGAAGCGGCGGGGCGACTTCATCGCCCGCGTCAACGAGGCCTACGGCTACGGGGACGAGGCCGCGCTGCGCGCGCTCGCGGAGGAGTGGGCGGCCGGGCCCCCGGCTGAGCGGCCCGCGCCCAGCAAGGCGGAGGAACTCTACGCACGTCTTGAGTGGCTGGCGGAGCGCAAGGAGGCGCTCGCGGCGGTCGCCGCCGAGCTGGAGGCCAGTGCGATCGGCCAGATGATGAAGATAGCCCCCGAGGACCCGGACGGGCTGCTCAACGAGATCGCCGAGCAACTGCTCGCCCAGGTCGCGGAACGGGAGCGGCGGCTGGCGGAGCTGCTGCGTCCGGCCGCCGACTGACCGGGGCGACGAGATACGTTGGAACGGGATCGATCCCCAGGACCCTGGAAAGGCTGACCCATGAACTTCGCCCCGCTGCCCGAGGTGCAGGCCGCCGCCGTGCCGTCCGACGGGTTCCTGCTGGATGTCCGGGAGGACGACGAGTGGGCGGCCGGGCACGCCGAGCAGGCGGTGCACATTCCGATGAGCGAGCTGGTCGCCCGGTTCGGCGAGGTGCCGGCGGACCAGCGGGTGCATGTGGTGTGCCGGGTCGGCGGGCGCTCCGCGCAGGTCGCCCAGTATCTGATCGCCCAGGGTCTGGACGCGGTCAACGTGGACGGCGGCATGCTCGCCTGGGAGCGGGCCGGCCGCCCGCTGGTCACCGACCACGGCGGCCCCGCGGTGGTCGTCTAGGGGCGCATGGCGGCTACGCCGGGACGGAGGTCCCCTCCGCCACGACGCGGGCAGCCGCTTCGGGGGAGCCGGTCCGGCGGTGCCATGACGTCCGTCAGCGGCCTTCGGCCGCGGGCACCGCACCCGCGACGAGGCTCGTGCCGGGGCCTGGCGGCAGCAGGCCCACAGCACCGCGCCGGAGGCGAACTCTCACCCGGTGTGAGCGGCCAGTAGCGCGCCCAGCCGTTCCTCATGGGCGGCGGCCGGGCCCAGGGACAACTCCAGCGTCTTGGCCCAGGCGTGATAGCGGTGCAGCGCGTAGTCGGTGTCGGCGCCGAAGCCGCCGTGCAGGTGCTGCGCGGTCTGTACCACGCGGCGCACGCCTTCCGCGGCCCAGATCTTGGCCACCGACACATCGGCGGTGACCGGCAGTTGGCCCGCGGTGCCGGTGCTCAGCCGCCAGGCGGCCTGCCAGAGGGTGACCTCCATCGCGCGGGTGTCGATGTAGCGGTCCGCGGCCTGTACGGCGACCGCCTGGAAGGTCGCGATCGGATGCCCGAACTGCTCGCGCTTACCGGTGTATTCGCTGGTCATGGCGACCACGCGGGTGGCCAGCCCGAGCGCCAGTGCACAGGTGCCGGTGGCCAGCAGATCGCGCAGCCACTCCCAGGCCCCGGCGGCGGTCACCACGTCACCGGCCGGGACCGCCACCGAGTCCAGCCGCAACCGCGCGTAGCGCTCACCGTTGGTGGACACCTGGTCGTCCAGGACCAAACCCTCCTGCACCCGCGGCACCAGCGCGATCACCGTACGGTCGGCGGCGGTACGGGCCGGGACCAGCAGGTGATCGGCCTGCTGCGCCCACGGCACGGCGGTCTGCGCCCCGTCCAGCAGCCATGCTCCGTTCGACTCCCTTGCGGTGACGGCGAGTTCGGCCGGTTCGTGCCCGGTGCGGCCGCTGGCGGCGACGGAGAGCACGGTCTCGCCGCGGCCGACGGCGGGCAGCAGCCGCGCCTTCAACTCGCCCTCGCCGTAGGTCTGGACGGTCAGTGCGGCGGCGCAGGTCTCCAGCAGTGGAACGCGTGCCAGCACCCGCCCGGCCTCGCGCAGCACCAGGCACAGCGCGACCGGATCGAGTCCGGCGCCGCCGTACTCGGGGCCGAGCACCAGGCCCAGCAGATCGGCGTCGGCGAGCCTGCGCCACAGCGCGCGGTCGAAGTCGGCGGCGACCGCACCCGGCGTCAGCGACGGGCTGGGTACCGCGTCGGGCGCCACCGACGAGAAGACCGCGCGCGCCGCCTCCACGGCGGCCTGCTGCTCCTCGCTGAAGCTGAAGTCCACTGCTCGCCCCTCCCACCGCTGCACCACTTACTGACAGGGCGTCAGGTTAGAACAGGTTCTATCAACTGAACAGGCTCCGGGACGCGTGGAGTCGGACTCCCAGGTGGGCGCCTCGCGCCTTACGCGTCGAAGTCCACCGTCACGCGCTCGGTGGCCGGATGGGACTGGCAGGCCAGCACATATCCGGCCGCCAACTCATCCGGTTCCAAGGCGAAGTTTCGGTCCATCCGCACCTCACCCTCGACCAGCCGCACCCTGCAGGTGCCGCACACCCCTCCCTTGCACGCGTACGGCGCGTCGGCGCGGTTGCGCAGCACTGTCTCCAGTACCGACTCCCCCTCCCGGGCGGGCCAGCTGCCACCGCGTCCGTCCAACGTCGCACTGATCGTGGCGCCGGTGGCGTTGCCGGTCGCCGCCGTGCCGGGGGCCTTCGCGGAGCCCTCGTCCACATGGAAGATCTCCTGGTGGATCCGGCCCCTTGGCACCCCGAGGCCGCGCAACGCCCGCTCGGCGTCCTCGACCAGACCGTACGGCCCGCACAGGAACCAGCCGTCCACGCTCTCCGGCCGCAACAGCGCGGGCAGCAGCTCGGTGAGCCGCTCCTGGTCGAGCCGTCCCGTCGGCAGACCGGCCTGCTGCTCCTCCCGGGAGAGCACATGGACGAGCTGGAGCCGGTCCGGATAGCGGTCCTTGAGGTCGGCCACCTCTTCCAGGAACATCGTCGAGGCCGTGGACCGGTCGCTGCGTATCAGACAGAAGCGTGCCTGCGGCTGCCGCTCCAGTACCGTCGCGGCGATCGACAGCACCGGGGTGATGCCGCTGCCGCCCACGATCGCCGCATAGTGCCCGGGACCGGACAGCGGCAGTGCGTGCCCGAACCGTCCCGCCGGGGTCATCACCTCCAGCGTCTCGCCCTTCACCAGCTCCTTGAGCGCGTAGGTGGAGAACTCGCCGCCCTCCACCAGCCGTACCCCGACCCGCAGCCGCCGCGGCCCCTCCGACTCGGCAGCCGGTGCCGGGTCGCATACGGAGTAAGTACGGCGTATCTCCCCGCCGTTGGCGTACCGCCGTAGCGCGATGTGCTGGCCCGGCGCGAAGCGGAAGACGTCACGCAACTCGGCGGGCACCTCGAAGGTGAGCACCACCGCGTCGTCGGTGAGCCGCTCGACGTCCGTCACCCGCAGTGGATGGAAGGCGCCGTGCCGGGCGACGGAACCGGCCACCATCAGAACTCCTTGAAGTGGTCGAAGGGCTCACCGCACGAATCGCACCGCCGAAGCGACTTGCAGGCCGTGGACGAGAAGCGGTTCAGCAGCGAGGTGTCCAGCGAGCCGCAGTGCGGACAGCGCACCGACAGCGTCAACGGCACCGGCCCGCCCGCCCTGGTCGGTCGCGGTGGCGCTATGCCGAACTCCGCGAGCTTGCGGCGCCCTTCGGCGCTGATCGCGTCGCTGCTCCAGGGTGGCGACAGGACGGTCCGTACCGACACCTCCGCCATGCCGCGCTCCGTAAGCCGCTCGGTGATGTCGGCCGCCATCGCCTCGACCGCCGGGCAGCCGGTGTAGGTCGGGGTCAGCTCGACCTCCACCCGGCCGGGGCCGGTGACCCGCACCCCGCGCAGCACGCCCAGTTCGTCCAGGGTGAGTACCGGCAGTTCGGGGTCGGGGACGCTGCCCGCGATCCGCCGTAGCTCCTCCTCCAGCACCGTGGTCACCATGACGCTCCCGGGTGTGCGCGGTGCAGATGCTGCATCTCGGCGAGCATCCGGCCGAACGGCTCGGTGTGGATCCCCTGCCGTCCGGCGCCAGCCGCCCACGGGGTGTGGTCCGGCCCATCCGGCAGGGTCAAGGTGGCCTGCCGTATCACCGCGCCGACCGCGTCCTGCCAGCGCTCGCGCAGCGCGCCGGGGTCCACCGGCAGCCCCTCCACCGGGGCGAACAACTCGCCGGTGTACCGCCACAGGGCGTCCAGGGCGCGCTGCATCCGTGTCCGGCTCTCCGGCGTGCCGTCGCCCAGCCGCAGTGTCCACTGCACCGCGTGGTCCTGGTGGTAGGCCACCTCCTTGACCGCTCGCGCGGCCAGTGCCGCCAGTTCGCCCTCGGTCGCCGCCAACTCCGCGTACAGCAGGCCCTGGTAGCAGGAGAAGTAGAGCTGGCGCGCGATCGTGGTGGCGAAGTCGCCGTTCGGCTGCTCCACCAACTGCACGTTGCGGAAGGCGCGTTCCTCCCGCAGATAGGCCAACTCGTCCTCGTCGCCGACCATCGAGTACAGGAAGCGGGCCTGACCCAGCAGGTCCAGCGCGATGTTGGCCAGCGCCACCTCCTCTTCCAGTGCCGGCGCGTGACCGATCCACTCGCCCAGCCGGTGGGAGAGCACCAGCGCGTCATCGGCGAGCGACAGGGCCGCGGTGGTGGGCACGGTCGTCGTGGTCACAGGTGCTTCACCCCCTCCGGGATCGTGTAGAAGGTCGGATGGCGGTACGTCTTGTCGGCCGCCGGTTCGAAGAACGGGTCCTTCTCGTCCGGGGACGAGGCGGTGATCGCGGCGGCGGGCACCACCCAGATCGACACGCCCTCGCCGCGCCGGGTGAACAGGTCCCGTGCGTTGCGCAGCGCCATGGTGGCGTCCGGGGCGTGCAGGCTGCCCGCGTGGCTGTGGCTCAGTCCCCGCCTGCTGCGCACGAAGACCTCCCACAGCGGCCAGTCGGTGTTCTCGCCGCTCATACCGCCATCGCCTCCTGGCCCGTCCTCGTCAGCTGTTTGGCCGCGTACGCGGCGGCCGCCTCGCGCACCCAGGCGCCCTCCTCATGGGCGGTGCGACGCTGGTTCAGCCGCTGCTCGTTGCACGGGCCGTTGCCGCGCAGCACCTGCTGGAACTCCTCCCAGTCGATCGCCCCGAAGTCCCACCGGCCGCGCTCCTCGTTCCACCGCAGGTTTGGGTCGGGCAGTGTCAGGCCCAGCGCCTCGGCCTGGGGGACGCATATGTCCACGAAGCGCTGGCGCAGCTCGTCGTTGGAGTGCCGCTTGATGCGCCAGGCCATGGACTGCGCGGAGTGCGCGGACTCGTCGTCCGGCGGGCCGAACATCATCAGCGACGGCCACCACCAGCGGTTGACGGCGTCCTGCGCCATCGCGTGCTGCTCCTCGGTGCCGTGCGACAGCGTGTGCAGCAGCTCGTAGCCCTGGCGCTGGTGGAAGGACTCCTCCTTGCACACCCGCACCATCGCCCGGGCGTACGGCCCGTACGAGCAGCGGCACAGCGGCACCTGGTTGGTGATCGCGGCGCCGTCCACCAGCCAGCCGATGGCGCCCATGTCCGCCCAGGTGAGGGTGGGGTAGTTGAAGATCGAGCTGTAGCGCTGGCGGCCGGAGTGCAGCTTGTCCAGCAGTTCCTCGCGGCTGACGCCCAGGGTCTCGGCCGCTCCGTACAGATACAGGCCGTGTCCGGCCTCGTCCTGCACCTTGGCGATCAGGATGGCCTTGCGGCGCAGGCTGGGCGCCCGGGTGATCCAGTTGGCCTCCGGCTGCATGCCGATGATCTCGGAGTGCGCGTGCTGCGCTATCTGCCGGATCAGGGTGGTCCGGTAGGCGTCCGGCATCCAGTCGCGTGGCTCGACGCGACCGTCCGCACTCACCACCGCGTCGAACTCCGCCACCAGCTCGGCGGGTGCCGTCTTGTCGGCGGCGCCAGCCGCCGGTGCCGTGGTCATCACAGAAGCCTCCCTGCTCCCGACCGACCGTTCGGTTCAATGGTGGAGCCGGCGACGTAGGGTGTCAAGGCTGATCCAGGGCTGTGGAAAACCCTCGCTCTGGGGCGGCCCCGCCCTGTGGAAAACCTGCACGGCCTGTCCTACCGGCGGCGGCATGAGTACCGTTCCGGTGCGAACGGCCACAGCGAAGAGACGGGGAACGACATGGAGCCACCCGAGTCCAGGGCGGCGGACGAGACAGCGGGGTCCAGCCCACCCGACACCGTGGGTCCCCCGGCCTCCGGCGACGCCGGAACCGCCGCGGGCGACGCGGCGCGGACCGCTGACGGTGCCGACGAACTGGGCGGGATATCCCGTCTCTCGGTGACCTCGCGAATCGTGCTCGCCCTCGCCGTGGCGGCCGTCACGGTGGGCGCCGCCGTCCACCTCGCGATGGTCTTCCTGCACGTCGCCCCGACGAACACGCTCTCCCAGAAGTACGCCCAGGCGATCAACGGCTACATCTATCCGGAGTTCGAGCAGAACTGGAAGCTGTTCGCGCCCAACCCGCTCCAGGAGAACAGCGATGTCCAGGCGCGCGCCGAAGTGCGCAAGCCGGACGGCACCCTCGTCACCACCGGCTGGGTCGACCTGACCGCGATGGACATCGCGCGGATACGCCACAACCCGATCCCCAGCCACACCGAGCAGAACGAACTGCGCCGCGCCTGGTCCTTCTACACCGACACGCACGACGACCAGAACCGCTCCAACGGACTGCGCGGTGACCTCGCCCAGTCCTACGTCCTGCGGATCGTGGCGCACCGCTTCGGTCCGCACCTCAACGGCGGCGACGTACAGCGCGTCCAGGTGCGCTCGGCGACCGCGGCGGTGGGCGCCCCGCCGTGGAGCACGGAGAAGATCGACACCCGGACCTACTACCGCGTCCTTCCGTGGTGGGCCGTCAGCCCCGAGGACTTCACGTGACCGACCAGCCCACCGCCGCCCGCCGCCCGTCGACCGGCCCGGCCACCGCGCCCGTACCGTCGCCGTTCGCCGGGCTGCTGCGCGGCGTCGACCGTACGGTCGCACGCGGCCTGTCGCGGATCACCGGCAGCGCCATCGCGCCCTACCAGTCCGCGGTCGTCCGCATCGGCTTCTCGCTGACCTGGCTGCTGTTCCTGCTCCGCGAGTGGCCGCACCGCGACGAGCTCTACGGGCCGGGCAGCCCGTGGAGTTGGGACATGGCCCGCACCCTGATCGGCACCAACCACGCCTTCAGCGTACTGATGTGGTCCGACAGCAGGCTGTGGTTCGAGGTCGTCTACACGGCCGCCATCGCGTTCAGCGTCATGCTGCTGCTCGGTTGGCGGACCCGTACCGCCTCGATCCTGTTCATGATCGGGGTGCTGGCGCTACAGAACCGCAGCGTGTTCGTGGGCGACGGCGGCGACAACGTCCTGCACATCATGGCCATCTACCTGGCGTTCACCCGCTGCGGACAGGTCTGGTCGCTGGACGGCCGGCGGGCCCGCCGTGCCGCCGCCTGCGCTGCGCCCGGCCGTGATCCGGTGGGGCTCGTCCTGTGGATCGGCTCCGCCCTCGTGTTGGCCTGGGCCACCGCGGTCGGCGACCTCAGCGGCTTCTGGGCGGTCGCGCTGTGGACGGCGCTGGCGACGCAGGCGGCCTGGTGGCTGGTGCGCCGCCACGCCCCCGGTGAGCCGCGAACCGTGCTCGACATGATCGCCAACCTGGTGCACGGCGGGGCGATGCTGGTCATCGTCGTCGAGGTGTGCCTGGTCTACGCGACGGCCGGCTGGTACAAGATCCAGGGCTCGCGCTGGGAGGACGGCACCGCCCTGTACTACCCGCTGCACCTCAACGACTTCACCCCCTGGCCCGCGCTCTCCCACGCGCTCGCGGGCAACGGCCTGATGGTCATGCTGATCACCTACGGCACGGTGATCGTGCAGGTCGCCTTCCCGTTCACGCTGTTCAACCGCCGGGTGAAGAACGTGCTGCTGGCCCTGATGATGTGCGAGCACGCGGGGATCGCGGTCATCCTGGGGCTGCCGTTCTTCTCCCTGGCGATGATCGCGGCGGACGCGGTCTTCCTGCCCACCGGGTTCCTGCGCTGGATCGGCGACCGCGTCGTCCGTCTGCTGCGCCCGGCCCGCAGGGCCGTCATCCCCCGGCAGCGCTCCGCGGACGAGCCGACGACGTCCACCTTGGTGTAGCGGACGGGTCTAAGCGTGCCGCGTGGTGGACAGCCAGTGGTACAGGCCCATGGCGACGCTGGTGGCCAGGTTGAAGCTGGACACCTGCGGTCGCATCGGGATCGCGAGCAACTTCGTCGCCTGGGCGCGCAGTTGCTCCGACACCCCGTGGCGTTCCGAGCCGAACGCCAGTAGCGCGTCGTCCGGGATGGAGGTCGAGCGGATGTCCTCGCCCTCCGGATCGAGGACGTACAACGGTCCCTGGGGAAGGCCGGCGGGGTCCAGTCGTTCCACGGCCGTGGCGAAGTGCAGCCCCGCGGAGGCGCGCACGGCGTTGGGGTGCCAGGGGTCGAGGTCGCCGGTGGTGACCACACCGGTGGCGTCGAACCCGGCGGCGAGCCGGATGACGGCGCCGACGTTGCCCAGGTTGCGTGGATTGTCCAGCACCACAACGGGAGTTGGCCGAGGCAGCCGGTTCAGCGTCCCGATGTTGGCCTGAGCGCTGGGCCGGATCGCCAGGGCGGCGACACCGGTGGGATGGGCCCTGGGCACCAACTCCCGCAGCACCTCGGCCGGAACCTCCCGGGCCATCGCGTCCAGCCGGTCGGCGACATCGTTCGCCAGCTTCCCGGAAAGCGCCCGCACCGCCGCCCTGTCGCTGGTGAGCACCAGCCGTATGTCCGCGCCGAAGCGCAGTGCGTGCTTCAGCGCGTGGAAGCCGTCCAGCAGCACGGCCCCGGGGGCGATGGTGCGCCACTCCAGCGCCGCGGCCATGGCTTCGTCCTCGCTCATGGCCTCAGCCTACGGTCCGCCCCGCCGCCCTCGGGGCGGCCCCGGGTGGGGTCCGCCCCGTCTGGTCGGCGCGCCTTCGCTACTGCGGCCTGCGCACCTCCACCGTCCGGAACCGGCTCGCCACGAACGCCCCGTCGCACAGCGCCGCGTTGGCCGCCGGGTTGCCCCCGGTGCCGTGGAAGTCGGCGAACGCGGCGGTCTGGTTGACGTACACCCCGCCGGTGAGGTTCAGCGACAGCTGGGCCAGCTCCTCGACGCACACCTCCTCGATCGCCCGCTCCACCTCCGGCGAGGTGGTGTAGGCGCCGACCGTCATCGCGCCCTTCTCCCGGATCGTGCGGCGCAGCAACTCGGTGGCGTCCGCCGTGGAGTCCACCGCGACGGCGAAGGAGACCGGGCCGAAGCACTCGGACAGATACGCCGCCTCCGCGTCCGGCTTCGCCCCGTCGAGCGAGACGATCACCGGGGTGCGGACCACCGCGTCGGGGAACTCCGGGTGCGCCACGGTCCGCGAGGCCAGCGCCACCGAGCCCAGCGACGGGGCGGCCTCAAGCCGCTCCAGCACCTGCGGGTTGACGATCGCGCCCAGCAGCGCGTTGGCCCGGGCGTCGTCGCCCAGCAGCCCCTCCACCGCCGCCGCGAGGTCGGCCACCACGTCGTCGTAGCTCTTGTGCCCGGCGTCGGTGTCGATGCCGCCGCGGGGGATCAGCAGGTTCTGCGGGGTGGTGCACATCTGGCCGCTGTAGAGCGACAGGGCGAACGCGAGGTTGGAGAGCATGCCGCGGTAGTTGTCGGTGGAGTCGATGACCACCGTGTTCACCCCGGCCTTCTCGGTGAACACCTGCGCCTGCCGGGCGTTGGCCTCCAGCCAGTCGCCGAAAGCGGTCGAGCCGGTGTAGTCGATGATCCGGATCTCCGGGCGGACGGCGAGCGACTTGGCCAGCCCCTCGTCCGGCCGCTCGGCCGCCAGGCACACCAGGTTCGGGTCGAATCCGGCCTCGGCCAGCACCTCGCGGGCCAGCCGGACGGTGAGCGCCAGCGGCAGCACAGCGCGCGGATGCGGCTTGACCAGCACCGGGTTGCCGGTCGCCAGGGAGGCGAACAGGCCCGGGAAGCCGTTCCAGGTGGGGAAGGTGTTGCAGCCGATGAGCAGGGCGACGCCGCGCGGCACGGGCGTGAACGTGGTCCGCAGCCGCAGCGGATCGCGCTTGCCCTGCGGCTTGACCCACTCCGCCCCGCCGGGCACCCGGGTCTGCTCCTCGTAGGCGTAGGCCACCGCCTCCAGGCCCCGGTCCTGCGCGTGCGGGCCGCCCGCCTGGAAGGCCATGGTGAACGCCTGGCCGGTGGTGTGCATGACCGCGTGCGCGAACTCATGGCTGGCCGCGTTGATCCGGGCCAGCACCTCCAGGCAGACCATGGCGCGGGTCTCGGCTCCGGCCTCCCGCCAGCGCGGGATCGCCGCCCGCATCGCGGGCAGCAGCGCGTCGACGTCCGGGTGCGGGTAGCTGATCCCCAACTCGATGCCGTACGGGGAGGCTTCGGCGCCCGTCCAGTCGTCGGTGCCGGTCTGGTCCAGGTCGAAGCGCCGGCCCAGTAGCGCCTCGAAGGCGGCCTTCCCCTCGGCCGCGTCCATTCCGCTGCCGTCTCCGTAGGCCTTCGGGTGCTCGGGGTACGGCGACCAGTACTCGCGCGTACGGATCGCCTGGAGAGCCTTGTCCAAAGTGGCTCGATGCCGTTCGATCAGCTGTGCGGCGGAAAGCTCTGCGGCCATGCGGCCACTCCTCGCTGAGTGGGTACGGGCAATATGGTGTGCGGGATCAGTCTTGACCGAATGGTCGGTCGGGGCAAGAGGGGCTTTCGGTCCTGTGGACAACTCTGGGAGCGGACACGATGAAAGAACCGGTCGCGCGCACCACCGTCGCCGTCGTCGGCACCGGCACCATGGGCCAGGGAATCGCACAGGTCGCACTGGTCGCGGGCCACCCGGTGGTGCTCTACGACGCGGTGCACGGCCGGGTCGAGCAGGCCGCGGGGGCGATATCCGCCCGCCTGGACCGGCTGGTGGACAAGGGCCGGATCGGCAAGGCCGCGCGGGACGCCGCCGTGGCCGCGATCACCCCGGCGGACGAACTGGCCGGGCTCGCCCACGCCGGTCTGGTGATCGAGGCGGTGGCCGAGGACCTGTCCGTGAAGCAGCGGTTGTTCACCGACCTGGAAGCCGTCGTCGCGGACGACTGCGTGCTGGCCACCAACACCTCCTCGCTGTCCGTCACCGCCATCGCGGGCGCTCTGCGGCTGCCCGGTCGCTTCGTCGGGCTGCACTTCTTCAATCCGGCCCCGCTGCTTCCGCTGGTCGAGGTGGTCTCCGGGTACGCCACCGACGAGTCGGTGGCCGACTTCGCGTACGAGACGGCGGCGGCCTGGGGCAAGACACCGGTGCGCTGCACCGACACCCCCGGCTTCATCGTCAACAGGATCGCCCGCCCGTTCTACGCGGAGGCGTTCCGGCTGCATGAGGAGCGGGCCGCGGACCCGGCCACCATCGACGCTGTGCTGCGCGAGAGCGGCGGCTTTCGCATGGGGCCGTTCGAACTCACCGACCTGATCGGCCAGGACGTCAACGAGGCGGTGACCAGGTCCGTTTGGGAGTCCTTCTTCCAGGACCCGAAGTTCACCCCCTCGCTCGCCCAGCGCCGACTCGTGCAGTCCGGCCTGCACGGCCGCAAGTCCGGCCGGGGTTGGTTCCGTTACGGGTCGCAGGACGACCAGCCGGAACCGCACACCGCGACTGCGGGCGACCCGCCGGAGGCGGTGGTCTTCACCGACGGTCCGGCGCCGGTCCGCGAGTTGGTCCAACTGGTGGCCGAAGCCGGAATTCCGGTGCGCCGCTCGGGGGTTGGCCGATACGGCTTCCTCGGGCTGCCCGAATCCGGCCAGTTGATGCTCGCGGACGGCTCGCTCGCGGCAAGCCACGGCACGGACACCATCCAGTTCGACCTGGCCCTGGACTACCGGGGCGCCACCCGGATCGCCCTGGCCCCGGCGCAGGGCGCGGCGCCCGAGGCGGTGGCGGCGGCGGTCGGCCTGTTCCAGGCCCTGGGCAAGCGGGTCAGCGTGGTGCGTGACACTCCGGGGCTGATCGTCGCCCGTACCGTGGCGATGCTGGTCGACTTCGCGGCGGACGCCGTCGCACGGGGCGTCGCCTCGCCCGCCGACGTCGACACCGCCATGCGGCTCGGCGTCAACTACCCGCTCGGGCCCCTGGAGTGGGGCGAGCGGCTGACGCCGAGGTGGGTGGCCGGAGTGCTCGACCGGCTGCACGGCAGCTACCCCACCGGCCGCTATGCGCCCTGTGTGGCGCTGAGCCGCTGGAGCACGTCGCCGGGAGGTGTGCTCTCATCATGACCATGGCACAGCGCGGCACCTCCGACCCCAAGCGGGACACCTACACGCCCGAAACCCTCCTCGCGGTCGCCGTCGAGGTGTTCAACGAACGCGGTTACGACGGGACCTCGATGGAGCATCTGTCGCGCGCCGCCGGTATCTCGAAGTCGTCGATCTACCACCATGTGCGCGGCAAGGAGGAGTTGCTGGAGCGCGCGGTGGGACGCGCGCTCGACGGCCTGTTCGGCATCCTGGAGGAGCCGCGGGCGTGCCAGGGCCGGGCCGTCGAACGGCTGGAGTACGCGGTCCACCGCACCGCGGACGTGCTGATGGCGGAGCTGCCGTACGTCACCCTGCTGCTGCGGGTGCGCGGCAACACGCACACCGAGCGCTGGGCGTTGGAGCGGCGCCGGGAGTTCGACCAGCGGATGGCGGAGCTGCTCGACGCGGCGGTCGCCGAGGGCGACCTACGGGCGGACCTCGACGTGCGGCTCGCCACCCGGCTGCTGTTCGGCATGATCAACTCGATCGTGGAGTGGTACCGGCCGGCGGCCGGCGGCCCGGCGGTCAGCCCCCAGGTGTCGGACACCGTGGTGCGGCTCGCCTTCGACGGCCTGCGGACGTAGGCGGCCCCCGCGCGGTCCCGTCGGAGTCCCCGGGGCACCGGGGGCTCTACCGTGAGTGGTCGTCCACCACCAGGTCGGTCTCCTCGAAGACCAGCAGCGTCCGGCTGCTCAACACCTCCGGCACCGCCTGGATCTTGGTCAGGACCAGTTCCCGCAGGGTGCGGTTGTCGGCGGTGTGCACCAGCATCAGCACGTCGAAGTCCCCGCTGACCAGGGCGATGTGCGCGACGCCCGGCAGTGTCAGTAGCTGTTCGCGCACGGTGCGCCACGAGTTCTGCACGATCTTGAGCGTGATGTACGCGGACGCGCCCTGGCCCGCCCGCTCATGGTCCACGCGGGCCGCGAAACCGCGGATGATCCCGTCCTCCATCAGCCGGTTGATGCGCGCGTACGCGTTGGCGCGGGAGACGTGCACCCGGTCGGCCACGGAGCGTACCGACGCCCGCCCGTCCTCCTGGAGCAGGCGCAGGATCGCCCGGTCTATGGCGTCCAGAGAACGCGCGGGCC
The DNA here is from genome assembly GCF_027533845.1 of Streptomyces sp. RPT161. GTDB lineage: Bacteria > Actinomycetota > Actinomycetes > Streptomycetales > Streptomycetaceae > Streptantibioticus_A > Streptantibioticus_A silvisoli_A. The sequence continues at coordinate 226,685 of NZ_JAPZVN010000004.1, read as the reverse complement.
GCTGGAACTCGGCCATCTGTTCAGTCGCCATCCCCCCGGGCCTCCCTACCATGGACGTAATGCCTCCATCAGAGGGTGTGGAGAACCGTTTGTCCACAGGCTGAACGCGACTGTGGCCAAAATGCCGCCGACGACCGAACAATCGGTAGGCGAGTGGAACCCCACTCGCCCTGCGTGGCACTCGCCCTTCGGCGGGTGCGCGGACACCGCCCATGAGGAGGTGCGCAATGGCCCACCTGTCCCCACCGTCGCCGGCCGCCGCCGGTCCCGCGAAGCGCTCCGCGCGGCCCGCCGCGAAGCCGCCGGAGAGCAGCGGTTCCGGCCACACACCGCCGCCCGGCTGGCACGCCCGGATCGACCCGGCACCGCTGCTGCCCGAGCCCGAGCCGTACCGGCTGCTCGGTACCCCCGCGGCCCGGGACCTCGACCCCGCGCTGCTGTGCCGGTTGTACGAGGAACTGGTGCGCGGCCGCCGCTACAACCGGCAGGCCACCGCGCTGACCCAGCAGGGCCGGCTGGCGGTGTACCCGTCGAGCACCGGGCAGGAGGCCTGCCAGGTCGCCGCGGCGCTGGCGCTGCGCCCGCAGGACTGGCTGTTCCCCAGCTACCGGGACACCCTCGCGGTCGTCGCCCGCGGCGTCGACCCGGTGGAGGCGCTGACCCTGCTGCGCGGTGACTGGCACACCGGCTACGACCCGCGGGCCCGGCATGTCGCGCCGCTGTGCACCCCGCTGGCCACCCAGCTGCCGCACGCGGTCGGCCTCGCCCACGCCGCCCGGCTGGCCGGGGACGACACGGTGGCGCTGGCCATGGTCGGCGACGGCGGCACCAGCGAGGGCGACTTCCACGAGGCGCTGAACTTCGCCGCCGTATGGCGGGCACCGGTCGTCTTCCTGATACAGAACAACGGGTTCGCCATCTCTGTACCGCTGGAGAAGCAGACCGCCGCGCCGTCGCTCGCCCACAAGGCGGTCGGCTACGGGATGCCCGGACGCCTGGTGGACGGCAACGACGCCCCGGCGGTGCACCAGGTGCTCACCGAGGCGATCGAGCGGGCCAGGACCGGCGGCGGCCCCACGCTGGTCGAGGCGGTCACCTACCGGATCGACGCGCACACCAACGCCGACGACGCCACCCGGTACCGCGAGGCCGCCGAGGTCGAGGCATGGCGCGCCCACGACCCCATCGACCTGCTGGAGCGCGAGTTGCGCGACCGGAACCTGATCGACGACGCGCGGACCAAGGCTGTGGCGGACGGCGCCGAGGAGTTGGCGGCCCGGCTGCGCGAGGAGATGAACGCTGACCCGGTGCTGGACCCGATGGAGCTGTTCGACCACGTCTACGCCGATCAGACCGCCCAACTCCGTGAACAGGCCGCTCAGTTGCGTGCCGAGCTGGACGCCGAGGAGGACCGATGAGCACCGCCACCGCCCCGGCGGCCGCGCCCGCCGCGCGCAAACCGGCCACCATGGCCCAGGCGTTGCGCCAGGCGCTGCACGACGCCCTGGCGGACGATCCCCGCGTCCATGTGCTGGGCGAGGACGTTGGCACCCTGGGCGGGGTCTTCCGCATCACCGACGGCCTCACCAAGGAGTTCGGCCCCGACCGGGTCACCGACACCCCGCTGGCCGAGGCGGGGATCCTGGGCACCGCCGTCGGGATGGCGATGTACGGGCTGCGGCCGGTCGTGGAGATGCAGTTCGACGCCTTCGCCTATCCGGCGCTTGAGCAACTGATCAGCCATGTCGCCCGGATGCGCAACCGCACCCGCGGCGCGATGCCGCTGCCGATCACCATCCGCGTCCCGTACGGCGGCGGGATCGGCGGCGTGGAGCACCACAGCGACTCCTCGGAGGCGTACTACCTGCACACGCCGGGCCTGCACGTGGTCACTCCGGCGACCGTCGCCGACGCCTACGGGCTGCTGCGCGCCTCGATCGCCTCCGACGACCCGGTGGTCTTCCTGGAGCCCAAGCGGCTCTACTGGTCCAAGGCCGACTGGTCGGCCGACGCGCCGCAGAGCGTGCCCCCGCTGGGCCGCGCCGCGGTGCGCCGCGACGGGCGCTCGGCGACGCTCATCACCTACGGCCCCTCGGTGCCGGTGTGCCTTGAGGCGGCCGAGGCGGGACGGCAGGAGGGCTGGGATCTGGAGGTCGTCGATCTGCGCAGCCTGGTGCCGTTCGACGACGAGACGGTGTGCGCCTCGGTCCGCAGGACGGGCCGGGCGGTGGTGGTCCACGAGTCCAGCGGGTTCGGCGGGGCGGGCGCGGAGATAGCGGCCCGGATCACCGAGCGCTGCTTCCACCACCTGGAGGCCCCGGTGCTGCGCGTCGCGGGCTTCGACATCCCGTACCCGCCGCCGATGCTGGAGCGGTACCACCTGCCCGGTGTCGACCGTGTGCTGGACGCGGTGGCGCGTCTGCAGTGGGAGGTGAACTGATGGCCCAGGTGCTGGAGTTCACCCTGCCCGACCTGGGGGAGGGGCTGACCGAGGCCGAGATCGTACGGTGGCTGGTCGAGGTCGGCGACGTGGTCGCCGTCGACCAGCCGGTGGTCGAGGTCGAGACGGCGAAGGCCATGGTCGAGGTGCCGTGTCCGTACGGTGGCGTGGTCACCGCGCGCTTCGGGGAGCCGGGCGACGAAGTGCCGGTCGGCCAGCCGCTGGTGACGGTCGCGGTGGGCGGTCAGGAGGCGGCTGCCGGTTCCGTTGCGCGGCCCGGCGCCGAGTCCGGTGGCGCCGAACAGGGTTCCGGGAGCGTGCTCGTCGGATACGGGACGGGCGGTGCGGTGCCGCGCCGCCGCCGGGTCCGGCCCGGCGCGGAGCCGAGCACCGTCGTGGAGCGGCCGGTCGTCGAAGGACCGGTGCCCGTGGTCTCCCCGCTGGTCCGCCGACTGGCGCGGGAACACGGCCTGGATCTGCGGACGTTGCGGGGCAGCGGCAAGGACGGCCTGATACTGCGGGCGGACGTGGAACGCGCCATCGCCGAGACACAGCCGGTACCCGCCGCTTTGGCCAACGGCTTCGCGGTACGGGCCGACGCGCCGCAGTCCAGCGGCGCGGAGACCCGGGTTCCGCTGCGTGGACTGCGCGGGGTGGTCGCCGAGAAGCTGTCCCGCAGCCGCCGGGAGATCCCGGACGCCACCACCTGGGTGGATGCCGACGCCACCGAACTGCTGGCGGTGCGGGCCGCGATGAACGCCGCGAGCGGTGCGCCGAAGGTATCGGTGCTGGCGCTGCTGGCCCGCATCTGCACCGCGGCGCTGGCCCGCTACCCCGAGCTGAACGCCACGGTGGACACCGAGCGCAACGAGGTGGTCCGGCTGCCCGCCGTGCACCTCGGGTTCGCCGCGCAGACCGAACGCGGCCTGGTGGTACCGGTGATACGCAACGCCCACACCCGCAACACCGAGGAACTGGCGGCGGAGATCGCCCGCCTCACCGAGGCGGCCCGGGCGGGCACACTCAGCCCGGCCGAACTCACCGGCGGCACCTTCACGCTCAACAACTACGGGGTGTTCGGGGTCGACGGCTCCACGCCGATCATCAACCACCCCGAGGCGGCGATGCTCGGCGTCGGTCGTATAGCGCCCAAACCATGGGTGTTCCAAGGCGAGTTGGCGGTGCGGCAGGTGGTCCAGCTGTCGTTCACCTTCGATCACCGGGTGTGCGACGGAGGGACGTCCGGGGGCTTCCTGCGGTACGTGGCGGACTGCGTCGAGCAGCCCGCGGTGCTGCTGCGCGGGCTTTAGCCCGCGCGGGCCCTGGGGGCGGGTGGCGGTTCTTCCGGCACCGCCGGACTGCGCCGTGGGGGTCGCTCGCCCTCGCGGTGGGATCTCTCCGGGACGAGTCACGGCCCGCGGCCCTGAGCGGGGGCATACTCGCGGGCATGGGGACCGAGAGCGCATTCGACGCCGTCGTGCTCGCCGGAGGGGCCGCGCGGCGGCTCGGCGGGGTGGACAAGGCCGCGTTGCGGGTGGGCGGCACGACGTTGCTGGACCGGGTGCTCGACGCCTGCGCCGGTGCGGGCGGCATGGTCGTGGTCGGCCCGCCCCGGCCCACCGCGCGGCCGGTCCGCTGGACCCGGGAGAGCCCGCCCGGCGGCGGCCCGCTGCCCGCGCTGGCGGCCGGGCTGCGGCACGCTTCGGCCGGGCTGGTCCTGGTCTTCGCCGCCGACCTGCCGTTCCTCACCCCTGCCACGGTCTGCGCACTGCTCGGCGGTGTGTCCGACGACGCCGACGGCGTCGTCCTGACCGATCCAGAGGGCGTCGAGAACCCGCTGGTCGCCGCGTACCGCACGGCGTCGCTGCGCCGCGAACTGGAGCTGCTGGAGCGGGAACGCGGCGCGCTGGCGGGCCTGCCGCTGCGGCTGCTCACCGCCCGGCTGGACCTTCGGCGGATGCCCGACCCCAGCGGCCTGGCCTCCTTCGACTGCGACACCTGGGATGCCCTGAGTACCGCCCGGGCGCGCATCAGGGAGCATGGACACGTGTTGGAGGAATGGATTGCCGCGGCCAAGGCCGAACTCGGCGTCGATCTCGACGTCGACACCACGACCCTGCTCGACCTGGCGCGCGACGCCGCACACGGAGTGGCCCGCCCGGCCGCGCCGCTGACCACCTTCCTGGTCGGATACGCGGCGGGACGCGCGGGCGGCGGTCCCGAGGCGGTGGCGGAGGCCGCCCGCAAGGCCGCGGAGCTGGCCCGGCGTTGGGCCGAGGAGGACACCGAAGGCGGCTCGGGCGGGTCCGGAGCGGGAACGTCCGCCCGATGACCGACTTCGCCGCATCCAGCCGTCCGGCGACCGGGGCGCGGAAGACCGCTCCGGCCGCCCTGCCCTGGCCCGAGGCCCGCCGCGTCGCGACCGGCGCGGGGCGACGCCTGGCGGGGGTGCGGCGGCCGTTGGACGAGGCCCTGGGGGGCGTGCTGGACGGACCGCTGGAGGCGCTGACCGACCTGCCCGCGTTCGACACCTCGGCCATGGACGGCTGGGCGGTCGCCGGAACCGGCCCGTGGCGGGTCGTCGGCGAGGCGCTGGCCGGACAGTGCCCGCACCCCGCACTGCTGGAGGGCCAGGCGGTCCGCATCGCCACCGGAGCAGCGCTCCCGCCGGGGGCGACCGCCGTCATCCGCAGGGAACACGGGTGCGCCACCGATGACCAACTGCGCCCGGGCGTACCGGAATTGCCGGTTCCGGGGCAGGACGTCAGGCCGCGCGGCCAGGAGTGCCGGGCCGGTGACCAGCTGCTGCCGACCGGCGCCGCGGTCACCCCGGCGGTGCTGGGCCTAGCGGCGGCGGCTGGATACGACGAGCTGCGCGTCGTGCCCCGGCCCAGGGTGGAACTGCTGGTGCTGGGCGACGAGTTGCTGGGGCGTGGCCTGCCCCACGACGGCCGGGTCAGGGACGCTCTCGGCCCGCTGCTGCCGCCCTGGCTGCGCCGGCTCGGCGCCGCGGTGGACGGGGTACGGAGACTGGGCGATGACGCGGAGTCGTTGTTCCGGGCTGTTGACGGCAGCGATGCCGACCTGATCGTCACCACCGGGGGCACGGCGTCGGGACCGGTCGACTTCGTGCACCCCGTGCTGCGGCGAACCGGCGCACGGCTGCTGGTGGACGGTGTCGCGGTGCGGCCCGGCCATCCGATGCTGCTGGCCCAACTGCCCGACGGGCGGCCGTTCGTGGGGTTGCCCGGCAATCCGCTGGCCGCGGTCTCCGCCGTGCTGACGCTGGTCGCGCCGGTACTGCGCGCCCTCGGCGGTCGCCCCGAACCGGCCGCGGGCCGCGCCGCGTTGGCCGACAGTGTTCCCGCTCACCCCACGGACACCCGGCTGGTCCCCGTCGCGCTCGACGATCGCGCACGCACGGCCGAGCCGTTGCGCTTCCACGGCCCAGCGATGCTGCGCGGCCTGGCGGCGGCGGACGCGATGGCCGTCATCCCTCCCGGTGGCACGGCCGAGCGGGGTACTGAGGGCGAGGTGCTGGTCCTCGACTGGGAGTAACGCCTAACCACCGGTCTGGGTGATGGTGATGACCCGGTCCGTCAGCTGGAGCGTCTCCGCCTCCGGGTCGTTGAAGCCCAGCAGCCGGTTGCCGCGCACCACCGCCACCACCAAATCGGCACAGGCTCTGGGCGATCGACCCGACTCGGACCTGGTCACGGGGCGTTCCCGCACCTCCAGGCCCTCGCCATGGGTGAGCAGATCCTCCAGGACGGCGCCCACATGCGGGCTCATCATCGACATTCCCAGCAGCCGCCCCGCCGAACTGGAGCTGGTCACCACCACGGTGGCGCCGCTCTGCCGGAGCAGCGGAACGTTTTCCTCCTCTCGGACCGCGGCCGCGATGGTGGCCCGTTTGTTCAGTTGCCGGGCGCTCAGCGTGACCAGTACCGCGGTGTCGTCGCGCTGGGTGGCGACCACCACCCTCGCGGCGCGCGGGAGTTCGGCGCGCAGCAGGGTCTCGGAGCGGGTCGCGTCGCCGAGCACCGCGGTCAGGCCGTCGCTGTTGGCGGCGTCCACCGCCTTCGGTTGCGGGTCGACGGTGACGATCAGGTCCTTGGGTACGCCCTGGCCGAGCAGGGTCCGCGCGGCGTGCCGCCCTTTGGAGCCGTAGCCGACGATGACGGTGTGCTCGCGCATGCGGGATCTCCAACGGCGGATTCGCAGTTGCCGACGGGTACGTTCGGTGAGGACTTCCAGCGTGGTGCCGACCAGGATGATCAGGAACAGCACCCGAAGCGGCGTCACCAGCAGGATGTTCGCCAGCCGGGCCCCAGCGCTGTACGGGACGATGTCGCCGTATCCGGTGGTGGAGAGGGTGACGGTGGCGTAGTAGAAGGCGTCCAGCAGTCCGAGCGGGTGGCCGGCGTTGTCGTGGTAGCCGCCGCGGTCCGCGTAGACGATGAACGCCGTCGCGACCAGGACCACCGCGGCGACCGCCAGTCGGCGGGCCACCTGCCGCAGCGGTGCGACCGTGGCCTCGACGGGCAGCAGCACATGGCCGCCGCCGTCCGGCTCGGGCACCGTGGCGGCATCCGTGCCGCTGCCCGTACGGCTCCGCGGTGACCGCAGCCGGGCGGCCCTGCCGGTCCTCGGTCGATGGTCTGTCATCTCGGGCACCTCGGCGGGTGAGCGGACGTAACGTATCGGTCGTTTGCTGGCAAAAGCCGCGACTTCGCGGGTGTTCCATGGTCGCTGATGCGACGGGACGGGCGGAGTAGCCTCGCGGTCATGTACGCGATCACGATTCCCGAACCCGGCGGTCCCGAGGCCCTGGTGTGGGCCGAGGTCCCCGATCCCGAACCCGGCGAGGGCGAGGTCCTGGTCGATGTGGCGGCCAGCGCGGTCAACCGTGCCGATCTGCTGCAGCGGCAGGGCTTCTACGACCCGCCGCCCGGCGCGCCCCCGTATCCGGGTCTGGAGTGCGCCGGACGAATCTCGGCGCTGGGCCCGGGCGTCTCCGGCTGGTCGGTGGGCGACGAGGTGTGCGCGCTGCTCGCGGGCGGCGGCTACGCCCAGCGGGTGGCCGTACCGGCGGGCCAACTCCTGCCCGTACCCAAGGGCGTTGACCTGGTTCACGCGGCGGCGCTGCCCGAGGTGGCCGCCACGGTGTGGTCCAACGTCTTCATGATCGCCCATCTGCGGCCGGGTGAGACGCTGTTGGCGCACGGCGGTTCGAGCGGTATCGGCACCATGGCGATCCAGCTCGCCAAGGCGGTCGGGGCGCGGGTCGCGGTGACCGCCTCCGGTGGGCGGAAGCTGGAGCGCTGCGCCGAGTTGGGCGCGGACGTGCTGATCGACTACCGCGAGCAGGACTTCGTGTCCGAGGTGCGCGCGGCGACGGACGGTGCGGGCGCGGATGTCATCCTCGACATCATCGGCGCCAAGTACCTGAGCCGCAACGTGGACGCGCTGGCGGTCAACGGCCGGCTCGCCGTCATCGGCCTACAGGGCGGCGCCAAGGCCGAGTTGGACCTCGGCAAGCTGCTGGCCAAGCGGGCCGCGGTGACGGCCACCTCGCTGCGCGGGCGCCCGCTGGCCGAGAAGGCGTCGATCATCGCGGCGGTGCGCGAACACGTCTGGCCGCTCATCGAGAGCGGCCGGGTCAAGCCGATCGTGGACCGCGCCTTCCCCATGCGCGAGGCGGCCGAGGCGCACCGGGTGGTCGAGGCGAGCGAACACGTGGGCAAGGTCGTACTGGTCGCCTGAGCGGGACCTGTGGCGGCGGAGGCGAAACGGCCTCCGCCGCACCGCCCTTGCCCGGGATGCCGGGTTTGTTGCTCTGTGTAACGCTGAAGGCACCGCATGATCAGGCCGTGGAAGGCGGAGGTGCCGTGCCGTGACGCCAGCAGCCCGAGCCCGGTGCGCGCCCCGAAGGGCCGCGGGCCTCGCCGTCGCCACCTCCGCCCTGCTGACGTCGTTCGTGCTGCACGCCCCGCCCGCCGCCGCGCACGGCATGCACCACATACGGCACACCGCCCGCCCGACGGCGCCGCGCGCCGCGCACCGGCCCCCCACCGGCCGCCCCAGGCCCGGCGCCAGGCCGCTCGGGAACCGGAGGGCACAGGGAGCAGGGCACCCGGGCCGCCACACACCGCCCTCCCCCCAACCGGTCAAGCCCCCGCGCCGCGGTCCCGCCGCCGCGTCGCACGCCCCTGTGGCCGCCCGCCAGCCGCGGCCGGACCGCATATCCCGGCCGGCCCACCAGCAGCCCGCCGAGCGGCGGCGGGACGCCGTCGACGCCGCACCGCCCGACCCCTGGCAGGACCTCGACGAGCGCCTGGACGACCAGCGCCCGGACCAGGAGGACCCGCCCCAGGCGGACCAGGCGCGGCCGTATGTCGCCAGGACCATGGCCCCGCCCGCCCTGCCCCTCCCGCCCCCGGCGGCGGCCCGCATGGCGCCCGCCACCCCCAGCGCCTCCCCCACCGGCACCGCCGACCTCATCGCCGCCTCGGGCGTCCGCCGCCCGGTCGGGCCGGTGCTCGACATCCTGCCGCTGGGCATCGGGTTCGCCCTGACCGGGCTCGGGCTCGGTTTCATGGCGCTGCGGCTGCGCCGCGGCTGAAGTTCGGGCGCCGGGGTGGAAAGGTCCCGGGTCCGCGCAGGTTGGATCACGGATGTGCCGGGGCACACCCATGGGTGAACCAGGTGTGCGAGACAATGGCGGCATGGAGATGCCGATGAACGAACGGTCGCAGCAGGACACCCCGCACGTGCTGGTCGTCGGCCCGGACGGAATGGCCCTGGGCGGTGGCCAGAACGGTCAGGAGACCGAGTCCCGCGAGACTCCGGTCACCGAGATGGTCGAGCAGCCCGCGAAGGTCATGCGTATCGGCAGCATGATCAAGCAACTGCTGGAGGAAGTGCGGGCGGCACCTCTGGACGAGGCGAGTCGGCAGCGCCTCAAGGAGATCCACCACAGCTCGATCAGGGAACTGGAGGACGGCCTGGCGCCGGAACTCGTCGAGGAACTGGAGCGGCTCTCGCTCCCGTTCACCGAGGAGAGCGTGCCGAGCGATGCCGAACTGCGCATCGCCCAGGCGCAGTTGGTGGGCTGGCTGGAGGGCCTGTTCCACGGCATCCAGACCACGCTGTTCGCTCAGCAGATGGCGGCACGGGCGCAGCTGGAGCAGATGCGGCGGGCCCTTCCGCCCGGTCTCGTCTCGGGCCACGAGGACGAGGAGGGCGGCCACCCGGGCGCCACCCGCTCCGGCCCGTACCTGTGATCCCGCGGGGATGAAAGGGTCCCGGCACACCTCGGTGTGCCGGGACCTTCGCGTTGGGCGGCTTCAAGCGACGCCGGCGCGATGACCTGCGGGCGCCTCAGCCGCTGCTCTTGCCCGTGGACACGATCAGCGTGATGACGTCCGACTTCGGGTTGAACTCGCTGTACTTGTTCGGGGTTTCGCTCATCACGATGCCCTTGCCCCAGACGTTCTCGTCCTCGTGCTGGAGCTTGTACTTCCAACCCGCCGCGTCCATGCAGGCCTTGACCGAGTCGATGTACTTGAAGGTCAGGTCCGGCATGATGACCTTGCCGCCGCTGTCGGTGAACCCACCGGACGCCTGGGTGCAGGTGCTGGCGTCGACGGTCCGGCTCGGGTCGCCCATCTTGATGTCGCTGCCACCGGTGCCACCGGTGCCGCTCTCGCTGCTGGACGAGTCGCTCTGCTGCGACACCGTGGTGGTGTTGTTGCCCTGCTGCTTGTTCTTGCTGTTCATCGACGCGATCACCGAGACCAGCACCACACCGATCACCGCCGCGACCCCGACGAAGACCAGCAACGGCTTCCAGTTGCCGCCGCTCTTGCGCGGCGCGGGCGGCGGGGTGCGGTACGCGGACGCCGTCGGACGCGTGGCGGGCGGCGGGGTCTGGTAGCCGGCCGGGCTGTACGGCTGCTGCTGGTACTGGTTGGGCGGCGGGGTCGACGGCCCGTAGTTCAGCTGCGGCGCGGGCGCCTGCTGCTGGTACGGCGAGGGCGTCTGGGCGTGCGGATCGCCGGTGACGTTCGGAAAGACCGCGAAGGCGTCGGGCTGCGGGGTGGTGGCGGGCTGGTGGGCCCTGGGTCCCTCGCTGATCACCAGGGGGGTGGCGATGCCCTTGGCGGCCGCGGCGACCCGCTCGCACTCGTCCTGCATCGCGTCGGCGGTAGGGAAACGGTCCGCCGGGTTCTTCCGCAGCGCCCGCGCCACCAGCGCGTCCACCGCGGGCGGCAGCGACTGGTTGATCGACGAGGGGGCGGGCGGCTCCTCCTGTACGTGCTGGTAGGCCACCGACAGCGGGGAGTCGCCGTCGAACGGCAGCCGCCCGGTCAGTAGCTCGAACAGCATGCAGCCGACCGAGTACAGGTCGGACCGCGCGTCAACACCGCGACCCAGCGCCTGTTCAGGAGAGAGGTACTGAGGGGTGCCGACCACCATGCCGGTCTGTGTCATGGACGTGACGCCGGACTGCAGCGCCCGGGCGATGCCGAAGTCCATCACCTTGACCACGCCGCGTTTGGTCAGCATGACGTTGCCCGGCTTGATGTCCCGGTGCACCAGGCCCATCTCGTGGCTGACCGCGAGCGCGGCCAGTACATCACCGGTGATCTTGAGCGCCTTGTCGGTCGGCATCGCGCCGTGCTGCGCCATGTCCTCGTCGAGGATCTGCCGCAGCGGCTTGCCGTCCACCAGCTCCATCACGATGTACGGGACGGAGCGGCCGTCGATCTCGTCCTCACCGGAGTCGAAGACCGAGACGATGTTGGTGTGGTTGAGCTTGGCGACGGACTGCGCCTCCCGGCGGAAGCGCTCGCGGAAGGACGCCTCACGGCCGAGTTCGCTGTGCAGGGTCTTGATCGCGACCGGACGTTCCAGCACAGTGTCGTAGCCGAAGTGGACGGACGCCATCCCACCCTCGCCGAGCAGGCCGCGCAACTCGTACCGGCCGCCACCGACCGTAGTGCCCGAGAAGTCGCCCCGTGCGTCCCCGCTCATGTAACCGCTTCCCCCTCGGCGCACGCGAGCCGCACGCACAAGACACCGATCTTCATCCTGCTTGATCCTGCCCGCCAAGTCTGCCGAAGTCGGTTAACGCGTCAAGCTGCTTGACCGATCCGTCACCGGATGCCCGGGAAACCGTTCCCGAACTGTGAACAACGTGTTCGCCGCCGCTGTGAGCAGACTGTGCGCAATACGGTTTGCGCAGGTGAGGGCGGTACGGACGGGCTTGTCCCGAGTGACGCGTCCCATGGTTCACCGGGAAGGCGGTAGCGTTCATCTTCGGACCACGTAGGTCCACCCGAGTATGCAGCACCTGTACGAGGCGATGAGCGACGGCGAGGACTGATGGACCAGACGCAGCCCTCGGGCGACCCCGAGGAGTCCTCGGCCCTCGGCGCCGAGGCGTACGACACACCGGAGCTGTGGGGCGCGAACGGGTTCATGGGTGACGGCCGGTACCGGCTCACCCGACGCCTGGGACGCGGCGGCATGGCCGAGGTCTTCGCGGCCGAGGACGTGCGGCTGGGCCGTACGGTGGCGGTGAAGCTGCTCCGCAGCGACCTCGCGGAGGACCCGGTCTCCAAGGCCCGGTTCACCCGGGAGGCACAGTCGGTCGCCGGGCTCAACCACCACGCCGTCGTCGCGGTGTACGACTCCGGCGAGGACCGGGTCGGCAACAACGTTGTCCCGTACATCGTCATGGAGCTGTGCGAGGGCCGCACCATCCGCGACCTGCTGATCAACTCCGAGGCGCCACCGGTCGACCAGGCGTTGATCATCGTCTCCGGGGTGCTCGAAGCGCTCGCCTACAGCCACCAGCACGGCATCGTGCACCGTGACATCAAGCCCGCGAACGTGATCATCACCCACACGGGCGCGGTCAAGGTGATGGACTTCGGCATCGCCCGGGCGCTGCACGGCGCCTCCACCACCATGACCCAGACCGGCATGGTCATGGGCACCCCGCAGTACCTCTCGCCCGAACAGGCGCTGGGCAAGGCCGTCGACCACCGCTCGGACCTGTACGCGACCGGCTGCCTGCTCTACGAGCTGCTGACGCTGCGCCCGCCGTTCACCGGCGAGACCCCGCTGTCGGTGGTCTACCAGCACGTCCAGGACGACCCGCGGATCCCCTCGGACGTCAACGACCGGGTGCCGCCCGAGCTGGACGGCATGGTGCTGCGGGCGCTCGCCAAGAACCCCGACGACCGCTTCCAGAGCGCCGAGGAGATGCACGGGCTGGTGCAGTACGCCCTGCGCATGCTCCATGAGCAGGGCGGCTGGACCGGCGCCTGGGACACCGGCTACGTCGACCACTCGGCCTCCTCGGCGCCCGCCGCCGGAGCCGCGGCCACCACCGTGATGCCGCACGCGCAGGCGGGGCACACCGCCGAGCTCGGTCCGCCGCTGCTGATGGGCCCGCCCGGTGGCGGCGGCACCGGCGACTACGGCGGCCACGGCAACGGCGGCCGGGACGGCCGCAACGGCGGCGGCCACCGTGGCCGCAACACGGTGCTGCTGGTGCTTGCCGCCATCCTGGCGATCAGCCTGGGCGTGTTCATCGCGGTCAGCGCCAGCCACCAGGGCAACAAGGGCGGCACGACCAACGACCGCAGCCCCGCGCCGAGCACGTCGCAGAGCGTCAGCCCGAGCGACTCGCCCAGCGACAGCACTTCGCCGAGCGACTCGCCCAGCGTGGACACCAGCAGCGGGCAGGGCGGCGACAACACGACGGGCGAGCCGAGCTATCCGACGCACAGCCGTCAGCCCAGCTCGGAGCCTCCGTCCTCGCCGCCGCCCTCCTCGCCGCCGCCGTCCTCGCCGGGAACGTCCGATGGCGGCGCGAACGCCGGCACCTCGCAGGGCGGCACCAACAGCGGTACGACGAGTGGCTCCGGCGGCAAGGGCGGCACGACCAGCGGCACCAGCTCCGGCACCACGCAGGGCTCAACGGACGGTCAGTCCAGCGGTACCCAGGGCAGCGCCCAGGGCGCCATCCAGGGCACCATCGGCTGAGCCCCGCCCGGTGCCGCCGCTCAACCGGTGAACGCCGCGAGTACGGCCTCGTACTCGCGGGTCCACCACACCGCCAGCCCGGCCGCGGCCGGGAACAGCGGATCGGCCCGGAAGTCCTGCCGCTGGTAGCGCCAGCGCAGCATCCAGAAGTCGTTCAGCCGCTCCCACCACACCCGGTGCACGGCCGCCGCCAGCTCCGCCACGGGCACCTCGGCGGCCGCCTGGTAGGCGTGGGCGTACTCGCGCACCTTGGCCAGGTCGAGGGTGCCGTCGCAGTCCCGGACGAAGAAGATCACCGCGGCCCGTACCGCCTCCTCGGCGCGCGGCTGGACGCCGAGGCGGTCCCAGTCGACGATCGCGGCCGGCTCCGCGCCCTGGTAGAGCAGGTTGAGCGGATGGAAGTCGCCGTGCACCCAGCCCGTGACCCGGGTGGTGGCGTCGGCGGGACGGCGGTGGGCGTGCCGTTCGAGCAGCGCCCGGCGCTCCAGGAGGCGGTGCTCGGCCAGTTCGTCGAAGGAGTCGCGTGGCCGCCGTTCGCGGGCCAGCCGCAGTAGTTCGTCGATGAGCGCGTAGGTGTCCTCGGGCACCGCGGACGAGTGCGCGGCCGGGTGGGCGGCGTCGTCGGGCAGCACCCGGGCCAGCGCGGTGTGCACCAGGCCCAGCAGCGCGCCGAGGTGGCGGCACTGCCGCTCGGTCAGCTCCGTGCCCGCCCGGTGCCGTCCCTCGACCCAGGGGTACAGCGCGTACGGGCGGCCCCCGATGACCGCCACCGTGCGGCCCTCGGCGTCGGCCAGCGGCGCCGCGACCGGCAGCCCGAGGGCGCCGAGCCGCAGGGTGGCGCGGTGCTGGCGGGCGATGGTGGCGGGGTCGGCGGTGTCGCGGTCGGTGCCCCGGTCCGGATCGTGCAGATAGTGCTTGAGGAAGAACCGGCCGCGGGTGGTGGCGAGCTGGTAGCCCCGGTTGAGCAGCCCCTGTGCCACCGGCTCGCAGGACAGCGGCGTCCCGGCACCGTCGTAGCGGCGGAGCAGTGCTCCCAGCGTGTGGTCGGTTGGCGGCGGCGCCGTCGCCGGGCTAGGAGGGGGCACCCGGCGAATGGTAGATCACCGCAGATCACGTGGCGTATCCGCGAGACCGCTCCCGAGCGGTGCCGGAGCCGGGCGCACGGCTCAAAGCGCAGGTGGCAGCGGTCGCCGCGACGCTTCCGTACGTTCCCCGAACGATACAATTGCGCGGAGCCGTGCTCACCTGAGTTATGACGGATCGGGTCCGGTCTGACGATCCCCGGTCCGCATTCGGGCCACATAGGCGGCCGCCTGGGTGCGGCGTTCCATGCCGAGCTTGGCGAGCAGCGAGGAGACGTAGTTCTTCACGGTCTTCTCGGCCAGGTGCAGCCGTTCGCCTATCTGCCGGTTGGTGAGGCCCTCGCCGATCAGGTCGAGGATCCTGCGCTCCCGGTCGGTGAGGTTCTCCAGCCGCGCGTCACCCCTGTCGTCACCGCGCCGCAGCCGCTCCAGCACCCGGGCGGTGGCCACCGGGTCCAGCAGCGACCGGCCGGCCGCCACGTCCCGTACCGCGGTGAGCAGGTCGGTGCCGCGGATCGCCTTGAGGACGTAACCGGCGGCACCCGCCATGATCGCGTCGAAAAGCGCCTCGTCGTCCGCGAAAGAGGTGAGCATCAGGCACTTGATCTCCGGATGCGCGGAGCGCACCTCGCGGCAGACCTCCACCCCGCTGCCGTCCGGCAGCCGCACGTCGAGCACCGCGACGTCCGGCCGGGTGGCCGGGATGCGGACGAGCGCGTCCGCAGCGGTGCCCGCCTCGCCCACCACTTCGATGTCATCCTCTACGGAGAGCAACTCATGGACACCACGGCGTACTACTTCGTGGTCGTCAACCAGGAATACCGTGATTTTTCCTTCATAAGGCACCAAACCAGCCTCGCACACAATTGGATCTGCTGACCTCTTACGCAGTTTCGATCCGCGAGATAGCGTGCCGTTGTCCCGGTGGCCTGCCGGAATCGCCAGTTACTAGGAAATCCAAGCAAAACCGCAGGTAGATGCCCCTTCGCGCATTTGCGGGAGTAGTGGGTAACGTGCTTTTTGCAGGCCGTCAGCCGGGACAGAAGTCACTCCTGGCACGGCCCGCCGCACACACCCCGTGCGCCGCGCCGAGTCGGGTGAGCCCGCACTGGTTCCCGGCGGACCCCGGGGGCCGGACAGACGGAGGAGCAGACGTGAGCGTGAAGAGCACTGCCGCGCGCAGCAGCCGCGGTGGCGCGAAGCGTCGAGGGGGAGCCGGGCGCAAGCCCGAACTCGTACAGCTTCTGACCCCCGAAGGTGAACGCGTCGAACACAGCGAGTACTCCATCGACCTGACCCCGGAGGAGCTGCGCGGCCTGTACCGCGACATGGTGCTCACCCGGCGCTTCGACGGCGAGGCGGTCACGCTGCAACGCCAGGGCGAGCTGGGCCTGTGGGCCTCGCTGCTGGGCCAGGAGGCCGCCCAGATCGGCTCCGGTCGGGCCACCCGCCCGGACGACTACGTCTTCCCCACCTACCGTGAGCACGGTGTCGCCTGGACCCGTGGCGTCGACCCGCTGAACCTGCTCGGCATGTTCCGCGGGGTCAACAACGGCGGCTGGGACCCGAACCAGAACAACTTCCACCTGTACACGATCGTCATCGGCTCGCAGGCCCTGCACGCCACCGGTTACGCCATGGGCGTGGCCAAGGACGGGGCGGACTCCGCGGTCATCGCCTACTTCGGCGATGGCGCCTCCAGCCAGGGTGACGTGGCCGAGGCGTTCACCTTCGCGGCGGTCTACAACGCTCCCGTGGTGTTCTTCTGCCAGAACAACCAGTGGGCGATCTCCGAGCCCACCGAGCGGCAGAGCCGGGTGCCGATCTACCAGCGGTCGGCCGGATTCGGCTTCCCGGGCGTGCGGGTGGACGGCAACGACGTGCTCGCGGTGCTCGCGGTGACCCGGGCGGCACTGGAGCACGCCCGCTCCGGCGAGGGGCCGATGCTGGTCGAGGCGTTCACCTACCGGATGGGCGCGCACACCACCTCCGACGACGCCACCCGCTACCGGCTGGACGAGGAGACCGCGGAGTGGGCGGCCAAGGACCCGATCGCCCGGCTGAAGACCTACCTGGCCAACGAGGGCATCGCGGATGACGCGTTCTTCGCCGAGGTCGACGCGGAGAGCGACGCGCTCGCCAAGCGGGTGCGTGAAGGGGTACGCGCCATGCCCAATCCGGACCCGATGGCGATCTTCGACAACATCTACGCGGACGGGCATGCGCTGGTGGACGAGGAGCGCGCACAATTCGCTGCATACCAGGCCTCGTTCGAGGGTTCCGAGGAAGGGGCTGCGCGATGACGTCGCCGAAGTCCATGACGATCGCCAAGGCGATCAACGAATCGCTGCGCACCTCCCTGGAGACCGACCCCAAGGTCCTCGTGATGGGCGAGGACGTGGGCAAGCTCGGCGGTGTCTTCCGGGTCACCGACGGGCTGCAGAAGGACTTCGGCGAGGAGCGGGTGATCGACACCCCGCTCGCCGAGTCGGGCATCATCGGCACCGCGATCGGCCTGGCGCTGCGCGGCTACCGCCCGGTCGCGGAGATCCAGTTCGACGGTTTCGTCTTCCCCGCGTACGACCAGATCGTCACCCAGCTGGCGAAGATGCACGCCCGCGCGCTCGGCAAGGTGAAGCTGCCGGTCGTCATCCGCATTCCGTACGGCGGTGGCATCGGCGCGGTGGAGCACCACAGCGAGTCGCCGGAGGCGCTGTTCGCGCACGTCCCGGGGCTGAAGGTGGTCTCGCCGGCGACCCCGTCGGACGCGTACTGGATGATGCGGCAGGCCATCGAGTGCGACGACCCGGTCATCTTCTTCGAGCCCAAGCGCCGCTACTGGGACAAGGGCGAGGTCGACACCACCGCGGTGCCCGCGCCGCTGCACCGGGCGCGGGTCGTCCGCGAGGGCACCGATCTGACGCTGGCCGCCTACGGTCCGATGGTGAAGACCTGCCTTGAGGCCGCCGCTGTGGCCGAGGAGGAGGGCCGCAGCCTGGAGGTGGTGGACCTGCGGTCGATGTCGCCCATCGACTTCGACAGCCTTCAGGCCTCGGTGGAGAGGACCCGGCGGCTGGTGGTGGTGCACGAGGCCCCGGTCTTCCTGGGCACGGGCGCCGAGATCGCGGCCCGGATCACCGAGCGCTGCTTCTACCACCTCGAAGCGCCGGTGCTGCGGGTGGGCGGTTTCCACGCCCCGTACCCGCCGGCCAGGCTGGAAGAGGACTACCTGCCGAACCTGGACCGGGTGCTCGACTCCGTCGACCGCGCACTGGCCTTCTGAGAGCCGAGGAGAGCAGTGACCGTGACCGAGACTGCGCAGCGCTTCCGCGAGTTCAAGATGCCCGATGTGGGCGAGGGACTCACCGAGGCCGAAATCCTCAAGTGGTACGTGGCCGTTGGGGACACCGTCTCCGACGGGCAGGTCGTCTGTGAGGTGGAGACGGCCAAGGCGGCCGTCGAACTCCCCATCCCCTTCGACGGGGTGGTCTCCGCGATCCGCTTCGACGAGGGTGCGACGGTGGACGTGGGTACGTCCATCATCACCGTCGACACCAACCCCGGCGCCCCCGCCGAGTCGGCCGAGCCCGCCCCCGCGGTGGCCGAGCCGGAGGCGCCCGCCGCCCCGGAGCCGCCGAAGCGGCAGGCGGTACTGGTGGGCTACGGGGTCGCCGAGTCCTCGACCAAGCGCCGCCCCCGCAAGGCGTCCGCCACCCCGGCCGCCCCCGCGGCGGCGCCCCAGCAGCCAGTGCTCAACGGGCACGGGGCCGCCGCTCCGGAGCCGCCGCTGACGGCCGAGACGCCCCGGCCGCTGGCCAAGCCGCCGGTGCGCAAGCTGGCCAAGGACCTCGGCGTCGACCTGGCCACGGTGGTTCCCACCGGCCCGGACGGGACCATCACCCGCGACGACGTCCAGGCGGCGGCCGCCCCCGCGGCGGCGTCCGTCGAGCAGGTGGCGCCCGTCGCTCCCACCGAACCGGCCGTCGTTTCACGTGAAACACGGGAAACTCGCGTGCCGATCAAGGGAGTTCGCAAGGCGACCGCACAGGCGATGGTGGCCAGTGCCTTCACGGCGCCGCACGTCACCGAGTTCGTCACCTTCGACATCACCCGCACCATGCGGCTGGTGCAGGAGCTGAAGACCGATCCGGCGTTCGCCGGGCTCAAGGTCAGCCCGCTGCTGCTGGTGGCGAAGGCGCTGCTGGTCGCCATCAAGCGCAACCCGGAGATCAACGCCTCGTGGGACGAGGCGAACCAGGAGATCGTGCACAAGGGGTATGTGAACCTCGGCATCGCCGCGGCCACTCCGCGCGGCCTGATCGTCCCCAACATCAAGGACGCCCAGGCCAAGACGCTCCCCGAACTAGCCCGCGCGCTGGGCGAGTTGGTGGCCACCGCCCGCGAGGGCAAGACCGCCCCCGCCGACATGCAGGGCGGTACGGTCACCATCACCAACGTCGGCGTCTTCGGCGTCGACACCGGCACGCCCATCCTGAACCCCGGTGAGTCCGCGATCCTCGCCTTCGGCGCGGTCAAGGACCAGCCCTGGGTCCACAAGGGCAAGGTCAAGCCCCGTCAGGTCACCACCCTGGCGCTCTCCTTCGACCACCGCCTGGTCGACGGCGAACTCGGCTCCAAGGTGCTCGGCGACACCGCGGCCATCCTGGAGTACCCGAAGCGCCTGATCACCTGGGCGTAGCGGCCGTTTCCGCGCGGGATCCGAACGCACACGACGCGTTCGAATCCCGCGCGTTCGCTTTATGACCGGTCCGTATCCCGGACACACGTTTCTCGTGCATACCTGTTGTATCTATGCTGTGCGCATCATGAATGCCGCCACTTCCACCAAGCAGCCGCCCGCCGCCGAGCGGGTCTACGCACACGTCAAACGCGCCGTGCTCGACCGCTCCTACGAAGGCGGCACGCTCCTCACCGAGGGCGATCTCGCCGAGGCGGTCGGGGTGTCGCGCACTCCGGTGCGCGAGGGGCTGCTGCGGCTTGAGGCGGAGGGGCTGATCAAGCTCTACCCGAAGAAGGGCGCGCTGGTGCTGCCGGTCTCCGCCCAGGAGATCGCCGATGTGGTGGAGACCCGGTTGCTGGTCGAGGAGCACGCGGTGCGCAAGGTCGTGCCCGCCCCCCTTCAACTCCTGAACCGGCTTGAGGAGTTGCTGGACGAGCACGAGGAGCACCGGAAGACCGGTGACCTGGCCGCCGCCGCGGCCACCGACCGCTGCTTCCACGCCACGATCGTCCGGGCGGCGGGCAACGAGATCCTCTCCCAGCTCTACGACCAGTTGCGCGACCGCCAGTTGCGGATGGGCGTGGCCGTGATGCACGCCGAACCGGACCGGATCGCCAAGAACATCGAGGAACACGCGGAAATACTCGCCGCGTTGCGCGCGGGCGACGGCGAACGTGCCGCCGCCGTGGTGCGGCAGCACGTCAGCCGGGTCAAGGCCATCGTCAGGGGGGAAGCATGAGTGCGCTCGACACGGGCCGAAGCCGGCTGCGGCTGCCCGGCGATCCACCCGGCGGGCCGCGCGCCTGCGCGGTCTGGGGCCTCGGCGTCCTCGTCTACTTCATCGCCGTCGTGCACCGCTCCAGCCTCGGCGTGGCCGGGATCGACGCGGCGGCCAGGTTCCACATCAGCGCCTCCGAGCTGTCCACGTTCTCCATACTCCAGGTGCTGGTCTACGCCGGGATGCAGATACCCGTCGGCATGCTGGTGGACCGGTTCGGGACCAAGAAGGTGCTGACCGTCGGGGTCGTCCTGCTCACCGCGGGCCAACTCGGCTTCGCGCTCAGCCACTCGTACGCGATGGCGCTGGGCTCCCGCGCGGTGCTCGGCTGCGGGGACGCGATGACGTTCATCAGCGTGCTGCGGCTGGGCTCCCGCTGGTTCCCCGCCCGGCGCGGGCCGCTGATAGCCCAGGGCGCCGCCCTCTTCGGCATGGCGGGCAACCTGGTCAGCACCATCCTGCTGGCCCGGCTGCTGCACTCCGCGGGCTGGACCCCGACCTTCGTGGGTACGGCGCTCGGCGGCGCCCTCGTCCTGGTACTGATCGTGCTGTTCATGAAGGACCACCCCGAGGGGTATGAACCCCTACCCACCGGTCCGCGCCCGCGCGGTGCGGTGCGGCGTCAACTCGCCGACGCCTGGCGGGAACCCGGCACCAGGCTGGGCCTGTGGGTGCACTTCACCACCCAGTTCTCCGCGATGGTCTTCCTGCTGCTGTGGGGCATGCCGTTCCTGGTCGAGGGCCAGGGGCTGTCCCGAGGCGCCGCCGGCTCACTGCTGACCCTGGTCGTGCTGTCGAACATGGTGTTCGGCATGGTCTTCGGTCAGATCATCGCCCGCCACCACGGCGCGCGGATGCCGCTCGCGCTGGGCACGGTGGCAGTGACCGCGGCCAGTTGGGCCGCGGTACTGGCCTGGCCCACGCCGCACGCGCCGCTGTGGCTGCTGATCACGTTGTGCGCGGTGCTCGGCGCCAGCGGCCCGGCCTCGATGATCGGCTTCGACTTCGCCCGTCCGGCCAACCCGCCGGAGCGGTTCGGCACCGCCTCCGGCGTCGTCAACATGGGTGGCTTCACCGCCTCGATGATCGTGCTGCTGGCGGTCGGCGTACTGCTGGACGCGACCGGTGACAACTTCACCGTCGCGCTCAGCAGCGTCTTCGTCGTGCAGGCGCTCGGTGTCAGCCAGATCCTGCGGCTGCGCGGGCAGGCGGCGCGGCGCGAGCGCGAGACGATCACCGTGAGCCGGGTGGAGGCGGTGCACACCGCCGAGGCCACCGCCTGACCCCGGCACGACGGCTCAAGTCGTCACGGCTCAGGGCGTCACGGCCAGGGCGGCCAGCACCGCGTCCGCCAGCTCCTGGTCGCCCTCGACCTTGACCCGGTCCGCGACCCCCGCCGGCCGCACCCGTCCGCAGGTCAGCCGCACGAACGTCTCCCAGTCCATCGCCAGCGTCACCGTCGGCCCCAGCGACACACTGCCGTCGATGGTGCCGGTGCCCTCGGCGTCCACCCGTACCGTGCGCATGAACTCGACCGGGCCGTGCACGTCGAACACCACCGTCGAACCAGCGGGCGCGGCGGCCTTCTTGGCGACCACCTTCGGCAGCTGCGGCAGCAGGAAGTCCCGGGTGAGCGCGGCGCCCGGCGAGTCCAGGTTGCCGGGCCTGTCGAGCGCCCGGCGGATGTCCTGCTCGTGCACCCACACATCGAATGCCCGCATGCGCAGGGACAGTTCCAGCGTGCGCTCCGCGCCCATCAGGCCGCGCACCGTGGTCTCCGGGTCGCGGTTCTCGTTCCGCAGCTGCCGGGACCGGCGGATGATCGTGTACTCCAGCTCCGCGGTCATCTCCGGCCCGGTGTGGCAGCGCCGTACGTCCACCTGCACCTCCATGTACCGGCTGAACTCGTCGGTGACGTGGAAGAGGTCGCGCGGCAGCGAGTGGATGGGACGCGGGTCGCCCATCGCCTCGCACTCAAGCCCGATCACATGCGAGACGATGTCCCTCACCGACCAGCCTGGGCACTCTGTGGGCCGGTTCCACTCTCCCTCGGCGAGCGGCGAGACCAACTCCGATATCGCCTCTATTGAGTGGGTCCAGGCGTCGATGGAGGGCTGGAGCTTGCTGTGGACGGTCACGGTGCCCCTCGAGCGGATCGGTGCGGTCGTGGCTTGTTCTGTACTGGATGGTTTCGCGCTGGCGTGCTTAATGGTGACGTGCGCCCAAATTACGCTGTGCGCTGGCACCATGGCAGTGCTTTCGTGTGACGATGGTAGGCCCGCGTTGACGCGGTGAACTCTTGGGCGGTGGTACGGTGCGCGCTTCGCTCCTGCAGATCGATGTACGGCCCGACGAGCAGGTCGCGGACCGGCGCTCCAGGGTGGCCGCTCTCGTACGTGAACAGGCAGGTGCTGACCTGGTGGTTCTGCCCGAGCTGTGGCCGGTGGGCGCGTTCGCGTACCAGGACTTCGCGACGTACGCAGAGCCGTTGGACGGTCCGACCGCGCGGGAGTTGGGCGCGGCGGCGCGGGCGGCGCGCGTCTGGTTGCACGCCGGGTCGATCGTCGAGCGGAGCGGCGCTGACGGGCCCCTGTACAACACCTCGCTGCTCTTCGCGCCGGACGGTCAACTGCACCGTTTCTACCGGAAGATCCACCGGTTCGGTTTCGACCAGGGCGAGGCGGCGATGATGGCCGCGGGCGACGAGATCGTCACCGCGCGGCTGTCCGGGCCGCAGACCACCATCGGCCTGGCCACCTGCTACGACCTGCGGTTCCCCGAGCAGTTCCGGCTGCTGGTGGACGCGGGGGCGCAGTTGCTGGTGATCTGCGCGGGGTGGCCCGAGCGCCGCAGCGCGCACTGGTCACTGCTGGCGCGCGCCCGCGCGGTGGAGTCCCAGGCATACGTACTGGCCTGCGGGACGGCGGGCACGCACGCGGGGGTCCAGCAGGCCGGGCGCAGCGTGGTGGTCGACCCGTGGGGCGAGGTCCTCGCCGAAGCGGGCACCGGCGAGGAGGTACTCACCGTCGACCTCGACCCGTCCCGGGTCGAGAAGACGCGGGCGGAGTTCCCCGCCCTGCGCGACCGGGTCCTGGGCTTGCCCAAGCCGTAGCGCTCCGGCGCCGCGGATGTCTCCCGCGTCCGGCCCCCGGCCCTCCTCGCCGACGCTACGGCAATCGGGTCCCGGTGCCCGTCCCTGTGGGCGTGCCTGACACGCCCGTACGTCAGGTGATCGGATCATCGCACTCAGTAGTGCACGCCGAGCCGGGGAGTCGCCATGTACCGCGCCAGAGCCCTGACCGCCGTCGTAGTGGCCGTCCTCGCGTTGTGCGGCGCGAGGACCGCGCCGCACGCCGTGCGGTACGTGGCCCTCGGTGACTCCGCCGCGGCCGCGCCGGGGGTCCCCAACCAGGTCGACGCCCGCTGTGCGCGGTCCGACCACAACTACCCCGCCCTGGTCGCCGCCCGCCTGCGTACGGCCGGCTTCGCCGACGTCACGTGCAGCGGCGCCACCACCGCCGACCTCGGCGGCCAGTTCCGCGCGCTGTCCAGCCGGACCACCCTGGTCACTCTCACCATCGGCGCCAACGACGTCGGCTTCGCCGGAATCGTCATGAAATGCACGGCACTCGGGCTGTTCCACCCCGACGGCGCCTACTGCCGCGCCGCGTACACCCGTACCGGGACCGACGAACTCGACGAGCGTGTCGCCGCCACGGAACCGAAGATCGCGGGCGCGCTGCGCACCGTCCACCGGCTGGCCCCGCACGCTCGCGTGCTGCTCGTCGGCTATCTGCGGCTGACGCCGCTGGACCACCACGGCTGCCGCCCGCGTGAGCTGTTCGGCAACGGTGACCTGGCGTACCTGGACGCCTTCGAGAAGAAGATGAACGCGATGCTCGGCCGCACCGCCCGGGCGAACGGCGCCGTCTTCGTCGACAACCACCCGGTCAGCGCCCAGCACGACATCTGCCGTCCCAGCGGCCTGCGCTGGACCGAGGGCCTGATCCCCACCAGTCCGACCGTCCCCTTCCACCCCAACGCACTGGGCGAACGTGCCATGGCTGAACGGGTGTTGGCGGCGGCCGGCCAGTGAGTGCCGGGCACCGCCGGGTGTCCGTCCCGGGCGGTTACCGGAGGACGGCACCTTTGGCGGCATGAACGCCTCCTCGCCCACACCGCGCCCGTGCCCGCGAGACGGCCGGTAGGTTCCGCACGGAGGAGCGCCCCGACTGCGCGGGATACTCGCGAAACCGCTGAACGGCCCCCGTCCGTGCGCTGTGCCCCCGTGGCGCCGGGTGGGGCCTCCCCGTGGTGCTGCTCACAGTCGGGCCGGGCTGGAAGCTCGCGAGCCGGATGGCACCCTTGATCCCATGACCGACGCCTCGCCCGCACCGCGCCGTGCCCGTGTCCGTGCCCCCGAGCTGATCGGCAAGGGCGGCTGGCTGAACACCGGCGGGAAGCAGCTGTCCCTCGCCGACCTGCGCGGATCCATCGTCATCCTGGACTTCTGGACGTTCTGCTGCATCAACTGCCTGCACGTCCTGGACGAGCTGCGCGAGCTGGAGGAGCGGCACCGCGACACGGTGGTGATCGTCGGGGTGCACTCGCCGAAGTTCGTGCACGAGGCGGAGCACGCAGCGGTGGTCGACGCGGTCGAGCGGTACGGGGTGCACCACCCGGTGCTGGACGACCCCGAGCTGGCCACCTGGAAGCAGTTCGCGGTACGGGCCTGGCCGACGCTGGTGGTGATCGACCCCGAGGGGTACGTGGTCGCGCAGCACGCCGGTGAGGGGCATGCACACGCCATCGAGAAGCTGGTCGGGGAACTGGAGGCGGAGCACGCCGCCAAGGGCACACTGCGCCGCGGCGACGGCCCGTACGTCCCTCCGGAGCCGGAGCCGACCGTGCTGCGCTTCCCCGGCAAGGCGCTCTCGCTGCCGAACGGCAACCTCCTGGTCTCCGACTCGACCCGGCACGCACTGGTCGAGCTGGCGGACGACGGCGAGACCGTGGTGCGGCGGATCGGGTCCGGTGAGCGCGGGTTCGCCGACGGCCCGGCCGAGCAGGCCCGGTTCAGCGAACCGCAGGGCCTCGCGCTGCTGCCGGGCGGTACCGCGGTCGTGGTCGCCGACACCGTCAACCACGCGCTGCGCGAGGTCGATCTGACCAGCGGCGCGGTGCGCACCCTGGCCGGTACCGGCCGCCAGTGGTGGCAGGGGTCGCCGACCAGCGGCCCGGCGCGCGAGGTCGACCTGTCCTCGCCGTGGGACGTGGCGTGGTTCGACGGCCGGGTGTGGATCGCGATGGCGGGCGTGCACCAGCTGTGGGCGTACGACCCGGCCGCCGGGACCGTGTCCGTCGCCGCCGGTACCACCAACGAGGGGCTGGTCGACGGTCCGGCCGACGAGGCGTGGTTCGCGCAGCCGTCCGGGCTGGCGGCGACGCAGGACCGGCTCTGGGTCGCCGACTCCGAGACTTCGGCGCTGCGGTACGTGGCCAGGGGCGACGGGGACGGCTACACGGTCGGGACCGCGGTCGGCACCGGCCTGTTCGACTTCGGCCACCGCGACGGCGCCGCCGAACAGGCCCTGCTCCAGCACCCGTTGGGCGTCACCGCGCTGCCGGACGGTTCGGTGGCGGTCAGCGACACGTACAACCACGCGCTGCGCCGCTACGACCCGGTGGGCGACGAGGTCAGCACGCTCGCGACGGACCTGCGCGAGCCGTCGGACGCGGTCGTGGTGGACGGCGACGTGGTCGTGGTCGAGTCGGCCCGGCACCGGTTGACCCGGCTGCGGCTGCCCGAGGAGGCGGTACGGGTGGCCGCCGCCGCGCACCGTACCCAGCGGCCCGCGACCGAAGTGGCGCCCGGGCGGCTCCGGTTGGACGTCGTCTTCACCGCGCCCACCGGCCAGAAGCTCGACGAGCGGTACGGTCCCGCCACCCGGCTGCTGGTCGGCTCCACCCCGCCGGAGTTGATCGCCTCCGGTGCGGGCCAGGGCACCGACCTGCACCGCGACCTCACCCTCGACCCGGGCGTCGGCGAGGGCGTGCTGCACGTCTCCGCCATGGCCGCCTCCTGCGACGACGACCCCGGCAACGAGTACCCGGCCTGCCATGTCCATCAACAGGACTGGGGGGTTCCGGTCAGGCTCACGCAGGACGGCGCGACCAGGCTGCCGCTGGTACTGGCCGGGATGGACGAGAACGATGCGTGATCATCGGATTCCGCTGCGTGCAAGGTAATTCGGTCGAGCCACTCCCGTGAGCGAGACCGAGGAGCTGCAGCGTCGGCTGGCCGCGCTGGAGGCGGAGTTCGCTTCGCGACCGTCCGCACCGCCGTGAGGCGGTCGCCGACTGTCTCGGCGACCGCCCGGGCGGTAAAGGGCTAGCCCTCCAGGAACGCCTTCAGGGTGGAGGCGAGCAGGTAGGGGTCCCGGGCGCCGCAGAGTTCGCGGACCGAGTGCATGGACAGGATCGCCACGCCGATGTCGACCGTGGTGATGCCGTGCCGGGCCGCGGTGATCGGGCCGATGGTGGTGCCGCACGGCATCGCGTTGTTGGAGACGAAGGACTGCCACGGCACGCCCGCGCGCTCGCAGGCGGCGACGAAGATGCCGCGGCCGGTGCCGTCGGTGGCGTACCGCTGGTTGACGTTGACCTTCAGGATCGGGCCGCCGTTGGGCAGCGGCAGGTGGCCGGGGTCGTGCCGCTCCGGGTAGTTGGGGTGCACGGCGTGGCCGGTGTCGGAGGACAGGCAGACGGTTCCGGCGAAGGCGCGTGCCCGGTCCTCGTAGGAGCCGCCGCGGGCGAAGACCGAGCGCTCCAACACCGCGCCGAGCAGCGGGCCCTGGGCGCCGGTGTCGGCCTGGCTGCCGTTCTCCTCGTGGTCGAAGGCGGCCAACACCGGGATGTACGGCAGCGGTTCGCCCGCCACGGCGGTCAGCGCCGCGGTGGCCGCGTGCACTGACAGCAGGTTGTCCATCCGCGGCGCGGCCAGCAGTTCGCGGTCCCGCCCGAGGTAGCTGGGCGGCTGTACGTCGTGCGTCATCAGGTCCCAGCCGACGACGTCGGAGGCGTCAACTCCGGCCTCCTGGGCCAGGAATCCGATCAGCGCGCCCTCGTCCGTGCCGCCCAGACCCCAGATCGGCTGCATGTGCCTCTGCCGGTCCAGCGTCATGCCCTCGTTGACCTGCCGGTCCAGGTGGATGGCCAGTTGCGGCACCCGCAGCAGCGGACGGTCCACGTTCACCAGCCGGGTCGTGCCGTCCCGCAGCGCCAGGCGGCCCGCGAGCCCGAGGTCGCGGTCGAGCCAGGAGTTGAGCAGGGGGCCGCCGTAGATCTCCACGGCGACCTGCCGCCAGCCGTACGCCCCGCTGTCCGGGCGGGGCTTGACCCGCAGGTTGGGCGAGTCGGTGTGCGCGCCGACGATCCGGAACGGGGTCTGCGGCCCCGCTCCCTCCGGCACGTACCAGGCGACGATGGCGCCGCCGCGCAGCACGTACTTGCCCCCGGACGAGCCGTCCCACGCCTCCGTCTCCTCGACCCGCCGGAACCCGGCCTTCTCCAGCCGCTCGGCCGCGCTGGCCACCGCGTGGTACGGGGACGGGCTCGCGGCGATGAACGCGATCAGGTCGTCGGTGTGGGCGCGGTCAAAATGAGGGGTCATGCGCACCAGCATAGAAGCGGGCGGCGGCCCGCCACCGTGCTGGTGGCGGGCCGCCGGATCACTTGCCGAGCAGCTCAGAAGGCCTCTTCCGGCAGCTCCATCAGCTCGTTGGTGACCGACTCGGCGAGCTGGCGCTGCATGCCCACGCCCGGCAGCACGTTCTCCGCGAAGAACTTCGCCGCGGCGACCTTGCCGAGGTAGAAGGCCTTGTCCTTCTCGTTGGCGGTGGCCAGCTTCTCGACAGCGACGGCCGCGCCCTTGAGCAGCAGGTAGCCGACGATGACGTCGCCGGAGGCCATCAGCAGGCGGGTGGTGTTCAGGCCGACCTTGTAGATCGACTTGACGTCCTGCTCGGTGCCCGCGAGGTCGGTGAGCATCTGGCCGACGATCGCCTCCAGGTCCACCGCGGCCTTGGCCAGCGCCGCACGGGCGGCGGACAGCTCGGCACCGCCGGTCTCGGCGCCGAGGAACCGCTTGATCTCCTCGGACACGGTGGTGAGCGCCTGGCCCTGGTCGCGGACGATCTTCCGGAAGAAGAAGTCCTGGCCCTGGATGGCGGTGGTGCCCTCGTAGAGGGTGTCGATCTTGGAGTCCCGGATGTACTGCTCGATCGGGTACTCCTGGAGGTAGCCGGAGCCGCCCAGGGTCTGCAGCGACTGCGCCAGCTGCTCGTAGGACTTCTCCGAGCCGTAGCCCTTGACGATCGGCAGCAGCAGGTCGTTCAGCCGGTGCGAGGCGGAGGCGTCCTCGCCCGCGGCCTCCTTGACCAGGATCTCGTCCTGCACGCTGGCGGTGTAGAGCACCAGGGCGCGCATGCCCTCGGCGTACGCCTTCTGCGTCATCAGCGAGCGGCGCACGTCGGGGTGGTGGGTGATGGTGACGCGCGGCGCGGTCTTGTCCATGAACTGCGCCAGGTCGGCGCCCTGGACGCGCTCCTTGGCGTACTCAAGGGCGTTGAGGTAGCCGGTGGACAGGGTGGCGATGGCCTTCGTGCCGACCATCATCCGCGCGAACTCGATGATCTTGAACATCTGGCGGATGCCGTCGTGCTTCTCGCCGAGCAGCCAGCCCTTGGCCGGGTGGTTGGCGCCGAACGTCATCTCGCAGGTGTTGGAGGCCTTCAGGCCCATCTTGTGCTCGACGTTGGTGGCGTAGACGCCGTTGCGCTCGCCGAGTTCGCCGGTCTCCCAGTCGAAGTCGTACTTCGGCACGATGAACAGCGACAGGCCCTTGGTGCCCGGACCGTGGCCCTCGGGGCGGGCCAGCACGAAGTGGATGATGTTCTCGGCCATGTCGTGCTCACCGGAGGTGATGAAGCGCTTCACGCCCTCGATGTGCCAGGAGCCGTCCTCCTGCTGCACGGCCTTGGTGCGCCCGGCGCCCACGTCCGAACCGGCGTCCGGCTCGGTGAGCACCATGGTGGAGCCCCACAGCTTGTCGGTCATCCGCTGCGCGATCTTGTGCTGCTCCTCGGTGCCCTCCTCGTAGAGCACACCGGCGAAGGCCGGACCGGACGCGTACATCCACACGGCCGGGTTGGAGCCCAGGATGGTCTCGGCGAAGCCCCACAGCAGCGAGCGCGGCGCGGTGGTGCCGCCGATGGCCTCCGGGATGCCCAGGCGCCACCACTCGGCGTCCATGTAGGCGGAGAAGCTCTTCTTGAAGCTGTCCGGGACCGGCGCGGTGTTGGTCTCCGGGTCGAAGACCGGCGGGTTGCGGTCGGCGTCCGCGAAGGACTCGGCGAGCTCGTTCTCCGACAGACGGGCGATCTCGGCAAGGATGTCCTTGGCGGTGTCCACGTCCATGTCGGCGAACGGACCGGTGCCGTAGACCGTGTCCCGGCCGAGCACCTCGAACAGGTTGAACTCGATGTCGCGCAGGTTCGACTTGTAGTGGCCCATGACGAAAGGCTCCGTCTGTTCGTGAGGACACGCCTGAGGACATGCCTCGCACATCTACTGATTAGTAGTTCACGATGATGCTACCCGTCGGTAATAAGAAGCAAGCCCCTACCGCCGAAGTGTGACTCGCTACTCTTGGGCGCGTGTACGGCTACGACCAGACCGCTGCCCAGGGTGCCGCCGCTCCGCCCGCCGGAGGCTACGGCCCCCAGCCGCCGCTCTACCCCGAGCCGTCGCCGCCCTCGCTGGCCGACGCGGTGCGCGCCTTCACCACCGGTTCGATGTCGGCGGAGGACTTCCAGAGCATCTTCGCGACCGCCCGGGTCTACTGCCCGCGCGGCGACAACCCGGGTTTCCTGGCGCTGCACAACACCCAGCAGCCGGTCATCCCGATGTTCAGCTCGCTCAAGGAACTGCGCCGCTACGCGGGCAAGGACTCCAAGTACTTCGTGATCACCGGTGCCGAGGTGCTGGACCTGCTGCCGACCGGCTACGGGTTCGTCCTCGACATGGAGGGTGACCACCGGATGGTCTTCGACGCGAAGGCCGTGGAGCAGATGGTCGACTTCGCCATGCGGCGGATGTACGGCTGACGCCTCCCGCGGGGTCCGCGCGCGGTCGCGGCGGGTTCGGCACCGCCGCGGCGCCGTGGCGGTCGCTCGCTGTCGCGGCGCATGAACGTCCCACGGAATCCGGGTGGGAACAGGTCTGCCTTGCGGGTTGTTCACTGTTCAACTAACTTGGACGGTGAGACCGAGGAGGTCCCATGCCCGCCGTGACCGTTGAAAACCCGCTGACCCTGCCGCGCGTAGCGGCGCCCGACGGGGCCGTGAACCGTCCGGTGCTCGCGGTGTCCACCGCCCCCGGTGGATTCGAGGGCGAGGGCTTCCCCGTCCGCCGCGCCTTCGCGGGCATCGACTACCGGCACCTCGACCCGTTCATCATGATGGACCAGATGGGCGAGGTGGAGTACGCGCCCGGCGAGGCCAAGGGCACCCCCTGGCACCCGCACCGCGGCTTCGAGACCGTCACGTACCTGATCGACGGCACCTTCGTGCACCAGGACTCCAACGGTGGCGGCGGTGTCATCAACGGCGGCGACACCCAGTGGATGACCGCGGGCAGCGGACTGCTGCACATCGAGGCGCCGCCGGAGGAACTCGTCATCAGCGGCGGGCTGTTCCACGGCCTCCAGTTGTGGGTCAACCTGCCGCGCGAGCACAAGATGATGCCGCCCAGGTACCAGGACATCGACGGCGGCCGGGTCGCGCTGCTGACCTCCGCGGACGGCGGTGCGCTGCTGCGGCTGATCGCGGGTGAGATCGCGGGCCACCGCGGTCCCGGTGTCACCCACACCCCGATCACCATGCTGCACGTCTCGCTGAACCCGGGCGCCCAACTCACGCTGCCCTGGCGGCCGGACTTCAACGCGCTGGCCTACGGGCTGGCCGGCCGGGGCCTGGCGGGAGCGGAGGAACGGCCGTTCCGCACCGGGCAGACGGTGGTGTTCGGCCAGGGGGAGACGCTCACCCTGCGGGCGGACGCCAGCCAGGAGGCGCGCAGTCCGAACCTTGAGGTGGTGCTGCTGGGCGGCCTGCCGATCCGGGAGCCGATGTTCCACTACGGCCCGTTCGTGATGAACAGCCATGCCGAACTGGCCCAGGCCTTCGAGGACTTCCAGGCCGGACGCCTGGGCACGGTCCCGGCCACCCGGCGGACTCAGCCGGAGACGGACGCGTCCGACTCGTAGAGTTCGAACCAGATCGACTTGCCACGCCCGCGGGGTGAAACCCCCCAGGCGTCGGCGAGTTGGTCCATCAACAGCAACCCCCGCCCGGACGACGCCATTTCACCCGGCGTCCGCCGGTGCGGCATGTCATCGCTGGGGTCGGCCACCTCGATGCGCAGCCTGCGCGAGCCGGGCCGCCCCAGCGGATCGCCGGATCGGGATGGCCGACGCGGGCGATGCCGAGGGTGCCGGTCGCCGGGTCGACCTCCAGGTACAGACAGGTGGCGAAGCGGCATCCGGCGCCGTACGGGTCGTCGTCCCCGTCGCCCGCGCAGAGCCCGGCGAAGAAGCGGGAGGCCCGGGAGAGCACCGAGTCCGGCCGGTGCCCCTCGGACGCGTACGCCCGCAGCGCGATGCGCAGTTGCCCCATCAGCCCGGCGGCGCGCACGTCATGGCCCTGCACATCGCCGATCACCAGCGCGGTACGGCCGGAGGGCAGGTCGATGACGTCGTACCAGTCGCCGCCGACCTGGAGTCCGCCGCCGGTCGGCACGTAGCGTGCGGCGAGCGCCATTCCGGCGATGTCCTGCTTGTGGGTGGGCAGCATGGTGCGCTGCAGTCCGTCGGACAGGGCGCGCTCGGACTCCTGGAGGTGGGCGCGGGACAGCGCCTGGGCGAGCATCCGGGCGACGGTGGTGAGCACGGAGCGCTCGTCTGGGGTGAAGCCCACCGGGTCGCGGAACGCGGCCAGCCACGCCCCGATGGTGCGGCCCGCCACGACCAGCGGCAGGAACGCCCAGGAGGACCGGTTCAGCGGTTCGACCAGCGGCCAGATGGCGGGGAACCGGTCCCGGTACGCCTCGGGCGACGGCAGGTAGACGGGCCGGCCGGGACGGGCGACCACCGCGGCCGGGTAGTCGGTGGCCAGCGGCATCTCCAGAAAGGGGCGCTCATCGCCGTTGCGGTGGCCGTGGTGGCCGATGATCGTCAGACGGTCGCCGTCGACGGCGAAGACCGCAAGGCCGTCCGGGGAGAAGCCCGGCATCGACAGCGTGGCGGCGACCCGTAGCACCTCGGCGGTGCTGTTCGCCTCGGCCAGGGCCCGCCCGGCGTCCAGCAGGAACGCCTCGCGGGAGCGCCGTCCGGCGCCGGAGAACCGGGCGGGGCGGCCGTGCTCGGGCAGTTCGAACAGGGTGCCCACCACACGGGGGGACTCGCCGTCGGTGCCGGGCACCGAGTGCAGCCGGGTGTGCAGCCTGCGCAGTACGTTTCCGTCGTCCGCGACGACCCGCAGCCGGGCGTCCGCCACGGCGTTCTCGGCGAGGCCGAGCGAGACGGCGGCGTTCAGGCCGATGTAGTCCTCGGGCTCGAGACAGGCCCGTGTCCGCCTACGGCACGCTCCCCGACTCCAGGCGTGCGGCCCGCCCACTCTGAGGGCCGCGCTCCATGACCCCGAGGGGCGCCATGTATATGCCAAGAGTTGACGCGGGGCGTCACGGTACGCTTGGGGGGCCTGCTGTGTTATTTCCGGGGTGTCCCGGATCCCAGACTTGGATGGACGATGCATCGGTACCGGTCCCACACTTGCGGCGAGCTCCGCGCCGCTGACGTCGACAAAGAGGTGCGCCTGTCCGGTTGGCTGCACAACCGGCGCGATCTGGGCGGCATCCTCTTCGTCGATCTGCGGGACCACTACGGCCTGGTGCAGCTGGTAGCCCGCCCGGGCACCCCCGCGTACGAGGCGCTGGACCGGCAGACGAAGGAGTCCGTGCTCCGGGTCGACGGCCGCGTGCTCGCCCGTGGCGCGGAGAACGTCAACCCCGAGTTGCCGACCGGTGAGATCGAGGTCGAGGTCACCGAGGTCGAGGTGCTGGGCGCCGCCGACCCGCTGCCGTTCCCGGTCTTCCCGGAGGACAACGCCAACGAGGAGGCCCGGCTCACCAACCGCTTCCTCGACCTGCGCCGTCAGCGCATGCACCGCAACATCATGCTGCGCTCCCAGGTCATCGCCTTCCTCCGCAGGGAGATGACCAACCTCGGCTTCACCGAGATGGCGACCCCGATCCTGTCCGCGACCTCCCCCGAGGGCGCCCGCGACTTCCTGGTCCCGTCCCGGGTCCACGCCGGCAAGTTCTACGCGCTGCCGCAGGCCCCGCAGCAGTTCAAGCAGCTGCTGATGATCGCGGGCTTCGACCGCTACTTCCAGATCGCGCCGTGCTTCCGCGACGAGGACAGCCGCGCCGACCGCTCGCCGGGCGAGTTCTACCAGCTCGACGTCGAGATGAGCTTCGTGGAGCAGGAGGACGTCTTCTCCGTCATCGAGACGGTGATGACCGACCTGTTCGAGAAGTTCGGCGGTGGCCGCCACGTCACCTCTCCGTTCCCCCGCATCCCGTTCCGCGAGGCGATGCTCAAGTACGGCTCCGACAAGCCGGACCTGCGCGCCGAGCTGGAACTGGTCGATGTCTCCGGCGTGTTCGCCGACTCCGGTTTCAAGGCCTTCGCGGGCAAGCACGTCCGTGCGCTGGCGGTGCCGGACACCGCGGGCCAGCCGCGCAAGTTCTTCGACCAGATGGGCGAGTTCGCGGTCGAGCAGGGCGCCAAGGGCCTGGCGTGGATCCGGATCGGCGAGAACAACGAACTCACCGGCCCGATCGCCAAGTTCCTCACCGAGGACGACACCAAGGCGCTGATCGAGGCCGTCGACGGCAAGCCCGGCACCGCCGTGTTCTTCGGCGCGGGCGACTTCGACGAGGTCTCCAAGATCATGGGCGCGGTCCGTGTCGAGGCCGCCAAGCGGGCCGGCCACTTCACCGAGGACGTCTTCCGCTTCTGCTGGATCGTGGACTTCCCGATGTTCGAGCGCAACGAGGACACCGGCCAGGTCGAGTTCAGCCACAACCCGTTCTCGATGCCGCAGGGCGGCCTTGAAGCGCTGCAGACCAAGGACCCGCTGGACATCCTGGCCTGGCAGTACGACATCGTCTGCAACGGCGTCGAGCTTTCCTCGGGCGCGATCCGGAACCACGAACCGGACGTCATGTACAAGGCGTTCGAGATCGCGGGCTACTCGCGGGAGAGCGTGGAGAAGGAGTTCGGCGGCATGCTGCGCGCCTTCCACTACGGCGCCCCGCCGCACGGTGGCATCGCCCCGGGTGTGGACCGCATGGTGATGCTGCTCGCCGACGAGCCCAACATCCGCGAGACCATCGCCTTCCCGCTCAACCAGACCGCTCAGGACCTGCTGATGGGCGCCCCGAGCGAGGTCGACGAGGCGCGGCTGCGTGAGTTGCATCTCAGCATCCGCAAGCCCGCGGCCAAGCCGGGCGGAGAAAAGTAGGACATAGCACGACAAAGGCCCCGGAATGTCTGTATGGTTCCGGGGCCTTCGCGTATGCCGGCACGCAGCCATGGCCACGGCGTCTGGAACTGTCTACTAAGGTTCGCCTAAGCTAAGCCGCCGCCGGTTCGCGAGAGGAAGCGACGACATGTGGGACGACGCGTTTCCCAGCTTTCTGATCGGTCTCAGAGAAGGACTTGAGGCCGGTCTGATCGTCTCCATCCTCGTCGCCACCCTCGTGCGCGCCGACCAGAAGTCCCGGCTGCCGCAGGTGTGGACGGGTGTACTGGGCGCGGTCGCGCTCTCCATGAGCTTCGGCGCGGTGCTCACCTTCACCGCCGCCAACCTCTCCGCCACCGCGCAGGAGTCCTTCGGCGGCGCGCTGAGCGTCATCGCCGTCGCCTTCGTCACCGCGATGGTGTTCTGGATGCGCCGCTCCGCGCGCAACCTGTCCGGCGAGATCCGCGAGAAGGTCACCAACGCGCTCTCCATGGGCGCGGGCATGCTGATCGTCACCTCGTTCCTCGCGGTGGGCCGTGAGGGACTTGAGACGGCGCTGTTCCTGTGGACCACCGCTCGCGCCGCGGGCGAGTCCACCGGCCCGATGATCGGCGCCGGGATCGGTCTGGTGCTGGCGGCCGGACTCTGCTGGGGCCTGTACCGCAGGGTGTTGAAGCTCAACCTCACCAGGTTCTTCACCCGCACCGGCATCGTCCTGATCGTCATCGCCGCCGGTGTGTTCGGCTACGGACTGCGCGACCTCCAGGAGGGCGGCGTACTGCCCGGCGCCACCTCGTTCGCCGTCCACCTGAGCCAGAGCGTGGACGCCAGTTCGTGGTGGGGCACCCTGCTCCAGGGCGTCTTCAACCTCACCCCGCAGATGACCTGGCTGCAGACGATCGCGTACGCCGGCTACCTCGTCGTGGTGATGACGCTGTTCGTACGCGGCCTCAAGGCGGCCCGTCCGGCCGCCAAGCCGGAGAAGGCCGAGCCGCAGCAGCGGCCCGCACCGGAGAAGCAGGCCGAGGCCGAACCGCGCCCCGCGCAGAAGCAGCCCCGCAAGCGCCCCGCGTGGGTCGTCCCCGCCGCCGTGGTCGCGGTCCCCGTGGTGGTCGCCGGAGGCGTCATCGCGGTGTCCGGTTCCAAGACCGACCAGTCGCAGACCATCGCCGTCTCGGAGGCCGACTGCGGCAAGGGGTTCAAGGCGCCCAAGCCGGGCCGCCAGAGCTTCCAGATGCACAACACCGGCAACAAGACCTCCGAGGTCTACCTGATCGACCCGTCGACCAACGCGGTCTACGGGGAGATCGAGGGCCTCGCCCCCGGCACCACCCGCGACCTGGTCGCCACCGTCGGAAGCGGCTCGTACGCCTGGCGCTGCGTGCCCACCGGCGGCAAGGTCACCACCTCCGCGGCGATCCAGGTCAGCGGCGGCGGCAACGTCACCGCGGTGGCCCCGGTCTCGGAACAGGACCTGCAACCCGCCCTCGCGTCCTACAGGTCCTATGTCAACAAGGGCCTGGCCACCCTGGTCACCCAGACCCAGACCCTCCAGGACGACGTGAGGAACAACGACCTGGACGCCGCCAGGCGCGACTGGCTCACCGCCCATCTGACGTACTCCTCGCTGGGCGCCGCCTACGGCACCTTCCAGGACTTCGACAAGAAGATCAACGGGCGGGCCGACGGTCTGCCGCAGGGCGTCAACGACCCCGGTTTCACGGGCTTCCACAAGGTCGAGTACCAGCTGTGGCACGGCGCCTCCGCCTCTGACGTGCAGGGCAACGCCGACCAACTCGTCAAGGACGTCCAGGGGTTGCAGAAGGCCTTCCCCACCCAGGACTTCGACGTCTCCGACCTGCCGCTGCGCACCCACGAGATCCTGGAGAACACCCTCCAGTTCGAGCTGACCAGCGACACCGACGAGGGCAGCGGTACGAACCTGGCGACCGCCAACGCCAACCTCACCGGTACGGGGGAACTCCTCGACGTGCTGCGGCCGTTGATCACCAAGCGCTCGCCGCGGCTGATCGGCACCGTGGACGCCGACATCGCCCGGGTCCGCAAGCTCCTCGACGCACAGCACGACGGCGACAACTGGACGCCGGTCGAGAAGCTCGACGCGACCACCCGCGCCACCCTCAACGGCGCCACCGGCCAGCTCCTTGAGGACCTGTCCCCGATCCCCGACCTCCTCGAGATCCGGAAGTCTGCCTGATGTCCTGTCCTGTGAATCACGAAGCCATGTCCGCCGCCGCCCAGGGCGGCTGCCCGGCGGGGCACGGGCGCCGTTCGTTCATGAAGACGGCACTGGGCGCGGGCGCGGCCGGTGCCGTGCTCGCCGGTGGCGGCGTCGCGCTGAGCGCGGGCCGGGCCTCGGCCGAGACCGACGGCACCACGGAGCATGGCGCGCCGATCACCAGCCGGGCGGGCGCCGTCGACTTCCACGGCCAGTACCAGGCGGGCATCCTCACCCCGCAGCCGACGGCCGCGACGTTCGTCTCGTTCAACGTGATCGCGCAGAACCGCAAGGAACTCGCCGACCTGTTCAGGACGATCACCGAGCGGGCGCGCTTCCTGACCGCCGGAGGCACTCCGGTCGACCTCGGCGTCGGCGCGCCGCCGTCCGACAACGGCATCCTGGGGCCGGTCGTTCCGGCCGACGCGCTCACCGTCACGCTCGGCGTCGGCTCCTCGTTGTTCGACGACCGCTTCGGGCTCGCCAAGGCCAAGCCGCGCAAGCTGACCCCGATGCGCACCTTCCCCAACGACAACCTCAACCCGGCCGAGTGCCACGGCGACCTGTCGCTGCAGATCTGCGCGGGCAGCCAGGACAGCGTGCTGCACGCGCTGCGCGACATCGCCAAGCACACCCGTGGCGCGATGCAGATCAAGTGGAAGATCGACGGCTTCCAGAGCGCGCCGCGTCCGACCGGCGCCCAGCGCAACCTGCTCGGTTTCAAGGACGGCATCGCCAACCCGGACGTGAAGTCCCCGCGCGAGATGGACCACCTGGTCTGGGTGACCGGCTCAAGTGGTGAGCCCTCGTGGGCGGTTGGCGGCAGCTATCAGGTGATCCGCATCATCCGCATGCTCGTCGAGTTCTGGGACCGGGTCTCGCTCACCGAGCAGGAGAAGATGTTCGGCCGTCGCAAGGACACCGGAGCACCGCTCGACGGCGTCACCGAGACCGACGTCCCGGACTACGCCAAGGACCCGCAGGGCAACGCGATCCCGCTGGACGCGCACATCCGGCTGGCCAACCCGCGCACCGCCAAGTCCGACGAATCGCGCATCCTGCGCCGGGGCTTCAACTACGACCGCGGCGTGGACAACGTCGGCAACCTCGACATGGGACTGGTCTTCTGCTGCTACCAGCAGGACGTGGTGCGGCAGTTCGAGGCCACCCAGACCCGGCTCATCGACGAGCCGCTGGTCGACTACATCTCCCCGACCGGCGGCGGCTACTTCTTCTGCCTGCCGGGCGTGCGGGACGAGAACGACTGGCTGGGCCGCGGCCTGCTCTCCGCCTAGGCGGCGAGCCCTTACCAGTGGGGTTGCGGTTCGT
Source organism: Streptomyces sp. RPT161 (assembly GCF_027533845.1). Taxonomy (GTDB): domain Bacteria; phylum Actinomycetota; class Actinomycetes; order Streptomycetales; family Streptomycetaceae; genus Streptantibioticus_A; species Streptantibioticus_A silvisoli_A. The sequence continues at coordinate 188,373 of NZ_JAPZVN010000004.1, read as the reverse complement.
TCGGCACCGCCGGGCTCTGCCCTCGTGGTTTCTTGCCGACGCGGCGGAAAAGACCTGAGGGCAAGCCCCAAACCCCTCGGATGCCGGGGGCCTGGGGGCTTGCCCCCGGGTTTCCTGCCGCCGCGACGGTGAGCGACCACGACGAAGCGGGACCGGCGGCGGACCAACCGCCCAATCCGCCCAGCGAAACGCGTTACGCGGCTTCCGAGCCTCCGAAGCGCTCGCGGTAGGACTCCAGGTCCTCCTCCGTGATCTTGGCGAAGAGGACCGGGGGAACGGTGAACGGCGTTCCGGCCGGGACCGCGTCCAGCGAACGGGCCTGGTCCGCGGTCACCCACCGCGCGTCGTCGTCCGACAGGTCGAACGACGAGCGCATAGCCCGCGCGGAGGCCGGGATGAACGGCTCGGAGACCACCGAGTACAGGTGGATCAGGTTCATGGCGGTGCGCAGGGTGAGCGCCGCGCCGTCCTGGTCGGTCTTGATCTCCAGCCAGGGAGCCTTCTCCTCCAGGTAGGAGTTGCCCGCACTCCACAGCGCGCGCAGCGCCTGCGCGGCCTTGCGGAACTGCAGGGCTTCCATGTGCTCCTCGTACTCGGCCAGCAGCTCCGCGATCTGCTCGCCCAGCTTGGCCTCCGCCTCGCCCGCTTCGCGGCCCGCCGGGACGGTGTCGCCGAACCGCTTGCGGGAGAAGGACAGCACGCGGTTCACGAAGTTGCCGAGGGTGTCGGCCAGGTCCTTGTTGACCGAGGAGGCGAACAACTCCCAGGTGAAGCTGGTGTCGTCGGACTCCGGCGCGTTCGCCATCAGGAAGTAGCGCCAGTAGTCGGCGGGCAGCAGCTCAAGCGCCGCGTCGGTGAACACACCGCGCCGCTGGCTGGTGGAGAACTTGCCGCCGTAGTAGTTCAGCCAGTTGAAGGCCTTGACGTAGTCGACCTTCTTCCACGGCTCACGGGTGCCGAGCTGGGTGGCCGGGAACATCACCGTGTGGAACGGGACGTTGTCCTTCGCCATGAACTCGGTGTACCGGACGGTGTGGTCGGCCTCGTACCACCAGGACTTCCAGTCCCGGTCCTCCTGGTCCGTGTCTCGCGCGGCGTCCGCCCACTCCTTGGTGGCGCCGATGTACTCGATCGGGGCGTCGAACCAGACGTAGAAGACCTTGCCCTCGGCCGCCAACTCCGGCCAGGCATCGGCCGGTACGGGCACGCCCCACTCCAGGTCGCGGGTGATCGCACGGTCCTGGAGGCCCTCGGTCAGCCACTTGTGGGCGATGGAGGAGGCCAGCGTCGGCCACTCCTTGCTGCCGTTGGAGTCCAGCCAGCCCTCGACCTCGGGCTGCAGCTTGGACTGGAGCAGGAACAGGTGCTTGGTCTCCCGGACCTCCAGACGGCTGCTGCCGCTGATCGCCGAACGGGCGTCGATCAGGTCGGTCGGGTCCAGCACCCGGGTGCAGTTCTCGCACTGGTCGCCGCGCGCCTTGTCGTAGCCGCAGTGCGGGCAGGTGCCGACGATGTAGCGGTCGGGCAGGAAGCGCTCGTCGTCCAGCGAGTACACCTGGCGGATCGCGCGCTCCTCGATGAAGCCGTTCTCCTTCAGCCGGCGCGCGAAGTGCTGGGTGATGTCGCGGTTCTCCGCGGAGGAGCTGCGGCCGAAGTAGTCGAAGGACAGCTCGAAGCCGTCGTAGACCGCCTTCTGCGCTTCGTGCTGCTGCGCGCAGAAGGTGTCCACCGGCAGTCCGGCCTCCTTGGCGGCGAGTTCGGCGGGGGTGCCGTGCTCGTCGGTGGCACAGATGTAGAGCACCTCATGGCCGCGCTGCCGCAGGTACCGCGCGTACACGTCGGCGGGGAGCATGGACCCGACCATGTTGCCCAGGTGCTTGATGCCATTGATGTACGGCAGGGCGCTGGTGATCAGGTGTCGGGCCATTGCTCGGGCTCCCAGGATTCGTCTACGGCTGTAGACATCGTATATGCGGGCTCCGGGCGCCTGTCCCCGGAAAATCCCCCGTCACTCCCGCCTCAGCGGTCGCCGAGAAGCCGCTCAACGACCAGGGCGATTCCGTCCTCTTCGTTGCTCGCGGTCACCTCGTCGGCGACCGCCTTCAGCTCCTGGTGCGCGTTCGCCATCGCGACGCCGTACGCGGCCCAGCCGAACATCGGCACGTCGTTGGGCATGTCACCGAAGGCGATGGTGTCCGACGCGGTCAGTGAGAGCCGACGGGCGGCCAGCGACAGGCCGGTGGCCTTGCTCAGGCCCAGCGGCAGCAGCTCGACGATGCCCTCGCCCGCCATGACCACGCCGACCAGGTGGCCCGCGGCGCCCCGGGCGATCTCGGCGAGCGCGTCGTCGCCGAGCCGCGGGTGCTGGATGAACACCTTGCCGATGGGCGCGGCCCACAGCTCGGCGCGCTCCCTCAGTCGCGTGATCGGCAGTTCGGTCGCCAGCCGGTAGCCGTCGCCCATCAGGAACTCGCCGTCCAGGCCGTCCCGGACGGTGGCGACGGCCAGCTCGCCGGTCTCCGCCTCGATCTTCGCCAGCGCCGTCGCCGCCGCCCGCCGGTCGAGCGTCACCGAGGTCAGCAGCCGGTGCTCCCCGGCGTGGTAGACCTGCGCACCCTGTCCGCAGACCGCGAGGCCCTGGTAGCCGAGGGCGTCCAGTATGTGCTTCGTACGGGATACGGGGCGCCCGGTCACCACGATGTGCGCGGCGCCCGCCGCGGCGGCCGCGGCGAGCGCGTCACGGGTGCGCCGGGAGACGGTGCCGTCGCCGCGCAGCAGGGTGCCGTCGAGGTCGGTGGCGATGAGGCGGTATGGCGGCGTCACTTGGCGACGGGCTCCAGCACCTCACGGCCACCGAGGTACGGCCGCAGCACCTCGGGCACCACGACCGAGCCGTCGGCCTGCTGGTGGTTCTCCAGCAGCGCCACGATGGTGCGGGGCACCGCGCACAGCGTGCCGTTGAGCGTGGCGAGCGGCCGGGTGACCTGCTTGCCGTCCCGGTCCTCGCGCATCCGTACGGAGAGCCGGCGGGCCTGGAACTCGGTGCAGTTCGAGGCCGAGGTCAGCTCGCGGTACTTGCCCTGGGTCGGGATCCACGCCTCGCAGTCGAACTTGCGGGACGCCGAGGCGCCGAGGTCGCCGGTGGCCACGTCGATCACCTGGAACGGCAGGCCGAGCGAGCTGAGCCACTGCTTCTCCCCGGCCAGCAGCCGGGCGTGCTCCGCCTCGGCCTCCTCCGGGGCGACGAAGCAGAACATCTCCACCTTGTCGAACTGGTGGACCCGGAAGATGCCCCGGGTGTCCTTGCCGTATGTTCCCGCCTCGCGCCGGAAGCAGGGCGAGAAGCCCGCGTAGCGCAGCGGCAGCCGCGCGGCGTCGAGGATCTCGTCCATGTGGTAGGCGGCGAGCGGTACTTCGGAGGTGCCGACCAGGTAGTAGTCGTCCTTCTCCAGGTGGTACACGTTCTCCGCCGCCTGGCCCAGGAAGCCGGTGCCCTCCATGGCCTGCGGGCGGACCAGGGCCGGGGTGAGCATCGGGGTGAAACCGGCCTCGGTGGCCTGCGCGATGGCCGCGTTGACCAGGGCCAGCTCCAGCAGGGCGCCGACGCCGGTGAGGTAGTAGAAGCGCGAGCCGGAGACCTTCGCGGCGCGCTCCACGTCGATGGCGCCGAGCGCCTGGCCCAGCTCCAGGTGGTCCTTGGGCTCGAAGCCCTCGGCCGCGAAGTCGCGCGGGGTGCCGACGGTCTCAAGGACCGCGAAGTCCTCCTCGCCGCCGACCGGGACGTCGGGGTGGACGACGTTGCCGAGCTGGAGCAGCAGGCGCTGGGCCTCCTCGGCGGCCTCGTCCTGCTCGGCGTCGGCGGCCTTGACGGCGGCGGACAGTTCGGCGGCCTGCTTGAGCAGTTCGGCCTTCTCGTCGCCGGTGGCCTTGGGGATGCGCTTGCCGAGCGTCTTCTGCTCGGCGCGCAGCTGGTCGAAGCGGGAGCCGGACGACCTGCGCCGCTCGTCGGCGGAGAGCAGTGCGTCGACGAGGCCGACGTCCTCTCCACGGGCGCGCTGGGAGGCGCGCACACGGTCGGGGTCCTCACGGAGCAGGCGAAGGTCAATCACGGCTACAGGCTACCGGGACGCCGACCGTGGCCGCGACAAGTTAAGTGCGTTATGTGGCGATTTGCCCGTTTTAAGGAAAGGGTGGGGAAAGTCGATAAGGGTGGGAAACTTATCCGTCAACCGAATTCACCGCATCCCTCCCTGGGGGGCATCTCCCCTGTGGAGCAGGGGAGTTGGGGCCCTGGTTATCCACAGGCGAGTGGGGATGCTTTTCGTTATCCACAGGGTGTGCGCGGCGTCTGTGGAGAACGGTCTTGATCGTTTTGTGGTACGAGCTGGCGGCAATGATTCCGGGTTTAAACCGGCCCCATACTCACTTTCGAGTGAGAATCACTCCGCTTGACTCCCTCTATAGGGTTGCCTGCCGGAATTAAGCTGACGGATGATGCGTGCCTGCCTCCTACGCCCGGTTGTTCTTGTTGAACCGATTTGTCGACTAAGCCGCATTACCCCCAACGCCGATCTGTCGACTTATCCCCAGCCCGAGCGGCACCTGTGGATAACTCCGTGGATAACGCGTCCGCCCGCAGGTCTCCGCCCGCCGCGGCGGCGAGCAGCCGCCACGGTCGGAGGCGGGCGATACCGAACCGGCCCGCAGCGGTCGCGCCGCCGACCGACCGGCAGGCGGGCGCTACGCCCGGCCGTCCAGGGCTCGGGTCAGCCAGTCGGCCGCCGCCGCGAACTCCTCGTCCGTGGTGCCCGGCCGCACCTGCGGCGGCGTCTCGTCGGCCCGCGGGTACGAGCCGAGGAAGCGGATCTGCGGGCAGATCCGCTTCAACCCCATCAGCGCCTCGCCGACCCGCCGGTCGGTGATGTGCCCCTCCGCGTCCACCGAGAAGCAGTAGCGCCCGATGCCGCCACCGGTCGGCCGGGACTCGATGCGCAGCAGGTTCACCCCGCGCACCGCGAATTCCTGGAGCAGTTCGAGCAGCGCCCCGGGGTGGTCGTCACCCAGCCAGAACACCGCCGACGTCTTGTCCGCGCCGGTCCGCGCCGCCGCCCGCCCGGGGGCCCCGACCAGGACGAACCGGGTCTGCGCGTTGGGTGCGTCGTGGATCTCGGTGACCAGCGGTTCGAGCCCGTACGTCCGCGCCGCGAACGCGCCCGCGAACGCGCCGTCGAACCGGCCCTCCTGGACCTGCCGCGCCCCGTCCGCGTTGGACGCCGCCGACTCCCACACCGCCTCCGGCAGGTTCGCCTTCAGCCAGTTGCGGACCTGCGGCTGGGCCACCGGATGCCCGGTGACCGTCTTCACGTCGGCCAGCGTGGTGCCCGGCCGTACCAGCAGTGCGAAGGCGATCGGCAGCAGTACCTCGCGGTAGATCATCAGCGGTGTGCCGGTGGCCAGTTCGTCCAGCGTCGCGGTGACCCCGCCCTCGACCGAGTTCTCGATCGGCACCAGCGCGCCGCCCGCCTCCCCGTTGCGCACCGCGTCCAGCGCGGCGGGCACCGAGACCATCGGCACCAGCTCACGGGTCGCCGCCTCCGGAAGCGTACGGAGCGCGGCCTCGGTGAAGGTGCCTTCCGGCCCGAGATACGTGTACCTGGCGGCGGACGAGGACATCATGGGGCCACCCTAGTGCGACGGCAGCCCGTCGGGGGCGCCCGTCCAGTACCTAGGACTCCAGCAGCCGCTGCCCCACGTACTCGCCCGGTGCGCAGCCGCCCGGCACCGCGAACAGTGCGCTGGACTCGTGCCGGATGAAGCGGGACAGCCCGTCCGCGCGGTCCAGCTTCTGCTGCACCTTGATGAAGCCGTTGAACGGGTCCGACTGCCAGGCCACGAACAGCAGTCCGGCGTTGGGCGTGCCGTCCTGGTCGTATCCGTCGTGGTACGAGAACGCCCGCCGCAGCATGGCCGCGCCCCCGTTGGAGGCGGGTGCGGCGACGCGGATGTGGGCGTCCCCGGGGATCGCCAGCGAACCGTCCGGGTTGATCTTGTTGAGGTCCACCGGCGTGGTCTCGGTTCCGCCCGACAGCGGAGCGCCGTCCGACTTGCGCCGCCCTATCACCCGCTCCTGGCGGTCCAGCGACAGGTGGTCCCAGGAGTCCAGCAGCATCCGGATGCGCCGCACCACCGCGTAGGAGCCGCCGTTCAGCCAGCTCGCGGCGCCGGTCTGGCCGGAGACGAAGATCTTGGCGGCGAAGTCCTTGTCGGTCGGCTTGGGGTTGTTGGTGCCGTCGATCTGGCCCATCAGGTTGCGCGGCGTCCTGGGCCGCTCGGTGGCTCCGGGGGCGCGGTTGAACCCGTTCATCTGCCAGCGCAGCGTCGCCGTGCCGGCCGCCTCCTTCTGGAGCACGCGCAGCGCGTGGAAGGCGACCAGCCCGTCGTCGCCGCCGATCTGCACCCACAGGTCGCCGTCGCTCAGCTTGGGGTCGAGCGCGTCGGAGGAGAACGGCGGGATCGGCGCCAGGTTCTCCGGCACCCGGTCCTTCAGCCCGGTCTTGTCGAAGAAGCCGAGACCGAAGCCGAAGGTCACGGTCAGCGAGGACGGCCCGGCGTCCAGGGCGATCTGGTTGTCGCCGTTCGGGGCCCGTCCCGCCGTCATCGCCTCGGCCGCCGCCGACCAGCGGCGCAGCAGCGCGGCGGCGCCCTTGCGCCCGGCGTCCGGTGCCAGGTCGAAGGCGACCAGGTGCCCGGTGGCCTGCGCCGGGTCGACGATGCCCGCCTGGTGGTCGCCGTGGAAGGGGACCGCCGTACTGCCCACCGACGTCAGTGGCGCGTGATCGGACGTCGCCGCGTACCCGTACGCACCGCCCGCGCCGCCGACCACCAGGCCCGCCGCACCGGCGGCCGACGCGGCCCCCAGCAGCCGCCGTCTCGTTATCTCCTGACGTACCGTCAGTTCACTTTTTTCCGCCGCCGGTTTGGCCGTAGCTTTCTTCATCAGCCGATCGCCACATTCTTGGTCTCGGTGACCTCGTCGATGTCGGAGGTGCGCACGGTCAGGGACAGTTGCCACTGCCCGGCCATCGGCAACTGGACGGACTCCGCCGTCCACGCGCCGGTACCGGCGTGGCTGAGCTTCACCGGCAGCGGCCCTATGCCCCGGGACCTCAAGGTGAACGAGAGGTCCACCTCGGGCACGTCGACCGGGTTGCCCGCCGGGTCGGTCAGGATCAGGTGCAGCTCGTTGCTTCCGGTACGGGCCGGGTCGATGTGCACGCCGGCGGTGCCCTTGCCGTTCGCCCCGCCGGTGTCGTACGGGATGGCGGCGAACACCGGTCCGCCGCTCACCGGCACCGCGCCAGGCGCGGCCCCCGCCGCGGCGGCCTCCTCCACCGCCCGGCCCGGCTCGGTACCGCTGAGCACGGTGGAGACCGCCAGCACGATCACCGCGACGGCCGCCTCGGCCAGCACCGATCGGCGCAGGCCGGTGCGCGCCGGATCGGCGTCCCGGTGCCTGCGTGCCCGTGCGGTGGCCAACGCGGCCCGCTGCCGGGCGAGTTGGGCGGCCCGCGCCGGATTCGTGGACGTCGTCTCGGCGGGCCCTGCGGCCGGTACCGGTTCCGGCTCGTCCTGCGGGACGTCCTGCTCGGCCAGTCGGCCGGTCCAGCGCCGGGAGACGTACGCGGCGGCGAGCACCACCGCGACCAGCGCGACCTTGGCGATCAGCAGTTGCCCGTACGAGGTCGTCAGCAGCGCGTGCCAGGAGCCGACCTGCCGCCACGCCTGGTAGCCGCCGGTCGCCGCCAGCACGCACACGCACCCGAAGGCGATCCGCGAGAAGCGGCGCACCGCCTCCCGTTCGATGCCCGCGGTCCGGTACAGCGCGGTCAGCAGCGCGGCGAGCCCGCCCAGCCAGACCGCCATCGACAGCAGGTGCAGCATGTCGAGCGGCATCGCCACGCCCGGCTGGATGCCGACCGAGGCGTGCTCGGCCAGCGACCAGGTCGCCGCCAGCCCTGCCGCGATCGCCGTGCCGCCGACCGCCAGCCCGACCGCCAGGTTCCGCCGTCCGGCCCAGCCACCCCGGGTGAACGCGGCACCGAACAGCACCGACAGGAACACCGCCGCCGCGGCGAGCAGCAGCAACCGGCACAGCAGCGCCGTTCCCGGCTTGGTGTCGACCACCGACCGCACCGCACCGAGGTCGAAGACCCCGCCAAGGCCGGTCCCGTTGACGTAGGGGCCGCGCAGCAGCAGCAACGCCAGCGTGGAGACCGCCATCGCCGCCCAGCCGCCGACCGCCAGCCGTCGCATCACCCGCAGCCGGGCGCCGCGCGGCCAGCACACCGCGAGGAACGCGCAGCAACCGACCAGCAGCGCGAACCCGCCGTACGCCACATAGCGCCCGATCCCGTACAGCACCCCGGCGGCGCCACCGCCGACGTCCTGCCGGGGCAACGCCGCCGAGGTCTTCGACGGCGCGCCGATGGAGAACGTCCAGGCGCCCGCGACCGGATGGGTGTCCGCCGAGACCGCCTTCCACGCAACGGTGTACGTGCCGTTGCCGAGGCCGGTGCGCAGCGGCACGGTCGCGGTGTCCGTGGCGCCGTTGGCGTGCTGGGCGGCGCCCTGCTGGACCTCCTTGCCGGACGGGTCGAGCACCCGTACCGAGTCGCTGGACAGCAGCACGCCCTCGGAGAAGGTGAGCAGCACCCGCGACGGCGCCGAGGGCACCACCGACCCCTCGCCGGGGTCGGTACGCAGCAGCGCGGCGTGCGCGGACGCCGGGGCCGCCCCGGCCAGCAGGGCTGTCAGCAGCGCGGCGAGCACCAGCAGCAGTCGCCGCGCGGTCGTCCTTCCCCCTGTGGTGGTCAGCGGTTCGGCGGCCATGGGCGGATCAGCCCTTCGGCCGGTAGGTCGCCGGTTCCACCGGGACGGTCACCGTGATCGGCGCCGACTTGGCGAAGCGCAGGGTGAACGACACCTTCCCGCCCACCGTCGGCTTCTTCTTCAGCCCCATCAGCATCAGGTGGTTGCCGCCGGTGCTCAGCACGAGCCTTCCGTGCGCGGGCACAGTGAACGACTTGACCTCCTGCATCATGTCCGACTCGGTGCGGTGCATGGTGACGTCGGAGGCCACGTCGCTGGTGACACCGGTCAGTTGGTCGTCGGCGCCGCCGGTGTTGTCCACCGTGAAGTAGCCCGCCGCCATGTCGTCCATCGCGGGCTGCGGCACGTATCCGCCGCTGACCTTCAACTCGGGCCTGGCGCTGGCTGGTTGGGAGGAGCCCGCGGGCTTTCCGTTGCCGGAACCGGAGGATCCGCATCCGGTAAGCGCCACCGCGCCGATCGCGAGAGCGGCCGTGGTCGCCGCGAGTCGTCTCACAGGTCCTCACCCTTGATCAACTTGGGGATGTCACGCTGGTACGTGTCCGAGTCCGCGCTGTCGGTGTACGCGTAGTGCGCCTTGTCGTCCTTGGGGGAGAACGCCAGGACCTCGGCGCTGTGCGTGACGGTGTAGCTGCCGTCCTGCTGCTTGACCGGCTTCTCGATCGTTATGCCGAGCGACTTGGCGCCCGCCTGGATGGTGTTGAAGTCGCCGGTCAGCCCGATGAAGCCCTGGCCCTGGCCGGGCAGCCAGCTGGCAAGGCGCTGCGGGGTGTCCCGGTCGGGGTCGGTGGTGATGAAGATGACCTGGATCTTGTCCTGCTCGGCCTTGGGCAGCTTGCGCTTGGCGTTGCCTATGTCGGACATGATCAGCGGGCAGACGTCCGGGCAGTGCGTGTAGCCGAAGTAGAGCAGCACGGGCTTGCCCGCGGTCTCCTTGGCGAGGTCGAACTTCTGGCCGTGGGTGTCGGTGAGCACCAGGTTCGGCTTGGCCATCGGCGGGGTGAGCGGCAGCGCGCTGCCACTGGCGGCGGAGGCGGAGACCGAGGCGACCGGCTTGTCGTCGGTGGAACTGCCGCACGCGGTCAGGGCGAGCGCGGCGGCCGCCGCGAAAGCCGCGCAGAGCGCGACCGTGCGGCTGCGGTGGTTACGTGTACGCATTCAGGGATTCCCCAAAGGTGGTGCGGGCCCCGGCCCGCGCTGGACGGACCGGGACGACCGTACGGAGAGAAGGTCAGGCGGCGGAGCCGTCACCGCGGCGGCGACCGGCGAACACGCCGTAGCCGACACCCGCGGCGCCGAGCACGATGCCGACGACGCCCAGCACCCGGGCGGTGTCGTCACTGTCGCCGGACGACTTCGCCGCGGTGGACTGCGCGGCGGTCTGGGTGGCGTCGCCGCTCTTGGCGTCGGTCAAGGTGATGGTCGGGGCGGGGTGCGCGGGCTCAGCGCCGCCCGGCGTCGAGGTGTCGATCCAGCGCACGACCTGGTTGTTGTCGTAGGTCTGGAGCGCCTTGAAGGCGAGCGTGCCGGTGTCGGTCGGCAGCGGGCCCAGCGCGACCGGGAAGCGCTGGAACTCACCCGGCTTGATCTGGCCGCCCGACCAGGTGATCTTGGTGACGGCCTCGGTGACCTGGCCGTCGTCGGTGCTGATCGGCTTGGCGAGCTTGGTCTTGGTGACGGAGGCGGTCCAACCCGGAACCGGCTCGGTCTGTACCGAGGCGAGCGGGTGGTCGGTGGGGAAGTTGACCTCGACCTTGACCGTGTTGGCGTTGTCCTCCTCGTTGGGGACCTTGAACTCCACCGTGCTGTAGCTGCCCTTGGCGGCGGTGGTCGGGGTGACGGTGACATGCGCGAAGGCCGGTGCGGCGAGCAGCAGCACGGAGGCGCCGGCGGCGGCGCCGACGGCCGCGAGACGGTTGATGGCGCGCTTGCGTGAGGTGGTCATGGTCATGATGTTGGAACTCCACGGATGCGGAAGGCGATCTTCAGGGTGACGCGCATGCGGCCGCGACCCCAGTAGCCGACGGGCGTGTTCCGCCGATCCGTGTGTGTTAGGGGAGGTCGCGTCAGGCCGCGAGGGCCAGGGCGGGCGGACCCCGCCGGATCACCGAGTGCTGAAGGAGCACCGACTCCGGATGCGCGCAGCCGTACGCCGCACGGCCCCGCCGTACCCCGGTCAGCCGCTCGGCGAGCAGTCCGGCGACGAGGGCCAGGGTCCGTACCGCGATCAGCGCGACGCGCAGCGGCAGCAGTCCGGCGGCCTGCCGCACACCGTGGCCGGACAGCTGCACCAACCGCCACAGCGCGGCCTCACCGCGGCGTAGCAGCCATCCGGTGACCAGCGCGGCGGCCAGATGGCCGAAGAGCATCGGCAGCGAGTACGCCAGACAGCCGTGCCCGACCGCCATTCCCGGCATTCCGGGCATGTTCTGAGGGGGGGTGGGAGCTGACGACGGGTCGATATGGGCCTGCCGCAGCAGACGCTCGGCGCTGTCCGGGGTCAGCCGCAGCAACTGGTCGTTGCAGAGCAGATGCCCGGCGAGCGCCATGATCCGGCTCGACCGCCCGTCGGTCACCGGTTCGGCGCACCACTGCCCGGCGCTGAACAGGGCGTGCAGGCCCAGCTGGCCGCCCAGCAGGGCCGCCGCGATGCCGGGCAGCGAACGCTCCCGTCCCGCCAGCGGCGCGGCCACCGCCAGCACCCCGGCCCAACCGGCCAGCAGTGCCCACAGCGGGATGCCGCTCCCGGACGCCATGGAGTGCCCGGCCGCGGACAGCGTGACGCAGACCGCGGCGAACACCGCGGCCCTCAGCAGTCTCAGATCGGCGCCGGCGCGCACGGGGGCAGTCATGGCGGCCGTCATCATCCCACCCGCCCCGGGCAACCCGAACAGCAGGGTGCCCGGCTCGGGGCGGTGCGCGAAAGGTGCCCCATTACTCCGCTATGTCTGTTCTATGCGTCCGCCGAATGAGCGGCATCACGTCAACACCACGCTTACCGGTCGACTTTCGCGGCAATACGTATCCGTACATCGAGCCGCGGCCAGGAGGCTGGAGCATGAGCATCTGGTGGTCACTCCATTTGCGGCGCGAAGCTGCGAGCGTTCCGCTCGCCCGTCGGCTACTGCTCGGCACGATGGAGACCGCGGGCGTCGATCCGGACATCTCCTACGACCTGTCGGTGGCGCTCTCCGAGGCGTGCGCGAACGCCGTGGAGCACGCGGGTGGCGCGAGCACGGGCGGCGGATACCAGGTCACCGCCCACATCGAGGGCGACCGCTGCCGGATCGAGGTCACCGACTCGGGACCGGGCTTCCCACTCGGCCGCATCCGGCGCACCGTGCGCCCGCTGGGCCGCAGGTCCCACCAGTCGGAGCACGGCCGGGGGCTGTTCCTGATCGAATCGCTGGTGGACCACGTCCACTTCCACAACAGGCCCGGGCATGGCGCCGTCGTCAGCTTCGACAAGGTCCTCAAGTGGCGCGAGGACTCGTTGCTCAAGGCGTCCTGACCACGACCGCCACCATCCCGCGGACCGGCCCGCGCTGCTCGCGGCGGGTGAGCCCGGACCGCGGTGCGGGGCGCGCACCCCGTACCGCGATCGTCAGGCCGTCGGCCTCAGCCGCGCAACTCCCGCATCCACGCCTCGACTTCGTCCGCCCGCCGCGGCAGCGCCGCCGACAGATTGCGGTTGCCGTCCTCGGTGACCAGGATGTCGTCCTCGATGCGGACGCCTATGCCGCGGTACTCCTCCGGCACCAGCGTGTCATCGGCCTGGAAGTACAGACCGGGCTCCACGGTGAGCACCATGCCCGGCTCCAGCGTGCCGTCCACATAGGTCTCGGTGCGGGCCTGGGCGCAGTCGTGCACGTCGATGCCGAGCATGTGGCCTGTGCCGTGCAGCGTCCAGCGGCGCTGCAGGCCCAGCTCCAGTACGCGCTCCACCGGGCCCTCGACGATGCCCCACTCGACCAGCTTCTCGGCCAGCACGCGCTGCGCGGCGTCATGGAAGTCGCGGTACTTGGCGCCCGGGCGGACGGCGGCGATGCCCGCCTCCTGGGCCTCGTACACCGCGTCGTAGATCTTGCGCTGCAACTCGGTGTAGGTACCGGAGATGGGCAGGGTGCGGGTGACGTCGGCGGTGTAGAGGGTGGTGGTCTCCACCCCCGCGTCCAGCAGCAGCAGGTCGCCGGAGCGCACCGCGCCGTCGTTGCGCACCCAGTGCAGGGTGGTGGCGTGCGGACCGGCGGCGCAGATGCTGCCGTAGCCCACGTCGTTGCCCTCGACCCGGGCGCGCAGGAAGAAGGTGCCCTCGATGTACCGCTCCGAGGTGGCCTCGGCCCTGTCGAGGACCTTCACCACGTCCTCGAAGCCGCGCACGGTGGAGTCCACCGCACGCTGCAGCTCGCCGATCTCCCACTCGTCCTTGACCAGCCGCAGCTCGCTGAGGAACTCCTTCAGCTCCTCGTCCCGCCCGGCGTCCAGCACCTCGGCGAGCGCCTGCTCAAGACCGGCGTCATAGCCGCGGACGATGCGCGTCGGGGCCGGGGCGGCGGCGGTCAACTCCTCGGCGGTCCTGCGCACATCGCGGGTGGGCAGCCCCAGCAGCAACTCGCCCTCGGCCAGACTGTGCCGACGGCCGACCCACAACTCACCCTGGCCGTCCAGCCAGAACTCGCCGTTCTCCCGGTCGGAACGCGGCAGCAGGTACGCGGTCGCGGTGTGCCCGTCCGCCGTGGGCTCCAGCACCAGCACGGCGTCGTGGGTCTGGTCGCCGGTCAGGTGCACGTACTCCGACGAGGCGCGGAAGGAGTACTCGGTGTCATTGGAGCGGGTCTTCAGGTTGCCCGCCGGGATCACCAGCCGCTCGCCGGGGAAACGCGCGGAAAGTGCGGCGCGGCGCTCGGCCGCGTACCGAGCCTGGGCGATCGGCCGCAGGTCACGCAGCTCGGTGTCGGCCCAGCCGGACTTCATCAACTCGGCCAGTTCATCGGAGACGGCCGGGTACAGGCCGTTCTTCCGCTGCTTGATCGGCTCATCGCCTTCGGGGTTCTCCGGGGCGCGCTCCTCGGCCACGTCATGCCTCCTCGCACTAGGACGAATGCCATCGTAAGCGCGTGCGGGCGCGTGCAGACCGGCCTGTGGACAACACTTGCACCAGCCTGTGGACAACATCTGTCGGGGCCGCGTCAAGCGGCTCTCCGCGGGCGCCGCTCGGTCGACGTTCAGTCGTCGAAGCGGGTGGCCAGCAGCACGATGTCGTCGACGCCCGGCGTCTCCCGCTCGTCCGGCAGGCAGACCCGCAGCATGTGGTCGGCGAGCAGCTCCGGGTCCTCCTGGGCGGCCCGGGGCGCGTCCGCCGCCGCCGCGTGCAGCAGCGCGAACGCCCGGTCCACGGGCTGGCCCATCCGGTGCAGCAGCCCGTCGGTGTACAGCAGCAGTGTCTCGCCGCGCTCCACCTCGAACTCCACGCTGGGCGCCTCCCAGCAGCTGAGCATCCCCAGCGGTGCGGACAGCGAGGTCTCCACGTACTCGGCGCGCCGCTCGCCGACGACCAGCGGCGGGCAGTGCCCGGCCCCGGCGAGCAGCAGCTTGCGGCTCCCCGGCTCCACGTAGGTGAACAGCGCGGTCGCCGACCGGGCCGGTTCCGTCACCCGCAGCAGCAGCTCCAGGTCGGACAGCACCGCGACCGGGTCCTCGCCCTCCATGACCGCGTACGCCCGCAGCGACGCCCGCAGCCGCCCCATCGCGGCCACCGCGCTGGGACCCGAGCCGGTGACCGAGCCGACCGCCAGGCCGAGCGCGGCCTCCGGCAGCGGCAGCGCGTCGTACCAGTCACCGCCACCGCGCGGCCCGGTCCGGTGCCGCACCGCCATCCGCACCCCCGGCACCCGGGGCAGCCTGCTGGGCAGCAACTCCTCGCGCACCACGGCGAGGGTGTCGTGCGCCCTGGTGTGCTCGATCTGCCGGGCGACCAGCTCGGCCGCGTACCGCACGTACAGGGCGGCCAGATGCCGCTGGCGCTCGGTGGGTTCGGCCGGTTCGTCGTAGAGCCAGACCACGGCGCCGAGCCGGCCGCAGCGGGTGGTCGACAGCCGCAGTCCGTAGCTGGCGCCGAAGCCGAGCTGCCGGGCGACCTCGCGATGGCGCTGGTCCAACTCGGGTTCCCGGGCCAGGTCGGTGTGCAGCACCTCCACCAGGCCGTCGGCGTAGCCGACCACCGGGCCGTCCAGCAGGCGGCCGAAGGCGGCCTCGCCGCGCGGCACCGTCTCCATGGTGCCGAGGTCGGCGCGCGGCAGCCCGTAGCCGATGGAGGTGTGCGGGCCCAGGCCGTCGGCCGGTTCGAGGACCGCCAGGCCGCGGCGGGCGCCGACCAGACCGGCGCCGGTGCGCAGCAGTTCCTTGAGGGTGGCGTCGAGGGTGGCGGTACGGGCCAGTTCCTCGGTCAGCTCGTGCAGCGTGGTGAGGTCGGAGATCCAGGAGGCCATGCGGTCCTGGAGGGCGGCGAGCTGGTCGATCGACCGGAAGGCCTCGGCGAGTCCGTCGGCCGCGGGGGTCGTGGTGCGATCGCCACGCGGTGCGGAGGGCGCTGTGCGCGAAGAGGCTCCGCTGGCCGCGGACGGTTTCCTCGGGGCTTCGGCGGATGGCTCTGACGGGGTGCCGGCGGTGGTCTCGGCGGGGGGTGAGTCGGCCACGCTGGCGGGATTCTCGGTGACGCCGGTAGTGGGAGGATCGATTCCGGCCACTTTCGGGATGCGGGCTGTACTCATGGTCGGGGGCTTCCGGAGTGAATCCGGTCGCAGTGGAGGTTGCCCGGATTTCTACCGCTTTGCTGGTATTCGGGCGTGACGTTTGTCTCGGCGGCTGAACTGCCCTTTTCTGTCAATAGCATTGCAAACCCCCATGTCATGCTGCGCCGCTATCAATACCTCCCTTGTACACGCATGGATGAGGGCATGTCCAGGATTGCGCAGGTGGCCGCGCGGGTGTCTCTGAGGGGCCACAGAAGCGGCTCATGGTGAGAGGTTGACTTAAAATAGCCGTCGGCTAAGTCAATTCACGATCGACTGGCGCCAATCAGTGCCAATCACCAGCGTGTCCAACAGTGCGTCATATCCGCGTCGGCGGGTACGTACGTGATGGGACAGGGGCAGGGCCGCCCGATCGACCAGATCCGGCAGGAACCCGCGACCCGGCCCGCGCGTCCTACACGACGACGGCTGACGAACCCCTGTACAAGGGGTTGCGACAACAGAGGCGTTGCGAGCAGAGGGGTGTCGGCAAGCGGCACCGGCGTCGGAACTTTTGCAGGACAGCAAGCGAAACGCCATGTAAGCGCCACCCCTCGCCATGTTTCACGCTTGGCCGACGGCGTGATGCGCTGCCTCGTACGCGGTGTGCTGCCCTCATGGGGGAGACGCGTTCGGTTGGTAACGGGCAGATCCTGGAGCGTTTACGGGAAAGGAACGAGCGCACATGCGCGAGATCCTCGGAAGGCGACGCGGGTTCATGTGGTCCAAGTGGTCCAGGCGGGAGCGGTCGACACCGCGCGGCGCGGCACTCACCTACGCCGAGCGGTGGAGCTGGCCGGTGGTACCCGGCGTCGGAACCGGCTTGGCGGCCGAGGAGCGGCGCGGTTCGTCCCGCGGTGATGCGGCGCTGACCTGCGCCTGCGCGCGGGTGGACTGCGCCGTGCCCGGCGCGCATCCGCACGACCCCGACCTGCTCGCCGCGACGACGGATGCACGGATGGTCGGCTGGTGGTGGATCAAACGCCCGGACGCCCCCGTGCTGCTCGCCACCGGCCGCACGGTGTCGGCGGTCAGCCTGCCCGCCAGCGCTGGTGTCAGGGCGCTGGCCACGCTCGACGCGATGGGGGTGCGGCTCGGCCCCGTGGTCGCGACGCCGACCCGCACCGCGCTGCTGGTCGCGCCGTACTCCATGGAGGAACTCGGCGAACTGTTGCACCAGCACGACTGGGTGCCCTCCTCGCTGCGGTACCACGGGCGCGGGGGCTACGTGGTGCTGCCGCCCTCGCGCACCGGTGCCGGCCGGGTGGGCTGGGAGCGGGCGCCGCAGCCGGGGCCGGGGGGCGGGGCGCCGTGGCTGCCGGAGATCTCGGTCATCGTCGACACCCTGGTCGAGGCGGGATCGTCCGCGCCCGACGGCAGCCGTCTCGCGTACTGAGGGCCTGACATCCGCGGCTGTTCACTCTTTCGGGTGTGAGAGGCCGCCCATAGCGGCTTGTACCGCGCGCGGCCACCGGAACAGCCCTGTTCCGCCCGATATGTTCGGCTCCATCAAGCTGTCCCCGGCACCGCAGGTGGTCCCCATGGAGCGCGCGTCGAATCTGCGCATGATCGCCCTGGCAAGCGTCGCAGCCCTCGCCGTGGCGCTGCCGCTCGCCGCCGCGACGGCGGGCCCGGCGGAGCACGGAAAGGCGTCGGCGAAGACGCCCGGGCTGGTCGGCGACGCGTCCCGGAACGCCTCCAGGGGCGCCGCCGGTGGCGCGCCCGGGAGAACCGCCGACGGCAAGCCGGGGGAATCACCGTCGGAAGCCGCCGGTCTGCTGGGCGACTCAGGGCTGGGCCTTCCGTCAATTCCCGCAGGGGGCGCGTCCGCCGGTATGCGATCCAATGCCGGAGGGCAATCTTCCGCATCTGCCGACTGCGGCCCGCAACTCACTTCGCGGAACGCCGTCGAGGCCCAGACCTGTGTTCTCACCGACGGCCGTGAGACCTGGGGCCGCACCTACTACCGGAATATGACCGGCGGCCCGCTCAACGCGGTACTCACCCTCATGCGACCCGACCAGCGAACCGTGGTGGTGCACTGCCCGATTGCCGCCGCGGCCGATCCCCGGGTGTGCGAGACGCCGCACGACCCCACCGTGACCACTGGCCAGGACGCGCCGTCGTACCAGGCGGTGGCGGAGTTCGCGGCGCCGGACGGGGACCGGGTGTTGCTGCACGCGGGCAGCAACGAGGGCGGCGACCCGGATCAATAGACGCTGGTCCGGTCGGTATCGGCGCGACTGACCCGTCGGCGGCATCCGGACATGGAAAGGCCCGGTCGCTGGCGACGGGGGATGCACCAGCGACCGGGCTGTAATTAACGGTAACAAGAGATCGCCCGTTCGCAAATTCGTGTGCCGAGATCAAAACCCCTATTTACCAGCCCCTATGGGGAGTTGTGACGGGGATCACGCGGGAATCACGTGCCGATCACGCACTGGTGAACGTTTGAACCGATGGCGGTCAGCTGCCGTTCAGCTCAGCGTGATCTGCCGATTCGCCAGGCCGCTGCGCGCCTTGCGCTCCTGCGAGGTCAGCGGCGCGTCCGAGGCCAGCGCCTCACCGAGCCGCTCGCCGAACGCCGCGGCGGGCTGCTCGACGTCCTCCGCCCGCATCGACACCGGCAGGTCCCACACCGGCACGACCAGGCCGTGCGCGCGGAACGAGCCCACCAGCCGCGTCCCCTCGCCCAACGACGAGGCGTCCGCCGCGTGCAGCCGGGCCAGCGCGTCCAGCAGCTTCTCCTCCGGGTGCGGCATCACCCAGCGCAGATGGTTCTTCTCCGGGGTCTCGCACCAGTACGCGGCCTCAACTCCGGTCAGCCGTACGGTGGGTAGCGCCGCCTCGTTCGCCCGCTCCAGGGACGCGGCGACCTCACCCGTGGCCTTCGCCGCCTCCTCCGGGCCGCCCAGCCAGAACTCGAAGCCGGTGTGCACGACCGGGGTGAACGGCTCGGTCAGGTCGAGCAGGTCCTGCAACCGGGGGGCGGACGGGTCCGGGCGCACCGCCTCCACCTGGTTGCCGGGCTTGGTCTCCAGCGCGCGCCGCAGCGTTTCGGCCAGATCGCGGCTGATGTCCCCGGACGCGGTGTCGTTCTGCAGGCCGAGCAGTACGGCGCCGTCTTCGCGGCGCAACGCGGGCCAGGCCATCGGCAGCACGGTGGCCAACGTCACCGACGGTACGCCCTGCGGCAGTCCGCCCTTGAGCGCCAACTCCGCGGTGGCGGCCGGGACCAGCTCCCGCAGCGCCACCCAGTCGCACTCGCCGGGCAGGCCTTCGAACGGCCGCCGCACCAGCTCGGTCACCGCATGCGCCGCCGCGCGCCCGTGGCAGGCCTTGTACCGGCGGCCGGAACCGCACGGGCAGGCCTCCCGCGCACCGACGACCGGGACCTCCCCGTCGCCGGGCGCGGCCGAGGGCTTGCGGTCCTTGGTGAGGGGGCGCTTCTTGGCCATGACTGGGTGTCTCCCGCGTGCGGTGTACGTTTCCCACGCGAGCCTAGTGCCCTACGGGCCGCGGACGTTGTCGCGCCGGACGTGTCCACCGGTGAAGAAGCCGCGGCGGAAGTCGGGCCGCTGTCAGCCCAGTTCGTCGAAGAGGCCGCCGAGGTCGCCCAGCGCGGCGGGCACGGCCATGCGCGTGCCCACGGCGTCGCGTCGCACGTGCCGACCGCGCACCGGCAGCACCGCCCACACCGTCACCTCGCCGGGCCGGTCCCTGACGCCCCAGTCGAGCGACAGGGCACCGACGATGCCGAGTCCCCGACCGCCGCGCGCGGTCAGCGAGGGGCTGGACGGCTTGGGGCGGGTGGGCCCGCCGCCGTCGGTCACCTCCAGGGTCAACAGCCCGTCCGCGTCGAGCCGCCAGGCCGCGCGTATGCCGGAGTCGCGCACTCCGTCGCCGTCACCGTCGATCGGGCGGCCGTGCCGACACGCGTTGCTCAGCAGCTCCGACAGGACCAGTACCGCGTCGTCGACCACCGTGTCCGGGGTCTGGCACTCGCCCAGTTCCTCACGTAGTCGCCGACGTGCCGCACCTACCCCCGCCGGACCATGAGGCAGGGCCATGGTCGAGGATGCCGTTACCTCTCGGGCTGCCACCAACGCCACCCCCGCTACCTCCTTCACCCCGCGCCACGGATTGGATGCCCCAAAGGACTGGACCGGAAACAGGCCATTCACCGTCCCTTGGTGCACTCTTGGCAGTCGAACACGGTCCGAACGCGCCGGTGTACTCCGCGTGTGGGGCAGGTGCCGAAGTGATCCAGTTATCACCAAATCTTGTCGGCTTTCTCGGTTTATCGCCCGAGTTGTTCCAGTACTCGCCTGGGTCGGTTGGTGATGATGGCGTCAACTCCCAGCCGTACGCACAGCTCCACGTCCGCCGGATCGTCCACCGTCCAGACGTGAACCCGATGTCCGGCCCGATGCAATCGCGCCACATACCCGGGGTTGGCGCGCAGGATGCGGATACCGGGGCCGGCGATCCGCGTTCCGGCGGGCAGCCGTCCGTCGCGGTACCTCGGCAGCACGTAGCTCATCAGGAACACCGTGGGCAGGTCCGGTGCGGCGGTCTGGATCCGGCGCAGCGAGCGCGCCGAGAAGCTCATCACCCGTACCTGCGGGCGGCCGTCCACCGGGCGCAACAGGTTGAAGCGGCCCAGCAGTTCCAGCAGCCGCTGCTCCACCTGCCCCGCCCAGCGCGTCGGATGCTTGGTCTCGATCGCCAATTCGATGCGCCGGTCGGCGCTGACCACGAGTTCCAGCAGCCGCTCCAGGGTGAGCACCGAGCTGCGCTCCAGCGGGTCGGGCGTCCAACTCTCCCAGTCGGGGGACTCGTAGGCGTCCTTCCACGACCCGAAGTCCAGTGCCGCCAGCTCGGACAGCTCCAGCGTGGACACCGCTCCGCGCCCGTTGGACGTACGGTTGACGCGTCGGTCGTGTACACAGACCAGGTGACCGTCGGCGGTGAGCCGAACGTCGCACTCCAGCGCGTCGGCGCCGTCCTCGACGGCCTTGCGGTAGGCGGCGAGGGTGTGTTCTGGAGCGTCTTCCGACGCTCCGCGGTGGGCGACGACTTGGATGGCCTTCGGGCCGGGCGGTGCATCTCCGGCCGGGTACGCATGGGTCACGGGGTTATCGTGCCATCGTCTGGTGACAGAGTCCGATTGGTCAGAGTTTTCCCCTTCATGAGGGGTGGCCGTTTCGCCGCTTGTAAAGGAGGACGGCCACCTGGGCGGGGACTGCTTACGGTGGTCCGACGGCCCATGGGAAAAACTGTGCTACGGCACTCTTTCCCCTGTCAGTCAGCTGGCGGCCCCCGTCAGCCCCGCATCGCGTCCCATCGCGCACCTTCGAGGAGATACAGCTGTGAGCACCGAGAACGAGGGCGGCCTCCCCGCCTCCGGGCAGGACGGTGGCGGCCGGCCCTTGGAGGGCGAGCCGGGCGTCTCGGAGCAGCCCCGCGACACCGCGCAGATGCCCCCCGTCCCCCCGACGCACCCCAGCACGCCGCCTCCGGTACCGCCGTCGGCCTTCTCCGTCCCCGGCCAGCCCACTGCGCCACCGCCCCCGCCGCTGGGCCAGCCGCCGCTCGGACAGCAGCCGCCGAACGGCCCGCAGGACCCGTACGGTTCGTACGCGCTGAGCCCCACGCCCGAACCGAAGCGCCGTGGCGCCGGCGGTCTGGTCGTCGCGGTCATCGTGGCCGCGCTGGTCGCGGGCGGCGTCGGCGGCGGCATCGGCTACTGGGCGGCCAACCGCGCCGACAACGGCTCGACCACAGTGTCGTCCGCCGTCGACCCCAAGGCGCTCAACCGCCCGCCCAACTCGATCGCCGGAATAGCGAACAAGGCACTGCCCAGCGTGGTGACCATCAACGCCAGCGGCAGCCAGGAGAGCGGCACCGGCACCGGCTTCGTCTACGACACGCAGGGCCACATCCTCACCAACAACCATGTGGTGGCCCCCGCCGCGGGCGGCGGCAAGCTGACCGTCACCTTCTCCAACGGCAAGACATACGACGCCGAGGTGGTCGGCCGCGCCCAGGGCTACGACATCGCCGTGATCAAGCTCAAGAACGCGGGCGACGCCAAGCTGACCCCGCTGCCGCTCGGCAACTCCGACCAGGCCCAGGTCGGCGACGCGACGATCGCGATCGGTGCGCCCTTCGGCCTGTCGGGCACGGTCACCACCGGCATCGTCAGTGCCAAGAACCGTCCGGTCGCCTCCAGCGACGGCCAGGGCACCACCGCCTCCTACATGAGCGCCCTGCAGACCGACGCCTCCATCAACCCCGGCAACTCCGGCGGCCCGCTGCTCAACGCCAACGGCGCGGTGATCGGCGTCAACTCGGCCATCCAGTCGGCCAACAACGGTGGCGGGAACATGTTCGGCGGCTCGTCGCAGGCGGGCAGTATCGGTCTCGGCTTCGCCATCCCGATCAACGAGGCGAAGTACGTGGCCGACACCCTGATCAGGACCGGCCAGCCGGTGTACGCGGTGATGGGCCTGTCCGTGAACATGAACTACAACGGCCAGGGCGCCCAGATCTCCGACAACGGCGCCAACGGCGGTTCGGCGGTCACTCCGGGCGGCCCGGGCGACAAGGCGGGCCTCAAGGCGGGCGATGTGATCACCAAGCTCGACGACACCATGATCGACAGCGGCCCCACCCTGATCGGCACGATCTGGCAGCACCGCCCCGGCGACCAGGTCCAGATCACCTATCAGCGCGGCGGCTCCACCCACACCACCACGGTCACCCTGGGCGAACGCAAGGGCGACAGCTGACCGACAAGATCCCACCGAACCGGCTAGGCTGTCCCTCGCGTCGCCAGACGACGCGGGGGAGAGTTGCCCGAGCGGCCTAAGGGAACGGTCTTGAAAACCGTCGTGGCAGCGATGTCACCGTGGGTTCAAATCCCACACTCTCCGCGCAGGTCAGCGTAGGTGCTGGTCAGAAGGGGTGCTCCCGAGAACGGGGGCACCCCTTCGGCGTACTCCCGTCCCTCGGTGCCTACGGCGTCCGCCTCGGTGGGAGACCCCTGTGGGCCGCTCCTGGTCGCGAGGGTCTCCGCAGTGCTCGACCGGTTTCGGCGACGCCGCGGCCTCACGGGCCAGCGCGGCGAGATCGTACGCGTCCGCCGTCGGGTTCAGGCAGAGCGGGATTCCAGTCGGGGGACGGCATCAGCCATCTCCCTGACAGTGGGCGGCCGTTGATCCGGCCGCGTGGGCAAGGGCGGGGGGGCCGCCGCGGCCAGGGGCCGCGGCGGCAGCTCGGCTGGGCCTGATGCCGACGGGTGCGTTTCCGCACGTGACTCTCACGCGTCGCCAAGTCGACTTCCTGAAGCCATGTTTATCGACAGATCGTCACGCTTGCGAGGTAAATGGAGTGCCCGGAGTGGTTCTTGGTGGTTCCCGTGGGCAAGTCTGGATTCGCGGCGCCGCAGAGGTGGCGAAGCGGTTGGCCGGCCGCTCGCCCACACCAGCCTGGGAGGAATTGAACATGAGCAAGATCCGTACCGCCCGTGTCCTGGCCGCCTTCGCCGCGTTGCCGCTCACCGCGGTTCTGTTCGCGGGCACCGCCTCGGCGGACAACGGTTCCTTCGCCAACGACCACTCGCAGTCGAGCGTCAACAGCACGGGACAGGTGTCCTCGGGCGCGGGCGCCACGAACCAGAGCAACACCGCCAGTGTGAACGGGTCCGGTGATACCCGAATCGAGCAGCAGAATGTGCGGGTGATCTTCTCCAGGTGCTGGTGAAGGCGGCGCGAGCCCTCGGCGCGCTTCCGTAGGTAGCGGCGCCGGAGTCCCGCGCGGCAGGTCGGTGAGGTGGCTGTGCGGCGGCATGATCGATGCCGTCGCACAGCCTTTTTGGGGCTGCCGTGGACGCCGGGAGGTTGTCCACAGGGTGTGGACAACCTCCCGGCGTCTTGACGCCCCCAGCTAATCTGACGGACAGTCAGGATATGGCGGATGCGGGGCTCTATGAGCGGATCAAGGCGTATGAGGGGCGGTCGGCCGTCACCGGGGGCGAGGGAAGGGATCCCGTCAACTCCCCCATGATCAGGCACTGGTGCGAGGCGCTGGGCCACCCCGTACCCGCTGACGGTTCCGCGCCCGCCACCATGCTGCAGGTGTGGACCATGGCTGGACTCCCCGGCCACGGCGACCGGTCCGGGCCGTACGACGAACTGCTGGGCGCCCTCGACGCCGCCGGGTTCACCGCCGTCGTCGCCACGGACTGCGAGCAGGAGTACCTGCGACCACTGCGCCCCGGCGACCGGATCGCCTTCGACGCCGTCATCGAGTCGGTCTCGCCACCCAAGGCCACCAAACTGGGCACCGGTTACTTCATCACCACCAGGATGGACCTGCGCTGCGCAGCGGAACCGGTCGGCACCCACCGCTTCCGGATCCTCAAGTACGCACCCGTACATCGGAAGGCGCCCGCCAAACGGCCGCGCCCGGTCGTCAACCGTGACAACGCCGGTTTCTGGGACGGGGTTTCGCGCCGCGAACTGCTCATCCAGCGATGCACGCACTGCGCTACACCGCGCTTCCCCTGGCTGCCGGGATGCGACCGGTGCGGTGGGCAGGAGTGGGACACCGTCAGGGCGAGCGGCTCCGGCACCGTCTACTCGTATGTCGTCATGCACCATCCGCCGTTCCCGGCCTTCGACCCCCCGTACGCGGTCGTGCTGGTGGAGCTGGCCGAAGGGGTGCGGATGGTCGCCAACGTGACCGGTGTCCCGTGCGACAAGGTGCGCATCGGTATGCCGGTGGAGCTCGAATTCACCGGCGTCGACTCGGAGTTGACGCTTCCGGTGTTTCGGGCGAAGGAGGAGGTTTAGATGCGTGCCGGTGACGAACTGGCGCCGCTGCGCATACCGATCACCCGAACCCTGATCGTCGCCGGTGCCATCGCCACCCGCGACTACCAGGACGTGCACCACGACGCCGAGGCCGCCCGCGCCAAGGGCTCCCCCGACATCTTCATGAACATCCTCACCACCAACGGCCTGGTCGGCCGCTACATCGCCGAGCGCCTGGGGCCGGCCGCCGAACTGCGCAAGGTCGCCATCCGGCTGGGCGTCCCCAACTACCCGGACGGCGAGATGGAGTTGAGCGGACGGGTCACGTCCATGGGCACCGACGCCGACGGCGAGACGGCCGTCATCGAGGTGACGGGCGCCAACGCGCTCGGCCAGCACGTCACCGGACAGGTCACCATCCGTCTGCCACGGGGAGGCGGCCATGAGCCTGCACGGTCCTGATGCTCTGGGAGGGCGGGCCGCGATCGTGGGGATCGGCGCCACCGCGTTCACCAAGGACTCCGGCCGTAGCGAACTCTCGCTCGCCGCCGAGGCGGTACGCGCCGCGCTGGACGACGCGGGGCTGCGCCCCGCCGACGTCGACGGGCTGGTCACCTTCACCATGGACACCAGCCCGGAGATCACCGTCGCCCAGGCGACCGGCATGGGCGAGCTGACCTTCTTCTCCCGCGTCCACTACGGCGGCGGCGCGGCATGCGCCACCGTCCAGCAGGCGGCGCTCGCGGTGGCGGCGGGGGTGGCCGAGGTGGTGGTCTGCTACCGGGCGTTCAACGAGCGCTCCGGCCGCCGCTTCGGCTCCGGCGTCCAGCACCGCGAACCGTCCGCCGAGGGCGTGGCACTGGGCTGGGTGCTGCCGTTCGGCCTGCTGACGCCCGCCTCCTGGGTCGCGATGGCCGCCCAGCGGTACCTGTACACGTACGCGCTGGGCCCGGACGCCTTCGGGCCGGTCGCGGTCGCCGACCGCCGGCACGCCGCGACGAACCCGGCCGCGTACTTCCACGGCAGGCCCATCACCCTCGCCGACCACGCCGCCTCGCGCTGGATCGCGGAACCGCTGCGGCTGCTCGACTGCTGCCAGGAGACCGACGGTGGCCAGGCACTCGTCGTCACTACCCTGGAGCGCGCCCGTGACCTGCGGCAACGCCCTGCCGTCATCACCGCGGCGGCACAGGGCGCGGGCCGCGCGCAGCAGCAGATGACCAGCTTCTACCGCGACGACCTCACCGGGCTGCCGGAGATGGGGGTGGTGGCCCGCCAGTTGTGGCGCACCTCCGGGCTCGGGCCGGGCGATGTGGACACGGCCGTGCTGTACGACCACTTCTCGCCGTTCGTGCTGATGCAACTGGAGGAGTTCGGCTTCTGCGGGCGCGGTGAGGCGGCCGGCTTCGCCGCCGACGGCGGGCTGGAGATCGACGGGCGGCTGCCGGTCAACACCCACGGCGGCCAGCTCGGCGAAGCGTATCTGCACGGCATGAACGGCATCGCCGAGGCCGTGCGGCAGATGCGGGGCACCAGCGTCAACCAGGTCCCGGACGCCTCCTGTGCCCTGGTGACCGCGGGCACCGGCGTGCCGACCTCCGGGCTGCTGCTGGGCCGCGACGGCTGACGGCCGCCCTCACGCCACTCACGGGGGACCCGATGGGTGCAGACGGCTGAACCCGACGTCCCACGGGGCGCGCCTCCCGCGTACCGTGCCCGTCGCCCTTTTGACTCCCCGTCATGCGTGATAACAACCGGATCATCCGACTTGTGCTTGTCATGGTGGCGTCCCTCGCTTGCGCTGTCGCGGGCATCATGCCGGTCGCGGCGAAGGGCTCGGCCCGGCGGCCGGGCCCGCACCAGAGGGTCACCACCACCGAGGGACGCCGCACCGGCCGGGCACCGTCGCGTAGACCCGGCGGCGTCAACCGCGCACCGTCGCGTCGGCCGCGTGACCCCGGCCCGGGGTCCGGACCGGCACAGCTCGGACCCGGTCCGCTGCCCGGCCCCGGGCAGCCCGGCAACCCCTTCCCGGGCCCCGGCTGGCCCGGTGACCTGCGGCTGCCGGACCTGGGCGACCTTCGGGACCTGGGCAACCTGGGCGACCTCGGCGACCTGGGCGGCGT
Source organism: Streptomyces sp. RPT161 (assembly GCF_027533845.1). GTDB lineage: Bacteria > Actinomycetota > Actinomycetes > Streptomycetales > Streptomycetaceae > Streptantibioticus_A > Streptantibioticus_A silvisoli_A. The sequence goes on along the minus strand of NZ_JAPZVN010000004.1, from coordinate 161,748 downwards.
GGGCATCGTGGGCGGCGTGGACATCCCCGGCGACCCGGGGCACACGCAGCCCCCCGCCTCACCGGCCCCGACCCCGCCCAGCACGCGCAATCCGCACCAGCGCGCCGCGCAGTCGCGGGTGTGGCCCACCACCGACGACCCCCGCCACCACGGCGCCCAGATCTTCCAGGGCTGGGGGTTCGACATCTGCTCCGCGCCCTCGCTGGACACCATGCGGGCCTGGCGGGACTCCAAGTACGGCGCGATCGGCGTCTACATCGGCGGGATCTCCCGTAGCTGCGCCCAGGACAACCTCACCTCCCACTGGGTGCGCAAGGTGACCAGCATGGGCTGGCGGCTGCTGCCGGTCTACGTCGGCTCGCAGTCGCCGTGCGCCACGGACGAGCGGCACCGGACCTACGTGATCGACGAGGACGACATCGAGGGCCAGGCGACGCACGAGGCCGATGACGCGGTGTACAACGCGGAGCGCCTCGGCATGGACCGCAACAGCCCCATCTACTTCGACATGGAGTCGTACGACACGAAGTACCGGTTCTGCACGCGTCCGGTACTGGAGTTCGTCCAGGCGTGGAGCCGGGAAGTGCGCGCCCGCGGATACCTTCCCGGCTTCTACAGCAACGCCAACGCCGGAATCGCCCAGATGGAGCGGGCCCGCCGGCACGGCCACTCCGACCTGCCGGACCTGGTGTGGTTCGCGCACTGGGGCGTGGAGCCGGACGTCTATGAGGAGCCCAAGCTGTCCAGCGGCGCCTGGCGCCCGCACCGCCGCGTCCACCAGTACGCCGGTGACAAGCGCGAGACGCACGGCGGCCGGACCCTCGTCATCGACCGGGACCTGGTCGACGCACCGGTGGCGATCATCCGCAAGGACGGATGACGCGGGGCCACGCACGGCGCGCGCCCGCCGCCGAGGGAGGCCGTCACTCAACGTGATGTGATCCTGTCGCGACCGGCAGGCAACGCGCGCCGTGGTCCGTGGCGTCCCTTCGGGTGGAACCCCGGACCGTGTCCACCCTCGGGAGGTAGGGAGACCCTCACCCCTACGACTTCAGAGTGACCCAGCTTCGGGACCTGCGGCCGATCCCCGACGCCGTCGGCGCTCATAGCGTTGAGTGCATGACCACGCCTGTGTGCACCAGCGCTCAGCAGCAGTTCACCAGTTATGTCCAGGACAGGGGACCGGTGCTGCTGCGCACCGCCCGTTCCCTGACCGCCAACCCGTGTGACGCCGAGGACCTGCTGCAGACGGCGCTGGCCAAGACCTACCTGGCGTGGGACCGGATCGCCGACCACGGTGCGCTGGACGGCTACGTACGGCGCACGCTGGTCAACACGCGCACCTCGCAGTGGCGCAAGCGCCGCGTCGACGAGTTCGCCTGCGAGGAGCTGCCGGAGAGCAGCGTCCCCAGCCCCGACCCGGCCGAGCACCAGGCGCAGCGCGACGCGTTGTGGACCGCCATAGGGCGGCTGCCGGCCCGCCAGCGCGCGATGGTCGTGCTGCGGTACTACGAGGACCTCACCGAGGTGCAGACCGCCGAGCTGCTCGGCGTCTCGGTGGGCACGGTCAAGAGCTCGGTCTCCCGGGCCCTGGTGAAGCTGCGCTCCGACCCGGAACTCCTCGCCTGGTAACCGGACGCCGTAGAAGGGAACGCGTGGCCCGGTGGCGCCGCTCGTCCCGGCTGCCCCCGATCGGAAGCGGAAGGGGCACGCCGATGCCGGGCCAGGTCGGCCGAAAGGAACCCGTCGCGGCCTAGCCATACCGCACGGTATGCCAGCACAATCACGGGAAACCTACTCTCGCGTAGTGCGTCAACGAGGAGGCTCCCCGGTGCTGAGCACGATGCAGGACGTACCCCTGCTGGTCTCGCGGATTCTGACCCATGGCTCGACCGTGCACGGTCGAGCGCGGGTGACCACCTGGACCGCGGACGCTGGACCGCGGCGCCGGACCTTCGCCGAAATCGGCGCACGCGCCGCCCAACTCGCGCACGCGCTGCGCGACGAACTCGGCGTCGCCCCCGACGACCGGGTGGCGACGCTGATGTGGAACAACGCGGAGCACGTCGAGGCGTACTTCGCGATCCCGTGCATGGGCTCGGTGCTGCACACGCTCAACCTGCGGTTGCCGCCGGAGCAGTTGACGTGGATCGTCAACCACGCGGCGGACCGGGTCATCCTGGTCAACGGTACGCTGCTGCCGCTGCTCGCCCCGCTGCTGCCGCGGCTGGAGTCCGTCGAGCACCTGGTCGTCGTCGGTCCCGGCGACACCTCCGTGCTGGACGGCTGCCGTGCGACCGTCCACGAGTACGAGTCGCTGATCGCGGACCGCCCGCAGCGGTACGAGTGGCCGGAGCTGGACGAACGGCAGGCCGCGGCGATGTGCTACACCTCGGGCACCACCGGCGAACCCAAGGGCGTCGTCTACAGCCACCGTTCCATCTATCTGCACTCGATGCAGGTGAACATGGCCGAGTCGTTCTCGCTGACCGACCGGGACACCACCTTGCCCATCGTCCCGATGTTCCACGTCAACGCCTGGGGCATTCCGCACGCCGCGTTCATGACGGGCATCAACATGCTGATGACCGACCGGTTCCTGCAACCCGCCGCCATCGCCGAGATGATCGAGGCCGAGCGGCCCACCCACGCCGCCGCCGTCCCCACCATCTGGCAGGGGCTGCTCGCCGAACTCGCCGAACGGCCACGGGACGTCTCCTCGGTGCGCCAGGTGATCATCGGCGGCTCGGCCTGCCCGCCCTCGCTGATGCGGGACTTCCAGGAGCGGCACGGCATCGAGGTCTGCCACGCCTGGGGGATGACCGAGACCTCGCCGCTGGGCACGACCTCCCACCCCCCGGCCGGAGCCACCGGTGAGGAGGCGTGGACGTACCGGTTCACCCAGGGCCGGTTCCCCGCCTCGGTGGCGGCCCGGTTGATCGGCCCGTCCGGTGAGGTGATGCCGTGGGACGGCACGAGCACGGGCGAACTGGAGGTGCGCGGTCCGTGGATCGCGGGCGCCTACTTCGGCGGCGCCGGAGCCGAACCCCTCGCCCCCGAGGACAAGTTCCACGACGGCTGGCTGCGCACCGGCGACGTCGGGGCGATCTCGCCGGACGGTTATCTGACGCTGACCGACCGCGCGAAGGACGTCATCAAGTCGGGCGGTGAGTGGATCTCCTCGGTGGAGTTGGAGAACCACCTGATGGCCCACCCCGACGTCGCGGAGGCGGCCGTGGTCGCGGTCCCCGACGAGAAGTGGGGTGAACGGCCGCTCGCCACCGTGGTGTTGAAGGAGGGCGCCGTGGCCGACTACGCCACGCTGCGCGTCTTCCTCACCGAACGCGTCGCCCGCTGGCAGGTTCCGGAGCGCTGGACGATCGTCTCCGCCGTGCCCAAGACGTCGGTGGGCAAGTTCGACAAGAAGGTGATCCGACGCCAGTACGCGGACGGCAAGTTGGACGTCACGGTGTTCTGAGTCGCCGTCCCCGCCCGGTGGTTGGCACGGTCCGGCGGTCGCTGACCGCCGGACCGCCCTACAGCTCGGTGCCGATCTTGCTCAGCAGGTCCACGATCCGGCCCTGCACCTCGGCGCTTGTGGAACGTTCCGCGAGGAACAGCACCGTCTCGCCGGATCCGAGGCGCGGCAGTTCGGCCGGTTCGATGTCCACCGAGGTGTAGACGACGAGCGGGGTGCGGTTCAACAGACCGTTCGCCCGCAGCCAGTCGACGATCCCGACCCGGCGCCGCCTGATCAGCATCAGATCCATCACGACCAGATTCGGTCGCAACTGCGCGGCGAGCGTTGCCGCGTCGCCCTCCGACGCCGCGTGCGCCACCTGCATGCCGCGCCGCTCCAAGGTCGCGGTGAACGCCGCGGCGATGTCCTGGTGGCTCTCCACCAGCAGCACCCGCGGCGGGTGCTGCTCACTGTCGCGCGGCGCCAACGCCTTGAGCAGCACCGCCGGGTCGGCGCCGTACGCCGCCTCCCGTGTCGCCTGCCCGAGCCCGGCCGTCACCAGCACCGGAACCTCCGCGGCCACCGCCGCCGCCCGCAGCGACTGCAACGCGGTGCGGGTGATCGGCCCGGTCAGCGGGTCCACGAACAGCGCCGCCGGATACTCGGCGACCTGCGCGTCCACCTCCTCCCGCGAGCGCACCGTCACCGGACGGTAGCCGCGGTCGGTCAGCGCCTGCCGGGTCGACACATCGGGCTCAGGCCAGACCAGCAGCCGACGCGGACTGCTCAGCTCCGCCGCCGCGCCGTCCGCCGCCGGGGCGGCGCTGACCTCCACCGCGCCGTTCGGGCCGTCCAGATGCTCGGGTCCCTCGTCCCCCTCGGCGGGCGCGCCTATGGCGAACGCCTGGCCTTCGCCCTGGCTGTCGCTGGCCTGGAACGCCGGATTCGACGCCGCGGCCTGGTCCGTCGGGTGCTGCCGGGCGGGCTCGGCGGTCTGCGTCTGCGGGGGAGCGGTCAGCTTGCGGCGCCGCCCGGAACCACTGCCCGCCGCGGGCACCCCGCCGGGCGGCGTCGGCTGCCCGGGCTGGGCGTACGCCACACCCTGCCCCAGCGTCCGCACGCTGATCGCCCGGCCCTCCGACTGCGGCGACTCGGCGGCCTGCGGCGTTCCGTTCGCGGCCTGCCAACCGGGCGGATTGGGCTGGCCGTTGACCTGGTGCGGGACCGGACGTGCCGCGTCCGCCGGGCTCTCGCCCTCGCCCTGCGGCAGGCCCTGGTGCACGGGGTCGTCGACGGCCTGGGCGGCCGGGGGCAGCGCAGCCGGCAGCTCCGGACCGGCGGCGGGCTTCCTGGCCCGGCGGCCGGACGGCCGGGGCGCTTGCTCCGCCGCGGCCGACGGCAACGCCGGTTCGATCGCCAGCGGTTCTGGCTGCGCGGGCCGCGGACCCGCCTCCTGCGGCAGCGCGCCGGGACGCGCCCGGCGTCCGCGTGGCGTGGCCGTCGCCTGTTCAGGCAGCGCGGGCAGGGCCGGGCGCCCGGACTCGGCCTGCTGCGCAGCGCGCAGCGGCTCGGCCGGTTCCGGATCGCTCTGTGCGGCGGGCGGCAGCGCGTGAGCGGCGGGCAGCGCGGGCAGTTCCGGCTGCTGGCCCTCGGACAGTGCGCGCCGGGCCCGGCGACCGGTCGGCCGGGCCTGGGACTGCGGACCGGCCGCGTTGGAGCCGTTGGCCTCGTTCACCGCGGCGCCGTCCGGGGCGGGCGGCTGCTCGACGCCACCGGGCTCAGCGCGGCGCAGCGCACGGCGCCGCCCGGTGGGCTGCTCCTGTGGGGCGGCGTTCGCCGAGGGGCCGGCCGGAAGCGCGATCGGCGCGCCGGGGCCGCCGTTGCTCTCGTGGACCGGGCGCCGCGGCCGCGGCGCCCGCCCGGTGTTCTGCCCGGCCGTGTCGACGGGCTTCGGCCCGTCCGCCGTGCCCTGGGTGCCGCGCGCCGGGGCGGACGGCATCGGCAGCACCGTCGTCTCGGACTCCCGCGCCGCCGCCTTGCCGTGCGCCGCGTCACCGCCGCCTTCGTCGACCGGCACCTCAAGCACATAGGCGCTGCCGCCCTGCCCGGGGACCTCGTGCGTCTGCAGCACTCCGCCGTGCCGCTCAACGATCCCGCGGGTGATCGGCAGATGGACCGGGCTGCCGCCGCTGTGCGGGCCGCGCACCTCGATCCGTACCACGTCGCCGCGCTGCGCCGCCGCGACCACGATCGTGGAGTCGCCGCCTCCGGCGACCACCGCGGTGCGTCCGGTGGCGTCCACGCCCGCCACGTCGGCGATCAGGTGCGCGATCGCCTGCGACAGCCTGGGCCCGTCGACCACCGCCTCGATCGGCGGCGCGTGCACCGCGTACTGCGCGCGGCCGGGGCCGATCAGCTCGATCGCCCCTTCCACCCCCGCCGCGACCACGTCGTCAAGGCCGACCGCCGTCCGGTCCAGCTTCTCCTTGCCGGAGTCCAGCCGCTGGAAGGCCAGCACGTTGTCGATCAGCGTGGTCATCCGGGCGTATCCGGCGGCCAGATGGTGCAGCGTCTGGTTGGCTTCCGGCCACAACTGCCCGGCCGGGTCGGCCGCCAGCCCGGACAGCTCGCCGCGCAGCTCGTCCAACGGCGCGCGCAGCGAGGCGTCCAGCACCTCGCGCAGCTGTGCGTGCCGGGCCGCCAGCGCGTCGAAGCGGCTGCGGTCGGTGAACGACATCACCGCGCCGACCAGTTGGTCGCCCTCGCGCACCGGCGCGGTGGTGAGGTCGACCGGTACCGCGCGGCCGTTCTTCGTCCACAGCACCTGGCCGCGCACCCGGTGCTTGCGCCCCGAGCGCAGCGTGTCGGCGAGTGGCGTCTCCTCCCACGGCAGCGCGCTGCCGTCGGCCCGCGAGTGGTGGATCAGCGGATGCAGCTCCTGGCCGCCCAGATCGCTGGCCCGGAAGCCGAGGATCTGCGCGGCGGCCGGGTTGACCAGGACGACCTTGCCCTCGGTGTCCACGCCGACCACGCCCTCGCTTGCGGCGCGCAGGATCATCTCGGTCTGCCGCTGCTGGCGGGCGAGTTCGGCCTCGGTGTCAAGGGTGCCGGTCAGGTCCCGCACCACCAGCATCAGCAGCTCGTCGCCGGTGTACAGATGGTGCGGATCGGCGTACGGGGTGCGCCCGTCCTCCACGTTGGCGCTGGTCACCTCGACCGGGAACTCACTGCCGTCGGTGCGCCGGGCGACCATCCGGGTCGGCTTGGTGCGCCGGTCCTCCTCCGAGTCCGGGCGGCGCATCGAACCGGGGATGCGCCGGGAGTCGAAGGCGGGCAGCAGGTCGAGCAGACCCCGACCGACCAGGGCGGTGCCGGGGGCCTCGAACGTTTCCAGGGCTATGGCGTTGGCGTTGACGACCGTTCCGTTGGCGTTCACCAGTAGCAGGGCGTCGGGGAGGGCGTCGAGTATTGCCGCGAGGCGAGCAGCGCCTCGGGATGGCCTGCTGCTCACGAGACGCGTCCTCCCTGATACCGCACTTGCTGTACCGCTCTTTGCTCAGCTGGCTCGGTGATCGCGGGCTGCTATCACCGATGGCCCATCTTGCCCTTCCCCCCGTGGCATGTCACCACAGGAGTGTAAGGGGCGGGCTCCTGGGCACGGTGGCGGATGACGTAGAGGAAGAAGAGGTTCCGTGACGATCTTGTCCGGGTCCGACTAACCCCGACTAATGCCGACCAAGCCGGATCGTTCCTGCCCGCGCCGGACCGTTCCCCGGCCTGGGATGAGCGTGTGCGCTGAGCGGTTGGCGGCGCGGGTGATTCCGGTACCCGGCTGGCTCGGCGGGCGCGCCCGCGCGGCTCAGTGCACCGGGGCACCGGACACCCGGCCCGGCGCGGGCAGTACCGGCTCCATCCGCTGCCAGCGCGCGGCCTGGCAGCCGTCGTTCCTGTTGTACGTGTCCTCGACGTGCCGCCCGTGCCAGGTTCCGGTGATCCGCGCGCTCTGCGGTCCGCCGTACAACTCGGTGCACATCTGGTCGTGCGGTACGGGTCCGAGCGGACCGTCGAGCGCGTCGAGCCGGTCGCACGCCGCCTGCGCGTTCGGCAGCGAGCCGCCGGCCGGGTGGCAGCTGAGGGTGTTGGTGACGGTGGCGCCGCTGCCGTCGTCGTACGTGATGGTCAGCTGGTCGCCCGCCGCCTCGGGCAGTGGCAGCGGCAGCGGCAGGGGCAGCGGCATCCGTGCGGCGGCGGAGGCCGGGACCGGCACGGCGGCCAGCGCCAGCACCACCGTGGCGGACAGCGAGCGGCCGAGCGCCCGCGGCGAACGGGTTCGAGCGTGGCCCTTGGTGTGAGCACGGTCACGGAGACGGAACATGGGGTGGCTCCCTGAGGTGGCGATGCGCCGGAGTGAAGGGTGCGGACGCGCCTCTCCTTACCGCCCACACCCGGCGCTGCCCCGGCATTGCACCCGATCGTGGGCATGTCGCCGCTCCGGTTCGCAACGGCTTTGCCCTCCCGACCGGCGTCCTTGTACCGTAGGCTGCGATTGGTAACGCCCTTCGGGGATGTGCCATCATCTGCACACGCCTTGCGCTCGCGCGGGCGTGCTGGAGGCTTCGCCTAGTCTGGTCTATGGCGCCGCACTGCTAATGCGGTTTGGGTTAATCGCCCATCCCGGGTTCAAATCCCGGAGCCTCCGCTCTTGCCGACAGCCCCGTCCGGATTCTCCGGACGGGGCTGTCGCGCTTCTCCGACCCGTCCGCCCCTCGCCCCACACCGGCTCGTTGCGGCGTTTCCGCAGGTCAGTGACGGTCCGGGGAATGGATTTCGCCTGACGGCGGGGTTCATGTAATGTTGTTCCCGCAACGCCGACCGGCAAGAAAAACCGGGAAGCCAAGCACTCGTAGCTCAACGGATAGAGCATCTGACTACGGATCAGAAGGTTGCAGGTTCGAATCCTGCCGAGTGCACAGCAGATCAAAGCCCCCTCGGGATCATCCCGGAGGGGGCTTTGTCGTGCTCTGCCGCAGCGAAGTACAGCAATGGGCTCGGAGGTGCTGTCAGCCGGTTCCGCTCATGGCCTCGGACAACTTGCCGACGGCGGCGGGCACTTCGGTGTCACCCGCCTCGGTGGGGACCTCCATTGTCATAGCGATCTGCGAGCGCCGCAGGATCCGCTGGGCCGCCTTCGGTGCACCTTGAGGACGACCAGGAGCGAGCCGCGCCCCCGCAGCGGGATGCCGCAGAGCCCGGCACACATGAACCGCAGGGCGAACATGCGGGTGAGTTCCCTGGCTCGATCGGCGTCCCCTATTGGTCGTGAACACCAGACCATGATCGTCCTGCCAGAGATCGGCCGCCGCCTTCCGGGCGCCGAACTGCCGGGCCCGGCGCATCCGTAGCACCTTCAGGCACAGCGCGGGCAGCGGAGGGAAGTCCTCCGAGTCCGCGGTCTTCGTCTCGCTCGCCGTGCGAGATCTGGCGTCCGGCGTGCCGGATCTGGTGATCCACGTAGAGCTCCCCGGCTTCGAAGTCGATGCGCTTCTACGACAGGCCCAGCACCTCGCCTCGGCGCAGCCCGAGGCACACGGCATCGTGCCCTGTGAGTTGAGGAGCCCGAGCTGCCCGAGGACGAGCTGGGAGGGCGACCCGCTCAGAAGCGACGGCCGCGACGCGGCCGCCTGCACCGGCTGATCGGTCAGTTTCGGAGAAGCGGCCGTCCGCACCCCGTGCCTACGCTGGGATCACCGGCGGAACCCGCAGGTCCGCCGCAGGACAACCCCGAAAAGCAGGAGCACCCACGTCATGAGCAGTGGCATCAGCGTGATCATCTACCACGTCAAGGACCTGGCCCGGGCCAAGGCGCTCTTCGGGACGTTCCTCGGCGTCGAGCCGACGACGGACTCGCCGTACTACGTCGGCTTCGAGTTCGACGGCCAGCAGATCGGCCTCGTCCCCGACGGCCAGGGGCGCGGCCTCACCGGCCCGGTCTGCTTCCGCGACGTGCCCGACATCGCCGCCGCCTACCAGGCCCTTCTCGCCGCTGGCGCCGAGTCCGACGAACAGCCGCATGACGTCGGCGGCGGCCTGCTGGTCGCGTCCGTCAAGGACGCGGACGGCAACGTCATCGGGCTCCGCCAGCTGCCGTGAGCCCCGTGACCAGGTAGAAGGGCGAGGCAGCTGTCAGCCACGCCTGACAGTGAGGGGCGCGGGCGATCACGCCGTCCGTGGTGCCGGGGCCAGGGGCGGACCGCACTGCGGGCCGAACGCGCGACCGGTCGAGGTTCCCTGTCACCGGACGACTACCCCGGCCGAACCCTCAAAGGGCCCGGGCGCGACGTCGATGTGCGCGACGCGAGGCCGCTGTGTGCGGCGCGAGGCCGCTGTGTGTGCGGCGAGTTCGGTGGTCGGTGCGGCGGAACGCGGTCCTCGGCTACAGCCCCTCGTGGCGTTCCGCGCGGTCGAGGACGTCGACGAAGCGCTGCCACTGCTGGGCCGACTCCTCGCCGTCGGCGACCGTGAACTCCTCGGGCGACAGGAACGGCACGCGCTCACGCGTCTCGGGATCCAGGGCTTCCCACGCGGCCCTGGCCTGCCGTGACCGCTCCGCACTTGTTGCACTGCCAGTTTCCATTGTTGAGTTGCCTGCCGTCCGTCGAGCCGCACATGGGACAGGTCACGTCTCCTCCTGAGGGTGAATGATGACAGGGCCTTGCGGCTGTCGGTAGAGCACTGGGCATACCCCACCGGCCTGTTCACGTGCGCCCGCGCGTTGGGTGTGGGGCGTGCGCCTCTCTTGTGCGTCGAGCGCCCCGTGCGGCGTCCCGGTGGGGGTGTGGTGCACCGACGGGTCCCGATACCTGTAAGGTGGTGTTCACCGACGCGGGGTGGAGCAGCTCGGTAGCTCGCTGGGCTCATAACCCAGAGGTCGCAGGTTCAAATCCTGTCCCCGCTACCAAGGCCACGGTCCCGGCACTCACGAGTGCCGGGACCGTGGCGTTTTCCGTACGCGCCTGGGTTCCGCGCTCACTTCGGCCAGGCGCGCATGGCCAGTTCGGCCAGGGCTTCGAGCTGTTCGCGGGTCGCGCCGTCGCGGGCCTGGGTGGACATGCCCTGGAAGACCGCGGCGTAGTACTGGGCCAGGGCCTCCGTGTCGGTGTCGGCGGGGAGTTCGCCGGTGCGGACGCCGGAGGTGATGCGGTCGCGCATCGCGCGCATGCCCGCTTCACGCTGGGCGCGCAGTGCCTCCTCCACATCGCCGGACTCCGGCCCGCAGTTGACGGCGGCGGAGACCACCAGGCAGCCGCGTGGCCGTCCGGGGGTGGTGAACTCGGCGGCGGCCTCACGCAGTACGCGCTCCATCGCGCTCCGGGCTGTGGACTCCTCGGCGAGCGCGTGGGGAGTGAAGGCGCCGTACGACTCCTGGTACCGGGCGACGGCCTCTTCGAACAGCGAGCGCTTGTCGCCGAAGGCGGCGTAGAGGCTGGGCGGGCTGATGCCCATGGCCTTGGTCAGTCCGGAGATCGACGTGGCTTCGTACCCGTGCTGCCAGAAGAGGGTGAGGGCCCGCTCCAGCGCCGTCTCCCGGTCGAAGCTGCGGGGGCGGCCCTTCGGCCGCTCCTTCTCCTCCCGCCGCTGCCGCGGCTGTGTTCCGGTCATGGTGGAAATTCTATAGCGATCGATAGCCAGCGTGCTATGGTCTTTGTGTAGCGGTCATTATGGAATGGTCGCGGCAACGGGAGGGGTGTGCCATGCGATACGTGGCGAACGCTACGGGCCTGGTGGAGACGGACCTGGTGGAGTACGCGACCGCGGGCGGCGGCCCCGGGCTGGTGCTGGTGCACGGCACCGGCGGCGACGCGGAGAGCAACTACGGGCATCTGGTGGACCGCTTCTCCGATCGGCACACGGTGATCACACCCAACTACTCGGGCAGTGGCGGTACGAAGGACTCCGGCGGCCCGCTGACCGTCGAGGGCCTTGCCCGGCAGGTGGAGGCGGCGATCGTGGACTCGGGGGTGCCGGGGCCGGTGGCCGTGGTGGGGTTCTCGCTCGGCGCCGGCGTGGCGGCGGCCCTGGCGGCCGTTCGACCCGAAATGGTCAGCAGGCTGGTGCTGGTGGCCGGGTGGGCGGTCACCGGGCCGCGGCAGCGCCTGGCGTTCGACCTCTGGCGGCGGCTGTGGTCGGCGGATCCGGCGCTGTTCTCGCGCTTCGTCACCGCCGAGGGCTGGTCCCCGGCCTGGCTGGACGGTGCCGGGGACGCGGCGGTCGAGCGGACCGTGGCGGAGACCAGTTTTCCGGAGGGCATCCGGCGCCAGATAGACCTCGACGCCGAACTGGACATCAGCGCACTACTGCCCGACATCACCGCGCCCACCCTGGTCATAGGCGCGACCCGGGACCAGATGGTGCCGGTCACCTACACACGGCAGTTGCACAAGGCGATACGGGGCAGCCGCTACGAGGAGCTGGACAGCGGGCACATGGTGATCTACGAGCGCCCCGACGAACTGGTGGCGCTCATAAGGGACTTCATCGTCTGACCCGGCGTGCCGCCGAAGCGGCTCAGTCCGCCGCCGCGCTCGCGGACCGCACGGCCGTCCGCAGTGCGCCGAGCGCCCCGCGCAATTCCTCACGGAGGGCGTCATCGGTGACGTCACCGGTCGCATGGTCGATCTTGGCGGCGGCGCGGGGAACGGTGAGGCAGGCCCCTTCGACGACCGTGGCCGTCATCATGCGCAACGTCTCACGCAACTGCGCGTTGGCGTACGCGCCGCCGCTCGCCGAAGCGGTGATCACCGCCACCGGCTTGTCCACGAACTCCGCACTGCTCACCAGCCAGTCGAGGGCGTTCTTCAGCGCGCCCGGAACGCCATGCGCGTACTCCGGACTGACGATCACCACCGCGTCGGCCCGGGCCACCGCCTGGCGCAACGCATCCACGGCCTCGGGCGCGATGGCATCCTCGCCGTCCAAGTCGGGGTTGAACAGCGGAAGTTCGCCGATCCCGGCCACCGCCGTGCCGTCCCAACCCCCAGCCCGCGCCAGTTCGAGCACCGCACCCAGCAGCACACCATTGGAAGAGGCCGCCCGCAGGCTGTCGGATATCGCGAGGAGCGTCATGAAAGAACCGTATTCTCCGCATTCCCCTCCACGGGGTACCACCGGAGTTCCACCGTGTTGCCGTCCGGGTCGCGGACATAGAGGGACTGGGCGGTGCCGCGGGCGCCGAAGCGGGGGCCGGGGCCGTCGAGGACGGTGAACTCGCCGGAGTCGACGACCTGTTGCCAGTCGAGGGGTTCCACGACCAGACAGATGTGGTCGACGTTGGACCCCTGGACGGAGCCGTCCGGGCGCTGGACGAGGTCGATGATCGTCGTCGGGCTCACCCGTACCGAGGGGAAGGGTGCCTCGCCCGCGCGCCATTCGTCCACGCGGACCGGCGCCAGGCCGAGCTGGCCGCCGTAGAAGGCCAGTGAGCGTTCGATGTCGGTGACGTTGAGGACGAGATGGTCGAAGCCGATCACACGCATGGGCTGCTCCAGGGGGAGTTGGGCGGCAGGGCCGACGGGCCGGGTCCGAGGGTAGGTTGCCAGAGCGCTCAGCCCTTGAGCCTCAGCACCTCGGCAAGGCGGCGGTAGCCCTCCCGCGGCAGGCCCTTGGCGTCGGAGGGCTCGACGAGTTGCAGGGCGAGGTGGTCGGCACCCGCCGCCAGGAACTCGTCGGTCCGTGCGCGTACCCGCTCCGCGTCGCCCCAGGCGACGACCGCGTCCACCAGCCGGTCGCTGCCGCCGTTCGCGAAGTCGTCCTCGGTGAAGCCGAGGCGGAGGAAGTTGTTGGTGTAGTTGGGCAGGGCGAGGTAGTGGGCAAGGTAGTCCCGGGCGATGGCACGGGCGCGCTCCGGGTCGGGTTCGAGGACGACCTTCAACTCCGGTGCCAGCAGGGCGCTTTCGCCGAGGATGGAGCGGGCTTCGGCGGTGTGCTCCGCCGTGACCAGGTAGGGGTGGGCGCCGACCGCCCGGTCGGCGGCGAGCTTGAGCATCTTCGGGCCGAGGGCGGCGAGTACGCGCTCGTTGACGGGCACCGGGGGCTCGGCCGCGTCGAGCGCGTCGAGGTAGCTGACCATCTTCGAGTACGGCCGCTCGTATGCGGCGGCCAGCTTGGCGTGGCTGGCGCCGAGGCCAAGGAGGAAACGGCCGGGGTGCGCGGCGGTCAGTGCGGTGTGGCGGGCCGCGACATCGGCCGGGTCGTGCTCCCAGATGCTGAGGATGCCGGTGGCCAGGACGATCGAGGAGGTGGCTTCGACCAGCGGGGCGGCATGGGAGATGTCGCTGTTGCCGCCGATCCACAGGGCGCCGTACCCCAGCTCCTCCAGTTCCTGTACGGCCTCGATGACCTCGCCGTTGTCCGCGTTGGGCTGCGCCCGCAGTTCGATGCTCCAGATTCCGTACCGTCCCAGCGCCATGGCCCGTTCCCTCCGTTGCGGTGTGGCTTGTGATGCCTTTTGGCAGCGACAACCGGAGGTTTCCTCCGGCTATTCCTCGACGCGGCGGCCAGAAGTTTCTCAGACAACTCACAGATTGGGGAAAGGATGCTCTCACCGGCGCGGTCGAAGGTGTTGGCCATGCCTGCCATTCCTTCTTCCACGCAGAGCGGCCGGACCGCCATGGGCGCCAGCCGGACCGCCACCAGTCAGACCGCCGCCGCGCCCGTGACCGGGGGGCGTACCGAACTGCTGCGACCCGACGGATCGCCGGTCAGGGTGCTCGTCGTGGACGACGAGTCGGCGCTCGCCGATCTGCTCTCCATGGCGCTGCGCTACGAGGGCTGGGAAGTGCGCACCGAGGCCGACGGCGGCGCCGCGCTGCGGGCCGCCCGTGACTTCCTGCCCGACGCGGTGGTGCTGGACATCGTGCTGCCCGACGCCGACGGGCTCGACGTGCTCTCCCGGCTGCGCCGTGAACTGCCCGACGTGCCCGTGCTGTTCCTGACCGCCAAGGACGCCGTGGAGGACCGGATCGCCGGGCTCACCGCGGGTGGCGACGACTACGTGACCAAGCCGTTCAGCCTCGAAGAGGTGGTGGCCCGGCTGCGCGGGCTGCTGCGCCGGTCCGGGGCGGCGGCCATCCGCTCGGAGTCGCTGCTGGTCGTCGGGGATCTCACGCTGGACGAGGACAGCCATGAGGTCAGCCGCGCCGGTCGTTCCATCCACCTCACCGCCACCGAGTTCGAACTGCTGCGGTACCTGATGCGCAACCCGCGCCGGGTGCTCAGCAAGGCCCAGATCCTGGACCGGGTGTGGAGCTATGACTTCGGCGGTCAGGCCAATGTGGTCGAGCTCTACATCTCGTACCTGCGGCGCAAGATCGATGCTGGGCGGGCGCCGATGATCCACACCCGGCGTGGCGCCGGATATCTGATCAAGCCCGCCGAAGCCGGGTGATCGCCGCGCGCCCCACGCTCTACGGGCGCCTCACCCAACTCCTTTTCCCCAAGGGGAATTCAAGCCAGAACGTGGCCCAGGGCCCGGCCGGAACAAATTGCCTTGTACGGCGTACGGGGGAACTTCTACGGTGTACAGCACCGTGTGGTCCCGTACGCCGTACAAGGAGCTGCCTTGACCGCCCCCGCCCAGATCCAGCCCCATCCCCGACGCTGGCTGATCCTCGGCGTCATCTGCCTCGCCCACCTCACCGTCCTGCTCGACAACACCGTGCTGAACGTCGCCATCCCCTCCCTCACCAAGGGAATGGGCGCGAGCACCGCGGACATACAGTGGATGATCAGCGCCTACTCGCTGGCGCAGTCCGGCCTGCTGCTCACCGTCGGTAGCGCCGCCGACCGATACGGTCGAAAGCGCGCGTTGATGACCGGACTTGGGCTCTTCGGCATCGGATCGCTGATCGCTTCGTTGGCTGAGAGCCCCGGTGAGCTGATCGCGGCCCGCGCGGGAATGGGGGTAGGCGGAGCGATCCTGATGACCAGCACCCTCGCGGTGATCGTCCAGGTCTTCGACGCCGAGGAGCGGGTGAGGGCCATCGGCCTGTGGAGCACCGTCCTCACCTTCGGCTTCGCCGCCGGGCCGCTGATCGGCGGGGTGCTGCTCAACCACTTCTGGTGGGGATCGATCTTCCTGGTCAACGTGCCGGTGGCAGTGCTTGGCCTGACCGCCGTCACCGTCTACATCCCCGAATCCAGGAACCCGCTGGGCGATCGGCCCGACCTGCCCGGCGCGGGCCTGTCCGTCATCGGCATGCTCGGCGTCGTCTACGCGATCATCTCCGGCCCGGTGCACGGCTGGAGCTCCAGCGACGTACTGCTGCCCGCCTTCGTAGGCATCGCCGGTATGACCGGCTTCGCGCTCTGGGAGCGCCGTACCCCGCATCCCATGCTGGACCTGCGGTTCTTCCGTGACAGGCGGTTCGTCGGCGCGGTCGCGGGCGGCATCCTCGTCGCGTTCGGCATGGGCGGCTCCCTCTTCCTGCTCACCCAGCACCTGCAATTCGTGCTCGGCTACGGTCCGTTGAAGGCCGGTTTGTGCACGGTTCCGCTCGCATTGAGCATCGCACTGCTCAACATCCTGGGAGTCGGCGCCCGGTTGCTGCGCAGGCTCGGCACGGCAGGTGTGGTGGTGCTGGGCATGACCCTGATCGCCCTCGGCCTCGCGCTCGTCTCCGTACTGGGACGCCACGGCTACGGCGGAATGGTGGTCGGCCTGATCACGATGGGCGTGGGCATCGCCATGGCCTCGCCCGCGATGGGCGCGGCGATCATGGGTGCCATCCCGCCGGAGCGCGCGGGCATCGGCGCGGGCGTCAACGGCACGCTGACCGAGTTCGGCAACGGCCTTGGCAACGCGGTACTCGGTGCGGTGCTCAACTCCCGTTTCGCCGCGCTGCTTCCGGCCACGATCGGCGCCAGCTCGCTGCCCGCCGCACTGGCCGCCGCGCACGGCCAGGAGCAACGCACCGCTGTGGCGCACGCGTTCGCCTCCGGCGTCAGCGTCAGCCAACTCGTCGGCGCGGCGGCCGTGCTCGCCGGTGGGCTGCTCGCCGCGTTCCTGCTGCACCGTGCGGACCGCGCCGACTCGGACCGCCGCAGCTCGGCCCCCGCGGAAGTGGCGGCTTAGCATCACGTACGCAGCGCACCGCTGAGCAAGCTCGACCGAGGAGAAGCCCATGGCCCCCGCCGCCCCCCGCGCCAGCAAGCCGCAAGCGAGTGTGTGGCTGAGCGGCGGCGCGCGGGACGGCCGGCGCAGGAAGTCCTCCCAGCAGCCGGTCGGCCTCGACCACGGCAAGATCGTGCGCACCACGGTCCAGTTGCTGGACGCCAACGGCCTGCAGAACTTCTCGATGCGCCGCCTTGCCGCCGAACTCGGGGTGACGCCGATGTCCGTCTACTGGTACGTGGACAACAAGGACGACCTGCTCGAATACGCGCTGGACGAGGTGTTCGCCGAGATTCCGCTACAGGCCGCGGAGACGGGGGGCGACTGGCGCGACGCGGTACGGGAGTTCGCGACCAGCTACCGCAGGACGCTCGCCACGCATCCGTGGGCGTCCCGGCTGATGGGGGAGTACGCCAACGTCGGCCCGAAGTCAGTGGCGTTCAGCACCGCGGCGCACAGGGTCATGCGGCGCTCGGGCCTGGCGCCGGAACACATCCCCGGCGCGCTGGCCGCCGTCTACCAGTTCGTGTACGGGTACGGCACGGTGGAGGGCCGCTGGACCGAACTGTGCCGTAGCACCGGTACCAGCGAGGACGACCTCTTCCGCGAGATGGCGGGGGCGGTACGGGATCGGCCCGAGTACGGGGAACTCGGGCCGATCATCGACCAACGTATGGAGGGGCCGGTGGCGCAGTACCGCGAGCGCGACTTCGGCTTCGCGCTGGAGTGCGTCATCGCGGGGATCGAGGCGATGCGGGGGCGCGCTCCGCACGCATAGCGGCGCTCGCGCCCCCAGGGCGCACCCCGCGTCTTATGCCATCGGCAGCGAATCGCCCTGGACCGCCTGGATGTCGAGTTCCACGCGGAGTGTCGTGCCGATGGCGGCGATGCCCGCCTGGAGGACCTGGTTGTAGTTCATCGCGAAGTCCTCCCGCCGCAGTTCCGCGGTGGCGCGGAACGCGGCCCGCGTGCCGCCCCACGGGTCCGGGCCGGTGCCCAGGTAGGTCAGGTCCAGGTCCACCGGGCGGGTCAGCGCGTTCATCGTCAGCTCGCCGCGCACCGTCCAGCGGTCGGGTCCGGCCGGGGTGACCCCGCCGGTGCTGCGGTAGGTGATCTCCGGGTGGACGTCGACGTTCAGGAAGTCGGGCGACCGCAGATGGTCGTCGCGCATCTTGTTGCCGGTGTCGATGCTCGCCGTGCTAATCGCCGCGACCACCGACGACTGCTCGACGTTCTCCGCGATCTCGATCCGGCCGCGGAACTCGGTGAAGTGGCCGCGCACACTGGAGATGCCCAGGTGCTGCGCGACGGCGCCCACCGAGGAGTGCGCCGGGTCGATGGTCCAGGGGCCCGGCGGCGGCAGCTCCACCCCGCCCTGCCGGGCCAGCACCAGGTTGCCCAGGTCCGCTCGCCCGGCGGCACCGACGATCGCCGTCGAGGCGGTGGGCTGGTAGCCGACGGCCGTCACGATCACCGTGTACGCCCCCGGCGGCAGCGGATCGGTGCGCACCACGCCGTCGTCGTCCGTGGTCGCCCGCTGTATCTGACTGCCCGTCATATCCGTTACGGTCAGCACCGCGTGCTGCACCGCCCAACCGTCCTTGGTCCGGATCCGGGCCCGAAGACCGGTGTTGCCCTCACCCGCATGCGTGGTCATTGCATCTCCTGTTGGTTTGGTCACGGGTCCCGGTCGGACGGCCTCGGCCGTCCCCTGCTCCGGCCGCCGACCGGAACCCGTCTCCCCCGAACTGGCGGTACGCGTCTCCGCTGTGCGCGCCCGCCAGTCGCTTCAGTTACTCGGCCGGGTGGCCGAGTTCGACGTCGAAGGCGTCCTCGCCCCTGCCGTCCACCACAAGCGTGCGGGCGACCGGAGGGTAGCCGCTGGCGATCAGCGTGTAGTCGCCCGCGCTCAGATCGGTGAAGGCGTAGGAGCCGTCGTCATCGGTGGTCGCCGTGCCGGCGACGTTGCCCGCCCCGTCGATCAGCGTGACCCGCGCGTCGGCCATCGGCAGCCGGTCCGCACCGGCCCGTACCGTGCCCTGCAGATGCGCGCCGGAGGCGAGTTGGATCTCCACCCGGGTGACGCCCTGGCCACCGACCTCCACCGGCTGCGCCGCCGGACGGAACCCGGCCGCGTTGACCGCCAGCGTGAAGACGCCCGCGGACAGCTCGTCGAAGGTGAACGCCCCCGACTCACCGGTCTTCGCGGTGGCCAGCACCTCACCCCGTACGTCGGTGACCACCACCATGGCGCCGTCCACCGGCGATCCGTCGGCGGCGCCGCGCACCACACCGGCCAGGCCGCTGGTGCCGGACAGCACGATGTCGTAGCCGAGCGGCGCGTCACCGACCACCACGGTGGTGGCCTGCGGCTGGTGACCGTCGGCCGCCGCGATCAGCACGTAGGAGCCCGCACCGGGTGCGGCCAGCCAGTAGCCGCCGTCCGTCCCGGCCTGGGCGCGGCCCAACTGCCGTCCCTGGAGGGATATCAGGGTCAGATGAGCGGAACCGACGCCCACGCCTTCGGCGTTGCGGACGGAACCGTGGATGGTGATGCCGTTCATGGGAACCTCCTCGCCGGACGGGCCCCTACCCGCCGAGGCGTACACGGTGACCGGCTGAGCATCGGCGGCTGCGGCCACGGCGACCAGCTCGGATTCGGGAGCCGGCGCTGGGATGGTGACGGGGGCGTCCGCCGCCGCCCTGTCGTGCGCGGGAACTCCCGCGGTCTGCTGGAGACCGCTCGCGGTCTTCAGCGGCACCTCCTTGATGAACAGCACCAGGAGGAAGGCGACGAACGCGAACGGCGCGGCGTAGAGGAAGACATCCGCGATGCCGTGCCCATAGGAGCTCTCGACGATCGTACGGATCGGAAGCGGAAGCTTCTTGAGATCCGGGATGTTCGCCTCGCCGCCTTGCGAGGCGGGCATCGGAATGCCCAGCGCCGCGAAGCCCTCGGACGAGTAGTGGCTGATGCGGTTGCTGAGTGCCGCGCCGAGCGCGGCCACGCCGACCGCACCGCCGAGCGAGCGGAAGAACGTCACCAGCGAGCTGGCGGAGCCCAGGTCCTTCGGTGCCACCTGGTTCTGCACGGCGAGCACCAGGTTCTGCATCATCAGACCGATGCCCAGGCCGAGCAGCGCCATGTAGACGGCCACCTGCCAGTACGGGGTGTCGTACCGCATCAGGCTCAGCAGTCCGCCGCCCGCCGTCAGGAAGACACCACCGGAGACCAGGAACATCTTCCAGCGCCCGGTGCGGGTGATGACCTGGCCGGAGGCCATGGATGCCACGAACAGCCCGACCACCAGCGGAATGGTCAGCACACCGGACATCGCGGGCGTCCTGCCGCGGGCCAACTGGAAGTACTGGCTCAGGAACACCGTTCCGGCGAACATCGCGACGCCGACGAAGACGCTGGCCAGCGAGGTGAGGGTGATCGTGGCGTTGCGGAACAGCCGCAGCGGGATGATCGGTTCGCTCGCCCTGCTCTCGACGAACAGGAAGATCAGGCCGAGTACCACCGAGCCCGGCACCATGACGTAGGTCTGCCAGGACAGCCAGGGGTACTTGTCACCGGCGAGGGTGACCCAGACCATCAGCAGGCAGACCGCGGCGGTGACGAAGAACGCGCCCAGCCAGTCGACCTTGACCTCGCGCTTGACCACCGGAAGGTGGATGGTCTTCTGCAGCACCACCAGTGCGATCAGCGCGAAGGGCACCACCACGTAGAAGCACCAGCGCCAGCCGAGCCAGCTGGTGTCGGTGATGACACCACCGATCAGCGGTCCGCCGACGGTGGCCACCGCGAAGGTGGCGCCGAGGTAGCCGCTGTAACGGCCGCGCTCCCGCGGCGAGATCATCGCGGCCATGATCACCTGGGACAGGGCGGACAGACCGCCCGCGCCTATGCCCTGCACCACGCGGCAGGCGATCAGCGTTCCGGCGTTCTGCGAGAAACCAGCGACGACGGAGGCCACGATGTAGAGCACCAGCGCCAGTTGGACCAGGAGCTTCTTGCTCACCAGGTCCGACATCTTGCCCCACAGCGGGGTGGTGGCGGTGACCGCGAGCAGCGCCGCGGTGACGATCCAGGTGTACGCCTCCTGGCCACCGCCGATGTCGGCGAGGATGGTGGGCAGGGCGGTGGAGACGATCGTGGACGAGAGGATCGCCACGAACAGTCCGAGCATGAGCCCGGAGAGCGCCTCCATGATCTGTCGGTGGGTCATCGGAGCCGAGTGGTCCCGATGCGTGCCGTGGTTGCCGTGTGTGCCGTGGGACCCGTGGGCCCGATGGGCACCGCGCTTCGGATCCGCCTCCCGCACACCGGCCGGTGTGGTTGAAGCCATCGTCATCCTTTACTCGTCCCGGCCACCTGTGGGGCGGTGGCGGGGGAAACCTCTGTGTGTGCCGCTGTCGCGCGATGGCCCGGTCGGCAGTCGTCGAAGCTCGCGCGCAACCGGGCCAACAGCACGGTGAGCTGCGTCACTTCGTCGTCCGTCCAGTCCAGGAGGAAGTCGGCCAGTTCCTCGGCGATCCGGTCCGACGCCACGCGCAGGACCTGTTCGCCGAGCGGGGTGAGCCGCAGCAGCCGCGATCTCTTGTCTTGTGGGTCGGGGTGGCGGTCCAGCCAGCCCCGGGCCGCCAGGTGTGCGACATGACGGCTGGTCACCGACATGTCCACGTCCAGGAGTTCGGTCAGGCGGCTGATCCGCATCTCGCCGTACCGGCTGAGTGTCCGGAGCGCCGCGACCGAGGCGGCCGGGCAGTCGGGCGGCAACGCGCGGCCGAGCCCACGGCTGACCGCGGTCAGTGCGCTGAGGTGCTGTACCAGGTCCGCGCACCGTGTCCGCGTCACCATGGAGCACCCCCCAGTCAGTACTAGTTGCCTGAAGCAACCTTAAGCCCGGTTAGTTGCTACACGCAAATGAATTCGGCCATTGGTATGTAAAGATGACGCAAAGATGCCGCCCGCCTCCCTCCAGGGGAACCGGGCGGCATCGGACGTACTGCCTGCTCAGCCGCTCGCTCAGGCCGAGGCGGCGGTCAGCTTCGCCACCTCGTCGGCGGAGAGTGTGAGATCCGCCATGGCCAGCAGTGCGGGCAGCTGGTCGAGGGTGCGGGCGCTGGCGATCGGCGCCACCACTGTCGGCTGTGCCGCCAGCCAGGCCAGCGCCACCGTCGCCACCTCGGCGCCGTGGGCCTCCGCCACCTCGTCCAGGGCCACCAGGACGCGCTGTCCGCGCTCGCTGTCCAGGTACTTGCCCGCGCTCCCGGCCCGAGCGCTGTCCACCTTCGCCCCCGGCCGGTACTTACCGGTGAGGAAGCCGGACGCCAGCGCGTAGTACGGGACCGACGACAGGCCGTGCTCGCCGACGACCTCGGCCAGCGCGCCCTCGTACTCGTCGCGCTCCACCAGGTTGTAGTGCTGCTGAAGGGCGACATACCTGGCCAGGCCCTCGCGCTCGGAGGCGGCCAGCGCCTCGGTGAGCCGCTCCGCACTGATGTTGGAGGCGCCGATCTCCCGCACCTTGCCCTCCTTGACCAGCTGGTCGAGGGCGCCGAGGAACTCCTCGACCGGGGTGTCCGGATCGTCGCGGTGCGTGTAGTAGAGGTCGATGCGGTCGGTCTGCAGCCGCCGCAGCGACGCCTCGACCGCGCTCCTGACGTTCTCGGCCCGCAGACCCCTGAAGTCCGGGTGCGAGCCGACCTTGGTGGCCACCACCACCTGGTCCCGCTTGCTCTTGCCGCGGGCGGCGAACCAGCGGCCGATGATGGCCTCGGACTCGCCGCCGGAGTTGCCCGGTACCCAGGCGGAGTAGACGTCCGCCGTGTCGATGAAGTTGCCGCCCGCCGCCGTGTAGGCGTCCAGTAGTTCGAAGGACTCCTTCTCGTCGGCGGTCCAGCCGAAGACGTTCCCGCCGAAGGCGAGCGGAAAGACGTCGAGTTCAGAACTTCCGATACGTGCCATGGTCAACCACAGCGCCGCGGGGGTCTCTGGTATTCCGCTTCCTGACTTCGCTAGGGTCCTGCGTCATGGCTGACTACCAGAACCCCAACCAGAACCCGGACCCGGCGGGCAGCACGCAGATGTTCCGCGCCTTCGTGGACGAGGGCGTCGACCAGCGACCGGCCGCGGGCGCCGGTACGACGTACGGCCGCGCGCGCGGCGGCTCCCGGACCGGTGTGGTGGTGGGCGTCGTCGTGGCGGTGCTGGTCATCGCCGCGGTCGCCTACTTCGCCCTGGGATGATCCGCGGGGGGCGCCCCCGCGGCGGGGTCGATCCCGCATAACACCGGCGATACCGCCCGGAATCGGCTCAGGCCTGGAGCGTGACGCTCCGGGTCTCGATGTGCACGCCCAACGGGACCCGCCAGGAGTCCACGCAGATCTCCCAGGTCCTGCTCACCCGCTGGCCTCCGGCGATCGGAACCGGCACCTTCTCGGTGGTGTCGATGGTCGCCCAGTCGACGCCCAGCAGGCCGATGACATGGGTGGCGAACGTCACCGACCCCGAAGTCACGGGCAGGTCGCCGGAGTTGGCGAGGTCCACGGTCACCTCCTGGCACCACCGCTGTCCGGCCGCCGCCTGCCGCAGCCCGCCGACCACCAGGTGCGCGGGACGGCTTCCGGGGGCGCTGGGTGTGCTGGGTGAGCCCGGTGTGGTCGGTGCCGGGGACGTGGGGGCCTGGGGACTGGTCCACGGCCCGCTCCGGGCGCTGCCGCTCGGCGCGGTGACCACCGGACGCGAGGCGCCTTCGCTCGTACGGGGTGCGGTGGAACCGGCCGCCACGGTGCCCGTAGGCGGCGTCGCCGAGCCGGATGTGCCGTCCAGCGGGACGAGGGTGACCTTGCCGTCGGGGGGTACGGCGTGGGCCGGATCGGCGGAGGAGCCCGCCGAGCCCACCGCCAGACGGCCGCCGCCACCCGTACCGCCCGTGCCCCAGGTCAGCAGCGCCAGCGCCGCCAGACAGAGCACGACCGCCGAGGCGGCCAGGAGGACCCGTCCGCTGCCCGCTCCCGGCCTTCGATGCGCGGAACCCCTTGGGTTCCGCCTCCGCTTTCCCCGGCGGTCGGCTGTCCGAAGCATCACGCCAGTGTACTGACGCATCGTCAGATACGCCTAGACCGCGACTACTCGGCCGTCAGTCCGTCCCGCAGCTGTGCCAACGTCCTTGTCAGCAGGCGGGATACGTGCATCTGGGAGATGCCGACCTCCTCGCCGATCTGCGACTGCGTCATGTTGGCGAAGAACCGGAGCATGATGATCCGCCGTTCGCGGGGCGGGAGTTGGGCCAGCAGGGGCTTGAGCGACTCGCGGTACTCGACGCCTTCGAGCGCGGCGTCCTCGTAGCCGAGACGGTCCGCCAGCGAGCCCTCGCCGCCGTCCTCCTCGGGCGGCGGGGAGTCCAGCGAGGACGCCGTGTAGGCGTTGCCGACCGCCAGTCCGTCGACCACGTCCTCCTCCGACACCCCAAGGGCGCCCGCGAGTTCGGAGACCGTGGGGGAGCGGTCCAGCCGCTGCGACAGCTCGTCGCTGGCCTTGGTCAGCGCCAGCCGCAGCTCCTGGAGCCTGCGCGGCACCCGCACCGACCACGAGGTGTCCCGGAAGAAGCGCTTGATCTCGCCGACCACCGTGGGCATCGCGAACGTCGGGAACTCGACTCCGCGGTTGCAGTCGAAACGGTCAATCGCCTTGATCAGACCGATCGTTCCGACCTGGACGATGTCCTCCATCGGTTCGTTGCGGCTGCGAAAGCGCGCGGACGCGTACCGGACCAGGGGGAGGTTGAGCTCGATCAGCGTGTCGCGTACGTAGCCGCGCTCCCGGCTGTCCGGCGGCAGTTCGGCGAGCCGCAGGAACAGGGAGCGGGACAGCGTGCGCGTGTTGATGGCTTCGCCGGTGTCGGCGCCGAGCACCGCTTCGGCGCTGAGCGGCGCCGCATTGTCGGCGTCGAACGGCGCCTCGGCTTCCAGCACCTTCGGACTGCCCACTTCTACGGACATGCCACCCCCTTGAGGTCGCGGACGGGTCGCGAGCAACGGTTTCCTCCACCTGCATACCGGAGGCCGAGCCGCGACAAACGCGGTTCAAGCAGAATGTCACATGTCGGCAACACGCTGTAGCGTCATGTCGACTTATTTGTCAGGTGACCTTAGCCCTCGTCAGCTACGCTTCGAGCTGATTTGCGGATCGCAATCGAGCGAAGCTGCGCGAGAGTAGCCGCGACACATGCATCTGGGAGACGCCGAGCTCCGCACTGATCTGTGACTGGGTCAGATTCCCGAAATAGCGCAGCAGCAGAATGCGGCGCTCGCGTTCCGGCAGCTGCACCAGCAGGTGCCGGACCAGCTCCCGGTGCTCCACACCGGCCAGCTCGGGGTCCTCGTAGCCGAGCCGGTCCAGCAGCCCGGGGGCGCCGTCGCCCTCCTGCGCCGCCTCCAGCGACGTCGCGTGGTAGGCCCGACCGGCCTCCAGGCAGGCCAGCACCTCCTCCTCGGACAGCCCTAGGCGCTCGGCGATCTCGGCGGTGGTGGGCGACCGCCCGTGCAGCACCGTCAGGTCCTCGATGGCGCCGCTGACCTGCACCCACAGCTCGTGCAGTCGGCGCGGTACGTGGACGGTGCGGACGTTGTCCCTGAAATAACGTTTGATCTCGCCGACCACGGTGGGCATCGCGAAGGTCGGGAACTGCACCCCGCGCTCCGGGTCGAACCGGTCGATCGCGTTGATCAGCCCGATCGTGCCGACCTGGACCACGTCCTCCATCGGCTCGTTGCGGCTGCGGAACCGGGCCGCCGCGTAGCGCACCAGCGGCAGGTTGATCTCGATCAGCGCGGCCCGCACCCGGGCGTGCTCGGGGGTGCCCGGCTCCAGCTTGGACAGCTCCTCGAACAGCACCTGCGTCAGGGCCCGCGCGTCAGCGGCCCGGCTGTTGCGGGGAGGACGGCCGGCCTGCGGGGTGCCATGTGGCGGGGCGTCGGGCGACGGGGCGTCGGGTGAGGCGGTGTCGGTTGCTGGTGGCGCTGATTCGGTCGGTTCCGGGCGTGCGGCGGACGGTTCCGTGCACGCGTCGACCTGCCGCTCATGGTGACCGGTCGGATCTGGGTGCGGGTCGGTCGGATCCGCATGTCGTTCGGTCGGATCCATGGGCGGGGAGGGCGGCTCCGAGGCGTGGGACGCGGCCGTACGAGAGTTCGCCGCGCGGGGGTCGGTGGATGTCGTGGATGGCGAAGGCACGGTTCGAGCGGCCAGGACTCTCACCACCCATCGACGGTCACTGATCCGGCAAAAGCGGTCATAGCATCACAAGACATGTCCACTGTGTGCAAGCACCGTAAAGTGCCGTGTTGGTGGGCAGTTGGGTGACTCTTGCCGTCATGTGCCCGCCGGGAGCCCGTCTCGGGAACCGTGCTACGCATGGCGCGGCCCCCGCCACAGGGCAGGGGCCGCGCGTTCGGAAAACTATGGCGTTCTGTCAGATTTCGTAGTCCGCGATCACCCAGGTGGAGATTTCCTGCCAGATCGCGACACCCGCCTGGTGGGCGGGATGCTCCAGATAGCGGACCAGTGCGTCGCGGTCGGCGACGGAGCAGTTGATCGCGTAGTCGTAGGCGACGGGCCGGTCCGTGATGTTCCAGGCGCACTCCCACGAGGCCAGCTCGGGAATCTGCGCGCCGAGCCGCTCGAAGGCCCGCACGCCCTCCACCACGCGGGGGTCGTCGCGGTCGACGCCATCGTTGAGCTTGAACAGGACCAGGTGACGGATCATGTGGCGCTCCTCTGGGGCCGTGCCGACAGCCTGCCGTCAGGCGCTGGTCGGCGCGGAGCGGTAGCGGTCCGGTCGGCGCGAGGAACCGTTTCGCTCCGACGATCAGGCCTTGCCACTGGCCGCGTTCTCAGTTGACGAGCGACGTCATGAACTTGCCGACGCCCTTGGCAGCGGTTGAAATGCCCTCGAACCCTACCTGGACCAGTTGGGCGGCGCGCGCAGGGGAGGTGATGATCGTGTACAACACGAAGACGATGAGGAGGTACATCGCTATCTTCTTCGCCTGTGCCATTCCCTGCTCTGCCTCCTCAGCCGTGGCGCGCCGGACCACGGTTTCGCCACACCGCGCAGTGGCGAGAGTCTAGCCACCCAGTGTCCGAGCCTGTCATTTAGCGCACTTTTATGGTCCAAGGTCCCCTGGATCCAGGCCCTTTGTCGAGCGCGAAGACGACCAGAACTGATCAGAATTGTTTGTGAACCCGTCGGGTCTGGCAGGAACCCGGCGGGTCGTCGGGACCTCCCCTACGGGGGCCGCGCCGTGGCCCACCCTGACCGCGGCCGAGCCCGGAGGCCCCCTCGATCAGGGGGAGCGGACGTGTCCCTCCAAAGCCGCTCCCCCTGACCGTCACTGCCCGGTGGTGCGCCCCGCCCCCGGCCTCCCGGTCCGTCCACCTGGGTGGGCCGGAGGCGGGGGCGCCACCGGGCCAAGTCCCCATCTCCCGGCCGTGGTTGGGGCTCTCGCGCCGCGGCAGGCCAGGCGCCGCGCCCTGCGGGTCGGCGCGCGCCGGTACGCGCGGGCTGGGCTCCCGGCGTGCGGCGCCGTACCGGCCGCGGCGCACATGGGCGCGTGAGCGCCGCGCACAGGGCGCTTGGGGTACGGGGTCCACGCACAAGCAAAACCCCCTCTGGCACGTGTCTCCACGTCCCAGAGGGGGTGCTGGCGGTAGCGGTGGGATTTGAACCCACGGAGGAGTTGCCCCCTCACACGCTTTCGAGGCGTGCTCCTTAGGCCGCTCGGACACGCTACCGAGAGAGAGCTTAGCGGACGCTGGGCCGTGCGCTGAAATCGGTTCCTTCTCCGGCCCCCTCGGCGGATCCGGAGCGGGGGTCCGGGTCGCCGCGGAAGAAGTCGGTGAGCAGCCTGCCGCACTCCTCGGGCAGCACTCCGGAGATCACCTCGGGGCGGTGGTTGAGCCGGCGGTCACGCACGACGTCCCAGAGGGAGCCCACCGCACCGGCCTTCTCGTCCCGCGCCCCGTACACCACCCGGTCGAGCCGGGACAGCACGATGGCGCCCGCGCACATGGTGCAGGGCTCCAGTGTGACCACGAGTGTGCAGCCGGACAGCCGCCACTCGCCGACCGCCCGCGCGGCCTCGCGGATCGCCAGGACCTCCGCGTGCGCGGTCGGGTCGCCGCAGGCCTCGCGTTCGTTGTGCCCCCGGCCGATGACGCTGCCGTCCGGTGCGAGGACCACGGCGCCCACCGGCACGTCGCCGGTGCGAGGGGCAAGCGCGGCCTCGTCCAGGGCGAGCCGCATGGACGCGGCCCACGGCCCCCGTAGCGGATCGCCGTGGGGACCGGGCCGTGCCGGTGGTTCGGTGCTCAGCGGACGGCCTCCAGCACCTCGGAGCACCCGAGCGCGTCGGCGATCTCGCCGAGCGCGTCATCACTGAGGGCCAACAACTCCTTCTCGCTGACGCCGAGGTCGGACAGCAGCTTGGTGTCGCCCAGCGGGCCGGCCGGGACCGGATTGGTCTCGTCGGCGGCCTCCTCGTCCTCCGTCTCCTCGTCCTCGCCGTCCTCGGTGCCGTCCAGGTCGAGGGCGTCGAGCTCATCCACCTCGTCCGCGTCGCGCCCCAGCAGCTCGTCCGTGAGCATGGCCCCGTACGAACTGCGGGACGCGGCGGACGCGTCCGATACGAAGATCCGCGGGTCGTCCTCGCCGTCCACCCGGACGATGCCGAACCACGCGTCTTCCTGCTCGATAAAGACGAGCACTGTGTCCTCGTCGATCGCGGCCTCGCGGGCGAGGTCCGCTAGATCGGCGAGGGCTTCCACATCGTCAAGCTCCGTATCGCTCGCTTCCCACCCGTCCTCGGTGCGCGCGAGCAGTGCGGCGAAGTACACCGTGACTCTCCCACTGGTCCTAGGTGTGCCGGGACGGACGAGACGTCGGCAGTTCAGTCCCGCCCACTCGGCATCGTGGCAGAAACCTAAGCGTTGGGAAGGGTCTTCCGCACTGCGTCGTGCCAGGCCGTGCACGTTTTTTCGGGCTTTTTAGGGCGCTCGGGTGGCTGGATGGCGGTGTTACCGCCGGACACCCCGGCTCATCGGGTGGGATGTGATCACACTCACCAGCGGAATGTCCGCATCCGCATCTGCTCGCGGGCTCGGGCCGCGCGGGCCCTTCTGGGCTGTACCCGGTCCCGTAGCTCCTTGGCCTCGTGCAGCTCGCGCAGGAACAGGGCGCGGCGCCGCCTGCGCTCCTCGGTGGTGTCCCGGGTTCCGTTCTCCTGCGGCGGGGCGGGCGCGGCCGGATCGGCCGGGAAGCGTTCGGCGCCGGGATCGACCGGCGCCCGCTGTTCGTCGCGCCTTCCTTGCCGTTCGGTCATGGCCACCACCTCTACGTACGGTCATGTACGGCCGTACCGTCACACTTTCCCGCAGCATCGGGTTTGATGCCCGTCAAGCGGTGGCGGGGGCGTCGGCACCGGCCCTCGCGATGCCCGGATGCGGCCCTTGCGCCGGCTTCCGTGACCGCCTAGGTGGCACGGCCCACCCCGGAACCTCGGTTAATGTCGAGGGCATGCGGATCCACGTCGTCGACCACCCGCTGGTGGCGCACAAACTCACCACGCTGCGCGATCAGCGCACCGACTCGCCCACCTTCCGAAGGCTCGCCGACGAGCTGGTCACCCTGCTCGCGTACGAGGCGACGCGTGACGTGCGCACCGAATCCGTCGACATCGCCACGCCGGTCTGCCCCACCACGGGCGTTCGGCTGGCACGTCCGCGTCCGCTGGTCGTACCGATCCTGCGCGCCGGGCTCGGCATGCTCGACGGCATGGTTCGGCTGCTGCCGACCGCCGAGGTCGGCTTCCTCGGCATGGTCCGTGACGAGGACACGCTCAAGGCGTCCACGTACGCCACGCGGATGCCGGACGACCTGTCCGGCCGCCAGGTCTACGTGCTCGACCCGATGCTCGCCACCGGCGGCACGCTGGTCGCCGCGATCAACACGCTC
Organism: Streptomyces sp. RPT161; assembly: GCF_027533845.1. Classification (GTDB taxonomy): domain Bacteria; phylum Actinomycetota; class Actinomycetes; order Streptomycetales; family Streptomycetaceae; genus Streptantibioticus_A; species Streptantibioticus_A silvisoli_A. The sequence continues at coordinate 132,098 of NZ_JAPZVN010000004.1, read as the reverse complement.
ATCGAGCGGGGCGCGGACGACGTGACCGCCCTGTGCCTGCTGGCCGCGCCGGAGGGCGTGGAGGTCATGGAGCGCGAACTGGCCGGTCGGCCGGTCACCGTGGTCACCGCCTCGATCGACGAGCGGCTCAACGAGCACGGCTACATCGTTCCGGGCCTGGGTGACGCGGGCGACCGGATGTACGGCACGGCGGGCTAGCCCTCCGGCCTGGTGCGGCTGCCGGAAGGTTCCGGCAGCCGCTCAGCAGCCCTTGGCGGAGGCCGACGGCTTGGGCGCTCCCTGCGAGGACAGCTGGGCCAGCGCGTGAGCCGCGCTGTTCTGCGGATCCAGCGCACCGAACCCGTCACCGATGATCAGATCCACATCGGAGGCGCCGTTCCGCGCCGGATCCGTCTTCACCTCGGCCGCCGCGAGCTGTGTGCCCAGCACCTTGAGCGCACCCTGCGCCCTGGGCCCGCCGAGCAGTATGGCGGCGCCCTTGACCTTCTTGTCGTAGGCCGCCGGGGCGTTGCCGACCTTTCCGACCGCGAAGCCGCGCTTCTTCAGCTCGTCGGCGGTGGTCTTGGCGAGCCCGCCGCGCTGCGTGGCGTTGTACACGTTGACGGTGATGGCACCGGGTTTCGGCACGCTGGCCAGGGTGCCGCCCCTGCCGCCGCCCGAGCAGTGCGCGGCGCTCACGGTGCTGTGCGAGCGCCCGAACTTCCCGCCGAAGACATGGATGAGCTGCACCGTCCCCCAGCTGATCAGCCCGACCACGGCAACGGCGACGACGGCGGACAGCACGATCCGGCGATTGTTGCGGGGGCGCCGCATGCGCGGGTACTGGTTCCCGGTGATCCGGTACTTCCCGCCCATGCCTGGGGGTGTGAGCATGCTCATAGCCGCAGCGTAGTGCGGGAACCCGCCGAGGCCTACTAAATGATCAACGATCGGCGCCGCCGTCAACCCGAAAGGATCAATTACCCCTTGGGGGAAGGCCGATCAGTCCATCTCAAGGACGCGCGCGTGCAGCACCTGGCGCTGCTGGAGCGCCGCCCGCACGGCCCGGTGCAGACCGTCCTCCAGATAGAGGTCGCCCTGCCACTTCACGACATGGGCGAAGAGATCCCCGTAGAACGTGGAGTCCTCGGCCAGGAGGGTCTCCAGGTCGAGCTGGCCCTTCGTGGTGACCAACTGGTCGAGGCGTACCGGGCGCGGCGCGACGTCCGCCCACTCGCGGGTGCTCGTGCGGCCGTGGTCGGGATACGGCCGAGTGCTTCCGATGCGCTTGAAGATCACACGGAAAGCCTACCGGCCAAGGCTGTGCGGGCGCAGCCTCGCCGCAGCGGTGCGAGCCTGTACGGGGAAGCGGGTTCGTGGGCGGAGCGGCTCCGAACAGCAGAAGACCCCTCACGCACCCGCCAGAGCCCACCTACCCTTGCTGCCTTCCGGCCCTGGGGGGGTTCAGCGAGATAGCGCCACGTGAGGGGCTGCGCCCAGGGTACCCGATCGGCCCACTGGGGATCGAGTTCGCAACCACCCCCCGGAGTCTTGTAATGTTTCCCGCGGAGGATTCGCCTAGAGGCCTAGGGCGCACGCTTGGAAAGCGTGTTGGGGGCAACCCCTCACGAGTTCGAATCTCGTATCCTCCGCACTCGCCCAGCAGGGCAGACGAAGGACCCGACCGCTCGGCGGTCGGGTCCTTCGTCGTGCCGTGGTCTCAGTCTTGGTCTCAGTTGCGGTCCCTGGGACAGAAGCCCCGTTGTCGCCCGGAAGCCGGCGCGCTGCCAAAGCCCCAGTACAGGAGCGCCGAACGCACGAATCTCGTGTGTCGGCGGGACCTGTCGGCGGAGCCAGCACCGCCGTAGGCTGCGCTCATCGAAGCGCCGTTGATCGGTACATCAGGGCGGCGCGCCTTGCACACGACCAGTGCTCAGGAGGGTCGGCGCCGAGTGACCAGGAACCGGGGGTCAGCGGGAGGGGCTGGAACAGCCGGAGGAGTCGGGCACGAGGGCCGCTTCCTGGCATGGGCCGCAGCACACATGTTGACCGAAACTCCCCTGCCGGCATGGGCATCCGGTGGCCTTGTGCTGGCCGTAGGAGGCCAGACCAACCGACCAGTCGATGACCTAGCAATCATCACGGACTCGGGTTGGGTCACCGTTCAGGCCAAGAAGGGCTTGAAGCTCGGCACCACTCCGGACGGGCCCTTGAGTAAGGCGCTGGGCCAGCTTGTGCAGGCAGTGCTCATCGGTGTTCCTGACTGGCCGGACACGGAAGCTGTCAGAACTGTCGACTCCGGCCGTGACCTAGTAATCATCGCGACTGACGAAGGCGCACCCGCGACGATCACTTCAGCGCTCTCTTCGCTGGTCACCCGCGTTCGCGACCTTCCAGTACAGGTTCCGCTCAGTGATGCACCGGTCAACGCGCCTGAGGAAAGTGCGTTCAAAGTCCTTAAGGACCACCTGGGCCGACACTGGCGAGCCGAGTGCGGCAGGCCGATGGCCGATGCGGACCTGCGTGGGCTACTCAAACTTGCGTGCATTCGCACGCTGAACCTGGTCGACGGCGGACCAGATCTCGAGACAGCACTGATCATGCTCACAGAGCTAGCTGGGGACCGCGGCCGGGCTGCCGACGTGTGGAAGGCCCTGCTTATCGAGAGCCAGCGCCTCGCGGAGGAACGCGCCTACTTGGACCGCGGCTCCTTGATCCGGCGACTCGAGGCAGCGCCCCACAAGATCGTACTGCGCCCCGTCGTCCGACTGCGCGACGACATCAAGCGTCTGCGCGACCGCACTGCAGCAACCCTGAAAATGTTGGGCCGCCGCCGGCTGGCGATTAGCGCTCCCGAGGGGCCTTTGTACCTTGATCGCAGGGTCCAAGATCTACTACTCGGAGCGGAAGGCCACGTCGCCGTCACCGGCGAGCCCGGAGCAGGCAAGAGCGTGGTGCTGCACACATTGGCCCGGGTTGCGGCAACCTCCCATGATCTGGTCGTGCTCGACTCCGACGCGCTCAAAGCTGATCGAGGCCAGACGCGGACCGAACTGAACCTCAGCCATGACTTGTCCGAGGTCCTGTGCGGCTGGACTGGCGAGCGCCCCGCCCTGCTCCTGATCGATGGGTTGGACCAGCCCAGGTTCCGCGCTGGCGACTTCCCCGCCTGGCTGCCGCAACTTGCTGATGATCTGACCGGAAGCCGCTGGCAGATCGTGGCCACCATCCGCTCATTCGATCTCGCGCATGGCCCTCGCTGGCAACAGATGTTTCCCGGAACTCCTGTGTCGCCCCTCCACGCTGCAGCTGGCCTTGGAAACGTCCGGCACCTGGCGGTCGCAAACTTCGATCAGGCTGAGCTGGCGCAGGTGACTGCCGCCAGCCCGGCACTAACCAGCCTGCTACGCGAGGCCGACGAGCGCCTTCGCGCACTGCTGTCCAATCCGTTCAATCTCGATCTCGCCGGGCAACTGCTCGCCGATGGGGATTCGGCGTTGACCAGCATCCGCAGCCGCGCCGGGTTGCTGAAGCGCTACTGGGACAAGCGAGTTGGCCCCCTGCCGGGCTCGCTTGACCGGTGGCGGGCGCTCAAAGCCCTGGCCGAACGCATGCTCAGGTCTGGGAAGCAGGCAGTTGGTGTCCTCGAAGTCCCCGAAGTCACCGAGGCAGCGCACATGGAGCTCCTCCAAGAGGGCGTGCTTCTACAGAGCGGGCGTCCTGGCGATCTCCTTCCCGCCACGGCGTTCGCGCATCCTGTGTTGCGCGACTACGCCATCGCGCAGCTTGCGCTGGGCGATGTGCGCGAGGCAGGAAGCCTGACCAAGACTCTTAGCGCGTCACCAAACCTCGTCCTAGCGGTCCGACCCAGCCTTGAATACCGCTTTGCTCTCGAGTGGGACCAGGACGCTTCGCGCCGTCGATTCTGGTACATGACACTTGAGTTGGCTTCCTTCTCAGCTGGTCACCCGTTGGCCGCAAACACGGCAGTCCAAACCGCAGTGCGTGAGCTCGCCACGCCGGCCGAACTGGATGACCTCGTTAGTGCAGCGATCGGGGAAACGAGAGGCCCCTCTGGCATCTGGGGCGAGCGGGAAGCCCGCTACGTCGCCTTCCTTCTTGCGGCCGCGGCAGCAGCGCATTTTTCTGTTGACGTCCGCTCGTGTGTCGATGATGCTGCCCGCCGCCTCGCAGCTTCCGCGGTCATCACAGATGACGTCGATCTCGCCAGCCTGGCAGCACAGCTCGTGTACAAGACGGCTACCGCCTTTCCGCCCGACGTGAGCAGAGTCCCAACCAGTGTGAGCGAGACCGCCGCTAACTGCCTGAAGGTGGCATTGCGCGACCTGCAGGATCCCGGACGACAACAGGCCGGCGAGACAGCGGCACGCCTGACCGCGATCGCAGCCGCCGCTGATCCACAGAGCGTCTCCGCCACCGTAGAAGCGCTGGCCGAACCCGCGCTTCTCAAGGCGTGGGGAACCGCGCATGCTTGGCCGCTCATCAACAAGCTCCCAGAGATCAGCCAGCACGAGCCTCAACTCGCCGTAGCCTTGGCCGGCTCCGTTTGGGAGTATGAGGAAGCGAACGACACACCAACGCCTCTGCTCCGAAGCGCGCTCCTCGGGCTTTCCAGTACCCGCAGTCAGGATCTAGAGAGCTTGCGCTACATGGTGGGCGAGCGCTTCGCAGCTGTGATGCAGGCGGCGCCGGAGGCCGCCACCGATATCCTGTTCCGGGTCGCTGGCCTGCCACGGCTGTTCCGCTGGGCCGACGAGGAACAAGTCCTTGAGGACCCGAAACTACGGCACGCCGATGTCCTCGAATTCTCGGGAGGCCACAGCGTCCTGGGTCCGATGATCGACGCGTTCTTCGATGGGTTGCAGAATCTCGCTCGTCCCGGCGAAGCCGCTGATACTTCAGGTCAATTGCGGCATATTGTCGGCCGACTGATCGCCGAACTGGTCAACGACCGTGTCTGGCTACGCCTACTGACACTGGCCGCCGCATCGGGGGCGACCAGTTTGGACGAGGCGCTGGAACCTGTGCTGTATTGCCCGCCCCTCTACTCCCACCCCACAACCTCTGATGCGACAACCCATCTGGCTGCGCGCATCGCACCAGCCCTGACCACTGAGCAGCACCAGCAGGTCGAGTTGGCCGTCTTGGCCATGACGACTTCGGCTGCCACCCATGACCAGCAGCGCCGTGCGGCCATGATTCAGCGTGCCTGCACCATTCTGTCCGCCCTGGACGTCCAAAGACTCAGCTCCAAGGCGCTGACGCTCATGGCGGAACATGACGTGGAGCCCGGGGCGCCGCTCCCAAAGCTGGCTGACCAGGACCCGTCACTAGCCCGGGCAGTGTGGTCGACGACACCACCCACTGCCGAGAACAGCATTGTCAGCACGATTCGGGAAGTGGCCCAGACCAGCCGAGCAACAGCCGCTGACGCAGCCACGCAGATGGAATGCCTTGACCGCCTGGCCTCCCTATGGGACCAACTCCCATCGGCGCCAGAGAATGTAAGCCTGACGGCTTCACAGCTTCGTGAACTCAACGTCGAGGTTGCCGAACGACTCTCAACGCACCCCGACATACTGCCCAGCACGGACCACGGATTGCGCGTACTGAATTTCCTCAAGGGCGCTTGTCCGCCCCCGACGAACACGCACCCGTCCTCGCAAAACTGGCGGAAGGGAGTAACTCCCGGCTGGGGACAGACATCAGAGACGCTTGCCGTCGAAGGACTGGTGTATCTCGCCAAGCGCGACGACTGGCGCCAAGCACACTCGCAGGTACGCTCGTCTCTCACACCACTTTTGGGCAGCACAGACCCGGTCTACCGGTTTCTCGTCACAGAAGCCCTGCCCGCACTAGTCACCGAAAATGATGATCTCATCGACAAAGTCGGTGAACTCCTAAGTCAAGAAGCCGATCCACACATCGCGGCATGCCTCCTAGTTCACCTCGGCAACGTAGCACCATCCACGCCGGAACGCGTTGATCAGGTCCTTCAGTCACTGGAGCCCGACGCACGCTGGACAGTCCTTACCAACTCGCCGGCCGGAGACCGAAAGCTGGGGCCGTCCGAAGAAGGAAGCGTTGCCGTCAACCTCCTTGCTCACCTGGCCCTCGTACACGAAGCGCCGTATGCCACCAACGTCCTGAATAAGTGGGCCGCCACCCCAGCAGAACACCCCGAACGCGTCCAGGCAGTCATCTGCTGGCTGCGCGACGCCCTCAACCCTCCGCACCCTGTGGGCCCGATCCAAGACCGCGCATACGCCTTCACTAGTCGTGTTGTGGAAGGGATCCGCAGTAGTTTGGGTGAGCCTCCCAGCAACGACGATCGTCTGCGCGTAAACGCGGCCGCCGTCGCGGTCAGCGTTTCCCAGAACCTGTATTTTGCAAGCGGCGCATTCGATGCGAAGCCAGGAATTCAGTCGAATAGTCAGCGCGGTGACACACGAGGCTTCGCCCTTCGTGTGTTTCCGCTGCTAGATCAACTGGCAGACGCGTCAACTCCCCGGGTGACGCATCACATCGTTCAAGTAATTGCCCACATCGCCGAGACGGACCCTGAACGCGCGCTCGAAGTTGCTGCCCGCGCGGTTTCAAATGACCCAGCGTACTGGCGGGAGCCGATGGCCGTCGAAACGACCGTGACATTCATTCGCCGCATCGCCGTGGACCACCGCGACATCGTGAGCAGCAATGAGAATTGCACCACTGCGCTCCGCACGCTCCTTGAGTGCTTCGTTCGCCTGGGCTGGGACCAAGCTCTCTCAGCCGCGGAGCAGCTCGACGAAATGTTCGACTGATCCGTCCGGACGTTGGGACAGCCTGCGTGCTGGACTGCCCCAACGTTCATGCTGTGGCGATTACTTCACGACGCCGACGGTCATCTCGAACTCGCCCGTCGCCGTCCCCCAAAGCAAACCGTCGATCTTCTTGCCGACGTCGTTCAGCATCGGCTCAGTGATGTGCTGGTAGCGCTGGGCCATCGCGGTCGAGGACCAGCCCGTGATCGCCATGACGATCCGCTCCGGCACGCCGAGCAGGAGGAGCACGGCCGAGGCGGTGTGGCGGGTGTCGTGGAGGCGGCCGTCGCGGATGCTGGCCTCGTGTAGGAGCCGCTTCCAGTGGTGGTAGTCGGTGCTGGGGTTGAGCGGCGCGCCGGTCTCCGAGGTGAAGACGTAGCCCTTGTCCGTCCAAAGGTCGCGAGCGAGGGCCCGCTCGCGGTCCTGTTCCTCCTTGTGCTGGCGGAGGATCACGACGAGCTGCTCGGGCAGCGGCACCGCGCGTCGCCCGGCTCGGGACTTGGTGTCCTTGGTCTCGCGCCGGACCGGCTCCTTCTGCGGGCAGAAGCCGGGCTTGCGCCCGCAGCGGTCGCCGCAGCCGTGTTGCGGACTGCACCGATCCGGCGCGACGAGGACGGCATGCGCGTCTTCTCCTGGAGCACCTCCACACCAGCCCTCCACGCCCGGTACCGTCTGGAATGGCGGTTCCGGGTCCGACCCGAACGCGACACCACCCAAAGGAAGTTCAGGTGATCCAGGTGCGGCCCAGTGAGTAGATGCGTGACCTCGGCGTCGTCCAGGAGGGCGCCCCCATCCTCGCCGAGCCCGCCCGTCCCTTCGACCTGCCAGCCGAGCGCGAAGCCGCAGAGCTTCGCCAAGGGCATGGGCATCGCGGCCCCCCAAATCGGGATCGACCGGGCCGCCGCGATCGTCCGGCCGGCCGAGCCGGACACCCCAGCGATAATCCTGCTCAACCCCCGTATCACCGACCGCTCAGAAGAGACGGACGAGCAGTTCGAAGGCTGCTTGTCCTTCTTCGACGTCCGCGGCTTGGCCCCCCGACCACTGCAGATCACTGGGGAGACCACCACCCTGGACGGTCAGCTGGCGACCACCACCTACGAACGCGGACTCGCCCGTCTGATCAATCACGAGATCGACCACCTCGACGGCCTGCTCTACACCGCCCGCATGCAGGTCGGCATCACCCCTATCCCCGTCGAGGAGTATCGCCAGACAGGCCGTGCATGGGCATACGAGCCGTAGCCAGCTACTGTCGCCGGCAGAAGGCCCGTCACCACTTGAGCCGCCGGCAGGCCGGCGCGTTGCACTCCGGCCTCTTGTTCTGTCTCGGCCGCTCTTGGTGCCGATCTTCAATGCCAGCGCGGTACGCGTTCTCGCCAAGCTCAACCCGGTCGGCTATCGGCCGCGGCGCGACCCCCGACCAGACCGGTCTGGTCGCTGACGCCACCTCAAGGATCGGGGCGGGCCGTTCACGGAAGCAGCCTGGGCGGGAACTCCTTACGGTTGCTGGACGTGTTGCGGGGTGGATGGTGTGTGATTCCCGGTGTCGGAGCGGCGGCGGGCGGCCGATCCGCAGGTACGGAGGGGTGAGGGCATGCTGGTCGAGGCACTGGAAGCGTTGGCGTTGGCGGGTGGTGGCGCGGTGGTCAAGGCTGCGGGTACCGATGCATGGAACGGGCTGCGGCGGCGCGTCGCGGAGATCTTCGGCCGCGGCGACGCCGCGCGGGAACAGGCCGAGCTTGAACGCCTGGACCACACCGCCCGGATCCTGGTCCCCGGCGCTTCGGCCGACATCACCGCGGAACGGCTGCGGCAGGAAGGCGTGTGGCAGGGGCGGTTCGAGACCCTGCTGGAGAGTCTCGACTCCGCAGAGCGGGAGCACGCGGCCCAGCAACTGCGCGAGCTGCAGTCGTTCGTCGCCGCCTCGGCTGGTGATACTGCCATCGCCACGGGCAAGGCCGTCGCCCGCAACGGCAGCCGTGCCCTCACCGGCATCCAGCGCACGGGCGGCGACCACCCGGGCCCTGCGAGGGCGGTGAACACTGGGGACGCGGAGGCCACTGGGGCGGGCTCCAGCGCCATCAGCGGCATCGTGAACGAATGACCGCCCCACACCGCCATAACTGATCCGAGGGAACCCAGGGGCAGGGCATGGTCAGATGGCCGTGGAGCAAGGGCGACTCTCGCGAGGGCGCTCGCGCTTCCGAGCCAGCTGCCGTTGGCAGCAGCGGTGAAGCACCTCGGGCGGCTGGCGACACCCGGCCGCCCGAGGCCCCCGGTCCCGGGGGCACCCGGCAGGAGGTGATTCGGAGCGGGAACGCGACCGCCACCGACGGTGGGATCGCCAACACGGGCATCTACACCTCCCACACGGTGAACCTCCCGCCTGAGGCGCTGCGGTCCCCCGCCGAGGTGGATGCCCCCGCTGGCCTGGACAATCTGCCGTACCGGCCGGGTCACTTTGTCGGACGTGGCCACCAACTCGACCGCCTCGATGCCGCTCTGAGCGCTCCCGGCACGGCTCTGGTCCAGGCGGTGCACGGGCTGGGCGGCATCGGCAAGAGCACCCTAGCCGCCCACTGGGCCGCCACTCGCGGAACCCGCGGCTACGTGCCGATCCGATGGATCACCGCCGACAGCCCCGTCAGCATCCAGCAGGGCTTGGCCGACGTCGCCACCGACCTACAGCCCGCCCTGGCTACGGCACTGCAAGCCGAGCAGCTCGCGAAGTGGGGCCTGCAATGGCTGGCCAGCCACACCGACTGGCTTCTCATTCTGGACAACGTCAACGACCCCGCCGGCATCGCCCACCTGCTCGCCCGCGCCCCCGGCGGCCGCTTCCTGATCACCAGCCGGCTCGCCACCGCCTGGAGCGACGCCACCACGCTGGTCCGCCTCGACACCCTCGAACTAGCCGAATCCCTCGATCTGCTCACCCAGAGCACCACCGCCTCCGGCTCCCGGGACCTGGATGGTGCCGCCGACCTGTGCGCCAAGCTCGGCCACCTGCCTCTCGGGATCGAGCAGGCCGCACGCACGGTGATCCTCCGCAGACCCCAGCCGGACTGACGCCACGTCAGGGCTGCAGGTTTTGCTGAGAACACCCCACTTGATCTCCCGACAGCAGAGCACTCGTGAAGTTCCCAGACTTGATCGGCTACACCACTCGGCGGGACACCATCCAAGGCCATAGGTAGTCTCCTCAAGAGCAGTAGGCGCTCGACAGGGAAGCTGATGACAGAAGCGTTGATAGACGCGGCCCGAAACTACTGGGTCAGCGTCAACGACCGGGACTACGACCTCCTCCAGCCCGGCGTCCGGATCGGCCAGAACTTGACGCCAGTCATCACCGCCACGGTCGATGCGCTTGTTGAGCGCGGCATCGATCGTTCCTGGATCAAGGTGGGCCGTGGAGCCCATCTCGCGGGTTCCTTCGGCCTGGAGAAGACCCACTGGGACATCGTCGTCGCCAGGAACGAAACGCCGCTCGGAGCCATCGAGTTCACCATGCTGGGCGGATCGTCCGCCGCAAAAAACCTGGCCAACCGGATCCACGAGCTGACCTCGCGGGCCATTTCCGTACGGAGATCTCACGATCACGATGGGCTGCAGCCTCAGCTCGGGCTCTTCATCATGCTGGAGCAGAGCGAGAGCAGCTACGTGCAGCCGAGACTCGAAGAGGCGTTGCAGCAGTTCCACAACGATGAGTTCTACGACGAGATCGCCTACACCTGCTACGCCGATGGGGTACTCCGGGAGCCCGCAGCAGGGATGACCGTGCAGCGGTTCATCGACCGGTTCAGCCGTCGACTACATGCAAGCCTCGTGGGGCCGCTAAAGGAGATCCCGCCGTATCTGGAGCGCTACCGTGAGGTGATCGACGCCGCACGGGGCGTGAAGAAGGACTATTCCCTGGACCGTATCCCTGAGAAGGGTGGGCAAGCGGAGGTCTTCCGGGCCATCCACAAGTCCTCGGGCATCGATGTCGCGTTCAAGCGGAGGCTCTCGCCGAGCAAGAAGGCAGCCTCCAGGATGAGCGACGAGATCAAGATCGCCCGCATGTTGAACGGGCACCCGCATGCCATGCCGGTCCTAGACTTCGATGCAAAGCACAACTGGTTCATCATGCCTTGGGCCGATGCGACCGCAGAGGCGCAGAGCCTTCACTTGAAGGACCCGAAGCATCTGCACAGCATGATCAAAGCGGTGGGGTCCGTGCTGGCTGAGGCTCACCGGCACGGATGGCGTCATCGCGACATCAAGCCGTCGAACATTCTCCTGCTGCATGGGCGGTGGACGTTGGCTGACTGGGGCGCCGGCCGGCGGCCTCGTGGCCAGACCACCTTCATCGGCCGCACTGGCGTGTACCTGGGAACGCTCGGGTTCGCTCCGCCTGAACTGTCCGTCAAACCGCACGAAGCGGTCCCCGCATCGGACATCTACAGCCTCGGACGGGTAGCCGCGTGGGCCCTCACCGGTGAGTGGCCGCAAGCAAACATTCCACTCCTGCCTGCGCAGGAGCCGTGGCGAACCATCGTCCAGGAAGCAACTCAGCACGAAATCGAGCGACGGCCGCAGAGTGTTGACGAGTTCCTGGCCGTGATCAACCGCGAACACGACAACCCCTGCCCCTGACCCATCGGGCGCCAAGGCCCGCGCAGGCGGCCGCCTCTGGTCTCAGTTCTGGTCTCATTCACCCCCGTCCAGCGACGTCCGGTGGCCCTGGCATCACCCGCTCCACCGCAGGTCAGAGCGCTCCCGAGCGTCGCTGAACCCCCAGACGAACATTTGGAAAGCGTGTTGGGGGCAACCCCTCACGAGTTCGAATCTCGTATCCTCCGCACTCGCCCAGCAGGGCAGACGAGGGCCCCGACCGGTTGCCGGTCGGGGCCCTCGTGTTGCGTGGTCGCGGTTCCTGTGTGGAGCCCGGGTCTCGGCTACGCGCTGCACAGGACGGCTCGGCGCGCGATGCGGCCGTAGTGCCGCACGAGCTGGGCGTCACGTTGGCGGCCGGGTGAGCTTGACGGCCACGGCGTCGAGGACCCAGTCCAGGCCGGTCGCGAAGGATGCCTCGGCGTCCACTTCCGTGCCGTCGTACACGGCCTTGGCCAGCGTCGGGAAGCGGCCGGTGGCCAACACTCTCGTCACATGCGGGCCGGAGGCCCGCTGCCAGTCGCGCTTGGACAGGCCCGTGGCGCGCTCCGCCCGCAGGTTCGCGATCTCGCGCCTGATCGCGCCGGTGAAGTAGGCGCTGACAGTCTCCACGGCACGCATGACGGTGTCGATGTCGGCGAGCCCGTCGAGGGCGGCCAGCTTGGCCTCGGTCACGGCGAGACCGTTCGGGCCCAGGGTCGGGCGGCCGCCGAGCAGCTCGGCGAGCCATTCGTGACGGAGAACGGTCTGCCTGGTGCGGTGGGCGATGATGCGCAGCGCCTCCCGCCAGTCACCGGGCTGCTCCTCGGGGAGGATCTCGGCGTGGACCTCGTCCACCATGAGGTCGAACAGCTCCTCCTTGGTGGAGATGTATCCGTACAGCCGCATCGGGCCGGCGTTCAGCCGGCCGGCGACCTTGCGCAACGACACCGCCTCCAGCCCGCCCTCGTCGGCCAGCGCGATGGCGGCGGCGACGATCCGCTCCCGGTCGAGCGGCACGGGTCGAGCCGGTGGCTCCGGCCGGTCCCACACAGTCATGGTCACACCGTTCTGTTGCGATGCATCGTATCCCAGAAATACAGTGTATCGCCATGAGACATCGTATTGCCGTAGTCGGCGGCGGCCCTGCCGGACTTACCTTCGCCCGCGTCCTGCACCGCCATGGCCACCCCGTCACCGTCCTCGAACGCGATCCCGCCCCCGACGCCCGCCCCCCAGGTGGCACGCTGGACCTGCACGCAGGGCTGGGCCAGCTCGCACTGGACAAGTCGGGGCTGCTGGCGGAGTTCCAGGCGCTGTCGCGCCCCGAGGGGCAGGCCATGCGCATCCTGGACACGGACGGGACCGTCCTGCGCGACTGGCGACCCCGTCCAGATGACCGGGCCAATCCCGAGATCGACCGCGGGCAGCTCCGTGACCTCCTGCTCGGCCCTCTCGACGTCCAGTGGGGTCGGGGCGTGACGCAGGTGGTGCCGGGGGGCCGGGATGGCGTACTGGTCCATTTCGCGGACAGGCGACAGGAGACGTTCGACCTCGTGGTCGGTGCGGACGGCGCCTGGTCCCGGATCCGCTCGGCAGTCTCGTCGGTGACGCCGCACTACACCGGCGTCACCTCGGTCGAGACCTCCCTCGACGACGTCGACATCCGCCACCCTGACCTCGCCCGGTTGATCGGCGACGGTTCCGTGGCCGTGTACGGCATGAACCGCTCCCTCGTCGCCCAGCGCAACAGCGGCGGCCACGTCAAGGTGTACGCCAAGTTCCGCGCGCCGCTGGACTGGCACAGGAACCTGGACCTGGCCGACGTCGAGGCCGTGCGATCGAGCCTGCTGGCTCTGTTCGACGGCTGGGCCGCTCCCGTCCTCGACCTCCTCCGCCACGGCACCGCTTTCGTCCACCGCCCCTTCTACGTCCTGCCCGTGTCCCACACCTGGACCCACGTCCCCGGGGTGACGCTGCTGGGCGACGCCGCCCATCTGATGCCCCCATTGGGGGCGGGCGCGAACCTCGCGATGCTGGAAGGCGCCGAACTCGCCGAGTCCATCGCCACCGGCCCTGGAGATCTGGACGAGGCCGTCCGCGCCTTCGAGGAACAGATGTGGGCACGGGCCAGCAGGTGGGCGAAGATCACGACGGCCGGTCTGGAACGCCTCGTGAGCCCGGACCCCGCCGAAGCCCTCGTCCACTTCGACCAAGTCCAGCCATCCTGACTGCCAAGCGCGGGCAGCACCAGCACTAACAGCTCGCCGCGGCTTCACAGGACAGTGCGGCGCACCCTCCACGGTTGGCGCTGGGCTCGCTGGAGCCGCAGGCAGCGCCTCTCCCGGACGCCGGTCATCTCTAGGAGCTGGGGAAGCTGTTGGCCCGCTGAAATCAGGCTCGTTGATCGAACAGTTTGTGACTGCCCTTCAGGTCGGCTGGGGTGCCGAGGATCCGGTCCCGGATGGCTGTGAATCAGCCGCAATATGCGAGACGGAACCCGGCGGACTCCTGCCCGTTCATGATGGGCCTGACACGCTACCGACGGAGCTGGGAGGGCGCATGGGCAAGCCGGTCAAGTGCGGATCGACCAAGACGAAGACGGGCAAGCCGTGCTGAACCCGGCGATGATCGGCTACTCCCGCTAACAGTTGCACCGGCGTGAGTGGACGCCGCGGCAGCAGAGGAAGACCAAGAAGCGCTGACCGCAACGGAGCCGGGCCGGTGTAAGGCGACTCGACGGGACGGTGTGGGGCTGCCCCTCCTCGTTCGCAAGGGTGGCGTCACCCGTTGCGGGGGGCCCTGTCCGGCCCCGTCCAGAGCCCTTGCGTGAGCCGCTCCGCCCCGGGGTGACCGGGATCCGGTCGGGGGCTTCGTCGTTGTCTGGTCTCAGCATTGGTCTCAGTTGGCCGTGAGTGGCTGCGCAGTGACCCGAAGGGGGCGAACTGATGCGCCGTGCCGGCCTCGTTGAGCAGCAAGCGGCAGGACTTGCGGATCGCGCGAGCGGCCGATGCGGGACGCGACTGGGCCACCAAGGCGTTGCTTGTAAAGGATCCCTTGACGTGAAGTGATGCGTAAAGGCATCCTTTACATGTGGCCGACTCTCCTCGCACTCTCACCGACCTGAGCACCCGCCTGGCCGAGCACGCCTCGGCGCTCGCTCGGGCCTTGAACAGCCCCTTGGTGTCGCCCGCCTACCTTGACCTGGTTCAGCGCGCCCGGGGCGTGGACGACTTGGCTGAGCAGGTGCTCAGGCTGTGCGTGCAGCAGTGCAGGGATGCCGGTCACACCTGGCAGGAGATCGGGGACCTGCTAGGTGTCACCCGCCAGGCCGCGTTCCAGCGGTTCGGCAAGCCCATCGATCCCCGGACCGGAGAACCCATGGACAAAACAGTCCGCATGGCCGACGCCGCGGATCGGGCGTTCACGATCGTCACGGCCGTCCTCGAAGGGCGCATGGACGAAGCCAGGCAGTCCTTCAACGCGCAGGTGCTGGAAGCCTTCACCGACGAGGTTCGGGCCGACGGCCTGGCCACGGTCACCGGTCTCGTCGGTGTGTTCGAGGGATTCGGCGAGGGAGAGCCGTTCGTCCGGCGCATCGGTGACCACACGGTGGTGGACATCCCGCTGAGCTATGAGGCCGGCGACATGAAGGCCCGCGTCGCCTTCGACGCCGACGAGAAGGTCGCCGGGATCGTCATCCTCTCACCCGAGACCCCGTGAAACCTCACCCCGCGACCGGGCCGGAAGACGGACCTGCAGATGGCGGGTCCTTGAGTACCAGGAGGTTCAGATGAGCCGCGAACCCGCAGCAGTGGCCTATCAGGACGGCCAGATCGTCTGTGACGACCAAGGGTTGACCATCCGCCGCTACTACCTCTGGGGAGCGAGGCGCATCCGCTACACCTCGATCAGGAGTGTCAAGAGGCTTCCCCTGACGGGTATGAACAGGGCGCGCAAGTGGCGGATCTGGGGTTCAGGGGACTTCGTGCACTGGTGGAACCTCGATCCACACCGCCCCAAGAAGGACTCGGCGCTTGTGATCGACGTCGGACACCGCGTACGTCCCACGATCACCCCCGATGACCCGGGCGCCGTCGAGCGCATCCTCACCGCACGCGGCACCGGCAGATGACCGGGTCGGCCAACGGGACCGCGTGGGTCGCGATCGTGCCACTGATCGCGATCCTCCCGGCCATCCTGTGCATGATCGACATTTCGCGACACCCGCGCACACGGCAGTTCCCCCCGCAGGTGTGGCTGGCCATCTGCGCCTTCGGGAACATCATCGGCCTGCTCGCCTACCTCAGATTCGGCTGCAGCGAAGATCGGTGACCGTGGCAAGTTGTATCGACGAACAAGGTGCAGGTGCGTCGACAGCCTGGCCTCTCAGGGCGAATGGAGGCTGAAGTCGAGGCGGTTCCTGGCCAATTGACGAGGCCGGACCCGGACGATTTCAACAGCCAGCGTCTGCCGGATGATAGGGAGCGAGGGTGGGCCGACGGACGTGAGGGGTGGAGCAGTGACAGAGAGCGAATCCATCGAGTCGGACGTTCGGTCGGACCATTGGGGGACGGAAGCCGGTGCCCGTCTTGAGGTCGGGGCGGCGCCGTTTCCGAGTGGCGAGAGTCCGGCCGAGGGCGGGACGCCTCGGCGATCGATGCGTCGGCGGCTGGCCGTGGTCGTCCTCGTCCTCGTGGTGCTGTGCCTCCCGCCCTGGTGGACGCTGTTCGCCTCCGGCGTCGACTGGCCGTTGCCGGTCTTCCTGGCCGGCACGGTTGTCTTCGCGGCCTGGATGGTCTCCTTCCCCTTTCTGATGGTCGCGGGCCACGGGCCACGGCGGGTCGACCGGGCCGCTCGCGTGGCGGACACCACCCTCGGGATGGTCTGGGTGCTGTTCACCTGGTCGGTGTTGGGTGGCTTGGTGCAGTTCGTGCTGATCGGGCTCGATGTCGGCGGCGTCGACCGGGCCAGGATCGTCGCTGTCGCTGTCGCTGTGGTCTCGGCCGGGCTGCTCGCCTGGGGACACTACGAGGCCATGCGCGTGCCCCGAGTGAGGCGGCTGGACGTCCACATCCCGCGGCTCGGCCGCGGTTTGGACGGCACCCGTGTCGTCGTGCTGGCCGACACCCACTACGGGCCGATCGACCGTGCGGCCTGGTCGGCGCGGGTTGCCGGGGTGGTCAACACGCTCGACGCGGACGTCGTGGTCCACGCCGGCGACATCGCCGACGGAACGCCCGTCCAGCGCCGGGAGCAGTCCGCGCCGCTCGGGACAATCCGGTCACGGCTCGCCAAGGTCTACGTCACGGGGAACCACGAGTACTCCGGGGAGGCCCAGGGCTGGCTGGACCGCATGGCGGAACTGGGCTGGGAACCGCTCCACAACCGCCATGTGGTGGTGGAACGCAAGGGGGACGCCCTCGTGCTCGCGGGCGTGGACGACGTGACCGCGGAGTCCTCCGGCCAGGCCGGGCACCGCGCGAACCTGCCCGACGCGCTGATCGGGGCGGACCCAGACCTGCCGATCTTGCTCGTCGCCCACCAGCCCAAGTACGTCCCGCAGGCCGCCGCCGCCGGCGTCGACCTGCAGATCTCCGGGCACACCCACGGCGGCCAGATCTGGCCGTTCAACTTCCTCGTCCGGATCGACCAGCCGGTGGTGCACGGCCTGAGCCGACATGGTGAGCGGACCCAGCTCTACACCAGCCGTGGCACCGGCTTCTGGGGGCCGCCCTTCAGGATCTTCGCACCGAGCGAGATCATGCTGCTCACGCTGCGGTCGGGCGGGATGTCGGCAACCGCGTAGCGCGAGCGTGAGGGTGGCAGTTCGGGTTGCATTCAGCCCCGTTCACGAGCGTCCAAGCGGCTGGTTCTCTGGCGCAGCGCCGCAGACCAGAACGCCCCCGGGCCCGCCCCCGAACCCCCACACGAACAGTTGGAAAGCGCGTTGGGGCAACCCCTCACGAAGCCCTCGTGATCTCGCTCCGCAGCTGAATACCGGCGTCACAAGGCAATCGGTTGGTATGCCAAGGCCTGGTCGACCACTTCCTCGGCCGACAACTGCCGCTCCGTCGACCAGAAAACCAGGCCGCTGACGTGACCGGCCGGGCAGACCAGAGCTCTGTCGAGCCTGTCCAGCCGGTCGTTCACCTCATCCTCGGAGCCGTAGTCCGCCTCCATAATCCGATGCACGAGCGCGACCGCTTCCGCGCGACTCAACTCCACCGCACGCATCAGGCGTCCTCCGTCGGCCCGATCTTAGCGAGCGGCGTGAGCGGCCGGACAAGTCCTAGTTCCGCTGGGCCGGATCCTCCTGAGTCCCGATGCCATGGCGGTGTGCGTACACGATGGCCTGCGGGCGGTCGCGGCTGCCGGTCTTGGTGAAGATCTGATTGATGTGGCTTTTCACCGTGGAGCGGCTCAGGTACAGCCTGGCGGCGATCTCCGCGTTGGACAGGCCCTGTGCGATCAGGCCGAGCACCTGGGCCTCGCGCTCGGTGAGGCCGTCAGGGAGGGCGGCGTCCTTCACGGCGTGGCCAGGGTCGTCGCGGCGGGCCGCGTGGATCAGGCGGGCGGCGGCGAGCGGGTCGAGCATGGCATGGCCGGAGGCGGCGGCTTCGATGGCGCGGTGGATGTCCGCGGCGGAGGCGTTCTTGGTCAGATAGCCGGTGGCACCGGCTTCGAGTGCGGCGAGGATGGAGTCGTCGTCGGTATACGTGGTGAGCACCACGACGGCCGTGGCCGGACGCTCCGTCTTGAGTCGGCGGGTGGCCTCGACGCCGTCGACGCCGGGCATGTGAAGGTCCATCAAGACCACGTCGGCCCTGTGTTCAACGGCGAGATCGACGGCCTGCGCACCGTCCACGGCCAACGCCACGACCCGCACCCCCTCTACGGCGCCGAGGATGGTGGCCAGACCCTCGCGAACGACCCGATGGTCGTCGGCGATGATCACGGAGATCGGTGTGGGGCTCATCGGTCACTCCCGTTGCTCCGGTCGCCCAGGTCCCCCTGTCGATAGGGGATGCGTGCGGCGACCCGCCATCCGCCGTCGGACATGGGGCCTGCCTGAAGCTCGCCGCCCGCCTGTTCAACGCGTTCCCTCATGCCCTTGAGCCCGAACCCGCCGCCGCTCGCACGCAGCGCCCTGGGCGTGTCCACGACCGGGTCAGGGCTCGTATTGCTTACTTGCACGGTCACGTCCCGCGGCCCGAAGCCCACACGTACGCTCACGCGCGTGCCGGGGGCATGCTTGGCGGCGTTGGTCAGTGCTTCCTGGGAGAGCCGGTAGAGCGCGAGCGTGCTGTCGGCATCGAACTCCCGTTGGTTGCCGTCCACTTCGAACTCTGCCTGATGGAGCTCGCAGAGCCGTTCGAGCCGCGCGGCCAGCGGTGCACTCTCGCCGCGCAGTGCGCGGACGGCCTGGCGCGCCTCGTCCAGGCCCGTGCTGACCAGCTCGTGGCCGAGCTCGATCTGTGTGATGAGGTTCTGCCGCGGCGTGTTTTTGCGGGCAAGGGTGTCGATCGCGGTGAGCTGGATCGACAGGGCGCCGAGGGTGTGGGCGAGTACGTCGTGCAACTCGCGGCCGAGTCGGATGCGTTCACCGGCGAGTTCCGCCTCGGCCCGAGCGACCTCGGCACGCCGGCGTTCGGTGGCGACCAGTGCGCTGTGCCGGGCACGCTGGTCGATCTCGCGTCGGCTCGCACCGGCCACCAGTCCGGCAAGGGCCACCGCGGCGGTGCCCAGCAGGCGGCCGGGAAACGGCCCGTGGGCGATCGCTGCGAGGCAGTAGGCGACGGGACCGGCCATGGACAGTACGAGGGCGGCGACCGGATCGAACGCGACGGCGGCTGTGCTCGCCGCGACGCCCGTGAAGATCAGCCCATTGATGTCAGTGACGGCGATCACCGCCCCGGCCGCGCACAACACCGCGACGACGGCGGCCACGTGCGCACCTCGGGTGCCGCCGATCAGGACCAGCCAGGCCACCGCGGCGACAGCCATGGCAACGGGCGCAACGATCCCCGGGGCGGCGGGCAGTGCGGCGACGTTCACCCAGAGCGACACGCCCAGTCCCGCCAGCATGGTCGCGGCGCGCGCCCGCGGGTCGGGGATCATGCCGCTCAGCCCGATCCCGGGATGCTCCGCAGCCGGGCGGAACCTGCTGGTGATACTCATCAATCCGGATTATCCCAGGATGCCGTGCCTGACGAGCGCGCCCGCAGCGCGCGAACAGCGCGGACGATCAGGCTGAGCAACGGTATGAAGATCACCGTGCACCGCCCATCGCAGGTGCGGCGCCCACGGCCGGGCCGGCCTGGGCCAGGCGCGCCCGTCCTCGCACCCACAGCCCCAGGCTGCGGAACAGACTCATGGCCACGGACAGGAAGATGAAGCCGTTCGTCAGACCGGCGTCGCTGAGGTGGTTGGTGGTCAGGAACACGCCGAGCCCCACCGGAAAGATGTGCTGGGCGCCGTAGGCGAAGCCGAGCCGAGCGGCGGTCACGGCGATCCAGACCACCGCGTAACCGGCCCCCGAGCGGCTGACCGCGGCGGGGCTGCCTGAGGTGGGCGAGGTGCGCGGCCAACGGCGTCGCCAATCCGGTTGGTAGTCGACGGACACGAGCAGCGGGCAGACCGAGAACAGCCCGAGCGCCGCCCCGGTCAGCGCGCCGACGCCCTGCAGCAGCAGGTCGTTGCCGCCGGTGGGCAGCGAGGTGAAGAAGAACGGCACGATGAGGGTGACGCCGACGATCGGCCGTACCACCCGGAACCAACCGATCTTGCGGCGGCCGAGATCGGACTCGAGCACCACGGTCAGGATCGCCAGCTGCAGGATCACGATGTTCGCTGTCATGGCATCAACACTCGCTACAACGCCCGGCCCTGCCATCGGCCCCCGGGCCGGTTACCGGGTGGGGACGCGGGCCCGGGGGGTGGAGGCGGCGGTCCACCCCCTCGGCCCACGGCCGCCGACGGCCACTTCCCGCGTGGTTGCAGTTCTGGTTGCATTCGCCCCCGGCCGGGGGCGTCCGAGGCCCGGCGATCCCACCGCTCCGCCGGGCCTCCACTTCGTCTCCGCCTTCTACGGCCAAGGCGACCTGTTGCGAATCCACGCCGAGGGCGCCGTGCGCGACTCTCCGACGACCACATCTTCGAGTACCGCCTGGCCTCAGGGCAGCACATGCGCCAGGACCGCGACCAGGAGACCAGCCGCACCACGGCAGTACGAGCCGTGACTTGTCGCCGTGTTCACCGCAGCGCAGGCAGTAGCCAGACTTGCGCCCGCAGTGGTTGGCACGGCCGTCGCGCAGCCGGTCCGGTGGACCGTCGGGACCTTGAGTGTGAGGTCGACATCCGTCCACCTGAGGCCGAGGGCCTCACTCTGCCGCAGGCCGAGCGCCACCTGGTCGACTGCTGCTACTGATTTTCCCCGCAAATTGTCGTGCCGTCAAACCTAGTTCACTCGATGGGGCTGGATCCCAGCAGAAATCCCCGAAGTGCGACGGCCACGCTCCATGCTTTTTCGTAGGCGATCTGGCGGTGCGAGAGGAACACCATGCGCGATGTCTTCACGATCATCACTGAGCGAGTTCTCCATGACTGCGGCGGGGAGCCCATCTGCGCGCATGTCGGCGACGTTCAAGTGTGTGCCATCAAGAACCATCCCACATATCAGGTGTTGCGCGAGAAAGTTCGACTGGGTCGGTCGAAATCCGTGGCAAGCATGCGCCTCTGGGAGTCGGTAGGGACTTTGGCGAGGGAAGGCGACCAACAGGACCGGGAGAAATGGTTGATGATCCTGTTGGATCTACTGACTCCATACTTTAGGGGGTGGTCGAAAGAGCTGGCACGAAAATGGCATTATGAGGTCTCCGACATCAGGTCTGCGATGGTAGAAGGCGCCCTGGAGGCATGGTTTTCTATGACAGGTGGCACGCCTTCCAATAAACTCCTGGATGCCATGATGACCCGCGCGTTCACCGGCGCTCGCGGCCTGGTGGAGGCCGGAGGCTCGGAGACGAGTGCGACAGTTGCGGAGTATTGGTTTGCTGGTGCTGCGCATGAGGAGGATTCCACGCTGCGCGCATCGTCAATCATCGATGCCGGGACGGTGCAGCATCCGGATGCCGACGAGAGAATTCGTGGTGAGCGCACAGGGGCCCTACTGCAGCGAATGGGAGCCATGGGTCACACCAAGATCCTTCACGGCAAACTCCGCAGTGGTTGCCGTGACGAGGAAGATGCTCCCGCCATTAATCCCGCACAGGTGGGGCGATCCTGGGTGGACGGGAAAAATCTTTACTATCGGATTTCTGATCTCCTGCCGCAATATATCAGTTTCAGTGCGGCGGCCAATGCTCTTGGCCTTTCAGAATCGCAGGCATCAAGAATGGCCGGGAAGGGCTCCCTCCCCTTTAGAGTGCTCTGGATTGGCAATAGCCGGGTCGTTTCAGTCAAGTCGCTTATGCATATCCTGGGCATCCAGGACTCCATCGTGCATCCCGATGATGTGGAGAATGGAGCTTCTCATGCCGTCGGAGAATAGAAAATCGGCGAATCCCTTCGTTGCAAGGTGGACCAGTCCTCCGCTTCGCCAGGCTCGAACGAGCCAGAGCAGTGCCTGACACGGGCGATTGTGGCTCGGCTCTCCGGCTTGGCAGATCTTGTGCTGTCGGCTTGCGTCGGGCATCGCTCGGGGCCGGGGGGTGCTCCGGGACCTGTCCTCGTGCGGCATCCGCGGATCATGAAACTGCAGCTTCGGTCTGCCCGCCCGTGACATGTTCCACGTCTGTCCCGGTGGCCCCTCGTGAAGTCCCAATCGACGTTCATGACTTGGCCGAGCGAAGTCGACGGTTACCCGCTTTGCACGTGTACCCCCTCCTCAGCAGGACGCTGCCTTCTCCCCAGAAGAACTTCGGCTGGTTTCCCGTCGACGACCGCGCCTGGCACGTCCGGGAAGCCCCTCACCAAGCAGGGCAGGCACCGAAACTCGGAAGCGGTCGACCTCGTCGTCGCCGCGACGGCCGAGCTGCAGAGGCCACTCTGCTCTGTCGCGATCACGACTTCGAGTGCATCGCCTCAGTGACCGGTCAGGCCCTCCAGTGGTACGGCCCCGAGCAGGGCAAGCAGATCAGCAATGGTTGCAGTTCTGGTCGCATACACCGGCGTACAGCACCGTTCAAAAGCCCCATCCACCCTGGCTCCACCGCGGGTCAGGACGTTCCCGTACGCCCCAGAACCCCCAGGCGAAGACTTGGAAAGCGTGTTGGGGACAACCCCCACGAGTTCGAATCTCGTGTCCTCCGCGTCCTGTGCGCGAGGGCAGACGATGGCCCGGACGTGCTCGCGTCCGGGCCATCGTGGTGCGTTCCCGGCGGCAGGACGGGCCGGGACCGGGGTGCGGCGGAGGTGGATCACTGAGCTGTTCGACGCGCCGCCGGCAGGGTTGCCCCGTTCCGCGAACGGGCGGGCCCGGGGGTACGGCAGTGGTCTCAGGCTTCGATGTTCTCCAGGTCGTCGAGCAGGCTCGGGTGCTTCGGCTTCCAGCCGAGAGCGGCGCGGGTGTGGGCGCTGGAAGCGGGCTGGTCGGTCGCGAAGATCGGACCGAGGGGACCGAATTTCTCCTGCGGCACCGACTCGACGGGTAGGCCGAGCCGCCGTCCGATGACTGCGGCGATGTCGCGTACCGCGTCGCCTTCGTCGGCGACGGCGTGCCACGAGCTTCCGGCCGGAGCCTTCTCCAGGGCGAGCCGGAACAAGGCGGCGGCGTCGAGCGCGTGAACGGCTGGCCAGCGTTGCGTGCCGTCTCCGGGGTAGCCGGCGATGCCGGTGCGGCGGGCGATGTCGGCGAGCAGCCCGGCGAACCCCCCCTGGCCCTGGTTGTGGACTGTGCGCGGCATCCGTACGGCCGAGGTGCGCACGCGGCGCGTGGCGAGTTCGAGTGTGCGGGCCACGGACCGGCTGCGTCCGCCGACGGGTCCGCTGGTCGGGAGCGGGTCGTCCTCGGTCGATGCGCGTCCCGCAACGGGGGGTGTGCCCGACACGGTGACGAGCGGCCGGTCCGTGCCGACGAGGGTGTCGCCGAGCGTCGCGAGCGCGGCGCCTTCTTCGGCGATGCCTTGTGCGAGTGCGTCGGGCGAGCTGAAGTCGTTGCTGAAGGCGAGGTGGATGACTCCGTCTGCCTGCTCCGCGCCGGTGCGCAGCACCGCGAGGTCGCTGAGTCCTCCACGGAGTACGTCCGCGCCGGCGGCTCGGGCACGTGCCGCAGCGGCGTCGGAACGGGCGAGGGCGGTGACCGAATGGCCTGCGGTGAGCAGTTCGGCGACGACGGCCGAGCCGATCAGGCCCGTTCCGCCGGTGATGAAGACGCGCATGGCGAGCTCCAAGACGTGATGCGACTGATGTCTCATCACCGTACACCGTGATGCGACACGTGTCGCATCGTCTAGGCTGATCCCATGCCGAGATGGAAGCCGGATTCGCGCCAGCGCCTGGTCGTGGCGGCGCTCGGCCTGTTCGCCGAGCAGGGCTACGACGACACGACGGTTGCCCAGATCTCCGAACGTGCGGGGCTCACCCGGAGCACGTTCTTCCGCCACTTCGCGGACAAGCGGGAGATCCTCACGGCGGGGCAGAAGGCCCTGAGCCGCCTGCTGGCCGAGGGCATCGACACCGCTCCGGCGGACGCGACACCGATGATGGCCGTCGCGGCCGGCCTGGAGCGCGCGTCGGGCGAGATGACATCGTTCAACCGCGAACTCGGCCCGCTGCTGCGCGCGGCGATCGAGGCGAACGAGGAACTGCGGAATCGCGAAGCCCTGAAGAGCATCGGCATGGCCGCGGCGATGGTCGATGCGCTGAAGCGACGGGATGTCGCAGAACCCGCGGCGCAGGTGGCCGCCGAAATCGGCGTGCTCGCCTTCAAGCGCGGATACGCCCGCTGGGCCGACCCCGCCCGTGACGAGGACCCCGGCGAGTTGGTGACCCACACGCGGGCCGCATTCGACGAACTCCGCGCGGCGACCGCAGAGCTTCACTAGCGGCAGCCGCCGCTCTCCTGGCCCGGCTCGCCTGACTGCCGTCTTCGCGGTGGCGTTGACGGTGTGCGTGGCCGCGTTCCGCGGGTACGAGGCGGTTGGCGTGAAACCGGCGGCCCGGCATGCCACTTGAGGCGTCGCTACAGCCGCCAGGAGTTCTCGGGGTCGTCCAGCCAGCCGCGCTGGCCCTCGCGGGTGACCGTCAGGCCGAAGCGCTCGGGGGACGGGCGGCCCTCGCCCGTCCACCAGTGCCAAGCCGCCTCGACCTCGTCCCACAGACGGCGCGGCCCCGACTGGTACACGGTGGACTCGTGGGCGCCGCGCCGGAACAGAACCGCCGCCCAGGAGCGGTCGGTCAGCCCGTACCACCACACGCTGTGGTCGCCGTCGCGCTCGTCGGCCGCCCAGGCGCAGTCCGGGACCCTCAGCCCGGCGGCGAAGGCGAACGGGCCGAAGCGGTCTGCGAAGCCGTCCGCGGCGGTGAGGGTGGTTGTGGTGGCCGTGGCGTCGCCGGGGAAGCCGCCCGGCAGGTAGGCCGAGTGCGGTGGTCGCACCAGGCGTTGGGCACGGGCCGCTGCGCGATCCGCGCCCGCGCCATCGCCGAGGGGGATCCGTGCGTGCGCACCACGTACGAGTTCCTGGCGGACCGCCAGCCGGTGCAGCTCTCGGAGAGCTGGGAGCCGATGGCGATCACCGGTGACACGCCCATCGTGCTACCGGAGTTGGGGCCGCTGGCGGGCAAGGGCGTGGTGGAGCGGATGCGGAGCATCGGCATCGAGGTGGAGACCGCGCTGGAGGTGCCCCGGCCGGGGCGGGCGACGGTGGCGGAGGCCGCGTTGCTGGGTGTCGCCCCCGGTGATCTGCTGCTGCACATCGAGCGGACCTACTACGCGACGGACGGGCGCGCCGTCGAGACGGCGGACATCACCGTGCCGGATGTGCGGTGGGAGATCGCCTACGAGATCGACATCCGTCACGGTTAGCCCGCTCGGCCGGGGCGGCCCGGCTCCCCCGGTGAGAACCGGGCGGGCACCCGGTGCCGTTCGGGTATCGTTGCCGTCCCCAGCAGGCACGCGACCGAGGAGGTGGGACCCATTACCGCTGTAGCGGGCCGGGTGCCCTCGTTCCACGGCTGTACGGCTCACCTGGTGTAGGTGGGACCGGAGGGCGCCCTTCGTCGTTCGAAAGGCTCCCATGTCGCGTTGCGCGTCATCTCTTGATAAACCCGTCATCGTCAGCAGGCTTCGGGCCGCCGGTTGTGTCTTCGCCGAGGACGAGGCGGGGTTGCTCATCTCCACGGCAGGGACTCCGGCCGAACTCGCCGCCATGGTGGAGCGGCGGGTTGCCGGCCTGCCGCTCGAACACGTCCTGGGTTGGGCGGAGTTCTGCGGGCTGCGTATAGGCGTGGACCCCGGGGTGTTCGTACCGCGCCGCCGCACCGAGTTCCTCGCGCGTGAGGCGGTGAGGGTGGCCGCCGGGCGGACCGTGGTGGACCTTTGCTGCGGTTCCGGCGCGGTGGGCGCGGCGGTGGCCGCCGCCGTGGCCGGGGTCGAGCTGCACGCCGCCGACATCGATCCGGCGGCGGTGCGGTGTGCGCGGCGCAATGTCGCCAGCGCGGGCGGGCGGGTGTACGAGGGCGACCTGTACGAGCCGCTGCCCGCCGCGCTGCGGGGGCACGTTGACGTACTGGTGGCCAACGTGCCCTATGTGCCGACTGGCGCGATCGGGCTGTTGCCGCCCGAGGCCCGTGAGCACGAGCCACGGGTGGCACTCGACGGGGGCGCGGACGGTCTGGCGGTCCAGCGCCGGGTGGCCGCCGCCGCACCGGGGTGGCTGGCGCCGGGCGGCCACCTGCTGATCGAGACCAGCGAACGCCAGGCTCCGCGCACCGCCGAGGCGTTCACCGCGGCGGGGCTCACGGTCCGGGTGACGAGTTGCGAGGACCTGGGCGCAACGGTTGTGATCGGCACGAGTCCGACGAAGTCCTGACCTGCGGACCGTGGGCGCCGGGGCTCGCCCAGCGGGGCCCGGGGGGGCGCGTCCCCGGAAACGGGGCGCCGGGGGCGTGCCCCCGGAAAGACGTCGCGCGACAGCAGGTTTGGGGGCCTCACCCCTGGAAAATCGTTGTTGCGGCGTGCTGTAACAACGAAATCACGTGACTCTCACATGCCTCACATCTCGGTCTCAGCGCGTCGGGTGATCGTTTGGTTACGCACGAAGAACAGGGACGTGAGGTGTCGGTCATGCGCAGTTCCAGGCGAGCACGCCATAGCAAGCCCAGCCGTATCAGGCCCTTGTCATGGGCCGTTGCGACGGTCGTGGCCTGTACGTTCGCGACTGGCGGTGGCATCGCCACCGCCAGTCAGCTTGCTGACCCGAAGATCACTGCGGCCGATGCGGCCGACGCCACCCCGCTGTCCGCCGTCGGCGCGGACCCCGGTGTCTCCCACGCCGTGCCGGTCTCCCAGATAGATCCGCGGATCGGGGCGGTGTTCAGCGGCGGCCTGAACGGGTCGCACTACTGCACCGCCAGCGTGGTGAACAGCCCTGGCGGGAACGTGATCGTGACCGCGGCGCACTGCCTGGGGTCGATGTCGGACGTGTTCGTCCCGGGCTACCACGACGGGAAGGCCCCGTACGGCGTCTGGCGGTTGCGGCGCATCGTGGTCGACTCGCAGTGGTCGACCGGTTCCGACCAGGACCACGATGTGGCGTTCGCGGTGGTGGAGCCGTTGAACGGCCGCAACATCCAGTCGGTGGTGGGTGGTTACCCGCTGGGGATCGGACAGGGGGCGGACTCCCCGGTCACGATCACCGGTTACCCGGAGACCACGCAGACGCCCATCACCTGCACCAACCGTGTCTCCGCCTACAGCAGCACCCAACTGCGGATCTACTGCACCGGTTTCACCGGTGGCACCAGCGGCAGCCCCTGGGTCAACGCCTCCGGTCAGGTGATCGGTGTCATCGGCGGCTACCAGCGGGGCGGCAACACCGCCGACGTCTCCTACAGCGTGGCCTTCGGCCAGAGCGTCAAGTCCCTGTACGACCAGGCGGTCTCGGCCTGACGCCCGGCGTGGTGGTGACCCCCCGAGCCGGGTGCGCGGGCCGGTCCTCAGGCCGAGGGACCGGCCGTTGCCGAGGGGTTGCCGTGCTGGGGGAGTAGGGGGCGGCAGGTCTGGTAGGCCTTGGCGGTCTTGGGGTCCGCCGTGTTGAGCGCCCCCGGGCCGTGCCCACCGACGCTCACGCCGTGGTCCTTCATACAACTGGTGAACGCCTGCATCGCGCTGCCGCCCATGCCGCCGCGACCGCCGAACCGCGGGCGCAGGCTCGCGCAGGCCTGCATCGCCCGCTGCCGGGCGGGATCGGCCGACGCCCCGCCGCCGAAGCCGCCACCCGGCCGACCGCTCGGCCTGCCGCTCGGGCGGGCCGGAACGGTGACGCCGTGCTGGGAGAGGCACTGCCGGTAGGCGGCCATCTGCTGCGGCCCCGCGGACGCCGAGGCAGAAGGGGAGGCCCCGGCCTGGGCGTTCGACGTGCCCGATGAGTTCGAGCAGCCAGCCAGCAGCAGTGCGCAAGAGGCGAGTACGGCGGCGGCCGCGGCGGCCCGCGACGTGGTGGACCCGAGCATGGCCGGTGGCTCCTCGATGCGGTGGAGGTGGACGTTGGTCGGACCCGTCCACTCAACCGCATCGGGGTGGGGGGCACCTGGAAGCGATCTGTGAGTTTCCGGGGAGGCCGTGTCGTGCGGATGACCCGGTCAGGGGCGGTTCGCGGTGTCTGTGCCCGCGCCCCGCGATGCACCCGAGGCCCCGTTCCCAGGGAACTCCCAGGTCCTTTCCAGGGATTGGCGGGAGCGGGCGGTCAGGATGCCCGTCATGAAGGTGCTTCCACGGCGGCGAAGGGCCGTCCTGATGAACTCGGCGCTCGGCGTGGTGCTCCTCGCAGCCGCCGGTGGTGCCTACGCGGCGGTGGACGGCGGCGGCAGCGCTCCCGCCCGCACCGGTGCCAGAACGGTGGCGGTCGCCAAGGGCACGGTGCTGGCCACGGTGTCCGGTTCCGGGACGCTGTCCTCGCCCAGTGACGCCGGGCTCAACTTCACCACCGGTGGCCAGCTCACCGAGGTGGACGTCAAGCCGGGCGACAAGGTCACCAAGGGCGAGGTACTCGCCAGGGTCGACGCGACGGCCGCGAAGGAGACGCTCACCGAGGACCAGGCGCAGCTGACGGCGGCACAGGCCAACCTCAGCAAAGTGGAAGAGGGACAGCCGAGTTCGGC
The DNA here is from genome assembly GCF_027533845.1 of Streptomyces sp. RPT161. Lineage (GTDB taxonomy): Bacteria > Actinomycetota > Actinomycetes > Streptomycetales > Streptomycetaceae > Streptantibioticus_A > Streptantibioticus_A silvisoli_A. Next base: position 103,338 of record NZ_JAPZVN010000004.1, on the reverse strand, counting down.
CACCGCTGGCTCCGGCACCACGGCCAGGTCCGCCGCCGCGGCGCCCAGCCCGACTCCCTCAGTGGACCCGGCCCAACTCGCACAGGCCCAGGCCCAGGTCACCCAGGCGCAGAACGCGGTGGACGCGGCGCAGCGCGCGGTGGACGGGACCGTGCTGACCGCACCGGTGGGCGGCACGGTCGCCTCGGTGGACGGCAAGGTCGGCCAGACGGTCTCCGGCACCGGCGGAGCGTCGGGGTCCGGCGCCAACTCCGCAGCCAACTCGGCTGCGGGCAACGGCGGTTCCACCACCTCGGCCGTGCCGACCGGGTTCGTGGTGATCACCAACCCCAGTGGAATGCAGGTGACGGCGGACTTCTCCGAGTCCGACGCGCTCAAGGTCAAGCCCGGCCAGGCGGCTACGGTCACCTTGAACGCGGAACCCGGCACCACGCTCAACGCCACCGTGCTGTCGGTCAGTTCGGTTCCGGTGAGCAGCGGCTCCGGCTCCGGCGGCAGCAACTCGGGCAGCGCCGTGCAGTACGCGGCGACGCTCGACATAACCAGCGCCACCGGCGACCTGCGCACCGGGCTGAGCGCCGACATCCAGGTGGTCACCGGTGAGGCGTCCGGCGCGCTGTACGTGCCGACGGCCGCGGTGAGCGGTACGGGCGCCAACCGCACGGTGACCGTGGTCGGTCCGGACGGCTCGACCCAGCGCGTCCCGGTGTCGGTGGGCGTGGAGGGCGACACCGACGACCAGATCACCAGCGGTCTGACCGAGGGCCAGAAGGTGCAGATCGCCGCGGTCTCCTCGACGGGCAGCGGCGGCTTCCCGTCCGGCGCCTTCCCCGGCGGGCTGGGCGGCGGTCTCGGCGGCGGCCGGGGCGGCGGAGGCGGTGGCGCCGGCGGGTTCCGTGCCGGTGGTGGCGGGGGTGGCCGCGGATGACCCCGGCCCTGCGGCTGCGGCGACGCGCGACGCAGCGTCCCGCCGCCCCGGCGCCACGGACCGCGGCGTGCGGTCCGGCACCGGTGATCGAGGTGCGCTCGCTGGTCAAGACGTACGGCCACGGCGACGCGACGGTGCGCGCGCTCCGCGGTCCGCGGGACCCGGACACCGGCGAGCCGTCCGGCGTCGACCTGACGGTCGGCCAGGGGGATCTGGTGGCCGTTATGGGCAGTTCGGGTTCGGGCAAGTCGACGTTGATGAACATCCTCGGCTGCCTGGACGTGCCCACCTCCGGCCGTTACCTGCTCGACGGGCTCGACACCGGCGGCCTGGACGAGCACCAGCTCTCACTGGTCCGCAACCGCAAGATCGGCTTCGTCTTCCAGTCGTTCAACCTGGTGCCGCGCACCCCCGCCCTGGCCCAGGTGGAGCTTCCGCTGGCGTACGCCGGGGTGAGGGCGGCGGAACGCCGCAGCCGGGCGATGGCCGCACTGACCCTGGTCGGGCTGGCCGACAGGATGGACCACCGGCCCAACGAACTCTCCGGTGGGCAGCAGCAACGGGTGGCGGTGGCCCGGGCGTTGGTCACCGCCCCCGCCCTGCTGCTGGCAGACGAACCCACCGGAAACCTGGACAGCCGCAGCACCGAGGACGTGCTGGCCGTCATCGACCGGCTGAACGCCTCCGGACGCACCGTGGTGCTGATCACCCACGAGGACGAGGTGGCCCGGCACGCCAAACGGGTGCTCCGGCTGGTCGACGGCCGCATCGTGTCGGACGTACGGCAGGCGCCCGTGGACGGCCCGCCGCCGGCGCTGCGCGACCCGGCCGCGTTCGCGGCGGGTCGGACCGGAGGCGAGCGGTGAACCCGTACCAGACGCTGCGGTTCGCACTGGGCGGCCTCGCGGCGAACAAGGTGCGCTCCGGGCTGACCATGCTCGGGGTGCTGATCGGCGTGGCGGCGGTGATCCTGCTGCTGGCGGTGGGCAACGGCTCCTCGCAGGCGGTGAGGGACTCGATCGAGAAGCTGGGCACCAACGCCCTCACCGTCTCCCCGGGCAGTGGCTTCGGCACCGCGAGGACCGCTACGGCCACCAGGCCGCTGACGGTCGACGACGCCAGGGCGCTCGCCGAACCCGGCCAGGCGCCGGACGTCGAGTCCGTCGCACCGGAGGTCACCACCTCGCAGACCGCGCTGTACCAGGGCACCTCGCACACCGTCGGCCAGGTCGTGGGGACCTATCCGGCGTACTTCGAGGCGTCCAACAGCAAGGTGGCGCAGGGCGACTACTTCAGTGACGACGACGTGCTCAACTCCCGCAAGGTGGCGGTGATCGGCTCGACCACGGCGACCGACCTGTTCGGCACGGTGAGCCCGGTCGGCAAGAAGATCGTGCTCGGCGGCACCCCGTTCACCGTGGTCGGCGAGTTGGCCACCAAGGGCGGCACCGGGTTCCAGGACCCGGACGACGTGGTGATCGCTCCGCTGCCGACGGTGCAGAACGCCTTCACCGGGTTCGGTTCGCTCAACCAGATCCTGGTCGAGGCGAAGTCGGCGTCCGCCACGACGGCGGCGCAGAACGAGATCACCAGCGTGCTGATGGGTCGGCACGGCATCACAGACCCGTCCGCACTGGACTTCCGGGTGAGCAACCAGGCCTCGTTGCTGACCACCCAGGCGTCCACCACCCAGACCTTCACCGTGCTGCTGGGCGCGGTGGCCGCGATCTCGCTGCTGGTCGGCGGGATCGGCATCACCAACATCATGCTGGTGACGGTCACGGAACGGACCCGGGAGATCGGCATCCGCAAGGCGATCGGGGCGCCCAAGGGCGTCATCCTCGGGCAGTTCCTGGCCGAGTCCACGCTGCTGTCGCTGGTCGGCGGCGGCCTCGGGGTGGCGGTCGGCCTGATCGGCGCCCGGTTCACGATCGTCGGCATCAGGCCGGTGGTCATCCCGCAGTCGGTGGTCGGTGCCTTCGCGATCGCGGTGGCGATCGGGCTGTTCTTCGGCGGCTATCCGGCCAACCGCGCCGCGAGCCTGCGGCCCATCGAGGCGCTGCGGCACGAGTGAGAACGCCTGAAGACCTTTCCAACGCGACCGTACGGACAGGGAGAACCGCACATGGACCGCACGTACCTCATGAAGGCCGACGACCAATTCCCCGCCGTGGCCGCGGAGTTGCCGCAGCGGCCGGAGGACATCCTGGCCGAGGCGCCGGACGCGCGGGACATCTCGGCGGAGTTGAGCGCTCCGCCGCGGCGGAGGCTGCCCTGGCTGACGTTGCTGCTGTCCGCCGGTGTGGTGGCGGGGGCGGCCTTCGCCGGTGGCGCGCTGGTGGAGAAGAACCACCTCTCCGGCTCGTCCGGGGCCCTGGCCGCGGGGCGTGGCGGCGGTACGGGACGGGCCTTCGGCGGCCAGGGCGGGGGCGGCCAGGGGGGTGCTGCGGGCGCGGCGTCCGGTTCCGGGACGGCGGTCGGCACGGTGAAGCTGGTGGACGGCGGCACCATCTACCTGACCGACGCCCAGGGCAACACGGTCAGGATCACCACCGGCAGGTCCACTCAGGTCACCGAGGCCAAGAGCGGCAAGGTGTCCGATCTTCAGCCCGGCCAGACGGTGATGGTGCGCGGCAGCCAGGACTCCTCCGGCGACATCACCGCGACGACGGTCACCGAGGGCGGCGGCCAGGGCGGTGGCGGCCGTGGCTTCGGGGGCGGAGGCTTCGGCGGGAGCGGCGGCCAGGGCGGTGGGGCCGGCTTCGGCGGGGGCGGTGGCGGCGGCTGAGGGCGCTCACAGCCGTGAGGCGTACCGTGCGGCAGCCCCACCCCCGAGCACACCAGGGCCGAGGAGACCATGGACGCACCTGAGGCCAGCCTGCTGGTCGTCGACGACGAGCCCAACATCAGGGAGCTGCTCTCCGCCTCGCTGCGCTTCGCCGGGTTCAAGGTCGTCTCCGCGGCCTCGGGCGTGGAGGCGCTGGCGGCGGTCGCCCGCGAACGGCCGGACCTGGTCGTGCTCGACGTGATGCTGCCCGACATGGACGGCTTCGCCGTGGTCCGGCGGCTGCGCGAGGAGTCCGGGCCCGCCCCGGCCCGCGACCGCCTCCCGGTGCTGTTCCTGACCGCCAAGGACGGGGTGGAGGACAAGGTCAGCGGTCTGACCGCGGGCGGGGACGACTACGTCACCAAGCCGTTCAGCCTGGAGGAGCTGATTGCCAGGATCCGCGCCATCCTGCGCCGTACCGGGGAGCCGGCGGACGACCGCAACCTGGCGGTGGGCGACCTGGAGCTCGACCAGCTGGGCCACCAGGTGCTGCGGGCCGGGCGCCCGGTCTCCCTGTCACCCACCGAGTTCAAGCTTCTCGAGTACCTGATGACGAACGCCGGACGGGTGGTGTCCAAGCGGCAGATACTCGACCACGTCTGGGCGTACGACTTCGGCGGCGACCTCAGCATCGTGGAGTCCTACATCTCCTATCTGCGCCGCAAGGTGGACTCGGGGGCGGACGGCGCGCCCAAGCTGATCCACACCGTGCGCGGCATCGGTTACGTGCTGCGCCGCCCGCAGGGCTGAGCCGTGCCGCGGATACGGGTGGCGGGAGTGCTGCGGCGGCTGTCACGTTCGTCCGCGCTGTCGTTGCGCTCCCGGCTGGTGCTGCTCGCCGTCGCGCTGGTCGCGCTCGGACTGGCGGCCAGCGACACCGTCGTACTGGGTTCGGTACAGGCGCAGTTGGTGCGCCGGGTCGACCAGCAGCTGAACCGGTTCGGCGCGCCGCTGGCCCGACGGCTGGCCGTCGAGGGCGCCCCGGTGCCGCGTCCGCCGCGGGGCGGCAGCGCGCGCTCCTGGCTGCCCAGCCAGTACGTGGTGGCCTTCGCCGCCGCCGACGGCTCGATCTCCCAGCAGCTGCGGCTGCCGGTCGCCGCAGATGACCCCGGGCCGCTGTGGCCCCGGCTGGACGCCGCCCAACTGCGGGCGCGGATGGGCAAGCCGTTCGACATGCCGAGCGATCACGGCGGCGGCAGCTGGCGGGTGCTCATCCTGCCGGTGCCGGACGGGGGCGGTACCGCGGCGGTGCCGACCGGCGTGGTGGTGGCCGCCTCGCTGGACGAGGTCTCCTCCACGGTGGCCCAACTCAGCGCCGCCTTCTGGCTGATCGGCGGGGTCGTGGTGGTGCTGCTCGGCCTGGCGGGCTGGTTCGCGGTTCGGGCCGGGCTGCGTCCGCTGCGCCGGATCGAGGCCACCGCCGCCGAGATCGCCGCCGGGCACCCGCTGTCCCACCGCATGCCCGAGGAGTCCCCCCGCACCGAGGTGGGGCGGCTGTCAGGCGCGCTCAACGGCATGTTGGCGCAGATCGAGTCCGCGTTCGCGGCCCGGGCCGAGTCCGAGGACCGGATGCGGCGGTTCGTCGCCGACGCCAGCCATGAGCTGCGCACCCCGCTGGCCGGTATCCGCGGCTTCGCCGAGCTGTACCGGATGGGCGCGCTGCCGGACGAGGCGGACATCAAGCGCACCATGGCCCGCATCGAGAGCGAGGCGGTACGGATGGGCGGCCTGGTCGAGGACCTGCTGACGCTGGCCAGGATGGACGAGCAACGCCCGCTCCAGCTCGCCCCGATGGACCTGCGCACCCTCGCGGCGGACGCCCTGCACGACACCACGGCGCTCGACCCGACCCGGCCGGTCTCACTCACCGGTCCCGGCGGTGCGGACGCGCCGCCCGGTCCCGCGCTGGTGCTCGGCGACGAGGCGCGGCTGCGACAGGTGGTCGCCAACCTCGTCGGCAACGCCGTCGCGCACACCCCGCCGGGGACACCGGTACGTATCGGGGTGGGCACGGCCGGTGGGCACGGTGTACTCGAAGTGGCCGACCACGGACCGGGGTTGACGCCTGAGCAGGCATCGCGGGTCTTCGAGCGGTTCTACCGCGTCGACGCCTCCCGCAGCCGCCAGGAGGGCGGCGGCGCGGGGCTGGGCCTCGCCATAGTCTCGGCCCTGGTCTGCGCCCACCACGGCACCGTCCACCTGGAGACGTCCCCGGGCGGGGGCGCCCTGTTCAGGGTCAGCATTCCCTCCGGGGCGGATTCTTCGGAAACCCGGTGAACGGGGGCCGGGGACAAGCCCCCAGAGACGGCCGCCGCGACGTCGAGCAACTCACACGGCGCGGTTCCGGTGGCGCGGAACCACCGCACCACCGGAACCGTGCCGAAGGCGTCAGCCGCAGCGCAGCAGGCCGGATTCCATCTTCGCGGTGAGGATGCGCCGCACGCTGTCGTCCACGTTGGCGCGGAGTGCCGCGTCGCTGCCGAGGCGGCTCAGGATGGCGTTGGCCATGGGCCCGACCGTGGACGGGTCCACCGTCAGGATCATGTTGCCGCCCGCCGCGAGGAACCGCAGCGCCCGGTCGCCGGCCGGAACCGCGCGCACGGCGGCGGCGTGCCCCAGGTCATCGGATATGACCACGCCGTTGAAGCCCAGGTCGCCGCGGAGCATGTCCCGTATCACCACGGAGGAGAACGCCGCCTGGTTGTGGGGATCGATGAGCGTGTAGATGGCCGACGAGATCATCGTGAACCGCGCCCCGGCCCTGATCCCGTTGCGGAACGTCTCCAGGTTCGGGCTGTTGCGCGCGGTGAGGCCGTCGGTCACGTTCGCCGTGAAGTCGGTGTTGCCGCGCACCTGCCCGAGCCCCGGGAAGTGCTTGATGGTGGCGTCCACCCCGGCCTGCGACAGCCCGCGGATGAACGCGCCGCTCTGCCGGGAGACGGTCGTCGGGTTGTCGCCGTACTCCCGGGACAGCGCGCCGATGGGCGCGTTCTGCGTGCCGATGCTCGCCGGGACCACGTCGACGCTCGGCGCGAGGTCCAGGTTGACCCCGGCGGCGCGCAACTGCCGTCCCCAGACGGCCGCCTGGCTCTGGAGCTGGGACGGCGGCCACTGCCCCTGCACCACCGCGCTCGGCATGGTGGAGAAGCCCGGTCCGGTCAGGATCTGGACCTTGCCGCCCTCCTGGTCGGCGGCGGTGAACAGTTGCACGTTCGTGCCGCCGATCGCCGGTGCCATGGACTGGAGTTGGCCGGTGATGCTCTGGATCTTCTGGGCTCCGCCGTTGCTGTGTCCCATGAGGATGACCGAGCCGACGTCATGCGCGCGCAGCGCGGCGGACTCGGCCGAGGTGATCCCGGAGGTGCTGACGGCGCTCATGAGGAGCTGTCCGACGCGCTGGGCGGCGGACATCTGCGACATGACACGGTCGACGCATCCGGCGGTCTGCGCGGTCTGTTCGGTCGACGCGGCGGTGAGCGGTGGACTGCTGGCGTGCGGCAACTGGGTCACCCCCGGTGTGTTGGCCGGACTTGACCCCAGTGCGCCCGAGGTCGTCGGCGACCCCGGGGTGCTCGGTGCCTGGGGGACGGTGTGGGTGGCCCGGCCGCCGCAGGCGGTGAGCGGCAGGACCACCCCGAGCAGCAGGACGGCGGCGGCCCGCGGCCGACGCGGGCGACTGGGCGAGGGAGTACACGGCACTGGCACGAGGGAGCCCCCTTGCCTTGTCGAAGGTCGGGTCTCGGCGTTCCACCGCCGCACGGCACGGCCGAAGCCTCCTCGGACCGCGTTCATCCGCCCGCGGGGACGCGTTCATCAGCAGGTCCGTCCAGCGGAACACAGAATTTCGGGATTCGCATGCGGAGCCCGGCAGCACTGGCCTGGGGCGCCCAGCGCCAAACATGATCGAGGGGGCGTAACGAGGGAGACATGCGTTGTCTGTGCGCCCTCGTGCGCGTAGGCGTGCGTCCGTACGCCATTGAACGTTGATCTCACCATCCGCTTTTCTCTGAACGCGGACGGTGTTCACGACGGGCTGCCCGGCCCGGTGTGGGGGCCTTCCCGGGTCCGTCATCCAACGGAAGGGCTACAGATGTCGATCGCAGCCGAACCGGGGCAAACGGAAGACCAGACGCGGCTCAGCCTGAGTACCGCGGCGGCGCGGAACCTGGCGACCACCACCAAGTCCAAGCCGCAGATGCAGGGCATCAGTTCGCGCTGGCTGATCCGGATGCTGCCCTGGGTGCAGGTGCACGGCGGCACCTACCGGGTCAACCGCCGCCTGACCTACGCCATCGGCCGCGGCCGGGTGAGCTTCGTCAAGACCGGCGCCGAGGTGCGGGTCGTACCGCCCTCGCTGCGCGAGGTCCCGATGCTGCGCGGCTTCGAGGACACCGAGTTGCTGGAGGAGCTGGCGTCCCGCTTCACCCAACGGGACTTCCAACAGGGCGAGGTGATCGTCGAGGCGGGCCAGCCGATCGACGAGGTCTTCCTGATCGCCCACGGCAAGATCAACAAGATCGGGCGCGGCAAGTACGGCGAGAGCAGCGTCCTGGGCGTGCTGGCGGACGGCGACCACCTCGGTGACGAGGCGCTGCTGCAGGCCGACGCCAACTGGGCGTGTACCGCCAAGGCCGCCACCGCGGGCACCCTGATGGTTCTGCCCTGGCCCGCTTTCCAGAGGCTGGCGGACCGCTCCGAAGAGCTGCGGGCCGCGATCCTCCGGTTCATCGCCGACGCCCAGCAGCCGACGAACAAGCGCGGCGAGGCCGAGATCGAGCTGGCCGCGGGCCATGAGGGCGAGCGCGAACTGCCTGGTACGTACGTGGACTACGAACTCGCCCCGCGCGAGTACGAACTCAGCGTGGCCCAGACCGTGTTGCGGGTGCACAGCAGGGTCGCCGACCTCTACAACGAGCCGATGGACCAGATCGAGCAGCAACTGAGGCTCACCGTCGAGGCGTTGCGTGAACGCCAGGAGTACGAGCTGGTCAACAACCGCGAGTTCGGCCTGCTGCACAACGCCGACAACGACCAGCGGATCCAGACCCATTCGGGGCCGCCCACCCCGGACGACCTGGACGACCTGCTGAGCATGCGGCGCAGCACCAGGTTGCTGCTGGCCCACCCCAGGGCGATCGCCGCGTTCGGTCGGGAGTGCAGCAACCGCGGCATCTACCCGGACAGCGTCGACGTCAACGGCCACCAGGTGCCCTCCTGGCGGGGCGTGCCGATCTTCCCGTGCGGCAAGATCCCGATCGCCGACGGGCACACCACCTCCATCCTGGCGATGCGCACCGGCGAGGACGACCAGGGCGTGATCGGCCTGCATCAGACGGGCATCCCCGACGAGTACGAGCCCAGCCTGAACGTGCGGTTCATGGGCATCAACGACAAGGCCGTCATCTCCTACCTGGTCAGCGCCTACTACTCGGCCGCCGTTCTGGTTCCGGACGCCCTCGGTGTGCTGGAGAACGTCGAGGTCGCCCGCTCCCGGGTGTGACGTCCGGTGGGGTCCACCACTGACGTGCCGTCAGGAACCTGGCCGTGAAGAACTCAAGGAGGAACGGTGTCCCTGCTCTCCCGAGTGTCCGCACCACCGGCCGTACACGACCTGGCGCATCTGGTGGCCGCCGTGCTGGCCAACCCGGAAGGTGCCGCTCCACGGGAGCTGCGCCAGGCGCGGCGGCCCGTACCGGCACCGCAGCCGCTCCGGTTCACCGCGGGTCCCGCCGGCCTGGGCACGTCGGCCGCGCGGATCCTGACGCTGTACACGGCCGGTTCCGCGGCGCACGACGGCGGACCGAGGGTTCGCCATCTGTCCAGCGCGCCAACGGGGCCGGGCACCTCAGCCATGAGGAACCGCCGGGCCTCGACGGTCCCGGAGCTGTACTGTCCGCCCCCGCTGCGCGACGACCCGGCGCTCGGTGACGAGGTCAACGACCGGCTGCTGGAGTGGGCGCGGGAGACAGGCATCTACGCCGGGCGGCTGGACGGTCTACGGGCCGCCGACTTCGGACGGCTGATCATGCTCACCCACCCCGACTCCGACGACCCCGATCGGCTCCTCGCCGCGGCCAAGTGCGCGCTGGCCGAGTGGGCCGTCGACGACCACTACTGCGACGACGAGTCCGCCGGTGCCGCACCGCAACTGCTGGGCGCCCGCCTGGTGGTGGGCTACGCGGCGGTGGACCCCGCCCATCCACCGGTGCGCTACACCCCCGACGTCGAGCGGGCGATGCGGTCCGACCCGGTCCTGGTGGCGCTGCGCTCCGCACTGGAACACCTTGCCCGGTACGCCAGTTGGTCCCAGACAGCCCGGCTGCGGCACGAGATCTGCGCGCTGTTCGTGGCCTTCGACGGGGAGGCGTCCTGGCGCACCGCGGGACGTACCCCGCCGGTCTGGGAGTACCTGGTGGCCCGGCAGTTCAACAGCTTCCTGCCGTGCATCACCATCACCGACGCGGTCGGCGGCTACGAACTGCCGCACGCCGAGTACGCCGAGCCCCGGGTGCGGCGCGCGGTCTCCATGGCCGCCACCGCCAGCACGCTGGTCAACGACCTGTACTCGATGGCCAAGGAGGACGACGACTCCGCGGCCAACTTCAACCTGCCGAAGCTGATCGCCGTGCAGGAGAAGTGCTCCGAGCGGGAGGCGGTCGAGCGCAGCGTCGAGATCCATGACGAACTCGTCCACGCCTTCGAGGCGGAGGCCGCCGCCCTCAGCCTCACCGGTTCCCCCGCGCTGCGCCGCTATCTGGCCGGAGTGTGGGCCTGGCTCGGCGGCAACCGTGAATGGCACAGCGGCACCGCGCGCTACAACGGCGGGGACACCGCCTGAGCGCGGCGCTTTCCGCGACATCAACTCCCCACTTATTCGAAGGAGTTCACCGATGACCACGACCGTGCCCGCCACCCCCGTCCTGCGCACCGCCTTCCAGAGGTCCGTGGCGGCGTACTGGAACGACAACCAGCAGGACCCGGTGAACCTGCGGCTCGGTGATGTCGACGGCCTGTACCACCACCACTACGGCCTGGGCGACTACGACCCGTCGGTCCTCGAAGGGCCGCAGGAGACCCGGGACCAGCGCATCATCGAGGAACTGCACCGGCTGGAGACCGCACAGGCCGATGTCCTCCTCGACCACCTGGGCGCCATCGCACCCACCGACCGGCTGATGGACGCCGGTTCCGGCCGTGGCGGCACCAGCATCATGGCCAACCAGCGCTTCGGCTGCCAGGTGGACGGGGTGACCATCTCCGAGTACCAGGTGGGCTTCGCCAACGAGCAGGCGAAGCGGCGCCAAGTGGCCGACCAGGTCCGGTTCCACTTCCGCAACATGCTGGACACCGGGTTCGACACCGGTTCCCGCCGGGCGATCTGGACCAACGAGACCACCATGTACGTGGACCTGTTCGAGCTGTACGCGGAGTTCTCCCGGCTGCTGGAGCACGGCGGCCGCTATGTGTGCATCACCGGCTGCTACAACGATGTCACCGGTGGCCGCTCCAAGGCGGTCAGCCGCATCGACGAGCACTACACCTGCAACATCCACCCCAGGAGCGAGTACTTCAAGGCGCTCACCGCCAACAACCTGGTGCCGATCAACGTGGTCGACCTGACCGCGCAGACCATCCCCTACTGGGAGCTGCGCGCCAAGTGCTCCGTCGCCACCGGGATCGAGGACCCGTTCCTGACCGCGTACCGCGAAGGCAGCTTCCACTATCTGCTGATCGCCGCCGACCGGATCTGACGGCGGCCTGAACAGGGGCCCGGTTGACGTCAGTCGGGCCCCTGTACAGGGTCGTCGCCGACGGGCGCCAGACGGATCACGACCAGGGCCGCCGCGTCGTCACCGAGGTGGCCGTTGACGTAGCGCTCCAGGTCGGAGCGCAACTCGTGGGCCACGACGGCCGGTTCGGCCGGGGTGTAGTGGGCGAGCCGGGCGAGCAGCGGGTAGAAGGTGCCGGTGGCGTCGCGGGCTTCGAGTACTCCGTCGGTGCACAGCACCAGCAGGTCCCCCTCGCGCAGGTCGATGCGGCGCACGGCGCGTTCCTGGCCCACCAGGTCGGCCAGGCCCAGCGGGACGCCGGGGGCGGCGCACTCCAACTCGTGCACCTCGTCGTCGGCGACCACCAGCGGGGCCACATGGCCGCAGTCGATCAGCCGTACCGCGCCGTCGGCGGCGAACTCGGCGAGCAGCGCGGTGACGAAGCGCTCCTCCTGCCCGGAGCGGACCGCGCGGCGGTTGTGCCGGGTCACCGCCTGCTCCAGCCGGTCCGCCACCATGGCGACGGTCGGCAGGTAGTACCCGGACTCCCGGAACGCGCTGAGCACCGCGGCCCCGGCCTGTATCGCGTCCAGCCCCTTGCCCTGTACGTCGCCGATCAGCAGCCGGGTGCCGTACGGGGACTCCACGGCGTCGTAGATGTCACCGCCGACCAGGGCCTCGGCCTTCGCGGGGGCGTAGAAGCCGTGGATCTCCACGTCCGGGGCGCGCATGGGCAGCGGCTGGAGCAGGGTGCGCTGTAGGACGCGCAGGGTGACCCGGGCCTCCACCAGGGCGCGTTCGCGGCGCAGTCGGTAGCGGCACACGGCGACGCAGATCACCCCGATCACACCGGCGGCGGCGATGGTCAGCCAGTCGCCGAGGGTGTCCCCGTACTTCGGCGAAACACCGTAGAGCAGCGTCAGGGTGAGCATGACCAGCGCGCTGAACGCGGCGGTACGGCGCACCGAGCAGACGCTGGCGGCCAGGCCGGGGACCACCAGCAGCATCACGCTGATCCAGTCCCGCCGGTTGGTGGCCAGATCGAGCCCCACCACCACCGCGGCGAACGCCACCAGCGCGACGGTCGAGAGGGTCTCGTACGGATTCGAGGCCGGCTCGATGGAACGCCTCCGGCGCGGCGGACGGGGTGCCCTGCCCACGCGTGCAGTGTAGGCCGGGCAAGCCCCGGGCCCCCGGGCAGGCGCGTGTTGACCGGCGCGCGCTCGGGACGACTGCCAGCATGGAGGAATGACCGCCACCCTCCGCCTAGCCCAACGGCCAGAGGCCGACGAACTGCTCAGCCGCAGCCCGCTGGCCCTCCTGATCGGCATGCTGCTCGACCAGCAGGTCCCCATGGAGTGGGCGTTCTCCGGCCCGTACACCATCGCGCGGCGGATGGGCACGGACGATCTGGACGCACGGGAGATCGCCGCCCAGGACCCGGAGGCGTTCGCCGCGCTGCTGTCCGAGAAGCCCGCCGTGCACCGCTATCCGGGGGCCATGGCCAAACGGATCCAGCAGCTCTGCCAGTACCTCGTGGAGCACTACGACGGCGACCCCACCAGGATCTGGCGCGACGCCGACAGCGGCCGGGAACTGCTCAGGCGGCTGGGCGAACTGCCGGGCTTCGGCAAGCAGAAGGCACAGATCTTCCTGGCCCTGCTGGGAAAGCAGCTCGGTGTGCGTCCCGAAGGCTGGCGGGAGGCGGCCGGGCCCTACGGCGAGGAGGGCTCGTACCGCTCGGTGGCCGACATCACCGGCCCCGAGACGCTGGACAAGGTCCGCGCCTACAAGCAGGAGGCGAAGCGGGCCGCCAAGAAGGCGTGAGGGCTGCCGGAGGGTTCGAGATCCTCCGGTGCGGCTCCGGTTGTCAGTGCGCCCCGATATCGTCGTAGGCGTGTCGCTCGCTCTGTACCGCCGCTACCGTCCCGAGACCTTCGCCGAGGTCATCGGGCAGGAACACGTCACCGACCCGTTGCAGCAGGCGCTGCGGAACAACCGGGTCAACCACGCGTACCTGTTCAGCGGTCCACGCGGTTGCGGCAAGACGACCAGCGCGCGGATCCTCGCCCGCTGCCTGAACTGCGAGCAGGGGCCGACGCCCACCCCGTGCGGCGAGTGCCAGTCCTGCCGCGACCTGGCGCGCGGCGGCCCGGGCTCCATCGACGTGATCGAGATCGACGCCGCCTCGCACGGTGGTGTGGACGACGCGCGTGACCTGCGGGAGAAGGCGTTCTTCGGGCCCGCGTCCAGCCGCTACAAGATCTACATCATCGACGAGGCGCACATGGTCACCTCGGCGGGGTTCAACGCCCTGCTGAAGGTGGTCGAGGAGCCGCCGGAGCATCTGAAGTTCATCTTCGCGACCACCGAGCCGGAGAAGGTCATCGGCACCATCCGGTCGCGCACCCACCACTACCCGTTCCGCCTGGTGCCGCCCGGCACGCTGCGGGACTACCTGGCGGAGGTCTGCGAGCGCGAGTCGATCCCGGTCGAGGACGGGGTGTTCCCGCTGGTCGTGCGGGCCGGCGCGGGCTCGGTGCGGGACTCGATGTCGGTGATGGACCAACTGCTGGCGGGCGCCGGAGAGGGCGGGGTGACCTATGCGATGGCCACCGCGCTGCTCGGCTACACCGACGGCGCGCTGCTCGACGACATCGTGGACGCCTTCGCGTCGGGCGATGGCGCGGCGGCGTTCGAGGTGGTGGACCGGGTCATCGAGGGCGGCCACGATCCGCGCCGGTTCGTCGCCGACCTGCTGGAGCGGCTGCGTGACCTGGTGATCCTGGCGGCGGTGCCGGACGCGGGGGAGAAGGGCCTGATCGACGCCCCGGTCGACGTGGTGGAGCGGATGGCGGCCCAGGCGTCCGTCTTCGGCGCCGCGGAGCTGAGCCGCGCGGCCGACCTTGTCAACGCCGGACTGACGGAGATGCGGGGCGCCACCTCGCCCCGGCTGCAACTCGAACTGATCTGCGCCCGGGTGCTGCTGCCCGCCGCGTACGGCGACGAGCGTTCGGTCCAGTCCCGGCTGGACCGTCTTGAACGGCAGGCGCTGGCCGGTGGACTGGCGGCGCCCTCGGCCGGTCACGCACCGGTCGGCGATGCGCACGCGGGAGGCGTCTCCTCCGGCCCCGCCGCGGCCCGGGCGGCGGTCCGCCCGGGTGCGGGCGCCGGCCCGGAGGGCGGTACGGGCCCGGCGGGCGCCGGGCCCCAGCCGCCCGCCGCGCCGCAGCCGCAGAGCGCCGCGCCCAGCCCAGTCCCGGCGGCCCCCGCTCCTACTCCCGCCCCGGCTCCGGCCCCCGCTCCCGCTGCGGCGGAACCGGCCGCTCCGCCCGGCGCGTGGCCCTCTGCGGCGCGCCCCCGCCAGGACGACGCGCCCGCTGCCCCCGGCTCCTGGCCGACCGGCACCCAGCCCTCGGCCGAATCGGAACCGCGGCCGAGCACCCCTGCCGCGGGTACCCGCCCCGGCGCCTGGCCCACCGCGACGGCACCGGCCGCCCCCGCCGCCCCCGCAACCCCGGCGCCCGCCCCGCAGCCCGCCGCGGCGGCCCCCGGCGGCGCGCCGGTGGGCGATCCGTCCCGGGTGCGCCAGATGTGGCCGGAGATCCTGGAGGCGGTGAAGAACCGGCGCCGCTTCACCTGGATCCTGCTCAGTCAGAACGCCCAGGTGGTCGGCTTCGACGGCAGCACGCTCCAACTCGGCTTCGCCAACCCCGGCGCCCGCGACAGCTTCGTCAACGGCGGCAGCGACGAGGTGCTGCGGCAGGCCGTCAGCGACGCGCTGGGCCTGCAGTGGAAGATCGAGGCGATCGTCGACCCGTCCGGCGGCGCTGGCGGCCCCGCCCAGGGCGGCGGCCCGGCGTCCTCCGGCGGCTTCGGCGGTTCGGGGGGCGGCGCGCCCGCCGGCCCCTCCGGCGGCGGCTTCGGCAGCGGCCCGCGCCCCGCGGCGCCCGCCCCGGCACCGGCGCGGCCCGCGGCTCCGGCCGGGCCCGAGCCCGTACCACCGGCGCAGTCCGCCGCGCCCGTGCCCGAGGCGCCGCCGCGGGTCGCGATCGAGGACGACATCCCGGAGGAGGACGACCCCGATCTCGACGACACGGCGCTGACCGGGCACGACCTGATCGTGCGTGAGCTGGGCGCCACGGTGATCGAGGAGATCACCAACGAGTGAGCGGGCGTCGGTTCCGCTTCGGCGCCGGCCGTGAAAGCGTGGTGCCGAGGCGGGTATGTGCCGCGCCCCGCCGCCACGCCCGTCCTCCGCACGGCGTAGCGCGCTGCGCCGTTCGAGCACGTAGGCTCGCGCATACGTAATAGGTAGTCGTACGGACGGCAGGAGCGAACCCGTGATCCCCGGTGGTCAGCCGAACATGCAGCAGCTGCTGCAGCAGGCGCAGAAGATGCAGCAGGACCTCGCCGCGGCGCAGGCCGAACTGGCCGAGGCTGAGGTCGAGGGCACCGCGGGCGGCGGTCTGGTGAAGGCGACGGTCAGCGGCGCCGGTGAACTGCGCGGCCTGGTGATCGACCCGAAGGCGGTGGACCCGGAGGACACCGAGACCCTCGCCGACCTGATCCTGGCCGCCGTCCGGGACGGCAACGGCAAGGCGCAGGAGCTGCAGCAGCAGAAGCTCGGCCCGCTCGCCCAGGGCCTGGGCGGCGGCATTCCGGGTCTGCCGTTCTGACCGCGGGCCCGCACAACCGCACACCGTAGAGAGAAGGCGTTCCGTGTACGAAGGCGTGGTCCAGGACCTCATCGACGAACTGGGCAGGCTTCCCGGCGTCGGTCCCAAGAGCGCGCAGCGGATCGCCTTCCACATCCTCCAGGCGGATCCCACGGACGTGCGCAGGCTCGCCCACGCGCTCACCGAGGTCAAGGAGAAGGTGCGGTTCTGCGCGGTCTGCGGCAACGTCGCGCAGAGCGAGCAGTGCCGGGTCTGCCAGGACCCGCGCCGCGACCCCGCGGTGATCTGCGTGGTCGAGGAGCCCAAGGACGTGGTCGCGATCGAGCGGACCCGGGAGTTCCGGGGCCGCTATCACGTGCTCGGTGGCGCGATCAGCCCGATCGAGGGCGTCGGCCCCGATGACCTGCGGATACGGGAGCTGCTGGCCCGGCTCGCGGACGGCACGGTGACCGAGCTGATCCTGGCCACCGACCCGAACCTCGAAGGTGAGGCGACCGCCACCTATCTGGCCCGCATGGTCAAGCCGATGGGCCTGAAGGTGACCCGGCTGGCCAGCGGTCTGCCGGTGGGCGGTGACCTGGAGTACGCGGACGAGGTGACGCTGGGCCGGGCCTTCGAGGGGAGGCGGCTGCTCGATGTGTGATGTCATGCCAGGGAGCGTTCAGCGACGCGTAAGCCCCCCGGGGTCGAGCGGTGCGAGGGACGCGGAACATACTGCTGCCGACGAGGTCACGTTTGGGCGTGCCTTCGAAGGGAGACGACTGTTCGATGTCTGACACCGCAGTACGCAACGGCGGCACGGGCCCGTTCAAGGCGCGCGACCCGAAGCAGTCCGGGGATCCGGGTGACTTCGCGGTCCAGATCGCCGACCAGATCGAGAGCTTCATCGTCGCGGTGCGCGAAGTGGCCAAGGGCGATGAACCTGACAGCGCCGTACCGTTCCTGCTCCTTGAGGTCTCCCAGCTGATGCTCGCCGGAGGCCGCCTCGGCGCCCACGAGGACATCGTTCCGGACGAGCGCTACGAGCCGGACGTGGGTCCGGAGCCGGACGCCGACGAGCTGCGGGAGCGGCTGGCCGCGCTGCTTGAGCCGGTGGACGTCTACTCCGAGGTCTTCGATCCGTACGTACCGCGCAGCATGCCGGTCGCCTGCCGGATCTCCGACGACCTGGCGGACGTGGTCACCGACCTCAGCCACGGTCTGGCGCACTACCGGGAGGGCCGGGTCAGCGAGGCGCTGTGGTGGTGGCAGTTCTCGTACCTGTCCAACTGGGGGCCGACCGCCAGCGCCTCGCTGCGCGCCCTGCAGTCCCTGGTCGCCCATGTGCGGCTGGACTCGCCGCTGGACGAGCTGGACGGTCTGGACACGGACGACTCGGTCGGCGAGGACCAGCTCGCCGAGGAGGCGGGGAAGGTGATGGCCGCCGAGATCGGGGGCCGTCTCGGCGGGCAGAAGGGCTGAACGGTTGTGACGTGGCTTACGTCTCCGTGTGTCGCGGCTCGTAGCGGGCAGGATCCGGCGCGCAAGCGGCTGAGCGGCTGATCACGGAGTGAGCCTTGCGTCTCACACTGTGATACATACGCGGTGTATTCCGCCCGCTCGTTAGACTGAGCCGAACGCATACCCCCATGCGGGGTCTGGGGGCAGTCCCCCAGAAGACACAGTTGCGAGGAGCGCACGTGGGCCTTGTCGTGCAGAAGTACGGCGGCTCCTCCGTTGCGGATGCCGAGGGCATCAAGCGCGTCGCCAAGCGGATCGTCGATGCCAAGAAGAGCGGCCACCAGGTGGTCGTCGTGGTATCGGCGATGGGTGACACGACGGACGAGCTGATCGATCTGGCGCAGCAGGTTTCTCCGATCCCTGCTGGTCGCGAGTTCGACATGCTGCTGACCGCCGGAGAGCGGATCTCCATGGCACTGCTGGCGATGGCGATCAAAAACCTCGGACACGAGGCGCAGTCGTTCACCGGCAGCCAGGCGGGAGTCATCACCGACTCGGTCCACAACAAAGCGCGGATCATCGACGTCACGCCGGGCCGGATCCAGACCGCCATCGACGAGGGCAACATCGCCATCGTGGCCGGTTTCCAGGGGGTGTCCCACGACAAGAAGGACATCACCACCCTTGGCCGGGGCGGCTCCGACACCACCGCGGTGGCCCTCGCCGCCGCGCTGGACGCCGAGGTGTGCGAGATCTACACCGATGTCGACGGTGTCTTCACCGCCGACCCGCGGGTGGTGAAGAAGGCCCGCAAGATCGACTGGATCTCGTTCGAGGACATGCTGGAGCTGGCCAGCTCCGGCTCCAAGGTGCTGCTGCACCGCTGCGTCGAGTACGCACGCCGATACAACATCCCGATCCACGTCCGCTCGTCCTTCTCCGGACTGAAGGGGACCTGGGTCAGTAGCGAACCGCAAGGGGACCAGCCGATGGAGCAGGCGATCATCTCGGGGGTTGCCCACGACACGTCCGAGGCCAAGGTCACGGTCGTCGGGGTGCCGGACAAGCCGGGCGAGGCCGCGACGATCTTCCGTGCCATCGCGGACGCCCAGATCAACATCGACATGGTGGTGCAGAACGTCTCCGCCGCGTCCACCGGTCTGACCGACATCTCCTTCACGCTGCCGAAGACCGACGGCCGCAAGGCCCTTGAGGCGCTGGAGAGGACCAAGGGCGCCGTCGGTTTCGAGTCGCTGCGCTACGACGACCAGATCGCCAAGATCTCGCTGGTCGGCGCGGGCATGAAGACCAACCCCGGGGTCACCGCGAGCTTCTTCGAGGCGCTGTCCAACGCGGGTGTCAACATCGAGCTGATCTCCACCTCGGAGATCCGGATCTCGGTGGTCACCCGCGCCGACGACGTCAACGAGGCGGTGCGCGCCGTGCACACCGCGTTCGGCCTGGACAGCGAGAGCGACGAGGCAGTGGTGTACGGAGGTACCGGCCGATGACCGCTACCGATCGCAAGGACAAGCCGACCCTGGCCGTGGTCGGCGCCACCGGCGCCGTCGGCACGGTGATGCTGGGCATCCTGTCGTCCCGTGAGGACGTCTGGGGAGAGATCCGGCTGATCGCCTCGCCGCGCTCCGCGGGCCGCAAGCTCGTGGTGCGGGGCGAGGAGGTCGAGGTCATCGCGCTGAGCGAGGAGGCCTTCGAGGGCGTCGACGTGGCGATGTTCGACGTTCCGGACGAGGTCTCCGCGCAGTGGGCGCCGATCGCCGCCGCCAAGGGCGCGGTCGCCGTGGACAACTCCGGTGCATTCCGCATGGATCCGGACGTTCCGCTGGTCGTGCCGGAGGTGAACGCGCACGCCGCCCGCATTCGGCCGCGCGGCATCATCTCCAACCCCAACTGCACCACGCTGTCGATGATCGTCGCGATGGGCGCGCTGCACGCCGAGTTCGGGCTGACCGAGCTGGTGGTCTCCTCGTACCAGGCGGCATCCGGCGCCGGGCAGCCGGGAATCGACACGTTGCGCGAACAGATCAGCAAGGTCGGTGGGACGAACCTGGGCACCCAGCCGGGCGATGTCCGGCGCGCGGTGGGCGAGTTCGGGCCGTTCCCGGCACCGCTCGCGCTCAACGTCGTTCCGTGGGCCGGGTCGTTGAAGGACGAGGGCTGGTCCTCCGAGGAACTGAAGGTGCGCAACGAGTCGCGCAAGATCCTCGGCCTGCCCAACCTGCGGGTGAACGCCACCTGTGTGCGGGTCCCGGTGATCACCACCCACTCGCTCTCCGTGCACGCGCGGTTCGAGAACGAGGTGACGGTCGCCAGGGCGCACGAGATCCTGGGCAGCGCGCCGGGCGTCGTGGTCTGCGACAACCCGGGGGAGGGCGAGTTCCCGACCCCCGCCGACGTGGTGGGCACCGACCCCACCTGGGTCGGCCGGGTGCGCCGGGCGCTGGACGACCCGTACGCGCTGGACCTGTTCCTGTGCGGCGACAACCTGCGCAAGGGCGCGGCGCTGAACACCGCGCAGATCGCCGAACTGGTCGCCGCGGAACTGACCTCCGGCGGCTGAGGGGACGCACAATCTCCTTCTTTGTGAAGGACCTGTGACGAACCTGATGGTCTGTACCGCTTGAAGGGGACAGCCGCCGCGTTCGACAATTTCGCTCCCCGCCTTGCCGCAACCGGCAGTTGGCGGGGAGCGTCTTTGTGTCAGTGCCCTGCCATAGACGTGACTCGTCGGGGATCGGGAAAACCGGGACAGTGGGGATGAGTTGGTACGCATGCGGAAGCCGTACAACCCTGGCCAGGGGATGCGCGTCCAACAGTCGTGGCAGAGGCAGTCGGGATCGCAACCTGGGGGGCCGGGGGCGAGGCCCCCGCAATCGGCAAACCCGCAACCCCGCGCGGCAGGCGCACCTCGGCGGACCGCTACGGCTCGGCGTCCGGTGGTCTGCCGGTGATCGCGCCATGGCCGGTCGCCAAGTTGCCCTCCGAGGCCGTGAGCGCTGACAGCACAATGGCTGCGGGTACCACGGTCGACCACCTCACCGAGACCTACCGGGCCCACTACCGGTCGCTGCTCGGCCTTGCCGCACTGCTCCTGGACGACACCGCCTCCTGCGAGGACGTGGTCCAGGAGGCCTTCATCCGGGTCCACTCGGCCCGCAGCAGGGTCCGTGAACCCGAGAAGACCCTCGCCTACCTGCGCCAGACCGTCGTCAACCTCTCCCGCTCCACACTGCGCCGCCGCATCCTCGGGCTCAAGCTGCTGTCCAAGCCGATGCCCGACATGGCCAGCGCGGAGGAGGGCGCCTACGAGCAGCTGGAGCGCGACCAACTGATCCGCTCCATGCGGGGGTTGCAGCGCCGCCAGCGCGAGGTGCTCGTGCTGCGCTACTTCGCGGACATGACCGAGGCCCAGGTCGCCGAGGCGCTCGGCATATCCGTCGGCTCCGTCAAGGCGTACGGATCCCGCGGCATCGCCGCGCTCCGCATCGCCATGGAGGCGCCGGCATGACCCAGCACCCATCCGACCCCGATGTCCCCGACGGCATGCCTGAACAGAACCACTTCAACGACGCCGCCGACAACTTCGACGAGCTGGCGCTGCGCCGCCTGATGCGGGACGCGGTACGGGACATCGAGCCCGAGCCCGAAGCGCTCGACCGGCTGCGCCACGCGATCCCGGCCCGCCGCACCCGACGCCGCCAGGCCATGGTGGGCGCCGCCGCCGGGGTACTGCTCGTCGGCACCGCGGTTCCCGCCGTACTGCACGCCGCCGTCACCGGCGGCACCGACACCGTCGGCGCGGCCAACACCAGCAGCAGCCACACCACCGGCAGCAGCCCGGGCGCCGTCGGCGACACGGACCAGGCCGGCGGCGGATCGGGCCCGGCCGGTACGGCCGGCAGCGGCGGATCGGGCGGCGGCAGCACGGCGCGGCCCAGCCCGGTGCCCTCGGCCAGCCGCTCCGGCAGCCGCGGCGACACCGCGCCGCCCGGTGGCGTGATGACCGTCGCCTCGCCGAGCTGCGCCCGCGCCCAGCTCGGCAGGGGCACCGCCCAGACCGGCACACCCGACCAGGAGGGCCGGGTCTACGGTTCGTTCCGGGTCGTCAACGTCTCCAACACCAGCTGTACCGTCTCCGGCGAGGGCCAGATCGCGGTGACCGCGCAGGGCTCCACCGATCCCAGCAGGATCCAGGTCGTGGACCACACCGCGGGCGACCCGGCCAGCAGCCTGCTGCCCGACCCGGCGACCGCGCCGGACAGCGTGACGCTGCCCCCGGGCAAGGCGTACCAGGTCGACTTCGCATGGATCCCGGCCGCGGGCGGCGGCGCCTCCGGCTGCGCCACGACCTCGACCGGAGGGTCGACCGCCAGCGGCGGCGGAAACGGCGGATCCACCGGTGCCGGCACCAGCGGGCCGAACGCCGGCGACGCCGGGACCTCGGGCAACACCCCCGCCACCGGCACCACCCCGGCGTCCTCCGACTCCGGGTCGGGCGGCGGCGGTACGCCCACGTCGCCCCCGGCGGCCAACGGCATCACCCTGTCCAACACCCCCGACGCGGGCCCGCCGACCACCGCCTCCGCCACCATCAACGGAGCCTGCGCGGGCACGGTCTACCGCACGCCGGCGCTGCCCGCCTCATAGCCCGCCGTACCGCGGCGCGCCGGGGCCGGGTCCTGGCGGCACAGGCGCTGCCCGTACCGTTGAGGCGTGTACCGGTTCCTGCTGACCCCCCGCTGGCTGGGGATCCACCTGTTCGTGCTGCTCGCCATCCCGTTCTGCGTCTTCATGGGTACGTGGCAGCTCAGCCGGTTCGACGCACGGGTCGCCCAGCAGCACGCGGCCGAGCAGGCGCCCAAGCCCTCGGCCGCCGACGCGGTGCCGCTGCACGAACTGCTGCCGAACGCCAAGGCGCAGCTCACCCAGGCCGCCGCGGGCCGCGAGGTCACCGTCACCGGCCGGTACGACAGCGCCCACCAGCTGCTGGTCCCGGGCCGGACGCTGGACGGCAGGCAGGGCTTCTACGTCCTCACCCCGCTGCGCACCGACGGCGGCGCGCTGGCCGTGGTGCGCGGCTGGCTGCCCGGCAACGCCTCCGCGCCCGGTGCCATCCCGCCCGCGCCGGGTGGGCAGACCACGGTGCGTGGGACGCTCCAGGCATCGGAAGGCGTCGGCGACACCGGCGTCAACGCCAGTGGCGGACTGCCCGCCGGTCAGCTCGGCATGATCAGCTCCGCCTCCCTGGTCAACGTGGTGCCGTACCCGGTCTACGACGGCTGGGTCACGCTGGCCCACAGCCAGGCGCCGATGAGGCCGGTGCCGCCCGCCGCCGCGCCCAACACCGGGCTCGACATGCGGGCGTTCCAGAACCTGGGCTACACCGGCGAGTGGTTCGTCTTCGCGGGCTTCGTCGTCTTCATCTGGATCCGGTTGGTCCGCCGGGAGGCCGAGGTCCAGCGCGACCTGGCCCTCGGCCTGATCACCGACCCGGCGGACGCCTGAGCCACCCCGGGCTCAGCCCGCGACGCCGAGCCCCAGCACCCGGTCGGCGAACGCCAACTCCAGCCGCAGCTGCTTGATCCGCTCCTCGACCACCAGCGACCCGTGCCCGGCGTCGTACCGGTACACCTCGTGCACCTTGCCCAGGCTCGCCAACCGCTCGACGTAGTTGTCGATCTGCCGTATCGGGCAGCGCGGATCGTTCGTCCCGGCCGAGATGAAGACCGGCGCCCGCACCTGCTCCACGTACGTCAGCGGTGACGAGGCCGCGTACCGGTCCGGCACCTCCTGCGGCGAGCCGCCGAACAGCGTGCGGTCCAGCGCCTTGAGCGCCTCCATCTCGTCCTCGTAGCTCGCCAGGTAGTCCGCCACCGGCACCGCAGCCAGCCCCGCGGCCCACGCCTGCGGCTGCGTGCCGAGGCCGAGCAGGGTCAGATAGCCGCCCCACGAACCGCCCGCCAGCACCAGCTTGGCCGGATCCGCGAGCCCGGAGGCGACCGCCCACTCCCGTACCGCCGCGATGTCCTCCAGCTCGATCAGCCCGACCCGGTGCTTGAGCGCGTCCGTCCACTCCCGCCCGTAGCCCGTCGAGCCGCGGTAGTTGACGCGTACGACGGCGAAGCCGTGGTCCACCCAGGCCGCCGGAGCCGCCGCGAACGCGTCGCTGTCGTGCCAGGTGGGGCCGCCGTGGATGTCGAACACCGTGGGGAACGGCCCGTCGCCGTGCGGCTGTTGTACGAACGCGTGGATCCGGCCGCCCGGCCCCTCGACCCACACGTCATGCGCGGGCACCGACGGCGGTGCCGTGAAGCCGGGAACCTCCAGCACGGTCGCGCCCGTGCTGGACCGTACGGCGGGCGGCAGCGCGGCCGACGACCACAGGAACTCCACCGTGCCGTCCGGGCGGGCGGTCGCCGCGCTGATGGTGCCGGGGTCCGTCGGGATCCGGGTCAGCGCGCCGTCGGCGAACGCGTACCGCCACAGTTCGCTGCGCCCCTGGTGGGTGTGCTCGACCAGCAGGGCGGAGCCGTCCGGGTACCACTCGGCGGCCACGTCGCCCGGCAGGTCGATCGCCAGCTCGGTCTCCCGGCCGGTGGTGACGTCCCAGACCATCGGCTCCCACCGGCCGCGCCGCTGGTGGGCGACGAGCAGCCGGGTGTCACCGGCGACGGGAGCGAACCCCAGGCACTCCAGACCCAGCTCGCGCTCACCGCCAGCGGTGTCGTCCAACTCGGCGACGGTCGTGCCGTCCAGCGTCATGACCCGCAGTGACGAGTGCATGGCGTCACCGTGCTCGGTGTGCTCCACGGCCAGCAGCGTGCCGTCCTCGCTGAGGTCGCCGACGCCCGCCGACTCCGGGTGCCGGTAGACCAGCTCGGCCGGCTGGCCGGGCCTGACCACATGGATCGAGGTGCCCTCGTCGTCCAGCGACCGGCCGACGACCACCGTGCCGTCCCGCCCCAGGGCGAGCCCCGCCGGATACGAGGGCGCCAGCCCCGGCGCCCCCGGCTCGTCGTCCCCACCGGCGAACGGCTGGCGCATCCAGACCCCGAACTCGTCGCCGTCGGTGTCCGAGAACCACCAGATCCACTCGCCGTCCGGGCTCAGCGTCCCGTCCGTGGTCCCGTTCGGCCGGTCGGTCACCTGCCGCCGCGTGTCGGAGCGCCGGTCCCAGGCGTACAGCTCGTACGTGCCCGTGGCGTTGGAGACGTACAGCGAACGCTCCGGGGCGTCCTGCGCCCAGTCAGGCAGCCCCACGCGCGGCGCCCGGAAGCGTTTCTCCCAGTCCGGCATGGCAGCGAAGACATCACTCATGCCTCCCATTCAAACCCGACCGCCCGCCGTCCGGACCGGCGGTATCCCGCCGCACACCGTTCGGGTCCGCCGCGGGCGGTGCGGCCACCCGCCGGCCGGGGCTCACGAGGGGGCCGGGTGCTCGCGCAGCCGCACGGCGAGGGCGGCGATGTCGTCGTCGAGGCCACCGCCGCTGTAGTGCAGCAGGTCACGGTGGAGCCGGTCGAGCAG
Organism: Streptomyces sp. RPT161; assembly: GCF_027533845.1. Classification (GTDB taxonomy): domain Bacteria; phylum Actinomycetota; class Actinomycetes; order Streptomycetales; family Streptomycetaceae; genus Streptantibioticus_A; species Streptantibioticus_A silvisoli_A. The sequence goes on along the minus strand of NZ_JAPZVN010000004.1, from coordinate 78,147 downwards.
GTCGCGGGGGCGCATGGGGGTCTGCCGCCGCATCCAGTCCGCCAGCGGGAAGAACGCCCCGGTGAGATCGCGGGCCTCGGTGACACCGTCGGTGTACAGCAGCAGCTCGTCGCCAGGGGCGAAGTCGACGGAGTCGATGGTGTACTGATCGCCGATCAGCTCCGCGAGGTTGAGCGGTGGCGAGGGATCGGTGGGCTTCAGGACGCGCAGTCGCCCGCGGTTCAGCAGCAGCGGCGGGGGGTGCCCGCAGTTGAGGATCCTGAGGTGCCGCTCCTCGTACGGGATCTCCACGAGCAGGGCGGTGGCGAAGCGCTCCATCAGGTCGTCGGGGGAGAACGCGGAGGTGTGCCGGGTGCTGCTGGCCTCCAGACGGCGTGCGATGCCGCCGAGGTCAGGCTCGTCGTAGGCCGCCTCCCGGAAGGAGTTGACCACCGCCGCGGCCGTCCCCACCGCCGGCAGGCCCTTGCCCCGCACATCGCCGATGAGCAACCGCACCCCGTAGCGAGTGCCGACCACCTCGTAGAAGTCGCCGCCGATGCGGGCCTCCGCCGCGGCCGCGAGGTACAGCGACTCGACCTCGACGCTCCCGAAGCTGCGGGGCATCGGGCTCAGCACCACCTGCTGCGCCGCGTCGGCGACGAGCCGGACCTGGAAGAGGGTCTGCTCCCGCTGGAGCCGGACATGGCTTCCGTACGCGGCCGCCACGGTGACCGCGATGATCCCCGCGGCGGTGTACCACGTCCCCAGATCGGGGAACTCAAGGCTGATCCCGATCATGAGCAGCAGGCAGAACGTCCCCAGCAGGACGGTGGGAAGCACGGGCCACATGGAGGCGGCCAGGGCGGGTACCGCGGGCAGGATGCGGCTGATGGCGACGCTCCTGGGCGTGGCGAAGGCCAGGCTGGCGATGACAATGGCCAGCATCACCGGCAACAGCAGCTCGGGGGGCCACGGGCCGTAGGGACGACGACGTAGCCGCAGCCGTCCAGGCTTGATCACAGCCGATAGCATATCGACACAATGCGGACATAGCGCTTCGGCTGGCCGCGATCCGCCCCGGCGCCGGGCCGGGCCGCGCCGTCGGTGACGGCCGGTGGGGGCTCCACGGGCCGTCGGCGCGGCTTCTCGACACGCTGCTCCGGACGTGTCTGGCGACCCGTTAGCGACGGGTACTCGGGAGCAGGCTCCCCGGAAAGTCGCCCCAACGAGTCAGGGCCAGTCTCACGCGAGCGGAGACTGGCCCTGATCAGGTGTTTCACCAGTCGGGGTGGCGGGATTTGAACCCACGGCCTCTTCGTCCCGAACGAAGCGCGCTGCCAAGCTGCGCTACACCCCGGTGCAACGGGCTCTACTCTAGCGGACTCGTGACCGGAGGCGAAATCCGGTTTGGCGGCGCCCGGAGGCGGGACTCAGGCGCCGGGAGTCAGGGTGAGCAGGGTCGCCTCGGGAGGACAGGCGAAACGTACCGGGGTGTAGCGGTTTGTACCGCAACCTGCGGAAACGTGCATATAGGCGGTGCGGCCGCCCGCGCGATGGGTGGACAGGCCCTTCACCCGGCGGGTGTCCAGGTCGCAGTTGGTGACCAGGGCGCCGTAGAACGGCACGCACAGCTGGCCGCCATGGGTGTGCCCGGCCAGGATCAGCGGGTAGCCGTCGGCCGCGAAGGCGTCCAGGACACGCAGATACGGGGCGTGGACCACGGCGAGGGACAGGTCGGCGTCGGAGGAGGGGCCGCCCGCCACCATCCCGTAGCGGTCGCGCTTGATGTGCGGGTCGTCCAGGCCGGTGAGCGCGATCTCCGTGCCGTCGCCCAGCTTGAGCCGGCCGCGCGTGTTGTTCAGGCCGATCCAGCCCGCCGTGTCGAAGCTGTCCCGCATCTCCTGCCACGGGTTGTGGATCGCGCCCTGCACCGGCGGGTTGCCGTTGAGGCCGTGCTTGCCGTGCGCCCGCTCCACCAGGTAGCGGGCCGGGTTGCGCAGCTTCGGCCCGTAGTAGTCGTTGGAGCCGAAGACATAGGCGCCCGGCAGCTCCATCAGCGGGCCGAGCGCGTCCAGTACCTCCGGGACGGCCTCCGGGTCCGAGAGGTTGTCACCGGTGTTGATCACGAAGTCGGGACGCAGCCCGGCCAGCGACTGCAGCCAGCGGCGCTTCTTGTTCTGACCGCTCACCATGTGGATGTCGGAGATCTGAAGGACGCGCAACGGCCGCATCCCCGGCGGCAGCACGGGGACCTCGACCCGTCGCAGCCGAAAGGAACGGACTTCGAAGCCCGCGGCGTACACCACCGAGGCCGCGCCGACTGCCGTAATTCCCAGGGGGATCCCATAACGAGCGCGCATGCGCCCATCGTGGCAGACGTCCCGCACCGCTGGAAATCTTCCGGCGGCCATCGCATGCCCCATGGCAGACTCACGGTATGACCACGCTCAAAGCCCGGCTTCAGGACGATCTCACCGCGGCCATCAAGGCGCGCGACGAACTGCGCGCGTCCACGCTCCGTCTCACCCTCACCGCCGTTCACAAGGAAGAGGTCGCGGGCACCGAGGCCCGTGAGCTGTCCGACGCCGAGGTGGAGAAGGTGATCGCCCGCGAGGCCAAGAAGCGCCGTGAGGCGGCGGAGGCCTTCGACAAGGGCGGCCGTGCGGAGTCCGCCGAGCGTGAGCGGGCGGAGGGCGAGGTGCTCGCCGAGTACCTGCCCAAGCCGCTCAGTGACGAGGAGTTGGCCGCGCTGGTCGCCGAGGCGGTGGCCGAGGCCGCCTCCCAGGGCAGCGAGGGGCCGCGTGCGATGGGCGTGATCATGAAGCTGGCGAACAAGAAGGTCGCCGGTCGCGCCGAGGGCGGCCGGGTCGCCGCCGAGGTCAAGCGGCGCCTGGGCGACTGATACCGCCCTCGTGAAAAGCTCACAGGTGGGGCGCCCCCGGAGTTCCGGGGGCGCCCCACCTGTCGTTAGAACGCCTGTTTCACGTGAAACACGTCACAGGTCCTGCTCCTACGGCCAGTTGCCGCCGTTCTGGCCGCCGCCCAGCAGACCCGGCGGCAGGCTGATGGTCGGCCACGGGAACGCGTTGCCGCCGTTTCCATGGCCCTTGCCCTTCCCCTGGTCGCCAGGGTTCGGGCTGGGGTTCTGGCTGCCGCCCGGCGGGTTGCCGCCCGCCAGCGGGACCGTGGGCAGGCTCCCGGCCGGGGTGCCCGCGAGGGCGCCGCTCATGGCGTCCTTCCAGATCGGGCCCGGGGTGTCGGCGCCGAAGACCTTGTCGTGGTAGACGCCACCGATGGTGATGTTGGTCATCGACAGGTTCTTCGAGGGGCTGCCGACCCAGACCGCACCGGCCATGTTCGAGGTGTAGCCGACGAACCAGGCGGCGTAACGGCTGTCCGTGGTACCGGTCTTGCCCGCGCTGTCCCGGTCGGGCAGCCCGGCCTGCTTGCCGGTGCCGTCCTCGACCACGCCCTTGAGGAGGGTGTTGAGCGTCGAGGCGGTGTTCTCCGACATGGCCTGGGTGCAGGAACTCTGCGGTACGGGCATCGACTTGCCGTTGGCGTCGGTGATCGACTCGATGGCGACCGGTGTGCAGTAGACGCCGTGGTTGGCGAAGGTGGCGTACGCCGCGGCCATGGTCAGCGGACTGACCTCCTGGGTGCCCAGGGTGATCGACGGCACCTGGTCGATCGGGTTGCCGTCCGCCCGGTGCACACCCATCTTCGAGGCCATCTGCGTCACCGGGCAGACCCCGATGTCGCTGATGAGTTGCACGTAGTACGTGTTGACCGAAAGGGCCGTGGCCTTCTGCATGTTCATCGGCCCGACCTCGGACTTGTCCTCGTTGGACAGCGTCGAGCCGTAGGTGTTGACCCAGGGCTTGCCGCAGGTGTTGACCGGGCTCGGGTACGTCATCGAGTACGGCGCCGGATAAACGGTGTTGGGATTGGTGCCGCCGTCGATCGCCGCCGCGGCCGTGATGGGCTTGAACGTCGAACCGGACTGGAAGCCCCGGCCGCCGCCCATCGACTGGTCCACGTTGTAGTTGATCTGGGTCTCGTTCTGCCCGAAGCCGTAGGGCCGCGACTGGCCCATCGCCACGATCTTGCCGGTGCCTGGCTGCACCAGGGTCACGGCGGTGGCCACCGGGTCGGTCTCGTAGACGTGCTTCTGGATGGAGGCCTGGACGGACTGCTGGGCCTGCGGGTCCAGTGTGGTCCTGATCGTCATGCCGCCGGTGGTCCAGCGCTTGGCGCGGTCCTCCCGGGTCTTGCCGAAGACCGGGTTGTTCAGGAAGGTCTCGCGCACGTAGTCGCAGAAGAAGCCCGCGCCGCTGACGGCGGTGATGCAGCCGTTCCTCGGGGTGCTGGGCTTCAGGCCCAGCGGCTTGGCCTGCGCCGCGGTGGCCTGCGCTCGGGTGATGTCGCCGAGGTCGGCCATCCGCTTGAGCACCGTGTTCCGGCGCGTGATCGCCTCCTTGGGGTAGGCGATCGGATCGTAGTGGGTCGGTGACTGAACGATTCCAGCCAACAGGGCCGCCTCGTCGAGGGTCAGATCCTTGGCGTCCGTGCTGAAGTACCGCTGGGCAGCCGCTTGAATGCCGTACGCCTGTTCGCCGAAGAACGTGATGTTGAGGTAGTTCTCCAGGATCTGCTTCTTGCCCAGTTCCTTCTCGACCTGGATCGCGTACTTCAGTTCCTTGATCTTGCGGCCGATGGTCTGCTGGGTGGCCTGTGCGACCTTGTCGGGGTCGTCACCGGCCTCCTCGATGAACACGTTCTTGACGTACTGCTGGGTGAGCGTGGAGGCGCCCTGGGAGACGCCGCCCGACGCGGCGTTGGAGTTGAGCGCGCGCAGAATGCCCTTCATGTCGATCGCGCCGTGCTGCCAATAGCGCGAGTCCTCGATCGCGACGATCGCCTTCTGCATGGCCGGGTTGATCTGGCTGAGCGGAACCGAGGTGCGGTCGCGCGAATAGACGGTGGCGATCAGGCCCCCGTTGGCGTCCAGGATCTTCGTCGCCTGGCTCAGCGGCGGGCGCTTGAGTTCGCCGGGCAGCGCGTTGAAGTCCGCGACCGTGCCCTTGGCGGACAGCCCGATGGCGCCGGTGGCGGGCAGCGCGATGCCTGCCAGCACCACCCCGGACAGCACACTGACACCGAGGAACTTGGCGGCTTGCCGGGTCGTCGCCAGACCCCCGCCGGAGCGCTTGTAGGCCATGGGGAGCAGCCTACGTGTCGATTCTGAGGACGTACGCCCACCTGTTCGCCTAACCTGTGGAAGACGGACGCGTCAGTGAGTCGGGCGTTTGCCTCTCATCGTCACTCTTGTGGGTGATGAGAACTGTCCCGATTCCGGCATATGCCAGGGGCCTTGAGCAATATCCCGGGCAATGTGACCGTTATGCCCCGAGTTGCCGGTTTGAAAGCGGCTCCGAAACACGCTCACTCCGTTGGGTGATCTGTCGCGCACGCATAGTCCATTCGGGCCATTCAAGATTGGGCCTGAAAGGGCTGTTGTGCCGTGTCCTCCTTCCGTAACGTCCTCAACTGGCGACGGTGAATATGCCGCTGCCGCCGTGGGGGAGCCCCGATTCGGGAGAGGACGGCGCCAGCATGAGCTGGGTTACCGACTGGAGCGCGCAGGCAGCGTGCCGCACCACAGATCCGGACGAACTGTTCGTCCAGGGGGCGGCGCAGAACAGGGCCAAGGCGGTGTGCACCGGATGCCCGGTGCGTACCGAGTGCCTGGCGGACGCGCTCGACAACCGCGTGGAGTTCGGCGTGTGGGGTGGGATGACCGAGCGCGAGCGCAGGGCACTGCTGCGCCGCCGCCCGACGGTCACCTCGTGGCGCAGACTGCTGGAGACCGCCCGCCATGAGTACGAGCGCAGCATGGGCCTGCTGACCGCCGAGGTGGAAGAGGACTACGCGGCGGCCGGCTGACCGTTCGCCAACCGCTCTCCCACCGCCCGCAGACCCTCCAGGTCGTGTACGTCACCGGGCAGCGCGGCGACTTCGGCGACGGGCACGTCCGGATGCACCGAGGCGAAACGGTCGCGGGTGCGGCCCTCCCGGGCCACCACCTGCATCCGCTCCGCGTGCAGCCGCAGCAGGCCCGCCGCCAGGCTCTCCGCGGGCAGCCCGTCCGGCTCGGCGAGGATCTCCTCGGTGAAGGTCTTGCCCTCAGTTTTCCCTGTGACGTGATCGGCAATCCGGCCGTCGGTAAGATTTTCCACGGCGGGGCAGTCCACCGGATCGCCAACTTCCGCAGTAGTGACGGCACTTGGCGCCGGATCTCCGGCGCCGGGCCACTCCGCCGCCAAATCCTCCAACGCCTCGGCGGCGGCGAGCGCCCGTTCCGCCGTCAACCGCGCCGCACCGCTGGCGTGCACCCGGTTCAGCACCAGCCCGGCCAACGGCATGCGCTCCGCCGCCAGCCGCTCCACGAAGTACGAGGCCTCGCGCAGCGCGTCCCGCTCCGGCGCCGCCACCACGAGGAACGCCGTACCGGGCGCCTGGAGCAGCCGGTAGGTGGCGTCCGCGCGCTTGCGGAAGCCGCCGAACATGGTGTCCATCGCCGCCACGAACGTCTGCACGTCCCGCAGCAGATGCGCGCCGACCACCTTGTTCAGCGCGCCGGTCATCATCGACAGCCCGACGTTGAGGAACTTCATCCCGGCGCGTCCGCCCGCCTTCGCCGGGGCCATCAGCAATTTGATGAACTTGCCGTCGAGGAACGAGCCGAGGCGCTTGGGGGCGTCCAGGAAGTCCAGCGCGGAGCGGCTCGGCGGGGTGTCCACGATGATCAGGTCCCACTCGTCGCGGGCCCGCAGCTGGCCGAGCTTCTCCATGGCCATGTACTCCTGCGTGCCCGCGAAACCCGCGGAAAGCGACTGGTAGAACGGGTTCTCCAAGATCGCCTGGGCGCGCTCCGGCTCGGCGTGCTGGACGACGATCTCATCGAACGTCCGCTTCATGTCCAGCATCATCGCGTGCAGTTGACCGCCCGCGGACTCGTCGATGCCGTCCACCCGGCGCGGTGTGTTGTCCAGTTCGGTGAGCCCCATCGACTGCGCGAGACGCCGCGCCGGGTCGATGGTCAGCACCACGACCGTCCGGCCGCGCTCGGCCGCACGCAGCCCCAGGGCCGCGGCCGTCGTGGTCTTGCCCACCCCGCCCGAGCCGCAACACACGATGATCCGCGTCTCACGGTCGTCGAGCAGCGGATCGATGTCGAGCAACGGGGCCTGCCAGCTCATCGCCCGCCCTTCCTCTGCGTACCCGCGATCCCTTGTTCCCGCAGCGAGTTGGCCAGCCGGTACAGGCCGCCCACCTCGATGCCGTCACCGAGCAGTTCCAGTTCGTACGTCGGCAGGCCCAGCCCCTCGATCTCGGCGCGTTCGCGGCGCTCCAGCGCCACCCGCTCCGCGTGCTCGCGCGCCTGCTCCAGCAGGGGGTCCACCAGCCGTTCCGCCAGCCCGCCGCGGCGCGCGCCGCCGAGGCCCGCCTGGGACAGGGCCTTGGCCACCGCCGCACGGTGACCGCGCCGCTCCGTGCTGGAGGCGATGCGCACCGCCGCCTCGTCCAGTACCGCGGGGCGCAGCATGTTGACCACCACCGCGCCCACCGGCAGCCCGGCGGCGCGCAGTTCGGCGACACCGTCCACCGTCTCCTGGACCGGCATCTCCTCCAGCAGTGTCACCAGGTGCACCGCCGTCTCGGCCGACTTGAGCACCCGCATGACGGCCTGCGCCTGGTTGTGTATCGGGCCGAACCGGGCCAGGCCCGCCACCTCGTCGTTCACGTTGAGGAAGCGGGTGATGCGCCCGGTCGGCGGGGCGTCCATCACGACCGCGTCGTAGGCCCGTCCGCCGGACGTGCCCTTGCGGCGCACCGCCTCGCACGCCTTGCCGGTCAGCAGGACGTCCCGCAGGCCGGGCGCGATCGTGGTCGCGAAGTCGATCGCGCCGAGTTTCTTCAGGGCGCGGCCGGCCCGGCCCAGCTTGTAGAACATGTCCAGGTAGTCGAGCAGCGCCAGCTCGGGGTCGATCGCCAGGGCGTGGACGTCCCCGCCGCCGGGCGCCACGGCGATCTTGCGCTCCTCATACGGCAGCGCTTCCGTCTCGAAGAGTTGGGCGATGCCGCCCCGCCCCTCGACCTCGACCAGGAGGGTGCGCTTCCCCTCGTCCGCGAGGGCGAGCGCGAGGGCGGCGGCGACCGTGGTCTTCCCGGTCCCGCCCTTGCCCGTCACGATGTGGAGCCGGGTCGCCTGCTGCGCGGCCGCCGCCGGCGGCGCGGCTGAGTGTTGGGCGCTCACCCTTGTGAGCCTAACCAGTCGGTTCTGGATCTACGCACCGGGCCGGGTCGGCTCTCGCGTCGGCCGTGCGGCTCGTGGTGGTCTGGCGGCGGTGGCGCCGGGACGAGGCATTACAGTCACAGCCATGACCAAGTGGGAATACGCGACTGTGCCGCTGCTCGTACACGCCACGAAGCAGATCCTGGACACCTGGGGCGAGGACGGATGGGAACTCGTCCAGGTCGTTCCCGGGCCGAACAACCCCGAGCAGCTGGTGGCCTACCTCAAGAGGGAGAAGTCATGACTGCGCCGCGAAGCGCCTCGAACGAGGGCGGACGGGCGGGCATGAGCGCGGTTGAGGAGAAGATCGGCTCGCTCGGTCTGAAGCTTCCGGACGTCGTTCCTCCGCTGGCCGCCTACCAGCCCGCCGTCCAGTCCGGCAGCTACGTCTTCACCGCGGGCCAGCTCCCGATGGTGGACGGGACCTTGCCGCTCACCGGCAAGGTGGGTGCGGAGGTCACCGCCGAGGAGGCCAAGGACCTGGCCCGTACCTGCGCGCTCAACGCGCTGGCCGCGGTCAAGTCGGTCATCGGCGACCTGGACCGCGTCAAGCGGGTCGTGAAGGTGGTCGGCTTCGTCGCCTCCGCGCCGGACTTCACCGGCCAGCCGGGCGTGCTCAACGGCGCCAGCGAACTGCTGGGCGAGGTGCTGGGCGACAAGGGCGTGCACGCGCGCAGCGCGGTGGGCGTCGCGGTGCTGCCGCTGGACGCGCCGGTCGAGGTGGAGATCCAGGTCGAGGTCGAGTAGCCCGCGGTCCGCGAGCCCGGCCGGACCGGAACCGGGGGAGAAATAGCGGACATCCAGCGATAGCGTTACGGCATGACCACGACCAACGGGCAGTGGTTCCCGTCGACCTGGCCGGACCGGATCCGCGCCCTCGCGGGCGGTGCGCTCACGCCCGTACCACCGCGCCGGGCCGCGACCGTCCTGCTGCTGCGGGACTCCGCGGCCGGACCGCAGGTCCACATGCTGCGCAGACGCGCCTCCATGGCCTTCGCCGGAGGCGCGTACGCGTATCCGGGCGGCGGTGTCGACCCGCGCGACGAGCGCCCCGTCGGCTGGGCGGGGCCGCCGCCGCGGGTGTGGGCGGAGCGGCTCGGGCTGACGTCGGACGGCGACCCGGGGGCGACCGCGCAGGCCGTCGTGTGCGCGGCCGTACGGGAGACGTTCGAGGAGTCCGGGGTGCTGCTCGCCGGTCCGGACGCCGACTCGGTCGTGGCGGACACCACGGGCGAGGACTGGGAGGCGGACCGCCGGGCGCTGGTCAGCCGTGAGTTCTCGTTCGCCGATTTCCTGGCACGCCGTGAACTGGTGCTGCGGTCCGATCTGCTGGGCCCCTGGGCGCGGTGGATCACCCCGGAGTTCGAGGAGCGGCGCTATGACACGTGGTTCTTCCTGGCGGCGCTGCCCGAAGGCCAGCGCACCCGCGACGTCTCCGGTGAGGCGGACCGCACGGCGTGGCTGCTGCCCCGGGAGGCGGCATCCGGTTACGACCAGGGCGAGTTGCTGATGATGCCGCCGACCATCGCCACGCTGCGGCCGCTGGCCCGGTACGGGTCCGTCGCCGCCGCCCACGCCGACTGCGGTGCCCGCGACCTGGAACCGGTGCTGGCGCGCGCCCAACTCGACGGCGAGGAGATCGTGTTGAGCTGGCCCGGGCACGACGAGTTCACCCGACGCATACCGAGGCGGTCGTCCGGGGACGTCGCCGCGGACGACACCCGAGGAGCCGAGTGATGACCGCCGCGATACTGCCCGGCGCCCCCCAGCCCTCCGTCGGCGGGCCCGCGACCGCGCGCGCGGTGTGCGTGCTGGCGCCGAACCCCTCGCCGATGACGCTGGACGGTACGAACACCTGGCTGGTCTGCGAGCCCGACTCCGACCTCGCCGTGGCGATCGACCCGGGGCCGCGGGACGAGACGCATCTGCGCAATGTGCTGGCCGTCGCCGAGAGCATGGGCAAGCGCGTCGCGCTCACGCTGCTGACCCACGGCCACCCGGACCACGCCGCGGGCGCCGCGCGGTTCGCCGAGCTGACCCGGAGCAACGTCCGCGCGCTGGACCCGGCGCTGCGGCTCGGCGACGAGGGCCTGGCGGCCGGCGATGTGATCAGCACCGGCGGGCTCGAACTGCGGGTGGTGCCGACGCCGGGCCATACGGCGGACTCGCTGTGCTTCCAACTGCCCGCGGACCGGGCGGTGTTGACCGGCGACACGGTTCTCGGGCGCGGTACGACCGTGGTGGCCCACCCCGACGGGCGGCTCGGCGACTACTTGGACTCGCTGCGCCGGTTGCGGGCGCTGACCGCTGACGGGGCCGTGGAAACGATTCTGCCCGGGCATGGCCCGGTGCTGTCCGACGCACGCGGCGCCGTCGAGTACTACCTGGCGCACCGCGCCCACCGGCTCGCCCAGGTGGAGACCGCGGTGGAGCAGGGCCACACCACGCCCGCGCAGGTCGTCGCCCAGGTCTACGCGGACGTCGACCGCGGCCTGTGGCCCGCCGCCGAACTGTCCGTACGGGCCCAGCTCGACTACCTGCGCGAACACGGCCTCATCTGAGGCGGGCGAGGCCCCACGGGGGGCGCGACCCGGGATAGGGAACCTCAACAGCGCGGGGCGCGGGGGCGAAGCCCCCGCACCAACCCGTGACGACCGGGCGTCAGCGGGACCGCTTGGCCAGTCGCTCGACGTCCAGCAGGATCACGGCGCGCGCCTCCAGACGCAGCCAGCCGCGGCCCGCGAAGTCGGCGAGCGCCTTGTTGACCGTCTCGCGCGAGGCGCCGACCAGTTGGGCCAGCTCCTCCTGCGTCAGGTCGTGCACGACGTGGATGCCCTCGTCGGACTGCACGCCGAACCGGCGCGACAGGTCGAGCAGCGCCTTGGCCACGCGGCCGGGCACGTCGGAGAAGACCAGGTCCGACATGTTGTCGTTGGTGCGGCGCAGGCGCCGGGCGACGGCGCGCAGCAGCGCGACCGAGACCTCGGGCCGGGCGTTGATCCACACCTGGAGGTCACCGTGGCCCAGCCCCAGCAGCTTGACCTCGGTCAGCGCGGTCGCGGTGGCGGTGCGCGGGCCCGGGTCGAAGAGGGACAGCTCGCCGATCATCTCGGCGGGGCCCAGTACCGCGAGCATGTTCTCCCGGCCGTCCGGTGAGGTGCGGTGCAGCTTCACCTTGCCCTCGGTGACCACGTAGAGCCGGTCGCCCGGGTCGCCTTCGTGGAAGAGGGAGTCACCCCGCGCGAGGGTGACCTCCGTCATGGAGGCGCGCAGCTCAGCGGCCTGCTCATCGTCTAGCGCCGCGAACAGCGGAGCGCGCCGCAGAACGTCGTCCACGAGGTCTCTCCTTGTTGATTTCACCGACCGTGTCCAGTCCCCATAATGCCGGACGGTAAAACAGTGCTATCGATCACAAGTGTGACCTATAGTGCCGCGCCCGTGTCCTTCGGGGTCGGATTGTGCCGCGAATCGTGATGGTCAAGGGCGGATGTCGGTGCCGAGGCTTAGGCTGGCCGGGTGCCTGATACGCCAAGTGCGCGCAAGAAGCAGCAGGGTGGAGGGTCCGTACGGGTGACCCGCGACCCTGATTCCGCTGTGAGCGAACAAGCTCCCCGTACGGCCGCGCCCGGAGTCGGGGCGAAGGCGGACCCCGGTGCCGACGCGCCCGACAGGGCGCCCAGGAGGTCCGGCAAGGTCACCTCCAAGGCGGCCGAGGACGCCGCCGCGAAGATGGTCGCCAAGGCGACCGCCAGGAGCGCGGCGAAGGCCGCCACCAGGACGGCGGCCAGGACCGCGTCCAAGGCCACCGCCGAAAGCGCCGCCAAGGCACCCGCCAAGACGGCGAAGGCCGCCGCCAAGCGCACGGCCAAGACCGCCGCCAAGCGCACCGCCAAGACCGCCGCGACGAAGCCCGCCGCCAAGGCCGCGGCGAAGACCGCCGCCAAGAGCGCGCCCGCCAAGGCCGGCGCTGCCGCCGCCAAGCCCGAGTCCCGCACCGCGCTGGTGCGCCGGGCGCGGCGGATCAACCGCGAACTCGCCGAGGCCTACCCGTACGCCCACCCCGAGCTGGACTTCGAGAACCCCTTCCAGCTGCTGATCGCCACCGTGCTGTCCGCCCAGACCACCGATCTGCGGGTCAACCAGACGACTCCCGCGCTGTTCGCCAAGTACCCGACCCCGGAGGCGATGGCGGCGGCCGACCCGGAGGAGCTGGAGCAGTTGCTGCGGCCGACCGGGTTCTTCCGGGCGAAGGCCAAGTCCTGCCTGGGCCTTTCGGCGGCCATCCGCGACCGCTTCGGCGGCGAGGTGCCCAACCGGCTGGAGGACCTGGTCACCCTCCCCGGGGTGGGGCGCAAGACGGCGAACGTCGTGTTGGGCAACGCCTTCGGCGTCCCAGGCATAACAGTCGACACGCACTTCGGCCGGCTGGCCCGCCGCTTCGGCTGGACCACCTCGGAGGACGCGGTGAAGATCGAGCAGGAAGTCGGCTCGCTGTTCCCCGAGAGCGAGTGGACGATGCTCTCGCACCGGTTGATCTTCCACGGCCGTCGCGTCTGCCACTCGCGCAAGCCCGCCTGCGGCGCCTGCCCGATCGCGCCGCTGTGTCCCTCGTACGGTGAGGGAGAGACGGACCCGGCCAAGGCGGCCAAGCTGCTCAAGTACGAGTTGAGCGGAGGCGCCGGCCAGCGCCTCAAGCCGCCGCCCGGCTTCCCCGGCAAGCCCGCACCCGCGTTGGGGGCGGAATGACGGATGCTCCGGAGGTGTCGCTGAGCGAGCTGCCGGACTGGCTGGCTCCGGTGGCGAAGATGGCGCCGAGCGTACGGCCGGAGCAGTTGAGCCGCTTTCTGCCGCCTGACTCGGGCGGCCGTCCCTCCGCGGTGCTGATCCTGTTCGGGCAGGGGGAGCACGGCCCTGAGCTGCTGTTGATGGAGCGCGCCCGGCAGTTGCGCTCGCACGCCGGGCAGCCGTCGTTCCCCGGCGGTGCGGTCGACCCGGTGGACGGTGACCCGGAAGGGGAGGGTCCGCTGCGGGCCGCGCTGCGCGAGGCGCAGGAGGAGACCGGGCTCGATCCGCTCGGCGTGCAGGTCTTCGGCGTCCTGCCGCGGCTGTACATCCCGGTGAGCGGCTTCGTGGTGACGCCGGTGCTGGGCTGGTGGCGCGAGCCGAGTCCGGTGCGGCCGGTCGATCCGGCGGAGACCGCACGGGTGTTCAGCGTTCCGGTCGCCGATCTGGTGGATCCGGAGAACCGGCGGATCGTCACGCATCCGAGCGGCTTCCGCGGTCCCGCGTTCCTGGTGTCAGATGTCCTGGTCTGGGGGTTCACGGCCGGATTGATCGACCGGATCCTGCACTTCTCCGGGTGGGAACGGCCGTGGGACCGTGCCAGGGAAGTCCCGCTCAGCGCCCGCGCGTGAGACGGTATCCCGGTGAACGCGCTGGATATCCTGCTGCTGCTGGCCGCCGTGTGGTTCGCCGTTGTCGGCTACCGGCAGGGATTCGTGGTCGGCATTCTGTCCGTGCTCGGCTTCCTCGGTGGCGGGTTGATCGCCGTCTACGTCCTTCCACTGGTCTGGGACCAGGCGACGGGCAGCGCACCACCGGGCACGTACGGCGCGATCGCCGCGGTCGTCGTGGTGATCGTCGCCGCCTCCGTGGGACAGGCGTTCACCACCCATCTGGGAAACCGGCTGCGCACACACATCACCTGGTCGCCCGCGCGGGCCGTTGACGCCACCGGCGGCGCGCTGGTGAACGTGCTGGCGATGCTGCTGGTCGCCTGGCTGATCGGCTCGGCGCTGGCGGGCACCGCGCTGCCCACCATCGGCCGTGAGGTACGGGCCTCCAAGGTACTCACCGGCGTCTCACGGCTGATTCCGCAGCGCGCGGACATGTGGTTCGCCGACTTCTCCTCGGCGCTCGCCCAGAACGGCTTCCCGCAGGTCTTCACCCCCTTCTCCAGCGAGCCGATCACCTCCGTCCGACCGCCCGACCCGAAGCTCGCCACCAGTGCCACGGCGACCAACTCCGAGCGCAGCATCGTCAAGGTCGTTGGGACCGCGCCGAGTTGCGGCAAGGTACTGGAAGGGTCCGGGTTCGTCTTCGCCCCGCACCGGGTGATGACCAACGCGCATGTGGTGGGCGGGGTGAAGGACCCGACGGTGCAGGTCGGCGGCCAGGGCAGGCAGTACGACGCCAAGGTCGTGCTCTACGACTGGCAGCGCGACATCGCCGTACTCGACGTGCCGTCACTCGACGCGCCCGCGCTGGACTTCGTCAACCACCCGGCGCACAGCGGCGACGGAGCCATCGTCGCCGGCTTCCCGGAGAACGGCGCCTACGACGTGCGCGCCGCCCGGGTGCGGGCCCGCATCCAGGCGCACGGGCCCGACATCTACCGGCGCGGCAACGTCAGCCGCGATGTGTACTCGCTCTACACCGAGGTGCGGCAGGGCAACTCCGGTGGCCCGCTGCTCACTCCGGACGGCAAGGTGTACGGGGTGGTCTTCGCCAAGTCACTTGACGACGACTCCACCGGGTACGCCCTGACCGCACACGAGGTGGCCCAGGACATCACCGCGGGCCGCAGCGCGGTACGGGCGGCGGACACCCAGGAGTGCGCCCTGTAGCCGTCCGTTTTCGGCCGCGGGCACGGGTCGGCCTCGGGCCTGGCAATGGTCCGATATCTGGCGCGTTGTGGGTGTTTCGGGGTGTGCCGCCGTCAACTGCGCGCGGAATGGCGCAGCCGGGCGCCCACCCACCGGGCGCGTCGGCCCAGGATGCGTGGGAGGGGCAGCAACTGGCCCCGGTGGTGCAGCTCCGCCGTGGGCGCCGATCGGCCCGTAGCGGTGGTGTCGCGGTGGTCGCGTGATACGTCACGGTAGTCGTGCGTCCAGCCCATACCGAGCTACGTGCCCGCGCCACAAGGTCGGTAACCACTTCGCGGTCGCCGAATTGGCCTATGCGCCCGGCATTTGGCCGATCGTCAGAAAGTAGGATCCGGACAGGGGCTGATGTGTCACCCGTCCGGTGTGTCACCTGTCCGGTTCCGGGTCCTTCAGCCAGTTGATCAACTCGGTGGAGAAGGCCACCGGATCCTCCTCGTGCGGGAAGTGTCCGAGCCCGTCGAACAGCCGCCAGCGGTACGGCGCCTCCACGTACTCCCCGGATCCGGCCGCGCTGCGGGTACGCAGCACAGGGTCCAGCGAACCGTGCAGATGCAGCGTGGGCACCCGCACCGGCCGCTTCATCCGCCGGTAGAACTGCACCCCGTCCGGTCGCGCCATCGACCGGACCAGCCAGCGGTACGGCTCGATCGAGCAGTGCGCGGTGGACGGGATCCGCATCGCCCGTTGATACGTTTCCACGGCCTCGTCTTCCGGTAGCCGCGGCCCGGACCACTCCCGGATCAGCCGGCCGACCAGCGCCGCGTCGTCCGCGACCAGCTGGCGCTCGGGCAGCCAGGGTCGTTGGAAGCCCCAGATGTAGGAGCTGTCGGCGGTCTGCCGGAAGTCCGCGAGCATCGCGGAGCGCCAGCGCCGTGGGTGCGGCATCGAGCAGACCGCCAGCCTGCGCACCAGCTTGGGCCGCATGACGGCGGCCGTCCACGCCAGATAGCCGCCCAGGTCATGGCCGACGAGCGCGGCGTCCGGCTCGCCGAGCGAGCGGATCACACCGGTGACGTCCAGGGCGAGGTTGCCCGGGTCGTAGCCGCGCGGGGTGCGGTCGCTGCCGCCGACGCCGCGCAGGTCCATCGCCACCGCGCGGAACCCCGCGTCGGCCAGCGCCGTGAGCTGGTGCCGCCAGGTCCACCAGAACTGCGGGAAGCCGTGCAGCAGCAGGACCAGAGGGCCGTCGCCGACCTCGGCGATGTGGAACCGGGCGCCGTTCGCGGCGACGTCCCGGTGGGTCCAGGGGCCGTCGAGGCGTACACCTGTTGAGTCAGCGACCGTCATGTCCGAGAGCGTGTCACATTTGGCCCGTCGGCGTGTGGTCGGCGGGGGAGCGGGGGTGCGGCTTGACGCCCTGGAGCACGGCGGCGGTCTCCTTGGCCGAGGCGATTGACCGCTCCGGCGGCTTGACCTTCTTGAACTTCGCCCGCGCGAAGACGCCCAACACCGCCGCGATGACCAGGTACGCGGCGCCCACGATCAGGAACGACCAGGCGAGCCCGAGGCCGAGGTTGTGGATGCCGTACGCCGCCGCGAAGCTCAGTACCGGCAGGGCGAAGAGGGCGAAGACCCCGGCACCGGCGATCGCGCCACCGCCGATTCCGGCGCGCTTGGCGTCCTGCCGCAGCTCGGCCTTGGCGAGCGCGATCTCGTCGTGGACGAGTGCGGACAGCTCGGCCGTGGCCGTGGCGACCAGTTGGCCGAGGCTCCGCTCATCGGTCCGTTCGACTGCGCTCATCGCGTCCTCCGTCGTATTCGGTTCGTGCCCCGTAGTGGATCGGGTGCGTTGTCGCGTTCGATCATGCCGGAATCATGTTGAACCATGGTCCCCGTTAGTTCCGCTCCGGGCCAGTTCTGCGAGTCTGCGGTGCTCCGCGGCCTTCGCCTCGAAGATGGCGGCCATCCGCAGGTGGTACTCCGGCTTGTCCGCTTCGTAGACGTCGGGGATGCCGTCCTGGTCGTCGTCGCGGTCCTCCTCGTCGCACAGCGCCCGGTACTTGGTGTTGCGTACCTTGAGCAGCGTCGCGGCGACCACCGCGGATATCAGCGAGCCGATCAGTACCGCCGCCTTGACCTCGTCGGCGAGTGCCGGATTGGAGGCGAAGGCCAGCTCGCCGATCAGCAGCGAGACGGTGAAGCCTATGCCGCCCAGGCATGCGACGGCGGCCACGTCCGCCCAGGCCAGTTCGGGGTTGAGCTCCGCCTTGGTGAACCGGGCGGCGAACCAGGTGCCGCCGAAGACTCCGGCAGCCTTGCCCAGGAACAGGCCGAGGACCACGCCGAGCGTCTCCGGGTCGGTGAAGACGCCCCGGATCGCGCCGCCGGAGAGCGAGACCCCGGCGGCGAACAGGGCGAACAGCGGGACCGCGATTCCGGCGGACAACGGGCGCACCACATGCTCGATGTGCTCAGCCGGAGAAACGTTTTCTCCGGGGTCCTTCGTGCAGCGCATCATCAGGCCCATGGCAACGCCCGCGATGGTGGCGTGCACTCCGCTGGCGTGCATCAGCGCCCAGATGACCAGGGCCAGTGGCACATACACGTACCAGCCGCGGACCCGCTTGCGCAGCAGCAGCCAGAAGACGAGCAGTCCGAGCACGGCGAGACCGAGGGCCGGGAAGTCGATCCTGGCGCTGTAGAAGACCGCGATGATCAGGATGGCGAAGAGGTCGTCCACCACCGCGAGGGTGAGCAGGAACGCTCTCAGCGCCGCCGGCAGTGCGGTGCCGATCACCGCCAGCACGGCGAGCGCGAACGCGATGTCGGTGGCCGTGGGCACCGCCCAGCCGCGTATGTCGCCGCCGCCGCTCAGGCTCACCGTGGTGTACACCAGCGCGGGCAGCGCCATTCCGCAGACGGCGGCGATCACCGGCAGCGCGGCGGCCGACGGGGAGCGCAGCTCGCCCGCGACCAGTTCGCGTTTCAGCTCGATGCCCGCCACGAAGAAGAAGACCGTGAGCAGGCCGTCCTTGGCCCAGTCGGCCACCGACAGATTGAGATGGAGCGCCGCGGGCCCCAGATGGAAGTCCCGGAGCGCGACGTAACCGCTGCTCAGCGGGGTGTTCGCCAGGATCAGGGCCACCACGGCGGCCATCAGCAGCAGGACGCCGCCGACCGTCTCGGTGCGCAGCGCGTCCGCCACGAAGTTCCGCTCGGGCAGGGACAGGCGTCCGAGGAAGACGGAACGGCGGCGGGGCTGTGTCACGAGATGACCTCCGGCTGGCTCGGTGGCTGGATACGGCTGTCGCACCCGCCGACCAGACTTCCCGGCACACCCCGAAATCTTTGCGTGTTCTTGACGCTCCAGCCACTTTACCGGGTGAACTCGAACGGGTTAGCCGCTGATCGTCACATTAAGTGCATGAGGGGCGCCCGGCATGTTGCCGGGCGCCCCTCATGGCGTACGTGGTCCTTCGGCGGTCTCAGTCCTCGCTGGGCGCGGCCGGGAGCTTGGACTGGATCAGCTCCATCACGGTGCTGTCGGTCAGCGTGGTGACATCACCGAGCTGCCGGTTCTCCGCGACATCGCGCAGCAGTCGGCGCATGATCTTGCCGGAGCGGGTCTTGGGCAGCTCGGCCACCGGCAGGATCCGCTTGGGCTTGGCGATCGGGCCCAGCTCCTTGGCGACATGCGCCCGCAGCTCCTCGGCCAGGCCCTCCTCCTCGGTGGCGGAACCGCGCAGGATGACGAACGCGGCGATGGCCTGACCGGTCGTGGGGTCGGAGGCGCCGACCACCGCGGCCTCGGCCACCTTGGGGTGGGAGACCAGGGCGGACTCGACCTCGGTGGTCGAGATGTTGTGCCCGGAGACCAGCATGACGTCGTCGACCCGGCCCAGCAGCCAGATGTCGCCGTCATCGTCCTTCTTGGCGCCGTCGCCCGCGAAGTACCGGTTCTCGAAGCGCGACCAGTACGTGTCGAGATAGCGCTGGTCGTCGCCCCAGATGGTGCGCAGCATCGACGGCCATGGCTCGGTGAGCACCAGGTAGCCGCCGGAGCCGTTGGGCACCTCGTTGCCCTCGTCGTCGATCACGGTGGCGGAGATGCCCGGCAGGGGGTTCTGTGCGGAGCCGGGCTTGGTGGTGGTGACGCCGGGCAGCGGGCTGATCATGATGGCGCCCGTCTCGGTCTGCCACCAGGTGTCCACGATCGGGGTGCGGTCGGCGCCGATGTGCTTGCGGTACCAGATCCACGCCTCGGGGTTGATCGGCTCGCCCACCGAACCCAGCAGCCGCAGGCTGGACAGGTCGAACTTGGCCGGGACGTCCTCGCCCCACTTCATGCAGGTGCGGATCGCGGTGGGGGCGGTGTAGAGGATGGAGACGCGGTACTTCTGGATGATCTCCCACCAACGACCCTGGTGCGGGGTGTCCGGGGTGCCCTCGTAGAGGACCTGGGTGGCGCCGTTGGACAGCGGTCCGTACACGATGTACGAGTGGCCGGTGACCCAGCCGATGTCCGCGGTGCACCAGTAGACGTCGGTCTCCGGCTTGAGGTCGAAGACGGCGTGGTGGGTGTAGGACGCCTGGGTGAGGTAGCCGCCCGTGGTGTGCAGGATGCCCTTCGGCTTTCCTGTGGTGCCGGAGGTGTACAGGATGAACAGCGGGTGCTCGGCGTCGAACGCCTGCGGGGTGTGCTGCTCCGACTGGCGGGGGACGACGTCGTGCCACCACACGTCGCGGCCCTCGGTCCACGCGGTCTCCTGGCCGGTGCGGCGGACGACCAGGACGCTGCGCACCTCCTCGGTGCCGGGCCGGGTCAGCGCCTCGTCCACGGCGGGCTTGAGCGCCGAGGGCTTGCCGCGCCGGTAGCCGCCGTCGGCGGTGATGACGACGCGCGCGTCGGCGTCCGCGATGCGGGTGGCCAGCGCGTCCGCCGAGAAGCCGCCGAAGACCACCGAGTGGGGGGCGCCGATGCGGGCGCAGGCCAGCATCGCGATGACCGCCTCGGGGATCATCGGCAGATAGATGGCGACCCGGTCGCCCGCCTTGACACCGAGTTCGGTCAGGGCGTTGGCCGCCCGGGACACCTCGTCCCTGAGCTCGGCGTAGGTCACGGTACGGCTGTCGCCGGGCTCGCCTTCGAAGTGCAGGGCGACCCGGTCGCCGTGACCGGCCTCGACATGCCGGTCGACGCAGTTGTAGGCCACGTTCAGCTTGCCGTCCGCGAACCACTTGGCGAACGGCGGATTCGACCAGTCCAGCGTCTCGGTGGGCGCGATGTCCCAGGTCAGCCGACGGGCCTTGGCGGCCCAGAACTCCAGCCGGTCCGCCGCCGCCTTCTTGTAGTCCTCAGCGGTGACATTCGCGGCCGCCGCCAACTCCGCCGGAGGTGCGAAACGCCGCTCCTCCTTCAACAGGTTGGCCAGGCTCTCGTTGCTGCTCACGCCCATCTCCCTTTATCCGCTTGGCCGCAGGATGTCCCTAGGGATGTCCCAATGTGTCCCTTGGCATAGCTCATCAGCCCGGAGACGCGCTGACAAGGGTTACCGGCCGGATATTGGTTTAGACCTGTGCGGTTTGCGGCCGTGCCTCGGGTCGTACGGCGCGGAAGACCCCAGACCCGCTGTCGAGCAGGTACGCCTGAGCCTCGCCGACATGGAAGTACATCCCGTACAGCCGCAGCCCTCCCTCTTCCACGCGACGCGCCACGCAACTGTGCGCGATCAGGTGATCCAACTGCTGTGTGATGTTGACGAGGCAGAGCCGCTCCGTCTCGTCGGCCACCGCCCGGTCGGCGAGCGGTTCGTGCGGTCCCGCCGCCAGGCGGTCCAGGCTCGGCCGTCCGTGCCGCAGCCAGCGGGTCAACGGGGTCTGCCCGCTCGGCGGTTCGCCCGGTTCCGGTGACGCCCCGGTCGTGGCCGAGGCGAGGAGTGCCTGCATCGCTCCGCAGCCGGAGTGGCCGCAGACCGTGATGGAGTCGACCCGCAGCACCTCCACCGCGTACTCGATGGCGGCGGCCACCGAGTCGCAGGCGCCCTCGGTGCCCGGCGGCGGGACCAGGTTGCCGACGTTGCGCACGGTGAACAGGTCCCCGGGGCCGCTTGAGGTGATCATGCTGGTGACCAGGCGGGAGTCCGCACAGGTCAGGAAGGTGTGGGTGGGGCGCTGTCCTTCACGGGCGAGCCGGGCCAGCTCGTCCCGTACCAGGGGTGCCGTATGGCTCTGGAACGCGCTTACGCCACCGAGGAGTTGACTCGTGCCGTACGGGGCGGGCCGCGGGTGGGTGCAGCGGTGGTGGCGCCAGGGCGTCCAGGGGGAGCAGGCATGGGATTCGGGCATGTGCGTCTCCAGCAGGCCGGCAAGCGTCGGTCGCGGAGTGTGATGACTCCGTTACTTCAAGGATCGGTCAATGGAGAGTAATGGGTCCTCAACGGCCTGGGAAGACCGGGCAGGCCGAACCGACCGCATTTGCCTCCATCGAGTGAAGCCAGCCGGAAAACCTTGAATCGGCGCCCGCGGTATGGCTGGTCTGCCACACCGCGGGTGCGACACCACGTCAGAAGCTGCTCGCCGCCGTGGCGTACTCAGGCAGCGACCGCGCGACGAGCGCGTCCTCGCTCAGCGTGAAGGACGGGTCGATCTGGGCGGCGAGGTCGGCACCGGTCTTCTCGTTGCCCCAACTCTCCGCGTTCTTCAGGTGGAACTGCACCATCTGGCGGGTGTAGCGCTGCCAGTCACGCCGCTCATAGGACGCGTCCGCGGCCTGGTGAAGTGCTTGCAGCGCTTGGCGGTTGGGCTGCTCAAGCAGCTCGAAGCGGGGTGGGCGGCCCTTCTCCATCGCGCGCACCCAGTCGGAGTGGCCGACGGTGGTGAACAGGTCGTCGCCCACCTCGTCGCGCAGGAACGAAACATCGTCCTGGCTTTGCACCTTGTTGCCCACCACGCGCAGGTCGACCTCGAAGTCCCGTGCGTACTCCTTGTATTGGCGGTACACCGCGACGCCCTTGCGGGTCGGCTCGGCCACCAGGAACGTCATGTCGAAGCGGGTGAACATGCCTGACGCGAACGAGTCGCTGCCCGCCGTCATATCGACCACGACGTACTCGTGGCGCCCGTCGACCAGGTGGTTCAGGCAGAGCTCGACCGCGCCGACCTTGGAGTGGTAGCAGGCGACACCCAGGTCCGACTCGTTGAACGGACCGGTCACCATCAGCCGCACCGCGCTGCCGTCGAGTTCCACGGTCCGCGCGCACGCCGCGTAGACCGGGTTCTCCTCCGTCACCCGCAACAGCCGCGAACCATGGCCTGGCGGAGTCGTCTTGATCATGGTCTCGGCCGAGGGGATCCGCGGATTGGCCCCGCGCAGGTACTGCTTGATCTCCGGCAGATGGGCGCCCATCGCCGGAAGCGCCGCGGCCTCCGCCTCGTCGAGACCAAGGGCCGGGCCCAGGTGCTGGTTGATGTCCGCGTCCACGGCGATGACCGGGAGCCCGGCTGCGGCGAGGTGCCGGATGAACAGGGAGGAGAGCGTGGTCTTGCCGCTCCCGCCCTTCCCAGCGAAAGCGATCTTCATATTCAACAAGATAGCGGCAGGTGCGGTCCCCGCCCCTCACCGAAGTGAAGAACACCACTCCAACGAGGGGTATCCGGCCACGGGTGCGTAGGGTCGTACGCATGACTGCGTTCTCCCGGGGGGCGGCCCCCGGAACCCCGGTGTCCTCCGATCCGCTTGCCGTGCTGGGCACGCTGCCCGGGGTGCCCGACTCGGTGGACTCGGTACGCCAGGCCGTGGACCGGGTGTACGGGCACCGGGTGATGCGCCGCCGCTCCAACGAGGTCACCTCGGAGGCGGCACTGCGCGGTGCGCGCGCTTCCGCCGCGCTGGCCGGGGCCGACTGGCCGCTGGAAGAGGTGCGGCGGCGCAGCGACTTCGGGGCCGACGAGGAGTCCCGTACGGTCGGCGCGGCGCTGCGGCTGACCGCCGAGTCCGGTCAACTCCTCAGCGTCTGGCGGCAGTCACCGCTCCAGGCGCTGGCGCGGCTGCACCTGGTCGCGGCGGGCGGTGCGGTACCGGACGACACCGTGGGCCGTCCGCGCCGGGCGGGTGAGCCGGTGGCCGAGGAGCAGTTGGCCGAACTGCCGCTCCCCGACGCGGCGGAGGTCGTGGCGCGACTGGACGGACTGGCCGGCCTGCTGCTCGCCGGAAGCACAGCGCCCGCACTGGTGGTGGCCGCCGTGGTGCACGGCGAGTTGCTGGCCCTGCGCCCCTTCGGCTCCTGCAACGGACTGGTGGCGCGGGCGGCACAACGCGTCGTCCTGATCGGCAGCGGGCTCGACCCGAAGTCGGTCTGCCCGGCGGAGGTGGGGCACGCGGAACTCGGCCGTGCCGAGTACCTCAAGGGCCTGGAGGCGTACATGTCGGGGACCCCGCAGGGCATGGCGCAGTGGATCGCGCACTGCGCGGACGCCGTGCGGCTCGGTGTACGGGAGAGCACGGCGGTCTGCGAGGCGCTCCAGCGCGGGGCGGCCTGAGGGGCACGCCTCGGCGGGGCTTGCCGTCGGTCCAGGGCCAGGGCTTGCTCCGGTGCGGGGCGATGCCGCGGCATCCCGGGGGGCCTCCGATTCGGCGCACCAAGCTTCGAGGCGATGAGCTGGAATCCGCCGGAAGGCGTCAGCGGGCGTGGCCGAAGGGCCGCGGGGCGGCGCCGCTTTGCGGCACGCGGACAAAAAATGCGGTGGCACCCGCGGGTGCCACCGCTGGCACGTCCGCCGGGTGACCATGCGTGCACTCTCTTGGCGCATCAGGTCGGGTGCTTTGCCCGTCACCTGGTGCTGCTGGCCCGGTCAGCGGGCTGGCTTCGCGTGGGTGCTCGGCGTGCGTGCTTCGGTCCGTGGGGCCTGATTCAACGGGGTTCCTCTCGGATGTCCGTGGTCTCGCGGGCCGTCAAGTCCTTTTTACTCCGCGGCCCCGGCAACCGGAACCCCTGACCGCAACTCTTTACTTTTAGCCTCAATCAACAACTAATGGCGTGCCTCAGGACATTACGGGTCTACGGCGGCGGGACACGTACCAGACGAGGCCCGCGGTGGCGACGGCTGCCATCCCGGCCGCCACCGCGAGTACCGGACGGCTCGGCATCGCCGGAATGCGCTGACGCAGCCGGACCGGTCGGCTGAACGTCAGCACCGGCCATTCCCGCGCGATCGCCTCGCGGCGCAGCGCACGGTCCGGGTTGACCGCGTACGGATGCCCCACCGACTCCAGCATCGGAATGTCGGTCGCCGAGTCGCTGTACGCATAGCAGCGGGAGAGGTCGTACCCTTCGGTCTCCGCCAGCTCGGCGACCGCCTTCGCCTTCGTGTCGGCGTAGGCGTAGTACTCGATCTCCCCGGTGTAGCGGCCGTCCTCGACCACCATGCGGGTGGCGACCACATGATCGGCGCCGAGGATCGCTCCGATCGGCTCCACGACCTCGGCGCCCGAGGTGCTGACGATGACCACGTCACGGCCTGCGGCGTGGTGCTCCTCGATCAGCGAGGCGGCCTCGTCGTAGATGAGCGGATCGATCAGGTCGTGCAGGGTCTCCGCGACGATCTCCCGGACCTGCTGGACGTTCCAGCCCCGGCAGAGAGCCGACAGATACTCCCGCATACGTTCCATTTGATCGTGGTCCGCACCGCCGAGCAGATAGACGAACTGGGCATAAGCAGTGCGCAGCACGGCCCGACGGTTGATCAGTCCACCTTGATAGAAGGACTTGCTGAAGGCCAGGGTGCTCGACTTCGCGATGACCGTCTTGTCGAGATCGAAGAAGGCGGCTGTTCGCGGCAAGGAGTGGTTTTCCACGATGACGAGCATAGGCACCCACCATTCGGCGTAAGCTCAGGCGCGTGGGTTTGCCTGAGAAGGCCTTCGGGTACACCATGGAAGTCACGGATCGTTCGCGACCGTGCTAACCCGGTCCGGCTCCTCCCCCCCCGAGTCGGCCGTGGGGACGACCCCCGCTCTCCCCCCCGGCGGGGGTCGTCGCATGTCCGGATGTATTTCGTACCCCCTGGCCGGTTGCTCCGCCACCCTTTCCAAGATCATTTGCCTGCCCCTTACTCGTGGATGACACATACGACGCGTGACGGTGCGTAATCGTTGCGCTATCGATGAGAAGTCACCCGTGTGAGTGGCGGAGTTATCCACAACCGTCGAGTTATCCCCTGCTTTTGACCAAGATCCACTCGATTCCTGGTCTTCCTCCACCGTGAAGAACCGCGAGGCAAGAAGGCCCGCGAGGGACGCGGTATCAGCGAGGGAAGTGAGGGGGCCATGACCGAATCCATCTCACCGGGTACTCCAGGACGGCCCGGCAGGAACGGGCGGACTGGACAGCCGGGCCAAACGGCAAAGGAAAAGCGCCCTGACTCGC
Source organism: Streptomyces sp. RPT161 (assembly GCF_027533845.1). GTDB lineage: Bacteria > Actinomycetota > Actinomycetes > Streptomycetales > Streptomycetaceae > Streptantibioticus_A > Streptantibioticus_A silvisoli_A. The sequence continues at coordinate 52,780 of NZ_JAPZVN010000004.1, read as the reverse complement.
GTGAGGGCGTCTGCCGGGGGCGGCCCCGGCAGGCTCGGCAGCTGAAAGGGGAGTCGGGGGAGCCGAACCCTGTCGCGGTGCCGCCCAGCTGGGCGCGGAGGGCACAAGACCCGGGTGGGGAACCGGACGGGTCCGCCTCGGGCGCGCAGTCGCGCGGCTGGGGCTGGCAGGACGCAGGCCCGGGCGACGAAGCCGAGAACGAAGGCTCGGGCCCGGCACCTGGTCGGGACCGGGAGGCGCAGACTCTCGGCGGAGGGCCGCAGGACCGGGCTCCGGGCCTGGTACCGCGCGGCCCCGGCCAGGCAGACGGCGGGCCGAGCGGCGGTCCCGAGGGCTGGGGACGGGACACCGCGCCGCCAGGCCGGGGGTCAGAGCCCGGCGGCGAGCGGGAGCCGGCGGCGGAACCGGCGGCGCGGCACAGCGGCCGGAGCGTCCGGGCCGGGGGCGCGGGACCGGAACCTCGGCCGGGCCGTGTCGCCCGGACTCAAAGGGCGGGCGCCCCGCTGATCGTCACCGAGGACGAGGACCTGTTGGACGATCTGCTGCGGCTGTGCGCCGCCGCGGGTGTGGAGCCCGAGGTCACCTACGGGCCGCCGACCAGCCCCGGCAGTTGGGAGGCGGCACCGCTGGTCCTGGTCGGTGACGACCGCTCGGCGGCCCTACGGGGCATGCAGCGGCGCTCCGGCGTCCTGCTGATCGGACGCGACCTCGACGACCAGGACGTGTGGCGACGGGCCGTGGGCATCGGCGCCGACCATGTGCTGTTCCTGCCCGACGCCGAGACCTGGCTGGTGGACCGGATCGCCGACGCCGCGGAGGGCGTCGGGGAACCGGCACTGACCATCGGCGTGGTCGGTGGCAGGGGCGGCGCCGGTGCCAGCACGCTCGCCTGCGCGCTCGCCGTGACCGCGGCCCGCGGTGGCCGCCGCACGATGCTGATCGACGGTGATCCCCTGGGCGGCGGACTGGACGTACTGCTCGGCGGCGAGCGCTCCGCGGGCCTGCGCTGGCCCGACCTCGCCGAGTCCCAGGGCCGGGTCAGCAGCGGCGCGTTGGAGGAGTCCCTGCCCCGGCTGCATGATCTCAGCGTCCTGAGCTGGGATCGCGGCGACTCGGTGGTCATCACCCCGGAGGCGATGCGCTCGGTGCTCGGCGCCGCCCGGCGGCGCGGCGGGGTGGTCGTGGTGGACCTGCCGCGCCGGGTGGACGACAGCGTGGTGGAGGCGCTGTCCCAGATCGACATCGGACTGGTCGTCGTCCCGGCCGAGCTGCGGGCCGTCGCGGCGGCGGACCGGGTGGCGTCCAGGATCGGCATGATCCTGCCCGACCTGCGGGTGGTGGCCCGCGGCCCCTATCCCTCCGGCCTCGACGACCAGGAGATCGCCCGGCTGCTGAGGCTGCGGCTGGCGGGTGAACTCCCGCCGGAACAGGGGCTGTTGGAGGCCGTCAACGGCGGCAGGCCGCCCGGTGGCAACGGCCGTGGGCCACTTGCCAGGTTCTGCACGGCGTTCCTCGCCGAGGCGCTGCCCAGTGGCGGGAGTGTTGCCGTATGAACGCCGTGGACACCCGTCGCCCGCGCACCGATCCGGCCGACCGCGCGGCGCTGCTCGACGCGGTACGGCTCACCCTGGCCGAGACCGGGAGCGAGCCAACGGCATCCGCGGTCGCCGCCGCGCTGCGCGCTCAGGGACGGCTGCTCGGCGACACCGCCGTGCTCGGCGTGGTCAGGGCACTGCGCTCGGAGATGGTCGGAGCCGGTTTGCTTGAGCCGCTGCTGGCCGAACCCGGGGTGACCGACGTCCTGGTCAACGGACCGGACGAGGTGTGGGTGGACCGTGGCTCGGGCCTGGAGCGGACCGGTATCCGCTTCCGCGACGCCGCGGCCGTCCGCAAGCTCGCCCAGCGTCTGGCGACCGCCGCCGGTCGCCGGCTGGACGACGCCCGGCCCTGGGTCGACGCGCGGCTTCCGGACGGCACCCGGCTGCACGCGGTGCTGCCACCCGTGGCGATCGGTGCGCCCTGCCTGTCCCTGCGGGTGGTGCGGACCCGCGCCTTCACCCTCGCCGAACTGGTCGAGGCGGGCAGCGTGGACGCCGAACTGGCACGGCTGCTGCGGGCGGTGGTCGACGCCCGGCTGTCCTTCCTCGTCAGCGGTGGTACCGGCTGCGGCAAGACGACGCTGCTGAGCACGCTGCTCGGACTGGTCGGCACGGGCGAACGGATCGTGCTCGCCGAGGACTCCGCGGAACTGCGTCCCGAACACCCGCATGTGGTGCGGCTGGAGACCCGACCCGCCAACCAAGAGGGCGTCGGCACCGTGACGTTGCGGGACCTCGTCCGGCAGGCACTGCGGATGCGGCCGGACCGCCTGGTGGTCGGCGAGGTGCGCGGACCCGAGGTGCTGGACCTGCTCGCCGCGCTCAACACCGGCCACGAGGGGGGCTGCGGCACTTTGCACGCCAACGCGGCCTGCGATGTGCCGGCCAGGCTGGAGGCGCTGGGGTCAACGGCCGGGCTGGGGCGCGCCGCGCTGCACAGCCAGCTCGCCGCCGCGCTGTCGGTCGTCGTCCATCTGGCCAGGGACCGCTCGGGGCGGCGCCGGGTCGCCGAGATCCATGTGCTGGAGCGGGACGGCGGCGGGCTGGTCGGCACCGTTCCGGCCGTGGTGCGCGGCACGGACGGCCGCTATGGGCGGGAGCGCGGCTGGCCGCGGTTGGCCGCGCTGTGCGAGCGAGGTGCCCGATGAGGAACGCGGAACTGCTCACGGTGTGGTGTGCGGCGGTGTGCGCGGCGGGCGCCGTGTGGCGGCTGCACCGGCAGGACGAGGCGGTACGCAGGGCCCGGTTGATGCTCGCGGACGGGGTTCGGGCCGGCGAGGCACCTGCGGGCGCGCCGCGCTGGCGGGCGTACGGCGGGCAGGTGCGGGACGTGCTGCGGCGGGGCAGGGCGCGTGTCGAGGGCCGCTTGGGGATCCGGTTCGGCCGCGAGATGTGGTGCCCGGTGGCCGGGACGGTGCTGGCGCTGCTCGCGCACTCGCCGGTCCCGGCGCTGGTCGGCGCGCTCGCCACCCCGTATGTGCGCCGCGTGCTGCGGGCCCGGGATCGGCGCCGGAGGGCCGAGCGATGGCAGGAGGCCGTGGCCGGTCTGTGCGCGGCGGTCGCCGGAGACCTGCGCGCGGGCCGACCGCCGGATGTCGCGCTGGCCGAGGGCGTGGAACGGCTGCGCGGCCCGGACGGCCCCGACGGGTCGGAGTGCGTGACGCCGCTGCTGGCGGCGGCCCGCTTCGGCGGGGATGTGCCGGGCGCGCTCAGGCGGGTGGCCGCCAGACCGGGTGCGGAGGGGCTGGCCGGTGTCGCGGCGTGCTGGGAGGTGTCGGTGAACGGCGGCGCCGGACTCGCCGACGGCCTCGACCGGGTGGCCGCCGTCCTGCGGGCCGAGCGCGACCAACGCGAGGACCTGCGCGCCCAGTTGGCGGGGCCGCGTTCCACCGCCGCGATGCTCGCACTGCTTCCGGCCTTCGGGGTGGTCCTGGGTGCCACACTCGGCGCCGATCCGCTGCGGGTGCTGCTGCGCACCCCCGCCGGGCTCGGCTGCCTGCTGGTCGGCGGTGCGTTGGAGTGGGCCGGGCTGGCATGGACCGCTCGTATCGTCAGCGCCGCACAGGAGGCGACATGAGCGGGAACGTTGTCCACAGGCTGGGGATGGCGGGAGCGCTCGCGGTGGCCCTCCTGTGCACAGTGGTGGCGCTGGTGTCGGCGCACGGGCAGCGCACGGCCAGACGACGCCGCGAGTGGTTGCTCGGCATCGAGCCGGTACGGCGTGAGCGGTGGCCCGGCCTGCGCCTGGCCGCCCGGCGCGGGCTGCGGGAGTGGGCGCCGCCGGTGGCCACCGGAATCGGGCTGAGTGTGCTGGTGGGCGGCGCGGCCGGGGGAGTGGTCGGACTCGCCGGGGCGTACGGCATACGCCGATGGCGGCGAAGGCCCAGGCCCTCGGCCGGGCAGGAAACGCCCGGCGCGGGCCGCCAACTGCCGCTCGCGGCGGATCTGCTGGCCGCCTGCCTGATGGCGGGGGCCACCCCGGCGGACGCCGCCGACGCCGTGGGCCGCACCCTCGACGGGCCGCTGGGCGAGGCGATGCGAAGGGTCGCGGCGGAACTGCGGCTCGGGGCGGACCCGGTCCAGTGCTGGACACGGCTGGGAACACACCCCGGAGCGGATGGACTTGGGCGCTGGATGGCCCGTGCCGCCACCACCGGAGTGCCGCCCGTGGCCGCCGTCTCACGGCTGGCCGCCGAGTACCGCGCCGAACGGACCCGCTCGGCCAACGGTAGGGCGCGCCGCGCCGGGGTGCTGGCGACGGCACCACTGGGCCTGTGCTTCCTTCCGGCCTTCCTGGTGATCGGCGTGGTTCCGGTGGTCATCGGGCTGGCGGAAGCGATGACACGGGCGAGGTGACGCCCAACGAGCGGACCGGGCACCGGACCACATCTCACGGGCCGTCGGGGAGCAGGGGCGAAACGCCGTTCCCGCAGGGCTCATTCACCACACACAACACAACTCACCTCAGGGGGAAAGATGTTCGCGACGAAACACACAGCGGAGAAAGCAGGCCTCGCCGATCGGCTGCGCGGCCGATGGCGCGCGGTACGGGCAGGCGCCGCCGATGCCGGGATGAGCACCGCGGAATACGCCGTGGGGACGTTGGCCGCCTGCGCCTTCGCCGCCGTCTTGTACAAGGTCGTCACCAGTGGCGCGGTGAGCTCGGCGCTCAGCGGGATGATCAAGAGGGCGCTCGATGTCTCCTTCTGAACCAGCCGTGTGCCGGGGCCGCGCGGACGGCGGCTATGTGACCGCCGAGGCGGCGGTGGTGGTCCCGGTGCTGGTGGTGGTCACCACGATGCTGCTGTGGGGCCTGATGACGGCGGTCGCGCAGATCCGCTGCGTGGACGCCGCCAGGGCCGGGGCACGGGCCGCCGCGCGATCCGAGCCGCGGGCCACCGCGCTCGCCGCGGCGGCGACTGCCGCTCCGCGCGGGGCCGTTGTCGACCTGCGGCGCGAGGGCGACCTGGTGCGCGTGTGGGTGACCGCACGTTCACTGGGACCGGGACGGCTGGCCGGGATGCTGTCAGCGACGGTCCACGCCGAGGCGGCGGCGCTGGCAGAGGACGCGGTCCGATGAGCCGGGACCGCGGGTCGGCCACGATCTGGGCGCTGGTGCTCATCGGAGCGCTGTGCACGGTCTTCGCCGCTCTGCTCGCGCTGGGCCAGGCGGTCATGGTGCGCCACCGGGCGGGCGGCGCCGCCGACTTGGCAGCTCTCGCCGCAGCGGACCACGCGCTGGACGGCCAGGAGGCCGCGTGCCGGTGCGGTGCGCGGGTCGCCGAGGCGCAGGGCGCGCGGCTGGTGTCCTGCTCGGTGCGGGGCGAGGTGGCCGACGTGGTGGCGGAGGTGTCGGGCGGTGGGCCACTGCTGCCGATGGGACCGGCCCGGGTGCGGGCCCGCGCCGGGCCGCCGTCAGCCGTCGCCGGTACCGGCGGCCAGCAGGCAGTCCAGCAGACGGACCGCGGCCAGCTTGTCCAGCGGGTCGTTGCCGTTCCCGCACTTGGGGGACTGGATGCACGAGGGGCAGCCGAAATCGCATTCACACGCCGCGATCGCCTCGCGCGTCGCCGTGAGCCAGGCCCGGGCGGTGCGGTAGGCGCGCTCGGCGAAGCCCGCACCGCCCGGGTGGCCGTCGTAGACGAACACGGTGGGCAGGCCCGTGTCGGGGTGCAGCGGGAAGGAGACCCCGCCGATGTCCCAGCGGTCGCAGGTCGCGAACAGCGGCAGGATGCCGATGGAGGCGTGTTCGGCGGCGTGCAGCGCCCCGGCCAGCTCCTCCGGGTGGATACGGGCCTGCTCCAGCTGGTCGTCGGTCAGGGTCCACCACACCGCCCGGGTGCGCAGCGTGCGCGGCGGCAGATCGAGCTTGGTCTCCCCGAGCACCTCACCAGTGATCAGCTTGCGGCGCAGGTACGAGACGACCTGGTGGGTCACCTCGACCGAGCCGAAGCACAGCCGGGCCTCGCCCCACGGCTGCTCGGTCTCCGTACCGAGGATGGTGATGGCGGTGGTGTCGCGGGCCATCGTGGAGTACGGCGGATCGGCCTCCTCGACCAGCGCCACGTTGTCGTCCAGGTCCAGGTGGCTCACCAGGTAGGTGCGGCCCTGGTGGAGGTGGACCGCGCCGTCGTGGACGGTGGCGTGCGCGGCGGACTGGTCCACGGTGCCCAGCAGCCGCCCGGTCGCGGCCTCGACCACCTGGATGGGACGGCCGCCCTCGCCCCGGATGTCGGTGAGGTCGGCGGCGCGCTCCCGCCTGGTCCAGTACCAGGAGTCCCGGCGACGGCGCAGCAGGCCGCGCTTTTCCAGCTGGGGTATGAGATCAGGCGCTTCGGGGCCGAACAGCGCCAGATCGGCCTCGGTGAGCGGGAGTTCGGCGGCGGCCGCGCACAAGTGGGGCGCGAGGACATAGGGGTTGTCCGGGTCCAGGACGGTGGACTCGACCGGCCGGTCGAACAGCGCCTCGGGATGGTGCACGAGGAAGGTGTCCAGCGGGTCGTCGCGGGCGATGAGCACCGCCAGCGCGCCCTGGCCCGCGCGTCCGGCCCGTCCCGCCTGCTGCCACAGCGAGGCCCGGGTGCCCGGGTACCCGGCCAGCAGCACCGCGTCGAGGCCGGAGATGTCCACACCAAGCTCCAGGGCGGTGGTCGAGGCGAGGCCGAGCAGGCGGCCGCTGTGCAGCTCTCGCTCGATCGCCCGGCGCTCCTCCGGCAGATAACCACCGCGATAGGCGCCGACCCGGCCGGGCAGCGAGCGGTCGACGGCGGCGAGCTTGTCCTGGGCGAGCAGCGCGATCAGCTCGGCGGCACGCCGGGAGCGTACGAAGGCCACGGTGCGGGTGCCCTGGACCACCAGGTCGGTCAGCAGGTCGGCCGACTCGGCGGTCGCGGTGCGGCGCACCGGGGCGCCGCGCTCCCCGCTCAGCTCGGTCAGCGGCGGCTCCCACAGCGCGAAGACCAGTTCGCCGCGCGGCGAGGCGTCCTCGGTGATCTCGGTCACCGACACGCCGGTGAGCCGACCAGCGGCGGCCGCCGGGTCGGCGGCCGTGGCCGAGGCGAGCAGGAAGACCGGATTCGCGCCGTAACGGGCGCACACCCGGCGCAGCCGCCGCAGCACCTGGGCGACGTGCGAGCCGAAGACGCCGCGGTAGGTGTGGCACTCGTCGATCACCACGTACGCCAGTTGACGCAGGAAGGAGGCCCAGCGGGGGTGGCCGGGCAGGATGCCGCGGTGCAGCATGTCGGGGTTGGTGAGCACATAGGTCGCGTACTGGCGCACCCATTCGCGTTCCTCGAACGGCGTGTCGCCGTCGTAGACCGCGGGCCGGATGGCGGTGCCGAGCGGGGCGGCCAGCTCGGCCACGGCGCGCCGCTGGTCGGCGGCGAGCGCCTTGGTGGGGGCGAGGTACAGCGCGGTGGCGCCCCGCCCGTTGGGCGCTTCGGATCCGGTCAGCAGCGTGCTGAGAACGGGGGCCAGATAGCCCAGTGACTTTCCGGACGCGGTTCCGGTGGCGACCACCACGGATTCGCCGCGCAGGGCGAGTCGGGCGGCCTGGGCCTGGTGCTCCCACGGGCGGGCGATCCCGGCCGCGCGGATCGCGTCGACCACCTCGGAGCGGATCTGATCAGGCCAATCGGCATGCCGACCGGTTCTAGGGGGCAAGTGCTCCGTATGAGTGACACGCGCGGCGCGGCCCGCCCCCGCTGCGATTCGGTGCAGGACCGTGGCTGGGGTAGGGCGACCGTGCGCGGACTGCGGTGGATCATCGTGGGCCATCGGCACTCAGTGTGTCACCGGCATGACGGACAATCGCTTCAAGGCGTCGTCTTGGCCCGGTGGTAAGTGATTGAATGCCATCGCGGCTGCCGATCCATGGGGGGCGACCGCTCGATGCAAGGTGCTGGAGGATCCGTGGACCTGTCCCTGTCGACCCGGACCGTTGGCGACCGTACGGTCGTCGAGGTCGGTGGCGAGATTGATGTATACACCGCGCCCAAGCTGCGCGAGCAGCTGGTCGAGCTCGTCAACGACGGCAGCTACCACTTGGTCGTGGACATGGAGAGCGTGGACTTCCTCGACTCCACCGGCCTTGGTGTGCTTGTCGGTGGGCTCAAGCGGGTGCGCGCCCATGAGGGCTCGCTGCGACTGGTGTGCAACCAGGAGCGCATTTTGAAGATTTTCCGTATTACCGGTCTGACCAAGGTGTTCCCGATCCACACCTCGGTGGAAGAGGCTGTCAACGCCACGGACTGAGCCTGGCGGCGTAGCGTCGTCAGTGTGATCTCCGTGATTGACCGAGTACGGGGGTACCGGGTCTCGCAGTAGCCCGGACCCCTGTCAAGCACGCCCGCGTTCGCCCGAGGGGGAGGCCATGGCCACCGTCGAACTGCGCTTCAGCGCCCTGCCCGAGCACGTCCGCACCGCCCGCCTGGTGGCGGCCGCGGTGGCGCGCCGCGCGGGGGTGGACGAGGCCGTGCTCGACGAGGTCAGGCTCGCCGTGGGTGAGGCCTGCACGCGCGCCGTTGGACTGCACCGCAGCAACGGTGTCGACATGCCGGTGCGCGTGGTGCTGACCGAGGAGGAGAAGAAGTTCTCCATCGAGGTCGGGGACGAGGTGCCGGAGACCTCCTCCGGCCCCGGCTCGCGGACCGGTGACGAGGCCGCCGGGCACCCCGCCCCGGCTGCCGGGGAGCCCGGGGCCGAGGAGGCCGAGGACGAGGGCACGATGGGCCTCGCGGTGATCAGCGGACTGGTGGACGACGTAGAGGTCACCTCCGGTCCGGGCGGCGGCGTCATCCGGATGAGCTGGCCGACCACGCCGACGGTCGAGCTGCCGTAGCCCGGCGGCCCAGCCCAACCTTTTGATCTTCAGGCGCCCCGCGGGGCGCCTTTTCCATGTGCCCGGAGCCACACGCGCCGACACCTCGCGCGCCCAGGGATCGTGGTGTACCAAAAACCCCACGGACCTCGGGAATCACACGGCCCAAGGTGTCCAGGTGATCTCCGTGGTCAACTCCTTGATCAATGCCAATGATCAATTCGGGGTCTACCGCGCGCCTCGCCGTTCACCGTAAACGGTGATTTCTGGAACGGTCCTGGAATTTGTCAGCCCGTTCCGTACGCATGTCACCGGCGAATTCTCGTTCCTGCGCCCTGTTTTGATCCGTTCCCGCTACCTACAATCCGTCCATCTTTGCTCAGTTAGCTCAAGCAGCCTGAGCGTCGCGGCCGTTGCAGTCGCAGAAGCCGCGCGCCCACGTGCCAAACGTCAAGGAGGACGAATGGCGGGGCCTCTCACCCCTCACGTGCAGGACCCAACCCAGCTTCACCAACCGCTCGCAGCGGCGGCCGTGCTGACCGGCGGCAACCGCGCCCTCGTACTCGTCATCGCCGCCGTCGCCGTTGCCGCGCTGCTCGTCGCGATCGTCCTGGTCCGCCAGGTGCTCGCCGCCGACGAGGGCACCGAGGCCATGAAGCGGATCGGCGCCGCCGTGCAGGAGGGCGCGAACGCCTACCTCAAGCGGCAGTTGCGCACCCTCGGCGTGTTCGCCGTGGTGGTCTTCTTCCTGCTGATGCTGCTGCCCGCGGACAACTGGACGCAGCGCATCGGGCGTTCGGTGTTCTTCCTGGTGGGCGCGGTCTTCTCGGCGGCCACCGGCTACCTCGGCATGTGGCTCGCGGTACGCAGCAACGTCCGCGTGGCCGCTGCCGCCCGGGCCGCTACACCGGGCCCCGACGCACCCGCGGCCGATCTGACGACCGTGTCGCACCGGGCGATGAAGATCGCCTTCCGCACCGGCGGAGTCGTCGGCATGTGCACCGTGGGCCTCGGCCTGCTCGGCGCGTCCGTGGTGGTGCTCGTCTACAAGGCGGACGCCCCGAAGGTGCTGGAGGGCTTCGGCTTCGGCGCCGCGCTGCTCGCGATGTTCATGAGGGTCGGCGGCGGCATCTTCACCAAGGCCGCCGACGTGGGCGCCGACCTGGTCGGAAAGGTCGAGCAGGGCATCCCGGAGGACGACCCGCGCAATGCCGCGACGATCGCGGACAACGTGGGCGACAACGTGGGCGACTGCGCCGGTATGGCGGCCGACCTGTTCGAGAGTTACGCGGTGACCCTGGTCGCCGCGCTGATCCTCGGCAAGGCCGCCTTCGGCAATTCAGGACTGGCGTTTCCGCTGCTCGTCCCGGCGATCGGTGTGATCACTGCGATGATCGGAATCTTCGCGGTCGCGCCGCGCCGTCGTGATCGCAGTGGAATGACCGCGATCAATCGCGGATTCTTCGTCTCCGCGACGATCTCCCTGGCTCTCGTGGTGGCCGCGGTATTCGTCTACCTGCCCGCGCGCTACGCCGACCTGAAGGGCGTTCCCGCGTCGATCACCAGCCACAGCGGCAACCCGCGGATCATGGCTCTGGTCGCGGTGGCCATCGGCATCGTGCTCGCCGCCCTCATCCAGCAGCTCACCGGCTACTTCACCGAGACCAACCGGCGCCCCGTCCGGGACGTGGGCAAGACCTCGCTCACCGGCCCGGCCACCGTGGTGCTCTCCGGCGTCTCGCTGGGCCTGGAGTCCGCGGTCTACTCGGCGGTGCTGATCGGCCTGGCCGTCTACGGCGCGTTCCTGCTCGGCAGCGGCTCGCTGACGCTCGCGCTGTTCGCGGTGGCGCTGGCCGGTACCGGTCTGCTCACCACCGTCGGCGTGATCGTCGCGATGGACACCTTCGGCCCGGTCTCCGACAACGCGCAGGGCATCGCCGAGATGTCCGGTGACGTCGAGGGCGAGGGCGCCCAGGTGCTCACCAACCTCGACGCGGTCGGCAACACCACCAAGGCCATCACCAAGGGCATCGCCATCGCCACCGCGGTGCTCGCCGCCACCGCGTTGTTCGGCTCGTTCACCGACGCCATCAGCGCGGCGAAGGCCAGCGTCGGCCCGGCCGCCCACGGGCTGGCCCTGAGCCTGGACATCTCGCAGCCGAACAACCTGGTCGGGCTGCTGCTCGGCGCGGCGGTGGTCTTCCTGTTCTCCGGACTGGCCATCAACGCGGTTTCCCGGTCGGCGGGTTCGGTGGTCTTCGAGGTGCGCCGCCAGTTCCGGGAGCACCCGGGGATCATGGACTACAGCGAGAAGCCCGAGTACGGCCGGGTGGTGGACATCTGCACCAAGGACGCGCTGCGCGAACTGGCCACGCCTGGCCTGCTGGCGGTGCTGGCGCCGATCGCCGTCGGCTTCGCGCTCGGTGTGGGCGCGCTCGGTTCGTACCTCGCTGGCGCGATCGGCACCGGCACGCTGATGGCGGTCTTCCTGGCCAACTCCGGTGGTGCCTGGGACAACGCCAAGAAGCTGGTGGAGGACGGCCACCACGGCGGCAAGGGCAGCGACGCCCACGCCGCCACGGTGATCGGCGACACCGTCGGCGACCCGTTCAAGGACACCGCGGGACCGGCCATCAACCCGCTGCTGAAGGTGATGAACCTGGTCTCACTGCTGATCGCGCAGGCCATCGTCACCTACTCCTACGGAGACAAGGCGAGCCTGCCGCTGCGCATCGGTGTGGCGGCGCTCGCGCTGCTCGTGATCGTCGGCGCGGTCTACGCGTCCAAGCGGCGCGGTATCGCCGTGGGTGATGAAGACAACAGCGAGAAGGCGGCCCGATCAGCCGACCCGGCGGTGGTGTCGTAACCGGGGGATCCGGCACAGCGTCAACACATGGGCGGGCGGCGCGCGTTGGGCGCGCCGCCCGCCCCTGTGCGAGAAGTGTCACTTGGTGGCTGTGACGTGGTGCAATTGGCCCAATTCCCGGTCGTACCGGTTGATCGACTCGCGAACGCTCCCGGTTCTCCGTGTATGTTCCGGGGCCGTAGAGCCACGGAAGGGACTCACCCGGTGAACAAGAAGCTCATGGCCGTGACGACCGGTGCGGCGACTTTGACGCTGGCGCTCGCGGGGTGCAGCAGCAGCTCGAACGACAAGGTCGACGCGTACGCCAAGTCGGTCTGCGACCAGGTGCAGCCGCAGCTGAAGAAGATTCAGGACGCCAGCAACTCCATCGCGTCGGTCTCCAGCGGCGACCACAAGCCAGAGGACGTGAAGAACACCGACTCCACGGCGTTCGGGCAGATTTCCGGCGCCTACAAGGCGCTGGCCGACGCGGTGAACAAGGCGGGCGCACCGCCCGTCAACAACGGAGCGACGCTGCAGCAGAACGCGGTCAAGCAGCTGAACGACACGGCGGGCTCGTACGACAACCTCAAGAAGGCGGTCGACGGCCTGAACACCAGCGACCAGGGGAAGTTCGCGGACGGCCTCAAGAGTGTCGTCGGCCAGCTCACCAACGTCGGCAGGAGCGGCGACGACGCGCTGAACAAGTTGCAGTCCGGCGATGTCGGCAAGGCGATGGCCAAGCAGCCCGGCTGCCAGAAGCCGTCCCCGGCGAACCCGCAGTCGCCGTCCGGCGCGGCGGGCAACCCCGGCGCCTCCCAGCCGCCGTCGGCCCAACCGTCGGGCGGCTCGTCCGCCCGCCCGTCCGCGAGCGACTCGGCGAAGCCGTCCGCGAAGCCCTCGGGCTCGGCCTCCCCGTCGCCGTCCAAGTCGAGCTGAGGGCCGAGCGCGGCCTGACCTCGGCCCGGCCGGGTGACCCGATCAGGGGGCGCCCGGCCGGGCCCGAGTCCGGGAGAATGACCCCGTGAGCCAGAACAGCCCGAGCACCATCAGCGTCCCCGGCCTTCCCACCGCGGACCCCGACCGCACCGCGCGGCTGCGCGACGCGCTGCGCGCCGCCGACTTCACCGCCGACGGGTGCCTGGACCTGCTGGGCGCCACGGCGTACGCGGCGCTCTCCCGCAGCGAGACCGTTCCGGCACTGCGCGCCACCCGCGGCGGCAGCCCGTTGGAGACCCTGATCCGGCTGTTCCTGTTGCAGCGCCCGGCCACCAGGGACCAGGCCCGCGCGGCGCTTCCGCTGGACGACGCCCTCGCCGACGGCTGGCTGCGCGCCGGGGACGGCGACACCGTGTGGGCCACCGTGGACGTACGGCCGTTCGCGGGTGTGGCGGCGGCGCCCGGCGCCCGCGACGAGGGCGATGCCGGGCGACGGGCGGGCGAGTCAGGCGAGGACTGGTGGATCGTCTCCGACCTCGGCTGCGCGGTGGGTGGCGCCGCGGGCGCGGCGGCGGCGCGCGGCGCCACCGACGAGGGCGGCGCGGGCGGAATGTCCACGGCCAGCCGGTCCGAGCTGGTGCTGGGTGTCGGTGGCGCCTCCACCACGCTCGCCGGCATCACCATCCGCAACCCCGTCTCCCGCGTCCTGGACCTGGGCACCGGATCCGGTGTCCAGGCGCTGCACGCCTCCCCGCACGCCTCCCAGGTCACCGCGACCGACGTCAACCCGCGCGCCCTGCAGTTCGCCCGGCTCACCCTCGCGCTGTCCGGGGTGCGCGAGGCGGACCTGCGGCAGGGCAGCCTGTTCGAACCGGTGGGTGACGAGCGGTTCGATCTGATCGTCTCCAACCCGCCGTTCGTGATCTCCCCCGGCGAGCGCTTCGTCTACCGCGACGGCGGGATGGCGGGCGACGACCTGTGCCGCACCCTGGTGCACCAGGCGGCCGACCACCTCACCGAGGGCGGCTACTGCCAGCTGCTCGCCAACTGGGAGCACGTGGACGGCGAGGACTGGCGGGAGCGCGTCACCTCCTGGGTGCCGTCCGGCTGTGACGCGTGGATCGTCCAGCGTGAGGTGCAGGATCCGGCGCAGTACGCGGAACTGTGGCTGCGCGACGGCGGCGACCACCGTTCCGATCCGGCCAGCTACGCGGCCCGGTACGACGAATGGCTGGAAGAATTCGAACGCCGCCGGGTCAAGGGCATCGGATTCGGGTGGATCACGCTGCGGAACTCCGGTTCCGCTATGCCGTCCGTCACAGCGGAGGAGTGGCCGCACCCGGTGGAGCAGCCGCTGGGGCCGGAGATCGGGAAGTGGTTCGAACGCCAGGACTTCCTGCGCGCCCACGACGACGCGGCGCTGCTCGCTGCCCGCTTCCGGCTGGCCGACGAGGTGGTGCAGGAGCAGGTCGGACTGCCCGGCTCGGAGGACCCCGAGCATGTTGTGCTCCGCTCGAACCGGGGTATGCGTCGGGCGACCAAGGTGGACACGGTCGGCGCCGGTTTCGCCGGGGTCTGTGACGGGACGCTGACCGCCGGTCGCATTCTGGACGCGATCGCGCAGCTGCTCGGCGAGGACCCGGTCGTGCTCCGCGACCGCACCCCGGCCGCCATCCGCCTCCTCGTTGAACAGGGATTTATCGAACCGGTGGACTGACCGGGGCGGCGCGGTGGCACGGCCGGAAGGTAACCGGCCGGGTGGGCCGTGGGGCAGAAAGCCCGACTGTCGGGTTACCGTTCGAGTGGCGTTGCGGACTTTTCCCGTTTGACACGGGGGGCTGGGTTACGGTCACACTCCGCAGCGTCACCCTTTCGATCCGGAGAGAGAGCCCAAGTTGTCCCCGACCACCGACACCACGCAGGGCGGCCACCGCCTAGTCATCGTCGAGTCGCCCGCCAAGGCGAAGACGATCAAGGGCTACCTCGGTCCCGGCTACGTGGTTGAGGCGAGCGTGGGGCACATTCGCGACCTGCCGAACGGCGCCGCCGAGGTGCCCGACAAGTACACCGGCGAGGTCCGCCGCCTCGGTGTCGACGTCGAGCACGACTTCCAGCCGATCTACGTCGTGAACAGCGACAAGAAGAGCCAGGTCAAGAAGCTCAAGGAACTCCTCGCCGAGGCCGACGAACTCCTGCTGGCCACCGATGAGGACCGCGAGGGCGAGGCCATCGCCTGGCACCTCCAGGAGGTCCTCAAGCCCAAGGTTCCGGTGCGCCGGATGGTCTTCCACGAGATCACCAAGCACGCGATCCAGGAGGCGGTGGCCAACCCGCGCGAGCTGAACCAGCGCCTGGTCGACGCCCAGGAGACCCGCCGCATCCTCGACCGGCTGTACGGCTACGAGGTCTCCCCGGTGCTGTGGAAGAAGGTCATGCCGCGGCTTTCGGCGGGCCGGGTGCAGTCGGTCGCCACCCGTCTGGTGGTCGAGCGCGAGCGGGAGCGGATCGCCTTCAGCTCCGCCGAGTACTGGGACCTCACCGGCACCTTCGGCACCGGCCGCGGCGGCGACCAGACCGACCCCGGCACCTTCGGCGCCCGGCTGACCAGCGTGGACGGCCGAAGAGTCGCCCAGGGCCGCGACTTCGGCCCGAACGGCAGGCTCAAGCCCGGCGCCGACGTGCTCCACCTGGACGAGGCAGGCGCCCGGTCACTCGCCGCCGGGCTGGCGGACAGCCGGTTCTCCGTGCGGTCCGTCGAGTCCAAGCCGTACCGCCGGTCCCCGTACGCCCCGTTCCGCACCACCACGCTGCAGCAGGAAGCCAGCCGGAAGCTGGGCATGGGCGCCAAGGTGACCATGCAGGTGGCGCAGAAGCTGTACGAGAACGGCTTCATCACCTACATGCGAACCGACTCCACCACGCTGTCGGACACCGCGATCGCCGCCGCCCGCTCCCAGGTCACCGAGCTGTACGGCGCCGACTACCTGCCGGACAAGCCGCGCACCTACGCCTCCAAGGTCAAGAACGCCCAGGAGGCGCACGAGGCGATCCGCCCCTCCGGCGACCGCTTCCGCACCCCCGCCGAGACCAGGCTGACCGGCGACCAGTTCCGGCTGTACGAGCTGATCTGGATGCGCACCGTCGCCTCCCAGATGAAGGACGCGGTCGGCCAGTCGGTCACCGTCAAGGTGGGCGGCCGGTCGTCCGACGGCCGGGACGCCGAGTTCTCCGCCTCCGGCAAGATCATCACGTTCCACGGCTTCATGAAGGCCTACGTCGAGGGCGCCGACGACCCCAACGCCGAGCTGGACGACCGTGAGCGCCGGCTGCCGCAGGTCGCCGAAGGCGACCCGCTGACCGCCGAGGGGATCGAGGCCGACGGGCACGCCACCAAGCCCCCGGCCCGCTACACCGAGGCGTCGCTGGTCAAGGAGCTGGAAGACCGCGAGATCGGCCGCCCGTCCACCTACGCGTCGATCATCGGCACCATCCTGGACCGCGGCTACGTCTTCAAGAAGGGCACCGCCCTCGTCCCGTCGTTCCTGAGCTTCGCCGTGGTCGGCCTGCTGGAGAAGCACTTCGGCCGACTGGTCGACTACGACTTCACCGCCAAGATGGAGGACGACCTCGACCGCATCGCCCGCGGCGAGGCCCAGGCCGTGCCGTGGCTGAGGCGCTTCTACTTCGGCGAGGGCACCGCGGGCGGCGCCGCCGACGCGGGCAACGGCGACGGCGACCACCTCGGCGGCCTGAAGGAGCTCGTCACCGACCTCGGCGCGATCGACGCCCGTGAGGTCTCGTCCTTCCCGGTCGGCGACGGCATCGTGCTGCGCGTCGGCCGGTACGGCCCCTACGTCGAGCGGGGCGCGAAGGGCGAGGAGGGCAGCCAGCGCGCCGACGTGCCCGCCGACCTGCCGCCGGACGAGCTGACCGTCGAGTACGCCGAACAGCTGCTGGCCAAGCCCAGCGGCGAGTTCGAGCTGGGCACCGACCCGCAGACCGGCCGGATGATCGTGGCCAAGGACGGCCGCTACGGGCCGTACGTCACCGAGGTGCTGCCCGAGGACACCCCGAAGACCGGCAAGAACGCGGTGAAGCCGCGCACCGCCTCGCTGTTCAAGTCGATGTCGCTGGACACCGTGACGCTTGAGGACGCGCTGAAGCTGATGTCGCTGCCGCGCGTCGTGGGCACCGACCCGGAGTCCGGCACCGAGATCACCGCGCAGAACGGCCGCTATGGCCCGTACCTGAAGAAGGGCACCGACTCGCGCTCGCTGGAGAGCGAGGAGCAGCTCTTCACCATCACCCTGGACGAGGCGCTGGCCATCTACGCGCAGCCCAAGCAGCGTGGCCGCGCCGCCGCCAAGCCGCCGCTGAAGGAACTGGGCACCGACCCGACCAGCGGACGCCCGGTCGTGGTCAAGGACGGCCGGTTCGGCCCCTACGTCACCGACGGCGAGACCAACGCGACGCTGCGCCGCGAGGACGACGTGGAGACGATCACGCCGGACCGCGGTTTCGAGCTGCTCGCGGAGAAGCGCGCCAAGGGACCGGCGAAGAAGACCGCCAAGAAGGCTCCGGCGAAGAAGGCCGCCGCCAAGAAGACGGCGGCCAAGAAGACGACCACCGCGAAGAAGACCACGGCGGCCAAGAAGACCACCGCCAAGAAGACGACCACCAAGAAGGCCGCCGCCAAGACCACCGCGGCGAAGAAGGCGGCCGTCGCGGAGCAGCCCGAGTAACCGGGCCGATTTGATCGGCGGATGATCGTTCCGTCACGACTCGGCAACCGCCCCGGACGACCTCTCGGCCGGGGCGGTTCGCGCGGGGCCCCTGCGGTTAGGCTGGCAGGATGACGCGTGCCGAGCAGCCAACGGGCGAGGCCCACGGTTCCACCGACTTCACGGAAGCACTCGCCGCGGACTCCCGCGAGCGTGCCGTGTCCTCGCTGTTGCGTATTCCGACCCTGCGAAAGCTGTGGACCGCCCAGTTCACCGGCGCGGTCGGCGACCGACTCGGACTGCTGGTGCTGCTGGTGCTGGCGGTCCAGGCGGCCGACGAGGCGCAGAGCTTCGGCGGCGGCTACCGCGCGGTGGCCTTCGCGCTGTCCGCCGTCTTCGGGCTGCGGCTGCTGTCCACCCTCGTCTTCGGCGCGGTGCTGCTCGGACCGCTGTCGGCGCTCACCGCGCCCTCCGGGGTGCTGGACCGCCGCTGGACGATGATCGGCGCGGACGGGGTACGGCTCGCGCTGTTCGTCGTCGCCCCGCTGTGGGTGGAGTGGCTGCCGAACAGCGCGCTGGCCTGGCTGCTGGTGACGGTCTTCGTCACCGGGGTCGCGGAGCGCTTCTGGAAGGTCGCCAAGGACGGCGCCGCCCCGGCGCTGCTGCCCGCCCCACCGGCCGACGGCGGCGCGGTGCGGCCCGCCCCCGACCACCTCGACGCGCTGCGCCGGTTGAACCTGCGCACCGGATTCGTCGCGCTGCCGGTCGCCGCGGCCGGCCTGGTCGTCGTCACGCTCGTCAACAACGTGCTGGCGGTCGGCGTCGAATGGTTCTCCCTGCACCCCGTCGCGCTCTCCTCGTACGTCGCGGCCGGGCTGTTCGCCGCGTCCATCGCGGTGCTGTACTTCCTCGAACTGCCGGGCACCAGCACGCCCCGGCCGCGTTCGCCGCTGGAGGGCCTGCGGCTGCCCAAGGGGCCCGCGGGCCAGGAGCGCGGCCGTACCGGCGCGCTGCCCACCCTCGTGCTGGCCTGCGGCGCGGTCGCCGGGGCCGTAGCGGCGGCGGTGTCGCTCACCGTGCTGCACGCCGCCGACCTCGACGGCGGACCGGTCGAGTTCGGGCTGCTGGTGCTGGCGCTCACCGCGGCGCCGGTACTAGGCGTACGCACCGCGACCCGGGTGCTGCCCGGCCTCTCCCGGCGCCGACTGCTCGGCCTGGCCATCGCGGTCTGCGGCATCGCGCTGCTGCTCGTCGGACTGGTGCCGGACGCCACCACGGTGCTGCTGCTCGCGCTGCTCGCGGGCTACGCGGCCGGGGTCGCCGCCAACACCGGCCACGCGCTGATCGACCAGGAGGCCGAGGAGCCGCGCCGGGCCCGCACCACCGAGCACCTGCACGCGGTGGTACGGGTCGCGGTGGGCGCCGCCGCGGTCGTCGCACCGCTGGTCGCGGGCGCGATCGGGCCGCACCGGGTGGTCACCGGGCACTTCACCTTCGACCACGGCGGTGCGGCGTACACCCTCATGCTGGTGGGCGCGCTGCTGCTGCCGGTGGCCGCGCTGGTGCTGGGCAAGCTCGACGACCGGCAGGGCGTGTCGCTCCGGCGCGACCTGCGGGAGGCGCTGCGGGGCGGTGAGCCGGAGCAGACGTCGGGCGCCAGCGGCTTCTTCCTGGTGGTCGAGGGCGGCGACGGCGCGGGCAAGTCCACCCAGGTGGAGGCGCTCGCCGAGTGGATCCGAGGCAAGGGCCACGAGGTCGTGATCACCCGCGAGCCCGGCGCCACCGCCATCGGCAAGCGACTGCGGTCGATCCTGCTGGACGTCTCCAGCACCGGCATCTCGCACCGTGCCGAGGCCCTGCTGTACGCCGCGGACCGCGCCGAGCACGTCGACACCGTCGTCCGCCCGGCACTGGAGCGCGGCGGAGTCGTGATCTCCGACCGGTACATCGACTCCTCGGTGGCCTACCAGGGCGCTGGGCGCGACCTGTCGCCGACCGAGATCGCCCGGATCTCCCGGTGGGCCACCAACGGGCTGGTGCCGCATCTGACGGTGCTGCTGGACGTCTCGCCGGAGACCGCGCGGGAACGGTTCACGGAGGCGCCGGACCGGCTGGAGTCCGAGCCCGTGGAGTTCCACGAGCGGGTGCGCAAGGGCTTCCTGACGCTGGCCGCGGCCGACCCGTCGCGGTACCTGGTGGTCGACGCCGGCCAGGAACCGGAGGCGGTGACGCGGATCATCCGGCACCGGCTCGACCAGCTGCTGCCGCTGTCCGAGCAGGAGATCGAGGCCCGCGCGGAGGCCGAGCGCAAGGCGGCGGAAGAGGCCCGCAAGCGGGCCGAGGAGGAGGCCGCCCGCAAGGCCGAGGAGGAGCGCCAGGAGCGCGAACGCCAGGAGCAGCTCGCCCGGCTGCGTGCCGAGGAGGAGGAGCGCAAGCGCCTCGCCGAGGAGCAGCGCCGCCGCGAGGAGGCCGAGCGCCAGGCCGAGGAGGCCCGCAAGCGGGCCGAGGAGGAGGCCGCCCGCAAGGAGGCCGAGCGCCAGGCGGAGGAGGCCCGCAAGCGGGCCGAGGAGCGCGCCCAGGCCGAGGAGCAGGAGCGGCTGCGCCGTCAGAAGGCCGAGCAGGACCGGCTGCGCGCCGAAGCGGAGGAGCGCCGTCTGGAGAGGCAGCGCCAGGCCGAGGAGGCCCTGCTGCGCGCGGAGCAGGCCCGACAGGCCGCGGAGGCGGCGGCCGCCGCCGAGCAGACGGTCGAGACCCCGACGGTGGCCGAGCCGAACGACACCACGCAGACGGTGGAGACCCCGCGCGCCACCCCGCCGGAGGCGGAGAACACCCGCACCGTCGAGGTCCCCCGCCCGGCGGACGCCGAGGAGACGGCGGTACTGCCGCCGGTACGGCCTTCGGAGGCCGAGGAGACGGCGGTACTGCCCCCGGTGCGCCCCGATTCCGCGCAGGACGAGACCGCGGTGCTGCCTCCGGTACGCCCCGAGGCGAACCCCGCGGACCGCGTTCCGCCGTGGCTTTTCCGCGACGAGGAGCGCACCCGCGAACTCCCCCAGGTGGACCCCCAGCCCCGCAAGCGCCCTCGCCCCAGCTGGGCAGAGGAGACCCCGCTGGACGACCTGCCCACGCTGGCCGACGAACTGCTGAGCCCGCGCGACGAGGACTCCGACGACCGACGGGGCCGCGGCAAGAGGTAGGCCGCCTCCGGCGGCGCTCCATCGGTGCGCGTGTGGGGCCGGGGCTTGGGACGCGCGGCCCCGGAGAAGGGTCTGTGGCGCGTCCCCCGGCCCCTGGGATGCCCCCTGCCAGCGGGGTGCCCGGACCGCGGCCCCACCGGAGAGGCGGCCCCGCCGGTCCCACGGAAAGGCGCCCAACCGGAAAGGCGCCCCACCGGAAGGCGGCCCTCCGGAAGGCGGCGCCACCCGGAAAGAGGCCTCACCGGAAAGGGGCGCGGGCGGATGGCAGGAGCCCCTGTCAGACCCATCCCCCAGAATGAGACCCACGCACCACAGGGAAAGGCACCCCCATGGCAGTCTGGGACGACCTGATCGGCCAGGACCCCGTCGTAGCGCAGCTCACCGCCGCCGCGCGCGACGCCGACGCGCTGGTCACCGCTGCCGAGACCGCCACGGGCACCACGGGTGCCGTGCCCGCACCGCGTGCGTCATCCAAGATGACGCACGCCTGGCTGTTCACCGGCCCCCCCGGCTCGGGCCGTGCCACCGCCGCCCGCGCCTTCGCCGCCGCCCTGCAGTGCGTCAGCCCGGACCGCGCGCTCGGTGGCGCGCCCGGCTGCGGATTCTGCGACGGGTGCCACACGACCCTGGTCGGTACGCACGCCGACGTGGAGGTCGTCGCCACCGACCAGCTGTCGATCGGCGTGAAGGACACCCGCGACCTGGTGCGCCGCTCCTCCATGTCCCCGGCCAACGGCCGCTGGCAGGTGATCGTCCTGGCGGACGCCGACCGCCTGACCGAGGGCGCGGGCAACGTCCTGCTCAAGGCGGTCGAGGAGCCCGCCCCCCGCACGGTGTGGCTGCTGTGCGCACCGTCGATCGAGGACGTACTGCCGACCATCCGCTCCCGCTGCCGCCACCTGAACCTGCGCACTCCACCGGTGGACGCCGTGGCCGACGTGCTGGTGCGCCGCGACGGCATCGAGCCCCAGCTGGCCGCGAGCGTCGCCCGCGCCACCCAGGGCCACATCGACCGGGCGCGGCGGCTGGCGACCGACGAACGGGCTCGGGAGCGCAGGGCCGCCGTGCTGCGGCTGCCGCTCCAACTCGACGACATAGGCGGCTGTCTGAAGGCCGCGCAGATGCTCGTGGACTCGGCCACCGAGGACGCCAAGCAGGTCGCCGAGGAAGTCGACGCCAAGGAGACCGAGGAGCTGCGCGCCGCGCTGGGCGCCGCGGCTGGTAGCGGCGGCCGGATGCCGCGCGGCACGGCGGGCGTCATGAAGGAGCTGGCCGACCGTCAGAAGCGCCGTGCCACCCGCACCCAGCGGGACACCCTGGACCAGGCGCTGACCGACCTCGCCGGTTTCTACCGTGACGTGCTGACCGTCCAGTTGGGCACGTCGACGCCGATCGCCAACGCCGAGGTGAGCGACGCCGTCAACCGCCTGGCGGCGTCCGGCCGACCGGAGAACACCCTGCGCCGCATAGAGGCGGTACTGGCCTGCCGCGAGGCGCTGGACGGCAATGTGGCGCCGCTGCTCGCGGTGGAGGCGATGGCGATGGCGCTGCGCGCGGGCTGACCGGGGTGACCCGGGCGGCCGTCAGCGGTTGGTGCCTTCGGGTGATCCTCGGGTACCGCGCGGTTGGCGGCGCGCCGGTCGGGGGGAAGCCTTGCACGCAGCCCCGGGCCGGACGGCCCGATGTCGTCCCCCCAGGTTGGTGCGTCCGTGGTTTCTGCCCTGCTGCGTACGGCGCCGCTCGCGGCACTCGCCGTCGTGGCGGCGCTGCTCGCCCGCGCCGCCGTGCTGCGCTGGTCCGCCGAGCGCAGCGGCCGGGTCTACGAACTCCCCACCGACTACCGCCCGGTCGCGCTCCGCGCCGCCGCCGCGCTGCTGGTGCTGGTCACCGCCATCGGCTACGCGATCCAGCTGCCGCACACCGGGACCCGCCCCAGCACCGCCCAGGCCGCCGATGCCACGTCCGCCCGGCGCCCCGCCGCCGTACGCCCACTGGCGAACCGTCCCGCGCACCCGGCACCCCACCCCGTACCGCACCCGGCTCCCCAGCAGCCGCGCACCGTGGCGCATCCGGCCGACGGGACCCTCCAGGAGCTGCCGGACGGCACCCGGGTCTGGCTGCCCGCACAGTACGACCGCCCGGGCGCAGAGGAATTTCCGCTGGTCGCCGCCTATCTGCCGGATGAACGGGACGGCGGGCGGCTGTACGCCGCGCTGGCGGGCTCGATCGCCCACGGGCTGGCCGACCCAATGATCGTCGTTCAGCCGCGCGACTGCGGCACCGACCCGTCCGCAGCCCTCGACGCCGTCGCCCGCCACTACCGCACCGCCCGGGGCCGCGCCGCACGCGCGGTCCTCGGCCTCGGGGACGGCGCGCGGTGCGCGGTGCGCGCCGAACTGGCCCACCCCGAGCGGTACCGCGCGGCGGCCGGCGTCTCCGGCACCTACGAGAGCGCGGGCATCGCGGTCCCGCGCGGGAGGCCCGGGCCCCGACCACGGCTGCTGCTCGCCGCCGCCGTGGACGAGTCACGTCAGCGGGCCTCCGGGCTGCGGCTGCGGACCGAGCTGCGCCGAAGCGGGGTGCGGGCCCGGTTCCTCGACGAGGTCACCCGCGATCCGGCCCTCGGCGGCGACGCCCGGCGCCATCTGCTCGCCCTGGTCTCCGGCTACCTCACCGAGGAACTGCACCCGCACGCCTACCGGCACCGGCATCCGTACCGGCACCGCCACCCGTACCAGTACCGGCATCCGTCTCGGCACCGTCTGGCGTACGGTCGCCGAAGGCACTGGCTCACCCGGATGGCGGCCCTCCGTGCCTCCTGGCCGGACACCGTCCGGCGGACCCGCTGACCACAGGTCCGGTCGAAAACCCGCACGCGCAATCACTCATAAGAACTCGCGGAAGTACGCATACCGGACCACGGTGTGGATAGGCTCGCGAAACCCGACGGGAGGACCTGTGGCACCCATGGACACCGCACGCCTGCTCCGTACCTCCACGACCGTGCTCGCCGTCGCGGGCCTGCTGCTGTCCGGTTGCTCGGCCGGAACCGGACACAGCGCCGCCGCCTCGACGCCCACCGGCACCGTCGCCGCGTCGGACACGACGTCCGCCAGCCGGGCGGCCGCCCCCCTGGCCCCGCTGCCCACCGCGGTCCCCGACGCCCTCAAGCCGTACTACGCGCAGAAGTTGGTCTGGCACGACTGCGGTTCCGCGGGCTTCCAGTGCACCACGATGAAGGCCCCGCTCGACTACGACCACCCGGTCGCCGCCGAGGACCTCGCCCTCTCCGTCACCCGCAAGAAGGCCACGGGCCCCGGCCAGCGGATCGGCTCGCTGCTGGTCAACCCAGGCGGACCCGGCGGCTCCGCGGTCGACTACGCGCAGATCGCCGCCGCCCGCTACCCGGCACCGGTGCGCGCCCGCTACGACATCGTCGGCATGGACCCGCGCGGCGTCGCCCGCAGCGAGCCCGTCGTCTGCCTGACGGACCAGCAGATGGACGCGTTCACCCAGGTCGACAACGACCCGCACAACCAGTCCGAGATCAACGCGATCAGCGCCGCCAATCAGCGCTTCGCGGACGGCTGCGAGCAGCACTCCGCGAAGCTGCTCTCGCACGTGAGCACCATCGAGGCGGCTCGCGACATGGACATCCTGCGGGCACTGCTCGGCGACGCCAAGCTCAACTACCTCGGCAAGTCCTACGGCACCATGCTCGGCGCCACCTACGCGGGCCTGTTCCCGTCCCGGGTGGGCCGACTCGTACTCGACGGCGCGATGGACCCCTCGCTGTCCGCCCTCGACGAGAGCCGCACCCAGGCCGAGGGCTTCGAGACCGCGTTCCAGGCGTTCGCCAAGGACTGCGTGCGGCACACCGGTTGCCCCTTGGGCCAGACCACCGACGCCGCGGGCCGGTACATCGTCAGGTTCCTCAGCAACCTCGACGCGCATCCGCTGCCCACCGGCCAGAGCCGTCAGCTCGGCGAGTCGCTGGGCACCTCCGGGCTGATCGAGGCGATGTACGCCAAGCAGCTGTGGCCGGTGCTGCGGGTGGCGCTGTCCGCCGCCAACCGGGGCGACGGCGGCCCGCTGCTCACCCTGTCCGACCAGTACTACGAGCGCTCCACCGACGGCTCGTACTCGAACCTGATGTACGCCAACGCCGCCGTCAACTGCCTCGACCTGCCGCCCGCCACCCGTAGCGCGGCCGATGTGCAGGCCGTGCTGCCCGCCTTCCGCAAGGCCTCACCGCACCTCGGTCCCGACTTCGCCTGGATGAGCCTGAGCTGTGCCTCCTGGCCGGTCAAGGCGACCGGGCGGCCGATGCGGATCGAGGCCAAGGGCGCCGCGCCCATCGTCGTCGTCGGCACCACCCGCGACCCGGCGACCCCGTACGAGTGGGCGCGGTCGCTCGCCGGACAGCTCTCCTCCGGGCGGCTGCTGACCTACCAGGGCGACGGGCACACGGCCTACGCCAGCGGCAGCGACTGCGTCGACACCGCCGTCAACCGCTACCTGCTGGAGGGAAGCGTTCCGCCGAGCGGCAAGACCTGCGCGTGACGGCCGTGCGCTCAGTGCGCGGCGGTCACGGTGAAGCCGCGCGGCACGAGAACGGTGGCCAGTACGGCAGCGGCGAGCACGATGCCCGCGGAGACGTACGCAGTGGTGGTGAGCGCGCTGTCGAACGCGGCCCGCGCGGTGGCCAGTACGCTCGCCCTGGCGGCCCCGCCCACCTGCCGGGCGACCTCGGCCGCGCCGCCGACCGACTGCCGCGCCGTCTCCAAGTACCGTGCGCCCAAAGGTAGTTGCCGGAACCGCCCGTGGTAGACGGCGGCGTGGATGCTGCCCAGCAGCGCCACCCCGAGTCCGCCCCCCAGCTCGTAGCAGGTCTCAGAGACGGCACCGGCCTGCCCGGCCCGCGCCGCCGGGACCGTCGAGACCAACACCGCCGCCCCGGTGGTGATCGCCAGCCCGTCCCCGAGCCCCAGCGCCACGAGGACCACGGCGACCACCGGATACGTGGTGGGCTCAGGCACCACCGCGAGCACCGCGAACCCGACGGCCAGCGCCAGCAGGCTGCCGCCCAGCAGCACCCGCACGCCCAGGTGGTGCATCAGCCACGGCGCGGACAGCGCACCGGTGAGCGTGGCGAGCGCCGCGGGCAGCGTCCGCAGCCTCGCCTGGAACGGCGGATACCCGTGCACGTACTGCAACCACAACGAGATCAGATACAGCGCCGCCCCGATCGCCAGCATCGCCATCAGCGTGGCGAGCGCCGCGGCCACGAAGGCCGGCTTGGTGAACAGCCTTACGTCCAGCAGCGGATCGGGCAGCCTCAACTGCCGCCCGGCGAACGCCGACAGGGCCAACAGGCCGAGCAGCAGGACCAGCAGATCGGCCGGAGAGGGGGAGCCCTTGGCGACGTGCTTGATGCCCCAGGCGAGGGCCACGATGCCGACTACGGAAAGGCACGCCCCCGGCCAGTCGAACCGGCCAGGATGCGGATCCTTGTACTCCGGCAGCAGCCACACTCCGGCCGCCACCGCCGCCACGACCACCGGAACGTTCACCCAGAACGCCGCCGACCACCCGTACCGCTCCACCAGCACCCCGCCCACCAGCGGCCCGATCGAGGCGCCGGCCCCCGCTACGGCCGCCCAGATCCCGATGGCCAGGGTGCGCTCCCGCGGGTCGGTGAAGATGTTCCGGATCAGCGAGAGCGTGGACGGCATCACCAGCGCCCCGCCCAGCCCCAACAGCACCCGTCCCGCGATCAGCTGCCACGAGCCGCCCGCCGTCGCGGCCACCACCGAGGCCACCCCGAACAGCCCGAACCCCGCCAGGAACAGCGCCTTGCGCCCGTACCGGTCACCCAGCGCGCCGGTGGACACCAGCAGCCCGCCGAGCACCAGCCCGTAGATGTCGATGATCCACAACTGCTGAAGCACCCCCGGCCGCAACTGGTCGATCAACGACGGCAGCGCCACGTTGAGGATCGTGGCGTCCATCGCCACCAGCAGCAGACTCGTACACAACACGGCCAACATCCCCACCGCGCCGACCCCACACCCACCTCATCTCTTTCGCTACGCTACGTAACGATACGCACCATTCATCCACGTGCGGAGCACCCCCACGCACTGTGTAGACTTAGCGCCGTTGCAACACGCCGCCTTAGCTCAGTCGGCCAGAGCGACGCACTCGTAATGCGTAGGTCAAGGGTTCGATTCCCTTAGGCGGCTCCGGCAAAGGCCAGGTCACATAGCCCGTGACCTGGCCTTTTGTGTTGCTCGGGGCATGACGCGTCACACGGCCGGGGTGCTGTGGGGTGGCTTGCGTGAGCGATGCGTGAGCGGAGCGGCCCGGCGCCCTACTTCTTGAGCTTCTTCCGCTTGCCCTTCCTCTCCGCCCTGGCCTCGGCTTTCGCCTTGTCCTTCGCCTTCTTGGCGGCTTTGCGGGCCTCCTCCGCCTCGGTCTTCCGCTGAAGTGGAACCAACTTCGCGGTGGCCTCGGCCGCGTCCTTGGCGACCTCGGGGAAGACGCTCTGGTAGATGTCGCGCGTGATCCGGGTGTCGCTGTGTCCGAGGGTGTCGGACACCACCGTCACGTCGACCCCGGCCGCGAGCATCAGCGTCGCCGCACCGTGCCGCAGATCGTGGAGCCGGATCGGCGGGAGGCCGGACGAGGCGACGAGCCGTTCGAAGTAGTCGGTGACCTTGCCGGGGTGCAGCCAGGAACCGTCCTCCTGGGTGAAGACGTGGCCGGTCTCCACCCACGCCGAGTCCCACGCCGCGCGATCAGCCTCCTGCTGCTTGCGGTGCCGCTCCAGGACCCCGACCGTGTCGTCGTCGAGCGCGACGACGCGGAAGCCGCTGTCGGTTTTGGGGTCGGAGGTCTCCACCTCCCAGCCGTCCTGCACGAGTTGGGTTGTCACCGTGAGGGTGTGGTTGGCGAGATCGGTCTCGGACCAGGGTTGCCCGCACGCCTCGCCTCGGCGCAGGCCGCGGAAGGCAATGAGGTGCCACATCGCGTACAGCCGGTCGTCCGCGACATGGTCGAGGAAGGCGCCGGTCTGCTTGGGCGTCCAGACCATAACGGACGACGGTTTCTCGCCGCTCTCGCGCCACTTGGCCACTCGCTCGTCCGTCCACACCAGCGCCTTGGGCTTGCGTATCGGGTCGAGTTCGACGTGGGCCGCAGGGTTGAAGGTGATGATCTGCTGGGCGATGGCGTCGTTGAGCGCGGCCCGCAGCGTGCCCCGGATCCGCTGGCGGGTGGCGGCACCGGTGACGCGCCGGAACGGCGGCATCGAGTCGAGTGCCTCACGCATGATCTTGCGGCGCGCGCGGTTCTCCGCACCCTTCCACGGTACCGTGGCCAACTCATCGATCAGTGCCTGCCGTTGCGCGTTCTCGTCCAGGATGACCGTGTTCGCCTCGGCGATGGCCGTGAACATCTCGCTGAGGTGGCTGACGCGCAACCGATCGATCCGGAGGTGGCCGATGCGCGGCTTGAGGTGGATCCGGATGTCCGTCTCGTAACGGCTCACCCCCGACTTGCGGATGCGCTTGGCGGCGAGCCACTGGTCGAGCCATTCGCCGACCGTCAGGCGGCCGATCAGGTCTTGGCCGGACTTGAGGCGCCGCCGCGTCTCCTCGACGTCAGGCAAAGGTGTCTTCTCGGCGCCGACTTCTTCCAACATGGCAGCGATCAACGCGACGCCTTCCGGATCGTCGGCGTCGGCGAGGCCGAGAAGCGCGCGGACGTGGTCGAGGTCAGCCTGGGCGGCTTTGAGGCTCTCGTAGCCCGCGCGGCTGAAGGAGCGGCGGGAGCCTTCCTCGCGGGGCGGGAGTTCCTGGCGTATGGAGTACGAGCCGTGCTTGCGGCTGGCCAGCTTGGGACAGGACTTGCCGAGCGGTTTGCCGGTCTTGGGGTCGCGGCAGTAGCAGCGGCGGTGGGTGGAACCCTTCAAAGGTGTTTCTCCGGGGTGGTGTTGGTGTCGGATTCGGTTACGTCGACATCGCCCAGTGCGGGTGGCAGCTCTGGTGGGGTGGCTCCCTCCTCGCGGATCTCCCGGCGGAGTTGGCGGAGGTTGTACTTGGCGGAGATGGCCTGGTCGGCGTACTCGGTCCGCTTCCGTTCGGCTTCTTCCTGCTGGGCGCGGCTGGTTGCCGTCTTGGCTGTGAACCGCGCCCGTTCTTCCTCTTCGAGGCAGGCCAGGGCGGTGCGCACGAGGCTGGCGTGAAGTTCGAAGTCGGGGACCAGCCCGGCGTCGTACATCGGTACTTCTTCCTCGCCGGTGAAGCGCCGTAGGGCGTCCCAGGTGGGTACGAGGTGCTGGAACGGGAGTTCCTGGGTCTGGTCGACGTACCCGACCGGGAAGATCAGGCAGACCGGATACGTCTCCAGGGCTGCGGCCAGGACCATGACGTCCACCAGCGGAAGGTTGGCCCGGCGGCCGGACTCCATGTTGGCGATCACGTTGCGCGGGATGGGATGCCCGAGTTGCTCGCACTTGTCCGCCAGATCCTGTGCGCTCCACCCCATCTCCTTCCTTCTGCGCCGGACTTCGCCAGCCACGTTGGCCTTGATCCGATCCACCCATTCCGGGAAGTCGTCCTCTTCATCATCGAAACGGCGTTGTGTCATGCAGACACATTAGCTTGGCCATCCTGGTTGGTAGACGCCTGGAGCCGGACGTGATGGGCACGTTCGCCATGGGCTGTATCGAAAGGGGTGCCGCATGCGCGGAGACGCGACGACTGAGCGAGTGAAGGGGATGAGCCGGGAGGAGCTTCTCGCCCTCCCTGCTGCCGTTGACCTGGAGACAGGCAACCGGGCACTCGGACTGGGGCGGAGCAAGGGCTATGAGCTGGCGAAGCGGGGCGCGTATCCGTGCCGGGTGCTGCGGCTGGGCAACGCCTACCGCGTGGTGACGGCGGACCTGCTGGAACTGCTGGGCCTGGCGGCGTGAAGGTAGGGCACTATGGCAGACGTTTCTGCGCTGAGCTGACACAGAAGCGCTGGACTGTCGCCGGGCGTGGACGTACTGTCCGTGTTCCCTCAGGGAACAGAGCGAGCGTTCCGACACGAGACAGAGCGAGCGTTCAGTCTCTGAACACAGCGAGCCTCCGGCGGGGCAACGCCGGAGGCCCGAGCAACACCCCTGCACGGCTTCATGTGAACCAACCCGGCGGCAAGGGCGGGCAAGCCCGTAACCGCCAGACGAGGAGCTGCCTCATGCAACCTACGACACCCGATACAAATTCCGCACCCGCCAAGACGATCTGGCCGCCGGTCGCGGTGCCCGGTCAGCCCGGCCAGTGTCAGTCGGGTCGGCGCATCGTCGAATCCACAGCCTGTGGAGAAGGAGAGGCCGCCGCTCTTGTCGAGCCTGGCGGACCGACGGAGATCGACGTCATGCCAGACGCTCCGCCTACAGAGGGAGCCGACCTGCTGACCCAGCTCAAAGGGCTGATCGCCAGGTTCGTGATCCTGCCGTCCGAGGAGGCATTGGACGCGGTCACCTTGTGGGTGGCGGCGACGCATCTACAGCCCGCGTGGCAGCACGCGCCGCGTCTTGCGGTGGTCGGCCCGGCGAAGCGGTGCGGCAAGTCGCGGCTGCTGGACGTGCTGACCGAGACGGTGCACGACCCGGTCATCACGGTCAACTCCACCCCGGCGGCTGTGTTCCGCTCGATCGGCGAGGAGCCGCCGACGCTGCTGGTGGATGAGGCGGACACGATCTTTGGCACGCCGAAGATGGCGGAGAAGAACGAGGAGATGCGCGGCCTACTCAACGCCGGCCACCAGCGCGGCCGGTATGTGCTGCGAGTAGTGGGCAACGATCACACGCCCCGTCAGTTCCACACCTTCGCCATGGCTGCCATCGCGGGCATCGGGGACCTGCCGGACACGATCATGGACCGGTCGGTGGTCATCCGCATGCGGCGCCGCGCCGAAGGCGAGCGGGTCTCGCCGTTCCGCTCCAAGCGGGACACCCCGGCCCTGCACGCGATCCGGTCCAGGCTGGCCGCCTGGACCAAGCCCCTGTTGGACCAGGCCCTGCATCTGGAGCCTCAGATGCCGGTGGAGGACCGGGCCGCCGACACATGGGAGCCCCTGATCATCGTGGCTGACCTGGCAGGCGGCCCCTGGCCACGACTGGCCCGGCAGGCGTGCGCTCGCATGGTCGCCTCCGAGATCCAGACCGAGGAGGACAACCCCGGCGGCGCGCGAATCCTGGCCGACATCCGGCGGATCTTCTTCACCCGGGGCGACGTCGACAGCCTGTGCACCGACGACCTGCTGTACGCCCTCAACAACGACCCCGAGGCACCATGGGGCGAGTCGGGGCGAAGCGGCCTGACCGCCCGTGGACTTGGCGCGATGCTACGCGGGTACGGCATCCGGCCGGGCAACGTACGAGTCGGCGAGATCCAGCGCAAGGGCTACACGCGCAACAAGTTCGCCGACGCCTGGCGGCGGTACTGCCCCACCATCCACCCCCTGGACGCCGCCGAACGCGCCGCAGGCTGAACGGCCGCCGCCTGGTTGCCGTCCCTGGCGTCCCTGCCGTGATCGCGCAGCTCAGACGGGCTGCGGCCAAGACGGCAACCAGACGGAAGACGGCACACAGTCCGAGACCGGCCCGCCTACCTGCAAGCGCAGCGACCGCCGTGCAGGCGGGCGGGGCTGGGACGGCACCCACATCCGTCTTGTGCCGTCCATGCCGTCCCAGCCGTAAAACCACAGGTCACCGGACGTCTCCGCAAGACGGCACCTGCAGCCAAGACGGATGCCGGTGCCGTCCCGCCACCTCCTGCCGTGACCGCCTTGACCTGCGGCTGCAACGCCTAAGACGGCAAAGACGGAACCCCAGACCAATCCCCACACCAGCCACGGAGACCGCTCCACCATGTCCACGACCACACCGCCCTGCGGCATACCAGCCAGCCGCGTAACCGCCTGGGATCGCGCCGCCATCATCGGCCTGGCCGCAGCCGGATTCGCCTTGTCGTACGACGCGTTGCGGCAGACCGCCGAGGCCATCCACGTCCGGGGAGCCCTGACCTATCTCTTTCCGCTGGTCATCGATGGGTTCATCGCCTACGGCGTCCGTGCACTGCTGATCCTGCGCGGGGCGGCCTTCACCGCCCGCGCCTACGTCTGGACTCTCTTCCTGGCCTCCACCGCCGCCAGCGTCTGGGCCAACACCCTGCATGCCGTCCGACTCAACGACCAGACCCCGATCCGATCGGGACTGCACCTCGGTGATACTGCCGTCGGCGCTCTGTCGATGATCGCCCCACTCGCCCTGGCCGGAGCCGTCCACCTCGGCATCCTCATCGCCCGCCACACGGCTGTCCCGGCACCCGATGCTGGCGCCAACGACTGGACCGACGCGGTCAACGACCACGCAGCGAGTGGGCCTACCTTGCCGACCGGTACGACCCAGACCGGTCCAGACTCTGATGACACAGACGATGGCACTCGGGCCCAGTCGCTGGAACCGCAAGCTGACCGGGAGGCCGCAGCCCGGCGGAAGCGCACGGGCCGTCCGCCTGGGGCCAGCATGGACCAGCTTCTGGCGGTCGCCCGACCGGCCGTCGCCGAGCACGGTGTGACGGTCGCCGCGGTGCAGCAGGCCATCCGGGAAGCCAGCCTCCCCATCGGCAGCGCTCGCTTCACCCAGCTGATGAACCTTCTGCGCGCCGAACTGGCGGAATCGGCTGACCTGCGGGATGAG
Organism: Streptomyces sp. RPT161; assembly: GCF_027533845.1. GTDB lineage: Bacteria > Actinomycetota > Actinomycetes > Streptomycetales > Streptomycetaceae > Streptantibioticus_A > Streptantibioticus_A silvisoli_A. The sequence continues at coordinate 20,407 of NZ_JAPZVN010000004.1, read as the reverse complement.
GAAGCGCGCGAGCACCCTGCCCACGAGTGACCGCGCCCTCGGGACAGGTGCTACCCGTCCGCCGCCTGGCCTGGTGACCGGTCGCTCCCGCTCTCAACTTCCCTTTCGCGGAAGTCCGGTCAGTCGTCACGGGCTTCCGCGAATCCGGTCAGCCGCTCCTCACACACCCGTATCCGGCCCGACCAAACCCGTCCAGTCCTGGTCACCACGCCTGTACCTCGCGGGTGACAGCCAGCCGCCGATCTACACCACCGACCCCCATCCGGAGACAATGTCGTGAGCACCAGCCCGCACCCCGCATCCAGCGCCGACGGAGGCACCGAGCCGCCTGCGAAGTCCGGCGGCTGGAAGGAGCGTTTGCGGCGGGCGCTCAACTTCGCAGCCAGTAGTACCCCGAGTCCGACTCGCGGCCGGATTCGGGGAGTCTCCGCCCCAGGGGTGGCGGAGACGGCTCAGCGCGAGGGCGCGCCGGACCAGAAGGCCGTGGCCGAGGGCGGCCCCGACCCGGATGAACTCCACGCCGTCCAGAAGCAGATCCTCGACAGCCTCCGCCCGACCGAGGCCACCGACGACAGTGGCCCTGTCGCCAACGAGGGCGACGAGCTGAAGAACCGCCGCTTCACTGGCGTCAAGCGCGCGGAGCGGGTCGGGCCTTTGCGGTTCGAGCCCGAGGAGCATCCCCGGCTGAGTGAGCTGCTGCCGCCAACGGCTACCGAGGTCTGTCCGGGTTCGCCGCCGACGTCGTCCTGGCCTTCATCGACGGCTGGTTCTTCATAGACCTGCCCCTCGCGGAAGAACGACGCCTCACACACGAGTTCCGCGCCAAGGTCATGCGACAGCTCAACGGCATCGCCAACAACATCAACCAGATCGCCCGCGCTCTCAACGGGGGCTACGAACCGGCCGCCGACATCCGCCACACCGTGGACGAACTCCACCACCTGCTCACGCAGATCGCCGAAGCCCTCCGCCAGCCCGCTGACCAGGAAGCCTGAACGACCTCGTGATCGCCGCCATCAAGAAGCCCGGCTCCAACACCCGCGGACTGCTCGCCTACCTCTACGGCCCCGGCCGCCACGACGAACACCACGACCCCCACATCGTCGCCGGATTTGCCATGCTCGGCATGCCCGACCCCGGCCGTATCGAGAGCGCCACCCTCACCGAACTCGCCCGCTACCTGGATGAACCGGTCCGGCTGCGCATCAGCGAAGCGGGCAAGCAACTCACCGACCACGTCTGGCACTGCCCCGTGCGCGCCGCACCCGAAGACCGTTACCTGTCCGACGCCGAGTGGGCCGAGATCGCCGAGCGCATCGTCCAAACAACCGGAATCGCCCCCGAAGGCGACGACCTGGCCTGCCGCTGGATCGCCGTCCGCCATGCCGACGACCACATCCACATCCTGGCCACCACCGTCCGCGAGGACGGCCGCCGCCCCAAACTCCACAACAGCGGCGTCCGCGCCGGGGAGGAATGCCGCCAGATCGAAAAGCACTACGGCCTACGCCAACTCAACCCCGGCGACGGCACCGCCACAAGGCGCCCCACGCAGGGCGAGATGCACAAGGCCGAACGCCTCGGCTGGGAGCAAACCAGTCGCGAATGGCTCCAGGACCGCATCCGGGCCGCCATCCCGCACGCCGCCACCGTTGCGGAACTCCTCGCCTATCTCGAAGCCGACGGCGTCGAGGTCAAGGCCCGCCGCGGACCGTCCGGTGACCTCCTGGGCTACGCCGTCGGTCGGCCCGGCGACGTCAACGACAACGGCCAGCAGATCTACCACCCCGGCGGAAAGATCGCCCCCGATTTGTCCCTGCCCAAGCTCCGCGACCGCCTGGCCACCACACCGCCCGAGGAGTACCCCACCGCCCACCGCAACCGGCCCAGCACCCCCTGGCAACGCGCCACCGAAACCCTCGACACCCTCACCATCCACCTCACCGACACCGACGACGGCGGCGGTGACGCGACGGCCCAAGCGCACATCGCCGCGCTGGGAGAGCTGATCGAGGCCACCGCCCAAACCGCACCCAACCACGTCCGCGCCGAACTCCAGGCAGCGACACGAGCCTTCGCCCGAGCCCAGCGCTCCCAGATCCGCGCAGAGAACGCAGCGGCGGCCAGCCTGCGCACCGCCGCCCGCGACATCGTCTATGCGGGCACCGGCAAGGACGGCAGTGCCCTCGCCGTGCTCCTCGAAGCCATGATCTGGTCGGTCGTCCTCGCCGAACGCTGGCACCAAGCCCGCAGCCACGCCCAGCAAAGCGCAGCCGCCCACCAGGCCGTCCAGCACCTTCAGACCGCCTACGACCAGGCCACAGCCGAGCAACTGGCCGAACTCACCCGCCGCCAACCCAGGCAGGAAACCCGCAACACCCTCGCAGCCGACGTCAAAGCCGCCGTTCCGGACCATGCGGCCCGCATTCTCGCCGACCCCAACTGGCCCGCCCTCGCCACCGTCCTCGCCGACGCCGAAGCAGGCGGCCACACACCCCACCAACTCCTCAACGAGGCCGCTTCACAACGTGAACTCGACACCGCCCGACTCCCGGCTCGGGTCCTCCTCACCCGCATCCAACACACGGCCCGCAACCCGGTGACCAACCGCCGTGCCGAAGCCGCCCGCCTACGCTCGACGCTCGCCGTCGGAGTCCCCGCCCAGCACGTACAAACTCCCCGGCCTCCTGCGGCCACGACGTCCACCGGACAGCAGAACCGACAGCGTCGATAGCAGCGTCAGGCGGGGCCCTGTGGCAGATCAACGACAGAGTCCCCGTCGACATCGCCGAACACATCTATGGTGCCTCAGGCATGAATCGGCCTGGGGCAAGAGGGCCGATGACCAGGAGAAGTGCTTCAGTACCGAGGCCAACGGCGCGGCCATGCGCGTCGCGCCGCACGTCATAGTCCACCACGAGGGTTCCTTTGGTGACCTGGCTACCGACGTGGTCCGTGACGCCACGACGACACATGGGCACCCACGAGCGCTGCTGGGTGCGTTGGTACATGCGTACGCCCTGTGGACCATCCTCGGGCTTCTCACCAGAGGGCACCCTGCTCGGCTGACGCACCGGCAGAGGGCGGGATCGCCGCCGCGCTCACTCGGGTCTTGGTGTTGATGGCACGAGATTCCGCCGCCACGGCACCCGATTCACGTAGCTGTCGGACAGCCGTGATCACTTGGGCGGGCCGGTAGACGGTCTCCAAGAGGGTGTAGCGCTGGAGTTCCCCGACGGTTCGCCCCTTGGGCGCTTCGGCAAGGAAGTCGTACAGTATCCGTCGTAGCGCAGCCGTATCCGGTTCGAATACGAGATCCAGCACCTGCTGTTCGGTGTCCCTGGGGTCGCGGTAACGGACGCCGTAGGAAGGGTCTACCTTCCACATAGCGTCCTTCATCTTCTCCAGTCCCCGCTCGTGTTGGGTACCGAAGATCAGGTAGAGCTTCCTGCCGCCCTCGTCGACCATCTCGAAGTACAGCGTGTGCGTGAAACCGGCCTGGCGCAGCGTGGCCCGGTATTGCTCGCGCAGGAACGTGAACTTGTGCGAGGGAGGCTGCCGGAATACGTCTTGCCACTCCTGGCCGCCGAAGGCTTCGTCGCCGAGTTGCCGGTGGCCGTCGTGTCTCTCGGCGAACCGAGTGAGGAAGGCGGGCTCGAAGGTCACCATGACTTCCGTGCTTCGGTAGCGACCGAGTTCATGCAGGAGCGAGTATGGGACGTCGGGCCCACCGAAGCTGTCCAAGAGGACGAAGAGGGGCTTGCCCAGCCTGCCGGTACTCTGCAGCTTCCTCAGGAGGGCCGGGTGGAAGTCTCCTTGTCCGATGTCGACCGACAGACGTGCAGTGATGTCGTCCGCGTGCCTCGATTGAGCGAGGGCCATCCGGCGCTGCAATTCTTCTACCCGTCGATGGTCTTCCTCCATGAGGATCAGACGCACGCGCTTCGGAAAACGGTGCAGAGCGCGGGCGAAGACCTCGTAGGCGACGACGGGAGATCCGGGCTCGCCCTGCTTGTAGACGCCGGCGCCCGCGAACCCTTCCGCGTAGGTGATCACGTCGTTCCGCGACAGCAGAATCGGCGCCCACGCTTCCAAGTACCGCTTGAGTAAGTCGTGTTTGGCGGCCGTGTGCGGATCGCGTTCCCACACGGCATCCTTCGGTACGGCCATGACCGCTCCCCCTGCTCCAATACGACCCCGCTGGGGAGAGGGTCACACACCGTTGCCATATGCCACCAGAGCGCGTACGGCTCCCGTCGGAGATTGGCCGTTACTGCGCTGCTGCCACGCGCAGCCGGGGTGGCATCTGGTCCCACGTGATGCCGGCGAGTTCACGGCCTCCGGACTTGGGAGTGCGGCCCCCCCACTGCTTGAAGAAGAACGGCACGTCGGCGCTATTGCAGGCATCGCGGATCTCGACCAGCCATCCCTCTTGCACGGGGCGGTGCTGGGGGCCGGATTCGCCACCTGCGATCACCCAGCCGATGCCGTCCAGGCGCAAACCTGTCAGAGGGCCGAGCAGTGGTTCGCAAGACAAGAACCGCACTGCGGCTGGCACTTGCCGCAGGTCGTCAATGCGATCGAGGTGATCCGCGTTCTCGACGGAGACGCCCATCCAGAGGTTGGGAGGCCAGTCGAGTTGGCCTCCCAGCCGCCGGAGCCTGCGGGCCCTCTTCGTCAGTAGTTGATAGGTGTGCTGTGGGGTGTCGGCGATTACCTGGAAGACCTGCTCTATGAAGTCCAAGGGCACCTTCGCGTGGAACAAGTCGCTCATTGAGTCGACGAAGACCATGCGGGGGGTCTTCCACTGACGTGGGATGGCCAGCGTGTCCGGATGGAAGGTGAGGCCGAAGCCGGGACCAGATGTCCTGGGATCACCGTCGGCTTGGTACTTCGCCACCCCCATCGCCTTGAGGCGTCTGGATAACGTCAGGGCGTAGCAGTTGTCGCACCCGGGAGAGATGCGATCGCAACCGGTGGTGGGATTCCAGGTCGCCTCAGTCCACTCGATGGTGCTGCGATCGCCCATGGGTCCCCTCCGGTAGCAGTTGGGCAAGGCCCACCAGCGCTTGCCCACTCTGCGTTTCGACTGCGCTGCCTAACGAGCGACGTACCGAACTGGCACGCGACCGTGCCCATCTTTCAGGCCGAACGCACGTTCTGTGAAGGGGGTGTCTCGTGGGTGGCTGTCGGGGTCAGGCAGCCGTGGCAGGGCGCGGTTCGCTGTGGAAGACCTGTCGGGCGTGCCAGTCGCGGTGAGCTGCGGCAACAGGGCGTGCGCCGGGCTGTGGGCCGACGAGCGGGCGGCCTGCGAGGGCTATGACGTGCTCGCGGGCGACGGGGCTGTGACCGACAAAGCGTTGCGAGACCAGGATGCGTTGGTCGTCCCCCACGCCGAGCACGCCCTTGTCGAAGAGCTTGTGGTGCAGCGAGCACAGGCACAGTCCGTTCTCGATCTCGTCGGGTCCTCCGAACGCCCTCCAGCGCACGTGGGCGGCCTCCAGCCCGACCGGTACCGCGCCGATTCTGCCGTCGTATCCGCAGAAGGCGCACCGGTACTCGTAGGCGGTCAGGACCAGCTCCCGCATCCGTGGATCCCGCTGCCTGCGCGTTGCAGACAACTGCTCGGCCTCCGCCGGCTCGAGTTCCAGGCCGACGGCTTCGCATAGTTCGCTGTGCAGTGAGGGTGGGAAGTGCAGGTCGAGCAACAGCCGCGCGATTCTGCCGAGCAGGTCCGGTTCACGGCGCAGGGCGGCTCTCAAGTCCGGCGCGAGCTGCCCGGTGGCGCCCGTCTCGCGGAGGTCCCGTACTCCGCTGCCGGGGCTGCCCGGTCCGCGATCGGTGTGCACTTCCCACACGCCGTCGCTGACCAGGTGGTGGAAGGGATAAGCGGGTGTCGTCTTGTGGGGTGGGCCGTACTCGGTCAGCAGGCGCTGCAGGTCCTGTTCCACCGCGGTGTATCCCAGGCCGTCGTCGGCATCATCCTGGAATCGGCCGAGGGCGTATAGGAGCAGCAACGGCTTGTGTGGAGCGCGGGTACCGCTCCTGGTCCACTGCCTTAGCTTCGCGATCCGCTCCAGCCAGTCCATGGCGGCTGATCGTAGACGGGCCTGCCCGCACACGTGTGGACACTGCTCAGGACATCTGCATGCCTGGGAACAGGACGCGCGCGTGGTGCGGTTCGTGGGCGATGAAGGTGCCGTCAGCCGTGACGTTGAGCCCGAGGCAGGCAGGCTTCGCTCGGTGTCGGTCTGAATCGATCAGATCCGTTCACGGCGCCAACAGGTTGTCTTCGCAAGACATATGATGATGCGTCTGGGTTGGCTGTTGCCCGGGTCAAAGTCTGGGGCGAGGCGCCTCTTATGGCTTGCGCCTGCCCCGAGGCGCTAGGGAACGGAGCGGCTGAGAACGGTGCACCTGCACAGCTTCACCGTGTGCGGATTCCGATCCCTCAAGGACGTCCGTGACATACCGGTCAGCGCACCGACCATCCTCGCCGGCCAGAACGACGGCGGTAAGAGCGCAGTGCTTGCCGCGCTGACGTTCCTCGTGGGCAATGAGCAGTTGACCGAGGACGATCGTACGTACGAGCTCGGCTCTTCCGATGGCGTGGACGTCGATGACTCGGCGCCTCTCCTGCGGTGTTCGACCACATGGGTGGAGGGGCAGTTCACCCTCGACTCTTGGGAGTTGGAAACATTCGGCTTCCCGACCGAGGAGTTGCGCGTACGGCGGCGTGCTGTCAACGATGAGGACCCCGTCCTTGAGTGCTGGGCGCCGCTCGCGGACGACGAACGACTGCGTGACCCTTCCAAACTGTCCCTCAACGAGGTGAGAGCCCTCGCCAAGCAGTTGCTCCCTGAGCTGTCGTCCATAAAGCGCGGCGACATCGAGCCAGCCCTATGCAGGTATGGCATGGTCCACGCCTCAACGTCGGGCTGGGTTCCTGCTCCCAAGGAGATGGAGCGCCGCATGCCCCGGCTGATGCCGTTCGACGGGAAGTCGGCCGATCCCGACGCTGCGGTGAAAACCGCGCTGATGGGCCGCTATCAGGCCCATATGGCGGACCCCATGCTTGAAGGCCAGTTGCAGTCGATCGAGGCCGGGATCAAGGAGCGACTTCAGGACGACGCCCGGTCTCTGTGCGAGCACATTCAGAGCCGTTGCGACGACCTCACTGACGTTGATGTCGAGCCTGTGGTCTCGTTCACTCACGGTTTCCGGGGTGCGCCGCTGCGAATTGCCCGTATGAAGGGCGAGACCGTGGGCCTGGATCGTTCCGGCCTAGGCAGCGCACGCCGTATCTCCCTGGCGATCTGGGAGTGGAACAGCCAGCTGCTCACGCGCGAGGAGTTCGCCGACGTCGACTCCTCAGCTGACCCTGAGGCCACCGCCGATGTCCCGCCTCCGGTACATACGATCGTGATCTACGACGAGCCGGACACGCACCTCGACTACGGGCACCAGCGCAAGATCATGCAGCTCATCCGTGACCAGAGCGCGCTGCCCCACGTGAACGTAATCGTCGCCACCCACTCCATGAACCTTATCGACGGTGTCGACATCGCCGACGTCGTGCATCTGCGACTGGAGCACGGACGGACGGTGATCGAGCGGCTGGGGGCCGACACCCACGACGACATCGACGTGCACCTTGGGCGCATGGCCGCAGCGGTTGGCCTTCGCAACTCCGTTCTGTTGCATGAGCGTTGCTTTCTGGCTGTCGAGGGCGACACCGAACAGCGGGTGATCCCCATGCTGTTCCGGCTGTCGGAGGGCCAGTCTCTCCAGTCAGCCGGCATCGCCTTGTGGGCGTGCTTCAACAATGAGGGGGCCTTGCACCTCGCTCACTACCTGGTCGTGCATGGCCGCTCCGTGATGCTCATGGTGGACGCCGACAGTCGCACCTTACCCAAGGGGCTGTTCAAGGAAGCCCGACTCCAGCAGTTCTTTGGCAGTGCTTTCAGCGACGTTGTCCGTTTCGTGGGCGAGCCAGACGCCTTCAATGAGCTGGAGGAACTGTTCCCGGACGACCTGTGGGCCGCGACCGCCAACGAACTCTGGCCGAAGGACGGTGCGCTGTGGACCACGGACGACTTCACCGCTCGGCGCGGCAAGAAGTTCAGCAAGGAAGTGCTGAACATGCTCCGCAACGACAGCCCGAACGGGCCCAGCGGCAAACCCGACATGATGTTCGGGCTGGTGAGCATGCTCACCAGCCCTGATCAGGTGCCCGCACAGCTGCGGGAGATCTTCGGCGAGATCAGAAAGCTGGCCGCAGGGTAAGAGCGCGCAGCGCTGACCTAGTCTCACTTGTACCGCCGCAGCGCCGCCGCCGTGCGAGCATGCGTTCCTTGCGTTGTTCTAATGTCGGCGGTTCCCACTTGTGCCAGCCCACCGGAGGCTTCCAGCGCTGCGCATGCTCCCGCGCCTCAAGCCCACACCATCGGCAACCATTCGGAGCAGGTATGCGCTGGTCAGAGCCATTTTGCTGGTCAGTCATGAGTCTCCCTCCCCCACACTCAGAGTCTTCCCTATGGCACTGACATCACCCCTATCTGAAGAGCGGTGTGTATTCCATGCTAAACCGGGTGAAATGGGTGGGCTACCGGAACCGAGCCTGTTATCTGCGCGGCATTGACAGTGCTCGTTCGGTCTCAGCTGCATCGCACTGCGTGTCGGCTGTCCTTCGTGCACCGTCCCTCAGGCGGAAACGGGTCAGATGCCAGGGTGGCCGGTGCGTGGGTGCATGGGAACCATGAGCATCGTCAGCCCGCTTTCGGTCTCTTCGGCAAGGATGCCGAGTTCGCTGTCAGCTCTAAGAGCTCGAAAGGGGGCGTGTGGCGAAGGAGGCAGGGCAGGGGTGGGGTACCCATCGCCGAGCCGGTGCGCGAAGACGCCGGGCTTTATACGGCGGAGACGGCGGCGAACCTTTCAGCGGCCGGGCAGGTGCGCAGGACGCTTGAGCGCGGCGAGGTCGTCGTGGAAGACGTCAAGGCATACCCCCTGCCGATACCGTCGACGGCGCCGTCCTCCCTGTACTGCCAGAAGTCCCAGCCACTGCCGCCAGGGAGCGGGTCTGGTTCGGCGGAGCCGGAGCGGTAGCGGGCGAGCGTACCGGATACTTGGCCAGGGCCCTGGTGCCGCCCAGGCACTCTTCGACGAAAGGCCGCCGGATGTACAGGGTCGGCGCTTCTCCGGTGTCGGCACGGGCCCGTTCCATGAAGTCGCTCACTTGCTGCACGGTCAGATGTTGCCCGTCCCGTACGCATTCCTCCACATTCAGTTCCGGTGCCAGCTCTCCAGAATGGGTGCCGGTGAATCCATAGCGGTGGACGGTCTTGAGGAAGAACTCGGCCTGGCTGGTGCCGGACTCGCTCGCGTCGAGCCAATGGAAGACGGTGTGGATCATTCCGGTAGAGGAGGCAGCGGCTAGGTCCCTCCCCAGCCACGAGTCTTCGTGGTGCTCGCCCTGAGTCGCCTTGATCGAGATGAACTGCTTATGGGCGGAGAGAGCGGACTAGTCGAAGGGCCGACCGCCGTGGTCGTCGTGATCGCGGTGGGAGGTATCCACCCCGTGAATGGGATACGGCCCCAGCAGTCCGTCGAGGTGGTCGATCTCGTGGTGGACGAGGCGGGCGAGGCCGCGTTCGTGCACGGTGGTCGCGGTCTCGCCGGTCAGCATCGTGGTCTCGACCCTGATCTCCAGCGGACCGAGCACCAAGAACGACAGGCAGCCCTCATACTGCTCGTCCATCTCGTCGGAGCGTTCGGTGATGCGCGGGTTGAGCAGGACGGTGGCGGGCGCGTCGCCGGGCGGTTGGACGACGGCGGCAGACCGTGCGATGCCGATCCGCGGGGCCGCGATGCCCATGCCTTTGGCGAAGGGGTGGACCTGCCCGATCCGTTCGATGGCGGCGAACAGCTCGTCCACGATGTGTTCGGCCTCTTCCCGCTCGGTGGCAGGTCGAAAGCGCGGGCGGGGGTGCCGAGTACGTCGGCGCGGACGACGCCGAGGTCACGCATGCGTTGGCTGGGTCGCAGGTCGATCACCTGAACTCCCCTTGGCCTGTGCCGATTCCGTTGATTGCACCATCTATTGGAGGACTGGCTACCGCGGACTCGCCTACCAGATGGGCCGTGTGTCGTGGAGGTACCTTGGGCGTCCGTCGGTCAGCGCCTGTATCGCGGTTTGGAACCGGTCGTGTAGCCGTGACCTTAGAAGTTCACCGGCCCGGTCCGCGGAGAGGAACGCCACCTCGGACAACTCTTCGTCGTGCGGCCGAATGTCAGCAGCCTGGGCCTCGTTGAGGGTGCCGCCGTCGAAGATGAAGGCAATCTGGTCGTCCCAGGGTCCGTGAGGGGCGACCCAGTCGACGATCAGTACGTCGTGGAGGGCCACTGCGAGGCCCAGTTCCTCCTTCAGCTCGCGTGTTGCAGCTTCGTGCGGGGGTTCGTTGGCTTCGGCCATCCCGCCCGGTAGGTCCCAGCCGGGCTTGTACGTCGGCTTGACCAGTAGCACGCGGCCGGACGGGTCGCGCAGCAGGACATCGGCGGAGACGCGCTTGCGTGCCTGTGTCGCGTTGCCTTCGGCGAGATACGCGTTCCAAGCGACCGGATCAGCGGGTGTGGGCCTCATGTCGGCGTGCCTCCCCGGGACGACGTGATGATGTCGGCAAGCAGCAGCATTCTGGACCTTATGGCGGCGTCGAAGTGCGCCAGGTAGTCCCGCACTGGCGCATGCGCACGGTACGACTCCAACAGCCTGCGTAGGTCGTCAAGTTGGTGAATGACTCGAACCGAACCGAGGGTTGGGCTCGTATTGAGGAGTTCGCGGCCCACGTGAACGGCGGCTTCGAGATCGCCACGCTGTGCGTGGATGCGTACAAGGGTGATCCGGCTGAAGGCCAATGAGCGCGCCCGGGCGTCCTCGCGCAGTGCGATGGCGCCCTCGGCATGATGCAGGGCGGCCTCGTACTGCTGGAGGTCCCGCATGACGAGGGCCGACTCGCTGGCCAGAGAGGCGGCGTCGAACGGGCTGAGCCACGGGTGATCGGCGTCCGAGGGGGCTTCGAGAGCGCTGTGCGCCGCGTCCAGCGCCCGACGTGCGGCTGTGTGCTGACCGCCCGCCGCCAAGGCCCGGGCTTGCATCGCATGGAGCCGCGCCGTGAGCGTGGCGATGCGAGGACCCTTGCCCGCGAGGGACAGGCCCATGTGTGCCCAATGCGCGGCAGACGCGGGATCACCGGTGTGGAGGGCGAGGTGGCTTCTGCTGGCCGCGATGTTGGCGGCCAGGGGTAAGTCACCCGAGGTGCGCGCCAACGGTAAGGCGCGAGCGAAGTGCTGCGCTCCCAGGCCATCGCGGCCTGAGTCGTGTGCCATCCAGCCCGCCATCTCCGTCAGGACCGCCGCGGTCGCGAAGATCTGAAGTCCACTGGCCGTGTCGACCAGACGGGGCGCCACCTTCTCCCCGAGATGGCGAACCACCGCGCCGTACAACCGGCTTCCCCCGGTTTGCCGGTCGGCGCTGCGAAACGCATCCATGGCCGCCAGATCATCACCATCGACGCGCGGGCACGTACCCGGCTTGTCATGTCGTTCGGTGATCTGTGGCTCCCATGCACGGCGGGCGAGTCCTAGCAGGTGACCGGGGATGTGGAAGGCGTCGGCGATCTGCTCGAACAGCACGAGCTTTTCCACTCGTGTTCGGCGGTTCATGTAGTCGTACAGGCGCCCTTGGCTGATCTCTACGGCAGCGGCGATACGGCGTGTGCTGACTCCCCGGTGATTCAGCAGCCGGAAGAGGGCTCCCATGTCCCGCTGCTGACAAGCGGCGAGGAAACGCTCGTCGTTGAGCAGCCCTGCAGTGACCTGGCGCGGGTCCTGCGACTGGCGGTCCATCAACGGCTCCCCCCGGGGCGGCGTGACTCGATGCTACGCCCGCTGATCACAGGGTGACTCCATCTTGAGGTCACCTTCTGGGGTCCCCTTCGGGCCGCTGCCGCTCGTTGACTTGCTGTCAGCCGCTCGGAGCCCGCAGGCCACGGAAGCAGGGGTTCCCCCACCTGCACGCGAGCTCCGAGCGGCCGAGCCAAGGTCGGCGGCACCGTCCTCTCCCACCCAGGGCGGTGCCGCTCTTGAGCCGAAGGAGATTCCGATGAATCAAGCGCGACACCCGGCCCAACGCACAGGCAACACGACGACGATCCAGCCGCTGCTTCTGAAGGCAGACCGTGTCGGGACATTTCTCGGCGTGGTGTGGGTGCTCGGCAACATCGTCGCTGTTGGCCTGCTCGGAGTCAGCGCGCTGGAGCAGCCGGCGCACGCCGCGACACCGAATGTGCCCGTCACCGCAGCAGACGCCGACGTACCCGTGGAGTAGTGCTCCGGCAGCCCCGCAACACCCATCGCCCGGCGCCACAAGCGAGTGGTCGCCCCTTCCAGGCGCGGGCCGCTCCGAGTGCCCCGCCGCCTTCCACGGACTACCCCGCGATGAGTCCTGAGCCTGCTCCGGAGGCGGGGCACGCGCGAAAGGTATCGCGGCCCGGAAGCCCCAGAGACGACAAGGAAGTCGCTGAGATGTTGCACGATCACGATTGGCCTGCGCGATACGCAGAGCGCATCGCAACCCGGCCCTCGACGTTCGTCGTCCAGCCCACCAAGTTCTGCAATCTCGACTGCACCTACTGCTATCTCCGCGACCGGGACCAGCGCAGCCATATGCCGATCGAGGTCGCCCGTGCGGTGGCGCGCTCGGCCGCACAGGTGGTCAGGGAGGACGGCAGCCAGCCCCTGGGCCTCGTCTGGCACGCAGGCGAGCCGATGGCGCTCGGAGTCCGCCGCTTCACCAGCCTGCTTGCCCCCTTCGAGCCGCTGCTGGAGGCAGGGCTGCTGCGCCACTACATGCAGACCAATGCCACGCTCGTCACCGACGAATGGTGCGAACTGCTTTTCGAGCATGACTTCCGGATCGCAGTAAGCATCGACGGACCGGCCGCACTGAACTCGCAGCGCATCAACCGCCGAGGCCAACCTGCCTTCCGTCGGACCATGAATGGCATCGACCGGCTACGCAGCCGGAGCATCCCCTTCTCGGTCATCGCGGTCGTCAACCAGGACAGCATCGACCAGCCCGAGGTGCTCCTCGACTTCCTCTCCGACCTGGGCTGCGAATCCATCGGCCTGAACATCGAGGAAGCCGAGGGCGTCAACACCAAGCGACAGCCGCCCACCCGCGAGCAGGCCATCGAATTCTGGCGGCGCACCATCGACTGGAGCCGCCGTCATCCCGATGGCGCGACGATCCGGGAGCTGGACCGGCTGGGCGACTATCTGCACCTGGTCCGCAGTGGTCAGCGCGCCCGTTGGCAAGAACGCCGGATCGATCCCATCCCCACCATCTCCGTGAGCGGAGAGGTCGTGCTGCTCTCACCCGAGCTGGCCGACACCACCGCCCCGACGTACGAGGACTTCCGGGCCGGAAACGTGCTGGAGGAGTCCATCCCCGCCATGCTGGACCGGGCGCACCGGCTCCGGTACGTGCGGGAGTTCCTGACCGGCCTGGACGAGTGCGAGGCCACCTGTGCGTTCTTCGACTTCTGCCGAGGAGCGCAGGCGGGGAATCGCTACTTCGAAAACGGCAGCCTGGCCACGACCGAGACGAACTACTGCCGCGTCTCCCAACAAGCCCTGGTCATGGCCCTGTCCGATACCGCGAGGAAGGAACACGCCGCATGACGCTGCTGGAACAACTCGCATCCACCGACGCACCCGTCATCGCCGACCTCATAGCAACCCACGCGCCACAGGCCCAACCGGTCCGTTCGGACTGGGGCAACCAGCCGACCTGGGACAACTGGAACAAGGCCCCCGCCAATCCGTGGAACAACCAGCCCACCTGGGACAACTGGAACAAGAAGAGGTAAGCCCTAGTGCCCTCGGGGCGCGTCCGCCATCGGGCGCGCCCCTCCCAACCCCCTCCACACGATGAAACGGAGACCCATGGAAACCCGCACCTTCGGTCAGATCGACGTCATCCTTCCGAGCCTCGGCGAGCCAGGCGTCTACCTGTCCAACGTCACCTCACTCGAAGGCGGCAGGGGCACCGTCCAAGACTTCCACTACGCGAACGCAGACCTACGCGAACTGGACCTGTCGAACGCCCGGCTCCTCTCCGGCCGGGTGACGGGCTTGCGCGCCCAGCGGACCCGCTTTCACGACGTGCGGGTTGACTCAGTCGAATTCGACAGCAGCGACTTCGGCCCGATGCAGTGGACCGACAGCAAGCTGTCACGAGTGGTCTTCCGCAACTGCAAGCTCATGGGCGCCGCCCTGAGCAGCATCGCCGCAGAGAACGTCCTGCTCGACAACAGCAAGCTCGACTACGCCACCTTCAACGACATCCGGGCCACCGGCCCCCTCGTCTTCTCCAAGTGCGTACTGTCCGAAGCCACCTTCACCAACTGCGACTTGAGCCGCGTTGTCTTCGACGACTGCACCCTGCGGCTCACGGAGTTCGCACGTGGCACATACCAGGACTGCGACCTGCGCGGCAACGACCTCTCCGCGGTCCGTGGTGTCGCCGAGCTACGAAGGGTCATCATCGACCGTGCCCAGCAGGCGCAACTTGCCGAGGCGCTCACCGCCGAGCTGGATGTCACCTACGGCGAAGACCTGGACGGCCGCAGGTAAGACAGGCCAGAGAGGGGGAGGAACCGTCGTGAACCTGCACATCGCCTTCCGGGAGTACCTCGACCTCCACGAACGCTGCGAGGTCGGCAGCACACGCGTAGCCACCCGAGAATCCCAATACGAAGAGGGAGCAGTCGTCCCCGTCGGAGACTGGCGTCCACTCGACCCCGGCTTGGCGGAGCGACTAAAACCGACAGCATCGACACCGGACAGCAGCTTGGTCGAGCTGGTCCAGCTCCCAACCGACGAGCTACCCGCCCGAGACGAAGTTGCTGACGTCCCCGTCTCCGCACTGCGCCCTGGTCACTTCCCAGGCCGCAGTGACGTCCAGTACCTGGGCTACGTCGCAAGCCCACCAGAGACACTGACCACCACGGTCAATCCAGCGAGCCAACGGCGCATCGGCCTCCACATCGACAACTGGGACCGCCTGCCCTGCGGGACCAGACACCAATCCCGCCGCCGACTCTGCCTTAACCTCGGCCCCGGCAGCCGCTACCTGCTGCTCGGAGACCGCGACACGCGAGGCATCAGTCAGGCGATCCACCAAGATCACGAACACCATTACCCGCACACTGACGACGTACGACGCTACGTCGCCGAAGGCCGCCCGCTCCGATGCCTACGCATACACCTGGCCCCTGGTGAGGGATACATCGCCCCCACAGAGCTGATACCCCACGACGGATCAACCGAAGGCCAGCCCCTACCGTCAAAGGCCGCCTTCTGGCTCGGGCACTGGCCTCGGACCAACGACGGCTGATCCGCCTCGGGTCGCCTCTCTAAAACTGTCGCTGGCCGCAAAGTAGCCACAAAGGAGCTGAAGGGAAGCCCCCCGAGGGCCGATAAGCGTCTAGATCTACTGTCACTCCTCTATGCGAGACTGACGGCCGGCCCAGCAACGGTCGCAATCACGGGCAGCGCCTATGAGCCACAGCTCAGTCGCCGCGTCTCAGCTGTGGGGCCCGCAGTGTCGGCCGTACGGAGTAGCGTGCAGCCATGCATGCCACCGTGGTAGCTGCGAGCGGGATGGACCTGAGGATCCTGCTGGACACGCTCAAGGGCACGGGCGTCAGCGATGCCTGGGTACTTGGAAACGCCGCTGGCGACAGGTTCATGTTCGACGAACCCCGGCCAGACCTGATCATCTGCGTCCTGGACCCAGAGAACATCGAGCGCACAGACCCGAGCCCCAAGGGGTTCACCAACCTGGACGTGATGATGCGCGCCGGTCAGTCCGCCGGGCGCGGCCTACCAACGCTGATCATCGCTCCCCCTCCACTGCACGTAGCCTCGCCGGTCGCAGGCACGGTCGTAGCGCATTGCCCACTGGACCAGCGAGAAGCGCTCGCAGACCACGTGTGGGCTTTTGCGTCCACGGTCCGTGCCACCGAGGAACCGAGCGCCCCAGAGAAAGTGGCACTGGAACGTCGGATCGACCCAACATCATTCCTGCGCCGCCTTGAGGGCATCCCCCGCGAGTCGACAGGAGGGTTCTATCTGGGTGTTGAGTCACTGGTGGCGAAACTCTTCCAGGAGGCCGGTGCTGCTCTCCTCAAGCCCCCACCGCAGACCGATCTGGCGTTCATCCCATCGGAAGACTCCTCCGCCGTCATGCTGATAGAGGTGAAAGCTGGCAAACTGACTGAGGACCAGTTGGTCGCGGCCGAGGTCCGGCTGCAGGGACGTGTCGACGCCAGCCGCGCCCAGCTGGGCGTTCTGATTTACTACGACCTCAAAGGCCGTGGCTTCCCGGCTCGGTATACAACCGGGGCGGCGGTCGTCCGACTGCGGCTAGAGGACTTGATCGAACAACTCGGTACCCGCAGCCTCCCGGAGGTCATCGCTTTCGCTGTCGCCCAGCGCGGATCGGTGGCCTCGTGACCGACTACTCGGCCACAGAGATCCAGGGATGCATCGCCAAGGGCCTCGACAAGAGCCTGACAGCCCAGGCCCGCGGCGACGCGCTTGAAGACCTCTTCTGCTACCTGTTGGAAGCGCTGCCCGGGGTGACTGCGAACCGCAAGGTAGTCGACCGCTTCAAGAGCTGTGAAGTCGACCTTGTCGTCGCGAACATCCGGGAGGCCCGATGGCTTAAGACGTATCCAACATTTTTCCTCGTCGAGTGCAAGAACTGGGACAAGCCAGTCAACAGCCAGAGCGTGCTCGCGTTCGCCGGCAAGCTGGAGATGCGATACGTCGAGCTGGGCGTCCTCGTTGCTGCAAATGGGATCACCGGCGACAAAGAGGACTTGGCATCGGCCCACCACATCATCGAGGTGCAACAGTCGAAGGGCCGCCGCATCGTCGTCGTGACACTCGACCATCTGCGGCAAGTGAAGACGACAGAGGACTTCGAAGTCCTTCTCCGTGATCGCCTACTGAACACCGTGGGGGCCGGTCACCTGTGACCAGGTGCTCCGTGTCCTGGCACGTCCGCACAGCTCGTGGGGGAGCCTGCGCCGACGTGCTCCTTGTCGAGGGCGATCCGGCCCAGAACCTCGACGTACCCGTTGACCCGGGCAAGAAAAGCGGGCCAAGGCATGCGCCGACATCGGCCACGCCCCGGCCGAGCTGGCGAAGGTATTGCTCTCGGGGTCTACCCAGGAGCAGCCGCTGAACTCCTGGGCGCCTTCGCCGACTACGCCGGGCGCAGCCGGGAACTGGGCATCACCGAGATCGTCCCGCACTGGCCCATCCCCGCCCCCTTCGACTCCGACCTCACCGTCTTCGAACGCATCGTCACTGAGGTCCTGGATCAGCTGAGCTGAACGGCCGGAGAGTACTCACATAGCTGCCGTCCGGTCAGCCTTCTCTCACATCACACCCATAGGCTCTCGTATCCCTTGCTGCTGTTGACAGTTCTGTCAGAGCCCTCGGGCATCATGGCGGCGCACGGGATGAGGAGGGGAAGGCTTGTGAAGTACTGGGTGCTGATCGCCGAGGACAAAGCGGCTTCGTCCGAGGTAGCGCGAAGTCTGGAGGGCTGGAAATCGTCCGTGTCCGCGATCGCCGGTCCCGAGGCCGAGGTGGGTGACACCGTCCTGTTGTGGCGCAGCGGACGCGGCAGTGGTGTTGTGGCTATGGGAAAGATTGCCAGCAAGACCGGCACACCCACGAGCCGCCTGCTTGGCTTCGCCCGAACACAGGAGGATGAAGATGGTTCAGCTCCTGCCCGGATGAGATTCCTCGTGGACCTCCAGAATCTCATGCTGGCCAACCCGATCTCGGCCGACCGGCTTCGTGCGGTGGGCCTCGGACAAATAGTGAAGCGGGCGCGATCGGCCGGCGGTAATCGCAAACTCGTGATGCTCGGGCTGACGGGCGATCAGTGGCAGATGTTGGTCCAACTTGCCGACCAGGCGGATCCGCCAACCAACTGGCCCGCGATGTGGAACATCCCGCCTGGTTCTGTAGTGAAGCGCTCTGAGTTGCATGAGGTCTACGGCGGCAATCCGAGGCTTGTTGTTGGCTCCAGCGCGAAGACGCCGAACGCGCTTCTCTTTCTTGATACCAGCCGCACGCGAGAGCTCGCACCTCGCTGGAGTGGGTCCGTACTGCTGGCTCCCGGGCAGGGGCAATATGGGGACTCGGTGTCCCTGGAGAATCTGGCAGTGCTCGCCCACCTGCGGCGCGGCATACCGGTACGGGTCTTCATGATGAGAGGTGTCGAATGCCTCTACGTCGGTGAGTTCGCGATCGATCCCGAGCAGCCGATTGAGCGCTGGGTGGTGACCGGCAAGCGGGAATGTCACGTCTTGGACCACGAGCTCTGTTGGGATGTGCAGACGCCAATCTTCCGGCTCTGCCTTCTAAACGGCACGCGAGCCGACATGGACCACACCGACGCCTTCCAAGGCGCTCCCCGGATCAGCCTCAGCCTGCACCCTGCCAGTGACCAGCCAGTCGCCACGACAATCCGTGGGTTGCTGACCATGCTGGAGAGCAATCCCGCAATCGCCGCCTCGCTGAACGGACTAGGCGAGGCACAGCTACTCGCCGCGCTGGTCCAACGTGCCCGCCGCCAAGCGGACTTGGCGGCGCTCCGAGCGGCGGTCGAGGACCCCAAGAGCAGTGAAGGCGACTTGCAAAAGCTCATCCAGCGCATGACCTGGATCTTCGGCGGCCATTTCCTTCCAGGCACCGCCCGCCGCAACCTCACCCTCCGGGACCAGCTCGACCTGACGCTGCTCCGGCCCGATGGCACTCTGCACGGCGTCGAGCTCAAGAAGGCCAACATCGACCGCTTGGTGATCGGACAACGAAACCACTTGGTCGTTGGCAACGAGGTCAACAAGGCAGTGGGTCAGGCCATGAATTACCTACGTGAGTTGGACGAGAAGCGGCCCCAGTTACTAGTTGACCTGGGTATCGACTCCCGCCGCGCCTCGATGACAGTGGTAATCGGACACAGCGCGTTCGTCGCCAATGGTGCCACTCCAGCAGAGATCGACGAGGCTGTCCGCACCTACAACTCCCACCTGACCCGGGTGAGCGTGACCACTTATGATTGGCTGATCAACAATGCGCAGCGAGCACTGGACCTGACAACTGCAGGCAGTTAGCGAGCGGGTGGGTGCGATGGCGGGGACTCGATCGTTGCCACGCCCGGCATGGAGGCGCTGCGCCGACGATGTTTCGCGCCATCTCGGTCGAGTCGATCGAACCCTACCGTCAAACATCTGCTGAATCGGGAAGCCGCGTTCCCGCAGGTCAGGTTGCGTCCTGAGAAGTGGTGTACGGGTTCGACCTGATCCGGGGGTTTGCTCCGGCGTCGGGGTGAGGCCCGCATAGACGAACGGCCACCGGCTGATCTTTCAAGACGACCAAGTCTTTGAAGGAGATCAGCACGATGACCGCACCTGACAGTGTGCCCCTGCACGCCCTCGCGGAAGACAACCTGGCCGTGGCGAGTCCTGATCTGCTGCGTGCGATGGTCAAGACGTTCGCCGAAGCGTTGATGTCGGCAGAAGCCGACGCTCTGTGCGGTGCCGAGTACGGGCAGGTCAGCGACGAGAGAGTCAACCACCGCAACGGTTACCGTCCGCGCGAGTGGGACACCCGCGCCGGCACCGTCGAGCTGGCCATCCCTAAGCTGCGGCAGGGCAGTTACTTCCCGCACTGGCTCCTGGAACGACGCCGCCGGGCCGAGCAGGCCCTCATCTCGGTGGTCGCCACCGCCTACCTGCTCGGTGTCTCCACCCGCCGGGTCGAAAAGCTCGCCGAGTCCCTCGGCGTCACTCAATTGTCGAAGTCCCAGGTCTCCGCGATGGCCCGGCACATGGACGAGCAGGTCGCAGCCTTCCGCAACCGGCCGCTGGACGCCGGGCCGTATGCGTTCGTCTGGGTCGACGCGCTGACCCAAAAGGTCCGTGAAAAGCGGCCGCATCATCAACGTCCACGCACTGATCGCGGTCGGCGTCAACGCGGACGGCCACCGCGAGATCCTCGGCCTGGACGTCGCCACCGCCGAGGACGGCGCCGGATGGCTCGCCTTCCTGCGCTCACTGATCGCCCGCGGCCTGGGTGGCGTCCAACTGGTCATTTCCGACGCCCACGCTGGCCTGGTCGACTCCATCGGTGCGGTGCTGCCCGGAGCATCGTGGCAGCGATGCCGCACCCACTACGCGAGGAACCTGCTGAGCCAGGTCCCCAAGACGGCCCAGCCCTGGGTGGCCACGCTGCTGCGGACCGTCTTCGAACAGCCCGACACCGA
>NZ_JAPZVN010000039.1 GCF_027533845.1 Streptomyces sp. RPT161 | reverse complement strand
TCGTACGTAGCGGACGATACGGCTTGGCGCGCCCCTCATCGGTCGTACGTAGCGGACGACTCGGTTGAGTAGATGCATCAACAGCCCTATGACGCAGCCGAGTTGGCCATGGATGAATGTGGGAAGTCGTCCGCCTAGTTTCTGTACTGCAACACCCTGTAGTTGCATGGTTACGGATGTGAAGAGGACGCCGAGCGATCGAGAACGACGCCGGAGCATCGCCGACGCGGCCACCCTGCCACGGCCCGCGGTGGTGTTGTACGCCTGCATCCAGCAGTCCCAGGATGCCGAGCCCGTCATGGAGGAACTGCGGAAATTCGCAGCGGCGCGGGACTGGGATGTCGCCGCCGAGTTGTGCGAACGCCGTCCGATTGCCACCCCACTGGATGGACGCCCGTACTGGGCCTACGCGGAGGAATTGATTCGTTCCCGGCGGGCGCAGGGGATAGTGACCCAACTGCGGGCCATGTGCGGCTACTACACGGAGGACCGCGACCGCGTAAACGACCTGATGGCCGAGCACCAGGTGTTCATCCTCCCCACCGTGCTTACTGCCACCGGTGCGGTACCCGCCACAGCTGCGAGCGTCGCGCGATGAGCCAGCTGTCGGCCCCCGCCGAGTGCCTGCCCATGGAGCCAGCCATGAAGAACGAGCACGCTTACGCTGCCCCCGAGGGCACCGCGGTGACTGCTGAGGATGAGCCGCTGACGTCGCAGACCGAGCATGGACGTGAACCCGAAAGCTCCCATCCCCGCCAAGTGGACTTCATCGGCCGAGCGG
Organism: Streptomyces sp. RPT161; assembly: GCF_027533845.1. Lineage (GTDB taxonomy): Bacteria > Actinomycetota > Actinomycetes > Streptomycetales > Streptomycetaceae > Streptantibioticus_A > Streptantibioticus_A silvisoli_A. The sequence continues at coordinate 21,501 of NZ_JAPZVN010000039.1, read as the reverse complement.
GCCTGCCCCCCGTGGTGGCAACTGGTCCCGTGGAGCTGTCTGGGGTTCGGCCTGTTCGTGCTCGGGTCGCTCTGTCTCCTGCTGATCTTCCCATGATGGCCGTGCCCCGCACGCGCTGACCCACGACTTCCCGGTCGGTTGGCTCTGGGTTACGGCCGACCGGGACGCCTGGAAGAGGAAGCAAGGGAGCCCCCTCGCATCCAGGCAATCACCCCGTCCCGGCACCGGCCGACCGCAGCACGGCGACGCCGGGACGGGGCCCCGATCCGCCCGCCGTACCAGATCCCTGCCTGGTACGGCGGGCACCAGCTCCCGCTCCGCGCTATTCAGGAGTGGCGCGGAGCGGGGCTGCCGCAGGAATCACCGACAGATAGGTACGGACTGGTGGGCACCCGACGACTATGCGGCCATCTCCCGGCGCAGACTGCCGAGGGCCTGCTCGGCGGTGTCTCGGACCTCGGGCAGAGCCTCGCCAGCGGTCCGGATGGCCCGCTGAAGCTGATGGGGGAGGCGCTGCCTCAACGCCTCTTGGACAGCGGTCTCCAGAGACTCAGCGGCCCCTCCGCGATCGTCCGCGAGCAGCCGCACGTGAGCGACCGTGACGAGTCCGATGACGTGCCACTGCGGCGCCACGGCCGTCGTTGGGGTGGGGCTGTTCTCGACCAGCCGTATGGCGATGTCCGGGCGGCCGGTGGCGACCAGGCCGCGGACTCGGATCTCGTGCAGAGCGAATGGGTTGAAAAGGCTGGTGTGTTCGGCTTGGTCCAGCAGGATGTGGCTCTCCCGCATCACACGGTCGAACAACTCGCCGTTGCCGAGCACACCTGCGGCGCGAGCAAGGCGTTCGACGGCAGCACCGTGGAGGTTGGCCTTACGCAGTTCATTGCCGTGCATCCGCAGCACGTAGGACGTGAACCCCGGGTCTTCGAACGCCGCCGCGATCTCCAGACTCTTGGCTGTCCAGTGGGCTGCTGTGCTCAGCCTTTCCTCGGGCAGTACGTTGCCCAGCGCCACGCCGAGGCCGACGCGTGCGCGGGCGAGCAGGCGCAGTGCTTCCCGTTCGGTGTGCCCGTCCTCGATGCGCGCCTCCAGCCGGACGACCAGCGGCCACAGCTCGGCGACTGCTCCGGATGCGTGGCCGGACTGGCGGGCGATCTCCGCGAGGCGGACGGTGGACTCGCCGAACTGGAGCATCGCGCGGTGGTCGGTGTCAGCCGCGTCGGTGACACCGAGGATGTGCGGCGGCAGACGCAGCAATTCGCACAGTCGGCACCGAGAGCCGACATCGTCCATCGTCCGCTTCCGCAGCTCCAGCGCGGAGACGTACGTCTTGTCGTAACCGAGCTGCGCGCCGAGCTGGGTTTGGTTCAGACTGTGCACCGCGCGGTAGAAGCGCAGGATCGAGCCCAAGTCACCCGTGGCCAGGATCATTTGGGCCTGTGGGGTAGCCCAATGCCACAGGACGTGGTGAGCCAAGGGGCGGCGTGCGGTCCAGCCCATGCTCGGTTACTTCTGCCGGTACCACGCGGCGATCGAGTGCTTGTAGCCCTCGGGCATGTTCAGTCCACGTACCTCGTCGGCGGCGAAGAGACCGATGTGCTTGTGCTCGTGGCTGATCACGGGCTCCTGCTCCGGGTTCAGGACGGTGCAGCCGTAGGTGACGATCAGGACCCGCCGACCGCGGATGGGTTCGTAGATCCACACTCCGCCGTCGATGAGCGAGTGCGCCTTGACCAGCCAACCCGTCTCTTCCAACAGCTCCCGCTCGACCGCACCTTCAGGGCTGTCATCGGCCGGTTCGGTCTGCGACTGGGCGCTGATCTCCAGACGCCCGCCGGGCAACTCTCACTCGTTGCGTTCGTTCTTCAGCAGCAGCACGCGGTCGTGCGCATCGCAGGCGACACCTTTGACAGAGACAGGCCGCAGCGGCGGCGTGTACGGCATGACGGTCCTCTTGAGGTGGACGGCAACCGGGGCCTTCGGAACGTAGCACGCAGCGACCGACGACCGGACGCTGCGGGTGGAATGCCCGAGTCGACAATCCGTCGCTTTACCCGGCTGTCCGGGCCTGCCGACAGTGAGAGCACCGACCGTCCATATCAAGGGAGTTCGGCGATGCGCCATGTCATAACGCGCTCTGCACGCGATCTGTTCGCGGCCCACTACATCAACCGGCGCGGCCAGCATGCCGCGCGAGCCATCGAGGAGCAGATATGCGAGGTCGGTCTTGTCACCCTCGACGGCCTTGACTCACGTGACGCCGTGCTGGATTTCGCCTCCCGACACCTGAGCCTCATCGCACACCGTGACAGCGAGCCGGACGGCTTGACCATCATCCACGACACCGGTCGCCACGCGCATCAGGCCGGATTCGGGGGCTTGGGTCGCGGCGCCCTGAACCCGCATACCCACCGATCCAGCCTCGCCGTCCCACCGCGACTGATGTTGTTCGCTTGCATCCGGCCTGCCGAAGAGGGCGGCCTCTGTCTCCTCACCGACGGGCGAGCCGTCCATGTTGACCTTCAGATGAGCCAGCCGGACGCCGCAGCCGCGCTTGCCGAGAAGCACGCCGCGTTCTTCGGGAGCGGGGATGGCGTCTTCGCCCCGGTCTTCGACTGGCCGACGGAAGGCCGGATCTCGATACGTCTACGGCAAGACGGCCTTGTGCGCTGGCACGTGTTCGTCCAGCCATACGTGCCGCACCTGCGCGCAGCCATCGCCCGCCACCAGCAGCCGCTGGCGTTGGACGCAGGCGACGGCTACCTCCTCGACAACCACCGCTGGCTTCACGCCTGCACCCACTTCCGTGGACAGCGACGCTGCTACCGAGCACTCGGCGATCCCAGATTCCCCCTTCCTTCCGGCTTCACTCCGCAGCAGGTCGCCGCTGTCCCTTTCGCCCCTCTGGAGACGTGCTAATGGAACCTACGACCGACGCACCGGAGTCCGGTGCCCCGCCTCTTCGGCCCCGGGCAAGTAATGGTCAAGCACAGATCGAGTCGCCAGGCACCGAACGCCCCTTGGCGTTCATCTACGACCGCTGCGCCACGCAGAACACGTTCGTGCTCGAACTGCGGTTGAGGGAGTGCGCGAAGTACACCAGCGAGCATGGCTGGGGCTTTGGCGGCTGGTGGGTCGACGAGGGCGATGACGCCCTGACTGACGACCATCGGCCTGGGTTCGACGGGCTGGAGCGCGCAGTCAGGCAGGCGGGTGACCGGCCGAAGGTGTGCCTGGTGTTCGACTGGGCACGTCTGAGTAACGACGACTGGAACCGGCGGATCTTCGCCCGGCGCGTCATGCTCGCCGGCGGCTGGGTGGAGACCGTCCGTGGGGAGACCACGAAGCCGAGCGACGCCCAGCGAGGACTGCTCACCGGCGCACCGCAGGTGATCGCGTGATCGCGCGGCCGACCGTCGTTCCGCACATCGTGTGCCGCGACGGCGAGGAGCCCGGTCTGGAGAGCGAACTCGCGGTGCTGCCGAACGGCCGTGGGGTGCGCTACCGGGATGAGCAGCCGCAGGACCGGGACACGCACGGCGTCCTGTGGGGCCGTATCGGCACCGACCTCGGCGGCCGTCCCCTGTTCGCCAAGCCCCACGTGCGTCGCCAACGGGACCTGATGCAACGCATGCTGTGCCAGGTGTGCACGCGCCCGGCCAGCCGCACCACCGACGGGACGCTGTTCCTGCTGCCCTCCCAAGAGGAGCGGTGGGCCGGGTGGCCGGAGGGCGGCGCGGTCGAGCACCCACCGTTGTGCCTGACGTGCGCGCCGATCTCGGTCGAGCAGTGCCCGCGTCTGCGGGCGGGTCACGTCGCGGTGCGGGCGGGCAAGGCCCGGCTGTGGGGCGTGTCCGGATGCGTGTACGGCGCCTCCTGGAACGGGCTAGAGGTCCGGAACAAGGACGTCGAACTGCCCTACGGCCACCTCGCTATGCGGTGGATGGTCGCCGCGTACCTGCGGCGTGAGCTGCGTCAGTGCCGCGAGGTGGACCTGGCCGAAGAGGTCGCCCGTGCAGGGCAGGCTCCGACGCAGGCTGGTGACCGGTGATGGCCGAGCAGCGGCCGCGTGGGTGCCTGGCCATCCCGGCCGTCATCGCCTTCTGCGGCATGCTCTCGCTGCTTTTCCTGTTCGCGGGCTTGTGGGGGGAGTTGCGATGAGCGCGGCCTTATCCCGTGTCCGTGGAGCAACGCTGGGCAGGCGCAAGGAGCCGGTGCCCGCGGCAGCCCTGCCGGACGTTGACCTGTTGCTCAGGGTCTCGAAGGGATTGCGGGCGTTGCCCGACCAACCCGCCGTGGACGTGCCCCCGGCTGTCGATCGGCCGCCTCCCGGAACAGGGCGCGTGTTGCCCTACGTGCCGAGTACCGAGGAGGAGTGACGTGGGCACACGACACGTTGTCCCGGGGCCGGTCCGCAGGCACCCGTGGCTCCTACTCTCCCTGCTGCTGATCTCTACGCCCACCCTGATTGGCGCGTGGATGATCCTCCGCGCGCTGTACCTGTGATCCCCCGAAGTCGCCGACTCCTCCGCGGAGTGCACTCTCCCGCGGTCTTGGGCGTCGGCCCCAAGCACCACCCGCCCATTCCCGGACCCTTCAAGGAAGGAAGATCCTTATGCCCTATCAGGTCGAGATGCCAGCCCCGCACATCGTTGCCGCCGCCGCGGAGACGATCCTGGACGGCATCGAGGGTGACCACGAGTTCCCCGCCTTCAAGACGGCGACACTGGAGTACTCCGGCGACAGGCAGTGCTTCACCGGGTTCCCGGTCGTGTCCCGGTGGCACCTGGAGAACGACGCGCCCGCCCTATTCGAAGAGGCGCTGCGTGCCCTGGCGCTCAAGGCCGCCGTGCACGCTCTCACCGCCGACGAGCGCGCAGCGGAGATCGCCATCGCTGTACCGGTGGATGAGATGACCCACGCCATGCTCGCGCAGGCCCAACTGCTCAACCGCATCGCCGAGGCGCGCGGCATCAGCATCATCCACCAGACCGACCAGGAGAACACCGACTACCGCGCGGGCGGGTACACCCACGAGTGCTACTGCCTGGCGTGGGGTGAGCCGCCGGAGCGCTTCTGGCTGGACCACGAGGAGGTGGAGCGGCGCCGCGACATGCTGGCCCGGATGTACGCGAGCATCGGCCTGGACCGGTCCGGCCGCGAGCACCAGATCGACTTCGCCGAGCCGGTCGCGGCCTAGCCGAGTGCGGCCCGCAGCACCGCCCCAACGTCTGTGCCGGGGTCAGAGGCGAGCAGGATCGCGCTCGCCTGCTGAATCACCGCGTCGCAGGCCTCCGGTGGTGCTGCGGTCAGCGCCGCGCGGACCCACGCGGGCGCCTCGCCGGCCTCGGCTGGCGGCGGGGTCTGCCACGGCAACGGCAGGCCGCCGGTGGCGTACGGGATGGCAGGCAGCCCGACGCGGTCGGGGTGCACGCACACCGGTACCCCGGCGGCGGTGAACTGGTGGCCGGTGGCGGGGTCGAACGGGCAGGTCCGGGAGGGCCGTTCCACCACGTCGAACCGGCCGCCCGGGTGCCGCAGCGACGGGCACACGTCGCACACCGGTCGCCCGTCCCGCGCGAACGGCGCGCCCTGCTCGTCCATCCAGCGTCTCCCGATTGGCTGACAGCACGGTAGCGCCCATCACTCGGCCGCACTTGCTGCTCGCCAACCTGACCCTGCGCAAGGTCTCCGATGATCTGACGAAGGGGCACGGCCCGGACTGACGATCAGCGGTCCTGCGCAGCCTCGCGCCACCGTCTCCATTCCCATGGTGGCGGTGGCACCACCCCCGCTCGTCAGGACGCCCGAAGCGCGTCCTGACTGACTGCCAAGCGGGGCGAGCAACGCTTCGCCCAGCCGGGGGAAGCGAAATTCGCAGAAGGGACAGCACGATGCACGAGATCGAAAGTGCTGACCGGAACAACTTCATCTACCCGCCGGGAGAGCTGGAGGAAGCTCTGATCGAGATCGGGAAGGTGCTCCCCGACTGGAGCATGGACGGCACCTTTCTCGCAGACTCCACGATCCAGCAGTACCGGGCCGAACTGGACTCGGTTCCGCAGTTCCGCGAACTCAAGGACGCCCTACTCTCTACGCTGAGCGCGGAGGCTGGCGGATACGTCGTGGTGTGTCTGGGGAATGTCGCCCAGGCCCTGGGGATCGAGGAGCAGTTCCTTCGCATGACAACGGCGCTCCTCGCTGAAATGGCCACCCCCTTCCAGCCGTTCCAGCGATGGCCGCTGTGGAAGACGATCGGGACCAACCTCGCCGCCAAGCCCGGGATGTCTACCGGGATCGGCTACAACGCCTTCCACATGGACTTGGTCAACGCCACACAGCCTCCGGACTACACGATCCTCCTCTGTGTCCGCCCCGACCCGCTAGGTGCTGGCGCGAGCATCCTCTCCGACGCCCGCGCGGCCGTGTCGCGCCTGTCGCCATCGACACGCGCCCTCCTCGCCGAGCGGGACTACTGCTACGGGTCGTTCTTCGAGCTGTCCGACGTCGGCGAGGAGTACGCGCCGTTCCCCGTCCTGGACGGCGAGCCCGCGGACGTCGGGTTCGTCCGGTTCACCGCCAAGATGCTCGCTGAGTCTGACCTCAGAGAGGCGCACGCCCATGCGGCCAGGGAACTCGCAGACGAGCTGATTGCCGGGCAGGCCACCTTCACGCTTCAGCGTGGTGACGTCCTGATCGTGGACCAACACCGGTGGGTCCACGGCCGCGAACCGCTCGCCGACGGCCAGCACGACGTCCCGGACGAGAATCGTCGCGTGCTGCTCCAGCTGTTCCTACGCAGTCGCCAGCAGCTCTAGATCCGCGACTTGCGCAACGAATGCCACGCAGCACCGGCCAGCGCCCGCGCCGACAGGGGAAGCGACAAGTGTTCGTGCTCGCGGTACAGCTGCCAGTTGTACTGAACGAGCGACAGCTTGTTCGAGGACAGCGATCCCGCACGGTGGGCCCTGTACACCGCCAGCGGCTCGGGAAGGCCCCGGGCGTCAATGCCGTCACGCATGATGGACAGCCACAGGGCGTAGTCCTGTCGCTTAGGCATCTCCGGCATCAACCTCGTGCCGAGGACCGTGCGGTCGTACATAGCGGTCAGCGCACCGATGTGATCCTGAATCAGCATCGCGCGGTAGTCCACGTGCTCTCGCGCCCGGACCACGCGCCCGTTCGGGACGAAATCGACGCTTTCACCGTCGTACTCGGCGTCCACCTTGTAGTACGAGGTGAACGTCAAAGGCGTATTAGCCGTCGCCGCGAAGTCGATTTGCCGCTCAACCTTGTCCGGGAGCCACATGTCGTCACTGTCAAGAAAGGCGATGTAATCCCCCCTGGCTCGTTCGATAGCGAGGTTGCGTGCCCTGCCTGCACCGCCCCGTTCGGGTGCCGATTCCGGCAGGACGCGTTCGTCCTGCCGTGCGAAGTCTCTGAGCAGGTCCATGGAGTCATCGGAGGACTTGTCGTCGGTGACCAGAAGCTCCAGATCGCTGTGGGTCTGAGTGAGCACCGACCGAACCGAGGCACCGAGAGTGACCGCCGAGTTGTACACAGGCATCACGACAGACACCAGGGGCACAGCTTCTCCTTGCTAGGCCACAGAGACGACGGTCCATTCAAGCACTGGAACTGTGTAGGAGCTGCCATGCATGTTGTTGTCGCTGGCCAGGGCTACGTGGGGCTGCCGCTGGCTGTGCGAGCGGCCGAAGTCGGTCATCAGGTGGTCGGGTACGAGATCGACCGGCGCCGGGTCGGCAGACTGGCCAGCGGCGAGTCCCACGTCGAGGACATCCCGGACGCGCGGCTGCGCCCGCTGCTGGCGAGCGGCGCCTACCGCCCCTCGGCCGACCCCGCGACGGTGTCCGGCTTCGACCTCGCGGTGATCACCGTGCCGACCCCGCTGCGCGACGGGGTGCCAGACCTCTCCTGCATCGAGGCGGTCGGCGAGGTGCTGGCCGCGCACCTGCGGCCGGGCACCACCGTGGTGCTGGAGTCCACCACCTACCCCGGTACCACGGAGGAGCTGCTCGCCCCGTTGCTGGAGAAGGGCTCCGGGCTGCTCGCCGGGCCAGACTTCCACCTCGGGTACAGCCCCGAGCGGATCGACCCGGGCAACCCGGTCTGGCGGCTGGAGAACACCCCGAAGATCATCTCGGGGATCGACGGGGAGTCGTTACGCGCGGTGGACGGCTTCTACCGGGAGCTGGTCGAGCGCACCGTGCCGGTCTCCTCCTGCAAGGAGGCTGAGCTGACCAAGCTGCTGGAGAACACCTTCCGGCACGTCAACATCGCGCTGGTCAACGAGCTGGCGGTGTTCGCCCACGACCTGGGGATCGACATCTGGGAGGTGATCGACGCGGCGGCCACCAAGCCGTTCGGTTTCCTGCGGTTCAGCCCGGGGCCCGGGGTGGGCGGGCACTGCCTGCCGATCGACCCGTCGTTCCTCTCCTGGCGGGTAGAGCGGGCGCTCGGCCGGTCGTTCCGGTTCGTCGAGCTGGCCAACGACGTGAACAGCCACATGCCCGACTACGTGGTCCGGCGGCTCATGGAAGCTTTCAATACGCGTCGCATGGCCGTGAGGGGATCTCGTGTACTGCTGCTCGGTCTGGCCTACAAGGCCAACACCGCCGACGCCCGCGAGTCGCCGTCGGCGCGTGTCGCTGAGCTACTGCTCGACCTCGGCGCCAAGGTGCACGGAGTGGACTCGCACGTCGTGGATGACATCCGCACCGGCAAAGGCTTGATCCGAGTAGAAGCGACTGCGGAAGAGATCGCGGCATCCGACGCCGTGGTACTGCTCACGGACCATGCGGAATTCGACTATGAGACGATCCTTGAGCACGCGCCGTATGTGCTCGACTGTCGGAACCGGTTGTCCGGCGCGAACGTCGATGTTCTGTAAGCGTCGGCGCTGGAGTCCAACGGCGTCTTCTCCGAGGAGATCGAGGCTCGGTGCACTGGGAGGGACGCAGCGAAGACGGCCTTGGCCGTCTGTCAGCGCCTCTCGGATCTCGGCGCTCGCAAACTGGCGAAGACGCCTCCCCCGAGGCGAGTGAATGAATCAGTGCTGATTGCTGGGCAGTTTCAGGGGCTGTGCCCGCGTCGCTTGTAGTGGCTGATGCGGGCTTGGTGTTGGCGTCGCCGTCGCCAGATTGACCAGTGCAGGATGTGGTCGACGGGTGTGGGTCGGCGGTCGGTGACGCGGTGAATCAGGCGTCTGATCTCGGCGAGGCTGAGGGGGATGAGTGGGGAGGGGCCGTGGTCGCCCGTCGAGGTCCTGACCGTCATCGAAGAGCCGGAGCCGGCGGCGCCCGATGCGCCTTCGCGTTCGTCGCTGGTGAGGCCATCTGCGGGCCTTTCGCCGTCGTTGCCACACCTCAAAGAACTCGAAAGTCCTCGTGAGAGGGGTGGTCCGCTCTTCAGGGATCCACGGTGTCGTGGTCGCGTTCCCATCGCGATCACGAGGAGGCCCGATTGTTCCCGCCCGCCTTGTTCACCGCCGCACTGTTTCTGGCCGCCATGCCCACCGCTCTCCCTCGCGCCTTTGACCAGGCGTGTGCCGTCGCCCGCCCCGGTCAAGGCCGACATCGACGTGCTCTGGAGCGAGGGCGTCACGCTGCTCGCGCAGGTGCCAGGTGATTCGCCACCACGGCTCACAGCCCCAAGGGTTGGTGTGCACCTGGACTAGTTGCACTCCTGGTCCGGCTGCCCGCGCCCGTGCAGAGTTGCGCCGCGCCTTGGACGGTTGGGGGCTTTGGGGCGAGAGGGGCGACGACATGGTTCTAGCGGCCTCCGAACTCGTGGCCAACGCCACCGAGCACGCCAGGGGACCCTATGAGATGTGGTTGCACCGCAGTACCGGTGAGCTGGTGTGCGAAGTGCACGATCGCGACCCGCGCATGCCAGAGCTCCCGCTGTTTCCCGCTGTTGCACCGTTTACGCCGAAGCCGCAAGGGCGCGGCGGGGGGCTGGATGCGCTGTGCGCGGTGTTGTCTGAGCGCGGTCGTGGCCTGCAGATCGTCAATCACCTCTCCAGAGGGCGTTGGGGATTTCGGCTTCCTGGGGACGGAAAGAAGGTCGCCTGGATCGCCTTCGCTACGGAATGGTCGGGACCGCCCTACGCGATGGGCGGGTGGCGCCGGTGATCATGTTCGCCGCCCATGTAGTAATGGACGCTTGCGCGTTGACGCCAGGCCGCGTGGCCATGGTCAAAGCGTTCTCTCGATGCCCCCAGGAGCGGCCGCCATCAGTTGGGGGTTCCCGATGGAGGGTTGTCCCTCGAACGAGGGATAGTCGTGGCCTAGCGGGATTTTCTCCTTCCCGTCGGGTTCGCTGCCGCCATACCGGGGAACGACCGTGTAACTTTAAGTCACTTGTGGTCGCTGTGCGTATGTAATGAGGCGGCGGAAAGCGGGAGCTGATGGGTGCAGATGGCCGACGGGGTGTCGCTTCGATGGCGCTGCTTGTGACGCTGGGCTTGACGATGGGCGGCTGTGCTGGCCAAGCGTCAACGCCGTCACGCGCTGGCGCTAACGCTGGTGCGCCTCCTGTCTCGCCGTCTAGCAGCCAACCCGTCACAGGGGTTGAGGATGCGGTCGCCGTCTACCGCGCCATGTGGAACGATTTTCAAACAGCTGGGCGGAGCGCCGACCCCGAGGCGCCGCAGCTGGGTAACCACGCGACCGGCGCCGCACTGCGGTTGCTGAAGTACGGCTTGTCCAAGGATCGTCAAGACGGGGTGGTCATCAAGGGCGCTGTATCGCTATCTCCGCAAGTGGAATCAGCTACGCCTGCAACAGCGCCTACGCAGGTAAAGATTGTGGACTGCTCCGACGGCTCTCACTGGTTGCTGTACAAGCACGACGGGACGTTGAAAAACAACGTTCCCGGCGGTCATCACGAGAACAAGGCGACGGTGCAGCGTTTCGGGACTGAGTGGAAGGTCGTGGATCTCGCAGTGGGCGAGGTTGGCTCGTGCTGATTGGCCATCCAGACAGAGGTGTGCCGGGCTTGCTTACCGCCGGATCTTGGGCGGTCCTGGTGGTGCTAGTCGCCGGTCAACAAGCCGTCGCGGATGACGCCTTTGGCCGTCTCTCGACGGTGAAGTGTGCGCCCGGGCATTGCCAGTTGGAGGCCGGAATCACTGGGAATTCCGCAGATTTTGGCCATCCGGCGGTCACCGCTCGTCCAGTGAGTCATGCGCCTGCACCGGGAAGTAACCAGTCGGATCCTCCTGCGGCTGTTCCAGCGAACTGCTGGCTGGCGAATCTCGACGGCACGTGTCTGGAAACGGGGCAGCAGGGACCTCAGCCAGCTCCACAGGCGGCCCAACACCAGCCGACGCCGGAGGCAGTCGCTCGGCAGGCGGTGAGTCAGTTGCGGTTGCCTTCGCCGCAGATTCGCATGAATCCGGATGCTGCGGTGGCGCAGGTGGTGCGGGTGCCGACGTGGATGTGGATCGACCGGACGGATTGGCGGCCGGTGTCACAGAGGGCAGAAGTTCCGGGTGTTGAGGTGACGGCGACGGCGACGCCCCGAGAGGTGGTGTGGTCGATGGGGGACGGGGGATCGGTGACCTGCGCGGGCCCGGGCACGCCATATTCGTCGCGTTTTGCGGCTGCTTCGCCTTCTCCGGATTGCGGCTACGTCTACCGGCGGTCGTCAGCGGGGCAGCCTGGTGAGGCGTTCACCGTGACGGCCACCATCGTGTGGGACGTGGTCTGGCACGGCGGGGGGCGGGGCGGAACGATTCGGGGGCTGGAGAGCAGGGCTCAGCTTCCGGTGCGGGTCTCGGAGGTGCAGGCAGTGGTCGTCACGGGGGCGGGCTCCATATAGCCGGTGCTGGTCCGTCGTGCTGGCGGACACCACGCAGTGGGCCAGTTACGCCTACCTGCTAGTGCACTCCCCAATTGTGCAAGGTGATGTGTGGGTACCTCTATGTCTTCTTCGTCTTCCTCAACTCGACCACGCGGCGATGGCCTGTTCGCCCGGCCGCGGTCTGGCCCCTCACCGGAGCCTGCAGAGAGCGGGCTGCTGGGTGTGGTGGGCGGACGGCTTCGCCGCAGACCGGCGTTGGTGTGGGTCGGGGTGGCCGTGGTGATCGCCTCGTCCGTGGGATTCACCGCGGTACTCGCGCATGTGGGTCGGCGTGTGCCGGTTTTGGCTGTGGCGCGGTCGTTGCCCGCCGGGGCGGTGATCAGGGCTGAGGACCTGCGGGAGGTTCGGCTGGGGGTCGATGGCCCGGCCGAGTACGTGGTGCGCGCGGCGGATGAGGACGCGGTGGTGGGCAAGACAGCGGTGGTCCCGCTGGTAGCCGGGGCACTGTTGACACCCCAAGAGGTAGGCAACCGCGCGGGCTATCCGCCGACGGGGAAAGCCCAGGTGTCCTTCGCGGTCGAATCCGGTGGACTGCCTGCCGGGTTGAGCGCGGGCCAGCGGGTAGCCGTCTTCCCCGGTGCGCCCTCAGCGGCGCCTGCCGAGCAGTCGGGCGATGCCTCGAAGGACAACTCCGGTGTTGGGCTGGTGGGGACGGTGACGGATGTGGCTGCTCCGGACCATGATTCTGCGGCGTCGGCGGTGACGGTGTTGGTGGATACCGCTGCGGCGGGGCGGGCGGCGCGGATGGACAAGCCGCATGTGGTGGTGCTTAGCCCGGCGGGTCGGGAGGTGCCGTGAGTCGGGCGTTGGTGGTGATCGGGTCGGCGAAGGGCTCGCCGGGGGCGACGACGCTGGCCTTGGGGTTGGCGGCGTGCTGGCCGACTTCCGCGCGGCGGCCTCGGCCGTTGGTGGTGGAGGCGGACCCGTCCGGCGGTGATGTGGCGGCGCGGTTTGAGCTCTCGGATTCCCCCGGGCTGATGGAGTTGGCTGCCGCAGCGCGTCGCGCCGTCTCTAACCGGGTCTTGGGGGAGTGCGTGCAGCTGCTCCCGGGCGGGGTGCACGTGGTTGTTGGCCCGACCGGCGCGCAGCAGGCGGCTGCCGCGGTGGGCTTGTTTGCAGGGAACGGCGCTGGCTTGTTGCGGGCGGGGATGGGAAGCGACGGCTCGGTCTTGGTGGACGTCGGACGGCTCCAGGCGGAGACCAGTGCTCTGGTGGCCGCGGCGGATCGGCTGCTGCTGGTGACGCGGGGCGAGGTGGACGCGCTGGCCCATGCTGCCGCGCAGGTGGCGCAGGTGGCGCAGTTGAGCATGGCCGAGGGGAGAGTGGAGTTGGTGCTGGTCGGCCCCAGCCCGTATCCGGTGGCCGAGATCCGCAAGACACTCGGTGTGCATTGGGTGCATCGGGTGCCGTGGGATCCGCGAACCGCCCGTTGCCTGGCGGGCCGTGCCGCGGCGTCGCCGCGCAGGTGGCGGACCGCCCCGCTGGTGCGCACCGTCACCGATTTGGCCTGGCACCTGGAAGCCCTCGTCGCACAGAACAGCGAAGCCGCAGGCCGGGATCTGACCGAGTGCACCGCCACCATCGCTGTGCCGGGGCAGGCGGTCGGAAGGGCGTTGGAGGGTGGTGAAGTGCGGTGAGCGCGGTGACAGATGCGGCCGGGCTGCCCTGGACACCGGTCGCTGGAGCGAGTGGGAAGCAGCTGGTGGGCCTGATGCGCGAGCAGGTCGCCGATCGGATGGCCCGCTACGCCCACGCACGGGAACAGGCTGGGCTGCCCGCAGAGGACGCCGAACAGCGCCGCCAGGTCGTGCGACGCCTGCTGGCCGAGGAACTCAACGCCTACGCCGCAGCCGAGTTGGCCGCCGGGCGCCAGGCGTTGGATGCGGGGGAGGAGCAGCGGATCGAGCAGGCCGTGCTGGACGCACTGTTCGGGATGGGTCCGCTGGAGGCGTTGCTGGCGGATGAGCGGGTGGAGAACATCGCGGTCAACGGCGCCGACACCGTGTGGGTGCGCTACGCGGACGGCACCAAACACCGCGCCGCGCCACTGGCCGCCTCCGATGAAGAACTGGTCGAGGTGGTGCGGCAGATCGCCGCGCGCGCCGGGCTGGAGGAGCGGCGCTTCGACCGCGCGGTCCCGAGGCTGAACATCTGCCTCCCAGACGGATCCCGCCTGTTCGCGGTCATGGCCGTCACCGGTCGAGTGTCGCTGTCGATCCGCCGTCATCGCTTCCGCGCCGCCACCCTGGCCGATCTGGTGCGACTGGGGGTGTGTGACGAGCCGATGGCGGACTTTTTGGGTGCGCTGGTGCGGGCCCGGCGCAATGTGATCGTCGCCGGGGGCACCAATGTCGGCAAGACCACCGTGCTGCGCGCTTTGGCCTCGGCCATCCCTGCGCACGAGCGGCTGGTGACGATCGAGGACACCTTCGAACTCGGCCTGGATGCTGACCGGGTGGCGCATCCGGATGTGGTGGCGATGCAGGCCCGTGAAGCGAACATCGAAGGCGAGGGCGTCATCGACCAAGCGGAGCTGGTCCGTTGGGGGTTGCGGATGTCTCCGGACCGGGTGATCGTCGGTGAGATCCGCGGGGCCGAGGTCGTGCCGATGTGCAACGCGATGTCCCAGGGCAACGACGGCTCGCTGTCCACGATCCACGCCTCTACCTCCCGCGGGGTGTTCACCAAACTCGCCGCCTACGCAGCCCAAGCACCGGAACGGCTCTCGTTGGAGGCAACTAACCTGCTGGTGGCCTCAGCCGTCCACTTCGTGGTCCACCTGGCTTGGGATGCCGACGGGCGCCGGGTGATTGATTCGGTGCGCGAGATCGTCGACGCCGACGGCCCCCAGGTGATCTCGAACGAGGTCTACCAGCCAGGCCCTGATGGGCGGGCGGTCCCGGCCACGCCGCTGCGCGGCGAGACTCTTGCCGACCTGCTGGCAGCGGGCCTGGACGAGCACGCCCTGCACGGGCAGTGGTGGGGGCGCAGCACATGACCACCACCATGCTGTACGCGCTGGTTCTCGGTGCCGCTGCGGGCGGCGGGCTGTGGTTGAGCGTGCACGGTGCCTTGCCCCACGAACGTGAACCCGGGCCGGGCATGGCGTGGCGTAGTTGGGTGGACCGGCTCGATTGGCATCGAGGGAGTGCCGCGCTGCTGTCAGGGCTGGCCGTAGGTGCGGTGACCGGGTGGCCGGTGGGGGCGTTGCTCGCCGCGGTGGCCGCTGGATGCCTGCCGCAGCTGCTGGGCCGGGACAAAGCGGCCCAGGCGCGGACCGAGCGGCTGGAGGCGGTGGCGGTGTGGGCGGAGATGTTGCGCGACACCCTGTCTGCCGCTGCCGGGCTGGAGCAAGCCATCCTCGCCACCGCACCGCTGGCGCCACCGGCATTGCGCCCCCACACCACCGCGCTCGCCGGACGGATCGAGCGCGGCCAACCGCTGGGCGCGAGCTTGAGGACCTTTGCCGATGAGGTAGCGGATCCGGTCGTGGACACCGTGGTCGCGGCGCTGGTGATGGCGGCCGAGCGCCAGGCCCGCAAGCTGGCCGACTTGCTCGGCTCCCTGGCCACCTCCACGCGCGAGCAGGTGGCGATGCGGCTGCGGATCGACGCGGGACGTGCCCGCGTACGCACCTCCGTGCGCGTCATCACCGTCACCACCCTGGCGATGGCCACCGGACTGGTACTCCTCAACCGCCCCTATCTCCAGCCCTTCTCCGGTCTTCAAGGGCAGCTGGTACTGGGCTTGGTGGGCGCTTTGTTCACTGCTGGGTTCGCCTGGCTGCTGAAGGTCGCCCGGTTCGCCGAAGAACCAAGAATCCTCGCCCTGACCCCAACACAAGCGGCGGGACCGTCCGTGATGCCCGCCCAGGGAAAGGCAGGCGGCACGTGATCACCATGGTGCTCGGCGCACTCTTCGGCAGCGGCCTGCTGGCCATCGTCCTCGGCTCGCGCCCATCCCGCCCACCCCTGGCCACGGCGTTGGCAGCCCTGCACCGCCCCGCCTCCCGCCCCCGGGAGGTACTCGCACAGCCGGAGACTGCGGGCGGGTGGGCCGCACGGTGGGGACGTCGGGGCGTGCCACTGCTGCGCGCGGCCGGTCTGCCCACCGCGGCCTTGCGCGCAGACCTTGATCTGGTCGGCATCGGCGTGGAACGGCACTTGGCCGAGAAGACCGCCTCGGCCACGGTTGGACTCATCGCTCCGCCCGCCCTCATCGTCGTGGCAGAGGTAGTGGCCGGGACCGGGCTCGGATGGTGGATGCCGACCTGGACGGCGCTGGCAGGCGCTGCGGTGATGTTCTGCGCACCGGATCTTGCCGTGCGAGCCCAGGCCACCAGGCGACGAGCCGAACTGCGGCACGCGCTGGCGGTCTTCCTCGACCTGGTGGTCATCGCCCTAGCCGGAGGAGCCGGTGTTCAACAGGCGCTTGGCGATGCTGCCGCTGCGCCGCAGGGCTGGGCGGCTTCCCGTATCCGGCGGGCGTTGGCCACCGCGCAGCTGGCCCGCACCAGCGTCTGGGACGAGCTCGCCGGCCTCGGGGAGCAGACCTGCGTGCCAGAGTTGGTGGAACTTGCCGCCACTGTCGGCCTGGCTGGAGCCGAGGGCGCGAAGATCCGCCACTCGCTTCAGACCAAAGCCGCAGCCATGCGCGGCCGTCGCCTGGCCGAGGCCGACGGTGCCGCCCAATCCGCCACCGAACGCATGTCACTGCCAGTGGTGTTGCTGTTCGCGGCGTTCTTGCTGTTCATCGGCTATCCGGCCATGGCTCACGTGTTGATCGGCCTGTAGAAGACTCACCGTTCACGTAGAAAGACCCATCGATTATGGAATCCTTCCTCTCCCTTCTGGTTGGTGAACTGCGCCGCCGCGCGGCCTGGTTGCGCGAGCACGCCCGGGACGATGCCGGGTACTCCACCGAGACCGTGATCATCACCGCGCTGCTCGCCGCCTTGGGGATCGCGGCCGTGGCGGTCATCACGGCGAAGGTGATGGCCAAAGCCCACGGCATCAACGTCGGCTAGTGCTCCCCGACCACGAGCAGGAAGATAACCGCAGGGCCAAGCAGGCCCGCAGTCTGGCGCCTGCAGGGCGTGAGGATCGTGGGGCGGTCGCGGCCGAGACGGTCATCGCTACACCCCTGCTGTTGCTCCTGCTGTTGCTGATCGTGCAGTTCGCCCTCGCCTGGCATGCCCAGCACATCGCCCAGACCGCAGCCTCCCGGGCACTGGCGATCACACGTGCTCAAGGCAGCAGCGCCGCTGCCGGGCGCGCCCAGGCAGCCGCGACGCTGCACGCCTTAGGGCACAGCGTGCTGCGCGACCCGCACATCACCATCGCCCGCACCAACCGCACCGCCACCATCGACGTACGCGGTTGGGCCGAACCGGTCGTACCAGGCATCCATGTGCCGATCTCCGCCCATGACGCAGGCGCGATTGATCGATGGTCGACACCTGTGGAGAAGGGGTGACCAGCATGCCCCACCTCGGCCCCGAGATGACCAAGCGTTCCCGACCTTCTACCAGAGGTATCCACAGGCGGGTTGTGTGGCTGTGGAAGCCGGATCGTGGCTCAGCGTCGACCGAACTGGTCCTGGCCGCCCCGCTGCTGGTGCTGGTGTTGCTGGTCGCGGTGGCATTGGGGCGGATGGCATCAGCACGGCTGCGCGTTGACGATGCCGCACACCAAGCCGCCCGTGCCGCCTCGTTGGCCCGCACCGCGAGCGACGCTCAGCAGCGAGCACAGACCACCGCCCGCGCGGCCCTGGCCGCCTCCGGTGCCTCGTGCGCGCACTACACAGTGACCGCCGATGTCGGCGCCATGACCCCCGGCACGGTGGTGCGCGTCAGCGTGGCCTGTACCGCCAACCTCGGCGTATCCGCACTGCCCGCACATGTCACCGTCACCCGCAGCGCCGTCTCCGTCATCGACTCCTACCGGGGGACGAAAGCAGCATGACTCAACCACTGCGCCGTAATGGGCAGGCACCGGCGATCAGACGCGGGGGATGGAAGGCGGCGGATGGTGGGCAGACCACGGCGTTCGTCGTGGTGGTGATCGCGGGGCTGTTCCTGTTCGCCGGGCTGGTCCTGGACGGTGGCCTCGCGCTGGCGGGGAAGGTAGCTGCGGCTGATGACGCGCAGGAAGCTGCACGCGCCGCCACCCAGCAACTCGACCTGAACCAGCTGCGATCCAGCCAACGTGTCCGCCTGGACCGCCACCGCGCCGTTGCCGCCGCACTCGACTACATCAAGGCCACCGGGGATACCGGTCACGCCGAAGCCACCAGAGATACGGCAACCGTCTTCGTCACGCATCGCCAGCGGACCCAGATCCTGTCCCTGATCGGCATCGACCACCTGGTCACCACTGCCCACGCGAGTGCACGCGCTGAGCAGGGCATCAACGCCCCTTGGCTGCAGGGAACAAGGCCATGAACCGAGCCGTCACCACCACGTGGGGGCGCGTGTGCGCCTTCGTCCAGTTGCTGGTGTCCGCGAGCGGTTTGGTGGCCGTCACCGTCGGCATCCCGTACGCGCTGGCCGTCGCGGCGGGGGTGCCCTGGCCTGCCCCGGTGACCTCGCTTGGCGACCTTGCTTCTCGGCTGGAGCAGCCGGTCAGCGACCCTTTCGTCACTCGGCTGCTGGCGTTGGCCGGGTGGGTGTGCTGGGCCGCCTTCATGCTCTGTCTCCTGCGCGAAGTAGCCTGGGCGACACGGCAACTGCGCGCCCTCCTGCGCGATGTCACCTTGCTGCGCGCCCGCCTGCGCACACTCCCCGCGCATCGGGCGGCTGCCGGGTTCCTGGTCGCCACACTGCTTCTCGCGCTGGCCGCGATGTGGCGCCCCGTTGCGGCGCACGCTACCTCCGACATGGGCACGGCCAGGCCGGTCGCCTCCGTGGCGGCGCCGACTGGGGAGCCAGATCGGGCGGCCCGCCCCCAGCGAGCTGAGAAACCCGCGACTGTGGCGTACACGGTCCGGCCTGGCGATACCTTGTGGGGCATCGCCCGGGTCCACCTGGGCGATCCGCTGCGCTGGCCGGTGATCTACCAACTCAACTGCAACCGGCTCCAGCCTGACGGTCAGCGGCTGCGCGATCCCGACCTGATCCTGCCCGGCTGGACCCTCCACCTTCCCAGCCACTCCGCCACGGGTACCGCTCATGTCCAGCGAACTCAGCTTGGTCCGGCGGCCCCTACGCCGCACCATGGGGCGGTCGCTCCACCCCATCAGCACCCCGCATCGCCGCCACATGCCAGCATTCCCTTGCAGCACCGCGAGCAGGCTGCGGCACCCCGGCTGAACACGCACTCGGCGATCCTCGCCCCCAGCTATCAGCGGCAGCAAAGCGCCGTGGGCATCAGCGTTGGCACCGCGTCCACCATCGGCATCACCACGGCTGCGGGCATCGCCGCCGCCGTCTCCTTCGCGCGCGCCCACGCTCGCCGACGCCGCCAACCCGACCTCGCCTCAGCTGCACCTCCACCTCTGGCTGATGCGGTGCGGGCCGCCACCACCGCCCACCTGGCTGCCTGTCAGGAGCGGCAGGAGTCAGCCGAACAGGAAGAGACCAGGCCACTTCGTCACCCGGCCCCTGCCGAGCCGACCGCACCGGGCACCGTGGCCTGCGCGACCCGCGAAGGCAACGAACTGACCGCTGACCTGCTGGCCGTTCCCGGTGGCATCACCTTGACCGGCCCCGGTGCTGACCCAGCCGCCCGCGCCTTGGCCATCGCCGTCCTCAGCGCGGCCGAACGCCTGCGGCCCAGCCAGCCGAAGGTACGCCTGATCACCCCCACCGCGACCGCACAGCGCCTCCTCCCGAACACCACCCGGCCCCTGCCCACCTGGGCCATCACAGGCGACTGCGCACAGGCCCTCTCCCTGATCGAACAGAGCCTTCTGCACCGCGCCCGCCTCGCTGACAGCGACGACACCGCCAACGTCTCGGCGGCCGACGAGCCGCCAATGGACCTGCTGATCACCGACCTCGACCCGCGGTCCGTCGAACGGTTGAAGGCCACCGCTCATCGGGCAGCCCCCGGCCAACTCGCCGTCGTCATCCTGGGCGCCGACGACTGGCCCTGCCAAGTCCAGCTCGCCGAAGAAGGAACCGTCACCGCGGCCACCGCTCCCGCTGCCCAACACCTCAGCGCTGCCCGGATGTTCACCCTCGCCTCCGAACCCGCACACGAACTCCTCGACACCCTCTACGCCGCCCACGGCCACACCACCCCCTCCACACCCACCGCACCACCACCGCCATGTGCTGCAGCTCCCGTCCCGCCGCCGCACCAGCCGCCGAGCACACCGACGCCAGCGCCACAGCAACGCAGCGCCCACGACAACAATCCACCGCTGAACCAGGAGAACCCCAAAAGCACCGAAGCGGAGATTTGCGAAAGCCAGCGGCCGTCTGCGCCGGTGACCGTGCACATCCTCGGGAGATTTCGTATCAGAGCCCGTGGGAAAGACGAAGAATTCGGCCACGGCATGCGAGCGGAAACCCGCGAATTCCTCTGCCTGCTCGCCACTCACCCGAAGGGAATCCGCAGCGAGGAGATCGCCGAAGCCCTGCGCATGGCCACCGACCCCGAGCAGGCGGGGCGTGAACTCGCCAATCTACGCCGCGCTGTGCGACGCAGCCTGCGCCAGGCGACCGGCGCCCAGCAGGCTGCCTTCGTCCTGCGTGCCGGCGACCGGCACCTGCTGGATGCGAATCTCATCGGCACCGATATCGCCGCCTTCACCGCCGCGGTCCAGCAGGCGTCCACCGCCCGCGACGACACAATCCGAGCAGCCGCGTTGCGGGCGGCCGTCGCCGCGTATGGGGGACAGCTGTGTGATGGCGCCGACTACCCGTGGGCCGATGAGCTGAGGGAAGCTGTGCACCGCAAGGCCGTCGACGCCCTGGTGCTGCTCGCCGACCATGTGGCCAAGAGTCACCCGGATCCCGACGAGGCGCTGGCGCTGCTCGACCAAGCCGCCGAGTGGGATCCGTACAACGAAGCGGTCTACCACCGCACCATCCGCATGCAACGCGCAGCCGGGCGAGACGATGCCGCCCACCGCACATACGCCCTGCTCAAACGCCGACTCGCCGATCTGGACGCCACCCCGGACCCCGCTACCACCGCACTGGTGCAGCGCCAGCAGGCCGTCGCCGCGCGCTGACGCCGGCGCCTGCTGGCAGGCGGATGGCTCGCTGTCCCACAGCCCGTCCCAGCTGCGCGCCGATGCGTCATCCATCCCGGTGTCCTGCTTGCACAGGACCCCCCACCCCCGCGCAACGCGGCAGGTCAGCGGCCGATCCGCCACCGCTAGCCAGGTGCGACTGCATATAGGTGCACATCAATGCCCCAATCTGCACACCACCGGCGCGCGGGCCCCCAACACCAGGCGTACAACTCCAGCCGTCCGTTGCCCGACACTTCCCCCGCCCTCTTCCTCTCCCTCCCTCATCAAGCTGGTCACTATGACCAGTTCGTAAGGACGACCAGTAGCTACCGAAGGCGCGGCAGGCGCCCAGGCGAAGCCGAGGGTGCCGCCGCGCCGCCGGGGCCGCGCCGCCGGGGCCGCGCCGCCGGGGCCGCGCCGCCGGGGCCGCGC
>NZ_JAPZVN010000038.1 GCF_027533845.1 Streptomyces sp. RPT161 | reverse complement strand
GCTACCCACCTACGCCTTCCAGCGCCAACGCTACTGGCCGGAGGCCCCCGCGCTGGAGACGGTCGAGTCTTCACCGTCCGACCCGACCGACGCCCTGTTCTGGGAGGCCGTCGAGCGCGAGGACCTGGACTCCCTCGCCGACACCCTGGAGATCGACGGCGAGCCGCTGGGCGCCGTACTGCCCGCACTGTCCTCGTGGCGCCGCCAGAGCCGTGAGAAGTCGACGGTGGACGGCTGGCGTTACCGCGTGACGTGGCAGCCGCTGGCCGAGGAGCGGACGGCCCGGCTCTCCGGAACATGGCTGCTGGTAGTGCCCGAGACCGGGACCGCCCAGACGGCGGACGTCGCCCGAGTGCTCGCCGAACGCGGGGCTTCCGTAAGGCAGTTGCCACTGGCGGTCGCCGACGCCGACCGGAAGGTGCTGGCCGACCGACTGCGCGACGAGCTTCCGGTCGGCGAACGGATCGGCGGAGTGCTCTCGCTGCTCGCGTTCGACGCCCATCCGCAGGCGCTGCACGGCTCGCTCGCCCTCGTCCAGGCGTTGGGCGATGCCGGGATCGACGCCCCGCTGTGGTGCGCCACGCGGGGCGCGGTGTCGGTGGCGGCGACGGACCCGGTACGTGATCCGGCGCAGGCGCTGCTGTGGGGCTTCGGCCGGACGGTGGCGTTGGAGTACCCGCAGCGTTGGGGTGGTCTGGTCGATCTGCCGGAGGCCGCCGATGAGCGTGCGCTGTCCCGGCTGGTCGCGGTACTGGCCGGGCTGGACGGTGAGGACCAGGTGGCGGTGCGCCCCGCGGGGCTGTTCGCCCGCAGGCTGACCCGTGCCTCGCTCGCCGACGCGGTCGCGGTGCGCGGCTGGCGACCGGACGGCACGGTGCTGGTCACCGGCGGTACGGGGGCGCTCGGCGGGCACGTCGCCCGCTGGCTGGCGGACAACGGTGCCCAGCACCTCGTGCTGACCAGCCGCCGCGGCCTCGACGCACCCGGCGCCACCGAACTGCGTGACGAGCTGTCCGAGTTGGGCGCCGAGGCCACGATCGCGGCCTGTGATGTGGCCGACCGGGACGCGCTGGCCGCACTGCTCGCCGACATTCCCGCCGACCGGCCGCTCACCGCGGTCGTGCACACCGCGGGAGTGCTGGACGACGGTGTGCTGGACGCGCTCACCCCGGAACGGTTCGCCACCGTGCTGGGGCCGAAGGCGGACGCCGCGCGCAACCTGCACGAGCTGACCGCGGAGTTGGACCTGTCGGCGTTCGTGCTGTTCTCGGGTGTCGCGGGCACGCTCGGTGACGCCGGTCAGGCCAACTACGCCGCCGCCAACGCCTACCTGGACGCACTCGCGGAGCACCGCCGGGCCAACGGCCTGACGGCCACCTCCGTGGCCTGGGGGCGCTGGGGCGACAGCGGCCTGGCCGCGGGCGGCGCCATCGGCGACCGCCTCGATCGGGGCGGTGTTCCGGCGATGGCACCGCGGTTGGCGATCAGCGCGCTACAGCAGGCGCTGGACCACGACGAGACGACGGTGGCCATCGCGGACATCCGCTGGGAGCGGTTCGCCCCCGGGTTCACCGCGGTGCGCCGCAGCCCGTTCATCGGCGAACTGCCGGAGGTGCGGCGGCTGGCGCAGGCCGGTGTCGCGGGCGACGAGTCCGCTGCGGCCGGGTCGTCGGCGGAGGCGCTGCGGCAGCGGCTGGCCGGGATGTCGCAGGCCGAACAGTCGCTGGTGGTGGTGGAGTTGGTCCGCTCGCACGCGGCCAGCGCGCTCGGCCACCCGTCGACCGCGGAGGTCGGCGCGGGCCGGGCGTTCAAGGAGCTCGGCTTCGACTCCCTGATCGCCCTGGAACTGCGCAACCGGCTGACCGCGGCCACCGGGCTGCGGTTGCCCGCGACGCTGGTCTTCGACTACCCGACGCCCGCCGCGCTGGCCGACTTCCTGCGTGCCGAGATCACCCAGGACGGCGGGGCCACGGCGGCCCCGGGCATAGCGGAGCTGGAGAAGCTGGAGTCGGCGCTGTCCGTGCTCGACCCGGACAGCGAGACCCGGGCGGACATAGCACTGCGCCTCCAGGCCCTGCTGGCGAAGTGGGGCGAACCAGAGCCCACTTCGAACGGCGCGACCGTGACGGAACAACTGCAAGAGGCAACACCCGATGAGGTATTCGCCTTCATCGAAAACGAGCTCGGGTTCGGGGACGGCCCCCGGCCATAGCGGTAGCACGACAGAGCGCGGGCATTCCCGGCGCAAGCGTTTGTGACGAGAAGCATGGGTGAGGTTCCAATGGCGGATGCGGATCAGGACAAGATCCTCGACTACCTCAAGCGGGTAACGGCCGATCTGCACCAGACGCGGCAACGCCTTCGCGAGGTCGAGTCGGCGGAACCGGAGCCGATCGCTATCGTCGGTATGAGCTGCAGGTTCCCCGGAGGCGTGGAGTCTCCGGAGGACCTGTGGGAGCTTGTCGCCGGGGGCCGCGACGCGATATCCGAATTCCCCACGGACCGCGGTTGGGACATGGAGTCGCTGTATGACGACGACCCCGACCAGGAGGGCACGAGTTACACCCGCGAGGGTGGGTTCCTCAAGGACGCGGGGAAGTTCGACGCGGCGTTCTTCGGAATCAGCCCGCGGGAAACCCTCGGCATGGACCCGCAGCAGCGTTTGCTGCTGGAAACCGCGTGGGAGGTGTTCGAGCGGGCCGGAATCGACCCGGCCACGCTGCGCGGCAGCCAGGCCGGCGTGTTCATCGGTACCAACGGCCAGACGTATCCGGAAATCCTCCAGCAGGTACCCAAGGGCGTTGAGGGGTACCTGATGACCGGCAACGCGGCAAGCGTTGTCTCCGGCCGCCTGTCGTACACGTTCGGGCTTGAGGGTCCGGCCGTCACGGTGGACACCGCGTGCTCGGCGTCGCTGGTCGCACTGCACCTGGCCGTTCAGGCGCTGCGCAACGACGAGTGCTCGCTGGCGCTCACCGGTGGTGTGACGGTGATGGCCAGCCCGCGCTCGTTCGTCCAGTTCAGCCGCCAGCGCGGGCTGGCCCCCGACGGCCGGTGCAAGCCGTTCGCCGAGGCCGCCGACGGCACCGGCTGGGGCGAGGGCGTCGGCATGCTGCTCGTCGAGCGGCTGTCCGACGCGCGCAGGAACGGCCACCCGGTGCTGGCGATCGTCCGTGGCTCCGCCGTCAACCAGGACGGTGCGAGCAACGGCCTCACGGCGCCGAACGGCCCGTCGCAGCAGCGGGTGATCCGGCAGGCGCTGACGAACGCCGGGCTGACCCCCGCCCAGGTCGACGTGGTCGAGGCGCACGGCACCGGCACCACGCTCGGCGACCCCATCGAGGCCCAGGCGCTGCTCGCGACCTACGGGCAGAACCGGCCCGAGGGGCGTCCGCTGTTCCTGGGCTCGATCAAGTCCAACTTCGGCCACACCCAGGCCGCCGCCGGTGTCGCCGGTGTCATCAAGATGGTCAAGGCCATCGAGCACGGCGTGCTGCCGAAGTCCCTGCACGTCGACCAGCCGTCCGGCAACGTGGACTGGTCGGCCGGCGCCGTCGAACTGCTCACCGACGCACGCGAGTGGCCGCGGACCGGCCAGCCGCGGCGCGCGGGCGTCTCCTCGTTCGGTGTCAGCGGCACCAACGCGCACACCGTCATCGAGCAGGCCTTCGCACAGGACGAGGCGGCCAGCCCCGAGCCCGCCCCCGGCACCGACCAACAGCCGCTGCCCGTACTGGTGTCCGCGCAGAGCGAGCAGGCGCTGCGCGCGCAGGCCCAGCGGCTGCTCGACCGGGTGACCGGCGACCCCGCGCTCGGCCTGCTGGACCTCGGCCACTCGCTGGCCACCACCCGCTCCGCCCTGGAGCACCGCGCCGTACTGTTCCCCGCTGACCGCGACGAACTGCTGCGGGACCTGGGGGCGTTGGCCCGTGGCGAGGAGACCGCCGACACCGTGCGGGGCGCGGTCGGCGAGGGCAAGACCGCGTTCCTGTTCACCGGCCAGGGCAGCCAGCGGCTGGGCATGGGCAAGGAGCTGTACGCGACGTATCCGGTGTTCGCCGAGGCGCTGGACGCCGTCTGCGCGGAGCTGGACCAGCACCTGGAACGGCCGTTGAAGGACGTGCTGTTCGGGGCCGACACCACACTGCTCGACCAGACCGCCTACACCCAGCCGGCCCTGTTCGCGGTGGAGGTCGCGCTCTACCGGCACCTCGAACGCTGGGGCATCACGCCCGACTTCCTCGTCGGCCACTCGATCGGTGAGCTGACCGCCGCACATGTGGCCGGGGTATTCTCGCTCGCGGACGCCTGCGCGCTGGTGGCGGCTCGTGGCCGCCTGATGCAGGAACTACCCGGCGGCGGCGCCATGGTGGCGATCCAGGCGTCCGAGGACGAGGTCGCCCCCCTGCTGACCGAGCGGGTCAACCTCGCCACGGTCAACGGCCCGACATCGGTCGTGATCGCCGGAGACGAGGACGCGGCGCTGGAGATCGCCGCGCACTTCGAGGAGCAGGGCCGCAAGACCAAGCGGCTCACCGTCAGCCACGCGTTCCACTCCGCGCACATGGACGGCATGCTGGACGCGTTCCGCACCGTCGCCCAGGGCGTCACCTACCACCCGCCGGTCATCCCGATCGTCTCCAACCTCACCGGCGCCTCGGTCACCGCCACCGAGATCCAGAACCCCGACTACTGGGTGCGGCACGTCCGCGAAGCCGTCCGCTTCCTGGACGGCATCCGCTACCTGGAATCCCAGAACGTCACCACGTACCTCGAACTCGGCCCGGACGGCACCCTCACCGCCCTCGCCCAGGAGTGCGTCAGCGACCCGGACGCCGTCTTCGCCCCCGTACTGCGTGCGGGCCGCGCCGAGCCCCACACCCTTGCCACCGCCGTCGCCCGGGCGCACGCCCACGGCGTGCCCGTGGACTGGGCGGCCGTGTTCGCGGGCCGCGGCGGGCGGCGCGTGGAGCTGCCGACGTACGCGTTCCAGCGCGAGCTGTACTGGCCGGAGCAGTCCACCCCGTGGGTGGGGGACGTCACCTCGGCCGGGCTGGGCTCCGCCGACCATCCGCTGCTGGGCGCCACCGTCGCCCTCGCCGACGCCGACGGCTACCTGTTCACCGGCCGCCTGTCGCTGGCCACCCACCCGTGGCTCGCGGACCACGCGGTGATGGACACCGTCCTGCTGCCCGGCACCGCCTTCGTGGAGCTGGCGATCCGTGCCGGTGACCACGTCGGCTGCGAGCTGCTGGACGAACTCACCCTCCAGGCACCGCTGGTGATCCCCCCGCACGGCGGCGTGCAGCTGCAACTCGCCGTCGGCGCGCCGGACGACACCGGCCGCCGGGCACTGACCCTGCACTCCCGGCTGGAGGACGAGGCCTGGCCCGACGGCACCTGGACCCGGCACGCCACCGGTGTGCTCGCCCCCGCCGCCCCGGCCGCACCGTTCGACCTGTCCGAGTGGCCGCCGCGCGGCGCCACCGAGGTCGAGGTCGACGGGCTCTACGACTACCTCACCACCACCGGCTTCGCCTACGGCCCGGTGTTCCAGGGACTGAAGGCCGCCTGGCAACGCGGCGACGAGGTGTTCGCCGAAGTCCGGCTGCCCGAACAGGCCCGCTCGGACGCCGACTTGTTCGGGCTGCACCCGGCGCTGCTGGACGCCGCCCTGCACGCCGTCGGCATCGGCTCGCTGCTTGAGGAGACCGAACACGGCCGCCTGCCGTTCTCCTGGAGCGGCGTCGCCCTGCGCGCCGTGGGCGCCGCGGCGCTGCGGGTGCGCCTGTCGCCCGCCGGGCGGGACACCGTGGCCGTGGCGCTCGCCGACGAGTCCGGCGCGCCGGTCGCCTCGGTGGACGCGCTGCTGCTGCGGCCGGTCTCACCGGACCAGGTGCGCTCGCACGCCGCACGCGGCGCGTTCTACGACTCGCTGTTCCGCGTCGAGTGGACCGGCACGCCGCTGCCCGCCGCGACCACCGTGGCCGCCGGACAGTGGGCGCTGCTGGGCGACGCCGGCAGCGCCGCAATCGCCGACCTCGCCGCCGCCCTGCCCACCGCCGCCGCCTACGCCGACCTGACCGCACTGGGCGACGCCCTGGCCGCCGGGGCCCCCACCCCGCAGGCCGTCGTGGTGCCGTTCGCGGCGGCCGACGGCGACGAGACGCTGCCGGACACCGTGCGCACCGCACTGCACCACGCGCTGGAGCTGGCCCAGAACTGGCTCGCCGACGACCGGTTCGCCGACTCCCGGCTGGTTTTCGCCACCCGGGGCGCGCTCGCCACCCAACCCGACGCCGACGTCCACGACCTGACCCACGCCCCGCTGTGGGGCCTGGTGCGCTCCGCCCAGTCGGAGAACCCCGACCGGTTCGTCCTGGTCGACCTCGACGGACAGCAGGCCTCGCACCGCGCCCTGCCCGCCGCCCTGGCCACCGGCGAGCCCCAACTCGCCCTGCGGGACGGCGCGCTGGCCGTGCCCCGGCTGGCCCGGATCCTCACCGACGACGCCCACCAGGCCCCGGCGCTCGACCCGGACGGCACCGCACTGGTCACCGGCGCCACCGGCACCCTCGGCGGCCTGGTCGCCCGCCACCTGGTGGCCGAGCACGGCATACGGCACCTGCTGCTGACCAGCCGCCGCGGCGCCCACGCCGCAGGCGCCGCGGAACTCGCCGCGGAACTGGAGGAGTTGGGCGCCCAGGTCACCCTGGCCGCCTGCGACGCGGCCGACCGGGACGCGCTCGCCGCGCTGCTGGCGGACATCCCGGCCCAGCACCCGCTGACCGCCGTGGTGCACACCGCGGGCGTGCTGGACGACGGGGTCATCGACTCGCTCACCCCGCAGCGCATCGACCGCGTACTGCCCGCCAAGGTCGACGCGGCGCTCAACCTGCACCAGCTCACCCAGGACAACGAGCTTGCGGCGTTCGTGATGTTCTCCGCCGCCGCGGGCACCCTCGGCGGCCCCGGTCAGGCCAACTACGCCGCCGCCAACGCCTTCCTCGACGCCCTCGCCCAGCGCCGCCGGGTGAACGGCCTGCCCGCCACCGCGCTCGCATGGGGCCTGTGGGCCGAACGCAGCGGCATGACCGGCGAGTTGGCCGACACCGACCTCCAGCGCATCAACCGCGCGGGCGTGGCCGCCCTCTCCTCCGACGAGGGCCTGGCCCTGCTGGACACCGCACGCGCGGTCGGCGACGCCGCCCTCGTGCCCATGCACCTGGACCTGGCCTCGCTACGGCACGCCGACCCGGCCGCGGTGCCCGCACTGCTGCGCGGCCTGGTGCGCACCCCGGCCCGCCGCGTCGTGGAATCCGGCGGCGCCGCACCCGTCGGCGCGCTCGCCGAACGGCTCCTTCGGGTCGACGCCGCCGAACGCGACCGGATCCTCGTAGAGTTGGTGTGCGCCCAGGTGGCCGTGGTACTCGGCTACCCAGGCCCCGAGGCCGTCGACTCGGGCCGGGCCTTCAAGGAACTGGGCTTCGACTCGCTCACCGCGGTCGAGCTGCGCAACCGGCTCGGCTCGGCCACGGGCGTACGGCTGCCCGCCACCCTGGTCTTCGACTACCCGACCCCCGTCGCGCTCGCCGCCTTCCTGCGCACCGAGGTCCTCGGCAGTGACGCGGACGCCGCCGCCCCGGTCGTCACCGCGACCGCCGCGGATGACGAGCCGATCGCGATCGTGGGCATGAGCTGCCGCTACCCGGGTGGCGTCACCAGCCCCGAGGAACTGTGGCGGCTGGTCGCCGGATCCGTCGACGCGATCTCCGAGTTCCCCACCGACCGCGGCTGGAACCTGGACGCCCTCTACGACTCGGACCCGGAGCGCGCCGGTACCAGCTACACCCAGCAGGGCGGCTTCCTGCACGACGC
Organism: Streptomyces sp. RPT161; assembly: GCF_027533845.1. GTDB lineage: Bacteria > Actinomycetota > Actinomycetes > Streptomycetales > Streptomycetaceae > Streptantibioticus_A > Streptantibioticus_A silvisoli_A. The sequence goes on along the minus strand of NZ_JAPZVN010000038.1, from coordinate 15,307 downwards.
CGCCCAGTTCGACCCGGCGTTCTTCGGCATCAACCCGCGCGAAGCCCTCGCCATGGACCCCCACCAGCGACTGCTGCTGGAAACCTCCTGGGAGGCCTTCGAACGCGCGGGCATCGACCCGACCTCGGTACGCGGCAGCCGTACCGGTGTGTTCGCGGGCGTCATGTACCACGACTACCTGACCCGGCTGCCCGCCGTCCCCGAAGGACTGGAGGGCTACCTGGGCACCGGCAGCGCGGGCAGCGTCGCCTCCGGCCGCGTCTCCTACGTCTTCGGCCTGGAGGGCCCCGCGGTCACCATCGACACCGCGTGCTCCTCGTCGCTGGTCGCCCTGCACCTCGCCGCGCAGGCACTGTGCAACGGCGAGTGCGAAATGGCGCTGGCCGGCGGCGTCACCGTGATGTCCACCCCGGACACCTTCATCGACTTCAGCCGCCAGCGCGGCCTCTCCACCGACGGCCGCTGCAAGTCGTTCTCCGCCGATGCCGACGGCACCGGCTGGTCGGAGGGCGCGGGCATGCTGCTCGTCGAGCGGCTGTCCGACGCGCGCAGGAACGGCCACCCGGTGCTGGCGATCGTGCGCGGTACGGCGGTCAACCAGGACGGTGCGAGCAACGGCCTGACCGCGCCGAACGGTCCGTCGCAGCAGCGGGTGATCCGGCAGGCACTGGCCAACGCCAGGCTGACCACGGCCGACGTCGATGTGGTCGAGGCGCACGGTACGGGCACCACGCTCGGCGACCCGATCGAGGCGCAGGCGCTGCTGGCCACCTACGGCAAGGAGCGGCCGGAGGACCAGCCGCTGTGGCTGGGCTCCATCAAGTCCAACATCGGCCACTCCCAGGCCGCCGCCGGTGTCGCCGGGATCATCAAGATGGTGATGGCGATGCGGCACGGTGTGCTGCCGCAGACCCTGCACGTCGGTCAGCCCTCGCCGCACATCGACTGGTCGGCGGGCGCGGTCGAGCTGCTGACCGAGGCGCGGGAGTGGCCGCAGACCGGCCGGGTGCGCAGGGCCGGTGTGTCCTCGTTCGGCGTGAGCGGCACCAACGCCCACACCATCATCGAACAGGCCCCGGAACCGGAACCCGCCGCGGCCGGAACCGTTGACCTGCCGGTACTGCCGCTGGTGCTCTCCGGCCGTACCGATGACGCGCTTCGGCAGCAGGCCGAGCGACTGCTGGCCCATGTCGAGTCCGACCCGGACCTTGAACTCAACGACCTCGCCTACTCGTTGGCCCTGACCCGCTCCGCCCTGGAGCACCGGGCCGCGGTGGTCGCGGGCGACCGGGACGGCTTCCTGCGGGAGCTGGCGGAGCTAGCCGAGGGACGCGGCGCGGTACGAGGTGCCGTGGCCGAAGGCAAGTTGGCGTTCCTGTTCACCGGGCAGGGCAGCCAGCGGCTCGGGATGGGCCGGGAGCTGTACGAGTCCTATCCCGTTTTCGCGGCGGCGCTGGACGAGGTGTGTGAGCGGTTCGAACTTCCGCTCAAGGACGTGGTGTTCGGCGCTGACGGCGGCCTGCTGGACCAGACCGCCTACACGCAGCCCGCGTTGTTCGCCATCGAGGTGGCGCTGTTCCGGCTCGTCGAGTCGTGGGGTCTGAAGCCTGACTTCCTGGCCGGGCACTCGATCGGCGAGCTGGCCGCCGCGCATGTCGCTGGTGTGCTGTCGTTGGAGGACGCCTGCACGTTGGTGGCCGCTCGCGGCCGTCTGATGCAGGAGCTGCCGGGTGGCGGCGCGATGGTGGCCATCCAGGCGGCGGAGGACGAGGTCGTCCCGCTGCTGGTCGAGGGCGTGAGCATCGCCGCGATCAACGGACCGACATCGGTCGCCATCGCCGGTGACGAGGACGCGGCCCTGAAGATCGCCGCGCGCTTCGAGGCGCAGGGCCGTAAGACCAAGCGCCTGACCGTCAGCCACGCGTTCCACTCGTCGCACATGGACGGGATGCTGGAGGCGTTCCGCGAGGTGGCGTCGGGCCTGACCTACGAGGCCCCCCGTATCCCCATCGTCTCCACCCTCACCGGCACGTTGGCCACCGCCGAGGAGATCGCCGACCCCGACTACTGGGTCCGCCACGTGCGCCAAGCCGTCCGCTTCCTCGACGGCGTCCAGGCACTGGAAGCCCAGAACGTCAGCACGTTCGTCGAACTCGGCCCGGACGGTACCCTCACCGCCCTCGCCCAGGACTGCGTCGCCGACCTCGACGGCAAGGCGTTCTTCGCCGTACTGCGCGACGGCCGACCGGAGGCGGAGACCCTCACCGCCGCAATCGCCCGCGCCCACACCCGTGGTGTGACCGTCGACTGGCAGGCCTACTTCGCCGGAACCGGCGCCCGTCGGGTCGATCTGCCGACGTACGCCTTCCAGCGGGAGCGCTACTGGCTTGAGGCGCCCGCCGGTTGGGTGGGCGACGTGGAGTCGGCGGGACTCGGCGAGGCGCGGCACCCGCTGCTCGGCGCCGCCGTCGCGCTGGCCGACTCCGACGGTGTGCTGTTCACCGGCCGCCTGTCGCTCGACACGCACCCGTGGCTGGCCGACCACGCCGTCATGGGCACGGTCCTGCTGCCCGGCACCGCCTTCGTGGAGTTGGCGATCCGCGCCGGTGACCAGGTCGACTGCGACCACCTGGAGGAACTCACCCTGGAGGCGCCGCTGGTGCTCACCGAGCACCAGGCGATCCAGCTGCAGATCGTGGTGGGCTCGCCCGACGAGGCCGGACGCCGCCCGCTCGACCTGTACTCGCGCGCCCAGGACGCCCCCGCCGACGAGCCGTGGACCCGGCACGCCAGCGGCCTGCTCGCCCCCGGGGCGCAGCGGCCGTCCTTCGCGCTGACCGAGTGGCCGCCGTCCGGCGCCGAAGCCGTGGAGACCGAGGGCCTGTACCAGCACCTGGCCTCCGGCGGCTTCGCCTACGGCCCGGTCTTCCAGGGACTGAAGGCCGCCTGGCGGCGAGGCGACGAGGTGTACGCCGAGGTCCGGCTCCCCGACGACCGGCAGTCCGAGGCCGGTCTCTACAGACTGCACCCGGCGCTGCTGGACTCCGCGCTGCACGGCACGTTCGTCCAGGACGGCGCGGACGAACAGGGCCGACTGCCGTTCTCCTGGCGGGGCGTGACCCTGCACGCCGTGGGTGCCGGTGCGCTGCGGGTTCGGCTCGCCCCGGCCGGTACCGACGGCGTGTCGCTGCAACTGGCCGACGGCAACGGCGAGCCCGTGGCGTCGGTGCAGAACCTGATGCTGCGTCCGGTCTCCGCCGACCAACTCGCCACCGCCCGTACCGCGTACCACGAGTCGCTGTTCCGGCTGGACTGGGCCACCGTGCCGGTGACGCCCGCCACAGCCGACGGCTGGGCGGTGCTGGACGGCGCCGAACCCACCCTGCCCGGCGTCCGGTTCGCCGACCTCGCCGCGCTGCGGGACGCCGTCGACGCGGGCACGCCCGCCCCCGAGTACGTCTTCGCGCCGCGCGCCGCGTCCACCGTCGAGGACCTGGCCGAGGCGGCCCGTACCGCCACCCATGAGGCGCTGGACCTGGTCAAGGCGTGGCTGGGGGACGAGCGGTTCGCCGGTTCCCGGCTGGTGTTCGTCACCCGGGGTGCGGTCGCCACGCACACCGACGCCGACGTCCAGGACGCGGCGCACGCGCCCTTGTGGGGTCTGGTGCGCTCGGCGCAGTCCGAGAACCCGGACCGCTTCGTGCTCGCCGACCTCGACGGTGACGACAGCTCGTACCAGGCCCTGCCCGGCGCACTGGCCTGCGGCGAACCGCAGTTCGCGGTGCGCCGCGGCACCGTGCACGCCCCCCGGCTGGCCCGGGTCGCCGCGACCGGCGCCCTGGTGCCCCCGGTCGGGGAGCGGGCGTGGCGGATGGACATCCAGGACAAGGGCACGCTGGAGAACCTGACGTTCATCCCCTGCCCGCAGGCGGCCGAGCCGCTGGCGCCGGGCGAGGTCCGCGTCGCGGTCCGGGCGGCGGGCCTGAACTTCCGTGATGTGCTCAACGCGCTGGGCATGTACCCGGGGGACGCGGGCCTGATGGGCAGCGAGGGCGCCGGTGTCGTCGTGGAGACCGGTCCCGGCGTGACCGACCTGGCCCCCGGCGACCGCGTCATGGGCATGCTGCCCGGCGGATTCGGACCACTGGTGGTGGCCGACCGGCGGATGATCGCGCCGATGCCGGACGGGTGGACGTTCGCCCAGGCCGCGTCCGTGCCGATCGTCTTCATGACCGCCTACTACGCCCTGCGCGACCTCGCCGGCCTCAAGTCCGGTGAGTCGCTGCTGGTGCACGCCGCCGCGGGCGGTGTGGGCATGGCCGCCGTGCAGCTCGCCCGGCACTGGGGCGTGGAGGTGTTCGCCACCGCCAGCCCCGGCAAGTGGGACACCCTGCGCGGCCTCGGGCTGAGCGACGACCGGATCGCCTCGTCCCGCACCCTCGACTTCGAGGAGACGTTCCGGGCGGCCAGCGACGGCCGCGGTGTGGACGTCGTACTGGACTCGCTGGCACGGGAGTTCGTCGACGCCTCACTGCGACTGCTGCCGCGCGGCGGCCGGTTCGTGGAGATGGGCAAGACCGACGTCCGCGACCCCGAGCAGGTCGCCGCCGAGCACCCGGGCGTGTCGTACCAGGCGTTCGACCTGGTCGAGGCGGGACTGGACCGCATCCAGGAAATGCTCACCGAGCTGCTGGAACTCTTCCAGCGCGGCGCGCTGCGCCCGCTGCCGATCAGTGCCTGGGACCTGCGCAAGGCCCCCGACGCGTTCCGCTACCTCAGCCAGGCGCGGCACGTCGGCAAGGTGGTGCTCACCGTCCCCGCCGACTGGAACCCGGACGGCACCGTACTGATCACCGGTGGCACCGGCACCCTGGGCGGCCTGATCGCCCGGCACGCCGTCACCGAGCGCGGCGCCCGTCACCTGCTGCTGACCAGCCGCCGCGGCGCCCAGGCCGACGGCGCCACCGAACTCGCCGCGGAACTGGAGCAGTTGGGCGCCAAGGTCACCATCGCCGCGTGTGACGCGGCCGACCGGGACGCGCTCGCCGCGCTGCTGGCGGACATCCCGGCCCAGCACCCGCTGACCGCCGTGGTGCACACCGCGGGCCTACTGGACGACGGCGTCGTCGGCTCGCTGACCCCCGAGCGGGTCGACCGCGTGCTGCGCCCCAAGGTGGACGCGGCCTGGAACCTGCACCAGCTCACCCGCGACCTCGATCTGGCCGCGTTCGTGCTGTACTCCTCGGCCGCCGGTACGTTCGGCGGCGCGGGCCAGGCCAACTACGCGGCCGCCAACACCTTCCTGGACACCCTCGCCCAGCACCGGCAGGCCCAGGGCCTGCCCGGTACCTCGCTCGCCTGGGGCCTGTGGGCCGAAGCCAGCGGCATGACCGGCGAGTTGGACGAGACCGACAAGTCCCGGATGACCCGTTCCGGAGTGCTCGGCCTGTCCTCGGCCGAAGCACTGGAGCTGTTCGACGCCGCCCACCAGGTGGGCGACGCGCACCTGGTGCCCATGCGGCTCGACCTGGCGCCGCTGCGGCACGCCGACGCCAGCATGGTGCCCGCGCTGCTGCGCGGCCTGGTGCGCGCACCGGCCCGCCGTGCCGTTGAGGCCGGTACCGGCACATCGGGGTCGTCGCTGGTGGACCAGTTGGTCCGGCTGCCCGAGGCGGAACGCGACCAGGTCCTGCTCGACCTGGTACGCACCCAGGTGGCCGCCGTGCTCGGCCACGCCTCTCCCGACGCGGTCGAGGCCACCCGGGCCTTCAAGGACCTGGGCTTCGACTCGCTGACCGGCGTCGAGTTCCGCAACCGCCTTGGCGCCGCGGCGGGCCTGCGCCTGCCCGCGACCCTGGTCTTCGACTACCCGACGCCCACCGCGCTCGCCGCCTACCTGCGTGCCGAACTCCTCGGCGCCGAGGCCGCGGCGGCGGTGACCCAGCAGACGGCCACCGCCGTGGACGACGACCCGATCGCGATCGTCGCCATGAGCTGCCGCTTCCCCGGTGACGTACGCACCCCGGAAGACCTGTGGGAGCTGCTGCGCGAAGGCCGGGACGGCATCTCGCACCTGCCGTCCGATCGCGGCTGGGACATCGAGGCGCTCTACGACCCGGACCCGGACAGCCCTGGCACCTCGTACGCACGCGAGGGCGGCTTCTTCTACGACGCCAACCACTTCGACCCGGCGTTCTTCGGCATCAACCCGCGCGAGGCGCTGGCCATGGACCCGCAGCAGCGGCTGCTGCTGGAAACCTCCTGGGAGGCGTTCGAGCGGGCCGGAGTCGACCCGACCGCCCTGCACGGAAAGCAGGTCGGCGTCTTCGTCGGCCAGATGCACAACGACTACGTCTCGCGCCTCAACGTGGTACCCGAGGGCGTCGAGGGCTACCTGGGCACAGGCGGCTCCAGCAGCATCGCGTCCGGCCGCGTCTCGTACACCTTCGGCTTCGAGGGACCCGCGGTCACCGTCGACACCGCGTGCTCCTCGTCGCTGGTCGCCCTGCACCTGGCCGCGCAGGCACTGCGCAACGGCGAGTGCACGCTGGCCCTGGCGGGCGGCGTCACCATCATCACCACGCCCGAGGTGTTCACCGAGTTCAGCCGCCAACGCGGGCTGGCCGCCGACGGCCGCTGCAAGCCGTTCGCGGCTGCCGCGGACGGCACGGCATGGGGCGAGGGTGTCGGCATGCTGCTTGTCGAGCGGCTCTCCGACGCCCAGCGCAACGGCCACCCGGTGCTGGCGATCGTGCGCGGTACGGCGGTCAACCAGGACGGTGCGAGCAACGGCCTGACAGCGCCGAACGGTCCGTCGCAGCAGCGGGTGATCCGGCAGGCGCTGGCCAACGCCGGGCTGACCACGGCCGACGTGGACGCGGTCGAGGCGCACGGTACGGGCACCACGCTCGGCGACCCGATCGAGGCGCAGGCGCTGCTGGCCACGTACGGGCAGGGGCGGCCGGAGGACCAGCCGCTGTGGCTGGGCTCCATCAAGTCCAACTTCGGTCACACCCAGGCCGCCGCCGGTGTCGCCGGGATCATCAAGATGGTGATGGCGATGCGGCACGGTGTGCTGCCGCAGACCCTGCACGTTGACCAGCCGTCGCCGCACGTTGACTGGACGGCCGGAGCGGTCGAGCTGCTGACCGAGGCGCGGCCGTGGCCGCAGACCGGCCGGGCGCGCAGGGCCGGTGTGTCCTCGTTCGGCATGAGCGGCACCAACGCCCACGCCATCATCGAACAGGCAGCGCTGGCACAGGACGAACGCCCGGAAGCGACCCGGCCGGGCACGGTCGTGCCATGGACCCTGTCGGCGAAGACCGCCGACGCGCTGAGCGGCCAGGCCGAACTCCTGCGGTCCCGTCTCACGGCCGAGCCGGATCTCCAACTCGCCGACGTCGGATACTCGTTGGCCACCGGCCGCGCGCTCTTCGAGCACCGCGCGGTAGTCGTCGCGGGCGACCGGGACGGCTTCCTGCGGGAGCTGGCGGAGCTTGCCGAGGGACGCGGCGCGGTACGGGGTGCCGTCGGGGACGGCAAGGTGGCGTTCCTGTTCACCGGGCAGGGCAGCCAGCGGATCGGGATGGGTCGGGAGCTGTACGAGGCCTACCCGGTCTTCGCCGAGGCCTTGGATGCGGTGTGTGAACGGTTCGAAGTACCGCTGCGGGATGTGATCTTCGGAGCCGACGGCGGCCTGCTGGACCAGACTGCCTACACGCAGCCTGCCTTGTTCGCGGTTGAGGTGGCCCTGTTCCGGCTCGTGGAGTCGTGGGGGCTGAAGCCTGACTTCCTGGCCGGGCACTCGATCGGTGAGTTGGCCGCGGCGCATGTCGCTGGTGTGCTGTCGCTGGAGGACGCCTGCACGTTGGTGGCCGCTCGTGGTCGCCTGATGCAGGAGCTGCCGGGTGGCGGTGTGATGGTGGCGGTCCAGGCGGCGGAGGACGAGGTCGTCCCGCTGCTGGTGGACGGTGTGAGCATCGCCGCGATCAACGGGCCGACGTCGGTCGTCATCGCGGGTGATGAGGCTGCGGTTCTGGAGGTCGCGGCTGGGTTTGAGGCGCGGGGTCGTAAGACGAAGCGGCTGTCGGTCAGCCATGCGTTCCACTCGTCGCACATGGACGGGATGTTGGAGGCGTTCTGTGAGGTGGCGTCGGGCCTGACGTATGAGGCTCCGCGTATCCCGATTGTCTCCAATCTGACCGGTGCGGTGGTGTTGGCCGAGGAGATCGGGACTGCGGACTTCTGGGTCCGGCACGTGCGCGAGGCCGTCCGCTTCTGCGACGGCATCCGGGCCTTGGAGGCCGAGGGCGTCACGACGTTCGTCGAGCTGGGTCCGGACGGTGTGCTGTCTGCGATGGCGCAGGAGTGCGCCGAGCGGCCCGAGGACGCGGTGTTCGCCCCCGCTCTCCGCAACGGTCGTCCCGAGGCCGAGACGCTGGCCCTCGCCCTGGGTCAGGCCCACGTACGCGGCGCGGCCGTGGACTGGGCCGCCTACTTCGCCGGCACCGGCGCCCGGCGCGTCGATCTGCCGACGTACGCGTTCCAGCGCCAACTGTTCTGGCTGGACGCAGGATCGGCGGGCGGCGACGTGTCCTCCGCCGGACTTGGCGCGGCGGACCACCCGCTGCTCGGCGCGGCGGTCGAACTGCCGGACTCCGACGGGCTGGTGCTCACCGGTCGGCTGTCCCTGCAATCGCACCCGTGGCTGGCCGACCACGCGGTCATGGACACCGTTCTGCTGCCCGGCACCGCCTTCGTGGAACTGGCCCTGCGGGCGGGCGACCAGGTTGGCTGTGACCACCTGGACGAGCTGACCCTGGAGGCGCCGCTGGCGCTTCCGGAGCGCGGCGGTGTGCAGTTGCGGCTGACGCTCGGCGCGGCCGACCATGCGGGGCGCCGTGCGCTGACCCTGCACTCCCGGCCGGAGCACGCCCAGGCCGACGAGCCGTGGCAGCGGCACGCCACCGGTGTACTCGCCGCAGGAGCGCCGCAGGCCGCCTTCGAACTGGCCGAGTGGCCGCCGCAGGGCGCCCAGCCCATCGAGGTCGACGGGCTGTACGACGGCCTTGCCGCGTCCGGCTTCGGTTACGGGCCGGTGTTCCAGGGCCTGAAGGCCGCTTGGCGGCGCGGTGACGAGGTGTTCGCCGAGGTTTCCCTGGCGGACGAGGCCGAGGCGGAGGCCGCACGGTTCGTGCTGCACCCCGCACTGCTGGACTCCGCGCTGCACGCCTTGGGGCTGCGTGCCGGAGAAGCTTCCGAGCAGGGCCGGTTGCCGTTCTCCTGGAGCGGTGTGACGGTGCACGCGGTGGGCGCCACCGCGCTGCGGGTCCAACTCCGGCCCGCCGCGACCGGCGATGTATCGCTGGCGCTCGCCGACACGACCGGCGCCGCCGTCGCCTCCGTGGAGAGCCTTGCGCTGCGCTCGGTCTCGCCGGAGCAACTGGGCGGCGCACCCGGCGCCGGGCACGGGGACTCGCTGTTCCACGTGGACTGGACGGCGCTGACTGTCGGTGCCGAGCCGGTGCCGTATGACGACCGTTGGGCGCTGCTCGGCGATGCGGGTGCTGGTCTGCCCGTCACCGGGTACCCGGACCTGTCCGCGCTGGTCGCTGCGTTGGAGTCGGGCGCGGCGGTGCCGCAGACGGTCTTCGCCAGCCTGCCGAGCGGCGGTCCGACCGGTGCCGCTGCCGTGCACGAGGCCGCCAACGCGGCGCTGGAGTTGCTGCGGACCTGGCTGGACGACGAGCGGTTCGCCGACTCCCGGCTGGTGTTCGTCACCCGGGGCGCGGTGGCCACCCGTGCCGACGCGGATGTGTCGGACCTGACGCACGCCCCGGTGTGGGGTCTGGTGCGCTCGGCGCAGTCGGAGAACCCGGACCGCTTCGTCCTGGTCGACCTCGATGGCACCGAGGAGTCGCGCCGGATCCTGCCCGCCGCGCTGTCCACCGGCGAACCGCAACTCGCGCTGCGCGACGGCGAGGTACGGGTGCCGAGGCTGGCTCGCGCCACCGCCGAGGCCACCGGGACCGAGTGGGATCCGCAGGGCACGGTATTGATCACCGGCGCCAGCGGTACCCTCGGCGGCCTGTTCGCCCGCCACCTCGTCAGCGAGCGCGGCGTACGCCACCTGCTGCTGGTCAGCCGCCGTGGCGCCCAGGCCGAACTCGTCGCGCGGCTGGAAGAACTGGGTGCGCAGGTCACCAGTGCCGCGTGTGATGTGGCCGACCGGGACGCGCTGGCCGAGGTGTTGGCCGCCGTTCCGGCCGAGCACCCGCTGGCCGCCGTGATCCACACCGCCGGTGTGCTGGACGATGGCGTGATCGGTTCGCTCACCGAGGAGCGGGTCTCCAACGTCCTGCGCCCGAAGGTGGACGCCGCCTGGAACCTGCACGAACTCACCCAGGACCTGGACCTGTCGGCGTTCGTGCTGTTCTCCTCGGCCGCCGGTACGTTCGGCGGCGCGGGCCAGGGCAACTACGCGGCGGCCAACACCTTCCTGGACGCGCTCGCCCAGCACCGCAGGGCGAACGGAGTTCCGGCGCTGTCGCTGGCCTGGGGCCTGTGGGACGAAGCGGGCGGCATGGCGGGCGAGTTGGCCGACGCCGACCGTGGCCGCATCAGCAGGGGTGGTATCAACGCCATCTCCGCCGAGCAGGGCCTCGCCCTGTTCGACCTGGCGGAGTCGGCGGGCCACGCCCAACTGGTGCCGCTGCCACTGGACATGACCGCGCTCCGGGCGCAGGCGGGCAGCGGCATGCTGCCCTCGCTGCTGCGCGGCCTGGTCCGCACCCGGCGCACCGCGTCGGCCGCCGCGGCCGTACCGTCCGGCGCGCTGGCCCAGCGGCTGGCCGGGTTGGCGGACGCCGAACGGGACGCGGCGCTCCTGGAGTTGGTGCGCGAGCAGGTCGCCTCGGTGCTGGGTCACGACTCGACGGACGCGGTGCAGGCCGGCCGGGCGTTCAAGGAGCTGGGCTTCGACTCGCTCACCTCCGTCGAACTCCGCAACCGGCTGGGCGCCGCCACCGGCGTCCGGCTCCCGGCCACCCTGGTCTTCGACTACCCGACCGCCGCGGCGGTCGCCGAATACCTGCGCACCGAGGTGCTGGGCATCGAGGCCGCCGTGGCCGAGGCCACGCCGAAGGTCACGGTCTCGGCCGACGACCCGATCGCGATCATCGGGATGAGCTGCCGCTACCCCGGTGGTGTGGAGACCCCCGAGGACCTGTGGCGGCTGGTGCTCTCCGGCGGAGACGCCATCTCCGAGTTCCCACAGGGCCGCGGATGGGACCTGGACGCGCTGTACGACCCGGACCCGGACGGCAAGGGCACCAGCTACACCCGCGAAGGTGGATTCCTGCACGACGCGGGCCAGTTCGACCCGGCGTTCTTCGGGATCAGCCCGCGCGAGGCCGTGGCGATGGACCCGCAGCAGCGACTGCTGCTGGAGACCACCTGGGAGGCGTTCGAGCGGGCCGGTATCGATCCGACCACCATGCGCGGCAGCCGTACCGGTGTCTTCGCGGGCATCATGTACCACGACTACGCGACCCGTATCACCTCCGTGCCCGACGGTGTGGAGGGCTACCTGGGCACCGGAAACTCCGGAAGCATCGCGTCCGGGCGCGTCTCCTACGCGTTCGGTCTGGAAGGCCCAGCGGTCACCGTGGACACCGCTTGCTCGTCGTCGCTGGTCGCTCTGCACTGGGCGATCCAGGCGCTGCGCAACGGCGAGTGCTCCATGGCACTGGCCGGTGGTGTGACGGTGATGTCGACTCCGGGCACCTTCACCGAGTTCAGCCGCCAGCGCGGGCTGGCCGCGGACGGCCGCATCAAGTCGTTCGCCGCCGCCGCCGACGGCACGAGCTGGTCGGAGGGCGCGGGCATGCTGCTCGTCGAGCGGCTGTCGGACGCGCGGAAGAACGGCCACCCCGTACTGGCCGTGGTCCGTGGCAGCGCCATCAACCAGGACGGCGCCAGCAACGGCCTGACCGCGCCGAACGGTCCGTCGCAGCAGCGGGTGATCCGGCAGGCGCTGGCCAGCGCCGGTCTGGCCAGCAGCCAGATCGACGTGGTCGAGGCGCACGGCACGGGTACCACGCTGGGCGACCCGATCGAGGCGCAGGCACTGCTTGCCACCTACGGGCGGGAGCGTGACGAGGACCAGCCGTTGTGGCTGGGTTCCATCAAGTCGAACATGGGCCACACCCAGGCCGCCGCCGGTGTCGCCGGGATCATCAAGATGGTCATGGCGATGCGGCACGGTGTGCTGCCGAAGACGCTGCACGTGGACGAACCCACGCCGCATGTCGACTGGGCGGCGGGCGCGGTCGAGCTGTTGACCGAGGCACGGGAGTGGCCGCAGACCGGCCAGCCCCGGCGGGCCGCGGTCTCCTCGTTCGGCATCAGCGGCACCAACGCGCACACCATCCTTGAGCAGCCGCCGGTCGACGAGCGTCGACGCACCGCCACGGTGACGCCGCCGGTGCACGCCTGGCCGCTGTCGGCGAAGACTCCCGAGGCGCTGCGCGCCCAGGCCGAGCGCCTGCGGGACCGCCTCCAGGCCGAGCCCGGCCTCGAACTGGCCGACGTCGGCTACTCCTTGGCGACCAGCCGGGCGGTATTCGACCACCGCGCGGTGGTCACCGCCACCGACCGCGACGGCCTGCTACGGGCTCTGGCGGCGCTCGCCGAGGACGGCGTCACCGCGGGTCTGACCCAGGGCACGGTGACCGACGGCAAGGTCGCGTTCCTGTTCACCGGGCAGGGCAGCCAGCGGCTCGGCATGGGACGGGAGCTGTACGAGGCGTATGCCGTCTTCGCCCAAGCGCTGGACGAGGTGTGTGAACGGTTCGAACTACCGCTGAAGGACGCGCTGTTCGGTGCCGAAGGTGATGTGCTGGACCAGACCGCCTACACGCAGCCGGCGTTGTTCGCGGTCGAGGTGGCGCTGTTCCGGCTGGTGGAGTCGTGGGGCCTCAAGCCCGACTTCCTGGCCGGGCACTCGATCGGTGAGCTGGTCGCCGCGCATGTGGCTGGTGTCCTGTCGCTGGACGACGCGTGCACGCTGGTGGCGGCTCGTGGCCGTCTGATGCAGGAACTGCCTGGCGGCGGTGCGATGGTGGCGGTCCAGGCCGCGGAGGACGAGGTTTCGCCGCTGCTGGGCGAACGGGTCGACATAGCCGCGATCAACGGTCCGACGTCAGTGGTGATCGCCGGTGACGAGGACGCGGTACTGGAGATCGCCTCCGGCTTCGAGGCGCAGGGCCGTAAGACCAAGCGCCTGACCGTCAGCCACGCCTTCCACTCCGTCCACATGGACGGCATGCTGGCGGACTTCCGCAAGGTCGCCGAGGGCCTGACGTACGAGGCGCCGCGCATCCCGATCGTCTCCAACCTCACCGGTGCGCTGGTGTCGGACGAGGTGCGCACGGCGGACTTCTGGGTGCGGCACGTCCGCGAGGGCGTCCGCTTCCTCGACGGGGTACGGGCGCTCGAAGCCGCGGGTGTGCGGACGTACGTGGAGCTGGGGCCGGACGGAGTGCTGTCGGCGATGGCGCAGGAGTGCGTCACGTCCGAGGGCGCCGCGTTCGTACCGGTGCTGCGCGGTGCCCGTCCCGAGGCGGAGACGCTGGCCCTGGCGGTGGCCGGAGCGTACGTGCGCGGCGTACCGCTGGACTGGCAGGCGCACTTCGCCGGAACAGGCGCGCGCCGGGTGGAGCTGCCCACGTATCCGTTCCAGCGCGAGTGGTACTGGCTCAACTCCGGTACCGCGCCGACGGGTCCGGGCGACGCGGCCGGGTTCGGCCTCGGCGCCACCGACCACCCGCTGCTCGGCGCCGCGGTCGAACTACCTGACGCCGACGGCTTCCTGTTCACCGGCCGACTCTCCCTCGACACCCACCCCTGGCTTGCCGACCACGCCGTGATGGACGCGGTACTGCTGCCCGGCACGGCGTTCGTGGAAATGGCCCTGCGCGCCGCGGAGCAGGCCGGTTGCGAGCGGATCGAGGAACTGACCCTGGAGGCGCCGCTGATCCTGCCCGAACAGGGCGGGGTCCAACTGCGGCTCTCCCTCGGCGCGGCCGACGAGTCCGGGCGACGTTCGCTGACCCTGCACTCCCGGCCGGAGCAGGACACCGAGTGGCTGCGGCATGCGACGGGTGTGCTGGCCGAGGGCGCCTCGAAGGCATCGTTCGACTTCGGCGCGTGGCCTCCGGCCGACGCGCAGTCGGTGGCCGTCGACGGGTTGTACGAGGGCCTGGCGGCTGCCGGGTTCGCCTACGGGCCGGTGTTCCAGGGCCTGCGGGCGGCGTGGCGGCGTGGCGATGAGGTCTTCGCCGAGGTCGCCCTGCCGGACGGCGCCGGGGACGCCGGCTTCGGCCTGCATCCGGCACTGCTGGACGCGGTGTTGCACGGCATCGGGCTTGGTGGACTGGTCGAGGAGACCGGACAGGGGCGGTTGCCGTTCTCCTGGTCGGGGGTGGCCCTGCACGCGGTCGGCGCCTCGGCGCTGCGGGTGCGGTTGGCTTCGGCCGGGCGGGACGCGGTGGCGCTGGAGATCGCCGATGCGGCGGGTGCGCCGGTGGCGTCGGTGGACGCGCTGGCCCTGCGGTCGGTCTCGCCGGAGCAGTTGGGCGGCGGCCGAGGCGGCGTGGCGGAGTCGCTGTTCCGGGTGGAGTGGTCGCCGGTCAACGTGACCGACGGCGCGCAGCCGGACGGCGGTTGGACGGCGCTCGACGCCGCGGAACTGGCGTCGACGGCCTCCGTACCCGGCACCGTGGTGATCGACGGCCTGACCTCCGCCGCCACGGCCTCCACGGAGGACGTGCACGGCGCCGTGCACAGGGCACTGGAGCTGGTGCGGTCGTGGCTGACCGATGAGCGGTTCGCGGACGCACGGCTGGTGTTCGTCACGCACGGTCCGGAGGACCTTGCGGGTGCGGCGGTACGGGGTCTGGTGCGTTCGGCGCAGTCGGAGAACCCGGGCCGGTTCGGACTGGTCGACGGCCTGGAGGTCTCCCGGGAGCTGCTCGTGGCCGCGCTGGCGTCCGGTGAGCCGGAGGTCGCGGTACGCGACGGCCGGATCGAGGCGCCCAGGCTGGTGCGGGCCACGGCTGAGGGCGATGAGGTTGAGTTCGGTGCCGATGGCACGGTGTTGATCACGGGTGCCAGTGGTGAGTTGGGTGGTGTGTTCGCTCGGCATCTGGTGGGCGCGCGTGGGGTGCGGCATCTGTTGTTGGTGTCGCGTCGGGGGGCTGAGGCTCCGGGTGCTGCCGAACTCGCCGCTGAGTTGTCGGAGTTGGGC
>NZ_JAPZVN010000037.1 GCF_027533845.1 Streptomyces sp. RPT161 | reverse complement strand
ATCCATGCCGCGTGGGCGGCTGCCGGGTTCCTCGTGCTCGGCCTGGCCTTGTTCATCCATGACGAGCGCGTCGCGGCGCGGTGAGGGCTCAGTGCGGCGGCACGCGAGGGAAACCGCATCTGCTCTGGCCAGCGGCCTGTAATGTGCGGAGACGGACGGGAATCGAACCCGCCTGCCCGAGATCCTCGGGCACCTCGGTTTTGAAGACCGGGAGGGCCACCAGGCACCCACACGCCTCCCCACTGGGCCCCATGCAAGCGGGTCATCGACCAAGGATCAATCCGCCACACCGCCCTGAGGAGCAGTCATGACAACCACCGCCTCCGCCGACCGGGCACGCGTTCGCCTCACCGGTTACGCCCGCGGTGGCGGCTGCGCCTGCAAGATCCCGCCGGGGGAGCTGGAAGCGGCCCTGGCCGGCCTCGTGCCGTCCCCGAAAGGATTCGGCGCCGCCGAGCTCCTGGTCGGACTGGACAACGGTGACGACGCCGCCGCTGTCCTCCTCCCGGGCGGGGGCACGGCGTTGATCGCCACCGCTGACTTCTTCACCCCGGTCGTCGACGACCCCTTCGACTGGGGACGCATCGCCGCCGCCAACGCCCTCTCCGACGTCTACGCGATGGGCGGAAGGCCGCTGGTCGCCGTCAACCTGCTCGCTTGGCCGCGCGAGGTGCTGCCGTTCGAGCTGGCCAGGGAGGTGATGCGGGGCGGGTTGACCGTCGCCCGCGAGGCGGGCTGCCACGTGGCGGGTGGCCACAGCGTCGACGATACGGAACCGAAGTACGGCATGGCGGTCACCGGCATCGCCGACCCCGCACGGCTCCTACGGAACGACACCGGGCGCCCCGGCGTACCCCTGTCGCTGACCAAGCCGCTCGGTACCGGAGTGCTGAACAACCGTCACAAGGCGACCGGAGAGGACTTCCCGCAGGCCGTCGAGACCATGGCGGCCCTCAACCGTGACGCCGCCGAGGCAGCGCTCGCCGCCGGGGTCGTGTGCGCCACCGACGTCACCGGCTTCGGGTTGCTCGGCCATCTGTACAAGCTGGCCCGGGCCTCGGGCGTCACGGCCGTCCTCGACACCGCTGCGGTGCCCTACCTGGACGGGGCCCGTGACGCCGTCCGTGACGGCTTCATCAGCGGCGGCACGCGCCGCAACCTCGACTGGGTGGCCCCGCACACCGACTTCGGACGCACCGGTGAACCGAACCGGCTGCTGCTGGCCGACGCCCAGACCTCCGGCGGACTGCTGATCGCCGGTGAGATCCCGGGCGCGCCCGTGATCGGCGAACTGGTGGCCGCTACCGAGCACACTCTGGTACTGCGCTGACCCTCAGTCAGATCTCGGTGCCCGTCTGGTCCGTGATGCCTGCGCGGCGGCGGTACTCGCGGACCAGTTCCACCGCGGCGGGCCCGCGCGGTCGCCGTCCCGGCCGGATGTCGCAGGCCAGTGCCTTGGTCTCCTGGATGTGCGTGTTGGGGTCCAGGGACAGGTGCACCAGTTCGTTGGCCGCGTCGCCCGTGGTGTAGCCGTTCGGGCCCCAGTGGTAGGGCAGGCCGACCTGGTGCAGCGTACGGCCCTGCACGATAAGTGGCACCATCCGGTCCGTCACCAGCACGCGTGCCTCGATCACGTTGCGGGCCGTCACCACCGTGGCCCAGCCCAGGTGTTCCAGCGAGCGTTCGGCCGCCAGCAGCGGGGAGACCTCGCAGAACATCGCGGGCTGCAACTCGGCCAGGTACGGCTGCCAACGCGTCATCCCGCCCGCCGTGTGGTGCTCGGTGAGCCGATAGGTCGTCGCCACGTACGGGAAGACCTCCGAGCCCGGCGCGCTGCCGCTCGGCTGGTACCGGTTGTCCGGAAGCGCGGGCAGTACCTGCCGGACCGGGTTGCGCTGCTGGCGGTAGAGGGGGTTGTCGAACGGTGAGTCCTGCGGCTCGTAGTGGGTGGGCAGGGGGCCGTCGGTCAGTCCGGCGGGGGCGAACAGCCAGCCCTTGCCGTCGGCCTGCATCACGAACGGGTCGGTGCCGGACAGCGCCTCCGCCGCCTTGGCCTCGGCGGGCGGGCGGTAGTCCGGTGGTGTCGTGGCGGGGAAGTCAGGGATGTCGTGTCCGGTCCAGCGGGACTGGTCGGCATCCCACCACACCAGGGCCTTGCGCTCGCTCCACGGCCTGCCCTCCGGATCGGCGGAGGCGCGGTTGTAGAGGATGCGGCGGTTCGCGGGCCAGGCCCAACCCCACTCCCCGGCAACCCAGTTCTGCTGCTCACCCGGTTTGCGGCGGGCCGCCTGGTTGACACCGTCCGCGTACACCCCGCAGTAGATCCAGCAGCCGCAGGACGTCGAACCGTCGTCCTTCAGCTGGGTGTACGCGCTCAGCGGCCGCCCGTCGGCGTCGCGGCCGCTTACCTCGGCGAGAACGGCCTCGGCGTCCGGCTCGGCAAGGGCGCCCTTGGTCGGGTAGTCCCAGGCCAGGTCGAGCACCGGGCGGTCCATCTCATCCGTGGACGCGGCCAGCTTCTCGCGGATGATCCGTCCCAGGTGGAAGGTGAACCACAGGTCGCTGCGGGCGTCCCCGGCCGGTTCGACCGCCTGATGGTGCCATTGCAGTAGCCGCTGGGTGTTGGTGAAGCTGCCGTCCTTCTCGGTGTGGGCCGCGGCGGGCAGGAAGAAGACCTCGGTGGCGATGTCCTCGGTGCGCAGTTCGCCGGTCTCGATCTCAGGACCGTCCTTCCACCAGGTGGCGCTCTCGATCAGCGAGAAGTCACGCACCACCAGCCAATCCAGGTTGGCCATGCCGAGCCGCTGCATCTTGGTGTTGGCCGAGCCGACCGCCGGGTTCTCGCCGTAGAGGAAGTAGCCCCGGCAGACGCCGTTCTGCTGTGCCAGTACCGTCTCGTAGGTGCTGTGCGAACCGGTGAGCCGCGGCAGGTAGTCGAAGCAGTAGTCGTTCTCCGCGGTCGCCGCCTCACCCCAGTACGCCTTCAGCAGGCTGACCAGGTAGGAGCGCATCCCACCCCAGTAGCCCTTGTGTGCGGCCTCCGCCTCGACGAACTTGTCCAGGCTCTCGTGCTGGTGGGCGTGCGGCATCGGGATGTAGCCGGGCAGCAGGTTGAACAGCGTCGGGATGTCCGTGGAGCCCTGGATGGAGGCGTGGCCGCGCAGCGCCAGGATGCCGCCGCCGGGCCGCCCGATGTTGCCCAGCAGCAGCTGCAGCACGGCGGCCGTGCGGATGTACTGCACTCCGATGGTGTGCTGGGTCCAACCGACCGCGTACGCGAAGGCCGTGGTGCGGTCGCGACCGGAGTTCTCCGTCACGAGCTGGCAGACCTGCTGGAACACGTCCTGAGGCACGCCACAGGTCCGCTCCACCATCTGCGGTGTGTAGCGCGCGTAGTGCCGTTTGAGCACCTGGAAGACACAGCGCGGATGGGTCAGCGTCTCGTCGCGCTCCGGCTCGCCCTCGCCGATCGCCGCTCCGCCGGAGCCGTGCGCCTCGCCACGGCCCGACTCGGCGATCCGCCGCTCGTACTGCTGGTCGCGCTCTCCGGAGGCGGCCTGGACCTCCACCCCCTCGTACTGCCAGCTGGTCGGGTCGTACGCCCGGCCCTCCCGGTCCAGGCCCGAGAACACCCCGTCCAGATCCTCGGTGTCGCGGAAGTCCTCACGCAGGATCATCGGGGCGTTGGTGTAGGCGACGACGTAGTCACGGAAGTACTTCTCCTCCCGCAGCACGTGGTTGACGATGCCGCCGAGGAACGCGATGTCACTGCCCGCGCGCAGCGGTACGTGCAGGTCCGCCAGGGCGCTGGTCCGGGTGAACCGTGGGTCGACGTGCACCAGCTTGGCGCCGCGCGCCTTGGCCTCCATCACCCACTGGAACCCCACCGGGTGGCACTCGGCCATGTTGGAGCCCTGGATGACGATGCAGTCGGCGTTGCCCAGATCCTGCTGGAAGGTCGTCGCGCCGCCGCGACCGAACGAGGTCCCCAGACCGGGGACGGTGGAGGAGTGTCAAACCCGCGCCTGGTTCTCGATCTGCACCGCGCCGAGCGCCGTGAACAGCTTCTTGATCAGGTAGTTCTCCTCGTTGTCGAGGGTCGCACCGCCCAGACTGGCGAAGCCGAGGGTGCGTCGGGTCCGCACCCCGTCGTCCTCCCACTGCCAGCCGGTTCGGCGCGCCGCGATCACCCGGTCGGCGATCATGTCCATCGCGGTGTCCAGCGCCAGCGGCTCCCAGTCGGTGCCGTGTGGCCGCCGGTACAGCACCTGGTACTTCCTGGCCTGGCCTGTCGTCAGTTGCAGGCTGGCGGAGCCCTTGGGGCACAGCCGACCGCGCGAGACGGGGGAGTCAGGGTCGCCCTCGATCTGTGTGACCTTCCCGCCCTCGACGTAGACGTTCTGAGCGCAGCCCACCGCGCAGTAGGGGCACACGGACTTGACGGCCTTGTCGGCCGTGCTGGTCCGGGATGTCAGCCGTTGGCTGCGGGCGCTCTTGGCTGCCGCTCCACGGCCCAGGGGGTCCCTGCCGGTCAGCTGACGGTAGACCGGCCAGGAACCGATCCAGGTCCGTACACCCACGGCGGAACCTCCTCGTCCGGGGTGCCCGTGAGCGGGGCACCGGTTCCCATCATCACCTCGGCGGCTTCGTGCCGCAGGTCGGCGCCCCTGCTTCGGCCCGGGCCGCCAGCCGCTCGCGTTGCGGCAGCACCGTGTACTTCGCGTCCTCGGCGGAGCTGACCCCGGCCTGGAAGACACCGAACCGCAGCGCGGCGGAACCCGCCAGCAGCGCCGCGCCCGCGGCGGCGGCCACCCCGCGGGCGCGGCGCCCGGCCACCAATGCTCCGGCCGTCCCGGCGCAGGTCAGGATCTGCGAGGCGCGCATCAACTGGCCCGCGCGCCCGGTCCGCAAGGGCTCGGCGCTCAGGCCCATGCGGCGTCTCATCAGCTCTGTGGCGCCGAGTTCGAGCACGGCACCGAAGGCGGCGGCACGCCGTGCCGGAGCGTTCTGCCCGGCGGGGGAGACCAGCAGGCCCAGTCCGGCCGCGGCCGTCGCGGCGGACCCGCAGAACACGAACGGCATCTCCCGGTGGCCGTCATGCCAGGTGGGCACCGCGGTGTCACTGATCAGCACAGCCGTGTAGGACGCGACCGCGGGCCCCAGCAACGCCGCCGCGGCCCCGGCTGCCGCACCGACGCGCGGCAGCCGCCCCGTCACCGTACTGGCCGCGGCGGCCCCGGCCAGCGGGGCGTAACCGGTGAGCAGCCAGGAGCCCATGCTCATCGGCGAGGTCGGTTTCATGACGCGCAGCATGTTCAGGAAGCGGGCAGGTCGGCCCAGGTCGTGGACGAGCGCCGCCAGCGACAGCGAGATCGCGGTGAACGCGCCCACCCGAAGAGGTCGCGCCAGGCCGTGCCGACCGCTGGCCGCGGCTCCCGCCGCCAGGACCGAGGAGCCTCCGGCGAGTCCGCCGAGGAAGAGGTATCCGGCGATGTCGAGGGCTCGCCAGACTGGCTTCTTCAGCACCGGGCGGCCGTAGTAGGAAGCGAACTCCGTCGGCGGGACCATGGCGCGCTCGCCTCGCCCACGTCCACCCCGCCCGCGACCGGTACGACTGCCGTCAACGGGTACGTCGGCCCCACTCATCGCTTCCTCCGCACGCAACACGCCGCCATCCCGGCGGCCAGCGTCACCGCGGCGACCGCGGCGTGC
Source organism: Streptomyces sp. RPT161 (assembly GCF_027533845.1). Classification (GTDB taxonomy): domain Bacteria; phylum Actinomycetota; class Actinomycetes; order Streptomycetales; family Streptomycetaceae; genus Streptantibioticus_A; species Streptantibioticus_A silvisoli_A. Next base: position 17,652 of record NZ_JAPZVN010000037.1, on the reverse strand, counting down.
CGCCACATCGCGGGCAGGTCACGGGTGGTCACCACCGGATCAGGCGGCAGGCCGTAGACCTCGGGCTCGTCCAGCAGCAGGAAGAAGGCACCGTCACCGCCGACGCCGTCCGCCGGGTCGTGGCCGTACAGCCGAGCACCGGGAACACCGGCGTCCTGAAGCCGCCGGACCCGCTCGGCGGCCCGTTCGCGCAGCTCGTCGAGTGGGCCGAACTGGATGGAGTCGGTGGGGCACGCCTTGGCGCAGGCGGGTTCCAACCCGGCGCCCAGGCGGTCGTAGCACAGGGTGCACTTCCACACCCGGCCGTCTGACTTACGCTGGTCGATCACGCCGTACGGGCAGGCAGGGACGCAGTAACCGCAACCGTTGCAGACGTCCTGCTGGACCACCACGGTGCCGAACTCGGTACGGAACAGGGCCCCTGTCGGGCAGACGTCCAGACAGCCCGCCCGGGTGCAGTGCTTGCACACGTCGGAGGACATCAACCAGCGCAGTTCCGTCCGCCCGTCGGGCGCCACCGGCGCGATCCCGCCGCCTTCCGTCGCCGCACCGGTGCCCAGCCGGGCGGCCTCCGCGAAGACGTCGACGCCACGGTGGTCGACGGTCGCCCACGCGCCGCCGGAAGACTTCTTCTGTTCGACGAACGCGACATGCCGCCATGAGTCGGCGCCGAGGCCCTGCGTGTTGTCGTACGACATGCCGGTGAGTTCCAGGCCGTCCTCGGGGACCGCGTTCCACTCCTTGCACGCCACCTCGCAGGCCTTGCAGCCGATACAGATCGAGGTGTCGGTGAAGAACCCGACCCTCGGCGGATGGGCACGGTGGCCTGCCGCGGCCGCGACATCGAGCGGTGCCCTCCCCGCCGTCGGCGTGGGCGCATCCACCGGGCGTTCCTGCACGGTCGGGCTCCTTCGTCGAGGCTCGGGCGTTCGATGGGCCAGCGGTAGCCTCCCTCCACTCAACCGTTGGAACTCCCGTCCCGCGAACCGAGAGCGCCCCCGAGTGGTCCAAGTGGGTACGGGAGCGAAGGCGGACCGCGGCCGTTGACCGTACTCTGGCCGGCCGATGCCCACAGCCCGCGTCGACGTTGCGAGTCGCCTGGCGCCCGCGGTGGAAAATGCCTGGCACCAGCTTGACCTCGGTGGCTAGGGTCGGCCGGTGAGCACTCGCACCTTTCGCATCACCGTCCGCGGTGTCTTCGCCGACCTCAGCGCCGACCAGCGGGCCGAACTCCTGGCCCGCGCCCCGGAGCACGACGTACTGCACGCCGCCTTCACCCCGGACGGGCATCTGAGCTACGACCTCGCCGCCCGGCCTGCGTTCACCTTCCGCTTCCTGGCCTCGGGAGAGGCGGAGGAGGACATCCTGGCCGCGACCGACCGCGCCGAAGACGCGGCGAAGACCTGGATGACCGAGCGCGGCTACGGCTACAAGAACCTCAGGTGCACCGCCGAGGACCTCTCCCAGGCACCCCTTGGCAAGCGGCAGCGCCGGGCTGCCGCGCGGAACGCCTGATGCGGCGACTCGCGGTTCGGGGACATCACAGTTGAGCGCGGACGGCGACCAGCAACACCGCGATGCCGACGACAAGCCAGCTGACGTAGTCGCCCATGTGGCCTGAATGAAGGCGGCGTAGCGGCCTCACGACGCTCTGGGCGTCGCGTGGAGCCCCCCACAGCGCCGCCGCGGCGAACACCACGGCGAGGGCCGCGGAGGCCAGGCCGAGGGCGATGCCTTCTGCGGTCCAGTCAGCGGCGGGCGGCTTCGCCGAGGCATGGGCGTACCCGTAAACGGCGCCGACGTATCCCGCCCGATCGGTGAACAACCCTGCGGCTTGGGCCAGTTGACGACCGATGCCGGGAAGCAGGCCGAGGGCCAGCGACCCGCAGAGCAGCAGGGCGGGCACGGCGAGCATGGGCAGCGGAACGCGGCGGGACGGGTCGCGGATCTCCGGCTCCTCGCCGCTGCCGGTGGTCTCCGGAACCTCGTGGTTCTCGCGCGGCCGACGCCCCGCCCCGGCGAAGACCCGCACTCCGGCGCGCAGCACCGCCGCGCCGGTGGCCGCCGAGGCGAGTACGAAGACCGCGGGCAGCCACGCGGCGTGGGACTGCGCGGAGTGTTCGGCGAGGGCCTTGCCCAGTGCCGTACCGAACGGCGGCAGCCCGGCGAGTGCGAGACCGCCGAGCACGAACAGGACTCCGGCGAAAGGCAGTTCCCGGCCCCGGCCGTACAAGGAGTGTTCGTCAACGCTGCCGTACCGGTCCAGCAACGTGCCCGTGACGCCGAACAACGCCGCCTTGGCTCCGGCGTGTCCGGCGACGTACAGGGCCGTACCGGCCGTGCCTTCCGGGGTCAGGAGCGCGACGCCGACCAGGAACAGGCCGACATGGCTGACGGTGGAGAACGCCAGCATCCGCTTGAGGTTGCGCTGTTGCCAGCACATCACCGCGCCGACGACGGCGGTGATCACGCCGGCGACGACGAACGTGTCACGGAAGACGTGGTGCGGGATGCCGTGCGGGCCGGAGAAGACGATCCAGTAGATCCGCGCGGCGCCGTAGACGCCGAGCTCGACCATCGCACCGGAGAGCAGCATGCACACGGGCGTCGGCGCGACGGCGTGCGCGTCCGGCAACCAGAAGTGGAACGGCGCCACGGCGCCCTTCACCAGGGGCCCGATGAGGACCAGTACGAAGGCGGTCACCAACAGCGCGTCGGTGCGATGGCCGGTGAGCTTCTGGCCGATCTGGGCGAAGCCCAGTTCACCGGTCCTCGCGTACAGCAGGCCGATGCCCAGCAACGAGCAGTAGGCGGCGAGCGAGTTGATGACACCGAAGGCGAGCGCGCCCTGCAGAGGCCGCGGGTCCTCGATGCGGAAGCCGGTCAGCGCGTAGGCCACCGCACCCATCAACTCGAAGAAGACAAAAGCGTTGAACAGGTCGCCGGTGAGCGCGAACCCGCACATGCCCGCCTCGAACAGCAGGATGAGAGCGGGAAAGGTGCCCGCGTGCCCGGCGGGCGGTTCCTCGAAGTACCGCCAGGAGTAGGCGACCACGGCGAGCACGAGCACCGCGGTGAGCAGCGCGAGTCCGATGCCGATCCGGTCGTTCACCAACACGATGCCGACGCTTTCACCGTGCTGGAGTCGCCAGCCGCCGAGCCAGCTGACGGCGTGACCGTCTCCGGTGCGCATCCACAGCAACATCAGGTCGGCGACCTCCGCGGCAGCCCAGAAGGTGACGAGGAAGTCGCTGACGACGCGGGGCAGTCGCCTGCCGACGAGGACCAGGACAACGGCCCCGAGCAGCGGGATGGCGACGCCGAGCGGCAGCAGGTTCGCGGTGCTCATCCCGGCTCAGCCCTTGAGCCCGGTGAGGGCGTCGGGATCGACCGTGCCGTGGCGCTTGCGCAACTGGAGTGCGATGGCCAGGAGCAAGGCGGTGACAGTGGCACCGACGACCACATCGGTGAGGGCGAGTGCCTGCACCACCGGATCGACGACGGGGGTACGCGTGGAGGTGTCGGTGAAGTACGGTGCGGTACCGCCACGGCGGAAGCCAACCGTCAGCAGCAGCACGTACGTTGATGACTGCGTCACCGCGAGGCAGCCGACGGTGCGGATCACATTGCGGCTGGTGACCATGCCGTACGCCCCGACCAGGAAGATCCAGCCGGCGGCCAGGAAGAACAGCGACGTCATCGTCCGGTCCTGTTGTCTTGTTCGTCGGGGGAGTTGATCTCCACCGCCTGGTCCAGGAAGCCGGCGAGCAGTACCACCACGCCGGAGCCCACCTCCAACCCAACGGCCGCGTTGATGACGGGCACCAGCCCGCCCGACGACAGCTGACCGAAGGTTCCCAGCGGCAGGACGTTCTGGAGGTACGCCGCGCCGACGGCCAGGCCGACCAACCCGAGGCCCACGAAGGCACCCGCGCCCACGGCGTCCGCGACGTCGAACACGGCCAGCGGACGGATCGCCTTGAGCACACCGTAGTCGGCGGCGACGTACGCGAGGTGCAGCCCGGTGGCGAGGATGACGCCGCCCTGGAAGCCACCGCCCGGCGACAGTTGCCCATGGGCGACGATGTAGACGCCGGTCAGCAGGGTGATCGGCAGCAGGACCGAGCCGAACAGCCGGGTGGCGGGCAGCACCCGGCCCCGCCGGACCCCTCCCAGCCGTTCGTCACGGGCACGGCGCAACAGTACGAGGCCGCCGAGCACGGCGGCGAACAGGATGGACTCCTCGCCGAGGGTGTCGAAGGCACGCTGGTCGAAGTTGACCGAGGAGACCGTGTTGGCGGTGCGCTGGTGGAAGGCCGCGGCGATGGCGCGGGCTCCGTAGGGATGCGACAGGGTGCCGAAACGCGGCAGTCCGGTGCAGGCGGCGGCGAACGCCACCGCGAAGACCGCCGCGGCGGCCCAGAACAGTCGGACCCGCAGGACGCGGCTCATCGTTGCCGCTCCCCGTCCCGCCGTTGCACAGCGGAGCGCCGCACCTTACGCACCGTCAGCATGATGAGCAGCGGTGTCACGGCCGTGCCCACCCCCAGCTGGGAAAGGGCCACGTCAGGCGCCTGCAACACGGTGAAGAGCAGCGTCAGGCCGAGGCCCAGCATGGCCAGCACAAGGGCCTGGCGCATCGGGTCCCGGGTGAGCGCGGCGACGGTGGCGGTCACCGTGACCAGCAGAAGGCAAGCCGCGATCAGATACTCGCTGATGGCATCGGTACCGCTCACGAGGGAGAGTCCTTCCGTAGCAGGCCGTCGTTCTGGGCGGTGCCCCGGCCGATCGCCATGGTCGTGACCGGTCCGCCGACGGCGGTCAACGCGGCGATGACCAGGAACTTGACCGCGCCGCGCCCCGGCCCCGTCTCGACGGCCAGTGCCAACGCGACCAGCGGCACACCGAGCGAGGTGGCCGGGGTGAGGGCGTGCAGACGTCCGTAGGGGCGGGGCAACACGATCAGTGCCGTCGCCGACAGGAGCAGTACCGCTACGCCGAGGACCAACAGGATCAGCGCGCAGATGTGGCGGAATGTCATTTCAGTCGGGCTCCCCGCGGGTTGATTCCGGTGCCTGGCTGTCCAGGAAGCGCGCGAAGACAAGGGTTCCGGCCGGTCCGAGCGCCGCCAGTACCAGCGGGAGATCGGCGTACGAGCTGCGGTTGAACCCCTCGGTGAGCAGGAGAAGGATCGCTGAGCACATGGGGGCGGCCATGTTGAGTCCGGTCAGCCGCTCCTGTGGTGTGCGACGGCACACCAGCCACAGGCATGGCGGCAGGCCCAGCGTCAGCAGCACGGCGCTCGCGACCAGCCACGCGTTCATCACCGTTCACCTCCGGTGAGGACGCGTTCGAGCGCTGTTGTGGTGTCACCCAGGACGTGAATGGTGAGGGTGTCCCCGAACCCCGCCACCCCAGGACTGACATCGACGACGTACGCGCCGGGGGTGGCGGACAGCAGGGCGCTCGCCCAGGCGCTGCCGGTGCCCTTCCTCAACTTGACTTCACGAATACCCGACTTGACTTCCCGCCCTCGCAGAGCAGCGATGGTGGCCCCGGCCAGCCGTCCGGTGTCGGCGAGCACCGCCCCCGGCCAGGCCAGCAGTGCGCGCGCCCAGGGACCACCCCGGTTTCCCCCGGTACCGGACGCGCGGCGCACCGCCCACGCGGCGACCGCGGCGAGCACACCCGCGCCGGCACCGACTGCGAGCTCCAGTGTGGAGACGGTACTGATGAACATGAGGTTGAGAACGAACAGAAAGGCCCACCACGCCGCGATGTGCACCACAGCATCGGCCCGCCGCATCGGTCCTCCTCCAGTCCCCTGTGTCGTCAGCAACGTCTACCCGTAGCTGCGGGACTGATGCGGCGCGCACGCCGATGCGGTCGACGGGAGGAGGTGGACCATCACCGGCGTGGAGCAGTGGGCACGGTGGCGGGGGTGTCCGGGGCACGAAGACGCCGCGATGGGGCGGGAGGTCTCGGCGCTGGCCGCTGAACGCCAGTCGCGCTCCCAGGCCCATGATGACGCCAGAGGCGCCGCCAATGATCGCAATGCCACGGGCTGGCTTCCCCAGCCAGCCGCGCGCGCTGCCGGCGAGCAGTCCCCAGGCCGCGTCCGAGACCAGAGCGACAGCGACGCAGACGAGGCCGAGCAACAGGAGCTGAGCGGGAACTCGCCCCGCGGCCGTGCCCACGAACTGCGGCAGCACCGCCGTGAAGATCACCAGTCCCTTGGGATTGCTGACATCCACCACGAACCCCTCCCACAGGATGCGGCCTTGACTCGCCGGCGACCGGTCCGCGTCTTCCTCCTCTGGCGGCATCAGGTTACGGAGTTCGTCGGCCAGCGCACCGCTGGGGACGCCTGGGAGGTCCTACGGCACCACATCGACCGCGTCTTCACCCCGGACGAGCCCTCAACCAGCTGACGCGTCCACGCTTCTGTGCCGCGAGGTGAAGTCTCCACTGGGAAGGTTCCGGGGCCGCACAGCATGGCCCCAAGTAGGGGTTCTCGACGAGGCGGGCGTTGCTGAGGCGGGGGATCAGCACGCCGAGTGCGAGCTGGGCCGCGACGCGGGCGAGCGGTGCGCCGCAGCAGAGGCGGGCATGGCGCAGCGGGACTCCTCGTGGCGAGCACCTATGAAGTGACCGAGCATGCCGCGAGGTTGTACGTCGCGTTCGCCAACGGGTCATTGAGCGGCCGTTTTCTGTGTTGGGTCGAGGATGCCGCGCAGGTCGACGATGTCGTATCCATGGGCTCGGATGGCCTCGACGAGTTGGGGCAGTGCGTCGGCGTCGAGGACCGTGCTCTGGCCGTCGGAGCCGACGTGCATCTGGATGATCTCGCCGGGGCGCAGGGCATCCAGCGCCCGCTGGACCACCTTTCGTACGCTCATGCCGCCCCTGGGGCCGCGGTAGCCGTTGGTGTCGGTGGTCCACTCGATGTCGGCGAAGCCCAGCGCGTTGACTTCGCCGATCTCCTGCGGGGTGGTGTCGCCGTACGGGAAGCGGAAGAACGGCAGAGGAGTGGTGCCGGTGGCGGTGCGGATGGCGTGGTCGGCCCGGAGGACCTCCGCCGCGCGCTCACCGGGCCGCAACGTCTCGAAGTGCGGGTGGCTGTATGAGTGGTTACCGATGCCGTACCCGGCCGCCGCGATGGCGCGGGCGGCTGCCGGGTGGCGGTCGGCGAAGTCGCCGGTGAGGAAGAAGGTGGCCGGGACGTGATACCGGCGCAGCACGTCCAGCGTCGTGTCGACGCCCTCCACGTCCCAGGCGGCGTTGAACGTCAGTGCCACCACACGTCGTTGGGTGGGCATCGTGCGGTTCTCCGACCCGAACAGGGCCCGCAGCCGGTTGATGGGCCGAGCAGGCTCGGAGAGGGCTTCCGCCGAGCCGGTCCGCACGGCGGGAGCCGCAGCACGGCCACGTCCGGCGGCGGCTGTCGGTGCCGTGCCGAACGCCGTCAATGCCGCCGCCACGACCACCAGGCCGACCACGGTCCTCTTCGCTGCTTTCGGGAAGGGAGTCACGTCGGCAAGCTACCGTCAACCAGGGCAGGCGAGTTGCCCCTCGGACGGGTTGCGAGGGGCGACGACCGCCGCCTCGGTGCGCCATGCTTACACGGTGGTGCGCCATGCTGACGCGGTGACGATCAACCTCACTGTCGATGACCGGTTCCAACTCCCGCACACCTTCGGGGCATACGCCGTCCTGGCCGATGGCCACGATCCGGTGAACCCGCAGACACCATCACCACTCCACGCGGAAAACTGACAGCGACCATGCAAGACGTGAACGAGGTTCTGGCGGAGCCCGGTTCGGCCCTTGGCGGACCCGCCAGACGAGATGTGCTGCGGCTCGGGATTGCCGCTGGTGCGCTGGCGATGGCAGGCGGCCTCGGCGCCAACCGCGCCGAGGCAGCGGCGAGCCCGCACGTGAGAGGACACCTGGCGGGCCAGGATGTGACCAGGCTGCCGTTCCCCGAGCAGAAGGTGGCCCTGACCTTCGACTGCGGCAGCACGCCGGACGGCGTCGACAAGGTCCTGGCGGCCCTGGCCGAGCACGGGCTTCCCGCGACCTTCTTCATGACCGGGCGCTTCGCCTCCACCCATGCGGACGCGGCCCGCCGCATCGCCGATCGGCATCCGGTGGGCAACCATTCCATGACGCATCCGATGTTCACCAAGCTCACCCACGACGAGCGGGTGCGGGAGGTCCAGTCGGCAGCCGATGCCATCAAGAAGGCGGTGGGGCGGCGGCCTGTGCCGCTGTTCCGCTTCCCCTTCGGCGATGTCGACCAACAGTGCATCGCCGATGTCAACGACGAGGGATACGTGTGCGTCCGGTGGACGGTTGACACCTGCGGCTGGAAGGGCACCTCCGGCGGCGCCACGACGGACACCGTCATCGCCCGCGTCATGAAGGCGCTGGTCCCGGGAGCGATCATCCTGATGCACGTGGGAAGCACCGGTTCCACCGATCCCTCGACCGTCGACGCCACCGCCCTGCCTCACCTGATCAAGGCGCTCGACGACCGGGGCTACGGCTACACCACGCTCGACAGCCTCATCCCCTGACCGCCAGGGCGCCGCGCGAGCAGGGCCCGGCATGCCGGTCGGGCCCCTGCTCGGGCCGCCGTCTCCTGCCGTGGCCGACCAGGGGAAACCGCTCCCTCGGCACCCTGCTGGGGAGCACGTGCGAATGATCAAAATGCGGGGGTTAGCATATGAGCACCGCCTAGCTCGAAAGAGAAGCCTGTGACTGTCAACGAGGACACGTTCACCAACTGGAAGCACCGCGAGGAGACCGCGGAGTCGATGATCCCGATCATCGGGAAGCTGCATCGGGAGCGGGACGTCACGGTCCTGCTGCACAGCCGCTCCTTGGTGAACAAGTCGGTGGTCAGCATCCTCAAGACCCACCGATTCGCCCGGCAGATCGCCGGTGAGGAACTCTCGGTCACCGAGACGCTGCCGTTCCTGCAGGCTCTCACCACGCTCGATCTGGGGCCCTCCCAGATAGACATCGGCATGCTCGCCGCGACGTACAAGGCCGACGACCACGGTCTGTCGGTGGCGGAGTTCACCGCCAAGGCCGTCGCCGGTGCCACGGGCGACAACAAGATCGAGCGCCGCGAGGGCCGCGACGTCGTCCTCTACGGGTTCGGCCGCATCGGCCGCCTTGTCGCCCGCCTGCTCATCGAGAAGTCCGGCTCCGGCAACGGCCTGCGGCTGCGCGCAATCGTCGTCCGCGGAGGTGGTGACCAGGACATCGTCAAGCGCGCCTCGCTGCTGCGCAGGGACTCCATCCACGGCCAGTTCCAGGGCACGATCACCGTCGACGAGGCGAACAGCACGATCGTCGCCAACGGCAACGAGATCAAGGTGATCTACTCCGACGACCCGATGTCGGTGGACTACACGGCGTACGGCATCAAGGACGCCATCCTCATCGACAACACGGGAAAGTGGCGCGACCGCGAGGGTCTGTCGAAGCACCTCCGCCCCGGGATCGCCAAGGTCGTCCTCACCGCGCCCGGAAAGGGCGACGTCCCCAACATCGTGCACGGTGTCAACCACGACATGATCAAGCCGGACGAGCAGATCCTGTCCTGCGCGTCCTGCACCACCAATGCGATCGTTCCGCCGCTGAAGGCGATGGCGGACGAGTACGGTGTTCTGCGCGGCCACGTGGAGACCGTCCACTCGTTCACCAACGACCAGAACCTGCTGGACAACTACCACAACTCCGATCGCCGCGGCCGCTCGGCGCCGCTCAACATGGTCATCACCGAGACCGGTGCCGCCTCCGCCGTGGCCAAGGCGCTGCCCGATCTCAAGGCGAAGATCACCGGCAGCTCGATCCGCGTCCCGGTGCCTGACGTCTCGATCGCGATCCTCAACCTGCAACTGGCGCGCGAGACAAACCGCGAAGAAGTCCTCGACTACCTGCGCAACGTGTCGCTGACCTCGCCGCTCAAGCGCCAGATCGACTTCATCAGCGCCCCCGACGCGGTATCCAGTGACTTCATCGGCTCCCGCCACGCCTCGATCGTCGACGCCGGCGCCACCAAGGTCGAGGGCGACAACGCCATCCTCTACCTCTGGTACGACAACGAGTTCGGCTACTCCTGCCAGGTCATCCGCGTCGTCCAGCACGTCTCCGGCGTGGAGTACCCCACGTACCCGCTGCCGGTGGCCTGAGCCCGGTGTGAAGCTCGGCTTCCGACAACTGGGCTCCGACCAGGGCGAACACCCTGGTCGGAGCCCTCGGCCGTACGGGCGGGCTTCCCCCGGGTGGGTTAGTCGGTGACGAGGGCGAGGGCGAAGCCGTCGTAGCCCTTGGAGCCGACGGTCTGAATGGCGGTGGCGGTCAACCGGGGGTGCGCGGCGAGGAGTTCGGTGAAGCGGCGGACGCCCTGGACGCGGGGGTCGGTGCTGGCCGGGTCGGTGACCGCGCCGTCGCGGACGACGTTGTCGCCCACGATGACGCTGCCGGGCCGGGTGAGCTTCAACGCCCATTGCAGGTAGTCGGGGTTGGATGGCTTGTCAGCGTCGATGAAGACCAGGTCGAACGGATCCGGCCCTTCCTGCGCGAGCAGGGGCAGGGTGTCCAGGGCCCTGCCGACACGGAGGTCGACAATGCGGTCCAGTCCGGCGCGGGCGATGTTCGCGGCGGCGACCTCCGCGACGTGCTCGTCGGCCTCGAGGGTGACCAGGCGCCCGCCGTTCGGCAGGGCCCGGGCGAGCCAGATGGTGCTGTAGCCGCCGAGGGTGCCGATCTCCAGGATGTTGCGGGCGCCCCGAACGCGGGCGAGCAGATGCAGCAGCATGCCCTGGTTAGGCGCGACCTGGTGCGGCGGCAGCCCAGCCGCCTCACTGCTCTCGACGGCCGCGAGCAGGGCGGCGTCCTCCTCGACCAGCAGGCCGTTGAAGTAGTCGTCGACGGCTGTCCAGGTCTGCTGCGCCACAGTGGGTTCCCTCCCAGTGCTCACCCAGTACCGACACGGAACTTACGATGTGTATGGGATGACCTGTCAACCGAATTCCTCGGCCGTACGGCGATGCAGGGCCCGGCCCGGCTCCTTGTGGCGGTCAGCCGTCCCCGGAACTTCTCGCGTCAGCCACCTTGAGGAGAACCTCACCGCTGAGTGGCAGAAGTGCCGTACGGACCACTCCGGTCGCCTGTTACACCGACCGAGCCTGGTGGAACCACCCGAAGTTCCACTGCCACAGCTCCCGTGCCGCTGTCACGTGGAAGTCAGGGAAGTCCATCGGCACCACGCCCAGGTGGGCCATCTGCGGCCGGTGGCTGTCGAGGTAGTTCTCAAGGGTCGGTACGATCTGGTCCGCAAGGTACTTCGGCCAGGTGAAGACGTTGTACGAACTCGGCGCGAGGCTGATGAAGTTGATGTACAGCTTGCCGGAGTCCTGGTTCGCCAGCGCCTTGTCGAAGTGCTGCACGATCGCCGCGCGTTTGTCGTCGTTCGAGACGTTGTACTTGTCCTGGAGCTCGAACCACTGGTTCGACATGAAGTCGTTGTCTCCGTCGGGCCAGCGCAGTAGCGTTCGGGGCCCGGTGTAGCCCTGGAGGACCGGTACGATCCGGCCCCTTGCCTCGCCGAGCGCCGGGACGTGATCGCCGAACCAGAACAGGTCCGCGTAGCCCCGGTTCGTCACATAGTTCTCGAACGTCGACGTGAACTGATCGTTCGTCAGCTCGTGTTCGTTCTTGACGCGCATCAGCACCAGCTCCTGCGGGTGCTGGCCAAGGAAGGACCGCGTCTGGTCCAGGACGTCGTCGAAGGTGATGTACTGGTAGTAGTTGGCGTGGTAGATCCCGAACCGCCCCGGCTGGTCCTGGAGCCGGCCGCAGCGGATGTCGAAGAAGCGTATTCCGCGTTGGAGTTGCTCCGGGATGCCCATGTTCTGCGTGTGCGACCACTCCGTGCCGTGGTTCGGATCCGTGCAGCAGGTGTCGTGCGTACCCGGAAGCGTCATCCTGTCCAGTCGCACGTGGTCCGACAGCCACCCCATCCACGAGTCCGACTGGACGTCCCCCGCCCGGTCGTCCGCCGCTGCGGCCCCCGCCGCGCCGAGCGGTAACGTTGCGGCCAACGAGCCCGCTGCTGCCGCCTTGAGGAAGTCTCTGCGGGGTATCTTCATGCCGTACGCCCTCCCGCTTCGGAACACCGTGGTGCGCTTCAGGACCGAACTCCAGTGCCAGCAAGGCACTTTGACACCACGCCACCGAATGGTCAATCGCCAAACCGATGCGATAGGTGTTCCACCAAGCCGGGCTCACCTCCGGCCCCGTCGCGGCGGCGCGCCCCTTGATCGCCTCACGCGACTCCGGCGCGCTCGTGCGTCGGCGTTGGACGGGAACAGAGTCTTTCGTGCGCGGGACCACCTCACGTTGGGTTCTCGTGTTGGACGCGTCATGCGGAAGCTGCAGGGGGACCTCGGAGACCGTACGGCCCGCGGCCGAGCGCTCGGCCGCGGGCTGCTCGAAGAACTCTCGTGCCTGGTCACAACCAGGCAACGCTGGTCCCGGCAAAGTCAGGCGCGCGGGTGCGGTTACGGCGACTGGGCCAGGAACGGGAGCACCACGGCGGCCACCTCGTCGGGAACTTCCTCCGCGAGGTCGTGTCCGGCATCGAAGACATGACCGGTGACGCCGTGGGCCATGAGCCGCATCTGGGCCTCGTTCCGGTCGCCGATGAACGCCGACCCGCCGAGCGCGAGCACGGGAATATCCAGCTTCTTCTGTGCTGCCTGCCGGTTCTGTTCTGCGTCGATGAGCATCGCCCGATAGATCGCCAGCATCGCGCGGATACCGCCGGGCATGGAGTAGCAGCGCACGTATTCGTCGACTGCTTCGGCGGTGGCCGTGTCGGGGTGGCTGCGTTCGTTCTTCAGCATGTACGTGATGAGTTCACGCTCGTGCCCGGCGATCAACATCTCGGGTACATCCGGCTGGAAATAGAAGCCCAGATGCCACAGGTGCATCCCACTCGAGACGTTCTCGTGGGTGAGCGCGGTGTGGTCCTCGAAGCCGAACCCGGGGAACAGCGCCTCGGTGAACACCAGGGCGTTGACGTGTGCACGGTGCCGGGCGGCGAGCTGGTAGCCGATCACCCCTCCCCAGTCCTCGCCCATCACGCTGTACGACTCGTGGCCGAGGTGGGCCATCAGCGCAGCGATGTCATCACTCATCGTCGCGGAGTCGTATCCGTCCACGGGACGGGCGGAGTCGCCGAGGCCGCGAAGGTCCGGCACGACGACGGTGTACCGCGGTGTCAGCTTCGGGACGAGATGCCGCCAGTGGTAGCCGGTCTTGGGCACGCCGTGCAGCAGCACCACTGCTGGGCCGGACCCGCCTGTCCGGTAGTGCAGGCTCGTTCCGTTGGCGGGGGCACGACCCGTGCGGACCGGGTCTCCACGGTGATCGAGAATCATTTCCTCATCGCCTTTCCTGGTGTGCTTCGCAGCGCGGCGTCTGCGCCTGCCCCAGCCGCCACGGTCACCGTGTCTTCGGCGCGCTGTCCTGCCGGTCTGCGGCGCCGTGGTCCGCAATGTCGATGACGACGCGGCTCGGACTGTTCGTGCCCGTGGTCACCGGACCGGCGCGGTGGCTGACGGGGCGTAGGAAGACGTTGTCCGGGTAGAGGCGGCCGAGCAGCGCCAGAACGGCGATGTCGTCCTGAGCGGTGGCGTCCAGGGTGACGTCGCTGCCCTCCGTCCACACCAACCCGGGAGCGCCCAGTACGGTCCACACGTCCGCGGTTCGGACTTCACCGGATGCCCCGGCACTTGCGGTGAGGCCGTGGCGCTGGGCGAAGCGATGGCCGCGCAGGGCCTGGCCGAGGTCGACGCGGACGCTGGTGCCGTTGTGGGTGACTTCGATGTGAGCGGTGCGGGTCCCGTCGACGACCGGTTCGGCCACGATGCGGCCGGTGATCGGTCCTGGTGTTCCGGTGGCGGGTGGTAGATGCTCGATGAGCGTGCGGGGTGCGGCGTAGTAGTCCTGCACCTCGGGGACGTATGCGGCAGTGCCGCGCGTGGCGGGGCCGGGACGCCAGGCCAGCAGGTGCCGGGGCGCGGTGAGGGGCGGCGCGTCGACGACGGCGGGCAGGACGGTGCCGCCGTCATGGTCGAAGCCGTAGCCGTCGGGACCGGAGCCGCCGGTGACGACGCGACGGGCGAAGTCCACGATGGTGGTGTGCCGTATCTGGCGGACCAGGAGTTCTGTGAGGAAACGGTCGCGGTCCGGCTCGATGTGCCGCAGCCCGGTCGGGGTGACAAGGAGAGGGACCTCCTGCCAGTTGACGAAGGGCAGCAGGGCGTCGCGCAGCAGGACCATCTGGTGCAGCCACTCGTTGTACAGCTGCATCGTGACGGGGCCGCCGTGGCGACCCATGAGCAGGTCGGCCGCGGGATGGGTGAGCAGGTGGCCGTAGCAGTGGCTGCGGACGGCGAGCTGCCCGGCGGGCAGCGGTATCCGGTGGCTGAGCAGCCGGTCCAGGGCCGCGGTCGCCCAGGAGGCGATCTCCCGGCCGATGGTCTCGGCCTGCGCACCCAACTCGCGGGTCGCCGGGGCCGCATCGGGGCCGAGTACCAGCGGCAGCGAGGTCTCCCGGGTGCCGAGGCCGAGCGTCGCGCGGATCTGGGCGTCGAGTACCTCGCGGTCGACGCTCTGCAGGGCATCGATGACGCCCTGCAGCAGCGGCTCGGCGCCGGTGAAGAACTCGCGGGCGGTCATGGTGCCCGTCGCCGGGAAGGTGTTCCATCGGCTGCCGCCGAGGGCGGGAGCGGTCGAAGTCTGCGAGGGGGGCATGGATTCTCCTCTGGTGTCGATGAGGCAGTGGTCGGTGCCGCCGACGTCTGCGTTCGCATGGGCGACGGCTTTTTCTGGATCATCCGATACAGATTGAGGGCGTGAAAAAGTCAATCGAGGGTGGCCAGCGCGACCTCCACAAGGGGTTCGAGGACGCGAGGGTCTGGTGTGATCTTCGAGGAGACAAGCAGGCCGTTCAGGAAGGTGACGAGGAAGGCGGCGAGGGTGTGCGGGTCGTGCCGCGTCGAGATCTCACCCCGGTCCGCCGCCACGCGCAGCACTTCGGCGAGCGCGTCCTGACTGGCGCCCAGTACATCACGCACGGTCCGGTGGGTCGCCGCGTCCTCCGGTACGCGCTCGCAGGCGGCATTCACCAACAGGCAGCCTCGGCCGCCGAGTTCGACGGCGATGCGGATCCGTTCGATCAGCATCGCGCGGATCGCGGACCGGGCATCCGACCCCTCGTCGAGGCTGCGCAGTGCGGCGGCCGCGAACGTGGTGCGGTAGTGCTCCAGTGCGGCCCGGTACAGCCCGTCCTTGTCGCCGAACGCGGCATACAGGGAACCCTGCCCGATGCCCAGGTGCCTGGTCAGGTCGCGCACCGAGGTCGCCTCGTACCCGCGCACCCAGAACAGCTCCATCGCGCGGCTCACTGCCGCCTCGGTGTCGAACTCCCGGGTCCTTGCCATGCGCTCACCCTAATCTATCTGGATCGAATGCTCAAGAAAGTGTCGTGGCATCCGTCGGGTGCGTTCCGGATCATTCGCCTTGTCTGTGTCCTGTTGACGGTGTCGGCGGCCCACGCAGCCGCTCCGGATCGAGATCCGCCGTGCCTCACGGCATCTGAGGCAGCGCCCCCGGCTCCCCGGCGCCCGCCCACGTCCGCCCGTGCGGGAACGCACGGAAGTTCCGCCCCCAGTTGGCGTTCTCGAACTGGTGGTAGCCATAAGGGGCCTGGATGCCCGTGGCAATGGACAGAGCGTTCCGCTGCCGCTGATCGCGCCCCGGCGAACGTTCTGCCGCGGCAGGCGCAGGAAGTTCCCAAGTCACATGCCGAGAGCAGGCTTTCGCAGTCTTCCTCTAGAGTGCTTCCGTCCCCTACACGCGCCTGTGGTCCCCGCCCGTCGGCGCACGCCGATCCTGCCCACGGGGCCGACCGAGGAGCAACCGTGACCGACCTGTCGTCCATGTCCCTGCAGCAGGAGATCGCCCGGGACCTCCGGGTGAGCGAGTCCTTCGACGCGCGGCAGGAGATCGAGCGCCGGGTTGCCTTTCTCGCCGACCAGCTGAACTCCACGGGCCTGCGCTCGTTGGTGCTGGGCATCAGCGGCGGTGTCGACTCCACGACCGCGGGCCGGCTGTGCCAGCTCGCGGTCGAGCGGGTCCGGGCCGCAGGGCGGCAAGCGACGTTCATCGCGATGCGGCTGCCGTACGGCGCCCAGGCCGACGAGAAGGACGCGCAGCTGGCCCTGGAGTTCATCCGGCCCGACCAGGTCCTGACCGTCGATGTGAAGCCTGCCAGCGACGCCGCGCTGGAGGCGGTGCTGGCCAGCGGCGCGGTCTTCCGCGACGCGCACCACCAGGACTTCGTGCACGGCAACATCAAGGCCCGGCAGCGCATGATCGCCCAGTACGCGGTAGCGGGCGCGCACGAAGGCCTGGTGGTGGGCACCGACCACGCTGCCGAGGCGGTCTCCGGCTTCTTCACCAAGTTCGGCGATGGCGCGGCCGATGTGGTTCCGCTCACCGGCCTGACCAAGCGGCGCGTACGGGCCGTGTCGGAGGCTCTGGGGGCGCCGTCCGCGCTGACTTGGAAGACCCCGACCGCGGACCTGGAGACGCTGAACCCGGGCAGGCCCGACGAGGAAGCGCTCGGCGTCACCTACGACGACATCGACGACCTCCTGGAAGGCAAGCCCGTCGACGAGCCCGCCTACACGGCCATCGTCCGCCGCTACCGACTGACCGAGCACAAGCGACAGTTGCCGATCGCGCCCTGATCCCGGCGGCAACCCCGATGCTGCTGGCCGATTCCTTCCTGCCTTGTCCTGGCGTAGGCGTTCGGCCAGGCAGCGGTTGGAGTCACCCGAGGACGTGAACTAGTCCCACCGCTACCAGTGGCGTTGACTTCGGCTCGCAGCAGGCGAGCTCTGCTCGGGGCCACCGGTGAGGCGGGCGGCACTCACGCGGGACCGCGGCTGAGCGAAGGGCCGTGGCCGCCGAGCGCGTTGCCCACAGCCCTGTCCTTGTTGCCCTCGCGCCGCAGCCCCGGCCCCGCATGCCGGCCCGCTCAGTTCATGTTCTTCTCGATCGCAGCGATGTACCTGTGGATCGAGTGGTCGCGTACGCCGTCGCTCACGGGGGCGAAGGCATCGGCGGTGAGCCCCTTGGCCCGGTCGGCGAGGCCGCCGAAGAGCGACATGGACTCGCGAAGCTTGCCGTCGGCGTCGATGTACCGCAGGACGTCGACATGGGTGAAGGCGGGCTCGGGCGGAAGCTGAGGCACGATGTCGTTGTTGTTCACGAACCGGAACATGCGTTGCTTGAAGCCTTTGTTGTAGGCCGTCGCCAAGAGTCGGTCGCAAGTGCGTGGCTGCCCGTAGGTGAAGACGCCGTCGGCCAGGAGCCGCGGCTCCTCCAGGTAGAGCCGGGCCCCGGCAAGCATGGCCAGCGCACCGCCCAGGCTGTGTCCGGTGAACCACAGGCTCTGCCCGTTTGTCCGGAGCGCCTCCAAGGTGCTCTTGACCGTCGGGAACACCGATTCCAGCGCCTCGGCGAACCCGTAGTGGACGTAGCCGGTCTTCGCCGGACCGG
>NZ_JAPZVN010000036.1 GCF_027533845.1 Streptomyces sp. RPT161 | reverse complement strand
ATCCGGGTCGTACGGCCGTACCCCGGTGTCACCAGCAGCGGTGACCCGGGCCAGCCTTGGAGCCAGTACGCGACCGTCGCGAACGGCCAACTCCTGCTCCGGCAGGCCCAGCAACGCGGGATCCAGCTTCGACACGGACGGGTCGAGGTCCACCAGGACGAACCGGCCCGGGTTCTCGGACTGCGCCGAACGCACCAGACCCCGTACCGCCGCACCCGCAAGGTCCTCCGGACCGCGCGTGAGGAACACCAGCCGCGACGCGGCGAACCGCTCGTCCGCCAGCCACTCCTGGAGCAACACCAAAGCCAGCCGCGTCGCCGCATGCACATCCGCGGCCGAAGCCGCCGCGGCCGACGTCAAACCGTCGACAACCACGTTGGCCGGCACCGGAGTCGCCAGCGCAGCCAGCCCCTCGGCCCCAAGCGACACACACGCCGGCCGCTCGACGGCCTCCGGCACCGTCAGCTCGCTCCACTCCACCCGGAACAGCGACTCATGCCGGACCTGCCGCACCTGCTCAGCGGAGACACCACGCAGCACCAGCGACCCAACCGACGCCACCGGCTGCCCGGTCCCATCAGCCACCGCCAACGACACCGCATCCTGCCCGGCCGCAGCCAACCGCACCCGCAGCACCGAAGCACCCACGGCATGCAACGACACACCACTCCAGGCAAACGGCAACCGCGCCCCGACCTCAGCGAAGAAGCCACCCAAACCCACCGCGTGCAAAGCGGAGTCCAACAACGCCGGATGCAGACCATACGAACCAGCCCGCGACCGCTGCTCCTCCCCCAACTCGGCCTCGGCGAAGACCTCTTCACCCCGACGCCAAACAGCACTCAACCCACGGAAGACCGGACCGTACGACAACCCAGCAGCAGCCAACCCCTCGTAAAGGCCCTCAACGCTCACCGCCTCCGCACCAGCCGGGGGCCACACCGCCAGGTCGAACTCCGGCACTCGCCCGGCAACAGCCAACACACCACTGGCATGCCGCACCCACGGCTCATCAACAGCAGCGTCCTCGAACCGCGAGTACAGCGTCACCTCGCGGCGTCCGGAGCCGTCCGGCGCGCCGAGTACCAGCTGTATGCGGACCGCGCCGTTCTCGGGCAGCGTGAGCGGCGCTTCTAGGGTGAGTTCCTCCAGGTGGTCACAGCCAACCTGGTCTCCGGCGTACGTGACGAGTTCCACGAACGCCGTGCCGGGCAGCAGCACCGTGTCCAGCACGGCGTGATCCGCCAGCCACGGGTGGGTGCGCAGCGACAACCTGCCCGTGAACACCAGAGCATCGTCGTCCGCCAGCGAGACCGAGGCCCCCAACAGCGGATGATCGGCAGCCACCAGACCGAGCCCGACCGCATCACCGGCGCTCGGACCCTCAGCCGGGCGAGGCCAGTAGGCGCGGCGCTGGAAGGCATACGTGGGCAGCTCCACGCGGCGGGCGCCGGTGCCCGCGAAGTACGCCTGCCAGTCAACGGACACGCCGTTGACGTGGGCCTGCCCCAGGGCGATGGTGAGGGTTTCCGGCTCGGGACGGCCGTTGCGCAGTACGGGAGCGAACGCGGCGTCCTCGGGTCGCTTGACGCACTCGTGCGCCATCGCAGACAGCACACCGTCCGGACCCAGCTCCACGAACGTCGCCACACCCTGCGCTTCCAGGGCCCGGATCCCGTCGCAGAAGCGGACGGCCTCGCGCACGTGCCGGACCCAGAAGTCCGCAGTCCCGATCTCCTCGGCTGACACCACGGCACCGGTCAGATTGGAGACGATCGGGATACGCGGAGCCTCATAGGTCAGGCCCGAGGCCACCTCACGGAACGCCTCCAACATCCCGTCCATGTGCGACGAGTGGAACGCATGGCTGACCGACAGCCGCTTCGTCTTACGACCCCGCGCCTCAAACCCAGCCGCGACCTCCACGACCGCAGCCTCATCACCCGCTATCACCACCGACGTCGGCCCGTTGATCGCGGCGATACTCACACCGTCCACCAGCAGCGGAACAACCTCGTCCTCCGCCGCCTGGACCGCCACCATCGCCCCACCGCCCGGCAACTCCTGCATCAGGCGACCGCGAGCGGCCACCAACACGCAGGCGTCCTCCAGCGACAACACACCAGCCACATGCGCCGCAGCCAACTCGCCGATCGAGTGCCCGGCCAGGAAGTCAGGCTTCAGCCCCCACGACTCAACGAGCCGGAACAGCGCCACCTCGACGGCGAACAACGCGGGCTGCGTGTAAGCCGTCTGGTCCAGCAGGCCGCCGTCGGCTCCGAAGATCACATCCCGCAGCGGTACTTCGAACCGTTCACACACCCCGTCCAAGGCCTCGGCGAAGACCGGGTAGGCCGCGTACAGCTCCCGACCCATACCGATCCGCTGGCTGCCCTGACCGGTGAACAGGAACGCGAGCTTGCCCCGGCCGTCCGCCGTGCCCCGGACCACGCCGGAGGCGGTGGCACCCGCCGCCAACGCCTCCAGTCCGCGCAGCAGCTCGGGCCGGTCGCTGATGGTCAGCGCCGCCCGGTGCTCCAACGCCGAGCGCGTCGTCGCCAACGAGTAGGCGATGTCCAGCAGTTCCAGGTCATCGTCCGCCGTAACCAGGGAGCGCAGCCGCTCCGCCTGCCCGCGCAGGGCCTCCTCGGTCTTACCGGACAGCACCAACGGCAGCACCGGCAGCGTGACCGCCGCATCAGTGCGGTCGGTCTCAGCGGTCGGTGCCTGCTCGATGATCGTGTGCGCGTTCGTTCCGCTGATGCCGAACGAGGACACCGCGGCCCGGCGTGGACGCCCGGTCTCCGGCCACTCACGTGTTTCGGTCAGCAAGGACACCGCGCCCGCCGACCAGTCCACATGCGACGAGGGCTGATCAGCATGCAGGGTCCGCGGCAGAACACCGTGCCGCATCGCCATCACCATCTTGATCACACCGGCGACACCGGCCGCCGCCTGCGTGTGCCCGAAGTTGGACTTGATGGAGCCCAACCACAACGGCTGGTCCGCGGTGTGATCCTGCCCGTAGGTGGCGAGCAGCGCCTGCGCCTCGATCGGGTCGCCCAGCGTGGTGCCCGTACCGTGCGCCTCCACGACGTCCACCTCGGCGGCAGTGAGCCGAGCGTTAGCCAACGCCTGGCGGATCACCCGCTGCTGCGAAGGACCGTTCGGCGCGGTAAGGCCATTGCTGGCACCGTCCTGGTTGATGGCGCTGCCACGCACGACCGCCAGCACCGGATGCCCGTTACGGCGCGCGTCCGACAGCCGCTCCACCAACAGCATGCCGACGCCCTCGGACCATCCCGTGCCGTCCGCGTCCGCTGAGAACGCCTTGCAGCGGCCGTCCGCCGCAAGACCCCGCTGACGGCTGAAGCCGACGAAGGTGCCGGGGGTGGCCATGACGGTGACGCCACCGGCCAGCGCCAGTTCGCACTCGCCGTTGCGCAGTGCCTGCGCCGCCAGATGCAGCGCCACCAGCGACGACGAGCAGGCGGTGTCGATGGTCACCGCCGGGCCTTCCAGGCCGAAGGTGTACGACACCCGGCCCGAGGCGATGCTTCCGGTGCTGCCGGAGCCCAGTGAGCCCTCGACCGCGTCGGGGGTGTTCTCAAGGACCGCCGCGTAGTCGTGGTACATCACGCCCGTGAACACACCGGTACGGCTGCCGCGCAGCGTCGCCGGGTCGATCCCGGCCCGCTCGAACGCCTCCCAGGTGGTTTCCAGCAGCAGCCGCTGTTGGGGGTCGGTGGCCAATGCCTCGCGCGGGCTGATCCCGAAGAACATGGGGTCGAAGTCGCCCGCGTCGTGCAGGAAGCCACCCTCGCGGGTGTAGCTGGTGCCCGGGTTGTCGGGGTCCGGGTGGTAGAGCGAGTCAACGTCCCAGCCGCGGTTGGTCGGGAACGTGGTGATCCCGTCCCGCCCCTCGGCCACCGCCTGCCACAGTTCCTCGGGCGTGGCCACGCCGCCGGGGAAGCGGCAGCTCATCGCCACGATGGCGATCGGCTCGTCGTCGGCCGCGCCCGCGGCCGTCACCATGGCGCCCGGTGTGCCCTGCGCGCCGGTGATCTCGGCGTGCAGGTGGCGGGCGAGTACGAGGGAGGTGGGATGGTCGAAGATCAGTGTGGCGGGCAGCCGCATGCCGGTCTCGGCACCGAGCCTGTTGCGCAGTTCGACCGCGGTCAGCGAGTCGAATCCCAACTCCTTGAAGGCACGGTCTGGTTCGACGGCGTGCGTGGAGTCATGGCCGAGCACGGCCGCGACGTGCGTACGCACCAGGTCGAGCAGTACGCGTTCCTGCTCGACCTCGGTGAGGCCGAGCAGGCTCTGCGCCAGTGCCGACCGGCCCGCCGCCTCCGCCGCCCGCCGGGCGGGGACGCGGACCAGGCCGCGCAGCAGCGGCGGTACCGCACCGGTGGTGGCGTTGGCCCGCAAGGTGGCGAGGTCGAGTCGGGTCGGCACGAGCAACGCTTCGCCCAAGCCGACGGCCGTGTCGAGGAGTTGGCGGCCTTCGTCGGCTGACAGGCCCTGGACTCCACTGCGGTTCATCCGGCTGACGTCGGCCTCGTCCAGGCCGCCCGCCATACCGCCGTCCGTGTCCCACAGCCCCCAGGCCAGCGACACGGCGGGCAGGCCCTGGGCGCGGCGGTGGTGCGCCAGGGCGTCCAGGAAGGTGTTGGCGGCGGCGTAGTTGGCCTGGCCGGGACTGCCGAACACACCGGCGGCCGAGGAGAACAGCACGAACGCCGACAGATCGTGTTCGCGTGTCAGTTCATGCAGGTTGAGTGCCGCGTCTGCCTTCGGGCGCAGGACGTTCCTGACGCGCTCCGGGGTCAGCGACTCGATGACTCCGTCGTCCAGCACACCAGCGGTGTGGATCACCGCGGTCAGCGGATGCTCGGCCGGGATCGCGGCCAGCACATCTGCCAGCGCCGTGCGGTCGGCCGCGTCACACGCAGCCCAGGTGACGTGTGCCCCCAACTCGGCTAGTTCCGCGCCCAGTTCGGCGGCGCCATCCGCCGTGGAACCCCGACGGCTGACCAGCAGCAGGTGCCGTACATCGTGCTCGGTCACCAGATGCCGGGCGACAAGGCCGCCCAGCGTGCCGGTCGCGCCGGTGATCAGGACTGTGCCGTCGGTGCCGTACGGCCGCACGCCGGTGTCGCCACCAGCGGTGACCCGGGCCAGCCGGGGCGCGCGCAGGGCGCCGTCGCGTACGGCGATTTCCGGTTCCCCGGACGCGCACGCAGCCGGGAGCGACGTGCCGGGGCCGTCCAGGTCGACCAGTACGAAGCGGTCGGGGTGCTCCGACTGGGCCGAGCGCACCAGGCCCCAAACCGCCGCACGGGTCAGGTCGTTGACCGTCTCGTCGGCTGCGACGGCCACCGCGCCATGGGTGACGAACACCAGCCGCGAGTCGGCGAGGCGCTCTGCCGTCAGCCAGGAACGCACCAGGTCAAGTGCCCGCTCGGTCGCCACCGCGACCGACTCCGCGCTGGTGGCGCAGGCGGTGTGGGGCACCAGGACCACATCGGGGACCGCCGCCGAGCCGGTTTCCAGGGCCTCCAGCAACTCGTCCAGGTCCGCGTACCGCTGTAGCGGAAGCCCGGCCGCCAACTCCGCGTCCTCCGTGCCGAGCACCGCCCACTGACCTGCGGGAATCGCCTGCGGCGTGGGGATGTTGGCCCACTCCACCCGGAACAGCGACTCATGCCGGACCTGCCGCACCTGCTCAGCGGAGACACCACGCAGCACCAGCGACCCAACCGACGCCACCGGCTGCCCGGTCCCATCAGCCACCGCCAACGACACCGCATCCTGCCCGGCCGCAGCCAACCGCACCCGCAGCACCGAAGCACCCACGGCATGCAACGACACACCACTCCAGGCAAACGGCAACCGCGCCCCGACCTCAGCGAAGAAGCCACCCAAAGCCACCGCGTGCAAAGCGGAGTCCAACAACGCCGGATGCAGACCATACGAACCAGCCTGCGACCGCTGCTCCTCCCCCAACTCGACCTCGGCGAAGACCTCTTCACCCCGACGCCAAACAGCACTCAACCCACGGAAGACCGGACCGTACGACAACCCGGCATCCGCCAACCCCTCGTAAAGGCCCTCAACACTCACCGCCTCCGCACCAGCCGGGGGCCACACCGCCAGGTCGAACTCCGGCACTCGCCCGGCAACAGCCAACACACCACGGGCATGCCGCACCCACGGCTCATCAACAGCAGCGTCCTCGAACCGCGAGTAGACGGACAGCGAGCGACGGCCGGTGTCGTCCGGCGCGCCAAGCCACAGTTGGAGCTGCACGCCTCCGGTCGCCGGGAGGGTCAGCGGTGCTTCGAGGGTGAGTTCTTCCAGATGGTCGCAGCCCACCTGGTCGCCGGCCCGGATCGCCAACTCGACGAACGCCGTGCCGGGCAGCAGGACCGTGTCCAGCACGGCGTGATCGGCCAGCCACGGGTGGGTGTCCAGGGCCAGGCGGCCGGTGTAGAGGAAACCGTCGGTGTCGGCGAGCGCCACGGCCGCGCCGAGCAGCGGGTGGTCGGCCGCACCGAGCCCGGCCGCCGTCACGTCACCGGTCGGATAGCCAGCGTCAAGCCAGTACGTTTCACGCTGGAAGGCGTACGTCGGCAGGTCAACGCGCTGTACCCCGGTACCGGCGAAAACCTCCTCCCACGCCAACCGCACACCGCGCACGTGCGCCTCGGCCATTGCGGTGGCGAGCGCTTCGCCCTCCGGGCGGCCCTTGCGCAGTACGGGGACGAACGCGGCGTTCTCGGGCCGCTCGACGCACTCCTGCGCCATCGCAGACAGCACACCGTCCGGACCCAGCTCGACGAACGTCGTGACGCCCTCGGCTTCCAAGGCCCGGATGCCGTCGCAGAAGCGGACGGCCTCGCGGACGTGCCGAACCCAGAAGTCCGCAGTCCCGATCTCCTCGGCCAACACCACCGCACCGGTCAGATTGGAGACGATCGGAACGCGCGGAGCCTCATAGGTCAGGCCCGACGCCACCTCACGGAACGCCTCCAACATCCCGTCCATGTGCGACGAGTGGAACGCATGACTCACGGTCAGCCGCTTCGTCTTACGACCCCGCGCCTCAAACCCAGCCGCGACCTCCAGAACCGCAGCCTCATCACCGGCAATGACGATCGATGTCGGCCCGTTGATCGCGGCGATGCTCACACCGTCCACCAGCAGCGGGACAACCTCGTCCTCCGCCGCCTGGACCGCCACCATCGCCCCACCGCCGGGCAGCTCCTGCATCAGACGACCGCGAGCGGCCACCAACGCACAGGCATCATCCAGCGACAACACACCAGCCACATGCGCCGCAGCCAGCTCACCAATCGAGTGACCAGCCACGAAGTCAGGCCGCAGACCCCACGACTCAACGAGCCGGAACAGCGCCACCTCAACCGCGAACAACGCAGGCTGCGTGTAAGCGGTCTGATCCAGCAACGCAGCATCGTCGCCGAACACCACATCCCTGAGCGGAAGTTCGAACCGCTCAAACACCGCATCCAACGCCTCGGCGAAGACGGGATAGGCCTCGTACAGCTCCCGACCCATCCCGATCCGCTGGCTGCCCTGACCGGTGAACAGGAACGCGAGCTTGCCGCCCTTGGTCCTGCCCTCGGTCAGGCCCGCTGCCGGGCGGCCGTTGGCCAGTGCCTCCAGACCGGCCAGGAAGCCGTCCCGCTCCCCCGCCACAACCACCGCACGGTGCTCGAACACCGCCCGGCCGGTGGCCAGCGAGAACGCCACATCCGTGGTGGCCGCCTCGGGGTGTGCGGTCACATGGGCCAGCAGCCGCTGTGCCTGTTCCCGTAGCGCCGCCTGGGTCTTCGCCGACAGCGTCCAGACCGGCAGCGCGGCGCGCGGCGGCGCGGCGGATGTCTCCTCGGCCTCCTCGACCGGTGCCTGCTCCAGCACTGTGTGGGCATTGGTCCCGCTGATCCCGAACGAGGACACCGCGGCCCGCCGGGGGCGGCCGGTCTCCGGCCACTGCCGGGCCTCGGTCAGCAGGGACACCGCGCCCTTGGTCCAGTCGACGTTGCGCGAGGGCTCGTCGACGTGCAGGGTCTTCGGCAGGATGCCGTGCCGCATCGCCATGACCATCTTGATGATCCCGGCGACGCCCGCGGCGGCCTGTGTGTGGCCGACGTTGGACTTGATCGAGCCGAGCCACAGCGGCTGGTCCTCGGGCCGTCCCTGGCCGTAGGTGGCCAGCAGCGCCTGCGCCTCGATCGGGTCGCCGAGCGTGGTGCCCGTGCCGTGCGCCTCCACCACGTCGATGTGGGTGGTGGAAAGCCGTGCGCTGGCGAGCGCCTGGCGGATGACGCGCTGCTGCGAGGGGCCGTTGGGTGCGGTCAGTCCGCTGCTGGCGCCGTCCTGGTTGATGGCACTGCCGCGGACCAGCGCGAGGACCTGGTGGCCGTTCTTGCGGGCGTCGGACAGCCGCTCAAGCAGCAGCATGCCCGCGCCCTCGCCCCAACCGGTGCCGTCGGCGGCCTGTGCGAAGGACTTGCAGCGGCCGTCGAGTGCCAGTCCGCGCTGGCGGCTGAACTCGGTGAAGGTGCCCGGGGTGGACATGACGGTGACGCCGCCGGCGAGGGCCAGCGTGCACTCGCCGCTGCGCAGCGCCTGTGCGGCCAGGTGCACGGCGACCAGGGAGGAGGAGCAGGCGGTGTCGACGGTCACCGCCGGGCCTTCCAGGCCGAAGGTGTACGCCACCCGGCCCGAGGCGATGCTTCCTGAACTGCCGTTGCCGAGGAAGCCCTCGACCTCCTCGGGGGCGGTGTACAGCCGGGCGGCGTAGTCGTGGTACATCAGGCCCGCGAAGACACCGGTACGGCTGCCGCGCAGCGTCGTCGGGTCGATCCCGGCCCGCTCGAACGCCTCCCAGGAGGTTTCCAGCAGCAGCCGCTGCTGCGGGTCCATCGCCAGCGCCTCACGCGGCGAGATGCCGAAGAACGCCGGATCGAACTCGGCGGCGTCGCGCAGGAAGCCGCCCTCGCGGTGGTAGGGCGTGGTGTTGCCGTCGGCGTCCGGCTCCGGGTCGTACAGCACGTCGGTGCCCCAGCCGCGGTCCTCCGGATAGCCGGAGACGGCGTCACCGCCGCGTGCGACGAGCTGCCACAGGTCTTCGGGGGAGCGCACGTCTCCCGGGTAGCGGCAGCTCATCGCCACGATGGCGATGGGCTCCTGGTCGCGTTCCTCCACCTCGCGCAGTCGTCGGCGAGCCTCGCGCAGATCGGTCGTCGCCCGCTTGAGGTAATCGAGGTACTTCTCCTCGTTCACCATTTACGCCGTCCCAGTGGTGAGAGTGGTGGGAATTGCGCGAGCCGGAAAGCCCGTGCCGTGAACCGGAGTTGCCGTACTCATGAAGCGCGCGTCATCACAGGCCGAGTTCCTCGTCCAAAAGGTCGAAGAGTTCGTCCGCGGTGGCGGACTCGATTTCCCGTTCTTCGGCAGCGGTGTCCGTTGCACTGTGCGTTTCGTTCCACTTCGACATGAGGTCTCGCAGGCGGGCGGTGATGCCGGGCCGTTCGGCATCGTCGGAGTCGATCGCGGAGAGGATCTCTTCCAACTTGTCGAGTTCGGCGTGTACGGACCGCTGGGCCGCGGCGTCGTCCGTGCGGAGTTCGCCGCTCAGATATCCGGCGAGCGCGGCGGGCGTCGGGTAGTCGAATATCAGCGTGACCGGCAGCCGTGTTCCGGCGACCGCGCCGAGGCGGTTGCGCAGGTCCACGGCGGTCAGCGAATCGAAGCCCAGGTCGAGGAAGCCGCGCTCGGCGTCGACCGCGTCCGCTCCCGAGTGGCCCAGCACCGCGGCCACTTGGGTGCGCACCGCGTCCAGCAGCACCCGGTCGCGCTCCTCGTTCGGCAGTCCGGCCAGTCGCTCCTGCAGCGAGGAGGTCGTGGTGGCGCTGTCGGCCGTGCCGCCGGTCTGCTCGGCGCGCCGCGCCGGGGTGCGGACCAGGCCGCGCAGCAGCGGCGGCAGCGTGCCCGCGGCGGCCTGTGCGCGCAGTCCCGCGGCGTCGGTGCGCATGGGCACCAGTACCGCGTCGTCCAGGGCACCGCTCAGGTCGAACAGGGCCAGGCCCTCGTCGGACGGCAGCGGTGCCACTCCGGCCCGTGCCATGCGGGTCAGGTCGGCCTCGGTGAGGCTGCCCGCCATGCCGTCACCGGCACCCCACAGGCCCCAGGCCAGCGAACTGGCGGGCAGGCCCTGTGCGCTGCGGTGCTCGGCCAGCGCGTCGAGGAAGGTGTTCGCCGCCGCGTAGTTGCCCTGCCCGGCGCCGCCGAACAGACCCCCGACGGACGAGAACAGTACGAACGCGGACAGTTCACGGTCGCGGGTCAGCTCGTGCAGGTGCCATGCGGCGTCGGCCTTCGGGCGCAGTACGCGGTCGATCCGCTCGCCGGTGAGCGAGTCGATGACTCCGTCGTCCAGCACACCGGCGGTATGGATCACCGCGGTCAGCGGGTGCCCGTCGGGGATCGTGGCCAGCGTCTCGGCCAGCGCCTCCCGGTCCGCCGCGTCGCAGGCGGCCCAGGTGACCGTCGCACCCAACTCCCGTAGTTCGGCGGCAAGTTCCTCGGCGCCCTCCGCGGATCCACCACGTCGGCTGGTCAACAGCAGGTGGCGGGCGCCGCGCTCGGTCACCAGGTGCCGGGCGAACAGTCGGCCCAGTGTTCCGGTGGCGCCGGTGATCAGCACGGTGCCGTTGCCGTCGAGGTCCGGTGCGGCCTCTTCCACGGCCGCGACCCGGGCCAGTCTGAAGGCGTGGGCGGTGCCCGCGCGCAGGGCCAGTTGCGGCTCGTCGGTGGCGAGCGCCGGGGCCAGTGCCCGGTTCGAGGCATCGGTGCGGTCGGTGTCGACCAGCACGAACCGGCCGGGGTTCTCCGACTGCGCCGTGCGCACCAGGCCCCACACCGGCGCGTGCACCAGATCCGTCACGTCCTCGCCGGGCCGTACCCGCACGGCGCTACGGGTGACGAGCACCAGCCGCGAGTCGGCGAACCGTTCGTCGGCCAGCCAGGATTGCACCAGCGCCAGCGCCTCACGCGCCGCCGCCCGGGCCGCGCCCGGCATGTCCTGCGGTGCCCCCGCGTCGGCCAGCGGCACGAAGACCGTCTCCGGGACCGGGGCGCCGTCCGCCACGGCCGCGGCGAGCGCGGGCAGGTCCGGGTAGCTGTCGAGCCGGTCGCCGGACAGCTCCAGCGCCTCGGCGCCCAGCACCACCCAGCGTTCGCCGATGGGGACGGTGCCCGCCGCCTCCGGCAGCGCAGTCCACTCCACCCGGAACAGCGACTCCTGGTGCGCGGTACGCGCGGTCAACTGCTCGGCGCTGACCGGCCGCAGCACCAGCGCGTCCACCGTGGCGACCGGCGCACCGGTGCCGTCCGCCAGCCGCAGCGACACCCCGCCGGACGCGGTCGGCGTCAGCCGGGCCCGCAGCGTGTCGGCGCCCGTGGCGTGCAGCCGCACCCCGGTCCAGGCGAACGGCAACCGGGCCCGGCCCGCGTCGTCGTCCACGTCCCGGCTCACGCCGCCAAGGCCGATTCCGTGCAGTGCGGCGTCCAGCAGCGCTGGGTGCACGCCGTACGCGCCCGCGTCGGTGCCGTAGCCCTGCGGCAGCCGGATTTCGGTGAACAGTTCGTCGCCACGCCGCCAGGCGGTGCGCAGGCCCTGGAACACCGGCCCGTAGCCGAGCCCGGCCTCGGCGACGCCCTCGTAAAGCCCACTGGTGTCCACCTCGGTGGCGTCCTGCGGCGGCCACACGCTCAGGTCGAACGCCTCCGGCTGCTGGCCGACGGCCAGTACGCCGCCCGCGTGCCGCAGCCATGGCTCGTCGGCCGGTGCGTCCTCGGGCCGCGAGTGCAGGGCCAGTTGGCGCCTGCCCGCCTCGTCCGACTCGCCGACCCACAGCCGCAGTTGCACCGCGCCGCGCTCCGGCAGCGCCAGCGGCGCGTGCAGAGTCAGCTCCTCCAGGGTGTCGCAGCCGACCTCCTGGCCCGCGCGCAGCGCCAGCTCCACGAAGGCGGTGCCGGGCAGCAGCACGGTGTCCATGACGGCGTGGTCGGCCAGCCACTGGTGGGTTTGCAGGGACAGCCGTCCGGTGAACACGAAACCGCCGGACTCGGGCAGTTCCACCGCGGCACCCAGCAGCGGGTGGTCCGCTGTGTCCAGACCGGCCGCGATCATGTCCTCGATGGAGACGCCGACGTCGAGCCAGTAGCGCTGCCGCTGGAAGGCGTACGTGGGCAGCTCCACCCGGCGGGCGCCGGTGCCCGCGAAGTACGCCTGCCAGTCGATGGCGGCGCCGCGTACGTGTGCCAGGGCCAGGGCGGCGGTCAGGGTCTCCGCCTCGGCGCGGCCGTCGCGCAGTACGGGTGCGAAGGCGGCCGTGACGCTCTCCTGGGCCATGGCGGACAGCACACCGTCCGGGCCGAGTTCGAGGTACGTCGTCACGCCCTGGGTCTCCAGGGCCTGGATGCCGTCGTGGAAGCGGACGGCCTCGCGGACGTGCCGGACCCAGAAGTCGGGCAGGCAGATGTCCTCCGCGGTGACCAGCGTGCCGGTCAGGTTGGACACGATCGGGATGCGGGGCGCCTCGTACGTCAGGCCGTCGGCGATCTTGCGGAAGTCGGCCAGCATCCCGTCCATGTGGACGGAGTGGAACGCATGGCTGACCGTCAGCCGCTTGGTCTTGCGGCCCCGCGCCTCGAAGCCCTCGGCGATCGCCAGTACCGCGTCCTCATCACCCGCGATCACCACCGACGTGGGCCCGTTGACCGCGGCGATGTCGACGCGTTCGGTCAACAGCGGCGCAACCTCGTCCTCCGCGGCCTGCACCGCCACCATCGCGCCGCCGCCCGGCAGCTCCTGCATCAACCGCCCACGGGCAGCCACCAGCGTGCACGCGTCATCCAGCGACAGCACACCAGCGACATGTGCGGCGGCCAACTCGCCGATGGAGTGCCCGGCCAGGAAGTCAGGCCGCAGACCCCACGACTCGACGAGCCGGAACAACGCCACCTCGACGGCGAACAGCGCGGGTTGCGTGTAAGCGGTCTGGTCCAGCGCCGCACGATCCGCGCCGAACAGCACCTCCCTGACCGGAAGTTCGAACCTGTCGCAGACCGCGTCCAGCGCCGTCGCGAAAACGGGGTAGGACTCGTACAGCTCCCGACCCATCCCGAGCCGCTGGCTGCCCTGCCCGGTGAAAAGGAACGCGACCTTGCCCTCGACCGCCGTGCTGTGCAGCAGGTTCGGGGCCGACTCGCCATGGGTCAGGGCGTCCAGGGCGCGCAGCGCCTCGTCCCGGTCACCGGCCAGCACGGCCGCCCGCTGTTCGAGCGCCGCCCGTGTGGTGGCCAGCGAGAAGCCGAGGTCGGTCAGCCCCGACTCGGCATCGGCCTGCAGGTGGGAGCGCAGCCGCCGCGCCTGGGCGCGTAGCGCGTCCTCACCTCGCGCCGACAACAGCAGCGGCACGTAGGGGAGTTGGCCGTCCGCCGCCTCGGACTTGGGGGTGTCGGTCGTCGGGGCCTGCTCGATGATGACGTGCGCGTTGGTGCCGCTGATACCGAAGGACGACACACCCGCGCGGCGCGGCCGGTTTACCTGCGGCCACTCACGTGCCTCGGTCAGCAGCGAGACCGCGCCCGCCGACCAGTCCACGTGCGGTGACGGCTCGTCCACGTGCAGGGTCTTGGGCAGCAGCCCGTGCCGCATCGACAGCACCATCTTGATCACACCGGCGACGCCCGAAGCGGCCTGGGTGTGGCCCAGGTTGGACTTGACCGACCCCAGCCACAGCGGTTGGTCCTCGGGCCGCCCCTGGCCGTAGGTGGCCAGCAGCGCCTGCGCCTCGATCGGGTCGCCCAGCGTGGTACCGGTGCCGTGCGCCTCCACCACGTCGACCTGGGCGGCGGACACCCGGGCGTTGGCCAGCGCCTGCCGGATGACCCGCTGCTGCGAAGGACCGTTGGGCGCCGTGAGGCCGTTGCTCGCACCGTCCTGGTTGACGGCGGAGCCGCGCACGACCGCCAGCACCTGGTGGCCGTTCCTGCGGGCGTCGGACAGCCGCTCAAGCAGCAACACACCCGCGCCCTCGCCCCAACCGGTGCCGTCGGCCGCGGCGGCGAACGACTTGCAGCGCCCGTCCTCCGCGAGCCCGCGCTGGCGGCTGAACTCGATGAACGTACCGGGGGTGAACATCACGGTGACACCACCGGCCAGCGCCAGTTCGCACTCGCCGTTGCGCAGTGCCTGCGCCGCCAGGTGCAGGGCGACCAGCGACGAGGAGCACGCGGTGTCCACGGTGACCGCCGGGCCTTCGAGGCCGAAGGTGTACGCCACCCGGCCGGAGACCACGCTGCTGGAGCTGCCGGTGCCGAGGTAGCCCTCGACCTCGTCCGGGATGGCGTGCAGTCGCGCGCCGTAGTCGTGGTACATCACGCCCGCGAACACACCCGTGCGGCTGCCGCGCAGCGCCAGCGGGTCGATGCCCGCGCGCTCGAACGCCTCCCAGGAGGTCTCCAGCAGCAGCCGCTGCTGCGGGTCCATCGCCAGCGCCTCACGCGGCGAGATCCCGAAGAACGCCGGATCGAACTCGGCCGCGTCGTGCAGGAATCCGCCCTCGCGGGCGTAGGAGGTGCCCTGGTGTGCCGGGTCCGGGTGGTAGAGGGCGTCCAGGTCCCAGCCGCGGTTTCCGGGGAAGGTGGTGATGCCGTCGGAGCCCGCGGCGAGCAGTCGCCACAGGTCCTCGGGGGTGCGCACCCCGCCCGGGTAGCGGCAGCTCATCGCGACGATGGCGATGGGCTCGTCGGCGACGGTCCTGGTAACGGCCACCGGGACGGCCGCGGCGGCGTCCGTGCCGGTCAGCTCGGTGCGCAGATGGCGGGCGAGCGTGGTCGGGTCCGGGTAGTCGAAGATCAGTGTGGCGGGCAGCCGCAGTCCGGTGGCGGTGTTGAGCTGGTTGCGCAGTTCCACCGCGGTCAGCGAGTCGAAGCCCAGTTCCTTGAACGCCCGGCCGGACTCGACCGCCTCCGGTCCCGCGTGGCCGAGTACCGCCGCCACCTGGGTGCGGACCAGGTCGAGCAGCAGGCGCTGCTGCTCCTGCTGCGACAGTCCCGAAAGCCGTTGTGCCAGACCGGATTCGGCGCCGCTGGCGGCGTCCACGACCCGGCGCGCCGGGGTGCGGACCAGTCCGCGCAGCACGGGGGCGATGGTGCCCGCCGCGGCTTGGGCGCGCAGTGCGGCGAGGTCCAGCCGCATCGGGACCAGGGCGGCGGTGTCCACCGTGCGTGCGGTGTCGAACAGTGCCAGTCCGTCCTCGGCGGTCAGCGGCGGCAGGCCCGCCCGCCGCATCCGGCTGATGTCGGCCTCGTCCAGGCCGCCGGCCATGCCGTCCGCGACCGCCCACAGCCCCCAGGCCAGCGCGGTGGCGGCCAGGCCCTGCGCCTTGCGGTGCTGGGCGAGCGCGTCCAGGAAGGTGTTGGCCGCCGCGTAGTTGCCCTGTCCCGGGCCGCCGAACACACCGGAGGACGAGGAGAACAGCACGAACGCGGACAGGTCCAGATCGCGGGTGATCTCGTGCAGGTGCAGCGCCGCGTCCACCTTCGGACGCAGCACGGTGTCCATGCGGTCCTCGGTCAACGAGCCGATGACGCCGTCGTCCAGCACGCCCGCCGCGTGGATCACCCCGGTCAGCGGATGCTCGGCGGGGATCGCGGCCAGCACCTCGGCCAGCGCGTCCCGGTCGGTCACGTCACAGGCGGACGAGGTGACGGTCGCGCCCAACTCGCTCAGTTCCGTGACCAGTTCGGCCGGGGCGCCACGGCGGCTGACCAGCAGCATGTGCCGTACACCGTGCTCGGCCACCAGGTGGCGGGCGAACAGCCGGGCCAGCGAACCGGACGCGCCGGTGATCAGCACCGTGCCGTCCGGGTCGTAAGGCCGGGCCTGGGCGTCGGCCCGGGCCGGGACGCGTGCCAGCCGCAGCGTCCGCACGGTGCCCTCACGTACCGCCAACTGCGGCTCGCCGCTGGCCAGTGCCGCTGCCAGGGTCTGCGGCGCGGTCTCCTGGCCGTCGAGGTCGACCAGCACGAAGCGGTCCGGGTTCTCGGTCTGCGCCGAGCGCAGCAGGCCCCAGACGGCGGCGTGCGCCAGGTCGTCGACCGGCTCGTACGCAGCGGCGGCCACCGCGCCGCGGGTCACCGCCACCAGCCGTGAACCGGCGAACCGCTCGTCCGCCAGCCATGCCTGGGCGAGCCGCAGCGCGGCGGAGGCGGCCGTGCGCACGATCTGCGGTGTCGCCTCGGCGACCGGGGCGAACGGAACGAAGACCTCGTCCGGTACGTCGGCGCCCTCGTCAACGGCGCGGATCAGCGCGGCCAGGTCCGCGTGCCGAGGCACGTCCAGACCAAGGTCGGCGTCACCGAGTACCGCCCAACTCCCCTGGGGGGAGGCGGCGTTGGTGGGCACGGTGGTCCACTCGTGGCGGAACAGCGACTCGTGGTACGTGGCCCGCGCGGCTCGCAACTGGTCGTCGGACACCGGGCGCAGTCCCAGCGACTCGACGGCGGCGACCGGCGCACCGGTGGCGTCGGCGATCTCCAGCCGGACGCCCTCGGCGCCCGCCGCGACCAGGTGGACGCGCAGCGCGGCGGCGCCGCTGGCGTGCAGCGACACACCTGTCCAGGCGAACGGCAGCCGCCCCTGGCCGTCGTCGGCGCCCAGGCCACCCAGCCCGATGGCGTGCAGTGCGGCGTCCAGCAGTGCCGGGTGCAGGCCGAACCGGCCCGCCTCCGACTCGGCGTCCTGCGGCAACCGCACCTCGGCGAAGATCTCGCCGTCCCGCCGCCAGGCCCGGCTCAGCCCCTGGAAGGCGGGGCCGTAGTCGAAGCCGATGGCCAGCAACTGCTCGTATCGGCCGTCCAGTTCGACTTCGACGGCCTCCGCCGGGGGCCAGGCGGTCAGCTCGAACGACGGCTGCGGCTGCCCCCCGGAAGCCAGCACACCGCTGGCGTGCCGGGTCCACGGCTCGTCGGCGGCCCGGTCCTCGGCGCGCGAGTGCAGGGCCAGCGGGCGGCGTCCGGTGCCGTCGGCGGAGCCCACCGTGAGCCGTAGCCGCACCCCGCCGTGCTCCGGCAGCACCAGCGGCGCCTCAAGGGTCAGCTCCTCCAGGTAGTCACAGCCCACCTGGTCACCCGCGCGCAGCGCCAACTCCACGAACGCGGTGCCTGGCAGCAGGACGGAACCCATGATCGCGTGGTCGGCCAGCCACGGGTGGCTCTGCAACGACAACCGGCCGGTGAGCAACACCCCGTCCGAGTCGGGCAGTTCGGCGACGGCGCCCAGCAGCGGGTGCCCGGTCTCGCCCAGCCCGATCGCGGCGACATCGCCCGCCAGGAACGCGGGCAGCTTCGGCCAGTAGCGCTGCCGCTGGAAGGCATACGTGGGCAGGTCCACGCGGCGGGCGCCGGTGCCCGCGAAGTACGCCCGCCAGTCGATGGCGGCGCCGCGTACATGTGCCACGGCGAGGGCGGTGACCAGGGCTTCCGCCTCGGGGCGGCCGTTGCGGAGGGCGGGGGCGAAGGCCGGGTCCTCGCCGGTGGCGCACTCCTGGGCCATGGCGGACAGCACGCCGTCCGGGCCGAGTTCGAGGAACGTGGTGACGCCCTCGGCCTCCAACGACCGGATGCCGTCGAGGAAGCGGACGGCCTGGCGCACATGGCGGACCCAGTAGTCGGGGGTGCGGATCTCTTCCGCGCCGACCAGCGTGCCGGTGAGGGTGGAGACGATCGGGATGCGCGGGGCGGCGAACGTCAACCCCGACGCCACCTCGCCGAACGCCTCCAACATCCCATCCATGTGCGATGAGTGGAAGGCGTGGCTGACCGACAGCCGCTTGGTCTTACGGCCCTGCGCCTCGAAGCCAGCGGCGATCTCCAGGGCCGCAACCTCGTCACCGGCGATGACGATCGCTGCAGGCCCGTTGATCGCGGCGATGCTCACGCCCTCGACCAGCAGCGGAGCAACCTCGTCCTCCGCCGCCTGGATCGCCACCATCGCGCCGCCGCCCGGCAGCTCCTGCATCAACCGGCCACGAGCCGCCACCAACGCGCAGGCGTCCTCCAGCGACAGCACACCAGCCACGTGGGCGGCGGCCAGCTCGCCGATCGAGTGCCCGGCCAGGAAGTCAGGCTTCAGACCCCACGACTCGACGAGCCGGAACAACGCCACCTCGACGGCGAACAACGCGGGCTGCGTGTATCCGGTCTGGTCCAGCAACTCGGACCGCGAGCCGAACACCACGTCACGCAGGGCGAGTTCGAGATGCTGGTCGAGATAGGCGCACACCGCGTCGAATGCCTCGGCGAAGACGCGGTACGCCTCGTACAGCTCCCGGCCCATGCCCAGCCGCTGGCTGCCCTGCCCGGTGAACAGGAACGCCAGCTTCCGCTCTGCCGTCCGTCCCTCCACCACCCCGGCCGCCGGGCGGCCCTCGGCCAGCGCGTCCAGCGCCGCCAGCACGGACTCGCGCTCCGCGCCCGCCACCACTGCGCGGTGCTCGAACGCCGCGCGCCCGACGGCCAGCGAGAACGCCACGTCGGCAAGGCCGAGTTCGGGGTTGGCGACCAGGTGCGAACGCAGCCTCTCCGCCTGGTCCCGCAGTGCGTCGGCGTGCTTGGCGGACAGCACCAGCGGGGCGGCCGCGGGCCGCGTCTCGTGCGGGGTGTCGCCCTCGAAGGCAGGGGCCTGCTCGACGATGGTGTGTGCGTTGGTGCCGCTGATGCCGAACGAGGAGACGGCGGCCCGGCGCGGACGGCCGGTCTCGGGCCACACCCGGGACTCGGTCAGCAGCGAGACCGCGCCCGCCGACCAGTC
Source organism: Streptomyces sp. RPT161 (assembly GCF_027533845.1). Lineage (GTDB taxonomy): Bacteria > Actinomycetota > Actinomycetes > Streptomycetales > Streptomycetaceae > Streptantibioticus_A > Streptantibioticus_A silvisoli_A. The sequence goes on along the minus strand of NZ_JAPZVN010000036.1, from coordinate 8,348 downwards.
GACGTGCGGTGTCGGCTCGTCCACGTGCAGGGTCTGCGGCAGCACACCATGCCGCATGGCCAGCACCATCTTCATCACGCCCGCGACACCGGCCGCGGCCTGCGTGTGGCCGAAGTTGGACTTGATGGAGCCCAGCCACAGCGGCTGGCCCTCCGGCCGCTCCTTGCCGTAGGTGGCGAGCAGCGCCTGCGCCTCGATCGGGTCGCCCAGCGTCGTGCCCGTACCGTGTGCCTCCACCGCGTCCACGTCCGACGTGGTGAGACCGGCGGACGCCAGCGCCTGCCGGATGACCCGCTGCTGGGACGGGCCGTTCGGGGCCGTGAGGCCGTTGCTCGCACCGTCCTGGTTGATGGCGCTGCCCCGGACGATCGCCAGCACCGGATGCCCGTTCCTGCGCGCGTCGGACAGCCGCTCCACCAGCAGCATGCCCGCGCCCTCGCCCCAGCCGGTGCCGTCGGCGCCCGCGGCGAACGCCTTGATGCGGCCGTCGGCGGCCAGGCCGCGTTGGCGGCTGAAGTCGACGAACGAAGCGGGCGTGGACATCACGGTGACACCACCGGCCAACGCCATGGAGCACTCGCCGTGCCGCAGCGCCTGGATCGCCCAGTGCAGCGCGACCAGCGACGACGAGCACGCCGTGTCAACGGTGACCGCCGGGCCCTCCAGACCGAGCACGTACGACACCCGGCCCGACACCACGCTCGCCGCGTTGCCGGTGCCCAGGAAGCCCTCGGTGCCGTCGGGCGCGGCCAGCATCAGGGGCAGGTAGTCCTGGCCGTTGGTTCCGGCGAAGACGCCGACCTGCTCACCGCGCAGCGTCGCCGGGTCGATCCCGGCCCGCTCGAACGCCTCCCAGGAGATCTCCAGCAGCAGCCGCTGCTGCGGGTCCATCGCCAGCGCCTCACGCGGCGAGATGCCGAAGAACGCCGGGTCGAACTCGGCCGCGTCGGCGAGGAACCCGCCCTCGTTGACGTACGAGGTGTTCTCCGCCTCGGACCGCGGGTCGTACAGCGACTCCAGGTCCCAGCCGCGGTCGGTGGGGAATCCGCTGATCGCGTCACGTCCGGACGCCAGCAGCTCCCACAGTTCCTCCGGTGACCGCACACCGCCCGGGAAGCGGCAGCTCATCGCCACGATGGCGATGGGGTCGTCGGCGATGTCAGCCGCCGTCAGCCGGGGCCGCGCGGTGTCCGCCGCGCCCGGCTCGCCGAGCAGCGCCACGCGCAGGAACTCCGCCAGGGCAACGGAGTTGGGGTAGTCGAAGACCAGGGTGGCCGGAAGGCGCAGCCCGGTGAGGGCGCCCAGCAGGTTGCGGATCTCCACCGCGGTCAGCGAGTCGAAGCCGAGGTCGCGGAACGCCCGGCCGGGCTCCACCGACTCAGGCCCCGGGTAGCCGAGGACGGCGGCCACCTGGGTGCGTACGAAGTCCAGCGCGAGCTGCTCGCGTTCGGCCTCGGAGGCCGCGGCCAGGCTGCGCTGGAAGGACGACAGGTCGGCGGTGGCGCCGGGCGCCGTGGCGCTCTCCAGCGCGCGCTGCACCTCCGGCAGCCCGGAGATGAACGGGTTGGCGCGCACCGCGGTGAGGCCCGGAGCGAGCCGCTGCCAGTCGATGTCGGCGACGAGCGAGAACGCCTCGTCCAGGTCGAGCGCCTTGTGCAGTGCGGCGAGCGCCAGCTCGGGGGCCAGCGGCGGCATTCCGGCCTGCCGCAGCCGCTCGGCGACCACCTTGTCGGTCGCCATACCGCCCTCGGCCCAGGCGCCCCACGCCAGTACGGTCGCGGGCAGCCCCTCGGCCCTGCGCTGTTCGCCCAGCGCGTCCAGGTAGGCGTTGGCGGCGGCGTAGTTGGCCTGGCCCGCACCGCCGAAGGTGCCGGCGAAGGAGGAGAACAGCACGAACGCGGACAGGCCCAGGTCACGGGTCAGCTCGTGCAGCACGGCCGCGGCGGTCGCCTTGGCACGCAGCACGCCCGCGATCCGCTGTGGGGTCTGGGCGTCCAGCACACCGTCGTCCAGTACACCGGCGGCGTGCACGACGGCGGTCAGCGGGTAGCGCGCGGGCAGGGAGCGCAGCAGTTCGGCGACCGCGTCCCGGTCGGCGACGTCGCAGGCGGCGACGGTCACCTCGGCGCCCAAGTCCACGAGTTCCGTGCGCAGTTCGTCAGCGCCGGGCGCGTCCGGGCCGCGGCGGCTGACCAGCACCAGGTGCTCGGCGCCGTTGCGGGCCAGCCAGCGGGCGACGTGGGCGCCGAGCGCCCCGGTGCCGCCGGTGATCAGCGCGGTACCGGTGGCGGACCAACGGCCGTTCGGGGCCTCGGTCAGCTCGGACTGCGGGGCGCGGGCCAGTCGGCGGGCGAACACGCCCTGCGGGCGCACCGCGAGCTGGTCCTCTCCGGCCAGGTCGCCGAGGATGTCGGCCAGCCGCGCCATCGCACGGTCGTCGGCCGTGGCGGGCAGGTCGACCAGTCCGCCCCAGCGCTCCGGGTACTCCTGGGCCGCCGAGCGGCCGAGCCCCCACACCTGCGCCTGGTCGGGGCTGGTGAGCTGGTCGGAACGGCCCACCCGGACCGCGCCACGGGTGGCGCACCACAGCGGCGCGTCCACGCCCGTGTCGCCGAGCGCCTGCACAAGCGCGGTGGTGCCGGACAGCCCCGCGGGCAGCGAGGAGTACTCGGCGTGCGGTCTGCCGTCCAGCGCCAGCAGCGACAGGACGCCCGTGACCTCGGCGCCTTCGATCGCGGTACGCAGCCGTTCGGCGACGGCCGTGCGGTCCTCGGTGGCGGCGTCGACGACCAACTGCCGTACGTCCGCGCCGCGTTCGGCTAGGGCGCGGGCGGCGGCGGTCACCCACTCGTCGTCGGTGTGTCCGGCGGGGACGGCCAGCAGCCAGGTGCCGGTGAGCGGCTTGGCCGCGGAGTGCGGCAGCGGCTGCCAGGTGACCCGGTACCGCCAGCCGTCCACGATGGAGCGGTCCCGGCTCTGGCGGTGCCATGCGGACAGCGCGGGCAGCACCGCACTGAGCGGCTGCTCCGGGTCCACGCCGAGGGTTCCGGTGAGCGCCGCCAGGTCCTCGTTGTCCACGACCTCCCAGAACCGGGCGCTCACCGCGTCCAGCGCACTGGCACCGACCGCCTCGCCAGGGTTGGTGAACGGGTCGCGCGGCCAGTACTTGCGCCGCTGGAAGGCATACGTGGGCAGGTCGACGCGGCGCGCCCCGGTGCCGGAGAAGTACGCCTCCCAGTCCAGGCCGTGGCCGCGGACGTGGGCGCGCGCGATGGCGGCGGTCAGCGACTGCGCCTCGGGACGGTCGGTGCGCAGGGCGGGCAGGAAGGCGGCGTCGGAGCGGGTGACGCAGCCCTGTGCCATGGCGGACAGCACGCCGCCGGGCCCGAGTTCGAGGTACGCCGACACACCGTGGCCGTCCAGCCAGCGGATGCCGTCGAGGAAGCGGACGGTCTGGCGGACGTGGCGGACCCAGTAGTCGGGGGTGCCGATCTCGTCGGCGGTGACCAGGGCGCCGGTGAGGGTGGAGACGATGGGGATGCGGGGTGCCTCGTAGGTGAGTCCTGCGGCCACCTGACGGAAGGCGGCCAGCATGCCGTCCATGTGCGGCGAGTGGAACGCGTGGCTCACGGTCAGGCGCTTGGTCTTACGGCCCCGCGCCTCGAAGCCAGCGGCGATCTCCAGGACCGCGTCCTCGTCACCCGCGATCACCACCGACGTGGGCCCGTTGATCGCGGCGATGCTCACGCCCTCGACCAGCAGCGGGGCGACCTCGTCCTCGCCCGCCTCCACGGCCACCATCGCGCCGCCGCCGGGCAGTTCCTGCATCAGACGGCCACGGGCGGCCACCAGCGTGCAGGCGTCCTCCAGCGACAGCACACCAGCGACATGCGCGGCGGCCAACTCGCCGATGGAGTGCCCGGCCAGGAAGTCAGGCTTGACGCCCCACGACTCCACCAACCGGAACAGCGCCACCTCAACGGCGAACAACGCGGGCTGCGTGTAACCGGTCTGGTCCAGCGGTTCGGCGTCGGTGCCGAACAGCACGTCCTTCAGCGGCAGTTCGAACCGCTCACACACCTCGTCCAGGGCCCGGGCGAAGACGGGATACGCCTCGTAGAGCTCCCGCCCCATCCCCAGCCGCTGGCTGCCCTGCCCGGTGAACAGGAAGGCCAACTTGCCCTCGACCGAAGTGCCTTCCACCAGTGACGCGGACGTACCGCCCGTCGCGAGCTCGGCCAATCCGGCCAGCAGCTCGTCGCGGCCCTGCGCCACGACCACCGCGCGCCGGTCCATTGCCGCCCGCGTGACCGCCTGCGAGTAGCCGACGTCCAGCAGGCCGAGACCGGGCTCCGCCGCAAGGCTCCGCCGGAGCCGCTCGGCCTGGGCGCGCAACGCCGCCTCGTCCTTGCCGGACAGCGCGACGGGCACGTAAGGCAGCGGGGTCGCCGTCGTCCCGTCCGTCGCGGAGTCGGGGGCCGGCGCCTGCTCCAGGATGGTGTGCGCGTTGGTGCCGCTCATGCCGAACGACGAGACGCCCACCCGGCGCGGGTGGCCGTTCTCCGGCCACGGCCGCGCCTCGGTGAGCAGGGCGACTTCGCCCGCCGACCAGTCCACGTGCGTGGTCGGCTCGGTGAGGTGCAGGGTCTTGGGCAGCGTGCCGTGGCGCAGCGCCATGACGGACTTGATGACGCCCGCGACACCGGCGGCGGCCTGGGCGTGGCCGATGTTGGTCTTCAACGAGCCCAGCCACAGCGGCCGGTCCTTCGACCGGTCCTTGCCGTAGGTGGCCAGCACCGCCTGCGCCTCGATCGGGTCGCCAAGTGCGGTGCCGGTGCCGTGCGCCTCGACGGCGTCCACCTCGTCGGGCGTGAGGCGGGCGTTGGACAGCGCCTGGAGGATGACGCGTTGCTGGGAGGGGCCGTTGGGCGCGGTGAGCCCGTTGCTGGCGCCGTCCTGGTTGACCGCCGAGCCGCGCACCACGGCCAGTACCGGGTGGCCCTTGCGGCGCGCGTCGGACAGCCGCTCCACCAGCAGCATGCCGACGCCCTCGGACAGGCTGAACCCGTCGGCCTCGGTGGAGAACGCCTTGCAGCGGCCGTCCATCGCCAGACCGCGCTGCTTGCTGTAGTCGATGAACGTACCGGGCGCGGACATCAGGGTCGCGCCACCGGCCAGCGCCAGCGAGCACTCGCCGTTGCGCAGCGACTGCACCGCCAGGTGCAGCGCCACCAGCGAGGACGAGCAGGCGGTGTCCACGGTGACGGCCGGGCCTTCGAGCCCGTACGTGTACGAGAGCCGGCCGGAGGCCACGCTGGCCGCGTTACCGGTGCCCAGATAGCCCTCAAGGTCCTCCGACGAACTCAGCAGCGCGGTGAGGTAGTCGTGGCTGCTGGTGCCGACGAATACGCCGACCTGCTTGCCGCGCATGGACGTCGGGTCGATTCCGGCCCGCTCGAACGCCTCCCAGGACGTTTCCAGCAGCAGCCGCTGCTGCGGATCCATGGAAAGGGCTTCGCGCGGTGAAATGCCGAAGACGCCGGGGTCGAACTGGGCGAAGTCCCTTACGAATCCGCCCTGGTGGACATAGGCCGTGCCCGGGTGCTCCGGGTCCGGGTGGTAGACGGTGTCCAGATCCCATCCGCGGTCGGCCGGGAAGTCGCTGATCACGTCCTCGCCGTCCATGACCAGCTGCCACAGGTCCTCGGGGGAGCTGATGCCCCCCGGGTAGCGGCAGCCGATCCCCACGATGGCGATGGGGTCCTGGTTCTTCGCCTCGGCCTCGCGCAGGCGTTGCCGGGTCTGATGCAGATCCGCCGTCACCAGCTTGAGGTAGTCCCGCAGCGTCTCTTCATTCGCCATTTAACGCAACCCATTTACGGCAGACGGCATCGGAAAATAAACGAACCAGAAACAATCGAACCAGTAACGAATTCAATCGACTTCTCGTAGGGAGGCTATGGTCGGGCCAACCATCCCGACAACCCCTTACCGCCCCCTACGCACCCCTGGCGGGGGTCCGGGCACCACGCCCCGGGGAATCAATCCGTGCCGATGCACGGGCAATACGGCATCCTGACCGACGCCGAGAATTCCGTCAATGCCGCCGAGTGCGGCGCGCATTGACGGAATTACCCTCAACCGGCGGCGCTAATCATGCGCGGCCGAGTCCCTTGTTGATGAACGCGAACAACTCCTCGTCGGTGGCCGACTGGAGCTGGTCCACATCGTCCAGCACGTCGTCCGACGACGCCGACTCCTCGGCCGCCGGGGACTCCGTGTCGTTCCACTTCGCCAGCAGCGACTGCAACCGCATGGTGACCCGGGCGCGGATGACGTTGTCCGGGTTGCTGTCGGCGAGCAGGTCCTCCAGCCGGTCGAGTTCCTCGAGCACCGACGCGCCGGTCTCCGCCGCGTCGGGCAGCACCTCGGCCCGCAGATAGGCGGTGACCGCCGACGGTGTCGGGTGGTCGAAGATCAGCGTCGGCGGCAGCTTCAGCCCGCTCGCCGCGCCCAACCGGTTCCGCAGCTCCACGGCGGTCAGCGAGTCGAAGCCCAACTCCTTGAACGCCCGGTTCGCCTCCACCGCCTCCGCGCCCGAGTAACCGAGCACCGCGGCCACGGCACTGCGCACCAACTCCAGCAGCAGTCGCTCCTGTTCGGTGCCCGGCAGTCCGGCGAGCTGCTTGGTGAGCGGCACGCCACCGGTGAGGTCGTCGGCGGTGTCGCTCTGCGCGTTCTCGATGACCTCGCGCGCCTCGGGGAGTTCGTGCAGCAGTCGACGGGGGCGGTCCGCGGTGAAGGCGAGCGCGAACCGCTTCCAGTCCATGTCGATGACGGTCAACGCCGTCTCGTCCCGGTCCAGGACGTGGCCGAGCGCGGCGACCGCGCGTTCCGGTGCCATCTCGTTGATGCCGTGGCGGCGCATACGGTCGCCGATCGCGCCGCCCACCGCGCTGCCGTCGCCCCACGGGCCCCAGTTGATGGTGGTGGCGGTCAGCCCGTCGGCGCGGCGCTGTTCGGCCAGCGCCTCAAGGAACGCGTTGCCGGGGGCCTGGTTGCCCTGCCCGGGGGCGCCGAAGGTGGCGGCGAAGGACGAGAACAGCACGAACGCGGACAGGTCGAGGTCGCGGGTCAACTCGTGCAGGTTGAGCGTGCCGTCGACCTTGACCCGCAGCACAGCGTCAACCTGTTCCGGGGTCAGCCCCTCGATCACCCCGTCGTCCAGCACGGCCGCGGTGTGCACGACGGCGGTGAGCGGACGGTCGGCGGGGATGGCGTCGAGCAGCGCGGCGAGTGCGGCCCGGTCGGCGATGTCGCACGCGGAGATGGTGGCCTCGGCGCCCAACTCGGCCAGCTCGGTGCGCAGCTCGGCGGCACCGGGGGCGTCAGCGCCGCGTCGGCTGACCAGGTGCAGCCGCTGGGCGCCGTTACGGGCCAGGTGACGGGCGACGTGCGCGCCGAGCGTGCCCGTACCGCCGGTGACCAGCACGGTGCCGTCCGGCCGCCACTCGCGCACCGCGGGCGTCTGCGCCAGCGAGGCTCGCACCAGCCTGCGGGTGAACAGTCCCGAGGAGCGGACCGCGACCTGGTCTTCCCCGTCCGTCCCAGCCAGCACGGCGGCCATTCGGGCCAGCGCGCGGTCATCGACGGCCTCGGGCAGATCGACCAGACCGCCCCAGCGCTCACCGTGCTCCATGGACGCCACCCGGCCAAGGCCCCACACCAGCGCGTGCGCCGGATGCGTCAGCCGATCGGCGGCTCCGACCGACACCGCACCCGTGGTCACGCACCACAGCGGCGTGTTGACCTCGGCGTCGGCCATCGCCTGCAGCAACGCGAGGGCGGAGTGCAGGGGTTGGCCCTCGAAGGCCAGCAGCGACAACACTCCGCTGAGTTCAGTGCCTTCGACGGCAAGGTCCTTGGCCAGCGACTCCCGATCGGTGGCAGTCGGCGTCAACTGCCTGACGGTCGCACCGCGTTCGGCCAGCACACGGGTGACATCGGCCGCCCTGGAGGCTTCGGACTCGGGTGCGACCAGCAGCCAGGTTCCGGAGAGCCGGGCCGTGCCGTCCTCCGGCAATGGCTTCCACGTCACGCGGTAGCGCCAGCCGTCCACCGTCGAGCGCTCGCGGTTGGTGCGGCGCCACGAGGACAGCGCGGGCAGTACGGCGCTGAGCGGCTGGTCGCCGTCGATCTCCAGGGTGTCGGCGAGGGATTCCAGATCCTCGCGCTCGACGGCCTCCCAGAACAGGGCGTCGGTCGGGTCAGTGACCACCGCGGCCGCCGCTCCCGGCACCGCTGCTTCCGGCCAGTAGCGTTGGCGCTGGAAGGCGTAGGTGGGCAGC
>NZ_JAPZVN010000035.1 GCF_027533845.1 Streptomyces sp. RPT161 | reverse complement strand
GAACAGCACCTCGACCAGTATGTTCCCGTGGACGCAGGAGCGTGGATAAGTGGGGTCTCGGGTCTCGTCGGCGCGCTGGTAGGCGCGGGAGGATCGATCGCCACGACGCTGGTCACCCAGCGTCACCAGCGGTCTGAAGCTCGTAGAGAGCAGCGGGAACGGCTTGCCAGGGAAACTGTCGACGCAATCTCCCAAGAGCTCATCGCCCTTAAGGACCTTGCTGGGACGTACCCGGAAGAGGCGGCGCCGGAGAGCGTCATGAAACCCTTTCGCTTGGCGGCCCTTAAGCATCACCAGCGCATTCGGCTCGCGCTCGTCAGGCTTCCAGAGCGTGCTCTCGCCGAACGCATTGGAGACATCGTGACCGCCAGCATGCTCGTCTTTCAGAGCACCAAAGGTTCTTACCCAGACCGCATGCAGGGGGCGCATGACCTCCCCTACGAGGCACTGAGCTGCCTCGGAGCCTTCCTCAGAGAAGATCCTTTGCCGCCACCTACGGCCCTCACACAGGAGGCAACGGCACACCGTCGGGAGTACGAGGCTGCGCTACGGAGCAGGGCGGGGCAGACGGCGGGGCACACCTCCTCGGGGGAGACCCCCGAGGAGGTAAATGCCTAGCGGTCCGCTGACAGAACCGCGTCGACAGCGCGCCGAGCCCGCTCCTTGCTATTCGGCATCAGGTGCGCGTACACCCGCAACGTCAGGGCGGGGTCGGTGTGGCCCAGATATTCGCTGACGGCCTTGATGCTCTCCCCGGCGTCCAGGAGTACCGAAGCGTAGAAGTGCCTCAGGGCATGCATCCCGTGCTCACGCGCCGAGACGTACGGCTGGCCCTGCTCCGGCTCCGGAATGAGCCCAGCCGCAGCGAGAGCGGGCTTCCATTCCTGGATGTTGAAGTTGCTCCGCCAGACGATCCCTCCCGCGGTGTTCGTGAACAGCAGCCGGTGAGTCACCTTCGGTCCCTCCGGCGTCTTCCACGGGAGGGTGATCTCCACCGGTTTGTATTGATCCACGTGCGCCCGGAGAGCTACGGCCACGGAGGCGGGTAGCGGCACGTCCCGCTCCTTGCCGCACTCCGGCGGCGCGAATACGGCGACGCCCCGAATCAGCTTGACCTGCCGCACCACGTGCAGCGTGTCGGCTTCGAAGTCCAGGGCATCATCGGCAAGCCCGATGATCTCCCCTTGCCGAAGCCCGCAACCTCCGCCTACATCGGTCATGGCCTGGTAACGCTCGGGCAGAGCGGCACGCACCGCGAAGACCTGCTCTGGGAGCCACGGAACGAGGCGGGCCCCGTTGGCGGCCGGGGGGGGCGGACGGACTTGGCGCCGCACGGATTGCGGGGCAGGAATCCGTCATCCACGGCGGAGGAGAGCACCGCCCGAAGGTTGCTGTAGATCGTTCGCGCGTAGCTTCCTGCCATCGGATCACTTTCGAGAGCGTGAACCAGCTCCCGAATGTGGGTCACCGCCGGTGGCGCCGAGGAGGTGGATGGCGGTGGCGCGGGCGTACTGGATGAGCCGGTATGCGGCCCGCATGTGCGGCTCCGCGATGGAGTCGGTGTGGTCGCACAGGGCGTAGACCATGGCGACGCGCTGTACGTACGGGGCTGCTCGGGCGGCGAATTCCGCGATCGCGCCTTGGCTGGCGTCGTCGGTCAGCTCGGGGTAGATCTCATCGCGGTACAAAGCCCGAGCGTGCGGGCTGAGTTGGACCTGGTCGACCATGGCGGCGTCGTTGAGCACCGTGCGCCAGCCGTGGGCGAGGTTGTCGATGAGCTGCGCGTCCGCGCCGCGGGATTCCGGCAGGATCAGGTTGCGGTGGCAGAAGATCGGCAGGAACCGGGTGTATGTGCCGCCCGCCATTTCCGAGTCCTGCATCTTGGCCCGGAACTCGTCGGGGGTGATGTGCCCGGGGATGGCGATGTGCGGGCTGGTGGCCTTCATGGAGTCGCGGACCATGGAGCCGAGATCTTCGCCGTCCCAGGCTTGCCGCAGGACCCCGGGCAGGCTGCTCCCTTCGCGCCGTCCGCGGCTCATGGTGACGGCGTACTCCGATTCCACGACCCACAGCCGTTTGTCGAGGTTGGCGGGCGAGGCGTTGTCGCTGTCGTCGTCTTTGACGTACTCGATCAGTCCTTCGCCGGAGTTCAGACCGCGGGGGGTGTGGTCGGGCCCGAAGAACTCAGGGAACGCCACGGCCAGCAGGCGGCGGGCGGTCGAGGTGGCGGAACCCTTACGTCCGGCGGAGGTGGCGCCGATGGTCAAGGCCCAAATCAGGGCGGGGTGGCGGTCGTTGCCCACCCACAGGTGGGGCTTGGGGCCGATGATGGCTCCGGCAGCGGAGATGAGGTTGACCAGCACGGCGACAGGGTCGGCCTCGGATGTGGGGTCCAGATGGTGCACGGTCTCGCCCAGCCACCCGCAGAACACTTCCGGGTGGGGTGTCGGACCGGGCCGGTGTGGGCGGCGGATGCCCGGGTGCGCGTCATACAGCGGGTTGGGCAGGGTGGGGGCGGTGTCCTCTGGGGCCGCTTCCCGAACGCCAGCCAGAGCGGATGAAGCCTGACCCCTACTCGGTGCACCGAGCAGTGCGTGCACTGGGCAAGCGTGCCGATGAATGCGTGCTGATCGGCGATTCTGTGACGGATGTCGAAGCTGCCCATGCCGCCGGGGTGAAGGCGATCGGCTTCGCCAACAAGTCCCACAAGCCCGAGGCGCTCCGTGCCGCCGGTGCTGACGCGATCACGTCGAGCATGGGTGCCGTAGCCGAAGCTTTGGCGTGACGAGCGCGCACAGGCCCCCGGCAGCTCCGGCCGCCGGGGGCCTTCTAGGGCCTGTCCGACGGGTCGCGTCAGCGACCCTGCACCCGCCGCACTGTCACCCGAATGGCGCAACATGACGTGCCACCCACATGGGTGAGGATCATGCTGTCTAGTGCCCCAATCGAGGCAATCCGTGAAAGGGGAAACCAAATGCGCATGCGACGAAGCCTCGCCGCCGTCATTGCCGCGGCAGCCCTCGCCGGACTCGGCCTCACGGGCGCCGCCACCGCCACCGCCGCCACCGCACGGGGTGGCCCGTCCTACGTCACCCCTTCTCAGTGCACGCAGGGCGGTGGAACGCCCGATCTGGCGCACAACGTCTGCAAGGGCGGCACGCACAACGGGGAGAAGATCGACTAACCCCCACAAGGCGCCTCGCGGCCACGCGCCGCGGGGCGCTCCCGCGCGAGCGTAGCCGGGAGACTCGCAGGTACTGTGCCGAGCCGTCGGGCACGCTAGTGCGCCAGGATCGGGCTTTCTCCCTGGTCCGCCGCTCGGTGCTGGGCCGTCTGTGGGCCGTCCGAGGAGGCCCAGCGACCACCAACAACCACCAGAGACAGCCCCAACGAAGCAGCAGTGGCGCAGGTCGCGAAAGACGATCTGCGACACTGGACGGACCATGCCTGCACCCGGAGAACTCACCTTCGTAGCGCCGCGCGGGGCCAAGAAGCCCCCGCGGCACCTTGCCGACCTCAGCCCCGCCGAGCGCCGGGAGGCGGTCGCCGGTCTCGGCGAGAAGCCGTTTCGCGCCAAGCAGCTCTCGCAGCACTACTTCGCGCGTTACGCGGACGATCCGGCGCAGTGGACCGACATCCCGGCGGCGGCCCGCGAGAGGCTCGCCGCCGATCTGCTGCCCGACCTGATGTCGGTGGTCCGGCACATATCGTGCGACGACGACACCACCCGCAAGACGCTGTGGCGGCTGTTCGACGGCACGCTGGTGGAGTCCGTGCTGATGCGCTACCCGGACCGGGTCACCATGTGCATCAGCTCGCAGGCCGGGTGCGGGATGAACTGCCCGTTCTGCGCCACCGGTCAGGCGGGTCTGACGCGCAACCTGTCGACCGCCGAGATCGTGCACCAGATCGTCGCCGGAATGCGTTCGCTGCGCGACGGTGAGATCCCCGGCGGCCCGGCGCGGCTGTCGAACATCGTCTTCATGGGCATGGGCGAGCCGCTGGCCAACTACAACCGGGTCATCGGCGCCATCCGCCGCCTGACCGACCCGGAGCCGGACGGCCTGGGACTGTCGCAGCGCGGCATCACCGTCTCCACGGTCGGGCTCGTCCCGGCCATGCTGCGGTTCGCCGACGAGGGCCTCAAGTGCCGTCTCGCGCTCTCCCTGCACGCCCCCGACGACGAGCTGCGCGACACCCTGGTGCCGGTCAACACCCGGTGGAAGGTCCGCGAGGTGCTCGACGCCGCCTGGCACTACGCCGAGGTCTCCGGCCGCCGGGTCTCCATCGAGTACGCGCTGATCAAGGACATCAACGACCAGGCGTGGCGGGCCGATCTGCTGGGCCGACTGCTCAAGGGCCACCGGGTGCACGTCAACCTGATCCCGCTCAACCCCACCCCCGGCTCCAAGTGGACCGCGTCCCGCCCCGAGGACGAGCGGGCCTTCGTCCGCGCGCTGGAGGCGCACGGCGTGCCGGTGACCGTGCGGGACACCCGCGGCCAGGAGATCGACGGAGCGTGCGGGCAGCTTGCCGCTGCAGAGCGCTGACGGCGCACTGATATCGTAGCTTCGCACAAATGTGCAACTGAGTTCGTTTCCGACAGGGGAGCGCGTCCAGCGCTGAGAGTGCGGCCGGGTGGCCGCAGACCCTCGAACCTGATCCGGGTCATGCCGGCGAAGGGAGTTCGGCCATGCCTTCGGCCAACGCAAGCAGTCTGCCCTCGACCAGATGGCGCACCGTCGACATCGTGGTCACCGCCGTCCTCGGCGCCGCCTTCGGCGTGGTGTTCTGGGCGTGGAACTCGCTGTGGGACGGGGTCGCCAGCGCCATACCGCTGCCCGCCCGCGGACTGATCTACGGTGTGTGGCTGGTGCCCGCGGTGCTCGGGCCGCTGGTCATCCGCAAGCCCGGCGCGGGCATCTTCTGCGAGGTGGTCGCCGCCACCGTCGCCACCTTCTTCGGCTCCCCCTGGGGTCTGGTCACCCTGCTGTACGGGGTGCTGCAGGGCATGGCCGGTGAGTTCGGCTTCGCGTTCACCGGCTACCGGGTGTGGCGCTGGCCGACCGCGCTGGCCGGCGGCGCGCTGGCCGGGCTCGCAGCCTCACTGATGGACAACGCCCTGTACTACGGGGCCGACTCCCTGGTCTGGCAGATCGGCTACACCGTGCTGGTCACCATCAGCTCGGCCGCCATCGCGGGACTGGGCAGCCTGGCGCTGACCAAGTCCCTCGCCCAGACCGGCGCCCTGGACCCGTTCCCGTCCGGCCGCGAACGCGCCGCCGTCTGAGGACCGATGAGCACGGTACGGCTGCGCGGCTTCGGCCACCGGCACGCCGGACGCCGCCGATGGGCGGTGCGCGGCGTCGACCTGGAGATCCGGCACGGCGAACGGGTGGCCCTGCTCGGCCCGTCCGGCGCGGGCAAGTCCACCCTGCTCGCCGCCCTCGCCGGACTGCTTCCCCCCGACTCCGGTGAGCGCGAGGGCAGCATCGAGATCGACGGGCTCGACCCGCGCGAGGCCCGCCCCCGTACCGGGATCGTCTTCCAGGACCCGCAGTCCCAACTGGTCATGGAACGCGCGGGCGACGACGTCGCCTTCGGCCTGGAGAACCGCGGCACCCCGCCGGACCGGATCCCGGCGCTGGTCGACGCCGCGCTGCGCCGCGTCGGCTTCCCCTACGGCCCTCACCGGTCCACCGGCGCGCTGTCCGGCGGCGAACAGCAGCGGCTCGCCCTCGCCGGAGCACTCGTCACCCGCCCCGGACTGCTGCTGCTCGACGAGCCCACCGCCAACCTCGACCCGGCCGGAGCCGCCCTGGTACGCCAGGTGCTCGCCGGAATCGAGGACACCACGCAGATCATCGTCGAGCACCGCATCGCCGAACTCGCCGGGCAGCTCGACCGTGTCATCGTCCTCGAACCCGGCGGCGGCATTCGCGCCGACGGCCCGCCCGAGCAGGTCTTCGCCCGCCACGGCGACCAACTCGCCGCCGACGGCGTGTGGGTGCCGGACCACCCCGTGCTCGCCCACCCCGCGCGGCTGACGCCCGGCGATGACCTGCTGCGCGCCGAGTCCCTCAGCTACCGCCCGGTCCTGCGCGACCTGGGCCCGGTCACGGTACGGGCCGCCGAAGCGCTCGCCGTCCTCGGACCCAACGGTGCGGGCAAGTCCACCCTCGCCCTACTGCTCGGCGGACTGCTCACCCCCAGCGGCGGCCGGATCACCGCCACCGGCGAACTCGCCGGAGCCGATGCCGCCACCCCGCCGCACAAGTGGCGGGCCCCCGCACTGGCCCGGCGGATCGGATCGGTCTTCCAGAACCCCGAGCACCAGTTCGTCACCGCCAAGGTGCGCGACGAACTCGCCCTCGGCGCCGCCCGACCGGACGGCATCGACGAACTCCTGCAACGGCTACGCCTCGACGCCCTCGCCGAAGCCAACCCGCACACCCTGTCCGGCGGAGAACAGCGCCGACTGTCGGTCGCCACCGCACTGGCCGCCGCACCCCGCCTGCTCATCCTGGACGAGCCCACCTTCGGCCAGGACCGGCGCACCTGGGCCGAACTCGTCGCGCTGCTCGCCCAGTTGCGCGACGAGGGCCACGGCATCGTCGCCGTCACCCACGACGCCGACTTCCTCACCGCCCTGGACGCGCGCGAACTGCGCCTGGAACCACAGCCGTTGGCCGCCGCATGAACCGCACCGCCCCCATCGCCGACCCGGCGGCCCCACTGGCCCGCCGCAACCCGGTCGCCAAGCTCGCCGCCGCGGCCGTCTTCGCGCTCGCCCTGGTCATCAGCCTCGACCCGGTCGCGCCGGGCATCGCGCTCGCCGTGGAACTCGCCGTCGTACCGCTGTTCGGCATCCGCTACCCGGCACTGGCCCGGCGCGCCTGGCCGCTGCTGGTCAGCGTGCTCGGCGCGGTCGTCACCCTCTTCCTGTTCGCCGCCGACCGCGAGCACATCCTCACCGACGCCCTCGCACTCGGTCTGCGGATCGTGGCGGTGGCACTGCCCGGCGTACTGGTCTTCGCCACCACCGACCCCACCGACCTCGCCGACGCGCTCATCCAGAACGCCCGGGTCTCCGCACGGTTCGCCATCGGCACGCTCGCCGCATGGCGGCTGGTGCCGCTGCTCGGACAGGAGTGGCAGCTGATCAACGCGGCGCGGCGGGCCCGCGGCGTGGACCCCGGGCGCAATCCGGTCGCCCGGCTGCGGTTGTTCGCCTCGGCGACGTTCACCCTGCTGGTCGGCGCCATCCGGCGCGGCACCCGTCTGGCGTCCGCGATGGACGCCCGCGGCTTCGACTCCGGTGTGCCGCGCACCAGCGCCCGCCGCCAGCACTTCACCGCGGCGGACGCCGCCTTCATCGCCGTCAGCACCGCCCTGGCCGCGGGCGCGGTGACGGTGAGCGTACTGGCGGGCGCCTTCCACCCGGTCTTCAGCTGACACCGCGCCGTGTGCCCGTGGCCGGGGGCACCGCCGGACTCCGATGCCGGAACCGCTCGCCGCCGCGGCGCACAGTCGTGCGGACGCAATGGCCGAACTTCCGGGCCGCAGCCGGGCTTCGCGGGCTTGCCCTCAAGGACGGGCGCAGCGGCGGCGCGCGACCACGACGGCGCAGTCCGGCGGTGCCGCGCCGACCGTGAACCCCAGCCGCTACCGCGCCAAGGGAAGGGCGGCCAGTTGGCCGACCGCCCAGGTGACCGGTGCCAGCACGGCGAGTACGACCAGCAACCGCAGCAGCGCCGCGAGGCGCAACACCCGGGCCGGGGCCGCCAGTTCCTCCAGAACCTCGCAGGCCTGCGCCGAACCGGTGGCCGCCGTACACGCCGTGGCCGTCGTACACGCCAGCACCAGCGCCGCACCCAGACCGGTCAGCGGCCCCAACGGCCGCGCCGAGTGCAGCACGGTCGCCGCCAGCGCCGCCGACGCCACCGCACACAGCACCCCCAGCGGACGTCCCACCCGCGCCGCCTGCGTCTGCAACGTGCGCCCCGCCAACAGCCGTACCGCACCGGGCCGGAAGGCCGCCAGCAGCCGTCCGCCGAAGTGCACCAGGCCCGGCCCGGCCAGCACCAGACCAGAGGCGGTGAGGACCCAACCCACCAGTACCGCGGGCGCGATCGCCCCGAGCCCGCCGGGCAGCGGCAGCGCGGTACCGGCGGCCGGGCGGGTCCAGCGGCTGGCGTAGACCTCGACGGCCAGGCCGGCCGCGGTCAGCGCCACACCCCACGGCAGCCCGGCGACGGTCGCCGCCCGCCGCCGTCGCCGCAGCGCCAGCAACGACCCGGCGGCGCCCACCAGCGGCAGCACCACCAGCAGCGTGGCGATCCCGGCGACCGGCAGCGGCAGCACGCCCGCCAGCCGCTCGCGGAACCACAGGAACACCCCCAGCGCGACCAGGCTGCCCAGCAGACAGCTCACCCCCGTGGACACCGCGGCCAGCACCGGCAGCCACGACCGGCCGAGACCCGCCGCGACCAGCCCGGGATGCGCCCGCTCCCCGGTCTCGGTCTGGGCCACCGCGACCGTCAGATGGACCGCCGTCGCCAGCGGCACCACGCACCAGGCCAGCCGCACCAGTCCGGCGGAGGGGTCCTGCGGATGACCGAGCGCATGGCCGACCGCGGCCAGCAGCAGGAATCCGGTGCCCGCGGACGCCGCGACCACCAGCAGCCGCCGCAGCAGTGACAGCGGTCGCGCGCGGCGCATCAGGCGGAGGCTGAGCACGGCGCCACCCCCTCCTCCGGCCACGGCCCGTTCGGCAGGGCCGCTGCCCGCTGGCCGTCCACCAGCGCGACGGTCCGATCGGTGAACGCGGCGACCTCGGGGTCATGGGTGGCCAGCAGCACGGTGATGCCATGGGTGCGGGCCGCCGCGGTCAGCGTGCGCAGCACCTGCGCCCGATCGGCGCGGTGCAGCGGCGCCGTCGGCTCGTCCGCGAAGATCACCTCCGGCAGGGGCACCAGTGCCCGGGCGACCGCCACCCGCTGCCGCTGCGCCTGCAGCAGGTCACCTGGGCGTCGTCGCGCGCACTCGCCGACATCCAGCCGGTCCAGCCACTCCTGCGCGGAGTTCCGCGCGGCGCGGTGCGTGGCGCCGGACAGCAGCAGCGGCAGCGCCGCGTTCTCCCACGCGGTCAGCTCCGGAACCAGCTGCGGGCTGCTGCCCACCCACCCGAAGCACTCCCGGCGCAGCCGCTCGCGGGCGGCGCCGGGCAGGGTGTGCACCGGCGCGCTGTTGAACCACACCTCGCCCTCGTCCGCCACCAGTTGCCCCGACAGGCACTTCAGCAAGGTGGTCTTGCCCGCGCCGCGCGGGCCGACGATGCCCAGGATCTCTCCGTCGCGCACCCCGACGGAGACCCCGAGCAGGGCGGGTGAACCCTGATGGGAATGGCGCAGGCCGCGCCCCCACAGCACGTCGTTGTCCGGCGGGGCCACCATGCCGCGCACCTCCGCTGCTCGTCGTTGCCGGGACAGTCCGGTCCGGGAAAGCACGAATCCCCTTCGCACCGTTGAACGAGTGCGAAGGGGATCGGTCACGACCGGCGGCCCCGGTGGAGCAGCGGACGGCCCGGATCAGGCCGGCCGCGCGTGCCGGGTCACAGCCTGGTCCACGCCTCGCCGAGCACCGAGCGCAGGATCTGCTCGATCTCGTCGAAGGTGGACTGGTCGGAGATCAGCGGCGGGGCGAGCTGCACCACCGGGTCGCCGCGGTCGTCGGCCCGGCAGTACAGGCCGTTCTCGAACAGCTTCTTGGAGACGAAGCCGTACAGCAGGCGCTCGCACTCCTCGCCGGTGAAGGTCTCCTTGGTGGCCTTGTCCTTGACCAGTTCGATGCCGTAGAAGAATCCGTTGCCGCGCACGTCGCCGACGATCGGCAGGTCGTGCAGCTTCTGCAGGGTCTTCAGGAACGCCGACTCGTTGTCCAGGACGTGCTGGTTGAGGCCCTCGCGCTCGAAGATGTCGAGGTTGGCCAGCGCCACCGCCGCGGAGACCGGGTGCCCGCCGAAGGTGTAGCCGTGCAGGAAGGTGTTGTCCTGCTTGTAGAACGGCTCGGCGACGCGGTCCGAGACGATCGCGGCGCCGATCGGCGAGTAGCCGGACGTCATGCCCTTGGCGCAGGTGATGATGTCCGGCACGTAGTCGAACTTGTCGCACGCGAACATCGTGCCGAGGCGGCCGAAGGCGCAGATGACCTCGTCGGAGACGAGCAGCACGTCGTACTGGTCGCAGATCTCGCGGACCCGCTGGAAGTACCCGGGCGGCGGCGGGAAGCAGCCGCCCGCGTTCTGCACCGGCTCAAGGAAGACCGCGGCGACGGTCTCCGGGCCCTCGAACAGGATCTGCTGCTCGATCTGGTCGGCGGCCCAGCGGCCGAACGCCTCCGGGTCGTCGCCGTGGATCGGGGCGCGGTAGATGTTGGTGTTGGGGACCTTGTGCGCGCCGGGCACCAGTGGTTCGAACGGCGCCTTGAGCGCGGGCAGTCCGGTGATGGACAGCGCGCCCTGCGGGGTGCCGTGGTAGGCGACCGCGCGGGAGATCACCTTGTACTTGGTGTGGTTGCCCTTCAGCTTGTGGTACTGCTTCGCCAACTTCCAGGCGGTCTCGACCGCTTCACCACCGCCGGTGGTGAAGAAGACCTTGTTCAGGTCGCCGGGCGCGTGGTGCGCCAGCCGCTCGGCCAGCTCGATCGCCTTTGGGTGGGCGTACGACCAGATCGGGAAGAAGGCCAGCTCCGACGCCTGCTTCGCGGCGACCTCGGCCAGCTCGCGGCGGCCGTGGCCGGCCTGCACGACGAACAGGCCGGCGAGGCCGTCGAGGTACTTCTTGCCGTTGCTGTCGTAGACGTACGTGCCCTCGCCGCGCACGATGGTCGGTACGGGGGTGTTCTCGTACGACGACATGCGCGTGAAGTGCATCCACAGGTGGTCGTACGCAGACTTTGACAGGTCCGAGCTCATGGCTATCTGGTTCCCCAGGTGTAGGTCTGCTTCCGGAGCTTGAGGTAGACGAAGCTCTCGGTGGACCGCACGCCGGGCAGCGCGCGGATCCGCTTGTTGATCATCTCCAGGAGATGGTCATCGTCCTCGCAGACGATCTCGATCAGCAGATCGAACGAGCCCGCCGTCATGACGACGTACTCGACCTCTCCCATCCCGGCCAGTGCGTCGGCGACCGGTTCCAGGTCGCCTTCGACGTTGATGCCGACCATCGCCTGTCGCCGGAATCCCACGGTGAGCGGGTCGGTGACCGCGACGATCTGCATCACGCCCTGGTCGAGGAGCTTTTGGACCCGCTGCCGGACGGCTGCCTCGGACAGGCCGACCGCCTTGCCGATCGCGGCGTACGGGCGGCGTCCGTCCTCCTGCAGCTGCTCGATGATCGCCTTGGAAACGGAGTCGATCACCGGAGCGCCGTTGCGGTCCTTCGGGTCGGGTGTACGTGTGGCCACGCAGCCACTGTGCATGAGGACTCGTCCGTCACGCAAGCCCCTGGCGATGAAATCCGTTGAGATGCGAATGAGAAATTACTGATTCCATTGTTCGAGGGGGGTGGGTATGTCGAATCCGCTCGTTCAGCGGCTAGGGTGAGTGATGTCTCACCCATCGGACACAGCACACCGCACGAAGGACGGGAGAAGGCAGTGAGCGAGCCGCGCACCCTGCGCAACTACATCGACGGGCAGTTCCGGGATGCCGCCGACGGTCGCACCACGGACATCGTCAACCCGGCCACCGGCGAGGTGTACGCCACCGCCCCGCTGTCCGGCGCGGCCGACGTGGACGCGGCGATGGCCGCGGCCGCGGCCGCCTTCCCGGCCTGGCGCGACACCATTCCGGCCGAGCGGCAGAAGGCGCTGCTGAAGATCGCGGACGCCGTCGAGGCGCGGGCCGAGGAACTGATCGCCGCCGAGAGCGAGAACACCGGCAAGCCGATCGGTCTGACCCGCAGCGAGGAGATCCCGCCGATGGTCGACCAGATCCGCTTCTTCGCGGGCGCCGCCCGGATGCTGGAGGGCCGCTCGGCCGGCGAGTACATGGAGGGCCTGACCTCCATCATCCGCCGGGAGCCGGTCGGGGTGTGCGCGCAGGTCGCGCCGTGGAACTACCCGATGATGATGGCGGTTTGGAAGTTCGCCCCGGCCATCGCCGCGGGCAACACCGTGGTGCTCAAGCCGTCGGACACCACGCCCGCCTCGACCGTGCTGCTCGCCGAGATCATCGGGGACGTGCTGCCCAAGGGCGTCTTCAACGTCATCTGCGGTGACCGCGAAACCGGCCGTCTGATGGTCGAGCACGACGTGCCCGCGATGGCCTCGATCACCGGCTCGGTACGCGCGGGCATGCAGGTCGCCGAGAGCGCGTCCAAGGACCTCAAGCGCGTCCACCTCGAACTCGGCGGCAAGGCCCCGGTCGTGGTGTTCGAGGACGTCGACATCCCCAAGGCCGTCGAGGACATCTCGGTGGCGGGTTTCTTCAACGCGGGCCAGGACTGTACCGCCGCCACCCGGGTGCTGGTGCACGAGTCCATCCACGACGAGTTCGTGGCCGCGCTCACCAAGGCCGCCGCCGACACCAAGACCGGCCAGCCCGACGACGAGGACGTGCTGTTCGGCCCGCTCAACAACGCCAACCAGCTCCAGCAGGTCACCGGTTTCATCGAGCGGCTGCCCGCGCACGCCAAGGTCCAGACCGGCGGCCACCGGGTCGGCGAGAAGGGCTACTTCTTCGCCCCGACCGTCGTCTCCGGACTGAAGCAGGACGACGAGATCATCCAGAAGGAGGTCTTCGGCCCGGTCATCACCGTCCAGTCCTTCACCGACGAGGACCAGGCCGTCGCCTACGCCAACGGCGTGGAGTACGCGCTCGCCTCCTCGGTGTGGACCAGGGACCACGGCCGCGCCATGCGGATGTCCAAGAAGCTCGACTTCGGCTGCGTGTGGATCAACACCCACATCCCGCTGGTCGCGGAGATGCCGCACGGCGGCTTCAAGAAGTCCGGCTACGGCAAGGACCTTTCGGCCTACGGCTTCGAGGACTACACCCGCATCAAGCACGTGATGACGTCGCTGGACTGACGCCGGACAGCGCCGGGCTCCGGCTCACACCAGTGACCCGGGGCCCGCGCATCCTCCTACGCGGCCGCGCTCCCGCCCTCCAGCCGGGCCGCAAGGCGCTCCCGCAGCCGGGTCAGCCGGTCGATCTGCGCGTCCAGGGCGGCGAGTCGGCGCGCCGCCACGCCGGGCGCGGCCCCGGGGACGGCACCGCACGGCGGCAGGGTGTCGCCCTCGACCAGGTCCAGCCAGTGCGCGCACGCGCGGACGTCCTCGACGGTCAGGCCGAGATCGAGCAGTTCGCGGATCAGCCGCACCCGGGCGATCTGCCACGGGCCGTACTCCCGCTGCCCGGTCGCGGTGCGCGGTGGCGGGGGCAGCAGCCCGCGCTGCTCGTAGAATCGAAGCGCCCGCGCCGTCGCACCCGCGGCCGCCGCCGCATCGCCGATGCGCATGTCCAACCACCCGCTCCCCGCTCAGAGTTCGACGATCACGGTCCCCACGTATCGACCGGCGATCACATCGGTCAACGCCCGCGGTGCCCGTTCCAGTCCCGCGACCCGCACGTGCGGGAAGGTGATCTCACCCGAGCGCAGCCAGTCGGCGAACCGCCGGGTCCACTGCGCCTCCGCGTCCGGACGGCCGAACCCGCTGAAGCCGCGCATGGTGATCTGCTTCAGGATCAGTTGGAGGGTGTCGAGTTCGACCGGCGCGGTGTCGCCCCGGCCGTCCGGTGACAGCTGCCCGGAGAGCGCTCCGACCAGGGCGAAGCGCGCGCCGGTACGGGCCGCGGCGACCGCCGCCCGCAACTGCTCGCCGCCGACGTTGTCGAAGAGGACATCGATGCCGTCCGGCGCCGCCTTCGCCAACTGCTCGGCGATCGGGCCCGCACCGCGCACCACCGCGGCGTCATAGCCGAGTTCGGTGACCAGCAGTGCGGCCTTGTCGGGCGAGCCGGTGCTGCCGATCACCCGGCCCGCGCCCAGCAGCCGTGCGATCCGCGCCGCCATCGACCCGATCGAGCCGGCGCCCCCGGAGACGAACACCGTGTCCCCCGGGCACAGTTCGACCGTGGAGGTCAGCGCGGCGTAGGCGATCGCGCCCTGCGACAGGTGGTGCGCCGGGTCGGGCAGCACGTCCTCCAGCGGACGGCACTGGTCGATCGGCACCGCCGCGTACTCGCGCCAGCCGGACCAGTGGCTCACCAGGGCCCCCGGGGAGAGCCCGGGGGCGTCCGGTGCCGTGACGACCTCACCGACGGCGGCGCCGTACAGGGTGTCCCCGGGCCGCAGCGGCGGCATCGGCGACCCCTGCGGTTCACCGCTGATCAGCGAGCGGAGGAGGGCGGCGACCGAGAAGTACCGGTTGCGCACCAGCACCTCACCGGGTCCTGGCTCGGGCAGCGGTACCTCGGCCACCTCGAAGTGCCCAGGCTCCGGCAGGCCTTCGGGACGGGTCAGCAGACGGACCTCGCGGGAGGTACGGGGCAGGGCGTTCATCGGCGCTCCTCAGGGCCACGCGGACGGACCGTAAGGCCTCAACCGCCTTACGGCGCACCGACGTTAGCCCCTGACCCGCGCGTCAAGATCAAGCGCCAGCCGCCAACGCCTTGGTGTAGGTGTCGATCTCGGCGTTCAACCTGGCCTTCGACACGCCGTCCATGAACGACGCCTCGACCGCGTTCTTCGCCAGCGCGGCCACCCCCGCCGCGTCCAGCCCCAGCAGCCGCGCCGCGACGGCGTATTCGGTGTTCAGGTCGGTGCCGAACATCGGGGGGTCGTCGCTGTTGACGGTGATCAGCACACCGGCGTCGGACATCGCGCGGATCGGGTGCTCGTCCAAAGTGGCCACCGCGCGGGTGGCGATGTTGGAGGTGGGGCAGACCTCCAGCGGGATGCGGTGCTCGGCCAGGTGCTCGAGCAGCGCGGGGTCCTGGACCGCGCTGGTGCCGTGGCCGATGCGCTCGGCGCCCAGGTCGCGCAGCGCGCTCCAGATGGTCTGCGGTCCTGTGGTCTCACCCGCGTGCGGCACGCTGTGCAGGCCCGCGGCCCGGGCGCGGTCGAAGTACGGCTTGAACTGCGGGCGGGGCACGCCGATTTCGGGACCGCCGAGACCGAACGAGACCAGGCCGTCGGGACCGTGCTTCAGCGCCAGCTCCGTGGTCACCTCCGCCGACTGCAGGCCCGCCTCACCGGGGATGTCGAAGCACCAGCGCAGCACGGTGCCGAACTCCCGCTCGGCCGCCACCCGGGCGTCCTCTATGGCCTCCATGAAGGCCTCCGCCGCGATCCCGCGGCGCACCGAGCTGTAGGGGGTGATGGTCAGCTCCGCGTAGCGGATGTTCTGCCGCGCCATGTCGCGGGCGACCTCGTACGTCAGCAGACGTACGTCGGCCGCGTCGCGGATCAGGTCCACCACGGACAGGTAGACGTCGATGAAGTGGGCGAAGTCGCGGAAGGTGAAGTACTCGGCGAGCGCGTCGAGATCCGCGGGTACCTTCGAGTCGGCGTGCCGTGCGGCGAGTTCCGCGACGATCCGCGGCGAGGCCGAACCGACATGGTGGACGTGCAGTTCCGCCTTGGGCAGTCCGGCGATGAAGACGTCGAGTCCGGCGGGTGCGGCCGGTGCGGAACTGGCGGTCATACGGGTCCCCTCCTGCGGTTGCGCGGACCGGCCCATCGTAGACGTGCGTACCGGGCCGCCCGTCGGCCGTAGGCCATAACATTGCGGGACGTACCTAGAGGAAAGGTTGCGATGTCCGACGAGCAACACGATCGGTCACGAATCGAACGCCGTGACCCGTGGGCACCGCCGCAGGACGCCGTGCCCCCCTCCCCGCGGGACACCCCCCGGGACGCCTGTCCGCCACCGCCCCCCAACGGGCCGTACGACCCGTACCAGGCGGCCTGCCCACCCGCCTACCCCGGCTACCCGTACGCCGCCTGGCTGCACCCCGCGCCGCGCAACGCGCTCGGCACGGCGGCCCTGGTGCTGGGCATAGTCGGCACCGTCGCCGCCGTCACCTGCTTCGGCGTGGTGCTCGGACTGCCGCTCGGCGTTCTGGCGGTGGTGTTCGGCCTCATCGGCCGTCGCCGGGCGCGCCGCGGTGAGGCGACCAACGGCGGACAGGCGCTGAGCGGGACGATCCTCGGCGCCGCCGCCATCGCCGTGTCGATCGCGGTGATCGCGCTGGTCGCCACCTCGTACAACGGGCTCTTCGGCGCCGCGGACGTGGCCCTGACCTCGGCCCGCGGGACCTACGACAAGCCGCTGGGCGCCGACGGCACCGCCAGGTTCGACGACGGAACGCAGGTCACCGCCACCACCCCGCAGCGCTTCACCCCGCCCGCGGGCGCCGACGGCTACACCGCGGGGGACACCGCTTACCGCTTCACCGTGACCGTGCGCAACACCGGCGACGCGGACCTGCACCTCGGCGACTACACCTACTACGGCACCGCCGGGGGCGACCAGACCGACCTTCAGCTGATCTCCACCTCCACCGGCGAGTTGGCCGAGGACTTCCCCGACGTACTGCGGCCCGGCCAGGTCTCCAAGGTCGTCTTCGCCTTCGACGTCCCGCCGGGGCTGACCCCCCTGCAGTTCGACTTCGAACCGACAACCAACCACGAAGACGCTTACTGGGAACTGCGGTTGAGGTAGTCGGGGGCAACCGCCCACGGGAGCAGGGGACTTGCCCCCGAAGGAGAAGCGAAGCGTACGGCGGGTCCGGGCGAAAGCCCGGACCCGCCTCTGTGCCGGTGGCCTACGGCGTCAGCTGATGTTGAGCGCCGTGTCGTCGATGACGAAGGACGTCTGCGCTCCGGAGCCCTCGGCCCCGGTGAACTTCAGTGTGACCGTCTTCCCCGCGAGGGAGGAGACGTCGAACGACTTCTGCGCGTAACCCGAGTTGGCGTTCAGGTTGGAGTAGGTGGCCAGGGTGGTGGAGCCGGCCTGGACCGTCAGCTTGTCGGAGGCGGTCGACGAGGTCTTGTCGGTGTCGATGTGCAGCCAGAAGCTGAGGGTGGCGTGGCATCCGGCCGGGATGGTCACCGACTGGGACAGCGTGTCGGTGTGGCTGGAGCCGTAACCGTCGAGCCAGGCGTTCCAGCTGCCGGAGTGCGGCGGCTCGGTCGGGTCGTTGTTGATCACGTACGGGGTCGCCGACCAGGGCGCGGCGGTGCCGGTCTCGAAGCCCGGGTTGCCGATGAGCTGCTGCGCGTTGCAGCCGCCGCCGGAGCCGCCGACCGTCCAGGTGAAGGAGGTCGAGCCGGATGCGCCGGTGGAGTCCTTGGCGGTCACCGTCACGTTGGAGGTGCCTGCGGTCGTCGGGGTACCGGTGATCAGGCCGGTCGAGGAGTTGATGGACAGTCCGGCGGGCAGGCCGGTGGCGCTGTAGCCGAGCGTCTGTCCGCTGGCCGAGTCGCTCGCCTTGATCTGCAGCGACACCGAGGTGCCCACGGCGGTCGACTGGTTGCCCGGGTTGGTCACCGTCACGGTGTTGCCGGTGCTGGAGCCGTTGGTGAACGCGGCGGTGCCGTTCGGGGTGCCCCAGCCGGTCGGGCCGTCGTAGCCGGGGCCCGCGGTGCACAGGTACGACGGGGAGCAGCTGCCGTTGCTGCCGCTGGTGACGTCGTTGAGCGCCGAGGTGTGCGCGTACGGGTAGGACGCGGGGTAGCTGCCCGCCGCCGGTGTGCCGGCCAGGGCGTAGACCGAGGCGATGATCGGCGAGGAGGCGCTGGTTCCGCCGTAGACGTTCCAGCCGGAGCCGCCGTAGGTCTGGTAGACGGCGACACCGGTGGCCGGGTCGGCGACCGCCGAGACGTCGGAGATGGTCCGGTTGGAGCAGCCGCTGTCGGTCTGCCAGGACGGCTTGGTGTCGTACGCCGAGCAGCCGGAGCCGGTGCCCTCGGTGCTGCTGGTGTTCCACACCGACTCCGACCAGCCGCGGGCGCTGGAGTCGCGGGTCAGCGAGGTGCCGCCGACGGAGGTCACGTACCGCGAGGCGGCCGGGTACTCCGCGCCGTAGCCGCTGTCACCGGCGCTGACGGTGATGGCGACGCCCGGGTGGTCGAAGTACTGGCTGTCCGAGCTGGTGTCGGTGGAGTCCTCGGAGCCGCCGTAGCTGTTGGAGACGTACTTGGCGCCCTGGGCGACGGCCTGGTTCACCGCGGCCCCCAGGTCCGACATGTTGGCGCTGTTCGCCTCGACCAGCAGGATGTGGCACTGCGGGCAGACCGCGCTGACCATGTCCACGTCGAGGGAGATCTCCCCCGCCCAACCGCTGTCCGCGGTCGGGTAGTTGGTGCCGCCGTTCTGGTCGATCTTCTTGAAGCAGCCGTTGGCCGTGGTGCAGGCCGGCAGGCCGTACTGCGAACGGTAGGTGGCCAGGTCGGACTCGGCGTTGGGGTCGTCCTGCGCGTCCACGATGGCCACCGTCTGGCCCGAACCGGCCGAGGCCGACGGCAGGTTGTAGGCGCTCTGCAGGTCGCTGGGGCCGTAGCCGGACGGCGTGGCGTTGGGGGACAGGTGCAGGTGCTGCATCACGTCGGTGCGCACCTCGGCGAGGCAGGCCTCCTGGCCGGGCTGGGTGTGCTGGTTGCACAGGTTCCGGGTGTGCGCGGTGGTCTGGGACGCGGTGGCGGACGACGGGGTGGCGGCGAGAAGACCGGCGCTCACCAGTGCCGCTGTGGACAGCAGCGCCGTGGCGGCGGTTCTCGCCATGCGTCTGCCGGAGTGTCGCTTCGAGCGCATGGACATGCCCTCCAGTGGGGGATGCGCAGGACAGGGTGGTCTGCGCATGACAAGTGATCAACGGCGGGGCCGTGACCGGTGGAGAGTGCGGGTGCCGTGCGGAAAAGTGCGGTCCGGGGAGATGGAGGGGCCGAAAGCCCCCTGCCTCCCCCTTTGTCACCACACTGAGTGGTGGCTGCGATGAAGTTAGCGAACGCTTCATCGGGTGACAACCGGGAAATGGAAAATCCATAGGGTTGGCTTCACGGCTGAGACGTATACGGTGTCCTGCCATGGAGCCGGATGAGCAGTCCGTAGGCCAGCTCGTATCGCTCGGGCTGGCCCGGTATGAAGCGCGTGTCTACCTCGCCCTGATCAGGCGCGAGTCCTACACGGCGGCCGAGGTCGCCCGCGAGGCGGACGTACCGCGGCAACGCATCTACGACGTACTCGACGCCCTGGTGCGGCGCCGGCTGGCCACGGCGCACCCCGGCAAGGTCGCCACCTTCTCCGCCATCGCGCCGGAACTCGCGCTCACCCGGCTGATGTCGGAGCAGCGGGAGGCGCTGGACCGGATGGAGCGGGTCTCCACCGGACTGGTCTCCGCCCTGCTGCCGGTGTGGTCCGAGGGGCGTTCGCAGTCCAACCCGCTGGACTACATCGAGGTGCTGCGCGACCCCAAGGCGATCTCCGAGCGGTTCGCCGACATCCAGGAGCAGGCCAGCCGCGAACTGCTCAGCTTCTGCAAGCCGCCGTTCGTGGCGCCCACCGAGAACACCGCCGGGATCAAGGCCACCCGGAGGCTGCGCCGCGCCGAGGGGACGGTGCGGGCGATCTACACGTACGACGTGCTGGACGACCCGGCGATGATGGACAACGTCGAGCACTTCGGGAAGGCGGGGGAGGAGGCGCGGTTCGCCGCCGACCTGCCGCTGAAGCTGATCGTCGCGGACGGGTCGCTGGTGCTGTGCGACATGCCGGACCCGGTGGCCGGGACCGGGGCCACCACCGCCCTGTACATCGAACACCCGGCGCTGGCCGGGTGCCTGCGGTTGGCGTTCCAGACCGTCTGGGACGGTGCGGCCACCCGGGAGGCGCTGCGCCCGGCCCGGGCGGGCCGCTAGCGGCGCACCGCCTCCAGGGCGAGCAGGGCCACGTGCAGGGAGAGGCAGGACTCGACCTGGTCCAGGTCGGTGGCCAGGACGCGTTCCACCCGGTGCAACCGGTCGTAGAAGGACGGGCGGGACATGTGGGCGGCGTCGGCGGCCGCCGACTTGTTGCGGCCGTTGGACAGGTAGACGCCGAGTATGCCCACCAGATCGGTGCCGTTCTCCGCGTCGTACGCCAGCAGCGGCCCCAACTCCCGTTCCACGTACGTCTGCAGACGGGCGTCGTCTCGCAGCAGATGCAGTAGGCCGCGCAGCCGTACGTCCGGCAGCCGGTAGTACGTGCCCGCCTTGCGGGTGCGCGAGTGCAGGGCCGCGTCCGCGACCTGGGCGGCCTCCAGCAGGGTGCGCCGGGCGTCGCGCAGCGAGCCCACCGACGAACCGGCCGCCATCAGGAACGCGGGAGCGTCCGCGCCGGGCTCGACCAGCCGGTCCAGGGCGGCGGCGAAGCCCTCCAGCGCGGCGTGCTCCTCGTCCGCCGGGCCGAGCGAGACCAGCATGCCGACCCCGCCGTCGTCCAGCCCGCCGATCAGCGCGGTCAGTCCGCGCTCCCGGGCCGCCTGCGCGGCCGTCTCCGTGAAGTCCCGCAGCCTCGCCTCCGCCTCCAGCGCCGCCGACGCGGGTCCGCCGCGCAGCCGCAGCATGACGCCGACCAGCCGTCGGCCCTCCAGCGGCACCCCCAGCGCCCGGGCGCGCAGCGCCACGTCGGAGACGGTCAGGGCATGGGTGAGGATGCCGGACAGCAGCGTGCGGTGGGTCTGCCGCTCCAGCGACTCCAGGTCGCGCTCCAGCAGCCGGTTGAGCGCCAGGGTGGCGGCGCCGCGCTCCAGCACGACGGTCAGCCGGGCCGGCGGGACCGCCGACGGCTCGCCGACGACGACCAGCCGGCCCCAGTCCCGGCCGCGGGCGCCGACCGCGGTCACCAGCCAGCCGCTGCGCTCGTCATGGCCGGTGCGCCCGGCCGTGGTCACCCCGCGGGAGCGGCGCTCCCAGCCGTCCAGCAGCGCCTGCGGATCGCCGCCCGCCGGGTCGAAGGCGAGCACCTGGTGGGTGAGGTTCTCCAGCACCACCGGCGCCCCCGCCAGCCGGGCCACCTCCCGGACCACCTCGGCCGGTTCCGCGCCCTCGACGGACAGCTCGTTGAAGATCTGGTGGACCGCCTCCGAGGCGCGCAGCTCGGTGAGTTGGGCGTTGACCACGTGCTCGTGCACGGCTTCGGTGACCGCCACGAAGCGCACCTCGGTGCGCAGTTCGATCAGCGGCAGGCCGCGCCGCTCGGCGGCGCGTACCAGCGGGCGGGGCAGTTCGTCCGCGTACCGGCGGCCGAGTTCGACGACCAGGCCGGCTGCCCCCACATCGGCGAGGCCGCCGATGTAGCGGGCCAGCGACTCCTTGTCGGTGGGCAGCATGACGCCGGTGGTCAGCACCAGTTCGCCGCCGTGCAGCATGCCCGCGATATCGGCGAGTTCGCTGATGTGCACCCAGCGCACGGGTGCGTCCAGGCCGGATCCCCCGGCCACCACCCGGGGGTTGCCGCGGCGCAGGGCTTCGAGGTCCAGGACCTGGGCGACGGTGGGGAACACGGCGACCTCCGGTCTGGTCGGGCGGGGGCGCGAATCCGCGGTGCCCGGCCTTCCGGCAGAGTGTAAAGCTGGGGCGGTCTCGCGGGGCAACCTGCTGGTTGCCATGATCTGTCGGCGGGCGGCATCGTCCGTTGCGTGCAGATCGCCTTGGAGACAGATTCCGTCGCGTAACCAAAAGGCAACAACGGAATCCCTTGTTGGGGCAAGGCTACTCTGCCAGGATCGGCCACCAACCCGGCCCAATGCTACGCCGCCGGGCGATACGAGGAGAACGTGATGGACCACAGGGACCACGGCCGCGAAGCCGCGCTCGCCCTGGCGGAAGGTTTCGGCGGGCAGGCCCAGTACATCGCGGGACGTCTGCGCTCCGGCTCCTCAGGCCGCTCGCACCCGGTGGTCGACCCGGCCACCGGCGAGACCGTCTGTACCTACGAGCTGGCGGGCGCCGCTGACGTGGACGCCGCCGTGACCGCCGCCGCCGAGGCGCTGCCCGGATGGGCCGGCGCCACACCGGGCGAACGCTCCGACGCCCTGCACGGCTTCGCCGCCGCGCTGTCCGAGCGCGCCGCCGACCTCGCACTGGCCGAGTCGGTCCAGTGCGGCAAGCCCATCAGGCTGTCCACCGAGTTCGACGTACCGGGCACGGTCGACAACACCGCTTTCTTCGCCGGTGCCGCCCGCCATCTGGAGGGCAGGGCGGCGGGGGAGTACTCCGGGGACCACACCTCGTACGTCCGGCGCGAGCCGATCGGCGTGGTCGGCTCCATCGCGCCCTGGAACTACCCGCTCCAGATGGCGGCCTGGAAGGTGCTGCCCGCCATCGCCGCAGGCAACACCATCGTGCTCAAGCCCGCCGAACTCACCCCGCTCACCTCGCTGATGTTCGCCCAGGCGGCGACCGACGCGGGCATACCCGACGGCGTGGTCAACATCGTCACCGGCGCGGGACGGGACGCCGGCGAGCACCTGGTCGGCCACCCCGAGGTGGCGATGACCTCGTTCACCGGCTCCACCGCCGTCGGCCGGCGGGTCGCCGAACTCGCCACCCGTACCGTCAAGCGGCTCCACCTCGAACTCGGCGGCAAGGCGCCCTTCGTGGTCTTCGACGACGCTGACCTGGAGGCCGCGGCGCACGGCGCGGTCGCGGGCGCGCTGATCAACACCGGCCAGGACTGCACCGCGGCGACCCGCGCCTATGTGCAACGGCCGCTCTACCACGCCTTCGTGGCCGCCGTAGCCGAACTGTTCGAGGGTGTGCGGCTGGGCGACCCCTTCGACCCCGCGACCGACCTCGGGCCGCTGGTCAGCCACGCCCAACGGGACCGCGTCGCGGGCTTCGTGGAGCGCGCCCGCGACTACGCCACCGTCGTCACCGGCGGTGCGGCGCCGGATTCGAGGGGCGCCTTCTACCGGCCCACCCTGATCACCGGCGCCCCGCAGGACAGCGAGATCGTCCAGGCGGAGATCTTCGGCCCGGTACTGGTGGTGCTGCCGTTCGACGGCGACGACGAGGGGCTGCGGCTGGCCAACGACACCCCGTACGGACTGGCCGCGTCCGCCTGGACCCGTGATGTGTTCCGGGCCCACCGCGCCACCCGCGAGATCAAGGCGGGCTGCGTCTGGGTCAACGACCACATCCCCATCATCAGCGAGATGCCGCACGGCGGCTACAAGTCCTCCGGCTTCGGCAAGGACATGTCCGCCTACTCCTTCGAGGAGTACACGCAGGTCAAGCACGTCATGTTCGACAATACGGCGGTGGCGAGAAAAGACTGGCACCGCACGATCTTCGGGGACAGGTGACGCGTGACGAACCCCAGCCCAACCGAGCTCGCTCAGTACGTCAACCGCACCCGAACCCGTTCCACCACCACCCGGCTCAGCCGCCGCACCCTGCTGCGCGCCGCCGCCACCGGCGGACTGGCCCTCACCGGTGCCGCGGCGCTCACCGCCTGCGGGGTGCAGGGCCATGTCGTACCGGCCGGTGCGCGGGAGAAGGGGCAGGCCGGCAAGGACTACTCGGCGGCCGAGAAGAAGGTCGTGTTCGCCACCTGGCCGTCCTACATCGACGTCGACCCCAAGAACGCCAACCGGCGGCCCACGCTGGACGCGTTCGAGAAGCAGACCGGCATCCAGGTCCAGTACCTGGAGGTGATCAACGACAACAACGACTGGTACACCAAGATCGACCCGTCGCTGGTCAAGGGGATCGACACCGGCTACGACCTGATGGTCGTCAGCGACTACATGGTGGGGAAGTACCGCACCTACGACTACATCCAGGAACTGGACCTGTCGAACATCCCCAACCACTCCCTGCTGCTGCCGCGAGTGCTCAAGGACCCCACCGACCCCGGCCGCCGCTTCAGCATCCCGTGGGCGTACGGCTACACCACCTTCGCGTACAACACCAACCTGGTGAAGCAGCCGATCACCTCGCTCGCCGAGGTCTTCACCCGGCCCGACCTGCACGGCAAGGTCTCGCTGTTCAGCGAGATGGAGGACACCGTGGCGATCGCCCTGCTCGCCCAGGGCCACGACCCGGAGCACTTCACCGACGCCCAGTTCAACCAGGCGCTGGAGTACGTACGCCGCGCCAAGGACCGCGGGCAGATACGATCCTTCACCGGCAACGACTATCTGAGCGACTTCCAGCAGGGCAACACCGCGGTGACCATGGCCTACTCCGGCGACGTGGCCCAGTTGGGCAAGCCCAACCTGGTCACCCTCGACCTGCCGAAGGAAGGCATGCTCTCCTGGTCCGACAACTGCGTCATCCCCAACTTCGCCCGGCACAAGGCCAACGCCGAGAAGCTGCTCAACTACTACCTGCAGCCCCAGGTCGCCGCGGCGCTCGATGACTTCATCGACTACATCCCCTCGGTGCGCGGTGCCGAGGACGAGCTGCGCAAGCTCGACTCCACCGCCGCGGCCGTCCCGCTGATCGTGCCCACGAAAGCGATGCAGGACAAGGCGCGCGGCTTCATGGCTCTCAGCATCGCCCAGCTGAACGACTACACCAACCGCTTCCAGCAGGTCACCGGCCAGTAGACGGTACGTCGACCGCTGACAACGAGACCGTTCACGGATCGGAGAAGACCCCTGATGAGCTCCAACGACGTGCTCGGCCGCACCGAGGGCGGCGACCTGCGCCTGGTCGGGCTGACCAAGCGCTACGGCTCGTTCACCGCCGTGGACGACCTCAACCTGACGGTTCCGCAGGGATCGTTCTTCGCGCTGCTCGGCGCCTCCGGATGCGGCAAGACCACCACGCTGCGCATGGTCTCCGGACTCGAGGAGCCCACCATCGGCCAGATCTTCCTCGGCGACCAGGACGTGACGGACCGCAAACCGTACCGGCGGCCGGTCAACACCGTCTTCCAGAACTACGCGCTCTTCCCGCACCTGGACATCTACGAGAACGTCGCCTTCGGCCTGCGCCGCCGCGGCCTGAAGGACATCAGGAAGCCCGTCGAGGAGATGCTGGACCTGGTGGAGCTCGGCCATGTCGCCAAGCGCAAGCCCAACCAGCTCTCCGGCGGCCAGCAGCAGCGCATCGCGCTGGCCCGCGCCCTGATCAACCAGCCGCGGGTGCTGCTGCTGGACGAACCGCTGGGCGCCCTCGACCTCAAGCTGCGCCGCCAGATGCAGATCGAGCTCAAGCGGATCCAGCTGGAGGTGGGCCTGACGTTCGTACACGTCACCCACGACCAGGAGGAGGCCATGACGATGGCCGACACCATCGCGGTGATGAACGCGGGCCGCATCGAGCAGATGGGCTCCCCAGCGCAGCTGTACGAGAACCCGCGCACCACCTTCGTGGCCAACTTCCTCGGCCAGTCCAACCTGATACCCGGCACCGTCGAGGGCGTCACCGGCGGCATCGCCACCATCAGCGCCCACGGTCAGCGGCTCACCGTGGACGCGGCGCGCTGCCCGGTCAGCTCCGGGCCGGTGATCCTGGGCGTGCGGCCGGAGAAGGTGCAGATCGCCACGTCGGACGAGGAGGTCCCGGTGGGCCACAACACGTTGGCGGGCGGGGTCGTGCTGGACACCTCGTTCATCGGTGTGTCCACCCAGTACCTGGTCAAGCTGCCGTCCGGCGAGGAACTGGCGGTCTTCGAGCAGAACACCGGACGGCAGATCCAGCGCCCCGGCGCCGAGGTGACCGTCTTCTGGGACCCCGGCCAGGGCTTCGGCCTGGAAGGCGGCCAGGACATCGAGGCGGGCGCGGACGTGGAGGAGGACGCGGCATGACCGTGGAGCGCAGCTCCTCCCTCGAGGCCGGTGGCGGGCGACAGGCGGGCGTGACCGCTGTCGCCCCGACTCCCGCCGCCGGCAGGCCCGTTGGCCCGCCGCCCGACGAGCGCAGGCCGCGACGGAACCTGACGCCGTGGATCCTGCTGCTGCCAGGACTGCTGTGGCTGGTCGTCTTCTTCCTGGTGCCGATCCTCACCTCGGTGTCGGCCTCGGTGCAGCAGGGCGACTACGACGACGGCTTCAAACTCACCTGGCACTGGGCCAACTACGCCGACGCCATCACCAAGTACGGCCCGCAGTACCTGCATTCGGGGATCTACTCGGTGCTGTGCACCGTGGTGTGCCTGCTGCTCGGCTACCCGGTCGCCTACTTCATCGCCTTCAAGGGCGGCAGGTGGAAAAGCCTGTTGATGGCGTTGGTGATCGTGCCCTCGTTCACCAGCTTCCTGATCCGCACGATCGCCTGGAAGACCATCCTCGCCGACAACAGCCCGCTGGTACGGCTGCTCAGCGACCTGCACCTGCTCAAGGTCACCACCGCGCTCGGCTGGACCGTCGGCGACCACGTACTGGCCAGCCCGGCCGCCGTGGTGTGCGGCATGGTCTACAACTTCCTGCCGTTCACCATCCTCCCGCTGTACACCTCGCTGGAGAAGATCGACCCCCGGCTGCACGAGGCCGGACACGACCTGTACTGCAACACCTTCACCACCTGGCGCCGGGTCACCCTGCCGCTGTCCATGCCCGGCGTCATCGGCGGCACCCTGCTGACCTTCATCCCCGCCGTCGGCGACTACATCAACGCCCAGCTCCTCGGCAACCCCAACACCGGCGTCGTCGGCCAGAAGATCGAGGACCTGTTCCTTCGCAACACCCAGGGCTACCCGGTCGGTTCCGCGATCTCGGTCGTGATGATGGTCGGCACGCTGGTCCTGGTGATGAGCTACATCCGCAAGGCCGGGACGGAGGACCTGATCTGATGAGCACCGCTACTGCCCCGTCCGCGGCCAGCACCACCGCCGCCACCCCGGCGCCGAAGCCGAGGCGCCGCTCCCCGCTGGCCTGGCTCCGCGAGCACACCCTGCTGGCCGTCACCATCGTGGTGTTCGTGTTCATGCTGCTGCCCAACGCGGTCATCCTGTGGATGTCGTTCAACAAGCCGGTGGGCAGGTTCGACTACGTCTGGAACGAGTTCTCCCTGGACGCCTGGCGCCACCCGTGCGCCAACAGCGAGATGTGCCACAGCATCGGGCTCTCGCTGCAGATCGGCGTGGTCGCCACCATCGTGGCCACGGTGCTCGGCACGATGATCGCCTTCGCCATGGTGCGCTACCGCTTCCGGGCCCGCTCCGGCGTCAACGCCCTGCTGTTCCTGCCGATGGCCGCCCCCGAGGTGGTCATGGGCGCCACCCTCGCCGCGCTGTTCTTCAACACCGTCGGCCCCGGCGCCCTCGGCTTCTGGACCATCACCATCGCGCACGTCATGTTCTGCGTCAGCTACGTGGTGGTCACCGTCAAGTCCCGGCTGGCCGGAATGGACCCGACCCTGGAGCGGGCCGCCCAGGACCTGTACGCCACCCCCGCGCAGACCTTCCGCCACGTCACCCTGCCGCTGGTCGCGCCCGGCATCGCCGCCGCCGCGTTGCTGGCCTTCGCCCTGTCGGTGGACGACTACATCATCACCGTCTTCACCGCGGGCAACCTGGAAACCTTCCCGATGTACATCTGGGGCTCGGTGCAGCGTGCCTACCCGGCCCAGATCGATGTCATCGGTTCACTGATGCTGCTGGGCACGATGGCCGTCATCGCGCTCTCGCAGATCGTCGGCCGGGCGAGGACCGCCCGTCGCTGACCGGTTCGGATAATCCGTGAAGCACTGGAAAGCAGTGATACCGCATGGACCCTGCCCATTCGCTCGCTGACGCGCAGCCCACACCGTTCTGGCTGGAGGACCCCGGCAGGCCGCGGGCCAACCCCGCGCTGGTCGGGGACGAGCACTGCGATCTGCTGGTGGTCGGTGGAGGCTACTCGGGACTGTGGACCGCACTGATCGCCAAGGAGCGCGACCCCTCGCGCGAGGTGGTGCTGATCGAGGGCCACGAGGTCGGCTGGGCGGCCACCGGCCGCAACGGGGGCTTCTGCGCCGCCTCGTTGACCCACGGGATCGGCAACGGCCTTGAGCGCTGGCCCGGGGAACTGGACAAGCTGCAACAGCTCGGCGCCCGCAACCTCGACGAGATCGAGGCGGCCATCGCCCGCCACGACATCGACTGCGACTTCGAGCGCACCGGCGAGATCGACGTGGCCACCGAGCCGTACCAGCTCGACGAGTTGCACGAGTTGGCGCAGGAGGCCGCCGGGCTCGGCGTCGAACTCGAAATGCTCGACCGGGACGCGATGCGCGCCGAGGTCGACTCGCCGACCTTCGTCGGCGGGCTGTGGGACCGCGACGGCGTCGCGATGCTGCACCCGGCGAAGCTGGCCTGGGGACTCAAGCGCGCCTGCGAGTCGCTGGGGGTGCGGATCCACGAGCACACCCGGGCCACCGCGATGACCCCCAACGGCGGTGGCATGGCGGTACGCACCGGCTACGGCCGGGTGTTCGCCCGCCGGGTGGCGCTCGCCTCCGGGGTGTTCCCGTCACTGGTCAAGCGGCTGCGGTCGTTCGTGGTGCCGGTGTACGACTACGCGATGGTCACCGAGCCGCTGACCGAAGGCCAGTTGGCGTCGATCGGCTGGAAGCGGCGGCAGGGACTCGGCGACGGAGCCAACCAGTTCCACTACTTCCGGCTCACCGCCGACAACCGCATCCTGTGGGGCGGTTACGACGCCATCTACAAGTTCGGCGGGCGGGTGGCCGCGGAGCACGACCAGCGACCGGAGACCTTCCGTAAACTCGCCGCCCAGTTCTTCACCTGCTTCCCGCAGTTGGAGGGCTTGCGGTTCACTCATACGTGGGGCGGTGCCATCGACACCTGCTCGCGTTTCTCCGCGTTCTACGGCACCACGCACGGCGGCCGGGTCGGCTACGCGCTCGGCTACACCGGCCTCGGGGTGGGCGCCACCCGGTTCGGCGCGGAGGTGATGCTCGACCTGCTGGCGGGGGAGCGCACCGAGCGCACCGAACTGGAGATGGTGCGCAGCAAGCCGCTGCCGTTCCCGCCGGAACCGTTCGCCTGGGCGGGGATCGAGCTGACCCGTAGGTCCCTGGCCCGCGCCGACCGCAACGGCGGCCGCCGCAACCTGTGGCTCAAGGCCATGGACAAGGTCGGCCTGGGCTTCGACAGCTAGCGCCGGACCGACGGGCGCCCGCCCGGCGGGCCTTCGGCACCGCCGGGCCGCGCCGTCGTGTTCGCGCGCCGTCGCGGCGATGCCGGACCAACGGAAACCCCCGAGGTCAAGACCGCCCGGAGCGGGGTTCCGCGCCGGTACTCGACTGACTGGAAAATCCCTCCTCAACCCGCGTAATGCCGCACCGGTCGCCCCCTCTCATCCATGACGGGGACATCCGGCCGCGGCCGGGGAAACGGAGGGATGAGATGGGCGGCGCGGCGAAGACCGCGGTGGAGTGGCTGGTGTCGGTGGCGCCGGACCCGGAGGCCTGCCGGTGGGAGTGGGAGCGCAACCCGCTGGGGGTGACGCTGCTGCCCGCCGGAAGGCTCTGGGACGTGCTGATCGTCGGCGGTGAGCTGGGCTGTCCCACGCTCGACGTGCTGGGCCGGTGCGTCGACCGGCCGGGACCGGTGCTCGGCGACTTCGAGGACCGCAGGACCGGATTCTTCGTCCCGGCCGGTACGGCCGCCCGCTGGGTGGGCACCGGGGTACGGGCGGCAGGGCTCGGCAGCTGGATCGTCGTCCCCTACCCGGGCCGGGCCAGCGGCGGGGTGCGCTGGCTGGTGCCGCCGGACGGGGCGGGCACCCTGACCGACCCGGTGGTGCTGGAGACCGTCATGCACGAGGCGGCGGCCCGGATCGCCGCCGACGGACTGTAAAGCGGATGGCGGATGCGCCGACATGCTGGTGGTTGTGGCGGGCGGTGGCGCCTCGCCACACTGGCAGCAGGCTCCGAGCGGCTCGATCGACAAACGGTCAAGAGGAAGGTCTGCCGTGACCACCAAGCACATCACGCACTGGATCGCCGGACAGGAATGGACCGGGCCCACCGAACGGCGGGGCGACGTGTACGACCCGGCCACCGGGCGGGTCACCGGCCAGGTGGACTTCGCGACCATCGCCGAGGTCGACCAGGCGGTGGGCGCGGCGGCCGCCGCGTTCCGCGAGTGGCGGCACACCTCGGTCGCCAAGCGCGCCCAGGTGCTGTTCGCCTTCCGCGAGCTGCTGAACGCCGAGCGCGACGAACTCGCCTCGATCATCGTCGCGGAGCACGGCAAGGTGCACTCGGACGCGCTCGGCGAGATCGCCCGCGGTCTTGAGGTCGTCGAATACGCCTGCGGCATCCCGCAGTTGCTCAAGGGCGGCTTCACCGAGCAGGCGTCCACCGGCATCGACGTGTACTCGATCCGCCAGCCGCTCGGCCCGGTCGCGATCATCTCGCCGTTCAACTTCCCGGCGATGGTGCCGATGTGGTTCTTCCCCATCGCCATCGCGGCGGGCAACACCGTGGTGGTCAAGCCGTCCGAGAAGGACCCGTCGGCCGCCGACTTCCTCGCCCGGCTGTGGCAGCGGGCCGGACTGCCCGACGGTGTCTTCAACGTGGTGCACGGCGACAAGGTCGCCGTCGACCGGCTGCTGGAGCACCCCGACATCAAGGCCGTCTCCTTCGTCGGCTCCACCCCGATCGCCCGCTACGTGTACGAGACCGGCACCCGGTACGGCAAGCGGGTACAGGCCCTCGGCGGCGCCAAGAACCACATGCTGGTGCTGCCGGACGCCGACCTGGACCTGGCCGCCGACGCCGCCGTCAACGCCGGTTTCGGCGCCGCCGGCGAGCGCTGCATGGCCGTCTCCGTGCTGGTGACCGTCGACCCGGTCGGTGACGACCTGGTGGCGAGGATCAAGGAGCGGATGGCCACCCTCAAGGTCGGCCCCGGCTGCAACGCCGACTCCGAGATGGGCCCGCTGGTCACCGGCGCGCACCGGGACAAGGTGACCTCCTACCTGGACGCCGGGTTGGCGGACGGCGCCACGCTCGCGGTCGACGGCCGCAAGCACCCGGTCTCCGGAGACGACACGGCCGAAGGCTTCTGGCTCGGACCGACCCTCTTCGACCACGTCAAGCCCGGCATGTCCGTCTACAACGACGAGATCTTCGGCCCGGTGCTGTCGGTGGTCCGGGTCTCCTCGTACGACGAGGGACTGGAACTGATCAACGCCAACCCGTACGGCAACGGGACCGCGCTGTTCACCAACGACGGCGGCGCCGCCCGCCGGTTCCAGCACGAGGTCGAGGTCGGCATGGTCGGCATCAACGTGCCGATCCCGGTGCCGGTCGCGTACTACTCCTTCGGCGGCTGGAAGAACAGCCTGTTCGGCGACACCCACGCGTACGGCCAGGACGGCGTCCACTTCTTCACCCGCGGCAAGGCGGTAACCCAGCGCTGGCTGGACCCGTCCCCACGGCGGGATCAACCTGGGTTTCCCCACCAACTCGTAAGGCGCGCAAGCGACAGCAGCACCCCGCTCAGGCACCAACTGGCCGCCACGTCCAGCGGCCAGTGGTAGCCGCGCCACACCAGCGCGGCGCCCACCGCGAGGTTCAGCAGCACGGCGGCGAGCACCAACAGCCGCCGTGCCGCGCCGCGTTGGACGAACCGCAGCAGCACCAGCACGGCCAGCCCGTACGCCATCGCCGCCGTCGCGGCGTGCCCGGACGGGAAGTACCCGGAGTGGGCGACGAGTTGGGTGGTGCCCGGCGCCGGGCGGGAGACGAGATCCTTCACCGGTACGACCAGTGGCGCGGTCACCGCCATCGCCAGCGCGCCGACGGCGGACGGCAGCCACCAGCGCGGCGCGCCCGCCCGACGGTGCCGCCAGGCGACGTATCCCAGGGCCGCCACAAGCACCGGAACCGCGACCCCCACGTCGCCCAGGTCGGCCAGGAACTGGGCCGCGGGCCGCACCGGTTGATGCCGCGAGGCGGCCCGCAACGCGGCCGCGTCGACCCGTACGTCCCACCGGTACAGCGCCCCGTGGACCGCGACCTGCCAGGTCAGCAGGGCGAACAGCACCGTGCAGACGGAGCTGGCAACAGTTGACCGCCCCGGAACAGGGGGGAGAGTTCCGGGGCGGTCGGGACGATCGCCGGACCGCTGGTCCCGGGGGGTTTGGGACGAGCGGCCGACCGATCGGCGAGGATTGCCGGAGCTTGCGGCACCGGCGGTTTCGTGCGCGAGGGCACTGCCGTATCGACGATGGGGAGTCGTCGACGGGATGTCGCCCGCGGTCTCCCGCGGGCGGGGTGGTTCTTTCATCTGGCACGACCGTACGTCACACAGGAGGCGGCAGTCAGCGGTGTCACCGTTCCCTACATCAGGCCCGCACAGGTTCTTCACCTGGGTGCACAACACCCCGGGACCGCCGCCCCGACGCACCGGCCAAAGCCGGGTTCGCGCTGATCAGAGCGTGCCGAACGCCCGCTCGATGATGTCCAGGCCCTCGGTGAGCAGGTCCTCGCCGATGACCAGCGGCGGCAGGAACCGCAGCACGTTGCCGTAGGTTCCACAGGTCAAGACCACCAGGCCCTCGGCGTGGCAGGCCTTGGCGACGGCGGCGGTCGCCTCCGGGTTCGGGGTCTTCGCCCCCTCCCGGGTGCCCGACTTGACCAGCTCGATGGCGATCATCGCGCCACGGCCGCGGACGTCGCCGATGATGTCGAACTTCTCGGCGAGCGCGGCCAGTCGGCCCTTCATGACCTCCTCGATCCGCTTGGCCTTGGCGTTCAGGTCCAGCTCGCGCATGGTCTCGATCGAGCCGAGCGCCGCCGCGCAGGCCACCGGGTTGCCGCCGTAGGTGCCGCCGAGGCCGCCCGCGTGCGCCGCGTCCATGATCTCCGCGCGGCCGGTGACCGCGGCCAGCGGCAGACCGCCCGCGATGCCCTTCGCCGTGGTGATCAGGTCCGGGACGACGCCCTCGTCCTCGCACGCGAACCACTGGCCGGTGCGGCAGAACCCGGTCTGGATCTCGTCCGCCACGAAGACGATGCCGTTGTCCCTGGCGAACTGGGCGATCCGCGGCAGGAAGCCCTTGGCGGGCTCGATGAAGCCGCCCTCACCGGCGATCGGCTCGATCACGATCGCGGCCACGTTCTCCGCGCCCACCTGCTTGGTGATCTGGTCGATCGCCTGGGCGGCGGCCTGCTCGGCGCAGTTCTCCGCACCGGTCAGCCAGCGGAACGGGTAGGCCAGCGGCACCCGGTAGACCTCCGGCGCGAACGGGCCGAAGCCGTGCTTGTACGGCATGTTCTTGGCGGTCAGCGCCATGGTGAGGTTGGTACGGCCGTGGTAGCCGTGGTCGAAGACCACGACCGCCTGGCGCCCGGTGTAGGCGCGGGCGATCTTCACCGCGTTCTCCACCGCCTCGGCACCGGAGTTGAACAGCGCCGACTTCTTCTCGTGGTCGCCCGGGGTCAGCTCGGCGAGCTGCTCGCAGACCTCCACATACCCCTCGTACGGCGTCACCATGAAACAGGTGTGGGTGAAGGCGGCCAGCTGCTCGGTGGCGCGCCGCACCACGGCCTCGGCGCTGTTGCCCACCGAGGTGACCGCGATGCCGGAGCCGAAGTCGATCAGCGAGTTGCCGTCCACGTCCTCCAGGACGCCACCGCCCGCCCGGGTGACGAACACCGGCAGCGTCGTGCCCACGCCGTTCGCGACCGTCGCGGTCTTGCGGGCCAGCAGCTCCTGGGACTTCGGACCGGGAATCGGGGTGACGAGACGACGCTCCTGGGGCAGGGCGGGGCCGCCGGACAGTTCGGTCATGGGGGCTAACTCCTTGCGATCACGGTCTTTTCTCGCAGGCTAAGCCCGTCCACCCGGGCTCCGCATACGCCGTTCGGTAGCAGTCGCCCATGCCTCTTCGACGCGACGGCCAGTCGGCCACTCGGCCTGGCGTACCGCCTCCACTACATTGAGCGACACGTCACTTGTACGCATGGGTCCGTGACTCGTGCGAACGAGTGCGCGGGCGACATCGAGCACACCGCAACGGTCGGCTGGTCAGGGCGAGGGACAGCGATACATGGACATCGACGGCACGCACGGCTACCGCGAGACCGCCCCTGCGGTGCCCTCCGTCCCACGACCGGCCACCCCGCCGCCCATGCCGCAGGCGCCGCCCACCAACCCGGTGGAGACGTGGCTGCGTACCCCTCGGCACGCCGACGCACCGGGCATCTACGCCTTCGGGCACGTCCCCCGGCCACCGGAGGAGCCCCAGCGGGTGCCCAACCGGAAGCTGCTCGGCGGCGCGCTGCTGTCGGCGCTGTGCGGGGCGCTGGTGTGGTCGCTGTGCGCCAACCTCTACATCAAGGTCTGGCTGTGGCCCTACCTTTGGATCACCCCCGATGCCTGGCGCCAGCAGCGGCCGGGGGACCAGAACGTCGCGCTCGATGTGACGGCGCACATCTACTACGTCGTCTGCAGCGCCCTCCTGCTCGCCGTCTGTGGCCGCCTCGGGAACTGGATGGAGGTCCTCCGCCGCTTTGTGCTCACCCCGCTCGCCCGACCCGGCGCGCCCGAAGCCGTCGCGGTGCCCGAGCCCGACGTGGACCCCGTGGGATGGCCGCAGTTGCGGGAGGCCGGGCAGCCCGCGGTGGCCGAGCGGCTGGCCGCGGAGACCCGCGAGGGGCGGCTGAACGACGTCGACTACGTGCGCCTGCACCGTGCCTGGCGGTCCGCGCAGGCCGACTCCGCACGGCTGAACGCCTACACCGACGCGGTGCTGCGGCACGGCGCCGCCGCCTGTGTGCACCCCTCCGGCGCGCGCGACCTGCCCGCCCGGGCGGCCCGACACGACCTGTACACCGGCCAGGTGCGCATCGGCACGGCGGTCGACGCACAGCGCAACCCCTACCGCTACCGGGGAGTGGGCGTCGCGCTCGATCCGGCGCTGCTGGGCACCTCCTTGCTGGTCGTCGGGCCGCCCGGCTCCGGCAAGACCCACCGGGTGGTGCGGCCGGCGGTCGAGTCGCTGTGCCTGCAGGCGCTGGCCGGAACCGCGGCCGTGGTGGCGGTCGGCGCGACGGGCGCCGACCTCGGCCCGGCCGACGCCTTCGACGTGGTGATCGCGATCGGCGACCCGGCGTCCGGGTACGACCTGGACCTGTACGGCGGCACCACCGACCCCGACGAGGCGGCGGGCATCCTCGCCGCGGCCCTGCTGGACGGCTTCGAGGGGCCGGAGGCCGACCCGCGGCGGGCGGCGACCGCGCTCGGCCAGCTCCTCGGCCCCTACCGCGCCGCCCACGGCCGCTTCCCCTCCGTCCCCGAGCTGCGCGAGCTGCTGGACGGCAACGCCGCCGCGCTGGCCGTGCTGCGCGAGGCGCTGGACGAGGCGGGCGAGCACGCCTGGGCGCGTGAACTCGCCGCCAGGGAACGGCAGTCGGGCCGCCCCGGCGACATCGGCGGCCTGCTCGCCGACCGGGTGGCGCTGCTCGACCGGCCCGCCTTCGCCGGGTTCTTCGACGTCACCGGCCGCACCCGGCCGTTCGCGCTGCACTCGCTGGAGCACCCGCTGCGGGTGCGCATCGACCTGCCGGAACGCGGGCACGCCGAGGCGTCCCGGATGCTCACCCGGCTGCTGCTGGCCCAGTTCATCGCCGCCGCCACCGCTCGTACCGACCGTTCGCTGTTCGCCTGCCTGGTGTTGGACGACGCCGCGCACGCCGTCACCACCGAGGCGGTGCGCGGGCTGCAGCGGCTGCGTTCGGCGCACGCGGGCGCGGTGCTCGCGCTGCGCGGGCTGGACGACGTGCCCGAGGCGCTGCGCTCCGCGCTGCTGGGAGCGACCGGGTGCAAGGTCGCACTGTCCGGGCTGAACACCTGGGACGGCAAGCGGTTCGCCGAGGCGTGGGGCACCACGTGGGTCGAGGAGAGCGATGTGACCCGCACCCCCGAC
Organism: Streptomyces sp. RPT161; assembly: GCF_027533845.1. Taxonomy (GTDB): domain Bacteria; phylum Actinomycetota; class Actinomycetes; order Streptomycetales; family Streptomycetaceae; genus Streptantibioticus_A; species Streptantibioticus_A silvisoli_A. The sequence continues at coordinate 8,560 of NZ_JAPZVN010000035.1, read as the reverse complement.
TTCTCCGGCGGGATCGTCAAGCGCACGGTGCGCGGCATCCGGCGGCTGTTCACCGGGGAGGCGGTGACCACCGAGTCGGTCACCGTGCGTCGGGTGGAGCGGGAACGCTGGTCCGCCTCCGACCTGGCCAACCAGGTACCGCCCGGCCACGCGGTGGCCTCGCTGACCTCGGTCGGCGGCGACAGCTCGCCGCCGGTGCTGGTCAACCTCTGGGGGTGAGCCAACGCGGACGGGTGAGGCAGAATCGGTAGCGCCATGCCACCCACCCTCGCCTCCCTCGTGCGCGCCTCCGCGCTCAAGCTGACCGTCCTGGCCGGAGGCGACCGGTTGGACGCCCCCGTGCGCTGGGTGCACACCAGCGAACTGGACGACCCCACCCCGTACCTGGAGGGCGGCGAACTGCTGCTCACCACCGGGCTGAAGCTCGGCAGCGACGCCGAAGCCCTGCGCGAGTACGTGTACCGGCTGGCCGACGCCGAAGTGGTGGGCCTCGGCTTCGGCGTGGGGCTCGGCCATGACACCGTGCCGGAAGCGCTGGTCAGCGCGGCGGAGGAGCGTGGACTGCCGCTGCTGCGGGTGCCCCGCCCGACCCCGTTCATCGCGATCAGCAAGGCGGTCTCGGCGGCGATCGCGGCCGACCAGTACAAGGCGGTCACCACCAGCCTGGAGGCGCAGCGCGAGCTGACCCGGGCCGCCCTCGCCCCGGCCGGCACCGGCGCACTGCTGTCCCGGCTGGCCGCGCATCTCAACGGCTGGGCGGCGCTGTACGACGCGTCCGGCGCGGTGATCGCCGCCTCGCCGGACTGGGCCGGGCGACGGGCCGCCCGGCTGGGCGGCGAGATCGAGCGGCTGCGGGCACGGCCCGCCCCGGCCAGCGCCGCGGTGGCGGGCCCCGGCGGTGCGGACGACCGGGTGGAGATCCAGTCGCTGGGCACCGGGCGGCGCCCGCGCGGCTTCCTGGCGGTGGGCACCGCCGAGCGGCTGGACACCTCGGACCGCTATGTGGTGCAGGCGGCGGTCGCACTGCTCACCCTCTCCCTGGAGCAGTCCCGCACCTTGCAGGACGCCGAGCGGCGGTTCGGCGCGGCGCTGCTACGGATGCTGCTGGCGGGCGAGTGCGACCATGCACGTACCGTCGCGGGCCGCCGCTACGGCACGCTGCTTGACCGGCCGGTGCGGTTGCTGGCCGTGGAGCCCGCGCAGCGGCAGGACCGGGCCGAGCGGGACGATCCGCAGGCCGCGTTGGCGCTGCTGGCCGACCGGGTGGAGGCCGCCGCGGCGCGGGCGGCAGAGCCGCTGCTCGCCTCGCTGGACGGGCCGCGGCTGACCGTGCTGGCCGCCGACGGGGGAGCGGTGCTGGCGGCGGGGGCCGAACTCGTGGGGGCCGCGGAGGAGTTGGCCGCTGGTCTCTCGGCGGCGGTGCCGGCTGACGCGGTGCCCGCGGCGGGGGACCAGGCGGAGCGGGCGCTGGCGGTGGCACAGCGCAGGGGGCGGGCGCTGGTGGAGCATGGCGAGGTCGGTGCCGGATCGATTCTTCCGCTACTCGGCGACGAAGCGGTCCGGGCGTTCGCCGAGGGGCTGCTGCGCCCGCTGTACGACCACGACGCCACCTCGCGGGGCGATCTGGTCCGGTCGCTGCGCGCCTGGCTGTCCCGGCACGGCCAGTGGGACGCCGCGGCGGCCGACCTCGGGGTGCACCGGCACACCCTGCGCTACCGGATGCGGCGGGTCGAGGAGATCCTGGGCCGCTCGCTCGACGACCCCGACGTCCGCATGGAACTCTGGCTGGCCCTGAAGTCCGGCGGCTGAGCTGCGGAACGGGTGGGCACAACCGGACCCCGGCCTGTCCCGGGGTACGCCCATGGGAGCCGAAGAAACGCCGACGTACGCCAAATAGGCGCACAAGGCCGCCGTCGTACTCCCGCACGGACAACCGCGATCCCGCCCACCCCGCCCTACCGTGTTCGCATGACCACCCCCACTGCCACCCCGTTCTGGATCGCCGGGCGCCAGGCCACCGGCGAGGACACCTTCGATGTCACCCACCCCTGGGACGGCGCCGTCGTCGGCACGGTGAGCGTCCCCACCGACGCCCAGGTGGAAGAGGCGATCGAGGCCGCCGATTCGGTGGCCGCCGAGTTCGCGGCCACCCCCGCCCACGTCCGCAGCGCGGCCCTGGACCATGTCGCCAAGCGGCTCGCCGAGCGCGCCGAGGAGATCGCCCGGCTGATCACCGCCGAGAACGGCAAGCCGATCAAGTGGGCGCGCGGCGAGGTCGGCCGCGCGGTCTCGGTCTTCCGCTGGGCCGCCGAGGAGGCCCGCCGCTTCAACAGCGGTGAGGCACAGCGGCTGGACACCGACCAGGGCGGTGTCGGTCGGCTCGCGCTGACCCGCCGCTTCCCGCGCGGCACGGTGCTGGGCATCGCGCCGTTCAACTTCCCGCTGAACCTGGTGGCGCACAAGGTCGCCCCGGCCATCGCCGTCGGCGCGCCGATCATCGTCAAGCCCGCCCCGGCCACCCCGCTGTCCGCGCTGCTGCTGGGCGAGTTGCTCGCGGAGACCGAGCTTCCGGCCGGTTCGTGGAGCGTGCTGCCGGTGGCCAACGACCGGATGCCCGCCCTCGTACAGGACGAGCGGCTGCCGGTGATCTCGTTCACCGGCTCGGACACGGTCGGCTTCCAGATCCAGCAGTCGGTGCCGCACAAGCACGTCACCCTGGAACTCGGCGGCAACGCGGCGGCCGTGGTGCTCGGCGACTACTCCTCGGACGCCGACCTGGAGTGGGCGGCCACCCGGATCGCCACGTTCGCCAACTACCAGGCGGGCCAGTCGTGCATCTCGGTGCAGCGGGTGATCGCCGACGCCTCCGTCTACGACCGGCTGGTGGAGAAGGTCGTCGCCAAGGTCGAGGCCCAGGTCACCGGCGACCCGGCGGACGACGCCACCGATGTCGGGCCCCTGGTCAGTGAGGACGCCGCCCGGCGGGTGGAGTCCTGGGTCGCGGACGCGACGGCCAAGGGAGCCAAGCTGGTCACCGGCGGGGTACGGGACGGCGCCTCGTACGCCCCGACCGTGCTGGCGGACCTGCCCGCCGAGGCCATCCTGGCCACCGCCGAGGTGTTCGGCCCGGTGCTCAGCCTGCACCGGGTGAACGGCACCGACGAGGCGTTCGCCGCGGTGAACGACTCCAAGTTCGGCCTCCAGGCAGGGGTGTTCACGCACGACGTGCAGACGGCCTTCCGCGCCCACCGCGAGCTGGAGGTCGGCGGCGTGATCATCGGTGACGCGCCCTCGTACCGCGCCGACCAGATGCCGTACGGCGGCGTCAAGGCCTCCGGCACCGGCCGCGAGGGCGTCGCCTACGCGATGGCCGACTACACGTACGAACGCGTTCTGGTCCTCACCAGCCTGGACCTGTAAGCCACCCTCCCCGGGCAGCGGGCGCTCTGTGCGGGAGCGCCCGCTGCCCATCCCTCGGCCGGTTTCCCGCGCGAACACGCCGCGGAGGAGTCCGGCCACGGTTCCGGGCCGCGAGTGAGCCAAAGGGCGTACCCGTCGTCGACACCGGGTCAAGCTCCCGGCGCAGAACGAGCTCGAAATGGCAGCCGCCCGGGTTGTGCGCGGGGGCTGGTGCTGTTCCCATGGAGTGGGTATACGCATCAGTAGCAATCGGCCGGTGACCGGCCGTGACCGCACTCATCGATTCGCGGCGAGGTGAGCCCCTCATGACCGCACCATCCGCCCCACGCCAAGTCTCCGAGCGCGAAGCCCGGCAGGTAGCCGAGGCGGCCCGGGAGCAGGACTGGCGCAAGCCCAGCTTCGCCAAGGAGCTGTTCCTCGGCCGGTTCCGGCTCGACCTCATCCACCCCCACCCCACCGGGCCGGCGGATGACATCGAGCGGGGAGAGGAGTTCCTGGCCAAGCTCAAGGACTTCCTGGAGACGAAGGTCGACGGCGCCCGCATCGAGCGCGAGGCGCGGATTCCCGACGAGGTCATCGACGGGCTCAAACAACTCGGCGCCCTCGGCATGAAGATCGACGTCGCCTACGGCGGCCTCGGCCTCAGCCAGGTCTACTACAACAAGGCCCTCGCGCTGACCGGTACGGCCAGCCCGGCCATAGGGGCGCTGCTGTCCGCGCACCAGTCGATCGGCGTACCGCAGCCGCTGAAGCTGTTCGGCACCAAGGAGCAGAAGGACGCCTTCCTGCCGCGCTGCGCCCGCACCGACATCTCCGCGTTCCTGCTGACCGAGCCGGACGTCGGCTCCGACCCGGCCCGGCTGGCCACCGTCGCGGTGCCGGACGGGGACGACTACGTGCTGGACGGCGTGAAGCTGTGGACCACCAACGGCGTGGTCGCCGACCTGCTGGTGGTCATGGCCCGGGTGCCGAAGTCGGAGGGGCACAAGGGCGGCATCACGGCCTTCGTGGTCGAGGCGGACAGCCCCGGCGTCACCGTGGAGAACCGCAACGCGTTCATGGGCCTGCGCGGCCTTGAGAACGGCGTGACCCGCTTCCACCAGGTGCGGGTGCCCGCCGCCAACCGCATCGGCCCCGAGGGCGCGGGCCTGAAGATCGCGCTGACCACCCTCAACACCGGGCGCCTCTCGCTGCCCGCCGCCTGCGCGGGCGCTGGGAAGTGGTGTCTGAAGATCGCCCGCGAGTGGTCGGCGGCCCGGGTGCAGTGGGGCAAGTCGATCGCCGAGCACGAGGCGGTCGGCTCCAAGATGGCGTTCATCGCGGCGACCAGCTTCGCCCTGGAGGCCGTGCTCGACCTGTCCAGCCAGATGGCCGACGAGGACCGCAACGACATCCGTATCGAGGCCGCGCTGGCCAAGCTCTACGGCAGCGAGATGGCCTGGCGGATGGCCGACGAGCTGGTGCAGATCCGCGGTGGACGCGGTTTCGAGACCGCGGAGTCGCTCGCCGCCCGGGGCGAACGCGCGGTGCCCGCCGAGCAGATGCTGCGCGACCTGCGGATCAACCGGATCTTCGAGGGCTCCACCGAGATCATGCATCTGCTCATCGCCCGCGAGGCGGTGGACGCCCACCTGTCGGTGGCGGGCGACCTCATCGACCCGGACAAGTCCCTGTCACAGAAGGCGAAGGCCGGGGCGAAGGCGGGCGGCTTCTACGCCCGCTGGCTGCCCAAGCTGATCGCCGGGCCCGGTCAACTCCCGGCGGCCTACGGGGAGTTCCACCCCTCGGGCCACGCCGACCTGGCGGTCCACCTGCGCTACGTCGAACGCTCGGCGCGCCGACTGGCCCGGTCAACCTTCTACGCGATGTCCCGCTGGCAGGGCCGGATGGAGACCAAGCAGGGCTTCCTGGGCCGGGTGGTCGACATCGGCGCGGAGCTGTTCGCTATGAGCGCGGCCTGCGTACGGGCCGAGATGCTCAGGGCGCGCGACGAGCACGGCAGGGAGGCGTACCAGCTCGCCGACGTCTTCTGCCGCCAGGCCCGGATCCGGATCGAGGAGTACTTCGACCGGCTGTGGACCAACACCGACACCATCGACCGCCGACTGGTCAAGGGCATCATGAGCGGTGCCTACACCTGGCTGGAGGACGGCATCGTGGACCCGTCGGACGACGGCCCGTGGATCGCGGACGCCACGCCCGGACCCTCCACCAAGGACAACGTCCACCGGCCGATCCGCTGAGCGGCCCATCCCGGACCCCGGCACCGCCCCGCCGCATCCCCTGTCGGAACCGCCAGGGGATGCGGCCACAATGGGGGCATGACCGAGAGTCCCGCACCCCTCGCCGATCCCCACGTGCTCTACCAGCCGGACACCGGCAGCCCCGGCGCCCCGCGTGACGTCGTCATCCTCGGGTCGACCGGATCGATCGGCACCCAGGCGATCGACGTGGTGCTGCGCAACCCCGAACGCTTCCGGGTGGTCGCCCTGTCCGCCGCTGGCGGGCGGGTCCAACTGCTCGCCGAGCAGGCGCACACCCTGCGGGTCCGCGCGGTGGCGGTGGCCGACGAGGCGGCGGTGCCCGCGCTGCGCGAGGCGCTGTCCGCGCTCTACGCGCCGGGCGAGGCCCAGCCGGAGATCCTCGCGGGTCCCGACGCGGCCTGCGAGCTGGCGCGGACGGAGTGCCACTCGGTGCTGAACGGCATCACCGGCTCCATCGGCCTGGCCCCGACGCTGGCCGCCCTGGCGGCGGGCCGGGTGCTGGTGCTGGCCAACAAGGAGTCGCTGATCGTCGGCGGGCCGCTGGTGAAGGCGCTGGCCAGGCCCGGGCAGATCGTGCCGGTGGACTCCGAGCACTCGGCGCTGTTCCAGGCCCTGCTGGGCGGCACCCGCCGCGAGGTGCGCAAGCTGATCGTCACCGCCTCCGGCGGCCCGTTCCGCGGCCGGACCAGGGCGGAACTGGCCGGAGTCACCCCGGGCGACGCGCTGGCGCACCCCACCTGGGCCATGGGACCGGTCATCACCATCAACTCGGCCACCCTGGTCAACAAAGGCCTGGAGGTCATCGAGGCGCACCTGCTGTACGACATCCCGTTCGACCGGATCGAGGTCGTGGTCCATCCGCAGTCGTACATCCACTCGATGGTGGAATTCACCGACGGCTCCACGCTGGCCCAGGCGAGCCCGCCGGACATGCGGGCGCCCATCGCGCTGGGCCTCGGCTGGCCGCACCGGGTGCCGGACGCCGCACCCGCGTTCGACTGGTCCAAGGTGATGAACTGGGAGTTCTCACCCCTGGACGACGAGGCGTTCCCTTCGGTGGCGCTGGCCCGTCGAGTGGGTAGCCTCGGGGGCACCGTACCCGCGGTGTTCAACGCGGCCAACGAGGAGTGCGTCGACGCCTTCCTCGCCGGGCGGCTGCCGTTCACCGGGATCGTGGACACCGTCGCCGAGGTCGTCGAGGAGCACGGCACGCCCGCCTCGGGAACTTCCCTCACCGTGGCGGACGTCCTGGGAGCGGAGGCGTGGGCACGAGCCCGCGCCCGTGAACTGGCAGCGAAGGCGACAGCGGAGGTCCGTGTATGACGACAGCGATGACGGTCCTCGGCATAGTCGTGTTCGCCGTCGGCCTGCTGATCTCCATTGCCTGGCACGAGCTGGGCCATCTGACCACGGCAAAGATGTTCGGCATCCGGGTGCCGCAGTACATGGTGGGCTTCGGCCCGACGATCTTCTCCCGCAAGAAGGGTGAGACCGAGTACGGGATCAAGGCCGTCCCGCTGGGCGGCTACATCCGCATGATCGGGATGTTCCCGCCCGGCGAGGACGGCAAGATCGTGGCCCGCTCCAGCTCCCCGTGGCGCGGCATGATCGAGGACGCGCGCTCCGCGGCCTTCGAGGAGTTGCAGCCCGGCGACGAGACCCGGCTGTTCTACACGCGCAAGCCGTGGAAGCGCGTGATCGTGATGTTCGCCGGTCCGTTCATGAACCTGGTCCTCGCGGTCGCGCTGTTCCTCGGCGTGCTGATGGGCTTCGGCATCAACTCCCAGACCACGACGGTCAGTACGGTCTCCGACTGCGTCATCTCGCAGTCCGCGGCCAGCAAGGGCAAGGCCACCTGCGCCACCGATGACCCGGCCTCGCCGGCGAAGAAGGCCGGGCTGAAGGCGGGCGACCGGATCACCGCCTTCAACGGCCGGCCGATCAGGGACTGGGCCACGTTGCAGGGCGACATCCGCCAGACCACCGGCCCGGCCGTGATCACGGTGCAGCGCGGCGGGCAGAGCGTGGAACTCCACGCCGACCTGATAAAGAACCAGGTGGCCAAGACCGACGGGCACGGCGGCTACGTCGACGGCCAGTACGTGACCGCCGGGTTCCTCGGCTTCACCCCGGCCCAGGGCATCGTCAAGCAGTCGTTCGGCGACTCGGTGAGCCGGATGGGCGACATGGTGACCACCGCCACCCGGTCGCTGGTGGACCTGCCGGAGCGGATCCCCGGCCTGTGGCGGGCGGCCTTCGACGGTGCGCCGCGGCAGCCCGACTCGCCCATGGGCGTGGTCGGCGCGGCCCGGGTCGGCGGCGACGTCTTCTCGCTGAACATCCCGCCGGAGCAGCGGGTGGCGACCATGCTGATGCTGGTCGCCGGGTTCAACCTGTCGCTGTTCCTGTTCAACATGCTTCCGCTGCTGCCGCTGGACGGCGGCCACATCGCGGGGGCGCTGTGGGAGGCGCTGAAGCGGAACCTGGCCAGGGTGTTCAACCGGCCGGACCCGGGTCCGTTCGACGTGGCGAAGATGATGCCGGTGGCCTATGTGGTGGCCGGTCTCTTCCTGTCATTCACCGTGCTGGTTCTGATCGCGGATGTCGTCAATCCGGTCAAGATCACCTGATATCGATCAAACGCTAACGAAGCGCGAACCGGCCGGGCATCATGGGTGTCCGGCCGGTGCCATGTTCGCGCGCGGTCCTGGCGGATGTGCCCGGCTTCTCCGCCGTGCCGTAACCTCGGAAGCCGAGCCCGCCCACACCGGGACTCGAACCACGCCCGCACATCCGAACCCTGGGGATGCACAGCACATGGCCGCGATTTCGCTTGGTATGCCATCGGTTCCGTCTTTGCTCGCCGAACGGCGCAA
>NZ_JAPZVN010000034.1 GCF_027533845.1 Streptomyces sp. RPT161 | reverse complement strand
TCCTGACACCTCTGTCGCAGCCGCACGGTAAAGTGCGGAGATCAGCCCCGTACTGGTGAGGCGCCCACGTGTTGACGACGACCACCACCAAGGTCCTGGAACCGGCCGAACTCGACGCGGCGCTGGCCGTTCTGGAGCGGGAGCCGGTCGTCAACGCCTTCGTCGCCGCCCGCGTACGCGTCGCCGGTCTGGACCCCTGGCGGCTCGGCGGCGAGATGTGGGGCTGGTACACCGGCGGACGCCTTGAGTCGCTGTGCTACGCCGGGGCGAACCTGGTGCCGATCTGCGCGGGCCCGGAGGCGGTGCGTGCCTTCGCCGAACGGGCCCGGCGCAGCGGACGCCGCTGTTCCTCCATCGTCGGGCCGGCCGAGTCCACCGCCGAACTGTGGTCGCTGCTGGAGCCCAGCTGGGGCCCGGCCCGCGAGGTCCGCGCCCACCAGCCGCTGATGGTCACCCGCTCGCTGCCCGCCGACGTACCTCCCGACCCCCTGGTGCGGCGGGTCCGGCGGGACGAGCTGGACCTGATCATGCCCGCCTGCGTCGCCATGTTCACCGAGGAGGTCGGCGTCTCCCCGCTGGCGGGCGACGGCGGGCTGCTCTACCAGGCCCGGGTCGCCGAACTCGTCACCTCCGGGCGGGCGTTCGCCCGCATCGAGGACGGCCGGGTGGTGTTCAAGGCGGAGATCGGCGCGGTCACCCAGCACGCCTGCCAGATCCAGGGCGTCTGGGTGGCCCCCGAGTACCGCGGCCGCGGACTGTCGGAGACCGGTATGTCCGCGGTGCTGCACTACGCGCTGCGCGATGTCGCCCCGGTCGCCAGCCTCTACGTCAACGACTTCAACGCCGCCGCCCGGGCCGCCTACCGCCGCGTCGGGTTCACCGAGGTCGGCTCGTTCATGAGCGTGCTGTTCTGACTTTTCTGTGTTCGCTCACGTCCTTTTTGTGTTCGCTCGCCTCCGGGCGCTTGTACCCGGTCTCGACACTCCTCGTCGAGCGGTCGCTTCGCTCCCTCCTCCTCGTCGCTTTCGAGACCGGCGCGCCCTTTGGCTCGCTCACCTCGCGGAAGCGGGGTTCCCCGGCGCGTTCCATCACGGGCGGGGCGGGCAGCAAGGCTCAGGCGCCGTGGTTGCCGCGGCCGTGCCGCTAGTACGCTCCGGTCATGGACGACGTCGCGGTGGGGCCGCTTGATCTGGCGAGCAGGGTGGACGACGCACTCGCGGTGCAGGCACTCGCGTTCGGGCTCACCGACGATGAGATCGCGGTCCGCCGCCAGATCGTGCTGCGCCACCTGACCCTGCCGGGAGTCCGGGCACTGGGCGCCACCACCGCCGACGGCCGCCTGGTGGGCTTCGTCTACGGGATGCCCAACGACCGCGGCCACTGGTGGTCCACCGTCGTGGAACCGTATCTGCGCAGAGGCGGCCACGACGACTGGCTGGACGACTCGTTCGTCATCGTGGAACTCCACGTCCTGCCCGCCTACCAGGGCGTCGGCATCGGCCGCCGGCTGATCACGGAGATCACCGACCCGGTACCGCAGCCGCGCACCATACTGTCCGCGCTGGACCTGGACAGCCCCGCCCGCCGTTTCTACCGCGGCCTCGGCTACCGCGACCTGGCGCACCCGGTGCACTTCCCGAGCGCCAGGACCCCGTACACGGTGATGGGCGCGATGCTGCCGCTGCGCGGACGCTGAGCCGCGAAAACCCGTACGGCACCGGCCGCACCGCGCAGTATCGTCGGCCGCGGCACACTGACAGCGTCCGTACGGAGAGCCACCATGGTCCTGCGCATGTCCCGAATGCTCCTCAAGACACTGCGCGACGCCCCGGCCGACGCCGAGACCGCCAGCCACAAGCTGCTGGTGCGCGCCGGATACGTGCGCCGTACGTCGGCGGGTGTGTGGACCTGGCTGCCGCTCGGCAAGCGGGTGTTGGACAACGTCTCCCGGGTGGTGCGCGAGGAGATGGACGCCATCGGCGGCCAGGAGGTGCTGCTCCCGGCGCTGCTGCCGCGCGAGCCCTACGAGACCACCGGCCGCGCCGACGAGTACGGCGACCTGCTGTTCCGGCTCAGCGACCGCAAGGGCGCGCAGTACGTACTCGGCCCCACCCACGAGGAGATCTTCACCCAGGTGGTGAAGGACCAGGCCACGTCCTACAAGGACCTGCCGGTGATCCTCTACCAGATCCAGACCAAGTACCGGGACGAGGCCAGGCCCCGGTCGGGCGTGCTGCGCGGCCGTGAGTTCCAGATGAAGGACGCCTACTCCTTCGACACCGACGACGAGGGCCTGGCCGCCTCCTACCGGCTGCACCGCGAGGCGTATGTGCGGATCTTCGAGCGGCTCGGCTTCGACTACCGGATCGTCTCGGCCGTCTCCGGTGCCATGGGCGGCTCGGCCTCCGAGGAGTTCCTGGCTCCCGCGGCGGCGGGCGAGGACACCTTCGTGGACTGCCCCAAGTGCGACTACGCGGCCAACACGGAGGCGGTCACCGCCGTCGTCCCGCCCGTCCCCGACGTCGAGCACCCGCCGGTCGTGGAACTCGACACCCCCGACACACCCACCATCGAGAGGCTCGCCGCACACCTGGGCGTGCCCGCCTCGGCGACGCTGAAGAACCTGCTGGTCAAGATCGACGGAGAGGTCACCGCGATCGGAGTCCCCGGCGACCGCGAGGTGGACCTCGGCAAGCTCGCCGAGCAACTGGCCCCCGCCACCGTCGAGTTGGTGACCGCCGAGGACTTCGAGGGGCGCCCCGAACTCGTCCGCGGCTACATCGGGCCGCAGGACCGCGCCTTCCCGTACCTCGCCGATCCGCGGATCGCCGAGGGCACCGCGTGGATCACCGGCGCCAACAAGCCGGGCCGGCACGCCCGCAACGTGGTGTGCGGCCGGGACTTCACCGTCGACCGCTACCTGGACGTGGTCGTGGTGGAGCCGGGCGACCCCTGCCCGAGGTGCGGCGCGGGCCTGGAGATCGGCCGGGCCATCGAGATCGGGCACATCTTCCAACTCGGCCGCAAGTACACCGACGCGTTCACGCTGGACGTCCTCGGCAAGGACGGCAAGCCGGTCCGGGTCACCATGGGCAGCTACGGCATCGGCGTCTCGCGCGCGGTGGCGGCGCTGGCCGAGCAGACCTCGGACGAGCACGGGCTGTGCTGGCCGCGCGAGGTCGCCCCGGCCGATGTGCACATCGTCGCGGCGGGCAAGGCCGCCCAGACCGAACTCGCCCTGGAACTGGCCGACCGGCTGCACGCCGCCGGTGTCCGGGTTCTGGTGGACGACCGTACCGGCGTCTCGCCCGGGGTGAAGTTCACCGACGCCGAACTGATCGGGGTGCCGACCATCTTGGTGGCGGGCCGCCGGGCGGCCGAAGGCGTGGTCGAGCTGAAGGACCGCCGCACCGGCGAGCGCGAAGAGGTGTCCGTGGCCGAGGCGTTGGACCGGCTGACCGGCTGACGCCTACAGCCAGCTGGCGAACTCCAGCAGCAGCTCGCCGCCCTCCCGGTCACCGACCGACAGGCTCCAGACTCCGGCCTCGACCGCGCGGAAGAACGACCAGTCCCGCAGCCGGTCCCGGTCCACGTCCAGCGCCTCGGCCAGCTTTCCCAGCCGCCGACGCGCCGCGGACCGGGCCGCGGGCGCCGCGGCCAGGGTGTCCAGTCGGTCCCGTACCAGCCAGGCCAGGTCGTAACCGGGGTCGCCGACCAGCGGCTTGGGGTCGATGGCCAGCCACGGCAGCCGGTCGGCGGCGAGCACGTTGCCGTGGTGGAAGTCGCCGTGCAGCAGCACCGGTTCCGGCGGATCGGCCAGCAGCCGGTCGCGCAGCTCCAGCGCCTCGTCGACCAGCGGGCGGGCGTCCGCCGCCCACGGCCGCTCGGCGCGCTCCCGCAACTTACCGGCCAGGCCAGCCGTGTGCTCGGCGACCGAGGTGAACGGATGGCCGGCGGCTGGCACCCACAGCCTGCGCAGCACCCCGGCGGCCTCCAGCATCGCCTTGGCGTCCGGCAGCGAGCGCAGCGAGATGTCACCGTGCAGCCGCTCCAGCAGCAGCACGCCCCGCTCGGCGTCGGCGCGCAGCAGCCGTACCGCGCCCAGCCCGTCCCAGTGCGCCAGGGCGGCGTGCTCCTCGGCGGTCTCGGCGGTCACCAGGCCCAGCTTGAGCGCCGCGGGTGTGCCGTCGGCCTGCCGGACCAGCACCACCATGCTGATGTTCCCGCCGGGCTGCTGCACCCGCTCCGGCGTCAACTCCCAGCGTTCCAGGTACTCCTGGAGCCGCTCGGGAAGTCCGGCCAGCCACTCCCGGCCCGCCTCGCCCTCCCACGCGGTCAGCACGCGGACCAGCCGCTCGGGTGGCTCCAGCGGTACGTGCGGTGCCGAAGCCATGGGTGACGGGTCCTTCCGGTCCGGTTCGGTCAGGTGGCGGTTCACAGGGAGTCGGGCGAGGGCGTGGCGGACGCGGACGGGCCGGCGTCGGCGGCCCGCTCCGGCAGCCCGGGGAAGGCCGCGCCGCTGCCCCGCCAGCGCACCGCCCGTACCGCCGACTCGCGCAGCGCGGCCGCGGCGTCCCGGCGCACGTCGCCGTGTCCGGCCCGCACCAGGTCGGCGTAGGCGGCGGCGACCCGGTCCTCCAGCACCGCGGCCAGCCGGACCGCGGAGGCGGGGTCGGTCACCGGGAACGGCAGCGTGTACCCGGCGTCCGCGGCCACCGGATCGGCGCCGAGGTCGCGGACGGTGCGGGTGAGCGCGTCACGGTGGGCGCGGTGCGCGTCGTAGGCGGCGCGGGCGTCGGCGCGCCGCGCGTCGTCCACCCGGGCGCCGACCACCCCGTAGCCGTACAGGGCGGCGTACTCGGCGGCCAGCGCGGCCTGCACGGCCGCGAGTTCGCCACCGGGTGACGGGGTGGTCATCGGGCCCTCCTCAGCTGCGGCAGCGGTCATTTCAGCCACCGCCGCCCTGGAGCAGCGCCGCATGGCAGGCCCCGGCCGCCGCGACCGAGGCGAGCAGCCGGGCCAGTTCCGGCGGAGCGTCCTGAAGCGCGGTGGTACGGGCGTCGGCGGTGCGCCGCTCGGCGTCGGCCAGCGCGGCCAGCGCCGCGTTCTGGTCGGCCGCGACCGCGCCGCCGGACCCGCTGGGGGCCGGGCCCGCCGAGCCGCCCGACGGCGTGAACGCCGCGATGTGCAGGGCGACTTGGGCGCGCAGCGGACGCAGCCGGTCGGCGAGGGCGGGGTGCGCGGCGGCGGTGGCGTCGTACCGGGCGAGCAGCGCGGCGCTGTCCCGCGCGGCCCGGGCGCTCAGCTCGGCCGTCGGGTCGGCCGGGGCGCCGTGCGCGGCGCCGCCCGAGCATCCGGCCAGGGCCGCCAGCGGCACGGCCAGACCGCCGGTGAGGACGGCCCGTCTGCGCGGGCCGCCGGGGGCCTGCGACGTCATGGGGAGCGGCACGTTCCTCTTCCTGGCGGCATGCTGGGGCGGATCCCGGATCCCGGGACGGTCCTGGCGGATCAAGGTCCAGGGCAGGGCAGAGCCTACCCGTGACGGGTAGGCGGGCGCGTGCACCCATCGGGTCTGCTCACGGGCGCCCGAATCGTCAGTCGGGTGCCGGAAACGATAGGCTCATGCCGACACGCGACGAACCCACAACAGCAAACGCGGCCGAGGAGTCACCCGGATGAGCACCACCCAGACCGACAGGCTGCGAGAGATGCTGGAGCCGCTGACATCGGCAGCGGGTCTGGAGCTGGAAGAGGTCGCGGTCACCCCGGCGGGCAAGCGGCGGATGCTGCGGGTCGTGGTCGACTCCGACGAGGGCGTACAGCTGGACGCGGTGGCCGAACTCAGCCGTGAGTTCTCCGCGGCCCTTGACGCGTCGGACGTGATGGGCGGAGCCCCGTACGTCCTGGAGGTCAGCTCTCCCGGCACCGACCGGCCGCTGACCGAACCCCGCCACTTCGTACGCAACACCGGCCGCCTCATCAAGGTGCAGCTGGCCGAGGGCGGCGAGCTGGTCGCCCGCATCACGGGGGTGGACGACGAGGGGCTTGACCTTGAGGTACCGGGCGTCAAGGGCCGCAGGCCCACCGCCCGCCGCCTCGCCTTCGCGGAGATCGCCAAGGCCCGGGTCGAGGTCGAGTTCAACCGCAAGGCCCCCGCTGACACCCCCGACCTGGACGACGACGCGGACGGCGACACGGACCCGGCCGCCGACAACGCCGAGAGCACTGAGGAGGCGTAGCCGTGGACATCGACATGAGTGCCCTGCGGGGTCTGGTACGGGAGAAGGAGATCTCGTTCGACCTGCTGGTCGAGGCCATCGAGTCGGCCCTCCTCATCGCCTACCACCGCGAGCCGGGCAGCCACCGCGACGCACGGGTGGAGCTGGACCGCAAGACCGGCCATGTGACCGTCTGGGCGAAGGAGGACGCCTCCGAGGTCCCGGAGGGCGAGGCTCCGCGCGAGTTCGACGACACACCGTCGGGTTTCGGCCGAATCGCGGCCACCACCGCCAAGCAGGTCATCCTCCAGCGGCTGCGGGACGCCGAGGAGGAGATCACCTTCGGCGAGTACGCCGGGCGCGAGGGCGACATCGTCGCGGGTGTGGTGCAGCAGGGGAACGACCCGCGCAACATCCTCGTCGACATCGGCAGGCTGGAGGCCATCCTGCCGCCGCAGGAGCAGGTCCCCGGCGAGGAGTACAAGCACGGTACGCGGATGCGCGCGTACGTCGTCCGGGTGGTGAAGGGGGTGCGCGGACCGTCCGTGACGCTGTCGCGTACCCACCCGAACCTGGTGAAGAAGCTGTTCGCGCTGGAGGTCCCGGAGATCGCCGACGGCTCGGTGGAGATCGAGGCGATCGCCCGCGAGGCGGGCCACCGCACGAAGATCGCGGTGCGCTCCACCCGCCAGGGGCTGAACGCCAAGGGCGCCTGCATCGGCCCGATGGGCAGCCGGGTGCGCGCGGTGATGGCCGAGCTGAACGGCGAGAAGATCGACATCGTCGACTGGTCGGACGACCCGGCGCAGATGGTGGCGAACGCGCTGTCACCCGCCCGGGTGAGCAAGGTCGAGGTGGTGGACCTGTCCGGTCGCTCCGCGCGGGTGACCGTGCCCGACTACCAGTTGTCGCTGGCGATCGGCAAGGAGGGCCAGAACGCCCGGCTCGCCGCCCGGCTCACCGGCTGGCGGATCGACATCCGGCCGGACACCGAGTCCGAGCCGCAGAACGCCGAAGTGCCGCGGTAAGCGGGCAGTGAGCACTCCGTAACGAACAGCCGAGCGCAAACCGACCCGAAGGGGTGAGGTTGGCGCGGGGAGGTAGACTTAAGCAGTGTCTGGCCGGACGCGTGCCCGAGCATGCCCTGAGCGAACCTGCATGGGTTGCCGGAAGCGGGCGGCCAAGAACGAACTGCTGCGCATCGCGGTGATCGAGGATGAGTGTGTCCTTGATCCACGCGGTACGCTGCCCGGCCGGGGTGCGTATCTGCACCCCGACATGGCGTGTTACGACCTGGCGGTCCGCCGCCGGGCGTTCCCCCGGGCCTTTCGGAGCCGGGGGCCGCTCGGTACGGCGGAGTTGCAACGGTCCATGGAACACGCGGTACGGAACGCCGCCTAGCACAAGGCGGCACGGAACAGAGAACGGTACGGGTAACCGTGCGGTCAGGTACGAGTCGGAAGTAGGTCGAGATTGCGATGAGCACTCGATGAGTACGCGATGAGTACGCCCATGAAGTAGCGACGGTCCGGCGGACGACCACCCCGGACCTAGAAGGAGCGAAGTGGCTAAGGTCCGGGTATACGAACTCGCCAAGGAGATGGGAGTTGAGAGCAAGGTCGTCATGGCCAAGCTCCAAGAACTCGGCGAATTCGTCCGTTCGGCGTCCTCGACGATCGAGGCGCCGGTTGTTCGCAAACTGACTGACGCTTTCCAGCAGGGGAACGGCGCCGCCGGTTCCACCGCTGCCAAGCCCTCGGCGCCGCGCAAGCAGGCGCCCGCCAAGCCGGCCGCGCCCAGCGCAGGCGCGGCTCGTCCCGCCGCCCCCAAGCCGTCCGGCGCGCCCGCGCCGAAGCCGGCCGCCGCGACGCCGCCCGCGGCCGCCCCGGCGCAGCCCGGCCCGCGCCCCGGCCCGCGTCCTGGCCCCAAGCCCGCCCCGGCGCAGCCCGCGCCCGCGGCGGAGTTCTCCTCTCCGGCCGCCGCCGCGCCGTCTCCGGCCGCTCCCGAGCGCCCGGCGCAGCGTCCTGGCCCCACGCCTGGTCCGCGCCCCAGCCAGCGTCCCGGTTCGCGGGACGGCGGTCGTGGCGAGCGCGGTCCGCGCTCCGGTGGCGAGCGCGCGCCGCGTCCCGCCCAGGGCGGCGCCCGTCCGGCCGGTCCGCGTCCCGGCAACAACCCCTTCACCTCGTCCGGTAGCACCGGCATGCCGCGTCCGCAGGCCCCCGGCGCTCCGCGTCCCGGTGGCCCGCGTCCCGGCGGTCCCGGTGCGCCCGGTGGCCCGCGTCCGCAGGGCGCGCCGCGTCCCGGTGGCGCTCAGGGCGGCCCGCGGCCCACTCCGGGCGGTATGCCGCGTCCCGGCGGCCAGGCCGGTCCCGGTGGCCCGCGTCCGAACCCGGGCATGATGCCGCAGCGTCCCGCCGCGGGCCCGCGTCCGGGTCCGGGCGGTGGCGGTCGTGGCCCCGGTGGCGGCGGTCGTCCCGGCGGTGGCGGCGGCGCCCGTCCCGGCTTCGCCGGTCGTCCGGCCGGTCCGGGCGGTGGCGGTCGTCCCGGTGGCGGCGGCTTCGCCGGTCGCCCCGGTGGTGGCGGCCCGGGTGGCGGTGGCGGCGGCTTCGCCGGCCGCCCCGGCTTCGGCGGTCGTCCCGGTGGTCCGGGTGGCCGTGGCGGTACGCAGGGTGCCTTCGGGCGTGGCCCGGGCGGTCGCCCGGCGCGCGGCCGTAAGTCGAAGCGGGCGAAGCGCCAGGAGTACGAGGCCATGCAGGCCCCGTCCGTGGGCGGTGTGATGCTGCCTCGCGGCAACGGCCAGACGGTCCGGCTGTCGCGCGGTGCGTCGCTCACCGACTTCGCGGAGAAGATCAACGCCAACCCGGCGTCGCTCGTCCAGGTGATGCTGAACCTCGGCGAGATGGTCACCGCGACCCAGTCCGTCTCCGACGAGACGCTTCAGCTGCTCGCCGACGAGATGAACTACGTCATCGAGATCGTCAGCCCGGAGGAGGAGGACCGCGAGCTGCTCGAGTCCTTCGACATCGAGTTCGGCGAGGACGAGGGCGGCGAGGAAGCGCTGGTCGCGCGTCCGCCGGTGGTGACCGTCATGGGTCACGTCGACCACGGTAAGACCCGACTGCTGGACGCGATCCGCAAGACCAACGTGGTCGCGGGCGAGGCCGGTGGCATCACCCAGCACATCGGTGCCTACCAGGTCGCGACCCAGGTCAACGGCGAGGACCGGAAGATCACCTTCATCGACACCCCGGGTCACGAGGCGTTCACCGCCATGCGTGCCCGCGGTGCGAAGTCCACCGACATCGCGATCCTGGTGGTCGCGGCGAACGACGGCGTGATGCCGCAGACCGTCGAGGCGCTCAACCACGCCAAGGCGGCCGACGTGCCGATCGTCGTCGCGGTCAACAAGATCGACGTCGAGGGCGCGGACCCGACCAAGGTGCGCGGTCAGCTGACCGAGTACGGCCTGGTGGCCGAGGAATACGGCGGCGACACCATGTTCGTCGACATCTCCGCCAAGCAGGGGCTGCACATCGACGACCTGCTGGAGGCCGTCGTCCTCACCGCGGACGCCGCGCTCGACCTGCGGGCCAACCCCGACCAGGACGCGCAGGGCATCGCGATCGAGGCGCACCTCGACCGCGGTCGCGGCGCCGTGGCCACCGTGCTGGTCCAGCGCGGCACGCTGCGGGTCGGCGACACCATGGTGGTCGGCGACGCCTACGGCCGCGTCCGCGCGATGCTTGACGACACCGGCAACAACGTGGAGGAGGCCGGTCCTTCGGCCCCGGTCCTGGTGCTCGGTCTGACCAACGTGCCGGGTGCCGGTGACAACTTCCTCGTCGTCGAGGAGGACCGCACCGCCCGGCAGATCGCCGAGAAGCGTGCCGCCCGTGAGCGGAACGCGATGTTCGCCAAGACCCGTCGCCGGGTCAGCCTGGAGGACCTGGACAAGGTGCTCAAGGCCGGCGAGGTGCAGCAGCTCAACCTCATCATCAAGGGCGACGCCTCCGGTTCGGTGGAAGCCCTGGAGTCCTCGCTGCTGCAGCTGGACGTCGGCGACGACGTCGACCTGCGCATCCTGCACCGCGGTGTGGGTGCGGTCACCGAGACCGACGTCTCGCTGGCCGCGGGCTCGGACGCCATCATCATCGGCTTCAACGTGCGGGCCGAGGGCCGCGCCACGTCGCTGGCCGAGCGCGAGGGCGTCGACGTCCGGTACTACTCGGTCATCTACCAGGTGATCGAGGAGATCGAGGCGGCGCTGAAGGGCATGCTCAAGCCGGAGTACGAGGAGGTCGAGCTCGGCACCGCGGAGATCCGCGAGGTCTTCCGCTCGTCCAAGCTCGGCAACATCGCCGGTGTGCTCATCCGCTCCGGCGAGGTCCGGCGCAACACCAAGGCCCGACTCATCCGCGACGGCAAGGTCATCGCGGAGAACCTCACCATCGAGGGCCTGCGCCGCTTCAAGGACGACGTCACCGAGATCCGCGAGGGTTACGAGGGCGGTATCAACCTCGGCAACTACAACGACATCAAGGTCGACGACGTCATCGCCACCTACGAGATGCGTGAGAAGCCGCGCGGTTGATCCACGCGGTGAAACCAGCCCGCGCGTAGCCCGGTCCACCGCCGCGGTGGCCGGGCGAGGGCTGGCAGGCCGGGGCCGGTCGGCGGAAAATATCCCGTCGATCGGCCCCGGCCGTTCCCGGTACTGTTGTGGTTACTGTTCACACGAGGCCTCACGGGTCGGCTTGACCCGCTGCCCATGTATGTAGGGACGTTGTCCTTCGACCTGCTCCTCGGCGACGTGCGGTCGCTGAAGGAGAAGCGCTCCATCGTCCGGCCCATCGTGGCCGAGCTGCAACGCCGGTACGGCGTCAGCGCCGCCGAGGTCGGCGCCCAGGACCTCTACCGCAGGGCCGAGCTCGGCATCGCGGTGGTGTCCGGGGACCTCGGGCACATCAAGGACGTGCTGGGCCGCTGCGAGCGCTGGATGGCCGCCCGGCCCGAGGTGGACCTGCTGTCCTCCCGGGAGCGGATCCACGGCGAAGACGACTGAACCGAACGAAGACCGAAGAAGAGAGAAGATTACGCATGACCGACACCGCGCGGGCGCGCAAGCTGGCGGACCGCATCCGGGTCGTGGTCGCCGAGACCCTGCAACGGCGGATCAAGGATCCGCGGCTGGGCTATGTGACGATCACGGACACCCGGGTCACCGGTGACCTGCGGGAGGCGACCGTCTTCTACACGGTCTTCGGCGACGAGGAGGAGCGCGCCGCCTCCGCCGCGGCGCTGGAGAGCGCCAAGGGAGTACTGCGCTCCGAGGTCGGCCGCCAGACCGGCGTACGGTTCACCCCCACTCTCACCTTCGTCCTCGACGCGGTCCCGGACACCGCCCGGACCATCGACGACCTGCTCGCCAAGGCGCGCGCAGCCGACGCCCAGGTCCGCGAGACCGCCGCGGGCAAGGGCTTCGCGGGCGACGCGGACCCGTACCGCAAGCCCGCCGCGCAGGACGACGAGGAGTCGGACGAAGCGTGAGCCAGGCACGCACAAGGCCCATGGGTCCGGACGGGGTCGTCATCGTCGACAAGCCCGCCGGGCTGACCTCGCACACCGTGGTCTCCCGGATCAGGAAGCTCGCCGGAACCCGCCGGGTCGGCCATGGGGGCACCCTCGACCCGATGGCCACCGGGGTGCTGGTGATCGGTGTGGAGAAGGCAACCCGGCTGCTCGGGCACCTGGCGCTGACCACCAAGACGTACCAGGCCACCGTCCGGCTCGGTCAGTCGACGGTGACCGACGACGCCGAGGGCGAGGTCACCGCCACCGCCTCGGCGGCCGGGGTGACCCGGGAGGCGCTGGACGCCGCGGTCGCCAGGCTCACCGGGGACATCCTCCAGGTGCCGTCCAAGGTCAGCGCGATCAAGGTGGACGGCAAGCGCTCGTACCGCAGGGTGCTCGACGGCGAGGACGTGGAACTGGCCGCCCGGCCGGTCACCGTCTCGTCGTTCGAAGTGCATGCCGTACGTGAGGCGGTCGCCGACGACGGCACCGCGCTGCTGGACGTGGACGTGACCGTGGGCTGCTCCTCCGGCACCTACATCCGCGCCCTCGCCCGCGACCTCGGCGCCGACCTGGGCACCGGCGGGCATCTGACCGCGCTGCGCCGCACCCGCGTCGGCCCGTACGACATCGAACAGGCGCGGACCCTGGAGGAGTTGGCGGAGTCCTTCGCGGTGCTGCCGATCGGGCAGGCCGCGTCCGAGGCCTTCCCGCGCTGGGACGTCAGCGCCGAACAGGCCCGACGTCTGATCAACGGCGTACGGCAGAAGGCCCCCGGACTCGGCGCCGGACCGATCGCGGTCTTCGGGCCGGAGGACCGCTTCATCGCGCTGGTCGAGGAGCGGCGCGGGGAGACCAAGATCCTCGCGGGCTTCGTCTCCTAGCGCCACCGTGAGCGCGGGCCGGGGCGGTTGGCAGCCCGGGCCCGCACTCGACGATTCCCCTCCGATCTTCTCTTATCCGCTCCGAGCTGCGGATTCACCCCAACGGGCAGGCGCTCGGAGTGAATCCCGTGGTGTCCGGGGGCGCTTTCGCCGCACGCCCTGTCCTGTCGATCACCACCCGCCTACCGTCGACGGTGAAGTGCTCGGTGGGAGGTTCGTGGATGGCGCTTGGGGTCCCCCCTACCGCGGGGCACGGGAAGGCCGATCCGGACGAGTCGCTGGTGCGGCTGTGCGATCTGGCCGGTCGGCCACGCGGCACCGGGTTTCTCATCGACACCGGCGGCACGCTGCTGACCAGTCATGAGGCGGTGGACGGGCTGCGCCGACTGGTGCTGCACGCACCCGGCGAGCAGACCTGCCTGGTCGAGGCCGAGGCGATCACCCCGCTGCCCGAGCAGGGCCTCGCGCTGGTGGCCACCGAGGGCCTGGTCGTACCGCCGCTGCCGGTCGCCGAGAGCGGCCCCGCCGATCCGGACGGCTGGGTGCGGCTGCACGCCGAGGGCTGGGTGCACGCGGCCGTGGTCGGCACGGTGCCCGCCACGTACACCGCCACCGACCGCTTCCATCTGCTGGGCCGGGTCTACGAGTTGGTCACCGGCACCCCGGAGGCGCTGCGCGGCGGGCACCTGGTCTCCGGCAGCCCGCTGGTGGACACCAGGACCGGCGCGGTGCTCGGCGTGGTGGCCACCGCCGTGCACGCCGCGCACGCCGCGACCGGCTTCGCCATCCCGCTGCGCGCCGAGGGCCCACTGGCCGAACCGCTCGCCCGCAACGCCGCCACCGTGCCCGCCTACGGCGCCCATCTGAACCTGGCCGGTGCGCTGCAGCTCACCGCCACCTCGGTCGGTTCGGCGGGCGCAGGACGACCGCGCGACTGGCGGGAACCGGAGCACCGACCCGCCGTCGAGGCCGAGTTGCGGAACTTCCTGGACACCACGGACGAGCGCGGCCCCCTGGTGCTCGGCCTGGTCGGCGACCCCGGCTGCGGCCGCACCACGGAACTGGGCACGCTCGCCGCCCGCCGCGCCCGGGGCGCCCGCCCGGCCCCCACGGTATGGCTGCGCGGCGCCGAACTGAGGCCCGGCGACGGCGGGTTGAAGGAGGCGGTGGAACGGTCACTGAGGGCCGCTGGGCGGATCATCGACGCCTCGGGCGGGGTGGGCGAGGCCGGGCAGGCGGAGGGCGTCACACCGGACGCGGTGGCGCATCTGGCCCGGGCCGCGGGCCGCCCGCTGCTGGTGCTGCTGGACGCGCCCGAGGAGATGCCCCCGGTACTGGCGCACGCGCTGCCCGACTGGACGGCGGGTACCACGAGTTGGCTGCGCGCCGCCGGAGTACGGCTGGTGGTGGCCTGCCGCCCGGAGTACTGGGAGCGGGCCGGGTCGCTGTTCCCCGCGGAACTGCTGTTCCGGCCAGAGGCCGCCGCGCCCGTACCGGGCGGCCCGGCACGGGCGCTGCCAGCCTGCGTACGGCTCGGTGACCTCACGCCGGAGCAGGCCGAGCGGGCCCGTGAGCGGTACGGGATCCCGGACGACGCGATCGACCCGGCGGACGCCGCGCATCCGCTGGCGCTGCGGCTGCTGGCCGAGGTCCGCGCGGCCACCCCGGACGTGGCCGGGGCGCCGGACCGGCACGCGATCTTCTCCGCCTACCTCGACCTGGTGTGCCTGCGGATCGCGGTACGGCTCGCGGTGGCCGGTTCCGAGCAGCTCACCGGCACCGCGCTGCGGCGGCTGGCCGCCCGGGTCGCCGGGCAGGTGCACGAGGCGGCGCGGCAGTGCCTGGGGCCGGGGCAGGGCGAGTTGGACCGGGAGGCCTTCGAGGAGATCTTCCCGTGGCGCAGCGGCTGGGCGTCCGCGGTGCTCACCGAGGGGCTGTTGGTGCCCGCGGGCGCCGGATACCGGTTCGCGCACGAGGAGTTCGGGGACTGGCTGCAGGCCGGGCACCTCGATCTGGACGCCGCGCTGCACGCCCTGGTCCACCGCTGGCAGACGGCGCCCCCAGGGCAGGAGGAGGCCCCGGTACGGCTGCCGTCCCGCCCGGCGACGACAGTGCGCACCAGCACCCTCGACGACCGGGTGCCGCCGCCCCCTCCGGCGCCCTCCGTCGCCCCCACGCATCCGCCGCACGCGCTGCCGGTGCCACGGCACCGCATCGGCCAGGTCGTACAGGCCCTGCTGCTCGCCGGACGGCGGGACGGAACCGCCGAACTTGCCCACCGGCTCGACGACTTGGCCGGCGCGCTGGACGCGGGCGCGGCGGAGCCCACCCGGCTGGTGTCCGACGGCGAGCCACCGGACCGCGCGGGGGGCGGCGGCACCGACGCCTCCGACGAGCGGCGCGCGGACGCCGCGTGGTGGGCGGCACATCTGCTCGGCGAGGTGCTGCTGCGCGTTCCCGACGCCGGGCCGTTCCGCGATGTGCTGCGGCGGCTGGCGGAGCGGATCACCGTGCGCTCACTGCAACGCGGTGGGTTCGGCGCAGCCCAACTACCGGCGGGAATGGCCGACTTCGGCCCATGGTTCTGGCTGCGGCTGCCGCTGGAGACCGCGGACCGGCTGGATCTGCTCCGGCTGCTGCTGCCCGCCGACGGGCCGCCTCCGGCGAAGGGTTGCGGCGCGGGCGAGGACCGGTTCCTGACCGCGGCCGGTGAACTGCTGTGCGCTGACACGGACGTCGCGCTGCCGTTGATCTGCGGCTGGTTCGACGACGACCGGCCGCTGCCCGCCGCCCCCGGGCCGGGCCGCACCACCACGGTGGCGTCCGCCGCCCAGGCGTTGCTGCACACCCACCGGCACCGCGCGGTCGACTCGCTGACCGAGGCGCTGGTGGCGGCCGCCCATCCGCGCGCCGACGAACTCCTCGCGGCGCTCGCCGAGGACGAGCCCTCAGCGCTGTGCCGTGCGGTGGACCGCTGGGCGCACGACGACCGTCCGGAACGCCATGTGGCCGCCGCGGCCTACGGGTTGCGCGCCGCGGCCCATGTGACCTCCGAGGCGGACCGCCAACTGCTGCGCTACGCGGCCCTCGCCCTGCTCGGCCGCAGCGACGCCTGCTCGCTGCACGGCGCGGCGCTCGCCCTGCTGGTACGGGATCCGGTGACCCGCAACCGCCATCTGGAGCGGGCGCTGGCGCGCTTCGCGGCGGCGGACCCGTACATTCCGGCGAGCGTGCTGGGTACCGCGCTGGCCACGCATCCCGAGCCGGTACTGGCCGCCTTCCAGGCCCGGCTGCGCGAGTCGGGCCCGCGCGCCGCCGAGGTACTGGCGGAGCTGGCCCGGGTCACCACCCCGGCGCTGGCCCGCCGCGCCGCGGCGCTCGTACGCGGCTACGCGGAACACTGCCCGGAGGGCGCCCGCTACGTGGCCGACTACCTCGACCTGCGCCTGGAGCAGGGCCCCGGCGCCCGCGCGGTGCTGTTCCCCCTGGCGGTGGGCCTGCTACGCGACCCGCGCGCCGAGGTACGCAGAGCACTCGCCCCCGTACTGACCGCCACCGGCTCCGCCGTCTCCCGCCCCCTGCGCCGGGAACTCCTCCAGGTCCTCCTCGAAGGCGAACACGATGCCGCGGTCCTGGAAGCGGTCCGCCGCGGCACGGCATAACCCACCACCCGTCCATCGCCCCACACACCGGGCGCGTGCCCACCCACGGCCCGGCGTCTGCGGACAACCGCGCATGTCCTCGCCGCCTGTCGCGTGGCCGCACGCCCGGCCCGGCTTCTCCGGCCGACCTCCGCGTACCCCTGCCCACCCGGAGGGCGCGGTGGCGAAGAAAGAGCGCCGAGCCCCGGGGGAGCCCCCGCCCCGCCGCCAGGGCGGGAAACCCGCAGTACAGGAACCCGAACCCACAGCCAGCGCGGCGACATGGCACTCTTGGACCGGCACACTGGATTTCTGTTGCGGGCGAGGAGCGGTCACTGTGGAGCGCTGGCGGGGCTTGGAGGACGTTCCCCAGGGGTGGGGGCGCAGCGTCGTCACCATCGGCTCGTACGACGGCGTCCACCGCGGGCACCAGCTGATCATCGGCCGCGCCGTGGAGCGCGCCCGCGAGCTGGGTGTCCCCTCGGTCGTGGTCACCTTCGACCCGCACCCCAGCGAGGTGGTCCGCCCCGGCAGCCACCCCCCGCTGCTGGCCGCACACCACCGCCGCGCCGAGCTGATGGAGCAGCTGGGCGTCGACGCGCTGCTGATCCTTCCGTTCACCACCGAGTTCTCCCAGCTCTCGCCGGGCGACTTCGTCCGCACCGTGCTGGTCGAGACACTGGGCGCCAAGCTCGTGGTGGAGGGCCCGAACTTCCGCTTCGGTCACCGGGCGGCCGGTGACGTGGAGTACCTCTCGGCGCTCGGCCTGAAGCACGACTACCAGGTCGAGGTCGTCGATCTCTACATGCGCGGCACGGCGGGCGGCGGCGAGCCGTTCTCCTCCACACTGGTGCGCCGACTGGTCGCGCAGGGCGACGTCACCGGTGCCATGGAGATCCTCGGCCGCCCGCACCGCGTCGAGGGCGTGGTGGTACGCGGCGCCCAGCGCGGCCGGGAACTCGGCTACCCCACGGCCAACGTGGAGACCCTGCCGCACTCGGCGATCCCCGCCGACGGCGTCTACGCGGGATGGCTCGTGGTGGACGGCGAGTCGATGCCCGCCGCCATCTCGGTCGGCACCAACCCGACCTTCGACGGCACCCAGCGCACCGTGGAGGCCTACGCCATCGACCGGGTGGGCCTCGATCTGTACGGGCTGCACGTGGCCGTCGACTTCTTCGCCTTCCTGCGCGGCCAGGAGAAGTTCGACTCGATCGACGCGCTGCTGGAGCGGATGGCGATCGATGTGAAGCGGGCCCGCGAACTCGTGGAGGCGTAGGCCTTCCAACTGCCGTACAGGGAAGGGCCGGACGGTCTCGTCCGGCCCTTCCCCATGTGCTCACTGCTGTGGCGGCGGGTAACCGTACCCCTGCTGCTGCGGCCAGCCGGGCGGCGGGGTCTCGCCACCCGCAGCGGGCGGCTGGCCCGGACCGGGCTGCGGCGCGCCGGCGGGGCTTGGCGCGGACTGAGCCTGGGTCTGGGACGGCGGCTGCTGCGGCCAGCCCTGCGGCGCGCCCGGCTGACCGTACGGCTGCTGCGGCGGCTGCGCCTCGCCGTACGGAGCGTAGCTGTTCGGCGCCGGGTAGTAGCCCTGCTGCGGCTGGCCCGGGATCGGCGGGGCCATCTGCGGCGGCATGCCGCCACCCTCGCCCTGGGTCCACAGGCCCTGCGCCTGCTGGGCCCGGGTGAAGTCCTCCGCGACCATCGCGGCGAGGTTGAAGTACGCCTCGCGGGTCTTCGGACGCATCATGTCCAGGTCCACCTCGGCGCCCGCCGCCAGGTGCTCGTCGAACGGGACGACGACCACGCCACGGCAGCGGGTCTCGAAGTGCGCCACGATGTCCTCGACCTTGATCATCTTTCCGGTCTCGCGGACCCCGGAGATCACCGTGATGCTGCGCTGCACCAGGTCGGCGTAGCCGTGCGCGGAGAGCCAGTCGAGCGTGGTGCTCGCGCTGCTCGCGCCGTCCACCGACGGGGTGGAGACGATGATCAACTGCTCGGCGAGGTCGAGCACCCCGCGCATCGCGCTGTAGAGCAGACCGGTGCCCGAGTCCGTGAGGATGATCGGGTACTGCCTGCCCAGGACGTCGATCGCCCGGCGGTAGTCCTCGTCGTTGAACGTGGTCGACACGGCCGGGTCCACGTCATTGGCGATGATCTCCAGTCCGGAGGGCGCCTGTGAGGTGAACCGGCGGATGTCCATGTAGCTGTGCAGATGCGGAATGTGCTGCACCAGGTCGCGGATGGTCGCACCGGTCTCCCGGCGCACCCGGCGGCCGAGCGTTCCCGCGTCCGGGTTGGCGTCGATGGCCAGGATCTTGTCCTGGCGCTCCGAGGCGAGGGTGGAGCCGAGCGCGGTGGTGGTCGTGGTCTTGCCCACCCCGCCCTTGAGGCTGATCACCGCGATCCGGTAGCAGGACAGCACCGGCGTACGGATCAGCTCCAACTTCCGCTGCCGCTCGGCTTCAGCCGCCCGGCCGCCCAGCCGGAACGGCGAGCGGCCCGGGATGTTGCCGCCGGGCTTCTTGGCCTTGGGCTGATGGCGCAGCAGCCGGTCTGACGACAGCTCCACCGCCGCGGTGTAACCCAGCGGCGCCCCGCCGACGGTGCGCTGCCGCTGGTCCGGCGTGACCGCGGGCCAGCCAGCGGTACGCGGGTCGGCGGGCTGGGCCGCCTGCTGCTGCTCGGGGTTGGCGGGCGGCGGCATCGGTGCACCGGTCTGCGGAAAGCTGTAAGCGGACTGCGGTGTCGGCGAGTTGGGCGCGTTGGGCGCCGGCGGCTGCGGGAAGCCGGGACCGGGCTGCTGCGGCGGCAGCGGTGCGCCCTGGCTCGTCGGCGGGCCGTAGGGCGCGGGCGGCGGCAGCGGTGCGCCCTGGCCGGTCGCCGGGCCGTACGGCGGGGGCGGCAGCGGCGCGCCACTCGCCGGGTTCGGCGCGTTCGGTACGGGCGGGTGCGGGAACCCGTATCCGGACTGCGGCGGTCCGGGTTGCTGGGGTCCGGGTTGCTGCGGACCGGGCTGCTGGGGTGCCTGGAACTGCGGCGGCAGCGGTGGCACGGCGTGCTGCGGCGGCGTCTGCGGAGGCGGCACCTGCTGCGGCCACGGCGAGTTGCCCATCGGCTGCTGCGGCGCGGGCGGCTGGTGCACGGGCTGGTGCGGCGCGGGCGGCGACCACGGCCGGGCGCCGGTGGGCGCGGCCGACTCGCCAGTGGCCGCAACGGGCGCCGCCGGGCCGGAAGTTGAGGTCTGCGGCGCCGGGGGCTGGGGCGCGGCGTCGCGTGGTTCCTCGGCGGCGGGGCTCGCGTCCGCGGGCTCGCCCTCGGGCTGAGCGGGGGCGGCTTCGGCGTTCGGGCCCACGTTCCGCGGGGAGTCGTCGGTGTCCGCCGCTGTGGGCGCGGTGTCCTCCGCGGGCTTGGCGGCCTGGGCGGGGACGGCCGAGAAGCGCATGGTGGACTCGCTGCGGATGGCGCCCTGTAGCGGCTCGTCCTTGCTGTCCGGCTCCGGCTCGGCGTCCGCCTGCTGGGCGTTGGGTGCGACGGGTGCGCCGCTGGCCGGGCCGTCGGGGGTGCCGTGCGCGGCGCTGGCCGCCGGGTCCCCATGCGTCTTGGCCAGGCCCGGGAAGGAGGGCTCGGCGTCGCCGACGGCCGGGGCACTCGCGGGCGTCGACCAGCCGGGCCCGCCCGTGGTCGGCCCCGGTGCGGACTGCGGCGCGGCGCTGACCGGAGGCGGCGTGGCCATGTCGGGGGCGGGCAAGGGTGGTTGGGGCGCCGGAGGCTTCGGGGCCGTGGCGGGCGCGGGCGAACCACTCTCCTCGCTGCTTGTCATGTACCAGGCGGGCGGCGTGTAGTCGATGGTGAACTCGCCGGTGTGGTCGGCGTCGGTCGACCGCCCGTCGCCGCGGTTCTCGTCCCGGTCGGTGCTCACTGTGCCTCCTGGATTGCTGTCATGCTCGCGAACGGCATGTCGTACGCCGGGGCCTGCGGCACGGGTGGGGTGGGCGTCGTAGCGCAGGCTCGCGCCATCGATGGTTCCTCCCCGTACCGCGGCAGCCCATCCGGCCCGTTGCTGCGGTCCCCTCGGTCTCAGGGGGCCGCGGAGGCTGATTCGGGATACCTGCCCTCGTGTGCTCCTGCCGCTCTGGAGGACAGCCTAATCATCAGGTGCCCCTCCGCGTCAGGCCCGCCCCCGCCGTCCGCGACGCATCGGCCACCGGTCGCCGCACCGCCCCCCCGACCCCTGCCAGCCGGTGTCAGTCCACCCGGCGCGCCGTACCCAGCAGCCCGGTCTCGGCATCCGTGGGCTGGGTCATCACGAACTGGCGGTGGGTACGGGTGCACCACAGCGCGAAGTTGTCGCCCAGCCCGGACAGCGCACCGACGTCCGCCGCGGGCAGTGCCATGGTCCGCCCGATCACCTCGGCCTCGTCCGGCGAGACCCGCTGCACCCCGACGAGCGTGGCGCTCTCCAGGAACCGAGGCGCCGTCGGCCCCAGATACGGCAGCAGCGTCAGCACCGACTGCCACGGCGCCGCCGCCACCCTTCCGCGCGGCGGCCGGATCCCCGCGTCGCGCACCACCAGCACCGGGGAGCCCACCGACGGGCCCTGCGGTGGCACCCGCCCCACCTCGTGCACCGTCACACACTGCTGGCCGCCACCGGCCGCCTGCGCCAACGGCGCCCACACCTGGGGCCGTCCGGTCTCCACCGCGATCCGCGCCCCCGTGGCCGCCGCGCGCAGCGCGACCACTTGGGCCATCCACAGGCCGCCGACCAGCACGACCTCCAACGGTGTGGGCCGGTTGAGGCCGAGAACCGCGGGCCGGTTCTGCGCGTCCACGCCGATGACCACGCCGTCGTCGCCGACCGGCACGCCCACCGCCGCCAACTGCCCAGCGGGCAGCACATGCCGGGAGCGGCGCGGCCCCAGCAGGCCGAACCCCAACCTGGCCCGCCCGCCGCGCGTTTCACGCTCCACGCCCGACGGCGTACCGACCTCGGTCATCCCCGAAGAGGACATCAGCGGGCACCTCCCAACGGCAGCGTCGCCAGCACACCGGGCAACTGCTCACGGTCCAGCCGCACCAGATCAACCTTCACCCCGCGCGCCGCACGCTCCAACTGCCGCCGCGCGGCGGTCAGTTCGGCGTCACTGCGGCCGGTCACCCGGACATGCCCGGCCACCGCGGCCGCGCCCGCGGTTCCCCGGCTCACGGTGAGGCTGAACGTGGAGACCAGCGCGGGCATCGAGGTGAGCAGCGCCACCAGGTTCGGCGCCGACGTGCCACCCGGTCCCAACTGCGGCCAGCGGCCTATCCAGTACGTGGTGTGCCAGCGGTCGTCGCAGCGCCAGGCGCGAGCCGTCTCCGCGGTGCGGCGGGGCGGCGAATCCGAGCGGCCCGCCTGCGCGTTGGCCAGCGGGTTGACGCAACTCGACGTGCCCACGGCGCTGATCAGCGCGGGCTCGTCCAGCAGCGTGGCCTCGAAGCCCGCACCGGCCAGCCTGCTCGCCAACTGGTCGGCGGCGCGCAGCAGGGCGCGCTGCGCTCCGGCTGTGCCGCCGCCACGGGCCCGTACCGCCTCGGGGCACAGCTGCGGGTCGAGCTTGAGCGCGACCCAGGTCAGCCGGACCGCTGGAGCACCGGACTGCGCCTGCAGCGGCGCGTAACTGCGCGCCGCGACGGCCTGCTCCGGCAGGTGCGGCGCCGGGGCGGGCTGGGTGTGCTGCACCACCTGCACCGACTCCAGCCGTATCCCGTCCACCTCCAGCGCCTCGTGGAGCAGCTCCAGCGGCAGGGGGCGGGCGGTGCGCAGCGGGCGCAGCGGTATGTCGGCGGCCTGCACCTGGAGCACCGCGGTCAGGAACGTGCCGTCTCCGACCATGCCCACCGCGCGCCGCTCCCGGGCGGTGTAGGTGCAGGTACGCAGGCTCGGGTCGCACTCCACGGCAGGCGCGAACGCCGGGTCGGTGCCGGACGGCACCGGCTCACCGGCCCGTCGTCTGCGGGCCCGCAGCGCCAGGGCGGCGGCCAGCCACTCCGGCGCGGGCCGCCGGTGTCTGCGCACCACGGCGAGCACCACCAGCGCCGCGGCGACCACGCCCGCGGGCGCGAGCAGCAGCGGATCGGTGACCCAGGCCGCCAGCAGCAGCGCGGCGGCCACCTCTATCAGTACCAACTGCCGCACCCCGAACGGGCCGATGCGGCCCGACTGCGGATGCGGCCTCAGCACCGCACCCGACTGCGGTCCCGCGCCGCTCCGCGGCCCTCCGTCGGGGAGCGGCGCACCGGCCGCGCGTGCCGCACCGCGCGAGCGCGTGCCGGAGGGCGGCTGCCCTTCCGCACGCGTCGTGGTCGCGCTGGCCATCCCCGTCGCCCCCTTGTTCCACTCTTGCGGTGAATGCCGGTTTCCCTCCGGGTGGTTGACGTGCTGCCTGCCCCACCCGCACGACCGTTGTCGATCGTCACCCGGCATAGTAGAGGCCCAGTCCGACAAGCGCGGGCGCCCGCCCCAGCCTGTGGATAACCGGGGTGCACCGCCGACGAGTTCCGTCGGCGCGCACCGCGACCGCGGCGGGCAGCGGGCGCGAGAGCGCACACCGACCAGATCGTGAACTGATCACCGGGGGAGAAGAAACAGCCGATGGCCTCACGGCGGGACGAGCTCAACGCCTACACCTTTGCCAGGAAGCGGACCTTGGCGGCGTTCCTCCAGCCGTCCGCGTCGGGCTCCGAGGAAGGTGCACCGCGACCCCTGCGCGCCTTCGCGCCGAGCCTGGTCGTCGGCGCCCTGCTGCTCGCGGGCTTCGGCGCCTGGGGAATGATCAAACCGGGTGCCCCGCTGGGCTGGGACACGCCCGGTGCCAAGGTCCTGGTCGGCAGTGAGTCCACCACCCGCTACGTGGTGCTGAACACCGACGGCAAACCGGAACTGCACCCGGTGCTCAACCTGGCGTCCGCCAAACTCCTGCTGGATCCGCAGAAGTTCGGGGTGCTCAAGATCCCGGAGTCGGTACTCGACAACGGCAAGATGCCGCACGGCCCGACCCTCGGCATCCCGTACGCCCCCGACCGGCTGCCCAGCAGCGCCGATGCCGGAACCGCCAAGCTGTGGGCGGTGTGCGAGCGGCCGGGCCAGGGGCCGGGAGACGTCCAGAAGGCCGCCTTCGTGCTCGCCAGCCGGGACGCGGCCAAGGTCGACGGCGCCGGGCGGTTGAGCGGCGACCAGGGGCTGTTCGCCCAGGGGCCCGGCGGCACCGAGTACCTGATCGACCCGAACGGCACCAAGTACGTCATCGGCAACCCCGACTGGCGCAACTCCAGCAGGGCCGGACAGGACGCCCAGAAGCTGCTGGTGAGGATCCTGTTCGGCGGCGACCGGACGCCCCAGTTGGTCACCGAGGACTGGCTGGCCACCTTCAACCAGGGCAAGCCGGTCGAGTTCCCGCAGCTGGCGGGCCTCGGTGGGGCGGCCAACGTGCCGGGCCTGAGCCCGCAGCTGAACCGGGTCGGCATGGTGCTGGTCGCTCCCAGCGGCACCGGCTCCCAGAAGTACGTGGTGCTGGCCGGCAAGGTCCAGCGCGTCTCCGACCTGGTGGCGAAGCTGCTGCTCAACATGCCGGGCGTCACGTCGATGTACCCGGGTGTGCCGGCGCCGCAGCAGGTCGCCGCCCAGGACTTCACCCCCGATGACGCGGCCTTCCCGGACGACAGCGGATGGCCGCAGGAGCCGCCGCAACAGGCGAACGACGGAGTCTCCGGCGCCTCGTGCAGCGTCTACCGAGGCACGGTGGACGGCAGCAACAGGCCCCAGGTGAGCGTGTGGACGGGCGCGCACTTCCCGGCCACCGTCGTGGACGGCGGAACCAGCGCCTACGTGACGCCGGGTTCCGGCCTTCTCTACCGGCAGACGGTCGGCGGTTCCACGGACACCGGCAGCGTCTTCCTGGTCACCGACACCGGCCTGCGCTACGCCGTGCAGTCGAACAACGACAGCGACTCCCACAAGTCGAACATCGGAACCGATCCCTCCGCCTCCCCGGGCTCCCAGAGCGCGGACCAGAGCCAGCAACAGGCCAACCAGGCCCAGGTGCGGCTCGGTTACGGACAGGTGCAGCCGGTTCCGGTTCCGCAGGCGTGGTCGTCCTTCCTGCCCGCGGGCCCAACGCTGGACGCCAACGACGCCGCCCAGCCCCAGGGTTCGTGATGCGCGTACTCCAACTCACCCGCCTCGTACGGTACGTGACCGCCTCAGGCGCGGCCTGCGCGCTCGCGCTCGCCCCCGGACTGGTACCGGTGCACCAGCCGGTACCGGCCCACCTCCGCCTTGACGACGCGGGCGAGTGCACCTACCCGGCGCAGCCCATCAAGAGCGAACCCTGGTCGCTACAGCGGGTGATGCTCGACCAACTGTGGCAGAACAGCCAGGGCAAGGGCGTCAGCGTCGCCGTCATCGACACCGGTGTCGACGCCCGCAACCCGCAACTCAAGGACGCCGTCGACAGGCGTGACGGCTTCGACCTGATCGACAACAAGGGTGACGGCACCAACGACACCGTGGGCCACGGCACCAAGGTGGCGGGCATCATCGCGGCGCGCCCGGCCGCCGGTACCGGATTCGTCGGCCTGGCCCCCCAGGCGACGGTCATCCCGGTGCGCCAGAACGACGACCAGGGCAACGGCAACGCGGGGACGCTCGCCCAGGCCATCCGCAAGTCGGTGGCGGCGGGCGCCAAGGTCATCAACATCTCGCAGGACACCACCGGCGGCCCCGACGCGCAGCTGGCCCAGGCCGTGCAGTACGCACTGGGCCAGGACGTGGTCGTGGTCGCCGCCGCGGGCAACAACGGCACGGGCGGGCAGCAGAACACCACCTATCCGGCCGCGTTCCCCGGGGTGCTGGCGGTCGGCGCGTCCGACCGCAACAACGAGCGCGCCGACTTCTCCCAGTCCGGCCCGTTCGTGGGGGTCGCGGCGCCCGGCGTCGACATGGTGTCCACGGTGCCGATCGGCGGCCAGTGCGTCGACAACGGAACGAGCTTCGCGGCGCCCTATGTGGCGGCCGTCGCCGCGCTCATCCGCGCCAAGCACCACGACTGGCATGAACAGCAGGTCGTCGCCCAGATCGAGCAGACCGCCGAACGCGTGGACCCCGGGCACAACAACTTCATCGGCTGGGGCGTGGTCGATCCGGTACGCGCCCTCACCGACGACGCCAAGCCGATCGACGAACCCGTCGCGGACAAGGCCCTGACGAAGGGCGGCGCCAAGGTGCAGCCCGCCGCGCTGACCCTGGGAGAGACCCCGCAGCACCGCGCGGAGCGCACCGCGACCTACGCCCTGGGCGCCGCGGCCGTCCTGGTGGCGGTGATCGTGGGCGGCGCGGTGGTCGTACGGGACGCCCGGCGCCGCCGTACGACCACCTGACTTGCCGCCCAAGTGGCGGGGCGACGCGCTCAGTTGGCGTTGGCCGGACGGACGGTGCTCATGATCTTGTCGATCTCGGCCGAGGTCAGGGCGTTGGGTACGCCCTGGTCCGCGTAGAGGATCCAGATGCCCGTCGTGCCGTCCTTGAGGCGCATCGCGATGGCGCGCGCGGTGGCGGTCGGCGGAACGCAGGGGCTCGGCCGGTAGATGCCGGTTGCCGTCGCGGTGGCGACGTAGCCGTCGATGCCGTTGTGCTTCCACGGGGTGACCTGGTCTACCGTCACCTTCGGCTTGTGGCCGTCCAGCCCGCCGTAGGCCCCGAACAGCCAGTTGTTCGCGGCGATTTTGGCGCTGTCCTGGAGCGTGCCGCCCTGGTTGCCCTGGGAGCCGATGGTGGCGAGTTGGCCCTTCCCCGCCTGGATCGGGCCGGTCTGGCTGCCCGCCGAGGCACAGCCGCCCTGGCGGTAGTACGAGACACCGGTCATGCCCAGCATGGGCTTGCCGTTCTGGTCGGTGTACGCGTTCTCCAGGTCGGGCTTGTCGACGCTCCACTGGTCGGACGCCGGTGGCACGTCGTAAGTGAAGCCGTGCCGCTGCCAGGTCTGCGTCTGCCAGCCCGCGATCACCGGCTTGGCGGCCTGGCTGTTCCCGGTGGAGTTGGGGCCCTGCTCGGTGGGCGACGGCGCGGTCCGGGTCGCCGCGGCGGCGGGCGGCTTCGAGCCCTGCGGCTTCGAGCCGCCGCCCCTCATCGCGAACGCCACGCCGCCGCCGATCACCGCGAGCGCGACCACGGCGCCGGCGACGGTGAGCAGCGTCCTGCGGTTGCGCGCGGGCTGCTGCGGTTCCGGCTCCGGCGGCGTGAAGGGCGGCTGGCCCTGCGGCGCGGCGGCGTGCTGCGGGAACCCGGCGGGCGGCATGGGCGGCGGCCCCTGGGGCGGCTGTGCGGGCTGTGCGTACGGGGGTTGGGCCTGCGGCTGCGGCGCGGGATGCGCGGCCGGTGCGGGCGGCCCTGGCCAGCCTGGCGGCTGTATTTTCGGCATCTCACCGGTGGGAGTCCAGGCGGGCGCCGGGCCGAATCCCTGCGGCGGCTGCTGGGGTTGCTGCTGGGGCTGCTGCGACTCATGTGGGTTCTGGGGCCAAGACATGGCCGATACCCTATGTGCCGCCCGCCGCCGCTCGGACACGGAACGGCGGCGGACGGCGACAACGGCTACTCGTCCGCGGGCCAGGGGACTTGCGGAGAGCGGTAGTAGTCGATCCCCAGGACGTCCCAACGCGGCCCCTGCGCCGCCAGACGCGCCCGGAACGCGTCCCAGTCATGCGATGCGGCCGGTGACCAGCCCAGTTCGGCGATGGCCGGCAGCCGAGGGAACGCCATATACCCTATGTCGTCGCTTGTCGAGATGGTTTCCGACCAAAGTGGCGCCTCGACTCCGAGTACGGCCGAAGCGGGCGCACCCTGCAGGAACGTCGCCGGGTCCCAGCCGTACGCGTCCTTGACCTCGGTGTAACCGGCCCAGCTGAGGCCCAACTTGGTGGACCGGTTGTACTTCATGTCCAGGTACGTGTGGTTGGCGGGCGACATCACCAGCCGCGTCCCCGCCTTGGCCGCCGCCACGACGCCCTTCTCCGTACCGGCCGTGCCCCAGTACTGCGCGACCGCGCCCGCGATGGGATGGGCGTTGGTGATCTCGTGCCAGGCCAGCACGGTCTTCCCGTGCGCGGCTACCAGCGGCTGCACCCGGTCCATGAAGGCCGCGTAGTCGGCGGCACTGGTGGAGTGCGCCTCGTCACCGCCGATGTGCAGATACGGGCCGGGAGTGAGCGCCGCCAACTCCCGCAGCACATCGGCGATGAAGCCGTATGTCACCGCCTTCGGTACGCACAGCGAGCTGAAACCCACGTTCGTCCCGGTGTACAGCGGGGGAGCCACCCCGTCGCAGTTGAGCGGCGCATAGGAGGCGAGCGCCGCGTTGGTGTGCGCGGGCATGTCGATCTCCGGAACGACCGTCATGTAGCGGCTCGCCGCATAGCGCACGATCTGCTCGTACTGCGCCTCGGTGTAGTACCCGCCGGCGCCGCCCCCGACCTCGGTCGACCCGCCATAGGTGGCCAACCGCGGCCAGGACCGGATGGCGATCCGCCACCCCTGGTCGTCCGAGAGGTGCAGATGAAGATAGTTGATCTTGTAGAGCGACAGCTGGTCGATGTACCGCTCCACCTCGGCGACGGTGAAGAAGTGCCGCGAGACGTCGAGCATCGCCCCGCGGTAGGAGTACCGCGGGGCATCGGTGACTGTCCCGCCGGAGACCGTCCACGGCCCCGGCTGCGGCGTCCGCGCCTCCACCGCGGCGGGCAGCAACTGCCGCAGTGTCTGCACCCCGTGGAACAGCCCCGCGGGCCGCTCGGCGGTGATGGCCACGCCGTGCTTGGTGACGTCCAGCCGGTACCCCTCCTCGCCCAGGCCCCCGGCGTGACCGCTGAGGGCCAGCACGATCCCGTCACGCCCGCCCGCCGCCAGGGGCCGTACGGGCAGCGGATACCCCGTCGACGGCCGCAGCAGCGCCGCCAGATACCGCCCGACGCGCACCGCCTCCGGTGAGCCCTCCGGCACCCGGATGGCGGTGCGCTCACCGATCGAGTACGGCGCACCACCCTCGTGCACGGCCGCGGGCACCGGCACCACCTGGGACAACGGCCGCGGGGCCGCGTCCCTGGGCGCCGCCGAGGTGGCCCCGGCGGTCACCCCCACCATCAGGAGCAGCGCACCCAACAAACACGGCAACCGCCGCACGGCCACCGCAGAAACCCAAGCACCGCGTCGTCTCACGAACGATCCCTCCGCCGAGGACCAAGGCCCAACCGACACCTGCGACCGAACTCCGATAAACCGACCAAATGCGCTTCCTGGGTACCGTGAGTCTGACGAGGCGTCAAGGACGCCGTGCGACGGGACACGATGTGTCGGCTCGGTTGGCTCGACCGGACCAGGAGCATGGAGATCGGCCTGGCCGCTGGTGATCGTCGCGCCGGATCGGGCGGGGCTGATCAGAGCGGTGAGCCAAGTCACCTTGACCGACGGCGCAGTTGGCGGCAACGCGGTTGGGGCTGTCAGTGGCACTCGATAGAGTGGTAGGCAGTGTTAAAGGTGTTGTAAGGGGGAGCGGACCGTGGCTGTGTCTGACAACGGCACGTCGGGATTCGGGCGCAAGCCCGACGCGCTGTTGGATATCCAGAAGCGCATCAACGACCTGCTGACCAAACTGGAGCAGTCCGCGGCCTCGCACACCAAGCTCGGCGGCCAGGCGGTCTCGCGCGCGTCGTTCGGCGGGAAGTTCGCCGAGGCCGACGATCTGCACGCGCTCTACGACAACGTGCACAAGCAGTTGGTCACCCTGTCGCAGACGTTCAGCGACCAGCTCGAAGCGTTGGGTATCACCGTCCAGATCATCGACCGCGGCTACGACGGCATCGATCAGGAGCAGGCGGACCGACTGCGTGAGATCCAGAAGAGGACGGCGCAGTACTACACGGCGCCGAAGCCGAGCGGTCCGGCCGCCCAGCCGCCCGACGGCCACGGCAAGTCGGTCGTTGCGTAGGACGGGGGAGTCTCATGGGCCAGTATGACGACGCGAAGGCGGGCCAAAGCGACGTCTTCGAGTGCTACGCGATGGAGAGCCACAACTTCGAGAGCATGTCCGTGAAGGACCTGCGGGCACTGGTGGAGAGTGGCAACCCGAGCGACATCACCAGTGTGGGGCACGCCCTGCTGGACGCGCACGGTGAGATCACCGACATCGCGAACCAACTCAAGCACTATGTGGCGGTGGCGGGCGGACAGTGGCAAGGAGCAGGCGCCACCGCGTTCCAGGACTGGGGAAACCAGTTCGCGAACCAGAGCCTGAAGCTGGCTCACGTCGCCTATGTGGCGGGTGACCACATGAGCGCCGCCGGGTACGCCCTCGGCCACGCGCAGAGCGTGGTGCGGACGCTTTCCCCCGACGCCAAGCCGAACTCCTCGGACCACAATGAGGCCATCACCCAGGTGAGCAAGGTGGCCTCGACGTATGTGACGGCGAAGGAGGTGATCCAGGGGGAGCAGATGCCGAACTTCCAGCCGTTGCCGGAGTCCACCTACAACCCGGGTGAGAACTCTGCCGGCTTCCGGCACTATGGCTCGTCTGACGCAAGCAGCGGTACCAGCGAAGGTCGGCCTGCTGCGTCGTACGTGGAGCCGGTATCTGAAGTTCCTAGCTCCAGCGGTTCTGCCCCGCATGGTCCAGAGGCCGTGGCACATGATGTTCGAACTGCGCCGTCGGAGACAAACGTCGATTCTCACACGTCGCTGGATTCGGCGGCTCCCACCCATGTCACGCAGTCTCCCGCGTACCATGAGCCGGTATCTGCCAACGGCACATCCACCAACCAACCGAGCAGCATGCGTCTTCCTCCGGTGTTCGGTAATCCAGGGTTCACGGTAGGAACAGTGGCTTCCAGGCCGGCATCCGGATTCGGTCGTGGGCTTGGCAATGTTGGTGGTCTGAGCGATAGTCGCCTGCCTGCAGCAAGCAAGCTGCCAACAGAACCGAGTGACGGAATCGTTGGGGGAATTCCCAGCCGGAACGGCTCGGCGACGTCTGCTCCCCGCATTCCCCGAGGGACTGTGATCGGCGGGGGAGAAGAACCGGCACCGCGCGGTTCGGTCTTCCGCGGCCCCATAGGGGAAGCCGCTGGCGCAAGCGGGTTTGGAGGGCCCGGTGCCGCTGCAGGACCAGGGCGTCGTCTGGCATCCGAACCAGGCGGTGTCGTGGGGGAGGTTCGCTCCTCGGGCTCTGCTACGCGGGAGTTCACGCCTGGCGGCTCCGGGCTCGTGAGGGAGGGGCAGGAGCCCGGAGCCAGGATGGTACCGTCCGCAGGAGTGGGGTCGATTGGCGACCGCCGACGCCCTACAGCGGATCGGCCTGACTATCTCGAAGAAGACGAAGAGACTTGGAACACGAACCGACAGGACGTCGTTCCGCGTGTCATTGACTAAGCCAAGTGGGCCAGCGGATCTAGTGGAGGCTACGGCACGGTGCGAACCTTGACCGTGAGAGCGAAACGTCAATGGCTCGCACCATTGCTGGCAGTTCTCTTCTCCGGGGGCACGCTCTCCGTCGGTATGACTTCACCGGCGTTCGCCGATGATGCGCGCTCCCACCAGTGGTATCTGGACGTCATGCAGGCAGAGAGCATGTGGAAGGTGAGCACGGGGCAGGGGGTGACGGTCGCCGTCATCGACAGCGGGGTGGACTCTTCGGCGGCTGACTTGCGCGGAAAGGTCTTGCAAGGAGAGAACCTCAGCGACTCGAAGGCCGGCGAGGTGAGTGATCGGGACGGCCATGGGACGGAAATGGCCGAGCTGATTGCGGGGTCGGCCGCCGCTGGCGGTATCCAAGGCCTTGCTCCCGGCTCGAAGATCCTGCCTCTGCGATATGACTCCGGTGCCACCGCGGCCAGTGCCATACCCAGAGGAATCCGCTACGCGGTGGACCATGGGGCTCGAATCATCAACATGTCGTTCGGTAGCCCTGTGGATGGCGAGTACCAAGCGATGCAGTCGGCTATCAACTACGCTGACGAAAAAGGCGCATTGCTATTTGCCTCGACTGGCAACACCGGGGACAAGGCCAACTTGGCTGAGGCGCCAGCATCCTTGCCCGGTGTCGTCGGTATCGGCGCGGTGGACAAGAGCTTGACCGTGACGAAGTGGTCCACGTACGGACCACAGGTCGCCCTGACCGCTCCCGGGGACGATATTCCCATGTGGTGCCCAGACGGCGGGGGGTACTGCTCCAGCTGGGGCACCAGCCAGGCAACTGCCCTCGCCTCTGCCTCCGCTGCCCTTGTCTGGTCCGCTCACCCGGACTGGACCGGGAACCAGGTGCTGCGCGCCCTGATCGAGACGGCTGGCAGGCCGACGGAAGGCAAGGTGCCGAGCGAGTACGTCGGGTACGGGTTCGTGCGTCCCCGGATGGTCCTGCTCGAGCACCAAGGCGACCCCGGCGCGGCCAACGTCTACCCACTGCCGAACGGACCGGCGTCGGGGTCGCCCTCTCCGGCGCCCTCGAAGGCCGGGCAGGCCGTGTCGTCGGCACCGCAGCACGGGGAAGCCGCGGCCGCCGCAGGGAGCGGCAACACGACCCTGTGGGTCCTGCTCGGTCTTGGGGCGGCCGTTGTCGTAGGCGGCGTGGCGGCATTCGTGGTGCGACGTAGGGCGGCCTAACTTGCCCAGCATATAGGCGTGTTGGGATTGTCGTGTCCACCTACTAGAGTGACGCGAGAGGCTTACGTCCGCGCTCACTTCCGCGCGCGTGTCAGATCGACGCGAGTCGCACATAGTGACCCGCGGAGTCCGAAAAATCATGGGGGAGGCAGTTAATGACCCAGCAGACGTCGCTTAACTACGAGCGGATTCACAAGCTCGAACGGAGGATTGAGGACACCAGCCACTCGATGACCAAGCAGCTGGGCGACCTGTCGAACATGCTCGCCCAGCTGCAGGCGGACTGGAAGGGCCTCGGTGCCTCGGCGTTCACCAAGGCGCAGCAGGACCTGAATGACGATCACCTGGCTCTGCGCAAGGCACTGGACGTCATCAAGCAGGCCGTGCACGACACCAAGGTCGGCACCCATGCCAATGACGAACAGGTGACCGACGACTTCAAGCGCGTCAACCTGTCCGGGGACCTGAGGAGCGGCCTCGCCGGTTACTAGGCCGGTTCCGGCTTGACGGGATCAAGCCACGCAACGCCGCACTCAAAGCAATTGACTTCACATCAGGGGGCATGATGTCTGACCTCGATCTCAAGGTTCATTACTCCTCGCTGCAGGAGGCCGCCCAAACTCTGAGGAACGCCGCGAAGGTTCTGGCGGGCGAGCTGGACGGCCTGCGTGCCGAGGTGGAAAGCGTGTCCCAGACCTGGGACGGCGAGGCACGCCAGGCGTTCGTCCAGGCCGACACTGTTTGGCGGCAGCGGACGGAACACATCAAGAACGTCCTGAACGACGTCGCGAGCAGGGTCGAGAAGGCTCACGCCAGCTACCACGCGACGGACAAGAAGGCGTCGGGCTACTTCCACGCCTGAGCGCCTGAGCGAGGCCTCGCACGGTGGGGGGCGGATGCCCTACTAACCGGTGTCCACCCCCCACAGCTTTGACGAGTGCTCGCAGCCATATTGGGCGGCTAATTGCTTTTCTGGCATGGGCGCATGTCCAGCAAAGCCTGCATCGCCGGATTGATGAGTTTCCTCAACACTTGCTCGTCCTTGCTGGTGCCGTCAATCCTTCTGATCAGCAGAGAATACTGCTCCTCTCCTTGTTTCTGAGGGATCGGGCAGCCTGTCACAGCCCCTGAGGTCTTTCCTTCGCCACCGTTCCAGGAGGCGGAGTCGTACTTCCCGTCGATCTTCCTGAAATTGCTTGCTGCATCGTCGTCATGCGCTACGTTGGCGATGCTTGCTTTGGGCTGGCCGGAAGTCGAGTCGGCCGACCATGTGTAGAGACTTACGGCGATCTTTCCGTCGACCCAGTAGTAACAGGACTGACGGCTGCCGCTCTGGGCGGCATATGCATCTTGGTTGGTGAACCCCCCTGTTTCTGTTACCTTCTTTCCGCTCGGAAACAGAGGAGCGTACAGGGGCTTGTCGACTTTCATTCCGCATAGATTTTCCGGTGCGGAACTGGCGTTGCCAGTCGAACAGCCGGTTAGTGCTGTACCCAATAGCAGAAACGACGTAATGAAAGAAGCTCGCTGGAGGGGATTGGCAAGGGTCGCGTGCACAGTCATTTATTTTCCTTGACGCCTCTTATGAATTGCGTGCCTGCTGCTGTACGGCCCCCGCTCCGAAACTGTCTCCAGCGGCCGTACCGGCAGCGTTCTGAAGGCCTGCTACGTCCTGAGGGGAGTAGTTGCCATTCCTGACTGCTCGTACAACTGCCGCCTGGGAAGCAGCGATTACGGCGTTCTGACCCGCATCGTATTCGTGGCCTGCCTCGTGCTGCGCTGCTGCCGTGGTGTCATGGTGGATTGTGTTCATCACGCTTTGGTTTACATCATCCTGTAGCCAGGCAGTAGCAGTGCCGAGAACGGGGATCTCGGAGGGGATTTTCGACACGCCCATACTCAGCCCCCGTGTTACCCATTTGTCGACCAGGTCCACATTGTCGTTGAAGGCCTTGTCGCTTGCGGTGTGGGCTTGGTGAATCGCTTCGGCGCGAGCCGCGCTCATGATGCCTGCGATATGAGCGCCGGGCGCTACAGCATTGTGTACGCGGTCGCCGACGGAAAGTGCGGAGCTCGCCGGTCCGTTGATGGCGTCATTGACGAGGTTGCTTGTGCATGCTTGCTGTGCTGCGGTAATGGCGGCGTAGGCGTGCGGGTCTTGGCCGACGGTGGCGAGAAATGCATCTACTGGAAGTCCAGATAGGCCGGCGCTAGTGCCAAATGTGGCTATTCCTTGGCCTCGGTACATGGCTTGCTGGAAGTCAGCCATATACTCGGCGGTCATGTCGCCCAGATTGCTTCGGAGGCTGGCGAACTTGCCTTCCTTGGAGACAAGCGTGGGGTCGTTGCCGAAGAGGTCGACCGTGTGTCGCATGATCGCGGCACTTGCGTCCGAGTGCCTGATCGGGGGGCCGTCATCGCCGAACGGTCGCCCGGTGGCTGCGGCTTCAAGTGCTGCCGCGAAACCCCTGGGTCCGTTGGGGTCCATGGACGGAGACGTCGGAATCTCTATGTTCCCCTGCCAGCGAGTGTGATCCACGATGTTCCAGTCGCGGTCTTTGACTAGGTAGTCGAAGCGGCTTTGGCCCGCGCTGGTTCGCGTGTCAAGAAATGAGGTCGCGGCACCCGGATCGTGGCTCATGATGCCGAGCACGCCGTCGAGTGGATCGTTTGCGAGACCCCATGCATGGCCGGCGTCCACATACGAATCCTTCAGATGCCATATGTCCTTGTCCTTCTTCTCGGCGCTGATCAGATCGTCGCCCAGGTCGTCAAGGAACTGATGAGAGTAACCGCTCCCGTGCTGCATGAGGGACACCAAACTCTGGTATCCGCGGACGTTGTACCACCCGGGAACGTCGTCGATGGGGAGCCGGTACTCCTGGACTCCCGCCTTCTGTAGATCATCGTGCCACCGCTTGTAAAAGGAAGACCCAGGATCCTTGGTGGCCGCCGCGAGGCTGTCTGCGAAGCCGGTCTCCAGTCTCAGGTACTGCGTCTGGTTCCGTTTGTCGGTGGAGTACGCGAGGTCGTTGAGCCGGTTGGTGAGTTGGATGGTGCCGCCGGCCCCGAGGTCGGTGAGAAGCGTCTGGCCGAAGTCCTTGTCATGCGAATTGGCGCGCATGAGCCTTTCCAGGTTCTGCATGTCCTCGCTGGATAGCTTTCCCTTGGAGTCGAGTTCCAGTGCGAGGTTGGCGGCCTGGTGGCCCTCGTCGCGTTCGAGGTCGCCGTCGGCGTTGGCGTTGAAGGCGACGCCGTTGAGGTTTAGGGGCTGGTAGTTGGAGGCGTCCCGGAGGGCGAGCTTGATGCCGTAGTCCGCGTCGTTGACGGCCTGGACGGCGTCGGCAACGCGGCGGGTCCACTGGCCTTCCACCTCGTGGAGGTCCGGGTCGTGCGCGATGGAGTTCTGCTCGTGTGCCGGCACCTTGCTGTAGTCGAAGGACGCGATGCCGTTCTCGTCCACCTTCATGCCCGCGCGCTCGGCGTCCGAGACGACCTTCTTGACGTTGCCCTGGAGCTCGCTGAGCTTGCCCTCCGCCTGGCGCAGTAGCGAGGCGACGGCCGTCGCCTCCTTCTTGGCGGCGTTAATGTCAGCGAGGGTCTTGATCGACGCGGGGGCGTACGCCTGCTGGCTGAGACCTGACCAGCTGCCGTCGACACCCGTGCTCTGCACCTTGTTCTTGTAGGTGGTCGCCATGGTGTCGAACTTGCCTGCCATCTCGTCCCATTTCTTGGCGGCATCGGTGAGCTTCGACAGGTCCGCGCTGATGACCTGCTGGTACG
Source organism: Streptomyces sp. RPT161 (assembly GCF_027533845.1). Taxonomy (GTDB): domain Bacteria; phylum Actinomycetota; class Actinomycetes; order Streptomycetales; family Streptomycetaceae; genus Streptantibioticus_A; species Streptantibioticus_A silvisoli_A. Next base: position 16,653 of record NZ_JAPZVN010000034.1, on the reverse strand, counting down.
TAGGCACGGTTACCCCTAGTAGTCCGACAGTTTCGAGGTGGGGTTGGGGTTGAGGACCAACGGCGGGTACTGGTCCTGCGGTGACAGCGGCATCCGCGGCTGTATGGAGAACTGGCCGGAGGTGTCACCGTCGTTGCCCACGAAGAGCGTGTTGGTCTTGCCCAGGGCCGTCTGCTCTCCCAGGAAGCGGTTGCGTAGGTCATTCACCTGCTGGCCCCATTCGGTCAGCGCGTCTTTGAGCCCTGTCGCGGTGTCCCACCCCTTGAGCGTGTTGACGGCGTCGTGCGTAGAGCTGTCCGCCCAACTGCCGTCTGTCTTGAGGTCCTCTTCCAGTCCCTTCAGCGCCGATACGGCGTCCTTCTTGCTCTGGGAGCTCGACTTCAAGTCCCCCTTGTCGCCGGACATCCCGGTCCCCCTCCTGGTGGCAGACGAACAATCGACGCTAGCAAACGGCGCTGACCATCGCATCGTGGCGATGGTCAGCGCCGCGGTGGCTACTGCTCGGGCAGGAAGCCCAGTTGGACCAGTGGTGTGCCGCGCTTGCGTGAGACGAAGAAGCCACGGCCGGTCGGCATCGGGCGCGGGCGGACGTTGCCCAGGATCTCCCCTTCTCCCGGGTCGCCTGACAACACCACGCCCTGGGCGCCGAGTTCCTTGAGGCGCTGCATGAACGGCTCGTACATCGAGCGGCTCGCTCCCGCGGAACTGCGGGCGATGATGAAGCGGATGCCGACGTCCCGGGCGAACGGAAGGTTCTCCACCAGAACCGACATCGGGTTGCTGGGCCCGGTGGAGACGAGTTCGTAGTCGTCGATGATGATGAAGAACTGCGGGCCCTGCCACCAACTGCGGTCACGCAACTGCTGCGGGGTTACGTCCGGCTTGGGTGCACGCCGCTGCATCAGGGCGTTGAGCTCGTTCATGTGGAGTTCGAGCGAGGACGCCATCGGGGCGTATTCCAGCAGATGGCTTTCCGGCAGCGCACCGAGCAGCGAACGCCGGTAGTCGCCCGCGACGATGAGTGCCTCCTGCGGCGTGTACCGCTCCGAGATCTGCTTGGCGATGAGCCGCAGGAGAGAGGACTTTCCGGACTCGCTGTCTCCGAAGACCACGAAGAGCGGGTCGGTCTCGAAGTCGACGAAGACCGGAGCGAGGTTGTTCTCGTCCAGGCCGATGGCGAAGCCCTGGTCGGGGAACTCGAACCCCTTGGGCAGTTCGTCGGCCGGGAGCATGCGCGGCAGCAGCCGTACCTTCGGCGCGTGCGGGCCGGCCCATGCGCCGTCGACGGTGCGGACCATGGCCGCGGTGGCGTCCGACAGGTCCTCCACCGTGCTGGATCCGTCGATCCGCGGTAGCGCAGCCATGAAGTGCAGCTTCTCGGGGAGCTGACCGCGACCGGCGACCCCCGCCGGGACGTTCGCGGCGACCTTGCGGTCGAACTCCGAGTCCAGTGGGTCGCCAAGGCGGAGTTCGAGGCGGTTGAGCATCTGGTCCTTGAGCGCGGGCCGCACCTCCATGTACCGGGAAGCGCTGATGACCACATGGATGCCGTAGCCGAGGCCGCGTTGCGCGATGTCCGTCACCACCGGCTCGTACATCTCGTAGTCCTGCTTGAAGGCGCCCCACCCGTCGACGACGAGGAAGACATCGCCCCAACTCTCGTCGGGAAGGTCTCCGGCGGCGCGGCGGCGACGATACGTGGTGATCGAGTCGATGCTCTGGGCGCGGAAGAACTCCTCCCTGCGCGCGAGGATTCCGGCGACCTCCGCCACCGTACGGCGCACCCTCTCCGGGTCGAGACGCGAAGCGGTACCGCCGACATGCGGCAGATCGGCGATGGAGCTCATCGCGCCGCCACCGAAGTCCAGCCCGTAGAACTGCACTTCCCCTGGAGTGTGGGTGAGCGCGAAGGCACTGATGAGCGTGCGCAGCAGCGTCGACTTGCCGGACTGCGGACCACCGACCACGAGCATGTGGCCCGCCGCACCGGAGAAGTCCCGGTAGAGGGTGTCGCGCCGCTGCTCGAACGGCTTGTCCACGACGCCCAGCGGAACGACCAGTCCGCCGGGGCGCGGGTACTCCCGAGCCGTCAGGCCACGGCCTTCCACCGGAGCCAGCGGCGGGAGCAGTTCGTCGAGCGAGGGCGCCTTGTCCAGCGGCGGCAGCCAGACCTGATGGGCCGGTGGACCCTGTCCTTCGAGCCGCTGCACTATCACGTCGAGAACGGTGTCGGTCAGCGAGGAGTCGTCATCGTTTCGCGATGGCAGGGAGAAACCGGGTTCGGGCATCGCGTAGGTCACGGGCACGTGCGCCGCCGTGAACAGCACGGGACGCTTCTCCACCGGCAGGGACTCGGTGCCGGAATGGGTGACGCCGGAACGGTAGGCGCCGGAGACGTAGGCCGCCTTGAAGCGCACCATCTCGTCCGTACCGAACTTCAGGTACCCCGAACCCGGAAGCGACGGCAGGTGGTAGGCGTCCGGGACGCCCAGCGCCGCCCGGGACTCCGCCGCGGAGAAAGTGCGCAGACCGATGCGGTACGACAGGTAGGTGTCGAGCCCGCGCAGTCGTCCTTCTTCCAGGCGTTGGGAGGCGAGCAGCAGATGGACACCCAGCGACCGGCCGATTCGGCCGATCTGGATGAACATGTCGATGAAGTCCGGCTTGGCGGTGAGGAGTTCGCTGAACTCGTCGATCACCAGCACCAGGGAAGCCAGCGGCTCTAGCGGTGCGCCCGCCGCCCGGGCCTTCTCGTAGTCGTGGATGTTCGCGTAGTTGCCCGCGGAGCGCAGCAACTCCTGGCGGCGCTGCAACTCGCCGGTGATCGAGTCGCGCATGCGGTCGACCAGTGTCAGGTCGTCGGCCAGGTTGGTGATGACGGCGGCTACATGCGGCAGTTCGGACATACCGGCGAAGGTCGCGCCGCCCTTGAAGTCGGCGAGGACGAAGTTCAGCGTCTCGGAGGAATGGGTGACCGCGAGGCCGAGTACCAGTGTGCGCAGCAGCTCCGACTTGCCCGAACCGGTTGCCCCGACGCACAGGCCGTGCGGTCCCATGCCTTCCTGGGCCGCCTCCTTGAGGTCGAGCATCACCGGCTGGCCGTCCTGGCCCACACCGATCGGAACTCGGAGCCGCTCATGGTGGGAGCGCGGCCGCCAGGTCCGTGCGGCGTCCACCGAGGCGGCGTCGCCGAGCCCGAGCAGATCGGTGAACTCCAGGTTCGTCAGCAGGGGTTCCTCACCGTCCCCGCTGCCCACCCGCAGCGGTGCGAGCTGCCTGGCCAGGGCGGTCGCCTCGGTGTCACTGAGGAAGTCGGGGGAGCCTTCGTACACGATGCCGTCGGCGGTCTCGGTGCGCAGCCGCCCGGGTTGCACGATCACCGACAACGCCCCACTCGGCTCGTACAGTTCACCCGCCACCACCTCCACGACGGTGACGCCCTGGAGCCCCTCGGGACTGGCGATCAACGACTCCGCGGGCACCGTGGCGTTGTCCACGACGACCACCACGTGCGGCTGGTCGAGGAGAAGTTCACCACTGCGGTGGAACCGCGGTCGGCCCTCCAGGTGCTTGGACAGCAGTTCTTCCAGCTCGATCAGGTCGTCGGAGAACAACCGCCGCGCCCCCGCCCCGTCCAGCGCCCCCGGCAGCTGCGTGTGCGGGAGCCACTTCGTCCACTCCCACTCCGACGCCGCGCCGCGGCCCGCCACGACCGCGATGACCAGGTCCTCGGGGGAGTGGAGGGCGGCGAGTTGGGCGAGCAGGGCGCGGGCGCTGCCGTAGACCGAGTCGGGGGCGCCGGAGACGGTCAGGTGGTAGAAGGAGCGCAGGCTGACCGCCATCGGCAGGCCGTCGAGGGCGCCGTGGGCGGAGAGGAACTGGCGCATCGCGGCGGCGGTCAGCGGTTCGAGTTCGTCCACCGGGGCGGTGGTCGGCGCGACCAGCGGGGTGGCCAGCTGCTGCGGGCCGAGGCCGATGCGCACCTGGGCGAAGTCCTCGTCGTTGATGCGGCGTTCCCACACCCGCTTGCCCTCGGCGACCAGTGACCACAGCTGGTCGGGGGAGGGGTGCTGGTGGAACTGGGCGGCACGCTGGGTCGCCGCCGTCCTGCGGACCTGCTTGCGCACCTGCGCCAGGTACTTGAAGTAGTCGCGGCGGGCCTGCGACATCTGGCCGCTGGGGCCCTGGCGCATCTTGACCGCCTGGGCGACGGCCATCGCGCCCGTGGAGGCCACCATCAGTCCGCCCATGACCTTCATGAACGCCTGCTGGCCCGGCATGAAGAAGAAGGCGGCCGACGAGGCCATGCCGAGCATCGGCAACAGGGCCATCAACATGCCCTGGTCCTGTGTTCTGGGCAGTTCGGGAGGGGTCTCCAGTCGCACTTCGTCGGTCGGGACCTCGGGCGGCACCGCCCGGGGCGGGCGCTTGACGACGACCACACTCACCGATGCATCAATCCTCAATGCGGAGACGAAAGTTCCGCACCGGCGCCCCCGTGGCGACGGCCTCCCTCCGCGCGACGGCCGATCCTACTGGGCATGCCAACTCGCCATCCCGATAGGGTGACCACCCGCACCTGCCGCACCGTACGCACACTAGGGGGAACCGCGAGGTGAGCACGACCGCAGGGACCGGCTTCTGCCGGGTCACCGTCGTCGCACCCGACAGCCGTATCGATGTCGCCCTTCCGGAGGACATCGCGCTCGCCGACGTGTACCCTGAGATCCTGCGACTGTCCGGACAGACGCAGCCGGACGGCGCGCCCACCGGCTGGCACCTGGTGCGGCGGGACGGCACGGTGCTCGACGGCGCCCGCTCGCTCGCCGCGCAGCGCGTGCTGGACGGCGAACTGCTCTCCCTGCGCCCGTTCGCCGAGTCGCTGCCGCCCGCGGTCTACGACGACGTGGTGGACGCCGTCGCCTCCGCCGTCACCCGAGACCGGCGGCGCTGGAACGACGACCTGATGCGGGCGGCCGGACTGGTCGGCGGTGTGCTGCTGCTGGTCCTGATGGGCTTCGTGCTGTGGTTCGCCGACCCGGTGCGGCACGACATGCACAGCCTGCCCGGCGTCATCGCGGGTGCGGCCGGGGTGCTGCTCACCGCGTTGTCGGCGGTCCGTGCCCGGGTCTACGACGATCGCGGCTCCGCCGTCGCGCTCGGGCTGGCCGCGCTGCCGCTGCTGATGATCGCCGGATCCGGCATCGTCGCCGCCGACCCCGGACAGGGACAGGGGCGGCTGCAGTTCCTGCTGGGCTGCGTCACCGTGCTGGTGGTGTCAGCGCTGCTCATCGCCTTCACCCCGCAAGGTGATGCCCCGTTCGTGGCGGCGGCGTTCGTGTCCGGCGTCGGCACCCTGGCCACCTTCGTCGGGATCCTCACCGAGGCGTCCGCCAGCGACACCGCCGCCACGTGCGCCGTCGCGGCGATCGCGGTCACCGCCTTCCTGCCCTCGCTGTCCGCCCGCTTCGCCCGGCTGCCGATCGGCTACACCGCGCCGCGCGCCGAGGGCGCCGACGGCCGGGACGAGCCGGTGGACGAGGAGCGGATCGCCGCCCGCGCCCGGCGCGGCCACGAGATGCTGCTCGGACTGGTCGGCGGCTGCTCGGCGGTCGTGGTGGGCTGCGCCGCGGTGCTCGGCTTCACGCACTCCCTCTGGGCGCAGCTGCTTGCACTGGCCGTCGGGGCGGCCACGCTGCTGCGGGCCCGGCTCTTCCGCTACACCGCACAGGTGACCTGCCTGCTGGTGGCCGGGATCGCCGCGATCGGCCTGCTGGTGCTCGGGCTGTCCCTCAACCCCCCGTCGAGCCTGGTGCGCGACCTGCTCACCGGGAACAGCGCCCAGGTCGACATCCGTACCGTGTGGCTGGCGGCCAGCGTCGCCGCGGGCGCCGGGCTGCTCACCGCGATCGCGCTGATCGTGCCGAAGAAGGGCGTCTCCCCGTTCTGGGGCCGACTGCTCGACCTGGTGGAGGGCGCCGTGCTGCTCTCCCTGGTACCGCTGTGCCTGGCGGTGCTGAACGTGTACGCGGCGGCCCGCGGGATGACCTCCGGGTAGCGGCTGGTACTCTGGGTGACCGCTGCATGCCCGCATGCGGCCTGTCCGCCGAGTCATCCAAGACCCGTCTGTGATGAAGACCAGGGGCACTCGCGGACAACGACCACTCGAAGGAGTACGCGTGTCGCTCGACGCCGCCACGAAGAAGCAGATCGTCACCGAGTTCGGTTCCTCTGAGAGCGACACCGGCTCCCCCGAGGTCCAGGTCGCGCTGCTGACCCGCCGCATCTCGGACCTGACCGAGCACCTGAAGACCCACAAGCACGACCACCACTCCCGCCGTGGTCTGCTGCTGCTCGTCGGCCAGCGCCGCCGCCTGCTGCAGTACCTGGCGAAGAAGGACATCACGCGCTTCCGTACCCTGGTCGACCGCCTCGGCATCCGCCGTGGTGCGGCGGGCGCCAAGTAAGACGTCGTGGAGGGAGCGGTTCCCAGACCTGGGGGCCGCTCCCTTTGCCGTATGTGTGACCACGCCACGCATGTGCCCGGACCGCAAGCTTTGTAGGCTGGCCCCGGTACCACCTGACGAAGGCGACTTCGCACAGAAGACAACTTCACACCGGAGAAGCCTCGGGTAGAGGCTTCGGAAGAAGGAGGAGCGCCCGCGCCAGCCGACCGCCGAGTCGGTGCCAGAGGCGCCGGTCCTCGGTAGTGGCCCCCGGGCAGCGCGCGAGCGCGGCACCCGGTGGCTTCGATCGAAGACCGGCCCGGCCGGGACCGTGGGTCGGCACACGTGCGGCGCTCCACCGCAGAGGGTCCCCGGGCGGTTGCCCGGGGGCAGACACAAGGAGAATCCCCATAGTGGAGAACGAGACCCACTACGCCGACGCCGTCATCGACAACGGCTCCTTCGGCACCCGTACCATCCGCTTCGAGACGGGCCGCCTCGCCCGCCAGGCCGCCGGCTCCGCCGTGGCGTACCTGGACGACGAGACCATGGTCATGTCGGCCACCACCGCGTCGAAGCACCCCAAGGACCAGCTCGACTTCTTCCCGCTGACGGTGGACGTCGAGGAGCGGATGTACGCGGCCGGGCGGATCCCCGGCTCGTTCTTCCGCCGTGAGGGCCGCCCCTCCGAGGACGCCATCCTCACCTGCCGACTGATCGACCGCCCGCTGCGCCCGTCCTTCAAGAAGGGCCTGCGCAACGAGATCCAGGTCGTCGCCACGGTGATGGCGCTCAACCCGGACCACCTCTACGACGTGGTCGCCATCAACGCCGCCTCCGCCTCGACGCAGCTCGCCGGTCTGCCGTTCTCCGGCCCGATCGGCGGCGTGCGCGTCGCGCTGATCCGCGGCCAGTGGGTGGCGTTCCCGACCCACAGCGAGCTGGAAGAGGCCGTGTTCGACATGGTCGTCGCCGGCCGCACGCTCGAGGACGGCGACGTCGCGATCATGATGGTCGAGGCCGAGGCCACCGAGAAGACCATCAAGCTGGTCGAGGGCGGCGCCGAGGCGCCGACCGAGGAGGTCGTGGCCGCCGGTCTTGAGGCTGCCAAGCCGTTCATCAAGGCGCTGTGCAAGGCCCAGTCGGACCTCGCCGCCAAGGCCGCCAAGCCCACCGCCGAGTTCCCGATCTACCTCGACTACCAGGACGACGTCCTGGAGGCGCTCACCGAGGCGGTCCGCGACGAGCTGGCCCAGGCCCTGACCATCGCCGGCAAGCAGGCCCGCGAGGCCGAGCTGGACCGGGTCAAGGCCCTGGCCGCCGAGAAGTTGCTGCCGCAGTTCGAGGGGCGCGAGAAGGAGATCTCCGCCGCCTACCGCGCGCTGACCAAGAAGCTGGTCCGCGAGCGCGTCATCAAGGACAAGGTCCGCATCGACGGCCGCGGTGTCACCGACATCCGCACCCTGTCCGCCGAGGTCGAGGTCGTGCCGCGGGTGCACGGCTCGGCGCTGTTCGAGCGCGGCGAGACCCAGATCCTGGGCATCTCCACGCTGAACATGCTGCGCATGGAGCAGCAGCTGGACACGCTGTCGCCCGAGACGCGCAAGCGCTACATGCACAACTACAACTTCCCGCCGTACTCCACCGGTGAGACCGGCCGCGTCGGCTCGCCCAAGCGCCGCGAGATCGGCCACGGCGCGCTGGCCGAGCGGGCGCTGATCCCGGTGCTGCCCACCCGCGAGGAGTTCCCGTACGCCATCCGCCAGGTCTCCGAGGCGCTGGGCTCCAACGGCTCGACCTCGATGGGCTCGGTGTGCGCGTCGACCATGTCGCTGCTGAACGCCGGTGTGCCGCTGAAGGCCCCGGTCGCCGGTATCGCCATGGGCCTGATCTCGCAGGAGATCGACGGTGAGACGCACTACGTGACGCTCACCGACATCCTGGGCGCCGAGGACGCGTTCGGCGACATGGACTTCAAGGTCGCCGGTACCAAGACGTTCGTCACCGCGCTGCAGCTCGACACCAAGCTCGACGGCATCCCCGCCTCGGTGCTGGCCGCCGCGCTGAAGCAGGCCCGGGACGCGCGACTGCACATCCTGGACGTGATGAGCGAGGCCATCGACGTTCCGGACGAGATGTCCCCGAACGCGCCGCGGATCATCAGCATCAAGATCCCGGTCGACAAGATCGGCGAGGTCATCGGCCCCAAGGGCAAGATGATCAACCAGATCCAGGAGGACACCGGCGCCGAGATCGCCATCGAGGACGACGGCACGGTGCTGATCGGCGCCTCCGAGGGCTCGGCCGCCGAGGCCGCCCGCGCCACCATCAACGGCATCGCCAACCCGACGATGCCCGAGGTCGGCGAGCGCTACCTGGGCACCGTCGTCAAGACCACCACGTTCGGCGCGTTCGTCTCGCTGATGCCGGGCAAGGACGGTCTGCTGCACATCTCGCAGATCCGCAAGCTCGCCGGTGGCAAGCGGGTGGAGAACGTGGACGACGTGCTGGGAGTCGGCGCCAAGGTCCAGGTCGAGATCGCCGAGATCGACCAGCGCGGCAAGCTGTCGCTGATCCCGGTCATCGAGGGCGAGGACGGCGCGGACGAGGCCGCGAAGGACGAGTCCGCCAAGTGACCTCGGCAACGCACCGTGGGACGGCCCGCACCTCTTCCGAGGGGCGGGCCGTCCCCCGTACCACCACCCGCACCGTGCTCAAGGGCGAGGACGGCGGCGGCACGGTCCGCAGGACGGTCCTCCCCGGCGGCCTGCGGATCGTCACCGAGACCCTGCCGACCGTCCGCTCGGCGACGTTCGGGATATGGGTCGGCGTCGGCTCGCGGGACGAGACGCCCAAGCTCAACGGCGCCACGCACTACCTGGAGCACCTGCTCTTCAAGGGCACCGAGCGGCGTACCGCGCTGGACATCTCCGCGGCGGTCGACGCGGTCGGCGGCGAGATGAACGCGTTCACCGCCAAGGAGTACACGTGCTACTACGCGCGGGTGCTCGACACCGACCTGCCGCTGGCCATCGACGTCATCTGCGACATGCTCACCGGCTCGCTGATCACCGCCGAGGACGTGGACGCGGAGCGCGGCGTGGTCCTCGAAGAGATCGCGATGACCGAGGACGACCCGGGCGACCAGGTGCACGACCTGTTCACCACGGCGGTTCTCGGCGACTCCCGGCTGGGCCGTCCGGTGCTCGGCACGGTCGACACCATCAACGCGCTGACCCGGGACCAGATCGCCCGCTTCTACGACCGGCACTACGGCGCGCCGAACCTGGTCGTCGCGGCCGCGGGCAACATCGACCACGGCAAGGTGGTACGCCAGGTGCGCCGCGCCTTCGAGCGGGCGGGCGCGCTGGGCGACCCCATGGCGCTGCCGGCGCCACCACGCTCCGGCGCCCGTACGGTGCGCGGCGTCGGACGCGTCGAGCTGCTGGACCACCGCACCGAGCAGGCGCACGTCATCCTCGGCATGCCCGGACTGTCCCGCACCGACGAGCGGCGCTGGGCGCTCGGCGTGCTCAACACCGCGCTGGGCGGCGGCATGAGCTCCCGGCTGTTCCAGGAGGTCCGGGAGAAGCGCGGCCTTGCCTACTCGGTGTACTCGTACACCACCTCGTTCGCCGACTGCGGCCTGTTCGGGGTGTACGCGGGGTGCGCGCCGAACAAGACCGGCGAGGTGCTCAAGATCTGCCGCGACCAGCTGCACGACATCGTGGAACACGGTCTGTCGGACGAGGAGTTGCGGCGGGCCGCCGGGCAGATGTCCGGCTCCACCGTGCTTGGCCTGGAGGACACCGGGGCCCTGATGAACCGCATCGGCAAGAGCGAGCTGTGCTGGGGCGAGCAGTTGTCGGTGGGCGAGATGCTGGCCAAGATCGCCGCCGTCACCCCGGACGACGTACGGGCGGTGGCGCGTGATGTGCTGGACGCCCGCCCGTCGCTGGCCGCGATCGGCCCGCTGGGCAAGCAGGCGGCGCGGCTGCACGAGGCCGTGGCCTGAGCGCGGCCGGGACTGAAGCCCCCTAACCGGAGGAATCGCGAAAGATGAGCAGCAAGCTGCGGGTAGCCGTCATCGGCGCGGGCGGACGCATCGGCTCCGAGGCGGTACGTGCCGTCGAGGCCGCCGACGACATGGAGCTGGTGGCCGCGCTCGGGCGGGGCGACTCGCTCGACGTGCTGACCGCCGCGGGTGCTGAGGTCGTCGTGGAACTCACCCACCCCGACTCGGTGATGGGCAATCTGGAGTTCTGCGTGCGCCACGGCATCCACGCGGTGGTCGGCACCACCGGATGGACCGAGGAGCGCCTCGCCACGCTGCGCGGCTGGCTGGCCGAGTCGCCGTCCACCGGTGTGCTCATCGCGCCGAACTTCTCCATCGGCGCGGTGCTCGGCATGAAGTTCGCGCAGCTTGCCGCCCGCTTCTTCGAGTCCGTCGAGGTGGTCGAGCTGCACCACCGCGGCAAGGCGGACGCCCCGTCCGGTACGGCGACCCGTACCGCCCAACTCATCGCCGCGGCACGGGAGAAGGCGGGCATCGCGCCCCAGCAGGACCCGACCACGCACGGCCTTGAGGGCGCCCGTGGAGCGGACGTGGACGGGGTGCCGGTGCACGCGGTCCGGCTGCGCGGGCTGCTGGCGCACCAGGAGGTGCTGTTCGGTGACACCGGCGAGACGCTCACCATCCGGCACGACTCGCTCCACCACAGCTGCTTCATGCCGGGCATCCTGCTGGCCGCCCGCCGGGTCGGCGAGGTGCCGGGGCTGACCTTCGGGCTCGAACACTTCATGGATCTGGACTGAGGGACGTGCGCGCCAAGATCACGTATTTCGTCCTGGCCGCCGTCCTGGTCGTCTACTTCGTGCTGGCCGGCGACCGGGGCGTGGTGCTCATCGAGCAGGGCACCCCGATCACCGTCGTGTTCGGCGTGGCCGTGCTGATCATTCCGCTGATCGGCGCCTGGTTCCTGTGGCAGACCACCCGCTTCGCGCACCGGGCGGACCAGCTCGCCAAGGAGCTGGACGCCGAAGGCGGCCTGCCGGTGGACGAGTTGGCGCGCACTCCCGGCGGCCGGATCGACCGGGCCTCCGCGGACGAGGTGTTCGCCCGGCGCAAGGCGGAGGCCGAGGCGTCCCCGGAGGACTGGCGCTGCTGGTTCCGGCTGGCCGTCGCCTACCACGATGCCCGCGACACCCCCCGCGCCCGCAAGGCGATGCAGCGGGCCATCGCCCTGCACGACGGCAAGGCGGTACGGGGGTAGGGCACCCGCCCGGGGGCGGCGGCCCCGTGCCGCCGCACCGCCTGGTTCAGCCGCGCGAGCGGGTCGCCCAGTCCTCCACCACGTCCGCCGCGAGGTCGAAGGCGTCGGAGCGGCCGAGGAAGTCCGCGTTGTGGTCGGTGATCAGGGTGCGCGGCTCCGCGCCGTCAGCAGCCTGGAGCACCAGCGCCTGGCCCTGCACGGTGCGCGGCAGCGCCAGCCACTTCACCGGCTGCTGCGCGGTGCGTACCGCCCTGACCCGCCCCCACGGCACCGTCACCGTACGCAGCAGGCCGACCTGCCGCAGCCCCCGGCCGCTCACCCAGACGCCCATCCGCAGCGACCGCAGCGCCCCGGCGATCACCAGCACCGCGGTGCCGATGCTCAGCCCGGCACCGGTCAGGCGGCCCGCCGCGGCCACGATCACCCCGGCGAACAGCAGGTACGAGGCGATCACCAACAGCAGCGAGGCGATCGCCACCCGCCATGGGCCCGGCCGGTACGGCCGCCACCAGTGGTCCTCGGAGTCCCTGGCGGCATGGTGCCGCGCGGTGGGAGCGGCGTCAGAAGGCTGGTCGTGGCCGCCGTCGGCGGTGAGGAAGGACAGGGGCACGGCGTCGACGTCCCTTCCGTCGGACAGGCATGGGTGGCTCTGTGACGGGTGAGGCTACCAGCGCCGTTCAGCGGCCGGTCAGGCGCGGCTGGGCGCCGATGCCTGCTCTGCGACAGCGGGCGCGGCGCCGGGTGGCGCTAGCGGTGCTGGGCGGCTGTCGCCGAATGCTGGCCGGTGGTGCCCGGCTGGTGCACTTCCAACGCGGGCATGCCGAGGACGACGGCACCCACCAGGGAGGCGACCACGGTGACCGTCGCGAGTATGCGCCCGGCGAGCTGGACGCGGGTGGCACGTTCGCGCGGGGGAGGGGTCACATTGCTTCGGAAGCGGTCCGCCTCGGCGACGAAGGCGAACGGAACCGGCTCTCCCCGGCGGAACATAGGGCACCCTCCCTGGTCGTGGGCTCGCGCCTGCTTCGGCGTCTGGCCTGGAAACGTACGAAGCCGCCCGGTAGTGCCCGTTTCCCCCGGAATCTCCGGGGATTTTTCGACGTAAGCTTGGCGCCGCCCCCTGGGCGTCCCCAGGCGACAACCGCAGGCAGGAAGGACCACTGGTGACCGACACCTCCACTGAGACCGCTGTACGGTTCCGCAGCGACATGACCGTGGAACTGGTCAAGCACAACGCGGCGGACTCGGACGTGCTGTGGGCGGCGCGAGTGTCAACCGCGGGGGAGCAGTCCATCGACGAGCTGGCCAAGGACCCCGAACGGTCCAAGGGGCTCATCAACTTCCTGATGCGCGACCGGCACGGCAGCCCGTTCGAGCACAACTCGATGACCTTCCTGATCAGCGCGCCGATCTTCGTCTTCCGGGAGTTCATGCGGCACCGCGTCGGCTGGTCGTACAACGAGGAGTCCGGCCGCTACCGCGAGCTGCAGCCGGTCTTCTACGTGCCGGACGAGAGCCGCAAGCTGGTGCAGGAGGGCCGTCCCGGTAAGTACGTGTTCGTGGAGGGCACCCCCGCGCAGCAGGAACTGACCGGACGCGTGATGCAGGACTCCTACCGTCAGGCGTACGAGGCCTACCAGGAGATGCTGGCGGCCGGTGTGGCCCGCGAGGTCGCCCGCTCGGTGCTCCCCGTCGGCCTGTACTCCTCGATGTACGCCACCTGCAACGCGCGTTCGCTGATGCACTTCATCGGTCTGCGCACCCAGCACGAGCTGGCCAAGGTGCCCTCGTTCCCGCAGCGGGAGATCGAGATGGTGGGCGAGAAGATGGAGGCGGAGTGGGCCAAGCTCATGCCGCTGACCCACGCGGCCTTCAACGCCAACGGACGTATCGCCCCGTAGTGCGGACACCAGTTGACGTGCGCTGACACACGGGCCGTCGAACCAGTGCCTCAAGTGTCCAAATTGCGGGTATTGGTGAAGTTCATCTAGGCTGCAGAAACGGATTCCGGTGCTGCTTGGACCCCCGAGCAGGCAGCGCCGGAATCCTCTGAGCAGCCTCTTGGGGCAGCCGCGAAGGTCCCCGAGGGGACACCCCCGTACTCGCTACGAGTAGCGTTGGACCCATGGCTCCGACCTCCACACCGCAGACCCCCTTCGGGCGGGTCCTGACCGCAATGGTCACGCCGTTCACCCCGGACGGCGCCCTCGACGTCGACGGCGCACAGCGCCTCGCCGCCCATCTGGTGGACGCAGGCAACGACGGCCTGATCGTCAACGGCACCACCGGCGAGTCCCCGACCACCAGCGATGCGGAGAAAGAGCAGCTGGTGCGGGCGGTACGGGAAGCGGTCGGCGACCGCGCCTTCGTCGTCGCCGGTGTCGGCACCAACGACACCCGGCACAGTGTCGAACTCGCCCGCCAGGCCGAACGGGCCGGAGCCCACGGCCTGCTCACCGTGACGCCGTACTACAGCAAGCCCACCCAGGAGGGCCTGTACCGGCACTTCACCGCCATCGCGGACAGCACCGACCTCCCGGTGATGCTCTACGACATCCCCGGCCGCAGCGGTGTCCCGATCCAGACCGAGACCATCGTCCGGCTCGCCGAGCACCCGCGCATCGTCGCCAACAAGGACGCCAAGGGCGACCTCGGGCGGGCCAGCTGGACCATCGCGCGCAGCGGCCTGGCCTGGTACTCCGGCGACGACATGCTCAACCTGCCGCTGCTGTCGGTCGGCGCGGTCGGCTTCGTCTCGGTCGTCAGCCACCTGGTCACGCCCGAGCTGCGCTCCCTGGTCGAGGCCTACCTCGCGGGCGACGTGGCCAAGGCCCTGGAGATCCACCAGCGGCTGCTGCCCGTCTACACCGGCGTGTTCCGCACCCAGGGCGTCATCACGGTGAAGGCCGCCCTCGGCCTGAAGGGCCTGCCAGGCGGGCCGCTACGGCTGCCCCTGGTGGAACTGTCCGAGGACGAGACCGAGCAGCTGAAGAGGGATCTCGCCGCGGGCGGGGTACAGCTCTAGCAAAAGACTTCACAACTGAATACCGGACCGGAAACACAGCACGACGCACTCGCGCCACGAACCCGCGTAGGGCACGTGGCGCGAGTGGTAAGGAGATACTTTTGAGCCATCCGCACCCTGATCTCGCGGCGCCCCCTGCCCTGCCGCAGGGCGGCCTGCGCATCACCCCGCTCGGCGGCCTCGGTGAGATCGGCCGCAACATGACGGTCTTCGAATTCGGTGGCCGACTGCTGATCGTCGACTGCGGGGTGCTCTTCCCGGAGGAGGAGCAGCCCGGAATCGATCTGATCCTGCCCGACTTCACCTCCATAAGGGACCGCCTCGACGACGTGGTGGGCATCGTCCTCACCCACGGTCACGAGGACCACATCGGCGGCGTGCCGTTCCTGCTGCGCGAGAAGCCCGACATCCCGCTCATCGGCTCGAAGCTCACCCTCGCCCTGATCGAGGCCAAGCTCCAGGAGCACCGCATCCGGCCGTACACGCTGGAGGTCGAGGAAGGCCGCCGGGAACGCATCGGCCCCTTCGACTGCGAGTTCGTCGCCGTCAACCACTCCATTCCGGACGCCCTGGCCGTCGCCATCCGCACCCCCGCGGGCATGGTCGTGCACACCGGCGACTTCAAGATGGACCAGCTTCCGCTGGACGGCCGCCTCACCGACCTGCCCGCCTTCGCCAGGCTCGGAGAGGAGGGCATCGACCTGCTGCTGTCGGACTCCACCAACGCGGAGGTCCCCGGCTTCATCCCGCACGAGCGCGACATCACGCCGGTACTGCGTCAGGTCTTCGCCAAGGCCGAGCGCCGCATCATCGTGGCCAGCTTCGCCAGCCACGTGCACCGCATCCAGCAGGTACTCGACGCGGCCTACGAGTACGGGCGCCGGGTGGCGTTCGTCGGCCGCTCGATGGTGCGCAACATGGGCATCGCACGCGACCTCGGTTATCTGCGCGTTCCCGGCGGCCTGGTGGTGGACGTCAAGACGCTGGACGACCTGCCGGACGAGGAGATCGTGCTGATCTGCACCGGCTCGCAGGGCGAGCCGATGGCGGCGCTCTCCCGGATGGCCAACCGCGACCACCAGATCCGGATCGTCGAGGGCGACACGGTGGTGCTCGCCTCCTCGCTGATCCCCGGCAACGAGACCTCGGTGTACCGGGTCATCAACGGGCTGACCCGCTGGGGCGCCAACGTCGTCCACAAGGGCAACGCCCGGGTGCATGTCTCCGGCCATGCGTCGGCCGGTGAGCTCCTGTACTTCTACAACATCTGCAAGCCGCGCAATCTCATGCCGGTGCACGGTGAATGGCGCCATCTGCGGGCCAACGCGGATCTCGGAATCGCCACCGGCGTTCCGAAGGAGCGCACGGTCATCGCCGAGGACGGCGTGGTCGTGGACCTGGTCGACGGCGTCGCCAGGATCACCGGCAAGGTGCAGGCGGGATATGTGTACGTCGACGGTCTGTCCGTCGGCGATGTCACCGAGACCTCGCTCAAGGACCGCCGCATTCTCGGCGACGAGGGCATCGTCTCCATTTTCGTCGTGGTGGACAGCACGACGGGCAAGATCGTTGGCGGCCCCGACATCCAGGCGCGCGGCTCGGGCATTGAGGACGCGGCGTTCGCACCGGTGGTGGCGAAGATCGAGGAGTCGCTGCTCAGGTCCGCCGAGGACGGCGTTCTGGAACCACACCAGGTGCAGCAGCTCATCCGACGGGTCGTCGGCAAGTGGGTCTCCGACACCTACCGCCGTCGCCCGATGATCCTGCCTGTGGTCGTAGAGGTCTGACGGATCGTCAACGAGCGGGGCGCCCGGATTTGCATCCGGGCGCCCCGCTCCAGTACGTTGTCATCTCCGCCTCGACGAGTGCCGCGGACACCTGTGTGTCCGATGAGGGCTCAGGACGGGGT
>NZ_JAPZVN010000033.1 GCF_027533845.1 Streptomyces sp. RPT161 | reverse complement strand
GGCAAAACAAGACATAAGAATCGGCGTAGGCTACGGCCTGGATTAGTACGCCGACATTCACTCGCGGGTGAGCCCCCGCCATCCCCGGCTTGCGGGCACCTGGTTGCCACTAAGTGGCCTCGTATGTGACGCGCCTCATATCGGGGGCATCACAGCGAACCCCCCTCAATGTGGCGTGGGTCATATTGCGCCCGTCACACGAATAGGCCGCCGAACAGAAAAACCCTGCGCGAGTAGCAGGAAGGCCCACCGGAAATTCCGTGAGAGGCGCGGGCGGCCCCCGCCCAGCTCGGGCGGCGCTGGCGCCTTCGGCACACCTCACGACGAGCCGACTGACTACCTCGCCGCCCCCTGCCTACCGCCGGTCGCACGGCTTCGCGCGCGACGGGATGCCCGAACGCCCACGAGCGCGCCGAGTTGCTGGGCCTGGCCCACTGTGAACTTCGCGGCTCGGCGATGCGCGGCGCCCCGGTACGGACGTGGATCGCCGCCCGCGCGGGTAGAGCGGAAGCCGCGACGACGATGACCCCGAGCGGCGCGACGGAGCGGTGTTCCCTCGTAGCCGTGAGTGACGGCGAGGACGCCCTACGGCGCGCTGGTCTCGACCCGGACGAGATCACGGTGGATGAGCCAGGACTAATCGAGCGGCGAGGCGGCAGCCCGAACGGCTACCTCCTCGTCGGCCCCAACCCCTCCCCTCCATCGCGACGGCCACGGCATGGTCTTCCTCGCGCAGGGCTCGCCGACGGGTGACGGGCCAGAACTCCCCAAGGCACTGCTGCCGAAGTGGGTGGCGGCGGAGGGGCAGCAGTCACGTAGCGTCAGGTCAACGCCCCTGCCAATGCGGCGCGTTGGGAAAACTCACGGAGCTGAACCACGGTCACTCCGTAGGATCGACGGTCATGGTTGATCTCTACCCTCCGACCCGTCCTTACGACTATGGATTTCTCGACGCCGGAGACGGCAACCGCATCTACTACGAACAGCTCGGCAACCCTGAAGGCAAGCCTGCCCTGCATGTCCACGGCGGCCCAGGGTCGGGCGCACCACAGCGGCCGACGAGGGCCTGGGACCCCGAGCGCTACCGCGTCATCCGCTTTGACCAGCGCAACTGCGGTCGTAGCACCCCGCACGCCAGCGACCCGGCAGCGGACATGAGTTTGAACACCACGCAGCACCTGATCGACGACATGGAGCGGCTGCGCGAGCATCTCGGCATCGAGAAGTGGCTGCTGAACGGTGCCTCCTGGGGCTCGACGCTCATCCTGGCCTATGCGCAACAGCACCCCGAGCGGGTCAGCGAGGTAGTCGTCCAGGCGGTGACGACGACCCGCCGCTCCGAGACCGACTGGCTCTACCGGGGCGCCGGGCGCTTCTATCCCGAGGCGTGGGACCGGTTCCGCGACGGCGTCCCCGAGGACGAGCGGGACGGCGACTTGCTGGCGGCCTACGCGCGGCTGATGGAGAACCCTGATCGGGCGATCCGGGAGAAGGCCGCTGCCGACTGGCTCGCCTGGGAGGACGCGGTCATCTCCAACGAGCCCAACGGCGTGCCCGGCATGTACAGCGACCGGGAGGTCGACGCGCAGATCGCGTTCGTACGGATCTGCGCCCACTTCTTCAGCAACGGCGCGTGGCTGGAGGAGGACCAACTGCTGCGCGACGCCCACAAGCTGGCTGGTATCCCGGCGGTGCTGGTGCACGGCCGACACGACATGGGCAGCCCGGTACAGACGGCGTGGGAGCTGGCGAAGGCGTGGCCGGACGCGCGGCTGCACATCTTCGAAGACTCCGGGCACACCGGAAGCGCCGCGATGCAGCACATGGTCCGGGAAGCCATTGAGGAGTTCAAGAACCGGTGATCCTCTGGGTATTTAGCAGAGGACCTCGAACGGGAGGTGCTCGGTCCAGGCGACAGGCGGTCCGACCGTGACCGTCCAGCGTGCGCGGCGTTGTCACCGTCGGGCGGCTTTCACGGGCGGCAGGATCGCGAAGGACCGCGCGCGACCCGATGGTTGTGCTTTCGGGAGGAGTGGCGGAGTTGGCGGACGGTGGTCAGCGGGGCTGTCCCGCCATGCGTCGCGTGGTGCAGGAGGCCTATGGCCCAGCCGATCTGAGTGGGAATCCGATCTTCGCCGGCGGGTTCATCAACTTTGGATACTGGCGGGCCATTGATCTGGGACTGCCACTCAACGAGGCGGAGCGGGTCCGCAGCCAGGAGGATCTCTACCGGCATGTCCTGGACGCCGCTGGGCTGTTGAAGGAGCCGAAGGTTCTGGAAGTGGGCTGCGGGCTCGGGATGGGATGCGTGGTGGCCCTGCGTGAATACGGTCCCGCCGCGGTTACCGGCATGGACATTCATCCGGAGCAGTTGCAGCGGGCGCGCGACGCGCACGCCGGTCTGCTGCGGGAGGAGCCGGGACGTCTGCGGTTCGTCCAAGGGGCCGCGGAACACATGCCGTTGGAAGACGGCGAGTTCGATGCCGTCATCAGCGTGGAGGCCGCTCAGCACTTCCCGGATATCGTCGCCTTCGCAGCAGAGACATCGCGGGTGCTGCGGCCGGGCGGCCGCGCGGCTGTCGCCAGCTTCTTCACCGTGGAGGACGCGCCGGGGCGGCCGCAGGAACTCGCGGGGCTGCTGGACACGTACGCGAACGGCCTGGACATCGCCCGGCCGGTGAAAGCGCTCACGGACGCGTTCGCGGCAGCCGGGCTCACGGGGGTGCGCGTCGAATCGATCGGGCCGCACGTCTGGCCCGGATGGGACCGCTGGCTCAGCCGGTGGTGGGCTCCGGGAACCTGGCCGCGGAACTTCCTGCGAGCATACGAGCGGCGGATCCTCGACTACTACGTCGTCACGGCGGTCCGGCCGGGGTAACCAGGCGGGTAGGACCCCGGTGCCATGCCGTGCGTGGTCAGCCGCCGCCTGCCTGGTTACATCGGTAGGAGCAGCGGAACAGCGGCTCGCGGTAACGGTGTTCCCTGAGTCGCCCCTGCGAGTGTCCATGCCAGGCCAGTGACTCGCACCTAGGCGACCCATGTTGATCGGTGACATCGACATCCACCCCATCGCCGACGGGACCTTCCGGGCTTCCCCCGCCTACTTCGGCGCCCACGCCCGCGCCGACGGCCATGAGGACCTCTTCACCCGCCACGCGATGGCCTGGCTGCCCATCGGCTGTTTCCTTGTGCGAACCGGTGACCGCACGATCCTTGTCGACGCCGGTATGGGACCAGAGATGCGTGACGACGGCCCCCGCCGACTCCTGGTCGGCGGCCAGCTTCTGCTCGGTCTCCGCGCCGTCGGCGTCACTCCGCCGGAGTGCGGCGGCCATGTCCAGGTCCTCGACTACGTCGGCGGGACTCTGGTCATTCCTCAGTCAGTGCTCGTGGAACAGTACTGGGACGAGCTTGAATCCGGTCTCCGCAAGGCAGGTATCCCGGTCCACCACTTCGTTCTCCATGCCGATCACGACACTCTGGTCCAACGCATCGAGAACGACGCCGTGGAGACCGGTGCCCGCCAATGGCGCCTCGACCACCTGGTCGACTATCAGCAGGCCCAACCATGGCTGAGCCGCAGAGCGCGGCTCATCGACACAACCAAGCGCACACCCTCCGAAGTGGCAGCGTTGATCTCGGGTACCGTGCCCCAGTCGGCCGACGAATTCAGGTAGCGGCAAGAAGCGGACGGGCAGCGCGGCGTATGCGTTTTTGCGTACCGCCGCAGGGGCGACTGCTGCTAGGTGAACTGCGGGCCGGTGGCTGATGTGAGCACTGTCAGTTGACGCGGGCGCTGAAAGTACCGGCGTTCTTCGCATCGGCTCGGCGAAGTCCGCCTCGACATGGCCAGCCGCCTCGCGCTGACCGGGTGACCTCTGCTGCGGGCCATAGCCCCCTTGGGGTCCGCGCGGGTGGCCGGAGCCGAAGGGCTCGCCCGGCTCAGGTGGCGGGTGGGGCGCTCGCCTGCCCGTTGGGCAGGTGGAGAGCAGTGATGCCGGCGAGGACGAGATCGATTCCGGCGAGGAACTGCTCGCGGTCGTCGTGCTCGCGCATCTGGTCCGCGACGGACCGGGTGAACGGGTAGTCGTCGGGGTCGAGTTCCTCCCATGCCTTCGAGACGGCGTCGAGGAACTCGCCGCGGTCCACGTCGGGCCCGAGAACGCGGCCGTTCGCGGCGTTCTGGCCAGCGGCGCCGAGGATGTAGTGCACCAACGCGGAGGTCGCTGTGAACTGGCTGCCCTCGGGCACACCCACGGCACCGACCTGCCGACCGATGCTTTCGAAGATCCGCGGCGTCACCGACCCCCAGGGACTGCGGGAGAGCTGCGTGGCGAGCTGCGTCGCAAGCCACGGGTGTTCGTCGATCGCGTCGAACAGGCCGAGCGCGACAGCGCGGATCT
The DNA here is from genome assembly GCF_027533845.1 of Streptomyces sp. RPT161. Lineage (GTDB taxonomy): Bacteria > Actinomycetota > Actinomycetes > Streptomycetales > Streptomycetaceae > Streptantibioticus_A > Streptantibioticus_A silvisoli_A. The sequence goes on along the minus strand of NZ_JAPZVN010000033.1, from coordinate 48,548 downwards.
TCCCCCTCGGCGAGTCCGGAGACTCGGCGGGCTCGATGGCCAGAGCGGCGGCGACGACGGCGTCGGTCGCTGCGTCGAGCAGCTCGCTCTTGTTCGCCACATGCCAGTAGATCGCCCCGGGCCCGGTGGCAAGGCGCTCGGTCAGCGCCCGAAACGTCAGCCCGCCCTCGCCGGCAGCATCGAGCAGTTCGACGGCAGCCTCGACGATGCGCTCCCGGGAGAGGGCCTCTGTGCGCCGCTGTGACCGGCGCGTCCGCGTTGCCATGCCGCCATCTTGACACGCCTGGAGCGTCGTTCCAACATTGGAACGGCATACCAGATTGGAACGACATACCAGAGCGACTGGCCGAACCTCACCGACGGCGGCCTCGATCTCGAAGGAACACAAAATGGGCACTCCCGTCACGATCATCGGCGCCGGACTCGGTGGCCTCACCCTCGCCCGCGTCCTGCACGTCCAGGGAATCCCGGCCACGGTCTACGAGGCGGAGCCCTCACCGACGGCCCGCGCGCAGGGCGGGATGCTCGACATCCACGACCACAACGGCCAACCCGCGCTGCAGGCGGCGGGCCTGATCGACGAGTTCCGCGGCCTCATCCTGGAGGGCCGCCAGCAGTACCGGTTCCTCGACCGGGACGGGACCGTGCTGCTCGACATAGCCGACGACGGCACGGGTGAACGCCCCGAGGTGCAGCGCGGTGAGCTGCGACGGATCCTGCTCGACTCGCTGCCGGCCGACACCGTCCGGTGGGGGCACAAGGTCAGCGGCGTCCGCACCCTCGGCGACAACCGCCACGAGGTGACCTTCGCCGACGGCACCACCGTCGCCACGAGCCTGCTGGTCGGCGCGGACGGCGCGTGGTCACGAGTCCGGCCGCTGCTCTCCAGCGCCACACCCGAGTACGCCGGCCTGACCTTCGTCGAGACCTACCTGTTCGACAGCGACACCCGGCACCCCACCAGCGCGAAAACCGTCGGCGGCGGGTCCCTGTTCGCGCTCGCACCGGGGAAGGGGATCCAGGCTCACCGCGAGAGCGGCGGGACCCTCCACACCTACGTGACGCTCCTCAAGCCGCAGGACTGGTTCGCCTGTATCGACTTCACCGATCCCGCCGCGGCCAGCGCGCGGATCATGCAGGAGTTCGACGGCTGGGCGCCGGAGCTCACCGCGCTCATGACCGACGGTGACATCGCGCCGGTCCTGCGCCCCGTCAATACGCTGCCCAATGGGCACCACTGGGATCGGGTGCCGGGGGTGACCCTGCTCGGCGACGCCGCCCACCTCATGATTCCGTCCGGCGAAGGCGCCAACCTGGCCATGTATGACGGCGCCGAACTCGGCAAGGCCATCGCCGCGCACCCCGATGACGTCGAGGCCGCGCTCACCGAGTACGAGCAGGCACTGTTCCCCCGCAGTGCCGCGGAGGCCACCGAAGCCGTCCGCATCCACCAGCTCATGTTCGGCGACAACGCACCCCACAGCCTGATCAACAGGTTCACCGAATACGAGCGGACCCAGTGAGCCGCTCGTCATGTGGGCCCAAGGACATCGATGAACCGGCCAGGGATTGGTGTCCCAGGGCCTGTCTCTGAGTTCGGTGGAGGCGGTGGGTTCGTCGGTTTCTGACTCGATCGGGCGGAGGCGGAATTTGGCGAGGAGTTCGCGGCCCATGTAGCGGCGGGCCTCGGCCCGTTCGTCGTTCTGCTCGGCGAGTACGGATCCGACCTGGCGGATGACGGCTGTGCCGTCGGGGTTCGCGCGCCGCGCAGATCGGCTCCGTGGTTTCCCGTTGCCCAGAACCTATGTGGCAGGTGCGGTGCTCGTGGCACAGGACGGGTGGCCCCAGCCCCGTGGAGTCTTCGCGATCGTCTCCCCTTGCGCGTATGGACGGCCGCAGGGGCAGTGCCCGGGGAACTTCGCCTTGACCGTGGCGCCCGCGCTACGCGCCGACCGGCCCCGGCGGGAGTTCGCCGGAGCCTTGGCGCCCCCGCTCGGTCGGCCCGTGCGCTGCGGGCCCTCCCGTGGCGGCATCTCTGACCCGAGAGAGGTGCCGGCAGCCTGCTGGGTGCGGGCCACGTAGCTGGCCGCGCGGTCCGCGACGTCGTTGTAGGGATCTCCGTCCACTTGGTGGGCGGGCACGTAGACGAACTCGACCGCGCGTCCTGTGAGCAGTTCGTCGATTCGGACCACCAGGTCGCGGTTGGCAACAGGGGTTCCGGCTGCGGTCTTCCAACCCCTCTTACGCCAACCGGGCAGCCAGTCCGTGACCGCCTTCATCGCGTACTGGGAGTCCATCCGCACTTGAAGTGGGATGGTGGGGTCCGTATACGCCAAAAGCTCACGCAGGGCCGTCAGTTCGGCCACGTTGTTGGTGGCGATCCCCAGCGGCCCGGCCTCCCAGCGGTCGACCGTGCCGTCCGGGGCCGCCAGGACCCATGCCCAGGCGGCGGCCCCGGGATTACCTTTCGACGCGCCGTCGCATGCTGCAATGATCTGTTCAGCCATGCTGTGATTCTTCCACTTGGAGCCCTGTGGCCGACGTCCGTGGTTCCCCCATTGTGCTGCTCCGCAGTGGAAGGGCGACGGCAGCAGGCCCTCAAGCTGTAACCAACTCAGCTTGGGAACCAGCGTCGACAGGCACTGTGCGGAGGGCTCACTTCGCACGCATCTCGGCGCTGCCTTCTGCATCCGACCGACGTGTCCGGAACCTGACCGTGCAGCGCCACACCTCCAGTCGTCCACAGTGGTTGCCCCTTGGGGACACGGTCACGTTCGTGATCAACGACTGCTGGGGAAGCGGGCGCTAGCCGATCGTCACGTTGATTCCCGCGCTCCTCATGTCGGCGACAGCCTGCGCCGACGCTTGTTGGGCGTCAACGCCGTTCAACCGCGGTTGGTACAAGTGATGTGCGCGAACGCTGATGGCAAACCGGTGCCCGGAATAGCCGTGTTGCGCCAGGGCGATGAGTCTTTCGGCGCACCCTTCGGCACCGTCAACCTTGGTGCAGGTCCGCCTCGCGCTGGAGCAGGGACTCGCGGTGAGGTGGATGGCGAGAGCGTGCACGCCGCCCTGCCCCGCGGCCAGGGCCTGCGCGACTGCGGGATTCCCGTACATCCCGGCGATGGTTGCCTCGATCTCGTCCACCAACTGGTCCTCGGCGTGATCACCGGGCGAGTACGGGGTGGTTTCGCTGCTGAAGGTTCCGATCGTGACCCCGTTGAGTGTTGCCTGCAGGGTGACGGAGAAGCCGGGGTGAGCGGTGACGGTTGCGCCTGGCTCGTAGTGGACGCGTTGCACACTCTCCATGGTCGCCGCCGTCGACTGCCGCACCGTGCCGCCGAGTCCTGCGGCCTGCGCGCGTTGCACGGGGCTGGGTCCACGCAGCACGCGATGCGCCTGCGCTTCGGCTTCACGTTCGAACCGGTCCGAGGGGTCGGAGACCTTGAGCCCGTCGCCGTTGTCGGTGCCTGCTACCGGCCCTTGACGCTGCTGGATGACATGCGTCAGCTCGTGGGCGAGAGTGTGCCGGTCAGCGCCGCCTTCGCCGATGACCACATGGTTTCCGGACGTGTAGGCGCGCGCGCCGATTTCGGCGGCGGAGCGCTGGGCGGCGGGACCGGTGTGCACACGCACATCGGAGAAGTCCTCGCCGAAGCGTCCCTCCATGTCGGCGCGGACCTCGTCATCCAGCGGCTTGCCGGGTCCGCGTAGTACGTCAGGGACGGTCGAGCGCTGGACCGGGGCCACCTCCTGGTGGCCGCATCCGGGGCCGTGCGTGTGCTGGTCGTGGGCCAGGGCGCGCTGCATGGCCGCATTGCCCGCCGTGCGCTGCAAAGCAGCGACGGTCGCTGGCGTCCAGCCGGTTGATCGGCAGTCCTGGATGTGCGCGGCCTGCCGCTGGCGTTCGGCCGCTACCAGCGAGCGCTGTGAGGTGCCGCTCTGATCCTTTTGTTTCCCGTGCGCCCGCATGAACATCTCCTCGACTTCGGACAGAGACTGACCAACAGGCTCCCCGAACGGGAAGCGGGCGGGGAATGTCTGGACGGGCACCAGTGCGGGCAACGTCGCCCGACAGGCGCGCCGCGCCCCGCGCCCGGTCGCGTTGGTCACCAGTACCAGGAGCACTTGTGCCGGTGCTCGGTGTCTCAGGGCGCATCTCCTCGTCGGCCGGGGATGGTGCGTTGGCGAGCACGACTGCGAGTTCGCGGGCGTGTTGCTGCGGCATTCGGTCGCACCACCACGGCAAAGGGCCAACTGATCTTCGCTGGAGCGGTCATTCCCGTTGCGGGACCCGGCGCCCCGGAGAGGGAGCGGCAAGCAGCCGATTCGTGTGGCCTGACCTTGGTCAGCGCGTCGGGTTGCCCCCCGGCGCGGCGGGTTCACTCCACGCGCTGTGGAGCCGCGCTCTGGGCCATCTCAGCAGTGATGGCCCAGCGTTCGTGGTCCCGCCACGCGCCGTTGACGAACTGGAAAGCGGTCGAGTAGTCCTCGCGCCGGAACCCCAGTCTCCTGACGAGGTTCAGCGAAGGCGTGTTGTCGGGCTGGATGTTGGCCTCCAGCCGGTGCAGTCCCAACTCGCCGAACGCAAGCCGCATGACGAGCCCCAGCCCCTCGGTCATATAGCCGCGGCCGGTCGTCGAAGCGTAGGCGGTATAGCCCAAGGTTCCGCATTGGAGGGTGCCCCGGACGATGTTGTTGACGTTGACACCGCCCACGATCGCTCCCGTGTTCCGCAGGCAGATGACGAACCCCTCGTGGGTGGGCTGCGCAAAGCGTTCGAGGTAACTCTCGAATGCCTCTGTCGAGTTCTCGCGAGCTGGCAGCCACTGGCGGTGCAACTCGCCGCTCTCCTCGGCCAATGCCCTGAGTTCCTGGTGGTCGCGGCGACAGACATGCCGAACAGCCACCCGGCGTCCCGACACAAGGTAGTTGGTGGAAGACATTCACGGATCCTACGCAGACTGCCGGGACGAGCACTGGCCCACCTGCCGTTGCGCTGGGGCCCGCGTTGCCGGTGGCGGGTTCATCTCCGCCAGCGCAGCGAGGGTGGTGCCGTATGCGGGGCCACCCCGTCGGTCTCGTGCCCCGGCGACGTGGTTGCTCCGCGAGCCGGGTGAGCCGTTCCTCGCCTGGATGCCGTCACGCGATCCACCGGTGGACGGCGGCGTGAGGGCGGTCCGTGGCCGGTCCGACGCTCGACCAGTCTTCTGCGATGAGCTACCCATCGCGCCCCCGTCGCCGCTCCCTCCGTCAAGCGTCACCGCGCCCGATGGCCGCCCACGCAACTCGAATCTTCCGGGGGGCGGATGGAGTTGCGGTGCGGTACCGGCAGGCCACTCCGTGGGGGGTTGCTCGCCGTCGCGGCGGGCACTTCTTGCCGCCGCCGCGCCGAGAAGCCGCCGTACGGTCGTCACCGAGGACACTGCCGCGACGGTGAGCACCCAGGACGGCTCGGGTCCGGCGGTGCCGAACCCACAGCAACCCCCACCCGGCACCCGAAAAACTGGCGCGGCTACCAGCTGCTCTTGGTCACCCCCGGCAGCTCCCCCGCATGGGCCATCTCCCGCAGTCGGATGCGGGAGAGCCCGAACGCGCGGAAGTGGCCGCGCGGGCGGCCGTCGACCGAATCCCGGTTCCGGACCCGGGTGGCGCTCGCATCGCGCGGCTGACGCCGCAACTCACGCTGGGCGGCGAGCCGTTCCTCGTCCGAGGACTGCGGACTCGCGATGATCTCCTTCAGCTCGGCCCGTCGCTGCGCGTACCGCGCGACGATCTCCTGCCGCTTCTCGTTCTTTGCGATCTTGCTCTTCTTCGCCATCAGACCTTCTCTCCCCTCGCCCGGATGCGGGTCACCGCGGCCTCGATCCCGATGACGTCCACGGTCTTGATCCCCTTGGTGCTCAGCGTCAGCCGTACGTACCGCCCCTCGCTCGGCAGCCAGTACCGCTTGCGCTGCACGTTGGGGTCGAAGCGCCGCTTGGTGCGCCGGTGCGAGTGCGAGATGTTGTGGCCGAACCCCGGCTGGCGGCCGGTGAGTTGGCAGTGCGCGGACATGGCTCCCTTTCGCTGGTGGATGGTGCTCGACTCCCCACCGTATCGCTTTATGAAAATGAAAACCAATTCTCAATGCGCCATCCGACTCACCGCCCCGCACGACCGGCGGCCCGGTCGTATTTGCATAGTTGATCGGTAAGTCCATGTTTGTGGTGATCTTTACAGGTTTGTCCTGGCATCTTTGGCGGGAGACCGGCGGCCCGACCGCCGTGGACAGACGTCGACCGTGGAAGAGGTGCCGTGTCTGGGCTGCCTGAGGAGCGCGCGGCGAATGTGAGCCGCCGCAGGTTCTTGGCGTCGCTGGCGGTGGCGTCAGCGGCCGCGGTGGGTATGGACGGCGGCACGACCGCCGCTGCGCGGGCCGGGGTGACGGTGCCCGAGGCGGTGCCGCTGCCACTGCCCTACGACCTGGAGGGCGCGTCGTACGACTCCGACCGTTCGACCGGGGACTTCGACGGTCACGGCTGGGCCTTCCCGGCCGAGGAACTGCCCTCCGGTCACACCAGGGTCGCCGGGCTGCCGTTCGTGTTCCCGACGTACGAGCCGGGTGAGAAGAGCTTCCTGGCCGCGTCGGGCCAGACGCTCGACGTGCCGGAGGGCCGCCACTCCATGCTGTACCTGATCGGCGCCGCCTCCGGCGGTTCGGTCAGCAAGGAGGCGCTGGTCCGCTACGCGGACGGTGGCAGCGAGTCGGTACCGCTGCGGTTCACCGACTGGGCGCATCTGCCCCAGTTCCTGGAGGCGGTGGCCGTGGAGACCACGCACCGGCACCGGCCGGCGGGCGACGCGGGGCCGCGGGTGCGGCTGTTCCTCCAGGTGGTGCCGTTCGACCCGGCACGGCAGGCGGTCAGCCTGACCTTGCCGGAGGCCCCCGCGTTGAAGCTGATCGCGGTCAGCGCACAACCGGCGGTGGACGCGGCGGCGGTGAAGGTCACCTCGGTGGCGTCGACGGAACTGTTCACGGGCACAGAGAAGGCACCTCGCCAACTGGTGCACGTCACCGTCGCCAACATCGGCGCCCGGCCACTGACTTCCGACTCCCCGGCGACCATCAGCCTGACCGGGGACGGCATCGGCGTCCCGGACCCGGCCACCATCACGGACCTGCCGCCCGGCCACCAGGACACCATCGAGGTCGGCGTCGTCTACGCCGCACCGCAGACCGAGGGCACGGTGCACCGGGCCCGCGTCGAGGCGCGCACCGCGGACGTCCGGGACGTCCAGTCGGTACGGATCACCGCCGCCGAACCCGGCTGGACGATGTACATGGTCTCGCACTACCACTACGACCCGGTCTGGTGGAACACCCAGGGCGCCTACACCGAGTCATGGGAGAACTCCGGCTTCCAGCGTCCCGGCCTGACCCTGGTCCAGGCGCATCTGGACATGGCGCGGCGGGACCCGGACTACAAGTTCGTACTGGCCGAGCTGGACTACCTAAAGCCGTTCTGGGACACCTGCCCCGAGGACCGCGACTACGTGCGGCAACTGCTGCGCGAGGGACGACTGGAGTTCGTCGGCGGACTGTACAACGAGCCGAACACCAACCTCACCAGCATGGAACTGACCATCCGCAGCGCGGTGTACGGCGTGGGATACCAGCGCGACGTACTGGGCGGAACGCCGCGCAGTACCTGGCAGTTGGACGTGTTCGGGCACGACCCGCAGTTCCCCGGCATCATGGCGGACGCCGGTCTGACCTCAAGCTCCTGGGCGCGCGGACCGCACCACGAGTGGGGGCCCAAGAGCTGTGTGGGGGACAACCGGCGGATGCAGTTCCGCAGCGAGTTCGACTGGATCGCTCCCAGCGGCAGGGCGCTGCTCACCAGTTACATGCCCAACCACTATTCGGCGGGCTGGTGGATGGACACCGCCAAGGACCTGCCGACCGCCGAGGCCGCCACCTACGAGCTGTTCCGCGACCTGAAGTCGGTCGCCGCCACCAAGAACTGCCTGCTGCCGGTGGGCACCGACTACTCGCCGCCGAACCGCTGGGTGACCCGCATCCACCGCTCCTGGGCCGACAAGTACGTCTGGCCCAAGTTCGTCACCGCGGTGCCCAGCGAGTTCTTCGACGCGGTGCGCCGGGACCTGGCCCGGGACAAGGTGGCGCTGTCCCCCCAGACCCGGGACATGAACCCCATCTTCACCGGCAAGGACATCTCGTTCATCGACACCAAGCAGGCACAACGGCAGGCGGAGAACACCCTGCTCGCGGCGGAACGGTTCGCCACCGTCGCGGCCCTGCTCGGTGCCCGCTATCCCGTGGAGGCGATGGACAAGGCGTGGCGACAGCTCTGCTTCGGCGCCCACCATGACGCGATCACCGGTTCCGAGTGCGACCAGGTCTACCTGGACCTGCTGGGCGGCTGGCGGGAGGCGCTGGAGCTGGGCCGGACCGCGCTGGACGGCGCCCAGGCGCTGATCGCCGCGCACGCGGACACCTCGGGGCCCGGCACACCGGTGCTGGTGTTCAACGCGATGTCCTGGCCGCGCACCGACGCCGCCCGGGCCACCGTGGAGTTCCCCGCGCCCGGTCCGGTCGGCATCGCCCTACTGGACTCCACCGGCAAGAGCGTGCCCGTCCAGGTGGACCACCTCACCCGGCATCCCGACGGCACCCTCGACTCGGTGACGCTGGCGTTCGTCGCGCATGACGTTCCGGCCACCGGCTACGCCACGTACCACGTCATCCCCGCCAACGCCCCGCTGGACGGGCCGACCTGGGCGAAGTCGGACGGCCTGACGATCGAGAACGAGTACTACCGGCTGACCGTCGACTACGAACGCGGGGGTGCCATCACCTCGTTGTACGACAAGAAGGCGGCCAAGCAGATGCTGCGGCCCGGCGGCCTCGCCAACGAGCTGCTGGCGTACGACGAGTACGAGGACGGCCCCGGCGCCCCGTCCGGCGGACCGTGGGTGACGGTTCCCAAGGGCGGCCCGGTCGCGGCGAGTTCGGCCTATCCGGCGACCGTCAGCGTGGAGCACTCCCCCGTCGGGCAGCGCATCACCGTCTCCGCCGACTTCGAACTGTGCCGCTACGCACAGGAGATCACCCTCTGGGACGGCGTCGACCGGGTCGATCTGACCACCCGCATCGACGGCTTCACCGGCACCAACCGCCTGATGCGGGTGCGCTTCCAGCCCGCCGTCGAGGGCGGCATGCCGGTCTCCGAGGTGGGCGACGCGGTGGTGGGACGGGGCTTCGGGTTCCCCAACGTCGACTACGCGGACGCGAAGTGGACCCTGGAGTACCCCGCCTACAACTGGGTCGAGCTGGGCGCGACGCTGGTCGTCGCGCTGGTGAACACGGCGGGCGGCGACACGGTGCGGGCCGCGCGGGCGGTGAGCGTCGCCGAGGTCGTCGTGCCCGACATCACCGACTACGCGCGGGCGGCGCGGGACGCGGTCACCGCGCTGGTGGCCACCGGTGTCACCGCCACCACCTCCACCCACGACGGCTCGCGCTACGGCAGCCTGGACGTGGACTCCAACCTGCCCGACGTGCGGGTCAGCGTCGGCGGGCCGGCCGAGAACGACTTCACCGCGGCGGTACTGGCCGCGGCCCCGCCCGGGTACCGGGCCGAACTCGACCGGCAGCTCGCCCGGGGCCGTACCGCACGGGTGTGGGTACCGGCCGACAAGCCGCTGGCCGAGGCGTGGCAGCCGCGCGCCGACCTACGCGGCCCGCGCACCCTGCCGGTCCTGGTGGTCGCCGGGCGCACCCCGGCCGACACCCGTACCGCGCTGCACGGCCTCGCCGCCGAACTGCGCCGCGCGCCGAGGATCGACGTGGTGCAGCCCGCCGAACTCGACGGCACCACCGGTCGGGTCGAGCCGTACGGCTTCGCCGTGCTCAACCGGGGCCTGCCGGGCTTCACCATCGACAACTCCGGCGACATCTACCTGGGCATCCTGCGGTCCTCCACCGGCTGGCCGTCCGGCACCTGGATCGACCCGCCACGGCGCACCCTGCCGGACGGGGCGAACTTCGAGACCAACCACTGGAGCCACACCTTCTCGTACGCGCTGGTCGGCCACCGCGGCGACTGGCGCGACGCCGGTCTGGCGCGACGCGGCCACGCCTACAACAACCCCTTCAGCACCCGGCAGGAGAGCGTGCACCGCGGCCAACTGGGCGCCGCCGCCGAGTTCCTGGCCGCCGAGGGCGACGGCGTGGTGGTCACCGCGCTCAAGCCGCACGGCAACCCGATGGCGTCGATGGCCGGTACGGAAGTGGACCCGTCCGCCGGGGTCGTGCTGCGGGCGTACGAGTCGACCGGGCGGCCGACCACCGCCCGGTTCCGGTTCTTCCGCCCGCTGGACTTCCCGGCCAACGTCAATCCCCTTGAGCAGGAGGCCCGTTCGATCGCGGGGGCGGAGGGCGGAATCACCACCGAGCTCGGCGCGTTCGAGATCCGCACCATGGTGGCCACCCCGCGCGAGCCCGCCGGGCATCCACGTGGGGTGCCGGGCGCCACGCGGCCGGAGCTGGCGCCGAGCGCGGAGCCCACCCAACCGGTCTTCGCGCGGTACTGGCGGCACAACAAGGGCGCCGCGTCGATGGGTTACCGGATGGCCTCGATCGAGGCCGAGCCGACCGCCGTCACCGGACACGGCCCTTACGACCTCACGGTCACCGTCGCCTCCTCGCACACCCGCGAGCAGGTCGCGGGGATGGTCGAGGTGATCGTCCCGGACGGCTGGACGGCCAGCCCGCCGAACCGCATGTACGCGCTCTCCCCCGGCGCGCATCTGCGGTACACCGTGCGCGTCCAGCCCAACGGCCCCAGCGGGCGGTACTTCGTGGCCGTCCGCACCGCAGACGGGCGCGGCCAGATCCACGAGGACGTGGTGACCGTGGACCATGTGCCCGCCGCGCGGGCCACCACCGCCCCGGCCCGGACCGTGCTGCCCGGCTCGGATCCGACCGAGCAGCTGGTGGAGTCCACCTTCGAACGGGCGTTGGCGCTGTCCATCGACAAGATCACCCGCAAGGCGCGGCTGGTCGTGCCCGAACGTCCCGAACAGCGGGCGCCGACCACGGAGTTGGACGCGGCCCTGGCGGTCCAGGACATCGTGGTGTCCCCCGGACAGACCGGCCACTTGTCCGTGACGCTGCGCAACACCGCGCGCTCGTCCATCCACGGCGAGGCCCAGCTGATCACCCCCTACGCGATCTGGCCGATCAGCGGGCCGTGGAGCCAGCCGTTCTCGGTTCCGGCGGGCGGCGAGAGCGCGGTCGCCTTCGAGATCAACGCTCCGGGTGGCGCCCGACCGGGCAACTGGTGGGCGCTGGTGAAGCTGATGTACTTCGGGCGGCTGATCTACACCCCGACCGCGTCCATCATCATCAGTTCCTCCGCGCAGGCTCCCGCGCCCCGGCAGAGCGTGGACAGCGACGAGGGCCACACTGCGGCGAGTCCGTCATGAGCGCCGCCGGACAGGTCGTCGCCCGGGTGGGCGGAAGCGTGATCACCACCGTCGAGCTGGACGAGCGGCTGGCCGCCATCCGGAACGGGCCACTGGGCCCACGGCTGCCGAAGGACGGCACGCCGGCGGGGGTGCGACTGCGCCGCTGGGTCGCCCAACTACTGGCTTCCGAGGCGCTGTTGCTGCATGAGGCCGGACACAGCGTCCCGTCCTATGACGGCTCGCATCCGGCGCTCGACCGGGCCGCCCGGGCCCTGTTCGACCGGGTCACCGCGGACGTGATGGTCAGCGAGGCGGAACTGTTCCGGTACTACCGGGACAACCTCGATCTGTGGGCCCGCCCCGAGCGGCGTACCGTGCGGCAGGCGGTCCACAACACCCGGGCGCAGGCCGCCGCCGTACGCCGCGGCGACCTCGGCGCTCCCGAGACGCTGACTCGGGGGCAGCTCAGCGGCCCCTTCGAGGACGCGGTGTTCGGCGCGGCGCCGGGGGCGTGGATCGGCCCGGTGCGGACGGTCTTCGGCTGGCATGTCGCCGTCCTCGACGGCGTCGAGCAGGGTGCGGTACTCCCCTACGACGCGGTACGCGAATCCATCCACGACGACCTGCTCTCCGCCGCGCGCGGGCAGGCGTTCGACGACTGGCTCGCCGGTCGCCGAGCCGCGCTCATCCATCTGTCGCCCGGCTACGAACACCCGGGCGACCCGAGCCTCCCGGACGCGGTGCACCGGCATTGAGGCCCTTTCGGCGTGCGGTGGTTGGCACCGCCGGTCTCCGCCATGGTGGTTGCTGGGCGTCGCGGCGGATTGCCTTTCGGGGGCACGCACCCAGGCCCCGGCACGGCGGCTTCCCGCGTTCGCACGATGCCACAACCTCGGCGTCCGTCCGCTCGTTCCCAACCGGAACCCTCAGGCCGCCGTCTGGCCCTCCAGTTCCGCGCGGAAGCGCCGAAGCATGGAGCGGGCGTGGTCCAGGCCGATACGGCGGAACGTTTCGTCCAGTTCCGCCAGCTCCGCCTCGGTCTGCGCCGCCGAACGGCCGAGGTACGCACGGGACTTGACCAAACCCAACCTGGACAACGCCTCGCCGCGCGGTTCCCCGATGGCCCGGAACTCCTCCAGCGCGCCGGAGTAGACCTCGCGCGCCTCCTCGTACCGACCGGCGCGGAACAGTACGTTCCCCCGCATCTTGTGGTTGTACGCGAGCGCGCTCTCCAACCGCATGGCACGGCAGACGACTTCGGCCTCGGTGAGCAGTTCCAGCGCCCGCTCGGTCTCACCCCGTACCGACAGCACGTCGGCTATGCCGCGCAGCGCCCACGCATGGCCGCGGGCGTCCTCGGCGGCCGCGGCGATCTCGGCGGCCTCCTCGAACATCGCCAACGCGGTGTCATACGAACCGGTGTTGCGGTGCATCTGCGCGATGCCCTCCAGCGCCCACACCGTGTGCCGGGCCTCACCGTGCGCCCGGGCCTCGGCCAGCAGCCGCTCGTGCAGTTCGGTGACGGCCGCGTAGTCACCCTGGATGCGTCCGGTCTCCGCAAGGCCGGCCAGGGCGTATCCGCGGGCGATCCGGTCACCGCCGCGCTCCGCGCACTCGGCGGCGGCCGCCAGCCAGCGGCGGGCCAGCGCGAGCCTGCCGCGCTGCCGGGCCAGGGTGCCGCCGCTCCACAGCGCCCAGGCCATCGCCGCGCTGTCCCCCGCACGGCTCGCGGCACGGTAGCTGTCCCGCCAGGCCCGCTCGGCGTCGGCCACCCGGCCCAGCCGCCGGTTCGCCTCGGCGACCGCGAGCCCGGCCCGTGCGTACCCCAGCGTCGAACGGCGCTGCTCCTCGGTCGCCTTGGCCAGCACCTCCTCGTACGAGGAGTTCACCGACAGAGCGGATCCCAGAACGCCTTGGTACTCGGGAGCGAACGCCTTGCTGTACATATGTGCCTGTCTTCCTGGTCGCCGTCACCGGTCTCGACCAAGAACCTATGAGCGGGGGGCAGTTCGCCGGATCAACCTGTACGTGGGTTGTGACGTCAAACTCCGGTACCACGCGGGAGCGGTTGTCATCATTGAGTCGTACGGGACGCCCGGTGCGGCCCGAGTCCGCGCAGCACACCGCCCAGCTCGTCCGGGGTGAGCGGCGGTACCGGAAGCGGGCGCGCCGCCTCGGCGCGCAACCCGTCGAGCAGCAGGGCGAGGTAACGCCGCCAGGCGTCCGGACTGACGGCGACCGAGGCTGGTACCACCCTGCCGAGCGCGGCCAGGGTGAACAGCAGGTCCTCGGTGGCGATGTCGTCGCGCATGGTGCCCTGCCGCTGCGCGCGCTCGATCAGCATGTCGATGGTCTCCCGGTTGTGCTGGTGCAGCGCTTCAAGTGACGGCACCCCCGAAATCCCGGTTGTCATGAGGTCGTTGGCGCCGCGGTCGGCGGCCAGCCCGGCGAAGACGTGCTCCAGGTAGGCGGTGAGCCCGCTCCAGGCGTCAGCGCTGCGCCGGGCCTCCTCGCCCGCGCGCAGGGTCGCGGTCAGCGAGTCGTGGAAGACGGCCTCGATGAGTGCCGCCCGGGTGGGGAAGCGACGGTACAGGGTGGCGTTGCCCACCCCGGCGCGGCGGGCGATCTCGTCCAGCGGCGCGTCCAGACCCTGCTCCGCGTAGATCTGCCGGGCAGCCGAGATCAGCAGTTCCCGGTTGCGCCGCGCGTCCCGCCGCAGCGGTGTCGTCCCGTCTTCGCTCGCTCCCATGGACCGCACCCTAACAAGGAACCGTGGACCACTCCCCGGTTCGGTGTTAGGGTTCCCACCAACGGGGAAGCGGGGAGCACTCCCCGGTTAATCCGCGGAGTGCTCCCCGGTTGATTGTGTGTCACATCACGCCCCCTCCAACCTGCGCCGCAGAGGCACCGGGCACGCCATGGGCCGACGAAGGGATCCCAACATGACCATGCCGTCACTGGAGCAACTCACCCCGCCCGGCATGGACTTCGCCACCGATCCCTACCCGCTCTACGCACATCTGCGGGAGCGGGGCCCGGTGCACCGGGTGACGGCGCCCGACGGCACCGGGGTGTGGCTGGTGGTCGGCCACGAGCAGGTCCGGGCCGCGCTGACCGACCCACGGCTGCGCAACGACGTACGGCACTCCTCGACGTGGGAGGACGACGGCGGCTATGCCGTCGGACTCAACATGCTGCAGACCGACCCGCCGCATCACACCCGGCTGCGCAAGCTGGTCGCCAAGAAGTTCACCGCCCGGCGGATCGAGGCGCTACGGCCGCGCGTCCAGCGGATCGCCGACGAACTCCTGGACGCCATGGTGCCGTTGGGCCGAGCCGACCTGGTGGCGGCGTTCGCGCTTCCGCTGCCGATGTCGGTGATCTGCGAACTCATGGGGGTGCCCGTCGAGGACCGGGAGGCATTCCACGGATGGTCGAACGAGACAGTCCACCCCAGCAGCCCGGAGGCGGCGACCGCAGCCGCCCAGGCCATGACCGGCTATCTTGCCCAACTCATCGACGGCAAACGCCGAGTGCCCGACGACGACCTGCTGAGCGCCCTGGTACGGGCCATGGACGACGACGGTGACCGGCTCTCCGCCGAGGAGATCCTCGGCATGGCGTTCCTGCTGCTCGTCGCCGGGCACGAGACGACCGTCAACCTCATCTCCACGGGTGCGCTCACACTCCTCGGCCACCCCGAGCAACTCTCGGCGCTGCGCGCCGATCCGGGACTGGTCGACGGTGCGGTGGAGGAGGTGCTGCGGTACGACGGACCGGCGCAGTCCACGTCCTACCGGTTCACCGCCGAACCGGTGGAGATCGGCGGTACCGTCATCCCGGCTGGGGAAGCGGTGTTGATACTGCTCGCCTCGGCGGGACGCGATCCCCGGCTGGCACCGGACCCGGACCGCTTCGACATCCGCCGCACCGGGGCGGCCCGCGGCCATCTCGGCTTCGGCCACGGCATCCACCACTGCCTCGGGGCACCGCTCGCCCGCCTGGAAGCGGGCATCGCGCTGAGGACGCTCTTCGAGCGGTGCCCGAGGCTCGCGCTGGACAGGGACCCGGCCACCCTCATGTGGCGGCCCAGCTTGCTGCGTGGAGTACGGGAGTTGCCCGTACGGTTCTGAGCCTGGCGCGGGGAGTCGCGGGCCTGGGATGGTACGGCGCCGCCGGGACCCCGCCGTTGCGGCGGACCAGCTTCTGTCAGCGCCCGGAGCAACCGCTACCCCACGCCGACTAGCGGGACTTGGACTCCGCGCCGTGGGCGAAGGCGCCCGCGTTCTCCTCGTCGCGGTGCGGCTGGGCCTGGGCCTGGAGCCGCGGCAGTACCCGGCGCAGGTCCTCCAGGAAGAGGTCGGCGAGGTCGTGCCCGAAGCCGTTGCGGATGACGACGCGCAGCGCCGCGAGGTCGGTGCGGTTGGCCGGGAAGGTGTACGCGGGGACCAGCCAGCCGCGTTCGCGCAGTGCGGCGGACACGTCGAAGACGGTGAAGTTGGTGATCCCGTCGCTCACCCGGAACGCGAAGACGGGAAGTTCACTGCCGTCGGTGATCAGGGTGAACGGCTCCAACTCGGCGATCCCTCGGGCCAGTCGGGTGGCCACGTCCCGGCAGGTCTGCTGCACCCTGCGGTAGCCGTCGAACCCCAGCCGCAGGAAGTTGTAGTACTGCGCGATCACTTGGGCGCCCGGCCGGGAGAAGTTCAGGGCGAACGTCGGCATGTCGCCGCCGAGGTAGTTGACGTGGAAGACCAGGTCCTGCGGCAGCGCCTGGGCGTCCCGCCACAGCGCCCAGCCCACACCCGGCATGACCAGACCGTACTTGTGCCCGGAGGTGTTGATGGAGGCGACCCTCGGCAGCCGGAAGTCCCACGCCAGGTCGGGGTCGAGGAACGGGGCGATCATGGCACCGGAGGCGCCGTCCACATGGACCGGAACATCGATGCCGGTGCGCTCCTGGAGCGCGTCGAGGGCCGCGCATATCTCGGCCACCGGCTCGTACGCGCCGTCGAAGGTCGAACCGAGCACCGCGACGACACCGATGGTGTTCTCGTCGCACAGCTCGGCGGCGGCCTCGGCGGAGAGGGTGAAGCGGTTGCCCTCCATGGGCACGTAGCGGGGTTCGACCTCGAAGTAGTCGGCGAACTTCTCCCAGCACACCTGCACGTTGATGCCCATGACCATGTTCGGCCGGTCGGTCGGCCTGCCCTCGGCGCGACGGCGGTGCTGCCAGCGCCGCTTGAGCGCGAGACCCGCCAGCATCGCGGCCTCGCTGGAACCGGTGGTGGAACAGCCCACCGCCGCATGGGGGTCGGGGGCGCGCCACAGATCGGCGAGCATGTGGACGCAGCGGGCCTCCACCTCCGCGGTCTGCGGGTACTCGTCCTTGTCGATCATGTTCTTCTCGGCGCACTCGGCCATCAACTGCTGCGCCTGCGGCTCGGCCCAGGTGCTGACGAAGGTGGCCAGGTTCAGCCGGGCGTTGCCGTCGAGCATCAACTCGTCGTGCACGATCTGGTACGCGGTGTCGGGGTCCATTCCCCCCTCGGGCAGCTCGAACCGGGGGACGCTGATGGGCTCCCGGGTGAAGACCGGGTTCACCATGAGGTGGGTGCTGGCTTTGCGGTGCTGGTGCGGGCGCTTGAGCGGCATCGTGAGCAGGTCCCTTTCGCCGACTTCATTCCGTACGTACCGATTCACTCGGCGGCGGCCGGCCCGGTCGGACCGGTCACGCCCGGCGGCCAGGCTAGTGCCCGCTCCTTTGTGGTCAGCGGCCGCCCTCTCCAGTACGGCGGCACTCGGCGGCGCGTGCCAAGAGCAGAGTGCGCTCGCGCTCGTTCCTGGTGAGCGCCGCGGCGCGCTCGAACTCCTCGCGCGCTTCGGCGAGTCGACCGAGCTTGGCCAGCAGATCGCCGCGCACGCTGGGCAGTAGATGGTAGGTGCGCAGCGACGGTTCGGCGGCCAGCTGGTCGACGAGTTCCAGGCCGGTGGCCGGGCCGTACGCCATCGCCAGCGCGACGGCGCGGTTCAACTCCACGACGGGCGACGGCGCCAGATGCGCCAGCGCCTCGTAAAGCGCGGCGATCCCACCCCAGTCGGTCTCCTGCGCGGTACGGGCCCGGGCGTGGCAGGCGGCGATCGCGGCCTGTAGGACATAGGGGCCGGGGGCGCCGAGCTTCTCGGCGCGTTCCAACGCGGCCAGTCCGCGGTGGATCAGCAACTGGTCCCAGCGGGAACGGTCCTGCTCCAGCAGTAGCACGGGCTCACCGCCGGGACCGGTGCGGGCGGCCGACCTGGACGCCTGGATCTCCATCAGCGCCACCAGGCCGTGCACCTCCGACTCGTCCGGCACCAGCTCGGCCAGGATGCGGCCGAGCCGCAGCGCCTCCTCGCACAGCGCCGGGCGCATCCAGTCATCACCGGCGGTCGCCGAGTAGCCCTCGTTGAACACCAGGTAGACGACCTCAAGCACGGAGGACAGCCGGTCGGCGAGTTCCGGCTCCTCCGGCACCTCGAAGGGCACGTGTTCCTTGGCGAGGGTGCGTTTCGCCCGCACGATCCGCTGGGCGACGGTCGACTCCGACACCAGGAAGGCGCGGGCGATCTCCGCGGTGCTCAGCCCACCCAGCAGCCGCAGCGTCAACGCGACCCGGGACTCGGTGGACAGCACCGGATGGCAGGAGATGAACATCAGCCTCAGCAGGTCATCGCCGAAGTCGGTCTCCAGGACGGCTTCGAAGTGCGGGTCTTCGCCGCGCTGTCCGGTCTCCAGTTCCCGGCCGAGCAGCTGGACCTTGTCATCCAGTCGCTGCTGTCGCCGCAGCAGGTCGATCGCCCGGTGCTTGGCGGTGGCCATGAGCCAGGCACCCGGGTTGCGCGGGATGCCCGACTCCGGCCACTGTTCGAGCGCGGCGACCAGCGCGTCCTGGGCCAGTTCCTCGGCGAGGCCGACATCGCGGACGATACGCGTGAGCCCGGCGATCACCCTCGCCGACTCGATCCGCCAGACCGCGTCGATCGCGCGATGGGTATTCGAAGCCGTCACGCCGCCCCATCAGAGCAGCGCACACCGCCTCCCCGCAACCCAGACGCGCGAGGCCCACCGGGGGCCTGCCCCCGACACTCGCGGGGAGCCGGAGCCTGCCTCGCAGAACGCGCTAGCCGAGTGCGTCCCGCAACGCCTGCTCGCGCGCCGCGTCCTCGGGCGGGAGGATGTCGGCGGGGAAGTCCGAGACCTCCTGAACCTGCCGGACCTCGACCTCGCCCTCCTCGAAGGGCACCCGGCCCGCCCACTCGACCGCCTCGTCCAGCGACTTCGCCTGGATGATCCAGAACCCGGCGATCAGTTCCTTGGTCTCCGCGAACGGACCGTCGGTCACCGTGCGCTTCGCGCCGGAGAACGACACCCGTGCTCCCTTCGAGCTGGCCTGCAGCCCGTCGGCCGCCAACAGCACACCCGCCTTGGCCAACTCCTCGTTGTACTTGCCCATGGCCGCGAGCAGCTCCTTGCTCGGCAACACGCCCGCCTCGGAGTCCTCGCTGGCCTTGACGATCATCATGAACCGCATCGTCTTCTCTCCTCGTCCATCCGATGAACGGCCGGTCCGCCCGGCCTCTGCCTACGCGTCGAACGGCCGAGGACGGAATCGACACCCCAGCGAAAAAGTCTTTCGGTCTAGGCTCAGCGGATGCTCGTTCTTCGCTCCGTCGTGTTGTTCGTCATCGCCGCACTCTTCGAGATCGGCGGTGCCTGGCTGGTGTGGCAGGGGGTCAGGGAACACCGTGGCTGGGCCTGGGTGGGGGCCGGTGTACTGGCGCTGGGCATCTACGGCTTCGTCGCGACGCTCCAGCCGGACGCGGCGTTCGGGCGGATCCTGGCGGCCTACGGCGGCGTCTTCGTCGCCGGGTCACTGGCATGGGGTGTGATCGTGGACGGCTACCGCCCGGACCGGGCGGATATCATCGGTGCCTGCGTCTGCCTGCTCGGCGTCGCCGTGATCATGTACGCGCCGCGCGGGCACTGACCGCGGCGGCGGTCAGCCGGCCGCCGCACCCGGTACGGAGGCGAGGTGGCTGAGGAACCAGTCCTTCGCCAGTTCCGCCGCGCGCTCCAGCGTGCCCTCCTCCTCGAAGAGGTGGGTGGCACCCGGCACCACGGCGAGGCGGCTCTCACAGCGCATACGGGCCTGCGCCTGCCGGTTGAGGTCCAGCACCTGAGGGTCCGCCCCGCCGACGATCAGCAACGTCGGCGAGGTCACCGCGGACAACCGCGGCCCGGCCAGGTCCGGGCGCCCGCCCCGGGAGACCACCGCGCAGATCCGCGCCCCCGGCTCGGCCGCGGCCCACAGCGCCGCGGCGGCCCCGGTGCTGGCACCGAAGTAGCCCACCGGCAGTCCCCGTACCTCCGGCCGCTCCCGCAGCCACTTCGTGGTGTCCGTCAGCCGACGGGCGAGCAGCACGGTGTCGAAGACATTGGCCCGGTCACCCTCCTCCTCCCGGGTCAGCAGGTCGAACAGCAGCGTCGCCAGCCCGGCCCGGTTCAGCTCCTCCGCGACCAGGCGGTTCCGGGGGCTGTGCCGACTGCTGCCGCTGCCGTGGGCGAACACCACTATGCCCGCCGCCCCGGCGGGGACGGTGAGGCGCCCTTCCAGCCGTACGGATCCGGCACAGATCTCCACCTCCCTGTCGTACGGACCGGAGTCAGAGGAGGCCGAAGAGGACATGGTGCTCCCGGCAGCGCCGCTTCGCTCCGCGGCACGGGCCAGGCACTCCATCACCTCCGCGTCGGAGGTCTGCGAGAAGTCGACGTAGAACTGGCCCACGCCGAAGAAGTCGTGCGGCGTCTCCAGGCACACCAGCTCGTCGGCGTCCTCCTGCAGCGGCACGATCCGGTCCGGCGGCGCCACCGGCACCGCGAGTATCACCGGCTCCGCGCCCTGTGCCCGGGCGATCCGGCAGGCCGCCTTGGCGGTGGCGCCGGTGGCGATGCCGTCGTCGACAACGATCACCGTGCGGCCCCTGATGTCCAGCCGCGGCCGGTCGCCCCGGTACGCACGGGCACGCCGGGCCAGTTCCGTGCGCTCGCGTTCCTCGACCTCGGCCAGTTCCTGCTCGGAGACCCGCTCCAGGCCGACCACCTCGTCATTGATGACGCGCACACCGCCCTCGCCGATCGCCCCCATGGCCAGCTCCGGCTGGAACGGCGCCCCGAGCTTGCGCACCACACAGACATCGAGCGGTGCGTCGAGCGCCTCCGCGACCTGGGCGGCGACCGGGACCCCGCCCCGGGGCAGGCCGAGCACCACCACATCCGTGCCACGTAGGTGCGCCAGCCGCTCGGCCAGTCGCCGTCCCGCATCAAGCCGATCGTAGAAGTACACGGTCAAACCTCCTCGCACGCCGGATCCGGTCCCTTCGGACCAAGGCGGACCCGGCGCGCGGGCGACGACCCCCATGAGCGACGCGTCCGCCCCGACCTGCTCCCTCCAGTGTCGTCCTCGCCCGCCTCTCTCGGCACGGCTAGCGGCGGCGACCGGAAAGGCGCAGGTCGGGGCGGTTTGTCAGGCGGTGGTTCTGGTACCTGCCTGGTGGGCGAGTGCGGTCACTCGTTGCAGGGTGGGTTCGCGCAGGATTTCCGGGAGTCTGGCCATGAAGGCGGCCTCGGCGTCGGGGGCGAGGACCTCGCGGCTGAGGGCGGCGAGCATGGCCAGCAGGGAGACGGAGTCACCGCCGAGGCGGTGGAAGTCGGCCTGCCCGTCCAGCCGGGCGGGCGGTACCCCGAGGGTGTCCGCCCAGATCCGGGCCACCGTCTCCTGTACCGGATCGTCCACGGCCTCGGCCCCGTCGTCCCCGGCGGCGTCGGCAGCGGGCTGGTTGCCGAGGGGGTCGGGCAGGGCGCGGACGTCGACCTTGCCGCTGACGGTGTACGGCAGCTCCGACAGCACCATCATCGCCGCGGGCACCATATAGGCGGGTAGCCGTGCGGCCAGGTGCTTTTCCAACTCCTCTTCCGTAACCGCCGAGTTGGCCAGGACGTACCCGTACAGGGCCTTGCCCGACTGGCCCGGCCGGGACTTGGCCACGACGACGGCGCGCTCGACTGCCGGGTGGTCCTCCAAGGCCTGGGCGACTTCGGCGGGTTCGACACGGTGACCGCGGACCTTGACCTGGTCGTCGATGCGCCCGATGAACTCCAACGCGCCCGACGGCAGGACACGCGCCAGGTCACCGGTGCGATACACCCGCCTACCATCGGCCAGGGTGGGGAACCGTTCACGGTTCAGATCCGGACGCCCCAGGTAGCCGCGGGCCAACTGCGCGCCGCCCAGATACATCTCGCCCACCTCGCCGGGTGCGACGAACCGGCCGTGTGCGTCGAGCAGATGGACGGTGGTGTTGTCCGCCGGAACCCCGATCGGCACGACCGCACTGTCCTTGTCCGCGGCCGGGTCGTAGGTGTGGGCGGTGCAGCCGATGGTGGCCTCGGTGGGACCGTACTCGTTGATGATCCGGCACCGGGGGCCGAACATCTGCTGTGCCCGTGCGGCGACTTCCACCCGCAACTGCTCGCCGATCACGATCACCGTGCGATAACTGGTGGGCGTGATGTCGAGCCTGCCGATCAGATCGAGGTGGGACGGGGTCAGGTTCAAGGCGTTGGCGCCGGATTCCTGCAACAGCCGGCGCAACGAGAGGTGGTTGGGGTCTTCGCGCATCAAGATGACCTGGCCGCCGGCCAGCAGTGGCAGGAACACCGACGTCCCGGTCACGTCGAACGACGGCGAAGTCAATAGCGGCAGCCGGATGTCCTCGTCGACATCGAAGGCCCGGGTCGCCCAGTGGACGTAGTTGGCCAGATTGCCATGCTCGATCTGCACGCCTTTCGGCCGGCCCGTTGAACCCGAGGTGTAGATGATGTATGCGAGATCGCCGAAGCTGACTTCCGCGTCAGCGCTGCCGGTGGCTTCGACGTTCACCAGGTCATCCACCACGTCGTCCAGCAGCAGGGACCGGCACCCCTCCGGGATGCAGTCACGCTCGTCGTAAGGGCGTTCCACCAGGCACAGCGAACTGCCCGCATCCGCAAGCAACTCCGCCAACCGCAAATCCGGATGCCGCACGTCCAACGGCAGGTAGCACGCGCCCACCCGCAGCACGCCCCACACCGCGGCCACCGCGGCCACCGACCGCCCGGCCAGCAACCCCACCACCGCACCACGGCCCACACCACAACGCCGCAACGCAGCCGCCACCGCGTCTGCGCGACGACTCAACTCCGCGTAGCTCACGTCGCCTTCCGGACCACTCAACGCGACGCGATCGGGAGTCCGCTCCACCTGGTCCCGAAACAACCGCACCACCGAATGCCCGCTGGGCAACGCCCGCTCAGTACGGTTGCCCGCCCACACACGACGCTCCCGGGGGGAAAGCGCCTGCTCCACCACATCCAGCAACCGCTCAGCCCGCGCCGCAACACCGGGACCCTCGTACCAGGCGACGGTGATCTCCGTCCGTCCCACCGATTCCACCAGGTTGATCTCCGGCGGGCTGCCAGGGTTCACACCGCCCAGTGTGTACAGGGACGTGGCATGGAAGTCATCGGTGGAGAAGTCGTCGAGGCTGACGGCGCCCAGATGGGAGACGTAGGCCCGGCCGGTGTGGGTGTCGGCGCGAGCCGCCTTGTCGTCCAACTCCGCTATGCCCACGCGGAGTACGGGCAGCGGCAGATCCATGATGGTCGGGTTGGCGCGGTTGGCCAGTTCCTCCCGGTCGGCCATGGCGGTCAGCATCTTGTGCTGCACCTCCTCCCATCCGTCGTCGGCGCCCACCGGCAGGTGCAGCGGGTGCGACAACGGGGCCGTGGAGCGGACGTCCGGTGCGTGACGGCGCAGGTCGACCGGTACGAAGTACCGTCCGGGTCCGTATGTCGCGGCGAGCGCCGCGGTCACCTTGGCGGTGGCGGCCGGATGGGTGCCGTCAACCGTCCGGCGCCGCCACAGCGGACCGGCCGCCGCATCGGGACGCGGCCCCAGCGGTGACGGGAACTCCATCGCCGGATCCTCAGCCAGCGGCGGCAGGCCGTCTGGCGCGCAGATCCGCCGCAGCAGGTCGTCGTTGCCGATCGGCGAGTTGGCGCCCAGCGGCTCCTCACCGCGCAGCACCCGGAACACGTCGCCCATCCACATCAACAGGCCGCGCCCGTCCATCACGGCGTGTGCCGCGCGGAACACCACGGTGGCCGGATCCCCGAGGACGAGCAGCACCTCGCAGGTCGGACCGGTCAGTCCGGTGCGCAGTGCGGGCGAGTCAAGGCGCTCCCGGTTGAACGTTTCCGCGGTAAGCAACCGCACTTCGGGTGCCTTGCCGCTGTCCACCCAGCGCCTGTCCTGGAGGACCAGCCTGGCCCCCGGGTTGGCCTCGGACGCGACGGCCACGGCATGGGCCAGGTCCTCGGCACCGAGTCTGCCATCACCTTCGACAAGGTGGTTGACGACACTGCGTTCCGGCTCGATCCCCAAGAAGATCCACTCCAGGGGTGAGACGACCCGGTTGTAGGGCTGATGTCCGGCGGCGGTCGGTCCGCCGGGCGATCGAAACCCGTTAGTTGGCGTACTCAACAGTAAACTCCCCGTTTCTCTGCTGATCTGGCCTAAAAACACCATCCAGCAGTGTAGTTACGCCGCCACAGCCGATCGCTTTCGGTCAAACCTGCCTGGTTTGCGGGGCATTGAGGCTCACGCGGGAGGATTCCAGGTGTACTCCCGGCGAACCCGTACCGCCAGGGTTCGCAAGCCAGGCGCTCCGGCCCCCGCCGGACGGAGTGGCGCCATGCCCGAACGGACCCGGGCACCGAACGGACACCCACAAGGGCGAGAAGCCACTCGCTTCCACCAGGCGTACCGCGCCCACCTGCGTAAACTCGATATCCAAGGCACAGAAAACCGGGCACAACTTTCCCAGTTCCGGACCAACCCGTGGGCGTACCCCGTTGATATAACTCTCGGGCGGGCAGAAGCGGGCCGCACATGCCCGATCAGACAAAAAGTCCGGCGGTGCACGGGAAGGAGGCGGGCAGTGTCATGACAGCGGAGGAACGGCAACACCGAATCCTCGCCCTCGCCCGGCACGAAGGCCGGGTCGAGGTGACGGCCGCCGCCACCGAATTCGGTGTGGCGCCCGAGACCGTCCGCCGCGATCTACGCGACCTGGAACACAGAGGACTGGTCCGCCGTACCCATGGCGGTGCCTATCCGGTGGAGAGCGCGGGCTTCGAGACCAGCCTGGCCCGCCGCGAGAACCAGAACGTGGCGGACAAACGCCGCATCGCCGCGGCGGCGGTACGCCTCCTCGGCGACGCGGAGACGGTGTTCGTGGACGAGGGGTACACCCCGCAGCTCCTCACCTCCATGCTGCCCGCCGGCCGGAAGCTCACCATCGTGACCGCCTCGCTGGCCACCGCCGCCGCCGTGGCGGAGTCGGACGACATCACCGTCCTGCTCCTCGGTGGCCGCGTCCGTGGCAGGACACTGGCCTCGGTCGGCTCCTGGGCCACCGAGATGCTCTCCACCTTCGTGATCGACCTGGCCTTCCTCGGGGCCAACGGCATCTCCCGCGAGTTCGGCCTGACCACTCCCGATCCGGCGGTGGCCGCGGTCAAGTCACAGGCGGTGCGCTCGGCACGCAGGCGGGTGTTCCTGGGCTTCCACAGCAAGTTCGGGGCCAACAGCTTCTGCCGGTTCGCGGACGTCGGTGACTTCGAGACCATAGTCACCGACACCGGACTGTCCGCCGCCGAGGCCCACCGCTACTCGCTGCTCGGACCCCAGGTGCAGCGGGTTTGAGCTTGTGGGGGCCTGCCCGCACGCCCCCTTCGTGGGGGCAGGCCCCCACAACCCCCCTTGTCTCTCCCCGGAAAGCGCCCATCATGACCACCCGCATGTCAAAAACACCGCGTTCCCCGGCCCGCCGCCTCGGCGTTCTGGTTGCCTGCGCCGCGCTGCTACTGAGCGGCTGCGCCGGAGCGGGCGGGGACGAACTCGGCGGCGGACCACACCGCCACACCATCAACGTGCTGATGGTCAACAACCCGCAGATGGTGGATCTGCAGAAGCTGACCGCCGAGCATTTCACCCGGCAGACCGGCATCAAGGTGAATTTCACCCTGCTGCCCGAGGACGACGTCCGCGACAAGATCAGCCAGGACTTCTCCAGCCAGGCCGCCGAATACGACGTCGCCTCCATCAGCAACTACGAAGTGCCGTTCTACGCCAGGAACGGCTGGCTTTCCCCGCTGGGCCAACGCGCCGCGCGCGATCCATCGTACGACCAACAGGACGTACTCACCCCGATTCGGCGTTCGTTGACCGCGAGCGACGGCCGCATCTACGCCGAGCCGTTCTACGGCGAATCGTCGTTCCTGATGTACCGCAAGGACCTGTTGGCCGCCAAGGGACTCACCATGCCCACCCGGCCGACCTGGACCCAAGTGGCGGACCTGGCCGCCAAGTTGGACGGCGCACAGCCCGGGATGCGGGGCATCTGCCTGCGCGGCCAACCCGGTTGGGGCCAGATGGCGGCGCCGTTCACCACGGTGGTGAACACCTTCGGCGGCACCTGGTTCACCAAGGACTGGAAGGCGCGGTTGGACAGCCCCGAGTTCACCCGCGCGGCGAACTTCTATGTGGGATTGCTGCGATCACACGGTGAGGCGGGCGCCGCGCAGTCCGGATACACCGAATGCCTCAACGACCTCCAGCAGGGCAAGGTCGCCATGTGGTACGACTCCACCGCGGCGGCAGGTTCGCTGGACGGCGCCGGATCCCCGGTGGCCGGGAAGATCGGATACGCGCCGGCCCCGGTGGAGCGGACCCGCGATTCCGGCTGGCTCTACACCTGGGCGTTCGCACTGCAGAAGGCCAGCAAGCACCAGGACGACGCCTGGAAGTTCATCGACTGGGCGACCAGCAAGCAGTACGAGCAACTGGTCGGCAGGGAACTCGGCTGGTCAAGGGTGCCCGCGGGCAAACGGGCGTCCACCTACAGCGATCCCGACTACCTGCGCGCCTCCGCCGCCTTCGCGAACGCCACCAAGACCGCGATCGACAGCGCGGACCCCGAACACCCCGGCGTACAGCCGCGACCGGCCCCCGGTATCCAGTTCGTCGGCATTCCCGAGTTCTCCTCGCTGGGCACCCGGGTCTCGCAGAGCCTCAGTTCGGCCATCGCCGGACAGACCAGCGTCGCACAGGCGCTCAAGGACAGCCAGAAACTCGCCGCGAGGGTCGCCGCGACCTATGCCAAGTGACACCGCCGCCGCGACTGAACGCTTCGTACGGAGCGGAGAGCAGGCATGAGTACGAACGCAACCTATCCCCTCACCCCCACCGCACCACTCGACCGCAGCGGGTCCGCCAAGCGGACCGGAGAACGGGCCAGGGCATGGGCGCGCCGCGCCCCGCTGCTTCCCGCGCTGGTGTTCATGGTCGTGGTGACCCAACTGCCGTTCGTGGCAACCCTGGTGATCTCGTTCATGCAGTGGAACGCCCTGGCCCCGCAGAACCGCCGTTTCACCGGGCTGACCAACTACCAGACGGTGTTCGAGGATCCGATGCTGCGCTCCTCGGTGCTCACCACCATCGTGCTGACCGCGACCGTCGTGGTGGTGAGCCTGTTGCTCGGGCTCGGCCTCGCGCTGCTGCTGGACCGGCGCTTCCGGGGCCGGGGCATCGTACGCACCCTGCTGATCACACCGTTCCTGATCGTGCCGGTCGCCTCCGCGCTGCTGTGGAAGCACGCCCTGTACAACGCGTCGTACGGTGTCATCAACGGCGTGCTCGACTGGGTGTGGCGACTGTTCGGCAGCCACCACGCTCCGCAGCCGGACTGGATCTCGCACACTCCGCTGCTGGCGGTTGAGGTCTCGCTGATCTGGCAGTGGACCCCGTTCATGATGCTGATCCTGCTCGCCGGGCTGCAGAGCAGGCAGTTGGACGCGGTCGAGGCGGCCACCGTCGACGGCGCTGGCAGCTGGCAGATCTTCCGCTATCTGACGCTGCCGCACCTGCGCCGCTACCTCGAACTCGCGGCGCTGCTCGGCTCGGTGTACGTGGTGCAGAACTTCGACGCGGTCTTCACGATCACCTCCGGCGGCCTGGGCACCGCCAACCTGCCGTACAGCATCTACCAGACCTTCTACCAGGCCCATGACTACGGTCAGGCGTCCGCCGAGGGCGTCGTGGTGGTGATCGGCTCGATCATCGTGGCGACCTTCGCACTGCGTACCGTGTCGTCCCTGCTCAGCCAGGAGGGATCCCGATGACTTCTACGGCCCGACGGGGCGCGGTCTGGACGCTGCTGGCCTGGATCGCGGGTGTGCTGTTCGTGCTGCCGGTGCTGTGGATGGTGCTGACCTCGCTGCACAGCGAGCAGGACGCGGCGACCAATCCGCCGAGTCCCGGCGCCGCCCTGACGCTCCAGGGCTACCGGGAGTTCTTCGGCGCCGGAGGCGGGCTCAGCCCGTGGCCACCGCTGCTCAACTCCCTGACCGCCAGCGTGATGTCCACCCTCCTGGTCCTGGTGCTGGCGATACCGGCCGCGTACGCGCTGTCCATCAAGCCGGTGCGCAAGTGGTCCGACGTCCTGTTCTTCTTCCTGTCCACCAAGATGTTGCCCGCGGTCGCGGCGCTGCTACCGGTCTATCTGATCGCCGAGCACCTCGCCATGCTGGACAACATCTGGCTGTTGGTCATCCTCTACACCTCGATGAACCTGCCGATCGCGGTGTGGATGATGCGCTCGTTCCTCGCCGAGGTACCGGTGGAGATCCTGGAGGCGTCCGCCATCGACGGCGCCCGGTTGCCGACCACGCTGCTGCGGATCGTCGCTCCGGTGGCGATGCCCGGAATCGCCGCGACCGCGTTGATCTCCTTCATCTTCAGTTGGAACGAGTTGCTGTTCGCGCGTGTACTGACCGGCGTGGTGGCGGGTACCGCACCGGTCTTCCTCACCAGCTTCGTCACCAGTCAGGGCCTGTTCCTGGCGAAGGTCTGCGCGGCCGCGACCTGTATCTCCCTGCCCGTGCTGATCGCCGGGTTCGCCGCCCAGGACAAGCTCGTCCAGGGCCTGTCGCTAGGAGCAGTCAAATGAAGGCAGCCATCATCACCGGCGTCGGTTCGGTGGAGGTCGCAGAGGTTCCCGACCCCACTCCGGGCCCTCGGGAGGTGGTGGTCGAGGTGGCGGCCTGCGGGCTGTGCGGCACCGATCTGCACATCCTCCAGGGCGAGTTCGCACCCACCCTGCCGGTGGTGCCCGGCCATGAGTTCGCCGGACGCGTGGTGGCGGTCGGCTCGCAGGTCGACGAACTTCGCGACGGGGACCGGGTCGCGGTGGATCCGTCGCTGTACTGCCACGAGTGCTACTACTGCCGTCGTGGCCGCAACAACCTGTGCGAGCGCTGGGCGGCGATCGGGGTCAGCACCGCGGGCGGCGCCGCGCAGTACGCCGTGGCGCCCGCCGCCAACTGCGTGAAGCTGCCGGACCACGTCCGCACCGAGGACGCGGCGCTGATCGAACCGCTGTCCTGCGCGGTACGCGGATACGACATCCTGCGCAACGAGTTGGCCACCCATGTACTGATCTACGGGTCCGGGACCATGGGCCTGATGATGCTTCAACTGGCCAAGCTCACCGGCGCCGCCTCGGTGGACATGGTCGATCTGAACCGCGAACGGCTGGCCACCGCCGAGCAGTTGGGCTGCAGCTCCGCGGTCATCTCGGCCGACGAGATCGAACGGCCGCGCGGCTGGGACGTCGTGATCGACGCCACCGGCAACGAGAAGGCGATCCAGGACGCACTCGGCCGGGTCGGCAAGGGCGGTACGTATCTGCAGTTCGGGGTCTCCGACTACGCGGCCCGGGCCACCATCGAGCCGTACCGGATCTACAACCAGGAGATCACCATCACCGGTTCCATGGCGGTGCTGCACAGTTACGAGCGGGCCGCCGAGCTGTTCAGCATGGGAGTGCTCGACCCTGAGGTCTTCATCAGCGACCGGCTGCCGCTGGACGACTACGCCTCGGCCCTGGACCGCTTCCGGGCGGGCAGGGGCCGCAAGATCCAGGTGCTGCCGTGAGGTCCCCTAAGCTCGGTTCTCCGAGCCCGCCGCCGACGCCGAGGAACACGCCATGACCCCGTCACAACCGCCGGTGCTCGTCATCGGAGAGGCGCTCACCGATGTCCTGTGCGGCCCGGACGGCAGCCGCAGCGCCCGCCCGGGCGGCAGTCCGGCGAACGTCGCCCTCGGTCTGGCCCGGCTCGGCCACCCGGTGCGGCTGGCCACCAGGATCGGCCAGGACCACAACGGGCAGGAACTGCTGCGCCATCTGGTGGGCAGCGGTGTGGAGTTGACGGACGGCTCGGTGGTGCCCGGGCCCTCGCCAACCGCGACCGCGGTCCTGGACAAGCACGGTTCGGCCACCTACACCTTCGACCTGCACTGGGAGATGCCACCGAGCACCCTCGGGCTGGTGCGGGAAGGGGCTGTGGGGCATCTGCACACCGGTTCCATCGCCACCGCGCTCGCGCCAGGCGCGCCCCACGTGGAGGCGGCGGTGCGCGCCGCCCGCGCGGTGTCCACCGTCTCGTACGACCCGAACCTGCGGCCCAGCCTGCTGGGCGGCGCCGAGGCGGAGCGGCCACGGGTGGAGACGTTCGTGGCGGCCAGCGACGTGGTGAAGGCCAGCCAGGAGGACCTCGCCTGGCTCTACCCCGAGCGGCGGCCGGAGGAGGTGGCGGCCGGGTGGACGGCTTCCGGGCCGTCCCTGGTGGTGCTGACCCGGGGGTCGGACAGTACGGGCGTCTTCTGGCGGGCGGGCGGCTGCGATGTGCCGGTGCCCGCGGTACGGGTGGTGGACACCGTGGGTGCGGGTGACGCGTTCATGGCGGGCCTGCTCAGCGGCCTGCTGGGCGCCGGGCTGCTCGGCGACGTACCGGCCGGAGCCGACTCGACGCCGCGCACCAGGCTGCGGGCGGCGACCGCCGCCCCGGAGCTGGACGCCGCCGTGACGGCCGCGCTGGCGCGGGCCAACCTGGTCGCAGCGCTGACCTGCGGCCGCCCGGGCGCCGATCCGCCGACGCTGGCCGACCTCGCCGCCCACCGGTCCGCGGCGCTGCCGTAGCGTCCGCGGTTGTACCGACCGCATCACTGGCGGACGATGGAGGGTGCCCCGGGGCCTGATGCGGCGAGGTGAGCCATGGGGACGCCGGAGACGGAAGCGGAGCGGTACGGCACGGCGGCGGTCGACGGACGGGAGCCCGTCATCCGTACGCGCGGTCTGACCAAGGTCTATCCGAAGACCGACTTCGCCGCCGTGGACCGGCTGGACCTGTGCGTTTACCAGGGCGAGATCTTCGGGCTGCTCGGCCCGAACGGCGCGGGCAAGACCACCACGGTCGGGATGCTCACCACCCGGGTCATCCCGACCGCGGGCTCCGCGTACGTCGGCGGGGTCGACGTCATCGCCCAACCCGCACTGGCCAAGCAGGTCATCGCCGTGGTCACCCAGCAGAACACCCTGGACCGGTCGCTGACGGTGCGGGAGAACCTGTACTTCCACGGTCTGCTGTTCGGCATCCCGGCCCGGCGATCGCGCCGGATGGCCGACGAACTCCTCGCTCAGTTCCGGCTGTCGAAGTGGGCGGACTCCTCGGTGTACGCGCTGTCCGGCGGCATGGCCCAGCGGTTGCTGGTGGCGCGGGCGATCTTCCACCGCCCGGCCGTGCTCTTCCTGGACGAACCGACGGCGGGGCTGGACCCGCAGAGCCGACTGGCGCTCTGGGAGGTCCTGGACCAGTTGATCGCCGAGGGCCAGACGATCCTGCTCACCACGCACAACATGGAGGAGGCCGACCACCTCTGCGACCGGGTTGCGATCATCGACCACGGCCGGATCCTGGCACTGGACACCCCCGACGCGCTCAAACGGAGCCTCGGCGCCGACACGGTGGTCACGGTGGCCACCAGCGGCGACCCGGGCCCGCTTGCGGCACGGCTGCGCCGGGACATCGACGGTGTGGTGCGCACCCGGATGGTGGACGGTGGGCTGGAGCTCCAGGTCAAGGGTGGCGACCGGATCCTGCCCCGGGTGATGGCCAGCGCCGAGTCCGGCGGCTTCCAACTGGTCGATCTGTCGATCGCCGAGAGCACCCTGGAGACGGTGTTCATCAGCCTCACCGGAAAGGAGCTGAGGGACTGATGGCCGCACCCTCCGCACCTTCGGTACCCGCAGGGATCGCCGTAGGGCCCACGAGGTCCGCGGCGGCCGCCAGCCGCTCGGCGCTGGCGGCGCTGATCCGACGGGATCTGACGGTGCTGCGCAAGAACTTCGGCGAGTTCGTGGGCCGTACGCTGATGCAGCCGTTCCTGTTGGTGTTCGTGTTCCTCTACGTCTTCCCCACCATCGGCCAGGGCATCGGCTCCGGCGGCGGCACGGCGGGAGAATCGGCGTTCGCCACCGTGCTGGTGCCGGGGGTGGTGTCGATCGCCATCATGTTCCAGGGCATCCAGTCGGTGGCCATCCAGATGTCCCAGGAGTTCGGTTTCACGCGGGAGATAGAGGACCGGGTTCAGGCCCCGTGCCCGCTGTGGCTGGTGGCGGTGGCCCGGGTGTTGTCCGGCGCCACCCAGGGGCTGATCTCCGCGGTCATCGTGCTGCCCATCGCAGCCGTGGTGCACGCACCAGGCGTGCACGCCCACCTGACGGTGCACTGGTGGATCGTGGTCACCCTGATCCCCCTGGCCTGCGTCACCATGACCTCACTCGGACTACTTCTCGGCACCACGTTCGAGCCGCGGAACATCGGTGTCATGTTCGGCTTCGTGGTACTGCCACTGGTCTTCCTCGGCGGCACCTACTATCAGTGGACCAAGCTGTCACTGGTGCATGTCGGTGGATTCCACTGGCTCCAAATCCTGGTGCTGGTCAATCCGTTGATCTACCTCACCGAGGGAATGCGCGCCGGATTCACCGAGGCATCGCACATGCATCTGTACGTGGTGTATCCGGTGCTCATCGGGTTCTGTGCACTCTTCCTCGGCCTCGGGCTACGGAACTTCCGCCGCCGCGTGCTCTCCTGAGGGTGCCGCGTCGAGCGCGACAAGGGCTTCCTCGTCCACCGCGGTACGGGCCGATGTCCAACTGCCCAGTGCGATCTCGGCGGTGATCCCGGGACCGAAACCGGCGATCACCCCGCGCGCGGCGTCCACCTGGGTGCCGTCCGCGAACAGCCGCGCCATGGCGTCGAACACCACCGCGCTGGCGATGTTTCCGCGTTCCTCAAGCGTGGCCCGGCTGTAGCGGAAGGCGGCGGGTTTCAGTGAGAGCAGGCGGCACAGGTCGTCGAGAATGCGCGGGCCGCCGGCGTGGATTATGTAGAAGTCGAGACCCGACACGTCCCAGGAATGCTGCTCGGCCAGTGTGCGCAGGGCCGGGGCGAGCATCTCCATGGTTTTCGGAACCCGTTTGTCCAACAGGAAGTGGAATCCGGTGTTGCGTACCCCGTAGGCGATCCAGTCCACCGTGTCCGGTACCAGATGGGAGCCGTTGCGCTCCAGTCGTATGCCGGTGCCGCCGTCGCCGCGCACCACGGCCGCGGCGATGGCGTCGCCGAACAGCCCGTTGGACAGCAGCGAGCCGACACCCACGTCGGTGGGCTGGTAGCACAGCGAGCAGAACTCGCAGGCGACGATGAGCACATTGGCGCCGGGATAGGCCAGGCAGAAGTCATGTGCCCGGTTGATCGCGGCACCGCCCGCCGCGCAGCCCAGTTGGGCTATCGGCGTTTGCCGGGTGTCGCTTCTGAAGCCCATGGTGTTGATCAGCCATGCCGTCAACGAGGGCATCATGAAACCGGTACAGGACACATAGACGATGAGGTCGATGTCCCGCGGGCGCAACTCGGCGTACTCCAGCGCCTGCTCGATGACGGGCGGTACGAGTCTTTTCGACTCGGCCTCGTAGAGCGCGTTGCGTTGGGTGAATCCGGGGTGTTTGAGGGTGTCCTCAATGGGCTGGACGATATGGCGGGTACGCACACCGGTGTTCTCGATCAGCCGCAGTACCAGGCCGAGTTGCGGATGGTCCGCGTGCAGACTGCGGGCGAGTTCCAGAGTCTGCTCCATCGTGATGACATGCTCGGGAACACAGATAGCCGGTCTGCACAGGGTTGCCATGAGCTCTCCGCTATCGGGCGCAGGGGGCGGGAAGGCGTCCGGTGAGCCCACCGATTTCACCAGGAGACCGGTAGGGCCTGCGGATACCGCCAAATCGATCCGCTGTTCCAGTCAATCTCATCGCGAGGCACCGCCAACCGCAACTTCGGGAAACGGTCCAGCAGGGTACCGACGGCGATCTGGAGTTCCATCCTCGCCAGGTGCGCACCGGCGCAGTGGTGGGTTCCGTGCCCGAATGTCATGTGGTTCGCGGCACCGCGTTCCAGGTCCAGTTCGTCGGGCCGTTCGAAAACCCGCTCGTCGCGGTTGGCACAGAGGTACGAAACGTGTACCGGCTCACCCTTGCGAACGGTCACCCCGCCGATCTCCACGTCCTCCATGGCGATCCGGGCGATGCCGACGCCCTGTCGGAAGGGTATGAAACGCAGCAGTTCCTCGATGGCCTTCGGAAGCAGTTCCGGCCGGGCGCGCAGGGTGGCGAGCGCTTCGGGGCGGGTGAGCAGGGTGTAGACGATGTTGCTGATCTGATAGGTGCTGGTGTCATGGCCGGTGACCATCAACACCTGTCCCATGACGGCCAGTTCGGCGTCGTCCAGCAGGTCCTCGCCGTCGCGTGAGGTGGCCAGCGCGCTCAGCAGGTCGTCGCCGGGATCGCGGCGACGCTGGGCGGTCAGTTCGGTGAAGTACCCGCGCAGTTCCGCCTTCGCCGTGGCAGCCGCCTCCCGCCCGGTCGGGGAGGTGGACATCATGGTGATGGCGCAGCGGCGCAGCCGGGGGCGGTCTTCCTCGGGTATGCCGAGCATCTCGCTGATGGTCATCAGCGGCAGTCGAGACGACAGGTGCCGCACCAGGTCGGCGGGCCTGCCGTGGGCTTCCATCTCGTCCAGCAGCTCGTCCACGATCCGCTGGGTCTTCGGGCGCATCGCCTCGACCTGGCGGTTGGTGAACGCCTTCGCCACCAGCCTGCGCAGATG
Source organism: Streptomyces sp. RPT161 (assembly GCF_027533845.1). Taxonomy (GTDB): domain Bacteria; phylum Actinomycetota; class Actinomycetes; order Streptomycetales; family Streptomycetaceae; genus Streptantibioticus_A; species Streptantibioticus_A silvisoli_A. The sequence goes on along the minus strand of NZ_JAPZVN010000033.1, from coordinate 13,867 downwards.
GTTGTGGGCCGGGGGGTCCATCAGGTTGATCGACTCGGCCTGCGCGATGGGTTCCGGGGTCATCCTGGGCAGGTCGCGCCCGATGCCCGCAGCGCGGCTGAAGCGGCGGTCGGTGGTCACGGTGCGGACGTCCTCGTACCTGGTGACCAGCCATGCCTCGCCGTCGCCGTGCGGCATACGGATCCTGGCGACCGGTTCCTCATCGAGTAATCGGCGCATCAGCGGGTCGAACTCCAGAGCCGTCTCGTGCTTGAACGGGCAGTCCCATACGGTGCCGGGGTTCTCCATGCGATGGCTCCAGGTGGCGTGACAGCTTGTGGGGGAACTCGTTCCGTTTACGTTCCGCCATTCGAATGACCACGCATTCCCCCGGCCGCCGAGCACTCATGTACGGCCGTCACCGAAACCACCCGTAGGTGTTGTCCTGCCGCGTTTGCCACGGTGCGACGCCCCCCGTCGTGCGCCACGGTCGCACGACGGGGGTCTCGCCACGCCATGCCGAAGCCCGGGCCAGAAGTGGTCGCGGCCACAACGCACCTCCGCAAGCGAAGGCAACAAAGGCGGGAGGGTTCGCGAGGTCGCCACGAGATGTCGAAGGGGCTCCAGCGCCTCGCCGATGTCGACCCGGATGAGGCAGCCCTGGACGGTCCGGACCTCAGCGACTCGCGGGGCGGCGGCCCTGACGTGCGGCACCAGTGCTGGCAGGCTCTTCGCCGGGGACGGAATCCGTTCGGCGAGGGGCATCGCCAACCGGGTGCTTGGCCCCGGTCTCCCTCATCGCCCTGGTGACACTCGACCGGGGTCAGCTGTCATCGAGTTCGTCGAGGGTGCGGCCACTGCGCACCGAGGCCGGTTCGGTGCTGACCGGGTTGCGGCGGGCGTCCGCTCCCTCGTCGGAGAGCTTGATCATGATCCAGCGCTCGCGGTCGCCGTCCCGTCCGGTGCGGGTCAGCGCGTAGCCGCCATGGAGTTTCTCGCCCTCCAACCACACCTTGATGTGGCCTTCGTCGACGCCCTTGGAGACGGGAACCTTCTTGCCGTCGCGCTCGGTGAGGTTGCGATAGGTTCCGGTGTCCCAGACGATGACCTTGCCCGCGCCGTACTCGCCGCGTGGGATGACGCCCTCGAACCCCAGGTAGTCGACGGGATGGTCCTCAGTGCGCATCGCCAGGCGCTTGTCCTTGGGGTTGGTGGACGGCCCCTTGGGCACGGCCCACGACTTCAGCACGCCGCCCGCCTCCAGCCGGAAGTCGTAGTGCAGCGCGGTCGCCGCGTGCTTCTGGACGACGAACCGCCGCTTGCCGCCCTTCGGCGAGGCGCCACCCATCGGCTCGGGCGTGCGTTCGGCCGTGCGCTTGCCGTGGTACTTCCGCAACGAGTCCGCCGAGCGACCGCTGCGGGATTTCCCACCCTGCTCGTCCTTACCGCTGCTACCAGCCATGGTCGGCGCCTGCCCGGGGCCGAACCGGACAAACTGTCGCATTGCCAGGGCAGATCCGGGCAGGGGAAACGCATGGCAGACGGAGCGGAGCGCCGCGGGACGTGCCGGGACTCGGGCCGACGGCCGTGGTCGTCTTTCCGCCGGACGTGCATTCCGACCGTTCCCCGGACGTGCATGCCCAGCAGGAATCCGCGGGCACAAGGCCCCGGCCGGTGCCGAGCGGCCCGCCCTGCCCGCCTCGCCCGAGTGGCTGGCCGGTCTCGTCCGGCGGCGCGACGACTGAGTTCTCGGACGGGACTGGTGCACGCCGCACTCGGCGAGCCTCTGACCCAATGATTTGTCCCCCCATCGGACCGGTAAGGAAACAAAGGAGGAAGGACATGGACAACAACGGGACACCGGAGCCGGACTCCGGCCCTGTGCCGCGCGATCTGCCACCGCCGCAGGATGCGCCGGACGACGAGGACACGCCCGCCTCCGACGTGCAGGAGTCGGGCACGTACCCGGACACGGACGAGGCGGGCTCCGGGCCGACTGACGGGGACGGGGACGGCACCACGGGAGACGAGGCCGCCCCCCAGGAACCGCCGGACTGACAGTCAGCGAACCGGGCCGGGGCCCCCGCCTGCGGAGATCAAAGCCATCCAGCGGCAATCCCCGGCAAGGAGAGTTAGCGTGCCCTGAAAGGGGGAACGCGTCCCGCGGAGTACCCCGGCTGCGCCTGCTCTTGGAAAGGCGGTATGCGGAATGGGACACGGCGCCGATGTCATCGCGGAGCTGACAGCTGACCACCGTGAAGTGGAAGATCTCTTTCAGCAGATCGAGCGGATCGCTCCGGCAGATTCGGAGCGTAAACACCTCGTCGATCAGCTCACCACCGAGCTGGTACGGCATGCGGTCGCTGAGGAGCAGCACCTCTACCCCGCGGTGCGTGAGCACGTGCCCGATGGCGATGCTCTGGCCGACAAGGAGATCACCGACCACAAACGTGTGGAGAGTCTTCTCAAAGACCTTGAGGCACGCGACGCCGACGACCCCGACTTCGCCCATCTCCTCGTCAAGCTAAGGACCGAGGTGACCGCCCACGTTCAGGACGAGGAGGGCAACCTGTTCGTCAAACTGCGAGCGAGCTGCCACCCCTACGTCCTGGAACTGCTCGGCGAGAAGATCCGCACTGCGAAGAAGACCGCCCCGACGCGCCCTCATCCTGGTTCCCCCAGCACCCCGCCGGCCAACAAGCTCCTAGCCCCTGGTATCGGGCTGGTGGACCGCGTCCGGGACTTCTTCACCGGGCGCGGCAAGTAACAAGGCGAGCCGGTGGCGTCTGCACCCGGGTAGGGCGTGGTTCCCGGAAGGCGTGGAGTGGGAGAAGCGACCCGGCGGTCGTATCAGGGCCCGTCGCGGGTAGGCGGAACGACACCAAGAGCACGAAGCCTGCAACGAGGAGGAGAAGCGTGATGCCAGCAGGATCCAGCCGTAAGCGGGAGCGGCAGTACGAGCACGTCAAGGAGAGCGCCGAGAAGCGCGGCGCCTCCCAGGGGCGGGCGAAGGAGATCGCCGCGCGCACCGTCAACAAGGAGCGGGCGCGCTCAGGAGAGGCGGAATCAGCCAGCAGGACCTCCACGCAAGATCCGAAATCCGCCTCCCAGCGCGGCGGCGAGCGTTCCCATCGCGGGGCCCAGGGGCCGACCAAGGACCAGCTCTACGAAGAGGCGAAGAAGAAGCACATCGAAGGACGCTCGACGATGAACAAGCAAGAGCTGCGCGAAGCCCTCGGCCGCTGAAGCACCGCTGCGATCCGCAGAGAGAACACGAACCGCGCCAACGGCCTGGTGATATCGGCACTTCGGCACCTTCCGTGAAGTGGGCCAGTTGGCGAGGAGAATGCGGCGTCTGAGGAGATCGACGCCGGCCGAGCGCGCGAGCTTGACCACGGGCTCGGTTTGCGCGGCCCCGGGGCTACCTGCATCCGGCCGTCGGCGCTGCTGCCCCTCGCCCCATTTCGGCTGCAGCTCCACGCTGACACCCGCCCGATCGCGGGGAGTGGCCCGATCCGCCCCCCACGGAGAGGGCCGAGGGTCGACAATGGGGTGATGGGCGACACACCGAATCTGGCGACGCTGCAACGCTCCTGGTGCGCTCGCGCCCAACAGGCAGACGTGGACTCGAACTTCGGGCGCGATTCTCGCAGGACGCCGGGATCGGCGTCGCGGGGAGGTCGCCTGGCTCGTCGGCGTCTCACCGGACTACGTCAAATGTCCCGAGCAGAGCCGCACGCACCCGAGTGGTGCCGTCCTGCGTGCGCTCGTGCGAATGCTGCGCCTCTCAGGCCGCTGACCGGCGACGTGCGAGGCCACGGCGGCCGGTCGACGAACGTCGTGTGGCGGTCTTCAACGGCGACACCGGACGGGTGCGGCACCCGCTCCCGGAGGACTGCAAGAAGTCGCTCGTCGCCGACCCGCGCGACATGGCGGCACGCTACCCGGCCGACAGCGGCTTGGTAGGCGTGATCAGCGCACTGCGGCAATCGGGCCCCGACTTGGCGCGCCCGTGGGAACACGCCACCGTCGCGCACCATGGGAACGAGAGGAAGACCATCGACCATCCCGAAGTCGGCGAACTCGAACTCGACTGCGACGTGCTGTCGATGCACGGCGCGGACCCGCGCATCATCGTCTTCACAGCGGCACCCCGGGGCGAAGCCGCGGACAAGCTAAGACTGCTGACCGTCCTCGCACCCGAGGACACGGCCGCACCACAATTGCCCCAAACTTCACGAATGGGCATTCAGAAAGTATCGGTGAGATGACATCAGCCCGCGCCGCAACAGCCACGGGGACCATCCGTCAGCAACCGTATGACCCGTGCCCGGTGTCGCCCCTCGTCGACGTCGTGTTCAGCCGCTGGACGACACCGATCCTTTGGCTGCTCCAGCACCAGGGACCGATGCGGTTCAACGAACTACGCGAGCGTCTCGGCACCATCACCGCGAAGACACTCACCGAGCGCCTTCGCCAGTTGGAACGCGACGGCTTGCTCATCCGGACCCACCACCCGCAGGTCCCGCCCCGCGTCGACTACGAGATCACTGACCTTGGTCTGTCCCTCAGCCCCATATTCCGGTTGATGGTCGAGTGGTCCGACGACAACATGCCGCTCGTGCGGAGGGCTCAGCGGCGATACGACGACTCTGGCCGCCCGCGACCGTCATGACTCGTTCCCAGGCACGGCCGGACGCGGCTGTTCCGCACCTGGGCGTCGACGGTTTCGCCTAGGAAACCCAAGCGCGGGCCGACGTAACGTCGGTTACGCGTTCGCAGCAGGCAGGCTACGGCGGACGCATCGGACTACTACCCGGTGGGACGGCCCAAGGCGCGCCCCCGGCAGTGAGGGAGAAGCGTCATGCCCAGGCTCCAGGGCCGGTTGGGGATCGGGAAGGTCCTGATCTCACTCGTGGCGGTCGAATCAGCCATAGGCCCATACAAGTTCGACTGGAACGAGACCCACATCTACAACCCCGCGTGGCCGCCGCATGCCAAGTTCCACAACGCGCAGACGATGAGCATGGGCGCCGCGCTCGGCGGCGCGAGCCTGTGGCACCTCTGGAAAGGTTCCCGCGACACACACGAGGCGCTCGATGCCGCCGCCATCTGCGCGGCGTTGTACTGGGTCACCAACATCTCCGCGCTGTTCTACCCCGGGTCCAAGGCCGTGGACCCGCCCGGCACCGCCAGGTTCCCACAGGCCAAGTTCGCTGTGCCCTCGCTTGCCCTCGTGGCGCTTGGCTACCTCATGGAACGGCGTCGGCTCGGTTGACCCGCTTCGCCGCCCACCACGCGGGCTCACGCGGCGGCTACTGAGCCGCACAGACGTGGCCGCTGTCTCGCCGAGGTCCTGGCAGAGCAAGGCCGCGGACCCAACCGATGTGACAGATCGAAGGGACGACATGGCAAACGACATTGAGGGCAGAGACAGCGCGGCGCGGCCGCCGCTCGTCCTCGTTCACGGCAACCCGGAGAACGCCGCGGTGTGGGGGCCGGTACTCAAGCTGCTGGACCGTGACGATGTGTTCACACTGTCCCCACCGGGGTTCGGCGTGCCCCTGCCCAGTGGCTTCGAGGCCACCGTGACTGGCTATCGCGAATGGCTGGTGTCACGGTTGGAGGCGTTCGCACGCCCAGTTGACCTCGTGGGCCATGACTGGGGCGGCGCACACGTGGTGCAGGTGGCCATGCACCGTCCCGACCTGATCCGCAGCTGGGTCTCGGACACGATGCAGTTGTTCGCCCCGGACTACGTCTGGCACCCGTTGGCGCAGGGCTGGCAGCAGGAGGGGGCCGGTGAAGCCTCGGTGGCGAAGCTCTTTGGCGGCACCTTTGAACAGAGGACGGCCGTCGTGAACGGCATGGGCATCAGCGGACCCGTCGCCGAGCGCCTCGCCGCCGGCTTTGACGAGGAACTCGGCCGGGCTGTGCTGTCCCTGCTGCGCTCGGCCGCCCAACCGGTGATGGCCGAGGCCGGAAAAGGTCTCGCGCGGGCTCGTCAGCGGCCTGGGCTTGCCCTCGTTCCCACTGCCGATCCCAATGGGACACTGGCCATGCATCAGTGGTCGGCGCAACAGGCCGGCGCGGAAGTCGCCCTCCTTGAGGGGGTGGTGCACTGGTGGCCGGAGATGGATCCGCGCCCCGCGGTCGAGGCGATGACACGGTTCTGGGCCGGTTTGCCTGACCGCGACTGATGCCGCGGTTCGCTGCGCCGTCGCGAGACCTCGACGGCGTAGCCCGCGCGCGTGTTGCCGACGATGTCGTTCCGGGCCATGGCGGTGCCGGTGCGCAGTTTGAGCAAGTCAGACCGCACCGCGGCGGGAAGTCGCGGGTTGGCGAAGTACGGATTCCCGTGATCCCTCACTCGTTCGCCTCGGCGGGGCAGTCGCCCAGGCGGTGACCGTCGCTGCGGTGCAGGATGGTCGCGAAGCCGCGCACCAGGCGGATGGAGTCGGCGATGCCCGGGCAGCGGGCTCACACGTCCTTCACAGGCCCTGCCGGGCCTGGTCGCTCTGCTTCTCCGGGCGGCCGATGCCCCATCGGACCACGTCGGCGACAGCTGGAAGCCGCACGGCGCCGGTCGTGAAACGCCCCTACTCGACAAGGGAGTTGAGACGGAGGCAACGGCGGACGCTCCTGCCGCTGCCCCGGGAGCCCCAAGCGCCGATCTCGTTCCGCCAGAGTTTGCGCGTTGTCGCATTCCTCGGACCACCGGCGGACGAGGTAGGGCCTGTGAGGGGTTGTTTCGCTGGTGCGGGCTGGCCACTCCCGCATCAGCGCCTGGGCGGTGGCGGCTCGCGCACAGCGACGTACGATCTTGCCATCGAGGCCGAACTGCTCGCCGACCTCGCCGATCGTCACGCCGCGCTGGAACGCCCCCTCGCCGATCCCTCCACACGGCGGCACTGACCACCGCCCCCTCACCAGCGCCGGGCCTACGGCGCCTGGCCCTGACCGTCGTCATCCCGCCCACGGCCCAACACCACTCCAGGCCGCTGACACATCAACGCTCACGCAGCACTGACAAACCGACACAGGTCATCAAGGGAGCACGTGCGTGCCCGCGAAAACTGCGTGACCGTCAGGTCGAGGCTGTGAGCGCCATTGTGCGCTGTTTCGATATTCCGGGCAGCGCCAGTTGGTCCGATGTGAGATTCACCCACGCACAGGCCAGTTCCACCCGCGAAGAAACCTCCAACTTACGGAATATCTTCTTCAGATGGAATGCGACGGTGTGAGTGGATATATAGAGCTGGCGGCCTACTTGGACGTTCGTCAATCCCTGACTCACCAAGTTGGCCACCGCGAACTCCGTATCCGTCAGAAACCCTATTGTGTGGCCATTGCGTCGCATCGGTCGCATTACTCGCCCGGAACGCACACCCAGATCCCTGAGTTTGCTTGCAACTCGGGCAAGGTCGCGAGCCGCGCCGACTTCCTCATAGGCGGCGGCCGCGTTCTTCAACTGCTCGACAGCGCGATCGCGGCCCATGCGCTGCGCGGACCATATCTTGGCCTGATCCTCGCTGGCGGAGGCTGCCGCCCAGCGATCCAGATGAAGGTCGCTGGCGGCTCGCAGTTTGTCGGGATTATTCTCGAACAGTCCTTCGGCGTGCAGTGCTGCCGCATGGAGCGTACGAAAGCCCCAAGACCCCCTTGCGAGCATGTCAGCTCGCTCCACGCATTTCAGCGCGAGCCCTTCCTCCCCCATACCTCGCGCGACCCGAACAAGCCACGCCGCGGCAGAAGGCTGAGCGACGAGGAGTTCCCGATTGAGCCGATCATCGATAATCAGGCGCTCCACGAGATGGGAAATACCTGCCGCGCCGTTATCGGCCTCAAACGCCTGGGCTGTGGCCCACGCGCATTGACCACGTACGTAAACCGTGCGGCCGATAAGAGCGTCGTCGCCCAACAGGCGCGCATACTCCAGGCCCGCGGTCATGTCGGACTGTCGCACAGCACCCACAGCCAGGATGACATGCAGGTTCGGTAACAGGACATGGACGCCGGCCTGCTCTGCCAACCCGACTCCGACGCCCGCCTTGGCGACCGCGCCGCCAACGTCGCCCGACGCGAGAGCGAGCTCAGCTCGGCAAACCATCAAAGCGGCTGAAACCCCGTCACCATCAGGAACGTCGGCCGGTACACCCATACCGTCCAGGACGCGTGCCCCCGCCTTCAAATCGCGTATACGAGTCAAGAGCTGGGCATGCCATATCTTCGCGAGCCTCGCGCAACCTCCGTCACAGTTCCCGTGTGCGGAGTCTGCGGCATACGACGCTAACTCAATTCCTCGCTTTACTTCACCGCCGAGCCAAGCGGATACCGAGAGCGCAAGAGAGCAGTCACGGACATCACCCGCCACGAGAGCGGTCACGAAATCGTCAGACAGGCTGTGGAGAAGCTGGGTGTGCACCCGGCACCGGCAATCACACATGATGCCCACTTACCTTTCGTCGACGCCTTCCGGGATAGTGCGCGCACGTGTGCGCATGTGGTCTCCTGGACCACCTGGCAACTTACGAAGCAGGTTCCTCCGCCCCTGCGCCCCCCTTCTGGACTCATTATCGCGCCTAAGCCGGTCTCGATTCCCGACCATCCGATTTTTCCGACTTGCCCCCTAATAGGGGCTTTTAATCCTGTCGCGGGACCAACATTGGTTAACCCAATGTTTCGCGCCCACCCTCTGTTGGCATGAGTTATCTGACATGAGTCGTGCGAGACACACGACTTGCGGCATGTCCGCCCGTACGCACGGTCTTTGCATGATGGCGTCCTGTCCGGGTTCATCAGACAAGTCGAGGGCTGAAAAGGGTCGTTGGTAGTCGCGGACGGCGGGGCGGAGGGCTGATGCTGCGTCCGTCCTGGCGGTGGACGCCGATCGCCAGGTTGCGCAAGCTGGCCATTGGTTCGACGCCGGTCAGACACCGCCGCCGCCAGACACGGTCACCACGCGCCATGCCACGAAAGTACTACCCCTCATAGCGAAGCCTACTCGCAGCGCAAGGCAGCTTCCCCAACCACCGGTGACGCGACGCCACTTCGAAGCAGCGGTTCCCTATTGTGTTGGGGGCTGACAATGCCGCCTTGCTTGGTGCAGGTCAGCGCCTCCTTGCTATCACCAAGTTCCGTGAGTACCCCGGCCTTGAGGAAGGCTTTGACTAGCGACAAGACGCCCTTTCCCTTCACCAGGTGACGCACCCGGTTCCGTCAGGGCCACGTGGTCGATCGAGCCGAAGCACGCCTCGATGCCTGCATCCAGTACCCAGCGACAGCCCGGGGCGCAGAAGTAGTCGACCGGGCTCCCTCGTTACCCGCGACCAGGTCGCACACGCCACCAGGAGCGTTGCCGGGTCGTGCACGAAGTTGGACAGGGAGCAGCCCGACTGCGTGCGGCATCGCCACGAGTACACCGCAGGCTTTCCTCGTGGCCTACCGGCCAGCTTTGTATACCAACAAAGACCAGCAGCGCCTCACAGCGCAAACACGACTAGCGCCGAGTTACGTGCCGTGCAAAGCAGTTCGCAACGATGTGGAACGGGCTGGTGGGCGAAGGCAGGGTCGGCCAGACGCTGCTGACCGGGTGGATCGCCAAGGAGAACCTGCGCAGCCTCCTCGCCTCTGCGTAGAGCACCGAAATGATCACATGTGCCCACGGGCGCTCTGCATACAGGGCCGATGCCCGCCACGCCAGTCACGCACTGCGACGGACAACTGGCTCGCCCAACGGAACGCACCGCTCAACTGCGAAGGCACCCTTCCCACTCAGACGTCCCGCTGCTCCTTGGCTGTGTCCGTTCCCGGAAGTGCTTCCTCGATCACCACGGGAGGCAGGCCGCACCTACTGGGCAAGAAGCTCAATCACTCGCTGTTGCACCGCTTCTGGGTAGCTGTGGCGGAAGGAGCTGCGTGTGTTGCGCTCTCCGGACGGTGCTTGGAGGCCGTTCAGGACGGCCTTGGGACCGTAGCCGAGGCGGCGTTCCTGGTCGGAATAGCATCCCGCGAGTGGGTTGATCATGCCGTGTCGGATGATGCGTCCGCGCGCGGGGCTCACCCTGGTCGCTATTGCCCAGGCCAGCTCTGTGGGGTTGGACGGGTCGATGTCGTCGTCGAGGACGAAGATCCGCGTGAATATAGCCTCGATGCGGGTGTTGGACAGGACTTGTGAGATGCGCAAGCACATCTCGTCTGTGCCGACGCCGGGCAACTGCTCCCGCCAGTCCCCAGGGAGGGTGATAACGAGCCAGTGGGAAGCGGATTCGAAGGGCATCCACGCGGTGGAAACCGGCAGGTTCGCCGCCCGCAGCTGAGCGAGCGCCTCCGCGGCCGTGACCAGGCCCCACGCGGTGTGTGTCTCGTCGGCTGGCTCACCTGCGACCGAGATCGGCCAGATGGGTTCGTCCCGGTAGGTGATCGCCTCCACCACGTATTCCGGTTGCATGCTGGTGTGCCGTGGCTGGTAGCCGGCGTACTCGCCCATCGGCCCCTCGACCGCGGTGCGCCCCGGCATGACGTGTCCTTCGATGACGATCTCCGCGCTCGCGGGGACCAGCAGGTCCAGAGTGGTGCACTTGACCAGCTCCATGGGCTCACCGAAGTGCGTTCCGAGGAATGCCGCTTCCTCGACCCCATCGGGGAGCGGCATGCTCGCGATGAACGGAATGCCGGGTTCAGTTCCTTGCACAATAGCGAACGGCATAGGGCGGCCGAGGTCGGACCACTGCTTCCGGATCTGCCCGAGGTGCTGGGTGGGAATGAAGGTGCCGGTCATTCGTCGGCCATCGATCTTCATCACGCGGGCGATCGCCCAGTTGGTGAACGACCCGTCAGGAGTCGAGACGATGATCGTCCCCCAGGTGTTGATGTAGGGGCCCCCGTCGCCGTCGTGAAGCATCGGTGCCGGGAACCGATCGAGGTCGGCTTCCTCACCGAGCAACACGTTGTCCTGACACGGCGCATGGTCGACAACGACTGGTGGGATCGGCTCCCGCGTGCGCGAAGCCGCGAGAGCGTCGATGATTTCGCGGGCCGTCGCGGCGACGTCGAGCCCGAGGGACAGCGCGATACGGGCAAGAGGGTATTCGGGGATGGAACTGAGCCCCGCCGGCGCGGCCAGGATGCGGCAGAACCGGTCATGTCCGGTCAGGTGGTTCAGGAGCAGGGCCGGTCCGCGGTTCTCGTAGGAGTAGCGGGCCGCGGCACCGGCCTCCAGATGGGGGTCGACCTGGTCGTCGATGTGGCGCACATCGTCATGCGCCTTCAGCTCGTCCAGATACTCACGCAGGTCCTTGAGTCGCTTCATTCAGCTGTTCCCTTCAGGATGGACGGACCGGTCGTCGGTGGCGTGGCCGACGCTAGCCGGGGCTCAACGGACTCTTGGTCGGTAGCCCGGCCCAGCGGGGGACCTCGGCGGAGTCGGGCCCGAACTGGTCGAGAACACGGCCGACGAAGTTGTCCACGACGTCGTCGATGTCCTGCGGAGCCGTGCGTAATACGCCGAAGTCGGCGGCATGGTCGTGACCCAGAGCCGGGCGAGTTCGAGCATGTTCTCCAGATGAATCGCCGAAAGCGGCGTCTCCCTCGTCACCAGGACAAGGCGCCGCCGCTCCTTGATCACGACATCAGCCGCTCTCGTGACCAGATCACTCGCGTATCCGATGCGGATCGCTGCGAGGGTTTCGTTGCTGCACGGGATCACGATCATCCCATCCGCGAGGAAGGAGCCGCTCAAGATCGGGGCGGCTTGGCCCGCCGGACCGTAGGTCACATCGGCGAGCTCGCGAACCTGACCAACGGAATACGGAATCTCCGGTTCCAGGGTGGCCCTCGGCCACCGACTCAGGATGAGATGCGTCTCGATCGAGCCGATCTCGCGCAACCGCTGAAGCAGCCGGACTCCCAACGCTGTACTGGTAGTCCCGGTGAGGTCGACGATCAACCGCATACCACTGCCTTCAGGGTCGCCAGCCCGAGTTGTCGCAACGCCAACTCAGCGACTTTTGTCAGTCGATACCAGGTGGTCCGCAGCGCCGCGCATTTCGCCTCGACATGCGATGCACGCACCTCTCCCACTCGGGCCACCTCTGGCGTCACACATCGCGCGCTGGCTCCGGCCGCCCAACTCTGCCAGCGCCACCCTGCTTCGGCCACACATTGACACCAGCCGCACCAGCGGCTTCACGCCGATAAGCCTGCACAACATTGGCGGTCCGTACTCAGGCGGGCGCTCACGGGCGTCTCGGCTGCCCATCCGGCTGTACTCACCGCCAGCTGCCAGGGTCACGGTTGAGGTGGACAGCCGACTCCCACATGACGAGGGGTCAAGGTATCTTCGGTTGCGGTTAGTTGAGGCCAGTCGAGTGTGCGGCACGTGGTGGCCGCACCCTGCTGGGCCTGGCACAGCTCTCCCGGCGCTGCGGCCGAAGCGCACGATGGCCTGCGGGGCGGTGGGGTTCATGGTCCGACTGCACACGACTGTCCCGATCACCAACCTGTACCCTAGGCCGTCAGTTCGTACGCCGCTCATTGTCCCGCGCGGCGCCAGCGACCCCATCCCTCGTTTGAGTAGTACGCGCGGCGTACGGCAGCGGGAACGCCTCGTCTTTGGGTCACGAACGCGCCGCGGCTGTGGGCAAGCGCCATCGATCCGACTTGCGCGTCAGGATCGCCGTTGGTGGGCAGTGGGCGCGGCGGGCCGCCGCCTGGCAGCCGGCACCAGCGCCGTCATCGCAAGTTCCTCAACCAGTGGTCGACAACACGAGCGGTCGAACCCACATGCTCACCTTCCAAGATGGTGAAGTGATCGCCGGGAACATCAGCGACTGAGGTCATCATCGATATGACATCACCTCGCCATTCAGGCTTCTCCTCTTCCACAAGAGGCTGAATCGGGCGAACGTACAGTGTCGGCGCGGAAAGTCCTTCCGGCCGCCAACCTCTGAGCAACTCCAGACTCCACACCTGGGCCGTGATCCGCTCGGACAGCTTGTCGCCACTCGCCCAACGCAGGTACTCGATCATCCTTGCGTTCAGCGCGTTCCGGAACATTTCTTCAGGCCGGCCGCCATCACCGTCGAAGCTGTATGAATCTATCAACACCACCGCAGTGGGATCCAAACCTCGCCCCTGAAGCTCCTTGGCGAGTTCATACGCCACCACACCACCCGAGGAATGACCGACGAGCGAGAGCTCTGAATCCCCGACGTAGTCTTCGACCGAATCTGCCAAGCTGCGCACCAAAGCCTCACGTGTCGCAGGCAGGGCTTCGCCGCCGTCGAACCCGGGCGGTACCAAGGCTGACACCGTCCAGCCGTCCGTGAACTGTTCCGCAAAACGTGTGTAAACCTGCGGTCCGGTTGTCATGACCGTCGGGCACACACAGATCATGTGCGGACCCTGCTGCGCCGAACCGATACGAACAACAGAAGGCGCGGCGTCCAATTCGGCAGGATCATGGAATTTCGCACGCAGCTGTGCGCCACTGAGCATGAGCTCTTGCGCATGCGCCAACTGACCGTTCTCCATGGCCCGAAGGTACAACTCGCCGAACAAGTCGTGATGCGACGTCGAGATCAGACCAGCACTGCGGTTTGAAGGTTCCGTCGGCGGGAACAAAATCGCCCCCAGGCCATTGGCCAGAGTCTCCGGATCCGGGTAGTCGAACACTACGCTGGCGGGCAGGCTCGCCCCGGTCTTGGCTTGTAGCAGGTTGCGTAGCTCGATTCCGGTCAGTGAGTCGAAGCCGAGTTCCTTGAAGGGCTGGTCACTATCGATCTGTGTGCTGGGGGCGTGTCCCAGTACGGTGGTGGCGGATTCCCGCACCAGGGCAAGCAGGACCTGTTCACGTTCCGTAGGGGGTAGTTCGGCCAACTGCTGGCGC
>NZ_JAPZVN010000032.1 GCF_027533845.1 Streptomyces sp. RPT161 | reverse complement strand
CCGTAGGCGTCGCAGAAACTCGTCCGCCCCGCACGACAACCTGTCGTACGGGGCGGTTCATGGGGGTGCGGCTACAGGGCGCTTCGGTCGGTCGCGGGAGCGAAGCCGTGGTCACCAACCCCGATGGGGCTCACGCCGACCAGCGCGGAGACCCGGCGGAGCCGGTCCGTGCTTCCGGTGCCCACCTTCTGCAAGATGACTGACGGCAGGGTTTGATGGCGGGCCCACACCGGATCGTTCGTCAGCGTGTCCTCCAGCGTGTCCAGCGCGTTGTCCCATTGCTGGGCGTCGGCGTAGGCCAGAGCCTTGTCCATGGCGTACCGGCTCTGTGCTGCATCTGTCAGGTCCGATACGTCATCGACCGACCCGATCAGCTCCAGCGCCTTGCCGACATTCCCCAGAGCCACGTTCACGCCGACGGCCTGCGTCGTCGCTGTTGTCGGCCCGAACAGCGTGCCGTGGGCGCGCACTTCACGGCCCATCAGTGCGCCCGTGGCATGCGACTGCGACAGGTAGTCCGCAGCCCGCTCCTTGTTCCCTAGCCTCGATGCCACCACCGCGGCGAAATTGACGTGGCTGCCGTACGCGACCAGTTGATCCGGCGTTGCCCGGGACATCCGCGGCTCGATGTCCACCGCTGACCGCTCCGCCAGCTCCAACGCCTCCGGAAGCCGTGCGTCCCGCAAGTACACCCACGCCCTACCGGACGCAACCAGCGCCCCCCGCAGGGGGTCCGCCGCGCTCTGCGCCGCTTCCTGGGCGTGCCCGATCGCCGCGTATGCCAGCTCCCGGTTGCCCATCAGATTCGCCACGTAGGCGCTGATCCGGTAAGCGTCGGACAGCACTGCCCAGGCGTCGGCCTGCTCGTCCACCGGCTGTTCCCGCAGCCGCGCCGACGCCGCGATGACCAGCGGCGCCACGATCGCGCCGACTTCGGTGTACCGGCCAGCCCAGTACACGTCCCAGCAGCGATCGACGGCCTGCCGCAGCTCGTCGAGCGGGCTCGCCTCGGCGTTGTCGGGCAACATCCCGACCGCTGTGTCGTGTACGGCCCGCGATAGCTTCCGCATGGTGGCTCGGTCGCCCTGGTCCATCGCCCGGCGCGGCGCCTGCTGGCCGAGGATTACCGAGGTATCCGCACCGAGGGCGTCCGCGATCTTCATCAGCGTCGGCAGGGACAGACGCTTGTCTTGCTCGGCGTTCTGGATGGTGACGATGCTCAGGCCGGTCATTTCGGCAAGATCGCTCTGCCGAACGTTCTTTCCCCGAAGCGCTTTGATGCGCTCGCCGGTGGTGTAGTCGCTCCACTGGGGCATACTGTGCTCCATTCCTAGCGTCCACTGGGAACGGTACCCCCGTCCGCCGGCCGGTGACTGGTGAAGCCCCTTACGGATTGCGTAAGAGGCTTTCACACGCTCGGACTTGAGCCTCGCGCCGTTCCGCCACCTGGACGTTGCATGGGCCCCTGGCAAAATCCAGACCTGGATGTCAGTGCCTCCCCGTACGCTTGTGCCATGCCACCGCGAGCAACCTTGTCGGCGGTGCCCGCCGAGCGCGCGGCCCACGCCCAGCAGCGCATACGCGCCCTCACCACAAAGGGCAACCTCGCGCCCGCCGACCGGCTCAACCTCGCCCGCTAGCAACGGGAATGGGTCCAGGCGTGGAAGGCATCGTCGGGGCACGATTACACCCCTGCTACGTAGGCTGGCGGCCGTGCAGAGGAAGGCCCGTGAACCGGATCGTCCGGGTTCTGTCGCGAGAGCGCTCATCCCTCCCTGGGCTCATGGCGCCGAAGCCGTCACGGCGATGCTTCGTGTGCGCCGGGTCAAGAGCCACACGTGGCCCCTCGACCAGGACTTCCGTTTTCGTCTTGTGGCTCGTTGGGTGCACAACACAGATGGGAACAGAAGACCCATCCGGCCGCCCCGTCCGCAGCGCCTCCCCGGCGATGCGGGCTGCGGCTGCGGCGGTGTCGCCAGCCAGCACGACGCGCGTCGTGGACTTGGACGAGCAGATCCGTGCCAAGCAGGCCGAGATCAAGGCACTCCGGCAGAAGACCCCAGTCCGACAGGATCCCGCTCTCGCCGACGCCTTGCCCGCCGGAACCTGCGAGATCGCGGCACTCCCGGATGCCCTCCGAAGGAGGATGTTCGAGGCTTTCCAGCGGCAGATGCACTACGACAAGCGGGTCAACCGCGAATGCGTGAGTTGGACGAAGGAGGAAGGACGCCTGGGACTTCTCACCCTCGTGACGGTGCCCCCCGTGACTCCAACAGGTCGCCCCTCGAACTCCAAAGCAGACAAGGCCAAAGTACGCAGTCCGGCGAGGAGACACCTCGGGGAAATATACCGATTAGTTACGCTCGTCAAGTACGCATGATGTTCGCCTCGCCCAAGTGTCGTGTGAGCTGTTCGAGGCTCTTCCACCCCGCGGTGGCATCTGCTGTGTCGAGGCGGTAGTACAGGCCGGGGCGGTCGGGTGGGCCGAGTGGTTGCGGAGGAGTGGGCAGCGGCGGACGACTGGCGTGGGCAGGGCCTGCGTCTTCGACTGGTTGGGGGCCGAGGGCGAAGGCGAACGGAGTGGGGATGCCTTCGACATGTGGAGGGACCGTGAGGTCACAGCGAGCCGTCCGGTGTTGCGCAAGTAGCGAGCGCAGATTGTGGTTGGTCACCAACTCGCCTGCTAGGGAGGCAAGCTCGCCTTCGGCAATTTCCTGCCCCTTGCGATAGCCGACCGCGAGCGTGATGTCTTCTTCCACGCCATCCTCGGTGCGGGATACGCGCATCGTGGCTATGGCCGGGCAGTCGGGTGAGCCCACGGTCGTGATCCACGTGTCGTCGGGGGCGCGGTGCCGGGCAAGGCGGGTGATGTCCGGCCGGGACCATGGGAGGTTCACGGGCTCGGCGGTGGCCCAGCCGGCGGGGGGTGCGCCGGTCAGGGTGCGCCAGGCGCTCTCCAAGGCGCCGCCGAGGAGGAGGTCGTCGGTGGCGGGGTGGCAGGTAGTGAAGGAGAGCAGGAGCTGTCCTTCGCCTGCATGCGCTGCATCGGGCGTGGTGAAGGCGTGGGCTATGGGTGTCTCGCCTGATGGGGCTGGTACCAGTGTGAACGCTCCATCGTTCCAGTGGAGTTGGGCACCTGAGAGCCCGTCGTAGTAGGTACCGTTCGGGTCGCGGATGACCCATCGATTGGGCAAGCCGGTCAGCGCTGTGCGGGTGGGCAGGCTGAGGCGGGCGTCAGGTGGGGTGACGATCTGCAGGGCGCGGCCACTGGTGATGCATGCTCGGAGCGTGTCGGAGAGCCATGACGTCATGGGCACGACCGGGCGGTTTTGGATCACGACTGCGACGCGGTCGGTGAGGACGTCGACGGCGGGCTGTGCGGCTGCTGGGGTGGGGACGACCGTGGTGTCCGCTTTGACCGGCGCTGCGTTGTGGGGCGGGAGGGCGGCGTCGGCGGGCCAGACCGTGCCGTCGAGTTGGCGGGCGAGGTTGCTTGCGAAGGCGGCTGCAATGCGTTCGCCCTCTAGGGCGGCGGTCGACGCCCGGGCCTCCACCCACCAGGTGGGCGTGGTGACTGCATCGGCATCCGCGCCGAGCAGACGGGCGGTCTCGCCCGGAACTTGCACGAGGATCGGGGACTCAACCGACATCAAGGGGCGACCGCCGCCGTCGCAGAGCTGGAGGACGGCGCCCTCGGCTACGGATTGCACATGGAAGTCCGGGCCCGCGGACAGCAGTGCGGCAATGATGCTGCGGCTGTCGGGCATGCGGGGTGTGAGTGCGATGACGTCCTTGGTCACGCGGAATCCTCTCGGGGCACCGGTTGCCGCATCTCGCCTGCTGGGCGAGGTGCGAGCGCGATCTGGATCAAGCGGGGGTCTCGCCCCGGCGGATGAAGCTTCCCCGCCCGGGGGCTGGATGGTCGCAGGGGCGGTGCCCATCAGCTGGCCTTCGGTACGGTCGTCGGAGAGGACCAGGCCGGTCTTGCCGCCTTCGCGCAGCGCGACCAGGAAAGGGTCACACAAGCCACGGGAGCCGCCAGCAATGCAGCGGATGCTGCAGACCACGGAGACGGTAAGGACGACCCGACCGACTGCAGCGTCCTGGCGCTGCGCACTACGGCCATCGTGATCACCGAGGTCATGACGCCAGCGATCGGCCTTACTGTGTGCGCTGCACTCCCGATCCTCTCTTGGCGCAGGGTTAACGGTGCCGCGATCGTGCGAGGGGCGGTGCCGACCAGATGCCGGGGCGTGCGTACCGGGCGGTGCACGAGTCGCATGGTCACCGGCACCTCCCACTTGATATGAACGACCGGTGAGCAGTGACGACGATCGTGCGAGGGATGGGATCGCTGCAGACGTGCGGGCGCTCGTTGCCGATCTGCTGCCGGTGCTCGCTCCGCACGCCATGCTCGACCAGGACGCGGGTCGTCTCGTCCTTCTCGTCGGTACCGCGCACGCGGAGGTCTCCCTCGACAGGCTCACCGCTGCCTGCGCGAAGCTCCCGCCACACGCCTGGCCGACTCGCGTCGAGGCGTGGCTCGGCGAGAAGACGGGAGAGGTCGCTGCGGCGCTCCAAGAGCGGGAGCAACGCGGCTTGGTAGAGGAGGCGTTGCGGGTCCAGGTCACACCGCGCAAGCGCCGAGGTGAGCGCAGGCTGCTGATGTGTACGCCGTACGGCAACCTGCTCGACGTTGTCGTCACGCATCGACCCCTCGCTGGCGGCGGCCCGGCCAGCGTTTCGGCGCTTAGCCGGGAGGACGTCAACCGGCTGGCCGTGGCGGATCCCGGCAGTCGTGCCCTCGCCAACACCTTGCGCGAAGAGTTGCCGATGTTCACCGTCGCTGACCGGGTGTTGCCCACTGGCGATCCGGTGCGTGTCATCAGCCATTCGACCAGCCCGTATGTCACCAGCGCCCTGCTGGACATCACCCGCTTCCTGCCTGGCCCATGCCCGTACGGCGCCTTGATCGCGCTGCCGCGCTACAGCGAGATACTCCTGCACCGGGTCCATCCTCAAAGTCTCCATCAGGCGGCCCGTGCCCTGGCCGATCTCGTCAGCGCAACCCGCGCGCGAGCTCACGACCCCTGCACGGATCGGCTGTTGTGGTGGGCGGACGACGCGCTGTACGGCGTGAGTTTCGGTCGGCTGGCAGGACGGCTGAGGGTGCCGCGGACCCTGCGTGGTCTGATCCACTAACCCTCCCCCTCACCTGCGTACGGCCTGGTTTGGCGGCGCAACCACAACCGTCGACGGCGTACTGCCACCGACTCCAGCAGCTGACTGTCGGAATCCGGCAAGATCGGCCCGAACTCAGGTGGTCTGCTCCGGGGGCAGGCCCTTGATCTTGCGTGTCACCCTCTCGACGAAGGCGTTTGCCTCAGCCTCGGTGATCTCCTCGTGCTCGTCTTCGTCATTGTGTCCGAGCTCGTACAACCTCAGGTACTGCGTAGGCTCCCAGCGCAGGTTTCGTGTGAAGGCCTCGTCATGTTCGACGCCGCCACTGATCCGGCGTCGAACGACGCCACTCGGGTTGCTGCGAGAAAAGCCCTCGCTAAATCTCGCGTAGTACTTCGTCAGCTCTTCCGCCGATCCCCCCTGGGAGGGTTGCCGGTGCTTGCGCTCCTCGGGAGTCAAGCGTTCGTACGCGGCGAGAACCCTCTCCTTCCCCTCCGCCAAGTCGAAGGTCGTTCCGCCATCTCCGGGATAGGGGTTGCGGTGGTCGTAACCGCCGGGGTGGATGTCGCGGGGGATACCGCCGGGAAATGCCGCGCAGGACATGATGTAACGATCGGCTGTCGTGCGGGAATCTGGATTCAGCCGACGCTGCAAGTGCGAGCAGGCGTCACAAATCGTAGGGGTGCGGCGCATTATGGCAGGAGTCCTTCTAGGGTTTGAGGTACTTGTCGATCATCTGCCCAATGCTGACGGCGAGCGGGCGGGGGCTGGGGGCGAGTTTGTACTCCGTGAACAGTTCGGCCATCATCTCATGCGGGTCTGTCGCACCGTAGTCAGAGACCAGCAGGGCGACTTCACTCTCGGTGATGGGGTCGTGCGGCTCGCTACTAGAGTCGTACGGCCGACCTATAGCCTCCGAAATCCTATGCTCAAGCTCCTGGTTCGCGGCTGGCGAGTCGAAGATTTGCTGGGCCAAGTGGTGGCCGAACTCATGGTAGAAGATCCCTTGTACGGACCCTCCGCCGGGCACGGTCCAGTTGGCTGCCTCCTCTTCCGCGCCAAGCCTCATCCGCTCACCGTAGTCCGCAAAATCCCCGGAATCCAGATAGATTCCCCGCACCTCCGGCCCGCCATCGTGCAGGATGGCGTACGCCAACACCGAGTCCTCGCCAGCGGGGATGGTGTGTACTACTTCTAGGCCTTTGAAGGTTGCCGGATACTCCGAGGAAAGCGCGTCCATTGCCTTGTTGATATCTCTGGCAACTTCAGGCGAGATAGCGTTCGCTGTGTAATTGATGTCGACGCCGTGCCGGTCACCGATCGTCTTTCCTTCCAGCTCCGCGGCATTGAGCTGGGGATCTGCAGGGCCGTCGCCGTACAGACGGTGATCTGCAGTGGCGTGATCAGATCCGCCCGTGTGGCCGTGGTCTCCTTGGCCGTCGTGAGGCGTGTGCTCGGTATGGGGAGGTCCTGAATCTTCGCGGTGGGTCGGCAGGGCGGTGCTATGGCGCTCATGGGCCGCGGAGGTGCCCGCATCATGCCCAGCGTGGTCCAAATGGATCGTGTCGGCATGCGGCGGAACCGGGACACGGCCGAACAGCTCATGCTGCTGTGCCTTGATCGCAGCGATCTCGTCAGCCGAGGTACCGGGCAGTCGTTCCCGCTCGTAGAGCACGTGCGTGTCCATCTTCGCCGTGAAGCTCTCCGGCGTGTGGAACTGCACCTCGAACATCTGGCCCGTAGACGGGTCGCGCCAGGTCGAGTTGATCCCCTTGTAGCCTGAACTCTCCCAAGTGTTCTTGAAGGTGACGTTTTCAAAACCACGAGAGCGAAGGTCGTCAACGGCGTGCTGGACGCCGTGCGTGTAGTTTTCGCTGGGGATTTCGACGGTGTAGCGCAGCGAGTCCTTGATCCGGGCCAGCGCGCCTTCCGGGGTGAGCTCGGGGTTTTCCAGCATCGCCGTGGCGATCTTGCGCTTGAGGGAGTCCCCGCCCTTCAACCGGTATTCGAGCCCGTTGAGCTTGGCGTGGTCCACGTCGTGCGCGATCGACTGCACCGCCTCAGTGATGTGAGGCTCGGTGGAGACGGCCCGGTCCAGGAACTGGTGCGTTGCGGCATTGGCTTCTGGGCTCAGCGTGAGGCCGTTGGGCCCTTCCCAGGAGCCGTCGACCAGGTTGCTGCGGGGGGGCTCGTCGGGCGGAAGGTGGATGCCGCCGTAGTTTCCGCCGTGCGAGCCGACTTCACCCGGCGCAGCGTGGCCGTCAGTGGTGCCGGGAGGCTCCATGTGCTCGTGTGTGACGGCGTGTGGAGGTGCGTGCGGGGCGTGCGGTGAGGAGCCCGCGTCGGTGTGGCCGAGATCGTCCGTGGAGAACGGGGCGGAGTAGTCCTCCCGCGCGGGAGGCTCTCGGTGTGTGCTCCAGTCCGCCACCTTGGTGGCGGCAGCGTGCGCCTCGGTGTACGGCGCTCCCGGGTGGGCGACGTAGTACCGGTGTTCGGCGAGTTCGTGCTCCAGTAGCAGGACATCCGCGGGTGTGTGCTGTCCGGAGCGCAGCCGGATCCATGCCTCGGCCATGTCTGGGTTGGCGTCATAGCGCGCATGCACAATGCCGCCATCGACTGATTCGAGGGGGTGCTCCTCTTCGAAGATGTGGTGCTTGATGGCATTGAGTTCTTCCGTCGAGAAGCCGTGCGTGCCGTCCAGGCGCTCAACGTCGTGGAGCGCTGCGGCCATGCTGGGAACGTCGTCGGTCCCTCGGATGGAGGTGTAGGCGTCGTTGGCCCACTTCTCCGTCTTCATCCAACTGCGGAAGGTGCCGTCGTCCGGAGGGCGGATGGAGCCGCCTGTTTGTCCTGGCAGGAGGGCGATGCCGTCGGTTTGCGGGTGGTCGTGGCCGATCCATGGGTCGGTAGGGGCGGCGTGGCCACTGTGGTCAGCCGGGCCAGGAAGCGCGTGGTCGGCGTGGGTCCCGGCGCTGTGCGCTGCTTCGTGGGAGTGGTGGGCTGATGGATCCGCCAGATCGTGGCTCACGTTCCCGGGCGCGTGCGTGGTGACGTGCTCTACGGTGAGAGGGGTGTCGTGTCCCACGTGGGAGACGACGAGTTCGTTGGCGCCGTGCGCCTCGATCACTGTGCCGTCGGGGAAGTGCCACTCTCCGTTGTGGAGGACGGAGCCGTCGGAGAACTTCGTCGCACCGTCGGGAAGTTCGACACCGTGGAGCTTCGAGAGGTCATCGAGGCCATGGATGTCGCCGGTCTTGAGGCTGTCCAGGGCGGCGGCGATGTCGGAGAGCTTCGGCAGCTTGCCGGCCGCTGTGCCCACAGCCTTGGCGACGTACGTCATCGGGTCGACGAGACGTCCAGCCTTACCGAGGGCGCCAGCGGCCTTGGCAGCCGCGGCGAAGCGCCCGGCCTCCTCGGCTTCCCCGATCTTGGTGAGGGGGCCGGCGGCAAGGGTGCCGACGTTGAAGACGGTCGAACCGGCGGCGCGGACGGGGTTGGTCTTCCACTCATCCCAGGCGACGAAGCTCCTGGCGAAGGCGTCAGCTGCCTTCTGGTCGCGCTGCATCCACTGCGGGACCTCGCCGGTGGGAAGGCCCGCTCCGGTGCCGGGCGCCATCCCGTTGGCGAGGCTGTTAGCGGCGGCAGGGAGATTAGGGATGGCCTTGGACAGGAAGCCGACCGTCACATCGCCCAGCCCTGCCCAGGACTGGCAGAAGGTGTGCGGGTCAAAGACGTTGACCAGATGGCCGAGGCCCTTGAGACCACCCCAGACGCCGTCGACGATGAAGCCGTCCCACACACCGACTTTCGCGTAGTGGCCGAGACTACCCAGTACGCTGCCGAGGCTGTTCCAGCGATAGGTCTGTTCGACTGCCTGCCCCCACGGCAGCTCTTTGGCCTGGTTGAGCTGGCTCGCGGTGTAGCCGTACATGTTCGGCTTGTTGGATCCATCGTTGGCAGTGAATCCGACCCCGCAGAAGAACGACTCAATCTTGCCAGCTGCCTTGCGCTCGGCATCCCAGAACGCCGACACCGTGGCGTTGACTTCATGCCAAAGGTTGTTGTGTTCGTCGACGCTGTGCTGGTTGGAGCGCCAGTGCGGGTGGCCCTGGATGCGGGCGCGGAAATCCGCCGCCTGCCTGCGCAGGTCCTTCAGCTTCTGCGCAATGGGGCGGACCTCGTTGGCGTACTCCGACAGTGCGGAGGCGACGGTGGCCAGGTCGTCGCCGAAGGTCTTTGCGCCATCGGCCACCGGCTTGGTGGTGGCGAACAGCTGCTCCGCCTCGGGTGCTCTATAGAAGGCGGACAGCCCCTGGAACGTGGAGTGCACATCACCGCCGGACTTGGTGATGTTCCCGCCGTCAGTCTTCAAGCCCGAGGCTTCGGACTCGAGTTGGTCGAGGTTGCCGGTGAACTGCGGGATCTTGTCGGGATCGATCAGATTCACTGCTTGTCCTGCTGCGGAGGAACGTACGGAGGAAGGGAGGGGTACTTCTGGACGGCGTTCTTCTGGGCTTCGGCAGCCATGTCCAGGTCGCCGTTGAGGTAGTCCTTCGTCGCATCCACCGCGCCTTGCAGTGACGCGCCGCTGCGCTGAAACAGGTACTTCAACGATGCCTCGGTGGATTGGGCGAACTGGCCGAGCGCCACGCCCACCAGGCCGACGCCATCGATGCCCTCGCCAGTCAGAGTGCCAGCGGCGTGCGCGGCGCCTTCCAGGTGCTTGGCGTACGACTTGGCATCGCCCTCCATGCCCTTGGCGGCCTGAGCAGTCTTGGTGACGATGCTGTTGACCCCCGCCGGGTCGATGTCCCACTTTCCGTCCCCGTGCGACAAGCCGTGCTCACCCCTCCCCGTAACGTTTCTGCTGAACCGCGTACCGTCTCGGGTTCAGCCGATTGCGTCGACCGAGGCCTTCGCGCGCTGCAGGGTCTGCTGCGCGGTGCCGTCGTTCTTCTCCAGCGTGGACCGCACCAGGTGGATGATCTGCCGCACCTCGTTGGCCGCACGGTGCCACCGCTGCTCCTTGCCGTGGTACTCATCCGAGACACCATCAGCCTGAAAGTCGGCCATCGCCGCCTTCACCTGCTGGTCCCGCGCGTTGATCACCGTCTCCAACTGCGAGATCACACCCGCCAGATTCGTCTGCGCCTCCGCGGACGCACCCGTGTCATAGCTACGACGATCAGCGTTACCCATGAACCCAATCCCCCTGTGTCTCAGCGGCCGGAGAACCGGGCCGCGTCGAAGTTCGCCGAACCCATCGCCGACCGCGCGTCATCCGACATCTGCGTGTCACCCGTAGTGAACGACTTGTTCATGCCACTCTGCCCACCCAAGATCGAACCCAGCGAACCGTTCAAATCCGCCGTGATCCGGTCCGACTGCGCCTTGAACGCATCGAACGCCGCCTTGCCCGCACCGTTGAACTTCCCCTCCAACGGCTGCGCCGCCGCGATCAACTGCTTGATCAGCGAACCCAGATCCTCACTCGACCCCTGGGTGCCCTTGATCAAAGTCGACAGCGTGGAGCTGCCCATGTCGAACTTCACGCTGGTTCCCCGCCCCGTGTGAGTGCTGCCTCAACTCGCCCACCTGCGCGCTCAGTTCGCCGCAGGCACAAGAGAGATCAAGTCTATATTCCAGCTCAGTGTCACCTTGAGGCACATCTCAGCCAACCTTGAGGTCAGCCGGAACCTCGCTACTCCGGGCCCTGACGGAGGGCGCGGAGCTACCAAGATGACGCGCTGGTTGGGAGAGGGCCTGGTGCTCCAGTTGCGCCTCGGTGCCACATTGCGCTCCCCCTGCGCGGCCTGTCGACTCAACTACGACTGCACGAGCAGTCTTTCAGGGGCAACGCCATCGCGTACCCAAGCAGCGGCCACCTTCATGGCGACCGCACGATAAAGGACATCTTCGTTGTCGTCTTCAGGACGGGTGACTTCGGCTACTTTGTCGAGAACAAGTACACGCTCACGTTCCTGGATATCTGTGAACTTATAGCGCACTTCTTGGTCGTCCTCAGACATCTTCTCGACTCGCGCATAGAGCGCCATTGTCAACTCCTGAGAGGCCAGGTGGTCGTCGTTCGCGGCGGCCGGAGCAGGCTCCGAGAGCGATCTTAACCAGCTCGACGGGCCACACACATCGCGTCGGACAGCTTCGGAGCTCCTCCACGCCATCGTCCGCCCACACTGGCTACCGGTAGTTCGTTAAACCGGGCGGTAGAGATCAAGGCCGTGCGCGGTGCTGACCGCGTCCAGCAGGGCTTGGAGTTCGGCAGGCGGGTCCTTGTCCGTCCAGGCTCGCCACCACCGGGTCAGGGTGGTGGCGGGGGTAAGCCACTACCCCCTCGGCGAGAGCCCGTCTGCCTCCGGTTGGGCGGCGCTGCAACAGCTCATGCGCCATCTTCGCCCCGCAAGCGAAAGGCAAGGCTGAAGATCTGCTGATCCGGCGCGACGTCCTGTGGTTGGCTTCGTTGTCCTTCATGCGCAATGGTGTGTCGACGGGTGGCCCGCCTCGGCGTCGACCTTGACCAAGCCCCGCGAAGGCTGGTCCGCTTGGAGGACGAGGTGTCGTACTGGGGGGTGGCCTTCGTGGTCAGATCGGATCTATGTGCGCTGTCTCGGGTAGACGGCGGCCAAGCGGACACGAACAGGCTCGTGACCAACGTGGCGGCGCGCGCATGAGGCTTCGTCGGGGCATCGCTATCGCCGTCGTCGCCGGTGGTGGCGCGCTGACGACAATGCTCGTGGGGCTCGTCACGAACGCGGTGTCCAGCCAGTCTCATTGGCCCGGATGGCTGGGCTGGATCCAAAGACACCCCTGGTTCTCGTTCGTCGTGCTCGGCGTGGCAACAGTCGGTTTAACCGCTTTACTGACCGCGTTGTCCGAGAGCCGCGGGCCCACGTTGAGTGCTGAGCCGTCGCCCCGGCCGAAAGTTGACGCGGGCCCTCCGGGTGCCGCGCTGGTGCTGCGGTCGCTGCCGCGCGACTCCGTGGTGTTCACTGATCGGTCTGCCGAGCTGGAGCGGCTGGTGGTGTCGGTGGCCGCCTCGCAGGAGAGGGGTGAGGCGCTGCCTGTTCATGTGATCGACGGGATGGCGGGGGTAGGGAAGACCACCTTCGCAGTCCACGCCGGGCATGTGCTCTCGGAGCGGTTTCCGGACGGGCAGCTGTTTGTGAATCTCAACGGGCACACGTCGGGGCGCAGCCCGGTGCAGGCTGACGAGGCTCTGGCCTCGTTATTGGCGGCTGCTGGTGTGCCGACGCAGCAGATCCCGGTCGGTGAGGACGTGGGCGCGGTCACGGAGGCGCGGGCCGCGATGTGGCGCAGTCGGCTCGCGGACAAGAAGGCGCTGCTCATCCTCGACAATGCGGTCAGCTACCGGCAGTTGGAGCCGTTGCTTCCGGGTGGCGGCGGCTGTCTGGTGCTGGTGACCAGTCGCAGGCGGCTGGCGGCGCAGGAGGAGGTGGTCTTGCCGGTGGATGCGCTGCCGCCGGACCACGCGGTGGATCTGCTGGTACGGCTGAGCGGGCGGTCGGCGGACACGCTCGACCGGGGTGTGCTCGAGGAGTTGGTGCGGCTGTGCGGATACCTGCCGCTGGGGGTGTCGCTGCTGGCAGCGCGGCTGCGGCACCATCCGTCCTGGAGTGCCGAGGACCTGCGGGAGCGGCTGGTGGCGGCCCGGGATCGGCTGGGGGAACTGCGCGCCGGGGAGGGTACGGTCACCGCGACGTTCGATCTGTCCTGTCGGGATCTCGCGCCGGAGCGTCAGCGCTTCTTCCGGTTCCTCGGCTTCTACCCTGGTACGGACCTCGACGCGTATGTCGGGGCCGCACTCTGCTTGGTTCCGGTGGCGCAGGCCCGTCGCCACCTGGACGCGCTCTACGACGCCCACCTGATCGACGAACACCCAGGGGGCCGCTACCGGCTTCACGACCTCTTACGCGACTACGCCCGCGGTCTCGCCGACGAGGGAGACAGCATGGACCACGTTCAGGCCGTCCAACGTGTGTGTACCTACTACCTGGCCGCGCTCGCCGCCGCGAACACGCACATCGTCCGCGGCGACGCGGTCACGGCGCCCGCGCTGGATGCCGCCTCGCGGGTGGAGACCCCACCCATGAAGACGCGTACAGCGGCGCTGAGTTGGCTGGAGAACGAGCGGCCCAACATTTTGGCCTGCATCCGGCAGGCGAACAGCCTCGCCCTGCACGACCTGGTGATTCGCCTGGCTGCGGCCATGGCGCCTTTCCTGCGGCAGGCCGGCCCGTGGGACCAGGCTGTCGGCCTGCATCGGGCGGCAGCCGAAGCCGCTCGGCACACCGGCGACCGGCGCGCGCTCGCCGGTGCGCTGGCCGAACTCGGAGTCGTACGACGCTGTATGGCCGCTTACCCCGAGGCGACCGAGGCACTCAACGAGGCGGTGACACAGTATGAGACGGTCGGCGACCGGCGCGGAAAGGCGGATGCCCTGAACCAGGTGGGCATTGTCTGGTACCTGACCGCGGACAACGAGGCTGCGGCCCGAGCCCAGAGCGAGGCCCTGGCCATCTACCGTGAGCTCGGCGACCGGCTCGGCCAAGCCAACGCGCTCGCGGACCTGGGCATGGTGCGCCGGCAGACAAGCCAGTTCGACGCAGCCGTGGAGGCGCAGGGCGAAGCCCTGTTGATCTACCGTGAGCTGAACGACCGGTACGGGGAGGCCAACTCGCTGCGGGACCTCGGCGTGGTGCACTGCTGCTTGGGCGAGTACGACCGAGCCGCCCGACGGCACCGCGAGGCGTTGGACATCTACCGCGAGCTCGACGACCGGCACCACGAGGCTTACGCATTCAACGAGTTGGGCGTGGTGCGTCGGCTGAGCGGTGATCTCGCCGGTGCCCGGGACGCTCATGCCCAGGCGCTGGAGCTCTTCACCGAGTTCGGCGACCGGTTCGGGCGGGCGAACAGTATCCGTCATCTCGGGGTACTGGAGCGCGTTTCCGGGAACGCCACGGAGGCGATCCGGCTGCTGGAAGAAGCCCTGGACGCGTATAGCGATCTGGGCAGTCGCGGGGGCGAGGCCGCCTCGCTGAGCGAGCTTGGAGCGGCTCTCGGGAACATCGGGAACCGGGACGGCGCTGTGGAGGCGTTCCAGCGCAGCCTGGAGATCCTGAGCGAGCTGGGTGACCGGTACGGCGAGGCTGAGGTGTTGAACCACTGGGGATCGCTGCTGCGCACCTGCGGTGACCAGACCGCCGCCCGCGGACACTTCGAGCGAGCGCTGACTCTGGCCCGCGACATCCGCTGCCCGCTGGAGGAAGCACGGGCGCTGGAAGGCATCGGCCGCTGCGACTGGGCGGTCGACAGGTCCGTTCAAGCCGCAGGCTCACTGCGTCAAGCACTGGCCACATACCGGAAGTTGGGCGCGGGCCCGGCGGCTGACGACATCGAGCGACTGCTGGCATCACAGGCCAGATAGCCCGGCATGTGACCGGTTTCCGTATGCCGCCGCGAGCGGTACGACTGTTACGTTGCCAGCTCATCTGTCGTCTCCACCGCCGCCGCACTGTGCCGGTCTGCCACGGTGCGCCCATCACGAGGAGCGCTGAATGCCGTCACCCACGTCTGCTCCCGCGCCACACGCCTGGGCTCCCGTCGTCCCCGAGCCCGCTCAGCCGGCACAGGGCACGGTGGTCTTGGACCGTGTCGCAGCCCGCGTCCGGCAGCGGCTGGCGGCCGAGCAGGCCGCGACGAACCGCGTCGGCGACGGCGCCCACGCAGCCTCGATCATCTGGCCCTGGCCACTGTGAGCGCTACCGCTCGATGACACCCCTGGAAGACACCGCACCCTTTCAGACGTTCATTCTCAAGGTCGCGAACCGCTGCAACATCGATTGCGACTACTGCTACGTCTTCAACTCCACGGACCAGGCGTGGCGGCACCTTCCCGCCCGGATGAGCCTGGACGTGGCCCGAGCAGCGGGTCGACGGATCGGTGAACACGTCGCGGCGCACGGGCTGCGCACGGTGCATATCGTGCTGCACGGTGGGGAACCGCTGCTCGCCGGTCCCCGTCACATGGCCGACCTGCTCAGCGCTCTCCGGACTGGGGTACCGGCGGATACGGCGGTCCGCTTCGAGCTGCAGACCAACGGGACGCTCCTGACGACGGCGTGGCTGAACCTCTTCGAGCAGTACGAGGTGGCCGTGGGCGTCAGCCTCGACGGACCGCCAGCCGCGAACGACCGGCACCGGCTCACTCATGCCTCGCGATCGAGCGCCGCCTCGGCCGTACGCGGCATCGAACTCCTACGCTCCCGACCACACTTGTTCGCCGGACTGCTCGCCGTCGTGGACCTGGCCAACGACCCGGTCGAGGTCCACGACTACCTGGCAACATTCGATCCCCCGGTGATCGACTTCAACCTCCCTCACGCGACGCACGATCAGCCGCCCCACCGCAACGACCCGACCGTGCCCGAATACGGGCTGTGGATGAGCCGTGTCTACGACGCCTGGCTCGCCCGGCCCGACCACCGGCACAGCGTCCGGATGCTGGAAGACATCGTCGCGCTCACCTCCGGCGTACACGGCTCAGTGGAAACCCTCGGCCTCGCCCCACCGACCAGCGTCGTCATCGAGTCCGACGGAACAATCGAAGGCGTGGACACCCTACGATCCGTCGAGGAAGGCGCCTCCCAGCTAGGGCTCAACATCGCCAACCACAACTTCGACCAAGCCCTTCGCCATCCCAAGCTGCAGCACCGGCAATACGGCATTACCGCGCTCGCCGAAAAGTGCCAGAACTGCGCGCTGGTGGACGTGTGCGGCGGCGGCTACCTCCCGCATCGCTTCAGCGCCACCGATGGCTACCGGAATCCATCCGTCTACTGCACGGACCTGGAGCACCTCATACGCCACGTCCAGAACTCCCTGCGGCAGCACGGTTGGGACCCGCACGCACCATCTGCACCGTCCCCGTAGCCATGCCGTACCCCCCGCATCGGATCACGCGTTGGAGCAAGCGAGTGCAGCGACTGAAGAACGACAGGAGACGCCGATGACCGTGACGATCCGCCCCGCCGACAAGCGGGACATCCTCGCTGTGGCCGAACTGATCGAGGAGATCGAACGGTTCTACGGGTCGACCGAAATCCAGCCGCTCGAAGAACGCCGGTCCCAAGTGGAGGAAGCCCTCTTCGGGTCACCGCCGCTGGCATCCGCTCTCCTCGTCGAGGACGAAGCCGGTGACCTCGTGGGCCTCGCCGCATACTCATTCCTCTGGCCGGCAGCAGGCGCCTCCCACTCCCTCTTCCTCAAAGAGCTCTATGTCCGCGACACCCTCCGCCGACAAGGCATCGGCGCCCAACTCATGAACGAGCTCCGCGACCTCGCCGCCGCGCGACCCGGCTGCAGCCGCGTCGAGTGGATGACCGACCACGACAACCCAGACGCACGGGCCTTCTACCGATCGCTCGGATTCACCGAGTTCGAGGGAAAGATCGTTTACCGGATCGACACCAATACAGCGTGAGGGCTGAGTAGCAGGAGCCAGCTGAGCAGGCGAGTGAGCATCACGTAGAGTAGGCTTAGCGACCACGATCCGAGATCAATCCCTGCGCGTACTGCTCCACTCGCCATCGCTAGTCACAGGGCGGGGCCGAGTCCGAGTTCTGCAACCTCACAACCCAGTGCCCGCCTGATGCGGTCTTGGTTCCCCCTCCGTGCTTGGTCACCCGGGGCCGACACCGGATGCGTACGGCGCCGTAGGTGAATGCCGGATCGGTGACCTAGCTGTATTGCCCTGTGAGGTTGGGGACGCGGCTGGCGGGTGGTTGGCCGCCCAGCGCGGTGTGTCCGCGGTGGTGATTGTAGGTGTGCAGCCACTGCGGGAAGGCGTCGCGTCGTTCCTGTTCGCTGCGGTAGGGGCGGGCGTAGGCCCATTCCTCCAGCAGGGTGCGGTTCAGGCGTTCGACCTTGCCGTTGGTCTGGGGCCGGTAGGGCCGGGTGCGTTTGTGGGTGATCCCGGCCGTGGCGAGCATGTCGCGCCAGTCGCGTGAGCGGTAGCAGGAGCCGTTGTCGGTCAGGACGCGCTCGACAGTGATTCCCGCCTGGGCGAAGAACGCCTGGGCCCGCTGCCAGAATCCGGTGGCGGTCTCCTTCTTCTCGTTGCCGAGGATTTCGCTGTAGGCCAGGCGGGAGTGGTCGTCGACGGCGGTGTGGATGTAGCTGTAGCCGGTTTTGGAGCGGGTCTTGCGGCCTGCCTGTCGGCCGAGCGCCTTGTGGCCGCCGCCGTCGGGGATGTTGCCGAGCTTCTTGATGTCCACATGCACCAACTGGCCTGGTCTGTCGCGTTCGTAGCGTCGTATGGCCCGGCCGGTGGCTCGGTCGAGGTGGGTCAGGCGGGCCAGGCCGTAGCGGGTCAGTACGCGGTGCACGGTAGAGGGCACCAGGCGGAGCTTGCCTGCGATGCGGGCTGGTCCCCAGCGGTGCAGGATCCGGATCTTGATGATGCGGCGCTCGGTTCGTGTGGGGGTGCGTCGCGGGTTGGCGTGAGGGCGGCTGGAGCGGTCGGCCATGCCTGCCTCGCCGAGTTCGCGATAGCGGTGGACCCACCGTTGGGCTGTTGTCGGTGAGACCTGGAAGCGTTCCGCGGCCCGGCGCAGGGGCCAGCCGTCGTCGACCACGCAGCGGGCCAGACGCAGACGGCCGGTCTCGGTCAGGGGTGCATTACGGTGGGGCACGAGGGCCTTTCTGTCGTCCGGCGTAGATGTCGCAATCCACACCGAGCCAGAAGGCCCTCACCCATTTCAAGGTCCCTCAACCGAGACCTGCATCACCCGTCCACAACCTACCGGGACAGAACACCTAGCTCGACCAGACGTACGCCTCGCCGGGGCCGAGTTGGGCTAGCTGCTCGGCAGTGCGTCCAGGCAGGACCGCATTCGCCTTCTGCAAGTGCCTCAGCCAGGCCGGGGAGGTGGACTTGTGCGGGCTCACGTGGTTGGGACAGCCCGATCAGCTGGACGGGCACCGAGGGAGGGTCCTGGCTCGCCACAAGGACGCCCATACTCTCTAGGCCCTAACCGACTCGCGGAGAACGGGAGTTGCGACGTTGATCAACGCTCGCCGCGTCCTCACGGGTACCGCGGGGGAAGTCTTCGAGGACGGCGCAGTCCTTGTCGATGGCGCCGCCATTGTCGCCGTGGGCCCGCGCTCTGATGTCGAAGCGCAGGCACCGTTAGGTGGGCAGCGCCTCGCCTTCCCTGAATCGACCGTGCTGCCAGGATTGGTCGACGCGCATGTCCACCTTGACTGCGACGGAAGACCTGACCCCGTCGCCGCTCTTCAGGGCCGTGACAACGACGCACTGCTCCAGGACATGGCGACCAGAGCGGAGCAGCTCCTGAGCATTGGCGTCACGACTGTGCGCGACTTGGGCGACCGTGACCACCTGGTGCTGCGCCTGTCGGAGGCGATAGCCGCCGGTACGGTTGCCGGTCCGCGCCTCATGTCGGCGGCCACGCCTGTCACGCCGCCCGGCGGTCACTGCTGGTTCCTCGGCGGTGAGGTGAACGGCGTGGAAGAGATCCGTCGCCTTGTGCAGCACAATGCGGCGGCCAGGGCGAAGGTGATCAAGGTGATGGAGACCGGCGGGGGGCTCACCAAAAGCGGCGCGAAGAGTTGGGAGTCCCAGTTCACACCTGACGAGCTGGCCGCGCTTGTCGACGAAGCGCATCGGGCAGGACTACCAGTCGAACATGTCATGCTTGACGAAGCAGCGCGTATAGGTGTCGAAGGCTGAGGCGAGCCATAGTTGACTCGGCAACAGACCGTCACCGGCCCTCGTTGCCCGTCTTTCTTTGCTTGCTTGCCCTGACTTTGTTGCCGGACACAGTGCGTGGGTAGCTCTGCAGCAGTACGACTGGCGGGACTTGAGCGGTGGACAGCTCGCACAGTCAGGGCTTGATAGCGTGTGTATAGGCGACCTCGAGTAAGACAAAGCCTTCCCTGCGGTGAACAAACCTCGGCGCCTACCTCAAGGGCTCAAAGTGACGCTATCTGGCGTTCAGGTCGTCAGCCCCCGGGCCGCTGCCAACATCGATATGTTTAAGAAGCGCGCGCACATCTGCCAAATCCATGCCAGCGGCCGCGGAAGGCTCCTCAACTAGATCAGCGAGTTGCTGGACGGACGGGTCGTCCAAGATACGGCCCATGAACTCAAGTTTCTGCTCCAGTCGCATTGCCACAACCTCGTCTACAGTCCCGGCTGCTACCAGGACTGTGACCCTGGTCTGCGTACCCGGCGCAAGGCCGAGGCGATGGATGCGGTCCATGCTCTGCAAGAATCGCCCAGCCATGAAGTCGCGGTCCACGTACACCGCATCATGGCAGACATGGTGGAGACTGATTCCCTCGCCGAGGGTAGCCGGATTGGACAGCAGGACCAGACAGTCGGGGTCTT
Source organism: Streptomyces sp. RPT161 (assembly GCF_027533845.1). Taxonomy (GTDB): domain Bacteria; phylum Actinomycetota; class Actinomycetes; order Streptomycetales; family Streptomycetaceae; genus Streptantibioticus_A; species Streptantibioticus_A silvisoli_A. The sequence goes on along the minus strand of NZ_JAPZVN010000032.1, from coordinate 39,439 downwards.
CACGGAAGCGCCGCAGCTCCTCTTCCCGTTCAGCGGTGCCGCCGTGGACCGCAGCTGGCTGATAGGGCGCAAGCAGTTGCTGAAGGGTGATGAGGCTTCGGACGAAAGTGGTCCACACCAACGTTTTACGGCCGAGAGCGGCGTTGTCAGAGACGATCTTCAGTGTCTCATGGTACTTCGGGGAGAGCTCATAGCTGGGTAGGTCTCGAAGCAGCGCATACAGCGAGTCGTCCGGTGACGCCTCAAGGGGCGGCACCCGGTAGGACAAAGGCTCGTACCGGGTCGTCCCCTCGACGAGCAGCGCGGGACTCGTGGCCGCCATAAGCAACCGGAGCATGGACTTCCCGAACGCCTCGAAATCCCCCCGCGACGCCTCGGCACGTGCAGAAAAGTTACCCTTCAGAGTCTCATAGATCTCCCGGTGGATCGGCGGCATTTCCACGTGACGAACCTTAGGCTCAAACGGCGGCAGTCCGAGCTCCTTCTTCGTCGTTCGCGTGAATAGCGGACGCAACACCTCGCTGGCGTAGGCGAGATCGCCGCCTGCCACCGCGTCCGTGACCACCCGCTTCCCGTGGCCGGGCCACACGAAGGACAGCAAGTTCTCAAGGTCCCGTGCCCCGTTGGGGGCCGGAGTGCCGGTCAGGATCAACCGACGCGCAGCCAGTGGGCCCAGGGCTAGGCACGCCGAACCGTAGGTTCCATTGGCCCCGAGCTTCATCCGGTGAGCCTCGTCCAGAATCACCATCGAAGGCGCCGCGCGGAGCCATGAGGCAAGCCCCGTCAGCGATCGATCCAGTCGTTCGTAGTTCACAATGAGCACCTCGGCGCCCGGCTCGGGGGAAGGCCCCATCACTACTGCGCGCAAGGGCGCCTTGAAGCAGGCGGTGCTCTCGTACAGCCACGACTCATAGGCGGACTTCGGACCCACTACCAACAGGCGCCGGGCTTCCCCACGCACGCGCGATGCAGCGAACACCGCGAGGCCCACCCGCGTCTTGCCGGCACCGGGCACGCTGAAGTTCGCGCCGTGCCGGAGCGAGAGCAACCGGGCGATATCCCGCAGCTGGAACGAGGTGAGGTCTGCCGTCCAGTCGTCGCCGAAAAGACTGACGACGTCTTGGTGATCGGCACCGTCGGGCAGCGCGGACACGTAACCATCGAGGCTGCGCTGCGCGGCGTCGGCGTCATCCAGAACACCGTTGACCAGCGCCACGAGCGCTTCCTCCCATTGGACCCCGGGGTGCTGCCAGCTGCCCAACTCACCCAAGCCGACCAGGAAGTCATCGAGGTCGATCTCGGCCATCAGAGAGCCGCGTTGGCTGCCCGTGGCAATGCGGGCAGCCAACTGGGCGAAGTCACTCTGGAAGGCCGACTGTGTCCGCAGCACCACCCTTGTGCGCGTTACATCGAAGCCGAGCTGGAGAGACGGGCGCTCCGTGGTGGCCGTCATGCCCGCACCTGCTCTGCGGAAGCCGCCTCGATCATCCAGGCCAGGCCGTCGCCTGGAGGCTCGATGCTCCGCTGCGCTTCAATGGCGAGCTTCCCCATAACGGTGCGGAGCTGGATGAGTGCATCGTCGAATGCGCCCTCGTCCAGACTGCTGGTGCTGCGCGCTAGTACCAGGTCTGTGATGGCTTGCTCCAATGCCTTGCACGCGTCGCTGACTCGGTCCGGAGCTGCCTGGCGCTTCTTCTTCAGACGGACGTCGCGGCCGGCCACAGTGATGGCCTCGTTGAAGGCTTCCTGAAGCGAACCGATGACCTTGGAAGCGGCGTTCAAATCGGCAGGCGCTGCCTTGCCGCCGGCAACCTCGACAGCCTTGGCTTTGAGCAGCGTGTCAGTCAGCGAACGGGCAGCGGAGACCTTGGCACCAGCGGTCTGCACAGTCCGGTTAAGGCCAGGGATTACGACCGCCGCGGGTGCTGCGCCTCCACTTGGCTTTAGCGACTCGGGGAGCAGTCGCTCCAAGTACTGGGCATGGAAGTCCGGTTCGATGAACCGGACGTCCGTCTTGGCGAAGTCGAGCACAATGGCGGCCAGCCGCGCCTCCTTGAGGAGATCCGCTCGCTCCCTGTTCCTCTCTTTTTTGTAGGCGCGGTAGAGCTCGGCCAGCTTCTCCTGCGACCTCTCCAAGTCCATAAGCCGGAGTTCGAAGTTGCTGTTCCGGCTGCGTGAGATCAGTTCCCGCAGCTGCGCCAGAATCCACATGTCGCGCTCCAGCGCGGGAACCGTGGTGTGAAAGACCTTCGCGATCTCGGAGAGTTCGCGGCCGATCTGGACCTGCTCCTCTACGGCCATCAACTGGTTGATGTACGAGTAGTCCCGCCGCTTGTCCGGACGCAATTGGAGGGACAACTCAACTGCGTTGACATCGTCCCAGGTGCAGGACGTGGGGAGCACGCCTACCCGCATGCTCGTGACCCCGAGCTCTTTCAGCGCCGCACGCCGAGTGTTGCCGTTGACCAGGATCCCCTCACGGGTGATCAGGCCCGGTTCGCTCTGGCGGTGCTCACGCAAGCTCTCCTTGAGGGTGTCGAAGTCCGGGTCACGCCGCTCCGGTTCGGAAGGCCGGGCCTGGAGCAGATAGTGCAGGTAATCCTGGCTCTCGACGCTCCAGGCATCCTGCTGGAGGCACAGATCTCGTGCCGAGTCGTAGCTGCGCTGTGCGCGGATACGGTGGGTGCCCGGGTTGTAGAGCAGGGCATCCACGGGCATGTCGATGACCTCTATGTGGAGCGGAGCCCCCCGCCATTCGACTCTCAGCGTCTCCGTCACGCCCTCGGCCTCCTTGAGCTCCTTCAAACGCTGTTCGACGAGCCTCCGGTTCTCAACGGCGGTCGGCGGTAGGCCGAAATCAGTGAACATCTGCGCAATCTCCTAGACAGGCCGACGAGTGCGAGCGTGGGCGGAGACGGCCGAGCCGGGCCTCTCCCCGTAGGACGATGGTCGCGAATGGGTCACCTAAGTACGGCCCGGACTTGGTCGCGGGCGTCCGCCGGCAGCGTCCTGTAAGCCGCCCAGATATCCTCGACTTCACTGAAACCACGAGCGTCCTGCTCGACCCACGCGTACAGCATCTTTCGCTCGATCGCCGACAGCCTTCCGATGCGGGAAAGCACGTCGCCAAGATCGGCGGTCAGATTGCGGCCGCCCACCCGACAGCGGTTGCACTCAATTACTGCCTGCACCTCGGTCGCGCCGGAGGGGAGCCGCACCTCGCGACGGGCGATGTCGAGCTGGGATGCAATGTAGGTGCCGGGGTACTGCTCGCCGGGACCAATCCCGCACGAGCGGCACTTGTGCCCGTCGCGAGTGAGTAGCGCATGCCTCTGTGCGGCCGTGAACGTCTGAGTGGACTTGGTTGCCTTGCCTGGCTCCCAGACCGGTGCGCCCTGTTCCACGAAGCGCTGCTCGTGAGCCTCGAGAGTCGGATCCTCGCGGTTGGTGTCGATACGCCAACCGAAGTCACGCAGGTCGCGCATCCGTCGGTCGATCTGCGACGTCCCCAGGAAGGCTTCGCGCAGTTGCCCCTTGGTGAACAGTCCCCCGACACCCACCTCCTGCACCAGCCACAGTGCAGCACGCTTCATAGTGCCTAGCTTCGGATCCCTCCAGGACGGCATGTCCATGCGCACGGTCCACCTCTCTCATCGGCAACGGGCCCCAGACGAGTGCCAACCCCGGTCTGGTCTCACCGGGAGCGGGCCTTCTGTCCAGCAACAACCAAACCGCAATCGCTTGAGAAGACGGAAGGGCAATGGTGTCCCACTTGTGGTACCGGGAAACTCGGAACAGGTAATGAGCCTCCAACTCCGCTAGGAAGGCGCCAGAATCGTCTCTATACCTGTCAACTAGCCGATGGGGAGGTCAACTTGCCCCAGCTGCACCAGTTCAAGCCGCTCCCCCCGCTCCTCCCTGCGGAGTGGCGTGCTCTGGCTGAGGCCGTCCGGAACCTGGTCATGGCCATTGGCGAGTCCTACGGGAAGATCAGCGACCGCTTGGATAGGCAGGTCTTTCGGAGCAAGTCCGTGCTCTCCGACCTCGCCAATGGCAAGCGGAAGCGCCCGCCCAGCATCGGCCTGCTGCAGGCACTTCACGGCCTCGCATCTGTAAAGGCAGAGGCCGCGGGCATTGCGGTCCTCCCCTGGGACGAGCTGAACAAGATCTGGGAAGCACTCACGCCGCCACCGCCGATCAAGCCTCCGACCTGCCCGGCTTGTGGGGCTGCTGCGCCTTACGAGCGGGCGCAGGCAGGGAAGGAGCCGACCAGCACCTCCGTTCGGAATCCGCGCGCGGCGGACGTGCCGTCATTGCCGGTCCCCCCTCCGAGGGGGGACCGGCAACAGCTCGCCGATGTTCGGTCGCCGTCCATCGCCGTCGTGGAGGCTTGTCTCGCTGCCGGCGACTTGGAAGGAGCGGTTGGCCTTCTTCACCATGCCGGCGCAGAAGCACCTCCGGACGAGACGGCCGCCGCGATCGCGGCCTGCGCAGACCGAAGCCTATTCGAGGCCGTCGGCATGATCGCCAAAAGCGCAGCCAACCGCTCTGACCGCGATGTCCTGCGGGTACTCTACGAGCTCAACGTGCTGCGAAGGCACGCCGAGGCGGAATTGCTGCTGGGGTTGGCGCTCGGCATGTCCGCGAACCAGGCATGAGGACGGGCCTGATCCGTGCTCACCCGGGTCCAGGAACCATCAGAATCTGTGTCAGGCCACCCCTAGTTCTGACACATCTCTACGAGACCTCAAGGTCAGGTCGCGTTTTGAGTGCAGGGAGCTGACTGTCTGCCATGCGATGAGAGCCTTAGCTGATGGAACGTCGCCTGAAGTGGTAGCTCCTGGCGCTCGCTCAGTATCGGCGGCGCCGTTCGGACGGTGCCTGACCGGTCACGTCGCTGGCGGTGTGGGGTCCAGGGATGACGTGCCACCCGGAGCATGCGCATCTCTGCCAACGTGGCAGGGAGGAGACCTGATCCGTTTCTGAGCCCCCTTTCCGTTCCGGCCTGCGCGGCCGTTCAGGCGCGAGCCGTTGCCGCAACTCGGCTCTTTGCATCGTCCGTCACAGCTAGCGTTGCCTTCCAGTCCAAAAGTCGAGAGATGCGGAGCCCCCCGTCGTGGGCAGACTCGTACTACAGCCACTTGGCACCGTCTGTGAGAACCCTGCGTGCAAGTCGCCGGGCCGAATCTTGCAGGCTCCGACCGACGACGAGGACCTCCAAGGCGTCCTGCGCGCGATCGCCACTCCATGCCTGGCCGACGGCTTCACGGAGGCGATCAGATCATCGGTGGACTACGTCCTGGACGGGGCCCGAACCTCGCGCTTCAACCTCCTGTCGCCGAAGGTCCACCCGGGCGAGCGAGCCTCGGTGGGAGCCAAGCTCGAGTACGAAGTCCAGAGGGTATTCGGTTGGAAGAAGGCCAAGCCGCTCGACATCTTGATCAACGATACCCCCGTGGACCTGAAGGCCACTGTCGGGGACAATTGGGCAATCCCTGCGGAGGCGCACTGCCACCTCTGTATCTGCACTCAGATCCAGCTGAAGAAGAACCGCCACCGCAGTTGGCTGGTCCGCACCCATACCTCGTGGCTCTACCGCGGGAGTAACAACGACGGCAAACGAGGGATTGCTGCCGACGCCCGTGAGCAATGGGCAGTCCCGCTCTACGAGTGGACGCCGCTCCCCGTGAATCCGCTCTCGCTCCTCACAGAGGAGCAAGCCAACGCCGTGCTCGCCGAGGATCGGGGCCAGGAGGCGCGCCTCCTGATGCTGTTCGGCTACCTTCCGGGAATCGTCATCCCTCGCAGCGTAATACTGACCGTATGCGCCGGCCGGCAGGACCCGATACGAAGGGCCCGCGCCATCCGCGAGAGGGCGGAGGCCCAGGGGCTGCTCCTGCTCTGCGGGAAGTGGCAGGACCAGCGCGTAACAGCAGCTGCGCATGGATACGATCTCGGGCCTGGCGACTGGGTCGCCCTTCCTGCCGCAGACCGAGGCGCGCGCCCCGCCATCCCGGAGGCCCGCCCAGGCCAGGCGGGAGGGGAACAGTGGAGTGGAACACGGGAGGCTAGCGATGGTGCACTCTTCTGACTGGGAACCACCCGTCGGCTCTTGGGCCTCCTCAGCCGCCAACCGCCGCAGTATGCTCGGCAATCGCAACCGCGACACATCCCCGGAGCTTGCCCTGCGTTCGCTCGTCCACGCGTCGGGCCTCCGCTACCGGGTCGCTGCGAAGCCTCTGCCCGGTATGCGCCGCACCGCAGATCTCGTCTTCCGCCGAGTGCGTGTTGCCGTGTTCGTGGACGGGTGCTTCTGGCACGGATGCCCGCAGCACTTCGTGCCTCCCAAGACGAATCCGGACTACTGGCGCCAGAAGATCGGCCGGAACATGCAGCGCGACAAGGACACCGATATTCGACTTGCCGAGGCAGGCTGGCTGGTGCTGCGCTTCTGGGAGCACCAGCCAGCAGAGGAATGTGCTGAAGCGGTCAAGGACGCGGTCTCAAAGCGCAAGGAGTGCGGGCTGCTCGTACACCGGGGCTGAGACGGGCTCATCGCTTTCACAGCGCGGGGCCGGGGGTGCAGCGCCCTTGTCGGCCTGCTTAAGAACATCGATGATCATCTTACCGACTGCTTCGGCCACGGGGGGCGGGAAGGCGTTCCCGACCTGCCGGTAGGCGGCCGTCTTACGCCCGGAGAATTTCCAATCCTCGGGGAATCCCTGGATTATCGCAGCCTGCGGCACGGTAAGCATCGGGCCGTCTTCACTCAAGAGGTGTCGGCCGGGTTTCACCATGGGGTCCTCGTCGGCCACGCCGAGAGCGTTGACTCCCAAGTCTTTCCACGCTCGCTTGGCCCTGGTCGGGCCGAGATCCGCACCGCCGTGCTTCTTAGAGCCGCCAACCAGCGTGGGAGCGGCAGCCTTGCGAGCTCCCTCGTACTCCAACCACCGCTCGTAGCATTCTGCGGCTCTCTCTGCAAACTCGGTCCCACGAAGAGCGTCGTAGCGTTCCTTCATTGAATCCCGGAGCGCGTCGGCCACCGTGGGAAAGGCAGCCCCATTACTTTCAGGAAGTTCGTCGAAATAGGGAGCGTACCGCCCTTTCACAGCCACGAGGATGGCCCTAGGGCGCAGCTGAGGGACCCCGAAATTCTTGGCTTCCAGGACCTTCCAATCACGCTTGGTGTATCCCATTCGCGATAGCTTGGCCTCGATTTTCGCCCTGTAGGCGGCGAACTTGTGCTTGGGCTCCAGAAGGCCGCGGACGTTCTCGATCATCACAGCCTTGGGGTCGAGAGCGTCGACCATTTCAAGCATCACAGGGAACAGATCACGCTCGTCGTCCTGCCCGAGCTGCTGCCCGGCCACAGAGAAAGGCGGACAGGGAACGCCACCAGCCAGGAGGTCCACTTCCCCCCGCTTCAAGCCGAGGTCGGCGATAGTGAACTGCTCGGGCCGCTTGCCCTTACGCTTCCTGGTGAACAGCTTGAGGTCCCGCTGGTGTACGTCCCCTTCGCGTCCACCCAGCTTCCCGATGTTGTCCCGGAGGGTCTGGCACGCATCCGGGTCGATCTCAATCAGAGCCAGGTGCCGGAAGCCTGCTGCGTCGAGCCCGACCGCCTGCCCTCCCGCGCCGGCGCAGATCTCGACCGAGGTGTATACGCGGTCCTGCACCGTCACAGCAACCCCTCCTCAGCACGCGCCAGCGCATTGCGCTGGCGCGTGCACCTCTGGCGGTGCAACCGCCGAACCAATTTGATCGAACAGGAGAACGATCAACATGCATCGCCGATCGTGCCAGGACCTCACCGAGAGATCCACCAGCACCACAGAAGCGTCGCCGCAACGGGTGAGCCAGGGACCACACGACCGAATATGAAGCCCAGAGTCTAGTTCCCAGGCGAACGGCGGATGCGCCATGGTCCCAGACACGAGGCGTGCGCCGTCACCCAACACCCACTCGAACTCCGCCGACCAAGGCCCTGGCCGGACCAAGGGGCTCGAACCTGCACAGAGTCCCCGACCACCCGACGGACTCCAAATTCAGAACGACACCGTCGCAGTAGCGGCCAGCGACCCCGCTCTACCACGCGATGATCCGGCTTTGTTGTGTTGGGCCAGCCCATCCACTGCTCCTTCGGACACAGCCGCTCCGGGCAGGCGGCCCCAGCCAGCAAGGCGCCCGTCCGCCCCTACCGTGCCCCCCGACGGCGCCCCGTCCCGTACACCCCGTGCACACTCCCGTCGGCACGCCCGAGAACCCGCAGCAAATCCCGGGAAGTCCGGCAGACAGCCCAAGGGCCCTGACCAGGCCAAACGCCCAGGTCAGGGCCCAAGCGGCAGACAAGCCGAGCTGTACGCCGGGTTCAGAACGAGACGGCCGCCGTCACCACCAACATCCCGCCCCGCGTCCGCACCGACCCGACTTCCCATGTTCTGCTGCTCCCGCCGGGGGCACCCTTCCTGAGGCAGGGCCGCAATCGCTGCCCTGACCTGCAGGAAGTCAAGGTTTCTGATCTTCCCGGCCCACTTCTTTACTTGTCAGTAAGCGAAATTCCCTCCCTCCGGCGGCTGCTCAGCGCGTGATCCAGGCCGCGTCGCAGCGCGATCTTGTTCCGGCGGAGCCGGGCGCTTGGCCGACCAGCCAGCCAACAGGTCCGCTAGAGCGGCGACCGCCTGCCGTTCCTGTTCGGCGCTCAGCGGCACGAAGTCCGGAGCGGCGAGCACGACAGGCTGGGTGCGCGAGCCCTTGCCGCGTCGGAATTGCTGTACTTCAGTCCATGTGTTCTTCATGTCCTCATTAGGCACCGAAGTGCGCCGATGCGCCGTTGTGGGAGCCGAGAAGGCCATCCATCCATGCATGCGAGAGGGCGGATCGGCGGGCAATTCACCGGCGGTCGGCACGGCCAGGCCTGATGATCGACTGCGCTGCTCCGCTTGGCTTATCCGGCGATGACGAACGCCTTCGCCGCGCTGCGACTGCTGCCGGTGAGTGTCGGGAGAAGGACGTAGAGATCCTGGTGCTGCGGCACCAACTCGCCATGCTGGAGCGCCAACTCGACGGGACCCCCGCTTCACACCCGTGGACCGCGCATTTCTCGTTGAACAGGTTCTGAACCTGTTCAACGAGCTTGGGTACGAGCGGACCACGCTCACCGCGGTCAGGGACCGGTTCAAGCTGCCGAAGTCCACGGCGCGCGACCGCCTCGCCGAGGCTCGGAATCAGTCGGCATGAACCACGCGAACCCCCCTGGGGGCCGAGCCGGGGTTCGTTAAACCATCAAGCACCTGCGAGAGAGGAGCGATTATGGGCCTCCAGTTCAGGGAGTCGAAGAAGATCGGACTGTTCCGGACAACAGCTCCTAAGAGCGGCATCAGCACCTCGGTCGGCGTGCCGAGGGGTGAGGATCACCAAGCGGGCGGACGGCCGCACCCAGACGACGCTGAGCGTCCCAGGGACGGGCGTGCGCTCCGTGGCCACCCAGGGCAGCAAGCCAGGAATGCGGGGCAAGCAGCAGGCTCAGGCTGCGGCGCCGTCAGCCAGCGGAGTTCGCTACGGGGGCCAGGGAGCCAACCGTTTCGCCCTGCTCGGCTTCACGGGCGGCACGATCACGGTCAGGGGAACACCTTCGAGCTGCGTCGCCACGGGTCCGCCGTCCTGCCACCTGTTCGTCGAGATGAAGTACATCTCCCACGTCTACGTCACGGCACCGGAACACCCTCGATTGTCCGTAGAGCGCTGTTCTCGGCGCCCCGGCCACGTGAGCGCGATCACTGAGGGTGACGTGGTGCCGCGGCAGTTTCCAGTACGCCCTGCGAGTGTGTGGCGGCCCGATACGTGAAGCGCCGGGCACAATGGCGGGATGCGTGAAGACCACGAGCTGCTCGCCAGGGTGCGGGAGTTGCGGCAGCGAGGCAGTGGACCAAAGCAGATCGCCCGTGCGCTCGGTGTGTCCTCTTCCCGGGCGGGCGCGTTGGTACGGCAGGTGGCCCAGGCCGAGCAGGCAGACCTCGCGCCGGACCGTCGAGCCGTGGTGGGGTGCTGGGTCAATGCGGGGTGGACCAGTGGTCTTGGCATGTCCGCCGCCCCGCAGTGGGTGGCCGCCGATCCGCTCGGCGCCCAGGACCAGCCGGGCACGGGCGGCTTCGCACAGATCCTCATCGCCCGTCAGGAACGAGCCAGCAAGGTGACCGTATGCGGGTTCCTGGTGGATGTGTACTGCCTGGGTGTCAAAAATGTCATCGGCCCCGAGGTCATGGGCTCCGGCTCGGTGGACGCCCATGTCCGTACCTATTACTCCGCCTTCGACCACCCGCCCCTGACGATCGGGATACAGCAGGCACAGCAGATCGTCCACGGAGCCGTCGCCTACGCACGTGCTGTGGGCTTCGGACCCGCCCCGGGCTTCGACGAGGCCGCCACCCACCTCGGAACCCCCCCACCCGGACTGCCCGCGATCAGCTACGGCCGGGAAGGCACACCGTTCTACATCGCTGGCCCGTACGACGACGCGCCGGCGATCGTCCGAAAACTGGAGGAGACCTGCGGCCCGGGGCAGTACCACTACTACGCCCAGATCTGAACCGAGTACGACCGAGAAGCAAGCACCAGCGCCCGAGTAGCCGGGAGGAGGCTTGCGCCATCAAGCGGGAGCGCCGGGTTCCGCTGCCACGGAATCGGTGACAGCCCCCTCCAGCTGCTGCTCGGTCAGCACCTCGGTCTTCACCGTGCGACACACGATTCACCGCCTGTCGCCGCCCGTAGCGCAACCCGCGCAGGTCCGCCACGGCCCCGGCGGGCTGAGCCGGCCTCGAACCAGCCGGCTCAGCCGCCGGGTTCACGGGGCCGACGGACCGGTACGGTGAAGAGGTAGCCGCCGAAGGAGCCGCAGTATCCCGATGCGTATGTTCTACAACTTCGCCGATGACGACGAGTACGAGGCAGGGCGCGACCTGCTCGTGGAGCGGCTGGAGCGATGGGCCGCGCTGCAGGGCGGGCCGCGGGAGGAGCTGGACGCGTTCGCGGTGGCGGTGGCTTTGGACTACCGGCACTCCGGGACCCGGGACGGGCGCCTAGGCCTGTGGGAGCCACGCCACATCGAAGAATTCCTGCTGAACTGGGCGCCGCGCGCGGTGACCGTGCTGCCCGGCGAACAGCTGCCCGACGCGCCGGGAGCCGTGCGGTGGCTGCTGCGCTTCCTACACGCCACGCAGCTCGCCGATCCGCGTGGGCCCGGCCTCGAGGAACAGCTCGTCTCCGTGGATGCGGCCGCGCACGAATACCCGGCAGCGATGGCCGACCGCTCCCTCTTCGGACCGGCCAAGTTCTGGATAACGCTCGCCGCCGAACACGGCATCGACCTGAGCAACCAGTCGGCGCTGGACGGGTTCGTCGAGCGCGTCCACGCCGGAGAGCAGCCGCACGACGAGGACGCGCTACGTGTCATCGCCCAGCGGCACATCACCGAGGGCCCGGCCGACGGCCAACGCTCCGAGCCGCAACTGCCCGTCATCCTGCCGTCCGCACAGACCCTACGCGCCCAAGCCAGGCACATCGCACTGCTCACTCAGGTCAGGCAGCTCGCCGAGTGGGCGGGCAAGCAGGGGCGAGCTGTCACAGCGACGGGCCGACTGAAGACCGCCGACGCGCGCGAACTCGTGGACCTTCTGGCCACCGGTGACGCTCTGCCCAAGGCCCTGCGTTCCGGCGATGACCTGCCGCGCCTGTCCCTGGTCTTCGAACTGGCCAAGGCCGCGAGGGTGGTCCGGGTCACCAAGGGCCGCCTGTACGCAGTCGCCAAGGCCACCAGGGACCTGAAGGACCCTCTCGCCCTGTGGCGGCGCACCTTCGACGCGCTGTTCGCCATGCGTCGGCCGCTGCTCGGGGCGAAGAGCGGCTGGCATGTCGAATCGATGCTCTTCGATACGTACGAGGACGTGCTTCCCGACATCCTGGCCACCCTCTACAGCCTGCCCCACCCCATGCCCTGGCCCCGGCTGCGCGACAGCGTCGACCACAGCCACCGCGTCCGCTTCCAGCTCGGCGATGAAGCCCACCAGACCTGGTTCGACCACGCGCATCGCGACCTGCGCCATGTCCTGGACGTACTGGAGGATTTCGGCGCCATCGACCGTACCCGTGGCACAGCCGCCCACGAGTACCTGGACATGCCGGTCCCCAGCCGCGCCCCCGCGCTACCGCCCGGCATGCCCGCCGAACTCGCCGCCTTGCTCGGGGACCAGCCACCGGCCCCGGTCTTCACCTCCGACGAACTCACCGACGCACCCACGGAGTTGATCAGCCTGACCGCCCTGGGCACATGGGCCATGCGCGCCCGGCTGCTGGCCGAGGGCCGCGACGCACCCCTGGTCGGAGAACTCGCCGACGCCCCCGCGGCCGGTCTGCTCGGCGTCCTGGCCGAGCACTACGACACCGACTCCGCCCGCGCCGAGCTGACCACCTGGCTCCAAGCCCACGGCGGCGAAGACTCCGCCTACCCCCACCTCCTCGACGCGGTACGGAACATGCCTTTCCGCAGCCGCGCCCAAGCCATGCTCAACACCCTCCTGACGGCGCTCCCCGAACCGGAGGGCAAACGCCTCGTCCGCTCCCTGCGCACCGACCCCCGCCTGGCTCCGTACGCCATCGGCACCCTCGTCCAACGCGGTCTGCTCTCCCTCGCCGACCTGACTGACACCGAAGCCCTGGTCATGGTCGCTGAAGGCATGCTCCAACTACTGGAGGCCACCGGACCCGACGGCTTCGCAGAAGCGATGCTCGCGCAGGGGCCCGACTTCCAAACAGCCGTCGAAGCCGCCTTGGCCGCACCCCACCCCGACCAGACGGCACTTTCCAAGCTGCAGGAGTCCGCGGCGCGATTGCCCCGTCCCCTCTCACCGCGCGGCGGACAGCACACGAGCAGCAAGTCAGCCCGGACCAGACACAGCGAGAAGAAGCGGAGGCGAGACCGCCGCCGCTAGACAGGGCACTCAGCCCGGACCCGGATACCCAGACCACCATCGAACTACGATCCGCTCGGCGGCGACTCCGGGGCCGCACAGTAACCCGCGCGCCGCGCTTTCGCGTGCACCGGCAAGAGACTGATCGGCGGGCCCTCGATCAGCACATCGGTTTTCGCGTTGTGGCTCGTTGGGTGCACAACACAGATGGGGACAGAAGACCCGTCCGACCGCCCCGCCCGCAGGGCCTCACTGGCGATGCGGGCCGTTGCGTCGACGGTGTCACCGGCCAGCACTACACGGCAGCGGACGCGGTTGGCGCGCTTGTCATAGTGCATTTGCAGCCGGAAGGCCTCGATCATTCTCCGGCGGAGGGAATCTCGGGCGCGGTGATCTCGCGGGTTCCAGTCGGCGAGGAGTCGACGAGCGCGGGGCCCTGTGAGCTGGGGCCCTCTGCCGAAGTGTCTTGATCTCGGCTTGCTTGGCGCGGATCTGCTCGTCCAGGTCCGCGACGCGCATCTGCACACCCCGGATGAAGCTCTGATCCAGTCCGTCCGCCACTTCCAGTGCGTGGAAATGGCGTTCCCGTCGGGCGGTGACGTCTGCCGCTGCTATGCGTAGTGCTTGTTCACGCTCTGTGTGGCGGCGCGACTCCTCTTGGTCTGCTGCGGGCAGGGTGGCTGCGAGTGGAGCAGCGCGGCCGCGAAAGACGCGCCTTGCGCGCCGACAGAAACCGCCTCGGCCACCCAAGGGGAAGCCCCCAACGCCGAAACTGACCGTGGTGACCGGGCGGTAGCAATCAGCGGCTCGCACCCGGCGCGCTGCGCAGATGATCCTCGACCACCTACAAGTTCACCCCGATACGCAGTTCACTGCCACCGCTCTCAGCCGCGTCATCGGCAAGAGCCCCGGCGCGATGTTTCGTCCCGGAGACAGGGTCGCCTTGGTCCACACCACCGATCCGCACACCCACCTACCACCGGGCGATGAAGGTACGGTGACGGCTCATCAGCCGGGCGAGCAGTGGCGGAATCGCTTGGCCATCGCCTGGGACTCGGGGATCGAATCTCGCGATGCTGCTCGACGAAGGAGACCACGTGCGCAAGCTGTAGCGCACCCCCGTGACAACCCCGGGCCGGGGAAGCTTCAGGCCCCGGCCCGGAAGGGGCAGATGGGTTCGGCCGCCTGATCGGTGCATGCGGGCAGATTGTCTCGGGCTGCTTGCATGTGGTCATGGCAGACCCAGCCCACCACGCCACTACCCGAACCTTGATCTTCTTCCAGCACCCGGCCTTACTGTCGGCCACGTCGAGGCGGGAGCACTGACCACGACGGTGAGCCACACCCATGGCGCTCGCGTGCGGTTGCGGCTGGGTCCGAAAAGCCACGAGCCGTTACCTCACACAATGGCACCCCAACTGGAGGCGGCCGCGCGGTCACAAGCGGCTCCGCGGCTCTCGCAGGCGCCGCCCATGGGATCACCCACACACCAACTGCCATGAGTTTCGAACCACGCGAGCAATCCCTCCGAGATCAGGGAGGCCGGCCTCGTGCGCTGCCGCCTCCGCCATACCGCAGTCCAGCCCCTGCAGCCACCAGCGCACCCGCTGAAGAGAGGGAAAACGACATTGGATCTCGGCGCGCCAAACGTGAGCCGGTCTGCCTTCCCCGCGCGATTGGGGGCTCGCGGCCGCTGACAGTCGCCACACCCGGCAGAGGCCATGCGAGTTGTCAGCTGGGACGGGCGCTCAATAGCCACTGAGGCGGCAGGAGTTCGCTGGCCTCGGTGAGAGTGAAGTCGCACGAGGCGAGAAGGGAGTCCCATTCGTCGCGAGTGTGGATACGGCCACCACAGTTGATCATCACTTCGATGTCGACGAAGCGTCCCCAGTCGTACCCGTTGCCTGGCGTGATCACCGATTCGATGAGGAGTAACCGTGCGTCGCGGCGGTCGCCGATCGTTGCGCGCACAGCTCGGAGAGTTGCGGTGACGGTTTCAGCGTCCAGGCAGTGCAGGGCGTTCTTGATGATGTAGATGTCCGCGTCGGGCGGTACGTCTGAAGGGAGGGAACCAGCAGCCAACTCCACGCGATTCGCTAGAGAGCCGGTGGTGAGGTCGGGGTGCGCCTGGCGGACAACTTCCGGCCGGTCCATCAGGATGCCCGTGATATGTGGATGTGTGTCCAGGATGGTACGTAGCAGTGTGCCGGTTCCCCCACCGAGGTCGGCAACGACCTTGGTGTCAGTGAAGTCGAAGGTGTTCATCAGGGCTTTGGCGACACCGGCTGTGAGTGGGGCCCACGCGCCTTGGTAGACGGCGCGTAGTTCAGGTTCATCATCCAGGTACTGGAACAGGGCCTTGCCGTTGGCGTCTTCGAAGCTTGGCCGACCGGTACGGAGCACGTCCAGGATGCGGTCAAACGACTGTGTGGTGGACTCGTCGGCCAGGAAGAGAGTGAAGTCGCGCAGTGAGAGCTCGGTGCCCGAAGTGAGGTGACGGCCCATGGGCGTCAACGAGTAGCGGCCGTCGCCCAGCTCGGCGAACACGCCTACGGCAGCGGTGGCGCGCAGGCAGCGGTGCAGGGGGCCGGACTTGACTCCGCAGGCATCAGCGAGGTCTTCGACGGTGCGAGGACCGCTTATGAGTAGGTCGGCTATGTTGAGCCGGGTTAATGCGATCAGTGGTTGAGTGATCCATTTGGCGGCCACGAGTTGCATGAGGCGTAGGTGCGGTGGCATCCACTCGGGGAAGACCTCTGGGCCGGTGTCGTTCATGGGTTCTCTTCTCTGTTGGTGTGGGCGGATCAGTGCGTAAGGTTGACGGGTAGGTGGCTCATGCCGCGCATCACGATGTTGGCCCGCCAGGGCAGGGCGTGGTGCGGGACGCTGAGACGCACAGCGGGGTAGCGGGTGATCAGTGAGGTAATGGCGGCCTTGGCCTCCATGCGGCCCAGCGCATGCCCGAGACAGTGGTGGACGCCGTGCCCGAACGACAGGTGCGCTGAGGGCGGTCGGGTGATGTCGAGTCGGTCCGGGTCCTGCACGAAGTCTGAGTCACGGTTCGCAGCGGCGAAAAGGATCAGGACGGGATCTCCTGCGGGTATGCGCACCCCGTCGATCTCGATTGGCTCGGTAGGGAACCGCCACGTGGCCGACTTGACCGAACCCTCGTAGCGGAGAAGTTCCTCGATCGCATTATCGACTAGGCCAGGGGCATCGTGGAGGAGTGCGAACTGGTCAGGGTGGGCGAGGAGAGTGGCGACGGCGTTCGTGATGAAGTACGCGGTGCTTTCATGTCCGGCGAAGAACAGCTGGAACAGCAGTGAGTTCCGCTCCTCGTCGGTGATTTCTTGGTGAGCGTGGGCATCAAGTAGCAGTCTCATTAGCCCGCCGTCAGCGATCGCGTCGGGATGAGCCGTGAGGCCGTTGAGGTAGGCCGCTAGGGTGGCGATAACCTGCCCAAACACCTCGTCCTCGGCCGCTTCCCCGCGCAGCACCAGCAGTCCCAGCCGGTGGAACAGTTCGGTGCCATCGTCTGGCAGCCCGATCAAGTCGGCAAGGACACGGATGGTCAACGGCAGGGCGAACTCGGCGAGCAGATCAGCCTCGTCGTGCTCTTCGAGGCTGTCCAGGAGCGACTCGGTGATCTGTAGGACTTTTGGTTCCATCGCGAGTATGCGACGTGCGGTGAGCGTACGGGACATGATTCGCCGCATGCGCGTGTGGTCGGGCGAGTCTGTGGCCAGAAGGTGGCGGCCGTAGAGGGATTGTTTCTCCTCTGTCGCTAGCCCAAGGAGCGCGCTTCGAACTTCGGGTGTTGTGGAGACTGGGTCAATGCTGAGGCGGGCATCGGACATCAAAGTGCGAGAGGTGCTGTAGTCACACACCAGCCATGCCATCACCTTGGGAGCGACTTCCATGTGATGGATGGGGCCGCCCTGCAACAGGTGACGGTAGGCCTGGTACGGCAGAGCAGCGTTCGACTGGGCGAACGGTTGCGGCTGAGTGGCGGGCTGTGTCATGCCCGTTCGTCTATCACGTGCTTCCTCAGGCGCCTCAGGAGTCGCACAAGTTGTTCTGATCTCTTGAGGCCGTACCGGGGCTGGGGGGACGCTCGCCGTGGGTGGTCTCCAGAAGATCTGGAGCGCCTGGGCCGTACCACCACGTGAGGAGTCGAGTGCGACCTCTTCCTCACGCGGTAGTCGCCCGCCTGTCGAGGCATGTCGTTTCTACCCAAGATAAGGAGGTGTAACCCCATGAAGCTGCGTTCTGAGGCCACGGTTGAGCACCGCAACACCACGGCGCAGGTCACCCTCAGCGATGAGCGTGACGAGGCGATCGTGATCCCGGGCACGTCGTGCTGCTCGGCGGCGGTCACCCGCTGAATGAACCCCTGATTCAGGGATGCCGGGCAGGCAGCACCTGTTGCCTGCCCGGCGCATTGCTGTCCAGGCCCGTTCCGGCGGTTCACGAATGGATGATGCACCTTGACCTATAGCCCGACCGATGTGCGGGATGCGCTGGTCACCACGGAGGCCCGCGAAGTCAGCCCGCAGGCCCTGGGCGTGGGGCTGCGCACTCACCCGCTCAGGTTTGACAACCACAACGCGTCCGATGCTCTGCCGCGCGTCGCTGAGGAGTTCCTGGTCGCTAGCCGCAACACACGGCACGACCGGGAAACCCAGCTGTCGGTCGCCCACTATTTCACCGACCCGGTCACCATCGCCTTGGCCCAGGCAACGCGCAGTCCGCTTGATGGAGCCAAAAGAATCCAGCTGCCCGAATCCAGGCTGTCTGATGTCTCCTTGGCCCAGGTGCTCGCAGGCCGTCGCAGTGCCCGTGATTTCGCCTCCGCCCCGCTGCCCTTCGGATCGTTGGCGAGCGTGCTCAGGTACGGCGATTCGGAGACAATCGAGGTTCAGTCCCGGTTGGAGTCCGGCGGTGAGGCGGCGCTTCGGCTGCGCACCGCGCCAAGTGCAGGGGGTCTGTTCCCAGTCGAAGTGTGGGTCGTCGCCCGCAACATCACGGAGCTGGAGCGCGGCATCTACCGGTACCTGCCGGATGCCGACGCGTTGGAGACATGGGCAGGGGAGCAAGAGCTGACCAGGCTGTTGTCCTCGTGCGCGGACGTTGCCGGAGACGATCTGGCCGGAACATGCGGGGCCCTGCTGCTGTTCGTTGCTTCCCCATGGCGCTCGATGCGCAAGTACGGACCGCGGGGACTGCGTTTCGTGCTGCATGAGACCGGCTCGATCGCGCAGAACATCCACCTGACAGCGACCGCGCTTGGCTTGGGCAGCCTGGACTACTCGGGCTTTTTCGATGACGAGACTCATCGGGCGCTTGGCATCGACGGGGTGTACCGGGCGGTCGTGCACATGGTGCTGCTCGGCGCTCGTCGTTGACGGCCCCTCTCCCTTCGATTACTTCCTCGGAGTTGACGCATGGCAGGAACAGAAGCCCGTGTGAAGCGTTCCTTCACGGTGGTCGGGCACAGTCCCGATGTCGTCGAGTTGCGCACGGGAGTGTGGAACCCTCGCTCGTACACGGTCACTGATGAGTCGGGCAAGGGCAAGCTGTTCGACCTGATCCGTGGCCTGGACGGCGCCCAAAGTCACAAGGAACTCGCCAAGGCGCACGGGGTGTCCCGCGCCACGGTGGAAGCCGTTGTGGATCACCTACGGACGCTGGACGCTGTCGAATGGAGTCCTGGTAGTGCGCTGGACTCCTACCTGGACCAGATGTCGGCGCTTCGCGTAGAAGACGGTGCAGCCACCAGCCGATCCGAGCGGTGCGTGGTGATGGGCGACGAGCCGCTCGCGGGAGCCATTGCCGACCTCGTCCAGGACGCGAACACAACCAAGGTCGAGCGGCTTTGTGCCGGTAACCGGCTGGCCGAGCGCATAGCGACCTTGGATGAGACCGCCACACATGACGGGCTGAGGCTGGCGCACCTCGCCGAGTCGTTCGCCGAACTGCGCGGCGCCTACATGCTGTGGTCGCAAGGGGTCGTCAACCCGATCCGGTCCCGCGCGTTCAACCGAATAGCGATCGAGCTGGACATCCCGTGGACGCATGTGGCCCTCGACGGGCCGTTCCTGCTCGTAGGCCCCACTATCGTTCCCGGCAGCTCACCGTGCTACGAGTGCTTCGAGACGCGGGTGGTGATGAACCTGCGTGAATCCGCCAGCTACGTGGCCTACAAACAGGCCCTCGCCGCCAGCGCCGTAAAGCATGGCAAGCCACCCATGCTCGCGGCCGTCCGACAGATCCTCGCGGGGCACGCCGCCCTGGAGGCGGTCAACTACCTGAGCACAGGGTCGACGTTCACCATCGGCAAGGTCCTGGGCATTTACCTGCCCACCATGGAAATCGCCTACCAGGACGTGCTGCGGTTGCCAGGGTGTGCTGCCTGCGGATCGGTGCGGGGCCGGGACGACGCGAGCTTGTACTTCGACGCGAGGGTGTGGGCCAGTGAGTGACACGCAACTGGCGCTGAGGGTCTGGCGGGATGAGGACGAACGCGCCGCATCGCTGCAGAGCCAGATGCAGGGCAGGTTGTGCGGGCTGATCACCTCCATCGGAGGGTTGAACAAGCCGCTGCGCTCCCCGCGCATGTTCGTCGAAGGCGCTGATCTCACGGGGGTCCACCTGTGGCAGAACCGCCCGGCGCCCAAGGCCGGCTTCTACCACATCGGCGGCTTTGGCTTCCTGCCGTTCGAATCCCGTATCCGGGTCCTCGGCGAGACGCTGGAACGCTACGCGGGGCACTCTGTGGTGCGAGAGGGCCGCCTACCCGTCGTGATGGCCAGCCACGCGGAACTGGTTGACTGCGGAGAGCCGGTCATCGACTCCGCCGCCCTCAATCTCTTCGATAGCGCCCAGCTCAACCGGGAGAACTTTCCTTACCAGCCGTTCGACCCCAACGCCGCGATGGGCTGGGTCCGAGTGCCCTCCCTCCTCGACCACACCGAATCCTTGGTCCCGGCACAGCAGTTCCTCCTCGGATACGTGCCTGCTGACACTGAGCCCTGGCTGGTCTCGGCGGTGACGACGGGCACAGCGGCCCACACCGTTCCTGACGCTGCGCTACGCGGGGGACTGTATGAGCTGATCCAACTCGACACCGCCATGGGCCACTGGTACGGCAACACCGAAAGCGTGCTGATTGAGGCGGACGAGCGGCTGGCCGCTCTCAAGGGGTTCTTGGACCGGCACTACGCCAGCACTGTCGCGCCGGAATTCCATTACCTTCCGAACCCGGATCTCCCCGGCTTCACCGTGGCTTGCCTCCTGCGTTCGCCGAACAACGCTGTTCCGGCCCTCAGTTGCGGGCTGGGATCGGGGGCGAGCTTGGAGCGGGCGATGTACCGGGCGTTGCTGGAGACGGTCGGTGTCCACGCTCTCGCGGGGTGGAGCCTGCTCGAACACGCCACGGATCCGGCCGCTGGGCCGGTCGAGGACCAGCTGGCGGGCATGTTCGACTTGGAGTCCAACGTCGGCTACTACGCCAGCCGGGACGGCGCGCAGCTGGTGGAGAGGCGGTTCGCCCAGCATGTTCGCAAACCGGCGAGCGACCTGCCCGCAGACGATACGCGCCAGCCCCGCGAGATCGTGCGATCAGTGGTGGACGCATTCCGCTCCACGGGGAAGCACCTGTTTTGGGCGGATCTGACAACCGCCGATATCCGCCAGCTGGGATTCACAGTGATGCGCGTGTGGTCTCCGGACACCCTAAGTCTGCCGCTGCCGAGTGCCCCGCCGGCTGCGCACCCGCGGTTCGCTGACTACGGCGGGTTCGTCAATCCCCTGCCGCATCCGTACCCCTGATCATGCACGCCTATCTGGTCGCCGTGCTGGTGTTGTGGGGGCTGGCGCCGATGGCGCTCGCCTCCCACCTGCACGGCCGGTGGATAGAACCCAAAGCCCCGCAGGTCCCGGCCCTCGCACCCTACTTCGTGATCATGTCGGGGTTAGTGGTTCTGGGGCTGCGGCTGGAGGGACCGGGCATGCTTACCGATGGGTGGTGGCCCGGCTTGGTCGCCTCGGTTCCGCTCGGCTATCTGATCGGCCGCCTTGCGTGGCACACCGACCGAAGGATCACAGCACGCCTAGCCGGGCGCTGGGGGGCGGCGGGCCGGCCCCGCGCCCACCGCGCCAGCGGCCCTGGGCGACCAGTGGGCATCGCTGCAGACGGAAAAGACTCCCGCGAGGTGCGAGAGGCGGTGCCCTCGAACCGCTGGAGCCGAACCGAGCAGGCCCGAGAAACACGCGTTGGCCTTTGGTGGCTGGTGGTTGGGGCGGTGCTTGAAGAGATGGTGTATCGCGGCGCACTCGGCCACATCGCCCTCCGGATAGTGCCGTGGCCCCTGGGGGCAATGGCGTTAGCGGCCGTGTCGGTGACGTTTGCCCTATCGCACTTGCCGTTCGGGTGGGGCCAGGCCATAGCGAAATTGCCGCTATCAGTGTTCACCCTCGCCGCCACCTTGGCCACCGGCAGCGTGCTGGCCGCCGTCATCGGCCATACCTGGTTCAACGTCCGCGTGTTTGTGCACTACCAGACCGCCTTCGGCAGTAAGACGGCAGGAAGGAGGCCACGATGACCGCGGCGGCGTTACTGGCACTGGGTGTGCTTCTCGGAACGGGCGAGTTCGCCATATGCGGCCTGCTGTCCACCATCGTGGCCAGCGCGGTGCGGTACGAGCCGATTGGCGAGGACAACTGGATGGCCATCGTCGGTAGCGACGCGGTCCGCCCCTACCGCGCTCTTGCCCGCAGGCTCCCGACCATGGCGACCGTCGCCGCGTTCGTCCTCATCGGTCTCGTCCAGGAGCTCATGTTGCGGGCTGGCGCCATCGCGGTTACCGGAGGCCGGACAGAGCTGGCGGTGGCTGTGTCGGTGATGGTGTCGCTGCTGGTCATGACGGTACCCGCACGTGGAACGGAGGCGAGATGTCTCGCTGCCGTCGTCGGGACGGTGACCGGATGCGTGCACGCCCTGCTGTACAGCAAGACGCACACCGTCCTTCCACTCGCCGTGGCCAATGCCGCTTTCGTCTCCCTCACTTCCCTGCAACCGCCCAACCAATCACTTTCAGGAGGACCTTCGTGAAGCACGGGATATCGCTACTTCCAGACTGCCGACCTCACCACAGGTCAGCGAGAGACTACTTCGCCGATGCCCTGCGTGTATCGCGGTTGGCAGACCAACTCGGCTTCGATTATGTGAAGATGACCGAGCACTACCTGCGTGATTACGGCGGCTACTGCCCCAGCCCGCTGGCCTTCCTCTCGGCCGTGGCCGCTCAGACCAGCCAGATCCGCCTAATGACGGGAGGGATCCAGGCATCATTCCACCACCCCGTACAACTCGCCGCTGATACAGCCCAGTTGGACGCGATCAGCGGTGGCCGCCTTGAAGTCGGCTTCGCACGAGCCTGGTTGCCTTACGAGTTCGACGTGTTTGGCATCGACTTGGACGACAGCCGCGCCAAGTTCACCGCGACCATCGAGGCCGTCCGACGGTTGTGGGCTGAGGAGAAGGCATCGGAAGATACGCCGTTCTTCCGCTACACCGATGCCACCTCGCTGCCTCCAGTCACTCAGGCGCCCCATCCGCCAGTGTGGGTCGCCGCGGTCCGCTCACGGGAGAGCTTCGCGTGGATCGGGGAGAAGGGCTTCTCCTTGCTGATCGCCTCCCCGCCGAAGGAGGATGAACTGCCGCGCATGCGCGAGATGGTCGAGGTGTACCGGGAGACGTTCGAGGACCAACACGGGAGTGCGGGCCTTAAGCCGCGGGTTGGACTGAGCGTGCCGCTGTACGTCGCGGAGTCGGACGAAGAGGCCTACCGTGTGGCGGCGCCGTACTTACGGGAATACCTCCAGGTGTGGGGTGAAGCTGCGAACTCGTGGACCGGAGTGAAATCGACCGCCTATCCCGGCTACTCGACCCCCGGGAAGACGTTTGTGGGCGCGTCCGAGGAAGATCTACGCAGCAACGCGACTGGCGTGGTGGGCAGCCCCGAAACTGTGCTGGAGAAGATCGAGTGGCTGCGCGAGCAGCTGTATCTGGACATGATGCTGTGGCAGATTGACTACGGAGGGCAGGAGGCGGCGTCGATGGAACGGAACGTGCGGCTCTTCGCGCAGGAGGTCATGCCGAAGGTCGGCTGAGTACTGCCAGGCGAGACAACTAGCCACCCGCTCGTCTAACGGTGTTAGATGGCGGGTGGCCGCAGTTTGCGTGGATGAGGAGGACGAGTGGTGGCGGACGCGGGTGCCCGCAGACGAGCAGTGATCAGGCGCCGCACCGAGCCACGCCTCGAACGGGATCCGGTGACCGTCGACCGCATCGTCTCCGCGGCATTCGAGCTTGTTGAAGCCGACGGGCTGGACCGGCTGAGCATGCGGAAACTCGCCGAGCGGCTGGGCATCCAGGCCCCGACCCTGTATTGGCATGTCAAGGACAAGCATGACCTGATCGACTTGCTGGCCGAGGCCCTGTTCGCTGACTTCCCCTTCGATCAACTGCCCGTCACTGGGGATTGGAGGGATGGCCTGAGTACGTTCGGGCACGCCTTCCGTCGCTACCTGCTGTCCAAGCGAGATGCGGCACAGATCCTCGCCAACCGGTTCGTGCTCGGCCCCCACATGCTGAACCACCTCGAACGGCTACTGGGGTGGCTCCGGAACGCCGGCCTAGCGGACCGCGAAAGTGCTGACGCACTGATCATGTGCCTGGTGTACATCCACGGGTTCGTGCTGTGGGAGACCACGCCGATGTCCGGTCCCGTCGCCAGGGGTGAGGCCCCCCGCGACTACCTCAAGGAAGTCCGTGAGGGCCTCCAGGCGTTGTCGCGGGAGACATTCCCTCACACCGTGGCACTCGCCGACCAACTCACCAGGGCCGGAAACGACGAACGGTTCGCGTTCGGTCTAGCCTGCCTACTCGACGGCATCACGGCCCAGACCCGGTCGTAGCCTTACGGGTGATCGACCGTCGGTGGAGTAGCCTGCTGCGGCTCCAAGGGAACCAGCGAGATGATCTTGTGCCCGGTCAGGTACCGGGGAACGGTCTCCACCACGGTCACGCGCGGCCCCCACGCCGGATGGCAGAACGGGCGCGTGATGACAGCATCCGCCAGGGGGTGGGCATCCATGCGCCGCCACACCCGCCGTAGCCGCTCGTCACGGGTGATGGCACGCAGCAGGTACTTGGGCCAGTCCGCGTCAGGATGCACCTCGGACGCGGTGCGCAACTCACCGAGCAGAGGCGCTGCCCATGCATCGTCCCAGTCGCCGAGAAGCGTGTCGCGGACCTGTGGAGTGAGCAGCACCTGGCGCATGAAGCTGTCTTGGCCGACATCCGCTAAAGGGAGCTTGCGGTAGGCCCCGTTGGAAGCGACGATCTGCCAGGCGGGATCCACGACGACGGCTGGGCATCGTTGTACCGCCAACAGCTCCGCGAACGCGGATGCATCCTCCAGCGGGGCGCTACGCAGCGGTGGCGGATCATGGCGCACGGCGAGCATGTAGAGCGTCCAGCGTTCACGCGCACCCAATTTTAGGATGACAGCGAGCTCGTCCAGGATCTCAGTGCTGGGGTTGCGGATACGCCCTTGTTCAAGGTTCCAATATCCGCGGGGCGATAAGTGTAATCGTTCCGCCATGGTCTTTTGCGAGATACCAACACGGTCGCGACATCGCTGCAGGAATGTCTGGAGTTCTCGGTGCCTCGGCATGGTTGCCGTGATCATCAACCCCCCTTGGAGCCGTGTATGCCTTAACCGTTGCAGGTCCGGGATACACACCTGTGCCTTCTTGTGGGTGTAAATTCGACGGTCAGCCCCGTCGCCACCACTGAAATATCTACATCCGGCGCCCTGTTGGCCGAGTGCGCACCCTTGGACGCGGGAGTCTCGGCCACTTAACGCGGGGAAGCATGGACAGGCAGTCGGGTGTGTCCCAACTTACGATGAGGAGGCATGGCGACGGCAAGCAGAAACGATTCTCTGCGGTCTCGTGGCCCTTGCATCCGTAGCTCCCCCGGCGGCTCGCGGACTACTCGCGGTGTCCACTGGCGAACAAGGTACGTCCCTCTGGCTGTTCACCTCGGTGGAACCCTCGACATCCAGTTAATCACACGAGTGAAATTCACTCAACATAGTTACAGTGGGTGCCCACGTCTCAACAAATGGCTAGTTTTGCTCTTGCAGATGATCAAGACCCCAACTTACTGCCCGCTAGCTCACCATGGGGCTCCTTTGACATGGGTGCCAGGGCAATGCCGGCTAAGCAATATCGATGCGCAAGGTTCTAACGGGCAGAAAAGACGGGGGGACTAATCGGTTGCGCATGGTATATTGCTTACACGGGGAACTAATAGTTGCTCGGGCGGAGGGGCTGCGCATGATGGAACTGGCAGGCCAGACCTTGGCCGACAAACTCAATTATCTCTTCGCGGCAACCAAGTCACCCGCAGGGCGCGAGTACAGCAACGAGCACGTCGCGGCGGCCATCCGCAACACAGGGGTCATGATCTCGCAGAGCTACATTTGGCAGCTGCGGAAGAGCAAGAAGACGAATCCCACCCTCAGTCACCTGCAGGCTCTTGCTGACTTCTTTAGCGTTCCAGTTGCCTACTTCTTCGACGACCAAACAGCCGATCGGGTCACCAAGAAGCTGGCGTTACTGGAAGCGGAGATAAGTCGTTTCGACAGGATCATGGGGGATGGCCAGGTACAGCTGATTGCGATGCGCGCCGCCCAGTTATCGCAAGCTCGGCGCCAGCAGGTCATGGACCTGTTGGAGGTTGTTTATCGACTGGAGCTCGCGGAACGCCGTGGCCTAGCGTCGGAGGCTGGACGCCCGGAGATGCAGAATGGCGAGGAAATGCGAAATGGCCCCATCTAGATGATGGAGCCATTTTCGCGAATTCCGATCAGCCAATAATGACTGCGTCTTGGCTTTGCTGCTCAAACTCCGCCAGTTCCTTGCCTCGCACGTTTGGTAGCGCAAACGCGATCAGGAAGCAAGTGGCGAACAAGGCGATTTGCAGAATTAATGTGTGCTGTACCGACCACGCGAAATTGACTCGATTTGCCTGTTGCGCGGATGTGGCGAGAACGTGGCTGGCTCCTTCCGCGTGACCAAATTTTCGAGTGTCCGCTTCCGCCAATCGGCAACTGGCCGGTGTCACGGAGGTGTCTTTTTCACTGGCCCGGTCGCGGAAACACTTCCCATATTCCCGGACGCTGATTGCGGCATCAGAGGCAGAAAGCCCTGCCGTCGACAGTTGTCGGGAGATGGCGGGTGCCTGGTGTGCAGTGACAGTGTTGGAGTGCCAACCAAGCATCCCGAAAAAGAGGGTGCCAAGGACGGCGATACCGACGGCACTGCCGAACTGCTGGACCGTGGTGAGCGTCCCCGAAGCTGACCCTGCGTGGTAGGCAGGCACCTTCGCGAGGATAAGTGTCACCAGCGGGGTGACCGTCAGCCCGAACCCGAGGCCGGCGACAAGCAACGACGGCAGCAGTTGCAGGGTGCGAAGGTCTGTTCCATGCTGCCGCACAGTCCACATGATCCAGCACGTGCCAGCGATGAGCAGACCCAGCCCGATGTGCAGGATGTTTCGGCCAAGGCGTGGCGCGAGCGCGATCGATACCCCAGAACCCAGGCCGGAGCCAAGAGCGTAGGGGACGAGGGCGACACCGGTGTACAGCGCGGAGTAGCCGAGGCCGGCCTGCATGTACACGCTGAAGATCAAGAAGAACGGGAGGAAGGCACCATAGAAGAGGAGAATGAGCACCAGTCCGCCAGTGAAACCCCGGTTCTTGAACAGGCTCATGCGGATGAGGGGGGCGCGACCGACACGTTCTCTGTAGTGCTCGTAGACGGCGAACATGAGCAGCCCGCAGACCCCCGCGCCCAGCATGCCGATCAACCACTGCGGCCAGCCCATGTCGCGTCCTTGGACAAGGGGATATACCAGCGCGCCGATGCTGATGGAGACCAGCGCGACGCCGACCCAATCGATCGGGTCCGGCTCCTCGGCGCGTGACTCAGGCATGTAGCGCATCGCCAGCAGAACGGTGATGACGCCAATGGGGACGTTGACAAGGAAGATCGGCCGCCACCCCCAGTGAAACAAGTCGGCTTGGATGAGTAGCCCGCCAACGAGAGGTCCGGTAATCGCCGCCAGCCCGATAACACCGCCCAACGCTCCCAGAGCGGCGCCCCGTTGCTTGCGCGGCACGGTGACCTGGATGACGGAGTAGACCTGCGGGTACATCAAAGCGGCAGTCAGTCCCTGCGCTAACCGCGAACCGACCAGCATGCCCGGTGTTTGAGCAGCACCACACAGCAGAGATGCAATGGTGAAACCGGTCATGCCAAGTAGGAACATACGCTTGCGTCCACACCGGTCACCGAGTCGTCCACCAGCGACCAAGAGCACGGCGAACGCCAGCGTGTACCCGGCAAGCACCCATTGGAGCTGGCTGTATGTGGTCCCTAATCCCCTCTGGATCGCAGCAACAGCGACGTTGACGATGCTGACGTCCACCAACTGCATGAACGCGGCGACCAGCACGAGAGCGATAACAAGCCCTGTGCGGGGACTCCTGGCGTGTGGCCGGTGCGTTGGAACCGCCCGGGTACCGGCGTGGGCCATGGCACCCTCCCCCTTCATACGTGTCGGAGCAGGGGCGCGCCCCCACACCTCTAATGGTGTTAGTGAACCCTATCGCTGTTAGGGCGCGCAAGGAGATAGCTCCGTCGTCGGTAAGACGAAACAGCATCAAATGCACAAAGGCCTATGAAAGTAACGTGCTCAACGTGCTGTGACGCGATCCTGCTGGCGGCCGCGCGGCTCTCGCCTGTAACAGATCTGTGAGGCGTGCGGCGTACACGATCACCCACGCCTCCTCGGCGACCAGCACGGCATCCTGAGTCGCCACCGTGTGCGATTGGTGCACCGCCGACAGCACCAGCCTCCCCCTCGACCATGCAACTCGGGTCCACCACGCGCTGCGTGGCGGACGTACTGGGGCCCGGAGGTAGCGGGGCGCGCGATCAAACACCAGGCACGGGCATGGGATTGCGGCTGCACGGGTGCAACTCCTCGGGAGACGCCGGGTGATCAGTTGACGTGGGCCTGGGGGTGTGTCAGGCCTGCGTGGCGATGCCGGGAATGGTGCGCTGTGCGGGTCACGTGAGGGTGAGGGCCGCTTGACTAGCTCCCGCTTCGACCAGTGGGTGGCACCCTCGGGGACCGCCCGGTCTGCCCGCGGCCGCCGCGTACGCCCGCTGGGCCGCGGACCGACCCGAACTACCCGAACCGCCCGCCCTCACCGCCGCCCGGACACCAGCCCTTCCGCCAGAGCCGCCCCGGGCTTCCGGCCTGACCGCCATCGGACTGCGGCGCCTGGCCGCCGACGCCGCCGCCCGCGCCGCCCGGCTGCTGGCCGGCGACACCACATCCCTGGAACTCACCCAGCACCAGGACGCGTTGCGCCTGGCCGCCGCCCACAGGGACGCCGAGTGGTTCCACAACATCCAGGCCAGAACGGGCATCCGCCCAACCGAACTCGCCCGCCTCACAAGGGCCTGGCGGAACGGTGGTCCCGCCGGTGTGACCGCGGCCGAGAAGCCGTTCACCCCGGAGCCCGCAACGATGGCCGCGGCCCGGACCGCGCTGACCCGGGCCCTACAGGACGTGGATGACAGCAAGGCCCAGCCGCGACTGCGCGCGTGGCGCAACCGCCTCACCCTGGAAGGAGCCGGACTGCAACTCCGTCTCGGCCCGGACATGCGCTGGCATCCGTACGAGCGTGAGGACTCCGAGTGGTGGCCATGCGCCGCAGCCGACCCGGACCCGGTCGCTGCCCTCGCCGCGGCCTGGGAGAAACGCCGGGAATCCGCAGGCAGTTGACACCTGAGGCCGCCGGGAACCGGCGCCGCCAGATGGTGTTGTCCGCAGCGGTGCGGCCGCACCGCCACCCGGCGTCACAAGTGCGAACATGCCGCGTGACCTGGACGGAGGCGGCGGCGCAGCCCGACGTCATGCCTCCGCCCCCGGCCGGTTGACGCGAACCGGGAGTGCCCGGCCCTCATCCCTCGCCGTGTTGCGTCATGAAAACCGCCTCCGTGGTCCTGCACAACCGCCCTACCGCCTCCCGCAGTGACTGCCAGGAGTGCAGCCCGACCAGCGCCCCGGCCGGGGCCGCCGGCCACCAGCAGGTGCCGAGGAGGGTGAGGGCGGTGCTCCACGCCAGGGCCTCGCAGGCCGCGTCGTAGGCGTCGCGGGCGTCGCTCAGGGCGGTGCGGGAGGTGTCCGGCACCACCAGCAGCAGCTTGGGCCACTCACTCGCGACGTCGAGTCCCGTCCCCGCTTTGACGTGCGCCTCGGTGGCGCGGAGCCGGTCTCCCGACCAGGTGGGGGAGCTGGGCCTGGTCGACGCGGTACGGGCGCGGCGAGCGTCGAGCCGATCGGCGCGGAGTGTCCTCCCCGCGGCTCGTGCCCGGACCGCCTCCTTCCCGATGTCCTCGGGATGTGTCCAGCACCGTTCGCGCCACGCGGTCAGTCGCCGCCCCAGTGGCATCAGCCACCAGGGCCAGGCCCCCGACGCCAGCGTACCGATCGCCCGCGCGACGACCGGTACCGCGAACGCGGCCGCCACCACCGCCACCGCGTAGAGCACGAGCGACGCGACGGCACGGGTGGACGTGCCACCGCTCACCCGCAGCGCACCGGCGATCCGTTCGCGGGCGAGACCGAGGTCGTCCCAGTGGCGCTGGCCGAGCTGCCCGCCGCCCACGGCCGCGATCACGACGAAGAAAGCGGCGGGCAGCAACCGTCGCAGGAACCACCCGTCGGGTATGCGCTTTTGGAGTTCGACGAGCAGTCCCACCGGGCTCAGCCGTCCACCAGTCGCATCGGCTGACTGGCCAGGGCGCACACCGGCGTCTGCGCCTCCGCTCCCTCGCGCAGGTCAACCCGGGCGCAGCGGCCCGTGGGACAGATCCAGCCGACGGACCGCGGCGGTGGGCCGGACGGCCAGCCGCCCGCGCCCATCGTGGTACGCAGGCCGATCCCGCCGGGGATCCCGGCCGCCTCGGCCGCGTCGTGCAACTCGCGGACGGCGTCCCGCCATTCACCGGCGGAGGGGTCACCGTCCCGGACGACCGCGAAGGACGGCTCCCACAGTTCCGGGCCGATCAGTTCGCGTAACGCGTCGATGTTGCGGCAGAGGTACTCGACGGCGTCCTCGTACACCCTGTGCGCCTTCGCCCCGTCCCCCACCGCAGACTCCCTGAAAGTCCGGAGAAACACTGCCCCCTGATGCGCGGATCAGACTAGTGTACGAGCGGTGACTGAGCTTCAGGACCGGGTTGTCGCACGCCTCTTAGCAGCTCAGAACGCCGGGGATGCCGCGGCGTTACGCGAACCGGACCCGGTCGGTGATGCGTTGGCCCTGCTGCGCGAGGCGGCGCCATCGCCCGAGGAAACGATTGATCTCGCCGCGGTCGCCGCCGTCTGCTGGACCTTCTGGCTCCGCCACCTTGGCCCCGAGGACCCGGACGCGCAGCAGAACATGACGATCACGTTGAGTGCCTTCGGGTTCCTGTGTCCACGGGTACCCGCGGACGCACAGCTTCCGCAGCCGCTGCGGGACGCCTTCGATCCAGCGGATCCGGCGCATGACGCACGGTTCGCGTACCTCGTCAGCTCGGCGTACGGCGATGCCGTCGGCAACGCGCCGGACCTCACGGAACCCGACCGGCTGGCCGCGCTGGACCGTGCCCTTGCCTGGTCCGAGACGGCGCGCCAGTCACTGCCGGAAGGCCACGAGGGTTACGCCGAGTTGGCGTTCCACGCCCTCGGGCTCGATGTGATGCGCTTCCAGCTCGCGGCGGACCCGGACGCCCTCGCCTCCGCGGCCCGGCACGCGGGAGCGGTGTGCGAGCGGTTGCCGTCCCTCGGCCCGGCGGCGGCCGAGGCTGCCGACGTCGCCATCGGGACCCTGCTGGACGCCGCGCGATTACTCGGTGAACCGTCACTCGCCGAGGTCGAGCGGCTGGTCGAGGCGGCCCCCGAGGACGCGCTCACCCCGAAGGCCGCCGACGGGCTGCGCTTCTTGCGCGAGCTCCACGCCGCACCCACCAGCTGGCCGGGTGAACGGGACCTGCGCGTCGGCTCGGCCATCGCCGAAGCGGGCGCGCGGGAGCACGACGCGGGCCGGGTCGCCTGCGGCGTACGACGCCTGCGCGCCGCACTCGCGCAGACCCCCACCGGCCATCCGGCCCATCCCCTCGTCGCCGCCGCCCTGGGCCAGGCGCTCGGGGCCTTCGCACGGGAACGCGACGACAACGCGGCGGCATATGAGGCGCTCGAACTGCTGGCCACCGTCGGCGCGACGGGCGCGATGAGCGACATGGACAGGGAACTCCTCACCGACCTGCGGACATTGACGAAACTGGCGGACGGCGACGATCCGCGTCTCTTCCAGGCCGCCCGCCCGGCGATCGGCCGGATCATCGAACGGCTCAGGGCGAGTTCCACGCCGGACGGTGAGTCCATTGCGGACATCGACCTCGAAGTCCTCGACACGGCCACCGCGATCACCTCGGGCGCGGTGTCCGACGAGCGGATCGCCCGGTATCGCGCCGCCCTGGCCGCGCTTCCCGCCGAACAGCCGAGGCGTTACGCCTATGTCGCCGTCCTGGCCGCCCTCATCGGGGCGCGCGGGCAGGAACTGAGCGGGACCGAACCGGACAGAGCCGCCCAACTCGCCGCCGAGGCAGGTGCGTTGACAGAGGAGGTGGCGGCCGTCGCCCCGGCCGACTTCCTGCCGCTCGGCCTGCTGCGCCGCGGCATGTTCGACGCCGCGCTGCCCGTCGCCCTGTCAACGGTCCCCTCGGTCGGACCGGAGGACGGCACGGTGAGCGGTGAGTTGGCCAGGACGGTCTCCTTGATGTCCCGCCTGTCCGACGTCCAGTTCGACGGGAGCGAACACCTCGAATCCGACATCGCGGTGATACGGGGAATGCTCGCGGACATCGGCGAGGAGGACCCCTTGCGCGCGTCGTTGTCCGGGATGCTCGGCATCGCGCTCTCCGCCCATGCCACCGCACACGGCGATCCCACCCCTCTCGACGAGGCCGTCACGCTGCTGCGCCACGCGCGCTCGCACGCGTCCGACCACCCCGCGGAGCTCGATTCGATACTCGCGTACGCGCTCACCATCTCGCCCGTCGGGCTCTTCGACGTGGAAGCGGCGCGAGAGGCGTCGGCACTGCTCGCCACCGCGGCGGCGAACGGGACCGCCACCGGCGGAGATCTGGCGTTGTTGTCGGCCCGTACCGAGTTCTTCAACGCCCTGCAGATCTATCTGGTCGGCCATGAACCCGGCCAGCTCGCACGTGCCCGGGAGCTCGCGGGACGGTTCAAGGAGCTTGTCGGCGAAGCGGCGCTCCAGCACGGGGACCGCTATCCAGGGCTCGCTGTGGCGGGCGACGCCCTGCTCAACCTGGTCGAAACCGTCGGGCCCGGCGGCGGTCCGAACCCGGGCATCACCGACGCCCATGTCGACCAGTGCAGACGGACGTTCGCGGCGTGTCCTCCCGGTCACCCGACGCGGATAGTGGCCGCGTCCACGCTCATGCGGGCGCTCGTCCAGCGTGCCCTCGCGGTGCGCGCCGCCGATCCGGATCGTGCGGCGCGCCTCGCGGCCGAAGCCGAGGAACTGAGCGGCACCGTGGATGAGCGGGCAACCGACGGCTGGACCGACGTGATGCGGGCGTACATCGGTGGCGTCGGCCAAGGCAGCCCGTCTCCGGTCTCGGCGACGAACCGGTCACCCGAGACCCCGCGGCATGCCCCCGCGAACGCCGTGGAGGCCATGCTGACGAGTCTGCGGAACCGCCTGTCCGGCATCGACGACCCCACCGCGAGGCGCGACCCCAGGATTCCGGCGTGGTTCCGGGCACACGATGAACTCGGGGCCGCGGCCGGTGCGTTGGCGAGGGCGCCGAGCATCGATGTGGGCCTGGAGCACCTCGAAGCGGCTGTCGAGGCCATGGCCGACGTCACCGACCGGGGTAGCGACCAGCGGTCCGCGGAGCACGGTCTGACGACGTTCGAGGGGGACATCCGCTCGATCATCGAGCTGGTCCTGTTGCGGGCCCTCGGCCAGCAGGCCGCCACCGTGGCGCACGACCTCGTGCGGAACCTCAGGGCGGCCCTTGAGGAACGGCGTCCGCCGGATGCCTTGCCCGAGTTGGAGCCCCTGTCGCGGGTGGTGGCGGGGCCCTACGTCGACCGCGCCACCGAACTGCTCGAACGTGGGCGCGGGCTGCTGCTGTCCCGGCGGATCGAGGCCCGCGCGGATCTCAGCGAACTGCGGTCGGCACACCCCGCGCTGGCCGATGACTTCGAGCGGCTGGCCGACCAGCTCGGTGCCGAGCCCGATGCGCCCGTCACGGCACCAGCAGGGCACGCCGAGTGGTCGCGGCTGGCCAAGTTCCGCGCGTCGCGGGAGCTCGACGAACTGGTGAAGCGGATCCGCTCCCACCCCGGGTTCCACGGCTTCCTGCGTCCGCTCTCCGCCGAGCAGTTGCGCTCTCTCGCGGCCGAGGGCCCGATCGTGGTGCTCAACCACGCGCGACGCTACTGCCATGCCCTCGTCGTGACCGCCGACGAGATCACGGCGCTTCGTCTCGATGCCGAGGCGGACGAGATCGCCGACGCGGCCCGGCGGCTGTGTGACGCCGTCGACGCCATCAACGCCCATGGTCCGGTGCGGCCGTCCCCGGCGGAACTCATCGCCGCCGGTGCCACCGTCCGCGAGACGTTGGCGTGGAGCTGGCACAAGATCGTGCGTCCGGTCCTCGGTCTCGTCGGGACGTGCGAGCGCGTATCCGACGAAGGCCCGTGGCCGCGGATCTGGTGGGTGCCCACGGGGCCGTTCAACGCCCTTCCGCTCCACGCGGCGCAGTGCACTCTGCTCGACTGCGAACTCGACGGCTGCGGCGCGGCGTTGGACACCGTGGTGTCCTCGTACGTGCCCGGTTTCCAGATCCTGGCGTACGCGCGCGCCCGGACCGAGCACCGCGACACCGCCCGCAGCGGCAGCGCCCTGCTGGTCGCGGCGCCGGAGGACGAGCTGCCCGGTGTCGCGGCGGCGGCCGACTACGCGGCCGGACTGCTCGGCGCGCCTGAGCCACTGGTCGGCGCCGCCGCCACCCGCGCGGCCGTCCTGGCCGCGCTCGGCAGCACCCCCTGGGCGCACTTCGGCTGCCATGCGGCCGGCGACCCGATGGAACCGTCCGGCGCGCTGCTCCATCTGCCCAGCGGTGAGCCGCTGTCCGTCCTGGAGATCTGCCGGGCCCGGCCGCGGTCGGCGCGGCTCGCCTTCCTCGCGGCCTGCGGCACCGCGCGCACCTCCGAGCGGCTGTCCGACGAGGCCATCCACATCACCAGCGCGTTCCTTCTCGCCGGTTTCCCCACCGCGGTCGGAACCCTCTGGGAGATCGACAGCACCCACGCTGACCAGGTGACCCGCGCCTTCTACCGCCGTATGACGGGCGACGGCACCGACGCCTCCGCCCACGCCCTGCACCACACCGTCCGAGACCTCCGCCGTCGGATCCCCGACCGCCCCCACATCTGGGCCGCCTACGTGCACGCGGGGACGTGAGCCAGCGGCGCGCCCGCCCCTCGCGGGCAGCGCCCTCGTCCGGTGGACAACCGTCTGGACGTCCGACGCCGGGCCAGGACACGGGAGTTGCCCGCCTTCGCCGTGGGGTACGCCGGGTGGCTCACCGGCCTGATGAGCCGCATCGTGGGCCGCTGAAGCGCGGTTCGCGGTCCGAGGCCACGGCCTCGGACCGCTTTCCGTGCACCGCGTTCCAGTCGACGTCGACGCGCAAGCCAGTTAGATGTTCCCCCGTCACTGACTCCCCCCGGTGCGTCTAGCGAACTAGATGCGGTGCCAGGAACATACCTTCGACACCAACGCCTCTGTCAAGTCAACTAGATGAAACGGCCTGAGTGATGGGCTGTCAGGTGACAGATTCTCTCTAGTTGAAAGGATGGGGATAATGAGAGCCTGTAGACAGACGGCACGGACAGCACGGGCGCGGGGTGGGGAGTAGTGATCAAGGCGATGGGTGACCAGGCTCCGACTACCGAGCCGCGTACGATCGCGCAGAAGCTCGACTACCTGATCCGGGAGATCCATCCCAAGGGGCGCGGCCCGTTCACGTACCAGGAGATCGCCGACCAGATCCGGCAGCGGGCCAACGAGGGCGACCCGACGGTGTCGCACGGCACGGTTCAGGCCATCCGCACCGGCAAGGTCACCAACCCCGGAGTGGACTCGCTGCGGGCGCTGGCCGCGTTCTTCGGGGTGCCCACCGCCTACTTCCTGGACGACACCGTCTCCGGCGCGGTGGAGGCCCGGATCCGGGAGATCAAGCAGAGCGCGGAGCAGGCCGACGCCGGCGACGAGCTGGCCGACGCGCTACAGGACCGGGAGGTCCGCGCCGTCGCGTTCCGGTTGAGCGGCCTGTCGGCCAAGTCGCTGCGTGGCATCAAGGGCATCGTGGAGGGCTTCCGGCAGGCGGAGGGGTTGCCGGAGGTGAAGCCGCAGCGGACCAGACGCCGCAGAGGCTGACCCACCGCGCCCCGCCTCGTGCCGACCGGCACATTCCGCTTACAGTACTGGTCGCGAGTGGTTTGGGTGCGCTCCGAAACGTTCTGCGGTCCGCCCGGCCGGTTCTGGTGTCGGGTGGCTGAAATGAGGCGGGAGCGGATGAAGTGGTGGAGACGTCCACATAGACAGCCGTTCGCCGATCTCACCGAACGGCTCACCATCCCCCAGCCGTTCAGCCTGGAGGATTTCTGCGCGAGCATCGCGGAGCAGCGCGGCCGTCCGCTGCACCTGCTGCCGCTCGACGGCCCGATGGACCCGAACCTGCCCTGCGGCATCTGGCTCGGCCTGGACTCCGCGGACATCGTGTTCTACGAGGCGAGCGCGGCCGACATCCTCAAGGTGCACATCGTGCTGCACGAGATCGCGCACATGCTGCTCGGCCATGTCGCCCCCGAGCTGGACATCACCGGTGACGCCACCGAGGCCGAACTCCACACGGCCACCGAGCACTTCGAGAACCTGCTGTCCCGTACCAGCCAGGCGGTGCATGATGCCAGCAGCCCGTCGCTGCCCATCGCGGACATCATCCGGGCGGAAGCCGCGCGGATCCGGACCAGCGCCGCGGCGGCCACCGAGCGGGACAGCGAACTGGGCCTGTCGGCCGACCGCATCGTCCATCTCCTCGGCCGCACCAAGTTCGCAAACCGTCAGGAAAAGGACGCGGAGACACTGGCCACGCTGATCCTCGAACGCGCCAGCCGCAACGAGACAGGCTCCACGTCGGACGAGGCCGCGGATGTGCTCTCCCGCCTCAACGACGCCTTCGGACACCCGGCACGGGGGCTATGAACACCGTCAAGGAAATCGTCCTCGCCCTGTTGTGGGCGGTCACCCTCTGGCGACTGCCCGCCGCGGTGCGCGTACCGCGGCAACGCGCGCTGTGGACCGCGTTCGCGTCCATCGCCGCCGCCTCGACGCTGGGCGAGCCCGGCGTGGTCGACCACGTCGACCAACTGGCCGGGGTCCACAACCTCTCCACCCTCGGCAAGAACCTGCTGGGCATCGTCGGCTCCGCGGCCATCCTGGACTTCGTCGTCGCCATCGCCCGGCCGAGGGCGCTGCCCAGGGCCCGCCGCGCGCTGACCGTGCTGGCGACGGTGTCCATGACCGCGATGAGCGTGCTGTTCGCGCTCACCCCGCGGCCGTCCGAGGTCAGCGACTTCTACCAGGCCAACGTCGGCTCCCTGGCGGGCACTGCCTACTGCATGGTCTTCACCGGCTGCCTCGGCATCGCCATGACGGTCGCCACCTGGCTGTTCTGGGCGTACAGCCGGCACGCCGGGGCCGCCTGGCTGCGTACCGGGCTACGTCTGCTGGGCGCCGGAACCGCCCTCGGCGCCCTGTACAGCCTGCTGCGCACCGCCCTGATGCTGCTGGGCTTCCTGCATCCGGGCGTCATCAACGCCCCGGCCACCACGGTGGCGGACGCGGTGGAGAACGCCGCCATCTCCCTGATCATCGTGGGCAGTTCACTGCCCGCCGTCGGAGTGCTGTGGCGCTCCGTACGCGACTGGTGGGCGCTGCGCCGCATCCAGCCGCTGTGGGCCGAACTGACCAGCGCGGTACCTGACATCGTGCTGGACGCCCGCTCCCGCCTGACTCCCCGGGTGCGACTGCACCGTACGGTCATCGAGATCCGCGACGCGGTGCTGGTGCTCTCGTCGTACGTACCGGAACACGTGCGCAGGCAGGCGGAGCACACCGCGGGTCTCTCCGGTGTCCAGGGGGACCGGCGCACCGCCCTGTCCGAGGCGATCTGGCTGCGCACCGCGTGCGCGGCGAAGCTCGACGGCGCCGACATCGTCGGCGAGTCGGAACGTCAGGCGACCGCGTCGGCCACCATGGCCCTCGACTTCGACGCGGAAGTGGCCCGGCTGCTGATCCTCAGCGAGGCCTACCACTCCCCCGCGGCCCGCACCCATGCGAAGGAACAAGCGTGACCCTTCTGACCGAGACGGAATCCCGACCGGCTCGCCTGATAACCGACGGTCTTGAGCCCAAGAACTGGATCATCGCGGTGTCGCTGCTCATCGGCTGGCACGCGGACCGCCTCGCCGGGGTCGGTTGGGGCGTGTTCGCCGCGGTGTTCGCGGGCGGCATTCCCACGCTGTGGATCAAGTTCGGGCAGCGAATGGGATATTGGGGAGACCGCCACGCCCGCCGCCGTCAGGACCGGCTGATCCTGATTCCGGGCGTGGTGGTCTCCGTGGTGCTCGGCATCGTGCTGATGGCGTTTCTGGGCTCGCCCCGGGAAATGCTCGCCCTCGTCGCGTCGATGCTTTCCACACTGCTGGCGATCCTGGCCATCACCACGGTGTGGAAGATCTCCGTCCACACCGCGGTGTCCGCTGGCTCGGTGGTCATGCTCGCGCTCGCCTACGGCCCCTGGCTGCTCGCCCTGTTCCCCCTGGTCGCCGTCATCGGCTGGTCCCGTGTGGCCCTGCGCGACCACACCCTCGCCCAGGTCATCGCGGGCACGGCCCTGGGCGCGACGGTGGCGGGAGCGGTTTTCGGGGTGTGGGGATAAGCCGGAGCAGCCGGACCGAACCCCCGTCAGTCGTCCACGCTGGCCAAGACCGAACAGCCCGGGGCACGGCGGTGCCCCGGACTGCCCGTAGCGGTGGGCTACTTGCCGCCGCGCTCGCCCGACCAGCGGGCCGGGCCCATCTGGCGGGACATGATGGTGATGAGTTCGTACGCCGTGTGGGAGGCGGCTACCGCGGTGATCTCGGCGTGGTCGTAGGCGGGGGCCACCTCCACCAGGTCGGCGGAGACCAGGTGGCAGGAGGACAGGCCCCGGATGATTTCCAGCAGTTCACGGGAGGTCAGGCCGCCCGCCTCGGGGGTTCCGGTGCCGGGGGCGTGGGAGGGGTCCAGGACGTCGATGTCGACGGAGATGTAGAGCGGGCGCTCACCGATGCGTTCGCGCAGCTGCTGCACCACCTCGTCCACACCGCGCCGCATCACATCGGCGGACGTCACGATGCCGAAGCCCAGCTTGGCGTCCTCGTCCAGGTCGTCCTGGTGGTAGATCGGGCCTCGGGTACCCACGTGGGACAGGGCGGAGGTGTCCAGGATGCCCTCCTCGACCGCCCGCCGGAACGGCGTACCGTGGGTGTACTTCTCACCGAAGTGCGTGTCCCAGGTGTCGAGATGAGCGTCGAAGTGCAGCAGCGCCACGGGGCCGTGCTTGCGGGCCACCGCGCGCAGCAGCGGCAGCGCGATGGTGTGGTCACCGCCGAGGGTCATCAAACGGGCCCCGGTGTCGATGAGTTCACCGGCGGCCGACTCGATGGTCTCCACCGCCTCGTTGAGGTTGTGGGGGTTGGCGGTGATATCCCCCGCGTCCGCGACCTGGGCGAAATGGAAGGGGTAGACCTGCTGCGCCGGGTTGTACGGGCGCAGTTGGCGCGACGCCTCACGTATCGCGTTGCCGCCGAACCGTGCGCCGGGCCGGTAGGAGACGCCGGAGTCGAAGGGCACCCCGACCACCGCGATGTCCGTCTCCCCCACCTCGTCCAGCCGGGGCACCCGGCCGAACGTCGCCAACCCCGCGTACGTCAGGGTCCGTTCGGTCACTTCCGGTCCACGGGGTGGGATCACGCCGTTGTTGAGCGGGGCCATGGTCGTAGCGGTGCCTTTCTTCGGGAGGAGGGGGCGGTTTACGTGGGCGGGTTGCCGTGCTTGCGGGACGGGAGGTCGGCGTGCTTGGTGCGCAGCATCGCCAGGGAGCGGATGAGCACCTCGCGGGTCTCGGCCGGG
>NZ_JAPZVN010000031.1 GCF_027533845.1 Streptomyces sp. RPT161 | reverse complement strand
TGGGATCAGTGGCCTGTGTCCGTGCAGACGCCTCACCGAACGAGGTGCCTCTTGCAACTTCGTTTGAAGTCTAGCCTCTTTCTTGCATATCCGCGCAACTACTTGACCGAACCTTGACTCCGGGCAGTCGGTGTGTCTAGTCACAAGGCTCCGGTTCGCCCGTGGTGACCAGCGGGAACTCAGTGCCGACGGCCCCCCTGGCTGTGCCACGATCAGCAGCGCGAGACGTCGAACCCCTCTCAACTTCCAAGCCAGGGAGCCCTCTTGGACACCGTTCAGGACCCCTTCGACACAACCGGTTCCGCGCTCTCCCGGCGCGGTTTCTTACACGCGGCGGCCGGAGCCGCGGCCGCCGGGGCCGTACTCGGCCTTCCGGGTGAAGCCCTCGCCGACCAGGACCCGGCCGGCGCCGCCACCGGGCGCGTCACGCTGTCCTTCACCTCGGGCACCAACGGATCGGCCACCCTCTCCCCCACCGGTGACCGGCTGGTCGCCGAAGTGCAGAACGTGCTGTGGTCGCTGCCGCCCACGGGCGGCCACGCGGTGCCGATCAGCACGCCGGACCTGGAGCCGACCCGCCCGGCCTTCTCCCCCGACGGCAAGCTGCTGGCCGTGTGCGCCTACCGGGGCGGCGGCTTCCACATCTGGACGCTGCGCCCGGACGGCTCGGAGCTCAAGCAGCGCACCGACGGCCCCTGGGACGACCGCGGTCCGTCCTGGTCGCCGGACGGCACCCGGATCGCCTTCGCCTCCGAACGCGGCGGCGACCCGGTGGCGGGCAGCCCCTACCGGATCTGGCTGCTCGACGTGGCGACCGGGCGGCTGACCCGGATCACCGGCCTGCCCGGCCAGCAGGGGCCCCTGCAGGACGGCCCCTGGGAGGACTTCGACCCGGCCTGGTCACCGGACGGCCGCGAGGTGCGGTTCGTGCGCGCCCGGCCGGTGGCCTCCGGCACGCCCGGCGGCACCGCGCTGGACGCCCGTACCATCGCCTCGGTCCCGGCCGACGGTTCCGGTCCGGTCACGGTCACCCACACCGATCCGACGCCCGGCGTCCAGCTGATGGTCCCGGCCGTCTCGCCCGGCGGGCGGCTCGCCTATCTGCGCACCACCGCCGCGCCCGCCGCCTCCTGCACGCTGGTGGTGGACGGCACGCCGGTACGCGTCGACGGGGACGTGGCGCCCGCACCGCCGCGCTGGACGTCCGATGACGAGTTGCTGGTCAACGTGGACGGCCAGTTCCGGCTGCTGCGCCCGCAGCGGCCCGGTGACGCCCGGCGGATCCCGTTCGCCGGCACGCTGCCGGTGGACCTGCCGCGCTACCGCGTGAAGAAGTACGACCTGGACGGCACCGGCGTGCGCCCGGTGCGCGGGGTGCATCTGCCCGCGCTGTCCCCCGACGGACGGCAGGTGGCCTTCGCGGCGCTCAACTCGCTGTGGCTGTGCGGAACTTCGGGCGCCAAACCGCGCCGGATCGTCAGCGCTGACCCCACCCGCTATGTGCTCGGCCCGGTCTGGTCGCGGGACGGGCGGTCACTGCTGTACGCGGACGACCGGGACGGGCTGTACGCGGTGCGCCGCCATGACCTCGCCTCGGGAACGGAAACGGTTCTGGCCTCGGGCGGACGGGTGTACCCGGCGCTGTCACCGGACGGCAACCGGCTGGCCTGTGTGGACATGTCCGGCAACCTGGTGGTGCGCGATCTGGCGAAGGGCACCGAGCGGGTGCTCGCGGCGCCGCTGGGCGGCGGGGGTCTGCCGGGCCGGCCGAGCTGGTCGCCGGACGGGCGGTACCTGGCGTTCTGCGACCGCAACCGGCTCAACCAGCGCTTCCGTGAGGGCTACAACCTGATCCGGGTGGTGGACACCACGGACGGCACCGCCCGGCTGCACGCCGTGGCACCGCATGTGTCCATCTCCGACCGCTACGACTCCGGCCCGGTCTGGTCCCCCGACGGCCGGTGGATGGCGGTGATCTCCGAGTCCGCGCTGTGGCTGCTGCCGGTACGTCCGGACGGCACCCCGGACGGGGCGCCACGGCAGCTCACCGACGAGCCCGCCGACCATCCCTCCTGGTCCGGGGACTCACGCACCCTGCTGTACCTGTCGTCGGGCGCGCTGCGCATGATCGACGCCGCGGGCGGCACGGCCCGTACGGTCCGCGTTCCGCTCGACTACCGGCGCCCGGCGCCCGCCGACACCGTGGTGCACGCCGGGCAGCTGTGGGACGGCACCGGCGAGCGGGTCCGGCACGACGTCGACGTGGTGGTGCGCGGCGGGCGGATCGCCGCCGTGGAGCCGCACCGCGCGGGGCGGCCCGCGCGGCGCCGGATCGACGCCTCCGCGTACACCGTCACACCCGGGCTGTGGGACTCCCACACCCATCCGTGGCAGGCGACCTACGGCGGTCGGCAGACCTCCCTGCAACTCGCCTACGGGATCACCACGGCCGTCTCGCTGGGCGGTTTCGCCTACGAGCAGGCGCGGATCCGGGACGCGGTCGCGGCGGGCGCGCTGGCCGGGCCGCGGCTGCTGGCCACCGGCGAGTTGCTGGACGGTTCACGGGTCGCGTACAGCATGGGCAGGGCACACCGCACCCGCGAGGGCCTCGCCCGATCGCTGGCCCGGGGGGCGGCGCTGGACTGGGACTTCGTCAAGACCTACGTGCGGGCGCCCGGTTGGGTGATGGAGACGGCGGCGCGCTTCGCGCACGAACGGCTCGGGGTGCGCAGCGGCGGCCACCTGTGCACACCGGGCATCCAGCTCGGACAGGACCTGACGTCCCACCTGCACGCCACGCAGCGGCTGGAGTTCGGCCACGACGTGACGGCCACCGGGCACTCCTACGAGGACCTGCTGGAGCTGTACACGGCGACGGACTTCCGGATGATCGCCACACCGTTCACCGCGGCACCGCTGGTCGGTGCCGAACCGGCGCTCGCCACCGACCCCAGGGTCACGGCGCTGATGCCGCCGTGGGACACGGCGGTGGTCCGCCAGCTCGCCGCACAACCGCCGACGGCCGACCAACTGGCCGCTCTGGAGACGGAGGTCGGCGTCTACCGCAGGGTGCTGGCGGGTGGCGGCCTGGTGGCGATGGGCACCGACTCGCCGTTGGTACCGGTGGGCCTCCATCTGCACATGGGCTTGCGCGCGCTGCACCGCTTCGGCCTGTCGGCGGCGCAGACGCTGCGCACCGCGACGGTCGTCCCCGCCCAGGTCTTCGGCGTGGAGGGCGAGTTGGGCACCGTGGAGGAGGGCAAGCTGGCTGACCTGACGGTGGTCGACGGCGATCCGTTCACCGACTTCGACTCGCTGGTGCGGACGGTGTCGGTGCTGCGCGGTGGAGTCCCGTAC
Source organism: Streptomyces sp. RPT161 (assembly GCF_027533845.1). Lineage (GTDB taxonomy): Bacteria > Actinomycetota > Actinomycetes > Streptomycetales > Streptomycetaceae > Streptantibioticus_A > Streptantibioticus_A silvisoli_A. The sequence continues at coordinate 58,779 of NZ_JAPZVN010000031.1, read as the reverse complement.
GAGCAGGCCGAGTTGGTGGGCTCCTTCTCCGGCCCCGGGCACACCGCACACCGCGCGTCGGTGACGGACGCGGAATGGCTGGCGGTCGGTCGGCAGTTGCGCCGTGACTGCTGTTGCGACATGGGCGTCTGAGCCCTTCCGGACAACTCCCTCACCGCCAGTTAAGTAGCCTGACCAGCCGGTTTCTGAATTGGACTGGTGCATGGCAGCGCTTACATGGCAGGATGCCAGGCGTGCAGTTAAGTGGCTTAACTGGCGGTGAGACGTTGGAAGGACGGTAGGAGATGGCAGCCGGAGGTGACACACCGCCCAAGCCCACCTGCGGGCCGCTGGCCGAACGCCTCAACTACCTGTTCGCGCACATGCACCCGCCAGGCGCCCCCTACACCAACGCCCATGTGGCTGCCGAGATCAGCAAGGGAACCGAGGAGTACGGCGGGGTCACCCTCACCGAGCAGTACCTGTCGATGCTGCGCAACGGCAAGCGGGCCAACCCCAGCCCGGACGTGCTGCGGGCGGTGGCCAAGTTCTTCGGCGTGCCCGTCGGATACCTGCTGGGCGATCTGTCCGCCTCGCAGACCCAGCGCGTGGAGGAGGAGGTCCGCTTCCTCGTCGCCATGCGCGACCAGCGGGTACGCGCCATCGCGCTGCGCGCGGTCGGACTTCCACCCGATGTCCAGGACTGCCTCACCACCATCATCGGCCAGTTCCGCCGCGAGATGAACCTGCCCTCCGACCCACCCCAAAGCCCCTGAACCGGCGCCGTGTCCACACGGCTCCACAGCGAGGTGGCCCCGGACGGGGGTCAGGGCCACCTGCACCGCAGGGGCGGCGCCGCGCCACCACGGCCCGGCGCCGCCCCTCGCCCCGGTGGCGGCCCCCTCGATGAGGGCCCGTGGCCTGATTTCGTTGCCAGTGGCGCGGTGAATGGCAAAGCGAACAAGATTTTGATGCATAACCACCCCTCGATGCGGTAAAAAGATCCTTGTGCCTGCCCGGTGTGCATCCCCCGTCGCACCGGGCAGGCCTTCTGCTTTCCGGGCGCGGTGACGGCGCGAGGGCAGATGGTCGCCCAACACACCGGCGCACAACGGCAGATGGCGTCCTGGGCCCCGTCTGGTGGGCCTTCCAGGGCCGTGGCCGCCGGGGATGTGGTCCCGGGGACGGGCCCGGGCCCTGGCACGGGAGCTCCCGGGGGCGGATTCGGGGGCGCGGGGGCCTTCTTCTCCGGTGGCGCTTTCGGCCAATCCTGGCGGGCGACCGCGCGGGATAATGGTTCTTGACTGCCGGGCGAGTCGGGCAGGAGGGAGCCATGGCCGGGGTCGCGGTTGCCCAGCCGCAGTTGCCGCCGGTGCGCCTGTCGCTGCAGGTGCGGGTCCTGATCGGCCTGGCGTACCTGCTGATCGCGGCCGCGATCGTGGTGGACCTGCTCACCGGCCCCGGGTCGACGTTCTCCCCGATCCTGGCGGCGCTGCCCGTGCTGGCCGCGATCAGTACCCGCAAGGCGGCGGTACCGCTGGTCGCCGGGCTGGTCGGCACGCTGGCCGTGGGCGTGCTCAGCCTGGCCAACAGCGGGGTGCCCACGGTCGTGCACGCCACGGCCGCGGCCACCGTGCTGGCGGTCACCTTCACCAGTACCGCCTCGGTGGCGCTGGTCGCCGCGCGGGAGCGGGAACTGGCCCAGGTGCGCAGTGTGGCGGCCGCCGCCCAGCAGGCGCTGCTGCGGCCGGTCCCCCGGCGCTTCGGGCCGCTGCGGGTCGCGGTGCGGTACGTGGCCGCCGCGGCGGAGGCCCGGATCGGCGGTGACCTGTACGAGGTGCTGCCCACGCCCTACGGCACGCGGTTGCTGCTCGGCGATGTGCGCGGCAAGGGGCTGTCCGCGGTGGAGGCGGCCGTGGACGTGCTGGGGGTGTTCCGGGACGCCTCGCAGACCGAGCCGGACCTCACCACCGTGGCGCGCCGCCTGGACGGGGCGCTCGCCCGGCGGCCGGGCGGCGAGGAGTTCGTGACCGCCGTACTGGTCGGCGTCCCGGACCACGGCCCGGCCACGATCGTCAACTGCGGCCATCCGCCGCCGCTGCTGCGGGACGCGTCCGGCGCCACGGTGGAGGTCCACCCACCCGCGTACGCCCCGCCGCTGGCGCTGCTGTCCCTGGTGGGCGGCGCCTACACCGCCCGGACCGTCGACTTCCGCCCGGGTGAGCTGCTGCTGCTCTACACCGACGGGGTCTCCGAGGCACGCGACGCGGCGGACCGGTTCTACCCACTGCTGGAGCGGGTCGCCGCGATGCGGGCGGACGACCCCGACGCACTGCTGGACGAACTGCTCGCCGATGTGCGGGCGTACGCGGGCGGCTCGCTCAACGACGACGCGGCGGTGCTGGCGTTCCGCCGTGACACGTCGGCCGGGGCGAGGCGGTCACTGCTGTGACGGCGGCGGCCAGAGGTCGCCGCCCTCCCACACCACCTGGTCGGGATCGTCGAGGTCCAGCCCCCACTCCTTGGCCAGCACCTCGAGTTCCTCCCTGGTGTGCACCTGCCGGTAGCTCTCGTTGGGGAACATGACCAGCCGGTACGGGCTGTGCCCGTCCCACGCGTACACCACATACGGATACCGGCTCATGCCCCCAGCCTGACGCCATCGCGCGGCGCCCGCCACGCGAGGACCCGGCGGTGACGCCACTACCGCACCTCGCCGACAAGGCGGCGCAGGTCCTTCCCCAGGACCCCGGCGAAGTCCGCGGGGACCGACGGATAGCGGGCCGCGACATGCCCGTCCGGGCGGATCAGCACCGCGCCGTCCTTGGCGATGCCGTACAGCTGCGTCCAGTCGGTGCCCGGCTCGGCCGAGGCGACCTGGTGGACCCGTACCGGCGGGCGGTCCGGCACGGCGGACGCGGTGTCGCCGACGAGCAGGGTGAACCAGGGGCCGTACAGGTCGGCGACCGGCACCCGGGCGCCGGAGGCGAGTTCCAGTACGGTGTGCGGCGCCCGGTGCCCCGGCCGCCCGCAGGGGACGTACGAGCCGAACGGGTCGTCGTTGGACGGCGGCGGGCTGCCGTCCGGCAGCACCGCGGTGGAGTCGTAGTGGTAGCCGAAGACGAGCCCCTGGTCGTTGCGGCGCTCCAGCATCCGCCCGTACCAGTGGCCCCAACGGCCCATGCCCGCCTGGTCGTCGGGCGGGGCGCCGGACGGGCGGGCGGCCCGCATCGTCTCCCGGTCCTCGGCGATGGTCCACGCCGCGACCGCCCGCCGCTCGACCTCGTAGGACCGCACGAGCGCGGGGCCGCCCCAGCCCAGTACCGCACCGGCGAGCTTCCAGGCCGCGTTGCAGGCGTCCTGCACCCCGAGGTTCAGTCCGATCCCGCTGAACGGGGTGACGACGTGCGCCGCGTCGCCGACCAGCACCAACCGGCCCTCGCCGAACCGTTCGGCGAGCCGGCTCACCCCGGTCCAGCGCTGCCGGTCGACCACGCTCACCGGCGGGCCGCCGGGGCCGAGGACGCGCCGTACCGCGTCCGCGCACCGGTCGGTGTCGTCGGTCGCGGGGCGGTAGGGGCCGTCGAGTATCTGGTTGAACAACCAGCGGCGTGCGCCGTCGCCGGGCATCAGGTAGCCGTGCACCTCTCCGCTGTCCAGGAAGTAGATGGCACTGCGCCGGTCGGCGAGCAGCGGGTCGAGGTCCGCCTCGAAAAGGATGTTGAGGTTATGTGAGGTCTCTTCCGGCTCGCTCATCCGGATCCCCACCGCCTCGCGCGCCACACTGTGCGCACCGTCGGCGGCCACGCAGTAGGCCGCCCGGCAGACGCGCCCGGGCCGGGCGCCGCGCGCCCGGTAGCCGACCTCCACCCGGTCAGCGCGCGGCTCGACGGAGGTCACCTCGGTGCCGGTGAGCAGGGTGACGGCGGGCGTGCCGCGCACGGCGGTCCGCAGGACGGGCTCCAGCCGGTCCTGGGTGCAGATCGCGGGTGCCACCGCGCTGGCCTCGGTCAGCCGGGAGGACCTGGACCGGGCCAACCGCCGGAAGTCCGGGTCGGTCAGCGAGCGGCCGAAGTAGTAGTGGCGGCCGGTGACTTCGACCGGCAGTGCAGCCGCCCGCACCCGCCGCTCAAGACCGAGCGAGCGCAGCGCCTCCATGGTGGGCGCGGTCAGCGCCCTGGCCCTGGGCAGCGGCGAGGGCTCGGTCCGCCGCTCAAGGACCGTGCTGCGCACCCCCCACCGGGCCAGCAGCAGCGCCGTGACCAGGCCGACCGGCCCGCCACCGACGATCACCACCTGTGTGTCCAGGCCCTCGTCCGACACCGTCATGCCCCCAACTCCTCGCGCTGGTCGATTGCGTTACCGGTCGCCGCCCGCGGATCGCCCCTCGCCGACGAGGTGGCCGCGCAGGCTGTCGAACACCCACTGCTCCCACTCGCGCGGGGTCCAGCCGCGTTCGTGTACCAGCAGGTGGTAGAGCTCGGGACCGAGCAGCCCGTAGCAGATGTCCACGGCCCGGTCCCGTGCCATGCCGTCCGGCAGCGCGCCCTTCTTGGCCAGCGCGTCCACGAAGTGCCCCTGGACGACGATCCGTTGGTGCTGGTTGGTCTGCCACAGCTCCGTCGCGTCACCGCTGACCACCGCGGCGTTGCGCAGCACCTCGAGCAGGCCGCCCACCCGCTCGTAGATCTCCCGGGCGCCCCGCGCCTGCAACCGCAACTGCTCCACCGGATCGGGGGCGTCCAGCGCCTCGGCCACCCAGGGGCGTTCCAGGGTGGGCACCGGGTCGTCGTCACCGGCGACATGCCGGTCGATGAGCTCCTTGAGGATCTTCTGCTTGTTGCCGAACGAGAAGTACATCGTCTGTACGGCCACCCCGGCCTCGCGGGCGATGGACTCGATGGTCGTCGCCCCGTAGCCGTTCTCGACGAACAGGCGCATGGCCGCGTCCAGCATCCGCGCCCTGGTCAGCTCGGCCCGTGCGCGCCGTCCGTCGGTCTTCTTCGCCGTCGCCATCACTACCTACTTACTATAGTGTGTATCTAGAGTTCTACTACATTGAAATTCACTCCATTATTGGCATCCAGGCAATGGGGGACGCAAGCGATGGCCACCGAATCGGTTGAAAAGAACACCACCAACGCGGCGGCACCCGCCGCCGACCGTCCCGGCAGCTCACCCAGGACCCTGCTCCCACTGCTCACCAGCGGCATGGCGCTGTCCATGCTGGTGCTGTACGCGATCGGCTCACTGGGGCCGTTCATCATCGACGATCTGCACATATCCAAGTCCCAGTTGGGACTGCTCACCGCCGTCGCGTTCGGCACCGCCACCGTGCTGTCGCTGTACGCGGGCCATCTCACCGATGTCATCGGGGGCCGCCGGGCACTGGTCGCGCTACTGGCGCTGATCGCCGTGGACTTCGGTCTGCTGGCCGCCACCCGTACGTACTGGTTCCTGCTCGGCACGCTGGTGCTGGCCGGAGTGCCGCAGGCCCTCGCCAACCCCTCGACCAACAAGCTGATAGCCACCCATCTGCCCGCCGAGCGCAGGGCGGCCGCGGTGGGCGTCAAGCAGTCCGGTGTACAGCTCGGCGCCTTCGTGGCCGGGCTGCTGCTTCCCACGCTGGCCAGGGCGCTGTCCTGGCGCGGGGCGCTCGCGCTGGTCGCACCGGTCGCCGTGGTGGCTGCGGTGCTGGCCGCTGTGCTGCCCCGGGACGCCGCCACCGGCCAGGCCAGGCGGCTGACGCTGCCCGGGATGCCGAACACCGCGACCCACTGGCTGATGGCCTACTCGCTGTGCATCGGCAGCGGTCTGGCCGCGCTCAACACCTATCTGCCGCTCTACGCCCACCAGCATCTGGGCATGGGTGACCAGGCCGCGGGCGCGCTGATCGCGGCGCTGGGTGTCTCCGGGATCTTCGCGCGCATACTGTGGGCGCGCTTCAGCGACCGACTGGCCAATCTCTCCGCCTCGTTGATCGTGCTGGCGATCGCCGCGGTGTGCTTCGCGGTGCTGGTGCCCAGCGCGTCGAGCGCCCACTGGCTGATCTGGATCGGCGCCATAGGGCTGGGCGGTTCCGCGGTGGCGGCGAACGCGGTCTCCATGGTGGCCGTCGTCAAGGGCCGCGGCTTCGGCAGCACCGGCCACGCCTCCGCGCTGGTGTCCATGGGCTTCTTCGCCGGATTCGTGGTCGGCCCGCTGTCGTTCGGCTTCCTGGTCGACACCAGGGGCGGCTATCCGGTGGGCTGGACGCTGGTCGCCGCGGTGTTCGCCGTCGCGGCGCTGTGCGCGACGGGCGGTCGGCGCTCGGCCGCCAAGGCGGGCGCATGACGTCCGCGGTGACCGCCGGGTCCACCGTGGAGTCGGCCGACGGCGGCCCGCTGTTCGTGCCGCGCGGCGTCGAGTTCGTACCCGCCCCGCACGCCACCGGACCGTGGGACGCCGGACGGCTGCACGGCGCGGCGGTCGCGCTGCTGGTCACTCAGTACGCCCGGCGCGGGATCGACGCCCGGCGCGCCCTGGCCCGGCTCACCGTCGACTTCCTGCGTCCGGTTCCGGCCGAACCGCTGCGGGTGGCGGTCTCCCCGCTCCGCACCGGCCGCAGCTTCGACGTGGTGGACGCCCTGGTCACCGCCGACGGAACAGCGGTGGCACGCGGCAGCCTTGTGTACCTGCGGGCCACCCGGCGGCCGACGCTGCCGGACGGGCCGCCGGACGATCCCCCGCCACCGCCGCACACCGGGGTACGGCTGCGCGATACGGGTGGGACGGTCTCGTTCAACCGGGACGCCGTTGAGCTGCGCCTGGTTGACGACGCCTCGGACACCGCGTGGGTACGCCTGTGCTGCCCGGTGCTCCCGGACGCAGCCGTGCTGCCCGAGCAACTGGCCGTGGCCGCGGCCGAGTTCTGCTACGGAACCGGGTCGACCCTGCCGCCGGACCTGTACAGCTGCGTCAACGTCGATCTGAGCGTACATCTGCACCGTCCGCCGACCGGGCGGTGGATCGCGCTACGGGCCGTCACCCGGACCGGCCCGACCGGCGGCGGCGCCGCGCACGCCGCGCTGCTGGACGGGGCGGGGCGGATCGGGAGCGCGGTGCAGACCCTGCTGGTGTCGGAGGCCTGAAGTGAAGTCATCCGCCGACGAGTTCGACCCGGACGCGTCACTGTCCGCTATGCTCGACCGGGTGCGTGCCACCGCACAGGAGGTGGGCGACCGCTACCCCTTGTACGCCGACCCCGGCAGCGGGGCGTGGACCACCACCCGGCGCGGTTCCTGGACCGCGGGCTACTGGACGGGCCTGCTCTGGCTGGCCGCCCGGCACAGCGGTGACCCGGAGGACCGTGACCGGGCGGTCGCCTGGACCGCCCGGCTGCGCGAGCGGACCGCCGACGACACCGTCACCCGGGCCATGACCTTCTGGTACGGCGCCGTGTCCGGCCATCTGCTGTGCGGCGACGAGACCGCGCTGGCCGTGGCGTTGGACGGCGCGGCGGCGCTCGCCACCGCCTACGACGACCGGCTGGGCCTCATCCCGTTGGGCACCGCGTTCGGGCAGGGCGACCGCGGCCTGTCGACCACCGCCATCGACTCGGTGGCGGCGGTGACCGCGCTGCTCTGCTGGGCGGGCCGTACCGCGGACCGCCCGCGCTGGCTGGAGATCGCCCACGCCAACGCCGTCCGCCACCTGGAGCTGTGCCTCGCCGCGGACGGCGCCGTACGGGCCACCGTGGCCCTCGGCGGGGAGCCGGAGGGGACGCATCCGCCGGGCGGTTGGTCCCGCGGTCAGGCATGGGGCATGCTCGCCTTCGCCACGGCGGCCCGTGAGCTGCGGACCGCCGGGTTCGCCGATGCCGCGCGGCAGGCGGCCCGGTACTGGGCCAACTGCACGGCGGCGTCCGTCCCTTCGTGGAGCTTCACCGAGCAGCACGGCCCCCGGGACACCTCGGCCGGTGCCATCGCCGCCGTCGCACTGCTGGCACTGGACGACGCGGACTCCGCGCGGCAGCTGGTGTCGGCGCTGGTCAAGGGCCATTTGACCGGCGTCCACGGGAGATCGGCGGACCACCGCCCGGCCGGGATGCTGCTCGACGGCTGCTACGACATGGCGAGCGGCACCGCGACCGGCCATGAGCTGATCTGGGGCGACCACTTCCTGGCGTCGGCCCTCGCGCAGTTGGCGGGAGGCGCCGGGGGCTAGGCCCCCGGCACCCGCTCACACCGCGCTGAAGTCGTAACCCCCGCCCTGCTCATAGCGTTTGAGGATGCGCTTCGCGACCATGTGCGTGTGCAGCTCGTCCGCCCCGTCGTAGATCCGGGTCGCCCGGGCCCAGCGGAACATCTCCGCCAGCGGAGTGCTGTCCGACAGACCCTCGGCGCCGTGGATCTGCACCGCCCGGTCGAGCACCTGGTACAGCGCGTTGGAGGCGAGCACCTTGGCGGTCGCCACCTCGATGTACACGTCCTGGCCCGCGTCCAGCATGGCCGCCGCCCTCAGCACCTGCGAACGGGCCGACCGGATGGCGGTGTACGAGTCGAAGACGTGCTGCTGAAGCAGCTGCTTGGTGGCCAACAGGCCGCCGAACGCCTCCCGTTGGTGCAGGCGGTTGCACATCAGGTCGAAGGCCCGCTGCGCCTGGCCCAGCCAGCGCATCGCGCGCAGCGTGCGCCCCAGTGAGAGCCGCTCACCGGAGACCGGGAAGCCCTCGCCCCGGCCGCCGATCATCTGGCGCGTCGTCGCCCGTACCCCGTCGAACGCCACCTCGCAGTGGCCGTCCTCCGCGCCGAGCACGGTGAGCGGCCGTACGACGCTGAACCCCTCGCTGGGCAGCGGCACCAGGAACATGGTGAACGCCTTGGCGTGCGGCACGCCCAACGGCTCGGTCCGGCACATCACGGTGATGAAGTCGGCGTCCCTGGCCCGGCAGAACCACTTGTGCCCGTCGATCACCCAACCGCCGCCGTCCGGACGGGCCCGGGTGATCATCAGGCTGGGGTCCGAGCCGGAGCGCCCGGGCTCGGTCATGCCGAAGCACGGCGTCAACCGGCCCTGCACCAGCGGTTCCAGGAAGCGCTCGCGGACCTCGGCGCCCCCGTACCGCTGGAGCATCAGCGCGTCCAGCAGGCTGTCCGACCCGAGCGCCACGGGACCGTACGCGGAGCGCCCCTCGATCTCGCTGATGCACAGGTACTCGGCGAGCCGCAACCCGTGGCCGCCCAGCTCGCGCGGGTGCGGCAGCGCCCACAGGCCGTTGGCCTTGGCCTTGTCCTGTAGCGCCGTCAGGGTGGCGCGGGCGCCCGGCCCTCCGGCCGCGAGTTCCGGCTCGGCCGGGATGACCTCCTCGTCCAGGAACTCCCGTACCTGGTCGCGGAGTGTGCGCAACTCGCCGGATCCTTCGAACGGTTCGGCCAAGGTGCGGTCAGGGGCGGACATCGGAGGACTCCTTCCGCGCCTCAAGGGTGGCGCGCAGCGCGTGTTTGTCGACCTTGCCGGCCGGGCTGACCGGGAACTCCGGTAGCTCGTGGAGGACTTCGGGGAGCTTGGCCCGCTCAAGGCCCCTCTCCTCGAACAGATAGCGGCGCAGCTCGGCCAGGTCGGGGGCGGCGCTGCCGGGGGTCGCGACGATCCAGACGCAGACCCGCTCGCCCAGCCGCTCGTCGGGGACGCCCAGGCACACCGCGGACCTGACCGCGGGATGGGTGGTGACCAGGCCCTCCACCTCGGCGGGGCTGATGTTCAGCCCGGCCCGGATGATGATCTCCTTCTTGCGGCCGGTGATGCGCAGCCGTCCGGTCGGGTCGATACGGCCGAGGTCGCCGGTGGTGACCCAGCCGCCCTCGCGGCGGTAACGGGCGTCGAGTTCCGGGGCGTTGACGTAGCAGTGCGGGCTCATCGGGCCGCGCGACCAGATCTCGCCCTCGGCGCCGGGCGGCAGGTCGGTGCCGTCGTCGGCGACGATGCGGATGCTGGCCACCCTGGGGTCGGGGCGGCCCGCGGTCGTCTGCACGGTCTCCAGCGTGTCCTCGATCTGGGTGTGGCAGTTGACCCCGTCCGCCGACCCGTACAGGTTGACGAAGGCGCAGCCGAACCGCTCCGTGCAGGCCGCCACCGTCGCCGGGTCCACACCGGCGCCGCCGCAGATCAGGCCGACGAGCGAGGAGGTGTCGACCGGGTCGGCGGCGCCGGGGGCCAGTCGTGGATCGGCGAGCATCATCTGGAACATCGTCGGCACGCCGAGGATGTGCGTGGGGCGGTGGCGGCCGATCAGCGTGACCGCCCGCTCCGCGTCGAAGCGGGCCATCACCAGCAGCGTTCCGCCGAGGTACGACAGGGTGACGGCCGTTCCGGTGGAGCCGAACGACGAGGCGAGCGGCACCAGGAACATGTTGCGCATCGGCCGCTCGCCGCGGTGCAGCGAGCGCAGGAACTCACCGCGCCCGCCGCACAGGGCGTTGTGCGAGTAGGCGACCATCTTGGGCTCGGCCTCCGAGCCCGAGGAGAGCAGAATCCGCCCGATGGTGTCCGGGTCCGGCTCCGCCACCTTGTCCAGGGGTTCCGGCAGGTGGGCCAGGATCGCGTCGAGACATCGCTGGCCGGGCAGCGCGTCACCGTGTACGAACACCTCGCGCAGTGCCGGGAGTTCGGGCCGCAGTTCCTGGACGAGCCGCGCGTAGTCGGTCTCGCCGACCTGGCGGGTGATCACCACGGCGGCGGCCCCGGAGCGGCGCAGCAGTGCCAGGGTGTCCTGCCGCCGCCTGCCGATCGGATAGGGCAGGCAGATCGCGCCGAGCGCGGCCACCGCCAGGTCCAGCGCGCACGCCAGCCGGCCGTTGGGCAGGTTGACCGCGACCACCTCACCGGCCGTGATCCCGGCGTCGGCGAGTGAGCGCGCCAGTCCCAAGGACAGCGGCAGCAGTTCGCCGTAGGTGGTGGTGCCCTCGTCGTCGATGACGGCCGGGAAGTCCGGCTGCCGTTCGGCGTGCTCCCGGAACTGGGTGAACATCGGCCTGCCCGGGTAGCGGCCCTCGGCGGTCCACTGGGCGCGGACCTCGCGCGGCACCAGGTCGTGGAAGTGGATGGTCATGCGCCGAACCTCCAGGGGGAGTTGACGAAGGTGCACGCTTCACGGGTCAGCGCGGGGGCGGTCGCGGGCGCGGTGTCCAGCCCGTCGAGGTCGGTGGCCACCACGGCGGCGGACACCCTGGCGGTGGCGAACCGGGCCACCCACTCGGCGGCCGGACGGTCCGCCAGCCGGTCCGCGATCCGCCGCCGCAGCACGTCCTGCGGCGCGGCCGGGTCCAGGCCGAGTTCCCGGCACAGCCGGCCGACGGCCGTAGTGGAGCCCGCCGATACCGCCAGCCAGCCGTCGGCGGTGCGGTACGGCCCCTCGACCTCGGGCAGTCCCGCGGTGCCGCAGCCGGGGGCGTGGCGCCGCTGCGGGCGCTCCAGCGCCTGGTACTGGAGCACGGTGGAGGCGGACAGCAGCGAGCTGTCCATCCGCCGACCGCGCCCGGTGCGTTCCCTGGCCACCAGCGCGGCCAGCAGCCCTTCGGCCGCCACCAGGCCGCCGAGCACATCGAGCAGGGTCATCAGGGACGGTCGTGGACGGTCGCCGTCCGCCATCAGATCGGCCAGGCCGGAGTGCGCCTGTGCCATGAAGTCGGTGCCCAGTGGCGGCCGTTCACCGAGCGCGTCGCCCCACCCGGAGGCGTAGCCGTACACCAGCCGCGGGTTGAGCGCGGCAAGCTCCGGTGCGTCGAGTTGGAACTCGGCCGCCTTGCCGGGTGCCCAGTTGTGCAGGAACACATCGGCGTCCCGGGCGAGTTCGCGCACGGTGTTCCGCCCGGCCGGGGTCTTCAGGTCGGCGGTCACCGCCTCCTTGGTGCGGTTGAGCGCGAGGAAGCGGGCGGAGCAGTCCTCGACCATCGGCGGCATCCCGCGCAGCGGATCGCCGCCCGGGGGTTCGACACGGACGACCCGGGCACCGAGCAGGCCCAGCATGTGCGCGGCCAGCGGCGCCTGGACCCGGCGCCCGGCCTCGATCACGGTCAGCCCGTCCAGCGGCCTTTCGGGTCCCGGCACGGTGGCGGACGGCCTGGGGCGGGACGCGTCACCGTACGGGCGGAACCGCCAGGGCGGTGGGACCCTTCCGTACCGCAGCGCGTCACGGTCGGTGCGGCGCTCGGCCATGGTGCGGATCCGGCAGACGCTCATCCGGTGGGCCTCGGCGACGGCCAGGATCCGGGCGAACTCCACAGCCGCCACGGCCTGGTGGAGTGACGGCGGCAGTGGGGAGAGCGCCTTGGGATAGCGGAGCATGAACGCCGGCCAGCCGGAGGAGATGTCCTTGGCGGGCGCGCCCAGCGCGGTCCAGAAGTCCCGCCACGGGGCCGCGTCCAGCGCCTCGATCTCGAACCAGACACCGTCCCGGCTACGGAACGGCGGCCCCGGCCTGCCCTCGACAGCCGGGAGGTGTTCGGTCTCCGGGGCGGTTCCGGCGGCCAGGTACTGCGAGATGGTCAGCAGCGCGGCGTGCGCCACGCTGGTGCCCACGGTGCTGATCCGGGCGCCGCGTTCCCGGGCCACCAGCGCGGCGAGTACGCCCTGTACCGCGATGACTCCGGCGCAGGTCGAGGCGTACTCCACGGGTATTCGGCGCGGTGTGCCCCGGTTGCGTCCGTGCACCGCCATCAGTCCGGTGGCCGCCTGAACGGTGGTCTCGTCGGCCAGCGGGGTGCCACCGGGGCACGCCCAGTCGATCCGGCAGTCCAGCAGCGGCTGTTCGGCGGGGCCTGCGGAGCGGTACAGGGTGACCAGGTCGCCCTCCGCCGGGGTGTACGTCCCGGTGTGGGCGGCACCGGGGGTGGCCCCGAGGTCGACCAGGTGGCGCAGCGCCACCCGGCCTGCGGTGCCGTGACCGGTGCCGTGGGCTGTCAGTCCGGCCAGCGGGGCGTCGGGGTGGCCCCCGGCGCCGTCGGCGCATCGGGGGCCTGGCAGGGACATGGCGGTGGGACACCCCGTTCCGGGCGCGGCGGAAATCGGCCCGGTACGGTCTGTGATATTGCGCACAACGAACTCCTGGTAACTGCGGGTCTTTTGGGAATCGGCACACGAAGGCCACCGGCCCGGCGCGTGCGGCAGCCGGTCCGGCGAGTGACAGCGAAAAGGTCGAGCGATTTCGGCGGGCGGCACGCAGGGCGCGGCCCCTATTCGTCAACACCCCCGTAATGTCAAGCGGCGCAGGGCCGTTGGGGCCGCTCGTACCGAGCGGCGGCCCAAAGGCGGGTCAGGCGTGCCACAGCTATTTCCACGCCAGGTACCGCGCCTTTCTTCGAAGACGCAACGGAAAGCCTGGGAAGAACGGCCGGTTCCGGCCATCGACTTGGAGGTTCCGGCGGCCCAAACGGAATTCGATCGTCCCGTGGAACGGGTTGGACGAACGGATCCGGGAATTACTCGGAGCGGCCGTCGAGAATCTCCAGCGTGCCGTCGAACCGCCAGCGGCCCTGCCGTCCGGAACGGCGCACCGCGACGCCGTCGGCCTCCTCGAACCGCGACGGCGGTGCCAGCCCGATGCGGTCGCAGGGCAGTGCCATGCCGTCGGCGCACACCTCGCCGACCAGGCCCGGCCCCAAGGGGCGGCCGTCCTCGTCGGCAACGCGCAGCCGCATGTCGGTGGTTGGCAGCAGCCTGCCGCGCGGGTCCCCCCATTCGCCGTCGCCCGGCTTGACCTCGGCCGCCGCCCAGGGCAGCGGGCCGTCGTCGGGCGCGTACTCCATGAACAGCCGGGTGCCGGGCAGTTGGTCGAAGTGCCGGGCCTGGTCGCCCGGTGGGCAGGGGCCGCCGGTCAGCACCACGCACCGCGGCGGACGCGCCCCGTCCAGCCGCGGCAGCAGTCGGGCGTAGGCCGTGGGTGTCAACAGGGCCTCGGTGAAGCCGTGTCGGGGCCACTGCCCCGCCCCGGTGTCGGCCAGGCACACGGTGCCGCCGGACTGGAGCGCCCACCACATGCCCGCGAGGGCGGCGGGCGCGCACAGTGGACCGTCCACCAGCACCCGCTCGGCGGGCACCCCGGCCCGGCTGATGCGCCCGGTGGTGGCGCTCACCCAGGCGTGGTGGTCGATCAGGTCACCGTGGATCCGCCCGTCCTCCCCCGTCCGCACCATCAAGTAGGCGCAGTCGGTGAAACCGGAGCGCGGCAGTGAGCGGTCGGCCTGGTCCGCGTCGCCGTCCAGCAGGTCCGCCACGCCCAGCGCGCGCATCCCCGGCGGGAGTTGGCTCGGGGCGGGCGGCCGGTCGCACAGCGCCACTCGGGCCCGGGTGAGCCGCACGGCCTCGCGCAGCCCCTGTTCGACGGCGCCGCACGGAAGGGGTACGCACACGGCACCCGCCCGTAACACCGCGACATGGGCGACGACCGTCTCCAGACCGTCACCGGTGCACACGAGCACCGGCTCGCCGTGCTGTACGTCGCCGCGGACCAGCGCGGAGGCGAGCCGGGTGGCCCGCCGGTCGGCCTCGGCGTAGCCGAGGGTGCGCCCGTCGGCCACGGCGATGGGACGGTTCGGCCGCTGCCTGGCCCAGCGCGCGACCAGTTCGTCGAGGGAGATGGCGGGCACGCTCGCCAGCCGCCGCTTCCAGCCCTGTAGCTCCCGGGCGTCGGCCGGGCTGCACAGCGGCAGTTCGCGCACCCGGGGTGGCCCGCCGCCGGCCGGTCGCAGTGACTGGACGGCCGTGATAACCCGGGAGATCTGGCGTTCCGAAAGGTCGGTGCGCAGGGCCAGTCGGTCACCAGGCCCTTCGAGCACGTGCAGGGTGGCGCGGCCGGGCAGTGCGGAACCGGTGCCCGTGGTGCTGATCGTGATCGGCCCCCGGGCGCTCGCGGTGGCGTCGGCGATGCGCCGCGCGATACCGGTCACGGTGTCGTCGGGGCTCGGTGTTACGGACAGGCTCGCCGATCCGGTACGCACCGTGGCGGTGCGGTCCGGTGCCTGGCGGGCGAGCACGGCCAGGGCGACCGCCTGCACGAGGTGGCGGGCGGGTACGCCGCCGCTGAACGCCACCTCCGCGATTCGGTCAACTGCTTCGCAAGCCAACGCAATCCTTGAATATTCCCCCGTTTTGGCATCCATCGCGTATGAAGCCCCTCCCGTTGCTCCGTGGATGGCATCGCAGATGTCCGGTTTAGCTGCTCCCCGTACCATAGGTCACTTTCCATAGTTCTACTCTAGTGTTCGACTCTAGTCAACGCTTTCCCTCCGCATTACCCTGCGCCGGGATCGACCCGGTGCATGGCGTCGTAGTTCGGCAGGGTCTAATGTCGGCCATCGCCGATGCCTCGACCCTGGGAGAAACCGGATGACAACACGGCAGTTCGCGGTCTGCGTTATCGGATCCGGACCGCGTGGACTGTCGGTCTTCGAACGAATCTGTGCCAACGCCGCCGTAAGACAGCCGAGTTCGGAACTCTTCGTGCATCTGGTGGACCCGTACCGGCCGGGGGCCGGAAATACCTGGCGCACCGACCAGTCGGGCGAGCTACTGATGAACACCGTCGCCTCCCAGGTGACCTTGTTCACCGACGAAAGCGTGGAGCTCGAAGGCCCGTTGCGCCCGGGGCCCAGCCTGCACGAATGGGCCAGATTCCTCACCGTGATGGGGACTTTGGAGGAAATGGACGAGCATGTCCTGGTCGAGGCCCGCGAGTTGGGACCCGACTCCTATCCCCCCCGCCGGTTCTACGGGCACTATCTGGAGTGGGTCTTCCGGCGCACCACGGCCACCGCGCCCGGCGGCATCCATGTGGTGACCCATCAGGCCCGCGCCGTGGCACTGGACGACACGCCGGACGGCGGCCAGAGCGTCCGGCTCAGCGACGGCACGGTGCTGAGCGACCTGGACGCGGTGGTGCTCGCCCAGGGGCACACCGCCGCGCGTACCACCGGGGTGGAGGCGGAGCTGGCCGACTTCGCCGAACGGCACGGCGCCGTCTATGTTCCGCCGGCCAGTCCGGCCGACGTCGACCTGTCGGTGGTACGGCCCGGCGAACCGGTGCTGCTGCGCGGGCTGGGGCTCAACTTCTTCGACCACATGGCCCTGTTGACCGTCGGTCGCGGCGGACGCTTCGCCACCGAGGACGGCCGGCTGGTCTACCGGCCGTCGGGGCGCGAGCCTCGGCTGTACGCCGGTTCCCGGCGCGGCGTCCCGCACCACGCCCGCGGCGAGAACCAGAAGGGCGCGCACGGCCGCCACCAGCCGCGGGTGCTCACCCCCGAGGTGGTCGCCGGGTTGCGGGATCGCGGCCGACGCGGCGGCGGTACGGACTTCCGGCGCGAGGTCTGGCCGCTGATCGCCAAGGAGGTGGAGACCGTCTACTACACCGCGCTGGTCGCCCGCAGCGGCGCCGCGCCCGCTCCGTTCCGCCAGCGGTACCTGGCAGCGCCGTGGGGAAGCACCGAGGAGACGCGACTGCTGGCCGAGGCGGGCATCGGCCCGGCCGGGCGCTGGGACTGGCAGCGGATCGCCCGGCCTTACGCCGACCGGGAGTTCACCGGTACCGCGGACTTCCACGACTGGCTGCTCGACCATCTGCGCGCCGATGTCGCGGCGGCCCGGGAGGGCAACATCGACGGCCCGGTGAAGTCGGCCCTCGACGTGCTGCGGGACCTGCGCAACGAGATACGCCTGGTGGTCGACCACGGCGGACTGACCGCGCGCTCCCAGCGCGATGATCTGGAGCGCTGGTACACCCCGCTCAACGCCTTCCTGTCCATCGGGCCGCCCGCTCACCGAACCGAGCAGATGGCGGCACTGATCGAGGCCGGAGTGCTGACCGTACTGGGACCGGCCACCCGAATAGCGACATCGCCGGAGACGGGAACGTACATCGGCGAATCGCCCCTGGTGCCCGGTTCGCGGACCCACGCTCGGGTGCTCATCGAGGCACGGTTGCCGGAACCCGATCTGCGGCGCACCGCCGATCCGCTGCTGGGCCATCTGCTGCGCACCGGACAGTGCCGTCCCTACACCGTCGGCGAGACGTACGAGACCGGCGGCCTGGCGGTCACCGAGCGGCCGTACCACGTGGTGGACGCGGCGGGCAGGGCGCATCCGGGCCGGTTCGCCTTCGGCGTGCCCACCGAGGCGGTGCACTGGGTGACCGCCGCCGGGGTGCGGCCGGGCGTCAACTCGGTGACGCTCACCGACGCCGACGCCATCGCGCGGGCCGTACTCGCCCGCTGCTCCCCGGCACACCGCGCGGTACCGGACCAGCCCGCAGGGACCGGCCGGGAGGCCGGCTGAGCCGGTCAGTGCGGTGCCACGGCATCGAGCGCACGCCATGAGCCGGCCCCCCTCTCCGGCAGCAGATGGGCGACAAGGGCCACCGCGCCCGCCGCCAGGACGAGAACGGGTCCTGGCGGCAGGTCCCATCCCAGTGCGACCAGGAAGCCGGTGGCGTTGACCACCACACCGATGCCGACGGCCCACAACGTGATCGCGCCGAGCGAGCGGCCCAGCCGCCGTGCGGCGAGCGCGGGCAGCAGGGTGAGCGCGTCGACCAGCAGCGCCCCGGTGAGCCGGATGGCGCCCGCCACCGAGACCGCCACCAGGACCAGCAGCAGCACCGTGAGCCGCTGTGCGGGCACGCCGGAGCAGATCGCCAACTCCCGGTCGTGCAGCAGCAGTGCGAGGTCCCGCCGCCGCCACACGAACAGCGCGGGCACCACCACCGCCAGCGTTCCCAGGACCGCCAGATCGGACGGCCGCACCGCCAGGATGGAGCCCCACAGCAGCGCGAACGCCCCGTTGGCGTTCACCCCGGACAGTGCCAGCACCAGCAGCGCCGCCGCGATCGCCAGGCTCATCAGCAGCCCCATCGCACCGGACAGCGCGTCCGGCGTACGGGCCAGCGGTGCCACTCCCGCACCCGCGACCGCGCAGGCCAGCAGCGCGCACAACACCGGGTCGAGACCGGCCAGTTGGCCGATGGCGATGCCCAGCAGTGCCACATGCATCATGGCGAACCGCACCGGCATGATGTCCAGGCCGACGATCACCACGCCCACCACGGGCAGCCCCAGCGCGGCCAGCACCAGCCCGGCTCCGGCTCGCTGCACCGGCAGCAGCCGCACCAGCTGCGCCATCTGGTCGAGCGCGCTCACGAGACCTCCCGCAGCCGCCCCGCGGCCATCTCCAGCACCCGGTCGCAGCGCGCGGCCATGGCCCGGTCATGGGTCACCACCAGCAGGGTCACCGGCAGTCCGGTGAGCACCTCGGCGGCCTCCTCCTGTCCGGCGAAGTCCAGTGCCGCCGTGGGCTCGTCCGCGAGCACCACCCCGGCGCCAGCCGCTACACATCCCACCGCGCGAGCCAGGTGCATGCGCTGCAGTTGGCCGCCGGACAGGCTGCTCAACGGCCGGTCGACCAGAGAGCCCACGCCCAGCCGCCGCGCGGCACGTACCGCCTCCGGTAGGTCACCGCCGCTGCTGAGCAACTCCCCGGCCAGCAGGGGAAAGCGGCCCGGCGCCGGACGCTGCGGGATCCACGCGCAGGCCCTGCGCCGCCACGCCCACTCGGCCGCGCTGCGGCAGCCCCGGCCGCCGACCAGGATCCCGCCGTCCACCTGGCGGTGCAGCCCGAGCACCGCCCGCAGCAACGTGGTCTTGCCGGAACCGTTGGTACCGGTGAGGGCGACCTTCTGGCCCGCGGCCACATCGAGGTCGACACCCCCCACCGCCTCCAGTCGGCCGTGTCTGCACACCACGCCGCGAAGTCGTATGTCCAGGCCGCCATCAGGGGAGTCCGGGTGGCGGGTGGCGACCCGGCCCGGCTGCTCGCTGCTCAGTTCCACGCGACAGTAGTCGGACGGTCCGCCCGTCCGGTTCCAGCGTTCCACCAGGCGTCGCCAGGCGGCGGGAACCAGCCGCGGACCCGGGCCGACTACCGGGACGTGATCGCAACGTACTCGGCAAGAAGGGCGGTACCGGCGCTCCTTGGCTTCGCCGTCGCCCTGGGGGTCGCCTTCGCGGCGTCGTTCCTGGTCGGCAGGTCCGTGGGACCGGTCGCCCCCGACCTGCGGCCGGGACCGCAGCAGTCCTCGGGGGACGGCGGCATGCCCGGTATGCCCGGCATGACCATGGAGGGCACGCACCGGTGACCGACACACGCACCACGGACCTGGCCATCGGCGGTATGACCTGCGCGGCCTGCGTGTCCCGGGTGGAGAAGCGGCTGACCAGGATCGACGGCGTCACCGCGGGCGTCAACCTCGCCACCGGCCGGGCGCGGGTGGTGCATCCCGCCGGTGTCGAGACGGCGGAGTTGATCGCCTGCGTCGAACGCGCGGGCTACACCGCCGACTTGGTGCGCGACCAGCGCCCGGTGGATCCGCAAGCACCCGGCGAGAACGCCGACCGGATCCGGTTGGGGTTGGTGGCCGCGCTGTCCGTACCCGTGATCGCCCTGTCGATGGTGCCGTCGCTGCAGTTCCGCGACTGGCAGTGGCTGTGCTTCATGCTGGCCGCGCCGGTGGCGACCTGGGGCGCCTACCCGTTCCACCACAGGAGTTGGCGCAGTCTGCGGCACGCCACCGCGACCATGGACACCCTGGTGAGCCTGGGCGTACTGGCCTCCTTCGGCTGGTCGGCGTACGCGCTGTTCGTGGGCGGCGCCGGGGCACCGGGCATGCGGATGCCGTTCTCGCTCACCGCGGGCGCCACCGCGGGCGCCACCGCGGGCGCGGACATCTACCTGGAAGCGGCGGTCGGCGTACCGCTGTTCGTGCTGTGCGGACGGTACCTGGAGGGCAGGGTGCGGCGGCGTACCGGATCGGCGCTGCGGGCGCTGGCCGAACTCGGCGCCAGGGACGTGTGGATACGCCGGGACGGCACGGAAGAACGCGTTCCGGTGGATCGGCTGCTGCCGGGACAGGAGTTCGTGGTGCGGCCGGGCGAGAAGGTCGCCACCGACGGCATCGTGGTGGACGGCCGCTCCGCCGTCGACCTGTCGCTGCTCACCGGCGAGAGCGCCCCGCGGGAGACCGGCCCCGGCGACCAGGTCACCGGCGCCGCCCTCAACATCGGCGGAACACTCGTGGTGCGGGCCACCGCGGTCGGCGCCGACACCCAACTCGCCCGGATCACCGCCCTGGTGGCCGACGCGCAGGCGGGCAAGGCCAGGTCGCAGCGGCTGGCGGACGCGGTGGCCGGGGTGTTCGTGCCCTGTGTGCTGACCGTCGCGGTGTGCGTGCTGGGCTTCTGGTTGGGCGCCGGAGCGGCGCCGCAGTCGGCGGTGGCCTCGGCGGTCGCCGTGCTGGTGGTGGCCTGCCCGTGCGCGCTGGGGCTGGCCACGCCCACCGCGCTGATGGCCGCCGCGGGACGCGGCGCCGAACTGGGCGTCCTGGTGCGGGGACCCGAGGTGCTGGAGAGCCTGCGGCGGGTGGACACCGTGGTGCTGGACAAGACCGGCACCCTGACCACCGGCCGGATGCGGCTGGCCGAGACCACCCTCGCCCCGGGCCACGACGACGAGGTGCTGCGGCTGGCCGGAGCGGTGGAGCACCGCTCGGAGCACCCGTTGGGGCGGGCTCTGGCGGCCGCCGCCCGGCAGCGCCACGGCACGCCGCTGCCGGAGGTCACGGACTTCACCGCCACACCCGGCAGCGGAGTGGCGGGAGTTGTGGCGGGACGGCGGGTTCGGGTGCTGCGGCCGGACGGCGGCGCACCGCTGCCGGAACCGTTGCGGGAGGCGCTCGACCGGGCGGCGGAGCAGGGGCACACGGCGGTGCTGGCCGAGTTGGACGGCCTGCCCGCGGCGGTCTTCGCGGTGGGCGACACCGTGCGGCCGGGCAGCTACCGCGCGGTGGACCGGATGCGCCGCATGGGTCTGGCGACCGTGCTGCTCACCGGCGACCAGCCCGGCGCGGCCCACGCGGTGGCCCGGCAGTTGGGCATGGAGCGGGTGCACGCGGCGGCCACTCCGCAGCACAAGGCCGAGGTGGTCTCGGCGCTGCGGGCGTCCGGCCGCACCACGGCCGTGGTCGGCGACGGGATCAACGACGCCGCCGCGCTCGCCGCCGCCGACCTGGGCATCGCCCTGGGCACCGGCACCGACGCGGCGATCGGCGCGGCCGGACTCACCCTGGTGCGCGGCGACATCGAGGCACTGATCGACGCGGTACGGCTGGCCCGGCGCACCCTGGCGACCATTCGCGCCAACCTGGTGTGGGCGTTCGGCTACAACGCCGTACTGATACCGCTTGCCGCGGTCGGGCTGCTCAACCCGATGCTGGCGGCGCTGGCGATGTCGGTCAGCTCGCTGCTGGTCGTCGGCAACAGCCTGCGGCTGCGCACCTGGGAGCCCGCGCCCCGGCGCGTCCCGATCTCCGGGAGTCCGCGATGAAGCCGCTGACCACGGCGCTGGCACCACTCGGCGCGGCCGTCACCACGCTGGCGCTGCTGTGCGGCTGGGTGCTGACGGGCGGCGCGGGCAGGGCGCGGCCGGTCCAGGTGGCCGACGGGGCGATCCTCATCCCCTCGGACGGTGCGGGCGCGCGGACGGCGGCGTTCTTCACCGTACGCAACCCCGGCGATGTCCCTGCCCAACTGACCGGGGCCAGTTGGCAGTTCGACAGCCCCGTCGCGCTGCTGCGGCACCAGCACCTGGGCGCCGCCGGCCGCTCGCTGCCGACCGGCGCGCTTGCGGTGCCCGCACGGGGCGAGTTGGCGATGGCACCGATGGCCGGGGACCTCGTGGTGACCGTTCCGGTGCCGCTGCGCGCCGGCCAACGGGTGCGGTTCGCGCTGCGGTTCCGGGACCGGCCGCCGGTGCGGGCGGTCGCGGTCGCGGTGCCGGTGGGCTGCTGGCACGCGACGGACGGGTGCGGCAATCGGGTCGTATCGGGGGACCCGTAATCCCGGATTCTCCCCAAGTTCAAGGCGGAGGAGCATACTTCCCAGCCATGGACTGCTGTCCCTCCTCTCGCCGGCAGGCCCTGTTGTGGGCCGGCCTGGTCGCGGTACTGCCGTTCGCCGACGTGGCCACGGGGGCGGGCGCCGCCTCCGCCGCCGCGCGGCCCAAGGGGCTGCTGGTGACCGATCTGGAAGTGGTGACGGTCACCGACACCAGTGTGGTGATCACCTGGTTCACCGGCTCGACGACCGACGCGGACCGCTACGGTGCGCCCACCCCCGTGCCCGCCGACACCGAGCTGCTGCTCGGCGAACCCGGCAACCCCGGCTCGCTGCGGACCGTGCTGCACGACACCGCCCCGACGGCGTTCCACTACGCCGAGGTGCACGGGCTGGAGCCGGGGCGTACGTACGCCTTCCAGGGCCGGTCGGCGGGGCAGGTCGCCCAGCAGGCCGCGTTGCAGTTCCCGGGCAGCGGTGGGTCGATGGACGCCCCAGGGGTGTTCACCACGCTGGTGCCGCCGCCCGGTCGCCATCTGTTCACCGTCGCGCTCTGCAACGACCTGCACATGGGCGAGCAGACCGCCGGCATCATCGTCGGCGACTGGCCGCCGTCGTTCCAGCAGGACCCTGGGCTGCCGCCGTATCCGGAAGTGATGCTGGAAGCGCTGCTGGACGACCTGCGCAAGCCGGACCGGGGCGCCGACGCGCTACTGGTCGCCGGTGACCTGACCGCCGAGGCCCGGCCGCGGGACGTGGCCCGGGTACGGCAACTGCTGGACGGCTGGGGCAGGTTGAGCCGGGACTACTTCGTGGCCCGCGGCAACCACGACCGCCCGCACGTGGGGAAGGACTACGCGGGGTGCACTCCGGTGCCGGGCGCGGACGACCACCACGACTGCTGGGGGGACACCTTCCCCTACCGGCGGCAGACGCTGTCCACCCACGAGGTGGGGGGTTTGCGGATCATCGGGCTCGACACCACGACGTTGGACGCGGCGGGCGGCACCCTGGACGACGGCCAACTGGCCGATCTCAGACGGGCGTTGCGGGAGGACCGGGACCGTCCGACGCTGCTGTTCGGCCACCATCCGGTGACCTTCGAGTCGGCGGTCACCACCGCGGCCGGTCCCGGCTTCGACCTGGACCAGGGCAGGGCCCGGGAACTGGAGGCGCTCTACCGGCGCACCCCGGGCGTCTTCTTCCACCACTGCGGGCACACCCACCGCAACAAGCGCACCTTCGCGCAGGACAGCAGCGCAGTCGAGTTCCTGGAGGTCGCCGCCACCAAGGAGTATCCGGGCGGCTACGCACTACTGCGCTGCCACACCGGTGGATACCAGGTCAACTTCTACAAGACCCGGACAGAGTTGGCGAAACGCTGGAGTCAGCGTACCCGCGCCGAGTACTTCGGCCTGTGGCCGCACTACACCCTGGGCACCATCGCCGACCGCAACCACACCGTGCTACGGGACCTGTCGGGTCTGGTCCCGGTGGGCTAACCCGCCCGCCTACGACCGGAAAGCGCCTTGGCCACGCGCAACACGGTGGACGGACGTGTGAGCAACCTGGGGTGCTCACGCATGTTCACCACGTCGACGAACACCTGGTTGACCTCGGGGTCGGTGACGGTCGCGGCCAAGAACCGCTCGCTGTACCAGCTGGCGAAGCGGTAGCCGGGCGGGTACGGGCCGGTCACATGCGGCTGCGCGAGGTCGCCCAGGGTGGAGAGCTGCCAGGCCGCGTCCACCACCACCCGCACTCGGCGGAAGTACCCCCACGCGGGCTCCTGCAGCGACTCTCCCGAGCGCAGGAAGGCCGACAGGCAGGACGCGTGCAGCGTCGCCGACGCCATCCCCTGGCCGTAGACGGGGTTGAACGCGGCGACCGCGTCACCCACCGCGACCAGTCCGGTTGGGAACCGGTCCAGCCGCCGGAAGTCGCGGCGGCGGCTGTCCGCCACGCTGTGCACGACGACCCCGCCGAGCATCTCGCACCGCGCCGCCACCTCCTGGAACGGCTCGGCCCCCAGCTTGCCGCACCGGGTGAGGAACTCCTCCGGGTCCCTGGTCGGCCGCCGGTCAGCGTAGTTGGCCAGTACCACCATCCAGCGGCCGCCCTCCACCTCGGACATGGCCGCGGTGTCCTCCGGCGGCTGTCCGGCGGCCGGAGCGCTGCTCAGGCACTGCGCGGTCGTGACGCCCGGCAGCTCGGTGCCGCGGCCGAACAGCGCCGTGGCGTATCCGAGGTCGATGCGCATCCGCTCCAGTGGCGGCGCCTGCCAGCCCGCCGCCTCCAGCCAGGCACCGAGCCGGCTGGCACGTCCCGTCGCGTCCACCACCAGGTCCCCGGCCAGCTCCTCGCGGCCGTCGCGGTCCGCGCCGAGCGGCAGGTAGTACGCACCGCTGACCCGGTTGCCGGTGAACCGCAACCCGTCGACCCGGCCGCGCACCACCGTGACGTTCTCCCGCGCCAGGACCCGGCGCCGCACCCGGGACTCGATGAACGGGCGGGTGGCACCGAGCAGTTGGCGTCCGGAGACGGAAACCTTGCGCGCTCCGTCGAGGTACTGCCACATGCGATCCCAGTCGGACAGCACGGCTCCGTCGTCGACGAGTTCGCCGATCAGCCCCGGGAACCACCGCTGGAGCTGGGTGCCGCCCATGTCCAGCAGGACGTGCAGATGTGCCAGCTGCGGCACGCCCGGTCGGGCGCCGTCCGTGTCGAGGTCGTCCGCGTCGACGATCACCACGCGCTCCGCGTGGTCGCTCAGCACCCTGGCCGCCATCAGCCCGGCGATGCTGCCACCCAGTACCAGTGCCGTACGCATCCACACCCCCTGTCACCGGTTCCCCGCCGCAGCCTACGGCGGTACGGCTCCGTCACGTCCCCGGCACCCGCACCGGCCGCACACATTCGGCCATTCCGCTTACCGATAGGCTTCCGGTGCCAGTCAGTCCCCAAGGAGGAACGGTCAACGGCCAATGAGCTCATGGAAGACGGCACTTGACGCGGCTGACATCAGGGACGCCGGGCTGCGCGACGACTACACCGGGCAGCGGAAGATCGTGGCGCGATACCGGCGCAGTTCCTATCTGGCCGCCAGGCTGCTGCTGCCCGCTGCGTTGTTCCCGCATGTGATCGCCGCCACGGCCTTCATGCACCACGGCGACACCGTCATGGACAGCGGTCCGGAGGCGGAACGGGCCGACAGCTACGCGGAGTGGGAGAAGCGGGTACGCGAGGCGCTGGACACCGGTGGGAGCGATCTGCCGGTGCTCAGGGCGCTGCTGCACTCCATCGGCGCCCATCCGCGGCTGCGCGACCATGTCGAGGAGTACCTCAGCACGGCCCGCACCGACCTGGAGTTCTCCGGCTTCCCGACCGAGGCGGACTACCAGCGCTACGTCGACGACTACTCGCTTCCCTCGTTCATGCTGATCGCCTGCCTGCTGGCACCGCAGGACGGCCTTGAGGCGTATCGCGCGGCCTGCCGTACGTACATCGACGGCAGCCAGCGCCTGGACTTCGTCAACGACCTGGCCGAGGACCTGCGCGGCGGACGGCTGGCCGTTCCGGTGGAGGTCATGGACCAGTACGGCGTGACCCGCGCCGACCTGGAGGAGGCCCACGACACCCCGGGCACCCGCGAGCTGCTTCAGCATCTGCTGGACCAGGCCGACGGCCAACTAGCCGCCGCCCGCGCCCTGGTGGACCTCGTGCCGCCCGCCAACCGCCCGTTGGTCCGGGCGCTGATCGAGCTGGAACGGCTCACCGCGACCGCGGCCGCCACCAAGGAGATCGCCCTGCTGCGCGGTCCGGCAAGCCCCTCGTCGCCGGCGGCGCTGGGCGTGCTGGCCCGCGAGTACCTGCGGGCCAGGCGACTGCGGCCATAAGGCGCTAACTGGGAAGATCCAGCGCCGGGTTGCGGTCGAAGAACCCCGTCGGCCTCAGCATGAACCCGGACACGTCAACGGGCATCACCGGCCACTCCTCCAGCCGCGGCAGATGTGTGGGCCCGAAGGTGTGCCAGAGGGTGAGTTCGGTGTTCTCCAACGGCTCACCGGCGGCGGTCCATTCCGGTAGTCCCGCCCCGCCGGGATGCTGGTTGGGGTAGTCCCCGGCGGGGTAGTGCCGGTCGGGCCGGTACCGGGTGACCCACAGGTGCTTGGTGCCGTAGGCCATTCGGCGCCGCGCCGCCGACCCGGGCCGCGCCAGCAGCACGGGACCCGGCTGCGGCACGAGTGTGTACGCCACCGGTTCGCCCATCCGGTTGCGCACACCGGGATTGGTGATACGCCACCGCCGGCCCACCGCCGCGTCGGCGATCCGGCCGCCCTCCGCGCTGTCAGCGATCACGGTGCCGCGCACGGTGAAGGCGTTGCCGTTGGGGTTGCCGGGACCAGTGGGAACCGGTACGACGTCGACCTCCTCCACCGTGTTCCGCGCGCCGTCGACCGCGGCGTCCAACCGCACACAGAACAGATGCTGGTGGTACGGCGCCAGCAGCCCCGGCGCCACCTCCGTACCGTGCGGCGATCCGGTGCCGGGCCGGATCGCCGACGTCTGCACGATGCCGGTGGACTTGGCCTCGAACCCGATGGTGCCGTCCTGGTGGAAGTACCAGTAGAAGCCGTAGTCGTAGTTGCCGACGGTCGCGATGTAGGAGACGACGAGCCGCCGCGCGCGGCGGCTGTGCGCCGCGTCGTCGTTGAAGATGTCCGTGTGCTTCCACAGCAGCCCGGCGTCCTCCTCGTGCACACAGACGGCGTTGGGCAGCGTGTACGCGGCGCCCTCGTCGTCGGCGAGCACCGCGTCGAGGTAGCGGATCTCGCCCAGGCAGTCGCAACCGAGCTTCAGCGCGTTGGCGTTGCGGCCCAGTGAGTACTCTCCGGCGTCCAGGAACGCCACCCAGTTGCGGGACGCCTCCGCCTCGCCGTAGGCCACCGCCATCTCGGCCAGCGAGGCGCGGTGCAGTACGGAGCGTTCGCGGTCCCCGTCCCGAAAGGTGATCTGGTGCAGTACCAGGCCCTCACGCGCGTTGAAGTCGATACGGAAACTCCACTTCTGCCAGCTGAGTTGGCGGCCGCAGATCTCGAACGAGGGCCCCTGCGGCTGGCGGATCTCCAACGGGCGCAGACCGGTGCGCGGCGGCCCGTTGAACTCGGCCTCGTACCGGCCGCATTCGGCCGGGACGGGCACCGCGCCGGTGTCGATCAACCGCACCACGCGCCGCTCGATCACATCCACGTCGGCGAACAACCCGCCCACCGGATGCGCCCACGGGCTGTCTGTGGCGTCGCAGCGCAGCCAGGTCAGGGAACGCAGCAGTCTGCGGCCGCCGTCGCCGTGGTCGGTGGCGCTGCCCGCGCACAGTGGTGCGCAGATGGCGAGTCCGGTGTCGGTGATGCCGCGCTCGGCCATGGCCTTGCGCCAGCCCGGGTCGCCCTTGACCACCGAATCGACGACCTCGTACTCCTCGAAGGTGACCGGCGGCTGGCCTTCGGTGGCCGGGTCCAGCTCCCGGTGGGAGAGCAGCAGCCCGGCGGTGACGTCCACCACCGCCTCGGCGGCGGCGCCGGTACGGGAGTCGAGCAGGGTGACGCGCAGTCGGCGCGTCACGTGGTCGCCGTCGCGGTGTGCGGTGGCGGTGTGCCGGTCGGGCTCGTCGAGCAGCACGAGCGGGAAGCGGGTGAACTCCCCCGCCTTACCGGAGTGTTGGAGGACGCGCCGGGCGGAGTCGATCTCGTCGGCGGTCAGCGGGTCGAGGGGGTGGGCGTCGGCTGCCGCGCGCTGCGGGTGGCAACACGTCATGACGGTCCCTTCGTCAGGTGGTCATGGCCGCGACGCGGCGGCCCTCTCCAGTTGGAAGGCCTCGTTGCCCAGGCCGATGCGGGTGTGTACGGCGGGCCGCGCCGCCTTCAGCACCAGCCCGTAAACCAGGCCGCCGACCGCGGAAAGCCCGATGATGCCGGGCAGCATCCAGCTCAGCGCGGAGCCGGGGTCTGCGCCCAGCAGCACGCCGAAGTCCTTGACCGTCAGCACCGCGATCACCAGCAGCGCGGCGCCGGCCAGTCCCGAGGCGGCCAGCCGCCCGGCCTGGGCGCGGGCCGCGCCGTGCCGTACGAAGAAGGCGATGACGGCGGCGCAGGCCGTGGCCATCAGCAGGATGATGCCGAGCGCTCCGACGTTGCCCATCCAGGTGAACAGATGGAGCACCGGCGCGGTCGGGTCGTCGTGCGGCCTGTTGTCGGTCGCCGCGAAGACCAGCACCACCACCAGCGAGACAGCGCTCTGCAGGAGCGAACCGTAGGCGGGTGCGCCGCTGCCCCTGGAGGTGCGGCCGACCGCCGCGGGCAGCAGCCCCTCACGCCCCATGGCGAAGGCGTACCGCGCGACCACGTTGTGGAAGCTGAGCATGGCGGCGAACATCCCGGTCACGTAGAAGACGTGCATGACGTCGGTGAAACCGGCCCCGAGCCGGTTCTGCGCGAGCCAGAACAGCAGGTTGGGACCCTGTTTCTGGGCCGTACCGACGATCTGCGACGGCCCCGCGGCCACGCTGAGCGCCCAGGAGCCGACGACGAAGAACAGCGCGACGAAGCCGACCGCGAGGAACATCGCCCTGGCGACCAGCACATGCGGACGGTTGGTCTCCTCGGCGTAGACCGGTGCCTGCTCGAAGCCGACGAAGGCGGCGACGCAGAAGCACAGCGCGGTACCGATGCCCGCCCCGCCGAGCGTGCCGGGGTTGAAGGAGTGCAGGGACAGCCCGTCCCTGCCCGGTTGTGCCAGTCCGGCGGCGTCGAAGGCGAGCACCGTGGCGCACTCGACCAGCAGCAGCACGCCGAGCACCTTGGCGTTGAGGTCGATCTTCAGCCAGCCGAGCGCGCCGACCACCACCACGGCCACCAGCGCGGGGATCCACCAGGCGACGCCGATGTCGAAGTGCTTGGCCAACTGCCCGGACAGTTCGAAGCCGAAGATGCCGAAGATGCCGACCTGCATGGCGCTGTAGGCGACCAGTGCCACCACGGACGCGGCGGCTCCCGCGGTGCCGCCGAGACCGCGGGCGATGTACGCGTAGAACGCACCGGCGTTGTGCACATGCCTGCTCATCTCCGCGTATCCGACGCTGAACAGCATCAGGACGACGGCGAGGATCACGAACAGCAGTGGTTGCCCCACGACGCCCATCTCGCCGAACGTGGTGGGCATGACCCCGGCCACCACCATCATCGGCGCGCTGGCCGCGACCACCGACAGCAGCAGCCCGGGCAGGCCCAGACGGCCCGCGCGCAGCCGTCGCTCCTGGCCGAGATAGGTGCTGATCTCGCTCGTGCTGCCCGTCAACATGCGGTGCGTTTCCTTCCCTTGGGGGGTTGGGCGCGGTTACGAGGAGCCGAGCGCGGCGCGGCGCACGGCACGGAACGCCTTCTTCGGGTCGCGGTCCGGATAGGACCAGGGCACGTGCGTCGCATGCGGGCCGATGCGGGTGAACAGCGCGGCGGCCTCGGCGACGCGGCCTTCGTAGAACTTGGCGTGCGCCAGGTAGTTGAGGTCGACCTTGCGGCGTGGATGGTGGTGGTCGTCGTCCCACTCCAGCCACCAGTCGAAGGCTGCCTTCATGGCCTGCCGGGCGCGGCGGGTGGTCCAGTGCCCGGAGTGGGCGGGGTCGCGCGGCTCGACGCCGGTGCCGGCCAGTACCCGGTAGCGCTCGGCGTGGGCGACCACCGGTAGTACGGCCAGCGGTGAGTCGGCGGGCGCCTGCTCGGCGGCCCAGGAGGCGAAGTCGTACACCTCGTGCAGCGGGTCGTCACTGTCGCCGGGCGCGCGCTCGGCCAGGCAGGCGGCCATCAGGTGGTGGGCGTGGTGGTGCTCACGGTGCCGGGTGCGGACCTGGTCGAAGGCGCGTACCCGTTCGTCGTCGGTCCCGGTGCGGCGGGCCAGGATGAGCAGGCCGAGCCAGGGCGAGGGGTCCTCGGGGGCCATGCGGGCGGCGGCGGCGCAGGCCTCGTGCGCGTCCCGGGCGGCGCCCTTGCCGTGTACCGCGCGGAAGACCGCGGCGCAGGCGAGCAGGGCGGCGGCGTCCGCGCTGTCCGGTTCGGCGAGCTGCCAGTCCCGGGCCCAGGCGGCGCTCGTCGGGCCTTCGGCGAGCACGACGAGGCGGTGCCCACGCCGGTCCCAGTCGTCGCCGGTGGCGGCGAGCAGGGCGCGGGCGTGTTCCCATCGACCGCGGGCGAGTGCGTCCCGGACGGTGGCCAGCTCGCTGTCGTCCAGTGCCGGATCGAAGCTGATGTCGTCCCTGCGTCGGGAGCGTCCCAGGGGAGGCGGAGGCGGCGTCATAGACGTACTTCCTCCACGGCGCACTTCCCCTCCGGGCGACTGGTCAGATCGCCCGTGTACCGGCACAGGGCAGTCACAGAACAACCACAGAATCGTGTGATCACGCACAGCAAAGCGGCAGGCGTCGCCCCGCGTCAAGAGCGGACCGGAACCGAACTCTCCCCAACTCCCCCTTCATTCAACCGAGTTAGCGCCTGTGACCTGCCGTCGACCGGCATCGCGCTGTCCGGAGGGAACCGGGATTCCGTTAAGAGACTTGCGGTCCGTACGGGTGTTCGTGATGAGATCGTTCGATGGCACCCCACACCACGAACAGGACGACCGTGGGCCATGTGTCCGGGGATTCCCGCCCCCACATCAGGGAATCCGAGTGGCGCAACCCGTACGAGGAGTTGGCGGATCCGCGCGGCGCCGAGCCGTTGCCGCCCCACCACAACCCGTACGAGGAACTGGGTTTGCTGGACCTCCGCGAGGAGGACCGGCACGACCCGCTCGGTCTTGGTCTGCGACCGGAGTACGACGACGATCAGGAGCCGGTTCACCGCGGCGCCCACCGGCGGCACCGGCCGCGGCGCGGGCTCAGAGTTCCCACCACCGCCAAGGCCCTGGTGGCCGTGGTCACCTGCGGGGCCTTCCTCACTCTGGCGGACCGCTGGGCGGCGCTGTACGCCGAGAAGCAGGCGGCGCACCGGCTCAAGGAGGCCATGCACCTTCAGGCCGACCCCGAGGTCGACATCCATGGCTTCCCGTTCCTGACCCAGGTGGTGCACGGACGGCTGGACCAGGTGGACATCACGGTGCCGCATGTGTCAGCCGGGCCGGTCTCCGTCGCCAGGGTGGACGGGGCGGTGCGGGACATCCGGGTCCTGGGCGATGTGCCGTCCTCGATCCGCGGCGCGGTGATCGGGCGGATGCAGGGCAGTGTGCTGCTGGCGTTCGACGACCTCGACCGTGAACTGGGGTCGTCGCAGGTGAGGTTCAGTGCGCAGGACGATCATTCGGTGCTCGCCGAGGGGCAGTTGCCGATCGCGGGCTACCGGGTGCGGGCGCGGGCGGTGGCCCATCTGCGCCTCGACGGCAACCGCTCGGTCAACACGGCCGTGGACGACATGCTGATCGACGTTCCGGGGGTGGCGAGTTACACCCCGGGTGACCACGGCGGACTGCGGCTGGCCCGGCCGATGGCCGAGCGGATCCGCACCGACGCCGCGAAGGCCAAGGCGCTGCTGTCGGTCGGCTCGATCGCGGAACGCCTGGGGCTCACCCCGCGGATGGCCCAGGAGGCGACGCGCAGCGACGCGGTACTGCGACGGATCACCGACGATCCGCGCTTCGTGGAACGGCTGATGCAGGTCAACGTCCTCGACCTGGTGGAGCAGAACCCCTGGATACTGGGGAAGCTCGGTGTCGATCCCTCCCTGGTGCAGGGGCTGCGGGACATCCAGGTGCCCAAGCTCGCCGAGCGGTTGTCGCTGTCGTTCAGACTGCCGCAGCTGCCCGGTGGCATACGGCTGCGGGACGTGTCGGTGCGGCACGACGGGATCGAGGTCCATGCCTACGGCACCAATGTTCCGGTGGGCGAGGGCACCAAGCTGTGAGTGGTAGGGGTGGTCATCGCCGTAACCCGTCGATGGCGGCGACCACCCGTGCCATGTCCTCCTCGGGAAGGGTGATCCGGAAGACGTCGGCCAGGGTCTGCGGAACCTCGTCCGCCTTCAGCTGCCAGGTGTCGACCGTGCCGTCCGGGTGGGTGGCGGTCAGCTCGGTGGCGGCCAGGGCGTAGAGGGCCCCGGGTCCCATCTGCTGCACCAGCAGCCGGTTGGCGAACGGGGAGGACGGGTGGGTGGACATGTAGTGGTTGGCGACGGTGTAGTCAACGGCGTAGCGCGGGTCAAGGGTGAAACCGTGCATGTCGAACCAGCCGTCGGCGCCCAGAGAGCGCAGCATCCACTCCTCGGCACCGGGCACCGGCGTCTGCCGTTCCAGCCGGAACCGCCAGCCGTCGGGGGTGATCTCGGTGCCGTCGGCGAGTTCCACCGGCTCCAACGGATCACGGCCGAAGCCGACGTCGCAGATCCAGGTGCGCCCGGTGTCCGGGGTCTCGTCGGTGCCCACCCGCAGCAGCGCGTGGGTGGCCGGACGCAGCAGGTCGGTGCCCACACGGACCCGGGCGGCCAGTCCCCAGACGCTGAAGCCGAGCCGTTCCAGGGCGGCGGCGAACAGCTTGCTGTGCTCGTAGCAGTAGCCGCCGCGGGGACGCCGCACCATCTTGTCCTGGAGGCTTTCGACATCCAGCGGGATGGCGCGGCCCAGCACCATCTCCAGGTTCTCGAAGGGGATGTTGGTGACGTGCGCGCGGTGCAGGGCGCGCAGTGTCGACAGGGTCGGGGAGGTGTCCCCGTGGTAGTCGACACGGTCCAGGTAGGCGTCCAGGTCGAGCTGTTCGCCGTGCCAGCTGCGGGCGTCAGTGAGTGCTGTCATGAGACTTGAGCTTCCAGGGTCGGCTGGCGGTCAGCCATGGCCGCGCGCCGAGGTCGTCAAGTCCGGGTGTTCGACGTCAGGTTGGTGCGGTGCGATCCGGGCGTAACCCGGCTCAGCGCCCTGCCGTTCCACTTTGATCCGTGCGGCGGAACGCGGCGGCAGGCCGGGGGGCAGCGGTACGTCGAGCAGGAGGTCGCCGAACTCACCGGACGGATGCTCGCCCAGTCCCACCGTCGCGCCGCCCGGTAGCAGCAGGCTCAGCCGCCAGACATCCGGCCCGTCGGCGGCCGGACCGGTGGCCGCGATCCGCACCGCGCCGTTCGGCAGCGGGGCCGCGGCGGCCACCACGGCGGAACGCCGCACCGGGCCGCCGAGGGTGTGCATCGGGCCGTGTTTCACCAGGGGTCTGCGCTCGGCGTCGGGAAGGTGGCAGGCCACCACCTCGCCCACGAACATGGTGTGCACGGGAAACGGCACCGTCTCGCGCAGCACGCACTCCAGGGCCACCACCCCTCCGGTGACCCATGGGGTGGTGATCACCCGGGGTGTGCCGAACTCGACGAGTTCACTGGTGGTCTTGTCGACCTGGGCGACGGAGAAGCTGCCGACGAAGTCCGCGAGTTCCGCCTGCCGCTCCGAGCAGAGGGTGAGGCCGAACTCCCCGGTGTCCGGCAGTAGTTCCCGGGTGACGGCTTTCGGACTGAGGACGACCGCCGCGTACAACGGTTCCTTGTTGACGAAATACGACCATTCCGCCGACATCACGTTGACGCTGTTTCCATGGCGGACGGAAATGATCCCGACCGCGCTGGTCAACTTCTTCCACAGTCTGCTGGGCAGTTCGGTCGGGACCGTGAGGGACATTCCGCTACCTTCGGGTGGGAGTCAACCGCGGGTGTTCCAGGTCCGTTCGGTGAGCACCACGCGGTATCCGTCGGGATCCGCGATGGTGACGCCGAAGCGGTCCCAGTAGGGGTTGTGCGAGGGCACCACGGTGCCGCCGTGCCGTACCGCCCGGCGCACCGCCTCCGGTGGTACCGGTTGGCCCAGGTAGATGACGAGCAGGTCCTCCGGGGTCGGGGTGGGCCGCACCACGTCGTGGGCGCTGGCGGTGAGTTCGAGGTGCCAGTTGCCGTCGGCGGGGCCGGTCATCAGCAGATCGCGTTCACCGGCCGCCGGGTCCCCGGCGATCCGGGCCAGCCGGGCCAGGCCGAGGCCGTGCACGTAGAAGTCCTCGCTGGCGTCCAGGTCGAGCACCGGACGGGCGATGCGGAGGGTGAGGTGCGGTTCGATCACGGCGGGGGTTCCCCTTCGTCGGTGGTCCCCGGCGGCGCCAACCGGCGGCCGGGTGGCGGGAGTTTACGCGCTGACGGCGCTCTGCTCGGCGGTGCGTTCGGCGCCGCGGAGCCGCGGTGCGGTGGGCAGCGCCAGGCACGCCAGGCCCAGCAGGGCGAACAGCAGCGCCCACGCGAACCAGCCGGGCCTGCCCAGCCCGAGGCCGAGGCTGACCAGCGTCGGGCCGACCACCGTCGCGGCGGCGAAGCCCAGGTTGAACGTCGCCAGATAGACCGGCCGCCGCTCCTGCGGGGTGTGCGCCAGCGCCAGGCTCAGTCCCCCCGAGGTGATGTACAGCTCGGCGCCCGTCATCAGCAGCACGGTGAGCACCACGGCGGCCAGCGGCAGCGCGCCGCGCCCGAACCCGGTGAGCGGCGCGGCGAGCGCCCCGGCGGCCGCGAGCAGTCCGCCCGCCAGCATCATCGCGCGGGCTCTGCGCGGGTCCTGCGATCCCCGGCTGACCCGTACCTGCAAGAGCACCACGAGGACGGTGTTGAGGATCTGCACCAGTCCCACGCTCCAGGACGGGGCGTGGGTGCGCTGGGTGATCCACAGCGGCAGCCCGACGCCCAGCAGGATCGCCGACAGGGTCAACGCCCCGTAGCTGGCGGTGATCAGCAGGAACACCCGGTCCCGGCCCACCCCGGCCCCGCGCCGCGCCGCCGGCCGCTTGACCTCACCGGAGTCGGAGAAACCGCGCGAGATCACGGCGCACCCCACGAAGACGGCCGCCGCTGCCAGCATCACCCCCCGGTACGCCCACTGCTGCCCGATGGCGACCGCGGCACCTGACGGCAGCGCGCCGGCGGCCATACCGGCGTTGCGCAGCGCCCGCAGCCGGGCCAGCCCCGCGACGGCGCCCGCCGAGTCGGTGCCCGTGATCAGCACCGACTGCACCAGCGGGCCGATGCCGCGGTTCAGCAGCCCGCCGAACCCGGCGGCGAGCGCCGCCGTGGGCAGGTTCACCGCACAGGCCAACGCCACATACGAGGCCGCCCGGGCCAGGAACAGCCACCACAACGCCCGTCGCAGGCCGTGCCGTTGGGCGAACCGGGCGATGGGCAGGGCGCCGAGCAGCGAGGTGATGCCGGTGATGCCGAGCACCAGGCCGATCTGGTCGTTCGGCATGCGCACGGCCTGGTTGAGGTAGACGGCCGAGAACGCCAGGTACATGCCGAGCCCGGTGGAGTCCGCGAGGCCCACGGCGTAGATCCGGCGGCGTGCGGAGGTCGTGCGGTCACGGCTCATCTGGGGCCTCCGGGGCGGTCGTTGGTGACGAGTTCATGGGCCCTGATCGGGCAGTCGTCGGCCACGGTGATCGGTCCCAGCAGCGAGGCGCCGACGCCGATGGTGACCCGGTCGCCCACCACGGGGTGCCGCCGGGCACCGGGTCCGCCGTCCTGCCACCAGCCGCGGGAGCCGAGCGTCACCTGGTGATAGATCGTCACATCGTTGCCCACGACGGCCGTTTCCCCGATCACCACACCGAATCCGTGGTCGATGAAGACCCGGCGGCCGATCCGGGCACCGGCGTGGATCTCCATCCCGGAGACCACCCGGGCCACCCAGGTGAGCAGCCCGGGACCGAACCGCCGCCCCCGCACGTGCAGCCGGTGGGCGAGCCGGTACAGCACCAGCCCCTGCCAGGGCGGGTGCAGCGCGGCGTCCAGCAGCGTCGCCCGGGAGGGGTCGCGGTCGACGACCGTGCGCAGGTCCTCCGCGACGGTACGCAGGAGGCCGGTGAGTCCCTCGTCGTGCCTGGGCAGTTGGGGCGGGGGGCCGGTGGCGGAGCGGGCGCGTCTGGTACCGCGTGGGAGGGTCGACTGGTTCACCGCAACGCTCCCTGCCGCTCGTCGACCGGTTCCAGCCGGATGTCCAGGTACCGCTCGACGGCCTCCGCGGTGTGCCGTGCCTCGTCGGTACTGTCGGCCACCACCGTGAAGGCGGCCAGGTGCTGGGTGGTGTCGCGCCGTGCCTGCTGCCCCGGGCGGAACCGCAGCCCCAGCCGGACGAGTCGCGGGAACGCCGCCCGCACCTCCTCCACGGTGCGCTGGGAGACCACCCGCCACTCCCCCGCCGGAATGGGCACGAAGCGGAACCAGGCGACGGAGGTGGTCCGCGGCCTGGGCGCCGGCCGCAACCCCAGGGCGGTACGGGCGATCTCCCGGGCGAAGTCGTAACCGGCCGCCTCCCGCAGTAGGTTGGGCAGCGGCCCCCCGGCCCTTGCGTTGACCTCGATCACCCGGGGGCCGTCGGGCAGCACGGCGATCTCTGTGTGCACCGCGCCGTGGGTGAGCCCGATGGCCTTGATCGCCTGGTCCGCGCAGTCGACCACCCGCCGGGCGGTCGGCTCGTCCAAACGGCTCGGTAGCACCAGCCCTTCCTCGACGTAGCCGTGCCGCAGCCGAAGCCGGTCGCTGACCGCGAGGTGTTGCGCCGCGCCGTGGAACAGCAGCGACTCCACGCTCACATAGTCCGCGTACGGCGAGGGGGCGGTGCCCTCCAGCGGCATGGGCTCCTCCAGCAGGAAGGCGTCGTCCCGCTGGATGAAGGGAGTGTCGGCGCCGAGCCCGCGGCGGAACGCGTCCGCCAACTCCCCGGCGGTGGACACCAGGTGGACACCCTGGCTGCCCGCGCCCAGGGACGGCTTGAAGACCGCGGGCAGCCCGACCGCGGACACGGCGGCGGCCAGGTCGCCGTCGCCGCGGATCACCGCGGAGCGCGGCGACGGCACCGCGTGTGCGGCGAACGCCGCCCGCTGCCGGGCCTTGGACTGGGCGACAGCGACGGCTCGCGGGCTGTTGCCGGGCAGGCCGAGTCGGTCGGCGATCTCGGCCTGGGGGCGCAGCAGGAGTTCCGAGTAGGTGACCACACCGTGCAGCGGTACCCGCCCGTGCAGCGCCACAGCCGCGTCCACCACGCCGTCGAGGCCGTCGGCGACCAGGAAGGCGCCGCCGCCGGGGGCCCGTTCCCATGCCTCGCGGGCGGCGTCGGGCGGACTCCATGCGGCGACGAACACCAGGGAGACGCGCGGTGTGGCGCGCCGGGCGGCGGCGAGCGCGTCGGCCGCGGACAGCCCGCCGACGCCCGCGATCAGCAACAGGTGCAACGGCTGCTCGGACATGGTCAGTTCACCTGCCGGGTGTCGAGCCGGTTGATCCGGTACATGGTGCGCTGGAACAGATCGTCGGCGGTGAGCGTGGGGAACCGCGCCGCCTCCCGCTCGCCGCGGGTCAGCGGGGTCAGCACGGTCCATGGCGCGGGATGGCAGAACTGGACGATGGACAGCCGTCCGCCGTGCTGCCCGGGCGCGGCCACCACCCGGTGCACGGCGGCCCGGGCCAGACCGCCGGTGAGCCGTTCCAGCACCATGCCGACGTTCATCACGGCGTGCCCGGCGGGCGCGTCCACGCTGAGCCATTCGCCGCCCTCCACCTGTACCTGCAACCCGGTGGCGGTGGCCCTGGGCAGCGCGGTGATCAGGTCGAAGTCCTGGTGTTCCACGGCCCATACGTGCCGCTGCGACGGGGCCTGGTCCATCGGCGGATACCAGGTGGCGCGGTTGACCACCGGGCCGTCCTCCAGCATCTCGGCGAAGTACCCGGGGTGTGCGCCGAGCGCGTCGCCGATGGCGGCGGCGACCTCGTGCTGGAAGCGCAGCATCCGGGTGTGCAGTTCGGTGAGTACGGCGCCGATGCCGGGGACCAGTTGGTCCGGCATCAGCGGTTCCGGATAGCGCGCCGGGTAGCGCACGGCCAGCGGGTGACCGGCGGGCAGCCGTACCCCCCAGTGGAAGAGTTCCTTCCAGTCGGCCGTCTCGCCCTTCTCCGCGGTCTCCACCAGCGGTGGTGTGTATCCGGACTGACCGTTGCTGCCGGGCACCCGGCAACCGCGCTTGTCCCGCGCGGGCAGTGCGAAGAACGCCTCAAGCAGTTGGTAGGCGTCGTCCAGCAGGGTTTCGGGGACGGTGTTGCGGACGAAGAAGAATCCGTCGCGCAGCGCGGTGCGCAGCCGCTGGTGCCCGCACCGGGCGGTGAGGTCGATTTCCTGGAGCATGCTTCCTTCCCTTTCCTCGGGCCCGGGTTCACCCCTGAGCGGGCTGCCTCAGCCGGATGCGGATGTCCCGTTCGGCCGCGGTCACCAGACGGCGGACCTCCGCGGCGGAGTCGTCGGCGAACACATGGGTGCTGATCCCGGTGCCGGAGAAGTCGGACGCGGGCGCGTA
Organism: Streptomyces sp. RPT161; assembly: GCF_027533845.1. Taxonomy (GTDB): domain Bacteria; phylum Actinomycetota; class Actinomycetes; order Streptomycetales; family Streptomycetaceae; genus Streptantibioticus_A; species Streptantibioticus_A silvisoli_A. The sequence continues at coordinate 20,499 of NZ_JAPZVN010000031.1, read as the reverse complement.
ACCGCCGACGCGGACGTTGACGGTGCGGTGCAGCGCGCGGTCGGCGACCGCCGAGTCGTCGTACTCCTCCAGCCAGCCGCCGCCGGAGTAGTGCACCGTCCAACCGGCGTGCGCGGCAACGGGGTCGACCGCCAGTCGCCGGGGGTCCTCGCCCGCGTCGATCAGCACCTTGGCGTGCCGCAGGTCGATACCGCGGGTGGCCCGGAAGGCCCGGATCACCCCGGCGCCGCCCGGCCGGGCGGCCACCTCGCAGAACGTGAGCCGGTCGCCCTCGTCGAAGGCTTCCAGGTGCAGCACTCCGGCCCGCACCCGCCAGGCGGACACCACCTGGTCCAGCAACTCCCGGGCCTGGCCGCGGATCCGGGGATCGTCGCAGGTCTGCCCGGACAGCGGCTGGCCCCTGGTGTACGCCAGGGTGTCGCGGGCGTAGCGGGAGACGTCCCAGGCGACGAAGGAGCCGTACACCACGGCGTCGATGTGGCACATCGGGCCGGACACCAGTGCCTCGGCGAGATATCGGCCGGGGGCGAACCGGGTGCGCAGCCAGCGGTCGAGTTCGGCCCGGTCACGGCAGAACACCACGCCCTGCGATCCGGACAGGTCCCTGGGCTTGACCACCACCGCGCCGTGCCGTGCCAACAGCTCCCGCGCGTCGGCGGGTTCGTGGAGCACCCGTCCGTCGGCGTGCCGGATACCGGCGCTGCGGGCGATCCGCTTCATATCCGCCTTGTCCCGGAACGACCGGGCGTAGCCGACGGTGTCGCCGGGGAGGCCGAGGCTGCCGCGCAGGTTGGCCGCCCACTCCAGCAGCCGCTCGGACCCGCAGGCGATGCGGTGCACCGGATGGATGGCGTGCAGGGTGCGTACGGTGCGGTCGACCGCGTCGGTGTCCCAGACGTCGAGGCGTTGCAGATGGTCGACGGGCGCGGCGCAGCCGCCCGCCTGGGGGTGGCCGCTGAGCACGCTCACCCGGAAGCGCTCCGGGTCGAGCACCGGATCACCGTTGTCCTGGGTCCATGCCGCGCCTCCCGTGCGGTCGATCAGCACGACGTGCTCGCGCTCCAACGTGACGTGCCGGAAGACGAGTTGGGCTTCGATGCGAGCGCTGGCCGCCCGGCAGTCCGCCGCGTCCTCGCCTCGCACCACGTACGCCAGCCGCACCGGTCGGCCGCCGCCCTGACGCACGGTGCCGGGGGGCAGCGGGACGCGGACGTAGCTGACCCGCGGGTCGTCGTACAGCTCTGCCTCGGCGGTGGCCTGTACGACACGGAACGCCCCCTGTGGTCCGGCGAGTTCGCGCAGCAGTGCCGTGCCGGGGCGCGGCGGCATCCACCGGACGGGGTCGCCGAGAGCGGCGGCGGTCGCGGTGGCGATCACGTCGCGTGGGTGGAGTGCGTCCAGTAGCGCCCGGGACGTCTCGTCCAGCCCGGGCAGTACGGCCACGGGCCCGCCGTCGTCGGGGAATTCGCAGCGCACCAACCCTTCGGGGATATCGGCTCGCTGGATGGCGTCGGTCGCCTGGTCCAGCAGTTCGGCGGTCGGCCGGGGGCAGGGGTAGCGGAGGGTGCGGTGGCCCTCGGAGTCGAAGCCCAAGTCCTCGATGACACCCAGGTGGTGGATGTGGCCTCGGGCCACCAGCGCGACAGCGGTGCGTCCCTCGCCGGAAGTCGGCCGCCGCGCGGCGGACGGGGCGAAGGAGACGACGGCGTCCACCGGTTCGGCCAGCGCCCGGTCCGGTGCGTCGTACCAGGTTCCGGTGTAGCGCTCGGCCCAGCGGGACCTGACCGCCTGGGCCGCCGCCGGGTCGCCGCACCACAGGACGCTGACCCGGCCGGTGGCGGCGCCGATCGCGGCCAGGACCCGGTCGGGGGCCACGCCGTCAGGGGCGAGCAGCGCCAGCACATGGCGGCCGGTGTCGGCTTCGGGCACCCCGGTGATCGGCTCGTCCAGTGTGACGCGGATCCGCCGCGCGGTGCGCTCGGCGAGTTCGGCGGCCTCGGCCACCGTGGGCGCCTCGGCGAGCACATGGCCGATGCGGTCGTAGTTGTGCCGCATCGGCCGCACCACATCACCGGGCCGCACGCTCACCTTGCAGTCCCTGACGCCGGCGGGCAGTTGGTCGGGCAGCGTCACCGAGCGCACCCGTCCGCCGTGCTCGCACCACACATGGCGCAGCGCCACCGCCGCCACCGGCTCGGTCGCCTCGGCCACCGGACGCCCGGCGGCGAGCGCCGCCAGGTCCAGGCTCAACGAGCGGCCCAGCGCCAACTCCATCTGGCGGGTGACCACATGACCGGCGATCCGTCCGTTGACCTCGATCAGTTCCGGGCCGGTGGGGGTGATCAGCATCTCGATGTGCAACGGGCTGTCGCGCACCCCGAGGGCGGACACCACGTCAAGTGCGAACCTGCGGGCGGCGCCACGCCCCTCGAACGACGCCGGGAAGTGCCCGCCCAGTTCGGCCGTGGTACCCGGGCGGGTCGGCAGCCGCTCGGCGAACCCCAGCAGGATCGGCCGCCCGTCCCGCACCAGCAGCTCCGCGCTGACATGGCGGCCGACCGCGTACTCCTCCACCAGCGCCCGGGCTCCGCCCGGCGCCTGAAGGGCCGCCGCCAGGGCGCGTTCGGCCTCCTGGGGAGTCCATGCCACCGTCACGCCGATCGACGCATAGCCCGACAGCGGTTTGACGACGACCGGGTAGCCGATCGCGGCCGCCGCGTCGAGCCCGTCCGCGATCCCCTCGGCCCGACGCCAGCGCAGCGTGCCAAGACCGGCCCGGGTGAGCCGGTCGCGGACCGCCGCCTTGTCCCGCAGCAGGGCCACCGTCTCCACCGCTTCGCCCGGCAGGCCCAGGTCGCGGGCGAGCTGGGCGGCGGCCGGTACGCAGCGTTCGGTGACGCAGAAGACCCCGTCCGGCGGGGTCGGGCCGAGGCGGTCACGTATCTGGTCGGCCAGGTCCGCGACGCCCTCCGTCTCGGGCACCTCGATCACCCGGGCGGCGCGCCGGTGCCGTTCGAAGCCGGGAGAACCGGCGTACGCGGCGAGGCTCTTGACCACCAGGGAGACCTCGACGCCCGCGTCGACCAGGTCGTCGAGGTAGTCGAAGCCGCGGGAGAGCGCGACCTCAAGCATCACGATGTGCACGGTCAGCTCCTGACGAAGGCGAGGGCCAGGTACTTCAGCCAGTGGCCCTGGTAGTTGAACTGCCGGTCGATGACGGCCCGTTGGGTCGCCGTGAGTCCTGACCGGGCGAACAGCTCGGTGACCGCGGACTCGGTCAGCCACCAGTTGAGCCGTCCGTCCGCCAGCGGCTTGGCCACCACCTCCGCCGTCGGGCTGAGGAAGCAGCTGACCACCCACACCCCGCCCGGCCGCAGCAGGGCGCGGCCGTGCTCCACCCAGCCCGGCCACTCCTCGCGGCGCTGGTGGTGCAGGCAGCCGTTGTCCACCAGCAGGTCCACCGGGCCTTCGGCGAAGGACAGGAAGTCACCCTGCCGGAAGCGCGCGGTGCCGTACACGGGCCGCCGCGCGTCCCAGACGTCCAGCAGGTCGAGGCCGACCACGTCGGCGTCCAGCCGTTCGGCGAGCTGTACGGTCTGGTGCCCCCGACCGCAGCCGACGTCCAGCACCCGCCGGGTGCCGTGTACGGGCAGTGGGGCGTTCGCGGTCGCGAAGTCGGTCACCTTGTCGTTGGTGGGTGCCCCGGTCCAGGAGTCCTTGCCCGCCTGGTACCAGTGCTCGAAGGAGTCCCGTACGATCCGCCGGTATCCGGGGTAGTCAGTCTCCTGCCGCATGTGCCCACTCCTCGATCGTTCCTCGTCCGGCCACCACCGCGACCGCCTCCCGCCCGGCCGGGCCGTGGTCCAGTTCCCGTGACGCCTGGAGCCAGGCGCCCGCACCGCTGCTGGAGACCGCGAGCCCGTGCGCCGACCTCAAGTGCCGCATCGCGCGCAGCGCTTCGGGGTACGCGACGGTGCGGAAGGTGAACCGCTCCTGGTACGGGGCGAGCAGTGGTTGCAGCAGTCCGTGTCCCAGTCCCCCGGTGCCGTTCATCCGCGGTGTGCCGTCCGGCGGTGCCGGATCGCCGTACGGCGCCTCGGCCGGGAACACCGCCAACGCGCCGCAGTCCGGCCAGCGTTCACGCAGCGCGAGGGCCACGCCCAGCGCGGTGCCGCCGGAGCCGACGCAGGCGGCGAGTACCGCTGGCGTGACGCCCTCGGCGGCCAGCCGCTCGGCGATCTCGGCACCGGTGTGCTCGCGGTGCATGGCCGCGGCCTGCGCCGCGCAGTGCTGGAGCAGCAGATACCGCTCCTCGGCCGCGGCCACCCGCACCGCCTCGTCCAGCGCGCCCAGGAAGCCGGTGCCCGGCCGCCCGGCGGACACCTGTGCGCCGTGTCCGCGCAGCGTCCGCCGCAGGCGCTCCGGCGAGCCGTGCGGCACCACCAGACGCAGGTCGATGCCGAGCAGCGCGCAGAACTCGGCGAGCGCCAGGGCGAGGCTGCCGCCGGAGTACTCCACGATCCGCACCCGGGCCGAACCGGCCTGGGCGACCGCGGCGCACAGCAGCGCGTACGCCGTCCTGGCCTTGACCGTGCCGGCGGTGTTGGCCGACTCCAGCTTCAACCACACCCTGCCACGGCCCAGTTCGCTGGGTACGGCGGTCATCGGCGTCGCGCCCACGGCCGGGCGCAGCGCCGCCAGCTCCGGCACCAGCCGGTGCGCCGCGCGCTCCACCTCCGCGAAGGGCGCCTCGATGTCGGCCCGCCGCGGCGCCCGTTCGGCCAGGGCCCGGGCAGCGTCGGCCAACGGGCGGGCCGCTCCGGCGGTCATGCCGGGCGCTCGCTGGTCGCCAGCCGGAAGCCCACCGGATACAGCGGCCCGGGAAAGGCGCCGTGCCGCCGCCTGGTCCTGGCCAGATCGCCGAACCGGCTGAAGCTGCCGCCCCGGGCGATCCGGTAGTCGCCCACAGCCTGCACCAGATGGTCACCCACGAACGGCCCACCGGGGTAGGGCGCGTAGCGGTCGGCGACGAACTCCTCGACGTTGCCCGCCATGTCGTCGACGCCGAACGGCGAGCGGCCGGACGGGAAGGCGCCCACCGGTGTGGTGGTGTGCACCCCGGTCTCCCGGGTGTTGGCGCGGGCCGGGTCGAACTCGCCGCCCCACGGGAACTCCCGGCCGTCGCTGCCCTTGGCGGCGTACTCCCACTCGGCCTCGGTGGGCAGCCGCCACGGGTGCCCGGTGCGCCGGGTCAGCCAGGCCGCGTAGGCGTCGGCCTCCGGGGGGGAGATCCCGGCCACCGGGTGGTTGGCGCGGTCCCACGGGTAGGCGCCCAGGTGCCAGGTGCTGGGCCGGTGTTCCCGGCCGGTGTCGGCCAGGAAGTCGCGGTACTCGGCGTTGGTGACCGGATAGCGGCAGATCCAGTAGTCGTCCAGGCGCACGCTGTGCGCCGGGGTCTCCTTCTCGATCCACGACGCCACCACACCCACATGTGCCCAGGCGGCCGTGATGCGGGCGACCTCGGCCGGGTCCAGGCCCAACTCGGCGGTTCCGCCGGGCACATGGCAGGTGGCCGGGACCGGAGTGAGCCGGGGGTCCCCGAGCACCGCGAGCACGGTTCCGGCGGCGAGCCGGTCGGCGAGCGGCACCTGGGCGTCCTCCACCACCCGGGCCAGGTCGGCCGGGTCCAGGCGCGACGACACGGCGGCGGGCGGCACCCTGCCCGGTTCGGCCAGCGCGGCATGCTCCACGAAGTGCGGGGAGGCCGCGACCTCGGCCAAGGAGGGGCCGGTAGCTCCGACGGGTCCCGGTGGCTTCGCCCCCGCCGGGCCGCGCCGTTCGGGGTGCTGACGATCGCGGGGGGCATGCTCCGCCGGTGCGGGTCCCGGCCCGGCCTTGAGGCCTGGGGGCCTGCCCCCGGGAAGGTCAGCCGCGGCGGCGGGCGACGGCGCGGTCCCGCGGTCTTCGGACCCGCCGCGACCGTCGCGCTCCGGAACGAGACGACCTAGTTCCACGGAACCTCTCCTCGCTGTCCGCTCAGCGTGTGGCCGCCGAGCCGGGCCTTGGCCTCCAGATAGCCGGCGTTCTCCGCGGTGAGGTGAACGCCGGTGGGCACGACCGCCGCGACGTCGATGCCGAGGGCGCGCAACTGGGCGGTCTTGTCCGGGTTGTTGGTCAGCAGCCGGATCCGGTCCAGGCCGAGGGCGCGCAGCATGGCGGCGGCGGCCGAGTAGTCCCGCTCGTCGGCGCCGCGGCCGATCCTGCGGTTCGCCTCGAAGGTGTCGATCTGCCGGTCCTGGAGCAGATAGGTGTCCAGCTTGTTGTACAGACCGATGCCGCGCCCCTCCTGGCGCAGGTAGAGCACGGCCCCGCCCTCCTCGGCGATCAGCCTCAGCGCCTCGTCCAGTTGGGGGCCGCAGTCACAGCGGGCCGAGCCGAACACGTCCCCGGTGAGGCATTCGCTGTGCAGCCGGACCAGGGGTGCCCTGTCGGCCGCGGTACGGGGTGCGGGCAGTACGCAGGCGACGTGCTCGGCGCCGTCCGGCAGCCCGTGGAAGGTGACCAGTTCGGCGCGGCGGCCGGTTGCGCGGTCCAGGGTGACGCCCACTCTGGCGCGCACGGTGGCCGGGGCGGAGAGCGTGGTGTCGGGGACGGTGGTGCTCATGCGATCACCATCTCGCCGTCCAGGCGGGCGGACTCGTGCGAGGCCAGCAGTTCCTGCAACCGCAGCGAGCGCACCACCCGTGTCCGGCCGGGGCCGCCGCGTTCCACGACCACCACCCGGCCGTCCCAGCCCGCGGCGGCCATCCGGTCGTCGTCCAGCCGCAGCATGCAGGACAGGCCCTGCCCGAACTCGGCGACCACCCGGCCCGAGGCGAGGGTGCCCGCGTTGTCCCGCCAGTCGACCTCCCAGGCGTACAGCCCGAAGTCGTAGCTGCCCGCCAGGACCACCGGCGACTGCGCAGTGCCCAGCAGGCCGACGCACTTGACCGACTCGTCCGGACCCAGCAGCGTCTGCGTCTGCCGTACGGTTCCGTCGGACGGGTCCAGCCTGCCGACCTTGACGGTGTGGTCGCGGGAGGCGCTGGCGGCCACCGACCCGCCGAGCCCGGCGACGGCGTTGACCAGGTTGCCGTGCTCCCACAGCACCCTTCGGTCGCGGAACGAGCCGATCGCGACGGTACGGTCGGTGGCCGCGGACAGGAATCCGCCGTCGGGCAGCGCGGCCAGCGACTTCACCGAACCGCCGTGCGCCTCCCATCGGTCGACCACCGCCAGGGTGTCCGGATCCACGGCGATGAACTCGCCGTTGTAGGTCCCGGCGACCAGCAGTTCACCGTCGAGGCAGAGCGACGGCAGCGGCGCGCCCAGCTGCCCGCTGACCCTGCGGGCGCCGTCGAACGCCACCAGGTGGCCGGAGTACGTTCCGGCGTAGAGCACACCGTCCCGCACGGCCAGGGAGAGGATCGGGCCGTCCGCCACCTGGAGCACCTCGAAGGCGTCGTCGTCCAGGCCGATCGCCACGACGGCGCCCGAGTCGCAGCCCACCAGCAGCTGGTCGCCGCGCACCGCGAGGGCGTTGGGACCGTGGGTGGGCCGGGCGGGCGCCGCGATCTCGGTGCCGCTGGCCAGGTCGAGGATGTGCGGGCCGCCCCAGAAGCTGCCCGCCGCCACCAGGCCCCGTGCGGCCGACACCGAGCGCGGCCAGACGCGGGCGTCGTCCACCCGGTGCAGTCGCTGTCCGCCCCGGTCGAAGAAGTGCAGCGACCCGTCGTACGCCCCCACCACGAAGCAGGAGTCGTCGTCCGCCCAGTCCACGGTTCGGGCGGCCGAGCTTGAGACCTCGACCGTGCGCACCAGCTCCAGCTCGGCGGTGAGCAGGTCGACGGCGCCGTCGTCCCGTGCCACCGCGAGCACCTCACCGGAACGCGACCAGGCGCAGCCCTCGATGGACGAGGCATAGCGGCGGACGAACCTGGCCCCCGGCGCACCGGGCCCGGCCAGCTCGGTGACCGCCACCATGCCGTCCTCGCCCACCGTGGCGACGGTGCCGCGCACACTGACCGAGACCATCATGCAGTGCGCCTCGTGCGAGCCCACCTCGGTCAGGAAGGCACCGGTGAGCGCGTCCCACATGGTCGCCCGGCCGTCCTCGGAGACACAGATCAGCCGCTCGCCGTCCGGTAGCCAGGCAATGGAGTTGATGTCATCGGTGTGCCGGGCGAGCACGTTCACCAGATCGGTGGAACCGTCGTCCGACACCCGCCATACCGCGACCGTCTTGTCCGCCGACGCCGTGGCCAGCAGCGAGGCGACCGCCGGGTTCCAGGCCGCGGCGTTCACCAGTCTTCGGTGCCGAAGCCGGGCCAGTGTCAGGGGGTTTGACGGATCGCTGGTGTCCCATACCAGCGTGGTGCCGTCATAGGAACAGGTCGCCAGACGAAGACCGTCGCCACGCAGGGCGACGTGGGTGAGGGGAGCGGCATGCCCTGTCGAGCTGGCGGGCAGTTCGATCATGCGCATGGTGATGGCTTTCTAGGCGAAGACCACAGGACGGAAGGGGAGATGAGCTGTGCAGCGATCTCACCGAATCGTGTGGCAGCGCCGGTACGGCGAACAAAGGGCGCCGAACTACTTCGTCATATGCCAGAGAGGGCAAGGCCGTTCGGCCGTGCCCTCATCGCACCGGTTCCAGTCAGCGGCGGGTCGCCCGCCGCCACGGCGGGTTTCCCCGCGGGCAGGCGCGAAGCCCCGCCTTGCTTGCTCAGCGGAGCTGCTGCAGCAGTTCCTTGATGAACTTGACGGACTCCCTGGGCGGTTCTGCCTCCGCGCACAGGCGGTCCATCACACTCAGGTAGTTGTCGACCTCGTCCAGCTTGTCGAGATAGAGCGCGCTGGTGAGCTGCTCCAGGTAGACGATGTCGGGCAGGTCCGGTTCCTGGAAGCGCAGGATGGTGATCGGGCCGCCCGCCGCGGCGATTCCGCCCAGGTGGAACGGGGCGACCTGCAAGGTGATGTTCGGCAGCTCGGCAGCCTTGAGCAGATGCTCCAGCTGGGTCCGCATCGCCTCGGCGCCACCCAGCGGACGGCGCAGCGCGGCCTCGTCCACGACGGCCCACAGCCGGGGCGCGTTGGGCGCGGTCAGCAGGCGCTGGCGGGCCATGCGCAGTTCGACCCGGCGGTCGATCTCACGCAGCGAGGCGTTCGGGTAGCCGAGCCGGGTGACGGAGCGTGCGTACTGCTCGGTCTGGAGCAGGCCGGGGATGAACTGGACCTCGTAGGTCCGGATGATCGAGGCGGCCTCTTCCAGGCCGATGTGCGTCTCGAACCAACTGGGCAGCACATCGCCGTACTGGTTCCACCAGCCGGGAGTGCTCGCCTGGCGGGCCAGGGTGAGGTAGTCGGCGCGTTCCTGCTCGTCCAACACGCCGTAGAGGGTGAGCAGGTCGGAGACGTCGCGCTCCTTGAAGCTCACCCGGCCGAGTTCCAGACGGCTGATCTTGGCGTGCGAGCCGCGGATCGCGTCGCCCGCCGCCTCCCGGGTGATCCCGCACTGCTCGCGGAGCCTGCGCAGTTGGGTGCCCAGCACGATGCGCAGGACGGTGGGTCCGCCCCTCGGGTGTTCGAGGTAGCGCCTTATTGACGCTTCTTCGCTCGGCCGCATCATGGCGGACATTCCAACTCTCCTGTGCGACTGGGTACTTCCCCCAGTCTGGCATCCGCGCCGCCCTCCGGTACAGCCGTGGGCGACACGGATGCGCTCCGTGTTGATCGTCGCGGTCCGGCTCAGCCGACCAGGGAGTCGAAGTCGCCGTCCTTCGCCCCGCCGATGAAGGCGATCATCTCCTCACGGGTGTAGATCAGCGCGGGCCCTTCGGGGTGGCGGGAGTTGCGGACCGCGTACTGGCCGTCGGGCAGCGCGGCGAGTTCCACGCAGTTGCCACTGGGGTTGCTCCGACGGCTCTTTCGCCAGACCGCCCCCTCGATCCGAGTGGCCTGCACACCGTTGTCGATCTGCTGCATCCCCGTCGCTCCTTTGCCGCCGCACACGGTGACCACCGGGTGAGCCGCGCATAACTGACGCTGCATCAACTTCCCGTGCACGTGCATCCGTTCTTGCAGATGTACTTACCGGTGTCCTTACGACTGTAATTGCAGATGTGCTTGCAGCGCCACCGCGCATCGGGGGATAGTGGACCCGGGAGGCCCGTCCGCAACGACTGCCCGAGAGGTTCCACGGAGATCGTGATGACCACACATCCGGCCGATTCAGCAGGCAACGCCGCACCCGACGGTTCCGGCAGGCACTGGCTGGCAATGGCCGCGAGGGGGGCCTTCCCGCTGGATGACAACGGCCAGGGGCCGAGTGGGTTCGCCGCCTGCGGTTTGGCCGGCGACCTCGAAGCGGCGGGCCAGGCACGCCAGTTCACCCGCTCCACGTTGACCGGCTGGGGCATGCCCGCCCTGGTGGACAACGCCGCGATCATCGTGTCCGAACTGCTGAGCAACGCCATGCGGTACGGACTGACGACGTCGGCCCAACTGCCCGTGCAGCCGCACCCGGTCTGGCTCGGACTGCTACGCCGGGGCACCACCGTGCTGTGCGCGGTGTGCGATCCCGGTACCGGCGTGCCGGTGCTCAAGGAGCCCGACTACCTCGCGGAGTCCGGGCGCGGGCTGCACGTCATCGACGCGCTCAGCGAGGCATGGGGCTGGACGCCGCCGGACCGCGGCGGAAAGGTGGTGTGGGCGGCGGTCTCGGCGGGATGAACGGTCAGATCTTGCGAGCCACTCCCCCGTACAGCGGGATGTCGGTGGGCGACAGCGATCCGGCCTCGATGTCCCCGGCGTCCGGGCGCCAGCGCTGCACCACCTCGATGCCGGGTTCCACCAGCTCCAACCCCGTGAAGAATTCGGCCACTTCGGCCTTGCTGCGGGCGCTCACCGTGGAGCCGGTGCGCTGGAAGTCCTCCGCGATCTCCTCCAGCGCCCGCCGCTCGAAGTCATCGGTCACATGGGTGAGCGCCAGGAAGCTGCCGCTGGGCAGCGCGTCGAGCAGCCGGGCCACGATCCGGTACGGGTCGCACTCCTTCGGTAACCAGTGGAGCACCGCGACCAGGGTGAGCGCGACGGGCCGGCCCAGATCGAGGGTGCGGGACAACTCGGGGTTGGCCAGTATGTCCTCCGGTCGGCACAGGTCACCGTGCAGATACGCGGTGCGGCCGTCGGGATGGCTGGTGTGCAGGGCGCGGGAGTGGGTGAGCACGATGGGGTCGTTGTCGGCGTAGACGATCCGCGACCGCGGGTCGACGGCCTGCACCACCTCGTGCAGGTTGGGCGAGGTGGGAATGCCGGTGCCGATGTCCAGGAACTGCCGAACCCCCGCCTCTTCGGCGAGATAGCGGGCCGCGCGGTGCATGAAGGCGCGGTTCTGCCGGGCGATCAGTGCGGAGTTGGGCAGTGCGAGCAGCGTCCGCTGGGCGGCCTCGCGATCCGCCGCGTAGTTGGTCTTGCCGCCGAGCAGGAAGTCGTACACCCGGGCGGCGTGCGGTCGGTCGGTGTGCAGTTCCACGGGCGCGCCCGCCCCTGACCGCATCCACTCCGGACCACGCCCCATCGCCCGCACGCCCCTTCCGCACCCCAAGATCATGTCAACGCCCTTGCCAGGCTAGCCTGTTGGGGCGGATTCCCGCGCCCTTCAGCCGGGCTCCGGGGCGGTGATCACCCGTAGGCCGCGGTCGGTGAACTCGCGACGGGTCTGCTCGTCGGCGCCGTCGTCGGTGATGAGGGTGTCGAACAGGTCGCAGGTGCCGATGGAGGCGAAGGCGCGCACACCGAGCTTGGACGAGTCGCAGACCACCACCGGACGGGTGGCGCGCTCGGCCATCAACCGGTTCACCCGGGCCTCGCGCTCGTCGGGCACGGTGGCACCGACCCGTGGGTCCAGGCCGTTCACCCCGATGAACGCGAGGTCCATGGTGACCTCGCGCAGTACCAGGTCACTGTAGGGGCCGACCAGTTCGTAGGAGCGGGGCTGGGCGACACCGCCGGTCAGCACGATCTTGATCTGCGGACGTACGGCGAGTTCGTTGGCGATGTTCAGGGCGTTGGTGACGACCGTCAGATGCGGATCGGGACCGGCCTCCGCCAGGTCCGGGCGGCTCGCCAGGGTGCGGGCGATCTCGGTGGTGGTGGTGCCGCCGCTGAGGCCCACCACGCTGCCGCGCGGCACCATGGCGCTCGCGGCCTGGGCGATCCGTCGTTTCTCCGCGGCGCGTTGGCTGCCCTTGTAGCGTATGGGCAGGTCGTAGGCGACGGAACTGAGCACCGCGCCACCGCGGGTGCGGGTCAGCAACTGCTGTTCCGCGAGGGTGTCCATGTCCCGGCGTACGGTGGCGGCGGACACACCCAGCTCCGCGGCGGCCTCCTCGACCCCCATCTGCCCTCGCTGGCCGAGCAGTTCGAGCAGGGCGGTCAGTCGTTCGTGCCGCAAGTTCGCCTCCCGCGGGGTTCGGGGTGATTGCTTTCTGGGGGCAGGCCCTCAGACCCCTTGCATTCTCGGGCAGGCCCCCGGGCCCCTTCCGCGCGGGTTCGCGGTGGTGCGGGTGGTCGGGGTCAGCTGGGGATGGGCTCGGGCGCGGGGGTGGTGATGACGCGCAGCAGGTCGGCCGCCGCCTCCGTGACCGCCTCGCGGGCCGGTCCCACGTACTTGCGGGAGTCGACCAGGGCCGGGTCTCCGGCCAGCCGTCGCCGTACCTCGGCGGTGAAGGCGGCGACCAGGTGGGTGGAGACGTTGATCTTCGTCATCCCGGCCGCGACGGCCCTGCGGATCTCCTCGTCCGGCACGCCCGACGAGCCGTGCAGCACCAGCGGCACCGGCAGCCGGTCGCGCAGCCTGGCGATCAGCTCCTTGTCGAGTTCCACGGTGCGCTCGCGCATGGCGTGCGAGGATCCGACGGCCACCGCCAGCGCGTCGACTCCGGTGGCGCGCACGAACGACAGCGCCTCGTCCGGATCGGTCCTGGCGCCCGGTGCGTGCACTCCGTCCTTGCCGCCCACCTCCCCCAACTCGGCTTCCACATAGACCTTCCGGTCATGGCACCAGGCGGTCAGCTCACCGGTCGTCGCCACGTTGCGGTCGTACGGCAGTGCCGAGGCGTCCACCATGACCGAGCCGATGCCCGCCGCGACGCCCTCGCGCAGCAGCGCCGGATCGGTGATGTGGTCCAGGTGCACGGCGATGGGGGCGCTGCTCGCCTCGGCCAGGGCCAGCGTGGCCCGGGCGAGCGGCAGCAGGCTGCCGTGGTAGCGGACGCAGTTCTCGCTGATCTGGAGGATCAGCGGCGCTCCGGCGCGCTCCGCCGCGGCGACCAGCGCCTCGGCCGTCTCCAGGTGCAGTACGTTGAAGGCGGCGGCGCCGCTGCCCGCGGCGACGGCGTCCCGCATCACGGACGCGGTGGTTGTCAGCGGCACGGCACGGTCCTCTCCGAGTTGTCCGTCAGGTTCTCGCGATCACGCGTTCAGGATGACGGACCGGGTCAGTGCGCGCGGCCTGTCGGGATCGAGGCCACGGGACCTGGCCCGCTCCAGCGCCACCCGCTGCACCAGCGCCAGTTCGGCCAGCGCGTCCCGGTCGTGGTGCACGAACAGCGCGCCGGTACGTCCCACGTCCGCCGCCAACTCGCCGCTTTCGGGGCCGAGCACCCAGGTGACCCGGCCCGGTGCGGCGATGGCGATCGGGCCGTGCCGGTACTCCAGCAGGGGGTACGCCTCGGTCCAGCTCTGCGACGCCTCGCGCATCTTGAGCGCGGCCTCGTTCGCCAGACCGTACGTCCAGCCGTGGCCCAGGAAGGTGAACTGCTCGGCCTTCACCCATGCCGGGTCGATCGGCTGGCGCAGCGCGTCCGCCACATCGCGTACCGCGCCGTCCACGTCCTCGCCGAGGTGGCGGCGGAGCAGCAGCAGCGCGGAGGTGGCGAAGCGGGTCTGCACCACCGACTTCTCGTCGGCGAACGGCAGCCCCACGACGGTGTCGCACACCTCGGTGATGGGGGTGTGCTGGTCGCCGACGACGGCGACGGTGCGGGTACGTCCCTTCAACAGGCCCATCAGCCGCAGTAGTTCGGTGGTGGTGCCGGAGCGGGTGATGGCCAGCACGGTGTCGTAGCCGCGGCCGACGAACGCCTGGCCCGCGGCGAACGCCTCCGAGGCGGCGAAGGCGTCGGTGACGCCGTGCCCGGCGCGCTCGCGCAGCGCCGCGTAGGACTGCGCCATGAACCACGACGTACCGCAGCCGACGACGGCGACCCGCTCACCGGGGGCGGGCAGCGGGACGTCGGCGGCGGCGATCTCGGCGGCCTGCCGCCATGCGTCCGGCTGGCTGTCGATTTCCTGCGCCATGTACTCGATCGCGGCCATCGATCCTTCTCTCCGGCTCTGAGTGATTTCTGGTGCGCGAAGTACACGCACTTCGATCAGCATCGCGCAAGAGTGGCCGTCTGTCCACGTTCCCCCGGCCCAGGGTCCGAACGCGGCGAGCCTGTTGACAGATGCTCAGTAGGGCCTGGATATTTGCAAAATCGATCAGCACAACCCCCAAAACCAATCAACGGTGGTTGCCGCTATGCCTCACCCGCCCCAGGTGTCCCCCACTGCCGCGCCGCGCTCCGGCGCCTACCGCACCGGTCGGCTGATCGCGCTGACCGGCGCCCTGGTGGGGGTGATCTACGGCTATGACACGGGCAGCATCTCGGGTGCCCTGGTCTTCCTGAGCAGGGACTTCCACCTCAGCTCCACCGAACAGGGCCTGGTCAACAGCGTTCTGGTGGTGGGCTCGATCCTGGGGGCGATCGCGGGCGGCCGGATCGCCGACGCGTTGGGCCGCCGTAGGACGATGGTGCTGGTGGCCGCCGCCTACGCGGTGTTCGTCGCGCTGTCCGCGTTCGCGCCCAACGTGGCCGTGCTGGACGCGATGCGCTTCCTGCTCGGTGTGGCGATCGGCGTGTGCATCGTCGCGGCGCCGCTGTACATCGCCGAGTCCACTCCGGCCCGTATCCGGGGCGCCGCGACCGCCACCTACCAGGTGGCCTGCGTCGCGGGCATCACCATCACCTACTTCGTCAACTGGGGCCTGGCGGGTGGCGGTCACTGGCGGTGGATGCTCGGTCTGTCCGCCGTCCCCGCGGCGCTCATCGCCGTTCCGCTGCTGCTCCTGCCGGACACCCCGCGCTGGTACGTGCTCAGGGGCCGGGACGCGGAGGCGGTGCGGGTGCTGCGGCTGGTCGACCCCGATGTCGACGCGGAGTCGGAGACCCGGGCCATCGCGGCGGAGATCCGCCAGGAGCGCGGCGGCCACGACGGCCTGGCCGCCATGTTCCGGCCGCCGTACGCCCGGGCCACGGTGTTCGTGCTGGCGCTGGGCTTCTTCTGCCAGATCACCGGCATCAACGCGGTCACGTACTACAGTCCCGAGATCTTCCAGAAGATGGGCTTCACCGGCAGCGGCCAGAACTTCCTGCTGCCGTCCATCGTGGAACTCGCCTCGCTGGTGGCCACCGTGCTGGCGCTGTTCATCGTGGACCGGTTCGGGCGGCGGGTGGTGCTGTTCTGCGGGATCGGCACCATGCTGGGCGCTCTGGTGGTGCTCACCGCCGTCTTCGGGCTCACCTCGCTGCACGGGGCGGCGACCTGGGTGGGCTTCACCGCGCTGCTGCTGTTCACGGCCGCGTTCAACTTCGGCTTCGGCTCGCTGATCTGGGTCTACGCGAGCGAGGCGTTCCCGTCCCAGCTGCGCTCCATGGGCGCCTCGGCGATGCTCACCGCGGACCTGGTGGCCAACTTCCTGATCGCGCAGTTCTTCCCGTCGCTCATCGACCGGGTGGGCGCCACCTGGACGTTCGCGGGCTTCGCGGTACTGGCGCTGCTGGCCGTCGTGTTCGTGGCCCGGATGGCGCCGGAGACCAAGGGGCGGCGACTGGAGGAGATCCAGTCGTACTGGCGCAACGGCGGCCGGTGGCCCTCGGTCGACCGGTCAGCCAACGCTCCGGCGGCGGTTGGCGCCGCGCGCCGGGGCGAGGGCTAGCAGCCTCTTCCCGGGGGTTCTCCCCCGGCTCCCGTTTTCCGAGGCCTTCGCCCCTTCCGGGGCTTCGGTCCCCGGCCCTTCCCTCAACCGGAGGTTGTCATGTTCGCGAAAATAGCGGTAGCCGCCGCGCTCGCGCTCGTCACACCCGCGGCACTGCCCAGCACCCCCGCCGCGCACTCCAGCGGCCACCAGGGCCTGGCCGCCACACCACCCATGGGCTGGAACGACTGGTCGTACTACCAGTGCGGCATCAACGAGAAGCTCATCCTGGACCAGGGCAGGGCCCTGGTCCGCAGCGGGCTGGCCGCCAAGGGGTACAACACCGTCACCACGGACGACTGCTGGATGACCAAGGACCGCGACGCCTCCGGCAACCTCGTCTCCGATCCGCAGAAGTTCCCGGACGGCATGGCGTACGTCGGACGCCAACTGCACGCAATGGGGCTGAAGTTCGGCATCTACGAGGACGCGGGCACCCAGACCTGCGGCGGCTACGCGGGCAGTTGGCAGCACTACGACGCCGACGCCAGACTGTTCGCCAAGTGGGGCGTCGACTACCTCAAGCTCGACGGCTGCAACGTGCCCTCCGTTCCCGGGCAGTCCGACGAGGAGACCTACCGTCAGGCGTACGCCGGAATGAGCCGGGCGCTGCGCGACAGCGGCCGCAGGATCGTCTTCTCCGAGTCCGCCCCCGCGTACTTCCAGGGCACCTCCGACTGGTACACGGTGCTCGGCTGGGTGGCCAGGTACGGCAACCTGTGGCGCGAGGGCACCGACATCGCCCTCGGACAGGAGAGCGGCGCGGCCAAGTGGAAGAGCCTGCTGGGCAATTACGACTACAACGCGCCGCTGGGGAAGTACGCGGGCCCCGGGCACTGGAACGACCCGGACTTCCTGCTGGTCGGCGACCGCGGCCTGACCGCCGACGAGTCGCAGACGCAGATGACGCTGTG
The DNA here is from genome assembly GCF_027533845.1 of Streptomyces sp. RPT161. Lineage (GTDB taxonomy): Bacteria > Actinomycetota > Actinomycetes > Streptomycetales > Streptomycetaceae > Streptantibioticus_A > Streptantibioticus_A silvisoli_A. The sequence goes on along the minus strand of NZ_JAPZVN010000031.1, from coordinate 3,465 downwards.
GGCGGAGATGGCCGCACCGCTGATCAGCAGCACCGACCTGACCAGGCTCTCTGCCCAGGCGCTGGCGATCCTCGGCAACCGCGACATCATCGCGGTCGACCAGGACCGCCTGGGCGTACAGGCCACCAGGGTGGTGCACACCGACACCCATGACGTGCTCACCAGGCCGCTGGCGAACGGCGACCGCGCCGTGGTCTTCCTCAACCGCGGCGACACCCCGCTCGCCATCAGTGCCCCGGCCAGCGCCCTCGGCTTCGGCAACGCCCAACGCCTGTACGGCAAGGACCTGGTGACCAAGCGCAGCAGCCGGTACGGCGGTTCGGTCACCGTCCAGGTCAGGCCGCACGCCACGGTGATGCTCCGGCTGCACGCGTCCTGAGCGCGCCTGTGTCCCTGGGCGCGGCCGCGCCCAGGGACACAGGCGGCCACCGGTACTGCCGCCGCCGGATCCGCGTTCACGCGTGGGGGGATCGGCGGGTCCCGACGACGGGGGCCGGCTGCCTGCCACCACCGACCGGGCCACCCGTCGGCTGGCGTTCCACCCTCCCAGCGCCCGCCCGCGGCGAACACCCACCGCTCGACGGGGAGCGCACCTCCTACCGGAGGTACCCGATCAGACCTGGGAACGAGGGCCTGACGGCCATGTCACCCGGCGACTTATGACGGACGGTACACGGGCCGCTACGAATTGACTCTTCTGAGGCGATTCGGGCTGCGGTACGGTCACGCAGAGCATTTCTCATGGTTGTCGCACAGGTTTGGTGAGCAGGGCGGGAAACGCCGCATGACTGAAGTGGAAGCCCCTTCCCCGGTACGGGTGCTGATCGTCGACGACGAGGCGCTGATCAGATCCGGGCTGGCCATGATCCTCGGCAGCGCGCCGGACATCACGGTGGTGGCCAGCTGCGAGGGGGCCCAGGCACTCGCCGCGGTGCGCGACGAACGACCCGACGTGGTGCTGCTGGACATCCGGATGCCGGACGTGGACGGGCTCACCGTGCTGCGGCGGCTCACCGAGTTGCCCGACCCGCCGTACGTGGCGATGCTCACCACCTTCGACACCGACGAGTACCTCGGCGAGGCGCTGCGGCTCGGCGCGTCGGGGTTCCTGCTCAAGGACACCGACCCGGAGATCCTGGTGCGCTCGGTGCGCGCGGTGGCCACCGGTGCGGGCTGCCTGTCCCCCTCGGTGGTGCGAAGGCTGCGCCACCCCGCCAGGGCCGGGGCTTCGTACCAGGCCAGTGAGGCGGTCAGCGCGCTGTCACCGCGCGAGCGGCAGGTACTGGCGTATGTCGGGCAGGGGCTGTCCAACGCGGAGATCGGCGCCCGGATGCACATAGCGGTGGCCACCGTGAAGGACTACGTCCGGGCCGTGCTGACCAAGTTGGGGGTGGCGAACCGGATCCAGGCCGCCGTGCTGGCGGACCGGGTGGGGCTGGTCGAGGAGCAGGAACCGTGAGGCGCCGGGCAGGCGAGGCACAGACGATGCCGTTCCTGCGGTTCCTGTGGCGTACCCACTGCCGCTGGCAGCCGCGCGCCATCGACCTCGGCCTGGTGGCGCTGGCCGGTCTGGACGCCGCACTGAACTATCCCCCGCCGCGCGACTGGCACTTCTACGCGTCACTGGGCGCCGCCGCCATCCTGCTGCTCCGGCGGCGCTGGCCGCGCACCGTGCTGCTGGCCACCCTGCCCGGACTGTACGCGGGCAACGCGCTGATCGCCGCGATGGTCGCCGCCTACACCGTGGCCAGGACCGAGCGGCCAGTACGGCACAAGGCGCTGACCGCGCTGGTGGTGGCCGCGGGGGCGTTCATCCCCTGGCCGATCACCGGATTCTCCAAGGAGACGGTGAGCGACCTGGTGCAGCAGCTGATCTACGCGGTGATGCTGGGCGCCGGTCCGGTGATGCTGGGCCTGCTCGCCCAGACCAGGAAGGACCTGTCGGACCGGATCGCGGAGCTGGCGACGCTACGTGACCACGAACGGGCGCTGCACGCACAGACGGTGATAGCCAGGGAGCGGGCGCGGATCGCCCGGGAGATGCACGACGTGGTCTCGCACCAGGCGGGCCTGATCGCCGTGCAGGCGGGCGCGCTGGAGGTCACCGCGCGCGATCCGGACGTGAAGGAGGTCGCCGGAACGCTGCGCGGACTCGCGGTGGCCACGTTGGAGGAACTGCGCAGCATGATCCTGGTGCTGCGGGCGGCCGGTGCCGGACCGACGGAGCTCGCGCCACAGCCCACCCTCGCCGATCTGCCCGCGCTGGTGGACGCCTCCGAGGTGGACGCCCAGCTGCGGATCGACGGCGCGGACGGCATGCTGCTGCCCGAGCCGGTGGAACGGGCCGCCTACCGCACGGTGCAGGAGGCGCTGACCAACGTCCGCAAGCACGCCCCCGGGGCGGCCACCACCGTGTCGGTGCGGGTCGCGCCGGAGTCGCTGCGGGTGTGCGTGCGCAACGGCCCGGCCAGCGCTCACGCGCCGCGGCCCGATCTGCCGGGCGGCGGCCACGGCATCGTGGGTCTGCGGGAGCGGGCCACGCTGCTCGGCGGCACGCTGACGGCCGGGCCGGAACCGGACGGCGGCTTCGCGGTGCGGTTGAGCCTGCCGCTGGGCTGAGCGCCGGGCCCGACACCGCGCCCAGCCCGGCGGGCCGTCATCCACTGGTGATCGCCCCGGAGGCGGTGCACTCTGGAATCGACGGCCGGTCGCGGGCGCGAAGAGGAGAGCTGCCATGGCACGCTCAGTCGGTATTGACCTCGGTACGACGAACTCCGTGGTGTCCGTCCTGGAGGGTGGTGAGCCCACGGTCATCACCAACACGGAGGGGGCCCGCACCACCCCGTCGGTGGTGGCCTTCGCCAAGAGCGGCGAGGTGCTCGTCGGCGAGATCGCCAAGCGCCAGGCCATCACCAACGTGGAACGCACCGCCCGCTCGGTCAAGCGCCACGTGGGCGACCCGAACTGGCGCTTCCCGGAGACCGGGGACATCGACGGCAAGCGCTACACCGCCCAGGAGATCTCCGCCCGGGTGCTGCAGAAGCTCAAGCGCGACGCGGAGGCGTACCTGGGCGAGGACGTCACGGACGCCGTGATCACCGTACCCGCCTACTTCAACGACGCGCAGCGCACCGCCACCAAGGAGGCGGGCGAGATCGCCGGGCTGCGGGTGCTGCGGATCATCAACGAGCCGACCTCCGCCGCCCTCGCCTACGGCCTGGACAAGGAGAACGACCAGACCATCCTCGTCTTCGACCTGGGCGGCGGCACCTTCGACGTGTCGCTGCTGGAGATCGGCGAGGGCGTGGTCGAGGTGAAGGCCACCCACGGCGACACCCATCTGGGCGGTGACGACTGGGACGAGCGGATCGTGGAGCACTTGGTCAAGCAGTTCAAGAACGCCCACGGGGTGGACCTGTCCAAGGACAAGATGGCAGTGCAGCGGCTGCGCGAGGCCGCCGAGCG
>NZ_JAPZVN010000030.1 GCF_027533845.1 Streptomyces sp. RPT161 | reverse complement strand
TCGTAAGTCTGGACGGTGGGCGCGTGCCCGTTCCACGTGCAGAACACCGAGGACGCGTGGCCGTCCGAGGTGAAGTCCACCCGCAGCCAGCCGTTCTGCTTCCACACCTGCATCGACCACCCGGCGTTGGGCGTCGCCGACACCAAGGAGGCCGCGGCCGGCCCCAGATCGATCGCCACCCGGCCGCCGTTGACCGTGTAGCTGTTGATGTTGCCGGTGGACTGCGTCTGCCGCGGCGGCTGTTGCGGGGCGGCGGGCTGGGACGGTGACGGCGGCGGGGCCGAGGAGTCCTGCGGCCGGGGCCGGTGCGTGGACGACGTCTCCGGGCTGATGCTCGGCAGCGCGCTGGCCGACGTGCCGGCCCCCGAGATCGGCAGCGCACGCGGCGGGTCGTACGCCGTCCCCGCCAACACCGTGTGAACCCCGTACCAGGACAGGCCGATCGCCGCCCCCGTGGCCAACGCCCACGCACCGGTGTGAACCAACCCTCTTCGCACCGGACCATCCTGCCGCACTCGTACCAGGCGCCGGAACGGCAGGGAACGGCTCGCTCCGTATGGCGTACGGTGCCGGGCATGGCAAGTGTGCTCGTCGTCGAGGACGACCAGTTCGTGCGTTCCGCGCTCATCCGCCACCTCAGCGAGGCATCGCACACCGTACGCAGCGTCGGCACCGCCCTGGAGGCGCTGCGCGAGGTGGCGCAGGTCGGCTTCGACGTGGTGATCCTGGACCTCGGCCTGCCCGACCTCGACGGCTCCGAGGCGCTCAAGATGCTGCGCGGCATCACCAACGTGCCGGTGATAGTGGCCACCGCGCGCGACGACGAGGCGGAGATCGTCCGGCTGCTCAACGACGGCGCCGACGACTACCTGGTCAAACCCTTCTCGGTGGAACACCTTTCGGCGCGCCTGGCCGCGGTGCTGCGCCGCTCGCGCACCGCCGAGGCGTCCCCGGTGCTGCAGGTCGGGGGCCTGCGGATCGACGCACAGCGGCGTGAGGCGGTGCTGGACGGGGCCGCGTTGGACCTGACCCGCCGCGAGTTCGACCTGCTGGCCTTCCTCGCCGCCCGGCCCGGAGTGGTGGTGGCCCGCCGTGAACTGCTCGCCGAGGTGTGGCAGCAGGCCTACGGCGACGACCAGACCATCGATGTGCACCTGTCCTGGCTGCGCCGCAAACTGGGGGAGACCGCGGCGAACCCGCGCTATCTGCACACCGTGCGCGGTGTCGGTGTGAAGCTGGAGCCGCCGGGGCCGCGGGCATGAGATGGGCGCTGGTCAAGGTGGTCGTGGCGGTGACCGCCATGGTGGTGCTGGCGTTCGCCGTACCGCTCGGCCTGGTGGTACGGGAGATGGCCCGCGACCGTGCGCTGACCAACGCCGAACGGCAGGCTGCGGCGATCGGACCGGCGCTGGCCATCACCACCGACCGCGCCCAGCTGGATCGGGCGGTGGCCTCCACCCAGGCGGGCGCCGACGGCCGGATCGCCGTCCACGTACCCGCCGCCGGATCCGGTGGCGATGTCCAGATCGGGCGGCAGCGGGTGACGGGGGCGGACCTCGACACCGCCAGCAGGCTCGGCCGGGCCTCGACGCTGCGGGTGCCCGGCGGTTACGCGCTGCTGCAGCCCACCGCCGTCAGCTCCGGCTCGATCGCGGTGGTCGAGGTCTTCGTCCCCGAAGGCGACGTCACCCGTGGGGTGACCGCCGCGTGGGCGGTGCTGGGACTGGTGGGCGCCGGACTTGTGGTGGGCTCGGTGGTGGTCGCCGACCGGCTCGGCACCCGGCTGGTCCGCCCGGCCCGGCGGCTGGCCGCCGCCGCCCGCGACCTCGGCCAGGGCCGGCTGGGCGTACGGGTACGGGAGGACGGCCCGTCCGAACTGCGCGCCGCCGCCGTGGCGTTCAACTCCATGGCCGACAAGGTCGCACAACTGCTGGCGAACGAACGCGAGTTGGCGGCCGACCTGTCGCACCGGCTGCGCACCCCGCTCACCGTGCTGCGGCTCAACGCGGCATCGCTGGGCGACGGCCCGGCCGCCGAGCAGACCCGGGAGGCGGTGGCCCAGCTGGAGCGCGAGGTCGACCAGATCATCCGCACCGCTCGCGGTCAGGCCCAGCACTCCGCCTCGGCCGTGGGGTGCGACGCGGCCGAGGTGATCAGGGAGCGCATGGCGTTCTGGTCGGCGCTCGCCGAGGACCAGGGCCGCCGGGTGCGTACCGCGGGCGTGGAGCGGCCGGTAAGGGTGCCGGTGGCCCGCACCGAACTCGCCGCCGCGCTCGACGCGTTGCTCGGCAACGTCTTCCGGCACACCCCGGAGGGCACCGCCTTCGCGGTCGACGTACACAACTCCGAGGACGCCGTGATCGTGCTGGTCTCCGACGCGGGGCCGGGCATCAAGGACCCGGCGGCCGCCCTGCGGCGCGGGCACGGCGACGGGCGCCCCGGCTCCACCGGCCTCGGGCTGGACATCGTGCGCCGGGTCGCCGAAACCACCGGTGGCGACGTGGCGTTGGGCCGCTCGGTGCTCGGCGGCACCGAGGTGCGGGTGTGGCTGGCGCTGCAACCCCGCGCCCGTACCGGGGCGCGGCGGGGGCACCGGGTGGTGCGGCGCCGCAAGGGGCTGACCCGTCGAGGAGCCCCCGCGGGGTTCGGCGGGGTCGAAGCATAACCCCCGCCGATCCCTTCCTTAAGCGGGCCATAAGGCTGTCGGCACCTGCCCTGAACTGGCATTTTGTCCGTTTCGCAGCCGCTAGCGTGCTGCCATCCCCCCACCCCCGGACGCAGAGGTAGGCAACACCGATGAGCAGTTCGCACCGTCGCCGCCCCAGCCGCAGGGTCCAGTTGATCGGTGGCGTCGTGGTCTGCGCGGCGGTCGCGGGTACCGCGGTCGCCCTCGCGGGCTCGGCGCAGGCGGCCACGCTGGGTGCCGCGTTCACCAAGACCAGTGGCTGGAGCGGCGGTTACACCGGCCAGTACGTGATCACCAACTCCTCCAACCAGGCGCTGTCCGGCTGGACGCTGAAGTTCGACCTGCCGGACGGCGCCAGGATCAGTTCGCTGTGGAACGGCAAGTACACCGCCAACGGCTCGACGATCACTGTCACCGGCGAGGACTGGGACAGCTCCATACCGGCCGGGAAGTCGGTCACCGTGGGCTTCGTCGCCACCGGCGGGTCCGGGGCCGCCCCGGCCAACTGCCTCATAGACAACGCCAATTGCTCCGTGGACGGCGGCCCCACCCCGACCCCCACCGGCCGCCCCACCGGCACCCCGACGACCGCCCCGACCTCGTCCCCCACCACCGCGCCCACCCAGAGCCCGACGCCGACCGCCACCCCCACTTCCGGTTCCGGCAACGGCAGTTCTGCCAGCGCGGGCTTCTCGCCCTACGTGGACACCTCGCTCTACCCGGCCTACGACCTGGTGGCCGCCGAGAAGGCGACCGGCGTCAAGCAGTTCAACCTCGCCTTCATCACCGACGGCGGCTCCTGCACCCCCAAGTGGGGCGGGGTGACCGACCTGGGCGGTGACGCCACCGCCAACCAGATCGGCGCGCTGCGCGCGGCGGGCGGTGATGTACGGGTCTCCTTCGGCGGCGCCAACGGCAACGAGCTGGCCACCACCTGTTCGTCGGCCTCCGCGCTGGCCGGCGCCTACGGCAAGGTCGTCGACCAGTACAAGCTCACCAAGGTCGACTTCGATGTGGAGGGCGGCGCGCTGGCCAACACCGCCGCCAACACCCAGCGCGCACAGGCCATCGCCCAACTGCAGAAGTCCCACCCGGGCCTTGAGGTCTCCTTCACCCTGCCCGCCATGCCCACCGGACTCACCCAGGACGGCATCAACCTGCTGTCCAACGCCAAGAGCAACGGGGTGGACATCAACGCCGTCAACATCATGGCGATGGACTACGGCTCGTCGTTCAGCGGTGACATGGGCCAGTACGCGATCGACGGCGCCACCGCCACCCAGGCGCAGGTCAAGAGCGTCTTGGGGATCTCCGACGCGGACGCGTGGAAGAAGATCGCGGTCACGCCGATGATCGGGGTGAACGACGTGAGCGCCGAGACCTTCACCGTCGCGGACGCCACCAAGCTCGCCGACTTCGCCAAGTCCAAGAACCTGGCGTGGCTGTCGATGTGGTCCGCGACGCGCGACAAGCAGTGCGCCGGTGGCGCCAAGAACTACGCCGATGCGACCTGCTCGTCGATCACCCAGGACCCGAACGCGTTCGCCAAGGCCTTCTCGGCGTACGGCGGTTGATCACCGGCGGTCCGCCGACCGCCCCCAGAACGAGATGTCCCGACCAGACCCCCACCCGGCCGGGGCATCTTCGCGTCGGGCTCAGCGACTGTCCGGCAGACGCGGTGCCGCGCGTCGCCGCAGTGCGCCTCCCGCGACACCGTGGCGGGCCAGGTCTGCCCGAGGACTAGTAGTCCTGGGCGATGGCCTTGTGGTGCTGGACGACCTCTTCGATGATGAAGGTCAGGAACTTCTCCGCGAAGGCCGGGTCGAGGTGGGCATCCTCCGCCAGCTTCCGCAGCCGCGCGATCTGCGCCACCTCGCGGGCCGGATCGGCCGGGGGGAGGTTGTAGGCCGCCTTGAGGTGGCCCACGGCCTGGGTGCACTTGAAGCGCTCCGCGAGCAGATGGACCAGGGCCGCGTCGAGGTTGTCGATGCTGGAGCGCAGCCGCAGCAGCTCCTGCTGGGCCCGCTCGTCGAAGGCGGCGCCGTTGGTCACGTGGTCGCTCATCCCCGAAATGCTACAAGCCGTATCGGGCCCCGGGGACCGCGTATCAGGAGGTGAGATGGCGGATCCGGGTGCGCAGCTGGATGCCGTGCACCACCTCGACCACCCCGAGCACCACCAGCCAGATGCCAGTGACCAGGGTCAAGGTGGCGATCGAGCGGAACGGCTCGACGATCAGCACGATGCCGGCGAGCAGTGTGATGATGCCGAGGAACGCCTGCCAGCCGCGGGCGGGCAGCTCGTGGTGGGAGAGCGCGACCGCGGTCAGCATGATGCCCCGCAGCAGCCAGCCGAAGCCGATCCACAGCGCGAGCAGCAGCAGTGACTGCGCTGGACCGCGGAAGCAGATCAGCCCCAGCAGCACGCACAGCGCACCGGTGACGAAGCTCAGCACCCGCAGTTGCCCCGGTACGTGCGTACTGAACGCCCCGGCGAGCTGGAAGACGCCGCTCACCAGCAGATAGATGCCGAAGAGGACGGCGACCACCAGCAGCGTGGCCGCCGGCCACAGCAGTACGCACACACCCAGCGCCACCGCCGCCAGACCGGCGGTCAGCAGGACCTGCCAGGCGGAGTTGCCCAGCGCGGTCAGGAACGCGCCGGTAGGGCCGCTGCCGTAGGGGTGCTCGGTGTCGCGCGGGCCCCCGGTGCTGGGGTTGTCGGAGGGGATCGTCATGGCGGCTGCCTCCCTCGGGGCGGACCGGACAACCGGATACAGCCATCCTCACGCAGCGGCTCCGTTCCCGCCTGGTGAAGATCCTCTGGCGCCCATGACAAAGGCCCGGCCTGCTTTCGCAGACCGGGCCTTGCCCCATCAGGGTGAGTGACGGGACTCGAACCCGCGACATCCTGGACCACAACCAGGTGCTCTACCAGCTGAGCTACACCCACCACGACCGGCGCTTGCTGCTTCCCGCACCGGCCGAGAAGAAGCATACAGGGTTTTGGCGGGTGCTCGCGCCAGCCTTTTACGGGGCCTTAAGCACTGACCTCATTCGGCGGGCAGCACGTGCTTCGCCGCGATGGCCCGCGCGGTGTCCGTGTCCGGGCCGGGGGCCGGGACGAAGACCGCCTCGCGGTAGTACCGCAGCTCCGCGATGCTCTCCCGGATGTCGGCCAGCGCGCGGTGGTTGCCGTTCTTCGGCGGGCTGTTGAAGTACGCCCGCGGGTACCAGCGGCGGGACAGCTCCTTGATGGAGGAGACGTCCACGATCCGGTAGTGCAGATGCTGTTCGAGGCCGGGCATGTCGCGGGCGAGGAAGCCCCGGTCGGTGCCCACCGAGTTTCCGCACAGCGGTGCCTTGCGCGGCTCCGGTACATAGCTGCGCACATAGTCGAGCACCTGTTTCTCCGCTTCGGCGAGCGTCGTCCCCCCGGGCAGCTCGTCGAGCAGGCCGGAGGCGGTGTGCATCTCGCGCACCACCTCCGGCATGGTCTCCAGCGCCTCGGCGGGCGGCCGGATAACGATGTCCACCCCGTCACCGAGGACGTTCAGCTCGGAATCGGTGACTAGGGCGGCCACCTCGATCAGCGCGTCATGCCGGAGCGAGAGCCCGGTCATTTCGCAGTCGATCCACACCATGCGGTCGTTCATACGTCTCACCCTACGGGGCGATCCCGTTGACCTGGCATAGCCGTGCTACGAGCGGATCCCGGCAGCAGCCCGGGAACGCTCCCGGGGCGCCCGCCCGGCCGCCCGCCGCGGTCGCCGCGCAGCCGGGTCAGCCCGGGGGTTCCGGTCAGCCCGGAGATCTCCGGACCGTCCGCCCGGCCGTGCTGCTCGGGCGTCCGCGCCGCGTACACGTCGGACTCCGGCTTGCCCGGTTCGTGCCGCTTGCCGGGCTCCAGCCGCCGCCCGGCCTGCGGGCCGTCCAACGTCTGGGGCGCGCGCCGCTGGTGCGGCAGGCCCTCGGCCGGGGCGTCGCCGCGCTCGGAGCGCTCCGGCCGGTCGCCGCGGTCCTGGCGCTCGGCCCCCTCCTGTGGTCTGCGCGCCCGGAACGCCATCCGGTACGAGGCCGGGGACGAGCCCAGCTGCCGCCGGAAGTGCCCGCGCAGCGCCACCGGCGAGCGGAAGCCGCACCGCCCGGCCACCTCGTCCACCGAGTAGTCCGACGTCTCCAGCAGCCGCTGCGCCTGGAGCACCCGCTGGGTGATCAGCCACTGCAGCGGAGCGCTGCCGGTGAGCGAGCGGAACCGGCGGTCGAAGGTACGGCGGCTCATGTAGGCACGTGCGGCCAGCGTCTCCACGTCGAACTGCTCGTGGAGGTGCTCCAGCGCCCACGCCACGACCTCGGCCAGCGGATCCCCGCCGATTTCCTCTGGTAAGGACCTGTCGAGGTACCGCTCCTGCCCGCCGCTGCGCCGGGGCGGTACGACCAGGCGACGGGCGAGCGCGTTGGCCGCGTCGGCGCCGTGGTCGGTCCGCACCACGTGCAGGCACAGATCGATTCCCGCGGCCGTACCGGCCGAGGTGAGTATGTCCCCGTCGTCCACGTACAGCTCGCGCGGATCGACGTGCACCGATGGATAGCGCTTGGCCAGCGTCGGCGCGTACATCCAGTGCGTGGTGGCCGGGCGGCCGTCCAGCAGCCCGGCGGCGGCCAGCACGAAGGCGCCCGTGCACAGGCCGATGATCCGTGCCCCCTCCTCGTGCGCCCGGCGCAGCGCGGTCAGCGCCGAGGCGGGTGGCGGCTGGGAGATCGAGCGCCAGGCGGGGACCACCACGGTCCCGGCCCGGCCCAGCGCGTCCAGCCCGTACGGGGCGGTCAGCTCAAGGCCGCCGGTGGTGCGCAGCGGGCCGTCCTCGCCGGCGCAGACCAGCAGCCGGTAGCGCGGTACACCGGCGTCCTGCCGGTCGACGCCGAAGACCGAGAGCGGGATCGAGCTCTCGAAGATCGGGCCGCCGCTGAACATGAGCACGGCGACGACCTCCTTGCGACGCCGTGCGGATAGTTTGCGGCCTCCGGTGCCGATGGTGGTGGCCGCGCTGGTGGTGCCGCCAGTGGTCGCACCACTGGTCGTACCGCAGCAGCTCGGTACCGCGGTGCGGAGGGACGGAGTTGACGAGATCGCGGTCTCCGTCGCCGCACCGGTCCTGGAGTCCTGGGTCATGGCGGATGAGCCCCCCTCGGTCGACGCAACGTCCTTTCGGTACTGCACGTTTCCCCCGCCGTGTTACCCAAGATCGAATCTACTGTGTGTTCGCTCGGGATGCGGTGACAAGTTCACCATCCGGCACTAAGTCGACAAGACAACTTGGCGCGAAGCATTCGATCACGAAGCGTTCCACTCACCGGCTCCGCTGGGAAGTGCGCCTCGGTTATGCCCCTCGGTAACACACCGGCGCGGCTGGGGCGGTGCGCCCCCCTCCTTTGCGTTTCCGCTGGTGGTGGGGGTGTTGGAAGCGGACGTTCCGGACACCCATATCCCACAGAAAAGTTGGCCGAAAAGCATCGCGGAAATGGCCGCGCCACCCGGCCAACGCGCCGTCGTGCGCCCGGATTTACACCTCGCGCCGCTGTGCCCACCGGGCGCCGCCCCGATGTCGGACAGCCCGTGGGTACCGGCGATGACGCTCTGCGGCACGGTTCCGTGCGGGGATTCCCGGCGACGGGTGACGGTGGGGCGGCGTGAGGGCGGCAGGTGGTTGAGCGTCAAACGGATTCCGCTGGGAAGTGCAACCGGCCGTCCGGTTTTCAGCCGCCGGAGACGGGCGGCGGACGCCGGTTCGGGGTCTCGCCGACCCGGGCCAGCGACCAGAGCGGCAAGAGGCGTTGCGCTTCCCGCCGGGCTCCGGCATTCTCCTGGAATCTCCGGGTACTAAGTCCCACGGCGGGGCGTCCAACGGATCTGTCCAGGAACGCGCCGCCGCCGTACTCTGGAGGCAGCGGGAGGGCAACGCCCTTACCGGCCAACCTGGCCGTTCCCGTGGCCACCGCTGTCCGTGTCCGCTCTAGCGGCGCCCACCGCGCCGCCCTCGCCGAAAATCGCATCATGGCCGGTTACGAGCACCACGACCCCGCCGACGGCAAACCGCTCGCCGACTCGGTGGCGAAACCCGACGCGGCGGCGCAGGCGCGCCATTCTTGCGACCCGGCCTTCCAGCACGGCGTGGTCGTGGGCTTCGATGGCTCGGTCTCCAGCGAGCGCGCCCTCGCCTATGCCATCGGCATGGCCCGGCGGCTGCGCTCGGGGCTGATCATCGTCCATGTGGCCAACCGGCTGCCCGCCACCGTCTGGGCGGGCTGTGAGCCGCCGGTCTTCGTGGACGTGCCGGACCACCGCACCGAGGTACTCGGCCTGGAACTGGCCTGTGCCGACTACCTGTCCGAGGTGTCCTGGATCCTGGTCGAGCGCGGCGGCGACATCTGCCACGAACTGGAGGAGGTCGGCCGCGAGTACGCGGCGGACGCCATCGTGGTGGGCAGCACGCACGGTGTGATCGGCAAGATCTTCGGCTCGGTCGCGGGCCGCCTGGCCCGCCGCGCCCAGCGTCCGGTGATCGTGATCCCCTAGATAAAACGTTTTATCTGACTTTGGTCGGCCGCTGGATGGCGGTCGTCCCGGGATTCCGCCGAGGGTCCCGGGAGGCCTGCCCCCGGGACCGTCAGTGCGCTACTCGACCGTCACCGACTTCGCCAGGTTGCGCGGCTTGTCGATGTCGCGGCCCAAGGCCAACGCCGCGTGGTACGCGAGGAGTTGCAGCGGGATGCCCAGCAGGATCGGGTCCAACTCGGGCTCGTTGCGCGGTACCACGATCGTGTGGTCCGCGACCTCCTGCTCCTGGTGGCCCACCGCGAAGATGCGGCCGCTGCGGGCCTTGATCTCCTCCAGCGTGGCGCGGTTCTTCTCCAGCAGCTCGTCGTCCGGCACGATCGCCACCGAGGGCACCTCGGGCTCGATCAGCGCCAGCGGACCGTGCTTCAACTCCGAGGCGGGGTAGGCCTCGGCGTGCACGTAGGAGACCTCCTTGAGCTTCAGCGAGGCCTCACGGGCCACCGGGTAACCGCGCACCCGGCCGACGAACATCATGCTCTTGGCGCCCGCGTAACCGGCGGCAAGCTTCTTGATCTCCTCCTCGCCGCGCAGGATCTCCGCGATCTGCTCGGGCAGCCTGCGCAGCCCCGCGATGATCCGACGACCGTCGGCGACCGACAGGTCCCGCACCCGGCCCAGGTGCAGCGCCAGCAGCGCGAAGGCCACCGCGGTGTTGGTGAAGCACTTGGTGGACACCACGCACACCTCGGGCCCGGCGTGCACGTACACCCCGCCGTCCGTTTCCCTGGCGATGGCGCTGCCGACCACGTTGACCACGCCGAGCACCCGGGCGCCCTTGCGCTTCAGCTCCTGTACGGCGGCGAGCGTGTCATAGGTCTCGCCGGACTGGCTGACCGCGATGTACAGCGTGTCGGGGTCCACCACCGCGTTGCGGTACCGGAACTCGCTGGCCGGCTCGGCGTCCGCCGGGATCCTGGCCAGTTCCTCGATCATCTGGGCGCCGATCTGGCCCGCGTGGTACGCCGAACCGCAACCGAGGATCTTCACCCGGCGCACCCCGCGCGCCTCGCGGGCGTCGATGCCCAGGCCACCGAGGTGCACGGTGGCGAACCGGTCGTCGATCCGGCCGCGCAGCACCCGGTCCACGGCGTCCGCCTGCTCGCAGATCTCCTTGTGCATGTAGGTGTCGTGGCCGTCCATGTCATAGCTCTCGGCCTCCCACTCGATGGTGGTCGGCGAGGCGGCGGTACGGCTGCCCTCGGTGGTGTAGGTGCGGTACTCACCGGCCTTGATGGTGGCCATCTCGCCGTCGTCCAGGGTGATCACCTGGCGGGTGTGCCGCACCAGGGCGGCCACGTCGGAGGCGACGAACATCTCGTTCTCACCGATGCCCAGCACCACCGGCGAGCCGTTGCGGGCGACCACTATGCGGTCGGCGAAGTCGGCGTGCAGCACCGCGATGCCGTAGGTGCCCTCCACCCGCGACAGCGCTTCCTGGACCCTGGCCTCCAGCGTCTCGGCGGTGGAGCGGCCGATCAGATGGGACAGCACCTCGGAGTCGGTCTCGGAGGCGAACTCCACGCCGTCCGCGATGAGTTTGGCGCGCAGTTCGGCGGCGTTGTCGATGATGCCGTTGTGGACGACGGCGACCTTGCCCGCTGCGTCCAGGTGAGGATGTGCGTTGTCGTCGCTCGGCGCACCATGCGTGGCCCAACGGGTGTGGGCGATACCGGTAGTTCCGCTGAATCGCTTGGGTACCCGGGACTCCAGTTCGCGTACCCGGCCCTTGGCCTTGACGGTCTTCAGCGCCCCCGACTTGCCGCTGATCGCGACGCCCGCCGAGTCATAGCCGCGGTACTCCAGCCGCTGTAGTCCCTCCAGCAACAGCGGAGCAGCGTCACGTTTCCCGATATATCCAACGATCCCGCACATGGATGTGGGCCCTCCCTGGTGGTGCCTGGTGCTTGTGGTGCTTGAGTGGCTTGTGTGGCGCTGCCGGTGCCGTCAGCCGTAGACGATGCGGCGCAGCTGGCGAAGCGAGAACTCGGGCGGGGCCACCGCGCGGTGCGGCAGTTCCTCGGTGACCTGTTCGAAGATCTCGGCGTTTGACAGGCCCTTGGCCTGGAGTTCCCGGTGGCGCCGGCGTACGTAGTCCTCAGCCGACTCGTCGAAGTACGCCAGGACGTCGAGTACCACCCGGACGGCCTCGCCGCGCTGCAGCGTAGTGGTCCGTACCAGGTGGTCTACGAGTTCATCGTGAGAAGTCCGGCGTTCGAGCACCGGATGATCCTGCGGGAGAGAGGCCCCGCAGTGCAACATTCCTGCCCGATATCGGGCAGGGGTCACTCGATATCGGGGTCAGCTGCAAAGTATCCGGGAGGTTTGTCCCGGTTTGGGGGATTGGTTCGTCAGGCGATCAGCCCCAGTTCGCGAGCGATCAGCATGCGCTGCACCTCGCTGGTGCCCTCGCCGATCTCCAGGATCTTGGAGTCCCGCCAGAACCGCGCCACCGGGTACTCGTTCATGAAGCCGTATCCGCCGTGGATCTGGGTGGCCTCACGGGCGTTGGTCACCGCGATCTCCGAGGAGTACAGCTTGGCCAGCGCCGCCTCCTTCTTGAACGGCTCGCCGTGCAGCAGCCGGGACGCGGCGTCCCGCCAGGCCAGCCGGGCGGTGTGGGTGCGCATCTCCATGTCGGCCAGCTTGAACTGGATCGCCTGGTTCGCGCCGATCGGCTTGCCGAAGGCCTGCCGGGTCTTGGCGTAGGACACCGACTCGTCGACACAGCCCTGGGCGAGGCCGGTGGCCAGCGCCGAGATCGCGATCCGGCCCTCGTCCAGGATCCGCAGGAACTGGGCGTAGCCCCGGCCGATCTCGCCCAGCAGGTTGGCCGCCGGGACCCGGCAGTCGGCGAAGGACAACTCACGGGTGTCCGAGGCGTTCCAGCCGACCTTGGAGTACGGGGCCGCGACCGTGAAGCCCGCAGTGCCGGACGGCACGATGATCGAGGAGATCTCCGGCCGCCCGTCCTCCCGCCGGCCGGTGACCGCGGTGACCGTCACCAGTCCTGTGATGTCCGTACCGGAGTTGGTGATGAAGCACTTGGTGCCGTTGATCACCCACTCGTTGGTGGCCTCGTCCAGCCGCGCGGTGGTACGCGTACCGCCCGCGTCGGAGCCGCACTCCGGCTCCGTGAGCCCGAACGCGCCGAGCATCTCGCCGGAGCAGAGCCGGGGCAGCCACTCGCGCTTCTGCTCCTCGGTGCCGAACCGGAAGATGGGCATTGCCCCCAGCGACACCCCGGCCTCCAGGGTGATCGCGACGGAGGAGTCGACCCGGGCCAACTCCTCAAGCGCCAGGCACAGCGCGAAGTAGTCGCCGCCCATGCCGCCGTACTCCTCGGGGAACGGCAGCCCGAACAGCCCCATGCGCCCCATCTCGCGCACGATCTCGTACGGGAACTCATGGTGTTCGTAGAACTCCCCGATCTTCGGGGCGATGACGTCATGGGCGAACTCCTCGACGGTGCGCCGGAGTTCCTCGTATTCGGCGGGTAGCCGGTGGTCGATCGTCATGGAGTTCACTCCTTGTGGGAGAGGGCACGAACGGTACGGGACGGGCTTGGTCGGCCCAGGTGTGCCGCCATCCAGACGCTGGTAGCGGTGAGGCGGCCGAGGTCCACCCCGGTGTCGATGCCGAGACCCTTCAGCATCCAGACCAGGTCCTCGGTTGCGAGGTTTCCGGTGGCGCTCTTGGCGTAGGGGCAGCCGCCGAGTCCTCCGGCCGAGGCGTCCACGGTGGAGACGCCCGACTGGAGCGCGGCCAGGGTGTTGGCGAGCGCCTGGCCGTAGGTGTCGTGGAAGTGCACCGCGAGCCGGTCGGCGGTCAGCCCGGCCTCGCGCAGCGCGGCGAGCAGTGCGGTGACATGGCCGGGGGTGGCCACCCCGATGGTGTCGCCCAGGCTGAGTTCATGGCAGCCCAGGTCGAACAACCGCCGCGCCACCCCGACCACCTGGTGGACCGGGACCGGCCCCTCCCAGGGGTCGCCGAAGCACATCGACAGATAGCCGCGCACCCGCGCACCCGCGTCCCTGGCCCGGGACACCACCGGCTCGAACATGGCCAGTGACTCGTCGACGCTTCGGTTGAGGTTGGCCTTGGCGAACGACTCGGTGGCGCTGCCGAACACCGCGATCTCATCGACGCCCAGCGCCAACGCCCGCTCCAGACCACGCTCGTTGGGTACCAGCGCCGGAAGCCGGGCGTCCACGCCGGACAGCATCGGCATCAGCTGTTCCGCGTCGGCGAGTTGGGGAACCCACTTGGGGTGGACGAAGCTGGTCGCCTCGATGGTGCTCAGCCCCGCGTCCGCCAGGCGGCGGATGAACTCCGCCTTCACCTCGGTGGGCACGACGGCCTTCTCGTTCTGCAGCCCGTCGCGCGGCCCCACCTCATGGATCCGGACCTGGTCCGGCATGTCCTCGGCGGCGAAGGGCATGGGCAGCCCGGAGGGCTCGGATGCGGCGGGCAGTCCGCTGCTCGTCATGACTCCTCCTGCGGAACGGCGGTCGGGGTGACGACGGCCAGCACCTGGTCCATGGCGACCGTGCTGCCCGGGGTGACGTCGATCTCGGTGACGGTGCCGTCGTGCGGGGCGGTGATGACGTGCTCCATCTTCATCGCCTCGACCACCAACAGGCTCTGCCCGGCGGCGACCTTGTCCCCGGCGGTGACCTTGACCACGGTGACCGTGCCGGGCATGGGCGCGGTCAGGGTGTCGGTGCCCGACGCGCCGCCGGTGCCGCGCAGCGCCGCCTCGACCGGGTCGTGGTCGGTGACGTGCCAGGCGTCGCCGTCCCTGCCCAGCCAGCCGTCGGCGTGGCGGAAGACATGGGTCACGCCGTCCCAGTGCAGTAGCGCCCGGTCCCGGTCGAGGCGAAGGGCCGCGTCGACCGGCTCGCCGTCGCCGACCCGTACCCGGCCGGGGCGCACGCGCACCGCCACCGGCTCGTGCCCCGGAACCCGCAGGTGGTGCACGGTCCACGCGGGCTCGCCGCCCAGCCGCCAGCCGCTGGGCACCGAGAACGGGTCCGTCCACGCCGGGCCGTCCGGCGCGGTCAACGCCGCCTGCCGCAGCAGCGCCGCCGCCGCGTACACCTCGTCCGGGATCACCGACGCCACCAGTGAGGACGCGTCACGGTCGATCAGACCTGTGTCCAGCTCCCCCGAGATGACGGACGGATGCCCCAACAGCCGCCGTAGGAAGGCCGTGTTGGTGTCCACCCCGAGCACCACGGAGTCGGCGAGTGCGGCGCGCAGTCGGCGCAGCGCCGTCGGGCGGTCCGGGCCGTGTGCGATCACCTTGGCCACCATGGGGTCGTACGCGGTGCCCACCTCGGTGCCCAGGGCCAGCCCCGAGTCGACGCGGACGCCTTCGCCGCCCGGCTCGCGCAGCGCCAGCACCGACCCGGCCGAGGGCAGGAAGTCCACCCTCGCCTGGCCTGCGGGCCCCTCGGTGACCCGGGCGGTCTCGGCGCAGATCCGGGCCTCCACGGCATGTCCGGTCAGGGCGATGTCGGACTGCCCGAACGGCAGCGGGTCCCCGGCGGCGACGCGCAACTGCCACTCGACCAGGTCGAGTCCGGTCACCAACTCCGTTACCGGATGCTCCACCTGGAGCCGGGTGTTCATCTCCATGAAGCAGTAGGCGGCCGGATCGGCGCCGGGCACGATGAACTCCACCGTGCCCGCGCCCCGGTAGCCACAGGAGCGGGCCGCCTGTACGGCGGCCTCACCCATGGCCGCGCGGGTCGCCTCGTCCAGCAGTACGGACGGTGCCTCCTCGATGACCTTCTGGTGGCGGCGCTGGAGCGAGCACTCGCGCTCGCCGAGGTGCACCACCTGGCCATGGCCGTCGGCCAGTACCTGGATCTCGATGTGCCTCGGGCGGTCGATCCACCGCTCCACCAGCAGGGTGTCATCGCCGAAGGAGCCCAGCGCCTCCCGGCGGGCGGCGGCGATCTCCTCGGCCAGCAGCGCCTCGTCGCGGACCAGGCGCATGCCCTTGCCGCCTCCGCCCGCCGAGGGCTTGAGCAGCACCGGGACGCCGATCTTCTGTGCGGCCTCGATGAGTTGGGCGTCGGTGAGCCCGCTGCCGTCACTGCCGGGGACGACCGGCACGCCCGCCGCCCTTACCGTCTCCTTGGCGCGGATCTTGTCGCCCATCAACTCGATGGCGCCGGCGGGCGGGCCGATGAAGACCAGCCCGGCGACCTCGCAGGCCCGGGCGAAGGCGGCGTTCTCAGCGAGGAAGCCGTAGCCGGGATGGACCGCCTGCGCGCCGGTGCGCTCCGCCGCCTCCAGCAGCCGCTCGATGGACAGATAGCTCTGGCTGGCCGCGGGCGGCCCGATCCGCACCGCCTGGTCGGCCTCCCGCACATGGCGTGCCTCGGCGTCGGCGTCGCTGTGGACCGCGACGGAGCGGATGCCGAGCCGCCGCAGGGTTCGGATCACCCGGACGGCGATCTCGCCCCGGTTCGCCACAAGGACCGTCTCGAACATCTGGTGATCCCCCCTACATCCGGAAGACGCCGTAGCCGGGAGACGCCGGATCTCGTTGTGGAATGGGCGAGTTGGCGCAGGCCGTCAGGGCGAGGCCGAGGACCGTGCGGGTCTCCAGCGGGTCGATCACCCCGTCGTCCCAGAGCCGGGCGGTGGCGTAGTAGGCGTTGCCCTGGGTCTCGTACTGGGCGCGGATCGGGGCCTTGAACCGCTCCTCCTCCTCGACCGGCCACTGCTCGCCCGCCGCCTCCAACTGGTCCCGCTTGACGGTGGCGAGCACGGAGGCGGCCTGCTCGCCGCCCATCACGGAGATCTTCGCGTTGGGCCACATCCACAGGAAGCGGGGGGAGTAGGCCCGGCCGCACATCGAGTAGTTGCCCGCGCCGTACGAGCCGCCGATCACCACGGTCAGCTTCGGCACCCGGGTGCAGGCCACTGCGGTGACCATCTTGGCGCCGTGCTTGGCGATGCCGCCCGCCTCGTACTGCCTGCCGACCATGAAGCCGGAGATGTTCTGCAGGAACAGCAGCGGGATGCCGCGCTGGTCGCACAACTCGATGAAGTGCGCGCCCTTGAGCGCCGATTCGGCGAACAGGATGCCGTTGTTGGCGACGATGCCCACCGGGTGGCCGTGCAGCCTGGCGAAGCCGGTGACCAGGGTCGTGCCGTACTCCGCCTTGAACTCGGCGAACCGGCTGCCGTCCACCAGCCGGGCGATGACCTCGCGCACGTCATAGGGGGTGCGCGAGTCGACCGGCACCGCGCCGTACAGCCCGGCGGGGTCGACCGCCGGTTCCTCGACCGGCGTCACCGACCACGGCAGCGGTCCGCGCTGCGGCAGGGTGCCGACGATGTTCCGCACGATGCGCAGTGCGTGGGCGTCGTCCTCCGCCAGGTGGTCGGTCACTCCGGAGACCTTGGAGTGCACCTCTCCGCCGCCCAGTTCCTCGGCGGTGACCACCTCGCCGGTGGCCGCCTTCACCAGTGGCGGGCCGCCGAGGAAGATCGTGCCCTGGTTGCGGACGATCACCGCCTCGTCGCTCATCGCCGGTACGTAGGCGCCGCCCGCGGTGCACGAGCCCAGCACTGCCGCGATCTGCGGGATGCCGCGCGCCGACATCGTCGCCTGGTTGTAGAAGATCCGGCCGAAGTGCTCGCGGTCCGGGAAGACCTCGTCCTGCCGCGGTAGGAAGGCGCCGCCGGAGTCCACCAGGTAGACGCACGGCAGCCGGTTGTCCAGCGCCACTTCCTGGGCGCGCAGATGCTTCTTGACCGTGATCGGGTAGTACGTGCCGCCCTTGACCGTGGCGTCGTTGGCGACCACCACGACCTCGCGGCCCGCCACCCGGCCGATCCCGGCGATCACCCCGGCCGCGGGCGCCTGCCCGTCGTACATCCCGTCCGCCGCCAGCGGGGCCAGCTCAAGGAAGGGTGAGCCCGGGTCCAGCAGCCCGTCCACCCGGTCCCGCGGCAGCAGCTTGCCGCGCGCGGTGTGCCGGGCGCGGGACTTCTCGCCGCCGCCGAGCCGCGCTGCGGCCAGCTTCTCGCGCAGCCCTGCCGACAGTTCGGCGTGCGCGGCGGCGTTGGCCGCGAAGGCCTCGGATGCCGGGTCGACCGCGCTGCGCAGCGCGGGTGGTGCCGTGTCACGCATTGCCTTGAGCCCCCTTGCCCACGGCGCGGATGTTAGTGGTCGTTAACCTGACCTCAGGTTAACGCTCGCTAACGCGTCTGTCTACAATTAATTCCATGCAGTCGACGAGGGCCGGGGCGACCCGGCGTGAGCAGATCCTGAAAGAAGCCGCACAGCTCTTTGCCGAGCGCGGTTTCCACGGCGTCGGCGTCGACGAGATCGGTGCCGCGGTCGGGATCAGCGGCCCTGGCCTGTACCGGCACTTCGCGGGCAAGGACGCGATGCTGGCCGAGCTGCTGGTCGGCATCAGCGGCCGACTGCTCGCCGAGGGCAAGCGCCGGGTGGCCGAGGCGGCGGACCCCGCGCGGGCGCTGGACGCGCTGGTGCGCGGGCACGTCGAGTTCGCCCTGGACGACCGGCCGCTGATCGTGCTGCACGACCGCGAGCTGGACCGGCTGCGGGACTCCGACCGCAAGCTGGTGCGCCAACTGCAGCGGCAGTACGTCGAGTTGTGGGTCGAGGTGGCGCGCCAGCGGCATCCGGACGCCACCGAGGTCGAGGCGCGGGCCGCTGTGCACGCGGTCTTCGGCCTGCTCAACTCCACGCCCCACCTGGGGCTGAGCGGTGAACTGCCGGGCCGGCAGGCCACCGGGTCGCTGCTGCGCCGCCTCGCGCTGGGCGCCTTCGCCGCACTGGACGGCTCGGCCCGCGAATAGTCCGGCCTGGACAGATTCCAAACCGGGAAGTAACTTGCTGAGCGCTTGCTTAGGCTGAAACTCGCCCATGGGGAGGCGCAAGTGCGTCGCACGGTTTTCCACGAGGAGCACGAGGCGTTCCGTTCCACGATCCGTGACTTCATCGCCGCCGAGGTCGCGCCGGTCTACCACGAGTGGGAAGCGGCCGGGCACGCACCGCGCGACTTCTACTACAAGCTCGGTGAGCTGGGCGTCTTCGGTATAGAGGTGCCCGAGGAGTACGGCGGCGCGGGCGAGCGCAGCTTCAAGTTCAACGCCGTCATCAGCGAGGAACTGGCCCGCGCCGGAGTGAGCTTCGGCGGCAGCAGCGTGCACACCGCGCTGTGCCTGCCGTACCTGCTCAAGTACGCCAACGAGGAGCAGAAGAAGCGCTGGCTGCCGGGGTTCGTCAGCGGTGAGATCATGACCGCCATCGCCATGACCGAGCCCGGCACCGGCTCCGACCTGGCCGGGATGAAGACCACCGCCAAGCTGTCCGAGGACGGCACGCACTACGTGCTCAACGGTGCCAAGACCTTCATCACCGGCGGTGTGCTCGCCGACCGCGTCCTGGTCTGCTGCCGCACCTCGCCGCCGGACCCGCAGGACCGGCGCGGTGGGATCTCCATCCTCGTGGTGGACACCAGGAGCGAGGGGTACGCCGTCGGCCGCAAGCTGGACAAGCTGGGCCTGAAGACCTCGGACACCGCCGAACTCTCCTTCAGCGACGTCAAGGTGCCGGTGGAGGACCTGCTGGGCGAGGAGGGCAAGGCGTTCGGCTACCTCACCCACAACCTCCCGCAGGAGCGGCTCGGCATCGCCGTCAGCGCCTACGCGCAGGCCTCCGCCGCCGTACGGTTCGCGACCGAGTACGTCAGGGAGCGCACCGTCTTCGGCAGGACGGTCGCCGAGTTCCAGAACACCAAGTTCGTGCTCGCCGACTGCAAGGCAGAGGTGGACGCCGCGCAGGCGGTGGTCGACCGGGCGCTGGAGGCCCATGACGCGGGGGAGTTGACCCCCGCCGACGCCGCCTCCGCCAAGCTGTTCTGCACCGAGGTCGCCGCCCGCGTCATCGACAAGTGCCTCCAACTGCACGGCGGTTACGGCTACATGATGGAGTACCCGATCGCCCGGCTGTACGCCGACACCCGCGTCACCCGCATCTACGGCGGCACCAGCGAGGTCATGCGGTCCATCATCGCCAAGTCGCTCGGGCTGTGACCACGGCGCCATGAACGAACCACTGCGATCCCTGCTCGAACTGCTCGACCTGGAGCCGATCGAACGGGACATCTTCCGGGGGGCCAGCCGCCCCGCCCTCGTGCCCAGGGTCTTCGGCGGCCAGGTCGCCGCCCAGGCACTGGTCGCGGCGGGCCGCACCGTGCCCGCGGAACGGCACGCGCACTCGCTGCACGCCTACTTCCTGCGCCCCGGCGACCCGGGCGCGCCGATCGTCTACGACGTCGACCGGATCCGCGACGGGCGCTCCTTCACCACCCGGCGGGTGGTGGCGATACAGCACGGCCAGCCGATCTTCCACCTGTCGGCGTCATTCCAGACCTACGAGGAAGGGCTCGAACACCAGGAACCCATGCCGTCCGCGCCGGATCCCGAGTCGCTGCCGACCGCCGAGGAACTGCTGCCCGGGCACGCCGACCGGTTCCCCGACCCCACCGTGGTGGACCGGCTGCTGGAGGCCCGCGCCGCGGTCGACCTGCGGTACGCGGAGGATCCGCCGTTCCTCACCGCCGGGCAGCGCCGTGAGCCGCGCTCACAGGTTTGGTTCCGTACCCGCGGCAAACTGGACGACGATCCGCTGCTGCACGTCTGCCTGGCCACCTATGTGTCGGACATGACGCTGCTCGACTCCATCCTGCTGGCGCACGGCCGCGGCGGCTGGGCGGTCGGCGACGTGGTGGGCGCCAGCCTGGACCACGCCATGTGGTTCCACCGGCCGTTCCGCGCCGACGAATGGCTGCTGTACGACCAGCAGAGCCCGTCGGCGTCGGGAGGCCGCGGCCTGGGCACGGCACGGATCTACACCCAGGACGGGCGGCTGGCCGTCTCGGTGATCCAGGAGGGCCTGGTACGGGTGCCGCGCGCCGGCTACTCGGCGAGCCCCGCGGCGGACAGCAGATAGGCGGTCATCGGCTCGTAGTGCTGCGGTGCCACATGGTCGTCCAGCGGCACGGTGACCAGCAGCGACCCCTCCGCCTCGCCGAGGAACAGCGCCGGGTCGTTGCAGTCCGCGTAGCCGGTCGCGTCGATGCCGCGCTGGCCCGCGCACCCCGCCCAGCCGTGGTCGGCCACCACCAGCTGCGGCAGCGGACGTCCCTCGCGCTCCATGGCGTCCAGGATCGCCGACATGGGGTCGGGGGAGTGGGTGTGCACCAGCGCGGCGGTCCGCAGCACCATGGCGACGCCGCCCATCTGCAGCACCCTGCCGTCGTCCGCGCGCAGGTCCCCGGGAATCTCCACGATCTCGCACCCCACGGCCCGCAGCGCGGCGGCCGTCGCAAGGTGGACGCCCAGTAGCCCACCCGGGTGTCCGGTGGCGAGCAGCACCCGCTGCTTGCCGGCCGCGGCCTTGCGCAGCACGACTGCCATCCGGTCCAGCGCGTCGACGGTCAGCTCAGGGTCGATGGTGTCCTGCCCCGACCGGTGCGCCGGGTCGGCGACCACACCGCAGCGCTCGGTCATCACCTTCAGCACGGCGTCCTCGTCGGTCCAGCGGTCGCCGAGGTCCAGTCCCAGCCAGTAGTACCGGTTACCGGACGCCAACTCGCGGTAGTGCTCAAGGTTGTTCTCGCGACTGGTGGCGACGTTCCCGGCGATCCGGGTCCGTATGAGGTGGTCGATCAGGGCCTGGCGGGACGGGGTGCGAACTGTCGGCATACGACCCATTGTCTCGTGCCCGGGAACGGACGTACGACGAGCGGCCAATCGCAACGAAGGCGTGACCCTACCGAGTGGTTTATGGCAGTGGCCGCACAGAAGCGCGGCGCTCACACATAGCGCAGGGCGAACCACAGGTCGGCGCGCACCTCGGCGTCGTCCAGATCGGCGTCCAGCAGCGCCGCGGCCCGGGCGATGCGCTGCCGCACGGTGTTGCGGTGCACGCCGAGCGCCACGGCGGCGCGGTCCCAGCTGCCGTGCAGTGAGATCCAGGCGCGCAGGGTGTCGACCAGCGCCGGAGAGCCGACCAGCGGCGCCAGCCGCGCCACCGCGTAGGCGCGCGCCTCCCCTTCCGCCACCAGCGAGGCGAAACCGGACCGCGCCGACCGGTGCCGCTCCAGTGCCGTCCGGTGTGCGACGGCCCGCCGCAACGCCGCCGAGGCCTGTGCGTCCGCCGTGGGCAGTGAACCCGCCGGTACCGGCTCGCTCACCCCCAGCGTCCAGCCGGGCCGCGCGGTGACCCCGCGCCCCTCGGGCAGCAGTGCCCGCAGCGTGCCGCCGGCCGCGTCCACCAGCGCGGTACCCAGGGCCGCCGCCAGCTCTCCGACGGCCCGCTCATCGGTGTCGGCGCCCCGGCGCCGGGCGTGCACCACCGTCCAGCGTCCCGCACCGTCCGCCGCCTCGGTGAGCGGCGCGACGGCCTCGTCCGGGGAGGCGCCCAGCAGCAGCCGGACCAGGGCCGCGGTGCGCCGCTCGTCGCCCGCGCCCCGGTAGGACCCGGTCAGCAATGAGAGCAGCACCGCGGCCATCGCCGCGATGGTCTGCTCGCGGAACTCCCGCCGCTCGGCGGCCAGCGCCAGCACCGGGCTGCCCTCGCCGGGGCCGCCTCCGGCCAGCGCGTAGGCGGCCAGCCGGGTGCCGCCGACCGCGTCCGTGGCGGACGCGGGGGCGCCCGGCCGGTCCGGTCGCACCACGGCGGCCAGTGCGTTGAGCGCGGCCCGCGCCTCGGGGCTCACCGGCGGCCCGGCCGCGTACAACTCGGCGCCCCGAGGATCGAGCAGCACGGCCCGCGCGTCCAGGTGGTGGGCGAGCTGGCGCAGTACGGCCGGTACCGGGTCCGGGCGTGCGGCGGCGGAAGCCAGCCCCTGCTGCGCCTCCGTGATCCGGCGCAGCTCCCGGTGCCGGGCCTCGGCCATCGCCTGCCACACGGCGCGCGCGACGGCCGTGAACGGCGTGCGTGGCGGCACTTCGAGCAGCGGCAGCCCGTGCCGTTCGCAGGCGGCCACCAGGGCGGGCGGCGTGGTGTCGTGCACCGGCGCCAGACCGAAGCCGAGGGCGGCGGCGCCCGCCTCCACGGTCCGCGCCACGTAGCGCTCCAGATACTCCCCGCCGGAACCGCCGCCTGCGACCGCGCTCCCCGTGCCGGAACCGCCGCTTCCGTCGGCTTCCCCAGCACCGGCCGCGCCCCCCGCGAAGTGCACCCCCGCGGTCAACAGCAGCTCGCCGCCGAGCAGATACGGCACCGGATCGGCCATCTCGCTGGTGTGCACCCAGTACACCAGGACCTCGTCCGGGGGCGGCCCGGCCACCTGCCGCAGCCCGAGGTCGGCGCGGAGCAGCAGCGATGACAGGGGGACCGCCGTGGTGGGAGGCGTCAGCTCCGGCATGGATGTTCCATCCACTTCAGTGGTTTCTTATGGATGAAACGTACACTTCAAGGCCATTCGGCGGCCACCTAGGGTCAACGCACGAATCGCTACCCCCGAAGTGGAGGCGTGCGCATGGCCCTGGATTACGTGGTGATCGCCGTATATCTGCTGGCCATGCTCGGCATGGGCTGGTGGGGCATGCGCCGGGCCCGGTCCAAGAGCGACTTCCTGGTGGCGGGCCGACGGCTCGGCCCGGTGATGTACTCCGGCACCATGGCGGCGATCGTGCTGGGCGGCGCCTCCACCATCGGCGGAGTCGGCCTCGGCTACCAGTACGGCCTGTCCGGCGCGTGGATGGTGTTCACCATCGGGCTCGGCCTGCTGGTGCTGAGCGTCCTGTTCTCCGCGCGCATCGCCCGGCTGCGCGTCTACACGGTCTCCCAGATGCTGGACCTGCGGTACGGCGGCTCGGCAGGGGTCATCTCGGGTGTCGTGATGTGGGCGTACACCCTGATGCTCGCCGTCACCTCGACCATCGCCTACGCGACCATCTTCGACGTGCTGTTCGGCATCGACCGTACGCTGGCGATCGTGCTGGGCGGCGCGATCGTGGTCGCGTACTCCACACTCGGCGGCATGTGGTCGATCACCCTCACCGACATGGTGCAGTTCGTGGTCAAGACGATCGGGGTGCTGCTGCTCCTGCTGCCGATCGCGGTCGTCAAGGCGGGCGGCTTCGCGCGGATGCGGGCGGAGCTGCCGCACGAGTACTTCGCCCCGCTGGGCATCGGCGGGCAGACCGTCTTCACCTATGTGCTGATCTACACGTTCGGCATGCTGATCGGGCAGGACATCTGGCAGCGGGTGTTCACCGCGCGCAGCGACCGGGTGGCCAGGGCGGGCGGCACCGTCGCCGGTACATACTGTCTTCTGTACGCCCTCGCGGGGGCCGTCATCGGCACCGCGGCCAAGGTCCTGTACCCCAGGTTGACCAGCGCCGACGACGCCTTCGCGACGATCGTCAAGGACACCCTGCCGGTGGGCGTACGGGGACTGGTGCTGGCGGCGGCTCTGTCCGCCGTCATGTCCACGTCCTCCGGCGCGCTGATCGCCTGCGCCACGGTGGCCAACAACGACATCTGGGCACGGCTGCACGGCCGTTCGGCGCGCGCCGGAGGCGAGCACGACGAGGTGCGCGGCAACCGGCTGTTCATCCTCGTGATGGGGCTGGCCGTGATCGGGATCGCGACCGCGCTCAACGACGTGGTGGAGGCGCTGACCGTCGCCTACAACCTCCTCGTCGGCGGCCTGCTGGTGCCGATCCTCGGCGGCCTGCTGTGGCGGCGCGGCACCGGCGCGGGCGCGCTGGCCTCGGTCGCGGTGGGCGGCGTGACGGTGATCGGCCTGATGGCGTGGAAGGGCGTCCTCGCCAACGAGCCGGTCTACTGCGGGCTGTTGGCCTCGCTGGCCGCGTACGTGATCGTCAGCCTGGCCTCCAAGCCGACGGACGCGGACACGCTGGCCGTCTGGCGGGAACGGCTGACTGGGGCAAGCCCCCAGGAGGCGGTACAGCTTCATTAACCGGGGGCTTCATCCCCAAACCCCCACCGGGGCTTCGCCCCGGACCCCTCGGGCACCGCCCCACACCCCCTGGGCCGGCCCAAAACCGTTGAGGAAGAAGGAAGTTCACCCCATGACCACCACCGAGCCGCGCGGTCCCGTCGACTCCTCGCGCGTACCCCGTTACGCGGGCCCCGCCACCTTCGCCCGGCTGCCCCGGCTGGACGAGGTCGGCACCGCAGACGTGGCCGTCGTGGGCGTCCCGTTCGACGCCGGCGTCTCCTACCGGCCCGGCGCCCGCTTCGGCGGCAACGCGATCCGCGAGGCCTCCCGCCTGCTGCGCCCGTACAACCCGGCACAGGACGCCTCGCCTTTCGCCCTCGCCCAGGTCGCCGACGCCGGTGACATCGCGGCCAACCCGTTCAACATCAACGAGGCCGTGGACACCATCGAGGCCGCCGCCGACGACCTGCTGGGCACCGGCGCCCGGCTGATGACGCTGGGCGGCGACCACACCATCGCGCTGCCGCTGCTGCGCGCCGTGGCCCGCAAGCACGGGCCGGTCGCGCTGCTGCACTTCGACGCGCACCTGGACACCTGGGACACCTACTTCGGCGCCGAGTACACCCACGGCACCCCGTTCCGCCGGGCCGTCGAGGAGGGCATCCTCGACACCTCCGCCCTCTCGCACGTGGGCACCCGCGGCCCGCTTTACGGCAAGCAGGACCTGGACGACGACGAGAAGATGGGCTTCGGCATCGTCACCTCGGCCGACGTCATGCGGCGCGGCGTGGACGAGGTCGCCCAGCAGCTGCGCGAGCGCATCGGCGACCGCCCGCTGTACATCTCCATCGACATCGACGTCCTGGACCCGGCGCACGCCCCCGGCACCGGCACTCCCGAGGCGGGTGGGCTGACCTCGCGTGAGCTGCTGGAGATCCTGCGCGCACTGGCCGGCTGCCACCTGGTCTCCGCCGACGTGGTGGAGGTCGCCCCGGCCTACGACCACGCCGAGATCACCTCGGTGGCGGCCTCGCACACCGCGTACGAGCTGACCACGATCATGTCCCGGCAGATCGCGGCCGCTCGATGACCGTGCGCAACGGCGGCGACCTGGTCGTCGAGTCGCTCACCGCGCTCGGCGCCACGACCGTGTTCGGGCTGCCCGGACAGCACGCGCTGGGCGCCTTCGACGCCCTGCGCAGGTCCCAACTGGCGTACGTCGGGCTGCGGGTGGAGAACAACGCGGGCTTCGCCGCCGACGCCTTCGCCCGCGTCACCGGCACCGCCGCGCCGTTGCTGGTCTCCACCGGGCCCGGCGCCCTGATGACGCTGGCCGCGCTCCAGGAGTCGGCGGCCGCGTCGGCGCCCGTCGTGGCCATCGGCAGCCAGGTGCCGGTGGCCGGGCTCGGCGGCGGGCGCCATGGCTACCTGCACGAACTGGCCGACCAGAAGGCGTCGTTCCGCGACGTGGTGAAGTCCGTGCATCCGGTGCGCACCGCCTCGCAGATACCGTCGGCCATCGCCGCCGCCTGGGAGTCCGCGCTCACCGCGCCGTTCGGCCCGGTGTGGGTGGAGATCCCGCAGGACGTGCTGCTCGGCGCGGTGGACGTGCCGCCGGTCACGGCGCTGGAGGCGGCGCCTCGTCCGCTGCGCCCGCGACCTGAGCTGATCGCGGAGGCGGCGGCCCGGCTGTCGGCCGCCGAGCGGCCGGCGATCGTCGCGGGTGGCGGAGTCATCCGCTCCGGCGGTACGGCCGAACTCCTGGTGCTGGCCGAGAAGTTGGCCGCCCCGGTGGCCACCACCTTCGGCGGCAAGGGCGCGTTCCCCTGGGAACATCCGCTGTCCCTCCAGTCCTGGCTGGAGGACCGGCACACCACCGAGTTCCTGGCCGACGCCGACGTCCTGCTGGTGGTCGGCTCGGGCCTGGGCGAGCTGTCCTCGAACTACCACACGTTCCGGCCGCGCGGCCGGGTGATCCAGATCGAGGCGGACCTGGGCAAGCTGGAGTCCAACCATCCGGGACTGGGCATCCACTCCGACGCGGCGCTCGCACTGCGCGCGCTCGGCGAAGCCGTCGAGCGGCGCGACGATCCGGCCGCGCCGAAGGCCGCGGCCGAGCTGCTGGCGCGGGTCCGCGACCGGCTGGCCACCCAGGACCTGGACACCGAACAGGGCGTCGTGGCCGCGGTACGCCAGGCCCTGCCGCAGGACTCGCCCAGCTTCTGGGACATGACCATCCTCGCCTACTGGGCGTGGTCCGCCTGGCCGGGCCCGATGCACTCCGCCCAGGGCGCGGGCGGCCTCGGCTACGGCTTTCCGGCGGCCCTGGGCGCCGCCGCGGCGGACCGCGGCAGGCCCGTACTGGCCGTCTCCGGCGACGGCGGCGCCATGTACTCGATCGCCGAGCTGGCCACCGCCCGGCAGTACGACCTGCCGGTGACCTGGCTGATCGTGGACGACGGCGGTTATGGCATCCTGCGCGAGTACATGACCGACGCCTTCGGCGCGGCCACGGCCACCGAACTGTCCCGGCCCGACTTCGTCGCCCTCGCCGAGTCCTTCGGCGTCCCCGCGGTACGCACCACCACGGAACGCCTGGCGGCCGACCTCGGCGCGGCGCTGGCCACCCCCGGTCCGTCCGTGGTCGTCCTCCCGGCGGTACTGCGGATGTTCGCGCCGACGCATCTGGCACAGGACTGACCGCGGCGGACCAGGTCCGCCGTCCTACCCACGTCGGACCTTCGCCCGAGCATTTGTTGCCGCAGGATGAAATCCGCACGCCACGACGTTTGCAGTGACCGGTGGCGAAGCGGACTACGGAGGTTCCGGGTGGCGGCGAGGCGGCGCGGTGAGCGGGGTTGGTTGCGGCGGATATCCGCCGATTGCTGGCGGTACAGGCGCAACGTTCTGCTGGCGCTGGGGGCGTCGCTCGCCGGAATGGCCGTCATGGCGCTGGTTCCGCTGCTGCCCCGGCTGATCATCGACGACGTGATCGTCCGGCACACGCGCTCCATGGGGCCGTGGGCGGGCCTGATGGTGCTGTCCGCGGTCGCGGTCTACGTCTTCACCTTCATGCGCCGGTTCTACGGTGGACGGCTCGCCCTGGACGTCCAGCACGACCTGCGGACCGCCATGTTCCGGACGCTCTCCCGGCTGGACGGGGCCCGGCAGGACGAACTGGACACCGGGCAGGTCGTCGGACGGGCCACCAGCGACCTGCAGTTGATACAGGGGATGCTGTTCATGTTGCCGATGATGATCGGCAACGTGCTGTTGTTCGTGATGTCCCTGGTCGTGATGGCGGTGCTGTCCCCGCTGCTGACTGTCATCGCGCTCGCCGTCGCCCCGGCGCTGTGGTTCCTCGCCGACCGCAGCCGTACCCGGCTGTTCCCCGCCACCTGGTACGCGCAGGGGCAGGCCGCCGCGGTGGCGGGCGTCGTCGACGGGGCGGTCACCGGCGTCCGCGTGGTCAAGGGCTTCGGACAGGAGGAGCAGGAGGAGCGGAAGCTGCGCGGCGTCAGCCGCGCGCTGTTCGCCGCCCGGCTGCGCACCGTACGGCTCAACGCCCGCTACAACCCGGCGCTCCAGGCGGTGCCCGCGCTGGGGCAGGTCGCGATGCTCGCGCTGGGCGGCTGGATGGCGGTCAACCACCAGATCAGCCTGGGCACGTTCGTCGCCTTCTCCACCTACCTCGCCCAACTCACCGGCCCGGTACGGATGCTGACCGTCATGCTCACCGTCGGCCAGCAGGCCCGCGCGGGCGTGGAACGGGTTTACCAGCTGATCGACACAGAACCGCGCATCAAGGAGGCGCCGGGCGCGCACGCACTTCCCGCCGACGCGGACGCCAGTGTCGAGTTCGACAACGTGACCTTCGGCTACGATCCGGAGCGGCCGGTGCTGAAGGACTTCTCGCTGCGCATCGAGCCCGGTGAGACGGTCGCCGTGGTCGGCGCGTCCGGATCCGGCAAGTCCACCGTCTCGCTGCTGTTGCCGCGCTTCTACGACGTGACCGGCGGCGCGGTACGGGTGGGCGGCACCGATGTGCGGGAGCTGACCTTCGACTCGCTGCGCGCGGCCATCGGCCTGGTACCGGAGGACAGCTTCCTGTTCTCCGACTCGATCCGCGCCAACATCCTCTACGGCCACCCGGACGCCACCGAGGAGCAGTTGCTCGCCGCGACCCGTGCCGCCCAGGCGCACGAGTTCATCTCCGCACTGCCGGACGGCTACGACACCGTGGTCGGCGAGCAGGGGCTGACCCTCTCCGGCGGCCAGCGCCAGCGTGTCGCCCTGGCCCGCGCGGTGGTAACCGATCCGCGGCTGCTGCTGCTGGACGACGCCACGTCGGCCGTGGACGCCCGCGTGGAGGCGGAGATCCACGACGCCCTGCACGAGGTGATGCGCGGCCGCACCACGCTGCTGATCGCCCACCGGCGCTCCACCCTGGGGCTGGCCGACCGCATCGCGGTGCTGGACCACGGCCGGCTGGTCGACGTGGGCACGCATGAGGAGCTCCAGGAGCGCTGTGCGCTGTACCGCAGGCTGCTGACCGACCCCGACGAACTGGCGGCCGACGTCCGCACGCCCGACCCCGCGGGGGCGTCCGGGGCGCCGGAGGCGATGGACGGCCGGTCGGGTTTCACCGACGGTGAGGCGGCGGCCACCGGCCTGGCGCCCGCCCAGGCGGCCACCGGCCTGGCGCCCACCCAGGCGGCGCTCGCCGACGGCGCCCGCCGCGCCGTACGGCACGTGGTGGACGGCATCACCCCGGAGCTGTGGCGCAGGCCCAAGGACGACCAGAACCCGGCGGGAGGCACCCAGCCCACCGCGGTGGCCGCGGGACCCGGCATGGCGGGCGCGCTCGCCGGAATGCCCGCCACTCCCGAACTCCTGGAGCGGGTCGCGGCGTTGCCGCCCGCCAACGACACCCCCGACATCGACGAGCAGCGGGCCCGTCAGGCCGATCACGCCTTCGGGCTGCGCGCCCTGCTGCGTGGCTTCCGAATACCGCTGCTGGCCAGCCTGGCGCTGGTCGCCCTCGACGCGCTGGCCGGGCTGCTGCTGCCCATCCTGATCAGGCACGGCATCGACCAGGGTGTGGAGCGGCTCGCGCTGGGCGCCGTATGGGCCGCCTCCGGCCTCGCCCTCGTCATCGTCCTGGCGCAGTGGGCGGCGCAGATCGGCGAGACGCAGCTGACCGGCCGTACCGGCGAACGTGTCCTGTACTCGCTGCGGATCAAGATCTTCGCCCATCTGCAGCGGCTCGGACTCGACTACTACGAACGCGAGTTGACCGGTCGCGTGATGACCCGGATGACCACCGACGTCGACGCCCTCTCGACCTTCCTGCAGACCGGCCTGGTCACCGCGGTCGTCAGCCTGCTGACCTTCTTCGGCATACTCGTCGCCCTGCTCGCCCTCGACGTGCAACTGGCGCTCGTGGTCTTCGCCACGCTGCCCCCGCTGATCGCGGCGACGATCGTGTTCCGCCGCAAGTCGGTGAAGGCGTACGGCCTCGCCCGCGACAAGGTGGCCGTCGTCAACGCCGACCTACAAGAGCATGTGGCCGGGCTGCGGATCGTGCAGGCGTTCCGCGGCGAGCGGGCGGGCGCCCGGCGGTTCGCCGAACGCAGCGCGGAGTACCGGCAGGCGCGGGTGCGCGGTCAGTGGTACATCTCCGTCTACTTCCCGTTCGTGCAGCTGCTGTCCAGCGTGGCCGCCGCTCTGGTGCTGATCGTCGGCGCCTCCCGGGTCGACGACCACACGCTGACCGCCGGTGCGCTGGTCGCCTACCTGCTCTATATCGACCTGTTCTTCTCGCCCGTCCAGCAGCTGTCACAGGTCTTCGACGGCTACCAGCAGGCGTCGGTGTCGCTGGGGCGGATCCGCGAGCTGCTGCGGGAGCCGACCGCGACACCGCTCGCGGAGCGTCCGCGTCCGGTGCCCGAGGACGGGCTGCGCGGTGAAGTGGCCTTCGAGGAGGTGCACTTCGCCTATGGCGACGCGGAACCGGCCCTGTCCGGTGTGGAGTTGCGGATTCCGGCCGGTCAGACCGTGGCCTTCGTCGGCGAGACGGGCGCGGGAAAGTCGACACTGGTCAAACTCGTCGCCCGGTTCTACGACCCGACCAGCGGCACGGTACGGGTGGACGGTACCGATCTGCGCGAACTCGACCTGACCGGGTACCGGCGGCGGTTGGGCGTGGTTCCCCAGGAACCGTACCTGTTCGCCGGAACGGTACGGGACGCCATCGCCTATGGGCGGCCGGACGCGAGCGACGCCGAAGTGGAGGCGGCGGCACGGGCCGTCGGTGCGCACGACATGATCGCCGGGTTCACGGACGGCTATCTGCACCGGGTGGGCGAACGCGGTCGCAACCTCTCGGCCGGCCAGCGGCAACTACTGGCGCTGGCGCGGGCCGAACTCGTCGACCCCGACGTGCTGTTGCTCGACGAGGCGACCGCCGCCCTCGACCTGGCCACCGAGGCACTGGTCAACGCCGCCGCCGACCGACTGGCGGTACGGCGCACCACGCTGGTGGTGGCCCACCGGCTCACCACCGCCGCGCGTGCCGACCGGGTGGTGGTGCTGGACCACGGCCGGGTGGTCGAGGACGGCACCCATGCCGAACTGCTCGCCCAGGACGGCACGTACGCACAGCTGTGGCGCACCTTCGCGGGCACCGACGAACACGCGGTGGTGTAACGGGGGTCGCGCGCTGGGGCTCACAACTTCCGCGCGCAGCCCACCTTGTGGTGCTGTACGCCCACGTACAGCGAGGTGGCGGGCGGGCAGTCCGCGCGGGCGCTGACGATGGCGATCACCTTGTACCCGGGCGGATGCTTGCCCGTGCCGCTACAGGCGGTCTCCTCGGCCTCGTCGGGCCCCTCGGTGTACACGCAGTCGCCGACGATCGTGTTCGGGCCGCCGCCCATTCCGGGGTCGCCCGGGTGCGGCGGGCGCAGGTCGCGCAGACAGGCGTAGCCCTGTGCGTCGGGGGAGGCCGAGGCCTGGGCGGCGCTGGTGCCGCTGACGCTGAGGACGAAGTCGGTGGTGTCGGGACAGTCCGGGTTCGCCGCGGAGCCCGTGGCCCTGCGCACGGTCACCTTCGCCACCGCTGCCGGGTCGCCGCAGGAGACCTGGTGGAAGGAGCCCCCGGTGCCGACCCGGTCGTGCGCCGCACAGGTCCCGATGGCCAGGAAGGCCGTGGCGCTCGGTGAGCTGGAGGGGCTGCCGGACGGCGGGGTGTACGCATCGGCGCCGGTGAATCCCTGGCTGGGCGCACAACCGGCCAGCAGCAGTGCGAGCGGTAGCACCGGGCCGTAACGGCTGATCCGGTGCGGTGAATTCCGCATGGTTACCCCCACTCGCACGACTTCCCAGATATCGTCGCATCGACTCCTTTGCTGACGGGGTATCAGCAGGGTGGTCCACACCCGAACGTGTACGGGGTCACTGCCGTCGGGCTGACGCGAAGCAGCCTCTCTGCGCGGCACGAGCTCCCAAACCCGGAAGCGGCGACTTCGCCAACGCCCCGGTCAGGCCGACTCGTTCAGCAGCCGCCACAGATGGTGTCGAGCCCCGTCGAGCAGCCCCGGCAGCTCCGGCACCGCCGGGAACCAGCGCTTCTCATACTCCCAGCACAGCCAGCCGTCCCAGCCCTCCCGGCTGAGCACCTCCACGCACTCGGTCAACGGCAGCACACCCTGGCCGAGTGGCAGCGGTGTCCGATCCCCGGCCGAGGCGATGTCCTTTACCTGTACGTACCCCAGATGCGGCGCGAGCGCCGGATAGGAGGCGGAGGGCTGCTCGCCGCCCAGCCAGGTGTGCATCACGTCCCACAGCGCACCCACCGCACGGTGACCGACCAGCCCCAGGATCCGCCCCACATCGGCCGCGGTGCGGTGCGAGTCATGCGTCTCCACCAGGATCCGCACCTGCCGGTCCAGCGCGTACGGGGCTACGGCCGCCAGCCGCCGGGCCGCGACGGCGTCGGCGCCGGCCGGGGCGGACTCGCCCGCGCCGGGGAAGACCCGCACGTACGGTGCGCCGAGGTCGGCGGCGAGCGCCACATGGTCCCGCAGCTTGGTCAGCACCGGCTCGTCCTCGCCCGGCGCCGCCACCTTCACATAGGAGCCGATGCCCAGCACCTCCACCCCGGCGTCGATGAACTCCTGTCTGACTTCAGAGCGTTGGCTGGGGGCGAGCCCGGTGTGCACCGGCTCCTCGGTCGGGTGCGCGCGCAGTTCCACGCCGTGGAAGCGGTGGTCGGCGGCCAGCCGGGCCACCTGGGCCACCGGCATCCCTGGCACACCGAGGGTCGAGAATGCGATCTTCACCGGTCGGACCCTAGTGCGCGGTCACGGCCGTGTCACGGACGCGCGTCAGAGCACCAGCCGCCAGTCCTCGCCGACCAGGTCCTGGCCGAAGCTGCGGTGCGGCTTCTCGGCGACGAGTTCGAACCCCGCCCGCTGGTAGATCTTCCGCGCCGCGTGCAGTACGTCGTTGGTCCACAGCACCAGCTCCCGGTATCCGGCCTTCCGCGCGAACTCCACACACTCGCCCACCAGTCGGTCACCGATGCCGTGTCCGCGCGCGCTCGGCTCGACCAGCAGCAGCCGCAACCGGGCGGTCTGTGGCGCGCTGTCCTGGACGCAGAAGACGCACCCGACCGGCTCGCCCTCGAACTGGGCGATCCACGCGGCCTCCCGTGACGGATCGTGCTCCGCCGCGAAGTCCGCGACGATCCGGGCCACCAGCGCCTCGTACTCCCCGTTCCAGCCGAACTCCTCCGCGTAGACGGCCGCGTTGCGCTGGACCACCCAGCCCAGGTCCCCCGGCGCGGGGCGGCGCAGCGCGATGACGCCCAGCCGAGGATGCGTGAGGATGTCCGTCACGGCGCGCAACGCCTCGCCCAGCCGGTGCCGCTGGCTGTCGCCCAACCGGCCGACCAGGTCGGTCACCGCCTGCTGCGACCGCTCCTCCAGCAGCGCCGCCGCGGTGCGCCCGGTGTCGGTCAGCCGGGCCACCTGCACCCTGCGGTCCGCGGCGAGCGGCGCCCGCGTGACCAGTCCGGCCTTCTCCAACCGGGTGAGCACCCGGCTCAGATGCGCCGCCTCCGCCCGTACGGTGTGCCGCAGCCGGGGCACCGGCAGGTCGGCCGCGTGGTTCAGCTCGTACAGCACCCGCGCCTCGGTAAGCGAGTACGGCGTGCCCAGGCGGCCCTCGTAGTCGAGCGCGCCGATCAGACTGGTGTAGAAGCGGTTGAAGGCGCGTACCGCTTCTATCGTCGGGGCAAGTTGCGCGGTGTCGCTCATGCGGCTCCCCTCGGCGGGACTCAATGCTCGCGTAATCCTTGTCACCGACAAGGTTAGGTTCCGCTCCGCGGAACATCACCGGGTACGGGCACGTCGAGCCGCCGGTTCACCAGCCGTTCAGGACGCGGGCGGCGGGGCCGTGGACGCGCGGGTGACAAGTCGCGCGGTCACCACCGAGACACCGCCGGGCGGCGCGCTCTCCCGGCCCATCACCAGTCGCCCGGCCCGTGCCCCCGCCTCGTGCAGGGGGAGCCGCACGGTGGTCAGGGCGGGCGCCGCGTCAACGCTGAACGGCAGATCGTCGAAGCCCGCGACGGACACGTCCTGCGGGACGCGCAGACCCCGTTCGCGCAGTGCCGCGCAGACCCCGAGCGCCGCGGTGTCGTTGGCCGCGACGATGGCCGTCAACTCCGGTTCGGCGTCCAGGAGTTCGCGCGCCCCACGGTAACCGGCGGCACGGCCGAAGTCGCCGCCCACCGTGAGCCGCTCCGCGTCGGCGGCCAGGCCGTGGTCGGCCAGCGCGGCGCGGTGGCCCTCCAGCCGGTGCCGGGTGGTGCTGCGGTTCTCCGGGCCGGTGATGTAGCCGATGTGACGATGGCCGAGTTCGAGCAGATGCCCGGTGAGCCGCCGCGCGCCGCCCCGGTTGTCGAAGGCCAGGGTCGCGGCGTCACCGTCCAGCGGCAGCGGCGGCCGCCCGCACAGCACGACCCGGGTGCCGTCGGACGCCAGCCGGGCGAGCTTGGCGGTGACGGCCTGGGTGTGCTCGGTACCCTCCGCGGCGCCGCCGGTGACGATCACTCCGGCCGCCCGCTGCCGTTGCAGCAGCGTCAGATAGGTCAGTTCCGCCTCCGGGCAGCCCCCGGTGTTGCAGACGACGGCGAGCTTGCCGCCGCAGGTGCCCGTGCCGCCCCGCGACCCATGCGCTATCTCGGCCTGCGCGGCGCCCGCCATGATGCCGAAGAACGGGTCCGCGATGTCGTTGACCAGCACTCCGACCAGGTCGGAGGTGGCCGCGGCAAGCCCCCTGGCCTGTCCGTTGACCACGTACTCCAACTCCTCGACGGCACGCAGCACCCGGGCGCGGGTACTACCCGCCACGGGATAGTTGCCGTTGAGTACACGGGAGACGGTGGCTGAGGAGACCCCCGCCCGCGCCGCCACATCGGCCAAGGTCACGGTCATCGACGTTCCGCCTCCACCTGCGCCTCGGGAGGGCATGCCGCCCTTCGGCGCCATGGTCTCACCGCCCGCGACGGCGCACGGCCCGGCCCCTTGAAGGGGGTTGAGGCGGAACGGTAGGTTCGGCGCGCAGTAAGCGCTTGCTATGTGTGGGCTCCTGCTGGAGAGGACTTTCCCCGTGACGCGCAGGACAGTGCGGATCGCCATGAACGGTGTCACCGGACGCATGGGCTACCGCCAGCATCTCGTCCGCTCCATCCTGGCGATCCGTGAACAGGGCGGTCTGGAACTCGAAGGCGGCACCATACTGTGGCCGGAACCCGTCCTGGTCGGCCGCCGTGCGCACGCGCTGCGGGCCATCGCCGACCGGCACGGGCTGGAGCACTGGACCACGGACCTGGACACGGTGCTCGCCGACCCGTCGATCGAGATCTACTTCGACGCCCAGGTCACCGCCGCCCGCGCCACCGCTCTGCGCCGGGCCGTCGCCGCCGGCAAGCACCTGTACTGCGAGAAGCCGACCGCCGCCAGCCTCCAAGGCGCCCTGGACATCGCCCGCTTGGCACGAGACGCCGGGGTCAGGACCGGGGTCGTCCAGGACAAACTCTTCCTGCCCGGACTGCGCAAGCTCAAGCGGCTGGTCGACGGGGGCTTCTTCGGCCGGATCCTGTCGGTGCGCGGCGAGTTCGGCTACTGGGTGTTCGAGGGCGACTGGCAGCCCGCCCAGCGCCCGTCCTGGAACTACCGCGCCGAGGACGGCGGCGGAATCACCATGGACATGTTTCCGCACTGGGAGTACGTGCTGCATGAACTCTTCGGCCGTGTCACCACCGTTCAGGCACTGGCCGCGACCCACCTGCCGCAGCGCTGGGACGAGGACGGCAAGCCGTACGCCGCGACCGCCGACGACGCGGCGTACGGCGTCTTCCAACTGGCCGGCGGAGCGGTCGCGCAGATCAACTCCTCGTGGGCGGTGCGCGTCCACCGTGACGAACTCGTGGAGTTCCAGGTCGACGGTGAACACGGCTCCGCCGTAGCCGGCCTGCGCAACTGCCGGGTACAGCACCGCGCGGCCACCCCCAAGCCGGTGTGGAACCCCGACCTCCCCAGCACCGAGCCGTTCCGCCAGCAGTGGCACGAGGTCCCGGACAACGGCGAGTTCGACAACGCCTTCAAGGCGCAGTGGGAGCTGTTCCTGCGCCATGTGGTGCTTGACGAGCCATGGCGCTGGGACCTGCTCGCGGGCGCCCGTGGCGTCCAGCTCGCCGAACTCGGCCTGCGCTCCTCCGCCGAAGGCCGCCGCCTCGACGTGCCGGAGCTGTCCCTGTGATCAGGCTTCCGGACGAACACGGCCAGTTGCGCCCGCACGAACCCGGACGTGCTCCGTCCGCCGTGTATCCGCCCGGCCCCGCACCACGCGGCCGTACCGTCTTCGCCGCCGCACACGTCGTGGCCGACCCCTACCGCACCGCCGCGGACGCGCCCGCCGCCATCGACTGGGACGCCACCTTGGCCTTCCGCCGCCATCTGTGGCGCCACGGCCTGGCGGTGGCCGAGGCCATGGACACCGCACAGCGCGGCATGGGCCTGGACTGGCCGGCGGCGGCCGAGCTGATCCGCCGCTCCGCCGCCGAGGCACGCTCCATGGGCGGCCGGATCGCCGCGGGCGTCGGTACCGACCAACTCGCCACCCCCGTCACCTCGTTGGCGGCCGTGACAGCCGCCTATACCGAACAACTCGCAACCGCCGAGGAGTGCGGCGCGCAGCCGGTTGTGATGGCCTCCCGGGCGCTCGCCGCGCTGGCCCGCGGCCCCGAGGACTATCTGGAGACCTATGGGCGACTGCTGGGCCAGTGCGCGGAACCCGTGATCCTGCACTGGCTCGGCCCGATGTTCGACCCGCAGCTGACCGGATACTGGGGCGGCACCGACCTCGACGCGGCCACTGAGACCCTCCTGGCGCTGATCGCGGCACACCCCGGCAAGGTCGACGGCGTCAAGGTCTCCCTTCTCGACGCACACCGCGAGATCGAGCTGCGCCGCCGCCTACCGGACGGTGTGCGCTGCTACACCGGCGACGACTTCCACTACCCCGAACTGATCGAGGGCGACCAACTCGGCGTCAGCCACGCCCTGTTGGGTATCTTCGACCCGCTGGCACCGGTCGCGGCGGAGGCCGTACGTGCCCTCGACGAGAACGGCCCCCAACGGTTCCGGTCGCTGCTCGATCCGACCGTCGAGCTGTCCCGGCACCTGTTCGGCGCTCCCACCCGCTACTACAAGACGGGCGTGGTCTTCCTCGCCTGGCTCAGCGGCCACCAGTCGCACTTCACCATGGTCGGCGCACAGCAGTGCGCCCGCTCCCTGCCGCATCTGGCACGCGCCTACGAACTCGCCGACCGCCTCGGCCTGTTCCCCGATCCGGACCTCGCGGCCTTCCGTGTCACCTCCTTCCTCGCCGTACATGGAGTCTCCCAGTGACCACTGACAATCGGGTCGGTGCGCACCACCCGGCGGGTGCGGGGGACCTCGTCCGGCTGAGCATCAACCAGCAGACGGTCCGGCAGCTGTCCATCCCGCAACTGGTACGGGGCTGCCGCGCGTTGGGCATCCCCGGGGTCGGACTGTGGCGCTCCCCGGTCCAGGCGTTCGGCGTGGAACGTGCCGCCCAAGTAGTGCGGGACGCGGGCCTGACGGTCACCTCGCTGTGCCGGGGTGGCTTCTTCACGGCCTCGGATCCGGGGGAGTGGAATGCCGCGCTCGCCGACAACCGGGCGGCGGTCGACGAGGCGGCCACCTTGGGCAGCAGCACCCTGGTCCTGGTCAGCGGGGGCCTTCCGGCGGGCGCCAAGGACCTGGCCGCGGCCCGGGAACGGGTCGCCGAGGCCATCGACCGGCTCGCCCCGTACGCGGCGGAACGCGGGGTACGGCTGGCGATCGAGCCGCTGCACCCGATGTTCGCGTCCGACCGCTGTGTGGTCTCCACGCTCTCGCAGGCGCTGGACCTCGCGGAGCGCTTCCCCGCGGAGCAGGTGGGGGTGGTCGTGGACACGTACCACCTGTGGTGGGACGAGCGGGTGCCCGAACAACTCGTGCGGGCGGGACGCTCCGGACGCATCGCGGCCTTCCAACTCGCCGACTGGGTCACCCCGTTGCCCGAGGGGGCCCTGCTCGGCCGTGGCCAGCTAGGTGACGGCTGCGTCGATCTGCGCGGCTTCCGCGAGCGGGTGGACGCGGCGGGCTACGGCGGCCCGGTGGAGGTCGAGGTCTTCAACCCGCAGCTGTGGCAGCGCCCCGGCACGGAGGTGCTGGAGGAGGTCGCCGGACGTTATCGCGAGCATGTTCGGTAAGCGCGCGGGATTTCCCGGCGCCTCAAGGCCCCGCCGGAAAATGTTCGTCTCCGGGTGCAACCATCCGGCTACGTGCGGTGTCCTATACGTCGTCAGGTTCCCGAGGGGGGCTTCGGGGAGCCTGCGAGGGGGGAACACGAAGGGGTCCGGCCTCGGCCGGACCCCTTCGGTCATCAGCTGTGGGTCAGCCGGTGCGCAGCGCCGCGTAGACGATGAGGTTGTCCTCCGGGTGGCCGCTGGCGTCCAGCGCACCGTCACAGGTGACCAGTCGGAGCACCGGCTTCGGGTTGGGGCCGTAGACCTTGTCGGTGGGGAACGCGTTCTTGGCCACGCGTTCGGTGGCGGTCACCGTGAAGTGCCGGGTCTCGCCGTCGGCGGTACGGACCGCGATGTCCGCGCCCTTTTTGACCTTCTTCAGGTCGTGGAACACCGCCTTCCCGTACCGGGTGTCGTTGTGGCCGATGATCACCGCGGCGCCCTGCTCGCCGGGAACCGCGCTGCCGGTGTACCAACCGGCCGTCATGCCCTTGTCGGGCGGTGGGACCTCCACCGTCCGGTCCTTGTTCAGGCCCAGCCGCATCAGCGTGCTGTCCACCCCGATCGAGGGGACGGCCACCCGCGTCGGGGCGTTGGCGGGCGCGCTGCCCGCCGCGCTGGACGAAGGCACCGACGACACCGCGCCGGACCCGGATGAACAGGCGGCCAACGCCGCGAACAACAGGGCGGTGAGCAGCGCCAGCACGGCCGGTACGGGCAGCGAGCCGCAGCGCCCGGGTGCGGTACGGGACATGGTGAACTCCACTCGGGA
The DNA here is from genome assembly GCF_027533845.1 of Streptomyces sp. RPT161. Lineage (GTDB taxonomy): Bacteria > Actinomycetota > Actinomycetes > Streptomycetales > Streptomycetaceae > Streptantibioticus_A > Streptantibioticus_A silvisoli_A. Next base: position 28,061 of record NZ_JAPZVN010000030.1, on the reverse strand, counting down.
AAGGGCGAGTTGACCGGTGTGCGGCCGGGGCGCCGCCAGTGGTCGGCGGCGGCCCGGTCCCGCGGTCCCCGGTCCGGCGCCGGGCTCAGCCCTCGTTGCTCTGCCGACGACGGACGACGACGTATCCGGCACCGCCGAGCGCGGCGGCAGCGGCCACCGAACCGGCGACCATGGCCGGGCTGGCGGCCGTGTCCGCCTTCATCTCCTCACCCGCGGCCACGCCGCCCTTCGGCAACTGCTTGGCGCCGCCCTGCTGCGCCGACTTGCCGTTGCTGGCGCCGTGGCCGGTGTTCTTCTCGGCCGCGTCGTTCTTCTTGGCGTCGCCGCCCTCCAGCCAGGAGGTCACGGTGCCGTCCTTGTGCAAGGTGACGTGCAGACCGTTGTGGTTGCCGTTCGGGCGGGCGGTGGTGAGGGTGCCGACGGTCTGGCCGTTGGCGGTGATCACAGCGGTGTAGCCGCCCTTGCCGTCCTTGGTCACCTTGGCCTTGCTGCCGTCCTTCAGGGTGTAGTAGCGCACCCAGGAGGCGTCCTTGCCCTGGTCCTCCTCCTCGACGGAGGTGACCGTGCCGTCCGCGTTCAAGGTGACCTTCATGCCGTTGTAGGTGCCGGTCGGCTTGGCGGTGGTCAGCGTGGCGGTGCCCTTGCCGCCCGCAAAGGTGATCTTCGCGACGTAGGCGCCCTTGGCGCCGGTGACGGTCACCGTGCTGCCGTCGATGAGGGTGTACTTGCGCAGTTCGGGGCTGGTGTCCTGCTTGCCGCCCGCCTCCTGGGCGGAGGCGTCGTTGGGCTTCTGTGACGCGGAGTCCGCGGCGAAGGCACCGGCGGCCGGTACGAGGACCGCGCCGGCCACCGCCGCGGTGGCGACGACGGCCCGCAGGGAGGTGCGAGAGGTGCGAAGGGACATGGGTATCTCCGTATGCGGATCAACTGCACGGTTCTGTATTTCGGGCGACGTGCGCCGACACCGCTCACGCTACGAAGAATCCGCAGGTCAGAACCTCGGGAGAATGGCCAGAGCCCAGTCGGTCAAAAGGACGAGGAAACCCGCCGCCCCCGTCATCCCGTGGAGTTACCCGCCCCTACCGTCGGCCGGGGTTCCAGCTCACAGGGCCGCCACCTCCGCCGCCGTGGGGTAGGACTCCTGCGCACCGGGCCGCGTGACGGCCGCGGCGCCGACACGCACCGCGAACCGCACCGCCTCCGTCAACTCGTCCCCGGCTCCCAACCGCCATGCCAGCGCGCTGGTGAAGGCGTCACCCGCGCCCGTGGTGTCCACCGCCCGCACCCGCTGGCTCGGGATGCGCACGGCGCTGCCGTCACCGGGCGCGGCCAGGGCGCCCGCCGCGCCCAGTGTCACCACCACCGAGCGCGGTCCACGGCCCAGCAGCGCCTTGGCCCAGGCCTCCGGGGTGCCCTCGGCCGCCGCCGGGTCGTCACGCAGCAGGAACCTGGCCTCGTGCTCGTTGACGACCAGCAGGTCGCAGGCGGCCAGCACATCGGCGGGCAGCGGGGCGGGCGGAGACGGGTTGAGCACCACCTTGGTGCCGGCCCGCTTGGCCGTCAGGACCGCCTCGGCCACGGTCTCCAGCGGGATTTCCAGCTGGAGCGACACCACCCGCGCGGCGGCCAGCATGTCTCCGGCCGCGCGCACGTCATCGGGCGTGAGCCGGGCGTTGGCGCCGGGGGAGACCACGATGCTGTTGTCGCCGGATGGGTCCACGATGATCAGCGCGACACCGGTGGGCGCCCCGCCGACCAGCACACCGCGGGTGTCCACCCCGCAGGCGCGTTGGGTGTCCAGCAGCAGACGGCCGTGCGCGTCGTCACCGACCCGCGCGAGCAGGCCGGTGGCGGCGCCCAGCCGGGCCGCGGCGACGGCCTGGTTGGCGCCCTTACCGCCCGGGTGGGTGGCCAGGTCGGAGCCGAGTACAGTCTCCCCGGCCGTCGGCCGCCGCTCCACGGCGACCACCAGATCGGCGTTGGCCGACCCGACGACCAGCAGATCGAAGCCGTGCATTCTCGTGCTCCTCACGTTGTCCACAGGTCGGCCGGGGTGTCAGCGGCCGACGGTAACGTCGTATCAGTTCGTAGCCGCGGAGGGAGGGCGGGGCGATGGGGGCTGGACAGAATGCCGCCGCAGGAGGGTTCCGGCTGAGCGTTCTCGAGGGCGTGCTGGAGCGGATCACGTACGCGAACGAGGACAACGGCTACACCGTCGCCCGGGTCGACACCGGCCGTGGCGCGGGGGACCTGCTGACCGTCGTCGGCGCGCTGCTGGGCGCGCAGCCGGGCGAGGCACTGCGGATGGAGGGCCGCTGGGACTCCCACCCGCAGTACGGCAAGCAGTTCACGGTGGAGAACTACACCACCGTGCTGCCCGCCACGGTCCAGGGCATCCGCCGCTACCTCGGCTCGGGCCTGATCAAGGGCGTCGGCCCGCGGATCGCCGACCGCATCGTCGAGCACTTCGGTACCGACACCCTGGATGTGATCGAGCAGGAGCCGAAGCGCCTGATCGAGGTTCCGGGGCTGGGGCCGAAGCGCACCAGGATGATCGCCGCGGCTTGGGAGGAGCAGAAGGCGATCAAGGAGGTGATGGTCTTCCTCCAGGGCGTCGGCGTCTCCACCTCGATCGCGGTGCGCATCTACAAGCAGTACGGCGACGCCTCGATCTCCGTGGTCAAGAACCAGCCCTACCGGCTGGCCGCCGACGTGTGGGGCATCGGCTTCCTGACCGCCGACAAGATCGCGCAGGCCGTGGGTATCCCGCACGACAGCCCGGACCGGGCCAAGGCCGGGTTGCAGTACGCACTGTCGCAGGCCACCGACAACGGCAACTGCTTCCTGCCCGAGGAACGGCTGATCGCCGACGCGGTGAAGCTGCTCCAGGTGGACACCGGGCTGGTCATCGACTGCCTGGGGGAGCTGGTGGCGGAGGAGGGCGTGGTGCGCGAGCGGGTGCCCGACCCGGAGGGCGGGGACCCGGTCTCCGCGGTCTATCTGGTGCCGTTCCACCGTGCCGAGATCTCCCTCGCCGGTCAGCTGCTCCGGCTGCTGCGCGGCCCGGAGGACCGGATGCCCGCCTTCCGCGACGTGGCCTGGGACAAGGCCCTGGCCTGGCTCAAGGACCGCACGGGCGCCGATCTGGCCCCCGAGCAGGAGCAGGCGGTACGGCTGGCGCTCACCGAGAAGGTGGCGGTGCTGACCGGCGGCCCCGGCTGCGGCAAGTCGTTCACGGTGAAGTCGGTGGTGACCCTGGCCCGCGCCAAGCAGGCCAAGGTGGTGCTCGCCGCGCCCACCGGCCGTGCCGCCAAGCGGCTTGCCGAGCTGACCGGCGCCGAGGCGTCCACGGTGCACCGCCTGCTGGAGCTGAAACCCGGCGGCGACGCGGCCTATGACCGGGACCGGCCGCTGGACGCCGACCTGGTGGTGGTCGACGAGGCCTCCATGCTGGATCTGATCCTGGCGAACAAGCTGGTCAAGGCGGTGCCGCCGGGCGCCCATCTGCTGTTCGTGGGCGATGTGGACCAGTTGCCGAGCGTCGGCGCGGGCGAGGTGCTGCGGGACCTGCTGGCGCACGGCAGCCCGATCCCCGCGGTCCGGCTGACCCGGATCTTCCGGCAGGCCCAGCAGTCCGGCGTGGTCTCCAACGCGCACCGGATCAATTCCGGTGCGCCGCCGATCACCCAGGGGCTCACGGACTTCTTCCTCTTCGCCGAGGACGACACCGAGGAGGCCGGGCGGCTCACCGTGGACGTGGCGGCCCGCCGCATTCCGGCGAAGTTCGGTCTCGACCCGCGCCGGGACGTCCAGGTGCTCGCGCCCATGCACCGCGGACCGGCGGGCGCAGGGGTGCTCAACGGCCTGCTGCAGCAGGCGATCACCCCCGCCCGCCCCGATCTGCCGGAGCGCCGGTTCGGCGGCCGGGTCTTCCGCGTGGGCGACAAGGTCACCCAGATCAGAAACAACTACGAGAAAGGGGCGAACGGCGTCTTCAACGGCACGGTCGGCGTGGTGACCGCGCTCAACGCCGAGGAGCAGCGGCTGACGGTGCGCACCGATGAGGACGAGGAGATCGACTACGACTTCGATGAGTTGGACGAGTTGGCGCACGCCTATGCCGTGACCATCCACCGCTCCCAGGGCAGCGAGTACCCGGCCGTGGTGATCCCTGTCACCACTGGTGCGTGGATGATGCTGCAGCGCAATCTGCTCTACACGGCTGTTACCAGGGCAAAACGCCTCGTGGTGCTGGTCGGATCGCGCAGGGCGATAGCACAGGCGGTGCGCGCCGTTTCCGCAGGCCGTCGTTGCACGGCTCTTGATCACCGGTTGATGGGCGCTCTCCACGGGGCCTGAACGGGCAGCAGGACACCCTGGCGCCGCGGGGTGATCCTGGGTGTTGAAGGGGTTCCAAGAGGAGGAAGATAGGCACTGCGTGCCACCTTTTGGCGTCTGACTGACCCCGGGTGCACGTATGTATGGCAAATGGGGGAAGGTAGTAGCAGTCAGGGCACCTCGAAGAAGAGGCACAACGTCGGTGAGGGATGACGTGAGCGACAACTCTGTAGTACTGCGGTACGGGGACGGCGAGTACAGCTACCCGGTGGTCGAGAGCACCGTTGGCGACAAGGGCTTCGACATCGGCAAGCTGCGGGCCCAGACCGGGCTGGTCACCCTGGACAGCGGTTACGGGAACACCGCGGCTTACAAGTCCGCGATTACGTTCCTCGACGGTGAGCAGGGGATCCTGCGCTACCGCGGCTACCCCATCGAGCAGATTGCCGAGCGTGGCACGTTCCTGGAGACCGCGTACCTGCTGATCAACGGTGAGCTGCCGACCGTTGACGAGCTCAGCTCCTTCAAGAGCGAGATCACCCAGCACACCCTGCTGCACGAGGACGTCAAACGGTTCTACGACGGCTTCCCGCGGGACGCGCACCCGATGGCGATGCTCTCCTCCGTGGTGAGCGCGCTGTCGACGTTCTACCAGGACAGCCACAACCCGTTCGATGAGAAGCAGCGCAATCTGTCCACGATCCGGCTGCTCGCCAAGCTGCCGACGATCGCGGCCTACGCCTACAAGAAGTCGGTCGGCCAGCCTTTCGTCTACCCGCGTAACGACCTTGGCTACGTAGAGAACTTCCTGCGGATGACCTTCGCCGTTCCGGCGCAGGAGTACGACCTGGACCCGGTCGTCGTCAACGCGCTGGACAAGCTGCTGATCCTGCACGCGGACCACGAGCAGAACTGCTCGACCTCCACGGTCCGGCTGGTCGGCTCCTCGCAGGCGAACATGTTCGCCTCGATCTCCGCGGGCATCAACGCTCTGTGGGGTCCGCTGCACGGCGGTGCCAACCAGGCGGTGCTGGAGATGCTGGAGAGCATCCAGGCGACCGGCGGCGACGTCGACGGCTTCATCCGCAAGGTGAAGAACAAGGAAGACGGCGTCAAGCTGATGGGCTTCGGCCACCGGGTCTACAAGAACTTCGACCCGCGGGCCAGGATCATCAAGGCGGCGGCGCACGACGTCCTGTCCGCCCTCGGCAAGTCCGACGAGCTGCTGGACATCGCCCTCAAGCTTGAGGAACACGCGCTGAGCGACGACTACTTCGTCAGCCGCAAGCTGTACCCGAACGTGGACTTCTACACCGGTCTGATCTACCGGGCGATGGGCTTCCCGACCGAGATGTTCACCGTCCTCTTCGCGCTCGGCCGCCTTCCCGGCTGGGTCGCCCAGTGGCACGAGATGATCAAGGAGCCGGGCTCCCGCATCGGCCGCCCCCGCCAGATCTACACCGGCGTCGAGATCCGCGACTACGTCCCGGTCGAGGCCCGCTAGTCCGCTTCCCGCGGGGGGAGCTACCCCCTCCGCGTACCGCCCCTTCCAATGAGGACGCCCCGCCACACCTCTGTGCGCGGGGCATGCCGCCTGTGACGGCACGCATCGGCCATCCCGTCTGTGCGAGGTGAGCGAGCCGCGGCGACATGAGCGGCTGGCGGCGAGAACGAAACACGGTCAGAGCAGCGCCCCGCGCCGGATCCCCCCACGGGTCCGGCGCGGGGCGCCCTGGATCCCGGATTCGGATCCCCCCACGGGTCCGTACCGGGCGTTCGGATGAGCGCCACGCTCCGTGCGCCATGCCGGGACGAAACAGTCCGAGAGGGCCGCTCAAGCTCTCCGGGCTTCGCCCCGGCGCACGCGGGCCTTCCGTCCCCCAAGACGGCTGACCCCACTATCGTCACCGAGTCCGCCGGGAGCCCGGTGATCGACCGGTTAGACCAACGACCCCCCTCCATGGTTACGTTGCCATGAGTGTGATCTAGGTCTCCCTTGATCGCTGCCGTAGTCGCGGGCAAATAGGCACGGGCTACGTCAGATGCACGAGACTCGTCGACACCGCCCCCTGCGCCGAACCGTGATTGACCATCGCGTAGCGTTAAACGCCCAGTCAGCAGCGGGTGTTGGGGCGGGCGAGCGAAATGGTGCGGAACGAGACGGACGGTGCGGCGGACATGGCGCCGAGGACCGTTGTGATCACCGGTGGTGGCACGGGCATCGGGCGTGCGGTTGCCGCCCGGTTCGCCGCGGCCGGTGATGACGTGGTGATCGTCGGACGGCGCCGTGAGGTGCTGCGCTCCGCCGCGGACGAACTCTCCGCCGAACACGGCCACAAGGTCACCCCGATCGTCTGCGACCTGGCCGACCCGGACGATGTGGAGGCGGCGCTCAGCCGGCTCCCGGACCGCATCGACGTGCTGGTCAACAACGCGGGCAGCCGTGAGGCCGCGGCGGGTGCCGGGCCGCACGCGGTACTGGCCCGCTGGCGCGGCGACTTCGAGCGCAACGTGCTGACCGCCGTGCTGCTCACCGAGTCGGTGCGCGACCGGCTCACCCCGGAACACGGCCGGGTGATCACGGTGACCTCGCTTGCCGCGCTGCGCGGCGGCGGCTCCTACGGCGCGTCGAAGGCCGCGCTGCACGCCTGGAACCACTCGCTGGCCGCCCAGCTCGGCCCGCAGGGCGTGACGTGCAACATCGTGGCGCCGGGTACGGTCGCGGGCACCGAGTTCTTCGGTGCGCGACTCAATGACGCGGAGCTGACCCGCCGGGCGGGGCGCACCCTGGTCGGCCGGGTCGGTCGGCCCGGCGATGTGGCCGCCGCGGTGGTGTTCCTCGCCTCACCGGACGCCGGATTCATCACCGGCGAGATCCTCCAGTGCAACGGCGGGGAGCTGCTGGGACGTTGACGCCGCCGGTCAGCGGCGCGACAGGGGCCGGGTGGGGGCCGTACACCGGCTCCCGACCAGGCCCCTGCGCGTACCCGGTCAGGCGCGGCCGGTGAGTTCGTATCCCGCCTCGTCCACCGCGGCGCGTACGGTGTCGTCGTCCAGCGGCGCGGTGGCGGTCACCGAGACCTGTCCCGCCTTGGCATCTGCCTCGACGGCGGTGACGCCGGGCAGTGCGGAGAGTTCTTCCGTGATCGCCTTCTCGCAGTGGCCGCAGCTCATGCCGGAAACGGCGTAGACAACGGTGGCGGTGTCGGAGTTGATGGCGGCCATGGGTCCTCCGGGGGGATGCGTGTGCGGTGTCGCCGGGGAGGCGGACGCCGCCTCCCGCACCATGGAACCATATACCCCCGGAGGGTATTCCGGCGGCGGGTGGAGGTCGGGCCGGTGTGTCCCCGGTGCTGGGCGCGCCAACACGCAGGGGTCCCCCTGCGGGTGGACGTTGCGGCACCTGCTCCTACACCGTACAGAGCACGTGCCGTCGTTCTGGCGGATGGATTCCCCTGTGGACCTGCCGGATTAGCCGGAACGCGATTGCCTGGCCGGTACGCCACCTGGCACCGTCGTCATGGATCTGGGCTACATCCCGGGGCGGGACTCTTCAAGGAACCGGGCCGCAACCCGGAATGAGGGACGGCGGGATGAGCGTTTCATCGATCGTGTCGGCACTGGACTCGCTGGACTTCACGTCCGCGCTGTCACAGCACATGGCGGGCAACATGCTGTGGGCTTATGTCCTGTTGGCACTGACCACCATCCCACCGTTGGTGCCCAACTCCGCCCTGCTGGTGACCGGCGGCATCCTCGCGGCCAGCGGGCGGCTGAACATATCCCTCGTCCTGCTGGTGGTCGCCGGTTCCGCACTCGCCGGTGACCTGGCCATCCACCGCACCGGCCGGGCGGTCAGCGGCCGGGTCCGGGCGCGACTGTACCGGCGCCGCCACCGCGGGCAGCTGCTGGAGTGGGCGGTCGGCCGGATACAGCGGTACGGGATCCCGTTCGTCATCGGCTGCCGCTTCCTGCCGAGCGGCCGGGTGATCGGCGGACTGGCGGCCGGAATCGTGCGGTACCCCGCGCGCCGCTTCCTGATCGGCGCGTCGATCGCGGAGGCGCTGTGGGCCACGTACTCGGTGGGCATCGGCTATCTCGGCGGCGAGGCCACAGGGAACTCGCTCTACGCGATGGGGCTCGGCCTGGGTGTCTCGCTGGTCGTCGCGACGCTGGGCGGCCTGGTGCAGCTAGCCGCCCGGCGCCGCCACGCCGAGGCGGTGCACGCCGAGGCGGTGCCGCCTGCCGACCCGATCGCCACCGACCGGGTCGGCCAGGCGCCCGCGCGCACCCCGGCCCTGGAGGGAGCGGCGCCGGACGTCGTCAGCGGATGACCGACCCGCTGACCGGACGAGGCCGTTCAGCCCGCGGGCGCTTGCTCGCCGCCCATCCGGGACGAGATCGTCCGTAGTGCTTCGGCCAGGTCGTAGGCGGAGGGCGCGCTCTCGGGATCGATCATCCACTGCACCATCACGCCGTTCAGCAGCGCGTAGTAGAACGAGCCGACGGTATGCGACTCCTTCTCGCCGAGCGCGCTCTCGTCAACTCCCAGGAACAGCGCCGCCATACCGGAACGAGCCTGCCGCAGCCCCTCAGTGAGGAACGCCCGCACCTCGGGCAGTCGGTCGATCTGGGTGAAACTCTCGAAACTCGCGGCCCAGACCGGCCGTTGCTCGCCAAGCGAGTCGATCATCCGGGTCCAGATCGCGACGAAACGCTCGACCGGGGTCGTGTCGGGTGCGATCTCGGCCGCCAGCGCGGTGCGCAGTTCCTCGCCCCACTCCTCGACCGTCTGCATCAGCGCCGCGTTCAGCAGCGCCTCCTTGGAGCCGTAGTGGTAGCCGATGGAGGCCAGGTTGGTGCCCGATGCCGCCACGATGTCACGCGCCGTGGTGCGTGCGTAGCCCTTCTCCCGGAGGCAGCGCTTGGCGCCCTCCAGCAGATCCTCGCGATGTCCCATGGCCGAATCGTAGCCCTGATTCTGACAACTGTCCTATACGAACGTGTAGGACGGTCGTATAGTAGTTGCCGGGACACAACACGGCGGCGGCGCCAGGGTCCTGGCGCCGCCGTGCCATGTGGTCCTACAACGCGATCACCAGTCCCGTTTCGCACGTGACCGGTTGCCCGGTCGTCTGGAGGTCCACAGGCGAATGGTGTCCGCATACCAGAAGGGCTTACCGCCCTCCACGACATCCGGTGGCGGCAGCAGGCCGTGCTTGCGATACGAACGCACGGTGTCGGTACGCACCCGGATATGCGCGGCGATGTCCGCGTACGACCACAGGGTTCGGTCCGGCATCTCTCGCACCTCCCACAGGGGCAGAGCCACAACGGATAGTGGCTGCTGTGCAGTCACTCTGTGCCGGACAACGACACCGGCCGTAGTCCGGCAGGCCCTGTGGAACATCTGTGACGGAGAACCGGCGTAATAGTGACAATCGTGTCGAGAGCGAGAAATGCCGTCAGGGCCGCTCGCCGGCGCTACCAGTGACGGCCGGTGGGCAGCTCGGCCAAGTGCGGTGAGCTGAGGTGCAGTACCTCGTAACCCGTCTCGCCCTCCGGCCGCTCGGCCAGGCGCTCCCAGAGCGTGAAGCGCACCAACTCCCAGTGCCGGGGGTCGATGGCGAGCGCCGAGGAGTGCACCGCGGGGGCGGAACCGTGCTCCCGCAACATGTCGAGTTCACGACTGACGAAGGAGGTGGGGTCGATGCCCGACGGTACGGGCTGGGTACGGCGAGTCGCGGCGCGCGGGGTGCTGGCGAACGCGGGGCCGCGCTCGTAGCCGACGCCGGTCCAGTGCTCCACCGGTGGGCGCCCGAAGTCGTCGACGATGCCGTGGAACCCGCCGCCACCCCACAGGAACCGGTTCATGCCGTCGATGGAGTGCCACAGGTAGAAGGGCGCGTACTGGTTGACTGGCGAGCCTTTCTCCCGCTCGCGGATCAGATACGCCTTCAACCCCAGGCCGGGAAAGGCGTCAAGGGCCGAGCCCCGGGTTCTGACGCGGCGCCTGATGATCTCCATGTCGTAGTCGGCGGGCAGGGTGATCTGGTACTGCATGGCGTACATGGCGGAGTGAACTCCCTTGGGCTGCCTAGTGGTCGGCTGACGCGAGGAGCGCCAGTACGCCGGTGACGGCGTGCTCGAACGGTTCGGTCGAGTCTGCGGCGCGGGCGAGTACGTAACCGCCTTGCAGCGTCGCCGCGATGGCGGCTGCGGTGGCCACCGGGTCCAGCTCCGCGCCGAGTTCACCGCGGGACTGGCCTTCGGCGATCACCTCGGCGAGGCGCTGCCGAAGCCAGCCGAACAACTCGTCCAGTGGCGCGCGTAGTTCAGGGCTGGCGATGATGTCCGGGTCCATCGTCAGACGCCCGATCGGGCAGCCGCGCAACACATCGCGCTCGCGGCGCAGATACGCGGTGATCCGCTCCAGGGCGGTACCGGGAGCGGACAGCAGGGCGTCCGCCGCCGTCCGCATCTGCTCCACGGATCGCCGCACGGCGGCCAGCGCGAGGTCGGCCTTGCCGCTGAAGTGGTGGTACATGCTGCCCTGGCCCGCCCCGGCGCGCTGGAGGATCGCCTTCGGGCTGGTCCCCACGTAGCCGCGTTCCCAGAGCAGTTCGCGGGTGCCTTCGATCAAACGGTCAGCCGTGTCCATGCGGTCAGTGTACGTACTAGTAGTTACAATTTCCAGGTACTCAGGCCCCCTCGGGCACCGCGAGGGCGAGAGCCCTGAAGGCCGGGAGGCTAAGGAACGGCGGCGCCGGCGACGGGATCGACGGTCTCCACGGCGCGTACCAGTGGGGCCAGTTCGGGCTCCTGGGCCGCCTCGTCGAGCGCCTCGCGCAGGGCGGCGTCGTTGGTCGGTCGGGCGGCGTCGAGCAGCGCCCGTCCTGCCTCGGTGACCTCGGTGTAGATGCCGCGCCGATCGTCGGCGCACAGATAGCGGGTGAGCAGGCCCTGGTCCTCCAGCTTGTTCACCACACGGGTGGTGGCGCTCTGACTGAGCACCACGGCGTTGGCCAACTGCTGCATCCGCATGTGGTAGCCCTGCTGGCGGCTGAGTACCCGGAGCACGGAGTACTCCGTCACACCGAGGCCGTGCGCGGACTGCAGGGCACGCTCGACGCGGCTCGCGATACGGGAATGCAGGGCAGCCAGCGCGCACCAGCCCTGAGCCAGAGCCTCTGTCGACTCCGACTGGTCCGTCCGGGACAATCGCGCCCTCCTCGCAGCGTACGTCCCGCCCAGTGTAGAGCTGTCGGCCGGAGGCCGGCGGCTCCTGCAAAGCGCCCCTCGGACCTGCCAGGCCCCCGAGGGGAGGCCGGCCGCGCCTGCCCGCCGGTTCGCGACCGCGCCCCCGCGGTGCGGCCATCCGCTCATCCCGCGCTCCTGTACGCCCCTCTGCGCGCCCCCCGCGCTCCCAACGCGCCCCGACTCGGCGCCAAGAACCCGTCACGAGTTCGTATGGGACCGCAGAGGCAACTGGTTTCCCGCATCCCCCTACCGGCCCGTCGAACACCCCCAACCACCAGGCAGAACGGGGGACTTTCGATCTGTCGCCTCAGGCACCATCCGGGTGGTAGGTCCAAAGGTAGGGGTACCCCCTAGATCACCCGTTCTGCTAGACATGGAACCGGGCCGAGGAGTTCATGTCGAAGTGCCGGACAGGCAACGGCGCCCTCGCAGCAGCATGTCGCGCAGGCACTCCGCAGGGACCATCGCGTTCGGCCACAGGTCGGGGAACCACAGGAAAGAGTTTCGGTGCAGTGGGTGAACTCCAGGACGCCAGCCGTTGGATACGCCGTTTCCACCCTGCCGAGGAAAGCGGAGTGCGTCTCGTATGCCTGCCGCATGCCGGCGGGTCAGCGCCCTTCTACTTCCCGATGTCGCGTGCGCTCTCTCCCGCGGTAGACGTCCTTTCATTGCAGTACCCAGGTCGCCAGGACCGCCGCGCGGACCGCGCCATCGAGAACATCGGTGAGTACGCCGACGCCATCGCCGCTGAACTGAAACCGTGGTTGGACCGTCCGACGGCCCTCTTCGGCCACAGCATGGGTGCCGTTCTCGCCTTCGAGGTGACCCGGCGTCTTGAGCGCGATCTGGATTTCGTTCCGCTGGTCGTTTTCGCCTCTGGCCGACGGGCCCCCTCCCGGTACCGTGACGAGAGCGTGCACCTGCGGGACGACGACGGTATCGTCAAGGAAATGCGGGTGCTGAGCGGCACCAACCCGGAGATCCTCGGGAACGAGGAGATCCTGCGGATGGTGTTGCCCGCGATCCGCAGCGACTACACGGCCATCGAGAAGTACCGGGCCGAGCCCGGTGCCGCGGTGCGGGCTCCCATCACCGTACTGACCGGTGACAACGACCCGCGGACCAGCCTGGAGGAGGCGCAGGCCTGGCGCGAGCACACCAGCGGTGCGTTCGACATCCACGTTTTCCCGGGCGGCCACTTCTTCTTGGCCAACCATCAGCAGCAGATCGTCAAGATCGTGTCCGCGGCGCTCAACAACCGCAGTACCGCGGTCTCTTAGTACAACCCCTGAGGGAGAGCCGAGGAGACCCGCCTGACCACGGGGCTCCCCAACCATTCGAATCGGCGGTGCGCCCACCACCCCAGGGCGCACCAGGATTCGTTGCCAAACCAAAGATCTGACGACCTGTTCCCGGCCTTCCACGGCCTGCGAACCCTTAATGGTTCCGATTTACGCGCATTGCCGTGACGTTAACTCCGTGCGGTCCGGCGCAATGCGAATCGGGGGAAATTGTGTCACTATCCGCCAAGTTGGTAGAGCGCGAGAGCCACATGGCCGCGCTGCATGAACTGCTGCAGAGCGCGACGAAGGGCCGAGGCCGTGTGGCCCTGATCAGCGGTGCCGTAGCGAGTGGGAAAACGGAACTGCTGGAAAGCTTTACCGAGCAGGCGATCGAGGAAGCCGCGCTACTCCTTGACGCCACCGGATCGCGAGCCGAGCGCTCACTGCCGTTCGGGATCCTGAGAAAGATTTTCGACCACCCCTCGATATCGCCGCAGGTGCGTTCCGACGCGATACGGCTGTTGGACGAGGCATCTGTTGAGGCGGCGCCGCACGCCCGGATGCGGGCGATGCCCTTCGCCTCCTGGGCGCTGCTGCAACTCGCCAGGGAGCAAACGGTCGTCATCGCCATCGACGATGTGCACTGCGCCGACGACCACTCCCTGCAATTCCTGCTCTACCTGGCCCGACGGGTGCGCCAGGCGCGGATCCTGATCGTGCTGACCGAGTCCACCAGGCTGCGGCAGGAGCAACTGGCCTTCCACGCCGAACTGCTGCGCCAGCCGCACTGCACCCGGGTGCAGGTGGGCATGCTGTCCCCCAAGGGCACCGCGAGCGTGCTGGCCGGTCACTTCGCACCGTCCATGGCGTCCCGGCTCGCCGCCGAGTGCCACGACATCACCGGCGGCAACCCGCTGCTGCTGCGCGCACTGCTGGAAGACTGCCAGGGCGCCGAGCGCGGCGAGCCGTTCCAGCGTGTCGCACCGGCCGAGACGTTCTCGCAGGCGGTGCGCGACTGCCTGCACCGAGGCGAGCCCGAGATGCTGACCGTGGCCCGCGGCGTGGCCGTACTGGGCGACGCAAGCTCAACCGCGCTGCTCAGCCGGGTGCTTGAGATCCACGCCGAGTCGGCGGAACACGGCATCCAGGACCTCAGCCGCTGCGCCGTGCTGGACGGCGGTACCTTCCGCGACACCTCGGCGCGCGACGCCGTACTGGCCGCCACCCCGGCCGACACCCTGTCGAGCCTGCACCTGCGCGCCGCGCACCTGCTGCACAAGGACGGCGCCAGCGCCCTCGACGTGGCCCGGCACCTGCTCGCCGCGCGTCAGGACGTGGCGCCGGAGATGGTGCCGGTGCTCCAGGAGGCGGCCGAGTACGCCCTGGTCGACGACGACACCGAGTTCGCGCTGCGCTGCCTCGAACTCGCCCACAGCGCCTGCCAGGTCGGCGCCACCCGGGCCGAGATCAAGGCCAAGCTGGTCAGCGTGGTCTGGCGCAGCTGCCCGGCGGCGGCCGAGAAGCACCTTCCGCAACTGACCGCGGAACTGGAGCCGGGAAGGCTGCCGCGCCGCTATCTGGCGATGTCGATGTCGTACCTGGCGTGGTCCGGACGGCTGGACGACGCGGTCGAGTCGGTCCGCGAACTCCAGTCCCGTACCGAGCGGTCGCGCACCGAGCAGGAGCCGGGCCACGACGAGGCGGCCCTGGAGGCCGCCCGCCGCTGGCTGGCCATGATCAGCCCGCCGTTGCAGTCGGTCTTCCCGGACTCAGGGATCAGCCGGGCGACGACACAGGGCGGGGCCTGCGGCACCGTGGGCGACGCCCACACCCAGGCGGCCTCCGCCATCTCCGCCTCGCTCGCGGACGGACGCGGTGACACCGCCGTGGCCGAGGCCCAGCGGGTACTCCAGCGGTACCGGCTCAGCGACAGCACCCTGCAGCCGCTGGTCTTCGCGCTGCTGGCGCTGCTCTACGCGGACCGCGCCGACCTGGCCCTGGCCTGGTGCGAGCGGCTGCTGAGCGAGTGCTCGGCCCGCCGCGCGCCGGCCTGGCACGCGCTGCTGTCCGCGGTACGGGCGGAGATCGCGCTGCGCCAGGGCGATCTGCCGGGTGCCGCGCACCACGCCCGTTCCGCGATGTCGCTGATCTCCCTGCAGAGTTGGGGAGCGCTCATCGCCCTGCCGCTGAGCACCCTGATCCAGGCCGAGACCGCGATGGGGCGGCACGACGAGGCGATGGCACTGCTCGAACAGCCGGTGCCCGCCGCCCTGTTCCGCACCCTGCCGGGGCTGCACTACCTACGCGCCCGTGGCCGCAGCCACCTGGCGACCGGCCGCTACCACGCCGCCCTGGAGGACTTCCTGGCCTGCGGACGGCTGATGGAGGAGTGGGGGGTCGACTCCGCCGAGTTGGTGCCGTGGCGGATCGACGCCGCCGAGGCCTGGCTCGCCCTGGACGAGGCAGGCCAGGCCAGGTCGCTGGCCGAGCGGCAGCCGCTGCGCGGAGGTTCGGGCACCAGCCGCACCCGCGGTGCGCAACTGCTGGTGCTGGCCCGCACCGCTGACCTCAAGCGTCGACTGCACCTGCTCAAGGAAGCGGTCGAGATCCTGGAGAACGGTGACGACCGGCTGCAACTCGCGGCCGCATTGGGCGAGTTGGGCAACGGCTACCGTGCGCTGGGCGAGTTCAACCGGGCGCGGCTGCTGGTGCGCAAGGCGTGGCACGTGGCCAAGGCGTGCGGTGCCGAGCCGTTGTGCCAGCAGTTGATGCCAGGTGACGCGGACGGCGAGGTCGCCGTCGCCGGTCAGGCGGACGTGTCACGTGAGGCGGAGGCGCTCACCGAGGCCGAGTCCCGGGTCGCGGTACTGGCCGCGCACGGACACACCAACCGGGAGATCGCCACCAAGCTGTATGTGACGGTGAGCACCGTGGAGCAGCATCTGACCCGGATATACCGCAAGTTGAAGGTCAAGCGCCGCCGCGACCTGCCGTCGAAGCTCGCCGAAAGCAGCCTGGCGGGCATCGCCTAGTGGTTCGGGGGGTGGGGGCTCGCCCCCACCCCAGGCCCCTTTCCGACGCGATGGCGAGCACGCACCACGGCGGTCAGGACAGCAGGCCCCGCTCCAGTGCGGTGATGACGGCGGCCGTGCGGTCCGAGACGTCCAACTTGCGGTACGCGCGCAGCAGATGCGTCTTCACCGTCGCCTCGCCGATGAACAGCTTCCTGCCGATCTCCGCGTTGGTCAGGCCCTGGCTGACCAACCGCAGCACCTCGATCTCACGGTCGGACAGCGGCGGGGTGTCCACCGCCCGCGCCCGGAACAGCTTGGTCGCCAGCGACGGCGTCAGCACCGTCTCACCGCGCGCCGCCGCCTGTACCGCGTTGATCAGCTCCATCCGGGAGCTGCCCTTGAGCAGATATCCGGCCGCGCCCGCCTCCACGGCCCGCAGGATGTCGGCGTCGCTCTCGTACGTGGTGACGATGACGACCTTGCTGCGCGGTGAGGCGCGCAGGATGTGCCCGGTGGCGTCCACCCCGTCCATCCCGCCCATGCGTAGGTCGAGCAGCACGATGTCGGGCGTCAGACGGCCCGCGAGGGTCACCGCCTCCTCACCGGATCCGGCCTGCCCGACGACGGTGACGCCTTCGGCGGACTCCAGCATGGCGCACAGGCCCTCCCGTACCACCGGGTGGTCGTCGGCCAGCAGCACCCTGATCGCGTTGTGGTCCGTCACGTCCTCATCCCTCGCTGGTTGGCTCAGCGGGCACCGAGACCTCGATGGTGGTGCCCTGTCCCGGGCGGCTGCTGACGGTCGCCACCCCGTTGATCTCGCGCGCCCTGGCCTGCATGCCGCGCAGCCCGAACCCGCCGCCGTCGCGGGCCACCGGCTGGTCCTGGAAGCCCGCGCCGTCGTCCCGCACCAGCAGGCGGACACTGGCCTCCTCGAACACCAGGAGAACGTCCACGTTCCGTGCCTGCCTGGCGTGCTTGCGCACGTTCGCGAAGGCCTCCTGGACCGACCGCAGCAGGACCACGCTCACCGCCATCGGCAGCGGCCGGTCCGTGCCCCGCACGGAGCAGCGCACCGCGAGGCCGGTCTCCGCCTCCAACCCCTCCGCCTGCCGCCGTACCGCCTGCACCAGAGAGCTCTCCCGCAGCGCTGGAGGGGTGAGCGCGGCGACGAAGTCACGCGCCTCGGCCAGGCTGTCCTTGGCCACCCTCCCGGCCAGGCCCAGGTGCTGGAGGGCCAGCTGCGGGGCGTAGGTCACCTCCGACTCGGCGGCCTGCACCAGGCTGATGATGCTGGTCAGGCCCTGTGCCAGGGTGTCGTGGATCTCCCGGGCCAACCGCTCGCGCTCGGCGGAGATCCCGGCCTCGTGGGACAGCCGGGCCAACTGCTCACGGCTGCGCCGCAGCTCGTCGATCAGCTCGGCGCGCTCCCTGCTCTGCCGCACCACCCGGGTGATCCACAGCCCCAGCAGTACGGACAGCGCTATGCCGAGCAGCGAGATGGGCAGCACGGTGCCCATGTCCCCGCCGGTCAGCCAGACGACCGTCACCGGCATGAGGCTGGCCAGCAGCACCACCGCGATCGCCGACGAGGTGGGCAGCGCCATCATCAGCATCGGCACGATGGCGAACAGGGCGAAGGACCCCGAGATGTCGAACGCGGTGGCCACCGCGAACAGCACGAACAGGCCCAGCCCGAACACGATGTTGCGTCGGGTGACGGTCCGGTGGACGGTGTTGTGCAGCATCAGACCGCGGCCCAGCGCCGCGTACCACGGGACCGCCAGTGTCAACGCGCCGATGGCGATGGCGCGGCGCGTCTGTTCGCCGTGGGTGGTGAACAGCAGCACGGTGGTGACGGCGTAGCTGATGGCGAAGTACCCGTCCCACAGGCCGAACCAGCGGTTCCCCGCCTCGGGGGCCTGGTCCGTGGTCTGCTCCACCGCGTTCACCTGGGAGTTCACCGGGGTGTGAGTGCGCACAGCACAAGTCCTACCACCCTTGGGTGTCCGCTTGTCCACCGGTCGGTGGACAGCGGGTCCAACCGTTCAGTCGTCCCGCTGGGACGGGGTGCGCCCATAGCGTGGAGTGCAGTGGCGCAGGGAATGGCGCCAGACCAGGGAAGGCCAGTAGTCACATGAGCCCGTTTCTGACCGCGCTCATCGCCAGCGCGACGATCCTCACCATCATCCTGGCGACCGACCTCGGCCGTCGGCGCGTCACCAACATGCGGATGGCGCGGTCACTGCTCGCGGTCGCCATCGTCATCGCACTGTTCGTGCACTCGCTGCCGACCGGCGGCAACGACATCTCGCTGCAACTCGTCGGCATCGGCGTGGGTGCCATCTGCGGACTGATCGCGGGAGCCCTGCTGCCCGCCGAACGGGATTCGGCCAGCGGCCAGATCTACACCAGGGGTGGCATCGGATACGCTCTGCTGTGGATCGTGCTGTCCAGCACGCGCGTCCTGTTCGCCTACGGGACCGAGCACTGGTTCAGCCAGGGAATCGTCAAGTTCAGCATCGACTACAAGCTCAGCGGGCAGGACGTCTACGCGAACGCCTTCGTCTTCATGTCGCTGGCGATGGTGCTGGCCCGTACCGCGGTGCTGCTGACCCGGCGCCGCAAGCTACTGGCCCAGGGCAACGCCGCCGTCTCGCAGGCCGAAGCCGTTCGCATCCCCTAACTGCCCAGCGCTGCACGTCGGTTACCGCATCCCCGGGGCCACCCCGGGGCCCCAGCCGGACCAGGGGGCGGACCAGGCCGACATCGCAAGGGAACTTAGTAGGAGCTCAAGTGGAAGCAGTGGAACGCAATGGATGATGTGAGGCTCCGTCCGCCTCGGAACCGCGTCGAGCGCCGCGCCGTCGCCTGGTGGACCACGCAGTCGTCGATCTTCGCGCTGCCGCTGCCGATCGTGTTCGCGGTGCTCTACCTGTTCATCCCGCCCGCCAGGACCTGGTTCGGCTGGTGCCTGGCGATCACCTTGGTCCCCGGGCTCGCCTACATGCTGGTGATGCCCGCCTGGCGCTACCGCGTCCACCGCTGGGAGACCACCAACGACGCGGTGTACGCCGCGTCCGGGTGGCTGTGGCAGCGGTGGCGCGTGGTGCCGCTGTCCCGGATCCAGACGGTGGACACGCTGCGCGGCCCGCTCCAGCAGATGTTCCGGCTCTCCGGGATCACCGTGACCACCGCCTCGGCCTCTGGCGCCGTCAAGATCAAGGGACTTGACCACCGGGTCGCCGCCGATGTGGTGGAGCACCTCACCAAGTACACCCAGGCCACTCCCGGAGACGCGACATGAGCGCCGGCGCCCCCGCCCGGCCCCGCACGGACGCCGCGACCCCCGGGTGGGAACGGCTCAACGCCCGGCTGATCCTGGTGCACGCCAGCCTGCTGTGCGCGCCGCTCGCCTCCTGGGCGGGCACCCTGGTGGCCACCGGCGGCAATCTCAACCTCCAGGCCCTGATCACCCTGGGCTCGCTGCTCATCACCTTCCTGGTGGTGACCGGCATCGGCATGATGCGGTACTTGACCACCCGGTACCGCATCACCGAGGACCGCGTGGAACTGCGCTCCGGACTGCTGTTCCGCAGCCACCGGGCGATACGGCTGGACCGCATCCGCAGTGTCGACCTGACCGCCAACCCGGTCCACCGCGTCTTCGGGCTCACCTCGCTGCGGATCGGCACCGGTGAACAGACCTACTCCGCGGGCCGCAAGCTCACCCTGGACGGCGTCAGCAAGGCCCAGGCCGCCGAACTGCGGCAACGGCTGCTCAGCCGCAGGGACGCCGCGCAGGTCGCGGCGTCCGAGGACGACGGCCCGATCGCCGACCTGGACTGGTCCTGGATCCGCTACGCGCCGCTGACCATCTGGGGCGTCGGCGGCGTGCTGGCCGCGGTCGGCACCGCGTACCGCACGCTCCACGAGATGAAGATCGACCCGCTGCAACTCGGGTTCGTCAAGTCCATCGAGGCCCACTACGGATCCGTACCCCTGTGGTTCGGCATCCTGGTCACGCTGCTGATCGTCGTGGTGCTCGGTGCCATCTTCTCCACCGCCACCTTCACCGAGGGCTGGTACGGCTACCGGCTTGAGCGGGAGGACGGCGGCACCTTCCGGGTACTGCGCGGACTGCTCGTCACCCGCTCCGTCACCATCGAGGAACGGCGGCTGCGCGGTGTGGAGTTGGGCGAGACGATGTTCCTGCGCTGGGCCGGTGGCGCCCGCCTCAACGCGGTGGCCAGCGGCCTGGGCGACCGGGACGAGAACCGCAAGCGCCGGATGCTCACGCCGCCGGTGCCACGTGCCGAGGCGCTGCGCGTCGCCGCCGACGTACTGTCCGAGTCCGAGTCGCTGACCTCACTGACCGACCTCAGGCCGCACCCGCGCATCGCCCTGCGCCGCCGCATCAACCGTGCGCTGACGGTCACCGCGCTGATCACCATCCCGCTGGCGGCCCTCGGCCTGTGGCTGTCCACCACACTGCTCTACGCGGCCGTGGCCACCGCCGTGGTGCTGGTGCCGGTCACGGTGGCGCTGGCGTACGACGCGTACCGCACCCTCGGGCACGGCATGCGCGGCCAGTACATGGTGACCCGCTCGGGCACCTTCGCGCACCGCACGGTGGCCCTGCAGCGGGAGGGCATCATCGGCTGGAACATCTCCCGCTCGTTCTTCCAACGCCGTTCGGGGCTGCTCACCTTGGGCGCCACCACATCGGCCGGTGAGCACTGCTACAAGGTCCGCGACGTGAGCGTGGCCGAGGGGCTGTCATTCGCCGAGGAGGCGGTGCCGAACCTGCTCGCCCCGTTCCTGGAGCGGGTGCCCACCCACCGGCGGGACCGCAGGCACCGCTGAGCCCCACACAGACCAACTGTCCCAACCCCCGGGAAGTGGGGGGCGACTTGACCGTCGCCCCCCACTTCTAAGCGTTGCCGGTGTTCTGTTGTCTCCCGCGGCTCACCCCGCGGCCAGCTCGACCAGGCGCTCCACCAGCACCGCCGGAGAAGGCATGGTGGCGATCTCCTCCCGTACCTCGGCCGCCGCGGTGCGCAGCTTCTCGTCGGACACCAGCCGCCGCAGCAGCTCCACGTCGAGGTCCTCGGCGGTGGCGCTGATCCCGGCGCCCCGGTCATGCACCGCCTGGGCGTTGACGAACCGGTCCGCACCGTCCGGCAGGATGATCTGCGGGACACCGGCGTTCAGCCCGGCCAGCGTGGTACCCGCACCGCCATGGTGCACGGCGCCGACACAGGTCTGCATCAGCACGGTCAGCGGCACCCACCCCACGGCCCGTACGTTGGACGGCAGTTCACCCAGCGCGCTGGTGTCCACCTCGCCGAGCGCCAGCACGAACTCCGCGTCCACCGAGGGTGCCGCGGCCAGCAGCCGCTGCACCGGCCCAAGGCCGGTGACGTGCACCGATGCCGTCCCCAGCGTCACGGCGATACGCGGCCGCCCCGGCTTGTCCAGCACCCAGTCCGGCAGCACCGCACCGCTGTTGTACGGCACGGGCCGCATCGACCAGCCGAGCGGCTCGGGCTCGGCCATGCTCGGCGGCGCGATGTCGATGGTGCGCACCTGCTCCGGCACGCTGTCCACGCCGTGTCGCCGCATGGTCTCGGTGAGTTGGGCGACGGTCAGCGCGCGGATGTCACCTCCGCGCGCGAAGCCGAAGTTGTGCTGGACGGCGGGAACTCCGAGCTTCTGGGCGGCGATCAGACCGGACACGAAGATCTGCTCGTAGACGATCAGGTCCGGGCGGAACGCCTCGGCGGTGCGGACGATGCCGTCCGTCAGATGGTCGTTGAGGTGCGCGAACAGCTGGATACCTGCCATCGGGTCCGGGCCCTCCGGCCTGCGCACCCGCTCCAGCAGCTCCGGAACGGTCCCCTGGAAGAAGCTTTCCAGTTCCAGACCCGGCGCCACATCGGCCACATGCAGCCCGGCGTTGGCGACTTCCAGCCCGTAGCTTCCGGTGGCCACCAGCACCTCATGACCGGCGGCCCGCAGCGCCCACTGCAGCGGAACCGTGGGGAAAACATGGCCGATGGCCGGATACGAGACGAACAACACGCGCATCGCTACGCGCTCCTTTCGGACTGCGCGAAATGCAGTCGGTATTCTTGACTTTTCCTGCTTGCCCAGCGCATTCTCATCGGGTCCCCCAAAGCCCGTCAAGGCGCGTGCCCAGGTCCAACGGATAGGGGTGAATAGGGGGTTTGGAGGGGTTACTTAAGGGCTGTGCTCCATGACAGGCTGCGAAATGGTCGTTGGATTCTGTCTGTCACGGTAATGGAGCGCGTTGATGAGTGGATCCGAGGATTTCACGCCCGAAAGCAGCGACGTGAAGGGCTTGGGTCCTGACGTAGCGGGTCCCGACACGGCGGCGGACGCCGCCGCCGATGTCTCGTCCTGGCGGCAGCGGCTCGCCGAACTGCCCGCGGACGAGCAGGAACAGGCTCTGCTCGACTGGCTGGGCACCCTGGTCCGCGCCGCGCTGCGTGACTCGGCACCGGAACACCTCGACCCCCACCGCCCGTTCCTTGAGCTGGGATTCGACTCGCTCGCCGCGGTCGACCTGCACAGCCGACTCACCGCGGGCACCGGACTGAGGCTGCCGGTGACCCTCGCCTTCGACTACCCGACCCCCGTCGCGCTGGCCCGCCAACTTCGCGCCGAGATCCTCGGCCTGACCGCGGACGACACGCTTCCTGTGGTGGCCACCGCCTTCGCCGACGACGAGCCCATCGCCATCGTCGGCATGGGCTGCCGCTACCCCGGCGACGTACGGTCCCCCGAAGACCTGTGGAACATCGCGCTGGGCGGCGTCGACGCCATCACCGAATTCCCGTCCGGCCGCGGCTGGGACCTCGCCGGACTCTATGACCCGGACCCGGACCGGCCGGGCACCAGTTATGCCCGCGAGGGCGGATTCCTACATGACGCCGACCAGTTCGACCCGGCGTTCTTCGGAATTTCACCGCGCGAGGCACTCGCCATGGATCCGCAGCAGCGGCTGCTGCTGGAAACCTCCTGGGAAGCGTTCGAACGCGCCGGAATCGACCCCGCGCATTTCCGCGGCGGCCAGATCGGCGTTTTCGTGGGCCAGGAGACCCAGGACTACGGCCCGCGCCTGCACGAGGCGGAAGAGGGTTTCGAGGGCTATCTGGTCACCGGCAACGCGGCCAGCGTCGCCTCCGGCCGCATCGCCTACACCTTCGGCTTCGAGGGCCCCACCGTCACCGTCGACACCGCCTGCTCCTCCTCACTGGCCGCGCTGCACCTGGCCGTACAGGCGCTGCGCAGCGGGGAGTGCTCCATGGCGCTCGCCGGTGGAGTGGCGGTCATGGCCAACCCCGGCTCGTTCATCGCCTTCAGCCGCCAGCGCGGCCTGGCCCCCGACGGCCGCTGCAAGCCGTTCGCCGCCGCCGCCGACGGCACCGCCTGGGGCGAGGGCGCCGGAATGCTGCTGGTCGAGCGGCTGTCCGACGCACGGCGCAACGGCCACCCGGTGCTGGCCATCGTCCGCGGCACCGCCATCAACCAGGACGGCGCCAGCAACGGCCTTACCGCTCCCAGCGGTCCCTCCCAACAGCGTGTCATCCGCCAGGCGTTGGCCAACGCCGGTCTGGCCGCCGCCGATGTGGACGTGGTCGAGGCCCACGGCACCGGCACCCGCCTCGGCGACCCCATCGAGGCGCAGGCGCTGATCGCCACCTACGGCCAGCACCGCCCCGACGACCAGCCGCTGTGGCTGGGCTCGCTGAAGTCCAACATCGGCCACACCCAGGCCGCCGCCGGCGTCGCCGGAGTCATCAAGATGGTGATGGCGATGCGGGACGGTGTACTGCCCCGCTCGCTGCACATCGACGAGCCGACCCCGCACGTCGACTGGACCGCGGGCGCCGTCGAACTGCTCACCGAGAGCCGCGACTGGCCGGACACCGGCCGGGCGCGCAGGGCCGGTGTGTCCTCGTTCGGCATGAGCGGCACCAACGCCCACGCCATCATCGAGCAGGCCCCCACCGACGACACGGAGACCCCGGAGCAGACCGCACCGGCCGCGCCACCCGCCGTACTGCCCTGGGTGCTGTCGGCGAAGACCCCGGCCGCCCTGCGCGCCCAGGCCGAGCTGCTGCACGCCCGACTCGCCGCCGAGCCGGGGCACCGCACCGTCGACATCGGCTTCTCGCTGGCCACCACCCGGGCCACCTTCGAGCAGCGCGCGGTGCTCGTCGCGGACGAACGCCCCGCCTTCCTCGACGCCCTGCGCGCCCTCGCCGACGGCACGCCGACGCCGTCCGTCGTGACCGGCGCGCCCGTAGCGGGCCGCACCGCGTTCCTGTTCACCGGCCAGGGCAGCCAACGCCTCGGCATGGGACGGGAGTTGTACGACAACTACCCGGTGTTCGCCGACGCTCTGGACGACGCCTGCTGGTACCTGGACGAGCACCTCGAACTGCCCCTGCTCGACGTGCTGTTCGGCGACAACCCCGAACCGCTCGACCAGACCGCCTACACCCAGCCCGCGCTGTTCGCCGTCGAAGTTGCGCTGTTCCGGCTGCTGGAGTCCTGGGGAGTGCGGCCGGACGTACTGACCGGCCACTCGATCGGCGAGCTGGCCGCCGCCCACGTGGCGGGCGTGCTCTCGCTGGAGGACGCCTGCGCACTGGTCGCCGCCCGCGGCCGGTTGATGCAGGAACTGCCGGGCGGCGGCGCCATGGTGGCCATCGAGGCATC
Source organism: Streptomyces sp. RPT161 (assembly GCF_027533845.1). Lineage (GTDB taxonomy): Bacteria > Actinomycetota > Actinomycetes > Streptomycetales > Streptomycetaceae > Streptantibioticus_A > Streptantibioticus_A silvisoli_A. Next base: position 3,415 of record NZ_JAPZVN010000030.1, on the reverse strand, counting down.
CGAGGACGAGGTCGGCCCACTGCTGACCGACCGGGTCAACATCGCCGCCATCAACGGTCCCACGTCGACCGTGATCGCGGGCGACGAGGACGCGGCGCTGGACATCGCCGCGCACTTCGAGGCACAGGGCCGCAGGACCAAGCGCCTCACGGTCAGTCACGCCTTCCACTCGCCGCACATGGACGGCATGCTCGCCGAGTTCCGCCGTGTGGCACAGGTGCTGGAGTACCAGCCGCCGCGCATCCCCATCGTCTCCACCCTCACCGGAACCACCGCCACCGCCGAGCAGCTGTGCTCGCCCGAGTACTGGGTGCGGCACGTCCGGGAAGCCGTCCGATTCCTCGACGGCGTACGGACGTTGGATGACCAGGGCGTCACCACGTTCATCGAACTCGGTCCGGACGGCGTGCTGTCCGCCATGGCCCAGGAGTGCGTCACCGCCACCGGCGCCGCGTTCCTGCCCGTACTGCGCCGGGACCGCTTCGAGCCGGAGACCCTGACCATCACCGTCGCCCAGGCACACGTCCGGGGCAGGGCCGTGGACTGGGCCGAGGTCTTCGCCGGTACCGGGGCGCAGCGGATCGAACTGCCCACCTACGCCTTCCAACGCGAACGATTCTGGCTGGACAGCACCACAACCCGCTCAGCCGCGAACGGTGTTGAGCCCGGAGACGCCCGCTTCTGGGAGGCCGTGGAGCGCCAGGACCTCGACTCGCTCTCCGCCGAACTCGCGGTCAGCGTTGACCAGCCACTGACCGAGGTGCTGCCCGCACTGTCGGCCTGGCGCCAGCAGCAGCGCGACCGCTCGATGATCGACGGCTGGCGCTACAAGGCCACCTGGAAGCCGCTCGCCGAATCCAGCGCCCGAACCCCGCACGGCACCTGGCTCGTGCTGGCCCCCGCCACCGGTCACACCGACGTGATCGACGCCGTGCTGGCCGCCCTGACCGTCCAGCCCGACACCACCGTCCACCGCCTCGACATCAACTCCACCGAGGCGACCCGCCCCCAACTGGCCGAGCAACTCGCCGAACACCGCACCGCCGACGGCGTCCTGTCCCTGCTCGCCCTCGACGAGGCCAACGGCCTGACCGCATCCGCCACCCTGCTCCAGGCACTCGGCGACGCGGGCCTCGACGCACCCCTGTGGTGCGCGACCCGCGGCGCGGTTTCCGTGGTCCGCTCCGACCGTGTGCACGCCGTACCGCAGGCCGCCATATGGGGCCTGGGCCGGGTGGCCGCCATGGAACTGCCCGAACGCTGGGGCGGCCTGGTCGACCTCCCCGAAACCCTGGACGAACGGGCCGCCGCACGCCTGACCGCCGTACTGGCCGGCCTCGACGGCGAGGACCAGGTCGCGGTACGCGCCTCCGGTGTCTTCGGTCGCCGCCTCACCCGCGCCGAAGGCGGCAACGCCCGGCCCTGGGCCCCGCATGGCACGGTGCTGGTCACCGGCGGTACGGGTGCGCTGGGCGCTGAGGTCGCCCGATGGCTGGTGGGAAGCGGCGCGGAGCACGTGCTGCTGACCAGCCGCCGGGGCAAGGCCGCCCCCGGGACGGCCGAGCTGGAAGCCGAGTTGGCGGCCACCGGCGCCAAGGTGACCATCGCGGCGTGCGACGCGGCGGACCGCGACGCGCTCGCGCAGCTGCTGGCCACCGTTCCGGCCGAGCACCCGCTGACCGGCGTGGTGCATGCGGCGGGCGTGCTGGACGACGGCGTACTGGACGCACTCACCGCCGAGCGGTTCCAAACCGTGCTGCGCGCGAAGGCGGTCTCCGCGCTGAACCTGCACGAACTCACCCGTGAACACGAACTCTCGGCGTTCGTCCTCTTTTCCTCCGTCAGCGGCACCCTCGGCGCGGCAGGTCAGGCCAACTACGCCGCCGCCAACGCCGTGTTGGACGCCCTCGCGGAGCAGCGGCGCGCCGACGGCCTGCCCGCCACCTCGGTTGCCTGGGGACCCTGGGCCGACAGCGGCATGGCGGCCGACGACTCCCTGGAGCGCCGGATGCGGCGCGAAGGCATGCCGCCGATGGCACCGGCCCTGGCCATCCGTGCCCTGCGGCAGGCCATCGAACACGGTGACGCGACGGTCACCGTCGCCGACATCGACTGGGACCGCTACGCTCGCGAGACGGCCGCCGTGCGGCCCAATCCGCTCATCGCGGACCTGCCCGAGGTACAGAACGCCCTCGCCACCACCGGCCGGGTCATCACCGACGCCAACGCCGCCACTACTCTCACCGAAAGGCTCACCGGCCTCACCTCGGCGGAACAGGACCGCGAACTCCTCGACCTGGTCCGCACCCAGGTCGCGACGGTACTCGGCCACAGCAGCCGCGACGCGGTGGAAGCGGACCGCGCGTTCCGGGAACTCGGCTTCGACTCGCTGACCGCTGTCGAACTGCGCAACCGACTGGGCGCCACGACCGAACTCCGCCTACCGGCAACACTGATCTACGACTACCCGACCGCCTCGGCCCTCGCGGCCTACCTGCGCGACGAGTTGCTGGGAGCGGACACCGCCGCGAGCAGCGCGCTCCCGGGCGCTTCGGTCGCGGCCGTCGATGACGACCCCATCGCGATCGTGGCGATGAGCTGCCGCTTCCCGGGCGGCGTACGGTCGCCCGAGGAGTTGTGGCGACTGCTCGTCTCCGGCGAGGACGCCATCGCCGAATTCCCCACCGACCGTGGCTGGAACCTCGACCGCCTCTACAACCCCGACCCCGACCAGCAGGGCACCTCCTACGTCCGCCATGGCGGCTTCCTTTACGACGCCGACCAGTTCGACGCCGAGTTCTTCGGCATCAGTCCGCGCGAGGCGCTGGCGATGGATCCGCAGCAGCGGCTGCTGCTGGAGACATCGTGGGAGGCCTTCGAACGTGCGGGCATCGACCCGTCCGCGCTGCGCGGCAGCCGCACCGGTGTCTTCGCGGGCACCAACGGCCAGGACTACGCCTCGCTGATCACATCCCCGCCGAAGGGCCTTGAGGGCCACCTCGGCACGGGTAACGCCGCGAGCGTGGTCTCCGGCCGTATCGCCTATGTCTTCGGCCTCGAAGGCCCGGCGGTCACCGTCGACACCGCCTGCTCGTCCTCGCTGGTCGCACTGCACCTGGCCGTACAGGCACTGCGCAACGGCGAGTGCGAACTGGCGCTGGCCGGTGGCATCACCGTCATGTCCACCCCCGAAGCCTTCGTCGACTTCAGCCGTCAGCGTGGCCTTGCGGGCGACGGTCGGGTCAAGGCGTTCGCGGCGGGTGCGGATGGCACCGGGTGGGGTGAGGGTGTCGGCATGCTGCTGGTCGAGCGGTTGTCGGACGCCGAGCGCAATGGTCATCCCGTGCTGGCTGTGGTTCGTGGTAGTGCGATCAACCAGGATGGTGCGAGTAACGGTCTTACGGCGCCGAACGGG
>NZ_JAPZVN010000003.1 GCF_027533845.1 Streptomyces sp. RPT161 | reverse complement strand
CCGGGGTGCTCGCCATCGGCTACGCCGAGGTGCGCCGCCGCCGCAAGGGCTGGGCGCGCGCCGGCGCGGGCATCGACCGCAGCGGCCGGGACGAGTGGCGGATGCCGCCGCTGGAGACGCTGGCCAAGCCGGTCATGTCCACCGGCTACAAGATCGGCATGGGGGCACTGCGCTCCTACCTGCTGATCGCGATGGTCCTGGTGGTCATCAAGATCGTCGAGGTCGCCCTCGGCCACTGAGGCCCACCGGTGGTGGCGGGCACCCGCCCGCCGCCACCGTCACAGCTTGGCCTCCGCGCCCGGTTCCAGGGTGAGCACGCCGTCGTCGGCGTCGTAGTCGAACAGCTCGCCGTAGCGGCCCCAGTCGATCGCGATGTCGAGCTGGTGCCGGGCCTCCTCCGCGGAGTACCCGCGGCGCAGCAGATCGAGGAAGAACTCCTCGCGCAACCGTTGGCCCTCGGTCGCGGCCAGTGCCTGGACGATCGCCCGCACGAGCGGGGCGTGCCGGGCCGCGTGCCGGGCGAACAACTGCTTGCTGGTGAGGATGTCGGCGGCGGCGAACTCCCGGCCCTGCTCGGTCACCGTGATCCGCGGCCCCTCGGTGCGAGCCAGACCCAGCAGCACGGCGGCGTCCACCAGCGGCAGCAGATCGTCGATCTCGAAGCTCAACTCGTCGGCCAGCTCCGCCAGACCGTCCTCACCGCCGCGCGCCACCAGGATCTCCAGCAGCCCGGCCAGCCCGCCGACGCTCACCTCGGGCAGCGGTACGGCGATCGGGGTGGCCGCGGCCCGCGGGGCCCCGGTGGGTGCCTGCACCGCGGCGGCGGCCGCCGCCTCCTCCGCGGCCTCCTCCCGGCCGGTGAGGATCCCGTACACCGTGTCGACCAGGGCCTCGAACTGCGGGGTGCGGCGGTCCCGCGGCCTCGGCAGGTTCACCGTCAACTCGGCCCTGATCCGGCCCGGGTTGGACGACAGCACCAGGATCCGGTCGGCGAGGAGCACCGCCTCCTCGATGTTGTGGGTGACGATCAGTACCGAGCGCACCGGCGCCTCGTGCCCTTCCCACAGGCCGACGATCTCCCGCCGCAGGTTCTCGGCGGTGAGCACGTCCAGCGCGGAGAACGGCTCGTCCATGAACAGCGCGTCCGGCTCGACCACCAGCGCCCGGGCGACACCGACCCGCTGCCGCATGCCACCGGACAGCTCCTTGGGGTAGGCGCCCTCGAAACCGTCCAGGCCGATCAGGTCGATGGCCTTCAGCGCCCGCTCCCTGCGCTCGTCCTCCGTGACCCCCCGGGCCTGGAGGCTCAGCTCCACGTTCTGCTGCACGGTCAGCCAGGGCAGCAGCGCGAAGGACTGGAAGACCATCGCCACCCCGGGGTTGGTCGCGGCCAGCGGTGTGCCGCGGTACGAGACGGTGCCCGCCGAGGGGGCGATCAGCCCGGCGAGGCAGCGCAGCAGCGTGGACTTGCCGGAGCCGGACTTGCCGAGCAGCGCCACGATCTCGCCCTCGTTCACCTGCATGCTGATCGCGTCCAGCACCGGCAGCGCCCGCCCGTCGGGCGTGGTGAACGTCTTGGTCACCCCTTCCGCCCGGACGATCGCGGCGCCGGTCTCGGACCTGCTGGGCGTGTTGGTCATCGGCGGCTCCGGGTCACAGCGCGTAGCGGGTCTCGGCCAGGTGGTAGAGGCGGCGCCACAGCAGTCGGTTCAGCGCGACGACGTACACGCTCATCACTGTGACCCCGACCAGGATCTTCGGGAAGTCGCCGGTACCGGTGGCATTCGCGATGTACGCGCCCAGCCCGGTCGCGGTCAGGTGGTGGTGGCCGAAGCGGACCACCTCGGCGACGATCGAGGCGTTCCAGGCGCCGCCCGCCGCGGTGATCCCGCCGGTGACGTAGTACGGGAAGATCGCCGGCAGGATGAAGTACCGCCAGCGCAGCCACCCGCCCACCTGGAAGCCGGTCATCGCCTCCCGCAGGTCGGAGGGGATCGCCGAGGCTCCCGCGATGACGTTGAACAGGACATACCACTGCGCGCCCAGCGCCATCAGCAGGATGCTGCCCACGTTCAGCGAGACGCCCAGCGCCACGAACGCGGCCGTGGCGAACGGGAAGAGGAAGTTCGCCGGGAAGCTGGCGAGCACCTGCACGACCGGCTGGGCGAACCTGGTGACCCTCGGGTTCATCCCGATCCACACCCCGACCGGCACCCACACCAGCGTCGCCGCCACCAGCAGCACGATCACCCGGCCGAACGTCGCCGCGCCCAGCGCGAAGGCGTGCCCGAACTCGCCCAGGCCCACCGACGCCCGCACATAGCCCAGCGCCTTCCACACGCCGTAGAGCACCACCACCGCCAGCGCGCCGCCGAAGAACACATCGCCGGTGCGCTCCCGCGCCGCGGGCCTGACCAGCGGGTGCTCGGCCACCCCGAACGGCCGGGTCGCCGCGTCCAGGGCCCGGCCCGCCGAGCGCAGTGGACGCGCCACCAGGTCCGCCAGCGAGGAGCGGCGCAGCAGCTCCAGCACGACGCTGCGCGGCCGTTCGGCGGCCTCGGACTCCTCCACCCGGAACCGCTCCGACCAGGCCACCATCGGCCGCCAGAACAGCACGTTCACGCCGATCACCAGTACCACCATCACGCCGATGGCGATGCCCACCTCGCCCAGGTCGCCGCTGCCGATCGCGGTGGCCGCGTAACTGCCCACGCCGGGCAGCGCGTACTGGTGGTTGAGGACGCTGATGGTCTCGGAGGCGGCCAGGAAGAACCAGGCACCGCCGAAGCTCATCATCCCGTTCCAGACCAGCGGGATCATGCCGCTGGGCACGTCCAGCCGCCAGAACCGCTGCCACTTCGTCAGCCGCATCACCCGTGCCGCCTCGTCCAGTTCGTGCGGCTGGCTCACCAGCGAGTGGTAGAAGGCGAACGTCATGTTCCAGGCCATCGAGGTGAAGATGGCGAAGATCGACGCGCACTCCAGGCCCAGAGTGGAGCCGGGGAAGAGGTTGATGAACGCGGTCACCACCACGGACAGGAAGCCCAGCACCGGCACCGACTGAAGGATGTCCAGCACCGGGAGCAGCACCTTCTCGGCCCTGCGCAGCCGGGCCGCGGCCACCCCGTAGACGAAGGTGAACAGTACCGAGAGGATCAGCGCCAGGAACATCCGCAGCAGCGAACGCACCGCGTAGAACGGCAGGTTGGCCGGGTCGGTGGAGACCGTCCTCGGTGCCTGGCCGGGCAGGAACGGCGAGTTGAGCGACGGCGCCAGCTCCAGCAGCCCGTACAGCAGGCCCACCAGCGCCGCCGCCACCAGCAGGTCCACCCAGCGCAGCCCGGGACGGCGCCAGACATCCCGGGACGGAAAGCCGTCCGCGCCCGCCACCGCCTCACCTCCGTCGCCGTGGCCCTCAGCGAATCACGGCACCGGTGACGGCGCGGGGGTTGCGGACGGCAACACCCCGACGCCCACCGGCTTGGACGACAGACGGCGGGCCGGTCAGTGCGGGTGCGGTCCCTCGCGGTGCACCGGGCCGTGCGCGTCCGCGCAGTGGCCGTTGTCCTGCTCCGCCCCCCGGCGGGTGACCGCGAGCAACTGCTCGGGGGCGTGGTCGACCTGGAGCGTGGTGTGGGTGATGCCGTAGTCCTGGTGCAGCAGCTCCACCAGGCCCCGCTGCACCGCGTGGCAGTCCCCGGACGGCTCCACCAGGATGTGTGCGGACAGGGCGGGCTGGCCGGAGGTGATCTGCCAGACGTGCAGGTCGTGCACCTCGACCACGCACGGGTGGCCTACCAGCCGGTCACCGATCGCGTCCGGGTCGACCCCGGCGGGTGCCGCCTCCAGGAAGATCCGGCCCGACTCGCGCACCAGGCCCGCACCGGCCTTCAGCATCAGCGCCACCACCACCAGCGAGGCGATGGCGTCCGCGCGGGCGAACCCGGTGAGCAGCACGACGAGGCCGGCGACCGCGGTGGCGATGAAGCCGTACAGGTCGGTGAGGATGTGCTGGAAGGCGCCCTCCACGTTCAGCGAGCTGCGGTTGGCCTTGGAGATGCACCAGGCGGCGATCACGTTGACCACGATCCCGACCAGCGCCGTCACCAGCACCAGGGCGCCGGTCACCGCGGGCGGCGAGATCAGCCGCCAGGCGGCCTCGTACGCCAGCCACAGCGACAGCACCAGCAGCGTGATGCCGTTGGCCTGCGCGGACAGGATCTCCGCCCGCTTCAGTCCGTAGGTGAAGCCACCGCGTGCCGGGCGCGCGGCGAGCCGCATCGCCACCAGCGCGAGCACGATCGAGGCCGCGTCGGTGAGCATGTGCGCGGCGTCCGAGATCAGTGCCAGCGACTGGGCGAACAGGCCGACGACGACCTCGACCGCCATAAAGCCCACGATGAGGCACAGCGCGATCGTCAACCAGCGGCGGTCGGCGTCGGCCGCCACACCGTGCGAGTGCCCGTGGTCGTGCCCGTGCCCAGCGTGGCCGTGCTCGTGCCGCCGCTCCGCCTCGTCGCCCATCCCCGATCCCTTCCACTGCGGACATGTTGATTGGGCATCTCGTCGTACCCGGTCCAAGGCAGTAGACCGCGAATTGGCGAAAGATCCAAAGACTGCACTGGCAACCGTTATCGAAGCCGGTAAGACCGCTGTGACCTGCGGGTTCTTCGTGAGCGTGAAAGTGGCGCCGACGTCAGCCGTGCTTGGTGGCCACCCACTGGGTGACCGGCATGGCCTGCCGCCATCCGGTGAAGCCGCCCACCGGAACCGCGTGGGAGACCCCGATCCGCACCAGCTCGCCGCCGTACCGTCGGTAGTGGTCGGCCAGCAGTGCCTCGGACTCCAGGGTCACGGTGTTCGCCACCAGCCGGCCGCCACTGGGCAGCGCCTCCCAGCACCTGTCGAGCAGCCCCGGCGCGGTGGCGCCACCGCCGATGAACACCGCGTCCGGCGTGGGGAGTTCGGCGAGCGCGTCCGGAGCCCGGCCGGTGACCACGCGCAGGCCGGGCACGCCGAGCCGTTCCGCGTTGCGGGCCACCCGCTCGGCCCGCACCGGGTCGCGCTCCACGGCTATCGCCCGGCAGCCGCGGTGGGTGCGCATCCACTCGATGCCGATGCTGCCGGAGCCCGCACCGATGTCCCACAGCAGTTCACCGGGCGTGGGGGCGAGGGCGGCCAGCGTCATGGCACGGACATGGCGCTTCGTCAACTGGCCGTCGTGTTCGAAGGATTCGTCGGGCAGGCCCGGGGTGTTCGGCAGCCTCGGGGTGCCTTCGGCGGGCGCGCACTCGACGGCGACCACGTTGAGCGGATCGCCCGCGGGGTGCGACCAGGTGGTGGCGACCCCGGTGAGCTGGCGTTCCCGCTCGCCGCCGAGGTTCTCCAGCACCCGCATGCGGCTCGGGCCGTAGCCGCGGTCCCGCAACAGCGCGGCGACCTCGGCGGGGGTGGCGGCGCCCGCGCTGAGCACCAGCAGCCGCCCCCGGGCGTGCAGCGCGGCGGCCAGTGCGGCCACCGGCCGTCCGACCAGGCTGACCACCTCCGTCTCCTCCAGCGGCCAGCCCAGTCGTGCGCACGCGTAGCTGACCGAGGAGGGGTGCGGCAGTATCCGCAGCCGCCCGGCGCCCGCCACTTCGGTCAGGGTCCGGCCGATGCCGAAGAACATGGGGTCCCCGCTGGCCAGGACGCACACCCGGCGCCCGGCGTACCGGTCCAGCAGCCCCGGCACCGCCGGGCGCAGCGGCGACGGCCAGGCGACCCGCTCGCCGCCGCACTCCGGAGGCAGCAGCCCGAGTTGCCGGGCGGCACCGATCACCACCTCGGCGCCAAGCAGCGCTTCCCGGGCGCCCGTTGAGAGCCCGGTCCATCCGTCGGCCCCGATCCCCACCACCGTGACCGGCACGGCACCGTCGTCGCTGTGGGCTGCGGCGGAACTCACGGGTCTCCTCGGCGGTCGGGGACGAAAACGGAATCCGAACTCTACTGACCCGCCGGGGGCCGGGCTCCCGGCGGGCAGGGTGCCGCACGCCAGCGCGTAGTATGTGCAACTGCAAAAGACTTGCAAGAAAGGTTTCGCATGGGCGCCTCCCCGATCGTGCTGGGCATCGAGTCCTCCTGCGACGAGACCGGCGCCGCACTGGTGCGGGACGGACGGCTGCTGGGCCAGGCGCTGGCGTCCAGCATGGACGAGCACGCCCGGTACGGCGGCGTGGTGCCCGAGATCGCTTCCCGGGCGCATCTGCACGCCATCGGGCCGGCGGTGCGGGCCGCCCTGGCCGACGCCGGGCTGCGGCTCGCGGACGTCGGCGCGGTCGCGGTGACCACCGGTCCCGGGCTGTCCGGTGCCCTGCAGGTGGGCGTGGCCGCGGCCAAGTCCTACGCCTACACGCTGGGCGTCCCGCTCCACGGGGTGCACCACCTCGCCGGGCATGTCGCCGCCGACACCCTGGAGCACGGCCCGCTGCCGAATCCGTGCATGGTGCTGATCGTCTCCGGCGGCCACACCTCGCTGCTGCTGGTACGGGACGTGGCCCGGGACCCGATCGCGCACCTCGGCGACACGCTGGACGACGCGGCGGGGGAGTGCTTCGACAAGGCCGCCCGACTGCTGGGCCTGCCGTACCCGGGCGGACCGGCCATCGACCGGGCGGCGCGGGACGGCGATCCGAGCGCCGTCGCCTTCCCCAGGCCGCTGACCGGGCCGCGTGACGCGCCGTACGCCTTCTCCTTCTCCGGGCTGAAGACCGCGGTCGCCCGCCACACGGAGGCCCGTGGCGGTGCGGTCGCGGTCGGCGACGCGGCGGCCTCGCTCCAGGAGGCGGTGGCCGATGTGCTGACCCGTAAGGCGGTCGCCGCCTGCCGGGAGTACGGAGTGCGGGCCCTCGTGGTGGTCGGCGGCGTGGCGGCGAACTCCCGGGTGCGTTCGCTGGCCGCCGAGCGGTGTGCCGCCGCGGGGGTCGAACTGCGGGTTCCGCCACCGCGGTTGTGCACGGACAACGGCGCGATGATCGCCGCCGTCGGCGACCTGCTGGTCCGCGCGGGCGCGCCCGCGGCGCCGCTGGACGTCTCTGTGGACCCGTCCGCCCCGCTGGAGTACGCGGCGCTGTGCCCGGTGGCCGCGGGGCGCGTATGACGAAGGTGCCGGCCCCCCTGGGGGGCCGGCACCTTCTGAGGTGGTGCGCTGAGCGGTTTCGGACCGCTCAGAAGCTGAAGACGTACGCGTTGTTGGTCTTCATCACGCACTCGTTGGCATAGGTGTGCGAGTACGAGATCCGCTGGCCGTTCCAGACGCCCTGTGCGCTGACCGTCACCGGCATCCAGATCATCGGGCATATCCCGTGCGGCGAGTTGGTGCTCAGCTCGGCGAAGTCGCCCCCGACGGCGCCGAGTTCGGCACACGCCTGGTACGCGTCCGGGTGGTCGCCGCCAACCGCCGGCGAACAGCGGAGGGTTACCGCGCGCTCTACGGTGGCGGTGTTCGGGTTGGTGCCGTTGGCGATGGTGAGCACCAGGGCCGAGGGCGCGTGCGTCGCCGGGCCGCCGTCGGCGGCCTGCGCGGCGGTGGCCCCGATTCCGGTCAGTCCCAGGGCGAGGGTCGCAGCGAGCCCGATGGTCCGCTTGGTGAACCGCATTCCGAACACTCCTTGGCTTGGGGGTGCAGATAGCGGACGGGAGTCTTGCCGAATCCTCCACGTAACGCACATCGAACGAACACTTCTGGTCACGGGGTGCGATCGAGTGATGGCTCGCAGTGGCGTCGGGGCTGCTCGGAGGTGGTGCGGGGTGGTCGCTGGGCAGGAGTTGATTATGAATTCCGTGTTACGCGGCTGCAGTTGACGCCCTGCCCACCTGTACGAATACCGAACACGCCATCCCCCGCGTCGACTGGAGTCGGCTGAAAACGCACACCTGCGCCCGTACAAAAGGGACGCCCGTGCAGTGCACGGGGCATATCCACGGGACGTATGAAACACAGCGGAAACACCGTGGCCCCGCGGCGGAAAGCCGCGGGGCCACGGTGGGGCGGTGTGGGGTCAGCCGTCCCGGCGCAGCCGGGCCAGCGGCGCGGGGGTGGTGATGAAGCCCTCGGCGCGGGCGTTGGCGATGCCGATCCGGGGCAGCTGCGAGGTCTTCTCGAACAGCAGGAAGCGCGGCTCCCAGATCGGGCGGTACTTGGAGTTGGAGCGGTACAGCGACTCCAGCTGCCACCAGCGGGAGAAGAACAGCAGCGCCGAGCGCCACATCCGCAGCACCGGCCCCGCGCCCAGCCGGGCGCCCTCCTCGAAGACCGAGCGGAACATCGCGAAGTTCAGCGAGATCCGCTCCACGCCCACCGTGCCCGCGTTCTGGATCAGCTCCAGGACCATGAACTCCACCAGCCCGTTCTCGGACTCGCGGTCCCGGCGCATGAGATCGAGGGACAGGCCCTTCGGCCCCCACGGCACGAAGCTCAGCAGCGCCCGCAGCTTCCCCTCCCCGTCAACGCACTCGATCATCACGCACTGGCCGTCGGCCGGGTCGCCGAGCCTGCCGAGCGCCATGGAGAAGCCGCGCTCCGTCTGCCCGTCACGCCAGCGGTCCGCCGCCTCCAGCAGCTCGGCCATCTCGTCGGCCGGGATGTCGTCGTGCCGACGGATACGCGTGGTGTAACCCGCGCGCTTCACACGGTTGTAGGCCTGCCGTACGCCGCGCATCGCACGGCCCTCAAGGGTGAACTCCGAGGGGTAGACGATTGCCTCGTCGCCCATCTCCAGCGCGTCCAGCCCGTGCCGGGCGTAGACGTTGCCCGCCTCCTCGCTGGCACCGGTCACCGCCGGGATCCAGGCGTGCTCCCGGGCCTCGGCCAGCCAGGCGTCGATCGCGCCGGGCCACGCCTCCACGTCCCCGATCGGGTCGCCGGACGCCAGCGTCACCCCGCCGATCACCCGGTAGGTCACCGCCGCCTTGCCGGTCGGCGAGAAGATCACCGACTTGTCGCGGCGCAGCGCGAAGTACCCCAGCGAGTCACGCGAACCGTGCTTGTCCAGCAGGGCCCGCAGCCGGTCCTCGTCGTCCCGGTCCAGCCGCTCGCGACCCCGCGGCGAGCGGAACAGCGCGTACAGCACCGCCAGCAGCAGTGCCAGGCCGGTGAGGTTGATGCCCGCGCTGACCCAGCGGGCCACGTGCAGGGTGCCGAAGTCCTTGTCGTTGGTGAGGGTGGCCAGTCGTAGCGCCACGTACCACACCCGGTCGCCGATGCTGGCCTGGTCGGGGCCGACCGCCGTCACCAGGGTCGCGCCGACGAGGACGGAGATCAGCGCACCCACGCCCAGCACCGCGAGAGCCAGCTGCGGGTTCGTACGGTCGCCCTTGGCGTAGAACTCGCGGCCCGAGATCAGGGCGAACAGCAGCACCAGGCAAGTGATCGCGAACGAGATCCAGTTGAACGGATGGCGGCGGAGCTCCTCCCAGGCCACCAGCCACCACGCGGTCAACGCCGCGTAACCGCCGCACAGCAGGATGAAGACGATCCACGCCATCCGCTTGCGCCGCGCGAGCATCATCGCCATGAACAGCGCCGCCGCCGCCGAGCCGAATCCGGCGAACAGCATGAACGGGGTGAACAGCTCACCGGTGTTGTGCTCCTGCACCCGCTCGCGGAGCGCGAACGACACCGCGGTCAGCAGGTTCAGCACGCCCACCAACCGCAGATACCAGATCGGCACCGCCGCGCTGCGTCGAGTCAGGGCGGAGGACTGCCTGCCCGACCGCCGCTGCTGCTGTCCTCCGGCCCCTGGCCCGGTGCCCGTATCGGCACTCGGCGCGGCACTGACAGCATTGCTCATGGATGACGCCCCTCAGATCCCAGGAAAACCGCTCGCTGGTGCGCCCCCATTGCCGAACCGCGTTCCGCACCAACCCTCGACTTTACCAATCACCCGAAGAGGTGACACCGCTCTGTGCCTGGCCAAACCGGACGTCTTCTGTGTGGGAACTGTGCGGCAACCATGCGGCGGCAAAGTCGCGTCCATCTCACGGGGCATTTCTCATCCGAGCCCCGTACGGGCCGCCGCAGGTCGAATTTCCGGCTGTTTCCGAGCTATTCCATGACGGTGTTGACCGCGATGACGCCGATGCTGACGTGATGTTTCCGACAGCGGCTACCGGCCGAGGATCAGCTTCTCCAGGGCCGCCCGGGCCCGCGCGTCCGACGCCGCGCGGGCCGCGATGGCGCTCGCCAGCTCCCGTACCCACTCGTCCAGCGCGACCGGGCGGCGGGACAGCACCACGCCGCGCACCTCCTTGCACACCTCACCCGTCGGACGGCCGCCGGCCAGGTTCAGCACCAGCCGCTGCTCGCCCAGCGAGACGTCCAGCCGCTCCACCCGGCCCTCACGGCCCGCCAGCCGGTCGGCCATACCGCGCTTGCGCTCCACCGCGACCGAGCCGGGCGGCAGCGCGTCCGCCAGGGTGCCGGTGAGCACCCGCGCGTACACGTCGAGATCGGCGGCGTCCTGGCGCAGCGCGGCGGCCAGCAGCTCCACGGAGTCGGGTGAACCGCCCGGTTCGTACGGTGTGGGGTCGTTGGGGGTCATCACGAGCGAGCCTTGTCTGGAGTGGATGAATACGCTACTCGGGGCGGTCAGCCGTCCAGGCTGAGCACCATCGTGGGCCGTTCGATGACATGGTCGTCGCGCAGTGGCCGTACCGCCGTGCCGATCGCGAAGAACTCCGTGGTGTGGCCGCCCCACCGGTGGTTGTGGGAGTTCAGCTGGACGCCCACGATGCCCTCCGCGTGCAGCTCCTCCGCCTCGTGCTGCATCCGCTCCATCGCCAGCTCACGCGCGTCGTACAGGGCCTGGGTGAACGGTTCGATCTCCACGTTCTTGCCGAAGTTGGAGAACACCGAGCCCATCTTCTGGTGCGCGATGTGGTAGACGCAGGTGCCCATCACCATGCCCAGCGGCGCGTAACCGGCGCGGATCAGCGTCCAGAAGTCCTGGCCGCTCAGGTCGGAGGTGAACGGCTGGCCCTTGATGTTGCGCCAGCTGCCGTCGCCGCCCGGAGCCGGGGCGTCCGCCTTGACCGCGGTGCCGATGGCGATGAACTCCGCGATGTCGTTGCCGAATTCACGCGCCTCGACCGACAGCCGCACGCCCACGATGCCGTCCGCGCCGAGCTGCGCCGCCTCCGCCTCCATCCGCGTCATCGCCAGCTCACGCGCGTGGTACATGGCCTGGCTGAGCGTGGTCAGCTCCTGGTTCTTGCCCCAGCGGCCCAACTGGATCCCGACGTGGTAGATCGAGCTGCCCAGCACCAGGCCGATGGGCCGGAAGCCCGCCTCGCGCACCAGCAGGAACTCGTTGACCGACAGGTCACTGGTGAAGATCCCGCCCGGCTTGCCCGGCTGCAGCTCGGCCAGTCGGCGCATCGCGTCGGCCGGTACGCCCTGGGCGGTGGGGTCGGTGGCGGTCATGATCGGGTTCCCCTCGTTGCGTGGTCATCGGCGGTACGGGCGTGCGGCTGTTCGCGGATCATTCGGTACCGTCCAGTTCCGACAGCTCGGCCAGCATCTGGCGCACCTCGGTCGGATCGGTGCCGTAGGAGTCCAGCTCGCGTTCGATGCGCCTGCGCAGCCGCTTCCGCCTGGAGTCCAGCGGCATGATGCTCAGGGTGCGTGGCGGGGCCTCGCGTACCTGGAAGGCGGCCACCGCCGTGCCGACCAGGGTGGCCTCGGCGGCGTGGTCCTCGGCGTCGGACTCGCTGTTGCGGTTGCGCGCCCGCACGCAGCGCTCGCCCCATACCCTCAGGTCGCTGCTGCCCAGCACCACGCCGTTGGCGCCGCTCCTGGCGGCCTGGCCGTACAGCTGGGCCCGGGCGTCGTGCCGGGTGGCTCCGACCAGGTCGGTCCAGCCGGTGACCTCCTGGTTGCCCGCGCCGAGCCAGTTCTGCCGCCGGGTCGTCCAGTCGTTGTGCCGTACCCCGATGGACAGGCCGATCAGCAGCTCCACCGGCACCCATCCGGCCGAGACCAGCTTGGCGAACCCCTGCCCGTCCAGATGCGTGGTGAACGGCCGCGGCGGACGCACCGGCCCCTGCGCGCGCACCGCGGTGCCGATGACCTGGAACTCCAGGCAGTTCGGCGCGGCCGGAAACGGCGCGATGGTCAGGTTGGCGGCCACCACACCGTCGCCGCCCAGCGCCGAGCACTCCGCGGACATCCGGCCGAGCGCCTTGTGCCGGGCGGCCATCAGCACCTCGACCAGCGCCCGCGACCCGGCCCCCTGACCGGAGAGCGCCACCTGCGCCGGAGACGACATCCGGCCGGAGAACCCGGCGTACTGGTACCCGCAGTCGTAGTAGCCCCAGAACGGACCGCTGCGCGACACCTGGTAGACGGCCGAGCCCATCACCTGGCCCACCGGTTCGAAGCCCACCGAGCGGATCGCCGCGAACTCTCCGGTGGACACCGCGGACGACCAGGTGCCAGTGCGCCGCGCCTCGGCGGTCCTGGCCGCCGCCACCGGGGGCAGGGCCGCTCCCGGTGACCACTCGCCGCTCATGGAAAACCAACTCCCCGTCCGTGTTGGCGCGCTGGTCTGGGAGGCCGAGTCTAGGACCTCGGACCAATGGCGCGCACACAGGTGCCGAAGCGGTGACGCGCGGCGGTGAAGGGCTGCTGCAGGGACTGTGGCGAGGCCGCCGCCGGGGGGCCGATACTGTGCTGACATGGCGATCAACGGGGCGGCGGACCACCAGGAACAAGGATGTGCGCTGCTGCTGACCTCCGCACCTCCCGGCAGACGCCGCGTGTTGGACACCGCCTCGGCGCTGCCGCTGCTCGCGGCCGTGCCGCCGCACGTCCTCACCGGCACCCGGTCCGGCGGCAACGTCGTGCAGCTGGTGGATCCGGTGGACGCCAACACCGTGACCACCCATCTGCACACCGCCGCGACCACACCGGGACCGCTGCTGGTCTACGTCTGCGGACAGCTCACCGTCGACCGCAAGCAGCGGCTGCCGCACCTGGTGCTCGGCCGCACCACGGCGGACACCGTGCGCTACACGGCGCTGCCGTGGCACTGGCTGGCCGCCGCGTTCCAGCAACGGCCGCCCGGCAGTACGGCGGTGGTGTGCGACCTGGTCGCCGACGACACGGCGTGGCAGCTGATATCCACCCGGCCCGAGCTGCTGGCAGGCGGCCTCGCGCTGTACGGGGTGTTGGCTCCGCCGCCGCCCAAGCGGGAGACCAGCGGGTGCGCGTACAGCCGGGCGCTCGCCGAGCTGCTGCGGGCCGCCACCGTCCGTCCGCCCCTGGGCCAGCTGCACCAGGAGGCGGCAGCGGCGGCCGGGGCGACGGGCGGTCGGCAGCTGTTGTTCGCAGGCGGACGGCAGCCCCAGCAGCCGTACTACGGCGGGACCGCCGCCGAAATCCCGTGCGCCGCCGGGGCGTTCGCACCGGATCGGCACCAACTCCCCGCCCCCAGGCCCGCGCTGCTGGAACCCGCCGACCGGGTACCGCCCGCCCCGCCCGAGCCCCCGCGGGCCGACAGCCGTGTGGCGGCCCCCGCCGCACCCCCGCCCGCCGCGGCCGATCCGCACGCCGCCATCCGCGAGGCGGCCCGCGCCGGACGCCACACCGAGGCCGCGGCCATAGCGGCCGCGTGGGAGCAGGCCGCGCTACGCGCCGCCGGACCCTCCTCGGCGGAGGCGGTCCACTGGGTGGAGGTACGGGCCGACCTCGCCATGCTCGCCCAGGACACCGGCCGCGCCTGCGAGTTGTGGCTGACTGCGGCCGACGCCCGGCTGAGGGGCGGCCAGGACACCGAGGACGAGGCCGTGGTCAACGCGGTCGACCGCGCCCACCACTGCTGGTCCCGGGTCACCGACCCGGGCCGGGCCCGGCAACTCGCTCCGGAGCTGGTGCGGTTGCGCCGCCAGGTGGTGGGCCACCAGCCCGACGCGCTACACGCCCTGCGGCAACGCCTGGACGCTCTGGGAGCTTCGCCCACGGAAGGGCTCGCCAACTAGCGTTTCCCGTCGCCTCGGTGGGGGTTCGCGCTCCGTTCGGCGGGGCCGCGGTGCCCTTGGCCTCCGGCCGCGGGACCGCGGCCCGGCTCGGCGTCAGCTGTCGCTGCGGGGGCGTTCCAGGGTGAAGCGGTCCACCGGCTTCATCGCTCCGCCCGCGCCGGTCACCGCGTAGTACGTGACGTGGATCCGGGTCCGGCCGCCCGGCTGGCCGGGGTCCACGTCGAAGGCGCAGAAGCCGTACGGGTTCTCCCGGTCGCGGAAGGCGGACCACGGCGCGTCCTCGTGCGCGTAGACAGGCTGGTAGTGGCCGTTCGCCCTGGTGTCGCCGCGGGCGACGATCACCTTGGCGGTCTTCCCGTCGTACAGCTTGCCGTTGGACGTGAAGCCCATGCCGCCACCGCCGATCACCATGTGCACGGTGCCCTTGCTGGTGTCGGCCAGCGCGAGGTCGGTGGAGACCGGGATGGGGGTGCCCGTCGTGTTCCCCTGCTGGCCGCGGATGGGCAGCGACCGTTCGTAGTGGTGCTCATGGCCGCAGACGACCAGGTCGACGCCGTACCGGTCGAACAGTGGCAGCCAGGCCTTGCGCACACCGAGGTCGGCGCCGTTGAAGTCGGCGGTGGAGATCACCACCTGGTGCATGCAGACCACGATCCAGTCGATCTCCCGGTCGGCCCTGGTGCGCCGCAACTCCTGTTCCAGCCAGCGCTCCTGGGCACCCGCCGAGTAGCCGCGGATGTACGATCCGCCCGCGTCCTGGTAGGCGACGTCATCGTTCTGGAGCATGATGACGCGTACCGAACCGGCGGTGAACGCGTACCACAGGCCCTTGAACTCGTCCTCGGCTCCGTTGTCCGGGAAGTCGAAGTACGTCTGGTAGCCGCGGAAGCCGATGGGGCCGTTGCCCAGTTCGTTCTCGTGGTTGCCCGCGGTGGGCATCCAGGGGCGGTTGCGGGCGCTGCGGCCGTTGTTGATGAACCAGTCGCGCCACACCCGGGTCGGGTTGGCCGACAACTGGGCGTAGCACAGGTCCCCGTTGAGCAGGTGGAACAGCGGAGCCACCTGTTCCACCGCGGACGTGGTGTCCCCCGCGTACTGCGAGCCGAAGTTGTCCTGGCCCCAGAGTCCCCCGGACTGCGCCTTGTTGACCTGCGGGGTGGCCTGGTCGCCGAAGCTGGTGAAGGTGAACGGGCGCCGTCCGCGCGGTGCCGTACGGAAGGTGCCCGCCTCCGGGGTGGCCCCGTCGTGCACCGCCATGTACAGGTACTCAGTGCCGGGTCGCAGACCCCGGATGCGGGCGTGGTGGGCCTGTACCTCCTCGCCGGTGACCGGGTCGCGGTATGTCCGGGTCTCCGCCGGACAGGTGGTGCCGACGCCGTGCTCGACCGTGCCGAGCAGCACCCGGGGACGGCGTACCGAGACATCCGTCTGCCAGGAGACCGTCACCTCGCGGGAGGCGTCGGCGCCGAACTGCAGGTGCACTCCGGTGAGTGCGGGAGCGTCCAGCCTGCTCGGGGTGGTCAGCAGGGTGGCGGAGGGGGCGGGCAGGGCGGTGGCCCGGCCGCCGTCCACGGCGATGAGGGAGACACCTGCTCCGGCCGCGCTGAGCAGGCCCCGGCGGGAGACGGACGGCCGGGACGTAGGAGGTTCGGTGCGACTCATGGGGGCCGACGATGCCCGCTGGATGTGTCGTCGCGGATGTCACACGGCGAAGAATGGCCGACGAGCGACCGAACAGGGCTGAAACGAGACCCGTTTGGCCCGGACGCGGCGGCGAACCCGCACGCCCCGCCCGGGCCCTACAGGGTCAGCGGGCGGCGTGCGAGCCGTGCGCCCGGCGCCTGCGGCCCAGTACCAGCAGTGCGCCACCGGCGGCCAGCACGGCGGCCGCGGCACCGGCGACGACCGGTGTGGCGCTGGAGCCACCGGTCTCGGCCAGGCCGCCCGACTTCGAGGGCGAGGGGACCGGTGCGACGGCGGACGGGGAGGAGCTGAGCGTCGCCGTGACGGTGGGCAGCGGGCTGCTGGACGGCGGCGCGCTGGACGGGGTGGGGCTGGGCGACGGCGAGGTGCTCGCGCACACCGGCGCGGTCTTGGTCTGGTCCACGCTGTACCGCTGGTCGTCACCGGCCCGCACGATCAGCTCCACCTGCAACGGGCCGGTGTGCGCGGGCAGTCGGAGCGAGTTGTGATAGGCGTCGCCGAACGCGGTCGTCGGCAGCAGGTCCCTGCCGTCGGCCTTGACCGCCACCGTGTTCGTGGCGCGAGCGTTGTAGTAGGTGAGGTCGATCGAGACCTTGTCGCAGGTCACCGACCAACCCGGGACATGTGCTGAGGCGGGCGCGGCGAGTACGCCGCTCCCGAGCAGGGCCGTGAGGACGGCAGCGGCGACGACGCCCGATCTCCTGCCGCCACGGCTCGCTCTGGTCATGTGCTCTCCTTCAACTTCCCCTGGCGGCGCCCCCGTTGCGCCGCGAGCCTGTGAGAGGGGCGGCACACTACTCCTGTCCGGTGACGCGCCGGAAACCATGGCCATGGGTGGAGTGGCGTCCCGTGATGCGCGTCGACCGCTCGGTGATCTTCGAGGGGCCGCGGGGCGCGCCCGGTTCTTATGACAAATTCACCCCCCGCGTGCTAGAGGCGCACCGGAGCGGGTTAGACTAGCTTGCTGGATACAAGCAATACACTGTGGAGGCGGAAGGCGATGGGCGAGGGGACGGACCAGGCGGGGCTGCCCGAAGCGGCGGCCGGTCTCGGTACCGAGCTGGTACGGCTCACCCGGCTGATCGCGGCCTGGAAGCAGCGCGCCAAGCACGAGCCGGGCGCCGCTGACCGGGTGCTGCTCGCCAGACTGGTGATCGGTGGCGAGCGCAGGGCGACCGATCTGGCCGCGGACGCCTTCCTCGACCTGTCGACCGTCAGTCGGCAGGTGCGCTCCCTGGTGGAGCGGGGGCTGGTCGAACGCCGACCGGACCCGGAGGACCGGCGAGGGTCGCTGCTGACCGCGACCGAGGCCGGGCGCGCGGCGTTCGAGCACTACCAGCGCCAGCGCGACGCGGAACTGGCCGAGCTCCTGGAGCCCTGGCCAGCTGAGGACCGCCGTGAGCTGATCCGGCTCATGGCACGACTCAACGACGACTTGGTGGAACAACAACAGGCGCGGCTCTGCCCCGGGGGACACGCGGGCACCGCGGCGAAGCAGGGAGAAATACACGTATGAGCACGTCCGCGTCTCCGCCGACCGCGGAGCCCAAGGCGATACCCTCGCCGGGCGGCATGAGCCACCGGCAGATCCTGACCATCCTCAGCGGCCTCATGCTCGGCATGTTCCTGGCCGCTTTGGACCAGACCATCGTCAGCACCTCGATCCGCACCATCGCCGACGACCTGCACGGACTGAGCCAGCAGGCCTGGGCCACCACCGCGTACCTGATCACCTCCACGATCGCCACGCCGCTGTACGGCAAGCTGTCCGACCTGCACGGGCGCAAGCCGTACTTCCTCACCGCGATCAGCGTGTTCATCGTCGGCTCGGCGATGTGCACCTTCTCCACCTCGATGACCGAGCTGGCGGCCTTCCGGGCGTTCCAGGGCATCGGCGCGGGTGGTCTGATGTCGCTCGCCCTGGCGATCATCGGTGACATCGTGCCGCCCCGCGAGCGCGCCCGCTACCAGGGCTACATGCTCGCCACCTTCGCCACATCGAGCGTCGCCGGACCGCTGATCGGCGGCTTCCTGGCCGGCCAGAGCTCCCTGCTGGGCATCACCGGCTGGCGCTGGGTGTTCCTGGTCAACGTGCCGATCGGCATCGTCGCGCTGTTCGTCGTCGCCAAGGTGCTCAACATCCCGCACACCCGCCGCGAGCACCGCATCGACTGGTGGGGCGCCGTCACCATCGCCATCGGCGTGGTGCCGCTGCTGCTCGTCGCAGAGCAGGGCCGCGACTGGGGCTGGGGCTCCACGAAGTCCGTCGTCTGCTACGCGATCGGCGCTGTCGGCATCATCGCCTGGATCTTCGTGGAGCGGTGGATCGGCGACGACGCGCTGATCCCGATGCGGCTGTTCCGCAACGGCACCTTCAGCAAGACCAGCCTGCTGTCCGTGCTCATCGGTATGGGCATGTTCGGCGGAATGCTGATGATCCCGCAGTACCTCCAGATCGTTAAGGGCGCCAGCCCGACCAAGTCCGGTCTGGAAATGCTGCCGTTGATGCTCGGCATGATCATCGCCTCGGTCGTCTCCGGCCAGGTGACGTCCAGGACCGGGCGCTACAAGATCTTCCCCGTCATCGGCACCCTGCTGATGGTTGCCTCGATGCTGCTGTTCTACCGCGAGGTGCAGTGGGACACCCCGCTGTGGCAGACCATGGTCTACATGCTCGTCTTCGGCCTCGGCCTGGGCGGATGTCTGCAGACCCTGGTGCTCGCGGTGCAGAACGCCGTGCCGCCGAAGGACATGGGCGTGGCGACCGCCTCGTCCACCTTCTTCCGGCAGATGGGCGCCACCGCCGGTACCGCGATCTTCCTGTCGGTGCTCTTCAGCAACGTCGGCGGCAAGATCTCCTCGGCGTTCAAGGCAGCGGTGCACACCGACTGGTTCCAGGCGGCGCTGCAGGACCCGTCGGTGCTGTCCAACTCCGCCAACCAGCCCGTGCTGAGCATGCTGAAGCACCCCGGTGCGGCCGGCGGCTCCTCAGGTGTGCTCAACGACTCGTCGTTCATCCAGAAGCTGGACCCGCGGCTGGCCGAGCCCTTCAAGCAGGGCTTCGCCGACTCGATGCACACCGTCTTCCTGCTGGGTGCCGTCGTGGTCGCGGTGGCGTTCCTGCTGATGCTGTTCATCAAGGAGGTCCCGCTGCGCCAGGTCTCCGGCCTCCAGGCCCGCGCCGCCGAGGCGGCGGAGTCGGCCGGGGATGCCGGCGAGCCGTCCGCCGCACCGACCGTGGAGCAGGCCGCGGCCGTGGCGGTCGAGCCCGGCAGCGGCGCCCACCGGCGGGAGGGCGGACCGACGGAAGCCGTCGAACTGGCCGCCGCCACGGCCCTGTTGGACCGCACCGGTCTGTCGGTACGCGGTCTGGTGACGGACGGCGAGGGCGCCCCCGTCCCGCAGGCCGTGATCACCCTGATCGACGTCGGCGGGCGCCAGCTCGGCCGTACCACCACCCAGGCCGACGGCCGGTACGTTCTCGACGCGCCCGGTAGCGGCACCTATGTGCTGATCGGCTCCGCCGGGGCCCGTCAGCCGCAGGCGGCCACCGTGGTGCTCGGCGACGCCCCGGTCGACTTCGACCTCACGCTCAGCGGTGCGGCCGGTCTGACCGGTGCGGTACGGGACGCAACGGACGGCGAACCGCTGCCGGGCGCGCTGGTGGTGGCCACCGATGTGCGCGGCGAGGTCGTTGCCTCCGGCGCCGCCGGAGTGGAGGGCGACTTCGCCTTCGGTGAACTGGTTCCGGGCAGCTACACGCTCGCGGTCAGCGCCGACGGGCACCGCCCGGCCGCACTGCCCGTCGAGGTGGTGAGCGGCACGCCCAACTGGTACGAGGTGCGGCTCTCGCCGGGTGCCCGCATCCGCGGCACGGTGCGCACGCCGGACGGTGCGCCGCTGGACGCGGCCAGGGTGACCCTGCTCGACCCGGCCGGCAACGTGGTCGGCACCTCGACCACGGGGGCCGACGGCGTGTACGGGTTCAGCGACCTGGAGCGCGGCCAGTACACGGTGATCGCCAGCGGGTACCCGCCGGTCGCCACCCAGGTGCAGCTCGACACCACCGGGCGAGAAGGGTTCGACGTGGACCTGGCCCACGAGCAGTAACCGCCCATGTGGGGCGGGTCCGCCGGACCCGCCCCACTACTGGTTCCGGCGCCGGTCGAGCGCCGCGGCCACGGCTCCGACGAGAGCCGCGACCAGCAGGACGACGAGCCCGGCGCGGTCCGTCGACCGCCAGGCCAGTTCGCCCTGGCGGTTGACGAGGAACCCGTCGAAGAACAGCCAGCAGACCACCGCCACCGCCGGAGCCCACACCATCCTCGTGGTCTGCGCGGCGACCCCGGCGGTGAGCACGGCGAAGACCGCCGTCGAAAACCACAGGTGACCGCGCCCGCCACCCAACGCGAGGGCGGCGGCCAGCACCGCCGCCGACGCGTAGCCGACCGGCAGCACAAGATCACCGATCAACGTACGCGGCCGGGAGCCACGCCGCGCCACTCGCACCCAGTGCACCGAAGCCATTGGGCTCACCTCCCGCTTGAGCCTGTCCAGCGGAAGGCGCACGGCGTCCCGAAGCGCCGGGACGTTAGCGCCACCCATACCGGCAACCGGCCGATTTTTACGGCGCGTTGACGGACGGTGCCGCCCCAGGCGGTACCGGCCCCCTCCTGGCGCCTTTACGGCCCGCTGACGTCGCGGGGCGTATCCATAGACCTGTGGACGGGCGCCAACGCGGGGGTCTGGCGTCCGTCCATCCAGCTCAGCGGTCGGCCGCGGCCCTCACCGTGTGGCGGAGCAGGAGCGCCGTGGTGACCGGTCCCACGCCGCCCGGGACCGGGGTGAGCGCCGCCGCGCGATGGCCGACCGCCTCGGCGGCCACGTCACCGGTCAGCCCGCCGTCGGACGTCGGGTTGGTGCCGACGTCGATCACGGTCGCGCCGGGGCGGACATGGTCCGCGGTGATCAGTCCGGGCCGCCCTGCGGCCGCCACGACCACGTCCGCGGTCGAGGTGACGCCCGGCAGGTCGACGGTGCGCGAATGGCAGACGGTGACCGTGGCGTTCCGGTCCAGCAGCAGGTGCGCGAGCGGCTTGCCCACCACCGTGGAGCGGCCGACCACCGCGACCCGCCGTCCGGCCAGTTCGACGCCGTAGTGGTCGAGCAACGCCACCACCGCCTCGGCGGTGGCCGGAGGATGGGCGGGCAGTCCGGCCGCCAACCGGCCGAGGCTGAGCGGATTCGCGCCGTCCACGTCCTTGCCGAACGCGATGGCACCGGCCAGCTCCTCCAACGCGGCCCCGCCGGGCAGCGGCGTCTGCAGCATCACCCCGTGCACCGAGCCATCCGCGCTGAGGCGGTCGAGAGCCGCCACGATGGTGTCCGCCGCCGCGTCGGGCCCGAGGTCGACGATGTCGCAGGCGATGCCGCTCTGCCCGGCCGCCTTGGCGATGGACCGCACGTACCAGGCACTGGACTCGTCGGCCGTCGCCACCACCACCGCCAGCTTCGGCGGACGGCCGGAGGCGGTCAGGGCCGCCGCCCGCTCGGTGGTCTCGGCGCGGATGGCGGCGGCGAGTTCCCTGCCGTACAGGGCGGTGGCGGTCATTCGGCGATCTCCGCGCGTACCGTGGCGGTGACCCGGTCGGCGCGGGTCGCGATGCCGTCCACCTCGCCGGCCACCTCGGCCAGTTCGGCGCGCGCCCGCTCGTCGGTGATGCCGCCCAGGTTGACCTCGATGTTGACCCGGGCGGTGGTGGCCGCCGCGCGGGCGGCCTCGACCGCGGCGGCGACGTCGGACAGGACGTTGCGGTTGCCCACCGGGAGCAGTCCTTCAGCCGCGGTCACCACCTGCTCGGCGACGCCGATGACCTCCGAGGGCGGCCAGGCGGCGCCGACGAGGGCCGCGGCGATGGCGGCCGAGCGCGCCGCCCTCTCCTCGTCGGTGCCCTTGGGCAACCGGTACGCGTCCGCCACGGCCCCGAACGCCGCCGCGTCGTCCTGCGCGAGTTGCAGGGCCGCCGCCCGCAGCTCGTCGGTCGCGGTGATGATCCGCTCGATGGCCTCGTGGTGTTCCGCGTACTTGGCGCCGGTGGTGTAGCGGGCCACCATGCCCAGCAGGGCCGCCCCCTGCGCAGCGTGCAGCGCGGCCGACGCACCGCCGCCGGGGGCCGGCTGCCGCGCGGCCAGTCGCTCCAGGAATCCGCTGATCGTCTCGTCACGCACGGTCGGTTGTCCTCCGGGCGGTATGGGATGGGAAGGGCCGGAACCCAGGCGAAGAGCCTAATCCGAGCCAGGGCGCCGCCGGCCGACATCGGCGTCCGCGTCACGCCCGCACGCGCCTCCTAGGATCGGCGTATGACAGCGACTCAGGACTTCGAGGGCCCGGCGGCGAGCTGGCGGATCGGCGCCATCACCGTGCACCGGGTGGACGAGCTGGCGCTCACCGGCATGGGCCCCCGGGTTTTCGCCGACCTGCCGTCCGATCTCGTGCCGCTCACCCCGTGGCTGGCCCCCGACCACGTCGACGCGTCCGGTGAACTCGTCGGCGCCGTCCAGACGTTCGCGGTGGAGGTCGCGGGCCGCAAGGTCCTGGTCGACACCGGGATCGGCAACGGAAAGACGCTGCCGAACCCGCGGTGGAGCGGCCTGGACACCCCGTTCCTCGACCGGCTGGCCGCCATCGGCTTTCCGCCGGAGAGCGTCGACCTGGTGGTCAACACCCATCTGCACGCCGACCACATCGGCTGGAACACCCGCCTGGACAACGGCCGTTGGGTGCCCACCTTCCGCAACGCCCGCTATCTGACGACCCGTGTCGAGTACGAGTACTGGTATTCGGCCGATCTCCCGCCGGAGCGGCGGCGGATGTTCACCGAGTCCGTCGACCCGGTGCGCGACAGCGGCCTGCTGGATCTGGTGGACGTACCGCCCACCGGTCTTGAGGTCGTTCCCGGGCTCACCCTGCTACCGGCGCCGGGCCACACTCCCGGGCAGGTAACGGTGCGGCTGGCCGGGGCGGGTGGCGCGGCGCTGATCACCGCGGACTGCATGCACCATCCGGTACAGCTGGCCAGGACCGAGGTGTGCAGCGTCTTCGACACCGACCCGGCGCAGGCCGTGCGCACCCGCCAGGCACTGCTGGCCGAGGTCGCGCAGACCGACACGCTGCTGCTCGGCACCCATTTCGCCCCACCGACCGGCGGTCGCGTACGGCGGGACGGCGACGGCTACCGTCTGGTGTCGCGGCGTAACCCGCGCGGCGCGGAGGACTTGCGGATCAAACCGTAAAATCACCGCGTATCCCTGACGCAGAGCCACGGAGACGACCACCGATGACCGACCCGGCCCCGGCCGCCTCCGTACCGCCGGCGCACGACCCGCACGATCCGTTCGTGCGGGTCCGCGGCGCGCGTGAGCACAACCTGCGCGGTGTCGATGTGGACCTGCCGCGCGACGCGCTGGTCGTGGTCACCGGAGTGTCCGGCTCCGGCAAGTCCTCACTCGCCTTCGGGACGATCTACGCGGAGGCGCAGCGCCGCTACTTCGAGTCCGTCGCGCCGTACGCCCGGCGGCTGATCCACCAGGTGGGGGTGCCCAAGGTCGGCGAGATCACCGGGCTGCCGCCCGCGGTGGCGCTGGAGCAGCGCCGTTCCGCGCCGACCTCGCGCTCCTCGGTGGGCACCGTGACGACGCTGTCCAACTCGCTGCGGATGCTGCTCTCGCGCGCCGGAACGTATCCGCACGACGCGGGCGAACGGCTGGACTCCGACGCGTTCTCGCCGAACACCGCGGCGGGCGCCTGTCCCGAGTGCCACGGTCTGGGCACGGTGCATCGCGTCACCGAACGCTCGCTGGTGCCGGACCCGGGGCTCAGCATCCGCGAGGGCGCGATCGCCGCCTGGCCGGGCGCCTGGCAGGGCAAGAACCTGCGGGACATCCTGGACGCCCTCGGCTACGACACCGACCGCCCCTGGCGCGAACTGCCGCAACGGGACCGCGACTGGATCCTGTTCACCGACGAGCAGCCGGTGGTCACCGTTCACCCGGTACGGGAGGCGGACCGCATCCAACGCCCGTACCAGGGCACCTACCAGAGCGCACGGCGGTATGTGCTGCACACCTTCGCCGACTCCAAGAGCCCCGCGCTGCGCGCCCGTGCCGAGCGGTTCCTGGTCAGTGAGCGGTGCCCGGTGTGCGACGGGCGCAGGCTGCGGCCGGAGGCGCTGGCGGTCACCTTCGCCGGGTACGACATCGCGCGGTTGGCGGCGATGCCGCTGGCCCGGCTCGCCGAGGTGCTGCGGCCGACCGCCGACGCCCCCGGCGACGGTGTGGCCCGGACCATCGCCCGCGACCTGGTCGCGCGCATCGAGGTGCTGACCGAACTCGGCCTCGGCTACCTGGGAATGGACCGGGCCACCACCACGCTGTCCGCGGGCGAGCTGCAACGGCTGCGGCTGGCAACGCAGTTGAGGTCCGGCCTGTTCGGCGTGGTGTACGTGCTGGACGAGCCGTCGGCCGGGCTGCATCCGGCGGACACCGTCGCGCTGCTCACCGTGCTGGAACGGCTGATCGCCGCGGGGAACTCGCTGCTGGTGGTCGAGCACGACATGGACCTGGTGCGCCGCGCGGACTGGCTGGTCGACGTGGGGCCGCACGCGGGGGAGCGGGGCGGGCGGATCCTGCACAGCGGCCCGGTCGCCGCGCTGCGGGACGTCGATGAGTCGGCCACCCGGCGCTTCCTGTTCCGTACGCCGCCCGGCGCCGAGGCGGCCCGCAGGCCCCGCCGACCCTCGGCGTGGCTGCGGCTGCGCGGTGTCACCCGGCACAATCTGCGCGACCTGGACGCGGACGTACCGCTCGGCGTGTTCACCGCCGTCACCGGAGTGTCCGGGTCCGGCAAGTCGACGCTGATCAGCCAGGTCCTCGCCGAGGTGCTGGCGGAGCACCTGGGCACCGCCG
The DNA here is from genome assembly GCF_027533845.1 of Streptomyces sp. RPT161. Lineage (GTDB taxonomy): Bacteria > Actinomycetota > Actinomycetes > Streptomycetales > Streptomycetaceae > Streptantibioticus_A > Streptantibioticus_A silvisoli_A. Next base: position 617,544 of record NZ_JAPZVN010000003.1, on the reverse strand, counting down.
CCCAGGCCGAGGAGACGACAGCCGACCTGACGGCTCGACAAGTAGCCGCCGTCGAGGGGCTTTCGGCCGTCCACCGGCTCGTGCGTGTCGACCAGAGGCCCATCGGCCGTACCCCGAGGTCCAACCTCGCCACCTACACCGGGCTGTTCGACGCGGTACGGAAGCTGTTCGCGGCGACCGAGGAGGCGAAGTCGCGCGGCTACACCGCCAGCCGCTTCTCGTTCAACGTCGCGGGTGGCCGCTGCGAGACCTGCCAGGGCGAGGGCTTCATCAGCGTGGAGCTGCTGTTCCTGCCGGGTGGCTACGCGCCCTGTACGGAGTGCCACGGCAGCCGCTACAACCGGGAGACCCTGGAGGTGACGTACCGGGGTGCCTCCATCGCCGACGTCCTGGAGCTGACGGTCGACGCGGCGGCCGAGTTCCTCGCCGACGTGCCCGCCGCGGTTCGCAGCCTGCGCACGCTGCGCCAGGTGGGCCTCGGCTATCTGCGGCTGGGCCAGCCCGCCACCGAGCTGTCCGGCGGCGAGGCGCAGCGCGTCAAGCTCGCGGCCGAGCTGCAGCGGGCCACCCACCGCGATCGCGGGCACACCCTCTACCTGCTGGACGAGCCGACCACCGGGCTGCATCCGGCCGACACCGAGGTGCTGATGAGCCAGTTGTCCGAGCTGGTGGCGGCGGGGAACTCGGTGGTCGTCGTGGAGCACGACATGGATGTGGTGGCCGCCGCCGACTGGGTCATCGACCTCGGCCCGGGCGGTGGCGACGAGGGCGGCCGGATCGTGGCCGCGGGCACCCCCGCCCAGGTCGCCGCCCAGCCCGCCAGCCGTACCGCGCCGTATCTCGCGGCCCGGCTGCCGGACGGGAAGAATCCGGCCGCCGGGTGACTTGTACGGGGACATGAAGTCGATCGTCTACACCCAACACGGCGGTTCCGATGTCCTCACTCTTGTGGAACGGCCGATTCCGGAGCCTGGGCCGGGCGAGGTCCGGGTCAGGGTGCACGTCTCCGGTGTCAACCCCACCGACTGGAAGACCCGTACCGCCCCGGTGTTCGGCCCGCTCGGTGAGCGGGGGCAGGTGCCCAACCAGGATGGTGCCGGGGTCATCGACGCCGTCGGCGAGGGGGTGCCCGCCGACCGGATCGGCGAGCGGGTGTGGCTGTGGGAGGCGGCCTGGCGGCGCGCCGACGGCACCGCGCAGCAGTACCTGGTCATTCCCCAGCGGCAGGCCGTGGCGCTGCCCGAGCACGCCTCCTTCGAGCTGGGCGCGAGCCTGGGCGTCCCGGCGCTCACCGCGCACCGCTGTCTGACCGTCGCCGACGGGGGACCCACTCGGCTGACCCCGGGCAGCCTCGCGGGCCGCACCGTGCTGGTCGCCGGCGGGGCGGGGGCGGTGGGCAACGCCGCGATCCAGTTGGCGCGTTGGGCCGGGGCCACCGTGATCACCACGGTCAGCGGTCCGTACAAGGTGGAGCTGGCCAAGGCGGCCGGTGCCCACCATGTGGTCAACTACCGTACGCGGGACGCCGCTTCGGCGATCGGTGAGATTGCGCCCGCGGGTGTCGACATCATCGTGGAGGTGGCTCCGGCGGCCAACGCCGAGCTGGACCACGCGGTGGCCGCGCAGAACGCGGTGATCGCCTACTACGCGGGCAACCCCGATGACGAACTGCGGATCCCGGTGCGGGCGGCGATGACCGGCAATCTGCGCTGGCAGGGCGTGCTGCTGTACTTCGTCTCCAACGAGGCCAAGAAGAACGCGGTCGCCGATGTCTCGGCGGCGGTGGCGGACGGCGCGTTCCGGGTCGGTGAGCGGGCGGGACTGCCGCTGCACCGGTTCCCGTTGGAGCGCACCGCCGACGCCCATGACGCGGTGCGCGACAACGCGGTGGGCAAGGTGCTGATCGAGGTGGAACACTCCGCCTGACAGCGGTGTTGCCCCAAGGTGCGAAGAGGGAATGAGGAGGCGTGATGTCAGAGCGTGAGCACGGCCACCGCGTTACCGCGGTGCCCGGTTCCCAGCACGTCAGGGTGGAGATCGACGGCCGGATGGTGGCCGACAGCCGCCGCCCGGTCCTGGTGTACGAGACGGGCCACAAGGTCCGTTACTACCTGCCGCCGGAGGATGTCGACCTCACCCTGTTCGAGTCCACGGACACGCGGACCACGTGCCCGTTCAAGGGCGTGGCGTCGTACTGGAGTTACGTGGGCGACGGCAGCGGCACGCACGCGGACGTGGTCTGGTCGTACCAGGACCCGCTGCCGAGCGTCGAGGCGATCAAGGGCCATCTGTCGTTCTACGACACGGTGGCGTCGGTGGCCGTCGACGGAGAGCCGCCCGCCGCACCCGAGGTGTGAGCCTCACTTGGCGTCCGCGTAGCACTCCACCACGCTGGTCTCCAGCGGGAAGCGCACCGGCGTGTCCCCGAACACCAGCCGGCTCGCCTCCCGCGCCGACTCGGCGACCGCAGCCGCCACCGCCTCGGACAACTCGACCGGGGTGTGCACCATCACCTCGTCGTGCTGGAAGAACACCAGCCGAGGCGGTGTGCGGCCGTCGCAGTCCAGCGCGGCCAGCCTGCGGCGCAGCGCGGCCAGCACCGCCAGCGCCCAGTCGGCGGCGCTGGCCTGGATGGTGAAGTTACGGGTGAACCGCCCCCACGCTCGCGCCGCACGCAGCGCCGGGGACACGCCGTCCGCCGACTCCTCGTCGCTTCCCGCCCACAGGTCCGACGGTCGCGGCGAGGTGCGGCCCAACTGCGAGCGGACCACGCCGCCCGCCTCACCGATGCGCGCCGCCTCCTCGACCAGTGCCATGGCGGCCGGGAAACGGCGGCGCAGTATCGCCAGCAGTTGCCCGGCCTCGCCGCTGGTCTGCCCGTACATCGCGGCCAGCAGCCCGATCTTGGCCCGCCCGCGGTCGCCGTCGAACGCGGTGCGTGCCAGGTCCGCGTACATGTCGCCGCCCGCCGCCGCGGCGCACAGTCCGCGGTCGCCGGACATCGCCGCCAGCACCCGGGGCTCCAACTGGCCCGCGTCGGCCACCACCAAACGGTGCCCGGGATCGGCGACCACCGCGGAGCGCAGCAGCCGCGGAATCTGCAACGCGCCACCGCCGCGCGTCGCCCACCGGCCGGAGACCACCCCGCCGACCACGTACTCCGGGCGGAACCTGCCGTCGCGCACCCACTGCTCGCGCCACGCCCAGCCGTGCGCCGAGTGGACGCGGGACAGCTCCTTGTAGCGCAGCAGGATCGCGGCGGCCGGATGGTCGGCCGCCTTCAGCACATGGCTGCGGGTGGACGGCAGGCTCACCCCGACCCGGGCGAACGCCGCCAGCACCTGCGCGGGGGAGTCCGGGTTGACCGGGCGGCCGACCGCCTCCTGGAACCGCGCCGCCAACCGCTCCACCCGCTCGGGCCGGGCCCCACCCGCCGGGCGCGGCCCCAGCAACTCGGTCAGCAGCGCGTCATGGACGGCGGCGCTCCACGGCAGGCCGTCCCTGGCCATCTCCACCGCGGCCAGCGCGCCCGCCGACTCCGCCGCGCACAGCAGCCGCATCCGCTCCGGGTGCTCCACCGCCGCGATCCGCCGCCGCTGCTCGGCGTGGACCGCCACCACGGCGGTCAACTGGTCCACATCGGGCGGGAGTTGATGACGGTCGGCGGCGAACAACGACGGCTGTCCGTCGGCGCCGCCGTCGCGCGGATCATCCGGCACCGGCAGCCGGTGCAGCCGTGCCCAGGCCGCGCCCAGTGAACGAGGCTGCCCGTGGCCGCTCTCGTGGCCGAGCAGCAGGGCCTCGACGAGTTTGAGGTCATGGCAGCGGCCCAGCCGCACCGGGATCCGGTCCAGCAGCCGCGGATACAGATCGTCGGTGGCCGCCCACACCCAGCGGGGTCGCAGCCGCTCCTCCCGCCCGGCGACCGCGGACGCCAGGTCGGGCACCGGCTCGGCGGCCGAGACGGGGGTGCCGTCCCCGTCCAGCGCCTGCAGCCGTCCGCCCGGCCCCACCGGATCGGCGGCCACGGCGATCAACTCAGCCATGGCGGTGCGCCGTGCGGTGGTAGTTGGTCACCGGCCGAGCTTAAACGCTTGTTCGGCCAGCGGCGGCGTTTCAGAAGCCTGGGGTCCAGGCGATGTCCTGGTGGGCGGTGATCAGGGCGACCAGGATGGCGATGTCGGCGATGCCGAGGAACAGCCCGAGCAGCGCACGGCCGCGCCGCCGGGTGCCGCGTACCAGGGCGACCGAGGCCAGGATGATGGCGAGCGGTCCGAAGACGATGTTCAGCACGAAGGTGCCGAGCAGCCCCAGGATGAACGAGGCGACGGCCGTGCCGTCGGCGTCCGAACGCCGGGCGGTGGCCGTGGTCCGGGCCGGGACGACGGTGTCCATGGTGGTGGATTCCCTTCCGGATGCGGGAGCGGTCAGTGGTTGCGGGCGCGGGCGAGGCGCTCACGGACGTAGAACACCAGCAGCCAGCCGCCGATCAACGCTGCGGCGCCGATGAACACCGGGGCCGGTGCGTAGGCCGCCGCGCCGAAAAGGGTTCCGAGGGCGATGACGATCAGGGCGAGAGCCATGACGGGCCTTCTCCGTAAGACGTGGGACTTCGGTGAACCGAACAGTCAGTGAACAGTTGGGATGACAGTTGTTCACTGACATGCCCACTCTAGCCTGGCGAAAACGAGCGAACGACTGTTTACTGGATGATGTGAGTCACATGCTCGGGGCCGACCAGGCCCACAAACCCCTGGGCGCCAGACAGGCCCAGAAACTGCGCACCCGCCAGGCGCTGTTGGACGCGGGGCTGCGGCTGCTGGAACACCAGAGTCTGAGCAGCCTCGGGCTGCGCGAACTGACCCGTGAGGTCGGGGTCGCGCCCGCCGGGTTCTACCGGCACTTCCGCGACATGGGCGACCTCGGTGTCGCACTGGTCGAGGAGTCCTTCGGGTCGCTGCGCGAGATGGTGCGGGCCATCCGCGGCGAGCAGGCCAAGGCCGACGAGGTGATAGACGGCACCGTCGCGGTGATCGCGCGCTATGTGCGCGAACACCGCCCGCACTTCCGCTTCATCGCCCGCGAACGGTACGGCGGTGTACAGCCGGTGCGTGAGGCGATCGCCGACGAACTACGGCTGTTCGCCGAGGAGCTGGCGAGCGACCTCGCGGCACAGCCGGAGTCCGAGGGCTGGAGCCCGCAGGACGTCCGGATGCTCGCCGACCTCTATGTCGACCACATGGTGATGATCGCCATCGCCTTCCTGGACGTCCCACCCGAGCACCCCGAGTCCGAGGAGGACATCGCCAACATCGCCCGCCGCCAGTTGCGGCTGATCCGGCTGGGCCGCAGCCACTGGCTGGACGACTGAGACGGGAATTCCGGGCGGCCGTGGGCGTTGTGCTGTAAGTGACCTTGAAGACGCCCACGGTCCGGCTGTCGGTGCTGGACCGCTCCCGGACCCGGCGCGGACGGCACCCGTCGCGGGCGCTGCGCGACACCGTGGCGTTCGCCCGGCAGGCCGAGGCCTGGGGCTACCACCGCTTCTGGGTCTCCGAGCACCACGGCGTGCCCGGTGTCGCGGGCTCGGCGCCCACCGTTCTGGCCGCCGCCGTGGCCGCCGCCACCAGCCGGATCAGGGTCGGCACCGGCGGAGTCATGCTGCCCAACCACCAACCGATGGTGGTGGCCGAGCAGTTCGGGGTGCTCGCGGCACTGTTCCCCGGCCGGATCGACATGGGCCTGGGCCGCTCGGTGGCGTTCACCGACGGGGTGCGGCGGGCACTGGGCCGGGACAAGGACGCGGCCGACTACTTCGCCGCCCAACTGACCGAGCTGCTCGGCTACTTCACCGGTGAGCACCCGGTGCACGCCCGCCCCGCCGAGGGACTGACCGTTCCCGCGTTCGTACTGGCCACCGGCGCCGGGGCGCGGGTGGCCGCGGAGGCGGGGCTGCCGCTGGTGATCGCCGCCGCGCGCGGTGAGCGGCGGATGCTGGAGGCCATCGACGGCTACCGCGAGCACTTCCGGCCGTCCGCGTGGGCGGACCGGCCCTATGTGATCGTCTCCGGCACGGTGGCGGTCGCCGACACCGCCGAGGCCGCACGCGAGTTGCTGGTCCCGGAGGCCTGGTCCACCGCGTACTCCCGTACCCACGGCGAGTTCCCGCCGCTGGCACCCGCCGAGGAGATCCGGGCGCTGGACATGACGAGCCGCGAGCGCACCGAGTTCGAACGCGCCATGACCGGGCACATCCTCGGTACGGAGGAGGAAGTGGCCGACGGCCTCGGTGCGTTGATCGGGCGCACCGAGGCCGACGAGTTCCTGGTGACGACGAGCGGTTACGACCGGGAAGCCGTGTTCGGCTCCTACCGCAGGCTGGCCGCCATGACGAGCGCTACGCCGAACAGGACAGCGGCCGACCGCCGTTGAAGGCGACCAGGTCCTTCAGGATCGGGGGCAGCGGCAGTTCGACGCCGCGCGGCTCGCCGCGCAGCTCCGCGTACCCGCGGTGGAGGTTGGCCACCAGCCGCTCCGGCTCCAACAGCCCGGCGAACGCCCCGAGATCGGCGCCCCGCGCCACCTCCAACGGCTCCCGCCCGGCGGCGAAGCCCTCGGCGGCCAGCTCGCGCACCCAGCGCAGGTACTCCGCGTTGGCGTCCAGGACCTCCGGGCCGCCGACCGGACCGTGCCCGCTGACCACCACCTGCGCGTCCAACTCCCGCAGCGCCGCCAGCACTTCCAGGGTGCCGTCCAGCGACCCCTGCAGGCAGAACGGCGTGCTCTGGGAGAACGTGAGGTCGCCGGTGAACAGCACCCGCCGCTCCGGCAGCCAGGCCACCACGTCCCCCGTGGTGTGCGCCGGGCCCAGATGGATCAACTCGACCCGCAGCTCGTCGACATACAGCGTCATCCGGTCGGTGAACGTCAGCTGCGGCGGCACCAGCCGAACGTCGCCCCACTGCACATCGGGCCAGATCGAGGGCAGGTTCACGCCTTCCCGCAGCATCGTCTCCCGGGTCCGCTCATGCGCGACGACGGTCAGGCCCGGGCCGAACACCCCGGCGCCGTAGTGGTGGTCGCCATGGTGGTGGGTGAGCACCATGGTGCCGACCGGCGCGGGAGTGCGCTCGGCGATCGCCGAACGCAGCCGCAGCGCGCTCGACTCGGTGGCCGTGCAGTCGATCAGCGTGACCGCTTCCCGGCCGACCAGCACCCCGGCGTTGCTGACGCACCACCCGCCCCGCGGCTGTACGTAGGCCGACACACCATCGGCCAACTCGACCAACGCCGCCTCGTCCCGCTGCCCCACGCCTTTCGCGTCGTGCCGCACTCTTGCCGCCTCCTGGTGACTGGATGATCCGGAACGTCCCGGTGGAGTCTAGGACGCCCCACCCCGCACCATGATCACATCGGCCGTGCCTGGCGGGGCGCCTTGCGGGCGGCGCGCAGGAACTCGCGGTTCATGGTGGCGATGGACTGCAGGGGGATCCCCTTCGGGCAGGCCAGCGCGCACTCGCCGGTGTTGGTGCAGCCGCCGAAGCCCTCCGCGTCCATGGTGTCGACCATGTCGAGGACACGGCTCTCCCGCTCGGGAGCGCCCTGTGGCAGGACGTTGAGGTGGACCACCTTCGCCGAAGTGAACAGCATCGCCGACCCGTTGGGGCAGGCCGCCACACACGCCCCGCACCCGATGCACTCGGCGTGCTCGAACGCCGTGTCGGCGACGGGCTTGGGCACCGGCGTGGCATGCGCCTCCGGCGCGCTGCCGGTCGGCGCGGTGACATAGCCGCCGGAGCCGATGATCCGGTCGAACGCCGACCGGTCCACCACCAGGTCCTTCACCACCGGAAAGGCCGCCGCCCGCCACGGTTCGATGTCGATGGTGTCGCCGTCCGAGAAGTGCCGCATGTGCAACTGGCAGGTGGTGGTGCGCTCCGGGCCGTGCGCCTGGCCGTTGATCACCATCCCGCACGCGCCGCAGATGCCCTCACGGCAGTCGTGGTCGAAGGCCACCGGCTCGTCGCCGTCCAGGATCAGCCGCTCGTTGAGCGTGTCGAGCATCTCCAGGAACGACATGTCCTCGCTGATGCCGTCGACCTCGTACGTGGTCATGGCGCCGGGCTGTTCCGGGCCGCGCTGGCGCCAGACGCGCAGGGTGAGCCTCATGCGTAACTCCGCTGGGTGGGGTGGACGTACTCGAAGACCAACTGCTCCTTGTGCAGCACGGGCGGCGCGCCGGTACCGGTGAACTCCCAGGCGGCGGCGTACGAGAACCGGTCGTCGTCGCGGGCCGCCTCGCCGTCCGGGGTCTGGCTCTCCTCGCGGAAGTGACCGCCGCAGGACTCCTCGCGGTGCAGGGCGTCCAGGCACATCAGCTCGGCCAGCTCGAAGTAGTCGGCGATCCGGTTGGCCTTCTCAAGTGACTGGTTGAGCTCCTCGCCGCTGCCCGGCACCTTCACCCGGCGCCAGAACTCCGCCCGCAGCTCCGGGATCCGCTCAAGCGCCTTGCGCAGTCCGGCGTCGTTGCGCGCCATCCCGCAGTTGTCCCAGAGCAGTTCGCCGAGTTCGCGGTGGAAGGAGTCCGGGGTCCGGTCGCCGTCCACCGCCAGCAGCCGCTCCAGGCGCGCGGTGACACCGTCGACCGCCTCGGTGACCGAGGGGTGCCGGGGGTCGACGGTGTCGTGCGGATGGCGCGCCAGGTAGTCGTTGATGGTGGACGGCAGCACGAAGTAGCCGTCGGCGAGCCCCTGCATCAGCGCGCTGGCGCCGAGCCGGTTGGCGCCGTGGTCGGAGAAGTTGGCCTCCCCGACGGCGAACAGGCCGGGGACGGTGGTCTGCAGGTCGTAGTCCACCCACAGTCCGCCCATGGTGTAGTGGATCGCCGGATAGATGCGCATCGGCACCTCGTACGGGTTCTCCGCGGTGATGCGCTCGTACATCTCGAAGAGGTTGCCGTACTTCTCCGCGACCTTCTCGCGTCCCATCCGCGCTATCGCGTCGGCGAAGTCCAGGTAGACGCCCTGCCCGCCGGGACCCACACCGCGTCCCTCGTCGCAGACGTTCTTCGCGGCCCGCGAGGCGATGTCGCGCGGCACCAGGTTGCCGAACGAGGGGTAGATCCGCTCCAGGTAGTAGTCGCGCTCGTCCTCCGGGATCTGCTCCGGCGGGCGGTTGTCGCCCTTCGCCCTGGGCACCCAGATCCGTCCGTCGTTGCGCAGCGACTCGCTCATCAGCGTCAGTTTCGACTGGTGCTCGCCGGAGCGCGGAATGCAGGTGGGGTGGATCTGGGTGAAGCACGGGTTGGCGAAGTACGCGCCGCGCCGGTGCGCCCGCCAGATGGCTGTGGCGTTGGAGTTCTTGGCGTTGGTCGACAGGTAGAAGACGTTTCCGTAGCCGCCGGAGGCCAGTACCACGGCGTCCCCGAAGTACGTGGCGATCTCACCGGTGACCAGGTCGCGGGCGACGATGCCGCGCGCCCGACCGTCGATCACGATCAGGTCCAGCATCTCGGTACGGGCGTGCATCTCCACGTTCCCCGCCGCGATCTGCCGGGACAGCGCCTGGTAGGCGCCGAGCAGCAGCTGCTGGCCGGTCTGGCCCCGGGCGTAGAACGTGCGCGAGACCTGCACACCGCCGAAGGAGCGGGTGTCGAGCAGTCCGCCGTACTCGCGGGCGAACGGCACGCCCTGCGCCACGCACTGGTCGATGATCTCCACCGAGACCTGTGCCAGGCGGCGGACGTTGGACTCGCGGGCGCGGAAGTCGCCGCCCTTGACGGTGTCGTAGAACAGCCGGTGGATGGAGTCGCCGTCGTTGCGGTAGTTCTTGGCCGCGTTGATGCCGCCCTGGGCGGCGATCGAGTGGGCGCGGCGCGGTGAGTCCTGGTAGCAGAACTGGATGACGCGGTAGCCCTGTTCGGCCAGGGTGGCACCGGCGGAGCCGCCCGCGAGGCCGGTGCCGACCACGATCACGGTGTGCTTGCGGCGGTTGGCCGGATTGACCAGCTTCGCGGTGAAGCGGCGGCGGTCCCACCGCTCCTCGATCGGCCCAGCCGGGGCCTTGGTGTCGGCGATCGGCTCGCCGGTCAGGTAGGCGGTGTACGAGGTCATGTCAGCTCACCACTCCGGTCATCACCGAGACGGGCACCGCGACGAATCCCGCGGTCAGGACGAGGGCCAGCGCGTTGGCGGTGAACTTGAGCGTCCTGTCGCGGCGCGCGTTGTTGGCGCCGAGGGTCTGCGCAGCGCTCCAGAAGCCGTGCCGGATGTGCAGCCCGAGGGCCAGCATCGCGACGATGTAGACCACGTCGGCGTACCAGTTGTGGAAGTCCGCCACCACGTTCTGGTACGGGTGGCCCGCCTCACCGCGCGGGTTCACCGTCAGGGTGGTCAGGTCCAGCAGGTGCCAGACGATGAACAGGCCGAGGATCACCCCGCCCCACCGCATGGTGCGGGTCGCGTAGCCGGCCCGCGGCCGCCGGTGCGCGTAGGCCGTGGGGCGGGCGGCCAGGTCACGGCGGCTGAGCTGGTACGCGGACACCGCGTGCAGCACCACCGAGGCGGCCAGCACCACCCGCACGATCCACAGGAACCAGCTGTAGTGCAGCGCGGGCTCACCGATGGTGCGCAACCAGTGCGCGTAGCCGTTGAACTCCGTCGAGCCGAAGAAGATCTTCAGGTTTCCCAGCATGTGCGCGACGAGGTACAGCAGCATGATCACGCCGGTGACGGCCATCACGGTCTTCTTGCCGACGGTCGACCGCCACAGGGTTGCCAAGGTGGACGGCCGTCGGACCGTCCGCGTCGCCAGTGCCATGACACAGACGGTAGGCAGGTCAGGGTGGATCGGTCCAAGACATGGTGCGGCTGGTTTCGATAGGCGTTCCCTATCGTGTGGGGGTATCGTGGCAGCCGTGCAGCTGCACCAGCTCCAGTACTTCGCGGCCGTCGCCGAGACCCGCCACTTCACCCGGGCCGCCGCCCGGGTGCATGTCGCGCAGCCCTCGCTATCCCAGCAGATCCGGGCCCTGGAACGGGAGTTGGGCGCCGAGCTGTTCCACCGCGCCCGCGGTCATATCACGCTCACCGACGCGGGCGAGGCGCTGCTTCCGCTCGCCCAGCGGATCCTCGCCGACGCCGAGACGGCGCGCAGGGAGGTGCAGGAGGTCGCCCAGCTGCGCCGCGGCCGGGTCCGCATCGGGGCCACCCCCAGCCTGTGCGCCAGTCTGGTGCCGGATGTGCTGCGGGACTTCCACGACCGCTTCCCCGGGGTGGACCTGGTGGTCCACGAGGACGGCTCGCAGGACCTGGTACGGGTGCTGGCGGCCGGTGAACTCGATCTCGCCCTGATCATCACCCCGCTGCCCGGCCAGGCCCCGGCGCTGGCCGCGACCGAGCTGCTGCGCGAGGACCTCGTCGTGGTCTCCGCGCCGTCGTCCGCCCCGGCCCGCAGCGGCCGGATCCGCATCGAGGACCTGCGCGACCAGCCAATGGTGATGTTCCGGCGCGGCTACGACCTACGTGAGTTCACCACCTCGGCGTGCCGGGCGGCCGGATTCGACCCCGTCTTCACCGTCGAGGGCGGTGAGATGGACGCGGTACTCGGCTTCGTCCGAGCTGGCCTCGGCCTCGCCGTGATCCCCTCCATGGTCGCCGCCCGATCCGGGCTACGGGTCACCCCCTTCGCCCCGCCCGGGCTGCACCGCACCATCGCGGTCGCCCACCGCAAGGACGTCGAACCGCCGCGAGCCGCACGGGAGTTGCGCAGCGTGCTGCGCGAGCACCTGCGCTCGGCGGCGCGGGAGCAGACACTTCCGTCCAGTACCTGGCTGCTGGACGGCTGACGCCCGCCGGGGTTCGCATGCGGGACGCGGTCGGCTCGGCACCGCCGGTCTCCGCCGTCGTGGCCGCTCGCCGCCGCGGGGCTTGCCTTGAGGGCTTCCTGGCCGACCGGTTGGGCCGGGGCGGGGTGAACGCGTCTGGCAGGATGCGGCGATGAACCCGATCAACGAGCGCATACCCGATGTCGTCCCCGCCGGACGGATGGGCTGTGCCGCGCAACCCGTACTGCACATAGCCGACGCCGGGCTCACCCTGCGGCCATGGCGGCAGGAGGACGCCCCCGCGCTGGCCGCCGCCTGGCAGGACCCGGCGATCCGGCAGTGGAACCGCCCGCCCACCGGCGGCGTCGAGCAGGCCCGGGAGCGGATCGCGCGCTACGGGCGGCGGTGGCACGAGGAGGCGGCTGCCACTTGGGGCATCACCCGTGCCGACGACGACTCGGTGCTGGGGTCGGTCGCCCTGGGCGGCATGGACCTGCGGCAGGGCACCGCGGAGTACATCTACTGGGTGCTGCCAGCCGCCCGCGGCGCGGGAGTGGCCCTGCACGCCACCAACAGGGTCGCGCGATGGGCCTTCCGCGACCTCGGTCTGCATCGGCTCGAACTCACCCACGGGGTGGCGAACACGGCGTCCTGCCGTGTGGCGGAGAAGGCGGGGTTCGCCTTGGAGGGTACGAAGCGCAGCGCGACACTGCATGCCGATGGCTGGCACGACATGCACCTTCACGCCCGCGTGGACGGCTGACGCCCGCTGGGGTTCGCATGCGGGACGCCGGGCCCGCCGCGAGCCCGAACCCGCCCCGGCGCAACCGTGCTAGCGGTGGGAGGGGCCGCGCCGTCGGCGTACGGCGCCGCAGGCCGCCAAGGCCAACAGCGCGGTACCGCAGGCGAGTTGGGGCGCGCCCCCGCCGGGGGCGCCGGTGCCCGCCTCGGCGCCCTTGGAGGGGGCGGCCTGGACGGTGACCGTGCCGGTGACCCGGACACCGCCCGCGCCGCAGCGGATCGTCACCGGATAGCTGCCGGGCCGCGCGGTCGCGGGAGTGGTGACGCCGGCCACCATCCGGTCCGCCCCTGCGGCCAGCGCCGTCTCACCGAACAGCGGTGAGGAAGCGTGGGCGCCCATCGACATGTCGCACTTCCTGTCGTCGCTCAGCCGCAACTGCTGCCCCGGACCCACCGGATCGGGGTGCACACTGGCCACGGCGGCCGCGGCGGTGAATCCGAGCGTGGCAACGGCGGCCAGGGCGACCGCGGTGATTCGACCAGAGGACATGGCACTCTCCCGGCGCCGGACGGCGCGGTCTGCGTGGCCGCGTTGGCCCGACCGGCTCACCAGGATGCAACCCCCTCTCGGCCCCGCTTGCGATGCGAACCGAACGCCGGGCCTCACCCGAATGCTGGAACGCCCCCGCCAGGAGCGGGGGCGTTCGCGCACGTCAGACGGCATCTTCCGGCGCACCGACGGCAACCGGGCGGGAATCCGCCGGAAGGGCTAGTTACTGCGGGCGTCCTGGTCCGCCGCGTCCGCCGCGCTCTGGGCGGCGTCGACCTTGTGCTGCATCTGCTGGAGCTGGCTCGCGGAGGACGAACCCGGTGTCGACGTGGCCGACGGCGTGCCGCTGGCCGAGCCGGTGGCGGAGTGCCCGCACCCGGCCAGCAGCGGCACCGCCAGTGCCGCCGTCGCCAGCAGGGTGAGACGTCGGCGGCGGCTCACGCGCTCGTGGTGCTGTTGGCCGGCTTGCCCTTGCCGTTCGCCTTGCACCAGGTGGCGACATCCTTCAGATCGCTCTGCCGCTGCTTGAGGTTGACCAGCAGGGCCTGCCGCGCGCTGAGCCGGTCGCCGAGGAACTTGGCGATCGCCGCGTGGTTCTCCTTCTTGGCGTTCTCGACGCGCTGCCTCAGGAACGCGATCGAGCCGGGCGTGCCGACGCCCGAATCCAGTCGCTTGATCTCCCGTGCGATCCGGCGGTCCAGCTTCGGCACCCGGCGGCACAGTGCCCGCGCACCGTCCGTCTTCGGACCCTTCGGGTGGGCGTGCGGGGCGGTGCCGGCGGAGGGGGACGGGCTGCTGCCGTCCGCGTACGCGGGCGCGGCCACGGCCGCCAGTGAACCGGTGAGGACGAGTCCCGCGACGGTCGCGGTCACCGTCGCCTTGCGACGCTGCATGATGACTCTCTCCACTTCGTGGTGACGGTTGGGGCGCGGTCCGCCCCCGCTGGGAGACGGTGGGCGGGCCGCTCGACGCAGACCGTAGAAGTGGTTCTTGTGGTTTCCTTGTGGGGGCGGACGGTCATTGCGCGGAACGCACCGAACCGCTCAACCAGTCGCGGTGCGGCGGTAGTTCGGGCATCGCCGCTGCGGACATCGGCAGCCGCACCTCGAAGCTGCTGCCGGGCTCACCGTCGGGCCGCTCGGTGATGCGCACGGTGCCGCGGTGCAGATCGACCTGCTGGGCGACGAGCGTCAGCCCGAGCCCGGTGCCGGGGCTCTGCGGGCCGCGTTCGAAGCGCTGGAAGACCCGGTCCCGAGCCTCGGGCGGGATGCCCGGACCGGCGTCGTCCACCGTCAGCACCGCGTGCTCGTCCGTACGGCGCAGCGTCACCTGGACCTCGGACGCGCGGCCCGGGCGACGGCCGTGCACCACCGCGTTGTTCAGCAGGTTGTCGGCGATCATCCGCAACCCCGGCTCCCAGCCGCGCAGCCGAGGGGCCGCGTCCGCCCGTACCGTGATCAGCGCCTCGGGATGACGGCGGGCCGCGTCGGCCACCGACGCCTCGACCAGCTCGCCCAGATCCACGGCGGTGAACGCGTCCGCCTCCACCAGATCGCCCTGCGCCAGCGCCCGCAGCGTCACCAACAGCCCCTCCAGCCGGGCGTGTTCGTCCCGTAGGTCCGCCAGCACCTCGGTGCGCTCGGCCGGGTCCAGATCCGGATGGCCGGAAAGGATCTCCAGGTTGGTCCGCATGCTCATCAGCGGGGTGCGCAACTCGTGCGAGGCCGCCGCCGAGAACGACCGGGCGGTGGCCAGTGCCTCACCGGTGCGGGCCGCCTGCTCGTCGTAGCGCGCCAGCAGCGTCTGCAGGGTGCGCGCCAGGTCGTCGACCTCGGTGACACGGGACGGCCGGTGCTCCAGCCGGGCCTCGCTCACCCGGGGGTCGAGCCCGCTGGCCTGCCGCTGCAACCTGCGCAGCGAGCGGGTCGCCCGCTCCGCGACCAGCAGCGCCAGCAGCGCCGAGACCGGTGCCGCGATCAGCGCGGTCAGCAGGATCCGGCCGCGCACCGCGTCCACCCCACTGCGCACCACCGACGCGGGCGAGAACACCCACAGCGCGTCCCCCGCCCGCTCCCCGGTGACCGGTAGCCGGAACGCCCGCCACGCCCTGCCGTTCGCCTGTACGGTCACCGGGTTCGCCGTCGCCGCGGGCAGTGAGACGCCGAGGCCGGGCTGCGGGCCGCCCGCCGCGATCGGTGTGGCGTCCGGCCCGGTCACCACCCGTACGCCCACGTCCAACGCATTGGCGAACAGCCGGTGTTCGCGGTTGCGCTCCTGCTGGTAGCGTCCGGCACGGTTGACGTTGATCAGGTTGCGGGCCATCGGCAGCACCACGGCCGCCCGGTCCCGCAGATGCGAGTCCTGTGCGGCGTGCGCGTCAACGCTCACCAGTCGCAGCAGCAGCGCCGCCGACGCCAGCACCAGCAGGGGCACGGTCACGCCCACCGCGATCGCGATCCGGGTGGACAGCCGCATTCCCGCCCGCCGCCCGCCACCACCCTCAAGTGAGGAGCTGCGCTCCGCCCTCATTTCGCTTCCTGCCGTAGTACGAACCCCACCCCGCGCACCGTGTGCAGCAACCGAGGGCGTCCCCGCGCCTCCATCTTCCGCCGCAGGTAGCTGACGAACGTGTCGACGGCGTCGGTGCGCACGTCGAAGTCGTACCCCCAGACCCGCTCCAGCAGCTGGTCCCGGCTCAGCACCACGCCCGCGTTGCGCGCCAGCACCTCAAGCAGCTCGAACTCGCGGCGGGTGAGCCGGATCGGCTCGCCCTGGTAGCGCACCTCGCGTGAGGAGGGATCGAGCACCAGGTCGCCGACCCGGACGGGCTCGCTGGGTGAGGGCGGGCGTCGGCGCAGCAGCGCCTGCAACCGCAGCAGCAGCTCCTGGAGCGCGAACGGCTTGACGAGGTAGTCGTCGGCCCCGGCCTGTAGCCCGGCCACCCGGTCCTTGACCTCGTCCAACGCGGAGAGCATCAGCACCGGTGTGTCGTCTCCGGCGGCACGCAGCCGGCGGCACACCTCGGTGCCGCTGATGCCCGGCATGGAGACGTCCAGCACGATGACGTCGGCCGGGGCCGCGGTCAGCTGCTCCAAGGCGGCTTCGCCGCTGTCCGCGAGGGTGACGGTGTAACCGTTCAGTCGCAGTCCGCGCCCGAGCGAGCGCAGGATCGCGGCGTCGTCATCGACGATCAGTACCCGGCCCATGCTTCAACGCCCCGCCTTTATACGGCGAATGAAGGCGGAGAGATGCGTGCGATTGGTAGTGATGATCGCGTTGGGCGTGTCGCTTTCCCGAAGGTGTATTCGGTTCGCGGAGGTGCCCACCTCCACACAGGTGTTCCCCTCCGAGCCCGCGGAATAGGAGGACCTCTGCCAGGTGATCGAGGTGGCCAAGGCTACAACTCTCCTTCGACGCGGCGAATGAAGTCCCGTGAGGCGGCGGGTGTCAGGGCCGAGCACTCGATCCGGTCGAGCAGTGTGCGGTACTTCCTCAAACGGGATTCCCCGTCAACGAAACTGGAACCGTCCATGGTGTCCATCTGTACAGTGTCCAGCTGTGAGACCCGGCCGCCGACGTAGAGCATGGAGTACCCGGCGCCCGCGAAGCCCTCGGCGTCGAACGGGATGATCCGCACCGTGACGTTGTCCCACTCCGACATCTCCAGGAGGTAGGTGAGCTGGGCACGGGCCTCCTTCGTCCCGCCCACCTTCAGCCGCAACGCCGCCTCGTGGATCACCGCGCCGAACGTGCAGTCGGCCAGCGCGGCCTTGCGGCGGGAACGGAATTCCACCCAGGTGTCCAGCTTTTTCGGCGGGAGGTCCGGATTCACGTACGAGAAAGCGGCCCGCATGTGGTCCTCGGTCTGCAGGAGGCCAGGGATATGGAGCACCTCCAGTGCGCGCATGTACACCGCGTGGTGTTCCATCTCGGCGAGGTCCAGTGATACCGGGGAGAGCCGGCCGCGGAACTCCTCCCACCACCCCTTGCCCCGCTCGTTGGCCATTTCCACCAGTGCGTCGACGTAGCGCGGGTTCTCGCACGAGTAGTAGTCGGCGAGCCGCCGGACGCGTTCCTCGCTGATGCCGCTGCGGCCGGACTCCACATGGCTCATCTGGATCGGGTTGGAATTGAGGAAGGCGGCGGCGTCCCGTGCCGTGACGCCTGCGCGCTCGCGCATCCTGCGCATTTCGGCGCCCAGTCGTACCTGGCGCGCCGTGGGGTTGCTCCTGGGCGGCATGCGGTCCTACTCTCCGTACGGCTCACCTCACGCGGAGGCGTCACCAGCGATAACTGCCGAACCCCGCCGGTGAGTTACGCCAGGTCACACCATGGGAGCGGTCCCGCACGGGTGCTGACCGCTACTGTTCGAACCAGCCGCGTACGGTGTCGAGTTGGGCCAGGTCCCAGGTCGGCCTGCGGTCCTTGTCGACCAGTGCCGCCCGCACGCCCTCCGCGAAGTCATGGGTGGCCGCTGTCCGGCAGGCCGTACGCAGCTCCAGGGCCAGGCAGTCCGCCAGCGAGGCGTCCGGACGCGCGCCGCGCCGTAGCAGCTCGAACGTCACATGGAGTGCGGACGGTGAGGCGCGGCGCAGTTCCGCCAGCGTCTCCTCGGCCCAGTCGCCGCCCTCGGCGGTCAGCCGCTCGAAGACCCCGTTCAGGCTGTCGGCGGCGAAGCAGCGGTCGATCGCCTCACGGTGGCCGGCGAGTTCGGACGCGGGCGGCACCGTGGCATGGCGGCCCAGCACCTCGGTGAGCCGCTCGCCGCCGGTGGCGGTCAACTCGCGCTCCAGTGCGGCGAACTCGACGGAATGCACATAGTGCGTGGCCAGCCCGCACTCCACCGCCGCCGCACCCGAGATCCGGCGCCCGGTCAGCCCCAGGTACCAGCCGGTCCGGCCGCGCAGCCGGGGCAGGAAGTAGCTGGCGCCGATGTCCGGGAAGAAGCCGATCGCGGTCTCCGGCATGGCCAACCCCGACCGTTCGGTCACCACACGCACCGCGCCGTGCACCGAGATCCCCAGCCCGCCGCCCAGCGCGTAGCCGTCGATCAGCGCCACATACGGCTTGGGGTATGCGGCGATCGCGGCGTTGAGCCCGTACTCGGATACGAAGTACTCGCGCACCGCCGCGTGGTCGCCGCGCAGCGCGGCCTCGCGCACCGCCCTGATGTCGCCGCCTGAGCAGAACGCCTTGGGCGAGGTGCTGCGCACCACCACCGCACGCACCGCGTCGTCCGCGCGCCACGCGTCCAGTGCCTCCCGCATCCCCCGGACCATCCGCAGGTCAAGGGCGTTGAGCGCGCCGGGCCGGTCCAGCACCAGCGAGCCGATGCCGCCGCTGACGGCCGTCCTCACGGTCTCCACGGGGTCGTGCATGGTGCGGCCGCTCCTGTTCGTCGCGGGGCAGGCGGACGCGGATCACTGTACGGCCCGCCCGGCCGAACGGATTAACCGCGGTGGGCAGGGCTGGCGGTCCCGCGGCGCACGGTGTGCGGTGCGTCTAGCGTGACCGTGAGCCGGAAGTCGAACATAACGGGAGAAACAGTGCGAATCGGTTTGACGGTGACCTCGTTCAGCTGGCCAGGTGGGCCGGAGGCGATCGGCCCGACCCTGGGGCGCGTCGCGCGCGACGCCGACGAGGCGGGGCTGGCGAGCCTGTGGGTGATGGACCACTTCTGGCAGATCCCGATGAACGGCGCCGAGGACGAGCCGATGCTTGAGGGGTACTCCGCGCTGGCGTTCGCGGCCGCGCACACCCGGCGGCTGCGGCTGGGCACACTGGTCACCGGCGTGATCTACCGGCACCCCGGTGTCCTGCTCAAGACGGTGACCACGCTGGACGTCCTCTCCGGGGGCCGCGCCTGGCTGGGCATCGGCGCGGGGTGGTACGACGCGGAGGCGGCCGGCCTCGGCATTCCGTTCCCGCCCGTGGCCGAGCGGTTCGAGCGGCTGGAGGAGACGCTGCGGATCGTGCGGCACGCGTGGTCGGGGGACACCCGGCCGTTCGAGGGCCGCCACTACTCGCTTCAGCGTCCACTGGTCTCGCCCGCGCCGCTGTCCGGTCCGCGTCCGCCGATCCTGGTGGGCGGCTCGGGCGAGCGCAAGACGCTGCGGCTGGTGGCGAAGTACGCGGACGCCTGCAACCTGTTCGACACCCCGGAGGTCCCGCACAAGCTGACCGTGCTGCGCGAGCACTGCGAACGCGAGGGGCGGCCCTACGACGAGATCGAGAAGACCGTCGCCGCGAGGCTGCCGCTCACCGGCCCCGGCGGTTCGGTCGACCAGTGCGCCGACCGCTGCGAGGAGTTGGCCGCCCACGGCGTCGAACACATCATCCTCAGCATTCCCGATGTCCATGACCCGCGTTCGATGGACCGCCTCGCGGAACTGGTCGCCCGTGTGGGCAAACTCATCCCAGCGGGGCGGTCGCTGGCCTGACCGGGAACCCGCCGGGGCGGTCAGCGACATGGGGCGATCCGGCGGCGCCGCGGCGTCCGTCAGCGGCCTTCGGCCACGGGCACCGCAGCCCCGACGTCACGCCCCGGCGCGCGCCACGCGCAGCGTGACGATCTCGAACGGGGCGAGGACGAGCGGCAGTTGGCCGTCGGTCAACTCGGCCGGAGCGGTCGGCCGCTCGTGCAGGTCGCAGACGTACGCCGCCGACGCGTCGAACCCGGCGCGCAGCCGGGTGCGGGCCCGGCCGCCCCGTGACTCGTACAACCGGACCACCACGTCACCGCTGCCGTCGTCGGCCAGCTTGACCGCCGTGACGACCACCGCGTCGTCGTCCACCGCCACCAGCGGCGGTACCGCGGCACCGCCCGGCACCCGGCGCTCCGGCAGGTTGATCCGGTACCCCTCGCGCACCGCGTCGCCGATCTCGGCGCCCGGCACCAGGGCGTGGCGGAAGCGGTGGACGCCCTGGTCGGTGCGCGGATCGGGGAAGCGCGGCGCGCGCAGCAGGGACAGTCGCACCGTCGTCGTGGTGCCCGCCGCCCGCGAACCCGGCCCCTGGCGTACGGCGCGAGTCACGTCGTAGCCGTACGTGGAGTCGTTGACCAGCGCCACACCCCAGCCGGGCTCGGCCAGGTGGACGAAGCGGTGCGCGCAGGCCTCGAACTTGGCGGCGTCCCAACTGGTGTTGGTGTGGGTGGGCCGGTACAGATGGCCGAACTGGGTTTCCGCGGCGATCCGTTCGGCGTGGACGTCGAGCGGGAAGGCGGCCTTGAGGAACTTCTCCGTCTCCCGCCAGTCGACCTCGGTGTCGATGTCCAGCCGCCTGTGCCCGGCCGGCAGCGCCAGCCGCTGCTCCACCCGTGACGCTCCGAACGTCCGCACCACCCGTACCGTCGCGGTCCGCTCGTCCAGTTCCAGCGTCTCGACACCGGTCAGGTCCGTCACCGTGTTGCGGTAGAACTCCTCCACGTCCCACGCGTCCCACATGTTCGGGAAATCGGGGTGCAGTTGGAGCAGGTTGGCCGCCTGGCCCGGCGCCACCGTCTCGCGGTCCGCTTCGATGTCGTACGCCGACACCACCAGCCCGCGCGCGTCGATCGCCACTCGCAGCAGTCCGTTGTCCAGCGTGAACCCGCCGTCCGCCCGCTCCCGTACGTCGACCCGGGCATGCCCCGCCGCCTCGACCGCCGCGCCGCCCGCTGGAACGCCGGACCGGGTGTGCGGGGCGGCGTTGAACACCAGGGTCGAGCCGCCGGACCCGGCGAGCGCCCGTTGCGCGTCCTGAATGATGCCCTCCAGTTCCTCGGCCAGCGCGGCGTACGTGGTCTCGGCCTCACGGTGCACCCAGGCGATCGAGGACCCGGGCAGGATGTCATGGAACTGGTGCAGCAGCACGGTCTTCCAGATCCGGTCCAACTCGGCCTGGGGATACCGGAATCCGGTCCTGACCGCCGCGGTGGCCGCCCACAACTCCGCCTCGCGCAGCAGGTGCTCACTGCGCCGGTTGCCCTGCTTGGTGCGGGCCTGACTGGTGAGTGTCCCGCGGTGCAACTCCAGGTACAGCTCGCCGACCCACACCGGTGCGTCCGGGTACTCGGCGTGCGCCTCGGCGAAGAAGTCGGCCGGTTTCTCGAAGGCCACTCGCGCCGACCCCTCCAGGTTCGCCAGCCGCCTGGCCCTGGCCAGCATCTCGCGGGTGGTGCCGCCACCACCGTCGCCCCAACCCGTGGGCGCCAGCGAGCGGTTGGCCGCGCCCTTGTCCTGGAAGTTGCGCACCGCGTGGGCGATCTCCTCGCCGGACAGCTGCGCGTTGTAGGTGTCGATGGGCGGGAAGTGCGTGAACACCCGCGTGCCGTCCAGCCCCTCCCACCAGAACGTGTGGTGCGGAAACTTGTTGGTCCGGCTCCAGGAGATCTTCTGCGTGAGGAACCACCTGGCGCCCGCCTGCCGCACGATCTGCGGCAGCGCCGCCGAGTAGCCGAAGGTGTCGGGCAGCCATACCTCCTCGGTCTCGACGCCGAACTCCTCCAGGAAGAACCGCTTGCCGTGCGTGAACTGCCGTACCAGCGCCTCCCCGCCCGGCATGTTGGTGTCCGACTCCACCCACATGCCGCCCACGGGCACGAAACGGCCCTCCGCCACCGCCTTCTTGACCCGCGCGTACACCTCAGGCCGGTGCTCCTTGAGCCAGGCGTACTGCTGCGCCTGAGACATCGCGTAGACGAAGTCCGGTTCGTCGTCCAGCAGCGCCGTCATGTTGGCCGTGGTACGGGCCACCTTGCGCACCGTCTCGCGCAGCGGCCACAGCCAGGCCGAGTCGATGTGGGCGTGGCCGACGGCGCTGATCCGGTGCGCGGAGGCGTGCGCGGGCGACGAGAGCACCCCGGCGAGCCGCTGCCGGGCGCGGGCCGCGCTGCCGCCGACGTCCTGGAGGTCGACGGCGTCCAGCGCCCGGTCCACCGCCCGCAGTATCTCCCAGCGGCGCGGTGTGTCCTTCGGTAGCTCGGCCGCCAACTGGCCCAGCACCTCGAGGTCCTGGACCAGCTCCCACACCGTGGCGTCGAAGACCGCCAGATCCATCCTGGCGATCTTGTACTGGGGTGTGTCGCCCGCCGTGTCCCTGTCGCCCAACTCCGTCGGCAGGAAGGGGTGGTAGTCGAGGATCACCGGGTTCGCCGCCGCCTCGATGTGCAGGGTGACCTGCTCGCCGCCCACCACCGGCGAGCCGACACGCACCCACTGGTTGCGCGGGTTGAGGCCCTTCACCGGTGAGCCGTCCGGCCGGTAGACCAGGCCCTCGCACTGGAAGCCGGGCATGTTCTCGTCGAAGCCCAGGTCGAGCAGTGCCTCCACGGTGCGCCCCGCCCACTCCCGCGGTACGGTTCCGCGCACCGTCAGCCAACTGGTGCCCCACGGTGGGCCCCACGGTTCGCCCACCGCGATCGGGGTGCGGGGCGCGGCCAGGCCCTCACTGACCGGCACCGGTTCGCCGGGCGCGGTCCAGACGCCCACCTCCAGCGGCACCGAGGCCGGATGGACGGCCGGGCGGATGCGTTCGTCCAGGACGCGCTTGAGGCGCGCCTCGGTCACGGCGGGGTCGTTGTGCATACCGGGGGCTCCCTACGGGTTCGGGTTACCAGGTGAACTGGGTGCTGGCGGGTGCGGAGGCGTCGAACAGCTCGCCGACCGCCCGCACTTCGATCCGGGTCGCCGGCTCTCCCCCCTCCCGGCGCAGTTCCAGCAGGTAGGTGGCGAGTTGGCAGGTACCGCCGAGGAACCTCCGGCCGCCGCCGGGCAGCGCCTGGTGCACCTCGTAGTGCCGGACCGGCCCGGCCGACCGCCCCCAGGCCAGCCGTAGCGCGGCCGTCCCGTCGATGCCCCGCAGCGCGGCGGTGATCTGCGGCGTCCCCGGTCGGGACGGCGCGCCGGCCGCCGCGTCGTGTACGGCGAGCGACCCCAGCCGCCAGCGCACCGCGCCGCCCTGGCCGGTGAGCCGGACGCCCAGCGCGTGCACGGTGTGCCCGGCGCCGAGCACCCGGCCGAGGCGCAGCGTGGTGCTGGTCCAGCCCTGGCCGCCCGCGCGCAGCGTGCCCACCGGCAGGTACCGGAACGGATACGGCGCACCGGCCGCCGGATCGGCCAGCGCGACCGCCAACTCCACGACCACGCCGCCGGATTGGGCTTCCGAGCGGTGCACGAGGTCGACCACGGTGTCCTTGGACACCGGCAGCCGCACCGAGTAGAGCTCCACCGTACTGGCCGCCCCCAGCGCACCGCCGACCAGCAGGCTGCTGCCACCGCGCCATGCGGTGGCGAAGTCGAAGCCGACCGCCGGGCGGGCGGCGGCGCTGCGGACCACCCAGCGGCGGGCGGGCAGCCGGTCCTGTAGGCCCAGATGGTTCCACGGGGCGTCCGACAGCCGGATGCCGTTCTCGTACCAGCCAAGGCCGTGGCCGGTGTTGAAGCTGGTGGCGAACGGCAGCCCGGTCACCGTGGAGCGGTCGCCGACGGCCGAGGCGGGTGGCCGCCAGCCGCTGGTGCCGCCCGGTGCCGTGGGGTCCAGGCGCTGGCCGGACCAGAAGCGGTCGTCGCGGTCATGGAAGGCGGCGGGGCTGCGCTGGTCCTGCGGCAGGCTGGTCCACGTCCACTCCGGCCGGTAGAACCCGTAGGACAGCACGGCGGGACCCGTCGTGGGCACCACCGCCTCCCAGTCCACCTGGGTGTCCCAGCCGTCCGACTCCACGTCCACCCCAGCCCGCACCGCGTAGCGCTCGCGGCCGAGGCGCTCCGCGGCGTGGGCCGAGGAGGCGAGGCCCGCGCGGTCCCAGTCGAAGTTGAGGAAGATCGTGTCCGCGGCGGTGAAGAACTCCTGGTTGGCGGCGTCCAGTTGGTTCTGCCAGTTGACCTGCCCGGTGTCGGTCATCGCGTCGTACCAGGTCACCCGAAGGCCCCTGGACCGCAGCCGGGCGACGAAGTCCCGCATGTCGGCGGCGAGCGCCGCATCGCCCCCGTCGGTCTCCGCGTTGACGAACCAGCCGTCGAACCCGTACGTCGCGCAGACCAGCGCCATCTGGTCGGCCAGCGGGAACGCCCCCGAGGCGTCGCGGCGCACCAGGTCGCGGGTCCAGCGCAGATCGCCGCCGTACGCCACCGGCGGCAGGAAGACCGTGCCCAGTACCGGGACGCCGTTTCGGTGCGCGGCGTCGATCACCGGAGCGTTGGGGGCCAGGATCAGGCCCTCGCCGGAGGAGCCGCCCCAGAACACCAGCTCGTCCAGGTAGGCCCACTGGGTCAGCGCGTAGTAGTCGGCGGTGGGCGAGCCCTGTGCGGGATTGCCCGAGGTGTGGTCGAACGCGGCCAGTGCGCTGATCCGGGCCTGGCCGGTGTGCGCCGTGGAGTTCGGCGGCGGGGGAGCGAACCGCGGGGCGAGCGGCACCGACGACGTGTTGAACGGCACATCGGGGTCGGTGCGCGGATCCCACTCCTTCAGGCTGCGCCACACCACCCCGGGCTGCGGGGTGCCGGACGGCAGCGAGTCGGGGAACCAGTAGGAGGCGTACGGCTGCTGGAGCGTGGCGCCCGCGGTGGCCGCGGAAGCCGAGGCCCGGGGCACGGCGAGCGCGGCCCCGGCCAGCAGGACGGCGCGGCGGGGTATCGGATACCGGTTCATCGGCCTGCCCCCTTGAGGGTCTGCGATACGGTGACGACCTCGGTGATGCCGCGGTCCGCCAAGTGCCGGGCGTCCGCGGCCCGTTCGGCCAGTACGACGGCCGGGCGCAGGCCCTGTGCGGCCAGTCGCATCCACGCCTCGAAGTACTCGCCGCCCGGCGCGCACCCGGACCGGTCGGGCGCGCCGTACGCGTCGTCCACGTCGAGCACCAACGCGATGTGCCGCGGCGGCGGTTGGTGCTCGCGGCCCCGCTGCTCCCGTACGATCCGGGCGATCGCCCGACCCGCGGGCTTGACCTCGCGGTCGTTGGTGAGCAGCCCGAGCCCGTACTCCAGCTCCGGGAAGTCGGCCAGGGCCCGGTCCACGTCGTGCGAGCACCACCACGTCACGCCCCAAACGCCCGAGCAGTCCAGCGCGTTGGCGACCGTGGCCTCGGTGAAGGCGGCGGCGCGCTCGGGCGGGATGTGCGGGGCGGGCGCACCGACCTCCTGGAGCCACACCGGGCGGTCCGGGCGGTCGGCCCAGGCCTTGGACAGCTCGACGAGATAGGCCGCGTGCTGCTCGGTGGCGGCGCCGGTGGCGCCGTGCCGCTGCGCGGTGCCGTTGAACACCCAGGAGTGCACGGCGGTCATGGCGCCCAGCCGGGCCGAGTGGGCGGGGGTGAACGGATGGCCGTCGTGGTACCAGGCGGCGTCGTAGCTGGCGTGCAGATGGCAGCGGCCCGGCGCGCCCCGCTCGCAGGCGTCGAGCATCCGGCGCAGCCAGTCGGCAGCCTGCTCATGGGTGACCGGATCGGGGTCCGGGTGGGGCGCGGCGGAGAACTGGTTGATCTCGTTTCCGACGGTCATGCCGAGGAAGTTGGGCCGGTCGGCGAGCGCCTCGGCCAGCGTGCGCAGGTACTCGGCCTGGCCCTCAGCCACCGCGGGGTCGGTGAACAGGTTGCGGCGGTGCCAGGTGGTGGTCCACGACGGGACGAAGTCGAAGCTGGACAGATGCCCTTGCAGCCCGTCGACGTTGACGTCGAGGCCGTGTTCCGCCGCCGTGTCGACCAGCCGCACCAACTGCTCCACGGCGCGCGGCCTGATCAGCGCGCGGTTGGGCTGGAAGACCGGCCACACCGGGAAGACCCGGATGTGGTCCAGGCCGAGCCGTCCGATGGAGTCGAGATCGGCGTGGACCTCGTCCAGATCGAAGTCCAGCCAGTGGTGGAACCAGCCGTGCGTTGGCGTGTAGTTGACACCGAAGCGCACAGAGCTCATAGCGGGGTCCTCCTCGGTTCGAGGCCAGGTGGCGGTGCGGGTCAGCCCTTGACGGCGCCCTCGCCGACACCGCGGAAGAAGTACCGCTGGAGGCAGGCGAACATCGCGATCAGCGGCGCGACGGCGATGATCGTCCCGGCCGCGACCAGCCGTTGGTTGTTGGAGAACGTGCCATGCAGATAGTTCAGTCCGACCGTGAGCGTGAACTTCGAGGAGTCGGAGAGCACGATCAACGGCCACAGGAAGTCGTCCCACGAACCCATGAAGGAGAAGATCGCGACCACCGCCAGCGTGCCCTTGACCGAGGGCAGCGCGATCCGGACGAACCGCTGCCAGACGTTGGCGCCGTCGATGACCGCCGCCTCCTCGGTCTCGTACGGCAGCTGACCGAACGCGTTGCGCATCAGCAGCACGTTCATCGCGCCGACACAGCCGGGGAGCACCACCGCTATTAGCGTGTTGTTCAGGTCGAGTTGGCGCATCAGCGTGAACTGGGCGACGACGACGCTCTCCAACGGCACCAGCAGCGCCAGCACGAAGGCCAGCGCGGCGGCCCTGCGGCCCCGGAAGCGCAGGCGGGCCAGCGCGTATCCGGCGAGCGAGGCGCCGACCAGATTGGTCACCACGTTCGTCACGGCGACCGTCAGCGAGTTGAGCGCGTAGTCCCAGACCGGGATGATGTCCGCGACACCCTTGTAGTTCCCCAGAGTCGGCTGCCGTGGCAGCAGCCGCGGCGGAAAGGTGTAGATGTCCTCGGTGCGCCCTTTGAGCGATGTGGACAGCTGCCAAAGAAACGGTCCGACGGTGATCACCAGTACCGCCAGCAGCACCGCGTAGCGCAGGGCGCGGCCCCAGATCCGGGAAGCCCTCACCGCTCGCCCTCCCCTCGACCGGCGCGCAGCACCAGCAGCATCAGGACCAGGGTGATGACGAACACCACCAGGGAGAGCGCCGAGGCGTAGCCGACCCGTCCGGACAGCCCGGTGCCGGTGCGCTCCACCAGCATCACCAGCGTGGTGTCCTGCCCGGCCGGGCCACCGGTGGGACCGGCCATCAAGAAGACCTCGGAGAACACCTTGAAGGCGGCCACCGATGACAGCGCGCCGACCAGCACCATGGTGGAGCGCACCGACGGCACCGTGATGCTGAGGAACCGGCGCACCGCTCCGGCGCCGTCGACCGAGGCCGCCTCGTGCAGCTCCCGGGGCACGTTGGCGAGCGCCGCGAGATAAATGATCATGTAGTAGCCGAGGCCCTTCCACACCGTCAGCGCCATGGCGCTGAACAGCAGCAGCCAACCGTTGCCCAGGAACGGGACCGGCCCGGCGCCGAGGGCGTGCAGGATGCCGTTGATCAGCCCCCGGTCGTCGAGCATCCAGTTCCAGATCAGCGCCACCACCACGACCGAGGCCACCACCGGGGTGTAGAACGCGGCGCGGAAGAAGCCGACGAAGCGCACGCGCGGCTGGACCAGCAGGGCGAGCAGCAGCGGCAGCAGCACCGTGCAGGGCACCACGAGCGCCACGTACAGGGCGCTGTTGCGCAGCGCGGTCCAGAACTGGTCGTCGTGCAGCATGTCCTGGAAGTTGCGCAGCCCGACCCAGTGGCCCGGCAGCAGGGTTCGCGCGTCGGTGAAGGACTGCCAGACGGTGGCCAGGAACGGGTACAGGTTGAACACCGCGATGACGGCCAGGCCGGGCAGCAGGAAGAGCCAGGGGCTGGCGGCCCAATGGGTGGCGGCCCCTCGTGACTGGCGCATGTCGGGCGCCTCAGCTCTGCTTGAGCAGTCTGTCGCTCTGCGCGACGGCGTCGTCCAGCGCCTGCTTCGGCGACTTCTTGCCCTGTAGCGCGAGGGCCACCTGGTTCTGCAGGACGGTCTTCATCTCGTCGCTCATCACCACCGGGGTGTAGTTGACCGCGCCCTTGAGCATCCTCGCGGCCGCCACCCGCACCCGGCCCTCGTCGGTGCCGTCGTCCCTGGTCCAGTACGGCTCGTCCAACGAGCCCTTCGTCGACGGGAATATCGCCACCTTGTGGGCGAAGGACTCCTGGTTCCGCTTGTCGGTGACGAAATGGGCGAACGCGATGGCGGCGGCCTTGTGCCGACTGGTGCTGCTTATTCCCAGGCCCATTACGTACATGTTCGGGTGGCCGGTGTTGTTGGGCGCGTCGGTGATTCCCAGGTTCTTGTAGAGGGTGGGCGCGTTCTCCTTGAAATTGCTCAGGTCGTGCGCGCTGCCGGGATTCATCGCGACCTTCTGCTCCAGGAACTTCTGACCGGACTCCTCCGGGCCGTTGGTGAGCGCCGTCGAGTCGAGTCCTCCGCTGGTGTAGAGCTGCTTGTATCTGTTGAGCAGTTCCACGCCCTTGGGCTCGTTGTAGGTGAACTCGGAGGCGTCCGCGTTCATCAGGCGCACGCCGTAGCGTCCGAAGTCCTCGATGGCCGGAGTGGCGGCGAGGGTGGCGACCTTCCCGCCGGAGTGCCTGGCCATCGCGTCGGCGTCGGCGAACAACTCGTCATAGGTCTTCGGGGGTCTGTCGGGGTCGAGACCGGCCTGCGCGAACAACGCCTTGTTGTAGAACAGCGGCCCGGTGTTGAGGTACCAGGGGAAGGCGTAACCGCCGTTCAGCCCCGGCATCTCGTTGGCCTGCCAGGCTTCCGGGGTGTACTCGCCCCGGTACTTGGCGCTCGCCGGTTCCTTGTCCAGGTTCGTCAACACCCCGGCCCTCGCCAGCGGATAGGCCAGGTCGGGGGAGACGTTGACGACGTCCGGCATGGTGCCGCCCGCCGCGTCGGCGCTGAGTTTGTCCGCGTAGTGGTCGGCGGGCTGGTCGATCCACTTCACCCGTACGTCCGGGTACTCCTTCTCGAACTGCGCGATGAGGCCGTTGAAGTAGTCCTTGTAGTTGGCCCGCAGATTCCAGGTCTGGAAGCTGATGTCGCCCGCGACCTTCCCGTCCGCGCTTGTTCCGCCGCCGCCTCCCCCGCAGGCGGTGAGCGTGAGGGCGGCCAGGACCACTGGCACGGCGGCGCCAACCGCCTTACGGGGCAGGGTTCCACGGGATATGGGCATGGCCGGTGAACTCCTTCGGTCGGGCCGGGAGTGGCGGTCACGAAGGTGCACCCGGCGAGCGGGCGCAGTCAATACTTCCGTCATGAACTAATGCGCTTTAGCATGGAGTTGCTCAAGCGCTTTAGCCCTACGGGCGGACTGATCGGCCGGTCGCGGTGCGCAGCGTTCAACGATCCTGAGAGGCCTGACCGTGCGCCGACCCGCCCGCCGACCCACGATGAAGGACATAGCGCGCCGGGCCGGTGTCTCCGAGAGCGCCGTCTCGTTCGCGCTCAACGACCGGCCCGGCGTCTCACCGGCCACCCGGGAGCGGGTGCGGCGGGTGGCCGAGCAACTGGGCTGGCAACCCAGTACGGCGGCGCGGGCGCTGTCCGGGGAGGGCGCGGCCACCGTGGGGCTGGTGCTGGCCCGGCCGGCGCGCACCCTCGGGGTGGAATCGTTCTTCCTGCGGCTGGTCTCCGGCGTTCAGGAGGTGCTGGCGGAACGGCGGTTGGGCCTGTTGTTCCAGGTGGTGGAGGACGTGGCGGCGGAGTGCGAGGTGTACCGGCGCTGGTGGGCCGAGCACCGGGTGGACGGACTGCTGGTGGTGGACCCACGCCATGACGACCCACGGCCGGGGCTGCTGGACTCGCTGGGGCTGCCCGCGGTCATCATCGGCGGCCTGGAGCCGGCGCTGTCGGACGGCGCGGTGGAGTACCCGGCCATCTCCCAGCTGCGCACGGACGACGCCGGGGCGATGGCGTCCATCGTGGACCACCTCTTCCAGCTCGGGCACCGCCGTATCGTGCACATCGCGGGGCTGCCCGAACTCGCCCACACCCAGCGGCGAACGCACTCGCTGCGCGCGGCGGCGAACGCTCGCGGGCTGACCGAGGTCCGCTCGGTGAGCACCGACTACTCGGACACCGAGGGCGCGGCGGCGACCCGTGCGGTACTGGCGGGGGAGCGCCCGCCGACCGCGATCGTCTACGACAACGACGTGAT
Source organism: Streptomyces sp. RPT161 (assembly GCF_027533845.1). Classification (GTDB taxonomy): domain Bacteria; phylum Actinomycetota; class Actinomycetes; order Streptomycetales; family Streptomycetaceae; genus Streptantibioticus_A; species Streptantibioticus_A silvisoli_A. Next base: position 587,484 of record NZ_JAPZVN010000003.1, on the reverse strand, counting down.
GGCGGTGGCCGGTCTGGCGGTCGCCGCCGAGCGAGGGCTCGCGGTACCGGGCGATCTGGCGATCGTGGCGTGGGACGACTCCGTACTGTGCCGCAGTACGCATCCAGGGCTGACCGCCCTGGTCCGGGACACCAGCGCGTTCGGCCGCCGCGCGGCCACGGCGCTGCTCGCGCTGCTCGACGGTGGGTCCGCGGTCCACGTCCTGGACGAGCGGCCGCGGTTGACGCCGCGGGGCAGCACGGTGCGGGACGCGCGCTAGCGGGCGGTGGGTCCGGGTCGCGGTGGTTTCGGCACCGGCGGACCCCACCGCCGTGGTGGCCCACCGATGCGGCGCTCCAGCCTTTTTGGGGCAAGCCCCCATCGCCCCCGGGCCCTGCCTCATTCCGCCGGAAGCACTGCCAGGACCTCCCACCCTCCGTCGGGCAGCGGTCCGGCGATGAGCGAGCCCCCGATCGCGTCGGCCCGTTCGGAGAGGCTGACCAGGCCGAGGCCACCGGTGTCCTCGGCCGCCCTGCGCGGGCGGTGACCGTCGTTGCGGACGGAAACGTGCAACCGGCCCCCGTCGCAGCGCAGCGCGATCCGTACCGTGGTGGCCCGCGGGCTGTGCTTGGCCACGTTGGCCAGCGCCTCCTGCACGATCCGGTGCACCGTGGTGGCCAGGTCCGGGGCGAGTCCCGAGTAGAACCGCGGGTCGACGGTGAGGCTCACCGCGGGCCGCACCGCGCCGGGCTCGGCCGAGGGCAGCCGGAACGCGTGCGCCAGGTCCTCGATCTTCTCCAGATCGGCCAGCGGCTGGCGTTGCGGGCGCTCGGCCCGCAGCACCCTCAGCATCCGACGGGACGAGGTCATCGCCTCTCCTCCCGCGAGTTCGATGTCCCGCAGCGATGCCGCGATCGACGGGTTGTCGACGGCGAGTTGCTCGCTGGCGCGAGCCAGCACCGTGATCGCGGTGACGTTGTGTGCCACGAAGTCGTGGAGTTCCCCGGCCAGTTCGAGCCGTTCCGCGTTCCGCGCCGCGGTCTGCGACCGCTCCAGCTCCACGTCCCACGCGCGTAGGTACAGCCCGAGTGCGGCGGCCCCGGCCACGATGACCGCGTACGAGATGGCGGCCACGTTGTTCGACTGCGCGTCGCGCACCGGCGCCGCCACCGCCCCTGCCGCCAGCGCCGCCCCCACCAGGACCGCGGCCCGTACCGGAACCCGGCGCAGCACCTGCACCAGCAGCACGAGCAGCACCAGTGTCTCGGTCAGCCCCCAGACCACCACATGGCTGCCGTACCACAGCAGCACCACGGTCGCGGTCCAGGAGACCCCGGCCGCGACCCCGGCCCGCACCGCCAGCGGACCCCACGGCAACAGGCACAGGCTCACCAGTACCCCGGCGATCCACACCGCGAGGTGCGCGCCCGAGGGGTGGCCGCTGAGCAGTCCCCCCTCCTCCCACAGCAGGATCGCCAGCAGGGTGCCCGCCATGGCACCGCGGACCATGATCGGCCAGTGCAGCCAACGCTGGATGATCCGGGGGGACGACATCTGCCTCATCTACCGATCGCCTCGTGGTGCGGTGGGGGGACGACTCCTGCGACCACCTCACGGTAGGAAGTGGATCAGCCCGCGCGCCTCGGCTGTCCGGCCACTTGGCGTTGGCCGAAAGTATGAGACCGTTCAACTATTTCCCGGGCGTGCCCGGCCCCTACACCGCCAGCAGCAGCGTCGCCCCCAGCACCGCCGCACCCGTCGCCTCGATCCCGCCGACCGCCCGAAGCGACAGCGCCCGGGTCGGCAGCACCATCGCCCGGGCCAGGTACAGGCCGAACGGAATGACCAGCCACGGCTCCAGCAGCGTGGCGCCCACATACGCCGCACCGTGGAACCCGGCCGACGCCACGCGTCCCCGTTGCCCGCTCAGCGTCCGCGCGTGGAGCACCACGCCCGCCAGGTACAACAGGCAGACCACGCCCACCTTGCACGCCCGCCCGACCGGCCCGTGCATCCCCAGCCAGCAGGTCACCGGCAGCATGCCGAACGCGGGCACCACGGCGAGCGCCAGCCACGCGGCGCGGCGCGCCCGGAGCCGGGCGGGCCAGCAGCGGGCCGGCGCGTGCCACGGGCTGCGGCGCGGCGGGCGGGCGGTCATCCGGCTCTCCTTCGTACGATCCTGGCGGGCGGCGTCCCGAGATGGCCGCTCTGGTCGATTCTCCCAGTTCGTCCGATCGCCAACCGGGACGAAGGTCCCTCCTGCTGTCGGCGTAAGGCGGCATCTAGCAGCATCTGACACAGATGACCGGAATTCCCCAATAAATGGCAAAATTCGGTAACCGTCTCCATACCCTTTGCTACCTGGGTCGTTGGGCAGAGCCCGAGCCCGATGTGTCACAGCTCGTTGTCGGGGCCCGTTCTCAACGCTCTTGGAGGCAACACACCATGAAGTCCCTTACGACGTCGTCGGCCGTTCGCGGCGCCTGGGTACTGGTTGGCGGCGCCGCCGCTCTGCTGCTCGCGGCGGGCGGCGCCTCCGCCGCTCCCTCGGTCGGCAGCGCCCAGCACCACCACGGAAAGCACCTCACCAAGGGGCATGAGGCCAGGCTTTCGCGTCACCACCGCCACCACAGCCACTACCGTCACACGCACCTGCGTCGTCACACCTCGTACCACACCGGTGTGATGCGTCACGAGCGGATGGACACGCACCGCGACATGCACTTCAAGCGATGACACCCGGTCGGATACGGTACACCCGAGCCGCGCGGCGCCAGCGGGCACCGCGCGGCTTCCTGTGTCATCCCTCAGCGGAAGATCCCGGTGTGGCCGAGCGAGTACCGGCCGGGCTGCGGATACACACACAGGCCGTGCGGGCCGGCGCCGACCGGGATCCGGTCGATCAGCTTCCCGGAGCGGGTGTCGATCTTGTACACCTCGGAGTTGTAACGCCCGGACAGCCACAGGATGTTGCCGTCCGTGGAGACGCCGCCCATGTCGGGGCTGCCGCCGCCGGGCAGCCACCACTTGTTCACCAGCTTGCCGGTGGCGAACTCCAGCACGGAGATGGAGCCTTCACCCCGGTTGGAGACGTAGAGATACCTGGAGTCCCGGCTGACGTAGGTGCCGTGCGCGCCCCTGCCGGTCTTCAGCAGGGTGGGCGCGGCGAAGGTGTCGCCGTTGAGCACCCACACCCCGTCCGCGGACATGTCCGCTATGTAGAAGGTCCTTCCGTCCGGCGAGAGCTTCACGTCCTGCGGCATCGAGCCCTGGTACGCCAGACGTTGCTGGCCCACCACCTTCATCGCGGCGGTGTCGACCTTCAGGAGTTCACCGGAGAACTCACACGAGACGATGAAGTACTTGCCGTCCGGCGAGAAGTCGGCGTGGTTGACCCCGCCGCAGGAGACCGGCACCGCCTTGTCGACGGCCATGGTGTGGGCGTCCCGGAAGACCAGCTGCCGGTCCTGGGAGGCCATCACCACCGCGTGCTTGCCGTCCGGCGTGAAGTAGAGGTTGTACGGGTCGTGCACGTCGACCGGCTTGCCCACCTTGCCGGTCGCCGGGTCGATCGGGGTGAGCGAGTTGCCCAGGTCGTTGTTGACCCACAGCGTCTTGAGGTCCCAGGACGGGACGACGTGCTGCGGCTGGCGGCCCACCCGTATCGTCCGGATCACCTTGTCGGTCGCCGGATCTATGATCGACACCGTGTTGGATATCGTGTTCGGCACGTATATGAGGTTCGGGAAGTTCCGCACGGCGGCGGAGAGCGCGCCCGGCCGGTCGGCCGCGTAGAGGTCGTGCGGATCGAGTGGGGGCGGCATGCCCGGCAGTCCGTCGAACGCCACGCCCATGGTGCCCGCCCCCGGCGAGGTCGAACTCCTCGGGCGGGACGGGGTGTTGTGGCGGCTGCTCAGCGACGAGCAGCCGACGGCGACGAGTACGCACACGACGGCCAGCAGCGCCGTGTGCAGCGGGGTACGGGGTATGGCACGCATCAGGTCAGCAACTCCGAGGTGGTCACCGCGCGCAGACCGCGCTGCTTGAGGCCGTCGAGGAGAGCGGGCAGCGCTTCGACCGTGCCCGCGTGCCCGAAGTGCAAGCTCACCACCGACCCGGGCCGCGCCTGGGCGAGTACGGTACGGCGCACCGCCTCGGCGCCGGGGTCGGTGTAGTCAAGGGAGTCCACGTCGTACGACAGGACATGGCGGTACCCCGCGGCGCGGGCCAATCGCTGGACCAGTGGCGTGGCGTACTGGGCCTGTGAGGGCCGGAACCAGCGGCCGATGTCACCGGTCAACCTGCGCAGCCGCTCGGCGCACTGGGTGATCTCGGCCGACGCCCGGTCCGCGGGCATGGCCGAGATGCCGCGGTGGTTCTGGGTGTGGTTGCCGAGTTCGTGGCCGCCGTCCAGTACCCGGCGGGCCATTCGCGGATAGACGTCCAGCCAACTGCCCACCGCCAGCACGGTGATCCGTGCCCCGGCCCGCTCCACCTCGCCCAACAGCCCCTCGACGAGCCGGGGTTCACCCTGGCCGTGGAAGGTGAGCGCCACCATCTGGCGGTCCCGCGGGCCGTGGCTGATCTGGTCCGGCAGCCCGGCGGGCAGCGGCGCGCCGGGGGTGCGTGACGGGGCGGCGCTGGACGGGGCCGCCGCCCGGGGTGATGAGGCGGGCGGCCGGCCGCCCGCGCATCCGGCGGTCAGCGCGGCGGCGGCCGCGGCCAGAACGCTGCGGCGATCAATGGACATCACTGAAACATTGTGTACAGCCTTCGCCTTCCGGACACCGCTCAATACCGCCTTTCGGGGGGCAGGTCCGGTGTCTCCCGAATAAGTTTTCGCAAATGCTATTTGTCATGGCAATGACAGGCGGTACCGTGCGGCCCGTGCTGTCACTTGCGCGGAGATTCCGCATCCCATCCATAGCGGTCGTGGCGGTCGTCGTCACCGCCCTGGTCGCCGCGTTCACCGCGCCGGCCATGGCGCACGGCCGACCCAGAACCGGACCGACGCAACCCGTCTACTCGTACGCCAACGCCATCCGGGAGTCCGTCTGGGTCGACACCGGCCTGGACGGCGAGGGCAACGGCAAGCGCGACCGGGTGGCCGCCGACATCATCCGGCCCCGTGAACCGGCGGCGGCCGGGCAGAAGGTCCCGGTCATCATGGACGCCAGCCCGTACTACTCCTGCTGCGGGCGCGGCAACGAGAACCAGGTCAAGACCTACGACAAGAACGGGAAACCGGTCCAGTTCCCGCTCTACTACGACAACTACTTCGTACCACGCGGCTATGCCGTCGTCCTGGTCGACCTCGCGGGCACCAACCGCTCCGACGGCTGTGTGGACGTCGGCGGACCGTCCGACATCACCTCCGCCAAGGCGGTCATCGACTGGCTCAACGGCCGCGCGAAGGGCTACAGCTCGCGCACCGGAGGCCAGGCCGCCACGGCGAGCTGGGCCAACGGCTCGGTCGGCATGATCGGCAAGAGCTGGGACGGCACCATCGCCAACGGGGTGGCGGCCACCGGCGTCGCGGGCCTGAAGACCGTGGTGCCGATCAGCGCCATCAGCTCCTGGTACGACTACTACTTCGCCCAGGGCGCCGCCCTCTACGACGGTGGCCCCGACGCCCTCGCCGGTGACGTGGAGAGCCGGAACGCGCAGGCCAACTGCTCCGCCGAGCAGCAGCGGCTGCGCGACGGCGCCCCGCGCGACGGCGACTGGACGAGCGCCTGGCAGCAGCGCGACTACGCGGCGGACGCCGCCAAGGTCAAGGCCAGCGTCTTCCTGGTGCACGGCATGGAGGACCTCAACGTCCGCACCAAGAACTTCGGCCAGTGGTGGGACGCGCTCGCCGCGCACGGCGTACAGCGCAAGGTCTGGCTCTCCCAGACCGGCCATGTCGATCCGTTCGACTACCGCCGCTCGGCCTGGGTGGACACCCTGCACCAGTGGTTCGACCACTACCTGATGGGCGTCGACAACGGCATCGACCGCGCCCCCATGGCCGACATCGAGCGCACCCCCGACCACTGGACCACCGACGCCGTATGGCCCGCCCCCGGCACCGCGGCCACCGAGGTCCAGCTGGACCCGGGCAGCGGCAACGGACTGGGCACGCTCGGAGTCGCGCCCCCCGCGGCGGGCAGCACCGAGACGTACACCGACGACCCGTCGCAGAGCGAGACCGACTGGTCGGCGCAGGTCGACCAGGCCAACAACGACAAGGTCGCCTTCACCACCGGGGTGCTCAAGCGGGACCTGCGGCTGTCCGGCAGCGGTACGGTGACGCTCACCGCGACCTCCTCCACCACCAGCGCCCATCTGTCCGCTGTACTGGTCGACCTGGGGCCCGCCACCATCCGCAACTACGGCGGCGACGGCGAGGGCATCACCACCCTGAACACCAAGTCGTGCTGGGGCGAGAGCACTTCCGGTGACAGTGCCTGCTTCTACGACACCGCCGCGGACACCACCAACGTCAACTTCACGGTGTTCAGCCGCGGTTGGGCCGACCTCGGCCACTACGCCCCGTCGCTGCACGGCGTGCCGCTCACCCCGGGCCAGCCGTACACCATCACACTGCGGCTGGCCGCCAGCGACCACGTCGTCCCGGCCGGGCACCGGCTGGCCCTGATCGTCGCCGGTACCGACAACGGGCTCATCGTCGCGCCCGACACCACTCCGACCGTCAGCGTCGACCTCGCGCACTCCTCGGCCGACCTTCCGCTGGTCGGCGGCTACCCGGCGCTGATACGGGCGGTCGGCCCCGGCCCGGTGACGCATCCGGTGGGGCGGACCCTGTCCGGGGTCCGGGGAGCGCCCCGGATGTCGCGCCTGCCGTAGTCCACTTCGCCGGGGAGCGGACCGGTTCGGCACCGCCGGGCTCCGCCGCGGGGTACTCGCCGTCGCGGCGGTGGCAACCCTGCGCCGCGGCGGCGTCCGGCGGTCCGAACCACCGTGACCCGGCCTGCGGATCAGCGAGGTATGCTGCCCGCATGCTCGCGCTCGTACGCCGTCGCCACGTGGACTTCGTCCGCGTCACGAGCATGTCCTGTCGCCGCAGCGGCTGATCCCACGGCTTCCCCTCTCCAGTCGCCTCTCCGGCTCCGCGATCCCGCCGTACCCCGGCCCGCTCGCGGCGTGCCCGGCCACCGCCGGGGCGTGTCCGGACCTCACCCTGCGGACCACACCCATGTCGCATCAGCTTCCGGTCATCGACCTGTCCGCCGCCTCCGGCGGCCCCGCCGCGCGTGCCCGACTGCACGCCGAACTCCACTCGGCCGCGCACGACGTCGGCTTCTTCCAACTCGTCGGCCACGGCATCACGTCCGCCGAGACCGCCGCGCTCAACTCCGTGGTACGGGCGTTCTTCGCGCTGCCGGAGAGCGAGCGGTTCGCCATCTCCAACCTCAACTCCCCGCACTTTCGCGGCTACACCCGCATCGGCGACGAGCGCACCGGCGGCAGCCCCGACTGGCGCGACCAGCTCGACATCGGCGCCGAACGCGCCGCGCGCGTCCCCGGCCCCCGCGAGCCCGCCTACTGGTGGCTGGAGGGCCCCAACCAGTGGCCCGCCGCCCTGCCCGAACTGCGCGATACGGCCCTGGCCTGGATCGACCGGCTGAGCGCGGTCGCGGGCCGGCTGCTGAGGGAGTTGCTCACCGCCATCGGCGCCCCCGCAGACTTCTACGACGACGCCTTCGCCGACCACCCCCATCTGCATCTGAAGATCGTCCGCTACCCGGGCCGCGCGCCCGACGGCGCCGACCAGGGTGTGGGCGCGCACAAGGACTACGGGTTCCTCACCCTGCTGCTCCAGGACGACATCGGCGGCCTCCAGGTCGAGCGGGAGGACGGAGTCTTCCACGACGTACCGCCGCTGCCCGGCGCGTTCGTGGTGAACCTCGGCGAGCTGCTGGAGGTGGCCACCAATGGCTATCTGAAGGCCACCAACCACCGGGTGGTCAGCCCGGCCGCCGCGCAGGAACGATTCTCCGTGCCGTTCTTCTACAACCCGCGGCTGGACGCCCGCATCGAACCGCTGCCGTTCCCGCACGCCGAGCGGGCACCGGGCACCACCCAGGACCCGGCCAATCCGCTGTTCGCCGAGTACGGCCGCAACGAGCTGAAGGGCTGGCTGCGCGCGCACCCCGGTGTGGCCCGCCGCCACCACGCCGCACTGGCCGCCCCCGCGACGGCGTAACCCCGGTTCGCACCCGGCCCGGAAGTGGGGGACCTTGGGAACCGGACCGAACGCGGACAGCGCCCGCGCAGTGGCGGGACAGCGGAGGAGAACCGAGATGTCGACCATCGCCCTGTTCGGAGCCACCGGCACCCTCGGTGGCCGCATACTGCGCGAGGCGCTCAGCCGCGGGCACGAGGTCACCGCGGTGGTCCGTGACCCGGCCAAACTCACCACCGAGCACACCCGGCTGTCGGTCACCAAGGGCGATGTGCTCGACCCGACGACGGTGGCCGCCGCCGCCCAGGGCAAGGACGCGGTGGTGAGCGCGGTCGGAGGAGGCAGCGGCAACGGTCCCGGGCACATCGCCACCATCAGGCCGGCCGCCGAGTCGCTGATCGGCGGCCTGCGCACGCTCGGCCCGCAGGCGCCGCGACTGATCACGGTCGGCGGCGCCGGATCGCTGCGCAGGGCGGACGGTACACGCGTGTGGGACGCGCCGGGACTGCCCGCGTTCCTGCTGCAGATCATGCACGCGCACGGCGAGGCGCTGGACTTCTTCCGCACCGTGAAGGACGTGCGGTGGACCAGCGTCAGCCCCGCGGCGACGATCGAACCCGGTGAGCGCACCGGCTCCTACCGCACCGCGTCGGAGGACCTGGTCGTCGACGACCAGGGTGAAAGCCGCATTTCCGTCGAGGACTTCGCGATCGCGGTGGTCGACGAGATCGAGAACCCGCGGCACATCGGCGAGCGGTTCGCGGTCGGCTACTGACCGGCCACCGGATCAGGTGGCGGAGCCCGCCGCCGCGCCGGTCAGCCGGTCCGGACCCCAGCGCTCCAGGGCCGCGCGCAGGTCGAGCGGGCGCAGCCGGTGCGGCTCCTCGGCGCCCGGCCAGTCCTCGCGCGGCACCCGCCACATCACCTCGAACTCGTTGCCGTCCGGGTCCTTGGCGTACAGCGACTTGGACACCAGGTGGTCCGTGGCACCGACCAGGGCGTCGCGCTCGGTCAACCGGTCCGCGATCTCGGCGAGTTCACCGAGCGTGCCGACCTCCCAGGCGAGGTGGTACAGGCCGACCCGGCCCTGCTCCGGGCCGGGGGCGTGCGCGCCGACGGCGAACAGTCCGAGATCATGGTCGTTGAGGGTGTCCTGCGCGCTGAGGAAGGCAGCCCGGTCGGGTATCTCGGTGTCGACCTTGAAACCGAGCACATTCGTGTAGAACTCCACCGCGTCGGCGGTGTCGCGGACGTAGAGCACCGCGTGGTTCAGGCGTCGTACGGGCATGGCGTGCTCCTGGGGTGAGGAACCGGCCGGGTGGGGCCGTCGCCTCCACCGTACGCCCCAGAAGCTTGAAAGTTCAAGAAGGTTAGGGGCGGCGCGCACCCGGCCCCTGCGCGACAAGCCCGCCACCGCACCGGCACAATGCAGAGCAAAGCTCAGCGAGGCAGAGGAAGCGGAACGGATAGTGACGACAACGTCTATCGGGTCCACCGGTGCAGGGGGCACCTCCCACGCCCTCAAGGCCATGGGGGAGAGCGCCACCGGCGCCACCGAGTCCATCGGACGCGTGATCGCCGAGGAGCTGGGGGTGCGCGAAGGGCAGGTCAAGGCCGCGGTCGACCTGCTGGACGGCGGGGCGACCGTGCCGTTCATCGCGCGCTACCGAAAGGAGGCCACCGGCGCCCTCGACGACGCGCAGCTGCGCACCCTGGAGGAGCGGCTGCGCTACCTGCGGGAGTTGGAGGACCGCCGCGCCGCCATCCTGGAATCCATCGAAGCGCAGGGCAAGTTGGACGACGCGCTGCGGGCGCAGATCCTCGCCGCCGACTCCAAGGCGCGGCTTGAGGACATCTACCTGCCCTACAAGCCCAAGCGGCGCACCAAGGCGCAGATCGCCCGCGAGGCGGGTCTGGAACCGCTCGCCGACCGGCTTCTCGCCGACCCCACCGTCGAACCCCGGTCCGCGGCCGAGGAGTTCGTCAACGACACCGTCGCGGACGCCGCCGCCGCACTGGACGGCGCCCGCTCGATCCTGGTGGAGCGCTTCGGCGAGGACGCCGACCTCATCGGCGACCTGCGCGAGCGCATGTGGTCGCGGGGACGGCTCAGCTCCCGCGTACGGGAGGGCAAAGAGGAAGCGGGCGCCAAGTTCGCCGACTACTTCGACTTCGCCGAGCCCTTCGAGAAACTGCCCTCGCACCGCATCCTCGCGCTGTTCCGCGGTGAGAAGGAAGAGGTGCTCGACCTCACCCTGGAGCCCGAGGAGCCGCAGGACGGCCCGTCCACCTTCGAGCGGGCCATCGCCGCCCGGTTCGAGATCGCCGACCGCGGCCGTCCGGCCGACGCGTGGCTGCTGGAGACGGTCCGCTGGGCCTGGCGCACCCGGATCCTGGTCCACCTGGGCATCGACCTGCGCACCCGGCTGCGCACCGCCGCCGAGGACGAGGCGGTCCGGGTCTTCGCCGCCAACCTGCGCGACCTGCTGCTCGCCGCACCCGCCGGGGCGCGCGCCACCATGGGCCTCGACCCCGGCTTCCGCACCGGCGTCAAGGTGGCCGTCACCGACCCGACCGGCAAGGTCGTCGCCACCGAGACGATCTACCCGCACGTACCGCAGCGCCGCTGGGACGAGTCGCTGGCCACCCTCGCCAAGCTGTGCGCCGCCCACAAGGTGGACCTGATCGCCATCGGCAACGGCACCGCCTCCCGGGAGACCGACAAGCTCGCCGCCGACCTGATCAAGGCGCACCCAGAGCTGAACCTCACCAAGGTCGTGGTCTCCGAGGCGGGCGCGTCGGTCTACTCCGCCTCCGCCTACGCCTCCCAGGAACTCCCGGACCTGGACGTGTCGTTGCGCGGCGCGGTCTCCATCGCCCGACGGCTACAGGACCCGCTCGCCGAACTGGTCAAGATCGACCCCAAGTCGATCGGCGTCGGCCAGTACCAGCACGACCTGGCGGAGGCCAAGCTGTCCCGCTCGCTGGACGCGGTGGTCGAGGACTGCGTCAACGGCGTCGGCGTGGACCTCAACACCGCCTCCGCACCGCTGCTGCGCCGGGTCTCCGGCATCACGGCGACGCTCGCCGACAACATCGTCCAACACCGCGACGACAACGGCCCGTTCCGCACCCGCAAGGACCTCAAGGACGTGGCCAGGCTCGGGCCGAAGGCGTTCGAGCAGTGCGCGGGCTTCCTGCGGATCACCGACGGCGACGACCCGTTGGACGCCTCCGCCGTGCACCCGGAGGCGTACCCGGTGGTGCGCCGCATCGTCTCCGCGGCGGGCGGCGACATCAAGGCGCTGATCGGCGACAGCAAGAAGCTGCGCGGGCTTCGGCCGCAGGACTACGCGGACGAGACCTTCGGCGTGCCCACCGTCACCGACATCCTGGGCGAGTTGGAGAAGCCGGGCCGCGACCCGCGTCCCGCCTTCAGGACCGCCACCTACAAGGAGGGCGTCGAGGAGCTGAAGGACCTCGTGCCCGGGATGCTGCTGGAGGGCGTGGTCACCAACGTCGCGGCCTTCGGCGCGTTCGTGGACATCGGCGTCCACCAGGACGGTCTGGTCCATGTGTCCGCGATGTCCAAGTCGTTCGTCAAGGATCCCCGCGATGTGGTCAAGCCCGGCGACGTGGTGCGGGTGAAGGTCCTCGACGTGGACATCCCGCGCAAGCGCATCGGCCTCACGCTGCGGCTGGACGACGAGGCGGGCGCGCCGCGCGGTGAGCGCGAGCAGCGCGGCGGAGGCAAGGTCGAGCAGCGCGGCGGTGGCAGGGGCGGTGCGAAGCGGAACGCGCCGCCGAGGCAGAACCGCGGCCAGGCAAGGGACTCCGGGGGCGGCGGCGCGCTGGCCGACGCGCTGCGCCGGGCAGGCCTGGTGAGCGGCGACGGCGGCCCGGGCCGCGGCCGCCGGTAGCCCACGAGAAGGGCCGGGACGCGAGAGGCGGATTCCAGGGATCGCCGAGCGTCCCGGCCCTTTTGGCTTTGGGGCGCAAAGGGCATGACGGGCGGGGAAGTTCGGGACCGTAGGGCCTGGGGCCGGGCGGCGAAGCCCCGAAGACCCGGAATGCGCGGTGAAGCCCCCGAAGAATTCGCCGCCACCGGCCGGGGTGGCCCTTGCCCCGCGTGCCGCGGACTTCTAACATCCCTGATGTTACACCTGTACTGTCAAAGTGATGGCTGTCGTGGCAGGGGAGCCGGTCCATGGACGAGCCGAGAAGTCCCGGTCCGCTGGTGGGAGTCAGGGTCGTGGAGTTGGCCGGCATCGGCCCGGGACCGTTCGCCGCGATGCTGCTGGCGGACCTCGGCGCCGATGTGGTCCGCGTCGACCGGCCGGGCGGCGCGCCGCTGGGCATCGACCCCGCGCACGACGTCACCAACCGCAACAAGCGCTCCGTCGTCGTGGACCTCAAGTCCGAGGCCGGACCAGGACTCGTGGTCGAGCTGGCGCGGCGTGCCGACATCCTGATCGAGGGCTACCGGCCGGGCGTCGCCGAGCGGTTGGGCGTGGGACCCGACGAGTGCCTGGCCGCGAACCCCCGCCTGGTCTACGGGCGGATGACCGGCTGGGGCCAGGAAGGACCGCTCGCCCACAGCGCCGGACACGACATCGGCTACATCGCCACCGCCGGGACCCTCGGCATGATCGGCCCCGCCGAGGGCCCACCCTCCGTACCCGCCAACCTCCTCGGCGACTACGCGGGCGGCTCCCTCTACCTCGCCGTCGGAGTGCTCGCCGCCCTGCACCACGCCCGGTCCACCGGCGCCGGACAGGTGGTGGACGCCGCCATCGTGGACGGCACCGCGCATCTGGGCGCGATGATCTGGGGGATGCTCGGCGCGGGCGCGTGGCAGGACCGGCGCGGTGTCAACCTGCTGGACGGCGGCTGCCCTTACTACGGCGTCTACCAGACATCTGACGGCGGCCACATGGCCGTCGGCGCCCTGGAGCGGCCGTTCTACGCGGAGTTCGCCGCGCTGTTGGAACTCGGCGAGGATGCTCCGGACCGCGACGACCCGTCCCGCTGGGGCGAGTTGCGACAGCGCGTCGCCGAGCGTTTCAGGTCCCGTACCCGGCAGGAGTGGACCGAGGTCTTCGAGGGGCGGGACGCCTGTGTGGCACCGGTGCTCTCGCTGCGCGAGGCGGCCCGCCATCCGCATCTGGCGGCCCGCGGCACCTTCACCGCGGACGCCGAGGGACGCACCCAGCCCGCGCCCGCGCCACGGTTCTCGGCCACCCCGGGCGGGCTGCGCCGTCCGCCCGCGGTGCCGGGAGCCCACACCGGGGAAGTGGCCCGTGACTGGAACCTGCCGGCGCTCAACGGGCGTTGAGCGAACCCGTGGTGGCACGCACCGGGTGCCCCCGCCTCCGGCCAGCGAACACGACAAGAGGGAGCCAGCAGCATGCGGCGGGACCTGTTCACCGCGGAACATGAGGCGTTCCGTGAGACGGTGCGCACCTTCCTGGCCAAGGAGGTGCTACCGCACCACGCCCGCTGGGAGCGGGCGGGCGTGGTCGACCGGGACGCCTGGCTGGCCGCGGGACGGCAGGGGCTGCTGGGCCTCGCCGTACCCGAGGAGTACGGAGGCGGCGGCACCGACGACTTCCGCTACGCGGTCGTGCTCGCGGAGGAGTTCACCAGGGCCGGTGCCTCCGGGCTCGCCATCGGCCTGCACAACGACATCGTCGGCCCGTACCTCACCTCGCTCGGCAGCGAGGAGCAGAAGCGCCGCTGGCTGCCCGGGTTCTGCGGCGGCGAGAGCATCGGTGCCATCGCCATGACCGAACCGGGCGCCGGCTCCGACCTCCAGGGGATCCGTACCACCGCCACCGACCAGGGCGACCACTGGCTGCTGAACGGTACCAAGACCTTCATCTCCAACGGGATCCTGGCCGACCTGGTCGTCGTGGTGGCCAGAACCACACCGGAGGGCGGCGCCAGGGGACTGAGCCTGCTGGTCGTGGAGCGCGGCACGCCCGGTTTCGAACGGGGCCGCAACCTCGACAAGATCGGCCAGAAGGCCCAGGACACCGCCGAGTTGTTCTTCTCCGACGTACCTGTGCCCAAGGAGAACCTGCTGGGCACCGAGAACGGCGCCTTCGGCCACCTGATGGCCAATCTGCCGCAGGAGCGGCTGGCCATCGCGGTCGCCGCCATCGCCGCGGCCGAGCACCTGCTGGAACTGACCCGTACCTACGTCAAGGAGCGCGAGGCGTTCGGCCGACCGCTGGCCAAACTCCAGCACGTCCGCTTCGAGATCGCCGAGATGGCCACCGAGTGCGCGGTCACCCGGACCTTCGTGGACCGCTGCGTCACCGAGCACAACCGCGGCGGACTGGACGCGGTGCACGCCTCGATGGCCAAGTGGTGGGCCACCGAACTGCAGAAGCGGGTCGCCGACCGCTGTCTGCAACTGCACGGCGGCTACGGCTACATGACCGAGTACCCGGTCGCCAAGGCCTTCACCGACGGCCGCATCCAGACGATCTACGGCGGCACCACCGAGATCATGAAGGAGATCATCGGCCGCGCGCTGCTGTCCTGAGAAGACCTTCAGACATCCCATCAACCACGGAGAAGAAGAACGTTGAGTACCGAAGCGTACGTGTATGACGCGATCCGCACCCCGCGCGGTCGCGGCAAGGCCAACGGCGCGCTGCACGGCACCAAGCCGGTCGACCTGGTCGTCGGGCTGATCCATGAACTGCGCCGCCGCTTCCCCGCCCTGGACCCGGCCGCCATCGACGACGTGGTGCTGGGCGTGGTCAGCCCGCTCGGTGACCAGGGCTCCGACATAGCCAAGATCGCCGCCATTGCCGCGGGCCTGCCGGACACCGTCGCGGGCGTGCAGGAGAACCGCTTCTGCGCCTCGGGTCTGGAAGCGGTCAACATGGCCGCGGCCAAGGTGCGTTCGGGCTGGGAGGACCTGGTCCTGGCGGGCGGCGTGGAGTCGATGTCGCGGGTGCCGATGGGGTCCGACGGCGGCGCCTGGGCCATGGACCCGATGACCAGCTTCGAAACCGGCTTCGTGCCCCAGGGCATCGGCGCCGACCTGATCGCCACCATCGAGGGCTTCGGCCGCGCGGATGTGGACGCCTTCGCCGCGGAGTCACAGGCACGCGCCACCGAGGCATGGAAGTCCGGGTACTTCGACCGGTCCGTGGTCCCGGTGCGCGACCGCAACGGCCTGGTGGTGCTCGACCGCGACGAGCACATCCGCCCCGGCACCACTGTGGAGAGCCTCGCCGGGCTCAAGCCGTCGTTCGCCGCCATCGGCGAGGCCGGCGGCTTCGACGCCGTGGCGCTGCAGAAGTACCACTGGGTCGAGAAGATCGACCACGTCCACCACGCGGGCAACTCCTCCGGCATCGTGGACGGCGCCGCCCTGGTCGCCATCGGCAACCGCGAGGTCGGCGAGCGCCACGGGCTCACCCCGCGCGCCCGTATCGTCTCCGCCGCGGTCTGCGGCGCCGACCCCACCATCATGCTCACCGGCCCGGCCCCCGCCGCCCGAAAGGCGCTCGCCAAGGCGGGCCTGGGCACCGGCGACATCGACCTCGTCGAGATCAACGAGGCGTTCGCCGCCGTGGTGTTGCGCTTCGCCCGGGACATGGAGATCGACCTGGACCGGATCAACGTCAACGGCGGTGCGATCGCCATGGGCCACCCGCTGGGCGCCACCGGCGCGATGATCCTGGGCACCCTCATCGACGAGTTGGAGCGGCGCGACCAGCGCTACGGCCTGGCCACCCTCTGCGTGGGCGGCGGCATGGGCATCGCCACCGTCGTCGAACGCCTCTGAACACGTTCGCCGTTGCTGATTCCCTTCACCAGGGGTGCTGCCCCTGGACCCCGAAACTTGGAGCCCCAGGAATGACCACGCGCACCACCATCCGGTGGGAACAGGACGCCGACGGCGTCGTCACCCTCGTGCTGGACGACCCCGCCCAGTCCGCCAACACCATGAACGACGCCTTCGCCGACTCGTTCGAAGCCGTCGTGGCACGCCTGGAGGCCGAACGCGAGCAGCTGCGCGGCGTCATCGTCACCTCCGCCAAGAAGACCTTCTTCGCCGGAGGCGACCTACGCGACCTGATCCGCGCCACCCCCGACCGGGCGGCGGACGTCTTCGCGGGGGGCATGCGCGTCAAGCGGCTGCTGCGCCGACTGGAGACGCTCGGCAGGCCGGTGGTCGCGGCGGTCAACGGCGCGGCGCTGGGCGGCGGTTACGAGATCGCGCTGGCCTGCCACCACCGGGTGGTGCTGGACGCGCCCGGCACGAAGATCGGGCTGCCCGAGGTCACCCTCGGCCTGCTGCCCGGGGCGGGTGGCGTGGTCCGCACGGTACGGCTGCTGGGCGTCGCCGACGCCCTGCTGAAGGTGCTGGTGCAGGGCACCCAGTACACCCCGCGGCGCGCCCTGGCGGCCGGGCTGATCCACGAGGTCGCCGACAGCCGCGAGGACCTGCTGGCCCGCGCCCGTGCCTTCGTCGACGCCAATCCCGACGCCCGGCAGCCCTGGGACGCCGACGGCTACAGGATCCCCGGCGGCACGCCAGCCAACCCGAAGTTCGCCGCCAACCTCCCGGCGTTCCCCGCCAACCTCAAGAAGCAGCTCGGTGGCGCCCCCTACCCCGCACCGCGCAACATCCTGGCCGCCGCGGTCGAGGGCGCCCAGGTGGACTTCGAGACCGCGCAGGTCATCGAGGCCCGCTACTTCACCGAGTTGGCCTGCGGCCGGATCTCCAAGAACATGATCCAGGGCTTCTTCTTCGACATGCAGACGGTCAACTCCGGTGCGTCCCGCCCGGACGGCATCGCACCGCACACCGTCCGCAGGGTCGTGGTACTCGGTGCTGGAATGATGGGCGCGGGCATCGCCTACGCCTGTGCGCGCTCCGGCATCGACGTGGTGCTCAAGGACGTCTCGCTGGAGGCCGCCGAGCGCGGAAGGTCGTACTCGGTCGGGCTGCTGGACAAGGCGGTGGCCAAGGGCCGGACGACGCCCGAGCAGCGTGACGAGGTGCTGGCCCGGATCACCCCGACCGGCGACGCCGCGGACGCGGCGGGCTGCGACGCGGTGATCGAGGCGGTCTTCGAGGACCCGGCGGTCAAACACAAGGTCTTCCAGGAGATCCAGGAGGTCGTCGCACCCGACGCGCTGCTGTGCTCCAACACCTCCACCCTGCCGATCACCATGCTCGCCGACGGAGTCGCCCGGCCCCAGGACTTCGTCGGACTGCACTTCTTCTCGCCGGTCGACAAGATGCCGCTGGTGGAGATCATCAAGGGCGAGCGGACCGGTGACGAGGCGCTGGCCCGCGCCTTCGACCTGGTCCGGCAGATCCACAAGACCCCGATCGTGGTCAACGACTCGCGCGGCTTCTTCACCTCCCGGGTCATCGGGCAGTTCATCAACGAGGGCGTGGCGATGGTCGGCGAGGGCGTCGACCCCTCCTCGGTGGAGCAGGCGGCGGCGCAGGCCGGTTACCCGGCCAAGGTGCTGTCGCTGATGGACGAGTTGACGCTCACCCTGCCGCGCAAGATCCGCGACGAGTCCCGCCGGGCGGTCGAGGAGGCCGGCGGCAGCTACCAGCCGCATCCCGCGGAGGCGGTCATCGACCGCATGGTGGACGAGTTCGGCCGACCCGGCCGCAGCGGGGGAGCGGGCTTCTACGAGTACGACAACGGCCAGCGTGCCGGTCTGTGGCCGGGGCTGCGCGAGCACTTCGGCAAGCCGGAGGTGGCGGTTCCGTTCGAGGACATCAAGGAGCGGATGCTGTTCTCCGAGGCGCTGGACTCGGTGCGCTGCCTTGAGGAGAACGTCCTGACCTCGGTCGCCGACGCCAACGTCGGCTCCCTGCTCGGCATCGGCTTCCCCGCGTGGACGGGCGGTGTACTCCAGTACATCAACGGCTACGAGGGCGGACTACCCGGATTCGTGGCCCGGGCCCGCGAGTTGCGGGCCGCGTACGGCGAACGCTTCGCCCCGCCGCGGCTGCTGCTGGACAAGGCAGAACGCGGCGAGGTCTTCACGGACGCGTAGCGTGGCGCCGGACGGTGTTGGGGGCTCGCCCCCAACACCGCCCGTGTAACGGGACTTCACACGTCCCGTCGCCGTACGACGGCCACGGCGACGATCATCGGGACGGCGGTCCAGGCCGCCAGCGCTGCCCATGAGCCGCCGACCGTTTCCGGATGCCTGCCCGGTCCCGCCCTCGCGGCAGGGCATCACTCAACAGAACGCTGCGCGTACAGCGCCCGCAGCTCCTCGCGCAGGGACCGCTGGAACGCCGTGACCAGTGCCTGCACGACCAGCGGTTGCATATGCGCCGAAAGCGACTTCACCTCGCGCAGGCTGCCTTCCTCCCACATCTCGTCCCGGAACATCCGGCTCAACTCCCGTGCCGCCGCGCGGGAGTGCTGGAGCATGACCTCGCGCGCCGCCAGGATCGTCTCCAGCGCCACGGGCACGTCCAGCAGCCGCACGCCCAGGTGCAGGATGCCCGGGTCCACCTCGAACACGTTCGGGTCGTCACCGCGCCGCAGTACGTTCATCGCCGCCAGCCGGTCCACGTCCTGCTCGCTGAGCGCCCGGCCCGCCCGCCGTTCCAACTCCTCACGGGTCGCCTCCTGCGCGTCCTCCGGCAGCCAGGAGGCGACGAGCGCGCGGTGGATGGCGAGGTCGTGTGCGGTGATGTCGGCCGGGAGCTGCTCCAGATACCGTTCGATGGCGGCCAGCGTCAGCCCCTGGTGCTGCAACTCCTCGATCAGCGCCAGCCGGGCCAGGTGCTCGGGACCGTAGTGCCCCACCCGGCGCGGGCCGAGCACCGGAGGCGGCAGCAGGCCCTTGGTGCCGTAGAAGCGGACGGTCCGCACCGTCACCCCGGCCCGCGCGGCCAACTCGTCCACGGTGAGGCTCGGCGGCGGAGTCATCGACTGGCCCTCGCTTTCTGGTCGGCGACCGCGGCGGTCTGGTGAGACAGTATTGCTGTCTCAGCGAGGTTGCGAAACCGCTCACACCAGCGGTGGCACCACGGCCTCGACCAGATGCGGTCCCGGTTCGGCGAGCGCGCGGCCCAGCGCCCCCGTGAACTCCTCGGCGGTGACGGAGCGTTCGGCCGGAACGCCCATGCCGCGCGCGATGCTCACGAAGTCCAGCCCGGGCCGGGACAGGTCCAGCAGTTCGCGGGCCTTCGGCCCGGGCTCGGCGGCGGCCGCCCGCCGCAGCTCCATGTCCAGGATCGCGTACGCGCTGTTGTTCAGTACGACCGTCGTCACATCGAGGCCCTCGTGCGCCTGGGTCCACAGGGCCGAGATGGTGTACATGGCGCTGCCGTCCGACTCCAGGCAGAGCACCGGCCGGTCCGGGCAGGCCACCGCCGCACCGGTGGCCACCGGCAGCCCCTGGCCGATCGCCCCACCGGTCAGCGTCAGCCAGTCGTGCGGCGGAGCGCCCGCGGTGGCGCCTGGTAGCCAGGGGCCCGAGGTGTTGGCCTCGTCCACCACGATCGCCCGCTCCGGCAGCAGCGCGCCGACCACGTACGCCATGGTCTCGGCGGTCAGCGCGCCGCCCGGCGGCGACGGCCGCTCGGGCGCGGCCAGTTGGGCGGCGGCGCCCCCGGCAGTGGCGTCCGCCAGCGCGGTCAGTGCCCCGGTCAGGTCCTCCTGGCCGTGCGCCAGGACGTGCACCTGGCAGTCCTCCGGGACCAGATCGCCCACCGCTCCGGGATACGCGAAGAACGACACCGGTGAGACCGCGCCGGCCAGCACCAGGTGCCGTACGCCCGCCAGTTGACCGGCGACCGCCTCCGCCCGATAGGCCAGCCGCTCCGCCACGGGCACCCCGGCCCCGCGCTCCAGCCGGGCCGGGAACGTCTCGCACAGCAGCCTGGCGCCGGTCGCCGCCGCGATCCGGCCCGCTGCCCGCAGCCCCTCGCCCCGGGCGGCCGCGCCCCCGATCAGCAGCGCCCCCGGTTCACCGGACCGCAGGATGCCGGCGGTGCGCGCCACCACCTCGTCCGCCACCGGGATCGGCCCGACCACATCGACCGTGCCGGGACCACCGGTTGCCGGGGCAGCGCTCCACGACACATCGGTCCACGCCAGATCCGCGGGCAGGATCAGGGTGGCGATCCGGCCCGGCGGGGTCAGTGCCGCGGCGACCGCGTCCGCCGCGTCGGCGGCCAGATCGTCCGCCGCGCCCGCCCGGCGCAACCAGCCGGACACCGTCGCCGCCACCGCGTCGATGTCCGACTCCAGCGGCGGATCCAGCCGCTTGTGGTACGTGGCGTGGTCGCCCACCACGTTCACCAGCGGGGTGCAGGCGCGGCGGGCGTTGTGCAGATTGGCCAGACCGTTGCCCAGACCTGGACCGAGGTGCAGCAGGGTGGCCGCGGGCCGGTCCGCCATCCGCCCGTACCCGTCCGCCGCCCCCGTGGCCACGCCCTCGAACAGGCACAGCACCGCACGCGGCGCGGGAACCTCGTCCAACGCCGCCACCAGGTGCATCTCGGACGTACCGGGGTTCCCGAAGCAGACCTCCACACCGGCGTCGGCGAGGCTGCGGATCAGGGACTGCGCACCGTTCATCCCGGTCCTCCTGCGGCAGGGCGTTCCTGTTCCCGACGCTAGCGGCTGGCCGGGGGCCGCGTGAGCAGGGACGCGAGGAGCCACCCGTTCACGCGCCGCGCAAAGGAGCACCGACGGCGTGCATATGGCGCAGCGCCTGTGCGTACGACTCCATGAGCCCGGCCTCCGCGTACGGGACGCCGAGCCGCTGGCAGTGCTCGCGCACCAGCGGCTGCACCAGCCGCAGGTGCGGGCGCGGCATGCTGGGGAACAGATGGTGTTCGATCTGGTAGTTGAGCCCGCCGAGGAACCAGTCCGTGGCGCGGCCGCCGCGGACGTCACGCGAGGTCAGCACCTGGCGGCGCAGATGACCCCAGCGCTGCCCGTCGTCCTCCGGCATCGCCATCCCCTTGTGGTTCGGCGCGAACGAGCATCCCAGGTGCAGTCCGAACAGGGCGTGGTGCAGCACGGCGAAGACCACCGCGGTTCCCACCGGCATCGCGGTGAGCAGCAGCGCCACGTACCCGGCGAGGTGTGCCGCGAGCAGCACGGCCTCGACGGCCCGGTCTCGCGGGGGCCGTCGCCTGAGGTCCTGCACGGTGGCCACCTTCAGCGCGAAGCCCTCCAGCAGCAGCATCGGGAAGAACAGGCGGGCCTGATGCTTCGCCAGGAAGCGGGCGAAGCCCTCCCGCTGGACCGCCTGCGCCCGGCTCCACACCAGCGCGCCGACCTCCACATCAGGGTCCTTGCCCACATGGTTGGGGTTGGCGTGGTGCCGGTTGTGCTTGTCGTTCCACCAGCCGTAGCCCATCCCCAGCAGCAGGTCGCCGTGCACCAGCCCCAGCACCCGGTTCACCCCGCGGCTGCGGGCGATCTGCTGATGGCCCGCGTCATGCCCGATGAAGGCGGTACGGCCGCACAGCACCGCCAACGGGACGGCGAGCAGCAGCACCCACCAGGAGCCGCCCAGCATCAGCACACCCGCCCAAGTGGCCGCCAGGGCCAGGGCGTTGAACGTGATCGTCCGTATGTAGTATCCGGCGCGTCGGCCCAGTAGACCGCGTTCCTTGGCCAGCCGCAGCAGCGGCGCGAACTCGCTTCCCCTGGTGCTGGGCGGCGCGGCGAGCGTGCTGGTCGGCGGCATGCGGAACTCCTGGTGACGGGGCGGGAAGCTGACCCCTAGAACCTAGGAACCCGCCGCCGCCCGAACCATGGAGTCACCACCCGGGCTGACCGGGGGAGTCCACCGCCACGCACCCGGGGGACAACCCCCGTACGCCGCCAGAGGTAGCGCCCGCACCGGCAGAAGCACGGGCCAACGACCGTTCCACGGGTGCCGACTGGGGGTACGGTTCCGTTGTCGCCAGAACGGAGACCAGCATGACTGAGGAGACCTCGTCTCACATCGGGGGGCGGCTGCGGGAAATTCGCAAGCGACGAGGGCTCACCCAGCAGGGTCTCGCGTCCGCGTCCGGTGTCTCTCTGTCGCTCGTCCGGAAGCTGGAACAAGGCGAGCGGCCCGACACCCGTCTGGAGACCGCACGGCGGCTTGCCGTCGCCCTACGCGTCCCCACGTCCCGGCTCATCGCCGACCGTCATGAAGAGGGTGCCGATCCCCAGACCGTTGATCGCTGGGCGGCAGTGCGTGAAGCGCTCCTCACCCCGGCACCGTCCGGGCCGGACGAGCCCCCCACCCTCGACGGGGTACGTGATGCCATCAAGGCAGCTGTACCGCTGTTCGCCTCCGACCAGTTCGCCGAGTTGAGCACCATTCTGCCCGCCCTGTTGCGCGATGCCGATGCCCTCGTCGAGGTTTCCCCGGCCGCACGCCGGGTGCGCGGCAAACTCTTGCAGTTGACCGGGTGGCTGCTCACCCAGACACGGCAGTTCGACGCCGCCGAGGCCGTGATGGAGCGAGCCATGGACGACGCCGCCGACCGGCTTGACGCCGCCGCGACGGTCAGCACCCAGTGCTGGCTGCTACTGCGCCGCGGCAGTGTCGCGGACGCAAGGGAGTTGGCAATCCAGTGGGCGGACGAGGTGGAGCCGCGAATGTCGCGGGCCACGCCGGAGGACCTCAGCGCGTGGGGTTGGCTCCTGCTACGCGCCTCGGCCGCGTCGATCCGCGACAACCGTCCAGGTGAAGCCGACGATACGCTCAGGCTCGCCAAGTCGGCGGCGGTCGCCACCGGTCAGGAGTGGACACCCGCCGGTGATTTCCTGCGCACCTTCGGCCCCGTTACGGTGGCGTTGAAGCAGGCAGAGACGGCGATGATCGCAGATCGACCCGACCAAGTGCTCAGACTCGCGGCCAGCATCCCAACGCAGGGATTGCGGCCATCATCGAACAACCTGAACCGGCACCGGCTTGACGTGGCGAACGCCCGTGTCCGGCAACGCCAGTACGCCGAGGCGGTAGAGGTGCTGAACGCGGTCCGCCAAGCTGCACCCCAGTGGCTGGCGCACCAGCGGTACGCACGGGACATCGTGGAGCGCATCGTCACCAGGCGGCGAACGTTGACGGGCGAGATACGAGAGTTGGCGGACACGGTCGGCCTGCCGATTTAGCACTGCGTGGCACTTCGCGGCAGGCCGCTGGAAAAGTGCCATTGAGCCCCCGTCACCGGGGACCTACGGTCGGTTACCCACCGTCGATGTGCCGTTCGGAGCCGACCATGACAGCCACTCAGCCAACCCTCGCGTTCATCTACGACCGCCACGTCACCAAGAACATCATCACCCTCGACGTACGCCTGAAAGCCTGCGCGGCGTACGTGCAGAAGCAGGGCTGGGGTTACGGCGGATGGTTCGTTGACCGGGGTGAGGACGCGCTGTCCCTCAACCGCCGCCCGGCGCTCGATCACCTGTGCAACACCATGCGCGCGGCAGGGACCGACAAGCGCCGCGTCTGCCTCGTGTTCGACTGGGAGCGGTTCGCTTACGACCTGGCAGTGCGTGGGGAGTTGACGCGGCGCGTCCTCTCGCTCGGTGGCTGGGTGGAGACCTGCCGCAGCGAGACACGCGCCCCGGACGGCCGGAGCTCGCACACGGGACGCATCACGCCGTGACTGCCACCCGCGCCGCTCAGAGCCGGACCAGAACCTGATCGAGGTCCTTGCGGTGGATGTCCGGCACCCGCGCGCCCTCGGCCGGGTAGCCGACCGGGATCACATACGAGGCGCGCTCCTCCGGCGGCCGGTCGCACACCTCGTTGAGGAACCGCATCGGGCTCGGGGTGTGGGTGAGCGTCGCGAGCCCCGCCTGGTGCAGCGAGGCCAGCAGCAGGCCGACCGCGATGCCCACCGACTCCTTGGTGTAGTACGGGCGCGGCGATTCCGGTCCCTTGTGCACCTCGAACACCACGACCACCACGGGGGCCTGCTCAAGGAACGGCTTGCGCCAGTCGGTGCCCAGCGGCTCCAGGGCCGCAAGCCACTCCTGCGAGGCCCGCCGGGAGTAGAACTCCCGCTCCTCGGCCTCGGCCGCCTCACGCAGCCGCCGCTTGCGCTCCGGGTCGGTGAGAACCACGAAGCGCCACGGCTGCACGTTGGCGCCACTGGGGGCGGTGGCAGCGGTGCGTACGGCCCACTCCACCACCCCGTCGGGGACCGGTCGGGGGGAGAAGTCACGCACCGTGCGGCGGCGTGCCATCACCTCGTGGAACGCCCTGCTACGCGCTTCCGCCTCGTCGCCGGGGACGGCCATCGGGCGCAGCGGCACCGTGCGGTGAGCGCATTCGTCAACCATGGTCGCCAGCACACCACACCACCCGCCACCACGGAAGGCCGCGCACGGCCATCTGGGCGGCGCCGGAAAATCCGATTGCCATCCGGCGCGCCCCTGCCTACGGTTGTTGTCGGCCCTGTTGTCGTCGATCGGAGAAGGCCGTTGCTCTACTGAGGTCCCAGCAGACACCGCGACCGCGTACACCACGCGAAGCCGTGTGCGACCTCAGCCATGAGCCGCCTTCCGCATGCCGGGGCGCCCTCGTTCCATCTGCCGCTTGAGCGTTGCCACCTGCCGCGGTGTCTCCACGTGTTGCCCGATCCCAGATCCACTGAGCAACCGGAGACCACATATGTCTGTCGCGTCCCCCTCCATCACCACCGCGGACCTCGGATTCTCCTGGCCCGACGGAACGACCGTGTTCGACGGCTTCCAGATCGCCATCGGCCCCGGCCGCACCGGCCTGATCGGCCTCAACGGCTCCGGAAAGTCAACCCTGTTGCGGCTCCTCGCGGGCGAACTGACGCCCACACAGGGCACCTTGCGGGTCACCGGTGAGGTGGGCTACCTGCCGCAGAGCCTCACCCTCGACACCACCGTCCGGGTGGACGAGGCACTCGGCATCCACCGGGTACGGGCCGCCCTGCACGCCATCGAGCGGGGTGAAGTCAGCGAACACCACTTCACCACGGTCGGCGACGACTGGGACGTCGAGGAGCGCGCCCGCGCCACCCTCGACCAGTTGGGGCTCGGCCGGATCGGCCTCGACCGTACGGTCGGCGAGGTGTCCGGCGGCGAGTCGGTGCTGCTGCGGCTCGCGGCACTGCTGCTGCGCCGCCCCGACGTCCTGCTGCTGGACGAGCCGACCAACAACCTGGACCTGGCCGCCAGGCAACGGCTCCACGACGCCGTCGCCGCCTGGCGCGGGGTGCTGGTCGTGGTCAGCCACGACCGGGAGCTGCTGGAGCGGGTCGACCAGATCGCCGAACTGCGCGGCGGCGAAGTGCGCTGGTACGGCGGCAACTTCACCGCCTACCAGACGGCACTCGCCGTGGAACAGGAGGCGGCCGAGCGCATGGTCCGGGCCGCCGAGGCCGATCTGCGCAGGCAGCGGCGCGAACTGGAGGAAACCCACGTGAAGTTGGCCCGACGGGTCCGCTTCGGGCAGAAGCAGTACGACAACAAGCGCGAACCGCGCATCGTGATGAACGCACGCAAGCGCGAGGCCCAGGTCTCCGCGGGCAAGTACCGCACCATGCAGACCGAGAAGGTGGCCGAGGCCAAGGCCCGCCTGGACGAGGCGGTATCGGCGGTGCGGGACGACGACGAGATCCGCGTCGACCTGCCGCACACCGCGGTGCCGCCCGGCCGCGGCGTACTGACCCTGCGTGAGGCCGAGCTGGTGCACGGCGCGCTGGCCCACCTGGAACTGCGCGGCCCGGAACGGGTGGCACTGGTGGGCGGCAACGGGTCCGGCAAGTCCACCTTGTTGCGCACCATCGCCGGGCACCTTACGCCGGTGGCGGGCGAGTCGGTGGCGCACGTCCCGGTGCGCTTCCTGCCGCAGCGGCTCGACGTGCTGGACGACGCGCTCACCGTCGCGGAGAACGTCGCCCGGTTCGCGCCCACCGCGGAGAACAACGTGATCCGGGCCCGGCTGGCCCGGTTCCTGTTCCGGGGAGCCCGCGCCGACCAGCCGGTCGGCACACTGTCCGGCGGCGAACGGTTCCGGGCGACGCTCGCGGCGCTGATGCTCGCCGAGCCCGCGCCGCAGCTGCTGATGCTGGACGAGCCGACCAACAACCTGGATCTGGCCAGCGTCCGCCAACTGACCAGGGCGCTGGAGTCCTACCAGGGCGCGCTGATCATCGCCAGTCATGACGTGCCGTTCCTACGCGGTATCGGGGCCACCCGTTGGCTGAGGATGGATGGTGAACTGACCGAAATCGATCCGATGTGATCACCCGCGACGGGTTTGATCAATGCGGAGGGTTTGCGGCGGCCGACCGCGTGCCAGACATGGGGAAGTCGAGCGCAGGAGGTCGCACATGCCCGTCATCAAGCTGTCCGCCGAGGTCCGCGACGCCGTGCGGCGCGCGGCCCCGGTGGTGGCCCTGGAATCGACGATCATCGCCCATGGCCTGCCCCGGCCGCGCAACCTGCGGGTCGCGACCGAGCTGGAGGCACTGGTACGTGAGGGCGGGGCGGTCCCGGCGACCATCGCCGTACTCGACGGCGTACCCCATGTCGGCCTGGACGCGGCCCAGTTGGAGCGGGTCGCGGGCGACCCCTCGATGCGCAAGCTGGGCCACCGCGACCTGGCACCCGCCATCGCCACGGGGGCCAGCGGCGCGACCACCGTCTCCGCCACCGCGTTCCTCGCCGCCCGAGCCGGCCTGCGGATCTTCGCCACCGGCGGACTCGGCGGCGTACACCGCGACTGGACCAGCACCCAGGACGAGTCGGCCGACCTGCGGCTGCTCGCACGCACCCGCATCACCATGGTGTGCGCCGGCGTGAAGTCCATCCTCGACATCCCCGCCACCCTGCAACGCCTCGAAACCCTGGGGGTGGCCGTGGTCGGCTACCGCACCGCCGCCTTCCCCGGCTTCTATCTGCACAGTTCCGGCGAGCCCGTGGACTGGACGGTGCGCGAACCGGCCGATGTCGCCGCCGTGATGCACGCCCAGGACGCGCTCGGCGGCCCCGACTCCGCCCTGATCGTCGCCAACCCGGTACCCGAGGACCGGCAACTCGACCCCGAACTGCACGACCGGGTGCTCGCCGAGGCGCTGCACGCCGCGGCCGTCGAGGGCGTCACCGGCCAGGCCATCACCCCGTATCTGCTGGACCACCTGGTACGGCACACCGGCGGCGCCTCACTGGAGGCCAACCTTGCCGCGGTGCGCGGAAACGTACGGCTGGCCGCCGCGGTCGCGGGCGCCTGGGCGCGCGCCGAATGACCGGCGACCGGGCACTGCTGGTCATCGGCGAGGCGGTCACCGACATCGTGGCCCGGCACACCGGAGCGCTCGCCCCGGACACCGACACCCCCGCCCGGATCGCGGTACGGCCGGGCGGCGCCGGGGCCAACGCGGCGGCGTGGGCGGCGCGTTGCGGCACCGACGTCCGGCTGCTGGCCCGGGTGGGCGCAGCGGACGCCGCATGGCACCGGGACGCGCTGCTCGCCGAGGGAGTGCGGCCGGTGCTGCGCACCGACCACCAGCGACCCACCGCGGTGGTGATCGCACTGGTGGACAGCCGCGCCGAGCGCACCCTGGTCACTGACAGCGGAGCCGCCGTCCACCTCGGCCCGGACGACTGGGACGACCGACTGCTCGACGGTGTCCGGCACCTCCACCTCTCCGGCTACCCGCTGTTCACCGAGCCCGGTCGGCGGCTGGCCGCGCTCGCCATCACCCGGGCGCGGCAGCGGGGCGCGACGGTCAGCGTGGATCCCGCCTCCACCGGCTTCATGGCCCGCACCGGAGTGGCCGTGCTGCGCGACACCATACGCGGCGCCGATCTGCTGCTGCCCAACGCGGCCGAGGCCCGACTGCTCACCGGCCGACGTGAACCGGCCGACGCTGCACGGGAGTTGGCCGAGGACCACCATACGGTGGTGGTGACCCTCGGCGCCCAGGGCGCGCTGGTCGTACGACGCGGCGCGCCCACCCTCCGCATACCCCCGGTACCGAGCACCCCTGTGGACACCACCGGCGCGGGCGACGCCTTCACCGGTGGCTTCCTGGCGGCACTGCTGCACGGCGCGGACCCGGCCGAGGCGGCTGCCGCCGGATGCCGTACCGGCGCACGGGCCGTGGCCACGGTGGGCGCGCGTCCGCCCGGTCGGCTAGCGGGAGAAGAGTCCGATGCCCTCCGGCACCGGACGCTCGGACCCACCTGACGGATGGTTGCGCACCGTCACCCGGTGGCTGCCCGGGGAGCGGGCGACCAGCGTGGAGGAACCGCCGCCGTCCAGGTCCACCGCCGACTCGGCGCCGAGCTGCCGCATCAAACTCGCCAACTCCGCGATGGTCAACCCGGCATCTCGCTCCGCGTTGCCGTCCAGCGCCAGCAGATACAACCGGCGGCCGCCCGACCCGAATCCGGCCGCCGTGCGGGTCGCGGCGACCGCCCTGTCCAGACCGGACAGTGGGCTACCCCCGCGCAGCACCGGAAAGCCACCCACCGCGAACCGCAGCCCAGCCGCGCCCGACAGCCCGTCACTCAACCGCACCCGGGCACCCGGCCGCAGCCGCCGCAGCGCCCGCGCCCCACCGTCCCGGCCCACCAGCGCGAAGCCGTCGCGCGGCACCGCCCCGGCACCGGGCCTGCCGGCCACCGCGGTCACCCGGCCGCCGCGCACCGTCACCTCATAGGTGTCCCGGCTGCATCCCGCCGCCCGCAGCCGATCGGTACCGCACACCGCGCGCTCCCGGGACACGCTTCCCCAGCGCGAGGTGTAGACGCCGACCCCGCCCACCGGCAGGGCGTACTGGTTGAACCCGCGCAGGGGAATCGTCCCACCAGCGGTCGACGCCGAACCGGTGAACGACAGTTGGGCCAGCCGCGCCACCCCGTCCTCGCCCACCGCGATCACATCCCGGGTCGAGGTGCCCGGCGGCAACGGAGGACCGAAGCGCTGACCGTTCGGCACCGCCGCCTTGACCGGCACCCCGCCCTCGACCGCTGGGCCGACCGCCGCGCCGGTCGCGACCACACCGGGGTGCTGCGCCTCGCTGATGTCGAAGAAGTCCCCGTTGACCCCGGCCACCGCGCCCCGCGCGTCGGCCATCCGGGAGACCGGCTCCCGGGCCGCCACCACACCGGGCGTCAGCAGGTCCACCGAGACATGAGGGTTGCTCAGGTCAGCGATGAGCAGATGCCCGTACACCGTGCCGTGCGAGGCGTGCACCGAGAACTCCTGGTACCGCACTCCTGGGGCGATCGCGGTCTGCGTACCGGCCTGCAGACTCACCGCCGGTGCGGCCTGCGCGGTGCCCGCCGCGGACTCCGCCAACAGCGCCCCGCATGCGGCGAGCACCGCCAAGGCCATA
The DNA here is from genome assembly GCF_027533845.1 of Streptomyces sp. RPT161. Taxonomy (GTDB): domain Bacteria; phylum Actinomycetota; class Actinomycetes; order Streptomycetales; family Streptomycetaceae; genus Streptantibioticus_A; species Streptantibioticus_A silvisoli_A. The sequence goes on along the minus strand of NZ_JAPZVN010000003.1, from coordinate 557,956 downwards.
CGCAGTCTTCGCGGTCGCGGATTCATGATGCCCCCTGAGGTCGGCTCTGCTGTCACTTCCGGGGATGATTGTGCTGGCGATTGAATGATTTGCTGACTCATGGCATGTCACCACGCTCTCGGACAACACGTGGGATACGGACACTGTCTGTTCGAGGAATTCCGCACCGACGTCCTACCGTTGAGGGCTGTTGGGAGGTCAGCAGTCGAACACCCCTCAACCACCGACGACGGAGGCGACGACATGACGGAGTACGACCCCGCCAGCACCAAGCCCAGCCCCACCGACTGGGTCGCCCAGCAGGCCGAGCTGTACGAGAGTTCCGGCGGCACCCAGGGCACCGAGATACACGGTTCGCCCTGCCTCTTGCTCGACTACCGAGGGCGGCGCAGCGGGGACTGGCGCCGCACCGTGCTGATCTACGGGCGGGACGGCGAGGACTATCTGATCGTGGCCTCCAAGGGCGGCGCCGACGACCACCCCCTGTGGTACCTGAGCCTGGAGCACAACCCCGACGTCCATCTGCGCGTCGGCACCGAACGGTTCGCGGCCCACGCCGAAACCCTCTCCCCGCAGGACAAGGCGCGCGTCTGGCCGCATCTGGTGGAGGTGTTCGCCCCGTACGAGGAGTACCAGCGCAAGACCAGCCGGGACATCCCCGTGGTACGGCTGCGCCGCACCACGGGCTGAGCCCTAGTGGTTCCTGCGGGTCACCAGCTCGGCCAGCGCCAGGAGGTCCCCGGCGGCGACGCCGTCGGGGACGACTCCCGACAGATGGTCGATCGCTCCCGCCATCCGGTCGCAGGCCTGGGCCTGGGCCCAGTCACGGCCCCCTGCCCGCTCGATGGCCTCCGCCGCCCGGCACAGGTCGTCGGTGGACAGTGCGTCATCGCGAGCGTAGATCCGGGCCAGCTCGGCCCCGGCCAACGACCCCGAACGCAGCGCCGCCACCACCGGAAGTGACTTCTTACGGGCCGCCAGGTCCGCCCCGACCGGCTTGCCGGTGACCTCCGCGTCCCCCCAGATGCCGATCAGGTCATCGATCAGCTGGAACGCCAATCCCACCTGGCGGCCGAACGCGTCCAGCGCGTCCGCTGTCGCGTCATCGGCCCCGGCGTACAGCGCGCCCAGCGCACAGGCGCAGCCCAGCAGTGCTCCGGTCTTCGCCTCGGCCATGGCCAGGCACTCGTCGAGTGAGACATCCGTGCGCCGCTCGAACTCGCAGTCCGCGTGCTGGCCGTCGCACAGCTCGATCACGCACTCGGTCAGCCGGGTGGCGGCCCTACCGGCGGCGGGATGGGTGTCCTCGGCCAACAGCCGCAGGGCCAGGGCCTGCAGGGCGTCGCCCGCGAGGATGGCGTCCTCGGTGCCGAACACCGCCCAGGCAGACGGGCGGTGGCGGCGGGTTGGGTCGCGGTCGATCACATCGTCGTGCAGCAGTGTGAAGTTGTGCACCAACTCCACGGCCGCGGCGGCCGATGCCGTCGGGCCGGGTGGGCCACCAAGCGCATGCGCGGCAGCCAGTACCAGCGCGGGACGAATCGCCTTTCCCGCGTCTGCGTAGGCGGGGGAGCCATCGGCGTTCAGCCAGCCGAAGTGGTACCCGGCGACGCGGCGCATCGACTCGGGCAGCGACTCAACCGCCGTACGTAACGCGGGATCCACCGTGAGCCTGGTACGGGACAGGATCTCCGCGGCCTCATGGCCCTCTCGATCGAGCGTTGACATTCCCATGGTTGCCACACCTCGATTTCGTCAGTGACCGCTGGGACGGAGGACCCCTCAGTTCCGAGCGCGGGCGACCTCCACGTTCTCCAGGATGCCGATGGCGTCCGGCACCAGGATCGCGGCCGAGTAGTAGGCGCTCACCAGGTAGGAGATGATGGCCTTTTCGTTGATGCCCATGAAGCGTACGGACAGCCCCGGCTCGTATTCGTCGGGCAGGCCGATCTGGTGCAGCCCGACCACGCCCTGATTGTCCTCGCCGACGCGCAGCACGATGATGGAGCTGGTGTGGCCGTCGTTGATGGGAATCTTGTTGCAGGGCAGCAGCGGTAGTCCGCGCCATGACGGCACCGCATTACCGTGGAAATCAATGGTGCCCGGATAGATGCCCAGCCGGTTGCATTCCCGTCCGAACGCGGCGATGGTCTGCGGATGCGCCAGCAGGAACTGGGAGTTGCGGCGCCGACTGATGAGTTCGTCGAGGTCGTCCGGGGTGGGTGGGCCGGAATGGGTGTGGATCCGCTGGCTGTAGTCGGCGTTGTACAGCAGCCCGAAATCACGGTTGTTGATGAGCTCGTGCTCCTGGCGTTCGCGGAGCGCTTCGATGGTGAGCCGCAACTGGTGCTCGACCTGGTTCATCGGGTGGTTGTAGAGATCGGCGACCCGGCTGTGTACCCGGAGCACCGTCTGGGCGACGCTCAACTCGTACTCACGCGGCGAGAGTTCGTAGTCCACGAAGGTGCCGGGCAGGTCGGGCTCGCCGTCATGTCCGGAGGCCAGGTGGATGGCCGCCTCGCCGTGCTTGTTCTTCGCCAGTTGTGTGCCGCTCAGGAACCGCTGGATCTGCTCCCGTAGCGATTCCGACTGCTCGGCGATCGCCTGGAACGCCTGCCTCGGCAGGCCCAGCAGGGTCACCGGTGTCACGGCCTTCGCGGTGAACTCCCAGCTGCTGTCGTCCTGCGTCAGCATCTGGTTGCCGAAGTGGTCGCCGTCCGCCAGCACGCCCAGCACGGCCTGCTCGCCGTACTTGCCTGTGCCGATCTTGTTCACCTTGCCGTGCACTACCAGGTAGACATGGTCGGCGGGTGCCCCCGCCTCCGAGATGACCTGCCCGGCGGTGAACTCGTGCTGCACAAAACGGTCCGCCAGCGCGTTGAGCACATCGATGTCGTCGTAACCGCGCAGCACCGGCAACTCGCCGAGTTCTTCCGGGATCACCCGGACCTCGGACCCGCTTTGGACGAACGTCACCCGCCCGTCGCCCACCGTGTAGGTCAGCCGTCGGTTCACCCGATACGTGCCACCGGAAACCTGGACCCATGGAAGAACGCGCAGCAGCCACCGTGAGGTAATGCCCTGCATTTGCGGTGCGGACTTGGTGGTGGTCGCCAAGTTCCGTGCCGCCGCGGTGCCAAGGCTCAACCGAGCCGGGCCATTTGAGGAAGAGGCGTCGCCGGATTCCCCACCTGATTCCACGCCAATACCAGCATCGACCGACATCGAAAGTCCCTCCCCTGAACCCGTGTGGCCTGCAAAACAATGGTGACGGCCAGTAGCGAGGATTGTCATCACACGTTCAGGTGAAACGGCGGCACAGTTGCGCGATTCGTGATGCGTCCCCATGGCTCCCTGCCCAACGGAGCCACACGGCACACTCCGCGGGACCGTTGCGGAGGTGGCGTGAGAGAGTCCGAGTGGTGGGAACAACGCGTTGTGAACGCGACGGACGCGAACGGAAACGAGGCGATCGACGTGGCTGCGGAACCGGCGGACCGGCGTGACCCGAGGGTCGCCGTGCTCACCCTCGGCGGCACCATCGCGATGATCGCCGACCCCGCGACGGGGGCCGTGCGCCCCGCGCTCTCCGCGCACCAACTCCTCGAGGCCGTACCGGGCTTGACCGCGCTCGGGGTGTCCCTGCGCGTGCGCGACTTCCGCAACCTGCCCGGCGCCTCACTGTCACTGGCCGACCTGGACGGCCTGCACACCGCCATCGAGGCGGAGTCGGCGGACGGCGCCGACGGTGTGGTGGTGGTCCAGGGCACCGACACCATCGAGGAGACCGCCTTCTACCTCGACCTGCTGCACCGGTCCGACATCCCCGTCGTCGTCACCGGAGCGCTGCGCAACCCGACGCAGCCCGGCCCCGACGGTCCGGCCAATCTGTACGCGGCCGTGGTCGCCGCCTCCTCCGCGCGGCTGCGCGGCGCCGGATGCGTGGTCGTGCTCGGCGACGAGATCCACGCCGCGCGCACCGTCACCAAGGGCCACAGCACCAGCCCCGCCGCGTTCACCTCACCCGGATCCGGCCCCCTCGGCCTGGTGGCCGAAGGGCGGGTGTGGCCGCACCACGGCCTGCCCTACCGCACCTCGGCACGACTCGCCGGCGACGTGGTGCGCGAGGGCGTACGGGTCCTGCTGCACACCGTCACACTCGGCGACGACGGCCTGGCGCTGGAGTTGCTGCTGGACGGTGCCGCGGACCGGTGCCATGGCCTGGTCGTCGCCGGATTCGGCGTCGGCCACGTGCCGGAGCCTGTGGTGGCGCCGCTGGAGCGGCTGGCGGCACGCATCCCCGTGGTGCTCACCTCCCGTACCGGAGCGGGGCCGGTGCTCGCCGCCACCTACGGCTTCCCCGGCTCGGAGCGGGACCTGCTGTCCCGCGGGCTGATCCGCGGCGGCGACCTCACCCCGTACAAGGCGCGACTGCTGCTGCACCGGCTGCTCGCGACCGGGCGCCAACTCCCCGAGATCACCGCGGCGTTCGAGGCTGTCGGCCGCCGCGGCTGAACGGCCCGGGCTCGAACCTGTCCTGACCAACTGTCAGGGCCAAGCGATCGGCGGGATGGGTGGTACGCCACGCCACCCATGGTTATTTACCGCGTTTCATCCCTTTTTCGGGATAGTAACAGTGTTCGTGTGTCCTAGTGCCTGCAAGCTCCTCGTGCTGTCCGTCACCGTCGCCGCCAGCGCCGACGTGGCTCTGAGCGGCCCCGCCGGCCATGCAGCCACGCACGCGGACGTGGCGAAGCCCGCGGCCGTGGCCAGGGTTCCGGCCAAGGCGCACAGCACCCGTTTCAGGCCGACCGTCGCCAACCCGACCACCGCCTCCGCGGTCCAGCTCGCGACGGGCGCCCGGTCCGTGGTGCTGTCCAAGCGGCTCGACTCCCGGTCGCTGGGGGCCCGGACCGGTCAGCCCATCACCCGCGGCGCCGTCATGGCGCGGGCCCACAGCTGGATCGCCGAGGGCGTGCCCTACAACCGCAACGCGTACAACAGCGACAGCAACGGCACGTACCGCCAGGACTGCTCCGGTTTCGTCTCCATGGCCTGGAACCTGCCGTCCAGCCCGGCCAACAACTACGGCGAGACCACCGGCACGCTGCCGAACTTCGCCACCGAGCTGAACTCCCTGGACGACCTCCAGCCCGGTGACATGCTGGACAACATCTCCACCCATGTCGTGCTGTTCAAGGGCTGGACCGATGGCAACCACACCACGGCCAGGATCCTTGAGGAGGCCCACTCCGGCACCACCGCCCGGGAGGACGCCCGCTTCTACACGCGCGGCTACCTCTCCGCCCACCGCTACCGCCCGTTCCGCTACAACAGGATCCAGGACGCGGCGCCCCCGGACATCCTCCGGCCCCCCGCGGCCGACCCCGACGACGATGTGGAGCCGCTGGTCCGCGGCCGGAAGGCGGGGTAGGGGGCTGGCCGACGAGCCCGGCAAGCCGCGGAAATGCAGAAAACCCCAGTTCAACTGGGGTTTTCGTCTGTGTCCGAGGGGGGACTTGAACCCCCACGCCCGATAAAGGGCACTAGCACCTCAAGCTAGCGCGTCTGCCATTCCGCCACCCGGACCGGGTTGTCGCCTCGGCGACGGGGTTAACCATAGCAAACATCTGGCCACTCTCGATCACGTCCGCAGGCCCTCGACTAGGCAGGGCCCTGGTGGGGATGCCCTGTGTGACGGGCATGTGACGGTGGCCGGGGACCTTGGGGTGTGGTGGTGCGGCGAGAGAGGATGGCGGGGACCCCGCGTGGGCGCATCGGCGAACAAGGAGGCAGCGTGAGCGAGTCGAATCCGGCACGGACGATCACTGGTGAGGACGAGGTTGTCGATCTGTGCCGCGACCTGATCCGGATCGACACCAGCAACTACGGCGACCACTCCGGTCCCGGTGAGCGCGCCGCCGCCGAGTACGTCGCGGAGAAGCTCGCCGAGGTCGGGCTTGAGCCGCAGATCTTCGAGTCGCACAAGGGACGGGCGTCCACGGTGGCCCGGATCGAAGGGGAGGACCCGTCCCGGCCGGCCCTGCTGATCCACGGGCACACCGATGTCGTACCGGCCAACGCCGACGACTGGACGTACCACCCGTTCTCCGGTGAGATCGCCGACGGCTGCGTCTGGGGGCGCGGTGCGGTCGACATGAAGGACATGGACGCGATGACGCTCGCCGTCGTGCGGGACCGGCTGCGCAGCGGGCGCAAGCCGCCGCGCGACGTGGTGCTCGCCTTCCTCGCGGACGAGGAGGCCGGCGGCGTCTACGGGGCGAAGCACCTGGTGCGCAACCACCCCGAACTGTTCGAGGGCGTGACCGAGGGCATCGGCGAGGTCGGCGGCTTCTCCTTCACCGTCAACGAGAACCTGCGGCTGTACCTGGTCGAAACGGCCCAAAAGGGCATGCACTGGATGCGGCTCACGGTCGAGGGCACCGCGGGCCACGGCTCGATGACCAACGACGACAACGCAGTGACCGAACTGTGCGAAGCGGTCGGCCGGTTGGGGCGGCACAAGTTCCCGATCCGGGTGACCAAGACCGTACGGTCCTTCCTGGACGAGCTGTCCGACGCGCTCGGCATTCCGCTCGATCCCGAGGACATGGAGACCACGCTCGCCAGGCTCGGCGGAATCGCCAAGCTGATCGGCGCCACGCTGCGCAACACCGCCGCGCCGACCATGCTCGGTGCCGGGTACAAGGTCAACGTCATTCCGGGGCAGGCCACCGCGCATGTCGACGGGCGCTTCCTGCCCGGCCTCGAGGAGGAGTTCCTGGCCGACCTGGACCGGATCCTTGGGCCGAAGGTCAAGCGCGAGGACGTGCACGCCGACAAGGCGTTGGAGACCAGCTTCGACGGGGCGCTGGTGGACGCGATGCAGTCCGCGCTGCGTGCCGAGGACCCGATCGCACGCGCCGTTCCGTACTGCCTGTCCGGCGGTACGGACGCGAAGTCGTTCGACGACCTGGGCATTCGCTGCTTCGGGTTCGCGCCGTTGCAACTGCCGCCGGAGCTTGACTTCGCCGGAATGTTCCATGGTGTGGACGAGCGGGTTCCGGTGGACGGGCTGAAGTTCGGTGTGCGCGTCTTGGACCGGTTCCTGGACCAGTCCTGAACGCATCCCTGCGACCTTTATTCGACTGCCTGTACGGAAGTAGTCGGAAAGGGTGAATGGAAACAGGGGCTCGTTGCCCTGCCTTATGAACCTCGTTAGATCAGTGCGGTCCGCGGCTGGGACCGCGCTGTTCAACGAGGAGGAATAAATGCTCAAGAAGGTTGTCGCCACCGCGGCCGCCACAGGCGGTCTGGTGCTCGCGGGTGCGGGCCTGGCCGTTGCTGACTCTGGTGCGCAGGGCGCCGCGATCGACTCTCCCGGTGTTGTCTCCGGCAACGTCGCCCAGGTTCCGGTCTCGGTTCCGGTGAACGTCTGCGGTAACACGATCAATGTTGTCGGGCTGCTCAACCCGTCTTTCGGCAACACCTGCGTCAACAAGTGACGTTGAGTCGGACCCGGTAACGGTCTGGTCCCGCTCGGCCCTGGGGCACCTCCCTTTTGCTCCAGGGCCGTCGGTGATAGTCCGGGAATGGTCGGAAAATCTCAACCGAACTCATCCGCCCGTTCCCTCATCGCGGGCCTGGGCCCGCGGGTATTCAGGTACACCAGAAGGCAGGGAATCCATGAGACAGGTCGCGAAGAAGGGCCTGATTACCGCCGTCGCGACAGGCGGTGTCCTGGCCGTCACCGGCGGCAGCTATGCCTTTGCGGGCACGGGGGCCAGCGGCGCTGCCGTGGGGTCGCCCGGTGTCGTGTCGGGCAACAACGTCCAGGTGCCGGTCAGCGTGCCAGTCAACGCCTGCGGTAACACCGTCAACGTGATCGGGGCGCTCAACCCCACGTTCGGCAACAGCTGTGCGAACGGCTCGGAGCGCCACGAGGACGGGTACGGCCACACCGGTCAGGGCCAGGGCGACCAGGGGCACCACGACCACGGTCAGGGTGACCAGGGCCACGGCGGCAACTGGCAGGGCGACCACGGGCACGTCGGGCACGAAAACCACGGCGACGACCACGGCAGGTACCAGGGCCACCACGAGGGCAGCGGCGCCCAGGCGCATGGCGTGGCCAAGGGCTCGCCCGGTGTCGGCTCCGGCAACGTGGTGCAGGTGCCGGTCGGCGTACCGGTGAACGTCTGCGGTAACAGCATCGACGTGGTCGGGGTGCTGAACCCGGTGTTCGGCAACTCCTGCGAGAACGGCGGCCCGGCGGAGAGTGGTCAGGCGTACACCCCGCCGCCGCAGTCCGTCGCCCCGTCGGCCAAGCCGCACCAGCCGCAGGCGCCCGTGCACCACGTGAACCACGTGTCGGCCCAGCCCGCGCACCAGGTGCTGGCGCACTCGCAGCCGCTCTCAACGGCGGCGGCCCCCACCCTGGCGCACACCGGTGCGGACCAGCTCGGCACGATCGGCGCCGCCAGCGCCGGGCTGCTGATCGGTGGGTACGTGCTCTACCGCCGGGGCCGGTTGGCCAGGCGCTGAGCCTTATCGCGCTGTTGCCTCGGGCACCGTCTTGATCCGGACGGGGTGGCCGCACCACGCACGGTGCGGCCACCCCGTCCGGCTGTCGGCGGTGTCTCGTGGTCACCAGCTGGCGCGGACCTGGCGAATGATCCGGCGGCGCAACCGCACCCTGCGACTGCCGTCCGGATAGAGCCGCAACCGGTCCAACTCCCAGTGCCCGTACTCCGCGTGGTCGGTCAACAGGCGCCGGGTGGCGCTACGGGAGACACCCCTGGGCACGTACACGTCTTGAAATTCGTATTCCGGCATCGAATCTATTGTGCGGGCAACCGCCCTGTACGGATAGCGTCTGCACTATGTCTGATGCCGCGCAGCCCACCGTTGCCGAGGTACGCGCCGCCGCCGAGGCGGTCAAAGCAGCCATCGACCGCCATCTGGCCGCGATCGAGAACCGCGCGGGCGAGGATGATCCGGCCGTCCTCGCCGCCTTCGACTCCCTGGCCGCGGCAGCCGAGACCTACGACGAGCTGCTCTACGACGTCCACGACGAGGTGACCCCGTTCGAGGTCCCGGCCGGGGACACCCTGCCCGCGTACGCGGGCCCCGACGAGCCGAGCGCTGTCAGCGTGCTGATCCGGCGTGACTACACGGTCGCCGACCCGCAGCGCCTGATCGCCCAGGCGGGGCGGGTGGCGGACGCCGTCACCGGGGGCGGCAACGGGGTCAACGCCGGGCTCGGCGCGTTGTTCGGTGAGTACGAACCGGACGAAATCGCCTCCAGGCACAAGGAGTTCGGACTGGAGGAAGGCGACTCCACCCTCTGGGTCACGGCGGTGGAACCCGCCGAACCGGGGGAGTGGCTGGCAGCCCCCTTCGACCAGGCCGACCCGGAGATGATCGTCTGCCGGTTCGACGTCAGCGCCGTGTTCGACGACGAGTTGGAGTCACTGGACCCGTAGCGCTGACGGCGGCCCCGCGCTCACCCCTCGGCCGTCTGCTCGCGAAGGACCGTGCGCAACCGGGTCGTACGGTCCTTCGCCGGCACCTCGGCGACCACCCGGGGCAGCGCCTCGTCGATGCCCTGTACCACTGACAAATGGCGCTCGGCGCGGCTGAACGCCGAGTACACCCACTGCCGGGTCAGCGTGGCCGCGGCGTCCCCCGGCAGCACCACGACCGCCGCGGGCCAGCGCGCCCCGACGGCCTGGTGTGCCGTCACCGCCCAGCCGTGCCGCACCGCCGAGGCCACCTGCTCACGCGGTACGACCACGGGGCCGCCCTCGCAGTCCAGCCGCAGCCCGTCCGAGTCGGCCGAGACAACGGTGCCGGGCAGTGCGCGTCCGGGGCCGGGGACGTACACCACCCGGTCGCCGGGGTCGAAGCCCGCGTAGCGGCCAGGGCCGGGGTTGAGGCGCTCCTTGAGCGCGGCGTTCAGCGCGCGGGTGCCCGCCGCCCCGCCGTGGCCCGGGGTGATCACCTGCGTCTGCCCGGCCGGTACGCCGAGGGCGCGCGGAACCGAGTCGGCGACGAGCTGCACGGTGCGGTGGACCGCCTCACCGGCGTCCCGCACCGGGACGATGACCACTTCCCGCTCCGGCGCCTCCACCTGCGCCAACTCCCCGATGCCGATACCGGAGACCAGTTCCCCGATCGGCCCGGGATCCGGCGTCCTGGACGCGACCTGCGGGCACACCTTCGCCGCAAGCAGATCGGCGAACACCCGCCCGGGACCCGCCGACCACAGCACGCCCGGATCCCCGCTGAGCACCAACCGGGCGCCGTCCGGCACCGATTCGACCAGCGAGGCCGCTCGCTCCACGTCCAACTGCGGTGCGTCCAGCACGGCGAGCAGATCCAGCTCCAGCGTGCCGTCCGCGCCGCGCCCCGGCCCTTCGCCGCCGGACAGCAGCCCGTCCACGGTGACCGCGGCCTGCTCGCCGTCCGCGCCGAGCAGTTCGGCCAGCCGTCGCCTGCCGTTCTCGGTGTGCGCCGCCGCATAGGCCCGCAGGCCGGCGGCGCGGGCCGCCGCCACCAGGGCGGCGGGTTCGGCGCGGGCCGCCTCGCCGCCGGTGTGCGCGGTCAGGCCGCTTCCGGCGACGGCGAGGATCAGTTGCGCCGCCGACGGGGAGGGCGACTCGGTCTCGGACGGCTCCCAGGGGGTCGCGGCCGTCTCAAAGGTGTTCAACAGTCGTACCAGACCGTCCGCGAGGCTCTCCTCCGCGAGCGCGTAGCGGTCAAGTCCCAGCAGCAAGGTGACCGGTGCCTCGTCATCGGGCGCCGCGCCCTCCTGCTCGTCGTGGAAGACCATCAACTGGCCCTCCTCCACGGCCTTGCGCAGCGTTCCGTCCGGGTCGGGGACCGACTGCTTCTGGAGCGCCGTGGTCAGCACCGACCACTCGAGTGCCGTGTGTCCGGCCTCCGCGGCCCGCTCCAGCAGCCAGCCGACCACCGCCCGGCCGCGCCGCTCGTCATCGGGACGGCAGGAGGCGCCCAGCAGCGTCCGGGCGAAGCCGTCGGCCTGGTCGACCCGCACCCCGGGCAGTGACAGCACCAGCCATGGATCCTCGGCCAGCAGCTCTCCGGCCCGCTCGCCGAGCCGTTCCACGGCCGGTTCCGCGAGGGCTTGCGGTGCGCTGCCGCGGGCCAGCACCTGGCGGGCCGCCTCTACCGGTTCGCCGGACAGCGCGACCGGGCGCACGGCGGCGGGCGCGGACGGCTGGGCGGCCGCGGGCGCAGCCTCGGCGGCGGGCCGCTCGGGCGGTGCCGGTCGCTCGGTTTGGGGTGTCGTGTGGTCGCCGCGCTCTATCGCCCGTACCGCCTCGGCGAGGCGGGCCAGCTCCTCGGAGGGCTGCCCGGTCGGGTGGGCCGCCGGGTTCGCGTCCTCGGCCGGGGTACGGTCCGTGCTCACTGCCTTGCTCCGTTCGCTGCTCGGCTGGGGCGACGCCTGTCGGTCACAGCGTGCTCCAGTCGTGGTCGGGATAGCGATGCACCGGCGCCGAGACATCGTCCAACGCCTGGTTGATCTCATCCGGAAGCGTAAGGGCCTCCACTGACAACGCCTGGCTGAGCTGCTGCGCGGTACGGGCACCGAGGATCGGGGCGGCCACTCCGGGACGGTCCCGTACCCAGGCGAGGGCGGCATGCAACGGGCTGACCGCCAGACCGTCGGCGGCCGTGACCACCGCGTCCACGATCCGGCGCGCGGTCTCGTCGAGGTACGGCGCGACGAACGCAGCCATGTGCTCCGAGCCGCCGCGCGAGTCCGCCGGTGTGCCGTTCCGGTACTTGCCGGTGAGGACGCCGCGGCCGAGCGGAGAGGAGGGGAGCAGGCCGACGCCGAGGTCCAACGCGGCGGGCAGCACCTCGCGTTCGACACCGCGCTGCAGCAGCGAGTACTCCATCTGCACCCCGGCCAGCCGGGTGCGGCCGACGGCGCCCGACTGCCAGGTGGCGGCCTTGGCCAGTTGCCAGCCGCAGAAGTTGGACACCCCCGCGTACCGAGCGCGGCCGGAGGCGACCGCGATGTCGAGGGCCTGGAGCGTCTCGTCCAGCGGGGTCGCCGGGTCGAAGGCGTGCACCTGCCACAGGTCGACGTGGTCGGTGCCGAGTCGGTGCAGCGAGGCGTCCAGGGCGGAGAGCAGGTGCCCGCGCGAGCAGTCGAACCGCCGGTCGGGGTCCGGGACGCTGCCCGCCTTGGTGGCGATCACCAGGTCGTCGCGTGGTACCAGGTTCTCCAGCAGTCGGCCCAGCAGGTACTCCGAGCCCCCGTCGGCGTAGACATCCGCGGTGTCGACCAGGGTGCCGCCAGCCTCCCAGAACGTCTTCAACTGGTCGGCGGCCTCCCGTTCCTCGACGTCACGCCCCCAGGTCAAGGTGCCGAGCCCGAGTCGCGAGACGCGCAGCCCGGTACGGCCGAGATGCCTTTGCTCCATGCCGGGTGAGACTACTGAGGTTCGCGGCGCGTTGTTGCCCGGGGCGGGGTGTACGGTTCGCCGTTTCGGCCGAGGGCCGGGCAGTGCCCCTAGGTGGCGTGACGGCCGGACTGACCGGGCACGGGGAAATGCGGACGCTCGTCGGCCGGTCGCGTGCCGGTGTGGCACATCCGACAGGCGCCGATCGGCGCGGTCCGCGCTACAGTCCCGGAGAGGACGACGTTACTGATCAGTAAGGGGAGCGGTATGGCGAGCGGAATGCGGCTCGGGATCAACCTCGGGTACTGGGGCGCCGGAATGGACGCGGACAACCTCGCCGTGGCGCGCGAGGCGGACCGGCTGGGCTACTCGGTGTGCTGGGCCGCCGAGGCGTACGGCTCGGACGCGGCGACCGTGCTGTCCTGGGTCGCGGCGCAGACCGAGCGCATCGACGTCGGGTCGGCGATCTTCCAGATCCCGGCGCGCACTCCGGCCATGACCGCGATGACCGCGGCGACCCTGGACTCGCTGTCCGGCGGCCGGTTCCGGCTCGGCCTCGGCGTCTCCGGACCGCAGGTCTCGGAGGGCTGGTACGGCGTCAAGTTCGACAAGCCGCTGGCCCGCACCCGTGAGTACGTGGAGATCGTCCGCAAGGCGATGTCCCGCGAGCGCCTCTCCCACCAGGGCGAGCACTGGACGCTGCCGCTCCCCGACGGCCCGGGCAAGCCTCTGAAGCTCACGGTGCACCCGGTGCGTGAGTACATCCCGCTGTACATCGCGGCGATCGGCCCGAAGAACCTTGAGCAGACCGGCGAGATCGCCGACGGCGCGCTGCTGATCTTCCCCGCCGCCGAGCACCTGGAGGAGACCGCGCTGTCCTCGCTGCGCGCCGGTCGTGAGCGGGTGGGCAAGACGCTGGAGGGCTTCGACGTCTGCCCGACGCTGCCGATCGCGATCGGCGACGACATCCAGGCGCTGGCCGACCAGTTCCGTCCCTACACCGCGCTGTACGTGGGCGGCATGGGCAGCCGGAAGCAGAACTTCTACAACCGCCTTGCCCAGCGCATGGGTTACGAGAAGGAGGCCGCCGAGATCCAGGACAAGTACCTGTCCGGCGACAAGGCGGGCGCCGCCGCGGCGGTGCCGCACGACCTCATCGACAAGACCTGTCTGCTCGGCCAGGTCGACCGGATCGCCGACCGGATGCGGGCGTACGCCGAGGCGGGCGTGACCACGCTGACCCTCTCGCCCGCCGGGTTCACCCTGGACGAGCGGGTTTCCGCGCTGCGCGCCGGAGTTGAGGCCGTCGAGCGCGCCGGACTGGCCTGATCCGCGACCATCGGTTGGCTCGGCGGTCCTACGGCGCCGCCGAGCCAACCGAAGCCTGAACAGGAGCCGCCCAGCGCCCCAACAGGAGCCCCGCGGCGTCAGCTCGGCACCAGCCGTCCCAACAGCCTGCCGAACTCGATCAGTCGCGCTATCTGCCCCGGGCCACCGTCCTCAAGGGACTTGCTGAATCGGAACGCCTCGGGGCGGACCCGTGCCGAGGCCACCGGGGAGTCCGGATCGGTCTGCACCGCGCTGAGTTCGTGCGGCGTCGCCGTGGCCAGCACCAGATAGACCCCGCGGTCCACCCGCTGCCCCCGCTCGTCGCGGCCGACCAGGGTGCGCATCCCCACGTGGCCGATGGCGTCCAGTGGCAGCACCTGGATCGAGGAGTCCAGCACGGTGCCGCCCGGGGCGGCCGTGTCCGTCAACTCCTCGCTGTGCCACAGGATCAGCCGCCGACCGTCGCACACCGCCGCCTCCTGCCAGACCGAGGCACCGGACTCCGTCAGGTCGACCACCCGCTCCAGGGTGAAGCCGCGCACCCGGCGGCGGCCCAGCACGCCCCCGATCGCCTCCAACGCGATGTCGGCGTGCAGGAAGTAGGCGCGGGCGGCGTCGTCGAGGCGATCGTACGGGGACCAGTCGGAGCCGGCCGGCCCCGGCCGCGCGGTCGTCGGGTGGCGTCTGGCGGCCTTGCTGAACATGTCCACTGCTTCGCGATCCCGTCCCCTGGCGTACCACCGATCCCATCGCACCTTACCCAGCCCCACTGACGGCGTTGGGGCGTGTGCGGGGAGGCGGTACCGGAGGGTGGTGCGCGGTGGACGGGCGGACGCGGTGTGGTGACGTTTCTGCGGCCGTGGTGGGGGCTCGGGCGTCTTCCCCGCCACGGCCGTCACCGAACACAACGCACCGCGGGACGAAGGGTTACGCCGTACGACCCAGCTGTGATGGGTGGAGAACCGATACAGCACGTGGGCTGGGCCATGGATGTGGGCCGCTGCGGGCCGGCACAACGGCCAAGAGGCGGCCCGGTGCGGCCAACCCCCCGCGATTCACCCGGATTTCGGGCGGCATGTCACCGTGTCCGCGGGTCACCCTCCAGAGCCAACGAACCAGCGCTTGCGCTGCCCGTCCGGCCACCACACGGGGATCGGAAGATCGCGCTCGGCGCTTCTGCGTTGTCGGACCGTGGCCGTACGCTCGGAACCATGCCCATCGTGATCCTGGTCCGGCACGGCCGGTCCACCGCCAACGCCGACGGAGTTCTCGCCGGATGGAGCCCCGGTGTGGGCCTGGACGAGCGCGGCGGCGCCCAGGCGGCGGCGCTCGCCGGGCGGCTCGCCGAGCTGCCGATCACCGCCGTGGTCACCAGTCCGCTCCAGCGCTGCCGCGAGACCGTGCGCCCACTGCTGGACGCCCGGCCGGAGCTGCCCAGCCACACCGACGACCGGATCGGCGAGTGCCGGTACGGCGACTGGACCGGCCGCAAGCTCGCCGAGCTGGCGGACGAGCCGCTGTGGCAGACAGTCCAGCAGCATCCGTCGGCCGCCGTCTTCCCGGGCGACGAGGGGGAGTCGGTGCGCGCCATGCAGGCTCGCGCCGTCGACGCGGTACGGGAGTGGAACGCCAGGATCGAGGAGCGCCACGGCCCGGACGCGATGTACCTGGTCTGTTCGCACGGCGACATCATCAAGTCGATCGCCGCGGACGCGCTGGGAATACACCTCGACCTCTTCCAACGGCTGTCGGTGGAGCCCTGCTCCATCACGGCCATCCGGTACACGCCGGTACGTCCGTATCTGCTGCGCCTCGGTGACACAGGGGAGTTCGCCGGGCTGTTGCCCCGCCCGGCGGCACCGTTCGCGGGTGGTGACGACGCGGTGGTCGGCGGAGCCACCGGCGCACCGTGATCGGCTTCCGCAGTAGGGTGGTGCCGCGGATTCCGCTCGATCACGTGCTGGTACGTGAAGCGAGCAAGTAAACAGACAGCCGAGCAAACGGAGCGGGACGTGCCCCGTCAGGTGTTCTTCTACGAGCAGCCGGACCGGTTCGTGGCCGGTACGGTCGGGCAGCCGGGTCAGCGCACCTTCTTCCTCCAGGCGACCGCGGCCGGCCGCACCACCACTGTGGCGCTGGAGAAGACGCAGGTGGAAGCGCTGGCCGAGCGCATCGACGAGCTGCTGGACGAGGTCGTACGGCGCAGCGGCGGCAGCGCCGCGGTACCGGCGGTGGCACCGGCCGAGCTGAACGACACCGCGCCGCTCGACACTCCCGTGGAGGAGGAGTTCCGGGTCGGCACCATGGCGCTGGCCTGGGACACCACCGCCGAGCGAATGATCCTTGAGGCCCAGGCGCTGGTGGAGATCGACGCCGACTCCGAGCTGTCCTCCGAGGACCTGGAGGCGGCGGAGGAGATGCTGCTCCAGGATGAGGAGAACGGCCCGCCGATGCTCCGGGTGAGACTGACCGGGGCGCAGGCCAGGTCGTTCGCCAAACGGGCCCTGGACGTGGTCTCCGCGGGCCGTCCGCCGTGCCCGCTGTGCAGCCTGCCCCTCGATCCGGAAGGACACGTATGCCCGCGCCAGAACGGGTACCGCCGGGCGGGCTGAGGTCCGCTCGCCCGCAGGGTGCCGGCGGCGTGGAGCTGCTGGCCAAGGGCGAGCTGACCGTCCGAGGACAGGTGCGGGAGGCCTCCAACGCGGTGCTGTACTGCACCGTGCAGTACGACGGCGGCAAGGCCAACTGCGTCTACAAGCCGATAGCCGGTGAGCGGCCGCTGTGGGACTTCCCCGACGGCACGCTGGCCGCCCGTGAGGTGGCCGCCTACCTGGTCTCCGAGGCCACCGGCTGGGACCTGGTGCCGCCCACCGTGCTGCGCGACGGCCCGTACGGCGAGGGCATGTGCCAGCTGTGGATCGAGGCCGACCCCGGCGCCGAGCTACTGGCGCTGGTCGAGGACGACGAGCCCGGCGACGGCTGGAGGGCGGTGGCCTTCGCCGAGGTGGGCGAGGGACGCACCGCGCTGCTGGTGCACGCCGACGACGAGCGGTTGCGGCGGCTAGCCGTGCTCGACTCCGTGATCAACAACGCCGACCGAAAGGGCGGCCATCTGCTGCCCACCGCGGACGGCCACCTGTACGGCATCGACCACGGCGTCTCGTTCCACACCGACGACAAGCTGCGCACCCTGCTGTGGGGCTGGGCGGGCGAGCCACTTACCGAGGACGCCCGTACGGCGCTTCAGAGGCTCTCCGAGGCCCTTGGCGACGACCTGGGCGAGCGGCTGTCCCCCCTGCTCACCGACGCCGAGCTGGCGGCGCTGCGCGCCCGGGTGGAAACGCTGCTGACCACCGGCCGCCATCCGGAGCCGAGCGGGCGCTGGCCCGCGATTCCCTGGCCGCCGGTCTGACGGCCTCGCCGCTTCCCGGGCCCTTCGGCCGTGAGGGTGTGGCCGTGGATCACATCAGGCCGCAGAACGCAAGACCGTGAATCCGGCCATCCCTGCTGGTCCCGGGTCGTATCCGGAACGCGCATCCGGTTAGGCTCAAGGCATGCATGCCTGGCCCGCTTCGGAGGTTCCCGCCCTGCCCGGCAGGGGACGCGAACTCCGCCTCCACGACACCGCGACGGGCGGTCTGGTAACCCTGGACCCCGGTCCCGTAGCCCGCATCTACGTATGCGGCATCACCCCCTATGACGCCACCCACATGGGGCACGCGGCCACCTACACCGCGTTCGACCTCGTGCAGCGCGTGTGGCTCGACACGAAGCGGCAGGTCCACTACGTACAGAACGTCACCGATGTCGACGACCCGCTGCTGGTGCGGGCCGCCGAGACCGGGATCGACTGGACCGAGCTCGCCGAGCGCGAAACCGCGCTGTTCCGCGAGGACATGACGGCCCTGCGGCTGCTGCCGCCGCGGCACTACATCGGCGCGGTGGAGGCCATTCCCGGGATCGTGCCGCTGGTTGAGCGGCTGCGGGACGCGGGCGCGGCGTATGAACTCGACGGCGACGTCTACTTCTCCGTCGAGTCCGACCCGGACTTCGGCAAGGTCTCCGGGTTGGACGCGGCCGTCATGCGCCGACTGTCCGCGGAGCGCGGCGGTGACCCGGACCGGCCGGGCAAGAAGAACCCGCTGGACCCGATGCTGTGGATGGCCGCCCGCGACGGTGAGCCGAGCTGGGACGGAGGCTCGCTGGGGCCCGGCCGACCCGGCTGGCACATCGAGTGCGTGGCCATCGCGCTGGACCACCTCGGTATGGGCTTCGACGTACAGGGCGGCGGCTCCGACCTCGCCTTCCCGCACCACGAGATGGGCGCCTCGCACGCCCAGGTGCTGACCGGTGAGTTCCCGTTCGCCAAGGCGTACGTGCACGCCGGGATGGTCGCCCTGCACGGCGAGAAGATGTCCAAGTCCAAGGGCAACCTGGTCTTCGTCTCCAAGCTCCGCACGGACGGCGTCGACCCGGCCGCCATACGGCTCGCCCTGCTGGCGCACCACTACCGCGCCGACTGGGAGTGGACCGACGAGGTGCTGGCGCAGGCCGAGGCACGGCTCGACCGGTGGCGTGCGGCCGTGTCCCGTCCTGACGGGCCGTCCGCCGACGCGCTGGTCGAGGAGATCCGCGAGGCGCTCGCCGACGACCTGAACGCACCCGCCGCGCTGGCCGCCGTGGACCGTTGGGCGGCGGCGCAGGAGGCCGAGGGCGGTACGGACACCAGCGCGCCGGGACTGGTCTCCCGGGCGGTGGACGCGCTGCTCGGCGTCGCGCTGTAGGGCGGCCCGGACAGAGAACGGAAGAAACGTATCGGCAATCGGGTGCCCCGGTCCGGGGCACCCGGTTCTACTCATGTGTGAGGGGCGCCCACCACTGGTGGGCGCCCCTCACACATCACGCACGGGCTACTGGCCGGATTCCTCCGGGCCTTCGGGGGGCTCCGGGTCGCCGTCCTCCTGGTCCGCCCGGTCATCGTCCCGGGCGAGCTGCGGGCCGCGTAGGAACGGACCGGTCTCCCCGCTCTCGGTGGCGTGCGAGCCGGGCTGGCCGTCCCGGCGGCGAAGGTAGCGCTCGAACTCCCGGGCGATCGCCTCGCCCGAGGCCTCGGGGAGTTCGGCGGTGTCCCGGGCCTCCTCCAACGTCTGCACGTACTCGGCGACCTCGCTGTCCTCGGCGGCCAACTGGTCGACGCCGAGCTGCCAGGCGCGGGCGTCCTCGGGTAGCTCGCCCGGCGGGATGCGCAGGTCGATCAGGTCTTCCAGGCGGTTGAGCAGCGCCAGTGTCGCCTTCGGGTTCGGCGGCTGGGACACGTAGTGCGGCACCGCCGCCCACAGGCTCACCGTGGGGATGCCCGCGTGGGTGCAGGCCTCCTGGAGGATGCCCACAATGCCCGTCGGGCCTTCGTACCGGGACTCCTCAAGGTTGAGCGTGCGGGCCAGGTCCGGGTCGGAGGTGACGCCGGTGACGGGTACCGGGCGGGTGTGGGGGGTGTCGCCGAGCAGCGCGCCCAGGATCACCACCATCTCCACGCCCAACTCGTGGGCGAACCCCATGAGTTCGTTGCAGAAGGAGCGCCAGCGCATGCTGGGCTCGATGCCCCGGACCAGGACCAGGTCGCGTGGTGTGGGGCCCTGGACACGGACCACGGACAGCCGCGTGGTGGGCCATGTGATCTTCCGGGTGCCGCCGTCCAGCCATACGGTCGGCCGGTTGACCTGGAAGTCGTAGTAGTCCTCGGCGTCGAGGGCCGCGAACACCTCGCCCTTCCACTCCCGGTCCAGGTGCGCGACCGCGGCGGACGCGGCGTCTCCGGCGTCGTTCCAGCCTTCGAACGCGGCCACCATGACCGGGTCGATCAGCTCGGGTACCCCCGCGAGCTCGATCACCCAGCGCCTCCTTCCGGCCCCGGCGGCTGTGCGCCCCCGCGGCTTTGCTGTCCTGCGGCGCCCCGGGGACCGGGGCACGTGTGTCTGGTCTTTCTTGCGTCACCAGCCTACGGCTTTCGCCGCCTGGGTCCGCAGCCCTAGGCACTAGTGAGCCAACCCGGACCGGTCTCCCCGAGCCCACCGACTGCCGACGGAGGCGTAGCCCCGCTACCGCAAGACATCCGAGGTGTCACCCTGCGTCTTCTCGTCGAATTTGCTGCACACCTCTGGACCCGACGGAAGCCGTAGCGCTATACATCGGAGGGCCAAGGAAAGATCCGATGTCTTTCTGGGGGATGTATGAGTCCGACCATCACCGAGGTCGCGGTCCACGACATCAGGTTTCCCACCTCGGAACGGCTGGACGGCTCGGACGCCATGCATCCCGACCCCGACTACTCCGCCGCGTACGTGGTGCTGCGCACCGACGCGCCGGACGGTCTGGAGGGCCACGGCTTCTGCTTCACCATCGGACGCGGCAACGAGGTGGCAGCCGCCGCCATCCGCGCCCTGCGCCCCCACGTCGAAGGCCGCGCGGTCGACAGCGTCGTCGGCGATCTGGGCGGATTCCATCGGCGGTTGACGCGCGACTCCCAACTTCGTTGGCTGGGGCCGGACAAGGGCGTCACGCACATGGCGGCCGGTGCGCTCACCAACGCCGTCTGGGACCTGGCCGCCAAACAGGCGGGCCTGCCGGTCTGGGAGTTCCTCGCCGCCATGCCGCCGGAGCAGATCGTCGACCTGGTGGACTTCCGGTACGTCACCGACGCCCTCGACCGCGAGCAGGCGCTGGACATCCTGCGCGCCGCGGTGCCCGGAAGGGCCGCGCGCGTCGCGGAGTTGAAGGCGAGCGGCTACCCCGCGTACACCACCTCGCCCGGCTGGCTGGGCTACTCCGACGAGAAGCTGGTCAAACTGGCCCAGCAGGCGGTGGCCGACGGTTTCGGCCAGATCAAGCTCAAAATAGGCGCCGACCTGGCCGACGACGTACGAAGGATGCGGCTGGCCCGGGAGGCGGTCGGCCCCGGCATCCGCATCGCGGTGGACGCCAACCAGAGATGGGACGTCTCCGACGCCCTCGGCTGGATGAGCGCGCTGGCACCCTACGACCCGTACTGGATCGAGGAACCCACCAGCCCCGACGACATCCTGGCGCACGCCGCCGTACGCGCCGGTCAGCCGGTCAAGGTCGCCACCGGCGAACACGTGGCCAACCGCGTGGTCTTCAAACAGCTCCTCCAGGCCGGGGCGGTCGACTTCGTGCAGATCGACGCCGCCCGGGTCGCCGGGGTGAACGAGAACATCGCGATCCTGCTGCTCGCCGCCAGGTTCGGCGTCCCGGTCTGCCCGCACGCGGGCGGCGTCGGACTGTGCGAACTCGTCCAGCACCTGGCGATGTTCGACTACGCGGCGGTCTCCGGCAGCCTCGACGGCCGGGTCATCGAATACGTCGACCACCTCCACGAGCACTTCACCGACCCCGTGGTCATCGAGGGCGGCCGCTACCGCGCGCCCACCGCGCCCGGCTTCTCGGCCCGGATGCGCCCAGAGTCGCTGGCCGCCCACCGCTACCCCGACGGACCCGTCTGGCGGGCCCGGTCCGCCACCGCGAAGGAGGCCAACTGATGCCGCACCCAGATGACTTCACCGGGCTCGCCGCCCTGGTCACCGGCGGCGCCTCCGGTATCGGCGCCGCCACCGCCGCCCTGCTCACCGCACGCGGTGCCCGGGTCGCCGTGCTGGACCGGGACCCGTCCGGCGCCCCCACCGGATGCCTGCCGCTGAAGGCCGACGTGAGTTCCGACGAGGCGGTGCGCGCCGCCGTGGCCGAGGCGGCCGGCGAACTCGGCGCCCTGCACATCCTGGTCAACAACGCCGGAATCGGCAGCGTCGGGACCGTGGAGGACAATCCGGACGAAGAATGGCACCGGGTGCTCGACGTCAACGTCCTCGGAATGGTGCGGACCGCCCGCGCCGCCCTGCCGCATCTGCGGCGCGCCGCGCACGAGCGGCCCGGCACCGCGTCCATCACCAACACCTGCTCCATCGCCGCCACCGCGGGCCTGCCGCAGCGCGCCCTGTACAGCGCCAGCAAGGGCGCGGTGTACTCGCTCACCCTGGCGATGGCCGCCGACCATGTGCGCGAGGGGATACGGGTCAACTGCGTCAACCCAGGTACCGCAGACACCCCCTGGGTAGGCCGCCTGCTCGACCAGGCCGCCGACCCGGCGGCGGAACGGACCGCGCTGGAGGCACGCCAGCCGATGGGACGGCTGGTCACGGCGGACGAAGTGGCCTACGCCGTCGCCTACTTGGCCGGCCCTGGCGCGTCAGCGGTGACGGGGACCGCGCTGGCCGTCGACGGCGGCATGCAAGGCGTCAGACCGCGTCCGCTCACGCGGTAGCGGTCCGGCCTCCGCCGGGTCGCGGCGAGCGACCACAACCCACGCGGTCCGGCGGTGCCACGGTGTCGATCAGCGGCCGCCGGCCGCGGGCACCGCCACCAACGCACCTCGGCGCGCACAGCGAAAGGCAGGTCCCCATGAGACTCCACCCAACCGCCGCGGCGGCGTGTGCCGCCCTACTGGCCGTCGCCGCGCTGGCGGGCTGCAACCGCGGTAGCACCGCCGCAGGCGCCTCCGGCAAGGTCGGCATCGATCTACCGCGTGCCGACAGCGACTTCTGGAACTCGTACGCGCAGTACGTGAACCAGGGCGTCAAGAGCGGCGTCGTCTCCGCCCTTCCGGTCTCCAACTCGCAGAACGACATCGGCAAACTCGTCGCCAATGTGCACGCCTTCATCGACCAGGGCGCCAAGGCCGTGGTCATCGCCCCACAGGACACCGGAGCGATCGCCTCCACACTCGGCGAACTGGCCGCCAGGAAGATCCCGGTGGTCAGCGTGGACACCCGGCCCGACAAGGGCAAGGTCTACATGGTGGTGCGGGCCGACAACCGCGCCTACGGCACCAAGGCGTGCGAGTACCTCGGGCAGCGGCTGGGCGGGCGGGGCAAGGTCGTGGAGTTCGAGGGCGACCTCAGTTCCATCAACGGCCGGGACCGCTCCCAGGCGTTCGGCGACTGTATGAAGACCAGGTACCCCCGGACCCAGGTCTTCGCGCTGCCCACCAACTGGCAGGGTGATGTGGCCTCCGCCAAGCTCCAGAGCGTCCTGGCCCAACACCCCGACATCAACGGCATCTACATGCAGGCGGGCGGCGTCTTCCTCCAGCCGACCCTTGCGCTGCTCCAGCAGAAGGGCCTGCTCAAACCGGTCGGCACCGCGGGCCACATCGCGATCGTCTCCAACGACGGCATCCCACAGGAGTTCGACGCCATCCGTGCCGGAAAGATCGACGCGACCATCGCCCAACCCGCTGACCTGTACGCCGAGTACGCGCTCTACTACGCCAAGGCGGCACTCGCCGGAAAGAGCTTCCACCCGGGCGCCACCGACCACGGGTCGACCATCGTCGCCATACCCAACGGCCTGGAGGACCAGTTGCCCGCGCCCCTGGTCACCAAGGCCAACGTGGACGACCCGAAGCTGTGGGCCAACCAACTGCGCAGGCAGCCGTGACGGACGCACCCGCCGCCGTCCACGCACAGGGCATCGTTAAGCGCTTCGGCTCCACTGTGGCGCTAGACGGCGTCGAACTGACCGTACGCCCCGGCGAGTCGCACGCGCTGGTGGGACGCAACGGAGCGGGCAAGTCCACCCTGGTGTCGATACTGACCGGACTGCACCGCCCGGACGCGGGCACCGTCGCCTTCCGCGGCCTGCCCGCCCCCGCGCCCGGCGACCGCGCGGCATGGCAGGCCGAAGTGGCCTGCGTCTACCAGAAGTCGATGGTCGTTCCCGACCTCACCGTCGCCGAGAACCTGTTCCTGAACCGCTTCGACCAGCGCGGCGCCCTGATCCGCTGGGGCAGGCTGCGCTCCAGGGCCCGCGCGCTGCTCGCCGAGTACGGCGTCGAGGTGGACCCGGCCCGGCGTGCCCTGGAACTGAGCGTGGAGCAGCGGCAGTTCGTGGAGATCGCCCGCGCGCTGTCCTTCGGCGCCCGGCTGATCATCCTGGACGAGCCCACCGCCCAACTGGACGCGGGCGGCATCCAGCGCCTCTTCGCCCGGCTGCGGGAACTGCGGCAGCAGGGCGTCGCGTTCCTGTTCATCTCGCACCACCTCCAGGAGGTGTACGAGCTGTGCACCACTGTCACCGTCTACCGCGACGCCCGCCATGTGCTCACCGCCCCCGTCGCGGACCTCGCCCAACGGGAGCTGGTGGCCGCCATGACCGGCGAGACCCCGGCGCACCGCACCTCCTGGCAGGCTCCGGCGACCGCGGCCCCGGCCGCCGGGGAGACCGTCCTACGGGCCGAACGGCTCTGCCTGGACGGTCAGTTCGAGCCGCTTGACCTGGATGTGCGGCGCGGCGAGGTGCTGGGCGTCGCGGGGGCCACCGCCAGCGGCGGCAGCGCGCTCGGCGAGACCCTGGTGGGCCTGCGCAGGCCCACCGCCGGACGGATCACGGTGTGCGGGCGCACCGTACGCCCGGGCAGCGTGCCGCACGCGCTGGCCGCCGGGATCGGCTACGTACCCGAGGACCGGCACCGGCAGGGTCTGGTGCTGAACCGCAGCGTCGCCGAGAACGCCACCCTCACCGTGGCCGACCAACTCGGCCCCTGGGGGACCGTACTGCCGTCCCGCACCCGGGCGTTCGCCAGCCGCGCGATCGCCGCCCTGGACATCAAGACGGCGGGCCCCGACCAGCCGGTCAGCGGACTGTCCGGCGGCAACCAGCAGAAGGTGGTCATCGCCCGCGCACTGGCCCGGGAGCCGCGCTGCCTGGTGGCGATCCGGCCGACGGCGGGCGTGGACGTCAGGTCCAAGGAGGCGCTGCTCGCGGTGGTGCGGGAGGTGGCGGGGGCGGGTCGGGCGGCGGTCATCGTCTCCGACGAACTGGACGACCTACGGGTCTGCGACCGGGTGCTGGCCCTGTTCCACGGGCGCGTGGTCGCCGAGTTCGACCGCGGCTGGACCGACCAGGCACTGGTCGCGGCCATGGAAGGCGTCACCGAGCGACAGGGAGGCGGGCAATGACCGACACCACCCGACCACTGGCCGCCGACGCCCCACCGGGCCGGGACCGCGCCATGAGCCGCGGTTCCCGGCCCGACCTGGCCCGGCTGCGGGACCTGTCACTGCTGCCGGTGGTCCTGGTGCTCTGCGTCATCGGGTTCATCGTCTCGCCCGCTTTCCTGACCACGGACAACCTGGTCGGCGTCGTCCAGCAGTCCACCGAACTGAGCCTGCTGGTGCTGGCCGAGGCGCTCATCCTGATCAGCGGGCGGATGGACCTGTCACTGGAGTCGACCATCGGGGTCGCGCCGGTCATCGCCATGTGGCTGGTGCTGCCCGCGCACGGCGGGCGCTTCAACGGCCTCGGACTGCTGCCCGGTTGGACCTCGGTGCCGCTCTGCCTGCTGGTCGGGCTCGCCATCGGCGCCGTCAACGGCTTCCTCATCCTCAAACTCCGGGTCAACGGGTTCATCGCCACCCTCGGCATGCTCACCATGCTGCGCGGACTGCAGGTGGGCATCTCCCAGGGGCAGTCGATCGTCACCGTCCCCGGCTCCTTCTCCTACCTCGGAGCGGCCGCCTGGCTCGGGGTGCCCGCCGCGGTGTGGATCTGCCTGGCGCTGTACGCGCTGGGTGGCTGCGCGCTGGCCTGGTTGCGGCACGGCAGGGCGCTGTACGCGATCGGCGGCAACCCGGAGGCCGCCCGGGCGGCGGGCATCCGGGTGGACCGGGTCACCTGGACCGTGCTGTGCCTGGGCAGTGTGCTCGCGGCCTTCGCCGGTGTGCTGTACACCGGGCACTACGGATCCGTCTCCGCCACCCAGGGCAACGGCTGGATCTTCCAGGTTTTCGCCGCGGCGGTGATCGGCGGCATCAGCCTGAGCGGCGGCCGCGGCACCCTGTTCGGCGCGCTCACCGGTGTGCTCACCCTGCAACTGGTGGTCAACGTGATGACGTTGGGCGGAGTGCCACCGCTGTGGAACCAGTTCCTCAACGGCGCGATCATCATCGTCGCCCTGGTCATCTCCCGCTTCGCCAGCGGCGAGCGGCAGGATTGAGTGGGGGCCGGCGTGCCGAACCCCATCGGCCTCAGAAAGCTGGGCGGTTCGGACGTCCACGTTCCGCCGCTCGGCCTGGGCACCGCCCCGCTCGGCAACCTCTACCGCGCGGTCACCGAGCACGACGCGCGGACGGTGGTCGACGCGGCGCTGGACGCCGGATGCCACTACCTGGACACCGCGCCGCACTACGGGCTGGGCCTGGCCGAGGAGCGGCTCGGCCGGGCGCTGGCCGGACGGGACCGCGGCACGTACCTGCTGTCCACCAAGGTCGGCCGCAGGCTGCGCCCCCTGGCGCCCGGGGAGGCGGTGGACGGCCAGGGGTTCGTCGACACCCCGCCGCGCGCCCGCGAGTGGGACCTGAGCCGCGACGGCGTCCTGGCCACCCTGGAGGCGTCCCTGGCGCGCCTCGGCACGGACGCCGTCGACATCGTCTACCTGCACGATGTGGAGGGCAGGGAACGGGAGGTGCATGAGACGGCCTTCCCCACCCTGGCCGAGTTGCGCGCGGACGGGACGGTGGGCGCGATCGGCTTCGGGATGAACCACAGCGGTCCGCTGGCCCGGTTCGTCGCCGACCTCGACGTCGACGTGGTGCTCTGCGCGGGGCGCTGGACGCTGCTGGACCAGTCCGCGCTGGCCGACCTGCTGCCGGTGTGCCTACGGCGGGGCACCTCGGTCGTGGTGGGCGGGGTCTACAACTCCGGCCTGCTCGCCGACCCCGGGCCGGGGGCGCCGTACGACTACCGGGAGGCACCGCCGCACCTCGTCGCCAGGGCGCTGGCGCTACGCGACGCGTGCGCGCGGCACGGCGTGCCGCTACGGGCGGCGGCGCTGCGCTTCCCGTTCGGGCACCCGGCCGTGGCGGCGGCTGTCGTGGGCGCGGCCGGTGCCGCCGAAGTGCGGGACAACGCCGCCCTGTTCGGCCGGCACATCCCCGACGCACTTTGGTACGACCTGGTGGACCGGGGACTGCTGGGCGAGAGCGTTCCGCTGCCGACCGAAGGGTGACCGATGCGCGTCGACGCACACCACCACCTGTGGGACCTGTCCCGGCGTGAGCAGCCCTGGATGGACGGGCCGTGGGCCGACCCGATCCGCCGCAGCTACCACCTCCACCACCTGGCACCGGAGTTGGACGCCCACGACATCCAGGCCACCGTTGTGGTGCAGGCCTGCTCCTCCTCGGCGGAGACGGAGGAACTGCTGGCGCTGGCGGGGGAGTCGGACCGGATCGCCGCGGTCGTGGGCTGGGCCGACCTCACCGACCCCCGACTCGGCGACCGACTCGCCCGGTTGTCCGCCGCAACCGGTGGCGACCGGTTGGCCGGGATCCGGCACCAGGTGCAGGACGAGCCCGATCCGCGCTGGCTGTGCCGCGCCGACGTACGGCACGGCCTGGCCGGGGTCGCGGAGGCGGGCCTGGTCTACGACCTGCTGGTCACCCCGCGCGAACTGCCCGCCGCCGTCAACACCGTACGGGAGCTGCCGGAGTTGGTCTTCGTCCTCGACCACGCGGCCAAACCACCCGTGGCGCGCGGCGAGTGGCAGCCGTGGGCCGGTCTGATCACCGAGCTGGCCGCCGCGCCGAACGTCGTCTGCAAGCTGTCCGGCCTGGTCACCGAGGCCGACTGGCGGTCCTGGACGCCGGAGCGGATCCTTCCGTACGCCCGGCACGTCCTGGACGCCTTCGGCCCCGGGCGGGTGATGTACGGCTCCGACTGGCCGGTGTGCACCCTGGCCGCCGGCTACGGCCAGGTGCTCGCGCTCGCCGAGCGGTGCGTCGCCGATCTGGACCCCACAGAGCGGGCGGCGGTGCTCGGCGGTACCGCGGCCCGGGTCTACGGCCTCAACCGTCCGGACTGACGCCCGCGGTCACAGCGTCGCGCGCAGCCACTGCTCCACGCTCGCGATGTGCACCGTCGCCCAGGAACGTGCCGCCTCCGCGTCCCTGGCGCGCAGTGCGCCGAGGATCGCGCGGTGCTCGCGCAGTGTGCGCTCCACGGCGTCCTCCTGGGTCAGACCGCGCCACACCCGGGCCCGGGTGGTCGGTCCGGACAGGCCGTCCAGCAGCGAGCACAGCACCGAGTTGCCCGATGACTGCACGATGCCGCGGTGGAACTCCAGATCGCAGGCGACCAACTGCTCCACCGAGGGCCGCGCCCCCAGCGCGTCCAACTGCTCCTCAAGGGCGTCGAGTCGGGCCGCACTGATCCGCGGGGTCGCCATGGCGGTCGCGGCGGGCTCCAGGATCCGGCGCACCGCGAGGAACTCCAGCACCGTGTCGTCGCGGTGGAAGTCCACCACGAAACTCAGCGCCTCCAACAGCAGTTGGGGGTCGAGGCTGGTCACATAGGTGCCGTCGCCCTGCCGTACGTCCAGGATCCGGATCAGTGACAGGGCGCGCACCGCCTCGCGCAGCGAGTTGCGGGACAGTCCCAGCTCCGCCGCGAGTTCGCTCTCCTTCGGCAGCCGGTCGCCGGGTCGCAGTGCGCCGGAGACGATCATTTCCTTGATCTTCTCGATCGCCTCGTCGGTGACCGCCATCAGCGACCTCCTCGTCCCAGACCTCCGATGTATCGGCCTATTATGCCCCGCCCACGGTGGCGGTAGCCGTGGTGTCACCGATCTGCTCCCGCAGCCACTCGTCGTCGTACACCTTGCTCAGGTAGTTGCGGCCGGAGTCCGGCAGCACCACGACCACCAGGTCCTCGGAGCCGAGCCCGGCGGCGACCCGGAGCGCGGCGGCCACCGCGGTACCGGCCGAACCGCCCACCAACAGCCCCTCCTCGCAGGCCAGTCGGCGGGCGGTCAGCAGCGACTCACGGTCGCCGATCCGCTCGAACCGGTCCACCACATCGGTGTCGAACGACTCCGGCCAGGAGTCGTCAACCGTCTCCGGGTGACGGAACAGGCCGATGCTCTCCACCGCGTACGCGGTGCCCGGCCCGCCGGAGTAGACGGAGGCCTCCGGGTCGGCGCCGATCACCCGTACCCGCCCGCCGCTGACCTCCTTGAGGTAGCCGCCGGTGCCGCTGATCGTGCCGCCGGTGCCCACGCCCGCCACCAGGTGCGTGATCCGCCCGTCGGTCTGCCGCCACAGCTCCGGGCCGGTACTGCCGCGGTGCGCGCGGGGATTGGCGGGGTTGTTGTACTGGTCGGCCAGCCATGCGCCGGGAGTCGTGCGCGCGATCCGCTCCGCCGCCGACCTCGGGTGGTCGGGGTGCTCACGGGGCACGTCGCCGGGGCAGACCACCACCTCGGCACCGTAGGCGCGCAGCACCGCCACCTTCTCGGCGCTGCTCTTCTCCGGCAGGGTGAACACACAGCGGTAGCCGCGCTGCGCCGCCACCATGGCCAGCCCCACCCCGGTGTTGCCCGAGGTGGCCTCCACGATGGTGCCGCCCGGCCGCAGTTGCCCGGCGTCCTCCGCGGCCCGCACCATGGCCAGCGCGATGCGGTCCTTGACGCTGCCGCCCGGGTTGACGTACTCCAACTTCGCGTAGACGGGGGCGGCGAGGCCCGAGGTGATCCGGTTCAGCCGTACCAGCGGGGTGTTGCCGACCACGTCGACAAGTGATTCGTAGACGTCCATCGCAGCAGTCTGCCGGACTGTGTCACTTCCGGGGGTGACCCCCGGACCTCCAGCCGGGACAAGCGAGGGCCCGGGAGCAAGCTCCCGGGCCCTCGCGGTGAGACGCGTCAGCCGCGCTTCGCCAGCAGCTCCTCCACCTTGGCCCGCACCTCGTCGGTGTCCAGGCCGCGGATGGTCAAGGTGGTGCGGCGACGGAGCACGTCGTCCACCGTCTCCGCCCACTCGTTGTCGCGGGCGTACACCACCTGCGCCCAGATCTCCGGGCCGTCGGGGTGGATCCGCTCGGCCAACGACGGGTCCTCGTTGGCCAGTCGGGCGATGTCGAACGACAACGCGCCGTAGTGCGTGGCGAGGTGGCGTGCCGTCAGCGGGTCCAGGCGGGTGCCGGGCTCCCGGTCGACCAGCAGTCGGTGCGCCACCGCGTTCGGGTTGGCCACACCCGGCAGCGGCACCCGGCGCACCAGGTCGCCCACCGGCTGCATGTCCTCGGTGAGCGGGCTGCCCGGCAGCTTGGCGAGCTTGTCCATCACCGTGCGGCCGATGTGCCGGTAGGTGGTCCACTTGCCGCCCGCGACCGACAGCATGCCGCCCTTGCCCTCGGTGACCACCGTCTCGCGCTTGGCCTGCGACACGTCACCAGGACCACCGGGCAGCACCCGCAGGCCCGCGAAGGCGTAGGTCATCAGCGAGCGGTCCAGGTCGGCGTCGCGGATGGAGAACGCGGCCTCGTCCAGGATCTGGTGGATGTCGGACTCGGTGGCCCTCACCTCCGCCGGGTCACCCTCGTACGCCTCGTCGGTGGTGCCCAGCAGCAGCTGGTCCTCCCACGGGAGGGCGAAGGTGATGCGGTACTTGTCGATCGGGGTGGCCATCGCCGCCCGCCACGGCGAGTTGCGCTTCAACACGATGTGCGCGCCCTTGGAAAGCCGGATGGACGGGGCGGCGCCCTTGTCCTCCATGGCCCGCAGGTGGTCCACCCAGGGGCCGGTGGCGTTGAGCACCACCCGGGCGTTGACGCCGAACTCGGTGCCGTCCAGCCGGTCCTTCAGCTCGGCGCCGGACACCCTGCCCTGGGTGAAGCGCAGACCGGTCACCTCGGCGTGGTTGAGCACCACGGCGCCGGACTCCGCGGCCGCGCGGACCGTCATGACGGCCACCCGCGAGTCGTTCATCTGGTGGTCGTAGTAGACCGCCACGGCCTTGAGGTTGTCGGTGCGCAGCGCCGGGTTGGCGGCCTGCGCCTTGGCCGGGGATATGACCTTGCCGACGCCGTCGCCGAAGGCGGACAGCGCCGAGTAGGCGAACACACCCGCGCCCAGCTTCGCCGCGCCCACCGGTCCGCCCTTGTAGACCGGCAGGTAGAAGGTGAGCGGGTTGACCAGGTGCGGGGCCACGTCCTTGGCCAGCACCCGGCGCTCGTGGTGGTTCTCCGCGACCAGCTTGACCGCGCCGGTCTGCAGGTAGCGCAGACCGCCGTGGACCAGCTTGGAGGACGCGGAGGAGGTGGCGCCGGCGAAGTCGCCGGCGTCCACCATGGCGACCCGCAGCCCGGCCTGGGCCGCGTGCCAGGCCACTGAGGTGCCGAGGATCCCGCCGCCGATGACCAGTAGGTCGTACGTGGCGTGGCTTAGCAGGTCCCGGGTCTCGCTGCGGCTGGGGTTGCGGCCGTTGGCCGGATGCGTCCCGAGGGTGGGGACGCTCTGCAGGGTGCTCATGTGTCTCAGTGCTCCTCTTCGATCCAGCCCATGGTCCGCTCGACGGCCTTGAGCCAGCTCTTGTACTCGCGGTCACGGGTGGCCGCGTCCATACGGGGGGTCCATTCGGCCGCGCGGCGCCAGTTGGCGCGCAGCTCATCGGTGTCCCGCCAGAAGCCGACCGCCAGCCCGGCCGCGTAGGCGGCGCCGAGGCAGGTGGTCTCGGCGACCATCGGGCGGACGACGGGGGCGTCCAGCACGTCGGCGATGGTCTGCATCAGCAGGTTGTTGGAGGTCATACCGCCGTCGACCTTGAGGGCGGTCAGCTCGACGCCGGAGTCCTTGTTCATCGCGTCGACGATCTCGCGGGTCTGCCAGGCGGTGGCCTCCAGCACCGCGCGGGCGATGTGCGCCTTGGTGACGTAGCGGGTCAGGCCCGCGATGACACCGCGCGCGTCGGAGCGCCAGTACGGCGCGAACAGTCCGGAGAAGGCGGGGACGAAGTACGCGCCGCCGTTGTCCTCCACCGAGCTGGCCAGCGTCTCGATCTCCGCGGCGCTCTTGATCAGGCCCATCTGGTCGCGCATCCACTGCACCAGGGAGCCGGTGACCGCGATGGAACCCTCCAGCGCGTAGACCGGTGCCTGGTCGCCAATGCGGTAACCGACCGTCGTCAGCAGGCCGTTGTACGAGTTGACCGGGGTCTCACCGGTGTTGAGCAGCAGGAAGGTGCCGGTGCCGTAGGTGGACTTGGCCTCACCCTTGGAGAAGCAGGTCTGGCCGAACAGCGCGGCCTGCTGGTCGCCGAGCGCGGAGGCGACCGGGACGCCTTCCAGAGCGCCCTTGGCGTGGCCGTAGACCTCGGCGGAGGAGCGGATCTGCGGCAGCACGGCGGCCGGGATCTCCATGGAGGTCAGGATCCGCTGGTCCCAGTCCAGGGTCTGGAGGTTCATCAGCAGAGTGCGGGACGCGTTGGTGACGTCGGTGACATGCACACCGCCGTTGGGGCCACCGGTGAGGTTCCAGATCACCCAGCTGTCCATGGTGCCGAAGAGGATCTCGCCCGCCTCCGCGCGCTCCCGCAGGCCCTCGACGTTGTCGAGTACCCAGCGGATCTTCGGCCCGGCGAAGTAGCTCGCCAGCGGCAAGCCGGTCTCCCGGCGGAACCGGTCCTGGCCGACGTTGCGGCCGAGTTCCTTGCACAGGGCGTCGGTTCGGGTGTCCTGCCAGACCAGGGCGTTGTGCACCGGCTCCCCGGTGTTCTTGTCCCACAGCACGGTGGTCTCGCGCTGGTTGGTGATACCGAGCGCCTTGACGTCTTCCTTGGTGATCCCGGCCTTGGACAGCGCGCCCGCCACGACCTCCTGGACGTTGGTCCAGATCTCGGCGGCGTCGTGCTCGACCCAGCCCGGCTTGGGGAAGATCTGCTCGTGCTCCTTCTGGTCGACGGAGACGATCCGGCCGTCCCGGTCGAAGACGATGCAGCGGCTGGAGGTGGTGCCCTGGTCGATCGCGGCGATGAACGGCCCGGCGGTGTGGTTGTCGGTCACGTGGGTGCTCCTGGGGTCTGAGGTCTCGGCGGCGGTGCGCGGCTGGTTCATACGAATGGCTTAGCGGACGGCCTACGCGAAAGCGAGGTGGTAGATGCCGCCGGCGAGGACGGCGCCGATGATCGGTCCGGCCACCGGGATCCACGCGTAGCCCCAGTCCGAGCCGCCCTTGTTGGGGAGCGGCAGCAGGCTGTGGACGATGCGCGGGCCGAGGTCGCGTACCGGGTTGATCGCGTAGCCGGTGGGGCCGCCGAGCGACAGGCCGATGCCGACGACGAGGAGCGAGGTGAGCAGGATGCCCAGGCCGTTGAGGGCCAGTCCGTTGGTCATGCCCTGGGTGAGGATGAACAGCACCAGCACAGTGGTGGCGATGATCTCGGTGAGCAGGTTCTGCACCGGGTTGCGGATCTCCGGGCCGGTGGAGAAGATGCCGAGCACCGGACCGCCGGGGTTGCGGGCGCCGTCCCTGGTGACCGGGCCGGCCGGGTCGACGTCGTGTCCGGCGATCACCTCGGGGTCGGTGAGGTGGGCGGTGAACTGGCCGAGGTAGGTCACCCAGACCAGGAACGCGCCGATCATCGCGCCGAGCAGCTGGCCGCCGAGGTACACCGGCACCTTGCTCCAGTCGCCGGTCTTGATGGCTATGCCTATCGTGACGGCCGGGTTGAGCTGTCCGCCGGAGTAGCCGTTGGCTATGTAGGCGCCCGCCAGTACGGCGAAGCCCCAGCCGAAGGTGATCGCGAGCCAGCCCGCGTCCTTGGCTTTCGACTTCTTGAGCGTGACGGCGGCGCAGACGCCACCGCCAAGCAGGATGAGAACGGCGGTGCCAATGGTCTCGCCGATGAAGATGTGGCCGCTGGACATCGCGACTCCTTTGTCTTCGTCCAAAGTGGCGGACCGGGTCCCGTCCGGTGTTCGACATTGTCGACCGCCGAACGGCAGTTTTATCCTCCGTAGGAAACGCGTCAAGGGTTCGTAACCTAGGAGTGACCCAGGACTCCAAAAGTGCCGAAGGTCCGGTTGATCCTTCGTGCCGGGAAAGCGGTTAGATCCTAGAAGCGTCCGCCTCCCAGATCGCGCGACACGGCGCGCGCGCAGTCCCGGACCGCCGCCACCAGGCGGGCCCTTATCTCCCCGTCCTCGCACACCCGCTCCACCGCGCCGGTGATGCCCACCGCGCCCACCGGCATCCGCCGCCGGTCGTGCACCGGGGCCGCCACGGACGCCACGCCGTCCCACGTCTCTTCCAGGTCGGCGGCCCACCCCCGGGCCCGGGTGAGGTCCAGCACACCCTCCAACTCGTCGGCCGCCGTCACCGTGCGGGGCGTGAAGCGCTCACGCTCCAGCTCCAGGGCCTCCCGGTGGGCGACCGGGTCGAACGCGGTCAGCACCTTGCCCAGCGCCGTGCTGTGCAGCGGGTGCATGGCGCCGACCTCCAGCACCTGGCGGCTGTCGTCCGGGCGGAAGACGTGGTGCACGATCAGCACGCCCTGCTGGTGCAGCACACCGAGGTAGACGCTCTCCCCGCTGGCCCGCGCCAGGTCGTCGGTCCACACCAGCGCCCTGGCCCGAAGCTCATGCACGTCCAGATAGCTGTTGCCGAGCCGCAGCAGCTCCGCGCCCAGCTGGTACTTGCCCGACGCGTCGTCCTGCTCGACGAACCCCTCCTGCTGGAGGGTGCGCAGGATGCCGTGCGTGGTGCCCTTGGCCAGGCCAAGGGCGGAGGCCACATCGGTCAGGCCCAGTCGGCGCTCGCCTCCCGCGAGCAGGCGCAGGACCGCAGCCGCGCGCTCAACCGACTGGATGCTTCCTGCCATCGGGCAACCTCCGTCTGCGTTCTGCCGGGCGTCAGCACAGGTTCGGCAATGCTGAACACCATTGGGCGATGCCGACCACCCATCGTAGTAGCCCGAATCCCTCGGCGGTGCGGTGCGGTGGCCGATCCACCGCCGAGGTGGCTTGATTGAGTCGGTCCACCCCTTGAAACGCCTGGCGAAACCCAAGCCGACGACGGTTACCCTGGCCGGGTGCGTGCCCCTGCACAGGGCACGCAAAGCCGACAGCCGTCGCATCCCAGGGAGCATGTCCATGGCCTCGCCGTCCCAGCAGACCGCCCAGCAGTCCCGAGCCGACGCCCTGCGCAGGGCGCTCGCCACCCGTGTCGTGGTGGCCGACGGCGCGATGGGGACCATGCTCCAGGCCCAGGACCCGTCCCTGGACGACTTCGAGGGCCTCGAAGGGTGCAACGAGGTACTCAACGTCACTCGCCCGGACATCGTCCGCTCGGTGCACGAGGCGTACTTCTCCGCGGGCGTCGACTGCGTCGAGACCAACACCTTCGGCGCCAACCTCGCCGCGCTCGGCGAGTACGACATCGCCCACCGCATCCACGAACTGGCCGAGGCCGGTGCCCGGTTGGCCCGCGAGGTCGCCGACGGCTTCGCCACCCCCGACCGCCCGCGCTGGGTGCTCGGCTCCGTCGGACCCGGCACCAAGCTGCCGACCCTGGGACACGCCCCGTACACCGCGCTGCGCGACGCCTACCAGACCGAGGTCGAGGGACTGATCGCGGGCGGGGCGGACGCCATCCTGGTGGAGACCACCCAGGACCTGCTGCAGACCAAGGCGTCGATCATCGGCGCCCGCCGGGCACTGCGCGCCGCGGCCGTCGACCTGCCGCTGCTGTGCCAGGTCACCGTGGAGACCACCGGCACCATGCTGCTCGGCTCCGAGATCGGCGCCGCGCTCACCGCCCTGGAGCCGCTGGGCATCGACATGATCGGGCTCAACTGCGCCACCGGGCCCGCCGAGATGAGCGAGCACCTGCGCTATCTGTCGCGGTATGCCCGCGTGGGTGTCTCCGCGATGCCCAACGCGGGGCTTCCGGTGCTCGGCAAGGACGGCGCGCACTACCCGCTGACGCCGGAGGAACTCGCCGACGCCCAGGAGGTGTTCGTCCGTGAGTACGGCCTGTCGCTGGTCGGCGGCTGCTGCGGCACCACCCCCGAGCACCTGCGCCAGCTCGTGGAGCGGGTGCGCGGCCAGGAGATCACCGAGCGCCGCCCGCGCCCCGAGCCGGGCGCCGCCTCCCTCTACCAGAGCGTGCCGTTCCGGCAGGACACCTCGTACCTGGCGATCGGCGAGCGCACCAACGCCAACGGCTCCAAGAAGTTCCGCGAGGCCATGCTGGAAGCCCGCTGGGACGACTGTGTGGAGATGGCGCGCGAGCAGATCCGCGAGGGTGCGCACCTGTTGGACCTGTGCGTCGACTACGTGGGCCGGGACGGCGTCGCCGACATGAGGGAGATCGCGGGCCGCCTGGCGACCGCCTCCACCCTGCCGATCGTCCTCGACTCCACCGAACCGGCCGTCATCCAGGCCGGGTTGGAGCTGCTCGGCGGGCGCGCGGTGATCAACTCCGTCAACTACGAGGACGGCGACGGGCCCGAGTCCCGGTTCCAGAAGGTCACCAAGCTCGCGGTGGAGCACGGCGCCGCGCTGATCGCCCTCACCATCGACGAGCAGGGCCAGGCCCGTACCGCCGAGCACAAGGTGGCGGTCGCCGAGCGGCTGATCGCCGATCTGACCGGCAACTGGGGGGTGCGCGAGTGCGACATCATCGTGGACTGCCTGACCTTCACCATCGCCACCGGCCAGGAGGAGTCCCGCAAGGACGCGGTGGCGACCATCGAGGCGATCCGCGAACTCAAGCGGCGCCACCCCGACGTCCAGACCACGCTGGGACTGTCGAACGTCTCCTTCGGCCTCAACCCGCCCGCCCGGATGGTGCTCAACTCGGTCTTCCTCAACGAGTGCGTCGAAGCCGGGCTCGACTCGGCCATCGTGCACGCCGCCAAGATCCTGCCGGTCGCGCGGATCCCCGAGGAGCAGCGAGAGGTCGCCCTCGACCTGGTCTACGACCGGCGGCGTGAGGGGTACGACCCGCTGCAGCGGTTCCTGGAGCTGTTCGAGGGCGTCGACACCAAGTCGGTCAAGGCGGGCCGCGCCGAGGAACTGGCGGCGCTGCCGCTGGAGGAGCGGCTGCAGCGGCGCATCATCGACGGCGAGCGCAACGGCCTTGAGGCCGATCTGGACGAGGCGCTGGGGGCACGTCCCGCGCTGGAGATCGTCAACGAGACGCTGCTGGCAGGCATGAAGGTGGTCGGCGAACTCTTCGGCTCGGGCCAGATGCAGCTGCCGTTCGTGCTCCAGTCCGCCGAGGTGATGAAGGCGGCGGTCGCGTACCTCGAACCGCACATGGAGAAGACCGACGACGAGGGCAAGGGCACCATCGTGCTCGCCACGGTGCGCGGCGATGTGCACGACATCGGCAAGAACCTGGTCGACATCATCCTGTCCAACAACGGCTACACCGTGGTCAACCTCGGTATCAAGCAGCCGGTTTCGGCGATCCTGGAGGCGGCCGAGGAGCACCGGGCGGATGTCATCGGCATGTCGGGACTGCTGGTGAAGTCCACTGTGATCATGAAGGAGAACCTCCAGGAGCTCAACCAGCGCGGCCTGGCGGCCAGTTACCCGGTCATCCTCGGCGGCGCCGCGCTCACCCGGGCCTACGTGGAACAGGACCTGCACGAGATCTACGAGGGCGAAGTCCGCTACGCCCGCGACGCGTTCGAAGGACTACGGCTGATGGACGCGCTGATCGCGGTCAAGCGCGGGGTGCCCGGGGCGACGCTGCCGGAGCTGAAGCCGCGCCGGGTCGCGCAGCGGACCGTCGAGATCGACGAGCCCGAGGCCAACTACGGTCAGATCCGCTCCGACGTTGCCACCGACAACCCGGTGCCCACCCCGCCGTTCTGGGGCAGCCGCGTGGTCAGGGGCATCGCGCTCAAGGACTACGCGTCGTGGCTGGACGAGGGCGCGCTGTTCAAGGGCCAGTGGGGACTCAAGCAGTCCCGGGCCGGTGGCCCCAGCTACGAGGAGCTGGTGGAGACCGAGGGCCGTCCGCGGCTGCGCGGCCTGCTGGACCGGTTGCAGACCGACGGGCTGCTGGAGGCCGCGGTCACCTACGGATACTTCCCTTGCGTCTCCAAGGGCGACGACCTGATCATCCTGCACGAGGACGGCAGCGAGCGGACCCGGTTCACCTTCCCGCGGCAGCGCCGGGGCCGCAGGCTGTGCCTGGCGGACTTCTTCCGGTCGCGGGAGTCCGGCGAGACGGACGTCGTGGGCCTGCAGGTGGTGACCGTCGGCAGCAGGGTCTCCGACGCGGCCAACGAACTGTTCGCCGCCGACTCCTACCGTGACTACCTGGAGCTGCACGGGCTGTCCGTGCAGCTCGCGGAGGCGCTCGCCGAGTACTGGCACGCCCGGGTGCGGGCGGAGCTGGGGTTCGCCGGGGAGGACCCGGCCGACGTGGAGGACATGTTCGCCCTGAAGTACCGCGGGGCGCGCTTCTCCCTGGGCTACGGGGCCTGCCCCGACCTGGAGGACCGGGCGAAGATCGCGGAACTCCTCGAACCGGAACGGATCG
Organism: Streptomyces sp. RPT161; assembly: GCF_027533845.1. Lineage (GTDB taxonomy): Bacteria > Actinomycetota > Actinomycetes > Streptomycetales > Streptomycetaceae > Streptantibioticus_A > Streptantibioticus_A silvisoli_A. Next base: position 519,790 of record NZ_JAPZVN010000003.1, on the reverse strand, counting down.
GCGTACGGCTCTCGGAGGAGTTCCAGCTCCATCCGGAACAGTCCACGGACGCGATCGTGATCCATCACCCGGAGGCCAAGTACTTCAACGCGCGCTGAGCACGCGGAGGGGGGCCGGGGGCGCGGCCCCCGGCTCCACGCGCCCCTGCCCCCGGGCTCATCTGGGGCCGCGCCCGGTCCCCGGGCCTTCCGCGGTGCCGTGCCCCGGGGTGGGTGTGGCACTGCCGGACCGCGCCGTGGGGGTGCTCGCTGTCGCGCCGGGAACCGGTCGACGTCCCGGCGTCGGGTGGCACAATGTCCTGCCGCCGTGGCGCTGAGTGACCACGACGGCGGGGAGGGCGGGGTGAACCGGCCGGAACACTTGCCAGGGCCCCGGCTCCTCACCTGGGGTTTTACGGATCGCCATCGGCGAGATGCGCGCTTGATCCGCGAGGGTCGTAGAATGGACGATCCGGTGGAGGCCGGTCGCGAAGGCGACCGGCCTCTTGTTCCCCGTACGGAGGTGCGACCCGGATGACCAGCAGCATCCCCGCCGTCACGACGGCCCGCGCCGAGGGCTCCGCCCTCCAGGCGGTGCTTCTCGACATGGACGGCACCCTGGTGGACACCGAGGGATTCTGGTGGAAGGCGGAGTCCGAGGTCTTCGCCGAACTCGGGCACATCCTGGAGGAGGAGCACCGCCAGATCGTCATCGGCGGCCCGATGACCCGCAGCGTCAATCATCTGATCGACGTGACCGGAGTCCAGCTGACGCTCGCCGAACTGTCCGTACTGATCAACAAGCGGTTCGCCGAACTCATAAGCCACGGCGTGCCGTTGATGCCCGGTGCCCGGCGGCTGCTGACCGAACTAGCCGCCCACGAGGTGCCCACCGCGCTGGTCTCCGCCTCGCACCGGCACATCATCGACACCGTGCTGCGTTCCCTGGGCCCGGAGAACTTCGCCCTGTCGGTCGCCGGTGACGAGGTCGAACACACCAAGCCGCACCCCGATCCGTACCTGCTGGCCGCCGCCGGGCTGGGTGCGGACCCCGCCCGATGCGTGGTCGTGGAGGACACCGCCACCGGTGTCGCCTCCGGTGAGGCGGCGGGCTGCCGAGTGGTCGCCGTACCGTCGCTGGTGCCGATCGCGCCGGGCCCCGGCCGCACCATCGTGGGGTCGCTCGAAGAGGTGGACCTGGCTTTTCTGCGCTCTCTGGTCACGGCCGCGCACTGACCGTGCAACTTCCGCGCCCCCGGTAATTCGGCGGGGCGCGCGGCGGAAACTGTGGGCGGTCGGCCGACTGTTTTCCGTGACGAATGTGGTGGCCGAAATTCCGTGCCTGCCCGACCCGCTGGTTCCGTGATACTTGTCACATTCCCGCCCAGTCGACAGTCGGCGCGCCGTCTGATCCCACCCTCCCGCCCGCTGCCCTTGTGTCCTGATTGGTCACACCGAGAGTAGATCGCTCCAGTGTTCGGATATCGGGACGCGGCATGCCGTTATCAGTGCGTGATATCGCCTCAACTGCACTGTGCCTTAGCGGAGTCGAGCGTTCCCACTAGGGTCCTTGCTGGTCAATGCCGAATCAACCGATCGGCGTTTGAGCAAGGGGATTCACGAGATGTCACGTACCAAGCGTGTCGTCGCTGCCACCACCGTTGCCTTCCTGGCCATCGGTGTATCCGCATGCGGAGGCGACAAGGGATCAGCGTCCGGTAGCAAAGCGATCGTGGTCGGCACCACCGAAACGGTGTCGTCCCTCGATCCCGCGGGCGCGTATGACTACGGCTCCTGGGAGGTTCTCGACAGCGTCTTCCAGAAGGTGATGCACCTCCCAACCGGCGGAAACAAGCCGGAGCCTGACGCCGCGAAGTCCTGCGGCTTCACCGACCCGAAGACCTACTCCTGCACACTCCAGGCGGGGCTTGTCTTCTCCAACGGTGACAAGCTCACCGCCAATGACGTGAAGTTCTCCTTCGACCGGATGGTCGGCATCGCCGCACCCAACGGGCCGTCAAGTCTGCTGGCCAACCTGGACCACACCGAGACCAAGGGCGACGACCAGGTCATCTTCCACCTGAAGAACCCGGACGCCACGTTCCCGATGGTCCTGGCCACCGACGCCGGACTGATCGTGGACAGCAAGGTCTACCCCAAGGACAAGCTCCTCGACGGCTCCAAGGTGGTCGGATCCGGCCCGTACACGCTGGCGAAGTACTCCGCCAAGCAGTCGGCCGAGTTCGTGGCGAACAAGGACTACAAGGGTCCGGACAAGCTGCAGAACCAGCAGTTCGTCATCCAGTACTTCTCCGACTCCTCGCCGCTGAAGCAGGCCATCCAGGCCGGCGACGTCGACGTCGCGTTCCGCACCTTCTCGCCCACCGACGTCAAGTCGATGCAGGGCGCCAGCGGCGTCCAGGTCGTGCAGGGCTCCGGCACGGAGAAGCGCTACATCGTCTTCGACGCCAAGGTGAAACCTGCGGACCAAAAGCCCGTCCGGCAGGCGATCGCCCAGCTCATCGACCGCGAGGAGATCGCCAAGAGCGCGTACAACGGCACCGTGGAGCCGCTGTACTCGATGGTGGGCAACGGCCTCCAGGGCCAGATCCCGGCCTTCAAGGACAAGTACGGCGCGCCCGACAAGGACAAGGCCGCCAAGCTGCTGAAGGACGCCGGCATCAGCACCCCGGTCACGATCCAGTACTTCTACACCCCGAGCCACTACGGTCCCGCCTCCGCCGACGAGGCCACGACCATCAAGCGGCAGCTCGAAGCCAGCGGCCTGTTCAAGGTGAACGTCCAGACCACCGAGTGGACGCAGTACCAGAAGGACGAGAAGGCCGACAACTACGCCTCGTACATGATGGGTTGGTACCCGGACTTCCCCGACCCCGATGACGACCTGGCGCCGTTCCTGACCAAGCAGCCGTTCCTGGGCACCGGTTACCAGAACTCCCAGATCCAGGACGACCTGGCCAAGGAAGAGAGCGCGACCGACCCGAACGCCCGCAACCAGGCCCTCGCTGACATCCAGAAGACCGAGGCGGAGGACGCGCCGATCATTCCGGTCTGGCAGGGCAAGCAGACCGCGATCGTCCGCACCGGCGTCAAGGGGACCGACAAGGCCCTCGACCCGTCGATGTTCCGCTTCTACGAACTCAGCAAGTAGCGGCATGTGACGTCGGCCGACCCATGGCGACAGCCACGGGTCGGCCCCGTCGCCCGGTGAAGAAAGACGTCCCCTATGAGCAAGCAGTCCGGGTCGCTGCGCCGCTACATCCTCACCAGGATCGCGCTCGCGGTACCCATGGTCTTCATCCTGCTGGTTCTGGTCTTCGTCATGATGCGGGTCGCGCCAGGCGACCCCATCGCGGCGTCCCAGGGCGGCAAGCTGTCCGCGGCCGAACTCGCCATCCGCAGGCACGCGGCGGGCTTCGACAAGCCGTTGTACGAGCAGTTCTGGGAGTACCTGAAGTCGGTCGCCACCCTGAACTTCGGCACCACCTTCTCCGACAACCTCAGCGTCCGCGAGGTCATCATCCAGCGCGGCGGAGCGACCCTCTCGCTCAGTTTCGGCGCCCTGCTCGTCGCCACCGTCATCGGGGTTCCGGTCGGGCTGGTGGCAGGCCGGTTCCGCGACCGCGGCATCGACGTCACCGGGCGGCTGTTCGCCATCATCACGTACGCCGCCCCCGCGTTCGTGCTGGGTCTGCTGGCCCAACTCGCCTTCGGGCCCAACGGCCTGAACCTGCTGCCGACCTCGGGGCAGTCCTCGCTGCTGGTCGGCCTGAACGTACCGACCACCACCCACATCCTGATCCTGGACGCGGCGATCGCCGGTGACTGGGGCGCGGTCGGCGACATCGCCCAGCACCTCGTACTGCCGTCGGTCACGCTCGGCCTGATCATCGTGGGTGTCTTCATCCGCATGATCCGGGTGAACGTGATCCAGACGCTCCAGGGTGACTACGTGGAGGCGGCCCGCGCCCGAGGCATCAAGGAGACCTCGGTGGTCACCCGGCACGCCTTCCGCAACGCTCTGGTGCCCGTGGTCACCGTGCTCGGCCTCCAGGTCGCGATGCTGCTCGGCGGTTCGGTGCTGACCGAGAAGACCTTCAACTGGCCCGGCATCGGGCAGGCGTTGATCACGTACATCAATGCGCGGGACTACGCGGCGGTGCAGGGCATCGTCACCGTCTTCGCCCTGGTGGTCGTGGTGATCTCCATGCTCATCGACTTCGTGAACGCACTGATCGACCCGAGGGTGCGGTACTGATGACCCAGACAGCCCTGCTTCCGCCCACGGACGCGGACGAGGTGGCCAAGCCCACCGTCAAACCGGGCCGACTGCGCGGACTGCGCCGCACCTTCGCGCCCGTCGCCCAGGCCCACGGCATCCCCAAGTTCATGCTCTGGTCCGGGTTTGTGATCTCCGGACTGTTCGTGCTGGTCGCGCTGTTCGCGCCGCTGATCGCGCCGTACGGATTCGCCCAGTACCAGTCAGGCGGGAAGCCGTTCCCCAAGCAGGGGGCGCCGGACGGTGCCCACCTGTTCGGCACGACCGTGCAGAGCCTGGACGTGCTCTCGCGCACCATCTACGGCGCGCGCACCGCGCTTGAGGTGATGGTGCTCGCCGTCGTCTTCTCGCTCATCCTCGGTGTGCTGCTCGGACTGTTGGCCGGTTACTTCGGCGGCTGGCTGGACCGGATCCTGGTACTGGTGATGGACGCCCTGTTCGCCTTCCCGTACCTGCTGCTGGCGATCGTCGCCGGATTCGTGTTCTCCGGCGTCGTCGGCGGTGGTGTGGTCACCGCGGCGCTCTCCATCACCGTGGTCTACATCCCGCAGTACTTCCGGGTGGTGCGCTCCTCGGCGCTCTCCGCCCGTGAGGCGCTGTACGTGGAGGCGGCGCGGGCGATGGGCGCCAAGCCGTCCGTGGTGATCCGCAAGTACCTGTTCGGCAACGTGGTGCAGTCCGTGCCGGTCATCACCACCATGAACGCCGCCGACGCCATCTCCACGCTGGCCGGGCTGGGCTTCCTCGGCCTGGGCATCCAGCCCACCGAGGCCGCCGAGTGGGGTTACGACCTGCAACGCGCCATCGACGACGTCAACGCGGGCATGTGGTGGACCGCGCTGTTCCCGGGCATCGCCATGATCCTGGCGATCCTCGGCTTCACGCTGGTCGGCGAGGGCCTCAACGACACCCTCAACTCCTCACTGCGCAAGCGTCGTATCACCAGGGTGATCCTCCCTGCCCGCACCGGAACCCGCCGCGTCGTCACGGCCGGGGCACCGGCCGCCAAGACGCAGGAGGCGGCCGTCGAGACCGAGCCCGCGGCGAAGGTGGCTACCGCCGAGGAGGCCCCGCAGGCCCAGCCCGAGCCTGCCGCGAAGCCGGAGCCGGAGGCCCAGCCCGAGCCGGACGCCGAGGCCAAGCGGGAGTCCGGGCCGACTGCCGAGGCCGAGCAGGAGCCGGAGGTCGAAGCGGACGCCGAAGCCGAGCCCGGCGCGGAGGCGAAGTCCGCGGCCAAGCCGGACGCTGAGGCCAAGCCGGAAGCCGAGGCCAAGCCCGAGCCCGAGCCGGACGCCGAGGCCAAGCCGGACGCTGAGGCCAAGAGCGACACCGAATCCGTGCCGGACGCCGAGGCCACGCCGGAAGCCGAGGCCAAGGGCGAGCCCGAGGCCAAGGGCGAGGCCAAGCCGGACGCCGAGGCCAAGCCGGACGCTGAGGCCAAGAGCGACACCGAATCCGCGTCGGACGCCGACCCCGCGTCGGACGGCGAGTCCGCCGAGACCCCGAAGGAGGGTCGATGACCACCACAGATGCGGCCGCCCAGCCCGCGCTCGCCGCGGGCGAAGCCCGCGAACCCGTGCTGTCCGTGCGCGACATGCGCGTCTGGTACGGGACCGAGCGCGGCCCGGTCCGCGCTGTCGACGGCGTCAGCTTCGACGTACGGCCGGGAGAGACCCTCGGTCTGGTCGGCGAGTCCGGCTGCGGCAAGTCGACCCTCGGCCGAGGTGTGCTCGGACTGACGCCGCCCGGTTCCGCCGTCGACGGCGAAGTACTGCTGCGCGGTACGAACCTCGTCGAACTCACGCCCAGGGAACTGCAGAAACGGCGTGGCCCCGAACTCGGGCTGATCTTCCAGGAGCCGATGACCCGGCTCAATCCGCTGATGAAGATCTCGGAACAGTTCGAGGAGACCCTGCGCACCCACGAAAAGAGCCTGTCCAAGCAGGAGATCCGGGAGCGCTCGCTGGAGGCGCTGCGCGGAATGGGCATTCCGCCCAGCCGTTACGAGAACTACCCGCACGAGTTCTCCGGCGGTATGCGCCAGCGCATCATGATCGCCCTGGCCCTGGTGCTGCGACCCGCTTTCGTGGTGGCCGACGAGCCGACGACCGCGCTCGACGTCCTGGTGGAAGCGCAGATCATCAAAATTCTCGCGGACCTCCGCAAGAACTTTGACACCGCCTTGGTTCTCATCACGCACAATCTAGGTATTGTCGCGGAGGCGTGCGACCGGGTCGCGGTGATGTACGCGGGGCACATCGTCGAACAGGGCGATTCCCGCGAAGTGTTCGCCAACCCGCAGCACCCCTACACCAAGGAGCTGCTCCGCTCCACCATCTCGCTGTCCACCACCGGGTTGCACTACATTCCGGGCAGTCCGCCGGACCTCGGCAACCCCCCCGAGGGTTGCCGGTTCCACCAGCGGTGCCCGGTGGCGATGCGGGGATGCGCGACCGCGGAGCCGCCCGAGGCGCAGTTGCGGTCCGGTGTGCGCAGCACCTGCTGGCACCAGGCGATCGAGGTGGACCCCTCGCTGGCCGACGAGTTGGGAACGGACGGGCGCGAGCCGCTCGCCGCGGTGAAGGAGATCAGCGTTGCCGACGAAGCCTGACACGGACGCCGCCGTAGCCCTGGACAAGCCGGCCGAGGAGTCCGCCGAGGCCGGGACGCTCGTCGAGATCGAGGACCTCGAGGTCCACTTCGGTCTGCGCGGCAGCTTCCTCAGCCGGGTGACCGGCCGCGGTGCCGGAGCGGTCAAGGCGGTCGACGGGATCAACCTCACCCTGCGCAAGGGCGAGGTGCTCGGCCTGGTCGGCGAGTCCGGCTCCGGCAAGACCACCCTGGGGCGCACCCTGCTCGGCCTCAACTCGCCGACCGCGGGCGCCATCCGGTACCGCGGCGAGGACATCGCCCAGTACAGCGAGCGTCAACTGCGGCCGCTGCGGCGCAAGCTGCAGATGGTCTTCCAGGACCCACACGCCTCGCTCAACCCGGCCATGGACATCCGTACCGCGGTCGGCCACCCGTTGCTCATCCACAACCTCGTCCAGGACGAGGCGGAGTATGAGGCGAAGGTGGTCGATGCCCTGGATCGGGTGGGTTTGACGCCGCCCGAGCGGTATCTCACCAAGTACCCCTCGGACCTGTCCGGCGGCCAGAAGCAGCGTGCCGTACTGGCCAGGGCGATCATCGCCGAGCCCGAACTGCTCGTCGCCGACGAGCCGATCTCGATGCTCGACATGAGCGTGCGCGCCAAGATCCTGCAACTGATGCTGGACCTCAAGCGCGACCTGGACCTCACGTACGTCTACGTCACCCACGACCTGGCGAGCGCGAAGTTCTTCTGCGACAACATCGCGATCATGTACCTGGGCAGGATCGTGGAGTACGGGCCCACCGCACAGGTCTTCGCCGACCCCAAACACCCGTACACCAAGGCGCTGTTGGCCGCGATCCCGGAGCCGGACCCGAACCGGGCCGTGCCGCGCGAACTGCCGCGCGGCGAGATCCCCGACGCGGCCCGTCCGCCGCTCGGCTGCTCCTTCCACCCCCGGTGCCCGGTGGCGCTGGCGACCTGCGGCTGGGAGGCGCGTGACCTGCGCGCGCTGCTGGAGCGGCGTTGGCTGGAGATGCCCGTGGAGGAGTACGCGAAGGAGAAGGCGCTGTTCGCCGACCTCGCCGCGCTCGCCGAACCGGACGTCCCCCGGCTCACAGTCGCACCCGGGCGTGGGCACACCGAGGAAGAGGTGCTGGAATACCTCCGGAACCTTCGCGAAGAGGGTTCCGCCGCGCAGCCGCGCGAGCCGTTCTGGAGCGGCGTGGTGGCCATGCAGGCCGAGGGGGGCCACGTTGTGCTGGAGTTCGAACAGTCGCGGGATCCGCGGCTGCGGCTGCTGCCGGAGACCGGGGTGCGGGTGGCCTGCCACCTCTACGACGGCACCGGTGACGAGTAACAACAGAAGATGACGTAGAAATCCGGGGGAGCGGGTGGCGCAGGCGTAGCGCCACCCGCAGCTATGAACTACCAGCGCCGAACAGGGAGACCAACGAGGATGAATCGCAAGCTACTGGTGCTGCCGGCTGTGGTGGGTCTGATCGCGCCCGCCCTCGCCGCGTGCGGTGGATCCAGCGGCAGCAGTGGAGGCGGCGGCGATGCCATCGTCGTGGGCACTACCGACCGGATCGAGGCGACCAAGGACGCCCCGGCTCCGCTCGACCCGGCGGCCGCGTACGACGTCGCCGCGTGGACGGTGCTGCGCAACACCTTCCAGACGCTGCTGAGCTACCCCCGCACCGGCACCGACCCGGTACCCGAGGCCGCCGAGCGATGCGGCTTCACCGACCAGCTCAGTGAGACCTACCGGTGCACCATGCACACCGGGCTGCAGTTCTCCAACGGAGACCCGCTGACCGCCGCCGACGTGAAGTTCTCCGTGGACCGCATGCTGGCGATCCGCGACCCCAACGGCCCCTCCGGGCTGCTGGACAACGTCGACAAGGTGGAGACACCGACCGACTCGACGGTGGTGTTCCACCTCAAGACCCCGGACGCCACCTTCCCGTTCAAGCTGGCCACCCCGGCCGCCTCGATCGTGGACAGCAAGGTCTACCCGGCCAACAAGGTCTACTCGGGCACCTCGGTGCTCGGCTCCGGCCCGTACACGCTGGCCTCGTTCGACTCCAGCAACGAGGCGGTGTTCCAGAAGAACCCGCACTACAAGGGCAACGCCAAGCTCAACAACAGCAAGATAGAGCTGAAGTTCTTCAAGAGTTCGAGCGACATGGAGGCCGCGCTCAAGGCCGGTCACATCGACGTGATGAACCGCTCCATGACGCCGGACGAGATCTCCGGGCTGAGCAACGGCACCTCGCAGAACATCAACCTGGTCGAGGCGCCCGGCACCGAAATCCGCTACCTGGTGTTCAACACCAACGACGCGACGGTGAAGAACCCCGCCGTGCGCAAGGCGGTCGCCCAGATCGTCGACCGCTCCGCCCTGGTGCGGGATGTGTACGCGCGTACCTCGCAGCCGCTGTACTCGATGGTTCCGCAGGGCATCACCGGACACACCAACTCGTTCTTCAACATCTACAACAATCCGAACGTCTCGGCCGCCCGCAGCACCCTGGAGAAGGCGGGCATCAGCACCCCGGTCCCGCTGACCCTGAGCTACACCACGGACCACTACGGCGAGTCCACCACCAAGGAGTTCACCGAGCTGAAGAACCAGCTGGAGTCGAGCGGCCTGTTCAAGGTGACGCTCCAGGGCGTGCCGTGGTCGGCCTTCCGGCCCGCCGAGCGCAAGGGCCAGTACCAGGTCTACGGCATGGGCTGGTTCCCCGACTTCCCGGACCCGGACAGCTACATCGGCCCGTTCTTCGGCAAGGACAACTTCCTCGGCAGCCCGTACCACAACGACGCCATCGAGTCGCAGTTGCTGCCGCAGACCCGCACCGTCGCCGAGCGCAGCACGGCGGTGAACGCCTTCCAGGAGATCCAGGACGACATCGCCAAGGACGTGCCGTTCCTGCCGCTGTGGCAGGGCAAGCAGTACCTGGCCGCGCAGTCCCAGATCACCGGCACCGAGTGGGCGATGAACGCCTCCTCCGAGCTCCAGTACTGGGAGCTGGGCAAGGGCGTCAAGGGCTGACCCGCGCAGCGTGAAGGGGCCGGGGCGAACGCCGCCCCGGCCCCTTTCGGCTTCACCGGCTCACTGGGCGCCCGGTCGCACCAGACCGCTCTCGTAGGCGTACACCGCTGCCTGCACACGGTCGCGCAGCCCCAACTTGGTGAGCACATGGCCGACATGGGTCTTGACCGTGGTCTCACTGACGAACAGCTCCGCCGCGATCTCCGCGTTGGACAGCCCGCGGGCCACCAGCTTCAGCACCTCGACCTCACGCTCGGTGAGCGTGTTCAGCGCCGGAGGCACCGGTTCCTCACCGGACGGCAGATGCCCGGCGTACTTGTCCAGCAGTCGCCGGGTGATGCTCGGCGCCAGCATCGCCTCACCGGCCGCCACCACCCGGATCGCCTGCACCAGCTCGTCCGCCGGGGCGTCCTTGAGCAGGAAGCCGCTGGCGCCGGCGCGCAGCGCCTCCACCACGTACTCGTCCAGGTCGAAGGTGGTCAGCACCAGCACCTTGGCCGGACCGTCCCGGCCGGGCCCGGTGATCTGCCGGGTCGCCTCGACGCCGTCCATCCGCGGCATCCGGATGTCCATCAGGACCACGTCGGGCTGGAGCGCACGCACCTGGTCCAGCGCCTGCAGACCGTCACCGGCCTCGCCGACCACGGCCAGGTCCTGCTCCGCCTCCAGAATCATCCGGAATCCGGTGCGCAGCAGCGGCTGGTCGTCGACCAGCAGGACGCGGATTGCCACGTGATCTCCTAACGGTAGGCCGCCCCCATTCTTCCCTACGACGGTTCGCCCGCGCCGGGTGGCCGTCGCATGGTGGGCAGCGGATAGACCGGGGGAGTGCCACCGAACGCCGGACACACCGGCTGGTGGTCGCACCAGTCGCACAGCCTGCTCGGCCGTGGCCGCCAGTCCCCGGACTCGGTGGCGCGCTGGATGGCGTCCCACAGCGCGAGCAGCTTGCGCTCCACCACCCGCAGCTCGTCCGCCGTCGGATCACAGGTCACCACATCGCCGCTGCCCAGATAGACCAGTTGCAGCCGGCGCGGCACCACACCGCGCAGCCGCCACAGCACCAGCGCGTAGAACTTCATCTGGAACAGCGCGTCCGCCGCGTACTCCGGCCGGGGCGCCTTGCCGGTCTTGTAGTCCACCACCCGCAGGTCACCGCTGGGGGCCACGTCCAGCCGGTCCACATAGCCGCGCAGCACCAACCCGGACTCCAGCGCGGTCTCCACGTACAACTCGCGCTCCGCGGGCTCCAGCCGCGTCGGGTCCTCAAGCGAGAACCACCGGTCCACCAGCCGCTCGGCGCTTTCCAGCCAACGCGCCAACCGCTCGGTACCCGGCTCCGCCTCCTCGTCGGCGAACAGCTCCGCCAGCTCCGGCTTCGCCGCCAGCAGCCGCTCCCACTCCACCGGCACCATCGCCCGCGCCCGCACCGCGGTGCGCTCCGCCGTGGGCGCGTCGAAGAGGCGCTCCAGCACCGCGTGCACCACCGTGCCCCGAGTGGCGGCCTCACTGGGCTTCTCCGGCAGCTTGTCGATCACCCGGAACCGGTACCGCAGCGGGCACTGCATGAAGTCCGCCGCCCGCGAGGGCGAGAGCGACGAAGGGGGCGCGGGCGTGGCGCACGGCGCGGCCGAGCCCGACTCGGGGGTGCTGGTCATGGCATACGACCCTACGGGTTGCCACTGACAACCGTCCGCCACTCGTCGTTACCATCGACGGCACATGCCTCCGCGCCGCATGATCGGTCATCATCGGTCAGGGCCAGGAGGATCCGGCGATCGAGGGGACGCATGAACACGAGCGGGCAGCCGCAGTCCGGCACCGGGGGAGCGGCTCCCGGGGGTGGCCGGGGCAACGGCAAACGGCCACGGGAGACCGGCGGCGGGATCCTGATGGGCCGCCCGTTCGGCGTCCCGGTCTATGTGGCGCCCAGTTGGTTCCTGGTCGCCGCCCTGATCACCTGGGTTTTCGGCGGCCAACTCGACCGGGTGCTGCCGGAACTCGGCGCCCTCCGCTATCTGGTGTCGCTGTTCTTCGCGGTCGCCTTCTACGCCTCGGTGCTGGTGCACGAGTTGGCGCACACGGTCGCCGCGCTGCGCTTCAAGCTGCCGGTGCGCCGCATCCAGTTGCAGTTCTTCGGCGGTGTCTCCGAGATCGAGAAGGACTCCGACACCCCGGGTCGCGAGTTCGTGCTGGCCTTCGTCGGGCCGCTGCTGTCATTGGTGCTGGCCGGGCTGTTCTACCTCGGCATGCGCGGCGTCGAGCCGGACACGGTGCCCGGTGTGCTGCTCGCCGGGCTGATGGTCAGCAACCTCATCGTGGCCGTCTTCAACCTGCTGCCCGGCCTTCCGCTGGACGGCGGCCGGATGCTTCGGGCGGTGGTGTGGAAGATCAGCGGCAAGCCGATGACCGGCACCGTGGCCGCCGCGTGGACCGGCCGGGCGCTCGCCGTCGCGGTCCTGATCGGGCTGCCGCTGCTCAGCTACGCGGGCGGGGTCAGCGAGTCCAAGACCGGCGCCGACTCGCTCACCGACGCCCTGCTCGCCGCGATCCTGGCGGCCATCATCTGGACCGGCGCCGGAAACAGCCTGCGGATGGCCCGGCTGCGCGAGCGGCTGCCCGAGCTGCGGGCCCGCTCACTGACCCGGCGGGCGGTCCCGGTGACCGCCCAGACCCCGCTGTCCGAGGCGCTGCGCCGGGCCCACGAGGCGGGTGCCCGCGCCCTGGTGGTCGTGGACGCCATGGGGGAGGCCACCGGACTGGTCAGGGAGGCCGCCATCGTCGGCATCCCGGAGCACCGCCGCCCCTGGGTCGCGGTGAGCGGGCTGACTCAGGAACTCCGGCCCGGAATGCGGGTCTCCGCCGAACTGGACGGCGAGGACCTGCTGGAGACGCTGCGCGCCACCCCCGCCACCGAGTACCTGGTCGTGGAGCCCACCGGCGAGATCTACGGCGTGCTGTCCACCGCGGACGTGGAGCGGGCCTTCGTCGCGGCCATGGCGCAGCCCTCCCGGGCATAGACCCCCTCAGACCTCGGATACCCTGGTCACATGTCCGAACCGACCGGTGCCGCCCGCCGTCGCGGGCCCTTCCAGGTCGGGGACCAGGTTCAGCTCACCGACCCCAAGGGACGCCACCACACCTTCACGCTCGAAGCCGGGAAGAGCTTCCACACCCACAAGGGTTCCTTCCCGCACGACGAGCTGATCGGCGCTCCCGAGGGCACTGTTGTGCGTACCACGGGGAACATCGCGTATCTCGCGCTGCGACCCCTGCTCCCCGACTATGTCCTGTCCATGCCCCGCGGTGCCGCCGTGGTCTACCCCAAGGACGCGGGGCAGATCCTGTCGATGGCCGACATCTTCCCCGGCGCGCGTGTCGTCGAGGCGGGCGTCGGTTCCGGCTCGCTCAGCTGCTTCCTGCTGCGCGCCGTCGGTGACCAGGGCATGCTGCACAGCTACGAGCGCCGGGCCGACTTCGCGGAGATCGCCGCGGAGAACGTCCGCCGCTACTTCGGCGAGGAGCACCCGGCCTGGCAGCTCACCGTCGGCGACCTCCAGGACAACCTGTCGGACACCGATGTCGACCGCGTCATCCTGGACATGCTCGCGCCCTGGGAGTGCCTGGAGGCGGTCTCCAAGGCGCTGGTCCCCGGCGGCATGCTGTGCGCGTACGTCGCCACCACCACGCAGCTCGCCCGTACCGTGGAGGCGATCCGCGAGCACGGTACGTTCAACGAGCCGACCGCGTGGGAGACGATGGTCCGCACCTGGCACATCGAGGGCCTCGCGGTCCGCCCGGACCACCGGATGATCGGCCACACCGGCTTCCTGCTGACCGCCCGTCGCCTCGCCGACGGCGTGGAGCCGCCGATGCGCCGCCGCCGTCCCGCCAAGGGCGCGTACGGCGAGGACTACGCCGGCCCCGGCAGCGGCAGCGCGGGCTCGCCGCCGCCCGCGTAGCAACGCCGCGCCACCCCAACACCCGGGCGCCGCCGCCGAGTTCCGCATCAGACGGGAACCGGCGGCGGCGCCGTTTCGTTCCCGGAACGGGACCCGTGAGGAACGCCGGTACCCGGTGTTCCGGTGCCGTGTGACGTGTGGCACGATGCTGGGCACCGCCAAACGATCAAGCCGCTCGGCTCAAGCCCCAGGAGACAGCCGCGTGCAGCCTTCGGCAGGCCAGGACCTCCCACACACGCGTACCCACCCGGCACACTGGCTCGCCACCGGTGTGGCCGTCGCCGCCGTCATCGGGGTCGCCGTCCTGACCCGGCCGGCGGGCGCCTCGGCGACGGACGCCGGGAGCGGTCCCGACGCGGCCGCCGCGCACTATCCGGTCAACTGCGGTGGCGGCCCGGTGGACGTGGTCGCCAGGGCGTCCGGCGACATCGAGGGCGACGGGCGCCCGGACACCGTCGCGGTGGTGCGCTGTCACACCGACTTCGGCACCCCGCCCAGCGGCGTCTACGTGCTCTCCGCCGGTACGTCCCCCGGCGCGCCGCCGAGGGTGGTGGCCACGCTGGTGGACCCGGCGCGCAAACTCAGCGTGCAGGACCTCGCGGTGACCGGTCGTACCGTCAGCGCGACCCTGCTCGGCTACTCGTCGGACACCGTGCCGCGCTGCTGCCCGGACCTGCGGCGGCAGTTCGACTGGGACTGGCGCGACGGCCGGTTCAACGCGGTGCCCGGGCCGCATGCGGGGAGTGTCTGAGCCGTCACCCGCCGCCCGTCGAACCGTTACTCCGCGCCCGGGCCGTACACCTCGGCGCCGTCGGAGACCCGGCGTACGTGGATGCACTCGCCGGGGCACTCCTTCACCGAGTCCACCACGTCGTTCAGCAGCGGCAGCGGTACCGGAGCGGTGGCGCCGGCCTCGGTGCGCAACTCGTCGTCGTCGCCCTTCACGTAGGCCAGGCCGTCGATGTCGAGCTCGAAGACCTCGGGCGCGTACTGCGCGCAGATCCCGTCGCCGGTGCACAGGTCCTGGTCGATCCAGACTTCCAGCGCCTCGCCGACTGCGTCGCTCACGGGTACCTCGCCTGCCGTTCGTCCATCGGGAAGTAACAGCCCCTGGCGGCTGTTGACCGAAACGACGATACAACCGGTCGCTTTCCGATGTTGTTGGGTGGGTATCTCCCTGGCGTGGGGACGTGCGCAAGGGTGAAGATCGGACACACCCCGACCGGGTTTGTGATCTAGGGGTTTCAACCCCCACCGGCCCAGGTAGGGTCTGAAAGCGTCCAGCTCCCCCTGGAGGAGGTGAGGACCGTGGCAGCCCACGACGACGACATCAACCGTGGCAACCGGCCCGCACGGGGTTCGGAGGACCCCGCGAGCCAGGTGGCCTTTCTTGAGCAGGAGATCGCCGTCCTGCGCCGCAAGCTCGCCGACTCTCCGCGTCACACGAGGATTCTCGAGGAGCGGATCGTCGAGCTGCAGACCAACCTGGCAGGTGTGTCCGCACAGAACGAACGACTGGCCAACACCCTTCGCGAGGCCCGCGACCAGATCGTGGCCCTCAAGGAGGAAGTGGACCGGCTCGCCCAGCCGCCTGCCGGATTCGGCGTGTTCCTGCAGGCGAACGACGACGACACGGCGGACATCTTCACCGGCGGCCGCAAGCTGCGGGTGAACGTGAGCCCGACCGTCGAGCTCGATGAACTCCAGCGCGGACAGGAGCTCATGCTCAACGAGGCGCTCAACGTGGTTTCGGCCATGGAGTTCGAGCGCGTCGGCGAGATCGTCACCCTCAAGGAGATCCTTGAGGACGGCGAACGGGCCCTGGTGATAGGGCACACCGACGAGGAGCGGGTGGTCCGGCTCGCAGAGCCGCTGCTCGACGTCAACATCCGCGCCGGTGACGCCCTGCTGCTCGAGCCCCGATCCGGCTACGTCTTCGAGGTCGTGCCCAAGAGCGAGGTCGAGGAACTCGTCCTCGAAGAGGTGCCCGACATCGACTACAACAAGATCGGCGGGCTGGGGAACCAGATCGAGTTGATCCGCGACGCGGTCGAACTCCCCTACCTGTACCCGGATCTGTTCAAGGAGCACGAACTGCGCCCGCCCAAGGGTGTGCTGCTGTACGGCCCGCCCGGCTGCGGCAAGACGCTCATCGCCAAGGCGGTGGCCAACTCCCTTGCCAAGAAGGTCGCCGAGGTCACCGGGCAGCCCGCGGGCAAGAGCTACTTCCTGAACATCAAGGGCCCGGAACTGCTCAACAAGTACGTCGGCGAGACCGAGCGGCACATCCGCCTGGTCTTCCAACGGGCCCGGGAGAAGGCCAGCGAGGGCACCCCGGTCATCGTCTTCTTCGACGAGATGGAGTCGCTGTTCCGCACCCGCGGATCCGGCGTCAGCTCGGACGTGGAGAACACCATCGTCCCGCAGCTGCTCGCCGAGATCGACGGTGTGGAGGGGCTGGAGAACGTCATCGTCATCGGCGCCTCCAACCGCGAGGACATGATCGACCCGGCCATCCTGCGCCCCGGCCGCCTCGATGTGAAGATCAAGATCGAGCGTCCGGACGCGGAGGCGGCCAAGGACATCTTCTCCAAGTACCTGACGGACACGCTGCCGCTGCACGCCGAGGACCTCGCCGAGCACGGCGGCTCGCCGGAGGCGACGATCGGCGCGATGATCCAGTCCGTGGTCGAGCGGATGTACGCCGAGACGGAGGAGAACCGCTTCCTCGAAGTCACCTACGCCAACGGCGACAAGGAAGTCCTGTACTTCAAGGACTTCAACTCCGGCGCCATGATCCAGAACATCGTGGACCGGGCGAAGAAGATGGCGATCAAGGACTTCCTCGACCACAACCAGAAGGGCATCCGCGTCTCCCACCTGCTCTCCGCCTGCGTGGACGAGTTCAAGGAGAACGAGGACCTGCCCAACACCACCAACCCGGACGACTGGGCCCGCATCTCCGGCAAGAAGGGCGAGCGCATCGTCTTCATCCGGACGCTTGTCACCGGCAAGCAGGGCGCCGACACCGGCCGCTCGATCGACACGGTGGCCAACACCGGGCAGTACCTGTAGGACGGCAGCCGGCTGCGGGTACCGGAACTCCGGTACCCGCAGCCGGACGCTTTTCCCGGGGCTCCCAGCGGGCGCCACCCGCAGGCCGCCAGACGTCCGGAAGCCGAGGAATGACTGTAATGATCTCCCCACTGCCGCCGCCGCGTTCTACGCTCGTCGGTACCGCGCCACACGGTGCCGCCGACGGGCGGAGCCGGGCAAGGAGGGCCGCATGACCGTACGGCGAGTAATGGGCATCGAGACGGAGTACGGGATCTCCGTCCCCGGCCACCCGAACGCCAATGCCATGCTCACCTCGTCCCAGATCGTCAACGCCTACGCGGCGGCGATGCACCGGGCCCGCCGCGCTCGCTGGGACTTCGAGGAGGAGAACCCGCTGCGGGACGCCCGCGGCTTCGACCTGGCGCGCGAGTCGGCCGATTCCAGCCAGCTCACGGACGAGGACATCGGCCTGGCCAACGTGATCCTCACCAACGGGGCCAGGCTCTACGTGGACCACGCCCACCCCGAGTACAGCGCCCCGGAGGTCACCAACCCGCGGGACGCGGTGCTCTGGGACAAGGCGGGGGAGCGGATCATGGCCGAGGCGGCCGAGCGGGCCGCCCAGCTGCCCGGCGCGCAGCCGATCCACCTGTACAAGAACAACACCGACAACAAGGGCGCGTCCTACGGCACCCACGAGAACTACCTGATGAAGCGGGAGACCCCGTTCTCGGACATCGT
The DNA here is from genome assembly GCF_027533845.1 of Streptomyces sp. RPT161. Classification (GTDB taxonomy): domain Bacteria; phylum Actinomycetota; class Actinomycetes; order Streptomycetales; family Streptomycetaceae; genus Streptantibioticus_A; species Streptantibioticus_A silvisoli_A. Next base: position 502,101 of record NZ_JAPZVN010000003.1, on the reverse strand, counting down.
GCGGCACCTGACGCCCTTCTTCGTCTCCCGGCAGGTCGTCACCGGCGCGGGCCGGGTCGGCATCGGCCAGGACGGCGGTGAGCACGGTTTCCAGATCAGCCAGCGGGCCGACTACTTCGAGGTCGAGGTGGGCCTGGAGACCACGCTCAAGCGCCCCATCATCAACACCCGGGACGAACCGCACGCCGACGCGGAGAAGTACCGCCGACTGCACGTGATCATCGGTGACGCCAACCTCTCCGAGATCTCCACGTACCTCAAGCTGGGCACCACCGCGCTTGTCCTGTCCATGATCGAGGACGGCTTCATCGCGGTGGACCTCGCCGTGGACCAGCCGGTGCGCACCCTGCACCAGGTCTCCCACGACCCCACACTGCGACGGCTGATCACCCTGCGCAACGGCCGCACGCTGACCGCCGTGCAGCTGCAGATGGAGTACTTCGAGCTGGCCCGCAAGTACGTCGAGGACCGCTACGGCACCGACGCCGACGAGCAGACCAGGGACGTGCTGACCCGCTGGGAGGACGTCCTGGGGCGGCTGGAGACCGACCCGATGAGCCTGTCCGGAGAGCTGGACTGGGTGGCCAAGCGCGAACTCCTGGAGGGCTACCGCCGGCGCGACGGCATCGACTGGGACGCGGCCCGGCTGCACCTGGTCGACCTCCAGTACGCCGACGTACGCCCCGACAAGGGCCTGTACAACCGCCTGGTGGCCCGCGGGCGGATGAAGCGGCTACTGGACGAGACGGCCGTCTCCAGGGCCCGTATCAAGCCCCCGGAGGACACCAGGGCCTACTTCCGCGGCCGGTGCCTGGAGCAGTACGCGGACGACGTGGCCGCCGCCTCGTGGGACTCGGTCATCTTCGACCTGCCCGGGCGGGACTCCCTGCAACGGGTGCCGACCCTGGAGCCGCTGCGCGGCACCCGCAACCATGTCAAGGAACTCCTGGACCGCTGTCGTACCGCGGAGGACCTGGTACGGGTGTTGTCCGGGGGCTGAAACCGCGCGGTTGCGGGAATCATCGGGGTGGCTCCCGGACGTTGAACCAGTGGAAAGCACGTGAGCGAGGGTCCGCGAGTTCCGCGAGATCACCGGAGAACAGGGCCGATGTCAGACCCGGCTTGTAGGGTCTGATCTTGTAGGACATGCAAACCGAGCGGGCGATCGGGGTGAGGTGCACATGGCTACCAAGGACACCGGCGGGCAGCAGAGGGCCACGCGTTCCACCGAGGAGGTCGAGGAGACCGCCCCGGAGGCGCAGGCCTCCGACGACCTCAAGGAGCGTCAGGAGAAGCTCTCGGACGACGTGGACTCCGTCCTGGACGAGATCGACGACGTCCTGGAGGAGAACGCCGAGGACTTCGTTCGTTCGTTCGTACAGAAGGGCGGTCAGTAGCCGCTCTGCCGTCCGTCCCGCCTCCGGTGCCCAGGTTCCGGACGCGGGACGGATGACTGGCACGGCCAGGGGTAAGGTCCGTGGCAAGTGATCGAAACCGGCCGCTCCCCGGGGAGAGGGAGACGGTCCGCAGTCATCGTGGAAGGAAACGTGTGGAAGCCAACACTCGTAGTACCGGGCGTCTGCCGGCGGCCTTCCTGACGCCTGGTTCGTCGTCCTTCATGGACTTCCTCGGCGAGCACGCGCCGGAACTGCTGCCCGGCAACCGGACGCTGCCCCCCGTACAGGGCGCGCTGGAGATCCCGCACGGGACGACGATCGTGGCGGCCACGTTCCCCGGTGGCGTGGTGCTCGCCGGTGACCGCCGGGCGACCATGGGCAATGTCATCGCGCAGCGGGACATCGAGAAGGTCTTCCCGGCCGACGAGTACTCCGCGGTCGGTATCGCCGGAACAGCGGGCCTGGCCGTCGAGATGGTCAAGCTGTTCCAACTGGAGCTGGAGCACTACGAGAAGATCGAGGGTGCCGGGCTCTCCCTGGAGGGCAAGGCGAACCGGCTGTCCACGATGATCCGTGGCAACCTGGGCATGGCCATGCAGGGCCTCGCGGTGGTACCGCTGTTCGCCGGGTACGACACGGACCGCGAGAAGGGCCGGATCTTCTCCTACGACGTGACCGGCGGGCGCGCGGAGGAGCACGGCTTCACGGCCACCGGCTCCGGCTCGGTCTTCGCCCGCGGTTCGCTCAAGAAGCTCTACCGCAAGGACCTGACGGAGCAGCAGACCATCACCGCGGTCGTGCAGTCGCTGTACGACGCGGCCGACGACGACTCGGCGACCGGCGGTCCGGACCTCGCCCGGCAGATCTACCCGATCGTCACCGTCATCACCGACGAGGGCTTCCGGCGGCTCACGGAGGCCGAGGTCTCGGAGGTCGCCCGGGCTGTCCACGAGCGGCGTCTCGAGGAGCCGGACGGCCCCCGCGCCTCGCTTCTGTAACGGTCGGATCCGGGAACTTCCCACACAGACAGAAAGGGACGGATAGCCGGTGTCGACGCCGTTCTACGTCTCACCCCAGCAGGCCATGGCGGATCGCGCCGAGTACGCCCGCAAGGGCATCGCGCGCGGTCGCAGCGTCGTCGTACTGCAGTACACCGACGGAATCCTCTTCGTCGCCGAGAACCCGTCCCGCGCGCTGCACAAGGTCAGCGAGATCTATGACCGCATCGCCTTCGCCGCGGTCGGCAAGTACAACGAGTTCGAGAACCTGCGCATCGGCGGCGTCCGCTACGCCGATCTGCGGGGCTACACCTACCACCGTGAGGATGTGACCGCGCGGGGGCTGGCCAACGTCTACGCCCAGACGCTCGGCACCATCTTCTCCAGCGCGGCGGAGAAGCCGTACGAGGTCGAGCTCATCGTCGCCGAGGTCGGCTCGGCGCCGGAGGAGGACCAGATCTACCGGCTGCCGCACGACGGCTCGATCGTCGACGAGCACGGCGCGGTCGCGGTCGGTGGCAACTCCGACCAGATCGGCAGCTACCTCGACCAGCGGCACCGCGACGACATGACGCTCGCCGAGGCGCTCGGGCTGGCGGTGGAGTCGCTCAGCCGGGACAACAACGGCGGTGAACGACAGCTCACCGCCGAGCAGTTGGAGGTCGCGGTCCTTGACCGCACCCGCCCCCAACAGCGCAAGTTCCGCCGAGTACTCGGCCGCCAACTCACCCGCCTCCTCTCGCCCGAGGGCACCCCCGAGGGCACCGAGCCGTCGGAGACGGAACCGGAGGAGTAGTCCGCGCACCCTCCCGGCGCGGGTGGGCCCGCGGCTCTCGAAGGCGGTCGCGATGGCCCTTCCGGGCACGCCACGAAGTCCCGGGCGCATCCGGGCATTTGAGGCTGGCCTCAACCCGCGCCCGGGGCGATGTGGCTTGCCCCAGCGATTTCCGCCGCAGGGGCGAACAACTCCCGCGGTGGAGACCGCGGTGCCGAACTCGCCGCGGGCCGACGTGAGCGGTGGATTCTGGGACACGCCCAAGTGCCCGGGCCTTCACTGGGCGTTGAGGCCCAGCCACGAGGGCGCCGTGGCCGGTGAGCTGGGTGCTCGCCCCAACACCTTCCGCTGCGACGTCGAATAACCCCCGCAGTGCGGACCGGCGTTGCTGAGCGCAGCTCAGGCCGGAGCGGTCAGAGGGCTCGGCCCGCCCTGCCCTGGAGGCGGCGGTGCGCTCCCCAAGTTCCAGCCGCGGCCGAGGACCCTTGCCCCGGCAGGATCCCCCCGGCGGCGGGAGCGGCGCCCCTCAACCCTCCGCGGGAGCGGCCGTCGTGCCGCGTACCGCCAGGTGGACGGGGAGGATGTCGGGCGGCTCGGGCGGACGGCCGTCCAACGCGCCCAGCAGGGCGGACATACCGCGGGCGCCCACCTCGTCGGCGGGGAGCTGGACCGTGGTGAGCTCCGGCTCCACCGCCGTGGCCAGCGCCAGATCGTCGAAACCCGTGACGGACACGTCCTCCGGCACCCGCAGCCCCAGACGCCGTACCGCCTTGCACGCGCCCACGGCCAGCAGGTCGTCGTCGCAGACCAGCGCGGTCGGCCTGGGACCCGGCGCGGTGAGCGCCCGCCGGGCCGCCTGAAGGCCCTCGTCGACGCTCAGCCCGGCGGGCTCACGGCCCGCCACCGCGCCCGGCAGACCGACGATCGCGGTCTCGAAGGCGCGCCGCCGTACATGGAACGTCCAGGAGTCCACCGCCGCCGTGATGTGCGTGATCCGCCGATGGCCCAGGGCGCCCAGATGGTCCATCACCTGCCGCATGCCGTCGGCGAGGTCGAGGTTGACGGTGGCCGCCGCACCGGCCGCCCCGGGCTCGCTGTCCAGCATCACCAGCGGCAGCCCGGCCGTCCCGGCCGCCGGATCGCCGCTGATCGCGTCAAGCGCTCCGACCGCCATGGACGAGGCGATCACCCCGTCCAGCGCCGCCCGCGCGGAACCGAACGGGTCGGGCGCCGGACCGACCCCCTCCGGGGACGGATAGAGCACCACGCCGACCCCGTTGCGCGCCGCGACCCGCGCCGCGCCGGTGTACACCCGGGCGAAGTAGTCGTTGGTGAGTGCGGGCACCACCAGCAGCGCCGTCCTCGTCCGGCCCAATCGTAGGTTCCGGGCGGCGAGATTCGGCCGATATCCGAGCTCGACGGCGGCCGACCGCACCGACTCCGCGGTTCGCGGCGAGACCCGGCCACGCCACTTGTCGCCGAGTACCAGCGACACCGTGGCCTGGGAGACGCCCGCGGCGCGTGCGACGTCCCGTGAGGTCGGACGGTCGGTCCCGGTCACCGGTTCATGTCCCTTCTGCGTCCCGCGGCTGGACCCGCGGCCGAGCGCCATGCTACGTATGACGGGTAAGTTATACGTAACACTAACGAGGGCGGAAGGTCCGTCCACGGAGAACGGGGAGGGTATGGCCACGGCGTACCTGGAGCTGCTGCGCACGCGGTACGCGATACGGCTGCTGGGCGGAACGCTGATCGGGCGGCTGCCGAACGCCACCGCCGCGTTGGCGGTCGTACTGTTCACCCGCGCCCACGGCGGCAGTTACGTCCTCGCCGGGGCGCTGTCCGCGGTCTACGGCCTGGGCACCGCGATCGGCCAGCCCGCCCTGGGCCGCCTGGTCGACAAGCGCGGCCAGCCGCGGGTGATGCTCGGCGGGGCGGTGGTCTCGGCCGCCGCCATGACCGCCTTCGCCGTCATGGGTCCGGACCCGCTCGCCGCCGCCTGCGCCGCGATGGCCGTGGCGGGTGTGGCCACCCCGCCGCTGGAGGGCGGGCTGCGCGCCCTGTGGCCCAGCGTGCTGGACCGCGCCGACCAGGTGCACAGCGCGTACGCGCTGGACGCCGCCGCGCAGGAGGTGATGTACGCGGTCGGCCCGCTGCTGGTCACCCTGCTCGTCGCCACCGCCTCCACCGCCGCCGCGCTGGTCGGGCTGTCCCTGATCGGTGTCGTCGGCACGCTGCTGGTCGTCACCACCGAGCCGTCCCGCCGCTGGCGGGCGGGCGAGCGCGAGGCGCACTGGCTTGGGCCGCTGCGCTCGCCCGGACTGCTCGCGCTGCTCGGCTCGTTCTTCTTCGTGGGCCTGGCGCTCGGTTCGATAGCGGTCGCCGCGGTCGCCTACGCCGACGCGCACGGCGGCGGCATGGTCTCCAGCTATCTGCTCTCCGCGCTGGGCGTCGGGGCGCTGATCGGCGGTGTGGTCTACGGCGCGGTGCGCTGGTCCGGTGTGCCGGAGCGCAGGTTGCGGGCGCTGATGCTGTGTCTCGCGCTCGCCTACGTACCGCTGGTGGCCGTGCCCGGTGTGCCAGCTATGACTGCTTTGGCGGGTTTGTCCGGCCTGTTTCTCGCGCCGTCCCTCGCATGCGCCTTCGTGGTGGTGGACCGGCACGCCCCGGCGGGTACCGTGACCGAGGCGTTCTCCTGGCTGGTCACCGCCTTCGGCGTGGGCGCGTCGGTGGGTACGGCGGCGGCCGGGCCGGCCGCGCAGTACGGTGGCGTTCCGGCCGGGTTCGCGGTGGCGGGGGCCGGTGGGGTCGTCGCGCTGCTGGTGCTGCTGGCGGGCGGCCGGGTGCTCGCTGCCCCAAACGCGGGGCGCCGACCGGAAAATGATCGAATCGACGCCGTCGAACCCGGTTTCAGTGAGACGCATCGGGCGTAATGTTCACTCATGGACCGCCGCATTTTCGGGCTGGAGAACGAGTACGGCGTCACGTGCACGTTCCGGGGACAGCGTCGTCTGTCCCCGGACGAGGTGGCGCGGTACCTGTTCCGCCGTGTCGTGTCATGGGGTCGCAGCAGCAACGTCTTCCTGAAGAACGGCGCCCGCCTCTATCTCGATGTGGGTTCGCACCCGGAGTACGCCACTCCTGAGTGCGACAGCGTCACCGAACTGGTCACCCACGACAAGGCCGGTGAACGCATTCTGGAAGGGCTGCTGGTCGACGCCGAGCGCAGGCTGCACGAGGAGGGGATCGCCGGCGACGTCTATCTGTTCAAGAACAACACCGATTCCGCGGGCAACTCCTACGGCTGCCACGAGAACTATCTGGTCGCCCGGCACGGGGAATTCTCCCGGCTCGCCGACATCCTCATCCCGTTCCTCGTCACCCGGCAACTGCTCTGCGGCGCCGGCAAGGTGCTCCAGACGCCGCGCGGCGCGGTGTACTGCGTCAGCCAGCGCGCCGAGCACATCTGGGAGGGCGTCAGCTCCGCCACCACCCGCTCGCGCCCGATCATCAACACCCGCGACGAACCGCACGCCGACGCCGAGCGGTACCGGCGGCTGCACGTCATCGTCGGTGACTCCAACATGTCGGAGACCACGATGCTGCTGAAGGTCGGCGCCACCGATCTGGTGCTGCGCATGATCGAGGCGGGCACGGTGATGCGGGACCTGACACTGGAGAACCCGATCCGGGCCATCCGCGAGGTCAGCCACGACATAACGGGACGCCGCAAGGTGCGGCTGGCCAGCGGACGCGAGGCCTCCGCCCTGGACATCCAAGAGGAGTACTACTCCAAGGCAGTTGACTTCTGCGAGCGCCGCGGCATCCGCACCGGAGTCACCGAGCAGGTTCTCGACCTGTGGGGCCGCACCCTGGAGGCGGTCTCCACCGGTGACCTCGCCTCGATCAGCACCGAGATCGACTGGGTGATGAAGTACCAGCTGATCGAGCGCTATCGCAGCCGCGACAACATCACCATGTCACATCCGCGAATCGCCCAGATAGACCTCGCCTACCACGACATTCACCGCCGTCGTGGTCTGTACTACCTGCTGGAACGCAAGGGTCAGGCCAAGCGGATCTGCGACGACCTGAAGATCTTCGAGGCCAAGTCGGTGCCCCCGCAGACCACTCGGGCGCGGCTGCGCGGTGAGTTCATCCGCCGCGCGCAGGAACAGCGGCGCGACTTCACCGTCGACTGGGTGCACCTGAAACTCAACGACCAGGCGCAGCGCACGGTGTTGTGCAAGGACCCGTTCCGCTCGGTTGACGACCGGGTGGAGAAGCTAATTGCCGGAATGTGACCGGAGGGCGGACGAAAGCAACGCCGGGGCCCCGTACGTTTCTCGTACGGGGCCCCGGTCGCGTCGTAGAGTGGCCCGCATTGCACACCCGGAAGATCCATTGATGAAACCGAGGCAACGTTGCGTCGAATTGCCCCGCCGCCGCCCCCAGGTCCGGCAGCCACCGAGTCCGCCGCCCCGCCGAGGAAGCGCCGAGCCTCGCGGCTGCTGGCCGCCCTGGTCGTACCGCTGCTGGTGCTGACCGCGGCGGCCTGCGGCAGTGAGAACACCCCGCCGAAGATCACCTCCGGGGCCGACTTCGGCCAGAAGCCGACCGTTTCCAAGGGCAAGGGCACGCCACCCAAGAACCTGGAGGTGAAGGTCCTCCACCAGGGCAACGGCACCACCCTGAGCAAGGGCTCCATCGCCCAGGTCAACTACCTGGGTCAAACCTATGACTCCGACACACCCTTTGACACCAGCTTCGGCAAGCAGCCGTTCAGTCTGGTGGTGGGCACCGGTCAGGTGATCAAGGGCTGGGACCAGGCGCTGGAGGGGCAGAAGGTCGGCAGCCGGCTCGCGATCACCATCCCGCCGGATCTCGGCTACGGCCCCCAGGGCCAGCCCCCGCAGATCCCGCCGAACGCCACCTTGTTCTTCGTCGTCGACATCCTCAAGGGCACCAACCCGCCCAAGAGTGCCCAGGGCGCGGTCCAGCCGCAGAACGACAGCAGCCTGCCCAAGGTCGGCACCAACACCGACGGCAAGGCCCCGTCGCTCGACGTGCCCAAGACCCCGGCGCCCAAGAAGCTGGTGTCGAACTACGTCATCGAGGGCAGCGGCCCGGTGGTGAAGAACACCGACACGGTGGTCGTGCAGTACAAGTCCGTGCTGTGGGACGGCTCCAAGTTCGACAGCACCTACGACCGGAACGCGCCCACCACGCTGACGCTCAATCAACTCCCGGTCAAGGGGCTGACGCAGGGCCTCACCGGCAAGAAGGTGGGCAGCCGGGTGCTGCTCGTGCTTCCGCCCGACCAGGCGTTCGGCAGTCAGCCGCAGAACGGCGTACCGGCCAACTCGACCCTGGTCTTCTCGGTGGACATCCTCGGAACGATGTAAAACTGTGCAGGTTGCACACACCGTAATGAGGAGCAGAGACGTGAGCATCGACAAGCCCGAGATCGACTTCCCGGGCGGCGAGCCCCCGGCGGACCTTGAGATCAAGGACATCTGGGAGGGCGAAGGCCCGGAGGCGAAGGCGGGCGACTTCGTCAAGGTCCACTACGTGGGCGTGGCCTTCAGCACCGGCGAGGAGTTCGACGCCAGCTGGAACCGCGGCAACCCGCTGGAGTTCCAGCTCGGCGTTGGTCAGGTCATCTCCGGCTGGGACAAGGGTGTGCAGGGTATGAAGGTCGGTGGACGCCGCCAGCTGACCATCCCGGCGCACCTGGCCTACGGCGACCGTGGCGCGGGCGGCCGGATCGCCCCGGGCGAGACGCTGATCTTCGTCTGCGACCTGATGGCCGTCCAGGGCCGGTAGCAGCCCGAACCGATGGCCCCCGCCGCCCGGCGGGGGCCATCGGCTTTTGCGTGACGACCTGGGAACGGTAGGTTCATCGTGAGAGCAGAACAGGAGGGGTGCGTCCGATGGCCATCGCCAAGGCCGAGCGGCTGATGAACCTGGCACTGTGCCTGATGAACACCCGCCGCCCGCTCAGCAAGCGCGAGTTGCGAGCTTCGGTCGAGGCCTACCGGGAGATCGCCTCCGAGGAGGCCTTCAACCGGATGTTCGAGCGCGACAAGGACGACCTGCGCGAACTCGGCCTGGTCATCGAGACGGTGGACGCCATCGACGGCGAGACCGGCTACGTCGCCCGCCGCGACCGCAACCGCCTTCCCGAGATCGCCCTCGACGCGGAGGAGGCCGCCGCGCTCACCCTGGCCGCCAAGGTCTGGCAGCAGGCCCGGCTGGCCGGAGCCGCCAGCGGAGCGCTGCAGAAGCTGCGAGCCGCGGGCGTGCCGTTCCAGGAGTCCGGCTACGAGCCCGCCGAGGGCCACAGCGTGATCGAACCCCGGATCCCCGCGCACGAGCCCGCCTTCGAGCCGCTGATGCTGGCCGCCCGCGACCGCCGCCCGGTCTCCTTCGACTACCGCAAGTCCAACGCCGTGCGCCCCGAGCCACGGTCGGTGGAGCCGTGGGCGCTGGAGTGCTGGCGCGGCCACTGGTACCTGGCCGGATGGGACCGGGACCGCGAGGCCCGCCGGGTGTTCCGGCTCAGCCGGATCACCGGCCGGATCCGGTCCCGTGGCGGCCAGTTCACCGCCGAGGTGCCGGACCACGTCGACGTACGGCAGACCGTGGCCAGCTGGGCCGGTGAGGGCGCCACCGCCACCGCGCGGATCCGGCTGCGGCGCGGTGCCGGATACCCGCTGCGGGCCAAGGCGGTGGAGACGACGCCCGCGCCGGGAGAATGGGCCGCGGAGTGGGACGAGCTGGAGATCCCGTACGGACACGGGCTGGACGCCTGGCTGGTGGAGTTCGGGCCTGACGTGGTCGTGCTGGCCCCCGCGGAGCTGCGCGATGACGTGGTCGACCGGCTGCGCGCCGTGGCCCGCGGCTGAGGGGAGACGAACCACGATGTCCAACGCGATCGACCAGACCCGCCGGATGCTCTCCCTGGTCACCTATCTGAAGGAGCGTCCCGGCGCGCACGTCAGCGATGTGGCGCGCGCCTTCGGGGTGACCGAGGCCGAGCTGATCGGCGACCTCAACGTGCTGCCGATGTGCGGCACCAGCTTTCGCGGCGGCGACCTGCTCGACATCGACACCGACGGCGAGCGGATCTGGTGGCACAACGACGGTGCCTTCGGTGAGGCGGCCCAGCCGCTGCGGCTGGCCGCCGACGAGGCCACCGCGCTGCTGGTCGCGGCACGGGCGGTGGCCACCCTGCCGGGGCTGCGGGACAGCGACCGCCAGGCGCTGCTGCGGGCCTACGCCAAGCTGGAGGCGGCGGCCGGTGAGGCGGCGGGCGCCAGCGCCCGGCTGTCGGTCACCTTCGAGTCCGAGGGCAGCGTCTTCGCCGATGTGGACCGGGCCATCGCCGAGCGGCGCAGGCTGTGGATCCGCTACTACTCACCCGCCCGTGACGAGTTGACCGAGCGCGAGGTCGATCCGATCCGGTTGTTCGCCGTGGGGCACACCTACTTCGAGGCCTGGTGCCGGTTGTCCGAGGACCGCCGGATGTTCCGGCTGGACCGGGTCGCAGAGATCAAGCTGCTCGACGCCCCCGCCGACCCGCCCAGGATCGAGCCGCGCGACCTGTCCGCCGGACTGGTCCAGCCCGCCGGTGACGACCCGGAAGTGGTGGTCGAGGTCGGCCCGGGCGGGCGCTGGGTCGCCGAGTACTACCCGCACGACAGCGCGGAGGAACTGCCCGAAGGCGGCCTGCGCATCACATTGCGCACCCCCGACCCCGGTTCGCTGCGCCGCCTGGCGCTGCGGCTCGGCCGCGACGGCCGGATCGTCTCGCCCCGGGCGCTGGCGGACAGCGCACGGGCGGCGGCCGAGCAGGCGCTCGCGGCGTACGGCGACGAGTAGAGGACGCGACATGCAGGTGCCCACGGCGCAGAGCGTGGTCTTCAAGGCGATGTGCCCCGACTGCCGGGGCCGCTTCGAGCTGACCGCCCCGGCACTGCGGCTGGCCATCGGGCGCACCGCCAGGACCACCTTCTACTCGTTCACCTGCCCTGACTGCGGGGCCTCGGTGCGCAAGCCGGCGGGGCAGCGGATCGTCGCGCTGCTCACCAGCGGCGGAGTGCGCACCATGCGGCTGCACGTCGGGTGAGGCGGGGCCGCTAGGCTCGCGGGCATGGTCTGGATCCTGGTCACCACCGCCCTCGCGTTCTGCGGCATCGCCGTCCTCGGCGTCCTCAGCATCCGGGTCTATGTGGAGGTACGGCGGCTCGCCCGGCAGGTCGGCGACAGCTCCCAGGCGCTGGCCGGCGCGGCCGAGCAGTTCCAGCGCAGCGCGGAGCCGCTGGCCGCCCGCGCCGGTACCGCGGTCCGCCGCTGACCCGGCGGGCGGCGGTCCGCCTGGCACAGGGCGCGGCCCGGCCGAGGGTAGGCTGATCGCCGCGGCCCGTACGCACGGCGCGGGCGGCCACCTGGCGGCCCTTGGGGGATTGCCAGGCGTTCACCACCGCGCGTTACGATCGCTGTCACTGAGATGTGACGCGTACGTAAGTGCCCCGAACGGTACACCCAAGCCGACGACGACCGGCTGCCGCACGAGATAGGGACGTGGGTTGCTCAAGTCCGCCCGCAAGAAGAAGGACCCCGAGGGGCGGATGCCGCTCGCGGACCACCTCCGCGAGCTGCGCAGCCGCTTGGTGAAGTCGCTGCTGGCGATCGGGCTGGTCGCGGTCGTCGCGTTCATCTACCACGACCAGCTCGCCGCGTTCCTCACCGAGCCGCTGCTGAAGTCGGTCGGCTGCAAGGCCAGTTTCCAGGACATCGCCAAGCACGGCGAGCACTGCGCGACGCTCAACATCAACGGCCTGCTCGGGCCGTTCAGCATCCTGCTCAAGGTCGGCCTGATGGCCGGTGTGGTGGCGGCCTCGCCGGTCTGGCTCTACCAGGTGTGGGCCTTCCTTGCGCCCGGGCTGCACAAGCACGAGAAGAGGTACGCGCTCAGCTTCGTCGGAGCCGGGTTCCCGCTGTTCCTCATCGGCGCGTGGTTCGCGTACACCATCATTCCGACCACCGCCAAGGCACTGCTCAGCCTCACCCCCGACCATGTCACCAACCTCGTGCCGCTGGACGGGTATCTGGACCTGCTGGTGCGGATGGTGCTGGTCTTCGGGCTCTCCTTCGAACTGCCGCTGCTGCTGGTGCTGCTCAACTTCGGCGGGGTGCTGAGTGGGCGGCGGATGCTGGGGTGGTGGCGCTGGATGGTCATGGGCATCACCGTCTTCTCGGCGATCGCGGTGCCCAGTCCCGACCCGCTGTCCATGCTGGCGCTGGCGGCGCCCATCTGCGCGCTGTTCTTCCTGGCGGTGGGCATCTCCATGCTCCACGACAAGCGCAAGGCCCGGCGTGCGGACGACGGCCTGAGCCCCGACGAGGCCTCCGACCTCGACCTGACCCCGGAAGCCCTCCCCGAGGTGGAGTCCGTCTCCAGCCCCCAGGCCCTCCCCTCCGACGACTACGACGACGCCACGTAGCCCGTGAGCCTGTCGCTGCCCCCGGCAGGCGGTTCCCCGGCGCGCGGCCCCGAGCGGGGTCCGGGGGGCGGAGCTGCCGAAGGGGTCCGGGGCGGAGCCCCCTGGTAAAGATCGGGCACGTTGTCACACCCGGCCGGTAGGCTCGAAAGCACGATGACCGACGAGATCTCACCAGCCGAGCGGTACGCCGACGCTCGGCGTCGCGCCGCCGAGCGGGCCACCGCGCTCGGCTCCTTCCGCGAGATGTACGACTTCCCGCTGGACCCGTTCCAGGTAGCGGCCTGCCAGGCCCTGGAGGCCGGAAAGGGCGTACTGGTCGCCGCGCCGACCGGATCAGGCAAGACCATCGTGGGCGAGTTCGCCGTCCACCTGGCCCTCGCCGAGGGCCGCAAGTGCTTCTACACCACGCCCATCAAGGCGCTGTCCAACCAGAAGTACGCCGACCTCGTAAAACGTTACGGCTCCGACAAGGTCGGACTGCTCACCGGCGACAACAGCGTCAACGGCGACGCTCCGGTGGTCGTGATGACCACCGAGGTGCTGCGCAACATGCTCTACGCGGGATCCCAGGCGCTCAGCGGCCTCGGCTACGTGGTGATGGACGAGGTGCACTACCTCTCCGACCGCTTCCGCGGCGCGGTCTGGGAGGAGGTCATCATCCACCTCCCGGAGTCGGTGACCCTGGTGTCCCTCTCCGCCACGGTCTCCAACGCCGAGGAGTTCGGCGACTGGCTGGACACCGTACGCGGCGACACCGAGGTGATCGTCGCCGAGCACCGCCCGGTCCCGCTGTGGCAGCACGTACTGGCCGGACGCCGGATGTACGACCTGTTCGAGGTGAAGAACAACGGTTCCCCGAACGGCGGCGGCAGGCTTGAGGTCAACCCCGACCTGGTGCGCATGGCTCGCGTCCAGAACACCCTGGCGTACAACCCGCGCGACCGCCGCCGTCGCGGCTACGAGGCGGACCGTGAGCGCGCCCGGCGGCAGAGCTCCAGGATCTGGACGCCCGGCCGCCCCGAGGTGATCGAGCGGCTGGACGCCGAGGGCCTGTTGCCCGCCATCACCTTCATCTTCAGCCGCGCGGGCTGCGAGGCCGCCGTACAGCAGTGCCTGTACGCGGGGTTGCGGCTCAACGACGACGAGGGGCGGGCCAGGGTCCGGTCCATCGTCGAGGAGCGCACCGCGGCCATTCCCGACGAGGACCTGCACGTCCTCGGTTACTACGAGTGGCTCGAAGGGCTGGAGCGGGGCATCGCCGCGCACCACGCGGGCATGCTGCCGACCTTCAAGGAGGTCGTGGAGGAGTTGTTCGTCCAGGGCCTGGTCAAGGCTGTCTTCGCCACCGAGACCCTGGCGCTGGGCATCAACATGCCCGCCCGCTCAGTGGTGTTGGAGAAGCTGGTCAAGTGGAACGGCGAGACCCACGCCGACATCACCCCGGGTGAGTACACCCAGCTCACCGGACGTGCCGGACGCCGCGGCATCGACGTGGAGGGCCACGCCGTGGTGCTGTGGCAGCGCGGTCTCGACCCGGTGGCGCTCGGCGGCCTCGCCGGAACCCGTACGTATCCGCTGCGTTCCTCGTTCAAGCCCTCGTACAACATGGCGGTCAACCTGGTCGGCCAGTTCGGGCGGCACCGCTCGCGGGAACTGCTGGAGACCTCGTTCGCGCAGTTCCAGGCCGACCGGTCGGTGGTCGGCATCTCCCGCCAGGTGCAGCGCAACGAGGAGGGCCTGGCGGGCTACCAGGAGGGCATGACCTGCCACCTCGGCGACTTCGAGGAGTACGCCCGGCTACGCCGGGAGTTGAAGGACCGCGAGGCCGAACTGTCCCGGCAGGGCGCGGCCCAGCGCCGGGCCGCGGCGGCGGAGGCGTTGGAGCGACTGCGCCCTGGCGACATAATCCACGTACCGTCCGGCAAGTTCGCGGGCCTCGCGCTGGTCCTGGACCCCGGTGTGCCCGCCGGACGCAGCACGGGCCGCCACCACCCGCGGTACGGCGGGCAGAGCTACGACGACGGGCCGCGCCCGCTGGTGCTCACCGCCGAGCGGCAGGTCAAGCGGCTGGGCTCGGTGGACTTCCCGGTTCCGGTGGAGCCGCTGGACCGGATGCGGATCCCCAAGACGTTCAATCCGCGCAGCCCGCACTCGCGGCGCGATCTGGCCTCCGCCCTGCGGTCCAAGGCCGGAACCGCCGGGATCCACGCCCCCAAGCGGCGCAAGCAGCGCGCCGCCGCGGCCGACGACACCGAGATCACCCGGCTGCGCACCGCGATCCGTGCCCATCCCTGCCACGGCTGCGACGAACGCGAGGACCACGCCCGCTGGGCCGAGCGCTACCACCGGCTGCGCCGCGACACCCAGGCGCTGGAGCGGCGCATCGAGGGCCGCACCAACACCATCGCCCGCACCTTCGACCGCATCTGCGGCCTGCTGTCCGAACTGGGCTATCTCGACGGGGACCGGGTCACCCCGGAGGGCCGGCGACTGGGCCGTCTCTATGGCGAGTTGGACCTGCTGGCCAGCGAGTGCCTGCGGGAAGGAGTGTGGGACGGGCTCGGCCCGGCCGAACTCGCCGCCTGCGCCTCGGCGTTGGTGTACGAGGCCAGGTCCGCCGAGGACACGCTGCCGCCGAAGCTGCCGAACGGCCAGGCGCGTACGGCACTTGGCGAAATGGTGCGGATCTGGGGGCGGTTGGCCGCGCTGGAGGAGGAGCACAAGATCAACCAGACGGAGGGCGTGGGCCAGCGCGAGCCGGACCTCGGTTTCGCCTGGTGCGCCTACAGCTGGGCGTCGGGGCAGGGCCTGGACTCCGTGCTGCGGGAGGCGGACATGCCCGCTGGTGATTTCGTCCGCTGGACGAAGCAGTTGATCGATGTGCTGGGGCAGATTTCCGAGGCTGCGCCCCAGGACTCCCCGGTACGGCGGAACGCCCGCAAGGCGGTTGACGGGTTGTTGCGGGGAGTCGTGGCGTACTCGTCGTTGGGCTGAAGCCCCTCGGCGGTGGCGGGTCGCGGTCGGTCCGGCGCCGCCGGGCCGCGCCGTCGCTCGCCGTCGCGGCGGAGACTTCTTGCCGTCGCGGCGGCGAGCACGCCGCTCATCAAGCCGCCGCCGGCTCCTGTTCCGCCTCCACCCGCTGGTTCCACTCGCGCTTGGTGGCCTGCCAGTTGTCCTCGTCGGAGCCGTGGCGCCAGTAGCCGGAGATGGACAGGCGGTCCCGGTCGATGCCCCGGTCGACGCGGAGCAGTCGGCGCAGTTCCTTGACGAAGTGCGCCTCGCCGTGCACGAAGGCGTGCGGGGTGCCGGACGGGAACTCCAGCGCCTCGACGGCCGCCACCAGTGCCTCACCGACCGGGCGGGTGCCGCGGTGCACCCAGGTGATGGAGGCCCCGGCCGGTGCGTTCAGCTTCTGCTCCTCCGCCGCGTCCGGCACCTCGATGAACGCATGGCAGACCGCCTCCTGCGGCAGCCGCTCCAGCGTGGCGGCGATCGCCGGAAGGGCGCTCTCGTCGCCGGCCAGCAGATGCCAGTCGGCCGCCTCGTCGGGGGCGTATGCGCCGCCCGGGCCGAGGAAGAGGATCTCCGCGCCGGGCTGGACGCCGGCCGCCCACGGTCCGGCCAGGCCCTCGTCCCCGTGGACGACGAAGTCGAGGGTGAGTTCACACGCCTCGGCATCCCAGCGCCGCACGGTGTAGGTGCGGGTGCGCGGCCACTGGTCGCGCGGGAAGTCCGCACGGATCGCCTGGATGTCGAACGGCTCGGGGTAGGCCACCCCGTCCACCGGGAACAGCAGCTTGACATAGTGGTCCGTGTACTGCCCCGCGGCGAAGCCGTCGAGCCCCTCGCCGCCGAGGACGACCCGGACCGTGTGCGGGGTCAGCCGCTCGACGCGCACCACACGACCCCGGCTGACTGGCTGGTTCCTACGTTGTGAAGCACGCTGTGAAGCGTCCGCCATGAGGACTCCCTGATCATCGAATGACTTAGGGAAGCCTAACCAATGTGGTACTGATCCGGTACCGATTACCGCGCGGCCCGCAGGGACAGCGCCGCCAGCAGCCGCTGAAGCGATCCGCCGAGCCCCCACCGCTCGGCCAGCGCCTCCAGCGCCGCCGGGTCACGCGGCTCGCCCGGCAGCGCCGTGCTGACCGGCGGCAGCGGAACGTCAGCCGCGACCCGGACCACCTTCGGTGCCACGGCGAGGTACGGCCGCCCCTCGATGAGCCGCTTGCGCTGGGACGGGGTGAGCCCGGAGCGCGGATCGTCGACGGCGGCCAGTACCCCGGCCAGATCGCCGTACGCCGCCAGCAGCCTGGCCGCCGTCTTCTCGCCGATCCCGGCCACCCCGGGAAGCCCGTCGCTGGGGTCGCCGCGCAGCACCGCGAGGTCCGCGTAACCGCGTCCGTCCACCCCGTACTTGGCCCGCAGCGCCGCCTCGTCGGTCATGTGCAGGGTGCCCACGCCCTTGACCGGGTACAGCACCCGCACCCCGCGGGCGTCGTCCACCAACTGGTACAGGTCGCGGTCGCCGGTGACGATGTCGACCGGCCCGGCCGCTTGGGCGGTGAAGGTGCCGATGACGTCGTCCGCCTCGTACTCGGGGACCCCCACCCGTGCGAGGCCGATCGCGTCCAGCACCGCCTCGATCACCGGGACCTGCGGGGAGAGGGTGTCCGGCACCTCCTCCACGTCCGGCCCCGCCGGGGTCTCCTCGGCGACCCGGTGCGCCTTGTAGGAGGGGATCAGGTCCACCCGCCACTGCGGGCGCCAGTCGGCGTCCATACAGGCCACGAGGTCGTCGGGGGAGTGGTCCTCGACCAGCCGGGCGATGAAGTCCAGCAGTCCCCGCACCGCGTTCACCGGCGTGCCGTCGGGCGCCTTCACCGATTCGGGAACGCCGAAGTACGCGCGGAAGTACAGGCTCGCGGTGTCCAGAAGCATCAGACGTCGACTCACCCGACCGATGATGCCCTACCGGTCGCGGGCGGGGACCGCCGCACCCGCCGCGCACTGTGATCTGGGCCACGAATTGTTTGGATCGGGAGATGTCGGGCAGCGGCTGGCCGGAGTGGACCCGGCGCACGGCGGGTCTTTTTGCCGTTCGACCCGCGAGGTGTCAGTGCCAAGCCTGCAAGCCGACCACCTGTACAAAGTCTTCGGGCGACGGCCACTCGACGCGGTACACGAACTGCAACAGGGCGCAGAACGGGCCGCGTTGCGGGACGGCGGCAGCACGCCCGCGGTGATCGACGCGTCCTTCACCGTCGAGGAGGGCGAGATCTTCGTCATCATGGGGCTGTCCGGCTCCGGCAAGTCCACCCTGCTGCGGATGCTCAACGGCCTGCTGGAACCCACCTGCGGGCGGGTGCTGTTCGGCGGTCAGGACCTGACCGCGCTCGCCCCGCGCGAGCTGCGCCGGGTGCGCTCGCACCAGATCAGCATGGTCTTCCAGCACTTCGCGCTGTTCCCGCACCGCAGCGTGCTGGAGAACGCCGCCTACGGGCTTGAGGTGCAGGGCGTACCGCGCGAGGAGCGGCTGCGGCGGGCCACCGAGGCACTGCACCTGGTCGGCCTGAAGGGCTGGGAGAACTCCTGGCCCGACGAGTTGTCCGGCGGCATGCAGCAGCGGGTGGGCCTGGCCAGGGCGCTGGCCACCGACGCCGAACTGCTGCTGATGGACGAGTCGTTCAGCGCCCTCGACCCGCTGATCCGCCGCGACATGCAGGACCAACTGCTGGAACTCCAGCGGAGCCTGCACAGGACCATCGTCTTCATCACCCATGACCTCAACGAGGCGATGCGGCTCGGCGACCGCATAGCCGTGATGCGCGACGGCCGGATCGTGCAACTGGGCACCGCCGAGCAGATCCTGGTCGAACCGGCGAACGACTACGTGGCCTCCTTCATCCAGGACGTGGACCGCTCCCGGGTGCTCACCGCCGCCTCCGCCATGGTGGCGCCGCACCGCCGGGACGCCGCGGGCTGCGGCTGCGAGACCGTCACCCCGAACACCACGCTCGCCGACCTGCTCCCCGTCACCGCCCGGGTGCCGCACCCGGTCGCGGTCCGCGACGACGGGGACCGACTGCTGGGCGTCGTACCCCGGCAGCGCGTACTGACCCTGCTCGGCGACCACGACGGACCGCAAACGGCGTGCGACGCACGGCCGACGGAGAAGGAGGCCACCGGTGCCTAGGCTGCGACTCGGGCACTGGGTGGACAGTGCGGTCAGCTTCCTGCGCGACCACCTCGCCTGGCTCTTCGACTTCGTCACCGCCGTCGTCTCGCACATGTACGACGGCGTCAACGCGGTGCTCTCCGCGCCCCAACCGCTGCTGCTGGCGGGCATCTTCGCGGTGCTGGCGCTGTGGCTGCGCGGGCTGACCGCCGGTGTGCTGGCCTTCGCGGGCTTCGCGCTCATCGACTCCGTACAGCAGTGGGACCCGGCGATGCAGACCCTCTCGCTGGTACTGGTCGCCACCGTCATCACCGTAGTGCTCGCCGTGCCGCTGGGCGTCTGGGCCGGACGCAACAGCACCGTCAGCACGGTGCTGCGGCCGGTGCTCGATGTCATGCAGACGATGCCCGCCTTCGTCTACCTGATCCCCGGCATCTTCTTCTTCGGCCTCGGCGTGGTGCCGGGCGTCATCGCCACCATCGTCTTCGCGATGGCGCCGGGCGTACGGATGACGGAGCTGGGCATCCGGCAGGTGGACGGCGAACTCGTGGAGGCCGCCGAGGCGTTCGGCACCACCTCGCGCAACGTCCTGCTGCGGGTGCAGTTGCCGCTGGCGCTGCCCACCATCATGGCCGGGATCAACCAGGTCATCATGCTGGCGCTGTCCATGGTGGTGATCGCGGGCATGGTCGGCGCGGGTGGTCTGGGCGCCTCGGTGTTCACCGCGATCAGCCAGGTCAACGTGGGCCTCGGCTTCGAGGGCGGCGTCGCCGTGGTCATCCTCGCCATGTACCTGGACCGGATGACCGGCGCCCTGGGCAACCAGGTCTCCCCGCTCGGCCGCCGCGCCCTGGCCAAGGCCGACGCGCTGCGCGGCGCGCGGATCCGGAGCTACCGGCCGAACACCGCGGTCGCCATGGCCGGTGTGGTGGTGCTCGCCCTGGTCGCGGCGGGGATCGGGGTGTTCGGCGGATCCGGTGGCGGGGTCCAGGTCGCCGCGGGCAAGAACGTGGGCAAGGGCAGGACCGTCAACCTCGGCTACATCCCGTGGGACGAGGGCATCGCCTCCACGTACCTGTGGAAGGAGGCGCTGGAACAGCGCGGCTACACCGTCAACGCCAAGACCTACGACGTGGGTGCCCTCTACACGGGTATGGCCAGGGGAGCCGTCGACTTCGAGACCGACTCCTGGCTGCCCACCACCCACGCCCAGTACTGGAAGCAGTACGGCAGGGACCTGGCCGACCTGGGCTCCTGGTACGGGCCGACGTCGCTGGAGATCAGCGTTCCCAGCTATGTGAAGAACGTGAAGTCGCTCGCCGACCTGCGCGGCAAGGCGTCGGAGTTCGGCGGCCGGATCATCGGCATCGAACCCGGCGCGGGCGAGATGAACCTGCTGCGTACCAAGGTGCTGCCCGCGTACGGCCTGGACAAGGAGTACCAGCTGACCACCGGCAGCACCGCCGGGATGCTGGCCCAACTGGAGCGCTCCTACGCCAAGAAGGAGCCGGTCGCCGTGGTGCTGTGGTCGCCGCACTGGGCGTACAGCAAGTACTCGCTCACCAAGCTCCAGGACCCACAGGGCGCCTTCGGCACCGGTGACCGCATCCACACCCTGGCCGCCAAGGAGTTCCCGAAGAAGGACCCGGCGGTCGCCGGCTGGCTGCGGAACTTCCACATGGACGAGAAGGACCTGACCGGACTGGAGGCGGCGATCCAGGACGCGGGACAGGGCAACGAACAGCAGGGCGTGCGCGACTGGTTGAAGCAGCACCCTGGCTTCGTCGACAAGATGGCACCGGTGGGCAGCACGAAGGCCGGAACGGACTGAAACCAGCCCGTCCGGCGATTGAGCACACCGCGCGCGGCGCGGTTCGGGGCCATCCGGGAGACTGGGGCCATGCGTGTCGTCTCGCTGGTCCCCTCGCTCACCGAGGCCGTGGCCGCCACCCGACGGGAGATGCTGGTCGGCGCCACCGAATGGTGCAGCCATCCGCACGACCTCGACGTGGTGCGGATCGGCGGCACCAAGAACCCCGACACCCAGCGGATCACCGAGCTCGCGCCCGACCTGGTCATCGCCAACGAGGAGGAGAACCGCGCACCGGACCTCGCCGCGCTGCGCGCCGCCGGGCTGCGCGTCCTGGTCACCGAGGTACGCACCCTGGAGCAGGCGTTCGCAGAACTGCGCCGGGTACTGGTCGACGGCTGCGGGCTGACCGGCCCGAGCTGGCTGGCCGAGGCGGAGGACGCCTGGCGCCGGTTGGAGCCGCCCACCCGGCGGATCGCGGCCGTCGTGCCGATCTGGCGGCGGCCCTGGATGGTCTGCGGCCGGGACACCTTCGCGGGCGACGTACTGGCCCGGCTCGGGGTGGGCAACGTGTACGCCGGTCACCCCGAGCGCTATCCGCGTGTCCCGATCGGCGAACTGAACGCGGCCGGGGCCGAGTTGGTGGTGCTGCCCGACGAGCCGTACCGCTTCACCGCTGACGACGGCCCGGAGGCGTTCCCCGGGCTGCCCACGGCGCTGGTCAGCGGACGCCATCTCACCTGGTACGGGCCCTCGTTGCGGGAGGCGCCCGAGGTCATCGGCGAGGCGCTGCGAGCAGCGCGCCGCTGACCAGGCCGCGCGCCGTGCGCACCGCCGCGGTGCCCCAGGCCGCCACCAGCAGGACGTACAGCCCGACCGCCAGCCA
The DNA here is from genome assembly GCF_027533845.1 of Streptomyces sp. RPT161. Lineage (GTDB taxonomy): Bacteria > Actinomycetota > Actinomycetes > Streptomycetales > Streptomycetaceae > Streptantibioticus_A > Streptantibioticus_A silvisoli_A. The sequence goes on along the minus strand of NZ_JAPZVN010000003.1, from coordinate 480,545 downwards.
GCCGAAGAGCTCCGCGCCGGTGTGCCGGGCCAGGCTCGCCGCGCCGGTGACGCAGGTGCCCACCGGGAAGGTGAACGCCCACCACGTCATCGCGAACGGCATGCCGCGCCGCGCCGCGCGCACCACCATCGCCCCGGCCAGCGCCAGCCACAGCAGCGCGAACCCCATCACCGGCACCCCGTACAGCATGGCGAAGCCGCCCAGCAGATGTGCGTACGGCGTGGAGCCCAGGGCGGGCGCGGCGTCGGCGGCGTTGCCCACCGCGGTGGTCGACTGGCCGAGCGGGCCCAGCACCAGGAACAGCGTGGGCGTCAGGGCGAGCGGCAGCGGCCCGTGCTGCACCAGCCGGGCGAAGACCACCGGCAGCATCACCAGCGTCGCCAGCAGGCTCAGCCCGAACATCGCATAGCAGCCGAGCAGCAGCGCCGCCCGCCACTGGCCTGGCGGCAGATGCGGCACCAGCGCCGGACCGGTCGCGGCCGACACCATCGGCGCCACCACCGGCAGCAGCCACACCGGCGACGCGCCGTCCGGCGCGACGCGGTGCCTGACCACCATCAGATACGGGATCGCGACCGCGATGAGCAGCCCGCTCGCCGTTCCGGCCAGCCACAGCCCCGCGTCCACCGCGACCGCTGCCGGCATCCCGATCCACTCGGCGCCGACGGACAGCGTCCCGGCGCCCACCGCGAGCAGGGCCATCGAAAGACACCCGTAGAACGGTGCCACCGCCGGGTCCAGCAGATGCCTGCGCGCCTGGTCGGGGTGGCACAGCAGATGCCCGACGCGGGCGGTGAGCACGGCGGCCAGCAGCACCCCCGACAGCGCCCACACCACCAGGCACGGCACCCGCAGCCAGGACGGATGACCGGGCAGCGCCACACCGGCGTTGGCCACGATGGCCGTGCCCATGACGGTGGCGTACCAGTTGGGGCCGATGTGGCGTAGCGGCGCCGATCGCCGGTCCTGGGCGGTCGGGGCGGTGGGGCGTACGGGTGTGAGAGTGGCCATGGCTCCACGCTCGCCGGTCGTCGCCTCGCTCACCAGGGAGTATGTGTCTATGGGGGCATAAGCTGGGGTTATGAGCAGCAGTGAGGGCGTGCCGCGACCACTTGCCCACCGGGTGCCGGATCTGGGCGCGATGGAGTTGCTGCTCGCCGTCGCCCGGCTGGGCAGCCTCGGCCGTGCCGCGCGGGAACTCGGCATCACCCAGCCCGCCGCGAGCAGCCGGATCCGTGCGATGGAACGGCAACTCGGTGTGGGGCTTGTGACCCGCTCGCCGTCCGGCTCCCGGCTCACCGAGGCCGGGTCCCTGGTCACCGACTGGGCGCGGCGGGTGGTCGAGGCGGCCGAGGAGTTCGACGTGGGCGCGCAGGCGCTGCGGGGCCGCCGGGACTCCCGGCTGCGCATCGCCGCCAGCATGACCATCGCCGAGTACCTGCTGCCCGGCTGGCTGATCGCGCTGCACGGGCAGCGCCCCGGCACCGCGGTCTCGCTGCTGGCCGGGAACTCGGCGGCGGTCGCCGAACGGCTGCGGGCCGGCGAGGCCGACCTGGGCTTCGTCGAGGGCGTCGACGTGCCGGGTGGGCTCGACGCGGTGACGGTCGCCAAGGACCGGCTGGTGGTGGTCGTGGCACCGGGCCACCCCTGGGCGCGGCGCCGCACCCCGATTCCGGCGCGGGAGGTGGCGGCGACCCCGCTGATCCTCCGCGAGGAGGGCTCCGGGACCCGCCAGGTGGTGGACTCGGCCCTGGCGCAGTACGGGGGCCTGGCGGCACCGTTGCTCGAACTGTCCTCGACCACGGCGGTCAAGTCCGCGGTCATCAGCGGGGCAGGCCCCGCAGTCCTCAGCCAACTCGCCGTCAGCGACGAGCTGACGGCTCGCCGCATGGTGGAAGTCCCGGTGTCCGGCATCCAGTTGACCCGCGCCCTGCGGGCGGTATGGCCCTGCGGCCAGCGGCCTTCCGGGCCGTCCCGGGACCTGCTGTCGCTGACGGTACAGGGGTAGCGCGGCTGTTGCGGCACCACGACGGGGGCGGCCGGTGGTGCCGAGCCCGCCTCACCCCAAGGCGGCCGCCACCAGCGCCCGCAGGACACGCGGGTCGTCGGACATCTCCGGATGCCACTGGACCGCCAGGGTGAAGGGGGTGCCCGGCAGTTCGACCGCCTCGACCGTTCCGTCGCAGACGGCGTGCGCACTGGGGATCAGGCCGTTGCCCAGACGGCCCACCGCCTGATGGTGGTACGTGGGGACGTCCACCGGCTCCGGTACGGCGGTGGCCAGGCAGGTTCCGGGGACCGGGACGATCCGGTGGCTGCCGAACACGCCCTCCCTCTCGGCGTGTTCGGTGTGGCCCACCTCGTCCGGCAGGTGCTGCACCAGGGTGCCGCCCAGTGCGACGTTGAGCAGTTGCATGCCGCGGCAGATGCCGAGCAGCGGGGTGCCGGAGGCCAACGCGGCCTCGATCAGGGCGAGTTCCCATGCGTCGCGCTCCACCGCGGGTGGACCGGTCCGCGGATGCGGCTCGGCGCCGTACCGGCGTGGGTCGACGTCCTCGCCGCCCGCGATCACCACACCGTCCAACCGCTCCACGGCCTCCTTCGCCGCTCCCGGGTCGTCCGGCGGCAGCATCACCGCCAGTGCCCCGGCCGCCTGCACGATGCGCGGATAGCCGGCGGGCAGCAGTGCCGCCGGCTGCTGCCACACCCGGTAGCGTGCCGAGGACTCCCAGTACGTGCTGATGCCGATCAGTGGCCTTCCCACCGCTGTCCTCCCGTCGCCTCCAATGGATCGGGATCGTACCTTTGGCGGGTCAGGTGAGGAAGCCGCGCAGCAGTGCCGCCGTGCCCGCGCAGTGCTCGCGCATCACCTCGCGCGCCCCGTCGACGTCCCCCTCCAGGATCGCGTCCAGCAGCGCCGCGTGCTGGGTCTGCGAGTGCTCAAGGTTGCGTACCAGCAGCGGGATCCGGTCCAGCAGGTCGTTGACCCGCGCCCGGGTCCCGGCGTAGGCGGCGGCCAGCGACGGCGAACCCGACAGCTCGGCCAGCGTCAGATGCAGCCGGGTGTCCAGCCTGCGGTAGTCACCCAGCGGCGCGTCCTTCGTCGCGGCCAGGCAGGCCCGCAACCGCTCCCGCTGCTCCCCGTCCAACTCCCGTGCCGCGCACAGCTCGGCCGCGCCCACCTCAAGCACCTCGCGGAACCGCAGTGCGTCATCCACGTCGATGTCGGTGACCTGGGACGTGCCGCCGGACGGCGTGGGGGCCAGGTCCCCCGCGCGGTAGCGCACAAACGTTCCGCCGTACCGGCCGCGCCTGCTCTCCACCAGGCCCTGCTCCTGAAGCACCTTGAGTACCTCGCGCAAGGTCACCCGGCTGATCCGTAGCCGGTCCGCCAACTCCCGTTCCGACGGCAGCCGTTCGCCGTACGGCACCAGGCCGAGCCGCAGCACCTGGAGTATCTGCTCCAGCGCCTCCTCGAAGCCGCTGCCCGCCCGCACCGGACGCAGCACGGGTGACAACCGGTCGTCCTCCCGTGCCTGGCCGCTCTGCGCGGACCCGCTCATCCGTCCTCCCCGAAAGCCCTTCCCAACCAATGGTTCCTATGCATACCTTAGGGCTCCGGTCCACTGACAGGAGGCCCACCTCGTGGCAGACCGCACACCGCCACTCACCGTTGCCGAGCTGCGGCGGCTGATCGACACCGGCACCATCGACACCGTCGTCCTCGCCTTCACCGACATGCAGGGGCGGCTCCAGGGCAAGCGCTTCGCGGCACCCTTCTTCCTGGACGAGGTGCTGGAGCACGGCACCGAGGGCTGCAACTACCTGCTCGCCGTGGACGCGGACATGAACACGGTGGACGGTTACGCGATGTCCTCGTGGGAACGCGGCTACGGCGACTTCGCCATGCACGCCGACACGGCCACGCTACGCCGCACCCCCTGGAACGAGGGCACCGCGCTGCTGATCGCCGACCTCGCCTGGCACGACGGCGCGCCCGTCACCGCCTCGCCCCGGCAGATCCTGCGCCGCCAGCTCGACCGCCTCGCCGAACGCGGCTGGTCCGCTTACGTGGGCACCGAGTTGGAGTTCATGGTGTTCAACGACACCTACGAGGACGCCTGGAGCCGCGGCTACCGGCAGATGCAGCCCGCCAACCAGTACAACGTCGACTACTCCGTGCTTGGCACCGGCCGGGTGGAACCGCTGCTGCGCCGCATCCGCAACGAGATGGGCGCCGCCGGGATGACCGTGGAGTCGGCGAAGGGCGAGTGCAACCTCGGCCAGCACGAGATCGCCTTCCGCTACGACGAGGCCCTGACCACCTGCGACCAGCACGTCATCTACAAGACCGGCGCCAAGGAGATCGCCGCGCAGGAGGGGCGCGCGCTGACCTTCATGGCCAAGTACGACGAGCGCGAGGGCAACTCCTGCCACATCCACCTCTCGCTGCGCGACGAGTTCGGCCAGCCGGTGTTCGCCGACCCGGGCGGCGAGTTGGGCATGGCGAAGACCATGCGGCACTTCCTCGCCGGACAACTCGCCGCGCTACGCGAACTGACCCTGCTCTACGCGCCCAACGTCAACTCGTACAAGCGCTACCGGCCCGGTTCCTTCGCCCCCACAGCCGTCGCCTGGGGGCCGGACAACCGCACCTGCGCACTGCGGGTCATCGGCCACGGCCATTCGCTGCGCTTCGAGAACCGCGTGCCCGGCGGAGACGTCAACCCGTACCTGGCGGTCGCCGCAATGATCGCCGCCGGGCTGCACGGCGTCGACAACGAACTGGAGCTGCCGCCCGCCTGCACCGGCAACGCCTACCGCGGTGACGACGGCCACGTCCCGGCCACCCTGCGCGAGGCGGCGGGACTCTGGCAGGCCAGCGCGCTGGCCCGCGGCGCCTTCGGCGACGAAGTGGTCGAGCACTACGCCAACATGGCCCGCGTCGAGCAGGACGCCTTCGACACCGCCGTCACCGACTGGGAGCGCTACCGCTCCTTCGAACGCATGTGAGGAGCCCCGTGCCCGACCACCCCACCGAGCACCAGGTGCTCAACCCGGCGACGGAAGAACCCATCGCCACCGTCCCCGCCACCACACCGCGGGAAGTGGACGCCGCCGTCCGCCGCGCGGCCCGCGCGCAGGCCGACTGGGCCGCCACCAGCGCCGCCGACCGGGCCCGCCTGCTGCGCCGCTTCGCCGCCACCGTGGACCAACACACCGAGGAACTCGCCCGGTTGGAGGTCCGCGAGGCCGGACACCCGATCGGCAACGCCCGCTGGGAGGCGGGCAACGTACGCGACCTGCTGGAGTACGCGGCCGGGGGAGCCGAACGCCTCCTCGGCGCGCAGATCCCGGTGCCGGGTGGGCTGGACGTCACCTTCCACGAACCGCTCGGTGTGATCGGGGTCATCGCCCCCTGGAACTTCCCGATGCCGATCGCCGGTTGGGCCACCGCACCGGCCCTCGCGGCCGGTAACGCGGTACTGCTCAAACCGGCCGAGACCACACCGCTGACCGCGCTGCGGCTCGCCGAACTCGCCCTGGAATCCGGCCTTCCGGAGGGCCTGTTCCAGGTGCTGCCGGGCGCGGGCCCGGTCACCGGCGCCGCCCTGGTGGAGCACCCCGCGGTCGCCAAGATCGTCTTCACCGGCTCCACCGCGGTCGGCAAGCGGATCATGGCGCAGTGCGCGGACCAGGTGAAGCGGGTCACCCTCGAACTCGGCGGCAAGAGCCCCAACATCGTCTTCGCCGACGCGGACCTCGAAAGGGCCGCGCAGGCCGCCCCGATGGCCTTCCTGGACAACACCGGCCAGGACTGCTGCGCCCGCAGCCGCATCCTGGTGCAACGCAGCGTCCACGACCGCTTCCTGGAACTCCTCGAACCCCACATCAAGGCGGTCACCATCGGCGACCCGGCCGATCCGGCCACCCAGATGGGGCCGCTGATCTCCGCCGCCCAGCGGGAGCGGGTCAGGTCCTACGTCGCCGAGGACGCCCCCGCCGCGATCCGCGGCAGCGCACCCACCGGCAAGGGCTTCTGGTACCCGGCGACGGTACTCGCCGGGCTGCCGGAGGACGCCCCCGCAGTCACCGAGGAGATCTTCGGGCCGGTCGCCGTTGTGCTGCCGTTCGAGGACGAGGCCGACGCGGTACGGCTGGCCAACGCCACCCGCTACGGGCTCGCCGGATCGCTGTGGACCCGGGACGTGGGCCGCGCGGTGCGGGTCTCGCGGGCGGTCGCCGCGGGCAACCTCTCCGTCAACTCCCACAGCGCGGTGCGCTACTGGACACCCTTCGGCGGCTTCGGCGAGTCCGGACTCGGCCGCGAACTCGGCCCCGGCGCGCTGGCCGCCTTCACCGAGACCAAGAACGTCTTCATCAGCACGGAGGAATGACACCAGTGACCGCACAGACCGACGAAGTCATCTGCCGCCGCCTGCCCGGCCGTACCGCCGTCGTCACCGGTGCCGGCAGCGGCATCGGCCTGGCGACCGCCCGTCGTCTCGCCTCCGAGGGCGCCAACGTGGTGTGCGCCGACATCGACCAGGCGGCGGGGGAGAGCGCCGCCGCCCAGACCGGCGGCTCCTACGTCAAGGTCGACGTGACCGACGCCGAGCAGGTGGAGGAACTGTTCCGCACCGCCTACGACATCTACGGCTCCGTTGACATCGCGTTCAACAACGCCGGTATCTCGCCGCCCGACGACGACTCCATCCTGACCACCGGGATCGACGCCTGGCGCCGGGTCCAGGAGGTCAACCTCACCTCCGTCTACCTGTGCTGCAAGGCGGCACTGCCCTACATGCAGCGCCAGGGCAGGGGCTCCATCATCAACACCGCGAGCTTCGTCGCCGTGATGGGTGCCGCGACCTCCCAGATCTCGTACACCGCCTCCAAGGGCGGAGTGCTGGCGATGTCCCGTGAACTGGGCGTGCAGTTCGCCCGGGAGGGCATCCGGGTCAACGCGCTGTGCCCGGGGCCGGTCAACACCCCGCTGCTGCGGGAGCTGTTCGCCAAGGACCCGGAGCGCGCCGCCCGGCGCCTGGTGCACATTCCGCTCGGCCGCTTCGCCGAGGCCGACGAGATCGCCGCCGCGGTGGCCTTCCTGGCCAGCGACGACTCGTCGTTCATCACGGGTTCGGAGTTCCTGGTGGACGGTGGCATCGCGGGCGCGTACGTCACGCCGCTGTAGGGCGGTGGACGCGGGGGCTGGATTGCGGTTGGTTCGGCACCGCCGGTCCTCGCGTCGGGGGTCGCCCGCCGTCGCGGCGGGACGAAACGTCGGGGGCGAGCCCCCGACACCCCAAGAAATCCCTACAGGAACGTGCGGCCCTCGCCGCGGTACGTGGGGACGACGGCAACCACTTCCTCGCCGGAAACCAGGTGCAACTCGGAGAAGCGCTCGCAGAGTTCGCCCGCCTTGGCGTGCCGGAACCACACCTTGTCACCGATCAGCAGGTCGTCCGCGGCCGACCCCAGGAGCGGTGTCTGTACCTCACCGGCGCCCTCCTGCGGGTCGTACCGCAACCCCTCCGGCAGATACGGCACCGGTGACCGGTCCCTGCCCGCGGCGCCGGACGCCGGATATCCGCCGCCCAGCACCGTCACCACCCCGACCCCGGGGCGCCGTACCACCGGCTGGGCGAACAGGGCCGCGGGACGCCCCCGGAACGAGGTGTAGTTGTCGAACAGCCGCGGGACGAACAGCCCGGAACCGGCGGCCACTTCGGTGACGGCGCGCTCCGCGGCCGTGTGCTGCACGCTGCCGGTGCCGCCGCCGTTGACGAACTCCAGCCCCGGCACCACCGCCCGTACCGCGCGCACCGCCTCCGCCCGGCGCGCCGCCAGCTCCCTGCGGGCAGCGGCCTGCATCAGCCGTACCGCGCGGGACCGCAGCGCGGCGCCCGGAACCGCGTCACCGACCCCCGCGACATGCCCCTCGTACGCCATCAGGCCAACCACCCGGAACCCGGGCCTGCGCTGCACCGCCCTTGCCAGTTCGGCCAGTTGGGCGGGATCGTTCAGGGGTGAGCGACGTGCGCCGAACCGTATCCGGCCGCCGAGCAGCCGCAGGCTGGTGTCCAACTCCAGGCAGACCCGCACCTCCTGGCCGCCGCCCGCGCGCGCCGTGTCGATCAGATCGAGCTGCGCCACGTCGTCGACCATCACCGACACCGCCCCGGCCAGCTTCGGATCGGACGTCAACTCCGCGAAACCGGTACGGTCCACCGACGGGTAGGCCAGCAGCACGTCCTCGATCCCGGCACGGGCCAACCACACCGCCTCGGCCAGCGTGAACGCCATCACCCCGGCGAACCCGTCCCGCTCCAGCACCCGTTCCAGCAGCGCCCGGCAGCGCACCGACTTGCTGGCCACCCGGACCGGCTTGCCACCCGCCCGTCGCACCAGGTCATCTGCGTTGGCGTCGAACGCGGCGAGATCCACCACCGCGAGCGGTGCGTCAAGGTGCGCGGTCGCCCGGTCGTAACGGGCGCGGTCAGCGGCACGATCAGACATGCGGGCAGCTTGCACCGTGTTCGAGCGCCCGACAAGACCCTCGACCAGCGGACATGATCCGGACCAGGGGGCGCGAACACAGGCACAACCCGTACTGTGTCACCTCGGGGCCAGGCCCCGTTATCGGCGGGACGAACCGGAACGGACACAGCTCACGGAGGGGGCACCGGGTGGGAACCGGAGTCGACAGCGGGGTACCACGCCGCGTCGCTCCACCACCGCGCCCCCCGGCTCCGCCGCAACAGCCTCTTTCCGCCGCAGGAGTTGGCCCCATGGCCGAAATCGGTTCCGTGCCCACCGGTCCGACCTCGACGCTCGCGGTGCCGCCCGCGCCGGTGCGCCCGCCCACGCTCGGGATGCCCGCGTTCCCGCCCCCGCCCGGCTATCCGCCGCCGCCCGCCGCCCGCCCGGGCCCGTCCCCGTACGCGGCCGGGCGCTCGACGCGCGGCACGGTGGCGGCCGGGATCTGCCTGGTGCTGGGCGCCGGACTGCTGGGCGGCGCGGCGGTCGGGCACTTCGTGGGCGGTGACACGGCCGCGGCGCAGACCACCCGGGAGGACACCGCGCTGACGTACGCCGACGCCCGGAGCCTGTGGCACAGCGTGCCCGTCGACACCCTCTTCCCGCCGACGGTGCACGGCCGCGGCGCCGGACCCGGGGGCGCCGACCGGACCTGGACCCGGATCGGGGTCGCGCCGGACAGCGGCTGTGACGGCGCGTTCGATCCGCCGCTGGCCACCGCACTCGCCCCGGTCGGCTGCCTGCGGCTGCTGCGCGCCACCTACACCGACGCCACGTCCAGCAACGTCACCACCGTCGGAGTGCTGATCACCCGCGCCGACCCGGCCAGCATGGCCGCGCTGCGCGGCACCTGGACCGCACGCCACCTGGGCGACCGCACCGACGCCATGCCGCGCCCGGTGGCCTTCCCCGGCACCCTCGCGGCGGGCTTCGGCCTTGCCCAGCGCGGCAGTTGGACCGTCGACATCTCCGACACCCTGCCGGTCATCGGCTACGCGGTGAGCGGCTTCGCCGACGGCCGCACCGTCACCGACCCGCAGCCCGCCGCGGCGGCCACCAAGCCGGGCGCCACCACGGCCGCCGCGCAGGCCGGACTCGGATACGACGCCAAGGGACTGGCCTCCGCCATCGAACACCACATACGCACCGACGTGGAACAGGCCGTCCATCGCAAGGGAAGCGCCTCATGACGGCGGCACGCCACCGCTGCCTCGCCCTGCTGCTCGCCGTACTGACCGCCCTCCTCGCGCCGGGTGCGTCCACCGCGTACGCCGACTCGATCCGCCAGCAGCAGTGGGCACTCGACACCCTCCACGCGCAGACCGCCTGGCGGACCACCAAGGGCAGGGGCGTGACCGTCGCGGTCCTCGACACCGGAGTCGACGGCAGCCACCCCGACCTCACCGGGCAGGTACTGCCCGGCACCGACCTGGTGGGCTTCGGCGCCAGACGCGGCTCCTCCACCTGGGCCCGGCACGGCACCGCGATGGCGGGCATCATCGCCGGGCACGGCCACGGCCCCGGCGACAGCAGCGGTGTGATGGGCATCGCCCCTGAGGCGAAGATCCTTCCGGTGCGGGTGATCCTCGAAGACACCGACCCACAGCGCAAACAGGCCCGCGCCACTCGCGGCGGCGCACTCGCCCAGGGCATCCGCTGGGCCGCCGACCACGGCGCGAACGTCATCAACCTCTCCCTGGGCGACGACAGCAAGACCGCGCACCCCGACCCGGCCGAGGACGCCGCCGTCCAGTACGCGCTGGCCAAGGGGATCGTGGTGGTCGCCTCCGCGGGCAACAGCGGCCAGCAGGGCGACCCCGCCTCCTACCCCGCCGCCTACCCCGGGGTGATCGCGGTGGCGGCGGTGGACCGGTACGGCAACCGCGCCGCCTTCTCCACCAGCCGCTGGTACGCCACCGTCGGCGCGCCCGGCGTGGACGTGGTCATCGCCGACCCGGACCGCCGCTACTACGAGGGCTGGGGCACCAGCGCCGCCTCCGCGTACGTCTCCGGCGTCGCCGCGCTCATCCGCTCCGCCTGTCCGCGGCTGAGCCCCGCCCAGATAAAGCGGCTGCTGGAGGACACCGCCCAGGACGCGCCGCCGGGCGGCCGCAACGACCAGGTGGGCGCGGGCGTGGTGGACCCGGTGGCCGCGCTGGACGCCGCCGCGAAGCTCACCCCCAGCCCCGAGGCGCCCACCCCGGCGGCCTACGCCAAGCGGTACTTCGGTTCCGGGCCGGCCCCGGTCCGCGCCTCCGCGCGGTCAGGTGGCGGTTCCGGGATCGGACTCGCCACGGTGAGCGCGATCGCCGGGGTCGTGCTGCTGGTGGCGGCCGGGGTGTTCAGATGGCGGGCAAGGCGCTGACCGGGCCGGGCGCGGGCGCCGATACCCTCATCGGGTGGCTCTCAAGAACATTCCGGACCCCGGCTTCTCCGACGACGACGGCACCGCCGACCCCCGGCTGACCGCGGCCCTCGCCGCGTACGCCGAGGACCGCGCCGCCGAGCCCGATGTGCTCGCCGCGCTGGTCGGCGCCCGGCTGCTGGTGCCGGTCGTCGCGCTGCTCGGGGAGGTGGAGACCGTGGTGGCCGCCGCGGCGCCAGGCGCCTCCGCCGAGGGAGGGCGACGGGCGGACGGGCTGCGCCGGGAGAAGACCAGCGACATGGCGGTGCCCACCATCCAGGCCCCGGACGGCCGCCGGGCGCTACCCGCGTTCACCTCGGTCGAGAGCCTGGCCCGCTGGCGGGCCGACGCCCGGCCGGTCGCCGTACCGCTGCAGCAGGCGCTGCGCGCGCTCGCCCACGAGCAGGCCGACACCCTGCTGATCGACATGGCCGGACCCGTGCCGTACGCGCTGTCGGGCCCCGCGCTGCACGCCCTCGCCTCCGGCCGGGACCGGCTGGACCCGCTCACCGACCCTGCGGTCGCCGAGGCGGTGCGTGACGTGTTGACCGCGCAGCCCGACGTGGTGCGTGCCCATCTGGTGCCGAGCCGGGAGACGGACGGCACGCTCGGGCTGGTGCTCGGGGACGGTGCCGAGGTGGCGGCGGTCGCCCAGCGGGTGGCCACGGCGCTCGCGGGCGACGAGACGCTGCGCGCCCGGCTGGTGCGCGGCCTGGACCTGGCGCTGCTGCCGCCGGACGCCAGGTTGCCCGGTGAGCCGCTGTTCGTTCGCTGAACGGAACATTCCCACCGGTAGTCAAGGCCGCACCGGAGGGTCGAGATGTCGGCGAGTGGTCGGTTGGTCGAGAATGTCCCGTGTCCCAAGTGCGACAGGGCAACGAATGGGACATGGCAATCGACGCGAGGAGAGCGCCATGGCGAACCGGGCCGCCCTCACCTGCGAGTTCCTGGGCACCCTGCTGTTGGTCTTCTGTGCCGTGGGGGCCGCGGTCCTGGCGGGCGAGTACATCGGCACCCTCGGCACCGCGCTGGCCTTCGGCCTGGTGCTGCTGGCGCTGGTGTCCTCGTTCGGCGCGGTCTCCGGCTGCCACGTCAATCCGGCGGTGACGCTGGGCATGTTGTGCGCGGGACGGCTGGAGCCGCGGACCGCCGTACGGTACTGGGCCGCCCAGTTCGCGGGCGGGATCGCGGGGGCCGCGCTGCTGTTCGTGGTGGCCAGTCAGGTGCCTGGGCTGAAGGTCAAGGAGACGTTCGGCAGCAACGGCTACGGCGGCCGGTCGGCCGTCGGCATCAGCGTCCTCGGGGCGTTCCTCGCCGAGGTGGCGCTGACCTTCCTGCTGGTCTTCGTGGTGCTCGCGGTGAGCCGGGGCAGGGCCACCCTGGCGGGCTCCGCCGGGCTGCCGGTCGGGATGGCCTTCGCCGTGGCGCAACTGGTCGGCGGCCCGCTCACCGGCGCCTCGATGAATCCGGCGCGCAGCCTGGGGCCCGCGCTGTTCGCGGGCGGGGCGGCGCTGACGCAACTGTGGCTGTTCCTCGCCGCCCCACTGGTCGGCGGCGCGCTCGCGGCGTTGGCGCAGCGGCTGACCCATCCGGCGCCCGCCGCGCCGATGTCCCTGGCCGAGCCGGAGGCGAGCGCCGCCGCGGCGCGGACGCGGTGACCGGGGGCGGGGCCGCTCGGGGTGCCGCGCGTGCGCGGGACAGCCGTACCGGGGCCGCGCTCCGTGCTGGGGTGCCTCAGCCGATCACCGGGCCGGTGAACTTCTCGCCCGGCCCCTGACCGGGCTCGTCCGGCACTATGGAGGCCTCGCGGAACGCCAACTGCAGCGACTTCAGTCCGTCCCGCAGCGGGGCCGCGTGGTAGGAACCGATCTCGGTGGCTCCGGCGGTGACAAGACCCGCCAGCGCGGTGATCAGCTTGCGGGCCTCGTCGAGGTCCTTGTGATCCGCGCCCTCCTCGGCCAGGCCCAGGTTGACCGCCGCGGCGCTCATGAGGTGGACCGCCACCGTGGTGATCACCTCGACCGCGGGAACGTCCGCGATGTCACGGGTCATGGTGTCGAAATCGGGGCCACCGGCGGCGGAGTCGGACAAGGCGGTGGCGGTGGGGGAGGTGGTGTCGCTCATGACGGACACGATAGGCCCCGTTCCGTTGATTACTGTCCGCGCCCAGAGGCTGGTATGCTTGGAGATCGACCGGCTGGGCACCCAGGTTTACCCGGATGTTCAGCCCGCAAGTGGAACTCCAACTCCCACCTGACCGACCTCCGGGTCGGCGGGTCTCCGGTCAGGCGTCATCACCTCGTGAGAGGCGATGGCCCGATGCGCCCCGCGGAATTTCGCGGCGGTGCTCCCGGTTGTGAGGAGCCCCGCCTGCGTACCGTACGGGGCGTTTTTCGCGTCCTGGGTACGGGGTCTGGAGACTAGAAGACTCAAGGCGCGGTTGCCCGCCAGGCCGCCGCGTGGTGCAACCGAGGAGGCCCCATCAGCGCCGAGCCCCGCATCAACGACCGGATTCGCGTCCCCGAGGTGCGACTCGTCGGTCCCAGTGGCGAGCAGGTGGGCATCGTGCCGCTTGCCAAGGCCCTGGAGCTCGCACAGGAGTACGACCTGGACCTGGTCGAGGTCGCGGCTACCGCCCGCCCGCCCGTGTGCAAGCTCATGGACTACGGGAAGTTCAAGTACGAGTCGGCCATGAAGGCCCGTGAGGCGCGCAAGAACCAGGCGCACACGGTCATCAAGGAGATGAAGCTCCGGCCGAAGATCGACCCGCACGACTACGACACCAAGAAGGGTCACGTCGTCCGGTTCCTCAAGCAGGGCGACAAGGTCAAGATCACGATCATGTTCCGTGGTCGCGAGCAGTCCCGTCCCGAACTGGGCTTCCGACTGCTCCAGCGGCTGGCGGAGGACGTCCAGGACTTGGGCTTCGTGGAGTCCAACCCGAAGCAGGACGGCCGCAACATGATCATGGTTCTCGGTCCGCACAAGAAGAAGACCGAGGCGATGGCCGAGGCCCGCGAGGCGCAGGCCGCCCGCAAGGCCGGTCGCCAGCCGAGGCAGGACGAAGAGGCCGAGGAGCCGCAGGCTCCCGCCGACGCCGGCTGAGGCAACCAGCAAGACCCCGGGGGTGAACCCTGGGTATGCAATGCAGTACTGACTGACGCTCTCCGTCCGCCCTGGTCGCGGACGGGAGGGCCAGCGATGAGGAGACTACGGCGCCATGCCGAAGAACAAGACGCACAGTGGTGCGAGCAAGCGGTTCAAGATCACCGGCTCCGGCAAGGTGCTGCGTGAGCGTGCCGGCAAGCGCCACCTGCTGGAGCGCAAGTCGTCCGCGCTGACGCGCCGCCTCACCGGCAACGCCGAGATGGCTCCGGCCGACGCCAAGAAGATCAAGAAGCTTCTCGGCAAGTGACGGACCGCGCCCCCGACGGGGGCGCGCCGACTGACCGGGACCAATTCGTTTTCGGGCCGTGTGAGTACCACCGCGGTCCCCAACAAGGAGTTACCAAGTGGCACGCGTCAAGCGGGCAGTGAACGCCCACAAGAAGCGCCGGGCAATCCTCGAGCAGGCCAGCGGCTACCGCGGGCAGCGTTCCCGCCTGTACCGCAAGGCGAAGGAGCAGGTCACCCACTCCCTCGTCTACAACTACAACGACCGCAAGAAGCGCAAGGGCGACTTCCGTCAGCTGTGGATCCAGCGCATCAACGCCGCTGCCCGCGCCAACGGCATCACCTACAACCGCTTCATCCAGGGTCTGAAGGCCGCCAACATCGAGGTGGACCGCAAGATCCTCGCGGAGCTCGCCGTCAACGACCCCAACGCGTTCGCCGCGCTGGTCGAGGCCGCGCAGAAGGCGCTGCCGAGCGACGTCAACGCGCCGAAGGCCGCGTGAGTGACGCTGCGCTGAGCCGTCAAGGCTTCCGGGCCCGCAGGGATCTCCCTGCGGGCCCTCCGTTGTGGTCGGTCGTTCCGCAGGGCGGAACGGCTGGGCACAACGGACCCGCACCCGGCGACCGCCCCTGAACCGAAAGCTTGCGCACCTTGAGCCAGACCCCCCAGCTGACCTCCCTGCGATCCCCGCGCGTCAGCGCCGCACGGCGGCTCGCCAAGCGCAGCTTCCGCGGCAAGGAGCGCCGGTTCATCGCCGAGGGGCCGCAGGCGGTCCGTGAGGCGATCGGGCACCTGATCGAGGTGTATGTGACGGCGGAGGCGATGCGGCGGCACGCCGACATCGTCGCGGCGGCCCGCGCCGCGGGCGTCACCGTGTTCACCGCCACCGACGAGGTCGTGGCCGAGGTCTGTGACACCGTGACCCCGCAGGGCATCGTGGGCATCTGCCGGTTCCTCGACTCGCCGTTCGAGGAGATCCTGCGCGCCCGCCCGAAGCTGGTCGCCGTCCTCGCGCACGTCCGCGACCCCGGCAACGCCGGAACGGTGCTGCGCTGCGCGGACGCCGCCGGCGCCGACGCGGTCGTGTTCACCGACGCCTCGGTCGACCTGTACAACCCCAAGGCCGTGCGCGCCTCGGTGGGCAGCCTGTTCCACCTGCCGGTGGCGGTCGGCGTCCCGGTGCACACCGCGGTCGCCGGGCTGCGCGAGGCGGGCGTGCGGCTGCTCGCGGCCGACGGCGCGGGGGAGCGGGACCTGGACAGCGAGCTGGACGAGGGCACCATGGGCGGCCCCACCGCCTGGATCTTCGGCAACGAGGCCTGGGGACTGCCGGAGGAGACGCGGGCGCTCGCCGACGAGGTGGTCCGCGTCCCGATCCACGGCCGGGCCGAGAGCCTCAACCTCGCGACGGCCGCCGCGGTCTGCCTGTACGCCTCGGCGCGTGCGCAGCGCGCAGCGGGAGGGTGCCGCTCAGTAACCTCCGGCCGGTAGGCTGACGGGCCGGACCCGTGAAGGGCAGCGAAGGGGAGCAGGGGGATGGACGCCGGAACCGCCGCCAGCCGCACCACGAGCGTCGCGCTGTTCGGCGCCGACCTGGCGGACCTCGGCCTGGACCCCGACGACCTCCCCGACGGACTGGTGGTGGCCGACGAGACCGGGCGGGTCGTCTGCTTCAACGCCGCCGCCGCCCGGCTGACCGCACTGCGCCCGGCGGACGTCATCGGCCTGCCGATCGAGCACGCGCTGCCACTGGAGGACCTCGAAGGCCGCCGCTGGTGGACGGTCACCGATCCGTACCGCGGCCTGGCCATCCGGATCGGGCAACCGGAACGCAACCTTCTGCTGCCCGGCGGCCGTGAGGTCCTGGTCTCCGCCCGCTATGTGCGCGAGCACCCCGCCGGACCGGTGCGCCGCCTGGTCGTCGCGCTGCGCGGCACCGGAAGCCGTCGGCGCACCGAGCGCAGCCACGCCGAACTGATCGCCACCGTCGCCCATGAGCTGCGCTCCCCGCTGACCTCGGTCAAGGGGTTCACCGCCACCCTGCTCGCCAAGTGGGAGCGGTTCACCGACGAGCAGAAGAAGCTGATGCTGGAGACCGTCGACGCGGACGCCAACCGGGTCACCCGGCTGATCGCCGAACTCCTGGACATCTCCCGGATCGACACCGGCCGGCTCGAAGTGCGCCGTCAACTCGTCGACATCGAGGCCGCCGTGCGCCACCGGGTGGCCGCGCTCATCGCGGCGGGCGTCCCAGCCGAACGGCTGCGGGTGCGGGTGACCGGACCGCTGCCCCCGTTGTGGGCCGACCCGGACAAGCTCCAGCAGGTGCTGAGCAACCTGCTGGAAAACGCGGTGCGGCACGGTGACGGGACTGTCATCATCGACGTGGCGCCCTCGTCGTCCCCGCGTGAGCGGGGCAGTGCCGGAACGGCCGTCACCGTGAGCGACGAGGGGCCCGGCATTCCGGAGGAGTCGATGGGCCGCGTCTTCACCCGCTTCTGGCGGGGCAACCGGCGCGGTGGCACCGGCCTGGGCCTGTACATCGTCAAGGGCATCGTCGAGGCGCACGGCGGCACGATCACGGTGTCCCGGGCCCCCGGCGGCGGCGCCCAGTTCCGATTTATCCTGCCCGTCGGGGCACCGGCCTTCATGGGCTGAGCCTCCACGGGCTTCCTCTTCCACCGCAGGTCCACTGCAGGGTGCGTCGGGCGCGGCCGCCGTGCCCATTAGACTCGACCTTTGGCCACAGAGGTCGGAAACAGGCCATCCAGGTCGAAGACAGACCGCGCGCCAGCCAACCGGAAACACGGGAAGAGATGTCGGCACCCAATAAGTCGTACGACCCTGTCGAGGTCGCGATGCTGAAACCGGAAGAGATCGAGCGGATGCGCGACGAGGCGCTCGCCGCCATCGCCGCCGCGGCCGATCTGGACGCGCTGCACGAGGTGAAGGTCGCCCACACCGGTGACCGTTCACCGCTCGCGCTCGCCAACCGGGAGATCGGCGCGCTGCCGCCGCACGCCAAGGCGGAGGCCGGAAAGCGCGTCGGCCAGGCGCGCGGCGCGGTCAACAAGGCCCTGGCCGCCCGCAAGGAGCAGTTGGAGGTCGAGCGCGACGCCCGCGTGCTGGTCGAGGAGGCGGTGGACGTCACGCTGCCGTACGACCGCCGCCCGGCCGGTGCCCGGCACCCGCTCACCACCCTCTCCGACCGGATCGCCGACGTCTTCGTGGCCATGGGCTACGAGGTCGCCGAGGGTCCGGAGGTCGAGGCGGAGTGGTTCAACTTCGACGCCCTCAACATCGCCGCGGACCACCCGGCCCGCACGATGCAGGACACCTTCTTCGTCAACGCCGGTCAGGCCAACGGCAGGCGGGTCGGCACCGGTTCGGCCTCCGGCGATGTCGTACTGCGCACCCACACCTCGCCGGTGCAGGTCCGTTCGCTGCTCGACCGCGAACCGCCGGTCTACGTGATCTGCCCGGGCCGCGTCTACCGCACCGACGAGCTGGACGCCACCCACACCCCGGTCTTCAACCAGGTCGAGCTGCTCGCCGTGGACGAGGGCCTGACCATGGCGGACCTCAAGGGCACGCTGGACCACATGGTGCAGGCGCTGTTCGGGGAGGGCATGCGCACCCGCCTGCGCCCCAACTACTTCCCGTTCACCGAGCCGTCCGCCGAGATGGACATGGTCTGCTACGTGTGCCGTGGCGACTCGGTGGGCAACCCCGACCGTCCGTGCCGCACCTGCTCCTCCGAGGGCTGGATCGAGCTCGGCGGCTGCGGCATGGTCAACCCGCGGGTGCTCACCGCCTGCGGTGTGGACCCCAACAAGTACAGCGGTTTCGCCTTCGGCTTCGGTATCGAGCGGATGCTGATGTTCCGCCACAACGTCGAGGACATGCGAGACATCGTCGAGGGTGACGTGCGCTTCACCCTTCCGTTCGGGATGGAGATCTGATGCGGGCCCCGCTTTCCTGGCTGCGGGAGTACGTCGACCTTCCGGCTGGCGAGACCGGCCGCGATGTGCAGGCGCGGCTGGTCTCGGCCGGACTCGAGGTGGAGAAGGTCGAGCAGCTCGGCGCGGGCCTGAAGGGCCCGCTGGTGGTCGGCAAGGTGCTGGCCATCGAGGAGCTGACCGAGTTCAAGAAGCCCATCCGCTACTGCCAGTTGGACGTCGGCACGGCCAACGGCACCGGTGAGCCGCAGAACGTGATCTGCGGTGCGCGCAACTTCCGCGTCGGCGACAAGGTCGTCGTCGCGCTGCCCGGCGCCGTGCTGCCGGGCGACTTCCAGATCGCGTCCCGCAAGACCTACGGCAAGGTCTCCGAGGGCATGATCTGCTCGGCCCGCGAGCTGGACATGGGCGACGACCACGACGGCATCATCGTGCTGTCGCCGGAGCACGAGGTCGGCACCGACGCCATCGAGCTGCTGGAACTGGTCGACGAGGTGCTGGACATCGCGGTCACCCCGGACCGCGGCTACTGCATGTCGATGCGCGGCATCGCCCGTGAGACCGCCACCGCCTACGGGCTGCCGCTGCGCGACCCGGCGCTGCTGGACGTGCCCGCCCCCAACTCGTACGGCTACCTGGTGAAGGTCGCCGACCCCATCGGGTGCGACCGCTTCACCGCGCGCACCGTGGTGAACGTCAGCCCCGAGGCGGTCTCGCCGATCTGGCTGCAGCGGCGGCTGCAGAAGGCCGGGATGCGGCCGGTCTCGCTGGCCGTGGACGTCACCAACTACGTGATGCTGGAGCTGGGTCAGCCGCTGCACGCCTACGACCGCGGCCGTCTCGACGGCCCCATCGGGGTGCGCCGGGCCCATCCGGGCGAGAAGCTCACCACGCTGGACGGCACCCAGCGCGTCCTCGACCCCGAGGATCTCGTCATCACCGACAACTCCGGCCCGATTGGCCTGGCCGGCGTGATGGGCGGTGCCAACACCGAGATCGCCGACCCGGTCCGCGATGAGGAGACCGGTGAGGTGCGCGGCACCACCGAGATCGTCGTCGAGGCCGCGCACTTCGACCCGGTCGCGGTGGCCCGCACCGCCCGCCGCCACAAGCTGTCCTCCGAGGCGTCCAAGCGCTTCGAGCGAGGCGTCGACCCGCAGGCCGCCTCGGCCGCCGCCCAGCGCACCGTCGACCTGCTGGTCCTGCTGGCGGGCGGCACCGCCGAGGCCGGGGTCACCGAGGTCATCTCCCCGTCCGCGCCGCGCACCATCTCCATCCCGGCGGACCACCCGGACCGGGTCGCCGGTACCGAGTACGGCCGGGAGACCGTGGTACGGCGGCTGCAGCAGGTCGGCTGCGACGTCTACGGTGCCGACGAGCTGGTCGTCACCGTGCCGAGCTGGCGCCCGGACCTGACCGACCCGAACGACCTCGCCGAGGAGGTCATCCGGCTCGAAGGCTACGAGAACCTGCCGTCCACGCTGCCGAAGCTGCCCTCCGGCCGTGGTCTGACCGAGTCGCAGCAGCTGCGCCGCCGCATCGGCCGCGCGCTGGCCGGTGCCGGGTACGTCGAGGTGCTCAACTACCCGTTCGTCGGTGACGCGGTGCTGGACCAGATGGGCCTGGAGCCGGACGACGCACGGCGCCGCTCGGTGACGCTGGTCAACCCGCTGTCCGACGAGGAACCGGCGATGCGCACCACGCTGCTGCCCGGGCTGCTCGGCACGCTTCGCCGCAACCACGGGCGCGGTGCGCAGGACCTGGCGCTTTTCGAGACCGGCCTGGTCTTCCTGCCCACCGGTGAGGAGCCGGCGCCGCCGAAGCTGACGGTGGACCGGCGCCCCACGGACGAGGAACTGGCCGCGCTGGACGCCGCGTTGCCGCACCAGCCGGTGCACGCCGCCGTCGTGCTGACCGGTGCCCGTGAGCCCCAGGGCTGGTGGGGCAGGGGCTACCCCGCGACCTGGGCGGACGCCGTCGAGGCGGCCCGTACCGTGGCCCGTGAGGCCGGAGTCGAACTGGCCGTCCGTCAGGGCCAGTACGCGCCCTGGCACCCCGGCCGGTGCGCCGCGCTGTACGCGGGGGAGGAACTGGTCGGCCACGCCGGAGAGTTGCACCCGCGGGTCATCAAGGCGATGAACCTGCCGGAGCGCACCTGCGCGATGGAGATCGACCTGGAGCTCGTGGAGCGGGCCGGTGGCGGCACGCTGCGGGCACCGCGGGTCTCCACCTTCCCGGTGGCCACCCAGGACGTCGCGCTGGTGGTGGACGAGTCCGTCCCGGCCGCCGACGTGGAGGCCGCGCTGCGCGCGGGCGCGGGTGAACTCCTGGAGGATCTGCGGCTGTTCGACATCTTCTCCGGTGAGCAGATCGGCGAGGGCAGGAAGTCGCTGGCGTACGCGTTGCGCTTCCGCGCCCCGGACCGCACGCTGACCGCCGAGGAGGCGTCCGCCGCTCGCGACGCCGCGGTGGCCGCGGCGGCCGAGCGCACCGGAGCGGTGCTGCGCGGCGCGTGACCGTGACGACCGAGGGCCGGTCCGGCGATTCGCCGGACCGGCCCTCGGTCGTTCGGGCTTGTCGCCAAGCCCCGGAAGAGCGCGGGTTACGCGTAGTCGTAGAAGCCGTGGCCGCTCTTGCGGCCGAGGCGGCCCGCGTCGACCATGCGCTGGAGCAGCGGCGGCGAGGCGTACAGCGGCTCCTTGTACTCGGCGTACATCGAGTCCGCGATCGCCGCGATGGTGTCCAGGCCGATCAGGTCGGAGAGCTTGAGCGGTCCCATCGGGTGGGCGCAGCCCAGCTCCATGCCGTTGTCGATGTCCTCGCGGGTGGCGATGCCGGACTCGAACATCCGGATCGCGGAGAGCAGATACGGCACCAGCAGCGCGTTCACCACGAACCCGGACCGGTCCTGGGCGCGGATGGCGTGCTTGCCCAGCACGTCGGTGACCAGCTTCTCGGTACGCAGCAGCGTCTGCTCACCGGTGGTCAGCGCCGGGATCAGCTCGACCAGCTTCTGCACCGGCGCCGGGTTGAAGAAGTGGATGCCCAGCACATGGTCGGGGCGCGAGGTGGCGACGGCCAGCTTCACCAGGGGGATGGAGGAGGTGTTGGAGGCGAGGATGGCGTCCGGCCGGGTCACCACCTGGTCGAGCACCTGGAAGATCTCGGTCTTCACCTGCTCGTTCTCCACCACCGCCTCGATCACCAGGTCGCGGTCGGCGAACTCGCCGAGGTCGGTGGTGAAGGTGAGGCGGTCCAGTGTGGCGTCCCGCTCCGCCTCGGTGATCTTGCCGCGTTCGGCCGCCCGGCCGAGGGAGTTCGCCAGCCGGGTCCGGCCGAGCTCCAGCGCCTCACCGTTGGTCTCGGCGACTCGTACGTCCAGCCCCGCCCTGGCGCAGACCTCGGCGATACCCGCGCCCATCTGACCGCAGCCCACTACCCCGACCAACTGGATGTCGCCCACCGTGCAGCCTCTCGTGTTCGCATGTCGCCCCCCGGATCGCGGGCGGCGGGCGGCCGGTCCCCGTCGACCCGCGCCACTTCGCGACCTTACACCGGGTGCGCGGGGCCCTTCAGAGCCGGTCGTGGACGGTGATCATGAGCAGGTCCTTGTGCGGTCCGGTCACCCGCCACACCACCTGCCAGCGGTCCTGACCGCTCACCGTGTACTGAGCGAGGTAGCCGTCCGAGGCGCAGGGATGGTGCGCCGCCCAGCGCCCGGTGCGCAGGTCGAGGTGGTGGAACGGACGGCCGTCGGTGAACCGGACCTCGCACGTGCCGTCGCCGACCGGTTCGAAGCGGTGGCCGCGGTAGGCGGGCCGGGTCACGCCGCCCCAGGTGAACCGGCCCTCCTCGGTGTGCAGCAGCACTCCGCCCGGGCGCTGCCGGCGGAACTCGCAACTCCCGTCGAAGGAGCCGGTCTCCCCGCTGCCGAGGTCACGGACCGTACGCGTCACCCGCCATCGGCCTTCCAGGTAGGCGAGCACATCGGGTACGGGATGGGACACGCCGTCGATCGTAGCGGCGACGCGCCGTGGCCCTGACGGGTTGCCCAGGAGCGCGCCGCGTGCACATCATCGGCAGACCAGTATCTGACGAGTCGTCAGGGGATGTGATGGAGCCGATCAGCCGAAGGAACTTCACCGCGGCGGCCGTGGGCGCGCTGACCGGTGCGCTGGGCGGCGGGCCCGCCGCCGCCCGGGAGCGGCTGCCCGAGCAGTTCCGCGGGATGTGGGCGGCCACCGTCGCCAACCTCGACTGGCCCTCGGCGCCCGGCCTCGGCGTACCCGAGCAGCGGGCCGAGCTGCTGGCGCTGCTCGACAGCGCCGTCGACCGGCGGCTCAACGCGGTACTGCTCCAGGTGCGACCGGCCGCCGACGCCTTCTGGCCGTCCCGCTACGAGCCCTGGTCGCGGTACCTCACCGGTACCCAGGGCCGGGACCCCGGTTGGGATCCGCTCGGCCACGCGGTGCGCGAAGCCCACCGCCGGGGGCTTGAGCTGCACGCCTGGTGCAACCCGTACCGGGTCTCGGTGCAGCCCGATCCCGGCATGCTGGCGCCGGGGCATCCGGCGCGGCGGCACCCCGACTGGGTGGTCGAGTACGGCGGGCAGCTCTACTACAACCCTGGGCTGCCCGCGGTACGCGGCTTCGTCCGGGAGGCGATGCTGGACGCGGTGCGCCGCTACCCGGTGGACGGCCTGCACTTCGACGACTACTTCTACCCGTACCCGGTGGCGGGTGAGGAGTTCGACGACGCGGACGCGTACCAGGCGTACGGCAGCGGCTTCCCGGACCGGGCCGCCTGGCGGCGGCACAACGTGGACCTGCTGGTATGGGAGACGGCCGCCCGGATCAAGCGGCTTCGACCGGGCGCGCGGTTCGGCATCAGCCCGTTCGGGGTGTGGCGGAACGATTCGGCGGATCCGCGCGGTTCACGGACCGCGGCCGGGATCCAGAGCTATGACGACCTCTACGCCGACTCGCGCGGCTGGGTGCGCAGGGGCTGGCTGGACTACGTCTGCCCGCAGCTGTACTGGAACATCGGCCTGGCCGCCGCCGACTACGCCAAACTCGTCCCCTGGTGGTCCGATGCCGTGGACGGCACCGGGGTCCACCTCTACATCGGGGAGGCGCTCTACAGGCAGGAGGCACCCGGCCAGCCCGCCGCCTGGCAGAACCCGGGCGAACTCAGCCGGCACCTCGCCTTCGACCGGTCGTGGCCGCAGGTGCTGGGGAACGTCTACTTCTCGGCGAGGGATGTGATCGCCGACCCGTCCGGCGCGATGGCCCGGGTGGTCGCCGACCACTATCCGACCCGGGCCAGGCCGCCTCGCTGAGGGTCAGTGCGCGGTGGGCGGGGACTTGAGGTGCCGTACCACCGAGTCGGGCCCGGGCGACATCAGGCACTCGTGCCCGTCGTCCTCGAACCGCACCCGGTAGGGAGGGTCGCCCTTCTCGCCCAGCACCTCGATGACCTCGGCCATCCGGTCATGGTGGCCCACGGTCCTGCCGTGCACCAGGATCTTGTCGCCTTTGTCCGCGTGCATAGCTGACCTCCCGGCCGGTGATGAATTCCCTAGCGCGGATGTGCCAAGTCTATTCGGGTACGGCCCGGACGCACCCGCTCAGGCGATCGGATGCGGGGAGTCGCCCGCGAGCAGCAGCTGCGGCACCTGGCTGAAGTTCCAGCCGTCGCCGTGCCGGTTGAAGACGTAGACCACGTCGAACCGGGACCCCGGCCAGGACGCCGGCGGCTTCGGGGTGACCGGTCCCAGATGGGCGATGATCGCCGCGACGCTCTGGTGCTCCCAGGCCACCAGCGTCGGCCCGGAGGTGCTGCGCAGGGCGGCGGCCAGCGCGGCCTCCTGGCCCTTGGCGAACCGCAGGTCGAGCGAGGTGCCCAGGGCGGCGGCGAGCGGGGTGACCGTCTCCTTGGGGCGCTTGCTGCCACCGCTGGAAGGGTCGGCGGCGAAGATCCGGGTCGGGCGGGCCAGGCCGGGGCGCGGCGGCGCGGGGTGGCCGTCACCGTCCCGCGGGTCGAACAACCCGATCAGCGCGCCCGCGCGGGACCAGCCCTGGATGGTGAGCGACTTGTCGTCCTTCTCGCCGGCCTCGGTCACCCCGTACGGGGCTCCGGAGCCGGTGGGCTTCTCCGCGTGCCGGATGATCATGAGCATGTCCGGCCCTCCGCTACCGACCTGTGCCGTCGACGCCGTGCTGACGGTGGGGTCCGACGCGTGTCCGCCCTTCGCGCAGGCGCCCAGTGCCGGTGCGGCAGCGCCTGCCGCGAGGAGTCCGAGCATGGTGCGGCGCTGTATCCGGGATGTCACGCTGAATGCCTTCCGTCGTCCTGGTCCGCGCGGGAGCCGCGGTACTCGGCTGCCCATCGTTCCCCAAGGATGGCGCAACTTGGCCTGGCAGCAGCCAAGTTAGGGGTGATGTCTCGCCATCCGGGACGCGTGTCCGGGGTTCGGCCGGGGGTTGCGGCGGCCTCGGCTCCGCTCGGCGACGGGAAAGCGTAGGGCCCTTTCGAGGTCGAGTCGATCACGGGATATCTTGATGTCAAGCAATGTGTGCAGACGTGGAGCGGAGCACCCGGTGACTGATTCGACCATCATCTACACCCACACCGACGAGGCCCCGGCCCTGGCGACGTATTCGTTCTTGCCTGTGATCCAGGCGTACGCCTCGACCGCCGGAGTCGCTGTGGAGACCCGTGACATCTCTCTGGCGGGGCGGATCATCGCCAGCTTCCCCGAGCGTCTTGAGGAGGGCCAGCGGATCCCGGACGCCCTCGCCGAGCTGGGCGAGCTGGCCAAGACGCCCGAGGCCAACATCATCAAGCTGCCGAACATCTCGGCTTCGATCCCGCAGCTGAAGGCGGCCGTCGCCGAGCTCCAGGAGAAGGGCTACGCGCTGCCGGACTACCCGGACGACCCGAAGACCGACGAGGAGCGCGACATCCGCGCCCGCTACGACAAGGTCAAGGGCAGCGCCGTCAACCCCGTGCTGCGCGAGGGCAACTCCGACCGCCGCGCCCCCGCGTCGGTGAAGAACTACGCCAAGGCCCACCCGCACCGCATGGGTGCCTGGACGTCGGAGTCGAAGACGAACGTCGCCACCATGGGCGTCGACGACTTCCGCTCCACCGAGAAGTCCGCGGTGATCGCCGAGGACGGCTCGCTGCGCATCGAGCTTGCCGGGGACGACGGCAGCACCACCGTGCTGCGCGAGTCGGTGCCGGTGCTCGCCGGAGAGGTCGTGGACGCGTCCGTCATGCGCGTCGCCGCGCTGCGCGAGTTCCTCAGCGAGCAGGTGGCCCGGGCCAAGGCCGAGGGCGTGCTTTTCTCCGTGCACCTGAAGGCCACCATGATGAAGGTCTCCGACCCGATCATCTTCGGCCACGTCGTGCGGGCCTTCTTCCCGAAGACGTTCGCCAAGTACGGTGAGACGCTCGCCGCCGCGGGGCTGAGCCCGAACGACGGCCTCGGCGGCATCTTCAAGGGCCTGGAGTCGCTGCCCGAGGGCGCCGAGATCAAGGCGTCCTTCGACGCCGAGCTGACCGAGGGCCCGGCCCTGGCGATGGTCGACTCCGACCGCGGCATCACCAACCTGCACGTACCGAGCGACGTCATCGTCGACGCCTCCATGCCCGCCATGATCCGCACCTCCGGCCACATGTGGGGCCCGGACGGTCAGGAGGCGGACACCCTCGCGGTCCTCCCGGACAGCAGCTACTCCGGTGTCTACCAGGCCGTCATCGAGGACTGCCGGGCGAACGGCGCCTTCGACCCCGCGACGATG
This sequence comes from Streptomyces sp. RPT161, assembly GCF_027533845.1. Classification (GTDB taxonomy): domain Bacteria; phylum Actinomycetota; class Actinomycetes; order Streptomycetales; family Streptomycetaceae; genus Streptantibioticus_A; species Streptantibioticus_A silvisoli_A. The sequence goes on along the minus strand of NZ_JAPZVN010000003.1, from coordinate 454,442 downwards.
GGCTCGGTGCCCAACGTCGGCCTGATGGCGCAGAAGGCCGAGGAGTACGGCAGCCACGACAAGACCTTCGAGATCCCCACCACCGGCACGGTGCGGGTGGTCGACGGCAACGGCAACGTGGTGCTCCAGCAGGTGGTCGGCGCCGGCGACATCTTCCGCATGTGCCAGACCAAGGACCTGCCGATCCAGGACTGGGTCAAGCTCGCCGTCACCCGTGCCCGCGCCACCGGCGACCCGGCCGTGTTCTGGCTGGACGAGAACCGGGCGCACGACGCGGTGCTGATCGAGAAGGTCAGGAACTACCTGCCGCAGCACGACACCGAGGGCCTGCGGATCGAGATCATGTCGCCGGTCGAGGCGACGAAGTTCTCCCTGGAGCGCATCCGCCGCGGCGAGAACACCATCTCGGTCACCGGCAACGTGCTCCGCGACTACCTGACCGACCTGTTCCCGATCCTGGAGCTGGGCACCAGCGCCAAGATGCTCTCGGTCGTCCCGCTGATGGCGGGCGGCGGCCTGTTCGAGACGGGCGCGGGCGGCTCCGCGCCGAAGCACGTCCAGCAGCTGGTCAAGGAGAACTACCTGCGCTGGGACTCGCTGGGCGAGTTCTTCGCCCTCGTCCCCTCCCTCGAGCAGTACGCGAAGACCACCGGCAACGCCCGGGCCCAGGTGCTCGCGGACACCCTCGACCGGGCCACCGGCACCTTCCTGAACGAGAACAAGTCGCCGAGCCGTCGCCTCGGTGGCATCGACAACCGGGGCAGCCACTTCTACCTGGCCATGTACTGGGCCCAGGAGCTGGCCAAGCAGACCGACGACGCCGAGCTGGCCAAGGCGTTCGCCCCGCTCGCGGCGACGCTCTCCGAGCAGGAGCAGGCCATCGTCGACGAACTGGTCGCGGTGCAGGGCTCGCCCGCCGACATCGGCGGCTACTACCAGCCCGACGCCACCAAGGCCGCGGCGGTCATGCGTCCGTCGGCCACCTTCAACCAGGCCCTCGCCAGCCTGAGTTGATCCGCCGGGGCGGCCCGCCGCCCCGCGCAACCCCCTGTTCCGCCCCGGCTGGCCTCGCCAGCCGGGGCGGCCGGGTCTCAGCCAGGAGGTCACCCGAGGCGGACAGCGCGGGGTCCTGGAGCAGCCCGTGGCCACCAAGGCGGCAGGCCGCGCCGGAAGTCGTGGAGGCGGTCACACGGTGCCTCGACCGGCTACGCGCCGCGGCGCCGCGACCCGGCTTCGCGCCATCGGGTTCCGGTCGTGCCGAGGACCGGCCGCCGACGTGCGATGCTGGTGCGCATGAACCTGGAGGACCTGGTACGGCTGCGCCGCGCCCGGGACGTGATGGACCGCGACTACGCGCGGCCACTGGACGTTCCGGCGCTGGCGAACGTCGCGCTCATGTCACCCGGGCACTTCTCCCGCAGCTTCCGCGCCGCCTTCGGGGAGACGCCCTACAGCTATCTGATGACCCGCCGCGTCGAGCGGGCGAAGGCGTTGCTGCGGCGGGGCGACATGAGCGTGACGGAGGTCTGCTTCGCGGTCGGGTGCACCTCGCTGGGGTCGTTCAGCTCGCGCTTCACCGAACTGGTCGGCGAGAGCCCCAGCGCCTACCGGGCCCGCCGCCACGAGGCGGGCGCCGCGATCCCGGCGTGCGTCGCCAAGATCCTCACGCGACCGGTCAGGACCGGCCAACCGGTCAGGATCGAAGAAGCGGAATCCGCCGCCGCCTCGTAGCGTCGGAGGCATGACCATCAAGCTCGCACAGTGCTTCATCGCAGTCGACGACCATGACAAGGCGCTCGCCTTCTACCGCGACATCCTCGGCATGGAGGTGCGCAACGACGTCGCCTTCGAGGGGATGCGCTGGGTGACCGTCGGCTCGCCCGCGCAGCCGGACGTGGAGATCGTCCTCGAACCGCCGCTGGCCAACCCCAACGCCTCGCCGGCCGACAAGCAGGCGATGGCGGAACTGCTGGCCAAGGGCATGCTGCGCGGCGTGATCTTCTCCACCGACGACTGCGACGCCACCTTCGAACGCATCCGGGCCGCCGGTGGTGAGGTGCTGCAGGAGCCGATCGACCAGCCCTACGGCGTCCGCGACTGCGCCTTCCGCGACCCGGCCGGCAACATGCTCCGCTTCAACCAGCCCCGCAAGCGGTAAGCACCGCCCGCCGCAGGGTCCGGGTGGACCGCGGGGGCAAACGCCCCGAGCGGGGATCGAGGCGTACCTGGGGGACGAGTCGGCGCACGCCACGAGCGGCGCGAAGCGCCGCCTGGCCCGCGTCATGTTCCAGACGATCGCGCGCCGCGCCCGCTGGCGGCTGCCACCGCTGGCGCGGTCGCGCACGGCCACTTCCTCGACGCGGGCCGGACGCGATGTGCGCCGCCCGCACGACCGCGAGCCCATGCCCGACGGGGATGGTCGGTCCGGCGCCCCGGCCGGCACCACCGGTCGGGTGGCCAGCTACCGTTGCCACGACCGCGCCGAGAACCAGACGTACTGCTCGAAGCTGGTCAGATCGAGCCGGGCGACGCAGACAGAGGCCGCGAGGGCGGCCTCGCCCACCTATGGAGACACGATGAGCAAGGCCAAGAGGACGGACACGCAGTCGCCTGCGCAGCACGTTGCCGACAGCCACGATCTGATCCGCGTGCACGGCGCGCGCGAGAACAACCTCAAGGACGTCAGCATCGAGATTCCGAAGCGCAGGCTGACGGTCTTCACCGGCGTCTCCGGCTCGGGCAAGAGCTCGCTGGTGTTCGACACGATCGCCGCGGAGTCGCAGCGGCTGATCAACGAGACCTACAGCGCCTTCGTGCAGGGGTTCATGCCGACGCTGGCGCGGCCCGAGGTCGACGTGCTCGAAGGGCTGACGACCGCGATCATCGTCGACCAGCAGCGAATGGGGGCCGACCCCCGCTCCACGGTCGGCACCGCCACCGACGCCAACGCGATGCTGCGCATCCTCTTCAGCCGGCTCGGGAAGCCGCACATCGGCCCGCCCAGCGCCTACGCCTTCAACGTCCCCTCGGTCCGGGCGAGCGGCGCGATCACCGTTGAGCGCGGTGCCAAGAAGACGGTGAAGCAGACTTTCTCCCGCACCGGCGGCATGTGTGCGCGCTGTGAGGGCCGGGGGTCGGTCTCCGACGTCGACCTCACCCAGCTCTACGACGACTCGAAGTCGCTCGCCGAGGGCGCGATCACCGTTCCCGGCTACAAGGCGGGCGGCTGGAACTATCGCCTCTACAGCGAGTCGGGCTTCTTCGCCGCGGACAAGCCGATCCGCAAGTACACCAAGAAGGAACTGCACGACTTCCTACACCGCGAGCCGACCAGGATGAAGATCGCGGGCATCAACATGACCTACGAGGGGCTGATCCCGCGGATCCAGAAGTCGATGCTCTCCAAGGACGTCGACTCGCTGCAGCCGCACATCCGGGAGTTCGTGGACCGGGCGATCACCTTCACCGCCTGCCCCGACTGCGACGGAACCCGGCTCAGCGAGGCGGCCCGGTCGTCGAAGATCAAGAAGACCAGCATCGCCGACGCCTGCGCGATGCAGATCAGCGACCTGGCCGAATGGGTCCGCGGCCTCGACGAGCCGTCGGTGGCGCCGCTGCTCACTGCGCTGCGGCACACCCTCGACTCGTTCGTGGAGATCGGCCTGGGGTACCTCTCGCTCGATCGTCCCTCGGGCACGCTGTCGGGTGGCGAGGCGCAGCGCGTCAAGATGATCCGCCACCTCGGCTCCTCGCTCACCGACACCACCTATGTCTTCGACGAGCCCACCACGGGCCTGCACCCCCATGACATCCAGCGGATGAACGACCTTCTGCTACGGCTGCGGGACAAGGGCAACACGGTGCTCGTCGTGGAGCACAAGCCGGAGGTGATCGCGATCGCCGACCACGTCGTCGACCTCGGTCCCGGCGCCGGTACGGCGGGCGGCACCGTCTGCTTCGAGGGCACCGTCGAGGGGTTGCGGGCCGGCGGCACCATCACCGGCCGCCATCTCGACGACCGGGCCGCCGTGAAGGAGACGGTGCGCAAGCCCACCGGCACGCTGGAGATCCGCGGCGCGACGACGCACAACCTGCGCGACGTCGACGTCGACATCCCGCTCGGCGTGCTCACCGTGGTCACCGGCGTCGCCGGCTCCGGCAAGAGCTCGCTCGTGCACGGGTCGCTGCCCCAACAGCCGGGGGCCGATGGTGCGGGTGTGGTGTCGATCGACCAGGGCGCCATCCGCGGCTCGCGACGGAGCAACCCGGCGACGTACACCGGGCTGCTGGAGCCGATCCGCAAGGCGTTCGCGAAGGCCAACGGCGTGAAGCCCGCGCTGTTCAGCGCCAACTCCGAGGGCGCCTGCCCCAACTGCAACGGCGCCGGTGTCATCTACACCGACCTGGCGATGATGGCTGGAGTCACCACCACCTGCGAGGAGTGCGAGGGGAAGCGGTTCGAGGCGTCGGTGCTGGAGTACCACCTCGGCGGCCGCGATATCAGCGAGGTGCTGGCGATGTCCGTGGCCGAGGCCGAGGAGTTCTTCGGCGCCGGCGAGGCGCACACGCCGGCCGCGCACCGCATACTCGGCCGGCTCGCCGACGTCGGGCTCGGCTACCTCACCCTCGGCCAGCCGCTCACCACGCTGTCCGGCGGCGAGCGGCAGCGGCTGAAACTGGCCACCCACATGGCGGACAAGGGCGGCGTCTACGTCCTCGACGAGCCGACCGCCGGCCTCCACCTCGCCGACGTCGAGCACCTGCTCGGGCTGCTCGACCGGCTCGTCGACTCCGGCAAGTCGGTCATCGTCGTGGAGCACCACCAGGCGGTCATGGCGCACGCCGACTGGATCATCGACCTCGGCCCCGGCGCCGGCCACGACGGCGGCCGAATCGTCTTCGAGGGCACACCGGCCGACCTCGTCGCCGCCCGCTTCACCCTCACCGGCGAGCACCTCGCGGCCTACGTCGGCACCTGACCGAGACCTCGCGGAATCCGGTCGCGCTCCGGCTGACGGAGCCGACAGGATGCGGCCATGGCTGACGATCTCCTGCTCGCTCGCGCCCGGGAACTGTGGGCGGAGCTGGCGGGCACACCAGTGGATTTCCGCCCGTCGGGAGGTGTGAATGTGGTGGTCGCGCCCGGGGCTCGGTTGTGTCCGCCGTCGTGGACCGGGGTCGTGCGGATCGGTGACGCCGCCATCGTCACCGCGCCGAGCGTGCGGACCGCCGGGATGATGGACGACGCCGCGCGGAGGTTGTCCCTCGAAGAGCTCTTCGAGGTCGCTCGTCTGCGTGTGGTGCTGCCTGTACTCGATGTCCTCGGGCCGGCTGCGCTCTTCTATGTCGGCCGGGACGGCTTTCTTCCTGCGCATGAAGTTACCGGGGTCAAGCAGTTGCCGGTCGGTCACGTTACTGACGACCTGGCCGAACTGCTGGCCCTGGCCGGGGAGGAGGAGGCAGGCGAGAGCGGTCTGGCGGACATCTCCTCTCCCGCGTTCACGCTGCGCCGGGGCGACGAGGTGGTGGCCGCGGCCGGGTACCAGTCCTGGCCGCGGTCAGTGGCCCACCTGAGCGTGCTGGTTGCTCCGCACTACCGGGGACGGCACCTGGCCCGGACCGTGGCGTCCGCAGCAGTGGCCCATGCCCTTGATGTCGGATTGCTGCCCCAGTGGAGAGCACGGCCCTATCCGTCACAGCGGGTGGCTGCAGCTCTGGGTTTCCAGGAACTGGGTGCCCAGCTCAGCGTTCGCCTAGGCAACGCCCCTGCCGACCAGGGCCGGTGAGGACTGACCCTCCGGCACGGCGCAGGTCAGCAGCGTGGCACCTGCCGACCGTCCTGCCGTCCTGCGGCAGGACGGCCTCGGGGGGTGCATGTCAGGGAGCGGGGACGGGGCCGCCGGGCCGGAACCGCTCCACCCCGACGATGTGCCGCACCTTGACCGGGCGCACGATCACCGCGACCCGCTGCTCCCCCGGCATGAGCCACTCGAAGCGCTCGCTGCCCAGGTACTTGCGGGCCAACTGGTCCATCCGCTCGTGCGCCTCCTCACCCTCGATGAAGCGGGCCACCACACCACTGATCTGCACTCGGTCGAAGGGGTCCGTGGCGTCCGCGTGCGAGAGATAGACGCGGGGGTCGCGGCGCAGGTTCTCCTCCTTCACCCGACCCACCGAGGTGTTGAACATCAGCTCCCCCTCTCCCTCCAGATCCACCCACATCGGGCTGACCTGTGGTGCTCCGTCGGCGAACACGGTGCCGACGTACCAGATGTTGGGGGCTTGCAGCCGGGCGCGAACGGCTTCGTCGAACGTCGCAGTCATCCCGGGAGGCTATCAACCATGATCGGCGGGACAGCTCGGGAGAGCCGGGATTCCGAGGGGTGAAGCCGACGCGGGGACCTATCCCCGCGCTCCTGCCCCTGCGGCCGAGACCGCGCCGCGGGCTGGCCCACCGGCACTCGTACCGCGCTGCTGTGACTGAGCCCTTCGGTTGGCCCGTGAGGGGTTTGTGTACGGACCGATACCTCCTACCCCCAGCGCAGCCTGCCCGAGCGGCCTCCCGTGCCACTTCCCACGAAAACCCCGCAGGTGGGAGTGGTGACCGCTACTCTGCTGTGACTGTCGCGATAGATGTCACCGCGGCGTTCGGCGGTCGTACTGGCGAACCCGTCGCCGAGGAGGGCTTCTGATGCGCAGCCTGACGTATTCGATGGGCGTCTCACTGGACGGCTACATCGTCGGGCCGGACGGCGGTTTCAACTGGTCGGCGCCCGACGAGGAGGTCTTCCGCTTCGCCACCGACGAGGTACGCGAGGCCGGCGTCCACCTGTTGGGACGACGGCTGTACGAGACGATGCTGTACTGGGAGACCGCCGACCAGGATCCATCGCTCGACACTGCGATGCTCGAATTCGCCGCGATCTGGAAGGCGCTTCCGAAGGTGGTTTTCTCCACCACGCTGTCGGCGGTGCAGGGCAATACCCGCCTGGCGTCCGGTGGCCTGGCGGCGGAGATCGAACGGCTGCGAGCCGAGCCGGGGGAGGGCAACATCGCTATCGGCGGCGCGACTCTCGCCGCCGAGGCGGCCGCGCTGGGTCTGATCGACGAGTACCGGGCCAGGGTCTACCCGGTGCTGGTAGGCGGTGGCATTCCGTTCTTTCCCCAGCGCGAGCGCCGAGTGGATCTCGAACTCGTGGAGACCCGCACCTTCGGCTCGACGGTCGTCTACCTCCGTTACCGCGTGGCGCGCTAGCCAGCTCGTCGCGGTGCCAACTGCGGCGGCCAGGCGACCAGGTGACATCCATCGCGACCAGTCACACCTGCGGGCGTCTCCCGCGCTCACCTGGCCAGCTCAACCGCTCACGGGCCAGCCGAAGGGCACAGTCGCATGCGCCAGTCGAGGCCGTCAACGGGCGTCATTGCATAAAACTTCGCTGAGCCGTATAGTCATGCCATCGGCGAGGAGGGTTTCGATGGCGTTGCGGGTAGCGGTGGCGGGGGCCAGCGGGTACGCGGGGGGTGAGGTGTTGCGGCTGCTCATGGGGCACCCCCAGGTTCAGATCGGGGCCGTCACCGGGAACTCCAGCGCCGGACAGCCGCTCGGTGCCGTGCAGCCGCATCTGGTGCCGCTCGCCGAGCGGACACTCGAAGCCACGACGCCCGAGGCGCTCGCCGGGCATGACGTGGTCTTCCTCGCGCTGCCCCACGGGCAGTCCGCCGCCGTGGCGGAGCGGCTCGGCGACGGGACGCTGATCGTGGACTGCGGGGCGGACTTCCGGCTCAAGCGCGCCGCGGACTGGGAGAGGTTCTACGGCTCCGCGCACGCCGGTACCTGGCCGTACGGGCTGCCCGAACTGCCCGGCGGACGGGCCGCGTTGCGGGGGGCCAGGCGGATCGCGGTGCCGGGCTGCTACCCGACCGCCGTGTCGCTCGCGCTGTTCCCCGCGTACGCGGCCGGGTTGGCCGAGCCGGAGGCCGTGGTGGTGGCCGCCTCCGGTACGTCCGGCGCGGGCAAGGCGCCCAAGCCGCACCTGCTGGGCAGCGAGGTGATGGGCTCGATGAGCCCGTACGGCGTCGGCGGCGGGCACCGGCACACCCCGGAGATGGCGCAGAACCTCTCCGCCGCGGCGGGCCGCCCGGTCACCGTCTCGTTCACCCCGACCCTCGCCCCGATGCCGCGCGGGATCCTGGCCACCTGTAGCGCCAAGGCCACCCCGGGCGTGACCGCGCAGTCGCTGCGTTCCGCGTACGAGAAGGCGCTGCGGGACGAGCCGTTCGTCCGTCTGCTGCCCGACGGGCAGTGGCCGTCCACCGCGGCCGTCCACGGCTCCAACTCCGCGCTGCTGCAGGTCGCCTACGACGAGGCGGCGGACCGGATCATCGCCATCAGCGCCATCGACAACCTCACCAAGGGCACCGCGGGCGGCGCGGTGCAGAGCATGAACGTCGCCCTGGGCCTCCCGGAGGAGCTTGGGCTTTCCACGATCGGAATCGCCCCGTGAGCCGCCGTGCCGCCGGGCCGCCGACAACGACTTGCCTCAACCTTCGCCTCGCGGGCGGAGAAGCGAACGGAGAAGCGCAGTGAGTGTCACCGCAGCCAAGGGCTTCACCGCGGCGGGCATCGCCGCCGGGATCAAGGAGAACGGGAACCCCGACCTCGCCCTCGTCGTCAACAACGGCCCGCGCCTGGCCGCGGCCGGTGTCTTCACCGCCAACCGGGTCAAGGCCGCGCCGGTGCTCTGGTCCCAGCAGGTACTCAAGGGCGGCACGGTCTCCGCCGTCGTCCTCAACTCCGGTGGCGCCAACGCCTGTACCGGACCGCTGGGCTTCCAGGACACCCACGCCACCGCGGAGAAGGCCGCCGAGGTGCTCGGGTTGAGCGCGGGTGAGGTGGCCGTCGCCTCCACCGGACTGATCGGCGTGCGGCTGCCGATGGACAAGCTGCTGCCGGGAGTCGAGAAGGCGGCCGGTGAACTCTCCGCACACGGCGGGGAGAAGGCCGCCATCGCCATCAAGACCACCGACACCGTGCACAAGACGTCGGTCGTGGAAGGCGACGGCTGGACGGTCGGCGGAATGGCAAAGGGCGCGGGCATGCTCGCACCGGGCCTGGCCACCATGCTCGTCGTCCTGACGACCGACGCCGACGTGGACGCGCCCACCCTGGACAAGGCGCTGCGCGCCGCGACCCGTACCACCTTCGACCGGGTCGACTCCGACGGCTGCATGTCCACCAACGACACCGTGCTGCTGCTCGCCTCCGGCGCCTCCGAAACCACCCCGCCGTACGGGGAGTTCGCCGCCGCCGTCGAGCGGGTCTGCGCGGATCTCGCCCGGCAGCTCATCGGCGACGCGGAAGGCGCCTCCAAGGACATCCGCATCGAGGTGACCAACGCGGCGAGCGAGGACGACGCGGTCGAGGTCGGCCGTTCCATCGCCCGCAACAACCTGCTCAAGTGCGCCATCCACGGCGAGGACCCCAACTGGGGCCGGGTGCTCTCGGCGATCGGCACCACCTCCGCCGAGTTCGACCCGGACGCCCTCAACGTCGCCATCAACGGCGTGTGGGTGTGCAAGAACGGCTCGGTGGGCGAGGACCGGGAACTGGTCGACATGCGCTACCGCGAGGTGCACATCATCGCCGACCTGGCCGCGGGCGGCGACTCCGCCGTCATCTGGGCCAACGACCTCACCGCCGACTACGTCCACGAGAACAGCGCGTACAGCTCATGAGCACCCGCAAGCACACCGCCCTGCCCAAGGCGCAGACCCTCATCGAGGCGCTGCCCTGGCTGACCCGCCACCACGGCAAGACGGTTGTCATCAAGTTCGGCGGAAACGCCATGGTGGACGAGGAGTTGAAGGCCGCCTTCGCGCAGGACGTGGTCTTCCTGCGGCACGCGGGCCTCAAGCCCGTCGTCGTGCACGGCGGTGGCCCGCAGATCAGCTCCCAGCTCGAAAAGCTGGGCCTCACCTCGGAGTTCAAGGCCGGACTGCGGGTCACCACCCCGGAGACCATGGACGTGGTGCGGATGGTGCTCGCCGGTCAGGTGCAGCGCGAGCTGGTCGGCCTGCTCAACCAGCACGGCCCGCTGGCCGTCGGCCTCACCGGCGAGGACGCGCACACCATGAGCGCCGTCAAGCGGTACACCGAGATCGACGGAGAGCGCGTCGACCTGGGCAGGGTCGGCGAGGTCACCGCGATCGACACCGGCGCCATCCAGGCCCTGCTGGACGACGGCCGGATCCCGGTCGTCTCCTCGATCGCCCGCGGCGCCGACGACGGGCAGGTCTACAACATCAACGCCGACACCGCCGCCGCCGCGCTCGCCGCCGCCCTGGGCGCCGAGACGCTGATGGTGCTCACCGACGTTGAGGGCCTGTACGCGGACTGGCCCAACAGCGACGACGTGATCAGCCAACTCACCGCCAGCCAACTGGAGAAGCTGCTGCCCGAGCTGGCCAGCGGCATGGTGCCCAAGATGGAGGGATGCCTGTACGCGGTGCGCAACGGCGTCAACACCGCCCGGGTGATCGACGGACGGGTACAGCACTCCATCCTGCTGGAGATCTTCACTGACGAGGGCATCGGCACCATGGTCGTGCCGGACGGCCCGCAAGGGGGGCGGAAATGACGAACGCCGAGCTGACCCGGCGCTGGCGGGGCGCGATGATGGACAACTACGGCACTCCGCGGCTGCCGTTGGCGCGCGGCGCGGGCGCCCGGGTGTGGGACGCCGAAGGCAAGGAGTACCTGGACTTCGTCGGCGGCATCGCGGTCAACGCGCTGGGCCACGCGCACCCGGCGATCGCCGACGCCGTCGCCCGGCAGATGACCCAACTCGGCCATGTCTCCAACCTGTTCATCGCCGAACCGCCGGTGGCCCTCGCCGAACGGCTGCTGCGACTGTTCGGCCGACAGGGCCGGGTCTTCTTCTGCAACTCCGGTGCGGAGGCGGTCGAGGGAGCGTTCAAGATCGCACGGCGTACCGGCCGCACCCACATGGTCGCGGCCCAGGGCGGCTTCCACGGCCGCACCATGGGGGCGCTCGCCCTCACCGGACAGCCTGCCAAGCAGGACCCGTTCCGGCCGCTGCCCGGTGACGTCACCCATGTGCCGTACGGGGACGCCGAGGCGCTGCGCGCGGCGGTAACCGAACGGACCGCGGCGGTTGTCCTGGAACCGATCCAGGGCGAGAACGGCGCCGTCGTACCGCCCGAAGGCTATCTGGCCGCGGCCCGGGAGATCACCCGGGCCACCGGGACCCTGCTGGTGCTGGACGAGGTGCAGACCGGCATCGGCCGTACCGGCCACTGGTTCGCCCACCAGGCAGAGGGCGTCGAGCCCGATGTGGTCACGCTCGCCAAGGGCCTCGGCGGTGGGCTGCCGATCGGCGCCACCGTCGCCTTCGGGGACGCCGCCGAACTGCTGACGCCCGGCCAGCACGGTACGACGTTCGGCGGCAACCCGGTGGTGTGCGCGGCGGCCCTCGCGGTCCTCGACACCATCGAGGGCGACGGGCTGCTGGAGCGGGTCAAGCGCACCGGGGAGCGGCTGCGGGACGGCGTCGAGGCGCTGGGACATCCGCTGGTCGACCGGGTACGCGGTGCGGGACTGCTGATCGGTATCGTGCTCACAGAGCCCCTCGCCGCCGAGTTGCAGCAGGCGGCTCAGGACGCCGGATTCCTGGTGAACGCCGCAGTACCCGACACGGTACGACTCGCCCCTCCGCTGATCATCGGGGAGGACGAGGCGGACGCGTTCCTCCGGGCGCTGCCCGGTGTCCTCGAGGTGGCTTACGGGGCACGACGATCCGGAGAATGACGACCATGACCGAGGGGCAGCAGGGCGGCGGCCAGGCCGTGCCGCAGACCCGTACCGCGCGACACCGCAGGATCGTGGACATCCTGAACCGGGAGCCGGTGCGGTCGCAGAGCCAACTCGCCAAGATGCTGGCCGACGACGGTCTGAACGTCACCCAGGCGACGCTCTCCCGCGACCTGGACGAACTGGGCGCGGTCAAGATCCGCAACACCGGTGGTGAGCTGATCTACGCGGTGCCGTCGGAGGGCGGGTTCCGTACCCCGATGGCACCGCTGGGCGAGTCAGTGAAGGAGGAGCGGATGGCCCGGCTGGCGGGTGAACTCCTGATCTCCGCGGAGGCGTCGGCCAACCTCGTGGTGCTGCGTACACCACCGGGCGCCGCCCAGTTCCTGGCCTCGGCGATCGACCAGGCCGAGGTGCACGACATCCTGGGCACCATCGCGGGCGACGACACCGTGCTGCTGATCAGCCGCGACCCGACGGGCGGCCAGGCGCTGGCCGACCATCTGCTGCGGCTCGCCCAACGAGACCGTTAGAGGTCCTGACCGCCGCCGGAAACCCGGGAGTTCGCCAGCCGCGGCCGTCGGCGGTGACGGCGAACGCCTCGGCGTGCGGCAGGTCCTCGAGCCACCGCCGCGCCCGGGAGCCCATCGCGAAGGCCGCGGTGGCCCAGGCGTCGGCGTCGGTCAGCGAGCGGGTCACCACGGTCACCGAGACCGCTTCGCCCTCCGGTGGCCGCCCGGTGTGGGGGTCGAGGACATGGACGCCGCGCTCCGCCGTGCCCGAGGTGGCCACCGCCAGCTCCCCGGCGCTCTCCACCACGGTGGCCAGTGCGCCCGGCCGCAGCGGATCGGTGACGCCCACCCGCCAGGGCCGACCGGGTTCCGGCTCGCCGAGCAACTGGATGTCCCCGCCGCCGTTGACACACACCCCGTACGCCCCCGCCTCCGCGATCATGCGCGCCGCGCGCTCCACCGCCCAGCCCTTGACCAGGCCCGTCGGGTCCAGACCGCCCGCGTAGCCGGTGCTGAACCAGCCGTCGGTCCGCTCCCGTGCCCGCTCGCACAGCCCCAGCACCTCGGCCACCCGCGGATCGCAGTCCGCGAGGCCGAGTTCGCCGCGGGCGAGCCGGGAGAGCTGGCTGTCCGGCCGGTACGTGGAGAAGACGGCGTCCACGGTGTGCAGCGAGGCCACCGCGGCCTCGACGGCGGAGGGCACCCTGAGCCCGGCTCCGTACGCGACGTCGAACGAGAAGACCGTGCCCATGGCCTCCTCGACGTGCCGCAACCGCCGCCGCTCAGCCACCGGCCCGGTCCAACGCGCTCTGCAGGGACTGGATGTAGCCCGCGCTGGTGTAACTGGCCCCGGACACCGCGTCGATGTGCGCGCTCTGCGCGGCGATCGCCTCCCGGGTCAACTGGGGTATCGCATACGAGGCGATCTCCTGGTCACGCGGGTTGTCCGAGGGTGTCTGCAGGGCGGTGACGCCGGTGATCCGGCCGTTGGCGAGGGTCACCTGCACCTGTACCGGGCCGTAGTCGGTCTGCTCGGTGTCGCCGGTGACCGTTCCCGTGTGCTTCGGGCCGCTTGCTCCCGGCGCGCCGCTCGACGACGGCCGGGGGCCGGCCGGGACGGTGGCGTGTGCCAGCGCCGGGGGTGGGGCGGAGTGCGGTTTGAGGGCGAGCAGCAGCACGATCCCGGAGACCGTCGCGGCGGCGCCGAGCACCACCCTGCGCAGTGGGTTCCTGGTCAACTTCGGGGCTCCGGTTCACAGTTCGAATGACTCGTGGTGGATACGGCGGCCGGGCACCCCGGCCGCCCGCAGCGCCGCGTGGGCCTGCTCCATCAAGCCCGGTGGGCCGCAGAGAAAGGCGTCGTGCTCGGCGATGTCCGGCAGCACGGCGCGCAGCGCGTCGGCGCTGAGGTCGGCGCGGCGGCCGTCCGGAGCGTTCACCGCGCTGTACACCCGCGCCCCGCGGGCGTCGGCGATCCTCTCCAACTCGCCCCACAGCGCCAGGCCTTCGGGGGTACTGGCACGGTAGAGCAGGGTCAGCTCGCCGGGCCGGGCGGGCAGCGTCTCGAACAGCGCGCGCAGCGGGGTGATGCCCACGCCTCCGGCGATCAGCAGCACCTTGCGGCGCGAACGGCGGCCCGCGGTGAGCGCCCCGTACGGCCCCTCGGCCCACACCCGGGTGCCCGGGCGCAGCCCCGCCACCGCCGCGCTGTGGCCGCCCGCCGACTTGACGGTGATCCGCAGGAAGTCGTCGCGGGGCGCGGCGGAAAGCGAGTACGGCGTCGAGGTCCAGCGCAGTGACCCGGACAGGAAGCGCCAGCGCAGGAACTGCCCGGCCTCGGCGCCCAGTTCGGACAGATGCTCGCCGCGGATCAGTACCGAGTGGACGTCCGGCGCCTCCCGTACCACCGACTCGACCCGCAGTCGGTGGCGGGCGTTGAGCCGGACCGGGGCCAGCACCCGGTACCACAGCACCAGGCCCGCGGCCCCGCCGTACAGCAGGTACCAGGCGGCCCGCGCCATGCCGTTGCCGGCGAACTGCGCGCCCAGCGAGAGTTGGTGGAAGAAGGCGAGGAAGACCGCCGCATACGTCAACAGGTGCAGGTAGTACCAGGTTTCGTAGGAGACCCGGCGACGCACCGCACGCGCCGAGACCACTGCGACGGCCACCAGGACCGCGGCGCCCAGCGTGCCCTTGAGCATGTCCGGGTAGTGCAGCACCACGTTCAGCGTCTCGCGCACCACAGGGCTGTGGTCCTGCATCGCGTACCCGAGCAGCACGCAGACCGCGTGCACCACCAGCAGGCTCACCGTCCACCGCCCGGCCGACGCGTGCCAGCGCGCCACCCGGTCGCTGCCGACCCGGCGCTCCAGCGCGGGCACCCTGGCCATCAGCGCCACCAGCACCGCGCACGCGTAGCCGGTCAGCAGCCCGGCGATGCGGCCCGCGCCGAGCAGCCAGCCGTCGGCGCCGACCACCGTGGCGGTGCCGGTCCACCACAGGGCGAGCACCGCCGCCGCGCCCGCGTAGACCAGGGTCAGGACCACCGGGGCGGGGTCGCGCCGGGCGCGTAGCGGTGGGGCGGCGTGCCTGCGCACCGCCCGGCCGTCATACGTGGTGGTCACCAGCGGCTCCTTCCGATATCCGGACGGTCCACTGTGCCCCGGGCGGTTCTGAGTACCCTCTGAGCAGGCGGCCGCAGAGTACCTTCAGAGCAAACTCAGAGGTGGCCGCGCGATCCTGTAGCCATCATGACGAACCCCAGCATCACTTCCCGCCGCCTGCCCTCGCTCACCCGTGAGGACGGCACCCCCGTCCGCGTCCTGGTCGTGGACGACGAGCCGGATCTGGCCGATGTGCTCTCCGGCGTCCTGCGCTACGAGGGCTGGCAGGTCCGCACCGCCTCCGACGGTGCCTCGGCGCTGGCCGCCGCCCGCGAGCTGCGGCCGGACGCCGTCGTGCTCGACGTCATGCTTCCGGACGTCGACGGCTTCGAGGTGCTGCGCAGGCTGCGTGCCGAGCAGCCGCAGGTGTGTGTGCTGTTCCTCACCGCGCGGGACGCGGTGGAGGACCGTATCGCCGGGATCACCGCGGGCGGCGACGACTACGTCACCAAGCCGTTCAGCCTGGAGGAGGTGGTCGCCCGGCTGCGCGGGCTGCTGCGCAGGGCGGGCATGACGCGTCTTCGCGACGAGGATGGTTCACTTCTCATCGTGGGCGACCTGGTGATGGACGAGGACGCCCGCGAGGTGACCAGGTCCGGTGATCTGGTGGAACTGTCCAGGACCGAGTTCGAGCTGCTGCGCTACCTGATGCGCAACCCGCGCCGGGTGCTCAGCAAGGCGCAGATCCTCGACCGGGTCTGGTCCTACGACTTCGGAGGCAAGGCGCACGTGGTGGAGCTGTATGTGAGCTACCTGCGCAAGAAGATCGACGCGGGCCGCACCCCGATGATCCACACGGTCCGAGGTGCGGGCTACGTGCTGAAACCGGCGGACCGGTGATCCGACCGCCGCTGCGCCGAATCGCCTCCCGGCTCCGCCCTCGCACCCTGCGGGCCCGGCTGACCTGCGGGCTCGTCGTGCTGCTCGCGGTCGGCTGCGCGGCGGTCGGGGTGGCGGCGGTGCTGTCGCTGGGCGGCTTCCTGAGCAACCAGTTGGACCAGCAGCTCAGCGAGGCGGGCGGCCGGTTCCCGGCCAGCCTGGAGCACGGCGGGCGCGGCGACCCCGCGGACGGCGGCGCTGGGGGAGTACGGGCGGACACCCGTCGGCAGGCGCCCGGCACCTTCGGGGCGCGGCTGCTGCACGGGCGGGTGACCGACGTGGCCGTGGTGCGGTCCTCGGGCGCCGACACCGCGGTGTCGCTGGACGCCGCCGACGAGAAGGCGCTGGCCGCCCTGCCCACGGACGGGCACGCCCAGGACGTGCAGCTGTCGGCGCTGCACCGCTACCGGGTGGCGGCGGTGCGGGGACACGACGGGGACGTACTGGTCACCGGGCTGCCTCTGGAGGACGTCGAGGCGGCGGTGCACCGGCTTGAGCTGGTGTCGGCCACGGTGTTCGGCGCGGTGCTGCTGGTGGCGGGGGTGGCCGGGGCGCTCTGGGTGCGCTGGAGCCTGCGCCCGCTGAGCCGGGTGGCGGCGACCGCGGCGTCGGTGACCCGGCTGCCGTTGGCCAGCGGTGAGGTGACGCTGCCCGCGCGGGTGCCGGACGCGGATCCGCGGACCGAGGTCGGGCGGGTCGGCTCGGCGTTCAACCTCATGCTCAGCCATGTCGAGGACGCGCTGTCGCAGCGGCACGCCAGCGAGGAGCGGCTGCGGCGGTTCGCCGCCGACGCCAGCCATGAGCTGCGCACCCCCGTCGCCTCCATCCGCGGCCACGCCGAGCTGGCGTTGCGGCATCCCGGCCCGGTGCCGCCGGAGATCACCCACGCGGTGCGGCGGGTGGCGGCGGAGTCCGGGCGGATGGGGGAGATGGTCGACGACCTCCTGCTGCTGGCCAGGCTGGACGCGGGACGGCCGCTGGAGCGGAACCCGGTAGACCTGACACGGCTGGTGCTGGACGCGACCGACGACGCCCGGGTGGCGGGGCGCGGCCACCGGTGGACGCTGGACCTGCCGGAGGAGCCGGTCGCCGTGTGCGGTGACCGGCACCGACTGCACCAGGCGTTGGCCAACCTGTTGGCCAACGCGCGGGTGCACACCCCTGAGGGGACGACGGTCGAGGTGGGGCTGCGGGACACCGGCTCGCACGCGGTGCTGACCGTCACCGATGACGGACCTGGCGTGCCAGAGGCCGCACAGGCCACCGTCTTCGAGCGGTTCACCAGGGCCGACTCCCGCCGTCACGCCTCCGGCGGCGGCGCGGGCCTGGGCCTGGCCATCGTCGCCGGGGTGACCGCCGCGCACGGTGGTACCGCGGAGATCGACAGCCGTCCAGGCCGGACGGTCTTCACCCTGCGCCTCCCGCACCGCGCTTGATCAGTTCAGCCAGTACGGGAGCCTGTGAGCGCTCGACACTCTTGGTCGCGGTCAGCAGGGTGAGCGGTCCCTTCGCTGCGAGGTCCCGCAGGTGCCTGACCGCCGCCCGGTGTTCGGGGTCGGCCAGCTCGTCCTGGTAGCGCCTGCGGAACTCCGAGTACCGCTCGGGCTCATGCCCGTACCACTTGCGCAGTTCGGTGGACGGCGCCGCGTCCTTCGCCCACTCGTCCAGCCCAGCGCGCTCCTTGGCCAGGCCGCGGGGCCAGACCCGGTCCACCAGCACCCGAGTCCCGTCCTCCACCCGCGGCTCGTCATAGACCCGCCGCACCCGCACATCGTGCCGTCGCTCAGTCATGGCAGCCTCCTCCCACGTCTGCACGCTAACGCGGGCCGTGCCCGGCCGCCTGGGCTGCGGCCAGACCCGGCCGGCCTCCGCCGGCGCGGTCTTTTTGGGCTTCGCGTCGGCCCTCCCGGCGCCTGGAGAAGCCCCCTTGGAGTCCTGGCCTCGCGCCGGAGGCGCATGCTCCTGCCGCGCCGCGTTGATTTTCCATGCGGCACCCTGCATACTTATGCCACGTACCGCATGGATGTCCCCTCGGATGCCCTGCCCCACCTGCACTGTGAATGGAGAAAGCCGTGACCGAGCGCGTCGTACTCGCCTATTCCGGCGGCCTGGACACCTCCGTCTGCATCGGCTGGATCGCCGAGGAGACCGGCGCCGAGGTCATCGCCGTCGCCGTCGACGTCGGCCAGGGTGGCGAGGACCTGGACGTCATCCGCAAGCGGGCGCTGGCCTGCGGCGCGGTGGAGGCAGAGGTCGCCGATGCCAAGGACGAGTTCGCCGACGAGTACTGCCTCCCGGCGATCAAGGCCAACGCCCTGTACATGGACCGGTACCCGCTGGTCTCGGCGCTGTCCCGGCCGACCATCGTCAAGCACCTGGTGTCCGCCGCCAAGAAGCACGGCGCCGACACCGTCGCCCACGGCTGCACCGGCAAGGGCAACGACCAGGTGCGTTTCGAGGCCGGTATCGCCTCCCTCGCCCCCGATCTGAAGTGCGTCGCCCCGGTGCGGGACTACGCCATGACCCGGGACAAGGCGATCGCCTTCGCCGAGAAGGCGGGCCTGCCGATCGCCACCACCAAGAAGTCCCCGTACTCCATCGACCAGAACGTGTTCGGCCGGGCCGTGGAGACCGGGTTCCTTGAGGACATCTGGAACGCGCCGATCGAGGACATCTACGACTACACCGAGAACCCGGCCACCCCGCGCGACCCCGACGAGGTCGTCATCACCTTCAAGCACGGCGTCCCGGTGGCCATCGACGGCAAGGCGGTCAGCGTCCTGCAGGCCATCCAGCAGCTCAACGAGCGGGCCGGTGCGCAGGGCGTCGGGCGGATCGACATGGTCGAGGACCGGCTGGTCGGCATCAAGTCCCGGGAGGTCTACGAGGCCCCCGGCGCCATCGCCCTGATCACCGCGCACCAGGAGCTGGAGAGCGTCACCGTCGAGCGGGAACTCGCCCGCTACAAGCGGCAGGTGGAGCAGCGGTGGGGCGAACTGGTCTACGACGGCCTGTGGTTCTCCCCGCTCAAGCGGGCGCTGGACGGCTTCATCAACGAGGCCAACGAGCCCGTCTCCGGTGACATCCGGATGACCCTGCACGGTGGCCGGGCGGTCGTCACCGGCCGGCGGTCCGAGTCGTCGCTGTACGACTTCAACCTCGCCACCTACGACACCGGCGACACCTTCGACCAGTCGATGTCCAAGGGCTTCATCGAACTGTTCGGCATGTCCTCGAAGATCGCCGCACAGCGTGATCTGCGCGCTTCGCACGACGCGGACCTCGCCTCGTGAGTGAGAAGAACGACGTACGTCTGTGGGGCGGCCGGTTCGCGGACGGACCGGCCGACGCACTCGCAAGGCTTTCCGCCTCCGTCCACTTCGACTGGCGGCTGGCCCCGTACGACATCGCGGGATCCCGGGCGCACGCCCGGGTGCTGCACAAGGCCGGGCTGCTGACCGCGGACGAACTGGAGCGCATGCTGGTCGGCCTGGACGAACTGGAAGCCGATGTGGCGGACGGCTCCTTCACCGGGACCGTCGCCGACGAGGACGTGCACACGGCGCTGGAACGCGGCCTGCTGGAGCGGCTCGGCCCGGAACTCGGCGGCAAGCTGCGGGCCGGGCGGTCCCGCAACGACCAGGTCGCCACGTTGTTCCGGATGTACCTGCGGGACCACGCGTGCATCATCGGCGGCCTGATCGCCGACTTGCAGCACGCCCTCGTGGGACTGGCCGAGGCGCACCCCGACGTCGCCATGCCCGGCCGTACCCACCTCCAGCACGCCCAGCCGGTGCTGTTCGCACACCATGTGCTGGCGCATGTCCAGGCGCTGTCCCGGGACGCGGAGCGGCTGCGGCAGTGGGACGAGCGCACGG
This sequence comes from Streptomyces sp. RPT161, assembly GCF_027533845.1. Taxonomy (GTDB): domain Bacteria; phylum Actinomycetota; class Actinomycetes; order Streptomycetales; family Streptomycetaceae; genus Streptantibioticus_A; species Streptantibioticus_A silvisoli_A. Next base: position 434,680 of record NZ_JAPZVN010000003.1, on the reverse strand, counting down.
CGGTCTCCCCGTACGGCTCGGGGGCGCTGGCCGGTTCCTCGCTCGGCCTCGACCCGCAGGCGGTCGCCGCCGACCTGGGCTTCGAGCACGGATCGGCCGCCAACTCCATCGACGGCACCGCGTCGCGGGACTTCGTCGCCGAGTTCGCGTTCATCACCGCGATGATCGGCATCGACCTGTCGCGGATCGCGGAGGAGGTGATCATCTGGAACACGAAGGAGTTCTCCTTCGTCACCCTCCACGACGCCTTCTCCACCGGCTCGTCGATCATGCCGCAGAAGAAGAACCCGGACATCGCGGAGCTGGCCCGTGGCAAGTCCGGCCGCCTGATCGGCAATCTGACCGGTCTGCTGGCCACCTTGAAGGCGCTGCCGCTCGCGTACAACCGGGACCTTCAGGAGGACAAGGAGCCGGTCTTCGACTCCTGCGACCAACTGGAGATCCTGCTTCCGGCGTTCACCGGCATGATGGAGACGCTCACCGTCAACCGCGAGCGGATGGAGGAACTCGCCCCGGCGGGCTTCTCGTTGGCGACCGACGTCGCGGAGTGGCTGGTCAAGCAGGGTGTTCCGTTCCGAGTCGCGCACGAGGTGGCGGGCGAGTGCGTCAAGGTCTGCGAGACCGAGGGCATCGAACTGGATGAGCTGACGGATCATCAGTTCGCCGCGATCTCGGAGCACCTGACCCCCGAGGTGCGAAGCGTCCTGAACGTGCACGGCGCGCTGGCCGCCCGCGACGGCCGCGGCGGTACGGCCCCCTCTGCCGTCGCCACCCAGCTCGCCGAGGTACACGAGGACCTGGCGATCCAGCGAGCCTGGTCCAACGCCAAGAACTGATCCACCAGACCCCACTCCGGCCCGGCCGCCGCGACACGCGGAGACCGGGTCGGAGTGCGTCGGAGCCGCCACATGGCGAGGCGCGAACATCCAAATTGAGACACTCATGTCTCGCATGCATTATTCTGGTCTCATGAGTTTCGATCGTGAACAGGTGCTGCGGGAGGCCGCCGCGCTGCTGACGCGTAAGGCGACCGCCTCCATGGACGAGATCGCCAAGGCGGCGGGGGTCAGCCGGGCGACCCTGCACCGGTACTTTCCGGGCCGTGACGCGTTGGTCCGGGCGCTTGGCGCGCTCGGCGTCGAGCAACTGGAGGAGCGGCTGGACGCCGCCCGCATCGAGGAGGGCGATCCGGTCGAGGCGGTGCGGCGGCTGATCGGGGAGGCCATGCCGGTCTCCGGTTTCCTGGCCTTCCTCTACGGCGAGAACCAGCTCTACGACGTCGCGGAGATCGACGAGGGCTGGGGCAGGATCGACGAGCGGGTCTCCGCGCTGTTCCGGCGCGGCCAGGAGCAGGGCCTGTTCCGGTACGACCTGAGCCCCGCCTGGCTGTGCGAGGCGCTGTACGCGCTGATCGCCGCCTCAGGCTGGTGTGTGCAGGACGGCAAGGTGGCCTCGCGCGACTCGGCGCGCATGGTCGGCGAACTGCTGCTCGGCGGAATGCTGCGGGAGCGGTCATGACCTCGCAGGTGTCCGAGTCCACCCCCACGGAAGCGGCGCCCCGGCGTCCGCACCCCGCGCGCTGGTGGGCGCTCGCGGTACTGACCCTGGCCCTGCTGCTGGTCGCGGTGGACGCGACCGTGCTGGGCCTGGCGATGCCGTTCCTCAGTGAGCAACTACGGCCGTCCTCCACCGAGTTGCTGTGGATCGGTGACGTCTACTCCTTCGTCATCGCCGGACTGCTGGTCTCCATGGGCAGCCTCGGCGACCGCATCGGCCGAAAGAGGCTGCTGCTCAGCGGCGCCGCCGCGTTCGGTGCGCTGTCGGTGCTGGCCGCGTACTCCGCCACGCCCGGCATGCTGATAGCCGCCCGGGCGCTGCTCGGTGTCGCGGGCGCGACGCTGATGCCGTCCACTCTGGCGCTGATCCGCAACCTGTTCAGCGACCCGCGTGAGCGCAGCTTCGCCATCGGTGTGTGGGGCTCCGCCTCGATGGCGGGCGCCGCGGCCGGTCCGGTGGTCGGCGGCTTCCTGCTGGAACACTTCTGGTGGGGCTCGGTCTTCCTGATCAACATCCCGGTGATGGCGGTGCTCATCGTGTTCGGCGCCAAGCTGCTGCCGGAGTCCCGCAACCCGGCACCCGGGCCCTGGGACCTGCCCAGTGTGCTGCTGTCACTGGTCGGTATGGCCGGCATCGTCTACGCGGTCAAGGAGACCGCCGCCTACGGGGTCGGAGCGAGCCACCTGGCGGCCGGTGCGGTCGGACTGCTGTGCGTCGCCGCGTTCGTACGGCGGCAACTGACCATCCCGGCACCGCTGTTGGACATGCGCCTGTTCCGCAACCGGGGCCTGAGCGCGTCGGTGCTGGCCGATCTGCTCACCGTGCTCGGCATGTCCGGGCTGGTGTTCTTCCTCTCCCAGTTCCTCCAACTGGTGCAGGAGCGTTCGCCGCTGCAGGCCGGGCTCGCGGAGCTACCGGCCACCGTGGGCGCCGTGGTCACCGGTCTGCTCGCGGGCAAGGCGGCCCGCCGCTACTCGGTGCGCGCCGTGGTCGCCGGAGGACTCGCGGCCATCGGGGTGGCGCTGGCGGCGCTGTTGGCGCTCACCCCGGACAGCGGATATCCGCTGGTGGGCGCGGTGCTGTTGATCGTCGGGATCGGCGCGGGGTTCTCCTTCACCGTTACCGCGGACGTGATCTTGTCCTCGGTGCCCAAGGAGAACGCGGGTGCGGCGTCGGCCGTCTCGGAGACGGCGTACGAGTTGGGCGCCGCGCTCGGCATCGCCTTCCTGGGGTCGATCGTGACCAGTCGGTACGCGGGCATCGCCATCCCCGACGGAGTACCGGCGGGTGCGGCCCAGCAGGCGCGGCAGTCGTTGCCGGGTGCGATGGAGGCGGCGAATCTGCTGCCGCAGCAGACCGGTGACGCGCTGCGGGTCGCCGCGCAGAGCGCCTTCACCGACGGGGTGCGGGGGGCCGCCGCGGTCGGTGCGATCGTGTTGCTGCTCGCCGCTGTCTGGGCCTGGCGGATGCTGCGCGGGCAGACGCTGCGCTCGTAGGCGGCGGTGGCTTCGGCACCGCCGGGCTGCTTCGGTGTGGTCGCTCGCCACCGCGGTAGCGCGGCGCAGCCGAATCCTCTTTCCGCCGCGGCGGTGAGCAGCCACACCGGCCGAACCCGGCGGTGCCGAACGCACCAAGGCCCGACGAGGTTCCGCCGAACAGCCGGAAGGCGGGGGCGCCGAGCACGGGCGCACCCCGCCGCGTAGGGGCGGCTCAGCCGCCCGAGGCTAGGCCGCCTTCGCCTTGGTGGCGTAGACGTCCACGTACTCCTGGCCGGACAGACGCATCACATGGCTCATGACCTCGTCGGTCACCGCGCGCAGGACATACCGGTCCCGGTCCATGCCCTCGTAGCGGGAGAAGTCGAGCGGCTCGCCGAACCGCACCGTCACCTGGGTGATGCGCGGCATGCCCGCACCGCCGGGCTGGACCCGGTCGGTGCCGATGGTGGCGCACGGCACCACCGGCGCGCCGGTCATCAGCGCCAGCCGGGCCACGCCGGTGCGGCCCCGGTACAGACGGCCGTCGGGGGAGCGGGTGCCCTCCGGGTAGATGCCGAACACCTTGCCCTCCTCCAGCACCCGCTTGCCCGTCATCAGCGCCGCGACCCCGCCGTTCGCGCCGTCCCGGTCCACCGGGATCATGCCCGAGGTGGTGAAGAACCAGGCCATCAGCCGACCCTTGACGCCCCGCCCGGTGACGTACTCGTCCTTGCCGATGAAGTAGACCGGTCGATCCACCACCAGCGACAGGAACAGCGAGTCGATGAAGGTGAGATGGTTCCCGGCGAGGATCACCGCACCACTCTCCGGGATGTTCTGCACACCCTCCACCCGTGGGCGGAACAGGACGCGCATCAGGAATCCGAGCAGCGCCTTGAGCAGAATGCGGGACAACGGGCCCTCCGGTCGGGGTCAGCCGATATGGGAAACGCTAGGCGGAAGAAGTGGAGCGGCAGCCACCGCGTCACTCCTGACGGGGACGATACTCGCGGCTACTGACGAGTTCCACGCCAGGTTCACCCACTTGGTACGCACAGTTGACAAGCGGCGCCGAAACCTTTCCCTGCCCCTCGTGCGAGTGATCTCCGTGTAACACGGTGCGCGCCCGCCATCCGCTGGGCATCTCCTCTGACATGGCGCCGATGCTCGACGTGATCAACGCGTACGCCCCGCTGCTGGCCGCCGAGGCCGCCGCGGAGGCCGGGAGCGGCGGGCTGGACCCGGCCGACCTCGAACAGGCCGTCTGGCTGAGGCTTTTGGAGCGCGGCCGGGCGCCCACCGACAGCGCGGCGTGGCTGCGCGAGGCGGTACACCGGGAGGCGCGCGAGGCCCGGCGCAGGGCGCGGCGCGAGCTGCCGTACGAACCGGGGCACCTGGCGGCCGGGCCGTCGGTGGAGCACCAGGCGCTCGACGCCGAGCTGCGCCGTTCGCTGCGCGCCGTCATCCGGAAGCTGCCGGGCCGCTGCCCGCAGCTGTTATCCGCACTGTTGTCCCGTTCCGACCCCACTTACCAAGAAATTTCCCGGGAGTTGGGAATCTCACAGGGCAGCCTCGGTCCGCTGCGCTCGCGTTGTCTGGGTTGCCTGCGGGCCAGGCTCGGTTCGGAGGATTGAAAGGCCGCAACTACGGGGTAAGGAGCGGTAAACAGTCGGCGGCAGGGCGCTTGAGACGTGTCCGGAACAGCACCCGAAGCGGGGCAGAGACGGGCCAACCGCTCGCTCTCCCCGTCCGGACGACTGTGCGATCATCGGCGCCACGGAGGCGGGGCGAACCCGCGCCGCCTCCGGCAAACAGGGCAGACATCCCGGGCGTACACCCTCACCCACCCGCGTCCGGGAGAACACAAAGGGGAGGCCTGCGCACATGGGCATGAGCGTGACCATCTCTACGGCGACCGAGGACGACGCCGAGAAGATCCTCAAACTCCAGTACCTCTGCTACCAGCGGGAAGCCGAGCTGTACGGCGACTACGGCATCGAACCGCTGACCCAGACCCTGGCCGCGCTGCGCACCGAACTCGGCGAGGGCTGCGTACTGGTGGCCAGGCTCGGCGAGGAGGTCGTCGGCTCGGTGCGCGGCACGGTCGACTCCGACGGCACCGCCCGGATAGCGAAGCTGATCGTCCACCCGCGGATGCAACGGCACGGCCTCGGCGGCCGGTTGCTGGGGGCCATCGAGGAGCGGCTCGCCGCGGAGCGCGAGGCCAAGCGCTTCCAGCTGTTCACCGGCCACCGCAACGAGGGCAACCTGCGCCTGTACCGCCGGCTCGGCTACGCGCAGATCGGCACCGAGGAGATCAACCGCCGACTGAGCCTGGTCACCATGGAGAAGGCGGTCGAGGCGTCCTCGTTCGCCGCCAGCGCCTGACCGGCCACTACGCCTGGGGCTGCCCCGCCGTGCTCAACCGCTGCGGGGCGGCCCTGCGCAACCACAGCATCCCGGTCACCGGCAGCACCAGCGGAATGAACACATAGCCCATCCCGTAGTAGGACCACACGGTCTGGTCGGGGAACGCGGAGGAGTCCACGATGGTCAGCGTGCCCACCGCGAGCACGCCCGCCAGCTCCACCGCGCAGCACACCATCGCCAGCCGCCGGGCCGACTCCCCGCCGCGCACCAGCGACACCGTGATGAACGCATAGACCACCGCGGCCACCGCGGACAGCACATACGCCAGCGGCGCCTCGTGGAACTGCGCGATCAACTGGTAGAGCGAACGCGATCCGGCGGCGACGGTGAACACCGCGTACAGCGAGACGATCAGCCGTCCCGGACCCTCGCCGATCTTCCGCGGCCGTTGTGTGGCCTGGCTCTCAGCCATGACCGCCTCCCCAGATGTCCAGCAGCCGCACCTGGAGCACGGCCAGAATCACTCCGCCTGCCGCCACCGTCGCCGATCCCCAACGGGTGCGCTCCAGCAGCGACATGAAGCCAGCCGCCGGAACGGTCAGCGCCGCGCCCACCAGATAGGCGACGAAGATCACCGTGCCGCCGTGCGGCTTGTGGCCGCCGGCCAACTCCACGATGCCCACCACCAGTTGGGCCAGTGCCAGTACGGACACCACGGCCATGCCGATGAAGTGCCAGTCCTTGGTGGACTGGTCGCGGGCGGTCGCGTATCCGCACCACGCGGCGAGCAGCAGCGCGGCGACCGTGACCGCCACGGTGAGCGCGCCGATCACCGCACGCTCCGCACCGCGGAACGGACCGGACAGGGGTGTACGAGCATGCGGTGACTCTATTACGGGACGAAAGTCCGGATGCGCCGCCCCCACCCGGCCGCATAGGGTCGCGGATCATGAGCCCCTCGCACTTCCGCACCGACGCCCTGCTGTTCGACATGGACGGAACGCTGGTCTCCTCGCTGGACTCCGTCGTCCGCTGCTGGACCCGCTGGGCGCGGGAGTACGGGATCGGCGCCGAGCGGTTCGCCCGGGTGCAGCTGCACGGGCGGCCCGCGGTCGAGATCATCGCCGAGTTGCTGCCCGCCGAGCGGGTCCCGGAGGCGCTGGCCAGGATCGAGGAGCTTGAGGTCCAGGACGTCGACGGTCTGGTGGTGCTGCCCGGCACCCTCGCACTGCTGGCCTCGCTGCCCGCCGAGCGGTGGGCGGTGGTGACCTCGGCCACCCGGCGGCTGGCCGAGGCGCGGCTGGCGGCGGCCGGGATAGCCCCCGGCCTACTGGTGAGCGCCGGTGACGTGCGGCGCGGCAAGCCCGATCCGGCGCCGTTCCTGGTCGCCGCCGAGAAGCTGGGGTTCCGGCCGGGGCGGTGCACGGTGTTCGAGGACGCGCCCGCGGGCCTGCGGGCGGGCCGGGCGGCCGGGATGCGCACGGTGGCGTTGACCACAACCCACGACCCGGCGGAGCTGGACGCCGATGTGCTGGTCAGGGACCTCTCGCAGGTGTCCGCGCAGGTGGACGAGGTCGGCGTGACGCTGCGCTGCGACGGCTGAGCACACCGCCGCCGGACACCGCGCTGTCCGCATGGCGGACAATCGGATCGGAATGCGGAACGTTCGAGCGCTGTCTGGTTTACTGGGGCGCATGACGACGACGAACAGCCGCAGCCGTGCGACCGAGGCGATGACGCCCGGTGTTCGTCGTATGTGTCGAATGTGCGAACTCTGAGGGCCCCTGCCTGAGCCTCGCGCCCCGAAGCGAGCAACCCCCTACGGACAGAGCAGAGCGGCGTCCGCATCCGGACCGCTCCCGCACCACGGACACCCGATGACCAATCCAGTGCCCCGAGCCTTCGCCATGGCCACCGCCGCGAGCCGGCACATGTGCCTCGCGGCGATCAAGCGCTGCCGACTCGCCCACGACCCGCAGCCGCCGGGCACCCACTCCCTCTGACACACCGCCGCCTGGTGTACCCGGGCCGCGCCCTGCCGTAATCCGAGACGGACACATCCGTACGTGACGGACACCCCGGTACGTACTCGACAGTGACGGAAACCCAGTGATCACCACCACGGGCCTGAGTAAGGTCTACCACTCGCGAGGTCGGGAGACAGTCGCTCTCGACGGCGTCGATCTACACGTCCGCGAGGGCGAGGTGTTCGGCGTCGTCGGCCGCAGCGGCGCCGGAAAGAGCACCCTGATCCGCTGCGTCAACCTGCTGGAGCGCCCCACCTCCGGCACCGTAGAGGTCGCCGGAACCGACCTGACCGCGCTGGCCGGTCGCTCCCGGCGTGCCAACGCGGCACTGCGCAGCGCCCGCAGCCAGATCGGCATGGTCTTCCAGCACTTCAACCTGCTGTCCGCGCGCACCGTGCAGGACAACGTCGAGCTGCCGCTGGAGATCCTCGGCATCTGCGGGCAGGAGCGGTCCCGCAAGGCGCTGGAACTGCTGGACCTGGTGGGCCTCGCCGACAAGGCGAAGGCCTACCCGGCACAGCTGTCCGGCGGCCAGAAGCAGCGGGTCGGCATCGCCCGCGCGCTGGCGGGCGACCCCAAGGTGCTGCTGTCCGACGAGGCCACCTCGGCGCTCGACCCGGAGACCACCCGCTCCATCCTCCAACTGCTGCGCGATCTCAACCAGCAGCTGGGGCTGACCGTCCTGCTGATCACCCACGAGATGGACGTGGTCAAGGCGGTCTGCGACTCGGCCGCGCTGATGAAGGGAGGCCGCATCGTGGAATCCGGCACCGTAGCCGAACTGTTGGCGACCCCCGGTTCCGAACTGGCCCAGGAACTCTTCCCGGTTGGCGGCGAGCCCTCCGAGGAGGGCCGCACGGTGGTGGACCTCACCTTCCACGGTGAGGCGGCCACCCAGCCGGTCATCTCCCAACTCGCCCGCACCTACAACATCGACATCTCGATCCTCGGCGCGGCGATGGAGACCATCGGCGGTCGCCAGGTCGGCCGGATGCGGATCGAACTACCCGGCCGCTTCGAGGAGAACGTGGTGCCCATCGGGTTCCTGCGGGAGAAGGGCCTCCAGGTCGACGTCGCGTCGGTGAACGGCGCCGCCACGCCGAAGGCTGACGACACGCTGGTCAAGGAGGCCGCGAAGTGACCTGGGACGAGCTGCAGCCGATGCTGCTGCCCGCGTGTTGGGACACCATCTACATGGTGCTGTGGTCCGCGGCGATCGCGGTGATCGTCGGACTCCCGCTCGGTGTGCTGCTGGTGCTCACCGACCGCGGTGGACTGCTGCGGAACGCGGCGGTCAACAAGGTCGTCGGAGCGATCGTGAACGTCGGCCGCTCGCTGCCGTTCATCATCCTGATGGTCGCGCTGATCCCCTTCACCCGGTACGTGATCGGCACCAGCATCGGCGCCGAGGCGGCGATCGTGCCGCTGGCGGTGGGCGCCATCCCGTTCTTCGCCCGCCTGGTGGAGACCGCGATACGCGAGGTCGACCACGGCCTTGTGGAGGCGGTGCAGTCGATGGGCGGCGGCACCTGGACCGTGGTGCGCAAGGTGCTGCTGCCGGAGGCGCTGCCCTCGCTGGTGTCCGGGCTGACCACCACCGCCGTGGCGCTGGTCGGCTACACCGCGATGGCGGGCGCGGTCGGCGCGGGCGGCCTGGGTGACCTGGCGATCCGCTACGGCTACCAGCGCTTCGAGACCAACGTCATGCTGATCACTCTGGTCATCCTGGTCGTCCTGGTCACCGCCATCCAGTTGCTCGGCGACCTGGCCGCCAGCTCCCTGGCCCGCCGCGGCAGACGAGCCGCGGCAGCGTAGGCGACCGGGCACAGGCCCCGAGGGGCGCCTGGGGACGCGGCCCCGGACAGGGCGACGGGGGGCGAAGCTCCCGAAAAAGCCAGGGGCTTGGGGGAGTAGCCCCCGAAGTTTCCCCGCAGTACAGGAAATCGGGCCCAGCGCCCATAACGAAAGGCACTTTTCGTGCGTACCGCAACCAAGTTCACCACCTCCCTGCTCGCCGCCGCGGCCCTCGCGTTCGGTGCCACCGCCTGCGCGTCCTCGTCCGACGGTTCGAGCGCGCAGCAGAAGGGCGCCGACGCGCCGCTGATCGTGGCCGCGAGCCCCACCCCGCACGCCAAGATCCTCGACTTCGTCCGGGACCACCTGGCCGCGAAGGCCGGGCTCAAGCTGGAAGTCAGGGAGTTCACCGACTACGTGCTGCCGAACACCGCCACCGAGAACGGCGACGTCGGCGCCAACTTCTTCCAGCACAAGCCCTACCTGGACGACTTCAACAAGAAGAACGGCACCCACATCGTGCCGGTGGTGAACGTCGAGCTGGAGCCGCTGGGCCTGTACTCGCACAAGGCGAAGTCGGTCAAGGACATCAAGGACGGCGCCACCGTCGCCGTCCCCAACGACACGACCAACGAGGGCCGCGCCTTCAAGCTGCTGGCCGCCAACGGGCTGCTCACCCTCAAGCCCGGCACCGGCAACGACGCCACCCCGGCGTCGGTGGCCGACAACCCCAAGCACCTGCAGTTCAAGGAGCTGGAGGCCGCCCAGCTGCCGCGCGCCCTCGACGACGTGGACGCCGCGATCATCAACGGCAACTACGCGATAGGCGACAACCTCAACCCGTCCAAGGACGCCCTGGTGCTGGAGAAGGCGAAGGGCAACCCCTACGCCAACTTCCTCGCGGTCAAGGAGGGCAACCAGAACGACCCGCGGGTCCAGAAGCTCGCCAAGCTGCTCAACTCCGACGCGGTCAAGCAGTACATCGAGCAGACCTTCAAGGGCGCGGTCGTCCCCGCCTTCGGCAAGCCCGCCGCCTGAGAGGCACCGCGCACCGGCGGCCGTGGCGCTGAGACGCTACGGCCGCCAGTGCGCCCAGTACACATCCGTGGTGTACGGCATCTCCAGGCGGTCGTCATCACGCATCGCACCCTGGCGCTTGAGCAGGTCCACGGCCTGCGCCCGTACCTGCTCCTGCTCGGCCCCGCCCAGCACCACGATGTGGCTGGACGACATCATCCGCTCCACCACGTCCGCCACCGTCGTGGAGTGCGGGTTCGGCCAGTGCCGCTCGCGCAGTTCGCTCCAGCCGGGGCGGCCGGTGAAGACCTGCCGCCAACCGTCGTCCAGCGGACTGGGCAGATCACGCGGCGCACAGCGGAAGTAGATGTCCTGGAACTCGCGCACCCACGGCACCGAGGTGTCATACGTGTTCCACACCAGCCCGAGCGCACCACCCGGCCGCAACAGGCGCTCCACCTCGGAGAGCGCCTGCCCACCGGAGAACCAGTGCCAGGACTGCGCCGCCACCACGGCGTCCGCGCAGCCGTCCGCCAGGCCGGTCGCCTCCGCCGTACCGGCCGTCACCGCCACCCCCGGCAGCAGTTCCGCCAGCCGGTCACGCATCTGAGCGACCGGCTCCACCGCGATCACCTCGGCACCGGTCAGCGCCAGCAGACGGGTGAACTTCCCCGTACCCGCGCCGAGATCGACGACCGTGCGTCCGGCCTCCAGCGGCAGCGCGTCCGCCAGCTCCGCGAGCGAGGCCATGGGGTAGGAGGGCCGCGACCGCTCGTAGCCGCCCGCCGAACGCTGGTAACCGATTCCTGCTGCGTGGTGGATCGTCACGCGGGCAGACGGTAGCAGGAGCCAGTGACGGGAAAGGGTACGGGCGTGGTCCGCGCGGTACCCCGAAGGCCCTTTGGACCAGCGGCAATCCACGGCCGCACGGACACCGTGCACGGATCGGCGGCCCGGTACCCCGCACTGCGCGCACCGCGCCCGATGTTGCATGCTGTGCTCTTTACACGGCTCTTTCCACGGGGCTCGGCGAGGAGCGGCGAATGACAACCACCTTCCCGGACATCTTCCCGGACATCTCGATCAGTACGGAACGGCTCTCCCTGCGTCCGTTCGACGAGGAGGACATCCCGGCGCTGGCGGAGATGATGAACGACGAACTGGTCGTCGCCTGGTCGCCCGTGCCGCACCCGTACACCAGGTCCGACGCCCGGCACTGGGTCACCAGCACCGCGCCCGCGGAACGCGCCTCGGGGCGCGGAATCGTCTTCGCGGTCAGCGAGTTCCTCACCCAGCGGCTGGTCGGCACCATCCACCTGTACGACACCGACTGGCGCTGCCGCAGCACCGAGATCGGCTACATCACCGCCCCCTGGGCGCGTGGTGAGGGCTACGCCTCGGAGGCGGTGCTGGCCACCGCCCAATGGCTCTTCCACGACCAGCGCTTCGAACGCCTGGAGTTGCGCACGGCGGCCGACAACACGGCCTCCCAGCAGGTGGCCCAGAAGATCGGCTGCATCAGCGAGGGCGTGCTGCGCAACGCCGGCATAGTGCGCAGCCGGTGTGCGGACGGCCGTTGGACCGAGTCGCGCACCGATCTGATCGTGTGGAGCCTGCTGCCCGAGGACCTCGACGGGGTCGCGGGCCGGGTGATGGACGACTCCGGATACGCCGCCTATCCCGACTGGCGCTGATCCGCCCGCTCGGCGTGTGCACCGGGTGCTCCCGTGCCTGGCCAGATCCGGCCGGGATACTGTGTCATGCCAGGTCTGCACCTGGTTCTGGCGACAACGCCCCGACAGCACAGTCAACGACACGCCGAACGAAGGACGACGATGGCGGACCGGGTCACGGTGATCGGGTGGGACGGTACGCCGCTTACCGCGGCGGCACTATCCGCGCTCGGCGCGGCCACTTTGGTGGCCGGAGCGCGCCACCACCTCGCGCTGCCCGACGTGCCCGCCGACGCCGAGCGCGTGCTGCTCGGCAGCATCGACCTCGCCGCCCGCCGCATCGCCGCGCACCGTGGCACCGCGGTGGTCCTCGCCGACGGCGACCCCGGCTACTTCGGTGTGGTACGGGCGCTGCGCAAGCCCGAGCACGGCCTGGAGGTCGAGGTGGTGCCTGCGGTCTCCTCCGTCGCCCAGGCCTTCGCCCGCGCCGGAATGCCGTGGGACGACGCCCGCGTCGTCGTCGCGCACAGCCGCACACTGCGGCGCGCCGTGAACGTGGTCCGGGCGCACCCGAAGGTCGCGGTGCTCACCGCGCCGGGCGCCGGGCCCGCCGAACTCGCCCTGCTGCTCGGCGGAGTGCACCGCACGTTCGTCATCTGCGAGGCGCTGGGCACCGAGCGCGAGGAGGTCACCGTGCTCACCTCGGACAAGGTCGCCGACCACACCTGGCGCGACCCCAACGTGGTGCTGGTGATCGGCGGCGGCTCGGCCACCGAGAGCAGCGGCTGGATCGCGGGCCAGGACCCCGGCTACCCGGGCGAACTACGCGGCTGGGCGCTGCCGGAGGAGCGGTACGCACAGGAACCCGCACCCGGCACCCCCGGCGCCCAACGGTCCGCGCAGCTGCGCGCCCTGCAACTGGCCCGGCTAGGGCCGCGCACCGGCGACCTGCTGTGGGACATCGGCGCGGGCAGCGGCGCGTTGGCGGTGGAGGCCGCCCGCCTCGGCGCCGCGGTCATCGCGGTGGACCAGGACGCCGACGCCTGCGCCCGGATCACCGCCAACGCCCGCCGCTACGGCGTGCAACCGCAGGTGGTGGAGGGCGCCGCGCCGCACGTCCTGGAGGATCTGCCGGAGCCGGACGTCGTGCGTGTCGGCGGTGGCGGGGCGGATGTGGTCGCGGCCTGCGCGGCACGTAAACCGGAACGTATCGCCGCCAGCGCGACAACACGCGACGAAGCGGAGCGCGTTGGTCAGGTGCTGGCCGAAGCCGGTTACGCGGTGGAGCGTGCGCTACTCCAGTCGGTGGAACTCGACGAGGAGTGGGCGGAGCGGGAACGCTCGACGGTCTTCCTGCTGTGCGGCACACGAATGTGACGAACATTTGTCTGATGGTGGCGGGGGCTTGGACCACGTTCGGGTGATCGCGCGGTAGGCTGGCGGACCGTTGTGCCGCCTACCGGTGGCGATGTGGTGTTGACACGGTGTCGGCCCGCCTCGTCCCCGGCGGTGAGCGCGGCGTCGGCGACGGGTTCCCCGTGCCGCAGGCCAGCGGAGTGGCGCAGTCCACAGCGCCCGGATGGCGAGTTGGGTGGTCGAGGCGCACGGCCGACCGGGACAATGAACGTCCGGGGGGTCGTCACGCACCGCCACGCGTGCTCGTTCTCCCTGTGACCGCCCGGCACAGGAGCGCGTACCGCGAGCCTGCCGCCGGTCGGTCCGAAGGCCCGGCTCGTACCGCCGAAGCCGCCGGCGCATCACGGGGCTGGAAGGATCGATACCGATGGGCGAGGGGCACGCATGACTGACACCGGTGCCGGAGCGGCGAGCCGACACGCTCGCGGAGTGGACGGTGAAGCGGAGCGAGCCGCCCACGGAGCGGGCGCGGAGGCGACCCCGGCCACGGGGTGGGTCCCCGCTGAGGGACTGCCCGAAACCATGGCCGCAGAAGCGGTTCCGCAGCCGCACGCCGGGCTGACCGACGCGGCGGCCACGGGCGCGCCGCAGTCCGGACACGGCTGGAGCACCGAGGCGTTCCTGGCCCCCGCCACGCCCGTGTTCACCTTCCTCGACCAGCCGGACGGCGAGCCGTCGGTGGCCGTCGACGACGAGGACGACCTGCTGCTGATGCCCGCACCGCAGGGCTCGTGGGGCGACCCGCAGCCGGTCCCCGCGCAACCGTCACCGCCGGTGGCGCCGGCAGTGCCGCAGCAGCCGGTCGCACCGACGCCCGTCGAGCCCGAGCCGGTCGCGATGGACCCGGCCGTCGCACCGCTGGACGGCGAACAGCAGTCGGGCGCGGCCGACTTCACGGCGCCCGCCACTTCGACCTCCGGCACGGCCGGGCAGGCCGCGCCGCCCCGCCGCCCGCTGAACATGGGGCCGCCGACGCCCGTCGGCATGCCCAACCCCTCGGCGGAGTCCGTGGGCGGGGTCTCCGTGCGCTCGCTTTCCGAACGCGGCCCGGCGCCCGCGCCCGCCGCTGCGGCGCCGGTGCACCAGCCGGAGCCGCAGCCCGCCCCGGACACGGTTGACCAGGCCGCCGAGCCCGAGTACCTCGACTCCCCGGCCGAGCAGGCCGCCGCGATCCCGGCCCAGCAGACCGCGGAGGCGCCGGTGTCCGGTGGCCCGTGGGTCGCCGCGGACGCGACGGCGGGAGCCGCGGTCGGCGACGCAGAGGCGGTGGGCGCGGACGAGTCCGTGAACGCCATGCCGGTCGAGCCCGAAGCGCCCGTTCCAAGCGCGGCCGAGGTCTCGGCTCCGGCTGTGGAAGCGCCGGTTGCCGAGGCGCCCACTGCGGCGGAGCCCGCGGTTCCGGCTGAGGCTTCGGTTCCGGCTGAGGCTTCGGTTCCGGTGGAGCCGGTGCGGCAGGTGGGGGAGGAGGCAGCGGTTCCGGCCGCTGCCGCCGACCCGCTCGCGGCTTCGGCGGAGCCCGCGGCTTCGGCGGAGGTTGTGGCGCAGGCCCCCGTTCAGGCCGCGCCGGAAACCGACGCTCCGGCCGCCGCCCCGGAGGAGGGCGCCGCCGCGCCCGCCGAGGAGACGCCCGCCCAGCCGCAGCCCGTGGCGCCGGTCGCCGAGGCGCAGCCGACTCCCCTGCAGGGCACGCCCGTCACGCCCCCCGTGGTCGCCGAGCCGGTCCCCGGGACGCCGCAGAACGCCCCGGCCGACGAGCCGGGCGGCCTCGCCGACCTGGACCGTGATCCCATCGTCGCGCCCGCCCCGGTACTGGTCCAGAGCGAGCCGGTGACCGAGGCGGCGCCGAACAACTCGACGCCGGAGACGGACACTTCGGGCGAAGCGCCCGCTCCGGACGCCGCCGCACCGCAGCAGCCCACGACCGACGAGCCCGCCGCGGACACCCCCGAGCCGCTCGCGGAACCGGCCGCCGACGAGCAGCCGGAGCGGACCGTCGCCGAGCCGCAGGCCGCGCCGGAACCTAGGCCGCAGGAGGCCGAACAGCCCTCCGCCGCCGAGCCGGTACCGCCCGTCGCCGCACCCGCGCCGGGAGAGGCCGAGCCGGTCGGGATCGCCACCGGCTACGACGAGGCCGTACGCGAGGCCGTGCACCGTGTCATCCGGGAGCGCCGCGACATCCGCAACGGCTTCCGCCCGGACCCGATTCCGCACGAGGTGCTGCTGCGGGTACTGGAAGCGGCGCACACCGCGCCCAGTGTCGGGCACTCGCAGCCGTGGGACTTCGTGGTCATCCGGTCCACCCAGACCCGCGAGAAGATGCACGCCCTGGCGATGAAGCAGCGCGACGCCTACGCCAAGTCGCTGCCGAAGGCCCGCGCCAAGCAGTTCCGCGAGCTGAAGATCGAGGCGATCCTCGAAACGCCGGTGAACATCGTGGTCACCGCCGACCCGACGCGTGGCGGCCGGCACACCCTCGGCCGCCACACGCAGCCGCAGATGGCCCCGTACAGTTCGGCGCTGGCGGTGGAGAACCTCTGGCTGGCCGCCCGCGCCGAGGGGCTCGGCGTCGGCTGGGTCAGCTTCTTCGACGAGCGCGAGATGGTCCGCGAACTCGGCCTGCCCGAGCACCTGGAGGTCGTCGCCTACCTGTGCGTCGGGTACGTGGACGAGTTCCCCGAGGAGCCCGAGCTGATGCAGGCGGGCTGGTCCAAGCGCCGTCCGCTGTCCTGGGTGGTGCACGAGGAGGAGTACGGCCGCCGGGCGCTGCCCGGTGAGCAGCCGCACGACCTGCTCGACGAAACCCTGCGCGGCATCCGCCCGTTGGACGCCAAGGCGCTCGGCGAGGCGTGGGAGCGGCAGAAGCGGATGACCAAGCCGTCCGGTGCGCTCGGCATGTTGGAGATCATCTCCGCGCAGCTGTGCGGGCTGTCCCGGCAGTGCCCGCCGCCGATCCCGGAGCCCGCCGCCGTGGCGATCTTCGCGGGTGACCACGGGGTGCACGCTCAGGGGGTGACCGCCTGGCCGCAGGAGGTCACCGCGCAGATGGTGGCCAACTTCCTTGGTGGCGGCGCGGTGTGCAACGCGTTCGCCAACCAGGTCGGGGCCGAGGTGTGCGTGGTGGACGTCGGCGTGGCAGCCGAACTGCCCACCACGCCCGGCCTGTTGCCGCGCAAGGTCCGGCACGGCACCGGTGACTTCACCACCGGTCCGGCGATGACCCGCGAAGAGGTGCTGCGGGCGATCGAGGTCGGCATCGAGACCGCCCGCGACCTGGTGGCGGCGGGCAACAAGGCGCTGCTCACCGGTGAGATGGGCATCGCCAACACCACCGCGTCCGCGGCCTTGATCTCCGTCTACACCGGCGCCGACCCGACCGAGGTGACCGGTCGCGGCACCGGGATCAACGACGAGATGCACGCCCGCAAGGTCGATGTGGTGCGCCGGGCCCTGGAGTTGCACCAGCCCGACCCGACCGACCCCATCGGTGTGCTCGCCGCGATCGGCGGCCTGGAGCACGCCGCCATGGTCGGCTTGGTGCTGGGCGGTGCGTCGCTGCGCACGCCGGTGATCCTGGACGGGGTCAGCGCCGGGGCCGCCGCGTTGGTGGCCCGCGCCATCGCGCCGGAGGCGCTGGCCGCGTGCATCGCCGGTCACCGCAGCGCGGAGCCCGGCCATGTGGCGGCGCTGACCAAGCTGGGCTTGCGCCCGCTGGTCGACCTCGACCTGCGGCTCGGCGAGGGCACCGGCGCGCTGCTGGCGCTGCCGCTGGTGCAGAGCGCGGCCCGGGTGATGCACGAGGTGGCGACGTTCGACTCCGCGGGCGTCACCGAGAAGGACTGACCCGGGGAGGGCTTGGCCTCCCCGGCCTCCGGGGCTTGTCCGGCCTCCTGGGAGGGCGCTGCCCCGCCGCCACACCGTCGTGGTGGGGGGCACCGGGGCCTTGCCTCGGAAGTGAAGTAGCCAGGCCACAGGCCTGGTGTATGCGGGTGACCCGCTAATGTCAGAAACCCCCGGGAGGGGAAGGAGCCACTCGCCATGACCCGTAACGACGTACCCGCATACCCCGTAGGACTGCTGCTCGCCGGACGGCGTGTCGTCGTGCTCGGCGGCGGCCAGGTCGCCCAGCGTCGGCTGCCCTCGCTGGTCGCGGCGGGCGCGGACGTCGTGCTGGTCTCGCCGTCGGCCACCGCGTCGGTGGAGGCGATGGCGGAGGCGGGCGAGATCCGCTGGGAGCGCCGCGGGTACCAGCCGGGTGACCTCGCCGAAGCCTGGTACGCGGTGGTCGCCACCGACGACCCGCAGGCCAACGCCGCCGCGTCCGCCGAGGCCGAACAGCGCCGGGTGTGGTGCGTACGCAGCGACGACGCCGATGCCGCCACCGCCTGGACCCCGGCGACCGGCCGCAGCGAGGGCGTGACCGTCGCCGTGCTCACCGGCAGCGACCCGCGCCGCTCCGCCGCTGTGCGGGACGCGGTGGTGGAGGGCCTGCGCGACGGTACGCTCGCCGCCCCGCACCACCGGGCGCGCACCCCCTTCGTGGCGCTGGTGGGCGGCGGCCCCGGCGACCCGGACCTGATCACCGTGCGCGGACGGCGGCTGCTCACGGAGGCCGACGTGGTGATCGCCGACCGTCTCGGCCCGCGCGACCTGCTCGACGAACTCCCGCCGCACGTCGAGGTGATCGACGCGGCGAAGATCCCCTACGGGCGGGCGATGGCCCAGGAGGCCATCAACACCGCGCTGATCGAGCACGCCAAGGCGGGCCGGTCCGTGGTGCGGCTCAAGGGCGGCGATCCGTTCGTCTTCGGACGCGGCATGGAGGAGGTACAGGCACTGGCGAAGGCAGGGATCGCCTGCACGGTGGTCCCTGGAATCTCCAGTTCCATCAGCGTGCCGGAGGTGGTCGGGATCCCGGTGACCCACCGCGGTGTGGCACATGAGTTCACCGTCGTGAGCGGACATGTCGCACCCGACGACCCCAGCTCACTGGTCGACTGGGCGGCCGTGGCCCGGCTGCGCGGCACGCTGGTGCTCATGATGGCGGTCGAGCGGATCGGCGAGATCGCCCGCACCCTCGTCGCGTACGGCCGGGACGCAGACACACCGGTCGCCATAGTCCAGGAGGGCACCACCGCCGCCCAGCGCCGGGTCGACGCCACGCTGGCGACGGTCGCGCGGACCGTGGCCGCCGAGGGCGTCCGGCCGCCCGCGGTGATCGTCATCGGCGACGTCGTCTCCCTCGACTCCGGTAACCGTGGGTAACGCGGGCCCGCCCCGGCCGTTGGCACACCGAGCGGGACAAGGCAGTATCACCCTGTGGCTGAGCTCATCACGATCGACGACCCCGCCGACCCGCGGCTGGGCGACTACACCTGCCTGACCGACGTGGAGCTGAGACGGCGCCGCGAACCGGCCGAAGGCCTGTTCATCGCCGAGGGCGAGAAGGTCATCCGCCGCGCCCGGTACTCCGGTTACCAGATGCGGTCCATGCTGCTGTCGGCGAAGTGGGTCGACACGATGCGCGACGTCATCGACGAGGTCCCGGCGCCGGTCTACGCGGTGAGCCCGGAAGTCGCCGAGCAGGTCACCGGCTACCACGTCCACCGCGGCGCCCTCGCGTCGATGGAGCGCAGACCACTGCCGGACGCGGCGGAACTGCTGGCCGACGCACGGCGGGTCGTGGTCATGGAGGCGGTGAACGACCACACCAACATCGGCGCCGTGTTCAGGAGCGCCGCGGCGCTCGGCATGGACGCGGTACTGCTCTCCCCGGACTGCGCCGATCCGCTCTACCGCCGCTCGGTCAAGGTGTCGATGGGCGCGGTCTTCTCCGTTCCCTACGCGCGGCTGGAGCAGTGGCCGCGCGATCTGGAGACCGTACGGGAGCGCGGCTTCCGGCTTCTCGCCCTCACCCCGGACGCCAAGGCCGAGGACATCGACGTGGTGGCACCGCACCGGATGGAGCGGGTCGCCCTCATGCTCGGCGCCGAAGGTGAGGGCCTGTCCACCCGGGCGCTGGTCGCCGCGGACCAGTGGGTGCGCATCCCGATGGCCCACGGCGTGGACTCGCTGAACGTCGGCGCCGCCGCGGCCGTGGCCTTCTACGCGGTGACGGCCGGTCGCCCGGTCGCCTGAGCCGCCGGGGGCAGGTCCACCAGGGCGGCGAGCGCCGCCCGGTGCCGCCCCGGCGTACCCAGCGCGATCTCGCTGGACTTGGCCCGCTTGAGGCGGAGATGAGCCGGGTGCTCCCAGGTCATGCCGATGCCGCCGTGCAGTTGCACGCACTCCTCCGCGGCGTGCACCGCCGCCGGTGCGCAGTACGCCTGGGCCACGCGAACCAGTACGGCGGTGTCGGGGGCGCCGTGGGCCAGTGCGTCGGCGGCGGCCCGTGCGGCGGCGCGCGCCGATACCACCTCAAGCCAGATGTCCGCCAAGCGGTGTTTGAGCGCCTGGAAGGAACCCACGACACGCCCGAACTGCCGCCGCTGGCCGAGATAGTCGACGGTCTCGTCCAGACACCACTGCGCCACCCCGACCTGCTCCGAGGCGAGCAGCCCGGCGCCGGCCAGCAGCGCCCGGTCCACCGCCGCCTCGGCGATCCGTCCTCCGGCGAGGCGGGTGGCCCGAACCCCCGCCAACTCGACGTCGGCGATGGGCCGGGTCAGGTCCAGCGGTGTCGCGGCGCTGATCCGGACACCGGGCGCGTCGGCCGCGACCTCGTACAGCCCCGGCCCCTCGGGACCGACGGCGGGCACCAGCAGTACGTCCGCCACGGTCGCGTCGGCGACGCTGGTCACCCGCCCGCTCAACGCGCCGTGCGCGTCCGCCTCCACGCCCTGCGGGAACGCGCCGCCGGGCGCGGCGGACAGCGGCACCGCGAGCGCGGCGGTCGACTCGCCGGACGCCAACCGCCCGAGCAGCCCCGCGACCTGGCCGTCCGCGGTGTCGCAGTCCAACAGCGCGCTCGTGGCCAGTACCGCACTGCCGAGGAAGGGCACGGGAGCCACCGCGGCGGCCAACTCCTCCAGTACGACGCCGACTTCCCGGGCCGAGCCGCCCTGGCCGCCGAACTCCTCCGGCACCAGCAGCCCGGCCAGCCCCAGCTGCACCTGCAACGTCCGCCACAGCTCCAGGTCGTACGGCGTGTCGCTGTCGCAGCGGGCCAGCACCGCCGAGGCCGGGCAGCGGTCTGCCAACAGGTCGCGCACCGCCGCGCGCAGGTCGTCCTCCACGTCGGAGTACAGCAGGTCAAGGCCATCGGTGTTCATCGGGGCAGGTCCTTCCAGGCGACGTCCTTGTCGGTACGCGGTTCCGAGGGCAGGCCGAGCACCCGCTCGGCGATGATGTTGCGCAGGACCTCCGAGGTGCCGCCCTCGATGGAGTTGCCCTTGGCGCGCAGATAGCGGTATCCCGCGTCGCGCCCGTAGAAGTCCACCGTGTCCGGGCGGGCGTTCGTCCAGTCCCCGTAGCGCAGTCCCTCCTCGCCGAGCAGTTCCAACTCCAGCCCGCTGACCGCCTGGTTGAGTCGGGCGAACGCGAGCTTCATCCCGGAGCCCTCGGGTCCGGGCGCGCCGACGGCGAGTTGCTGGCGCACGCGTTGGGCGGTGAGCCGTGTGACCTCGGCGTCGACCCACAACCGCAGCAGCCGGTCGTGCAGTTCGGGTGTGCGCAGTTCCGGGCGCTCGCGCCAGGTCGCGGCGACACTGGCGATCATGCCGCCCTCGCGGGGGAGGGGCGAACCACCGATCGCCACCCGCTCGTTCATCAACGTGGTCTGCGCGACCCGCCAGCCGTCGCCGACCTCGCCCAGCCGCAGGGTGTCCGGGATCCGCACACCGGTCAGGAAGACCTCGTTGAACTCCGCCTCGCCGGTGATCTGCCGCAACGGGCGGACCTCGACGCCCGGATCGGTCATGTCGCAGACGAAGTACGTGATGCCGCGGTGCTTGGGTACGTCGGGGTCGGTGCGCGCGATGAGGATCGCCCAACGGGCGTTGTGGGCGTTGGAGGTCCAGACCTTCTGGCCGGTGACCACCCAGTCCTCGCCCTCGCGCACCGCGCGGGTGCCGAGTCCGGCGAGGTCGGAGCCCGCGCCGGGCTCGCTGAACAACTGGCACCACACCTCCTCGCCGAGCCACAAGGGACGCAGGAAGCGCTCGCGTTGCGCGTCCGTGCCGTACCGGAGGATGGTCGGCGCGGCCATGCCGAGGCCGATGCCGATCCTGCGCGGGTCGTTGTCGGGCGCGCCGGCCGCCGCCAACTCGGCGTCCACCACGCTCTGGAGGGCGCGCGGCGCGCCCAGCCCGCCTAGCCCCGGCGGAAAGTGCACCCAGGCGAGCCCGGCGTCGAAGCGGGCCCGCAGGAACTCCAGCCGCTCGGTGCTGCCGGGGTCGTACGCGTCGAGCAGCCCCCGCACGCGCCGCAGCACCTCCGCCGCGTCCGGTCCGTTCTCCGCCATAAGCCACGTCCTCTCCGGGCCACCACGCCCTCGAACTAAGCAAGCGCTTGGAAACCTATCGAAGCGTGGCGCAACGCGCCAGGGTCCGGGGCCGGTTTTCGGGTCGGTCTGCGCCGGGCTCGTTCTTCGGTCTGGACAGCGGCGGACGCGAGGCCGCCGGGGCGCACCGTTGGAGTCGCTCGCGGTCGCGGCGCGGTTGTCCGGGCGCGCCCCCAGCCCCCAACTCCGGCCCGCCGGACGGGGTTCCCGAGGGGGTCACCGGGCGAGGCACCTCGACACCGGGGGCAGATGCGCGCCTCAAGGCGCCTCGCACCGGGGCAGCTACTGGGGGCGTGCCCGAAGAAGTCCGCCACGGCGGTGAGCGGCCACGACGTCGCGGCCTGGCGGTGCCGAATCACCCGCGCACCCGACGGGACCCCCACCCTGAAGCCCCGCAGAAGCCGCTGCGGGGCTTCGCGGGCGTGCCCCCGAACAGTCCGCCGCGACGGCGACCAGCCCCGCGTGGCCGCCCGGCGGTGCGGCACCCATGGCGAACCAGCCACCGCACCCCCGGTCAGCCCCGTCGGAAAGACGGAAAGGGAGCTACGGCGCCGCGTCGGTGGGCCGGGCCGTGGGGGCCGTCGGCGAGCCGACGACCCCGAGTCCGCGGGCCGGTCCCTGGCAGCCCTGCGCCACCGCGATGCCCAACGCGACCAGCAGTGTGACCGTCACGAACACGATCAACCGCTGCCGCAGCAGCCCGCGATCCCGCCGCCCGGTCCGCCGTACCGTCGCCGGGCCGCCGCGGCCCGCCGAAGGCCGCGGCGGAGCGGCGGGCTGGCGGCCCGAAGAGGGCCGGGACGCCGGAGTCCGCTGCGGTGGCCGGGCCGCGCCCCGTCCCGCGGTGGGCCGGGGAGCCGGCGTGCGCGGCGTACCGGTACGCACCGGAGTGCTCCCGGACGCCCGGTCCGGGGGCACCACGCGCCGCTCGGTGCGCTGCTCGGCGTACTCCTGGGCGCGGCGGCCGACCGGCCGGTCACTGCGCGCAACGGGCGCCTGGGGCACTCCGAGCCCCCGCGCCTCCCGGGCGGCGATCTCCGAGAGCCGCTCCGCCAGCCGGGCCGTGCTCGGCCGGTCCTGCGGCTCCTTCGCCAGACAGGCGTGCACCAGCGGCGCCAGCGAGTCCGGTACCCCTCGCAGATCCGGTTCCTCGTGCACCACCCGGTACAGCATCACCTCCGAACTGCCCTGTCCGAAGGGGGAGTCGGCCGCCGCCGCGTAACACAGCGTCGCGCCGAACGCGAAAACATCCGTTGCCGGGGTGACCGCCGCACCGCGCACCTGTTCAGGCGCGAGGAACCCGGGGGAGCCCACCGCGGTGCCGACGTGCGTCAGGGTGGTCGCGCCGGTGGACCACGCGATGCCGAAGTCGATGATGCGCGGACCCTTGGGGGAGAGCAGGATGTTCGACGGCTTCAGATCCCGGTGCACCACCCCCGCGTCATGCACCGCCACCAGCCCCTCGGCGAGCGCCGCGCCGATCGCCGCGACCTCGGCGGCGGGCAGCGGCCCCTCCGCGCTCACCTTGTCGTACAACGAGGGACCCGGCACGTACTGGGTGGCGAACCATGGCCGGTCCGCATCGAGATCCGCCGCCACCAGCCGCGCGGTGCAGCCGCCACGGATCCGGCGCGCCGCCGAGACCTCGCGGGCGAACCGCTGCCGGAACTCCTGATCCTCCGCCAACTCCGGGCGGATCACCTTCAACGCCACCCGTTGTCCGCGTCTGTCGGCGCCCAGGTAGACCACGCCCATCCCGCCGGCGCCGAGCCGCCTGTGCAGCCGGAACGAGCCGACGACACGCGGATCCTCGCGCCGGAGCCGCATCATCGCCATGTCCTTCCCCTACCTCCGGTGGGAAGGCCCTGCCCGCCCGTCGCCCCCCACCGTGCTCGATGGTCGCGCCGTACGCCGTGTGACACCCGCCCGGTCCGTCTGACGAGGCACAGCTTACGGACTGACCGGCCGGGACGCGGAGAGGCGCCGCACGCGTCAACGGACGGATTGTCAGTGGCCGGTGGAATCCTGGTCTGGTGGGGACGCGTCCGCCGCCGCGATCGGGCGGAGTCGCCCCACGCCACCAACAGCCGGTCGGATTAGGGGGATTGACGGCATGAAAGGTGATCGTGTGGAGATAGTGGTGGATGCGGGGGACACCACGCGTACCTATGAGGTGGTGGCCACCAGGGCCGGGCGCCGGGTGGAGACGGCGGTGCGCCGAGGGGTGGTCGAAGTGAGTGAAGTCACCAGGAGCGGCTCCGTAGTGCGCACCGCGCGGTTCATGGCGAACCGGGTGCTCGCGCTGGTGGAGCAGCCGGTACCCAGGGACGATGCGGAGGAAGAGGGCGGTGCGTAGCGCCGGTTGACGCCCGCCGGGGCGCTCTCGGGTGCGCACCGTCGGGGATCCCCTGAGGGACGCGGGCGGGCGTCTCCAACCAGGGGAGTATTCCGGCCGCTCCGGCGTCATCCTCCGGGAGGCCCGCGAAGCTGTACGAGGGCATGACGACCAGGCCGCTCCGCGCGCCTAGTGTTGAGGTCAAGCGGCGGGTGGAGCACTCGTCCCCCGAGGTCAGATGCCCGCCGCCGCCAAAGCTGGAGAGCAGTGCGAACGATCACCGTGTGGAAGAGAAGGGTCAGGGGGAGCGGCCATGACGGACTCGGCGGCACGTGCGGTCAAGCGTGTGCGCGAGCTGAGGTCCACCGCGCTGCCCGCGGGAAGCCGGACGGGGACCCGGCACCCGCTGGTGGCGGTGGCCATGGCGGCCCCCCTGGCTCTGCTGCTCGCCGTTGCATGCGGCGGCTGGCACGCCGTGGTCGTACAGGCGTCGTCCGTAGCTGGGTTGATGGGGCGCTGACGAAGCGTTCGAGGTCCGGGAGAGCGGCCCGGGCGGGAAACCGGCGACAGGACCCCGTGGGGACGGGGGGCGTAGCGGACGGCACGAGGCCCGGACACCTGGGGGAGGTGTCCGGGCCTCGGTGTTTTTCTCGGTGTCTTTCGGGGCTGGCGGAAACGGCTGAGGGCCGGAGCATCGCTCCGGCCCTCAGCCATGGTGTGGACGATACTGGGATTGAACCAGTGACCTCTTCCGTGTCAGGGAAGCGCTCTCCCGCTGAGCTAATCGTCCTTGTGCAAAGGCCCCTGGTAGGGCCTGGTGCGCGATACTGGGATTGAACCAGTGACCTCTTCCGTGTCAGGGAAGCGCTCTCCCGCTGAGCTAATCGCGCGGGTGGTACCGCAGGGGCACCGTTGGGCCCTCGCGGACCCAGTGGACGATACTGGGATTGAACCAGTGACCTCTTCCGTGTCAGGGAAGCGCTCTCCCGCTGAGCTAATCGTCCGAGGTGGAGACGGGATTTGAACCCGTGTAGACGGCTTTGCAGGCCGTTGCCTCGCCTCTCGGCCACTCCACCACGTCGAGGATCCAGGGACCCCCTCCGAGCGGACGACGGGATTCGAACCCGCGACCCTCACCTTGGCAAGGTGATGCTCTACCAACTGAGCCACGTCCGCGTGTGTCTCCCCCGGACACCGTCCGGGAGCGATCTCCGCCGGTTCGCTTCCGCGTCCCGGCGACGTGTTGAACTCTAGCGGAATTCCGCGTCAGCTCAAATTCCGTTTCCGCAGCGTGCCGGGCAGGTAGAGGGTGGGCGGGGGTAGCGTCGACAACGGAAGGGGCGCATGAGCGAAGGACGGCGACGGTGAAGATCTGGGTCGACGGTGAACTGAGGGACGCGGCCAGTGCCGCCGTGTCCGTGCTGGACCACGGTCTGACCGTGGGCGATGGCGTGTTCGAGACGCTCAAGGCGACCAACGGCACCGCCTTCGCCATGGACCGGCACCTGGTCCGGCTGGCCCGTTCGGCGCGCGGTCTCGGGCTGCCCGAGCCGGACCCGGCCCGCGTGCGCCAGGCCTGCCTGGCGGTGCTCGACGCCAACCCGGCGCCTTACGGGGCGTTGCGGATCACCTACACCGGCGGCATCGCGCCGCTCGGCTCCGCACGCGGCGACGGCGAGCCGACGCTGGTCGTCGCGTTGGAGCGGACGGCCCGACGGCCGGAGACCACCGCGATCGTCACCGTTCCCTGGCCGCGCAACGAGCGCGGCGCCCTCGCCGGCCTGAAGACCACCTCGTACGGGGAGAACGTGGTCGCCCTCGCCCGCGCCCGGGAGCGCGGTGCCTCCGAGGCGGTCTTCGGCAACACCCGGGGGCGGCTGTGCGAGGGCACCGGCACCAATGTCTTCGTCGTCCTCGGCAGCGAACTGGTCACGCCGCCGCTGGACTCCGGCTGTCTGGCGGGTATCACCCGGCAGTTGGTGATCGACTGGGCCGGGGCGCGCGAGGCCGACCTGCCGCTCGATGTGCTCGACGTCGCCGACGAGGTCTTCCTGACCTCCTCGACACGCGATGTGCAGGCGGTGCACCGGGTGGACGACCGTGAACTGCCCGGCGCTCCGGGCCCGGTCACCGCCAAGGCGGCCCGGGTGTTCGCCGAACGGTCGGCGGCGGACGGCAATCCGTGAGGTGATGGGTGGCGGGAGGCCGCCACGGGAGGGGGAGCGAAGCCATGACAACCACCCTGCGGCCCGCGGAGGCGGAGCGGCGTGAGGCGGACGGAGGGCGATCGCGCCGGTTCGCGGTGTGCGTCAACAGCCGCCCGGTCGGCACGATCCAGCTCGCCACGGACCGGCGTTTCGGCCCCGAGGTCGGGCGCATCGTCTCGCTGGACATCGACGAGCCGGACCGCAGACGCGGTCGCGGTACGGTCGCGGCGCTCGCCGCTGAGGAGGTGCTGCGCGGCTGGGGGTGCCGACGGGTGGAGCTGCGGGTTCCGGCCGATGCGGAGATCGCGTTGCGACTTGTCGGCGCGCTGGGCTACGTGGAGCGCAGCCACGGCATGGTCAAGCTCTTGCCGGACACCCCGCCGGACCTGCCGCCGGGCGTCGTGGTGCGGCCGATGGGGGAGGACGAGTACCCGGTCTGGCATGAGCGTGACCGGGCACGCTACATCGACGGCTGGGTGCGGCGGGGAGTGCCGTACGAGCAGGCGTCGGCCGAGGCCGACGGCGAGTGCCGGACGCTGCTGCCGGACGGCCCGCACACCGCGGACGCGGTGCTCAGGGTGCTCACGCAGGGCGGCGAGGACATCGGCTGGCTGTGGGTGGGACTCGGGTCGGCCGACTCGGCCTGGGTCTACAGCGTCGAGGTGGCCGCGGCACGACGCGGCCAGGGCCACGGCCGCACGCTGATGCTGCTGGCGGAACGCGAGTGCCTGGCGGCCGGTGTCCGCAGCCTCTGCCTGAACGTGTTCGCCGGGAACACGCCCGCCCAGCGACTCTACGAGTCACTGGGCTACCGCTCCACGACGGTGTACCTCGCCAAGCCCCTGCTCTAGGCCCTCCCGACCCGCGCCCAGGCCCTGGGGCGAGCCGCTACTCCGAGGGCGAGGCCAGGGCCTCGTCCGCCAGTTGCCGGATGCGCTCGCGCAGTCCCGCCTGGCTCTTGCCACCGTCCAGGCGGACGCCCGCGATCACGTACGTCGGCGTGCCCGTCACACCGATCGCCTTGCCCTCGGCGTGGTCGGCGTCGACGGTGAGGATGTGGCGGCCGTCCACCAGGGCGGTGTCCATCTCTTCGTCGTCCAGCCCCAACTCCTCGGCGATGCGCACCAGCAGCGGCTCGCCCTGCCGCTCCAACTCCTCGATCCGGTCCAGTACCGCCTCGACGTACTCCCAGCCGCTGCCCTGGACGAAGGCCTCCTCGGCGGCCTGCGCCGCGGCGAAGGCGTACTTGTGCTTCTCCAGGGGGAAGTGCCGCAGCTGGATCTCCAGCCGGTCGCCGTACTGGTCGCGTAGCTCCCGCAGATCCTGCTGCCAGGCGGTGCGGCAGTCCGGGCACTGCAGGTCGCACCAGAAGTCGAGGGTCGCGCTGCGGGGTTTGGCTTCGTTCATACGGCCAGTCTCTCAGTAGGTCGTGGGGAGGATCATCACCCCGAGATCTCCCTGAAGCCGGGGTCCGGGCATGGCCCGCGGCGCCGCGGCCGGTGCACGATGGAGATGACGCACATCCGGCTGATTGGAGTGGCCATGTCCGGAATCGGCACGAGGAGTGGGCGATGCTGACCGCCACCGTGTGCGTCGCCCTGTCCGGCGCGGGACTCGCGGTGGCGCTGCTGACCGCCTGGCGCCGCCGGTTCCGCCGGGCGACCCGCATCGCCGCACTGGCACTGCTGCCCATCGGACTGTACGAGGCGGGGCTGATCACCCTGGCGGGCAAGATCGGCAGTGCGGTCGGCAGCTGGGCGACCGGCCTGGTACTCAAGCCGACGGTGTGGGCGGGCTTCGCGGTGCTGGCCCTGGCCGTGGTGCTCTACGTCTCCACCCGTTTCGGCGACTCGAAGCAGGTCAGCCGCGCCGAGCGCGAGGCCGTCCGGCCGTCGCGGGGCGGTCAGGCGGTCGCCGCCGGTTCCGCACCGCGGTTGGGCCGGTCGAAGCCCGCGGTCAAGGCGAAGGGCAAGGGCGCGGCGAACGATGAACTTTCCTCCGAAATGGGGGACATTGAGGAAATCCTTCGGAAACACGGCATCTGATCAAGTGCGTTGGGCGTGGCGCCACGGCGCCACGCCGTTATGTGCCCCACAACCACCCCCGCGGGTCAGCGTGTTGGGCCCTCTGGGCGGCCGCATTACGCGATGATCGTTATGGCAGCCGCCAACTCCCCTCTGGCGTAAGCGACTTGAGGCTTACAGGGACGTACTGTTGTGCGGGCCTGCCCCCTGTCGAGTGACTTACGACCTGTCGAGGCCGCGTACCAGATGAACGACGACTCCCGTGGGTGCCTCTTCGCGCTCTCCCAGCCGCCGCTCATGGTGTTTCTCGGGGTGATCGGCACCCTGATCTTCTTCGGCGCCTGTTACGACCTGCTTGGTTTCTGACCGCTCGGCGCGCTGGCGGGCGCGGTACGCGGCGACGTGCAGGCGGTTGCCGCAGGTGCGGCTGTCGCAGTAGCGGCGCGAGCGGTTGCGGGACAGGTCGACGAACGCGCGACGGCAGTCCGGCGCGGCGCACCGGCGCAGCCGGTCCCGTTCCCCCGCGACCACCAGGAACGCCAGTGCCATCCCGCCGTCCGCGGCGAGCTGCTGGGCCAGCGAGGCGCCGGGGGCGAAGTAGTGCACATGCCAGTCGTAGTCGTCGTGGTCGGTCAGTCGAGGGGTGGTCCCGGCCTCCGCGACCATGGTGTTGATCAGGGCCGCCGCCTTGCGGCTGCCGGTCGCGGTCAGCACCTCGCCGAACCGGGCGCGTACCGCCCGCACCGCTGGAAGATCCGACTCCGCGAGCCGCCCGACATCGCTGACCCGGTTGCGCGCCACGAAGTCGCGCAGCGACTCCAGGCCGTCCAGCCTCTCCCGGCCCTCGCTCTCCGGCGCGGTGTTGAGCAGGTCGACGACACGGTCGAGGGCGCACCGGGTGTCATGGTTGATCAGCACGGCTTCGCTCCCTGGCCGGAGGGTCGGACAGCGCACCGGCGGGTCGGGCCCGCGGTTGTTGCCGGGTGACTTTACTCAAGTGGACCGTGCGCTGTCGCCACCTGGATCAGCCCGCCGATCCGGCCGTGACCGCCGCACACGCAGAAGCGCCGCGCCGCGGGGTTCCGCGGCAACGGCGCTCCGACGCGCGATGTCAGGCCCGCGTCGTCCCCCCGAGTAGGACGGCCGCGGGCAGCGGGCGGGGGCTCAGCTCTCCGCGAGGATGTGGGACAACTCGGTATCGAGGTCGAAGTGACGGTGCTCGGTGCCCGGCGGTACGGCGGCGTCGGTCCGCTTCAGGAACGACTCCAGCGCCCGGGCCGGGGCTTCCAGCAGTGCTTCGCCTTCTGGAGAGCTCAGGGCGATGCAGACAACGCCCTGGCCATGGCTCCTGGAGGGCCAGACACGGACATCGCCGGTTCCGGTGGGACGGTGCAACCCCTCCGCGAGCAGGTCGCGGGCAAACACCCATTCGACCGTCTCTTCGGCACCGGTGTGGAAGGTGGCGTGCACGGCGTAGGGATCGGCCGTGTCGTACCGCAGGCCCGCGGGTACGGGCAGTGAGGATTCGCTCGACACAACGAGGCGCAGGTGCAGCTCGCAGCTGACCGTGGTGTTCATAAGCGCCAAGGCCTTTCGCTCAGTGTGCGCTCGGGGATTCGCACGTCGGCGAAATCGACATGCCACCTGCGAGGACGTTGTAAACCCCTCTGACTGGTTTGTGAGGTTTCTGGTACTTCGTTCGGACCAGTCCTGGGCTGCCCTGATGGGCCGATGCGGTGAGCGGTCGGATCGGTCGACTGTACCGTTGTGATCACGAAGAGTGACGGTAGCGCTTCACCTCCGGCGGTGTCTCCAGGCGGGCGCGGGCGCACCGAAGCACGACCGGTGGCACCGAGGTGGTCAAGAGCCCCCGCTGACATGCGGTAATGTTGTCTCCGCGCCGGGGCGATTAGCTCAGTGGGAGAGCGCTTCGTTCACACCGAAGAGGTCACTGGTTCGAACCCAGTATCGCCCACCCCGACCGAGGGCCTGGAAGCCGAGAAGGCTTCCGGGCCCTCGTGCGTTGCCGTCACACTGGGCGCCATGGACTGGTGCCGGTACCGCTTTCGCGACGTCTGGCGGCTGGACGCTCCCCTCGCGGAGGTCTACGCGGTGCTGGAACGCGCCGAGGAGTACCCCCGGTGGTGGCCGCAGGTGCGCCGGGTCGACCCGATCGACGAGTGGAGCGGCACCGCCCGCTTCCGTTCCGTCCTCCCATACGAGCTGGTGGTAACCGCCCGCGAGGCGCGGCGCGATCCGGCGGCGGGGGTGCTGGAGATCGCGATGACCGGTGATCTTGAGGGTTGGGCACGGTGGACGCTCGGCCCCCGCGGCACCGGGACCCGGGCGGCGTTCGAGCAGCAGGTGATCGTCCGCAAACCCGTGATGCGGTGGCTCTCCGTTCCCGGTCGGCTGTTCTTCCGGGCCAACCACGCGCTGATGATGCGCGCCGGGCGCCGGGGATTGTGCGCCCTGCTCGCCGAGCGGTCGGAACAAGGGCGGGAGAACGGCGTTTGAACACGACGTCCCGCGCACTGTATTGTTCTGCACGTGCCGCGGCGGCAACCGCGGAACAACCGGGGCGATTAGCTCAGTGGGAGAGCGCTTCGTTCACACCGAAGAGGTCACTGGTTCGAACCCAGTATCGCCCACCCCGAGTGAGACCGGTCAGCTTCAAGTCGCTGACCGGTCTTGTTGGTTATGGGGAATCTTCGGGGCCTTCTCCCCGAACCCCGGTCCTCAGGCGCCGAACGGGCTTGAGGCGGGTGCTAAGCCGCAGCGGGCAGTTCCGGGCGTAGTGGCCACGCCGGGTCGCAGCGTTCCGGGGAACCGCTTCTGGCGAACCAGGCTTCCAGGCCGCGAGCCTGTGCCGCATGCCACAAAGCCTGGCGGACATGCAGTTCGGCCGGTGACATCAGACCGATGCCGCGCTCCGCGTAGCGGTGGCCCATCGCCCGCACCAGGCGCAGTGACGCCAGCGCGTCCGCCGCCGCGTCGTGCGCGTCGGTGAGCGGGACGCCGTAGTGCGCGCACAGGTCGCTCAGGGTACGGCGGCCCTTGCGGTAGCGGTCCGCGTACTTGTCCAGCACCCTCGGGTCCAGTACGCACAGCGCCGTGCGCTCCAGGTAGCCGAACAGGCCGAGCCCGCGATGCCGCCTCAACTCCCGGTCCAGCAGGGTCAGGTCGAACGGCGCGTTCATCACCACCAGCGGTGTGCCGGGCTCCGACTCGTGTGCCAGCGCCCGCGCCATCGACTCCACGGCCGGACCCGGCGCGGCGCCGTGTTCCCGCAGATGGGCATCGGTCAGCCCGTGCACCGCCCGCGCGGCTTCCGGTACCGGCACACCGGGGTCGACCAGCCAGCGCAGGAAGCGCGGTTCGGCGTCTGCCCGGTCCTGTACGACGAGGGCGCCCGACACTATGCGGTCGTGCTCCACGTCCACCCCGGTGGTCTCGGTGTCGAACGCGGCCAGGGGCCCTTCGAACCAACGTGCCATGACCGCCACCCCTTCCGCCCTCTTGACCCGACGGACAACCCACTGTCCGTTTCCTACCCGTGACGCCACGTCATCGAACCGTCGTGGCGCGCACCGGTTCGCACCTGTTTGCGGATCACTCCCGCCGGAGAAGACAGAGTTGACGGCCCGTTCGATTCCTGGGCGGCCAAACCGCCCCAGCCGCCTACGGTTCGTCGCGGGGAAACGATTCGCGCAAGGCCCGGAAGGCACGGCAGCAGCCATGGCGCTCGCTCAGCCCGAACCCGGCGGGCTGCTTCCCGAACGGACGGCACCGCTACGGGGAGGACTCGCCACCACCAGTTGTATGGAGACCCTTCAGGTGGGCTATCTGCATGCGGTGGCCGCGGCGGCCGGATGCTCGCTCGCCCAGCCCTTCCCCGACAACGGCATCGACTGGCACCTCAGCCACAGCTCGCGCGGTCACGCGGTGGACGACGAGGTCACCATCAAGGTGCAGCTCAAGTGCACCTACCAGGTGGCACCGAACCCACCCGGGGCGTTCTTCTCCTTCACCTTGGAGAACGCCCACCTCGCCAAGCTGGCCAGGACACCGGTGTCGGTGCACAAGATCCTCGTCGTGATGCTGGTGCCGCGCAGCCAGGAGCAGTGGCTGCGTGCGGGGCACGACCGCATGGAGCTGAGGCACTGCTGCTACTGGACGAACCTCGCCGGCCAGCCGGTGACGGGCAGGTACAAGACCACCGTGCGGATCCCCACGACCCGGATCTTCGACGACCGGGCGCTGTGCGAGATCATGACGCGGGTCGGGGCGGGAGGGAGACCCTGATGCGACTCACCGGACCGGACCCCGAACCGTCAGAACCCGAACCGCCCGCGGCGGAACTGCCCGACCCCGAGCGCGTCGACCCCCAGGTGCTCACCGCGCTGCTCGCCCGGCACGGCTGGCAGCGCAGGGGCGGCGAGAGCGGCCGGTACACCCGCTGGACCCCGCCCGGCAGCGGCACCCGAAGCGGTATGGCGGCCACCAGCCTGCTGGTGCCCGCGAGCACGGAGTACGGGGACTGCACCGACCTCGTCGGCGAGGCACTGACCGCGCTGGCCCACTCCGGCGCGCCCTCGGCCCGCGAGGTGCTGCTGGCCCTGACCGTGCCGGGGGACGAGATCCGCTGGCGGCGGGACGTGCCCCGGTGCGCCGGGGCGGTGCCGTGGACGGCGGCGGAGCGGCTGCGGGACGCGGTGCGCGGCATGCTCTCGGCCGCCGCGCGGGCCGCCCAGGGCAACGCCGGATACTTCGGGGAACGGCACGGGCGGTACGCCACCGCCTATCTGGAACGGGTGCTGATCGGCCCGTCCTCCGGCGGTCATCTGCTGACCGCGTACGCCCCGGCGCCGGACGAGCGGCACGTCACGATCACGCTGCTGCGCGCCCTGCAGGCGGCCCGGGACGCGGTGGACTACCAGCGGGCGACCGGCCGCCTTGAGGCCTTCGACGCGGCGGTGGAACTGGGCGTGTGCCATGAACTCGTCGCGGCGGTCGCGCACTTGGTGCGGGACAGCGAGGGAGCCGAGATCGCCCTGGCCTGGTCCCCGGCGGCCGGGCTGCCACTCGGAGTGGCCGCCCGCCCGGAGCCGGTGGAGTTCTCGCCGGGCGACCTGCCCGCGCTGCACCAGGCCGCCGCCCGCTACGCCGCCTCGGAGCCGCCGGTCCCGGTCACCGTGACCGGGACCGTGGTCCGGCTGCGCAGTGCCCGTCCGGCGGAGGGCGGTTCGGTGCGGCTGCGGGTGCTCGGGGGTGCGGACGTACGGCACGTTCGCATGCGCTTGGCGGCGGACGACTACCGCGTCGCCGCCCACGCCCATCTGGTGGGGTTGCCGGTCCGGGTCAGCGGGGAACTGGAGCCCGGGCGCGGCTTTCGCCGGTTGTCGGGGGCGAGTGGCGTGACGCTTCTGCATGTGGACGCCGCCGAGCGCGACCGACTGCTCAAGTCCTTGCAGGAGGCCGCTGACGCCGTCGACTAGGGGGTCGCGGTGCGTGCGGCACCACCGGTCTCCACCGTCGTGGTTGCCCGCCGTCGCCGCGCAATGTCCGTGGGAGCGGGCCCTCGGACCCTCGGCGGCAGCTCATGACGATCATGGCTTAGCGCCGTGGCGGTCCCGCTCGGTACGATTCAGCGGTGCAGCGTCCGCTGCCGACCGCATGTCATGAGTCAGGAGAAACCGGTGTCAGAGCTCCGTGTGATCATCAAACGCGATTCCGTGGAACGGGAAGAGCGCGTGGTCACGACGGGGACGACGGCCGCGGACCTCTTCGAAGGGGACCGCTCCGTCGTCGCTGCCCGTGTCGCCGGTGAGCTGAAGGACCTCGGCTACCCGCTCTCCGACGGCGACGAGGTCGAGCCCGTCACCATCGACAGCGAGGACGGGCTGAACATCCTGCGCCACTCCACCGCGCACGTCATGGCGCAGGCCGTGCAGGAGATCTTCCCGGAGGCCAAGCTCGGCATCGGCCCGCCGATCAAGGACGGCTTCTACTACGACTTCGACGTCGCCGAGGCCTTCCACCCCGAGGACCTCAAGCGCATCGAGAAGAAGATGCAGGAGATCGTCAAGCGCGGCCAGCGCTTCTCCCGCCGCGCGGTCAGCGACGAGGCAGCCCGCGAGGAACTGGCGGCCGAGCCGTACAAGCTGGAGCTGATCGGCCTGAAGGGCTCCGCCGCGGAGGCCGCCGAGGGCGCCTCGGCCGAGGTCGGTGCCGGTGAGCTGACCATCTACGACAACCTCGACGCCAAGACCGGCGAGCTGTGCTGGAAGGACCTGTGCCGCGGTCCGCACCTGCCCAGCACCCGGATCATCCCGGCCTTCAAGCTGATGCGCTCCGCCGCCGCCTACTGGCGCGGCAGCGAGAAGAACCCGCAGCTGCAGCGGATCTACGGCACCGCGTGGCCGTCCAAGGACGAGCTGAAGGCGTACCTCGACCGGCTGGCCGAGGCCGAGAAGCGGGACCACCGCAAGCTCGGCGCCGAACTCGACCTGTTCTCCTTCCCCGAGGAGATCGGCTCCGGCCTGCCGGTGTTCCACCCCAAGGGCGGTGTCATCCGCCGGGTGATGGAGGACTACTCGCGCCGGCGCCACGAGGAGGCCGGGTACTCGTTCGTCAACACCCCGCACATCACCAAGCAGGAGCTGTACCAGACCTCCGGCCACCTGGACTGGTACGCGGACGGCATGTACCCGCCCATGGAGCTCGACGAGGGCCACAAGTACTACCTGAAGCCCATGAACTGCCCCATGCACAACCTGATCTTCAGGTCCCGGGGCCGCTCCTACCGTGAACTGCCGCTGCGCCTCTTCGAGTTCGGCACCGTCTACCGGTACGAGAAGTCGGGCGTGGTGCACGGTCTGACCCGGGTGCGCGGTCTGACCCAGGACGACGCGCACATCTACTGCACCAAGGAGCAGATGGCCGACGAACTGGACTCGCTGCTCACCTTCGTGCTGAACCTGCTGCGTGACTACGGGCTCAACGACTTCTACCTGGAGCTGTCCACCAAGGACCCGGAGAAGTTCATCGGCTCCGACGAGGTCTGGGAGGAGGCCACCCAGACGCTGCGCGAGGCGGCCGAGAAGCAGGGACTCGACCTGGTGATGGACCCGGGTGGCGCCGCGTTCTACGGCCCGAAGATCTCCGTGCAGGCGCGGGACGCCATCGGCCGCACCTGGCAGATGTCCACGATCCAGGTGGACTTCAACCTGCCCGAGCGGTTCGACCTGGAGTTCCAGGCCGCCGACGGCTCACGGCAGCGTCCGGTGATGATCCATCGGGCACTGTTCGGCTCCATCGAGCGCTTCTTCGGCGTGCTGACCGAGCACTACGCGGGCGCGTTCCCGGCCTGGCTGGCGCCGGTCCAGGCGGTCGGCATCCCGATCGGTGACGCGCACGTGCCGTACCTGGAGGAGTTCGCGGCCCAGGCGCGGGCGAAGGGGCTGCGGGTCGAGGTGGACTCCTCGTCGGACCGGATGCAGAAGAAGATCCGCAACGCGCAGAAGCTGAAGATCCCGTTCATGATCATCGCTGGTGACGAGGACGTGGCGAGCGGCGCGGTGAGCTTCCGCTACCGCGACGGTTCGCAGAAGAACGGCATCCCCAGTGACCAAGCGCTGGCCGAGATCGTTGATGCTGTGGAGCGCCGTATCCAGGTGTGACTGGTCCCCGCGCGGCCGGGGTAACGAGGGGCGGACCATTGCGGTCCGCCCCTCGCCGCTTCGCCCCGCGTCGCGGGCGAATATGCTGCACAACATGACGACTGAGCCGGAGCACCAGATCGGAGTGGGGACGCCGGACGCGTTCCAGCGCCTGTGGACCCCGCACCGCATGGCGTACATCCAGGGCGAGAACAAGCCCACCGGTCCGGAGGCCGGTGACGGCTGCCCCTTCTGCGCGATTCCGGCCAAGTCCGACGTCGACGGGTTGATCATCGCGCGCGGTGAGATGGTCTACGCGGTGCTGAATCTCTACCCGTACAACGGTGGCCATCTGATGGTGGTGCCGTACCGGCACGTCGCGGACTACACCGACCTCGACGAGGCCGAGACGGCGGAGCTTGCGGAGTTCACCAAGCGGGCGATGACCGCGCTGCGCTCGGCGTCCGGAGCGCACGGCTTCAACATCGGCATGAACCAGGGTGCGGTGGCGGGCGCCGGTATCGCCGCCCACCTGCACCAGCACGTCGTGCCCCGCTGGGGCGGGGACACCAACTTCATGCCGGTGGTCGGCCACACGAAGGTGCTGCCGCAACTTCTCGCGGACACGCGAGCCATGCTGGCGGCCCACTGGCCGCACGACTGATCCACGCTGCGCGCGTCGTCCTCAAACGCCGGACGGGCTGATCTGTCAGCCCGTCCGGCGTTTGAGGACAAAGGCCGGGCGGCTGGGAGAGAACCCGGCCGCTACGCGTTATAAGCGTCCGCGGCCCTGGGCTCCGCCGCCTGGACCAACCCGCTGAGCACCAGGGAGCGATTGGTGAACCGCTCCGTGTTCACCCCGTTCTCCTCCAGCACGGAGATCGCCGCGGCGTTCACCGCCCGCAGCACGGGAGTGGCCGCGCGCAACGCGTCGTCCGCCATGAAGCGGTGCTTCCACGGCTTGTCCGCCCACGCGTGCCGCAGCCCGAACGGCTCGGGCAGCGCGAGCTGGCCGCCCAGGAAGTCCAGCACCGGCGGGAACCAGGTGAACGGCGCCCGCGCCGCGAGCCGTACCACCTCCCCGGCGTCCACCAGCGGCAGGTGTACGGTCCTGGTCTCCCAGAACTTGACGGTCTTGGACACCTCCTTGGTCTTCGGTGAAGGGCCGCCCATGAACAGCGAGTTCACCGGCCCGAGCGCATGCCCGGTCACCTCGATCCGCAGGGTGTAGTGCAGCACCGTCACCGTGATCAGCAGGTTGATCACCAACTGACCGTCCCACAGCACGAACTGCACACCGAGGTAGTGCCGGTTGCCGCTGCCGAACTGCTGCTCGTTGCAGATCCGCTGTATCTCGAAGTCCTTGACGGTGAAGCCCTCGACCTCGGGCCCGGTGGGTCGGCTGACCTCCTTGGCGTTCTCCCCGACCGGCGCCACGATCCAGTGCCGTACGGTCGGCTTGGGGAAACCGCCGGTGTGCAGCGGACCGCGCTCCAGATCGCGCAACCGGTCCTGGATGGCCTTGATCACGTCCCAGCTGCGGAACGGGTGGATGTCGGTGTCGGGCCGCGGCTCCAGTTCCTCCGCCAACTGCCAGACGCCCCACCGCGATCCCATCCCCAGGATGCCCTTGGGACCGGCGTAGAAGACCACGTTGCTGCTCTGCTCGGTGGCCAGCGCCACCAGTGACTGCCGCATCAGCTCGGCGCGGGTCTGGTTGGGGTGCTGCGGTACCGCCTCCGGGATCCTGGCGCCGACCCCGCCCCCGCCGAGCAGCGACGCCCAGCGCTCCCGCAGGTCCACCGCGGTCTTCTCGCAGATCCGCTTGGCGACGTACCAGCCGAGGATCGGAACCAGCAGCATCACCCGCAGGTACAGCCCGAAGAACCCGGTCAGCGGTGGCCGCAACAGCAACAGCGCGGCCAGTCCCACCACCACCGCGAGCACCAGGCCGCCCAGTGAGCTGACCCGGCCCGCCAACTTGCCGAGCGTGCGGCGCAGTTGGAACGCGCCGAGCCAGATCAGCACACCGGGCAGGAACAGCAGCCCGCACACGCCCATCACAACGGTCAGCCGGCGGTCGCGCTGCTGCCGGATCCGGTTGGCCGCCAGGCAGTGCACCACCACGGTCTGCGGGTCCATGCCGAACGACTGAACGGTCTCCTTGCGCGCGCCGCCCAGCATCCGCACCTGTACGGCACGGGCGAACGCCTCGCCGAGGTTGGGTTCGAAGAGGGACAACTTCGGTGGTCCGACGCCCGCTTCGGGGTTGATCTTCACCAGGTCCTCGACCGGCCCGTCCCGGTACGCGGCGGAGGAGAGCGCCTGTGTGGCGGCGGTCTCCCCACCCATACCGGTGAGCGGCACCTGAGCGCCCGGGCTGAAGTCGAACTCCACGCCGGAGAAAGACACTTCCGCCCCCCAACTCCCTCACCCGACGGCCCGCGGCGGGCCGTCAACTACCGTCATCGCGGATCGGATTGGCACACCGTCCGATCTACGAGCACAGCGTATCCGGACGGTGACCAACCCGTCAGTGGTGCGATGCGAAGGACGTCTCCCGAGCTGTGTGGGACGGGAGTTACCTGCTCCCCTCCTGCTCCTCCCGCAACTTCGCGGCGAGTTGCGACGGCATCGGCTCATGCCGGGCGTACGAGCGGTTGAACCGGCCGGTTCCGTGCGAGATCGACCGCAGGTCGATCGCGTACCGGCCGATCTCGATCTCCGGCACCTCCGCACGCACCAACGTCCGCCCGGGGCCCGCCGGTTCGGTGCCCACCACCCGGCCCCTGCGTCCGGCGAGGTCGCTCATCACCGGCCCCACGTACTCGTCCGAGACCAGTACCTGCACCTCGGCGACCGGCTCCAGCAGATGGATGCGGGCCTCCTTGGCGGCCTCGCGCAGCGCCAGCGCGCCCGCGGTCTGGAAGGCGGCGTCCGAGGAGTCCACCGAGTGCGCCTTGCCATCGAGCAGGGTGACCCTGATGTCCACCACCGGGTAGCCGGCCGCCACGCCCCTGGCGGCCTGCGCCCGCAGGCCCTTTTCCACCGAAGGAATGAACTGCCGCGGTACCGCGCCGCCGACCACCTTGTCCACGAACTCGATGCCCGAGCCCACCGGCAGCGGCTCCACCTCGATCTCGCAGATCGCGAACTGCCCGTGCCCACCGGACTGCTTGACGTGCCGACCGCGCCCGGCCGCCTTCTCACCGAAGGTCTCGCGCAGCGACACCTTGCACGGCACCGCGTCAACCTGCACCCCGTACCGGGCGCGCAGCCGTTCCAGCGCCACATCCACATGCGCCTCGCCCAGACACCACAGCACCACCTGGTGGGTGTCCTGGTTCTGCTCAAGGCGCATCGTCGGATCCTCGGCGACCAGCCGGGCCAGGCCCTGCGACAGCTTGTCCTCGTCCGCCTTGCTGTGCGCCTCGATCGCCACCGGCAGCAGCGGGTCCGGCATGACCCAAGGCTCCATCAGCAGCGGATCGTCCTTCGCGGAGAGGGTGTCGCCGGTCTCCGCGCGGCTCAGCTTCGCCACGCACACCAGATCGCCCGCGATGGCCCTGGGCACCGGCCGCTGGACCTTGCCGAACGGGGAGGACAGCGCCCCGACCCGCTCGTCCACGTCGTGGTCCTCATGCCCGCGGTCCGCCAGGCCGTGCCCGGACACGTGCACCGTCTCGTCTGGGCGCAGCGTCCCGGAGAAGACCCGCACCAGGCTGATCCGGCCCACATAGGGGTCGGAGGAGGTCTTGACCACCTCGGCGACCAGCGGCCCGTCCGGGTCGCAGGGCAGCGGCGGGCGCGGTGCGCCCTGCGGGGTGGTCACCGCGGGCGTCTCCCGCTCGGCCGGGGTCGGGAAGCCTCCGGTGACCAGCTCCAGCAGTTCCAGGGTGCCCAGGCCCTGCCGGGCGCCCTCGGCCGGTGGCGCGGCGGCCAGCACCGGGTGGAAGGTGCCGCGCGCCACGGCCCGCTCCAGATCCTGGATGAGGGTCTTGAAGTCGATCTCCTCGCCGCCGAGATAGCGGTCCATGAGGGTCTCGTCCTCGCTCTCGGCGATGATCCCCTCGATGAGCCGGTTGCGGGCCTCCGCGATCAGCGGCAGGTGCTCGGGGTCGGGGTCGCGTTCGACCCGTTCGCCCGAGGAGTAGTCGTAGACGCGCTGCGACAGCAGCCCGATCAGCCCCGCCACCGGGGTGTGCCCGTCGGGCCCCTCCTCCCCGTACAGCGGCAGGTACAGCGGCAGCACCGCATCGGGGTCGTCGCCGCTGAAGACGCGCTGGCAGATGGCGGTCATCTCGTCGAAGTCGGCGCGGGCGTTCTCCAGGTGGGTCACCACCACCGCGCGGGGCATGCCGACCGCCGCGCACTCCTCCCACACCATCCGGGTGGCGCCGTCCACGCCGTCCGCGGCCGAGACGACGAAAAGGGCCGCGTCCGCCGCGCGCAGACCGGCCCTCAACTCCCCGACGAAGTCCGCGTACCCGGGGGTGTCCAGCAGATTGATCTTGACGTTGCCCCAGTCCACCGGGATCAGGGAGAGCTGTACGGAACGCTGCTGCCGGTGTTCGATCTCGTCGAAGTCGGAGACCGTCGTCCCCTCCTCGACCCGGCCGCACCGGTTCATCGCCCCACCCGCCAACGCCAGCGCCTCCGCCAGCGTCGTCTTGCCCGCTCCGCTGTGGCCGACCAGCACCACGTTCCGCAGTCCTTCGGGCCGGTCGGCCGCCGGTGCGCCTCCGGCGGCTCCAGCATGTGCGTCTCGCCTGTCGCCCATCGCTTGCCTCCAGTCACTGCATGGTGGCTGCCCTCGTCGAGCCCGCGGCTCATGAGGGCAGGGCTGGCTCGCTGCAGGCGCGAACGCGAAGGCCACGGGACTGATCAGGCGGCTCCGGTGGCGCCCGCGGTTATTCGACCTTCCCACGCCCTTACGTTTGCGTCCATACGTCGTACCCCCGCCCGTACCGGACGGGTGCCTGTGACCGGCCGCACTCGGCGCCTGGCTACGATGGGGCCGCCGGGGCCGAAAGGGGCCAAGCCGGTACCACTGACCTGTCGGGAAGGCCATGCTGAACAAGTACGCGCGTGCTTTCTTCACGCGTGTCCTCACACCGTTCGCCGCACTGCTGCTGCGTCTGGGCGTCAGCCCCGACGCGGTCACCCTCGTCGGTACGGGGGGCGTGCTGGCGGGGGCGCTGGCCTTCTACCCCAGGGGCGAGTTCTTCTGGGGCACCGTCGTCATCACCCTGTTCGTCTTCTCCGACCTGGTCGACGGCAACATGGCCCGCCAGCTGGGCCGCTCCAGCCGTTGGGGGGCGTTCCTCGACTCCACCCTTGACCGGGTGGCGGACGCGGCGATCTTCGGAGGTCTCGCGCTGTGGTACGCCGGGGGCGGCCACAGCCTGGTGCTGTGCGCGGTGACCATCTTCTGCCTGGCCAGCGGCCAGATCGTCTCGTACACCAAGGCGCGCGGCGAGGCCATCGGGCTGCCGGTCAACGTCAACGGGCTGGTGGAGCGCGCCGAGCGGCTGGTGATCTCACTGGTGGCCTGCGGCGTCTCCGGGCTGCACAAGTTCGGTGTACCAGGCATCCAGGTGCTGCTGCCGATCGCGCTGTGGATCGTGGCCGCGGGCAGCCTGGTGACCATGGTGCAGCGCGTGGTCACCGTGCGCCGCGAGGCGGCGGAGGCCGACGCGGCGGCACACGAAGGGGAGGGGAACCCGGCGTGAAGGAGAAGCTCACCGACGCGCTGTACGGGGCCGGATGGACCGCGGTCAAACGGCTGCCCGAGCCCGTGGCGCACGCACTGGGCCGGGGCATAGCCGATCTGACCTGGCGCAGGCGCGGCAAGGGAGTACTGCGCCTGGAGGCGAATCTCGCGCGGGTCGTCCCGGACGCCACCCCCGAGCGCCTGGCCGAGCTGTCCCGCGCCGGAATGCGCTCCTACCTGCGGTACTGGATGGAGTCCTTCCGGCTCCCGGCCTGGAGCAGGCAGCGCATCAGGGACGGTTTCGAGGTCAAGGACATCCATCTGCTCGAAGAGGCGCTCGCCGCGGGCAACGGCGTGATCCTCGCCCTGCCGCACATGGGGAACTACGACCTGGCGGGCGCCTGGGTCACCACCAAGCTCGGCGTACCGTTCACCACCGTCGCGGAGCGGCTCAAGCCCGAGACGCTCTACGACCGGTTCGTCGCCTACCGCGAGGGCCTGGGCATGGAGGTGCTGCCGCACACCGGCGGCGCCGCGTTCGGCGCCCTCGCCCGGCGGCTGCGTGCCGGGGGACTGGTGTGCCTGGTCGCCGACCGCGATCTGTCCGCCTCCGGGATCGAGGTCTCGTTCTTCGGCGATACCGCCCGGATGCCCGCGGGACCTGCGATGCTGTCCGTACAGACCGGTGCGCCGCTACTGCCGGTCACCCTCTGGTACGACGAGTCGGCGGTCATGCGCGGACAGGTGCACCCCCGGATCGAGGTGCCCGAGGACGGGACCCGGACCGAGAAGGCGAAGGCGATGACGCAACGGATGGCCGACGCCTTCGCCGAGGGCATCGCCGAGCATCCGGAGCACTGGCACATGCTGCAGCGGCTGTGGCTGGCGGACCTGGAACCGCGCCCGGACACCACCGCTCGGCGGTCCGACAGCTCCGGAACGGAGCGGCCTTGAGGATCGGGATCGTCTGCCCGTACTCCTGGGATGTCCCCGGTGGCGTGCAGTTCCACATCCGGGACCTCGCCGAGCACCTGATCGGTCTCGGCCACCGGGTCTCGGTGCTGGCCCCGGCCGACGACGACACCCCGCTGCCGGGCTACGTCGTCTCCGCCGGGCGGGCGGTGCCGGTGCCGTACAACGGCTCGGTGGCCCGGCTCAACTTCGGCTTCCTGTCCGCCGCGCGGGTACGGCGCTGGCTGCACGACGGAGCCTTCGACGTGATCCACATCCACGAGCCCGCCTCGCCGTCGCTGGGGCTGCTGTCCTGCTGGGCGGCGCAGGGGCCGATCGTGGCCACGTTCCACACCTCCAACCCGCGTTCGCGCGCCATGATCGCCGCGTACCCGATCCTGCAACCGGCGCTGGAGAAGATCAGCGCGCGGATCGCGGTGAGCGAGTACGCCCGGCGCACCCTCGTCGAACATCTCGGCGGCGATGCCGTGGTGATCCCCAACGGCGTCGACGTCGACTTCTTCGCGAAGGCCGAACCGAAGCCGCAGTGGCAAGGGGAAACGATTGGCTTCATCGGCCGGATCGACGAGCCGCGCAAGGGACTTCCGACGCTGATGCGGGCGCTGCCGAAGATCCTCGCGGCCCGGCCGGAGACCCGGCTGCTGGTCGCCGGGCGCGGCGACGAGGAGGAGGCGGTCGACGGGCTGCCCGAATCCATGCGCGAGCGTGTGGAGTTCCTCGGCATGGTCAGCGACGAGGACAAGGCGCGGATGCTGCGCAGCGTGGACCTGTACGTGGCGCCCAACACCGGTGGTGAGAGCTTCGGCATCATCCTGGTGGAGGCGATGTCGGCGGGCGCGCCGGTGCTGGCCAGCGATCTCGACGCCTTCCGGCAGGTGCTGGACGGGGGAGCGGCGGGCGAGTTGTTCCCGGTGGAGGACGCGGAGGCGCTGGCCACTTCGGCGGTACGGCTGCTCGGCGACCGCGAACGGCTCGCGGAGCTGCGGGAGTTGGGCAGCAGGCACGTACGGCGGTTCGACTGGTCGACGGTCGGGGCGGAGATCCTTTCGGTCTACGAGATGGTGACGGACGGCGCGGCTTCTGTGGCGCCGGACGAACGGACCGGGCTGCGGGCGCGGTTGCGCCTGTGACCCTCCGCCGGGTTCGCGTTCCTCTTCCCGCCTCCCACCCGTTCGCCGCCCCCTTCGCGTACCGGTGCGCCGCATCGGTTGTGGGTGGGGGGCGAGGCGTTGCCCGCCGGTGGGACGGCGAACGGGCGGGCGGGTGGCGGAGAGACC
The DNA here is from genome assembly GCF_027533845.1 of Streptomyces sp. RPT161. Classification (GTDB taxonomy): domain Bacteria; phylum Actinomycetota; class Actinomycetes; order Streptomycetales; family Streptomycetaceae; genus Streptantibioticus_A; species Streptantibioticus_A silvisoli_A. Next base: position 390,662 of record NZ_JAPZVN010000003.1, on the reverse strand, counting down.
ACGCGAACCCCCGACCATCCGCACGGAACCCGTAGGCTTGCAGCCCGTGACGTTCACCTTGATCTGGATCGCGGCAGCACTGGTCCTGCTGGGCATCTACCTCAGCTGGACCGCCGGCCGGTTGGACCGCCTGCACGCGCGCATCGACGCGGCGCGCGCCGCGTTGGACGCGCAACTGCTGCGCCGCGCCTCGGTGGCACAGGAGTTGGCGACCTCCGGCATCCTCGATCCGGCCGCCTCGATCGTGCTGTACCAGACCGCCCACGCGGCCCGGCAGGCCGAGGACGAGCAGCGCGAGGTCGCGGAGAGTGACCTGAGCCAGACGCTGCGCGCGGTCTTCGCCGAGCCCGACACCGTACAGGCGGTACGGGAGGCACCGGGCGGCCCGGAGGCGGTGGGCGAACTGACCGCGGCGGTACGCCGTACCCCGATGGCCCGCCGGTTCCACAACGACGCGGTGCGCGCCGCGCGCGCCCTACGGCGGCAGCGCGCCGTCCGCTGGTTCCGGCTGGCCGGGCACGCGCCGTTCCCGCTGGCCTTCGAGATGGACGACGAGCCGCCGCAGGCCCTCACCGCGGACGGGGCGAGCCGCTAGCGGCCGTTCCCAGGCCAACCGCGGCCCGCGGAGCGGTGGAAATCGGGCCACTGGGTGGCGATTGGCCCTTGTTCTTGGCCTGATGCCTCGGGTTTTGTCAGTTCCGTAGCGGCGGTCCGGCCGAAGTGGACCTGAGGGCAGGTCCAGGGTCGATCCGTACGGTCCTACGATGGGCCTATCGCACACGTATCTCAACGAGTGAGGTCAATCTTGTCCACCACGCCCGCCAGCACCACTGCCAGCCCCGAGACCGGCACCGCGCGCGTCAAGCGCGGCATGGCCGAGCAGCTCAAGGGCGGTGTGATCATGGATGTGGTCACCCCGGAGCAGGCCAAGATCGCCGAGGACGCCGGTGCCGTCGCGGTCATGGCGCTTGAGCGGGTGCCCGCCGACATCCGCAAGGACGGCGGCGTGGCCCGCATGTCCGACCCCGACATGATCGACGGCATCATCAACGCGGTGTCGATCCCGGTCATGGCCAAGTCCCGGATCGGCCACTTCGTCGAGGCCCAGGTGCTCCAGGCGCTGGGCGTGGACTACATCGACGAGTCCGAGGTCCTCACCCCCGCCGACGAGGTCAACCACAGCGACAAGTGGGCCTTCACCACGCCCTTCGTGTGCGGTGCGACCAACCTGGGCGAGGCGCTGCGCCGGATCGCCGAGGGCGCGGCCATGATCCGCTCCAAGGGCGAGGCGGGCACCGGCAACGTGGTCGAGGCGGTGCGCCACCTGCGCCAGATCAAGGGCGACATCGCCCGGCTGCGCGGCCTGGACAACCACGAGCTGTACGCCGCCGCCAAGGAGCTGCGCGCCCCGTACGAGCTGGTCAAGGAGGTCGCCACGCTCGGCAAGCTGCCCGTCGTGCTGTTCAGCGCGGGCGGCGTGGCCACCCCGGCGGACGCCGCGCTGATGATGCAGCTCGGCGCGGAGGGCGTCTTCGTCGGCTCCGGCATCTTCAAGTCCGGCGACCCGGCCCAGCGCGCCGCCGCGATCGTGAAGGCCACCACCTTCTACGACGACCCGAAGGTGATCGCGGACGTCTCCCGCGGCCTGGGCGAGGCCATGGTCGGCATCAACTGCGACACCCTCCCGGAGACCGAGCGCTACGCCAACCGCGGCTGGTAACCACCCGCCCCGAACCACCGATGGTCCGGGCCACGGCCGCGCTGGGAGCTTCCAGGGGCTTCGCCCCGGAATCCCCACCGCGCGGCCGTGGCCCGTCCGTTGGGCCGAGAAACGCCTGCGAAAGGTTCCGCTGTGCCCATTACCCCCACCGTCGGCGTGCTCGCCCTCCAGGGCGATGTACGTGAGCACACCGCCGCGCTGGAGGCCGCCGGTGTCCAGACCCGCCCGGTGCGCCGCCCCGAGGAACTCGACGGTGTCCACGGCCTGGTGATCCCGGGCGGCGAGTCCACCACCATGTCCAAGCTGGCCGTCACCTTCGGCCTGCTGGAACCGCTGCGCGCCCGGATACGCGGCGGAATGCCCGCCTACGGCTCCTGCGCGGGCATGATCATGCTCGCCGACAAGATCCTCGACGGCCGTGACGACCAGGAGACCATCGGCGGCATCGACATGACGGTGCGTCGCAACGCCTTCGGCCGCCAGAACGAGTCCTTCGAGGCCGCCGTGGAGATCGCGGGCATCGAGGGCGGCCCCTGCGAGGGCGTCTTCATCCGCGCTCCATGGGTCGAGTCGGTGGGCGCCGGGGTCGAGGTGCTCGCGCGGCTGCGGGACGAGACGATCGTCGCCGTCCGCCAGGGCAACCTGCTCGCCACCTCCTTCCACCCGGAGCTGACCGGAGACCACAGGGTGCACGCGTTGTTCGCGGGCATGGTGCGGCAGTCGGGGTGAAAAGCCGGACCGCGTGATCCCGGTAGGATCACAAGTGTTCGTTGGCAGTTTGGTGACGTGAAGGAGACAGGCGGATGTCCGGCCACTCTAAATGGGCTACGACGAAGCACAAGAAGGCCGTGATTGATGCCAAGCGCGGCAAACTCTTCGCGAAGCTGATCAAGAACATCGAGGTCGCGGCGCGGATGGGCGGCGCCGACCTGGACGGCAACCCGACTCTTTACGACGCCGTACAGAAGGCCAAGAAGAGTTCGGTACCGAACAAGAACATCGACAGCGCGATCAAGCGCGGTGCCGGCCTGGAGGCGGGCGGCGCCGACTACCAGACGATCATGTACGAGGGCTACGGCCCGAACGGTGTCGCCGTGCTGATCGAGTGCCTCACCGACAACCGCAACCGCGCCGCCTCCGAGGTGCGCGTCGCGATGACCCGCAACGGCGGCTCGATGGCCGACCCGGGCTCGGTGTCGTACCTGTTCAACCGCAAGGGCGTGGTGATCGTCCCGAAGAACGGGCTGACCGAGGACGACGTGCTCGGTGCCGTGCTCGACGCGGGCGCCGAGGAGGTCAACGACCTGGGCGAGTCCTTCGAGGTGATCAGCGAGGCCACCGACCTGGTCCCGGTGCGCAAGGCGCTCCAGGAGGCGGGCATCGACTACGACTCCGCCGACGCCAACTTCCTTCCCACCATGCAGGTGGAGCTGGACGAGGAGGGCGCGCGCAAGATCTTCAAGCTGATCGACGCCCTTGAGGACAGCGACGACGTGCAGAACGTGTTCGCCAACTTCGACGTCCCGGACGAGATCATGGAGAAGGTCGAAGCCTGAGCCCCTGAAGGGGGGCCGGTGGGAAACACCCCCACCGGCCCCCCTTCGTTGTCAGTGGCACCCGATAACCTCCGAAGAACAGCTGATCGACGGCGTGAAGGGAGGGGCTCGGTGCGTGTGCTCGGAGTGGACCCCGGACTGACCCGCTGCGGCATCGGCGTGGTGGACGGCGCCCCGGGAAAACCGTTGCGCATGGCGGGAGTTGGCGTCGTCCGCACCCCGGCCGACGCGGACATCGGCGAGCGTTTGGTGCTCATCGAACGCGGCATAGAGGCCTGGCTCGACGAGCACCGGCCGCAATTCGTCGCCGTGGAGCGGGTGTTCAGCCAGCACAACGTCCGCACCGTGATGGGCACCGCGCAGGCCAGCGCCGTCGCCCTGCTCTGCGCCTCCCGTCGCGGCCTTCCGGTCGCACTGCACACCCCCAGCGAGGTCAAGGCCGCCGTCACCGGCAGCGGCCGGGCCGAGAAGGCGCAGGTCGGCGCCATGGTCACCCGGCTGCTACGGCTTGACGCACCGCCCAAGCCCGCCGACGCCGCCGACGCGCTGGCCCTGGCCATCTGCCACATCTGGCGCGGCACGGCCAGCGACCGGCTGCGCCAGGCCGTCGCCGCCCAGCGGCTCCGTACTCCGAAAGGCACCGCATGATCGCCTTCGTCAGTGGGCCGGTCGCGGCCCTGTCCCCGGACACCGCGGTCGTGGAGGTCGGCGGTGTGGGGATGTCGGTCCAGTGCACCCCCGGCACCCTGGCCGCGCTTCGGTTGGGGGAGCCGGCCCGGCTGGCCACCTCCCTGGTGGTGCGCGAGGACTCGCTCACCCTCTACGGCTTCGCCGACGACGACGAGCGGCAGGTCTTCGAACTCCTGCAGACGGCAAGCGGGGTTGGGCCCCGGCTGGCCCAGGCCATGCTCGCCGTCCACTCGCCCGACGCCCTGCGGCTGGCCGTCGCCACGGACGACGAGAAGGCGCTCACCGCGGTGCCCGGCATCGGCAAGAAGGGCGCCCAACGGCTGCTGCTGGAGCTCAAGGACCGACTCGGCGCCCCCGTGGGCGGCGGCACCGTGCCGGCCCCCGCGGCCGCCGCGCCCGCATCGTGGCGGGACCAACTCCACGCCGCCCTGGTCGGGTTGGGCTACCAGCCCCGGCAGGCCGATGAAGCGGTCGCCGCGGTGGCGCCCGAGGCGGAGGCCGAGGGTGGCACGCCCAATGTCTCGGCTCTGCTGCGCTCCGCTCTGAAGACCCTCAACCGGGCCCGCTAGCCCGCCGACCGCACCGACGTCCGCCCCGACAAAGGACAGACCCACCCATGACCTGGGACGACCCAGTACCCGAGACCGACCAGCGGCTGGTCGCCGCAGCCGCGGACGGTGAGGAGCGCGCCGTCGAGGCCGCCCTGCGGCCCAAGGACCTCGGCGAGTTCATCGGTCAGGAGCGGGTCCGCGAACAACTCGACCTGGTGCTCAAAGCGGCCCGCCAGCGCGGCGGCACCGCCGATCACGTACTGCTCTCCGGCGCTCCGGGCCTCGGCAAGACCACCCTGTCGATGATCATCGCCGCCGAGATGGGCGCCCCGATCCGGATCACGTCGGGACCCGCCATCCAGCACGCGGGCGACCTGGCCGCGATCCTGTCGTCGCTCACCGAGGGCGAGGTCCTCTTCCTCGACGAGATCCACCGGATGTCCCGGCCCGCCGAAGAGATGCTCTACATGGCGATGGAGGACTTCCGGGTCGACGTGATCGTCGGCAAGGGCCCCGGCGCCACCGCCATTCCGCTGGAGCTGCCGCCGTTCACCCTGGTCGGTGCCACCACCAGGGCGGGCCTGCTGCCGCCCCCGCTGCGCGACCGCTTCGGCTTCACCGGCCACATGGAGTTCTACGGGCCCGCCGAACTGGAGCGGGTCGTGCGCCGCTCCGCCGATCTGCTCGACGTGGCGATCGACCCCGAGGGCGCCGCCGAGATCGCCGGCCGGTCCCGCGGCACCCCCCGGATCGCCAACCGCCTGCTGCGCCGGGTCCGCGACTACGCCCAGGTCAAGGCGGACGGCGCGATCACCCGCGAGATCGCCGCGCAGGCACTCGATGTGTACGAGGTGGACCTGCGCGGCCTGGACCGGCTGGACCGCGCGGTGCTGGACGCCCTGTTGCGGCTGTTCGGCGGTGGACCGGTGGGACTGTCGACACTGGCGGTGGCCGTGGGGGAGGAGAGGGAGACGGTGGAGGAGGTGGCGGAGCCGTTCCTGGTGCGTGAGGGGCTGCTGGCGCGCACGCCGCGTGGCCGGATCGCCACTCCCGCCGCTTGGGCCCACCTGGGCCTGGTGCCGCCGCAGCAGTCGAACCCGCCCGGCCAGCAGGGGCTGTTCGGCCAGTGACGGCGCGGGGACTCGCCGCTCGCGGAACCTGAGTGCAATGCTGGGCGTTGTTCCCAAGGTGTGGGTTCGCCTAGACTCCGCCGATGCCCTCCTAGGACGGCATCCGCACCCCACACCCCCATCCGTAGACCAGGCCGCGTCCACGTGGCCGCGCGAAGGAAAACCCCCAGGCCGTGAACATCGCCACGCTTCTCCCCTTCATCCTGATCATCGGCGTCATGCTGCTCATGACCCGCTCGGCCAAGAACAAGCAGCGCCAGGCCGCCGAGATGCGCAACCAGATGCAGCCCGGTACGGGTGTGCGGACCATCGGCGGCATGATCGCCAAGGTCAAGGAGGTCCGCGACACGACCGTCCTGCTGGAGGTCGCTCCGGGTGTCCACTCGCTGTACGCCAAGAACGCCGTCGGCGCGGTGCTGAGCGACGAGGAGTACGACAGCCTCGTCAACAACGACATCCCGCTCACCTTCGACGAGCACCCCGGCGTTGACGGCACCCCGGTCGTCGAGCCCGCCGACGAGCCGGAGCACGCCGCCAAGTCCCAGGACGAGGAGCCCGTCAACCTGGACAAGGCCGCTGCCACCGAAGGCGAGGCCACCGACGCCAAGGACGCGGTGCGCGACGCCGACACGGCGAAGGACGCCAAGGACAGCGAGAAGTAAGTCGCGGGTTCAGGGCTAGGCTGAAGGCCCTGCGTCCAGCACGTCCGGCACGTCCTCACATCATTCGTGGCCGTCCCGCGACAGCAACGCCGACGCGGAAACGGTTGGACAGGGAGAAACGAGAAGGTGGCAGCACCCAAGAAGGGGCGCAGGTCGCCGGGGGCCCAGGGGTACCCCGGCCGCGCGCTGGCCGTGATCCTGGTGGCTCTGGTCGCGCTCACCGGAGGCATGTTCATCTCCGGGCACACCAGCCCGCGGCTGGGCATCGACCTCGCCGGTGGCACCGAGATCACGCTGACCGCGAAGAACACTCCGGGTCAGGCCAACGCGATCAACAAGGCCAACATGGACACCGCGGTCAACATCATCAACAAGCGGGTCAACGGTCTTGGTGTCTCCGAGGCGGAGGTGCAGACCCAGGGCGATCGCAACATCATCGTCGACATCCCCCGGGGTACCAACGCCGACCAGGCGAAGAAGCAGGTCGGCACCACCGCCCAGCTGTACTTCCGCACGGTGATCACCGAGGCCAACAACGCCCCGGCCGCCGGGAACAAGCCGTCGCCGAGCCCCTCCGGCAGCCCGTCGTCCGCCCCGTCCAGCTCCCCGTCGGGCGCGGGCAAGAACGGTGCCAGTGCCAAGCCGTCGACCTCCCCGTCGCCCAGTTCCACCGCCCAGGGCCGGGCGGTCACCGACGCTGTCAAGGCGGCCGGTTCCAGCAGCCCCAAGGCGACCTCGTCGGCCACCCCCTCGACCAACCCGTCCGCGGCCAGCACGCCTCCGCCGACCTCCGGCGCCGCAGGCGTGCCCCCGGCCGTGCAGAAGCAGTTCAACGCGCTGGACTGCTCCAAGCCCACGCAGATGGCGAACGCCGGGCTCGGCGCCCAGCCGACCGACACCACCGTCGCGTGCAGCCAGGACGGCAAGACCAAGTACATCCTGGGCCCGGCCCAGGTGGACGGTAAGCAGGTCTCCGGCGCCAAGTCGGTCTACGACACCCAGTCCGGTGAGGGATGGATCGTCACGCTGGAGTTCAGCTCCGCGGGCGGCAAGAAGTTCGCCGACGTGACCGGTCAGCTCGCCAAGCAGCAGCCGCCGAACAACCAGTTCGCCATCGTGCTGGACAACCAGGTCGTCTCGGCGCCCTCGGTCTCCTCGGCGATCACCGGCGGTAGCGCCCAGATCTACGGCAACTTCACCCAGCAGTCCTCCGAGGACCTGGCCAACGTGCTGTCCTACGGCGCGCTGCCGCTGTCCTTCAACACCTCGGACGTCACCACCGTCTCCCCGCAGCTCGGCGGTGAGCAACTGCACGGCGGCCTGATCGCCGGCGCGGTCGGCCTGGCGCTGGTGGTGCTCTACCTGCTCGCGTACTACCGCGGTCTGAGCTTCGTCGCCGTGGTCAGCCTGCTGGTCTCCGCCGCGCTCACCTACGCCATCATGACGCTGCTCGGCCCGGCGATCGGCTTCGCGCTGAACCTGCCCGCGGTCTGCGGTGCCATCGTCGCGATCGGTATCACGGCGGACTCGTTCATCGTGTACTTCGAGCGGATCCGCGACGAGCTACGCGGTGGCCGCAGCCTCGCCCCGGCGGTCCAGCGGGCCTGGCCGCGGGCCCGGCGCACCATCCTGGTGTCCGACTTCGTGTCGTTCCTCGCCGCGGCCGTGCTGTTCATCTGCTCGGTCGGCAAGGTCCAGGGCTTCGCGTTCACCCTCGGCCTGACCACCCTGCTCGACGTGGTGGTGGTCTACCTGTTCACCAAGCCGCTGATGACGATCCTCGCCCGGCGCAAGTTCTACGCGCAGGGCCACCCCTGGTCCGGGCTCAACCCCAAGAGCCTCGGTGTCCAGGCACCGCTGCGCCGCGGTCGCCGTACCGCCAGCCCCGAAGCCAAGGAGGCCTGATGTCCCGGCTCGGTAATCTCGGTCACCGCCTGCACCGGGGCGAGGTCTCCTACGACTTCGTCGGCAAGCGCAAGCTCTGGTACGGCGTCTCCATCGTCATCACCCTCGTGGCGATCATCGGCCTCGCGGTCAACGGCCTGAACAAGGGCATCGAGTTCTCCGGCGGCGCGGTCTTCACCACGCCCAAGACCTCGGTGTCGACGGGGGACGCGCAGACCAAGACGCAGAACGTCATCTCCGGGCACCACGACGTCATCGCCCAGAAGCTCGGCACCGGCGGACTGCGCATCCAGGTCAGCGGCATCGACGGCACCACCGCGGACAAGGTCAAGCAGGACCTCGCCAAGGAACTGAACGTCGACCCCAACGCCATCTCCCCGCAGGTGGTCGGCCCGAGCTGGGGCCAGGAGATCTCCCAGAAGGCCGAACTCGGCCTGGTCATCTTCATGGTCCTGGTGGTGCTCTACCTCGCCGTCGCCTTCGAGTGGCGCATGGCGATCTCCGCGCTGGTCGCGCTGGTCCATGACCTCACCATCACCATCGGTGTGTACGCGATCGTCGGCTTCGAGGTGACCCCGGGTACGGTCATCGGCCTGCTGACCATCCTCGGTTACTCGCTCTACGACACCGTGGTGGTCTTCGACGGTCTGAAGGAGAGCACCAAGGGCATCACCAGCCAAACTCGCTTCACCTACAGCGAGTTGGCCAACCGCAGCCTCAACCAGACCCTGGTGCGGTCCATCAACACCACCGTGGTCGCCCTGCTGCCGGTCGCCGCGCTGCTGTTCGTCGGCGGCGGGCTGCTCGGCGCGGGAATGCTCAACGACATCGCGCTGGCGCTGTTCGTCGGTCTGGCGGCCGGTGCCTACTCCTCGATCTTCATCGCCACCCCGCTGGTCGCCTCCCTCAAGGAGCGCACCCCGGAGATGCGGGCGCTCGCCAAGCGGGTCAAGGCCAAGCGCGCCGCGGCCGAGGCGAAGGGCGAGAGCGAGGAGCCGCAGGACGCGGTGCCCGCGGACGCCGACGACGAGCCGGTCGAGGCGGCCGCCACGGCCACCGTCGGCGGTCAGCGACGTCAGCCCACCGCACGCTCCCGCGGCCGCGGCCGTCCTTCCGGCAAGCGCCGCTGAGCGAGGAGACCCACCAGTGACCACGGCGGACACCGCCCGATCCAACCTGCGTGAACTGCTGCTCAGCCGGATCCGCGACGTACCCGACTATCCGAAGCCGGGCGTGGTGTTCAAGGACATCACCCCGCTGCTCGCTGACCCGGCGGCCTTCGGGGCCCTTACCGACGCCCTGGCCGCGCTGTGCGTGCGCCTGGGAGCCGACAAGGTCGTCGGCCTCGAAGCCCGCGGCTTCATACTCGCCGCTCCGGCGGCGGCCAAGGCGGAGATCGGCTTCGTACCGGTACGCAAGGCGGGCAAGCTGCCCGGCAGCACCCTGCGGCAGGGGTACGAGCTGGAGTACGGAACGGCCGAGATCGAGGTCCACTCGGATGCCTTCGGGCCGGGAGACCGGGTCCTCGTCATCGACGACGTGCTGGCCACCGGCGGTACCGCGGAGGCCTCGCTGGACCTCATCCGGCGCGCGGGCGCTGAGGTGGCGGGCGTCGCGGTGCTGATGGAACTCGCTTTCCTGGATGGCCGCGGCCGTCTTGCGCCGACCCTGGCGGGGGCGCCCCTGGAGGCGCTCATCGTCGTCTGACGCTCGACACCGCGACGGAGGCGGGCTTCCCGGCCGGGGAGCCCGCCTCCGCCGTGTCCGGGAGCTGCCGACCGCCGTCGCACGCGGTCCTGGTCGACACACCGATACCATGGGAGTCCGACCCGCTTGAGGAGTGCCCTTGCCAGACGAGGCCCAGCCGCTCACCGCCGGGGGCGGAAACGACACGTCGCGGTCCGCGCCGACCTCCGCTGGGAAGTCCGCGGACGGCACCCTTGCCCGGACGCCCTCCGACGCCAGCGGCGCTCGTACCGCCAAGCCCGTCCCGGGCACGGCACCGGCGCGCTCCGGCGGCTCCTCCAACCGGGTACGGGCCCGGCTCGCCCGGCTGGGCGTACAGCGCTCCAGCCCGTACAACCCGGTGCTGGAACCGCTGCTGCGGATCGTGCGCAGTAACGATCCGAAGATCGACTCCTCCGGGCTGCGGCAGATCGAGCGGGCCTACCAGGTCGCGGAGCGCTGGCACCGCGGCCAGAAGCGCAAGAGCGGCGACCCGTACATCACCCACCCGCTCGCCGTCACCACCATCCTGGCCGAACTGGGCATGGACCCCGCGACGCTGATGGCAGGGCTGCTGCACGACACCGTCGAGGACACCGAGTACGGCCTGGACACGCTGCGCCGCGACTTCGGCGAACAGGTCGCGCTGCTGGTGGACGGCGTCACCAAGCTGGACAAGGTCAAGTTCGGCGAGGCCGCGCAGGCGGAGACGGTGCGCAAGATGGTCGTCGCCATGGCCAAGGACCCGCGGGTCCTGGTCATCAAGCTCGCCGACCGGCTGCACAACATGCGCACCATGCGCTACCTCAAGCGGGAGAAGCAGGAGAAGAAGGCCCGCGAGACGCTGGAGATCTACGCCCCGCTGGCGCACCGGCTGGGCATGAACACCATCAAGTGGGAGCTGGAGGACCTCGCCTTCGCGATCCTCTACCCCAAGATGTACGACGAGATCGTCCGGCTGGTCGCCGAGCGCGCGCCCAAGCGCGACGAGTACCTCGCGGTCGTCACCGACCAGGTCCAGCAGGACCTGCGCGCCGCACGCATCAAGGCCACCGTCACCGGCCGCCCGAAGCACTACTACAGCGTCTACCAGAAGATGATCGTGCGGGGCCGGGACTTCGCCGAGATCTACGACCTGGTGGGCATCCGCGTCCTCGTCGACACCGTCCGCGACTGCTACGCGGCGCTGGGCACCATCCACGCGCGGTGGAACCCGGTGCCCGGGCGGTTCAAGGACTACATCGCGATGCCCAAGTTCAACATGTACCAGTCGTTGCACACGACGGTCATCGGGCCCAGCGGCAAGCCGGTCGAGATCCAGATCCGCACCTTCGACATGCACCGCCGCGCCGAGTACGGCATCGCCGCGCACTGGAAGTACAAGCAGGAGGCGGTCGCCGGTGCCTCCAAGGTGCGTACCGACAGCCCGAAGGCGGCCAAGTCGGACGACGCCGTCAACGACATGGCGTGGCTACGGCAGTTGCTCGACTGGCAGAAGGAGACCGAGGACCCGGGCGAGTTCCTGGAGTCGCTGCGCTTCGACCTGTCGCGCAACGAGGTCTTCGTCTTCACGCCGAAGGGCGATGTCATAGCGCTGCCCGCGGGCGCCACTCCGGTGGACTTCGCGTACGCGGTGCACACCGAGGTCGGCCACCGCACCATCGGCGCACGGGTCAACGGGCGCCTGGTGCCGCTGGAGTCGACGCTGGACAACGGCGACCTGGTCGAGGTCTTCACCTCCAAGGCGCCGGGCGCCGCGCCGTCCCGGGACTGGCTGGGCTTCGTCAAGTCGCCGCGGGCCCGCAACAAGATCCGCGCCTGGTTCTCCAAGGAGCGCCGCGAGGAGGCCATCGAGCAGGGCAAGGAAGCCATCGCCCGGGCGATGCGCAAGCAGAACCTGCCGATCCAGCGGGTGCTGACCGGCGACTCGCTGGTCACCCTGGCGCACGAGATGCGCTACCCCGACATATCGGCGCTCTACGCGGCGATCGGCGAGGGGCACATCACCGCGCAGTCCGTGGTGCAGAAGCTCGTTGAGGCGCTCGGTGGCGAGGAGGGGGCGACCGAGGACATCGCCGAGGTCACCACGCCGTCGCGCAGCCGCGCGAAGCGGCGGGCGAACGCCGACCCCGGTGTGATCGTCAAGGGCGAGCGGGATGTGTGGGTCAAGCTGTCCCGGTGCTGTACGCCGGTGCCGGGCGACCCCATCATCGGCTTCGTCACCCGGGGCAACGGGGTCTCGGTGCACCGGGCGGACTGCGTCAACGTCGACTCGCTGTCCCAGCAGCCGGAGCGGATCATCGAGGTGGAGTGGGCGCCGACCCAGTCCTCGGTCTTCCTGGTGGCCATCCAGGTCGAGGCGCTGGACCGGTCGCGGTTGCTCTCCGATGTGACGCGGGTGCTGTCCGACCAGCATGTCAACATCCTGTCGGCGGCCGTTCAGACCTCTCGCGACCGGGTCGCGACCTCCCGTTTCACCTTCGAAATGGGCGACCCCAAGCATCTGGGCCATGTCCTGAAGGCGGTTCGGGGTGTGGAGGGCGTCTACGACGTGTACCGGGTGACCTCGGGGCGGTCGCGGTAGGGCACGCCCACGGGCTGAACGAGAGACGCCGGACGGGCTTGGGATCCAAGCCCGTCCGGCGTTTGAGGACGACGTGTGGCAGCGCGGGGGCTAGCCGCCGAACTCCTGGAGTCCCTTGAGCGCCTGGTCCAGGAGGGCTTGGCGGCCCTCCAGTTCCTTGGCCAGCTTGTCGGCCTTGGCGGTGTTCCCGGCCGCGCGAGCGGCCTCCAGCTGCTGCCGCAGCTTGTCAACGGCCGCCTGGAGCTGGCCGGTCAGCCCCTCGGCGCGAGCCCGCGCCTCCGGGTTGGTGCGCCGCCACTCGGCCTCCTCCGCGTCCTGGAGCGCCCGCTCCACCGCGTGCATCCGGGCCTCGATCTTCGGGCGGGCCTCCCGCGGCACATGGCCGATGGCCTCCCACCGCTCGTTGATCGATCTGAAGGCGGCCCGCGCCGCCTTCAGGTCCGTCACCGGCAGCAGCTTCTCCGCCTCGATCGCCAACTCCTCCTTCAGCGCGAGGTTTTCGCGCTGCTCGGAGTCGCGCTCGGCGAACACCTCGGCCCGGGCCGCGAAGAAGACGTCCTGGGCGCCGCGGAAGCGGTTCCACAGCTCGTCCTCGGCCTCCCGCTGGGCCCGGCCCGCGGCCTTCCAGTCCGACATCAGCTCGCGGTAACGGGCCGCCGTCGGGCCCCAGTCGGTGGAGCCGGAGAGCGCCTCCGCCTCCTGGACGAGCTTCTCCTTGAGCTGCCGTGCCTCCTCGCGCTGCGCGTCGAGCGAGGCGAAGTGCGCCTTGCGGCGCTTGGAGAAGACGGAACGGGCGTGGCTGAACCGGTGCCACAGCTCGTCATCGGTCTTGCGGTCCAGCCGCGGCAGGCCCTTCCAGCTGTCCACCAGGGCCCGTAGCCGCTCACCGGCGTTGCGCCACTGCTCGCTGGTGGCCAGCTGCTCCGCCTCCGCGACCAGGTCCTCCTTGGCGGTCCGCGCCTCGTCCGTCGCCTTGGCCTTGGCGGCCTTGCGCTCCTCACGGCGCGTCGCGACCTGCTCCACGAGAGCGTCAAGACGCTTGGTGAGCGCGTCCAGATCACCCACCGCGTGCGCCTCGTTCACCGTGGCCCGCAGGTGCTCGATCGCGGTCATGGCGTCCTTGGCGGACAGGTCGGTGGTGCGCACCCGGCGTTCGAGGAGGCCGATTTCGACGACGAGCCCGTCGTACTTGCGCTTGAAATAGGCCAGCGCCTCGTCGGGAGAGCCCGCCTGCCACGAACCGACAACCCGCTCACCGTCGGCCGTCCGCACGTACACGGTCCCCGTCTCGTCGACGCGTCCCCATGGGTCGCTGCTCACAGCGCCTCCTCCACGTGATGCCCGGCCCGTCCAGCGGTGCGCGGGCATCGTCCACAGTTTCCTCCGGCCGGGCCTCGCCCTGGCCGCTCCGACGTGCTGCTGATGGTGGTTCCGACCGCGTTCGGATTCCGCGAGGGCGGCAGCCGTCGGCGCAGGCGCCCGCTGTGCGGTCCGCGGCCGCTCCGGAGAGCGACCGTCACCTTGTACAACGCCAACATAGGCGAACCGCGCCCCGGCTGTCCGCATCCCGCACGACCGGAATTCACGACTGCGTGACGGTCGCCTTGTTGATCACCACCGTGGCGTTGGGCTTTCCGTCGCCGGGGTTGTTGGAATCGTCCTCGCCCGCGGCGGCGATCTTCTGGAGCACCTTCATGCCGTCGGCGTCAATGGTGCCGAAGGGGGTGTACGAGGCGGGCAGCGGACTGTCCTTGTAGACCAGGAAGAACTGGCTGCCGCCGGTGTGCGGCTGGCCGGTGTTGGCCATGGCGACCGTGCCCGCCGGGTAGGTGCCCTTGGCGATCGCGGGGTCCTTGAGGTTCTCGTCCGGCAGCGTGTATCCGGGGCCGCCCTGGCCGGTGCCCTTGGGGTCGCCGCACTGGAGCACGTAGATGCCGCTGGTGGTGAGCCGGTGGCACTTGGTGTGGTCGAAGAAGCCCTGGTCGGCCAGGAACTTGAAGGAGTTCACCGTGTGCGGCGCGTTGGCCGCGTCCAGCTTCAGCTTGATGTCACCGCAGGTGGTGGCCAGGTCCATGGCGTACGAGGCCTTGCCGTCGACGGACATCGACGGCTCGGACTTCCACTGCTTGGTGCCGGGGGAGCCCGGTGCGGGCTTGGCGCACGGGTCCGGCGCCTTGCTGGTGGACGTGGCCGAGGCGGAACTGGCCGCGTCGGCGGTGGTCTTCTTGTCGCCGCCGAGACCGGTGGAGGCCCATGCCGCGGCACCGGCCGCCACCACTACGGCGACCACGCCGGCGATCGCCGCGTTGCGCTTGCGTGCCCTGCCCCGCTGCTCGGTGCGGCGCTGCTGCTGGCGCAGGTACTTCTCGCGGGCGAGTTGGCGCCGCCGCTGATCCTTGCTGACCACTTCTGCTTCTCCCGGGTGTGCCGTGGCGCTAGCCGTTACCGCTTGGTCTGCTGCGGTGACGATACGGGACCGGCACGAGACCCGCGACGATACGGGTTCGCTTGTCTCGTACCGCCGCCGGTAGGCTCGTCGTCTGCAGAAACCTGCTGCGCAGACCGACGCGGACGACAGAAGGACGATCGTGCTCATTGCCGGGTTCCCCGCCGGGGCCTGGGGGACCAACTGCTACCTGGTCGCCCCCGCCGCCGGTGAGGAGTGCGTGATCATCGACCCGGGCCATGAAGCGGCCCGCGGTGTCGAGGAGACCATCGCCAAGCACCGGCTCAAGCCGGTGGCCGTCGTCCTCACCCATGGCCATCTCGACCATGTCGCCTCCGTCGTTCCGGTGTGCGGCGCCCATGGCGTGCCCGCCTGGATCCACCCCGAGGACCGCTACATGATGAGCGACCCGGAGAAGGCGCTGGGCATGTCCATCGGCCAGCAGCTGATGGGCGGGCTGACGGTGGGGGAGCCCGACGACGTACGGGAGCTGACCGACGGCTCGGCGCTGTCCCTGGCGGGCCTGGAGCTGACCGTCTCGCATGCGCCCGGCCATACCAAGGGGTCGGTGACCTTCCGGTTGCCCGAGACGGCGGAGATCCCGCCGGTGCTGTTCTCGGGCGACCTGCTGTTCGCCGGCTCCATCGGACGCACCGACCTGCCTGGCGGCTCGCACGCCGAGATCCTCGAATCGCTGGCCCGTGTGTGCCTGCCGCTCGACGACTCGACCGTGGTGCTGTCCGGCCACGGCCCCCAGACCACCATCGGCCGCGAACGCGCCACCAACCCGTACCTGCGCGAGGTGGCCCGCGGCCTCGGAGCCGACACCACGGCTCCACGACGAGGATTGTGACGACTCTTCCGTTGAGTACCTTTTCCGCCCCCAAGGGCACGTACGATCTGATTCCGCCGGACTCCTCCGTGTTCCTCGCGGTACGTGAGGCGATCTCCACACCGCTGAAGCGGGCCGGGTACGGCTACATCGAGACCCCGGGCTTCGAGGCCGTCGAACTCTTCGCACGCGGTGTGGGTGAGTCCACCGACATCGTGACCAAGGAGATGTACACCCTGACCACCAAGGGTGGCGACGAGCTGGCGCTGCGCCCCGAGGGCACCGCCTCGGTGCTGCGCGCCGCGCTGGAGGCCAACCTGCACAAGCTCGGCAACCTGCCGGTCAAGCTGTGGTACTCCGGCTCGTACTACCGCTACGAGCGCCCGCAGAAGGGCCGCTACCGGCACTTCTCCCAGGTCGGCGCGGAGGCGCTGGGCACGGAGGACCCGGCGCTCGACGCCGAGCTGATCATCCTGGCCTTCGACGCCTACCGCTCGCTGGGGCTGCGGAACTTCCGGCTGCTGCTGAACTCGCTGGGCGACAAGGAGTGCCGTCCCGTCTACCGCGCGGCGCTCCAGGAGTTCCTGCGCGCCCTCGACCTGGACGAGGAGACCCGGCGGCGGGTCGAGATCAACCCGCTCCGAGTGCTGGACGACAAGCGCGAGGCGGTGCAGAAGCAGCTGGTCGGCGCCCCGATGATGCGCGACCACCTGTGTGAGGCGTGCAAGAGCTACCACGAGCAGGTACGGGAGCTGCTGACCGCCGCGGGCGTGGCGTTCGAGGACGACCCGAAGCTGGTGCGCGGCCTGGACTACTACACCAGGACCACCTTCGAGTTCGTGCACGACGGCCTCGGCTCGCAGTCCGCGGTCGGCGGCGGTGGCCGCTACGACGGCCTGTCCGAGATGATCGGCGGCCCGGCGCTGCCGTCGGTGGGCTGGGCGCTGGGGGTGGACCGCACCGTGCTGGCGCTGAAGGCCGAGGGCATCGAGCTGGAACTCCCCGCGCACACCGACGTGTTCGCGGTGCCGCTCGGCGAGGAGGCGCGGCGCGCGCTGTTCTCGCTCGTCACCGAACTGCGCCGGCAGGGCGTGGCGACGGACTTCGCGTACGGCGGCAAGGGCCTGAAGAACGCGATGAAGTCGGCCAACCGGTCCGGTGCCCGGTTCGCGGTGGTCGCCGGTGAGCGTGACCTCGCCGAGGGGACCGTGCAGTTGAAGGACCTGGAGAGCGGCGAGCAGAGCGCGGTCGCGCTGGACGCGCTGGTGGACACCGTCCGCGAGCGCCTCTCGGGCAGCCCCAGCGCCTAGCGCTCGGCTGGCGGTGTGCTGAACCAGGCGAGGGGTCCGTACGTAGCGACAAGGGGGACCGGATATGCGCCGTCCGGTCCCCCCACCGTCAAGCCGGGGCCGTCCGGCTCACTCGACGGTCCGGGTCCGCGTAGCGGACCTCTGGTGCACAATGAGGCACGCTGGAAGAGGCGGGGACCCGAGCACACGGCGACAGAAGGCGACATGACGACATCGGCGCTTGACGAGACACGCAGTGACGAACGGCAGGAGACGGCGGGACTCATCGGCGCTAGCCGGGCGTTCAGCGTGTTGCTCGTGGTGTGCGGCGCCCTGGGACTGCTCGCCGCCTGGGTGATCACCATCGACAAGTTCGAGTTGCTGAAGAACCCGAACTTCGTGCCCGGGTGCAGCCTCAACCCGATCATCTCCTGCGGCAACATCATGAAGAGCGCCCAGGCGTCCGCGTTCGGCTTCCCGAACCCGATGATCGGCCTGGTCGCCTACCCGGTCATGATGTGCGTGGGCATGGGCGTACTGGCCGGGGCGCGCTACCGCCCGTGGTTCTGGCTCGGCCTGCAGGCGGGCACCCTGTTCGGGGTCGGCTTCGTGACCTGGCTGCAGTACGAGTCGCTGTACAGCATCGGCTCGCTGTGCCTGTGGTGCTCGCTGGCCTGGGTGGTGACCATCGCCGCCTTCTGGTACACGCTGGTGCACAACATCAAGCACCGCGTCATCCCGGTGCCGCGGGGGCTGCGCTCGGCGGCTCTGGAGTTCCACTGGGCGGTTCCGGCGCTCTGGTACGGCGTGATCATCATGCTGATCCTGACCCGCTGGTGGTCGTACTGGAGCACGCTGATCTAGGTCGCGCGACCAGGCACTGTCAGAGGGGTGTCCTAGGCTTCTTGGCGTGGAACCGGATCTGTTCACCGTAGCCGCCGAGGAACGCCAGGAGAGGGAGCCGGGCGGAAGCCCGCTCGCCGTGCGGATGCGTCCGCGCACCCTCGACGAGGTGGTGGGCCAGCGGCATCTGCTGAAGACCGGCTCGCCGCTGCGCCGTCTCGTCGGTGAGGGCAGCGGCGGCCCGGCCGGTCCCGCCTCGGTGATCCTGTGGGGGCCGCCGGGCACCGGCAAGACCACGTTGGCGTACGTGGTCAGCCATGCCACCAACCGGCGGTTCGTGGAGCTCTCGGCGATCACCGCGGGCGTCAAGGAAGTGCGCGCCGTCATCGACAGCGCCAAGCGCGAGTCGGGTGCGTACGGGCGTGAGACGCTGCTGTTCCTGGACGAGATCCACCGTTTCAGCAAGGCCCAGCAGGACTCGCTGCTCCCGGCGGTGGAGAACCGCTGGGTGACGCTGATCGCCGCCACCACGGAGAACCCGTACTTCTCGGTGATCTCGCCGCTGCTGTCCCGCTCGCTGCTGCTCACCCTCGAAGCGCTCACCGACGACGACCTGCGCGGGCTGTTGCACCGGGCGCTGGCGGACCCGCGCGGTCTGGCGGGCGCCGTCGCACTGCCCGAGGACTCCGAGGCGCATCTGCTGCGCATCGCGGGCGGGGACGCCCGGCGCGCGCTGACCGCGCTGGAGGCGGGGGCGGGCTCGGCGCTGGCCAAGGGCGAGCCCGAGATCACCCTGGAGACGCTGGAAGCGGCCGTGGACCGGGCCGCGGTGAAGTACGACCGCGACGGTGACCAGCACTACGACGTGGCCAGCGCGCTGATCAAGTCCATCAGGGGCTCCGACGTGGACGCCGCCCTGCACTATCTGGCCCGGATGATCGAGGCGGGCGAGGACCCGCGGTTCATCGCCCGGCGGCTGATGATCTCGGCGAGCGAGGACATCGGGCTGGCGGACCCGCAGGCGCTGCAGACCGCGGTCGCCGCGGCGCAGGCGGTGCAGATGATCGGCTTTCCGGAGGCCCGGATAACCCTGTCCCAGGCCACCATCGCGCTGGCGCTCGCGCCGAAGTCCAACGCCGCCTACCTGGCGATCGACGCGGCGATCGGCGACGTGCGCAAGGGCCTCGCGGGCCCGGTGCCGCCGCACCTGCGGGACAGCCACTACAAGGGCGCGAGCAAGCTCGGGCACGGCGAGGGCTATCAGTACCCGCATGACCTGCCGGGGGCCATCGCCGCCCAGCAGTACGCCCCGGACGAGGTGCAGGGCCGGCGCTACTACGAGCCCACCCGCTATGGGGCGGAGGCGCGTTACGCCGATGTGCTCGACCGCGTCCGGGGCCGGTTGTCGGGCGGGTGAACCGCCGGTCTCAGGACGGGAGTTGCTGCCGGTACCGCTCCAGGGCGGGTGCCGTCTTGGTGGCGACGAACTCGATGACGCGGTACTCGGCGACGCCCGCGACGGCGAACGGGTCGGTGGCGACCAGCGCTTCCACGGTGGCCCGGTCCGGGGCCACCATGATCAGCACGCCGCCGTCCCGGGGCTCCTTGCGGCCGGAGGCGATGACGGTTCCGTCGGCGTACTGCTTGTCCAGCCAGGCGACGTGGTCGGCGAGCGCGGCGTCGATGCGCTCCAGCGGTGCGGTGTAGGTCAGTTCGACAACAAACATGATCGGCAGACTACGCCTCGCCCGGTGTGTGACCGGCGGCGTCCCGGGCGGTGTCGAACAACGCGTGCATGGCGCGCCGCAGTTGGCCGTGGTCGGCCACCGGCGCGGGGAAGTCGAAGCGCGCGTCAAAGGCGTGGCCGTCACCGCTGAACCGCACCCGCAGCCCGAACCGGTCGAGCGCCACCGGAACCGCGCCGTGCGGCGCCGCACACTGTCCGTTCCGCCCGCCGACCAGTGCGCACAGCCAGTCGAGTTGGCCGCCGTGCGCGGTGGCCAGGTGCTGGAGCAGTTCGGCCTCGTGGGCGGCGAACGGATCGGCCCCGGCGCCGGCGAACTCGTCGGGTTCGACCGGGTCGGCGCCCCACAGGTCGTCCACCGCGGCCTCGCCGAACTCAAGCCGCAGCCGTCCCGGCCGGCCGTCGCGTATCGGGGTGAGCCAGCCCGCGACCCAGGCGTGGGCGCGGGTCCGGTGGCGGACGGCGACGGGTGCGATGTCCGTGATCTCCAGCACAGCGGTGAGCTCGTCGTCCTCGGCGTGCGTGGCGGCGCGGACCGCGGGGGAGTCGGGCGGGAGGCACAGGATGATGTCGCCGTCCTCGGTCACCGTGCGCTCCGACGGCATCATGCCGAACGGATCGGCGCCGTCCAGGCCGGGAATGACGAGCCGGGCGGACGAGTTACCCTCGACGAGAGTTCGCAAGCGCTCCGCTGCCGTCGGCAACGTGAGCGCGTCTTCCTCTTCGGGACGCGGCTGACCATGCTCCTCACCGACCACCGCTGTGGTGTGCTCCGCGCTGGGCGGCATGGGGTTCCCGGGTCGATTCATGCGATCTCCTCAGCTAAGGTAAGGCTCACCTAACTTACATGGAGGTCTGGAGAACGTGAACCAGTCGCGTCCCAAGGTCAAGAAGTCCCGCGCGCTCGGCATAGCGCTGACCCCGAAGGCTGTGAAGTACTTCGAGGCCCGCCCCTACCCGCCGGGCGAGCACGGTCGCGGCCGCAAGCAGAGCAGTGACTACAAGGTGCGGCTGCTGGAGAAGCAGCGGCTGCGCGCCCAGTACGACATCAGCGAGACCCAGATGCGGCGCGCCTACGACCGCGCACGCAAGGTCGAGGGCAAGACCGGTGACGCGCTGATCGTCGAGCTGGAGCGGCGTCTTGACGCGCTCGTGCTGCGGGCAGGGCTCGCCCGCACGATCTACCAGGCCCGCCAGATGGTGGTGCACGGTCACATCGAGGTCAACGGTCGCAAGGTGGACCGCCCCTCCTTCCGGGTCCGCCCGGACGACGTGGTGCGGGTGCGGGAGCGCTCGCGTGCCAAGACCCCGTTCCTGGTGGCCCGCGAGGGCGGCTGGGCGGGCGACGGTGAGGCCCCCAAGTACCTGCAGGTCAACCTGGACGCCCTGGCCTTCCGCCTGGACCGCGACCCGAACCGCCGGGAGATCCCGGTGATCTGCGACGAGCAGCTGGTCGTCGAGTACTACGCCCGCTGACCTACGGTCAGCCGGACTCGGGCCGCCGCGCCTCCGGGGAGCTCCGCCCGCGGATCCCGGACGGTTCCGGCGGGCCCGGCACCGGCGGTTCACGCCGTGGGGTCGCTCGCCGTCGCGGCGGAGGTCCTTGTGGCCGCGCTTTCCGATGCCCTCGGGGGTTTGGGGGCGGAGCGCCCCAAAAGAGCCGAGGCGGCGGCGAGCAACTCCCGCGGTGTGGCTCGGCGGTGCCGGAACCGCCGAATCACACCCGCTAGCGGGTGGGGGCGCTCAGCGCGCGGGACACCGCCGTGTCCAGGTCCAGGTGGGCGCCCCCGCGCAACCCCCCGAGTGAGGGCCAGGCGCGGGCCGCCGCACCCTGGCCGTCGTCGGTGAGCTGCGCCAGCAGCTCCAGCGCCACCACCATGCCGACCGGATCGCGCAGGGCGTGGTGGATCGCCAGCCCCTCGCACAGCAACTCCCTTGCGGCCCGCGCACCCGCGCCCCCGCGCCACGCCGCGTACCCCAGTACGTAGAGCGCGTAGGCCAGCGCCCACCGCTCCCCGTACCGCAGGCACACCCCGCGGACCTGCTCGCACTGCGCGACCGCGCCCTCCAGATCGCCCCGCAGGGCCATCGCCAGGGCCAGTCCCACCCGGCCCAACAGCACATGGCTGTTCAGCTCCCCGATCTCCCGGTACCGGGCCAGCGCGGCCCCGAACAGCTCGGCCGCGCGCGGCACGTCGTGGCACAGCAGCGCCACGCACCCGATGCGGTGCACCGCGTATGCCGCCGCGGCGGCGTTGCCGGTGCGCTCCGCCAGCGCACGGCACTCGTCCAGCGCGGCCACCGCCGCCACCGTGTCGCCCTGCAGTGCCGCGACGTACCCCAGCACCCACAGCGCCTTGGCCCGCGCCCCGTCGTTGCCGCCCGGTCGCCGAAGCGCCCGGTCCAGCCAGTGCCGCCCCTCCGACAGCCGCCCGCAGCCGACCCAGTAGAACCACAGGCTGCCCGCGAGGTACTGGCCGATGTGCGGATCCGAGGCGCGCTCCAGGCCGAACTCCAGGGCGAGCCGCAGATTCCGCAGGTCCCGGTCGACCCGCGCCGCGACCTCGGCCTGTCCGGGACCGAACCAGTCCAGCTCGCACGAGGTGGCCAAACCCAGGTACCAGTCCCGGTGCCGGCGCCGCAGCCGCTCGGTGTCGCCCAGCGCCTCCAGCCAGCCCGCGCCGTACTCCCGTACCGGCTCCAGCATCCGGTAGCGCGCCCCTTCGGCCGCCTCGTCCCGGATGACCACGGACTGCGCGACCAGGGCCGCCACCGTGTCCCGCACCTCCTCCGCGGGCAGCCCCGAGCCGGTGCACACGTACTCCACCGCGTCCAGGTCGAACTCCCCGGCGAACACCGACAGCCGGGCCCACAGCAGCCGCTGCGTCGGGGTGCACAGCTCGTGGCTCCAGCCGATCACCGCGCGCAGCGTCTGCCGGCGCGGCAGCGCGGCACGGTCCCCGCCCGCCAGCAGCTGGAACCGGTCGGTGATCCGCTCCGCGATCCGCTCGACCGACATCGTCCGCAGCCGGACCGCGGCCAGTTCCAGCGCGAGCGGCAGGCCGTCCAGCCGACGGCACAGTGCGCCGACCGCCGCCCGGTTGGCCTCGGTGACCGCGAACGACGGCACGACCGCCACCGCCCGCTCCGCGAACAGCCGTACCGCCGAACTCTCACCGTCCGGCTGGTCGGCCAACTCCAGCGGGCCGAGCGGCAGTACGGACTCCCCCGGGACGCCGAGCGGCCTGCGGCCGGTGGCCAGGATCCGCAACCCCGGTGCGCGGCGCAGCAGCTCGGCGGCGAGCGCCGCGCACTCGGCGACCAGGTACTCGCAGCCGTCCAGCACCAGCAGCAGCTCGCGGTCGGCGAGGTACTCGGCCAGTACCGACCGCGGCGGGCGGGCGGAGTGGTCGGTGACCGCCAGTGCCTCAAGCACCGCGCGGTCCACCATCGGCGCGTCGCGCACCATGGACAGCTCCACAAGCCGCACCCCACCGCAGAACCGATCCTGCGATCCGCTCGCGGCGGCGAGCGCCAGCCGTGTCTTGCCGACCCCGCCGGTTCCCGTCACCGTCACCAGCCGGGACCGCTCCAATCGGCCTCGCAGCGCGGAGAGTTCGGCGTCGCGACCCACCAGCCGGTCCACCTCGGCGGGCAGACCGCCTGGCCCGGAGCGCGGAGCAAAGGGAGAGGGACCGTCGAGCGGGGCACCGTGCTGCATGGGGCACGGAGCGTACTGGGATGAGAGCGGAGCGTGCAATTCCAGCTACCGCTGCCACGCCAGGCCCGGCACCGGCGGAAATCCGGCACCCACGACGCGCCCGCCCCGCGGGAATGCGGTACGAACAGCCGACCCCGGCGCGATAGGGTCGGTACCCTGCCGCCCGAGCACGGCGGACCGTGCCAGGTGTGACCCCGGAACCCATCCGACCTCCCGGACCGTCCCGCCCCGCCCGCTGCGAGCGGCTGCCGACCGTCGTGAACCAAAGGAGCGCGGAGCAGTGTCCGGTGGAGAGGTGGCCGGTCTCATCGTGGCCGTCTTCTGGGCGATCCTGGTGTCCTTCCTCGCCGTCGTGCTGGTCAGGCTGGCGCAGACGCTGAAGCAGGCGACCCGGCTGGTCGCCGACGTCACCGAACAGGCCGTCCCGCTGCTCGGCGAGGCCACCGAGGCGGTGCGCTCCGCGCACACCCAGCTCGACCGCGTGGACAACATCACCGCCGACGTGCAGGAGGTCACCGCCAACGCCTCGGCGCTGTCCTCCACCGTCGCCAGCACTTTCGGCGGCCCGCTGGTCAAGGTCGCCGCGTTCGGCTACGGCGTGCGCCGCGCCGTCGGCCTGCGCGGGCGCGAGGACGACGGCGGCGGCGCGCGGTCCCGCGCGGACGCCGCGCGCGGCAAGGTCATCGTCGGCACCGCGATCCCGGCGGGCCGCCGCGGGTCGCGCCGCACCCGAGGGAAGGGCTGATACCAGATGTTCCGCCGCCTCTTCTGGTTCGTCACCGGAATCACCGCCGGGGTGTGGGCGACCAACAAGGTGCACCGCGCCGCCCGCCGCCTGACCCCCGAGGGCCTGGCCGCGACCGCGGCCGACCGGGCCATCGAACTCGGCGGCCGGGCACGGCGGTTCGCCAAGGACGTCCGCGCCGGAATGTCCGAGCGCGAATCGCAGCTGAACAACCTACTGGGGCTCGACGCCCCGCACGCAGAACTCCCCGGGCAACGCCCGGAGATCGCCTACCAGGCGGACGCCCGCACGCCGCAGACGCGTCCCTTGTACGAGCAGAAAGAAGGCCACTGATGGAGTCGGCAGAAATCCGCAGGCGCTGGCTGCGCTTCTTCGAGGAGCGCGGGCACACGGTCGTGCCGTCCGCGTCGCTCATCGCGGACGACCCGACGCTGCTGCTGGTCCCCGCGGGCATGGTCCCGTTCAAGCCGTACTTCCTCGGTGAGGTCAAGCCGCCGTTCCCGCGCGCCACCAGCGTGCAGAAGTGCGTGCGCACCCCGGACATCGAAGAGGTCGGCAAGACCACCCGGCACGGCACCTTCTTCCAGATGTGCGGCAACTTCTCCTTCGGCGACTACTTCAAGGAAGGCGCCATCAAGCTCGCCTGGGAGCTGCTCACCACCTCCCAGGAAGAGGGCGGCTACGGGCTTGACCCCGAGCGGCTGTGGATCACCGTCTACCAGGACGACGACGAGGCCGAGCAGATCTGGCGGGACGTCGTCGGCGTGCCCGCCGAGCGCATCCAGCGCCTGGGCAAGAAGGACAACTTCTGGTCCATGGGCGTGCCCGGCCCCTGCGGCCCGTGCTCCGAGATCAACTACGACCGCGGCCCGGAGTTCGGCCCCGAGGGCGGCCCGGCCGTCAACGACGAGCGGTACGTGGAGATCTGGAACCTGGTCTTCATGCAGTACGAGCGCGGGGAGGGCTCCGGCAAGGACGACTTCCCGATCCTCGGCGACCTGCCCAACAAGAACATCGACACCGGGCTCGGCCTGGAACGCCTCGCGATGATCCTGCAGGGCGTGCGGAACATGTACGAGATCGACACCTCGCGCATGATCATCGACAAGGCCACCGAGCTGACCGGCGTCCACTACGGCGCCGCCCACAGCTCCGACGTGTCGCTGCGCGTCGTCGCCGACCACATCCGCACCTCGGTGATGCTCATCGGCGACGGCGTCACCCCCGGCAACGAGGGCCGCGGCTACGTGCTGCGCCGCATCATGCGCCGCGCCATCCGCAACATGCGGCTGCTCGGCGCCGTCCAGCCCACCGTCGGCGAGCTGGTCGACACCGTGATCAAGGCCATGAGCCCGCAGTACCCGGAGCTGGCCGAGGACCGCAGGCGCATCGAGACCGTGGCCCTCGCCGAGGAGAACGCCTTCCTCAAGACGCTCAAGGCGGGCACCAACATCCTCGACACCGCGGTCACCGAGACCAGGGCCGCGGGCGGCAGCGTGCTCCCCGGCGACAAGGCGTTCCTGCTCCACGACACCTGGGGCTTCCCGATCGACCTCACCCTGGAGATGGCCGCCGAGCAGGGGCTCTCCGTGGACGAGGAGGGCTTCCGCCGCCTGATGAAGGAGCAGCGGGAGCGCGCCAAGGCCGACGCCAAGGCCAAGAAGACCGGTCACGCCGACCTGTCCGCCTACCGCGAGGTGGCCGACACCTCCGGCAGCACCGTCTTCACCGGCTACACCGACTACGAGGGCGAGGCCACCGTCGTCGGTCTGCTGGTCGACGGGCTCCCGTCGCCCGCCGCCGTCGAGGGCGACGAGGTCGAGGTCGTCCTGGACCGCACCCCGTTCTACGCCGAGGGCGGCGGCCAGCTCGCCGACGCCGGCCGGATCCGCCTGGACTCCGGCGCGGTGATCGAGGTGCGCGACGTCCAGCAGCCGGTACCGGGCGTCTCGGTGCACAAGGGCGTCGTCCAGGTCGGCGAGGTGACCGTCGGCGCCGGTGCCTACGCCGCCATCGACCTGACCCGTCGCCGGGCGATCGCCCGCGCCCACAGCGCCACCCACCTCACCCACCAGGCGCTGCGCGACGCCCTCGGCCCGACCGCCGCCCAGGCCGGTTCGGAGAACTCCCCGGGCCGCTTCCGCTTCGACTTCGGCTCGCCGGCCGCCGTTCCCGGCTCGGTGCTCAGCGACGTCGAGCAGAAGATCAACGAGGTCCTCGCCCGTGAACTGGACGTCACCGCCGAGGTGATGAGCATGGCCGAGGCCAAGAAGCAGGGCGCCATCGCCGAGTTCGGTGAGAAGTACGGCGAGCGGGTGCGCGTGGTCACCATCGGCGACTTCTCCAAGGAGCTGTGCGGCGGTACGCATGTGCACAACACCGCCCAGCTCGGGCTGGTCAAGCTGCTCGGCGAGTCGTCCATCGGCTCCGGGGTGCGCCGGGTCGAGGCGCTGGTAGGCGCCGACGCCTACAGGTTCCTCGCCCGTGAGCACACCGTCGTCTCCCAGCTCACCGAGCTGGTCAAGGGCCGCCCGGAGGAGCTGCCCGACAAGATCTCCGGCATGCTGAGCAAGCTGCGCGAGGCCGAGAAGGAGATCGAGAAGTACCGCGCCGAGAAGGTGCTCCAGGCCGCGGCCGGGCTCGCCCAGGGCGCCGAGGACGTCAAGGGCGTCGCCCTGGTCACCGGTACCGTCCCGGACGGCACCGGCGCCGACGACCTGCGCAAGCTGGTCCTGGACGTACGGCAGCGGATCACTGGGGGCCGTCCGGCGGTCGTCGCCCTGTTCACCGTGGCCAACGGCCGCCCGCTCACCGTCATCGCCACCAACGAGGCGGCCCGCGAACGCGGCGTCAAGGCGGGTGAGTTGGTGCGCACCGCCGCCAAGACCCTCGGCGGCGGAGGCGGCGGCAAGGACGACGTCGCCCAGGGCGGCGGCAGCAACCCGGACGCCGTGGGCGAGGCCGTCGAGGCGGTGCGCCGACTGGTCGCCGAGAAGGCCTGAGCAGGGAACTGACGGAAGGACAGGCAATGCGACGCGGCAGGCGGATCGCCGTCGATGTCGGGGACGCCCGGATCGGGGTCGCCTCGTGCGACCCCGACGGGCTGATCGCCACACCCGTGGAGACCGTCCCCGGCCGCGACGTCCAGGCGGCCCGCCGCCGCATCGCCGCCATCGTCGAGGAGTACGAACCCCTGGAGGTGGTCATCGGGCTGCCTCGCTCCCTCAGCGGGGGCGAGGGCCCGGCGGCCGCCAAGGCACGTGATTTCGCAACGGAGTTTGCGAAAATCATCACACCCGTGCCGGTGCGGCTGGTGGACGAGCGGATGTCGACCGTCACCGCCACCCATGGTCTGCGCGCCTCCGGGGTAAAGGCCAAGAAGGGCCGCTCAGTTGTGGACCAGGCCGCCGCGGTGGTCATCCTGCAGAGCGCGTTGGAGACCGAGCGGGTCTCCGGCAGGCCGCCCGGCGAGACCGTCGAAGTGGTCATCTGATCGCGATACGGTAACGTTCCGCGCCGGAGAGGCGGGCCCCCACGGGCGGCGCCACGAGCGTCGGCCACGTGCCGCCTCGCGATTCAGGAGACGCATGACCGACTACGGCCGAAGCCCCGGTCCCGAACCGTGGCACCCCGACGACCCCCTCTACGGGGACCAGGGGTGGGACCGTGGTCAGTCGCACGGCGGTTGGGACCAGTACGGCAACCCGTTGCCGCAGCAGCCGTACCCGGACGCCCAGCACTACGCCGGGCAGCAGCAGTACCCGCAGGCGCAGTACCCCGGCCAGCAGTACGCGGAACCCGGGTACGTCGACCCGCACTACTCCGGCGGCCAGCAGTATCCGCAGCAGCCGCACTGGGACGGCCAGCAGCAGTACGACTGGACCGGTCAGCACGCCGTGCCGACGCACGACGCATACGCCACGGGCGTTGCTGAAACGTATGTTCAGCAGCCTGGCCAGGCATTCACCGACACCGCGCACGCCGACCCCTACGGCTATCTACCCCCGCAGCCCGCGCCGCAGTCCGATCCCGAACAGACCGCGGAATGGGCGGCGTTCCACGAGGAGGCCGACGAGCCCGAGCGGCATCCGTTCTTCACCGGCGCCTCGCTCACCGACGGCGAGGAGCGCGAGCGCTTCGTCGACAGCGATGACGATGACGATGACGACGAGGACGCCCCGGACGACGACCAGCGCAAGGGCAAGAAGAAGCGCAGCGGCTGCGCCGTCCTGGTCGCCCTCGTCGTGCTCCTCGGGCTCATCGGAGGCGGCGGCTACGGCGGGTACTGGTACTGGGAACGGCACTTCGCCTCGGCGCCCGACTTCTCCGGCGACGGCACCGGCGACGTACAGGTCGTGATCCCCAACGGCGCCACGGTCGCCCAGATGGGCAACATCCTCAAGCAGAACGATGTCGTCAAGAGCGTCGAGGCCTTCACCAAGGCCGTGGGCGACAAGGCGCTCCAAGGCGGTGTCTACACCCTGCACAAGGAGATGTCGGCCGCCGCCGCGGTCGCCATGATGACCGACCCCAGCAGCCAGAACTCGCTGATCGTCCCCGAGGGCTGGCGCGCCTCCCGGATCTACCAGGCCATCGACCAGAAGCTCGGCCTGCCGTCCGGCACCACGGCGAACGCCGCCAAGAGCGGCGACCTCGGACTGCCGTCCTATGCCAACGGCAACCCCGAGGGCTTCCTGTTCCCCACCAAGTACAGCATCGGGAAGTCGACCAAACCGGTGGACTTCCTCAAGCAGATGGTCCAGCAGGCCGAGGCCGAATACGGCAAGGACGACCTCGAAGCACAGGCCGCCAAGATGGGCAGGACCCCGTACGAGATCATCATCATCGCCAGCCTGATCCAGGCCGAGGCCCAGGAGAAGCAGGACTTCCAAAAGGTCTCCCGGGTCATCTACAACCGCCTGCAGCAGAACATGGCGCTCGGCTTCGACTCGACGATCAACTACGCCAAGGGCCGCTCGACGCTGAACACCACCAGCGCCGACACCCACTTCGACTCGCCGTACAACACCTATCTGCACAAGGGCCTGCCGCCCGGACCGATCGACAACCCCGGACACCAGGCGATCGACGCCGCGCTCCACCCGGCCGACGGCAACTGGCTGTACTTTGTGACCGTCAAGCCGGGGGACACCCGGTTCACCAACGACTACGCGCAACACCAGCGGAACGTGGCGGAATTCAACAAGTACCAGCAGGAGCACGGCGGTTGATGTCGACCCCTTCCCGGGCCGCCCGGCCCCACCGCGCGGCGGTCCTCGGATCGCCCATCGCCCACTCGCTCTCCCCGGTGCTGCACCGCGCCGCCTACCGGGCCCTGGGCCTGGAGGGCTGGGAGTACGAACGGCATGAGGTGGACGAGGCGGCGCTGCCCGGCTTCCTCGCCTCGATCGGCGACGACCGGAAGCCCTGGGCCGGGCTGTCGCTGACCATGCCGCTCAAGCGCGCGGTGATCCCGCTGCTGGACGAGATCAGCGACACGGCGGCGTCCGTGGAGGCCGTCAACACCGTCGTCTTCACCGCGGACGGGCGGCGCCTCGGGGAGAACACCGACATCCCCGGCATGGTCGCCGCGCTGCGGGAACGCGGTGTGGACAGCGTCGACGCCGCGGCGATCCTG
Organism: Streptomyces sp. RPT161; assembly: GCF_027533845.1. GTDB lineage: Bacteria > Actinomycetota > Actinomycetes > Streptomycetales > Streptomycetaceae > Streptantibioticus_A > Streptantibioticus_A silvisoli_A. Next base: position 360,881 of record NZ_JAPZVN010000003.1, on the reverse strand, counting down.
GGAGCCGGAGCCACCGCCTCCTCCGCGCTGGCCGCGCTCGCCCGGATCTGCTCGGCCGAGGTCACCGCCTACGTGCGCAGCGAGGCGCGGGCCGTCGAGATGCGGGAGTGGGGGGAGCGGCTCGGCGTGGCCGTGCGCACCCGGGACTGGTCGGCCGCGGCGGACGCCTTCACCGCCCCCCTGGTGATCGCCACCACCCCCGCGGGTGCCACCGACGCGCTCGCGGCCGAGGTGCCGGACCAGCCCGGTGCGCTGTTCGACGTGCTCTACGAGCCGTGGCCGACGCCGCTGGCGGCGGCCTGGTCGGCGCGTGGCGGCGCGCTGGTCGGCGGCCTGGACCTGCTGGTGCACCAGGCGGTGCTCCAGGTCGAGCTGATGACCGGCCGCCGCCCGGCGCCGCTCGCCGCGATGCGGGCGGCCGGGGAGGCGGCGCTCGCCGCACGTTGAGTGCTGTCCGTTCGACGGACTGGTGCCCGGCTTGTCGGTGTCCCGTGGGAGGATCGGATCCGAGGACGTTCGCGGTTCGAGGACTTCCGGCGGGCACAGGAGAGAGGGAACACCGTTGAGTAGGTTGCGCTGGTTGACGGCGGGGGAGTCGCACGGCCCGGCCCTGGTGGCGACACTGGAGGGGCTGCCTGCGGGGGTACCGGTGACGACGGAGATGGTGGCGGACGCCCTGGCCCGCAGGCGGCTGGGGTACGGCCGCGGCGCCCGGATGAAGTTCGAGCGGGACGAGGTCACCTTCCTCGGCGGGGTGCGGCACGGTCTCACCCTGGGATCGCCGGTGGCGATCATGGTGGGCAACACCGAGTGGCCCAAGTGGGAGAAGGTCATGGCGGCCGACCCGGTCGACCCGGCCGAACTCGCCGAGCTGGCCCGCAACGCCCCGCTGACCAGGCCGCGTCCGGGCCACGCCGATCTGGCGGGCATGCAGAAGTACGGCTTCGACGAGGCCCGTCCGGTGCTGGAGCGGGCCTCGGCGCGGGAGACCGCGGCCCGCGTGGCGCTCGGCACGGTGGCGCGGTCGTACCTGAAGGAGACCGCCGGCATCGAGATCGTCTCGCACGTCGTGGAGTTGGGCGCGGCCAAGGCGCCCTACGGCGTCTACCCCAAGCCCGCTGACGTCGAGCGGCTGGACGCCGACCCGGTGCGCTGCCTGGACTCCGCCGCCGGCGAGGCGATGGTGGCCGAGATCGACCAGGCGCACAAGGACGGCGACACCCTCGGCGGCGTGGTCGAGGTGCTGGCCTACGGGGTACCGGTGGGCCTGGGCTCGCATGTGCACTGGGACCGCCGTCTCGACGCCCGGCTGGCCGCCGCGCTGATGGGCATCCAGGCGATCAAGGGCGTGGAGGTGGGCGACGGCTTCGAGTTGGCCCGGGTGCCGGGGTCGAAGGCGCACGACGAGATCCTGCCCACCGAGGAGGGAATCCGCCGCGCCTCCGGCCGCTCCGGCGGCACCGAGGGCGGCCTCACCACCGGTGAGCTCCTGCGGGTACGGGCCGCGATGAAGCCCATCGCCACCGTCCCGCGGGCGCTGGCGACCGTGGACGTCACCACCGGTGAACCCACCCAGGCGCACCACCAGCGGTCCGATGTCTGCGCGGTGCCCGCCGCGGGGATCGTGGCCGAGGCGATGGTCGCGCTGGTGCTGGCGGACGCCGTGGCCGAGAAGTTCGGCGGCGACTCGGTCGCCGAGACCCGGCGCAACGTCACCGGATACCTCGACAACCTGGTGATCCGGTGAGCATGGCACACGAGGTCGCCGAGGGGCAGCCGGAACGCGGCCCCGTCGTCGTGCTGGTGGGGCCGCCTGGGGCGGGCAAGTCCACCATCGGCCGGGTGCTCGCCGAACGGCTGGGCACCACGTACCGGGACACCGACGCCGACATCGAGGCCGCCCAGGGCCGGGCCATCTCCGACATCTTCGTCGAGGACGGTGAGCCGTACTTCCGGGAGCTGGAGCGGGCCGCCGTCCGCGCGGCGCTCGCCGAGCACCCGGGGGTGCTCTCCCTCGGCGGCGGTTCGATCATGGACGAGGGGACCCGGGAGGCGCTGCTGGGACGCCCGGTGGTCTTCCTCGACGTGGGCCTGTCGACCGCCGTGCACCGGGTGGGGCTCGACGCGCCCCGGCCGCTGCTGGCGGTCAACCCCCGGCAGCGGTGGCGGGAGTTGATGGAGCGCCGCCGTCCGCTGTACACCCAGGTCGCACGGGCCGTCGTGGCGACCGATGACCGCACCCCGCAGGACGTCGCCGACCAGGTCCTCGACGTACTGGAGCTGAGGAAGGTATGAACGACACACCCACCCGCGTCCAGGTCGGCGGTACCGCGGGCAGCGCCCCCTACGAGGTGCTGGTCGGCCGCCAACTGCTGGGCGAACTGCCCGCGTTGATCGGCCGGGAGGCCAAGCGCGTCGCGGTGCTGCACCCGGAGGCGCTGTCCGCCACCGGAGAGGCGGTCCGCGACGACCTCGCGGAGCAGGGTTACGAGGCGATCGCGATCCAACTGCCGAACGCCGAGGAGGCCAAGTCCGCCGAGGTGGCCGCGTACTGCTGGAGCGTGCTCGGGCAGACCCAGTTCACCCGTACCGATGTGATCGTCGGGGTCGGCGGTGGCGCCACCACCGACCTGGCCGGATTCGTCGCCGCCACCTGGCTGCGCGGGGTGCGGTGGGTCGCGGTGCCGACCACGGTACTGGCGATGGTGGACGCCGCGGTCGGCGGCAAGACCGGCATCAACACCGCCGAGGGCAAGAACCTGGTGGGTGCCTTCCATCCGCCCGCCGGGGTGCTGTGCGATCTGGCCTGTCTGGAGTCGCTGCCGGTCAACGACTACGTCAGCGGTCTGGCCGAGATCATCAAGGCGGGCTTCATCGCCGATCCGGTGATCCTCGACCTGATCGAGGCAGATCCGCAGGGGGCCCGTACCCCGGACGGTCCGCACACCGCGGAGTTGATCGAGCGGTCGATCCGGGTGAAGGCCGACGTGGTCTCGCAGGACCTGAAGGAGTCGGGGCTGCGGGAGATCCTCAACTACGGTCATACGCTGGCCCATGCCATCGAGAAGAACGAGCGGTACAGCTGGCGGCACGGCGCGGCGGTCTCCGTCGGCATGGTGTTCGCGGCCGAACTCGGCCGCCTGGCCGGCCGGTTGGACGACGCCACAGCCGACCGGCACCGCGCGGTGCTCTCCTCGGTGGGTCTGCCGCTGACCTACAAGGGCGACCAGTGGCCCAGGCTGCTGGAGACCATGAAGGTGGACAAGAAGTCGCGCGGTGACCGGCTGCGCTTCATCGTGCTGGACGGTCTGGCCAAGCCCACCGTGCTGGAGGGCCCCGACCCGGCCCTGCTGGTCGCCGCGTACACGGAGGTGGCCGGGTGACGCGTCCCGTCTACGTGCTGAACGGGCCGAACCTGGGCCGCCTGGGGAGCCGGGAGCCGGAGGTGTACGGCTCGACCTCCTACGCGGGGCTGGTCGAGGAGTGCACCGCCCTCGGCAAGGAACTCGGCTTCGCTGTGGAGGTCCGGGAGACCAACGACGAGGGAGAGATGATCCGTTGGCTGCACGAGGCCGCCGATGGATCGATTCCGGTCGTTCTCAACCCCGGGGCGTTCACCCACTACTCGTACGGGATGCGGGACGCGGCGGCGCAGCGCACCGCGCCGCTGATCGAGGTGCACATCTCCAACCCGTACTCCCGTGAGGAGTTCCGCCACAATTCGGTCATCGCGGCGGTGGCCAGCGGCACCATCGCCGGATTCGGCCTCGGCTCCTACCGGTTGGCGCTGCGCGCGCTCGCCGACGAACTGTCGGCCTGAACGGTGCCCGGACGTCTGTCCGGGCACCTTGACCGTCCCCTGGTCGTTCACACAACTACGGCCGGGGGCGGTACGGTTCGGTGTCGGACCGGTCATAGCGCCGGGGTCCGACACAGTTCCGATCGGCACGAGACGGAGTGCGCCGAGATGCAGCATGCTGTGGGGGTGCCGCTGCCACCGCCTCACGGGGGTGCCGCTGGCTGGATCCCCCCGGCCCCGCACGGACGGCCCGGCTCCGGCCCGGTCCCGCAGGAACCGCCCGTGCCTCCGCCGTGGCCCGCGCCGCCGGGCCCGGTGCCCGGTCCGGCTCCGGCGGCCATCACCGGGCACTTCCCGCTGCCCCCGGCCGCCATGGCGATGCCGGCGGCCCCCTCGTACGCACCGGTCGCGGTGCTGCTCATCGGTCCGGCGGGGGCGGGCAAGACCACCGTCGCGCGGTACTGGGCCGACCACCGCGGTGCGCCGACCGCGCACATCAGCCTGGACGACGTTCGGGAGTGGGTGCGGTCCGGGTTCGCCGATCCGCAGTCCGGCTGGAACGAGCACTCCGAGGCGCAGTACCGGCTGGCCCGGCGCACCTGCGGGTTCTCCGCCCGTAACTTCCTGGCCAACGGCATCTCCTGCATCATCGACGACGCGGTCTTCCCGGACCGGCCGGTGGTCGGCCTCGGTGGCTGGAAACGGCACGTCGGACCCGGGCTGCTGCCCGTGGTCCTGCTGCCGGGCCTGGAGGTCGTACTGGCCCGCAACGCCGAGCGCACCGGCAACCGGCGTCTGTCCGACGAGGAGGTGGCCCGTATCCACGGCCGCATGGCGGGCTGGTACGGGTCGGGTCTGCCCATCATCGACAACTCCCAGCTGGACGTCCCCGCGACGGCGGAGGCCCTGGACCGCGTCGTGACCCGCTCCCTCACCGCCCACTAGCCGGTCCCCGCCGGGGTTTCTCTCCCGCCCACCCGGCCTCGCTCGGAACCCGCCACTCGGGACCCCGTCGCAGACCCCGGCGGGGCTTGCGCCCACCGAGGTTCTTCCGTCCGCGTATCCGTGCCCGCGGCGGCCAAGTCTCTTCCCCCACGACGGCGGGCAACCCCTGCGGCGTAGTCGGGCGGTGCGAACCGGCCGCAAGCCGATTAGGGCCCGCCGGGGCGCGCGGTGGCGGACTTCCTCCCGCCGTGACGGCGGACAGAACCCCCACCGGCGCCGCCCGGCGTGGGGGCGCGGACACGGCCCGCAGGGACCCGTCCGGACCCGGTCCGGAGGTCTTGCGAGCGAGTGTTGCGTACGCTCGGCACATGTCCGAGGTGCACGCTTCCCGCCGGTTGCGGCTACGGGAGCGGTGCTCGGCGGCTGGATCCGCCGCGGCGCTGGTCTCCCGACCCGCCAACATCCGCTATCTGACCGGCTGGGCGCCGTCCGACGCCGTACTGATGCTGGCGCCCGCGGAGGACCTGCTGGTCCACCGCCGCCGGGTGTACGGGGAACCGGGCGAGGGCACCCCACCGGACGACCTGCGGCGCGTGGTGCTGCCGTCGCCGGACGGCGACCCCGCGGTGGCCGCGGCCGACCTCGCCCCGGGCCTGGGCGCCGACAGCCTCGCGGTCGAGGAGCACCATCTGACCGTCGCCCGGCACCGGGCCATCGCCTCCGTCACGCCGAGCCTGCGCCTGCTCGACCTCGGCCAGGCCGTGGAGCAGCTGCGGCTGGTCAAGGACGAGGAGGAGATCGCCTGCCTGCGGATCGCCGCCGAGATCACCGACCAGGCGCTGGGCGAGCTGCTGGAGTCCATCCTGGTCGGCCGCACCGAACGGCACCTCGCCCTGGAGCTGGAGCGTCGTCTCGCCGACCACGGCGCGGACGGCCCCGCCTTCCCCACCTACGTCGGCACCGGCCCGCACTCGGGCGCCGCCCGGCACCGCCCCACCGACCGGCGGGTCGAGGAGGGCGACTTCCTGACCGTCTGCCTCGGCGCCTGCTACCGCGGCTACCGCTGCGAGGTCGGCCGTACCTTTGTCATCGGCGCCGCACCGGCGAACTGGCAGATCGACCTGTACGACGTCGTGTTCGACGCCCAGCGGGCCGGCCGCGAGGCCCTGGCACCGGGCGCCAGCTGCCGGGAGGTCGACCTCGCCGCGCGCCGGGTGCTGGAGCGGGCGGGCCACGGTGAGGCCGCCGGATCGTGGACCGGACACGGCGTGGGACTCGAAATCGACGAGGACCCTCGGCTCACCCCCTCAGCCATGGGTAAACTGGACGCTTGTGTGCCGGTCACCGTCGAGCCGGGGGTCCACTTCCCGGACCGGGGCGGTGTCCGGATCGACGACACACTCGTCGTACGCCCCACGGCGGACGGCGGGCCCGAGCTACTCACCATCACGACCAAGGAACTGCTCGCCTTGTAGCGGGCGCTTTCTGGTTTCCGATGCAGCACTCTCAGGAGATTCCGCGACCGTGGCCAGCACGAACGACCTCAAGAACGGCATGGTGCTCAAGCTCGACGGCGACCAGCTCTGGTCCGTCGTTGAGTTCCAGCACGTCAAGCCGGGCAAGGGCCCTGCCTTCGTCCGCACCAAGCTCAAGAACGTGCTCTCCGGCAAGGTCGTCGACAAGACCTTCAACGCAGGCGTGAAGGTCGAGACGGCCACCGTCGACAAGCGCGGAATGCAGTTCTCGTACATGGACGGCGAGTACTTCGTCTTCATGGACATGGACACCTACGACCAGATCCACGTGGACCGCAAGTCCGTTGGCGACGCCGCCAACTTCATGATCGAGGGCTTCGAGGCCGTCGTGGCGACGCACGAGGGCTCGGTCCTCTACGTCGAGCTCCCGGCCGCAGTCGAGCTCACCATCCAGAACACCGAGCCGGGTGTGCAGGGTGACCGCTCCACCGGCGGCACCAAGCCCGCCACGCTGGAGACCGGCTACGAGATCCAGGTCCCGCTGTTCATCACCACCGGTGAGAAGATCAAGGTGGACACCCGCACTGGTGACTACCTCGGCCGGGTGAACAGCTAACCGTGGCTGCCCGTACCAAGGCCCGCAAGCGCGCTTTCCAGATCCTCTTCGAGGCGGACCAGCGCGGCGCCGCGCCCAGGACCGTCATGGCGGACTGGATCCGGCTCGCCCGGACCGACGACCGACAGCCGCCCGTCACCGAGTACACGATGCGGCTCGTCGAGGGTTACGAGGACCACGCCGCACGGGTCGACGAGCTGATCGCCACCTACGCGGTCGGCTGGACCATGGACCGGATGCCCGCGGTGGACCGCAACGTGCTGCGGCTCGGCGCGTACGAGCTGCTCTGGGAGGACGACATCCCGGACGCGGTGGTGCTGGACGAGGCGGTGCAGCTCGTCAAGGAGTTCTCCACCGACGAGTCGCCGTCCTTCGTCAACGGCCTGCTGGCCCGGCTGAAGGAGCTCAAGCCGACGCTGCGCACCCAGTGACGCACCGAACGCGAGAGGGCCCGGAACACAAGGTGTTCCGGGCCCTCTGCGCTGATGCACTCAGTGGGACGTTTCTGCAACACAGGTGCCAAAGGCACCTATGGGCTCAGCCCTCCTCTGGCTGCACTGCCCGACGCGCGTCGGCGTCCAGCACACCCCAGCCGATCAGCTGCTCGGTCAGCACCGAGGGCGACTGGTCGTAGATCACGGCGAGGGTGCGCAGGTCGTCCTGGCGGATCGAGAGCACCTTGCCGTTGTAGTCGCCGCGCTGGCTCTGGATGGTCGCGGCGTACCGCTGCAGCGGGCCCGCCTTCTCGGACGGCACCTGGGCCAGCCGCTCCAGGTCGAGCACGAGCTTCGGCGGCGGCTCGGCGGCGCCACCGGGGGCGCTGCCGGGCAGCAGCTCCTGCACCGGGACCCCGTAGAAGTCGGCCAGCTCGGCGAGCCGCTGCACGGTCACCGCGCGGTCGCCACGCTCGTAGGAGCCGACGACGACGGCCTTCCAGCGGCCCTGGGACTTCTCCTCGACGCCGTGGAGGGAGAGACCCTGCTGCGTGCGGATCGCTCGGAGCTTCGCTCCGAGCTGTTTGGCGTAATCGCTGGACATAAGGCTCCCCGGATGGACACTTGGTAACTCACTGTGAGGTTACGCAGCGTAATTTGGCTTCGTCAAGCGGAATGGTTCCGGATGACCCCCGGAAAAGAGCCGTCCGCCCGGCCTGGTACCGTGACTACGTACCCCTGACGTCCTTTAATGCCCGTCCCGTGAGGCGGGGAAGGAGGTCTCACGACCCATGGTCGACGACCGTTCCACACCGGTGCGCCCAGTCCTGGAAGCGCCGGACATCGCACGGGTCCTCACCCGTATCGCCCACGAGATCGTCGAACGCGCCAAGGGCGCCGACGACGTGGTGCTCCTCGGCATCCCCACCCGCGGGGTCTTTCTCGCCCGCAGGCTCGCCGACAAGCTCGCCGAGATCACCGGCCGCAAGACGCCGGTGGGCGCCCTCGACATCACCATGTACCGCGACGACCTGCGGCTCGGCCCGGCGCGCGCGCTCGCCCGCACCGAGATCCCGGGCGACGGAATCGACGGCCGCCTGGTCATCCTCGTCGACGACGTGCTGTTCTCCGGCCGCACCATCCGCGCGGCCCTCGACGCGATCAACGACATCGGCCGACCGCGCGCCGTCCAGCTCGCCGTACTGGTCGACCGCGGCCACCGCCAACTGCCGATCCGTGCCGACTACGTCGGCAAGAACCTGCCGACCTCGCTGCGCGAGACCGTCAAGGTCCAGCTGGCCGAGAACGACGGCCGGGACTGCGTTCTGCTGGGCGTCAAGCCCGGCTCCCACGACGAATAGGGCACACCCGCCGCCGCGCCCGGACCGCCCTGTCCGCGCGCCTCGCAGCCCTGCCGCATATCCGTACCCTCCGGAGTGAACCCGATGAAGCGCCACCTCATCTCGGCCGCCGACCTCACCCGTGACGACGCCCTGCTGATCCTCGACACCGCGGAGGAGATGGCCCGCGTCGCCAACCGCCCGATCAAGAAGCTGCCCACGCTGCGCGGGCGCACCGTGGTCAACCTCTTCTTCGAGGACTCCACCCGCACCCGGATCTCCTTCGAGGCCGCCGCCAAACGGCTCTCGGCGGACGTCATCAACTTCTCCGCCAAGGGCTCCTCGGTCTCCAAGGGCGAGTCGCTGAAGGACACCGCGCTCACCCTGGAGGCGATGGGCGCCGACGCCGTCGTCATCCGCCACCACGCCTCCGGCGCCCCGCACCGGCTGGCCACCTCCGGCTGGATCAACGGCTCCGTGGTGAACGCGGGCGACGGCACCCACGAGCACCCCACCCAGGCCCTGCTGGACGCCTTCACCATGCGCCGCCACCTCGCCGGCGCCCCCGACGGCGGCCCCACCCGCCACCAGGACGGCCCCGGCGACGGCACCGGACGCGACCTCGCCGGGCGCCGGATCACCATCGTCGGCGACGTGCTGCACAGCCGCGTCGCCCGCTCCAACGTCCATCTGCTGGGCACGCTGGGCGCCCACGTCACCCTGGTCGCGCCGCCCACCCTGCTGCCGATCGGGGTGGAGACCTGGCCCTGCGACGTCAGTTACGACCTCGACTCCGTGCTGGCCAAGTCCGACGCGGTGATGATGCTGCGGGTGCAGAACGAGCGGATGAACGCCGCGTTCTTCCCCACCGAGCGCGAGTACGCCCGCCGCTACGGGCTCGACGCGACGCGCATGGCCGCACTGCCCGAGCACGCCATCGTGATGCACCCGGGCCCCATGAACCGCGGCATGGAGATCACCGCCGAGGTCGCCGACTCCGACCGCTGCACCGCCGTCGAACAGGTCGGCAACGGCGTCAGCGTCCGGATGGCTGTCCTGTACCTGCTGCTCGGCGGCAACGAGCCCGCCCTGTCCGAGAACCGCACCGAGGAGAACAAGTGACGACCGGCAAGACCCTGATCCGCGGCGCGAGGGTACTCGGCGGCGAACCGCAGGACGTCATCATCGTCGACGAGACCATCACCGCCGTCGGCAGCGACCTGACCGTCTCCAGCGCTGAAGGCGCCACGGTCATCGACGCACAGGGGCAGGTCCTCCTCCCCGGCCTGGTCGACCTGCACACCCATCTGCGCGAGCCCGGCCGCGAGGACTCCGAGACCGTGCTCACCGGCACCCGCGCCGCCGCCGTCGGCGGCTACACCGCCGTGCACGCCATGGCCAACACCTTCCCGGTCGCCGACACCGCCGGTGTGGTGGAGCAGGTCTGGCGGCTCGGCAGGGAGTCCGGCTACTGCGACGTACAGCCGGTCGGCGCCGTCACCGTGGGCCTGGAGGGCAAGAAGCTCGCCGAGTTGGGTGCCATGCACGACTCCGCCGCGGGCGTACGCGTCTTCTCCGACGACGGCAAGTGCGTGGACGACGCGGTGATCATGCGCCGCGCCCTGGAGTACGTGAAGGCCTTCGACGGGGTCATCGCCCAGCACGCCCAGGAGCCCCGGCTCACCGAGGGCGCCCAGATGAACGAGGGCATCGTCTCCGCCGAACTCGGCCTGCGCGGCTGGCCCGCGGTCGCCGAGGAGTCGATCATCGCCCGTGACGTGCTGCTCGCCGCGCACGTCGGCTCGCGGGTGCACATCTGCCATCTGTCGACCGCCGGTTCGGTGGAGCTGGTGCGCTGGGCGAAGTCCAAGGGCTGGAACGTCACCGCCGAGGTCACCCCGCACCACCTGCTGCTCACCGACGAACTGGTGCGCTCGTACAACCCGGTCTACAAGGTCAACCCGCCGCTGCGCACCGAGGCCGACGTCATGGCGCTGCGCGAGGCGCTGGCCGACGGCACCATCGACTGCGTCGCCACGGACCACGCGCCGCATCCGCACGAGGACAAGGACTGCGAGTGGGGCGCCGCCGCCATGGGCATGGTGGGCCTGGAGACCGCGCTGTCCGTGGTCCAGCACACGATGGTCGACACCGGCCTGCTGGACTGGTCCGGGGTCGCCGACCGGATGTCGTTCCGCCCGGCCGCCATCGGGCGCCTCGGCGGTCACGGCCGTCCGATCGCCGCCGGTGAGCCCGCCAACCTCACGCTGGTGGATCCGGCATACCGTGGTGTGGTGAACCCCGCCGGCTTCGCCTCCCGCAGCCGCAACACCCCGTACCAGGGGCTTGAGCTGCCGGGCCAGGTGACCGCCACCTTCCTGCGGGGCAAGGCGACGGTCATGGACGGGAAGCTCACGTGAACGCGACAACGTACGTAACGCAGGCGGTTGACAAGCACTCGGCGAAGGTCACCGACCTCGGCGACCGACTGCTGTGGGTCGTCGCGCTGCTGGCCCTCATCGCCCTTGTCTACTGGCTGATGTGGCGGGCCTGGCGCAAGCGGGCCGCCCGCCAGTCCGACCTGCCCGAGCTGCCGCGGATCCCCGACAACCTGGGTGAGCCGCTCGCGGAGCTGTCCGGCCGCTACCACGCCAGCACCACGGCCGGTGACTGGCTGGACCGGATCGCCGCCCGCGGCCTGGGCACCCGCAGCCTCGTCGAACTGACCCTGACCGAGCAGGGCGTGGCGGTGCGCCGGCCGGCCGCCACCGACTTCTTCATCCCGGCCGAGGCGCTGCGCGGCGCCCGACTGGACAAGGGCATCGCGGGCAAGGTCGTCCCCGAGGGCGGACTGCTGGTGATCACCTGGCAGCACGGCGACCGGCTGATCGACTCCGGGTTCCGCTCCGAGCACCCCGCCGAGCACCCCGAGTGGGTCACCGCACTCAGCAACCTGAACACCACCAAGGAAGGCGCACGATGACCACCTCCACCAGGGGAGCCCGCATCCCCGCCGTACTCGTCCTGGAGGACGGCCGCACCTTCCGCGGCCGTGCCTACGGGGCGGTGGGGGAGACCTTCGGGGAGGCGGTGTTCTCCACCGGGATGACCGGCTACCAGGAGACGCTGACCGATCCCTCCTACCACCGCCAGGTCGTGGTCATGACCGCGCCGCACGTCGGCAACACCGGCGTCAACGACGAGGACCCGGAGTCCAGGCGCATCTGGGTCTCCGGCTACGTGGTCCGCGATCCGGCGCGCGTCTCGTCCAACTGGCGTGCCCAGCGCTCGCTCGACGAGGAACTGACCGCCCAGGGCGTGGTCGGCATCAGCGGTGTCGACACCCGGGCGCTCACCCGGCACCTGCGTGAGCGCGGTGCGATGCGGGTCGGCATCTTCTCCGGCGCGGCGATCGCTGACGAAGCGATTCTGCTGGCCAAGGTCCAGGCGTCCCCGCAGATGAAGGGTGCCGACCTGGCCGCCGAGGTGGCCACCACCGAGCCGTACGTCATCCCTGCCGTCGGCACCAGGAAGTTCACCGTGGCCGCGGTCGACCTGGGCATCAAGGCGATGACCCCGCAGCGGATGGCCGAGCGCGGCATCGAGGTGCATGTGCTGCCCGCCACCGCCACGCTGGAGGACATCTACGCGGCGGGTCCGGACGGTGTGTTCTTCTCCAACGGTCCGGGCGATCCGGCCACCGCCGACCACCAGATGTCCGTGTTGCAGGGGGTGTTGGAGCGCGGGACGCCGTTCTTCGGCATCTGCTTCGGCAACCAGATCCTGGGCCGGGCGCTCGGCTTCGGCACGTACAAGCTCAAGTACGGCCACCGGGGCATCAACCAGCCGGTGCAGGACCGTTCCACCGGCAAGGTCGAGGTCACCGCGCACAACCACGGCTTCGCCGTCGACGCGCCGCTCGACCGTGACTCCGAGACCCCGTACGGGCGGGTGCGGGTCTCCCACGTCTGCCTCAACGACGACGTGGTCGAGGGCCTGGAGTGCCTCGACACCCCCGCCTTCAGCGTCCAGTACCACCCCGAGGCGGCGGCGGGCCCGCACGACGCGGCCTACCTGTTCGACCGCTTCGTCTCCCTGATGGAGGGCCAGCGTGCCTAAGCGCACCGACATCCAGTCCGTCCTGGTCATCGGCTCCGGCCCGATCGTCATCGGCCAGGCGGCCGAGTTCGACTACTCCGGTACCCAGGCCTGCCGGGTGCTCAAGTCCGAGGGCCTGCGGGTCATCCTGGTCAACTCCAACCCGGCGACGATCATGACCGACCCGGAGATCGCCGACGCCACCTATGTCGAGCCGATCACCCCGGAGTTCGTCGAGAAGATCATCGCCAAGGAGCGCCCCGACGCGCTGCTGCCCACCCTGGGCGGCCAGACCGCGCTGAACACCGCGATCTCCCTGCACGAGCAGGGAGTGCTGGACAAGTACGGCGTCGAGCTGATCGGCGCCAACGTCGAGGCGATCCACAAGGGCGAGGACCGCGAGCAGTTCAAGGCCGTGGTCGAGGCGGTCAACGCCAAGATCGGGCATGGTGAGTCCGCCCGTTCGGTGATCTGCCACACCATGGACGATGTGCTGGCCGGGGTCGAGCGGCTCGGCGGCTACCCGGTCGTGGTGCGCCCGTCGTTCACCATGGGCGGCGCCGGTTCCGGTTTCGCGCACGACGAGGACGAGCTGCGCCGGATCGCGGGTCAGGGGCTGGCGCTCTCGCCCACCACCGAGGTGCTCCTTGAGGAGTCGATCCTGGGGTGGAAGGAGTACGAGCTGGAGCTGATGCGCGACAAGCACGACAACGTCGTGGTCGTCTGCTCCATCGAGAACTTCGACCCGATGGGTGTGCACACCGGTGACTCGATCACCGTCGCCCCGGCGATGACGCTGACCGACCGCGAGTACCAGATCCTGCGGGACATCGGTATCGCGGTCATCCGTGAGGTCGGAGTGGACACCGGTGGCTGCAACATCCAGTTCGCGGTCAACCCGGAGGACGGCCGGGTCATCGTCATCGAGATGAACCCGCGGGTCTCGCGTTCCTCGGCGCTGGCGTCGAAGGCCACCGGCTTCCCGATCGCGAAGATCGCCGCCCGCCTGGCCGTCGGCTACACGCTGGACGAGATCCCCAACGACATCACCGAGCAGACCCCGGCGTCCTTCGAGCCGACGCTCGACTACGTGGTCGTGAAGGTGCCGCGGTTCGCGTTCGAGAAGTTCCCGGCCGCCGACGCCACGCTGACCACCACGATGAAGTCGGTCGGCGAGGCGATGGCGATCGGCCGCAACTTCCCCGAGGCCCTGAACAAGGCGCTGCGGTCGCTGGAGAAGAAGGGCTCGCAGTTCACCTTCGTCGGCGACCCGGGCGACAAGGGCAAGCTGCTGGCCGCCGCGCGGATCCCCACCGACGGCCGGATCAACACGGTGATGCAGGCGATCCGGGCGGGCGCCGGCGCGCGGGAGGTCTTCGAGGCGACCCGCATCGACCCGTGGTTCGTCGACCAGCTGTTCCTGATCAAGGAGGTCGCCGACGAGCTGGCCGCCGCCGACCGGCTGGACCCCGAGCTGCTGGCCGAGGCCAAGCGGTACGGGTTCTCCGACGTCCAGATCGCCGAGATCCGCGGCCTGCGCGAGGAGGTCGTGCGCGAGGTACGGCACGCGCTGGGCGTGCGCCCGGTCTACAAGACGGTCGACACCTGCGCAGCCGAGTTCGCCGCCAGGACCCCGTACTTCTACTCGTCGTACGACGAGGAGAGCGAGGTCGCGCCGCGCGAGAAGCCCGCGGTGATCATCCTGGGCTCCGGGCCCAACCGCATCGGCCAGGGCATCGAGTTCGACTACTCATGTGTGCACGCCTCGTTCGCGCTGTCGGCGGCGGGCTATGAGACCGTGATGGTCAACTGCAACCCGGAGACGGTCTCCACCGACTACGACACCTCCGACCGGCTGTACTTCGAGCCGCTCACCCTGGAGGACGTGCTGGAGATCGTGCACGCCGAGACCCAGGCGGGTCCCATCGCCGGCGTCGTCGTGCAGCTCGGCGGCCAGACGCCGCTGGGCCTGGCGCAGGCGCTGAAGGACAACGGCGTTCCGGTGGTGGGCACCTCACCGGAGGCGATCCACCTCGCCGAGGACCGCGGCGCGTTCGGCCGGGTGCTCACCGAAGCCGGGCTGCCCGCGCCCAAGCACGGCACCGCCACCACCTTCGAACAGGCCAAGGCCATCGCCGACGAGATCGGCTACCCGGTGCTGGTACGCCCCTCGTATGTGCTGGGCGGCCGGGGCATGGAGATCGTCTACGACGAGGCGCGGCTGTCCGCGTACATCGCGGAGTCCACCGAGATCAGCCCGGACCGGCCGGTACTGGTCGACCGGTTCCTCGACGACGCCATCGAGATCGACGTCGACGCCCTCTACGACGGCACCGAGCTGTACCTCGGCGGCGTGATGGAGCACATCGAGGAGGCCGGAATCCACTCCGGCGACTCCGCCTGCGCGCTGCCGCCGATGACCCTGGGCGGCTACGACATCAAGCGGCTGCGCGCCTCAACCGAGGCCATCGCCAAGGGTGTTGGGGTCCGCGGTCTGATCAACATCCAGTTCGCGCTGGCCGGGGACATCCTCTACGTCCTGGAGGCCAACCCGCGCGCCTCGCGTACCGTCCCGTTCACCTCCAAGGCGACCGCGGTACCGCTGGCGAAGGCCGCCGCCCGGATCTCGCTGGGCGCCACCATCGCCGAGCTGCGCGCCGAGGGCATCCTGCCCAGCAGCGGCGACGGCGGCACCCTGCCGCTGGACGCGCCCATCTCCGTCAAGGAGGCCGTGCTCCCGTGGAGCCGGTTCCGCGACGCCACCGGACGCGGGGTGGACACCATCCTCGGTCCGGAGATGCGCTCCACCGGCGAGGTCATGGGCATCGACGCGGTCTTCGGCACCGCCTACGCCAAGTCCCAGGCCGCTGCCTACGGCGCGCTGCCCACCAAGGGACGGGCGTTCATCTCGATCGCCAACCGC
Organism: Streptomyces sp. RPT161; assembly: GCF_027533845.1. Classification (GTDB taxonomy): domain Bacteria; phylum Actinomycetota; class Actinomycetes; order Streptomycetales; family Streptomycetaceae; genus Streptantibioticus_A; species Streptantibioticus_A silvisoli_A. Next base: position 345,251 of record NZ_JAPZVN010000003.1, on the reverse strand, counting down.
GACAAGCGGGCCATGATCTTCCCGGCCCGCGCCCTGGTCGACCACGGCTTCGAACTGCTGGCCACCTCCGGTACCGCCGAGGTGCTGCGGCGCAACGGCATCGAGGCCACCGCGGTGCGCAAGCAGAGCGAGGGCACCGGCCCCAACGGCGAGCCCACCATCGTCCAGCTCATCCACGACGGCCGGGTCGACCTGATCGTCAACACCCCCTACGGCACCGGCGGCCGTCTCGACGGTTACGACATCCGTACCGCCGCCGTCGCCCGCGGCGTGCCGTGCCTGACCACCGTCCAGGCACTGGCCGCGGCCGTACAGGGCATCGACGCCCTTGGCGGCGGCGAGGTCGGCGTACGGTCACTCCAGGAGCACGCGGCGCATCTGACCGCGGCCCGCGCGAAGTAGCGGAACCCCGGGGGTTGTGCCCACCCGTGCCGCAGGGCGGCACGGGTGGGCACAACCCCCCGGCACGCGTGGCCGCTACCGGCCGCGCCCAACTCAGGCCCTGTGGGCCGCAGTTGCCCCACCGTAGAAGGCCCGCCGCCATGTACTCTGTTTTCTTCAAACTCTTCTTCACCCGGCTCGATCCGGAGCGGGCGCACCACCTGGCCTTCGGCTGGATCCGTGGCGTGGCCCGGATCCCAGTGCTGCGCACGTTCGCCGCCGCCGTCCTGGCGCCGCGCCACCGGGAGCTGCGCACCGAGGTGTTCGGCAAGCGGATGCACGGGCCGTTCGGCCTCGCCGCCGGGTTCGACAAGAACGCGACCGCCATCGACGGCATGGCGATGCTCGGCTTCGACCACGTCGAGATCGGCACCGTCACCGCCCAGCCGCAGCCCGGCAACCCCAAGAAGCGGCTGTTCCGGCTGGTCCAGGACCGCGCCCTGATCAACCGGATGGGCTTCAACAACGACGGCTCGGCCGCCGTCGCCGCCCGGCTGGCCGCCCGCAGGCCGGTCTTCAAGCCGGTGCTCGGCGTCAACATCGGCAAGACCAAGGTCGTCCCCGAGGCGGAAGCCGTCGCCGACTACGTGACGTCCACCGAGCGCCTGGCGCGGTACGCCGACTACCTCGTGGTCAACGTCTCCTCGCCCAACACCCCCGGCCTGCGCAACCTCCAGGCCGTCGAGCACCTGCGCCCGCTGCTCGGCGCGGTGCGCCAGGCCGCCGACCGCACCGTCACCGGCCGCCGCGTACCGCTGCTGGTGAAGATCGCGCCCGACCTGGCGGACGAGGACATCGACGCCGTCGCCGACCTCGCGGTGGAACTCGGCCTGGACGGCATCATCGCCACCAACACCACGATCGGCCGGGACGGCCTGAAGACCGACTCGGCGGCCGTCGAGGCCATCGGCGCGGGCGGACTGTCCGGGGCGCCGCTCAAGGCCCGCTCGCTGGAGGTGCTGCGCAGGCTGTACGCGCGGGTCGGCGACCGGGTCACGCTGGTCGGCGTCGGCGGCGTCGAGACCGCGGACGACGCCTGGGAGCGGATCCTGGCGGGCGCCTCGCTGGTCCAGGGCTACAGCGCCTTCATCTACCAGGGCCCCTTCTGGTGCCGTGCGATCCACAAGGGGCTGGCCGAACGGCTCAAGGCCAGCCCGTACCCCACCCTCGCCGACGCCGTCGGCGCCGCGGTCAAGAAGGACGCGTGAGCGTCGCGCACGACGCGCACGACCGGTATCCGACGACGAGTCCCGCGCTGTCCCCCCGCGGGCGCAGAAGCAAACGGCGCAGAAGCGAACAAGGAGAAGCCCCATGACCCTCGACCCCTTCGGCGCCCGGCTGCGGCGGGCCATGGACACCCGTGGTCCGCTGTGCGTGGGGATCGACCCGCACGCCTCCCTGCTGGCCGCCTGGGACCTGGCCGACGATCCGGCGGGTCTGGAGCGCTTCTCCCGGACCGTGGTGGAGGCGCTGGCCGACCGGGTCGCGGTGCTCAAGCCGCAGTCCGCGTTCTTCGAGCGGTTCGGCTCGCGCGGCGTCGCGGTGCTGGAGCGCACGGTGGCCGACGCGCGGGCCGCCGGCGCGCTGGTGCTGATGGACGCCAAGCGCGGTGACATCGGCTCCACCATGGCCGCGTACGCCGCCACCTACCTCGATCCGGCGAGCCCGCTGTTCAGCGACGCGGTCACGGTCAGCCCTTACCTGGGGTTCGGGTCGCTGCGTCCGGCCGTGGAACTGGCCCGCGCCTGCGGCACCGGGATCTTCGCGCTGGCGCTCACCTCCAACCCGGAGGGCGCCGAGGTGCAGCGGGCGACCGGGGCCGACGGAAGCACGGTGGCCGCGACGGTTCTCGGCCACCTGCGCGAGGAGAACGCGGGGGAGCGGCCGCTGGGCTCGTTCGGCGCGGTGGTCGGCGCGACTCTGGGCGCCACGGTCGCCGAGGCAGGGATCGACCTTGACACCGGTGGGCCGCTGCTCGCTCCCGGCATCGGCGCGCAGGGCGCGACCCCGGCCGACCTGCCCGCGGTCTTCGGATCGGCGCTGCGCAACGTGCTGCCGAGCGTCAGCCGGGACGTCCTGCGGCACGGACCGGACACCGCGGCGCTGCGCGCGGCGGCCGAGCGGATCGCCGACGAGGTCCGGACGGTGGTCGGCGACTGAGGGCGAAGGGGGCGGAACGTGGCCTTGCGGATACCCAACGCAGTCATGCACAGAAGAACTCTGTCCGATATGCCCGAAAAGTACCGCGAGATCAAGTCTGACCTGGACTTTTCGCCTGTTCTCGCTGACGGGAGCGGGTTCGCCCGCTAGTCTCCGACAGGAGAACGCAAGGAAGCGCGTTGCTCGTTGCTCTGTAGGTGTGGAGCAACTAGGTTCCTCACCGGTCCGTATCCGACAGTTCTACTTCCGAGGTGACGTAGGCGTGGCTCTACCGCCCCTAACCCCTGAACAGCGCGCTGCCGCGCTAGAGAAGGCCGCCGCGGCTCGCCGGGAGCGCGCCGAGGTCAAGAATCGTCTCAAGCACTCCGGGGCCTCCCTCCACGAGGTCATCAAGCAGGGGCAGGAGAACGATGTCATCGGCAAGATGAAGGTCTCCGCTCTGCTGGAGTCCCTGCCCGGCGTGGGCAAGGTCCGCGCCAAGCAGCTCATGGAGCGGCTCGGCATCTCCGAGAGCCGTCGGGTGCGGGGTCTCGGCTCCAACCAGATCGCCGCTCTGGAGCGTGAGTTCGGCAGCACCGGCGCCTGACGTTCAACCGTCGTTTTCCGCATGGCCGGGGAACCGGGATAATCGCTCCATGAGCGATGCGGTCCCCCGGGGGGAAACCCCCGAACCTCCGGCCAAGCAACCCCGGCTGACCGTGCTCTCCGGCCCCTCCGGGGTCGGCAAGAGCACGGTCGTCGGCTACCTGCGCAAGGTCCACCCCGAAGTCTGGCTGTCGGTCTCCGTCACCACCCGCAGGCCCCGGCCGGGCGAACGGGACGGGGTGCAGTACCACTTCGTCGACGACGACGAGTTCGACAAGCTGATCGCCAACGGTGAGCTGCTGGAGTGGGCGGAGTTCGCGGGCAACCGCTACGGGACCCCGCGGCAGGCCGTGCTCGAGCACCTCGAAGCCGGCGTTCCGGTACTGCTGGAGATCGATCTGCAGGGTGCGCGGCAGGTTCGTCAGACCATGCCGGAGGCCAGGCTGGTCTTCCTCGCCCCGCCCAGCTGGGACGAGCTGGTCCGTCGGCTCACCGGCCGGGGCACCGAGTCGGCCGAGGTGATCGAGCGGCGACTGGCCGCGGCCCGGGTCGAACTGGCGGCCGAGTCCGAGTTCGACGTCACCCTGGTCAACACCTCCGTCGAGGACGTGGCACGCGAACTGCTAGCCTTGATGCGGGTCTGCTGATCCACTTCTGGGTTCGCTGAGCCGAGCTGAGCTGACCCAGGTCCAAGTTCTTTCCACAAGTAGGGGTAGGTAGAGAGTGTCCTCTTCCATCGCGACGCCCGAGGGCATCATCAACCCGCCGATCGACGAGCTGCTCGAAGCCACCGACTCGAAGTACAGCCTGGTGATCTACGCGGCCAAGCGTGCCCGCCAGATCAACGCGTACTACTCGCAGCTCGGTGAGGGCCTGCTGGAGTACGTCGGCCCGCTCGTGGACACCCACGTGCACGAGAAGCCGCTGTCGATCGCGCTGCGCGAGATCAACGCGGGTCTGCTGACCTCCGAGGCCGTCGACACGCCGGCCCACTGACAGCGACACATCGAGACCACGGGCCCGGCGGCGCAGCTGCCGGGCCCGTGGTCTGGGCCGGGGCGGGTTCCCGGCGGACGCAGTATGGAGACGGGTATCCGCCCGGGTACCCGAACCGCTCGGCGGGGAGAGGCGTATGGGCAGGCCACAGGTCGTCCTGGGGGTGAGCGGCGGCATCGCCGCGTACAAGGCGTGCGAGCTGCTGCGGCGGTTCACCGAGTCCGGGCACGACGTGCGCGTGGTGCCCACCGACTCCGCGCTGCACTTCGTGGGAGAGGCCACGTGGGCGGCGCTGTCCGGCAACCCGGTCTCCACCCGCGTCTGGGACACCGTGAGCGAGGTCCCGCACGTACGGATCGGCCAGCACGCCGACCTCGTCGTGGTCGCCCCGGCCACCGCCGACATGCTCGCCAAGGCCGCCCACGGCCTCGCCGACGACCTGCTGACCAACACCCTGCTCACCGCACGCTGCCCGGTGGTCTTCGCGCCCGCCATGCACACCGAGATGTGGGAGCACCCGGCCACCCAGCAGAACGTGGCCACGTTGCGCGGCCGCGGCGCGATCGTCGTCGAGCCCGCCGTCGGACGGCTGACCGGCGTGGACACCGGCAAGGGGCGGCTGCCTGAGCCCGGCGAGATCTTCGAGGTCTGCCAGCGGGTGCTGGCCCGGGGCGCGGCGACCGCCGCCGACCTGGCCGGTCGGCACGTGGTGATCAGCGCCGGGGGCACCCGTGAGCCGCTGGACCCGGTGCGCTTCCTGGGGAACCGTTCCTCCGGCAAGCAGGGCTACGCCCTCGCCCGTACCGCCGTGGCCCGTGGGGCACGGGTCACCCTGGTCGCCGCCAACACCGCGCTGGCCGACCCGGCCGGGGTGGACGTGGTCCGCGTCGAGACCGCCCAGCAGCTGCACGAGGCCGTGTTCAAGGCCGCGGCCAACGCCGACGCCGTGGTGATGGCGGCGGCCGTCGCCGACTTCCGGCCCGCCCGGTACGCCACCGGCAAGATCAAGAAGAAGGACGGCGAGGAGCCCGCGCCGCTTGAGCTGGTGCGCAATCCGGACATCCTCGCCGAGCTGTCCGCGGCCCGCCCGCAACCCGGGCAGATCGTGGTGGGCTTCGCCGCGGAGACCGACGACGTTCTGGCGAACGGCCTCGCCAAACTCACTCGTAAGGGTTGCGATCTGTTGGTCGTCAACGAGGTCGGCGAGCACAAGACCTTCGGCTCCGAGCAGAACGAGGCCGTGGTGCTCGCCCCGGACGGCACCCGGACCCCGGTGCCCCACGGCCCCAAGGAGGCGCTCGCCGACGTGGTGTGGGACCTGGTGCTCCAGCGTTGGTGAGCCGCCGCCGGGTCCCGGTGGGTCACGCCACGCCGAAGCCGTGGGCCGAGGTGTGAACACGGGGCGGCGGTGTGGCCAACGCTGCGCGGAATCCGTCCGTCCGGCGAACACCAGGGCGTATCGTCATGACGTTCGGGAGGGTGTCGCAGGTCACGATGGACACAAAGATCCGGATACCGTGTCTATTTCCTCGACACGACCGATAAACTGGCGGTGGTCCGACGGGCGCAGCCCCGGTCGGACCGCCCGTATCAGCCAGCAGCCGCTGCAACCCCAGGGAGCGATGTGTCCCGCCGCCTGTTCACCTCGGAGTCGGTTACCGAGGGTCACCCCGACAAGATCGCTGACCAGATCAGCGACACGATTCTCGACGCCCTGCTGAAGGAGGACCCGACCTCCCGGGTCGCCGTCGAGACGTTGATCACGACCGGTCTGGTGCACGTGGCCGGGGAGGTGACGACCAAGGGCTACGCCGATGTCGCGACCCTGGTCCGCAGCACCGTCCTCGGTATCGGTTACGACAGCTCGAAGAAGGGCTTCGACGGCGCCTCGTGCGGAGTGTCGGTGTCCATTGGCGCGCAGTCCCCGGACATCGCCCAGGGTGTGGACTCCGCCTACGAGAACCGGGTCGAGGGCGACGACGACGAGCTCGACCGGCAGGGCGCCGGTGACCAGGGCCTGATGTTCGGGTACGCGTGCGACGAGACCCCCGAGCTGATGCCGCTGCCGATCACGCTGGCGCACCGGCTCTCCAAGCGCCTGACCGACGTCCGCAAGAACGGGACCATCCCCTACCTGCGCCCGGACGGCAAGACCCAGGTCACCATCGAGTACGACGGTGACAAGGCGCTCCGCCTGGACACGGTGGTCGTCTCCTCACAGCACGCCTCCGACATCGACCTCGACTCACTGCTGGCCCCCGACATCCGGGAGTTCGTGGTCGAGCCGGAGCTGAAGGCCCTGCTGGACTCCGGTATCAAGCTGGACACCGACGGCTACCGCCTGCTGGTCAACCCCACCGGCCGCTTCGAGATCGGCGGCCCGATGGGCGACGCGGGCCTGACCGGCCGCAAGATCATCATCGACACCTACGGCGGCATGGCCCGCCACGGTGGCGGTGCCTTCTCCGGCAAGGACCCGTCCAAGGTGGACCGCTCGGCGGCGTACGCGATGCGCTGGGTCGCCAAGAACGTGGTCGCCGCGGGTCTCGCCTCGCGCTGCGAGGTCCAGGTCGCGTACGCGATCGGCAAGGCCGAGCCGGTGGGCCTGTTCGTGGAGACCTTCGGCACCGCCAAGGTCGACGTCGACAAGATCGAGCACGCCATCGCCGAGGTCTTCGACCTCCGCCCGGCCGCCATCATCCGCGACCTCGACCTGCTCCGCCCGATCTACGCCCAGACCGCCGCCTACGGCCACTTCGGCCGCGAGCTGCCGGACTTCACCTGGGAGCGCACCAACCGCGTGGACGAACTCCGCGCGGCGGTGGGGCTGTAAGCCCGCCGCCTGAACCACGTCGCGGCCCCGGACCATCGCGGTCCGGGGCCGCACCGCTGCCCGGCGGGCATTGTCGTATCCGTCTGGTAGTTATGAGGACGTGAGCAGCGAGAACGAGCGCCCGGAGCGGGGTCCGGAGGGCGGGCCCGGGGAGCAGCTCGCGCTGATCCGGGAGACGGTGCGCAAGGCGAAGGAGCCGCGGGCCAAGCCGCGCAGCTGGCGGGGGGCGGCGCTGGCGGCGGGCCTGCCGGTGGCCCGGGTGCTGGTGGACAAGGGGCTGATCCACCTCGACCAGTTCTTCGACTACTCGGTGCCCGAGGCGATGGACGAGCAGGCCCAGCCGGGGGTGCGGGTCCGGGTGCGGTTCGGGGCCCGGGTGGTCAGGGGGCGCCGGGAAGGCGGGGAGTTGCACGACGGGTTCGTTGTGGCCCGGCTGCCCGAGAGCGACTACCGGGGGCCGCTCGCGCCGCTGGCCCAAGTGCTCTCTGCGGAACCGGTGTTGGGACCTGGCCTGCTGAGGCTGTGCCGCTCGGTGGCCGACCGGTACGCGGGGGCGCTGGCCGATGTCGTGCAGCTGGCGGTGCCGCCCCGGCACGCCCGGGCGGAGGGCCGGGCGATACCGGAGGCGCCCGGAACGCCGGCGCGCCCCGATCCCGGCAGCTGGGCGCGGTACGCCACCGGCCCAGGCTTCCTGGAGGCGCTCGCCACCGGGGCCAGCCCGCGCGCGGTGTGGACCGCGCTGCCCGGCCCGCACTGGCCGGACGAACTCGCCCGCGCCCTCGCCGCCACCCTGGCCTCCGGGCGCGGCGCGCTCGCGGTGCTGCCCGACGGCCGGGCGGTGGCCAGGGTCGATGCAGCGCTCACCGCCCTGCTGGGCGACGGACACCATGTCGTGCTCACCGCGGACAGCGGTCCCGAGGAGCGGTACCGGCGGTGGCTGGCCGTCAACCGCGGCACGGTGCGCGGCGTCATCGGCACCCGCGCCGCGATGTTCGCTCCCGTGACCGACCTCGGGCTGGTCGCGCTGTGGGACGACGGCGACTCCAGCCACGCGGAACCGCACGCACCGCAGCCGCACGCCCGCGATGTGCTGCTGCTGCGCGCCACCGACGAGCACGCCGCGTTCCTGCTCGGTGGGCTCTCGGTCACCGCCGAGGGGGCCCAACTCGTCGACAGCCGCTGGGCGTTGCCGCTCACCGCCCCCCGTGAGCAGGTGCGGGCGGCGGCCCCGCTGGTGCGTACCGTCGGCGACGGGGACCAGGCCCGTGACCCGGCCGCGCGCGCTGCCCGATTGCCCAGCCTCGCCTGGCAGGTCACCCGGGACGCGCTGCTGCGCGGTCCGGTGCTGGTACAGGTGCCGCGCCGGGGCTATGTGCCCCGGCTGGCCTGCGAGCGCTGCCGTGAAGCCGCCCGCTGCGCACGGTGTGCGGGTCCCCTGGAGCTGACCGAGTCAGGGGTGCTGCACTGCGCGTGGTGCGGACGGCCGGAGGCCGCGTGGCACTGCCGGGAGTGCGCCGGAAACCGGCTGCGCGCACAGGTGGTCGGCGCCCGGCGCACCGCCGACGAGCTGGGCCGGGCCTTCCCCACGGTGCCGGTGCGTACCTCAGGGCGGGAGGCGGTGCTGGCCCGGGTGCCGGACCAGCCCGCGCTGGTCATCTCGACGCCGGGCGCCGAGCCGGTCGCGGAGGGCGGCTACGCGGCGGCGCTGCTCCTCGACGGCTGGGCCCTGCTGAACCGCCCTGACCTGCGAGCCGGTGAGGAGACGCTGCGCCGCTGGCTGACCGCCGCGGCGCTGGTCCGCCCGGCCGCCGAGGGCGGCACCGTCGCGGTGCTCGCCGAGCCCGGCTTGCGCCCGGTGCAGGCGCTGGTGCGCTGGGATCCGGCCGGGTACGCGGTACGGGAACTGGCGGAGCGGGCAGAACTCGGCTTCCCGCCGGTGTCCCGTATGGCGTCGGTGACCGGCACCGCGGCGGCGGTCACCGATCTGCTGGAGCACGCCCAACTGCCGGAGGGCACTGACCGGTTGGGACCGGTTCCGGTTCCGGCCGCGCCGCCCGGCCGTCCCCGGCGGATGGGCGATCCGCCGCCCGGCGAGGTGTGGGAGCGGGTGCTGCTCCGGGTGCCGCCGGGCAACGGCGGAGCGTTGGCCGCGGCGCTCAAGACGGCGCAGGTAGCGCGGATGGCCCGTAATTTCGAACCCGTACGGGTGCGGATGGATCCGCCGGACATCGGCTGAAACCATCCGGGAGCGGGCCACCGCCCCGGCGTGTCGGCGTCGCGGGGCGGTGGGGGCGGTGCGCCGCGGGTCAGCCGTTGCGCGGCCCGGGCAGCGCGCCGGGGAACGCCTCGTCACGGAGCGCGGAGCCGGGCTGCGCCGCCCCCATCGGCATCGACCGCGCGGCCGGAACCGTGCGGGTGGCGCTGGGCGCGGCACCGCGCTCGTCCTCTCCGCCCGCCGCGGTGGCCCGGCGGGTCCCGTAGCGCCGGTGCACGGCCTGTTTGGTCACCCCGAGCGCCGAGCCCACCGCGTCCCAGGAGAAACCCAGCGACCGGTCGAAGTCGACGGCCGCGGTGACCAGGGTCTCGACGCTGTCCCGCAACTCCTGTGCGAGCCTTACGGTTGGTGCCGGGGCCCGGCCGTAAACGACGAATCCGGCGGCGGGTCCGCTGCGCCTCGGGCGGTAGACGTTGCCCAACTGGGCGGTGAGGGTACGCAGCGCGTCCACCTGCCGGCGGACCCGCTCGATGTCCCGCACCAGGAGGTGCAGACTGGCCCGTGCCTGGGCGTCGTGGGTTGCGTGGTCGGCCATGAACAAGCCTCTCGAACCGGCGATGCTGTGAGTGTGTCGGGTTGTCAACGGGTCAGGTGTCGGCCCGTTTTCGGTCAATCTGTCTTGACCAACGCGTCAGCAGCCCATCGGGTCACGCTCTGGGGGCGCGAGTGGACACGGAAGAGGCGCATGTCCCCTGCGTACGCCCCTGAATCCGCCGGTACGCCGGCCGCCATAGACTGGGAGGCCGCTCCGTACCCCGCCGACGGGAGTCCGCCCTGTGTCCGTGATGCCGATCCATCTCTTCGGCGATCCGGTGCTGCGCATGAAGGCGCAGCCGGTCACCGTCTTCGACAAGGAACTGCGCACCCTCGTCAAGGACCTCAGTGACACCATGCTGGACGCGCCGGGGGCGGGTCTGGCCGCACCCCAACTCGGCGTGTCCCTGCGGGTGTTCACCTATCACGTGGACGGCGAACTCGGCCATCTGGTCAACCCGGACCTGACGCTCACCGACGAGGAGCAGGACGGTCCGGAGGGCTGTCTGTCACTGCCGGGCCTGCGGTACGACTGCAAGCGGGCGTACGGCGTGGTCGCCAAGGGCTTCAACATGTACGGCGACCCGGTCACCGTCGAGGGCACGCGACTGCTCGCCCGCTGCATCCAGCACGAGACCGACCACCTCGACGGGATCATCTTCATCGACCGGCTCGACCCCGAGCAGCGCAAGGCGGCGATGAAGGCCATCCGGGAGGCCGAGTGGGCGGGCGAACCCCCTCCGCAGGTCCGGATCTCCCCGCACAGCACGTTCGGCCGGCCGCGCTGAGTCCCCTGTTCCACGCTCCTTCCCGAAAGGCACCGCACCCCGATGAGGCTTGTCTTCGCCGGTACCCCCGAAGTCGCCGTACCCGCGCTTGAGGCGCTGCTGGCGTCCGAGCGGCACGAGGTGGCCGCCGTCGTCACCCGGCCCGACGCCCCCGCGGGACGCGGCCGCAAACTGGTGGCCAGCCCGGTCGCGCAGCGCGCTCAAGAGGCCGGGATCGAGGTGCTCAAGCCGAACCGGCCGCGTGACGAGGACTTCCTCGTCCGGCTGCGTGAGATCGCCCCCGACTGCTGCCCGGTCGTGGCGTACGGCGCCCTGCTGCCCAGGGTGGCGCTCGACATCCCCGCGCACGGCTGGGTCAACCTGCACTTCTCGCTGCTGCCCGCGTGGCGTGGCGCTGCGCCGGTGCAGCACGCGGTGATGGCGGGCGACGAGGTGACCGGCGCCTCCACCTTCCAGATCGAGGAGGGGCTGGACTCCGGCCCGGTCTACGGTGTGATCACCGAGACGGTGCGCCCGGACGACACCAGCGGGGCGCTGCTGGACCGGCTGGCACGCTCCGGCGCCGGGCTGCTGGCGGCCACCATGGACGGCATCGCGGACGGCACGCTCAAGGCCCGGCCGCAGCCCGCCGAGGGCGTCACACTGGCCCCGAAGATCACCGTCGACGACGCCCGCGTCGACTGGACCGGGCCCGCGCTGCGGGTGGACCGCGTGGTCCGGGCGTGCACGCCCGCGCCGGGGGCGTGGACCCTCTTCCAGGGCGAGCGGCTCAAGCTCGCGGCGCCGGTGAAGCCGCTGCCGGACCGCGCGGACCTCCAACTCGCGCCGGGCGAGTTGGCGGTGACCAAGTCCGCGGTCTACGCGGGCACCGGCTCGTACGCCGTGGAGCTGACGGAGGTGCAGCCGCAGGGCAAGAAGCGGATGCGGGCCGCGGACTGGGCCCGCGGCGTCCGGATCGCTTCCGGCGAACGGTTCGACGGGGCCGGGGCCTAGCGGGCGCCGGGGCGCGGCCGGTTCGTGACCGCCGGGGCCGTCGTCGAGTGCTCGCCGTCGCGGCTGGCCATGGGCCGGGGCGAGCCTCCGGTACCCCCTGTGGCCAGCCCGTACGGCGGGTAAGCCGTAGGCTGGGGAGGTCCGCCGCCCAGGCGGCCCGTACATCGCTGGATTCCGGAGCACCTTCCCGTATGAACTCCCGTCCCCGCCGCCCGCAGGGCAAGGCACCGTACCGTCGCCCGAAGCCCGATCCGGTGCGCAAGCTCGCCTACGACGTGCTGCGCGCAGTGGACGAGCGCGACGCGTACGCCAATCTCGTGCTCCCGGCCTTGCTGCGGGAAGCCGAGCGCGACGGAGCGGGCTTCGACCGCCGGGACTCGGCGCTGGCCACCGAGCTGGTCTACGGGACGCTGCGCCGCCAGGGCACGTACGACGCCGTCATCGCGGCCTGCGTCGACCGGCCGTTGCGCGAGGTGGACCCGCCGGTGCTGGACGTGCTGAGTCTCGGCGCGCACCAGCTGCTGGGCACCCGCATCCCACCGCACGCCGCGGTCTCGGCCACCGTCGAGCTGGCCAGGGCCGTGGTGGGGGACGGCCGCTCGCGGTTCGTCAACGCGGTGCTGCGCAAGATCGCCGCCGATGACCTCGACGGCTGGCTGGACCGGGTGGCACCGCCGTACGACGAGGACCCCGAGGACCACCTCGCCGTGGTGCACTCCCACCCCCGGTGGGTGGTCTCCGCGCTGTGGGACGCGCTCGGCGGCGGACGCGAGGACATCGAGGAGCTGCTGGCGGCGGACAACGAGCGGCCCGAGGTGACCCTGGTCGCCCGGCCGGGCCGGTGCGGCGCCGCCGAGCTGGCCGAGGAGGTCGGCGTGGACGGCGCGCCGGGCCGCTGGTCCCCGTACGCGATCCGGCTCGCCGACGGCGGCGACCCGGCGGCACTGGACGCGGTGCGCGACGGCGCCGCCGGGGTCCAGGACGAGGGCAGCCAGCTCGTCGCGCTCGCGCTGGCCAACGCCCCGCTGGACGGCCCCGACCGCCGCTGGCTGGACGGCTGCGCCGGACCCGGCGGCAAGGCGGCGCTGCTGGCCGCGCTCGCCGCGGAGCGTGGCGCCGGGCTGCTGGCCGCCGAGAAGCAGCCGCACCGCGCCCGGCTGGTCGCCCGCGCACTGGCCGGCAACCCCGGCCCCTACCAGGTGGTCACCGCCGACGGCACCCGACCGGCGTGGCCGCTGGGAGCCTTCGACCGGGTGCTGATGGATGTGCCGTGCACCGGGCTGGGCGCGCTGCGCCGCCGCCCGGAGGCCCGGTGGCGCCGCCGCCCGGAGGACGTGGCCGGATTCGGGCCGCTCCAGCGGGAGTTGCTGCGCACAGCGCTGCGTTCGGTGCGGGTCGGCGGTGTGGTGGGGTACGCGACCTGCTCACCGCATCCGGCGGAGACCCGGGCCGTGGTGGACGACGTGCTGCGTGCGGCGCCGGAGGCCGCCGAACTGGTCGACGCCCGGCCGCTGTTGCCCGGCGTACCGCACCTCGGCGACGGCCCGGACATCCAGCTGTGGCCGCATCTGCACGGCACGGACGCGATGTACCTGGCGCTGCTGCGCCGGGTCGGCTGACCCGGCCCCACCGGCCGGGGCGAGGGGGCCGCCCGAAGCGGCCCGGCGCACGGGGCGCCATACTGGGCGCATGCGTGCGCAGATCAACCCGAGCATCCTTTCCGCCGACTTCGCCCGGCTCGCCGACGAGGCGCAGGCCGTGGCGGGAGCCGACTGGCTCCATGTCGACGTGATGGACAACCACTTCGTGCCCAACCTCACGCTCGGTGTTCCCGTCGTGGAATCGCTGCGCAAGGCGACCGACACCCCGCTGGACTGCCACCTGATGATCGAGGACCCGGACCGCTGGGCACCGCGGTACGTGGAGGCGGGCGCGGGGTCGGTGACCTTCCATGTCGAGGCCGCGGCGGCGCCGGTCCGGCTTGCCCGGGAGATCCGGGCCCAGGGTGCCAGGGCGTCCATGGCGCTCAAGCCCGCCACGCCGATCGAGCCTTACGAGGACCTGCTTCCGGAACTCGACATGCTGCTGGTGATGACGGTGGAGCCGGGCTTCGGTGGCCAGGCGTTCCTGGACATCATGCTGCCGAAGATCCGCCGCACCCGGGAACTGATCGCCAAGCACGGCCTTGAGCTGTGGCTCCAGGTGGACGGCGGGGTGTCCGAGTCCACCATCGAGCGGTGCGCTGAGGCGGGCGCCGACGTGTTCGTGGCGGGCTCCGCGGTGTACGGGGCGGACGATCCGGCGGCGGCGGTGCGGGCGCTGCGCGAGAGGGCCGAGTCGACTTTCGCCGGCGCGCCGTGGGCCTGCGGCCACTGAACGCGAACGGGAACGGAACCGTTAACTCCGCTGGGCGTCGCGGCACCCAGCGCCGCGTTCCGTTCATCTCACTCCCGTAAATTGCGGGTGAGATTGTGATTCCGGGCAAAGTCCCGGCGGCCGGAGGGCGCGCCGCGCCTCGCCATCTGCAAAGATGAGCATGTTGGCAATCAAATGAGCACTGGGGAGGCTGACGTGACCACTGGCCGCTCATCCGTCCGCATGGGGCCCGCCGAGATGGTGCAGGCGGCGGCGATGGCCCGCCGCTTCTACCTGGAGGGCAAGTCCAAGATCCAGATCGCGGAGGAGTTCGGCGTCAGCCGCTTCAAGGTCGCCCGCGTGCTGGAGTCCGCGCTCGAACGCGATCTGGTGCGCATCGAGATCCGTGTCCCCGCGGAGCTGGATGCCGAGCGCTCCGACGCGCTGCGCGCCCGGTACGGCTTGCGCCACGCGGTGGTGGTCGAGTCGCCGGACGGCCAGGCCAGTGACGCCCCCGACCCGGAGAACCTCGGAGCGGTGGCCGCCGGGCTGCTCGGTGAGCTGGTCAACGAGGGTGATGTGCTGGGCCTCGCCTGGGGGCGTTCCATCATCACCATGGCCAACGCGCTCGACCGGCTGCCGCCGTGCACCGTCGTCCAGCTCACCGGCGTGTACGACGCCGGGACCGCGGAGCGCGGCTCGGTCGAGGCGGTCCGCCGGGCCGCCGCGGTCTCCGGCGGTGAGGCCCATCCGATGTACGCGCCCATGGTGCTGCCGGACGCGGCCACGGCCGCCGCGCTGCGCAAGCAGACCGGGATCGCCGCGGCCATGAGCTACTTCGACAAGGTCACCGTCGCCGTGGTGTCCATCGGCTCCTGGGAGCCGCGCGTGTCCACGGTGTACGACGCGCTGTCCGACGCCGAGCGCAAGCACTACGCGGACCTCGGCGTGGCCGCCGAGATGTCCTCGCACCTGTTCGACGCGGACGGCCGACGGGTCGGCCCGGACCTGCGGGAGCGCTGCATCACGGTGGACGCGGACCGGCTGCGCCGGGTGCCGGAGGTCGTCGCCATCGCCGGCGGCATGCGCAAGGCGCAGGCGGTCGGCGCGGTGCTGCGGTCCGGGCTGGTCACCAGCCTCGTCACGGACACCGCCGCGGCGGACCACCTGCTCAACCACCAGGCCCCTGGCCCCCGTCCGGCCCTGGAACGCGCCGACCCCGGCGAGGCGTGAGCCGCCTCCGGCGGATCCACTGGCCTTCGGTTGGGCACCGCCGGGCCACGCCGTCGTGGTCGCTCGCCGCCGCGGCGGTTCTTCTCTACTGGGAGCAAGCCCCCGGGCCGCGGCCTTCCGGGGCGGGGACCCGGCTGCGCCGAACCCGCCGTGACCCGGGATGTGGAAGCATCGACCCCATGCGACGCCGTCCGTTCCGTCTGCTCCCCGCCCTGCTTGCCTGCCTGATCCTCGCCCTTGCGGGCTGTTCCGGCGGCAAACACTCCGCTGCGCGCCCGAGCGGAACGCGCGGACACGGCATGGCGACGATCACGGTGGGCCAACTGCCCCCGGAGGCACGGCACACCCTGCAACTCATCGCCGCCGGAGGCCCGTTCCCGTACCCGAAGGACGGCGTGGTGTTCGGCAACTACGAGAACGCGCTGCCGCGCGAACGCCGCGGCTACTACCACGAGTACACGGTGCCCACCCCCGGCGCGCGTGACCGCGGTGCCCGCCGCATCGTCACCGGCGCGGGCCATGAGACGTACTACACCGACGACCACTACCGAACCTTCAAGGAGGTGACGGGAGTTGACCACCCCGGAACCTGACAAGCTGCCGATTCTGCTGGGCGGCACCGGAGTAGTCCACTGGCAGCAGGACCGCCCGATCGCCGACCTGCTGGCCGCGGTGCGGCGGACCGGGCGCCGGGCGTATCCGCTGGACCTCCAAGGGGCCGCGGACAAGGCCGCGTTCATGGCGCGCTGCGCCGAGGCGCTGAAGCTGCCGGAGTGGTTCGGCGCCAACTGGGACGCCCTGTACGACTGCCTGACCGACGCGGACGTACTGCCCGCCGAAGGCGGCCGGGTGCTGGTGGTCACCGGCTGGCAGGGGTACGCGGCGGCGGCACCGGGGGAGTGGCGCACCGCGCTCGACGTCCTCGGCGACGCCGCCGACTACTGGGCGAAGACGGACACCCCGTTCCTGGCCCTGCTGGTGGAGCCGGAGTTCACAGCCCCGGCGCACCCCACACCGGGAACCAGCGGCTGAGGTCCTCCTCGACCCGCAGGTCGTTCGCGACCATCGCCTTCACCTGCAACTCCAGCGCGTTGTCCCGCCGTTCGCCGCCGCGCGGCGCGAACGGGTAGAACGTGCCGCGCTTGTAGAGGTAGACCAGCGCCAGCGAACGCCCCTCGGCGTCCCGGAAGCCCACCAGCGAGCACAGCAACTGGGGGCCGAAACCGCCGCTCTCCAGCACCGAGTTGACCGCGTGCAGATCGGTGACCAGACCTGTCACATCGTCCGCGGCGTGCCGGGAGAGCAGCCAGGTGTAGCCGTAGGAGTCCCGGCTGAACTCCACCGGAAGCCCGCCGTCCTGCTTGGCCCCGGCGTCCAGCAGGCCCTGCACCTCCTGCTTCAACTGGGCGAAGGCGCCGCCCTCCACGGCGGCGAAGCACACCGACCCCTCGCCGGTCGGGGTGAACCCGGCCGCCGCGGTCAGCGTCACGGCGGCCGACGGCAGTCCGAACAGCTGGTCGAGATCGGGCTTCACCGGCTTGCTGCGGCCGAGCAGGGTGTCAAGGAATCCCACGGACGGTCAGCTCCTCGAAAGGTACGGGGAATCTCCCCGGCGGGTGCGGTGGTGGTTCAGCCGCGGTTCAGCTCGGCGGAGATCCGCCCCAGCTGCTCCAGCCGCTGCTCCAGCGTCGGGTGGGTGGAGAGCAGGTTGGACAGGCTCTCCTTGGAGGCGATCGCCGGGGCGAAGTAGAAGGCGTTGAAGGGCTCCGCCTTGCGCAGGTCCTCGGTGGGGATCCGGGCCATCTGGCCGGTGACCTTGGTCAGCGCGGAGGCGAGCGCGGACGGCCGACCGGTGAGCTGCGCGGCCGAGCGGTCCGCGGACAGCTCGCGGTAACGGGAGAGCATCCGGGTCAGCAGGAAGCTGATCGCGTACACCACGGCGCTCACCAGCGGGATGAGCAGCGCGGCGATGGCGGCGTTCTGGTTGTTGCCACGGGAGCGGAAGCCGCCCCACAGCGCGACCCGGGTGATCACCCCGGCCAGTACGCCGAGGAAGGACGCGATGGTCATCACCGCGACGTCCTTGTGCGCCACATGCGACAGCTCATGGGCCAGCACGCCCTCCAGCTCCTCCGGCTCCAGCCGGCGCAGCAGTCCGGTGGTCGCGCAGATCACCGCGTTGTCGGCGTTGCGCCCGGTGGCGAAGGCGTTGGGCACGTCGGACTCGGCGACCGCCACCCGCGGCTTGGGCATGTCGGCCAGGGCGCACAGGCGGTCGACCGTGCCGTGCAGCTGCGGATACTCCTCCGGCGTGACCTCGCGCGCGCCCATGCTGAACGCGGCGATCTTGTCGCTGAACCAGAACTGGGCGATGAACAGGCCCCCGGCGATGATCAGGATCATCGGCCAGGCGCCTCGCAGCAGCACCAGCAGCGCACCGACGAAGACCACGTACAGCAGGCCGATCAAGAACATGGTGATGACCATGCGGCTGGCCAGGCCCCGATCCGGGGCGAAGCGAGTGCGGTTCATGTTCCCCTCCCGGGGGTCCCAAGGCCCGGCCGCGCGGCCGGAGGACGCCTCACTACGTCACTACGATTGTCACTCGCCCACCTGTGACCGCCTACGCCCGGGGGCTCACCCCCGGACCCCCGGCCGAAGCCGCGGGTGGTCCACGCCACACGGAGCGGGTCGTTTCAGATCATGCCCCAAGCGGTACTGCCGGATCCGGGAGGTTCCTCCAAACCGGGTTTCCCCTTCCGGCATGCAAAAATGAAGTACGTGCGTTTCCTCAACGATTCTCAGCCGCCGTACGACCTGACGTACGACGACGTGTTCATGGTTCCCAGCCGCTCCGCCGTGGGCTCCCGGCAGGGTGTGGACCTGTCCGCCCCGGACGGCACCGGAACCACCATCCCCCTCGTGGTCGCCAACATGACCGCGATCGCCGGCCGCCGCATGGCCGAGACGATGGCCCGCCGCGGCGGTCTGGCCGTCATTCCGCAGGACATCCCGATCGACGTGGTGACCGAGGTCATCTCCTGGGTCAAGCAGCGCCACCTGGTGCTGGACACCCCGATCGTGCTCGCCCCGCACAGCACCGTCGCCGACGCCATCGCGCTGCTGCCCAAGCGGGCGCACGGCGCGGGTGTCGTGGTCGAGGACGGCCGCCCGGTGGGCGTCGTCACCGAGTCCGACCTGTCCGGGGTGGACCGTTTCACCCAGCTGTCCGAGGTCATGTCCAAGGACCTGCTGGTCCTCGACGCGGACATCGACCCGCGTGAGGCGTTCAACCGCCTGGAGGAAGCCCACCGCAGGCTCGCCCCCGCGGTCGACAAGGACGGCAGGCTGGCGGGCATCCTCACCCGCAAGGGCGCGCTGCGCGCCACCCTCTACACCCCCGCCACCGACGCCCAGGGCAGGCTGCGGATCGCCGCCGCCGTGGGCATCAACGGCGATGTGGCGGGCAAGGCCAAGCAGCTGCTGGACGCCGGTGTCGACACGCTGGTGATCGACACCGCGCACGGCCACCAGGAGTCGATGATCTCCGCCGTCAAGGCGGTGCGCGCGCTCGACCCGCAGGTGCCGATCGTGGCCGGCAACATCGTGGCCGCCGAGGGCGTCCGTGACCTGATCGAGGCCGGAGCCGACATCATCAAGGTCGGTGTCGGTCCGGGCGCCATGTGCACCACCCGCATGATGACCGGTGTCGGCCGTCCGCAGTTCTCGGCCGTGCTGGAGTGCGCCGCCGAGGCGCGCAAGTACGGCAAGCACGTGTGGGCCGACGGCGGTGTGCGGCACCCGCGCGACGTGGCGATGGCGCTGGCCGCCGGCGCGTCCAACGTGATGATCGGCTCGTGGTTCGCCGGGACCTACGAGTCCCCCGGCGACCTCCTGCACACCGCGGACGGCCGTCCGTACAAGGAGAGCTTCGGCATGGCGTCGGCCCGCGCGGTGCGCAACCGCACCAGCGAGGAGTCCGCGTACGACCGGGCCCGCAAGGCGCTGTTCGAGGAGG
Organism: Streptomyces sp. RPT161; assembly: GCF_027533845.1. Classification (GTDB taxonomy): domain Bacteria; phylum Actinomycetota; class Actinomycetes; order Streptomycetales; family Streptomycetaceae; genus Streptantibioticus_A; species Streptantibioticus_A silvisoli_A. The sequence goes on along the minus strand of NZ_JAPZVN010000003.1, from coordinate 326,040 downwards.
GCATCTCGACCTCGCGGATGTTCCTCGACCCGGCCCGCCCGGGTGTCGAGGACCTGATCGACTCGATCATCGCGGGTGTCCGCAGCTCCTGCACCTACGCGGGCGCGGGCTCGCTGGAGGAGTTCCACCAGAAGGCGGTCGTCGGCGTGCAGTCCGCCTCCGGCTACGCCGAGGGCAAGCCGCTGCACTCCAGCTGGCAGTAGACGCACCACATCGGCATCAGGCCCCGTACGGACCGCCGCTCGGCGGGCCGTACGGGGCCTTGCTTATTTGCCGCATAACGCCCCGAGCGCAACGATTCGCCGAGAGCGGCTAACGATCACTCGGCTACCACGGGTTAGGCGCAACGTTTTTTTGTATATGTGCAATGGTCACGCATTATGGACGGAGCGCCCGCCCTCTTAGAGTCGTGGGCCATACGTGGAGCAGCGGGGACCCCCGGCTCGGCGGTCCCCCTCAAGGGCATGCCTTTCATCGGCGTGCCCTTCGCCTGGTCGGCCGTGCGGGTCGCCGCCGCTCAGAGCCGCTGACGATGATGGAGCCCCCGTGGTGGAACCCGGCACGACGCCGACAGCCCCTGCCCGGACGACCGACGCCGTACCGCCTCCGGCCGGACGGCCGTCCGGCCTCGGTGCCGCCGTGATGCGCCGCAAGCCGGTGGAACGCCTGGTCGCCGAGGGCGGCCAGGGTGAGGGCGGTCAGCTCAAGCGCTCGCTGAGCATGTGGCAGCTCACCATGATCAGCATCGGCGCCACCCTGGGCACCGGCATCTTCGTGGTGCTCGGCGAGGCGGTGCCCAAGGCCGGTCCGGCCGTGGTGGTCTCCTTCGTCATCGCCGGTCTGACCGCGCTTTTCTCCGCCCTGTCCTACGCCGAGCTGGCCGGCACCATCCCGGTCTCCGGCTCCTCCTACTCCTACGCCTACGCCACGATGGGCGAGCTGATCGCCTGGATCTGCGGCTGGTGTCTGATCCTCGAATACGGCGTGTCGGTCGCCGCGGTCGCGGTGGGCTGGGGGCAGTACCTCAACGAACTGCTCAGCGGCACCATCGGACTCACCATCCCCGGCTGGATGGCCAACCCTCCGGGCCAGGGCGGCTATCTGAACATCCCCGCGCTGCTCGTGGTACTGCTGGCCATGGGCTTCCTGCTGGGCGGCGCCAAGGAGAGCGCGCGGGCCAACACCATCATGGTCATGGTGAAGATCGCCTCGCTGATCCTCTTCTGCGCGGTCGCCTTCACCGGCATCAGGGCCGGGAACTACAAGCCGTTCATGCCGCTCGGCCTCGGCGGCGTCAGCGCGGCGGGTGCCTCGCTGTTCTTCTCCTACATCGGCTTCGACGCCGCCTCGACCGCGGGCGAGGAGGCCAAGAACCCCAAGCGCGACCTGCCGCGGGCGATCATGCTCTCGCTGCTGATCGTCACCGCGCTGTACTGCCTGGTCGCACTGGTGGCCGTGGGCGCGATGCCGTGGAAGCAGTTCGGAAACGCCGACGCCGCGCTGGCCCAGATCATGAAGGACGTCACCGGCCAGGACTTCTGGTCCGTACTGCTGGCCGCGGGCGCCGTCATCGCCATCGCCAGCGTGGTGCTGACCGTGATGTACGGCCAGACCCGGATCCTGTTCTCCATGTCCCGGGACGGCCTGGTGCCCAAGCTGTTCGCCAGGGTCAGCCCGAAGTCCGGCATCCCGGTGGCCAACACCGTGATCGTCTCGCTGTTCTGCGGTGTGCTGGCCGCCGTGGTCCCGCTCGGGGCGCTCGCCGACGCCACCAGCATCGGCACCCTCTTCGCCTTCGCCCTGGTCAACGCGGCCGTCATCGTGCTGCGCAGGACGCGGCCGGACATGCCGCGCAGCTTCAAGGTGGCCTTCTCGCCGGTCACCCCGGCGATCGGTTTCCTGCTGTGCCTGTGGATGATGGGTAGCTTCGAAACGATTACCTGGGAGTACTTCGGTGGCTGGATGATCATCGGAATCGTGCTGTACTTCGCGTACGGCATGCGCCGCTCGCAGCTGGCCCGAGAAGTGCCCACCCGACTAGAGAAGTGAACCACCCCCCTTGCGACTGAACGATCTCGACGAACGCATCGTGCACGCCCTCGCCGAGGACGCCCGCCGCTCCTACGCCGACATCGGCGCCGAAGTCGGCCTGTCCGCGCCCGCCGTCAAGCGCCGGGTCGACCGGCTGCTGGCGGCGGGCGCCATCACCGGCTTCACGGTACGGGTCGACCCGGCCGCACTCGGCTGGGAGACCGAGGCGTTCGTCGAGATCTACTGCCGCCACAACACCTCTCCCGAGGACATCCGGCGCGGCCTCACCCGCTACCCGGAGGTGGCCTCGGCCTCCACCGTCACCGGCGAGGCGGACGCCCTGGTGCAGATCTACGCCTCCGACGTCCGCCACTTCGAGCGCGTCCTGGAGCGCATCGCGGGCGAACCCTTCGTGGAGCGCACCAAGTCCGTCCTGGTGCTCTCGCCACTGCTGCGCCGCTACAGCGCGGGCTCGCCCACCTGAGCCGTGCCCCCGCGCCGCAGCCCGGCGGCGACGGCGACGGTCAGCACCAGCAGCAGTGCCGCCACGACCCGGTACCCGTCCGCCGTCGCGTGGGTGAACGCGGTCACCGCCTCGGTGTGGGCCCGGACCCCCAGCCGGGTGGCCGCCGCGAAGGTGGCCGCCGTCGAGTCCGCGTGACCGGCGAGCGGGGCGGGCAGCCGGGAGGCGAACCCGGTGGACAGGGCGGTGCCCACCGCCGCCACCCCCAGCGCGGTGCCCAGCTCACGGGCCGCGGTGTTCAGCGCCGAGCCGACCCCGGCCCGGTGCTGCGGCAGCGAGGTGACGATGGCGTGCGACAGCGAGGGCATCGCCATGCCCGCGCCGAACGCCAGCACCAGCATGTAGCAGGCGTACAGCGGGTACGGCGTGCCGGAGTTCGCGGTGGACAACAGCAGCAGACCGCCCGCGATGGACACCAGCCCCGTGGCCACCGTGGCGGCGGCCCCGATCCGCGCCGCCCACCGCATGCTGCGCTGTGTCACCAGCATCATCCCGAACGCCAGCGGCAGCACCGCGAATCCGGCCCGTAGCGCGCTGAACCCCTTGACGTACTGGAGGAACTGGGCGTTCACGTAGAACAGCGCGAACATCCCGAAGAACGCCGCAGCCACCCCCAGCGCCCCCGCGCGGACCTTCGGCAGCCGGAACAGCCGTGGGTCCAGCAGCGGAGCGGCCACCCGCAGCTCGTGCCGGACGAACACCGCCAGCAGCACCGCCGACAGGGCGAAGGCGCCCAGCGTGGCGGTCGAACCCCAACCCAGCTCGGGCCCCTCGATGATGCCGTAGAGCAGCGCCACACAGCCGAGGATCAGCAGCCCCGAGCCGGGCAGGTCCAGGGCCGCGGCGTGCCGGGGCACCCGGGGCGCGCTGTGCGCGGAGAAGGCCAGCAGCGCCGCGCCCAGCGGTACGTACATCCAGAACAGGCCCTGCCAGGGCAGGTACTGCAACACCAGCGCGCCGCCCGCGTTGCCCAGCACACCCCCGACGGCGATGGCACTGCTCCAACTGGCCACCGCCGCGCCCCGGCGCTCGGCCGGCACCGCGTACAGCAGCAGCGCCATGGTGCCCGGCAGCACCAGGGCGGCGCCCAGACCGCACACCGCCCGTGCCGCGAGCAGCACGGGCACGCTCGGCGCGAGCGCGCAGCCGGCCGCGCCCACGGTGAACACCGCCAGGCCGCTGAGCAGCACCCCCTTGCGGCCGTAGCGGTCACCCAGCGCACCGGCCGGGATCAGCAGACCGGCGAAGACGATGACGTAGGCGTCGACGATCCACAGCAGTTGCGCGGAGCTGGGATGCAGTGCGCTGGCGGAGAGCTTCGGTATCGCCAGGTTGATCGCCGCGACCAGGGACTGGGTCACCAGCACACAGGCGCACATCGCCAGAACGACCGCGCGTGGCTTGGTGGTTGGGGGTGCCGGAGCAGTGGCGGAAAGCGTTGTGGACATGTTCAGGACGCTAGGGGCCGCCAGTGTTGCCTTCAAGTGCAATGATGGCAAGGCATTGCTGCGCCAGACGCAATCCAGCAGCTCGGAGGGGAGAAATGGACCGCGGGGCCGATCTCAATCTGCTGGTCGCGCTTGATGCGCTACTGGAGGAAGAGAGTGTCACGTTGGCCGCCGAGCGGCTCGGACTGTCCGGCCCGGCGATGAGCCGTACGCTGGGCCGGATCCGGCGGCAGTTCGGCGACCCCGTGCTGGTGCGGGCCGGGCGGCGGATGGTTCCCACCCCGCGCGCGTTGGCGATCCGCGCCGAGGTGCGGCGCGTGGTGGAGGAGGCGCGGGCGGTCTTCGCCTCGGTGGCACCCGACGACCCCAGCACCTTCCAGCGGCAGTTCACCATTGTGGCGTTCGACGCGCTGGTGATGGTGTTCGGCTCCGAACTGCTGCGCCGGGTGGCCTGCGAGGCGCCTGGCTCCAAGCTGCGGTTCCTGCCCGAGGAACGCTCCGGTGTGCCGCCGCTGCGGGACGGCTCGGTGGACCTGGAGATCGGCGTCATCGACCGCGGCGAGCCGGAGGTACGGGTGGAGCCGCTGTTCGAGGACCGCATGGTCGCGGTGGTACGGCCGGGCCATCCGATGGCCAGGGAGAACAAGCTGACCCTGCGTCAGTTCACCGACGCCGGGCACCTGTTGATCTCCCGGCGCGGCCGGTTCTACGGCCCCCTGGACGAAGCGCTGGCCGACCGCGGGCTGCGCCGCCGGGTGGTCGGCTCCGCGCCCGCGCTGGCCGCCTCGCTGTTCATGATCATGGAGAGCGATGCGGTGGGCCTGGTCCTGGAGCGTGTGGCGGCCCGCGCGGTGGACGCGCTGGGGCTGCGCACCTTCCCGGTCCCGCTGGAGCTGCCGCCGGTCCGCATCGGCATGGCCTGGCACCCCCGCCACGACGCGGACCCGGGCCACGCCTGGCTCCGCCAGGTGGTCAGGGACGCGGTCGCCGCCGCGTAGGCCCCGGCGCGGCGGAAACCGCCCCACGACCCGGCGGAGCGCACGGGCGGACCAGGTGCGAAAACCCACGAGCGCACCCGCGCAACGATTCACCACGCAAGCCCCCCAGAACGCAACGAACCCACCATCGGAACGCAATGACCCGACCTTGTGAGCCCGCCGCAGGCGCCCGTACCTTCGAGGGAACCCCCGAACCCCTTCACGGAACGGCCACGACACCATGAAGCCGCTGCGCATCGCGTTGTACCAGGGCCCGAGCGGTGTGCCGCGGACCACCGAGGAGAGCCTTGCCGCGCTGGACGACGCCGCACGGCGGGCGGCCGCCGCGGGCGCGGCGCTGCTGGCGACCGCCGAGATGTACCTGACCGGATACGCCCTCGGGGACGCCGTCGCCACCCTCGCCGAGCCCGCCGACGGCCCCGGCGCCCAGCGCGTCGCGAAGATCGCCGCCGAGCACCGGGTCGCGATCGTGTACGGATACCCCGAGCGCGACGGCGAACGGGTCTTCAACTCCGCCCAGTTCATCGGCCCGGACGGGGTCCGGCTGGCCAACTACCGCAAGACGCACCTGTTCGGCGAGTTCGAGGCCCGGCACTTCACGGCCGGAGACGAACTGATCGTCCAGGCGACCCTCGACGGGCTCACCGTCGGCCTGCTGATCTGCTACGACGTCGAGTTCCCGGAGAACGTGCGGGCGCACGCGCTGGCCGGTACCGATCTGATCGTGGTGCCCACCGCACTGATGCGGCCCTTCGAGGTCGTACCCCAGACCCTCGTCCCGGCGCGCGCGTTCGAGAGCCAGCTGTATCTGGCCTATGCGAACCGTGCGGGCGCCGAGGGCGAGTTCCACTTCGCCGGGCTCAGCTGTCTGGCCGGTCCCGACGGCGTGGCGCACGCCCGTGCCGGGACCGGCGAGGACCTGGTCTTCGCTGACGTCGACCCGGTGCGCCTGCGCGCCTCGCGCCGCCAGAACCCGTATCTGCGCGACCGCCGCCCCGAGTTGTACGGGCCGCTCGCCTGATTCCGGTCTCCCCTCTCGTACCGCCCTTCTCGTACCGCCCCGCCAAGGAGAGCACGCCGATGACGTCCACGGTGCCCACTGCCGTCCACGATGAGCAGGTTCCGGAGGCGGCCAAGCCGATCACCATGTTCGGCCCCGACTTCCCGTACGCCTACGACGACTACCTGGCGCACCCGGCGGGCCTCGGCTCGATACCGGCGCACGAGCACGGCACGGAGGTGGCCGTCGTCGGCGGCGGACTGTCCGGCATCGTCGCCGCGTACGAGCTGATGAAGATGGGCCTCAAGCCGGTCGTCTACGAGGCCGACCGGCTCGGCGGGCGGCTGCGCACCGCGCGCTTCGACGGCTGCGACGACCTGACGGCCGAGATGGGCGCGATGCGTTTCCCGCCGTGCTCCACCGCCTTCCAGCACTACATCGACATGGTCGGCCTGGAGACCAGGCCGTTCCCCAACCCGCTGGCCCCGGACACCCCGTCGACCGTCGTCGACCTCAAGGGCGAGTCGCACTACGCGCGCACCCTCGACGACCTGCCCGAGGTCTACCACCAGGTGATGGACGCCTGGAACGCCTGCCTGGAGGACGGCGCCCGGTTCTCCGAGATGCAGCGGGCGATCCGCGAGCGCGACGTGCCCGCCATCCGCGCCCTCTGGGCGGACCTCGTGGAGAAGCTGGACAACCAGACCTTCTACGGGTTCCTCTGCGACTCCCCGGCGTTCAAGTCCTTCCGCCACCGTGAGATCTTCGGCCAGGTGGGCTTCGGCACCGGCGGCTGGGACACCGACTTCCCCAACTCCATCCTGGAGATCCTGCGCGTCGTCTACACCGGCGCGGACGACGACCACCGCGGCATCGTCGGGGGCAGCGAGCAACTGCCGCTGCGGCTCTGGGAGGACGAGCCCGCCAAGCTGGTGTACTGGGCGCCGGGCACGTCCCTGAAGTCGCTGCACGACGGCGAGCCGCGCCCGGCCGTCACCAGGCTGCACCGCACCGCGGGCAACCGGATCACGGTCACCGACGCGTCCGGCGACATCCGTTCCTACAAAGCGGTTGTCTTCACCGCGCAGAGCTGGATGCTGCTGTCGAAGATCGCCTGCGATGACGAGCTGTTCCCGATCGACCACTGGACGGCGATCGAGCGCACCCACTACATGGAGTCGTCCAAGCTGTTCGTCCCCGTCGACCGGCCTTTCTGGCTGGACAAGGACGAGGAGACGGGCAGGGACGTGATGAGCATGACGCTCACCGACCGGATGACCCGCGGCACGTACCTGCTGGACGACGGGCCGGACAGGCCCGCGGTGATCTGCCTGTCGTACACCTGGTGCGACGACAGCCTCAAGTGGCTTCCGCTCAGCGCCAACGAGCGGATGGAGGTCATGCTCAAGTCGCTCGGCGAGATCTACCCGAAGGTCGACATCCGCAAGCACATCATCGGCAACCCGGTGACCATCTCCTGGGAGAACGAGCCCTATTTCATGGGGGCGTTCAAGGCCAACCTGCCGGGCCACTACCGCTACCAGCGCCGCCTGTTCACCCACTTCATGCAGGACCGGCTGCCCGCCGACAAGCGCGGCATCTTCCTGGCGGGCGACGACATCTCCTGGACCGCCGGCTGGGCCGAGGGCGCGGTCCAAACCGCCCTGAACGCGGTGTGGGGCGTGATGCACCACCTCGGTGGCGAGACGGACCCGACCAACCCCGGCCCGGGCGACGTCTACGAGGAGATCGCGCCGGTGGAACTACCGGAGGACTGACGGGCCTTGGGGGTGGGGGCTCGCCCCCACCCCGGCGGCCCCTAGTTGAGCGGGGTCAGCAAACACCGGCCGACCAGCCCGACCCCGGCGTCCAGCCGATCCGTGAACGCCGCGTACACATGCGGCAGTTCACGCAACCGCCACAGCACCTGCGCGGCGTCCCACGCCGCGTCCCGTGCCGCGTCCAGACTCCACGCCCCGGCGAGGTGGATCAGCGCGTCGCCGATCTCCCGCACGTCGCCGACGGGCATCAACTCCTCGCGGATCCGGTCCTCAAGCAGCCCGAGCATCCGCCCGACCCGCTCGAAGTCCCGCTGGACGGCGTGCGGTGGCGCGCCGAGCGCCTCGCACGCGTCGACCACCGCCATCGGCAGGTCGTGGCCCACGTGGGCGTTGATGCCAGCCAGCGCGAACTGCACCGGCCGCACCCCGCGGTGCCCACGCAACTGGAACAGCGGGCGCCAGCACGCGGGCGCCCGCCGCCCGGCCGCGTCGGCGTCGACGGCGGCCAGATAGCGCTCCGCGAACACCGCACCCAACTCGGCCGTGGCGTAGGGATCGGGAAAGTAGCCGTCCGCGATCCGGCCGCGCAGCGCCTCGGTCACCGCCAGGTACACCCGGTTGAACACCGCCACGCCGTCGTCCGGCGGCAGCGTCTCGTACAGCGCCCGCATCCGTGCCAGTGCGGAGTCAACACCGGTTGCCGCCGAGGACAGTTGCCCGCTTGGAGTCATGCGGGCCAGCGTCCCAGTGAACGGACACTTGGGGCGATTCGCCCCGCCCGGCGTTCCCCACAACGGGCGACAGGCCGCCTCCCCCCTTCCGGCGGTACGAAGGCCTGGGCATCCTGGCCCCATGTCGAAGCCCCCGCGACGCGTCGCCCAGGTGGTCCGGCTCCGTCCCGAGCACGAGGCGGAGTACCGAAGGCTGCACCAGGAGGTCTGGCCCTCGGTGCTGAAGACCCTGACCGCGGCGCACATCACCAACTACTCGATCTTCCTGCGCGACGGCCTGCTGTTCGCCTACTTCGAGTACACCGGCGACGACTACGCCGCCGACCAGGCCCGTATCGCGGCCGACCCGCAGACCCGGCGCTGGTGGCAGCTGACCGACCCCTGCCAGCAACCGCTGGACAGCGCGGCGCGGGGAGAACTGTGGGTCCACGCCGAAGAGGTCTTCCACCTGGACTGACGCCCGCCCGTCGACGGTAACCCCGATACGGGGACCGGCACACCCTGGATACGGTCTTCGGTGCCGCGCATCCTGAACATGTGGACCGCACCGCTCTCGCCGACTTCCTGCGCCGCCGCCGTGCCGGGCTCGCGCCCGTGGACGTCGGGCTGGCGGCGGGGCCGCGCCGCCGGACCCCCGGACTGCGGCGGGAGGAGGTGGCCCGGCTGGCCGACATGTCCGCCGACTACTACACCCGGCTGGAACAGGGCCGCGCGCCTCGTCCGTCGCGCCGGGTCCTGGCCGCGCTGGCCCGGGCACTGCGGCTGACCGACGGCGAACGGGACCATCTGTTCAGGTTGGCGGGGGAGGAGCCGCCGGACGACCGTGGTTCCGGCGAACACGTTCGCCCGGGAATGCTGTTGATCCTGGACCGCCTGGCCGACACCCCCGCCCAAGTGGTGAACGGCATCGGCGATGTGCTGGCCCGCAACGCACTGGCGGCGGCGCTGCTCGGCGATGACTCGAACCTCCCGCCACAGCGGCGGAACGTCATCCTCCGGCACTTCACCGACCCCGCCGCCCGGGAACTCCTCTCCGCGCCGGACCGGTTGGCCCACTCCCGGGCCCATGTCGCCCGGCTGCGGACGGCGTTGGCGGCACGCCACCAGGACGCCAGGGCCGCCGCGCTGGTCGCCCGACTGCGCACGGCGAGCCCGGAGTTCGCCGACCTGTGGGACCACCCCGAGCCTGCACCACGGCACCGGAACAGCCTGCGGCTGCGCCATCCGGTCGTCGGCGCGCTGGAGTTGGCGCGCGAGGTGCTGCTCAGCGAGGAGGGCGGCCAGCGGCTGATCGTCTACACCGCGCGCCCCGGCAGCGACTCGTACGAGCGGCTTCGGCTGCTGCGCGTGGTCGGCCTTGAGGACTTCGCCGCCAGCACCAACTGACCGTGCCGGCGCGCCGCGCCGTCGTATGCTTCGTCGCCCGGAGCGTAGTGGACGGAGCGTGATCAATGACCGGCTTCGGCTGGAAGCTGCACGGTGATGGCAGGCACCTGGCGCCCGGCGAGGTCGTCAAACCGGGGGAGCGGCTGAGTTGGGGGCGCACGATCGCCCTTGGCGCCCAGCACGTCGTCTCGATGATCGGCGCCTGCTTCGTCGCCCCGGTACTGATGGGGCTCGATCCGAGCCTGGCCCTGATGGCGTCCGGCGTGGCGACCGTACTGTTCCTGGTGATGACGCGGGGCCGCATCCCCAGCTACCTCGGCTCCTCGCTCTCCTTCGTCGGTGTGTCCGCGGTGATCGCGCGTCAGGGCGGCAACGCCGGGACGCTGACCGGCTCGATGCTGGTGGTGGGGGCCTGCCTGGCCGCGTGCGGCATCGCCATCCAGGTGCTCGGCGCCCGGGTCATCCACGCGGTGCTGCCGCCCGCGGTCACCGGGGCGGTCGTGATGCTCATCGGCTTCAATCTGGCCCCGGTCACGGCCAGCACCTACTGGCCGCAGGACCAGTGGACGGCACTGCTGACCATGCTGTTCACGGGGCTGGCGCTGGTCGTACTGCGCGGCTTCTGGTCGCGGATCGCGATCTTCCTCGGCCTGGTCTTCGGCTACGCGCTCTCCTGGGTGCTCGACCGCACCACCGGAAGGATCCATTCGGCCAATGGCAGTGGTCAGATCACCGACCACTGGCGCATCGACTTCTCCGGAGTGGCCAAGGCGCACTGGATCGGTCTGCCGCACTTCCACGCCCCCGACTTCTCGGCCTCGGCGATCCTCGTCGCCCTTCCCGTCCTGGTGGCCCTGGTGGCCGAGAACGCGGGCCACGTCAAGGCGGTCGGGGAGATGACGGGGGACCCGCTGGAGGACAAGATGGGCATGGCCATCGCGGCTGACGGTACGGCCACCATGCTCTCCACCGCCGTCGGCGGTCCGGCGACCACCACCTACGCGGAGAACATCGGGGTCATGGCGGCGACCCGGGTCTACTCCACCGCCGCCTACTCCGCGGCGGCGGCCTTCGCTCTGCTCTTCGGCCTCTGCCCGAAGTTCGGCGCCATGGTGGCGGCGATCCCCGGCGGCGTGCTGGGCGGGATCACGGTGATCCTCTACGGCATGATCGGCCTGCTGGGCGCCCAGATCTGGGTCCGCAACAAGGTGGACTTCGCCGTTCCGCTGAACCTCATCCCGGCCGCCTCCGGAGTCATCATCGCCATCGGCGGCGTCTCGCTCAAGATCACCAACCACTTCGAGCTCAACGGCATCGCCCTGGGCACGCTCATCGTCCTCACCGGCTACCACGCCCTGCGCTGGCTCTCCCGCGCCGCCGCCCAACGCCGGATGCCCCTCCTCGACGCCGGCACGAGCGACTACGACCGGACGACGACAGAGCCGGAATGAGCGGCTACCGCAGCGCCGCGAAGTGCCCTCAGAACAAGGCGTCCTGGTCCCCTTCGCGCGGTCCGAGCGGCCGGTTCGGTGCGGTGGTGCGGTCGGTGGGGGACGCGGACGTGAGGGGCCAGCCGGAGAGCAGGCGCAGGTCGAGTGTGAACAGCCCTGATCCGGTGCTGAGATACGCGTCCGTGCCCACCAGCGAGGTCAGGGCGCCCGCCACGGTACTGCCGGCGGAGAGGTGGCTGATCTCCGCGTGCGGGAGCGGTGGGGAGGCCAGGTCCAGGCCGTAGGCGGGGGTGTGGTCAGTGATCTCCAGCGGGAGGCTGTGCAGGGTCTCCGGCCACGCCGCGCAGGAGACCGCGCACTCGTGGGCGGTCGCCATCTCCCGCGTCCGGTCGGCGGGGTCAGACGCGGCCATACGGGCGGCGAGTTTGGTGGCGTGGCGGACGCGGTCGGGTATGCCCAGGGCCGGGCCGAGGGACGCCTCCGCGCGGCGGGCGGCGGCCAGGGGACCCTGGCCGAGCCAGGTGTGGGCGAGGGCGCCCTGTTCACGTAGCCGGTTGTGGCCCCGTTCGGCGGCGGTGATGCCGAGCTTCAGCAGGCCGGGGCCGAACCACGCCAGGTACAGGCGGAACGGGCGCCGGTCGTCGAAGGCGGTGTCGGCGGCCACTGAGGAGGAGCGGTCCATGGCCGAGCAGTCCGGGCACTGCCCGGAGACGGCGCCGTCGGGCACCGTGGCCTGCCACGGGCACCTGAGGCGCCGCCCGGCTCGCCGCACACCGCCGCAGCGGCGGTCCCCACCAGCGGCGAAGGCGAGCGACTCGCCCAGCACCAGCGGCCGTTCGCGCTCACCGGCGGTCGCCGAGGACCAGCCCAGCACCGGACCCGTGGCGCGCCACGACATCCCGGTGCAGCGCCATTCGCTCATCAACGCTCCCGTCGCAGGCAGTGCTCGCGCGGTGCGCCCCCGGTCAGCGGCTCGGCGGGGGATGTCCGCACGTCAACCAGTCTGTCAGTGCCGATCTGCGCCCGGCCGTCCCCAAGCCGTCGCGCTCTCGTCATGTCCGCACCACTGCCCGCGCGGCGGCGATGGCTCTACGCTCCAACGGCCTTGTTCGTGGACGCCGCCGCCGACGCGGGAGACCGGGCCGTGCGCACCGCGCTGTCCAGGCCGCGCACCCCACCCGGCGGCGATGTCCACGCGCTGCGCCCCGCACCGGAACAGCCCGATCCGGTCTGGGGCTGAGCGACCGGCGGGCCGGGCCGCCGTGGGGTCGCTTCGGCCCAGCGAATCGGACCTTCACGTTCCGCATCCATCCTGTGACTCAAGCCACAGGGCCTCGCCCGCATAGTTCCCGATCAGCCGTGGCAGACTGAAGCTGTACCAGTGACAAAGCGCACTCCGGGGTCGGTGAAAGTCCGAACCGGCGGTTACAGTCCGCGACCCGTCCGCAACCAGCGGCCGGTTGACCAGGTGAAATTCCTGGACCGACGGTTAAAGTCCGGATGGGAGGCAGTGCGCGCGGGATCCACCGGTACGCCGTCTTCGGCGGCCCCGCCAGCGTTCGTACTCGCGGCGGCGCATTGCCGACAACGGTGTGGCCTGGTGTACATGCCCGTACGAGGCGTTCTCGCCCGTACGCGTCCCGACTGAGCCCCGGAGTCCGCCCGAAGAGGCAGGAGGACCCGGTGGCCACCGCAGTTGAAGCCCTCGCGATGCAGCGGGCCATTGAGCTCGCCGCCCGTGGGCTCGGCTCCACCAGCCCCAACCCGGTCGTCGGCTGCGTCATCCTCGATCCGGACGGCGAGGTCGCCGGAGAGGGCTGGCACCAGCGGGCCGGCGGGCCGCACGCCGAGGTGCACGCACTGCGCGCCGCGGCCGGGCGGGCCCGCGGCGGAACCGCGGTCGTCACCCTGGAGCCCTGCAACCACACCGGCCGCACCGGCCCCTGCGCCCAGGCGCTGATCTCCGCCGGAGTCGCCCGGGTCGTCTACGCCGTCGCCGACCCCACCCCCACCGCCACCGGGGGCGCGGCCACCCTGCGCGCCGCGGGCATCGACGTGGAGGGCGGACTGCTCGCCGACGCCGCGGCCCGCGGCAACGAGGCATGGCTGACCGCCACCCCCCGCCGACGCCCCTTCGTGACCTGGAAGTACGCCGCCACGCTGGACGGCCGCAGCGCCGCCGCCGACGGCACCAGCCGCTGGATCACCGCACCCCAGGCCAGGGCCGAGGTGCACCGCCTGCGCGCCGAGTCCGACGCGGTGCTGGTCGGCTCCGGCACCCTGCGCGCCGACGACCCGCAGCTCGCGGTGCGCGGCGTCGACGGTGACATCACCCAGCCGCTGCGGGTCGTGGTGGACACCGAAGCCACCATCCGCCCCGACGCCCGCGTACTGGACTCGGCCGCGCCCACCGTGGTGGCGGTCGCCCAGGACGCCGACACCGACCACCTCAAGGCCGAGGTGCTCCGCCTGCCGCGCGCCGCCGACGGCCGCGGTCTCGACCCGCACGCCCTGCTCAGCGCGTTGTACCAGCGCGACGTTCGGTCCGTGCTGCTGGAGGGCGGACCCACCCTCGCCGGGGCCTTCCTGGCCGCCGGAGTGGTGGACAAGGTCATCGGCTACCTCGCACCCGCACTGCTCGGCGCCGGGCCCGCCGCCCTCGCCGACGCCGGAATCCCCACCATCGAACGGGCGTTGCGGCTCGATGTGGCCGACCTGCAACCCATCGGCCCCGACATCCGCATCACCGCCTACCCGTCACCTGATCACCTGGTTCGGTCCCACCCGTCGCCCGACCACCACCCCTCATCGAGGGACCTGCGGGCCCACCCCGATGCCGAAGCTGCCGAGGAGAACTGAGTGTTCACCGGAATCGTCGAAGAACTGGGCGAGGTCGTCGCCGTGGCGGACCTGGGTGACGCGTCCCGCTTCACCCTGCGCGGCCCGGTAGTCGCCGAAGACGCCAAGCACGGCGACTCGATCGCGGTCAACGGCGTGTGCCTCACGGTCGTGGAGACCGCGGACGGCGCCTTCACCGCCGATGTGATGGCCGAAACGTTGCACCGCTCCAGCCTGGGCGCGCTGCGCACCGGCTCCCGGGTCAACCTTGAGCGGCCGATGGCGCTCGGCGGGCGGCTCGGCGGCCACCTCGTCCAGGGGCATGTCGACGGCACCGGGACCATCGTGGAGCGCACCCCCGCCGAGCACTGGGAGATCGTCAAGGTCTCGCTGCCGAAGGCCCTTTCGCGGTACGTGGTGGAGAAGGGCTCGATCACGGTGGACGGCATCAGCCTCACCGTGGTCGAGGCGGCCGACGACCACTTCACCGTCAGCCTGATCCCGACCACCCTCGCGCTGACCACGCTCGGCATCAAGCAGCCCGGCGACCCGGTCAACCTCGAGGTGGACGTGCTCGCCAAGTACGTCGAGCGGCTGCTGGGCGACCGTACCGGGGACGTGGCCAGGTGAGCGCCCTGCACTGGCTGTCCGGCCAGGCGTTCTCCGTACTGGGACAGCACGTCATCTGGTCCGACATGATCGGCAACGTGCTCGGCCTGGCCGCGCTCGCGCTCGGCTGGCGCCGCTCGGTGTGGAGCTGGCCCGCACAGCTGCTCTCCGGGCTGGTCCTGGTCGTCGCGTACGCCACCGCGCACCTCAGCGGTGGGATCGGCAAGCAACTCGTGGTCATCGTCGTGGCGTTGTGGGGCTGGGGCCGGTGGCAGCGGGGGCTGCGCACCGAGGGCGATGTCGCGGTGCGCTTCGCCACCTGGCGGGAACGCGGCCTGCTGCTGGCCGGGTTGGCGCTCGGCACGCTGCTCGTCGGCGGGCTGTTCACGGCCTACCCGGCGCTGTCCTGGAACCCCTGGCCGGACGCGTACATATTCGTCGGCACCCTCGCCGCGATGGTGGCGCAGGCCCGTGGCTGGGTCGAGTTCTGGTTCGCCTGGCTCGCGGTGGACCTGGTCGGTGTGCCGCTGGCGTTCAGCAGCGGGCTGGTCTTCTCCGCCCTCGTCTACGGCGTCTACTTCATTCTCGTGATCGCGGGCATGCGCGCCTGGTGGCTGCGCACCCGGGTGCTTCCGAACACCGGGACCGTTCTGGAAGGAGTCGCGTGAGCGTCGCACTCGCGGCCGCCGGGCCGCAGACAACAGTGAAAGCCGCACCTTCGCGCCGCGAGGGCGGAGAAGCGAACACAAGGGGCCGAGCATGACCGCGCTGCAGAGCTGGTACGACGCCGACGGCGACACTTTCGCCCTGGACCCCGTCGAGCGGGCGATCGCCGACATCGCGGCCGGACGCCCGGTCGTGGTGGTCGACGACGAGGACCGGGAGAACGAGGGCGACCTGGTCTTCGCCGCGGAGCTCGCCACGCCCGAACTCGTCGCCTTCATGATGACCGAGTGCCGCGGCCTGATCTGCGCCCCACTGGAGGCCCCCGACCTGGAGCGCCTCGACCTGCCGCAGATGGTGCAGCAGAACACCGAGTCGATGCGCACCGCCTTCACCGTCTCCGTGGACGCGGCCCCCGAGCACGGCACCAGCACCGGCATCTCCGCCGCCGACCGCGCCACCACCCTGCGGATGCTCGCCGCCCCCGGCAGCGCGGCCACCGACTTCGTGCGCCCCGGACACATCTTCCCGCTGCGCGCCCGCTCCGGCGGCGTGCTCACCCGGGACGGGCACACCGAGGCGGGCGTCGACCTCGCCCGGCTGGCGGGGCTGCGCCCGGCCGCCGCGATCTGCGAGATCGCCAACGAGGACGGCAGCATGGCCCGGCTGCCAGAGCTGGTGCCGTTCGCCCGCAAGCACGGGCTGGCGATCATCTCCATCGCGGACCTGATCACCTACCGCAGGGCCAGCGAGCCCACCGTGCGCCGTGAGGCGACGACCGCGCTGCCCACCGAGTTCGGCGACTTCCGCGCCTACGGCTACCGCAGCACCACCGACGGTGTCGAGCACATCGCGCTGGTGTACGGCGAGGTCGGCCAGGGCGAGGACGTGCTGGTGCGGATGCACTCCGAATGCCTGACCGGCGACGTCTTCCACTCGCTGCGCTGCGACTGCGGGCCGCAGTTGGAGGAGTCGATGCGGAAGGTGGCCGTCGAGGGCCGCGGCGTGGTGGTGTATCTGCGCGGGCACGAGGGCCGCGGCATCGGCCTGCTGCACAAGCTGCGCGCCTACGAGCTCCAGGAGCGCGGCCGCGACACGCTGGACGCCAACCTGGAACTGGGACTGCCCGCCGACTCCCGCGACTACGCCGCCGGTGCCCAGATCCTCGCCGACCTCGGCGTGCGGTCGCTGCGGCTGATGACCAACAACCCGCAGAAGGTGGCGGCGTTGACCGCGCACGGTCTGCGCGTCACCGGCCGGGAGCCGATGCCGGTGCAGGCCGGGGAGCACAATCTGCGGTACCTGCGCACCAAGCGCGACCGGATGGGCCATGAACTGCCGTGGCTCGACGCCGCAGCGCCGACCGGCGCATGCGGAAACCAGTGACCGGCGTTTAGTTTTCCCCGGGGGCACTGCCCCTCGGACCCCACCTAAGGAGAGATGTGAGCGGTAAGGGCGCCCCAGAGCTGAGCGTTAAGAACTGCGGTGACCTGCGGGTGGCCGTGGTCGCGGCGCAGTGGCACCAGCAGGTGATGGACGGTCTGGTCGACGGTGCGCTACGGGCGCTGCACGAACTGGGCATCGACGAGCCGACCCTGCTGCGGGTACCCGGCAGCTTCGAACTCCCGGTCGTGGCCAAGGTGTTGGCCGGTCGCGGCTATGACGCGGTGGTGGCCCTCGGCGTGGTGATCCGTGGCGGCACCCCGCACTTCGACTACGTGTGCCAGGGAGTGACGGCCGGGCTCACGCAGGTGTCGGTGGACACCGGAGTGCCGATCGGCTTCGGCGTGTTGACCTGTGACACCGAGGCGCAGGCGCTGGACCGGGCCGGACTGCCTGGCTCCGCCGAGGACAAGGGACATGAGGCGGTCACCGCCGCGATCGCCACGGCGGCGACCTTGCGGTCGGTCTCCGAGCCCTGGCGCTAGCAGCGACGGAAGGGCGCGCGGCGCCCTCGTTTGAGGGTGGTGGCGGGTGACGGGCGGGCCGTCACGTAGAGTGTGACCACCATGGCCAAGAAGACATTCGAGGAACTCTTCGCCGAGCTCCAGCGGAAGGCCGCCAGCGGCGACCCGAGCACGTCCCGTACCGCCGAACTGGTGCAGGCGGGCGTGCACACCATCGGCAAGAAGGTGGTCGAGGAAGCCGCTGAGGTGTGGATGGCCGCCGAGTACGAGGGCGCCGACCGCACCGCCGAAGAGATCTCGCAGCTGCTGTACCACCTTCAGGTGATGATGGTCGCCCGGGGAATCTCCCTGGACGACGTATACGCTCACCTGTGAGCCACCTTCCGTCCGTACGCCACCCGCACTCACCGAAGGAAGCCGTTCCCATGCTGCGCATCGCCGTCCCCAACAAGGGTTCTCTGTCCGAGCCTGCGTCGGCGATGCTGCATGAGGCCGGCTACCGGCAGCGCAAGGACCGCAGGGAACTGGTGCTGGTGGACGCGGAGAACCAGGTCGAGTTCTTCTTCCTTCGCCCGCGGGACATCGCCGTGTACGTCGGCTCCGGTCGCCTCGACATCGGCATCACCGGCCGCGACCTGCTGCTGGACTCCGGTGCGCAGGCCGAGGAGATCATGCAGCTCGGCTTCGCCGCCTCCACCTTCCGGTACGCCACTCGTCCGGGCACCGCCAACAGCGTCAAGGAGTTCGGCGGCATGACGATCGCCACCTCCTTCGCCGGACTGGTCGAGAAGCACCTCGCCGACAACGGCGTGGACGCCTCAGTGGTCCACCTCGACGGCGCGGTGGAGACCGCCATCCAGCTGGGCGTCGCCGAGATCATCGCGGATGTCGTGGAGACCGGCACCACGCTGCGCAACGCGGGCCTGGAGATCATCGGCGAGCCGATCCTGGAGTCCGAGGCGGTGGTCATCCGCCGCACCGGCGCGTCCACCGAAGACCCCAAGGTCCAGCAGTTCCTCCGCCGTATGCAGGGCGTCCTGGTGGCCCGGCGGTACGTGATGATGGACTACGACATCCGTGCCGAGAAGGTCGAGGCGGCGGTCGCCCTCACCCCGGGCCTGGAGTCGCCGACGATCTCCCCGCTGCACCACGAGGGCTGGGTAGCGGTCCGCTCCATGGTGCCGTCCCGCGAGGCCCAGCGGATCATGGACGACCTGTACGAGCTGGGCGCCCGGGCCATCCTCACCACCGGCATCCACGCCTGCCGCCTGTGACCGCCGCCTCGCCCCGTACCGGGAAGCCCGCCGAGATGCCCGCTTCCGACCCGCTGCCCGAGCTGCCGGTGACCTTCCGGCCCACCAGGACCCGGGCGGTGCTGCTGTCGGTCGGCAGTGTGATGCTGGTCACGTTCACCGTGGTCGCCCTGGCGATGCCGGATCCGTGGACGGTGACCGACCGGTCCACCATGATCAGCACCGGGCTGCTGATCTTCGCGCTGCTGGTGCTGCTCAGCCGCCCCAAGGTGGTCGCGGACCCAGGCGGGGTGACCGTCGTCAACCTCACCACCAAGCGCCGCCTGGAATGGGCCGAAGTGCTGCGGGTCAACCTGCGTGCGGGTGATCCCTGGGTCTATCTCGACCTCGCCGACGGCACCAGCCTGGCCGCCATGGGCATCCAGCCGGGGATGGCCAGGGAGCAGGCGCTGCGGCACGCCCGACAGCTGCGGGCGCTGGTCGACGGGTACGGCACGGGCGGTCGCGACCACCGGTGAAACCGGACATAACGCCCTGATGGCGTGGGCGGGCCTCCCCCTGGGCGCCGCCGCTTGACTACTCTTGAGGTACATGGCGCGTGTGCGCCCACCCCGCTACGCCGCGGGGGAGACCGGAACGATCCAAGGAGTGACATCTAACCGGCGATGGACGAATCGTCCTGTAGTACCTGCGCCGCCTCCGCTGTGAACGCTTCATGCGTGGTGGTGGCGGCATGAGTTCCCTCCTGCTGCTCGGTGCGGCACTTCTCCTGATCCTCGCCAACGGATTCTTCGTGGCCGCCGAGTTCGGCCTGGTCACCGTGGAACGGCCGGAGGCCGAGCGGGCCGCGGCGGGCGGGGACCGACGGGCCCGCAGCGTGGTCGCGGCCCTGCGTAAGCTCTCCTTCCAGCTCTCCGGCACCCAGCTGGGCATCACCATCACCTCGCTGGTGGTCGGCATGCTCGCCGAGCCCGCGCTGGCCCGGCTGCTCACCGGCCCGCTCACCGCGATCGGGCTGCCGGGCGCGGTGGCGCCCGGGGTGGGCGTGGTGCTCGGCATGATCGCCGCCTCGGCGGTGCAGATGGTCATCGGCGAGCTGGTGCCCAAGAACTGGGCCGTCTCCCGGCCGCTGCAGGTGGCCCGGATGGTGGCCGGTCCGCAGCGGGCCTTCTCCCGGGCCTTCCGGCCCGTCATCCAGGCGCTCAACTCGGCGGCCAACCGGCTGGTGCGTGCCCTGGGCGTGGAGCCGGCCGACGAGTTGGCGTCCGCCCGCACCCCCACCGAACTGGTGTCGCTGGCCCGCCACTCGGCGCGGGCCGGTGCCATAGAGGAGGACACCGCCGACCTGTTCGTGCGCACCATCAACCTCGGTGAGCTGACCGCCCAGTCGGTGATGACCGCACGGGTCAAGGTCAGCGCGCTGGAGGACACCACGACCGCTGCCGACGTGCTCAACCTCACCCGGGCCACCGGCCTGTCCCGCTTCCCGGTCTACCGGGAGCGGCTGGACGAGGTGGTCGGTGTGGTCCACCTCAAGGCCGCCCTCGCCGTCCCCGCCCCGCTGCGGGCCGTCACGCCCGTGGGCCGGATCGCGGTGCCGCCGCTGCTGGTCCCGGAGACGCTGCCGGTCCAGCCGCTGCTGGAGCGGCTGCGCAACGAGCAGCCGATGGCGGTGGTGGTCGACGAGTACGGCGGCACGGCGGGTGTGGTGACGCTGGAGGACATCGTGGAGGAACTGGTCGGCGAGGTGCGTGACGAGCACGACCACGAGGGTGCCGACACCCCCGAGCTGGCCCAGGCCACGGCCCAGGACGGCCACCCCGCCTGGGACGCGGACGGCAGCTGCCGGGCCGACGTGCTGGCCAGGATCGGGCTGGCCGTGCCGCAGGGACCGTACGAGACGGTGGCCGGACTGGTCGCCGATCTGCTGGGCCGTATTCCGCGCCCCGGCGACATCGCCCGGCTGCCTGGCTGGGAGCTGCGGGTGCGTGAGGTGGTGCACCACCGGGCCGAGCGGATACGACTGGTGCGCACCGGTGACGGGCAGGAGGAGGAGCGATGAGCTTCCTGCAACTTCTGTTCGCGCTACTGCTGGTACTCGGCAACGGGTTCTTCGTGGGCGCCGAGTTCGCCATGGTCTCGGTGCGGCGCAGCCAGGTGGAGCCGCTCGCGGAGCGGCAGCGGCGGGCCCGTACCGTGCTGCACGGGCTGGAGAACCTGCCGCAGATGATGGCCGCCGCGCAGTTCGGCGTCACCGTCTGCTCGTTGACCCTCGGCGCGGTGGCGGAGCCGACCGTCGCGGCACTGCTGGAGCCGGTGTTCGCCGCGCTACGGGTGCCCGAGGGGCTGGTGCATCCGATCGGCTATGTGGTCGCGCTCGCCTTCGTGGTCTTCTTCCACCTCGTCATCGGCGAGTTGGTGCCGAAGAACCTGGCGATGGCCGCGCCGGAGAAGACGGCGCTGTGGCTGGGCCCCGGACTGGTCGCCTTCGCACGGTTGTTCCGCCCGGTGATCGTGGTGCTGGGGGCCTGCGCGCGGCTGGTGCTGAAGCTGTTCCGGGTGGAGCCGCGCGACGAGATCGAGGCGGCCTTCACCAGTGAGCAGCTCAGCTATCTGCTGGCGGACTCCCGGCAGGCCGGACTGCTCGACCCCGGTGACCTGGAACGCCTTGAGGACGCCCTGGAGTTGGGCACCCGACCGGTCACCGACGTACTGCTGCAGCCGTCCGCGCTGGTGACGGTGGGGCCGCAGGTCACACCGTACGAGGTCGAGCAACTCACCGTCCGTACCGGCTACTCGCGCTTCCCGGTGGCCGGGGCTGATGGGGCGTTCCTGGGTTATCTGCACGTCAAGGACGTGCTGGAGCTTCAGGAGACGGACGAGGGCGACCGCCCGGTGCCGCGTAGGCTGTGGCGTCCGATGACGACGCTGCGGGCCGAACTCCCGTTGGACGACGCGCTTACCGCCATGCGGCGCGCGGCGTCCCACCTGGCGGCTGTCACTGACGCCGACGGCCGCACGCTGGGACTCGTGGCACTGGAGGACGTGCTGGAGATGCTGGTCGGCGAGGTTCGAGACCCCGCCCACCGGATCGTCGCGGAGCCCCGGCGCCCCGAGGCCGCACCGTCAGCGCGGCCGTCCGCGATGGCGGGCTGACGCCCGGGGACTGCGGCCCCCTGACCCACCGCGGGGTCAGGGGGCCGCAGTCCCGTGAAAGGTCCTCAGTCCAGCGGTGGTTGGCCCGGGCCTCGGCCCGAGAGGACCTCACCGTACGCCTGCATGAGGTCGGGGAGTCGAAGCGTGGACAGGTCCACGCGAGTCGGCGTGCCGTCGTACATGGACAGGCGTAAGTCGCGGTACGCGCAACTCTTCTCGTACAGGGTGCGCAGGAAGCGCCCGTTGCCCAGCTCGTCGATCCAGTCCTGTGCCACCACGTGACCGGCGATGCTGCGCAGTTCGTCCAGGGCCTCCTCGTCCCAGCGGTCGCCGCCCTCGGCGGCCAGCACCTCGCCGATCTTCGTCAGTTCGAGCGGCCGGTAGCTGGGGAAGTCCACCCGGGTGGTGAAGCGGGAACTCAGGCCGGGATTGGCGGCGAGCAGCCGGTCCATCCCCTCGGGGTACCCGGCGAGGATCACCACCAGTCGGTCGCGGTTGTCCTCGGCCCGCTTCAGCAGCACCTGCAACGCTTCCTCGCCGTACGCGTCGCCCTTGCTGTAACCGGAGTTGGACAGGCTGTACGCCTCGTCCACGAACAGTACGCCGCCCAGCGCGGAGTCGATCAGTTCATTGGCCTTGACCGCCGTCTGACCCAGGAACTCGCCGACCAGGTCGGCCCGTTGGGCCTCCACCAGGTGGTCGCCGCCGAGCAGTCCGAGGGCGAAGAAGACCCGGCCGAGAATGCGGGCCACCGTGGTCTTGCCGGTGCCCGAGGGGCCGGAGAAGACGAAGTGCCGCTTCGGCGGCTGCACCGGAAGCCCCTGACCGGCCCGCAGCCGGGCCATCCGAAGCTGCGCGGACAGCGCCTTGACCTGCCGCTTGACCGGTTCCAGACCCACCATCCGCTCCAACTCGGCCAGCGCGTTGGCGAGTAGCACCGGATCGGGGGTGCCCATCGGTATCTCCGGCGGTATCGGGGTCACCGGCAGCACCGCCTTCTCCCGTACCGCGTCGTCGTCCCCCGGGGCGGGAGCGGGGGAGGAGGACGCCGGAGGGCCGTCGGACGCGCGGCCGGGGTCCGGGTCGGGGAGCGGGCCCTGCTCGCCGTCGGGCGCGCCGTCCGGGCCGAACTGGCCGACTCCGGCGAGTGTCACGGTCGCCAGGTCCTGGGCCTCGTCCAGACCGTCCTCGGCCTCGGTGATCGCCGCCAGTCGGGCGGCGGTGTCCATGAAGGTGGGGTCCACCCGGTGAACCGCCCGGTACAGCGGCAGCGCGGCGGCGGAGCGGCCGGTGCCCTCGTAGGCGCGGGCCAGCCAGTAGCGCAGTTCCTTGCGCTGCGGCAGTTCGCTGCGGCAGCGCATCAGCGCGGCGGCCAGCAGCGGCTCCGCCTGCCCGCACATCTCCAGTCGTACCCGGGCCATGCCGCCGAACAGGCCCGCCTCTATGCCCAGTATGGGATCGTCCAGCAGTGGCTCGGTGTGCCGGACCAACTGCTCCCAGTCCTTGACCAGGTACGCCCGGCAGGCGTGCAGGAAGCGGACCTGCGAATCGGTGTCCACCGGTGGGCACTCCGCCAACGCCCGGTCCAGGTCGGCCACATGGCGGCCGTCCAGCCAGTGCGAGGCGTGGGCCAGCAGCAGGTCGCGCGGTGACTCCAGCACCGGTTGCACCCACCAGCCCAGCCAGTACCAGGAGTTGAGCGAGCGGCTGTGGCGTTTGCGCTGCTCCCCGAACCGGTCCCGGTGCCGGTACATCCGCAGCAGGGCGGTGGAGGTGTCGGCGCGCAGCGCGTGCAGTCCCAGCCAGGCGTCGGCCATGCCCGGATCGAGCCGTACCGCCGCCCGGAACTCCTCCTCGGCCTGCGCGTACGCTCCCACCGTGCAGGCGTCGACGGCGCGCAGCCACGCCAGATCGGCGGGGGCGCCGGAGCGCTCAGTACCGAAGTCCATCAGGTCCCCCACAACCGTGCCCCCCGTGGCCTGCCAACGCCACTCCTGCGAACGGTCCTGTCGAACTGTGTTGCAGTCGAACGGGCCTAACCGCCAAGGAAGTTGGCGTGGGAGCGGACCGACCGCGACGGCCTGCCGCCCCCTTCGGCATCGTACCTGCGGTGTTGCGTGGGGTAGAGAGCGGCGCACCGCACTCTCAGGTTACACATGGCGAACCGGCCGTCGCCCAAAGGCGCTGGGCCGACCGTGACACAGGGTGAGAACGTTCCCGACAAAGAGGGCATTCCGCTTAGCCCGCACAGGACGAAGCCCCCGGTCACGGGGGAACAACCGGGGGCTTCGTGTCATCGGGCGGTCGGCTGCCGACCGCGCATTCAGAACGTAAGTCCTGTACGCCCCCCAGGTCAAGCCGCCATCGGACACTTGGTGCCAGACATTTCGCCGTCGCAGCTCACCGGCCGCGCACTGTCACCGTACGTGAGGAGCAAGGCCGTTCAGGACCGGCACATCGGTCCCGGTAGTACCTCGTATCCATCCGACCTCTGCAGTACCAGCAGATCGGCGAAAGGACGAGACGGATCGGCCGCGAAGTGATCGGCCTCGGCCCGCGTCCAGCCCTGCCAGAAGCCGTGGAGCTCCGGGCCGTCGCGATGCCGGCCGCGCTCCCAGGAGTGGTCCCGGGGAAACTCCATCCACACCAGTCCCGCCAGAAACGGGCGTACCTCCAGTCGCCCCGCCCCCACGCCTTCGATCAGCACCACGGGCGCACACGGCACCTGGGCGAAGGTGGCAAACCGGGACGCGGTCCAGTCGTACACCGCGTACCGCGCCGCAACCCCCCGGCCCAGCGGCTCCAGCACCTGCTCGCGCAGCCGCCCGGTCCAGCCGAAGAACTCCTCGTGGGTGGCGAGATCGTCCAGATGCACCACGGGCGCGCCGTCGAGTGCCTCGGACAGCCGGGCGGCGAAGGTGCTCTTGCCGGAGCCCGCGTGCCCGTCCACCGCGACCAGCCGCACCGGGCCGCAGGACGGCGGCAGAGCACGCAGCCGGGCGGCGAGCCGGGCCAGCGTGGCGGAGCGGGCGTGGTGTTGGTCCATCGCGATCAGCCTACGGCGCGTCCTTCCGCGGGCCCGATGCGCCCCGCGCGGGCGGCGTTTACGGTAAGGCCGTGACTGACTCCCACGATGCCTCCGCCACCGCGGACCTCTACCCGGCCGACCGGCTCGCCACGGCCTGCCGGGCCGCCGCCGCGGCCGGACTGGACGCGCTGCTGATCTCGCCCGGGCCGGATCTGCGGTATCTGACCGGATACCACGCACTGCCGCTGGAGCGGCTCACCTGCCTGGTGTGCCCGGCGCAGGGTGAGCCGGTGCTGGTGGTGCCCGCGCTGGAGAAGGCGGCCGCCGAGGCCTCGCCGGTCGGTGGCCTCGGCGTCGAGATCATCGGCTGGGCGGAGACCGACGACCCCTACGCGCTGGTCGCCGACCGGCTGCCCGCTCGGACCAGGCGGGTCGCGGTGGACGACCACATGTGGGCGGAGAAGGTGCTGGCGTTCCGCGCCGCGCTGCCGGACGCGGAGCAGAGCCTGGCCGGTGTGGTGCTACGGGAGCTGCGGATGCGCAAGAGCCCGGCCGAGGTGGCCGCACTGCGCCGGGCCGGGGCGGCGATCGACCGGGTGCACCGCAGGATCGGGGAGTGGCTGCGGCCGGGCCGCACCGAGCGCGAGGTGGCCCGGGACATCGCCGACGCGATCATCGAGGCGGGCCATGCCACCTGCGACTTCGTCATCGTGGCCGCCGGACCGAACGGCGCCAGCCCGTACCACGAGGTCTCCGACCGGGTGATCAGGGCCGGCGACCCGGTGGTCGTGGACATCGGCGGCACCACGGCCGACGGCTACTGCTCGGACTCCACCCGCACCTACGCGGTCGGTGAACCGGACCCGGATTTCCGGGAGTTGTACGCGGTGCTGCGCCGGGCCCAGCAGGCGCAGACCGAAGCGGTACGGCCCGGGCTCACCGCGCGGGAACTCGACGCGATCGGCCGGGACATCATCGAGGACGCCGGATACGGCGAGCACTTCCTGCACCGCACTGGGCACGGCATCGGCCTGGAGACCCACGAGGAGCCGTACATCGTGGCGAGCAGCGACCGGCCGCTTGAGCCCGGAATGGCCTTCTCCATCGAACCGGGCATCTATCTGCCGGGCCGCTTCGGTGCCCGTATCGAGGACATCGCCGTGGTCACCGAGACCGGCGGCGAACGGCTCAACGTCACCGGCCGGGAGCTGGTCGTACTGCCCACCTGACAGCGGGGGCTGGCCAACCTCCCCACCCGGTACGACAGTTGTCCGACAGAACCGACCCGACGCGTCAACGACAAGGGGGTTCCGCCACATGAGAAGACCGACATCCCGCCGCGCCGTCCTGGTCACCGCGCTGGCCGCCACCACCGCCAGCGCCGCGACGCATGCGTCCGCCGAGCCGCGCGGTACCGAGGGACCGGCGGCCACCCCCGCACCCGGCCCGGAGGCGGCGCCCGTGGACTACCACTCCTGGACCTCGTACACCGACTGGCGCTGCGGATCCGGGCGGGGCACCAGGGCGCTGCCCGGCCGCCGCCCCGGCATCGTGCTGGACCGTCCGGTCGGCACCGTCGAGTACACCGACCCGCACACCAAGACCACCAGCACCTGGGAGTACGCCACCTGGACCTCCCCGCCGCGCGCCCTGCCGTTCGGCGCCACCGAGCTGGTCGCCTCGTGGAACGCGCACACCCCGCAAGGCACGTGGCTCCAGGCCGAGTTGGGCGGCACCTACAGCGACGGCGGTACGACGCCGTGGTACGTGATGGGCCGCTGGGCGTCCGGGGACACCGACATCAAGCGCACCTCGGTGGACGGCCAGGACGACGGCAGAAGCGGCATCTCCACCGACACCTTCGCCATCGACAATCCGGCCGGCGGGCTGCGGCTGGCCTCCTACCGGCTGCGGCTGACCCTCTACCGCAGGCCGGGTACCCAACTGACCCCGATCGTCTGGCGGATCGGCGCCATGGCCTCCGCCGTACCGGACCGCTTCACGGTGCCCGCGTCGAAACCGGGGGAGGGCGCGGGGCACGAACTGCGAGTGCCGCGCTACTCGCAGGAGGTCCACAAGGGCCAGTACCCCGAGTACAACAACGGCGGGGAGGCATGGTGCAGCCCGACCTCCTCGCAGATGGTGGTCGAGTACTGGGGGCGCAGACCCACCCCCGCCCAACTCGCCTGGGTCAACCCGTCGTTCGCCGACCCGCAGGTCGACCAGGCGGCCCGGTACACCTACGACTGGCAGTACCAGGGCTGCGGCAACTGGCCGTTCAACGCAGCGTACGCCGCGAGCTACCACGAGATGGAGGCGGTGATCACCCGGCTGCGCTCCCTGAACGACGTGGAACGGCTGATCCGGCACGGCATCCCGGTGATAACGTCCCAGTCCTTCCTCGCCTCGGAACTCGACGGCGCCGGTTACGGCACTGCGGGCCACCTGATGTGCGTGGTCGGCTTCACGCCGACCGGCGACGTGATCGCCAACGACCCGTTCAGCGCTGACGACGCTGCGGTCCGGCGCGTCTACAAGCGGCGCCAGTTCGAGAACATCTGGCTGAGGACGAAGCGCTACAACGCGAAGGGCCAGGTGGTGGGCGGTAGCGGGGGCATCTGCTACGTGTACTGGCCCACCACCATTTCGGCAGCTCGCAGGGCTGCGCTGGCCAGCGTTGGGGTGCGCTGAACAGGTGCTGACCGAAGGCCGTCTCGACGGCCTGGCGGCAGCGGTCGCTGCCGCCCTGGGTCAGGTGGGTCGGGTGGCCGTACCGGTCCACCGTGACCTTGATGGATTCGTGCCCCCATCCAACGGGACACCTCGTGGATGGGGCGGGGAAGGAGTTCGGCAGGCGAGTGGCGTGGGACTGCGGTCGACGGCCTGGCGGCGACGCGGGATTCAGGGGCGGCCAGGTTCGTCGCAGGCAGTCCAGATGAGGCGACGGGCGAGCTCACCGGTGCGCTGGGCCGGGCCCTGGGGGCCGAGGACGGTGGCGGTGACGTAGACGCCATTGAGGACGACGAGTAGATCGTCGGCGAGCTGCTCGGGGTCGGCAGCGCAGGCGTCGGCTGCCAAGTCACGCATCCACTGGCGGACCCGCCGCTCGTGGGTGACCGCCACACGGTTTGCGGGGTGCTGCGGGTCGGGGAACTCGGTATGGGTGTTGACCATGGGGCAGCCGCGGAGCCGGTCAAGGAGTGGCAATGATTTTCATCCTTAGTGGATATGAAAATCATTTCCATCTACTGTTGTCGGCATCACCGCACCGATGGAGCGTGCCGCTGCGCGGCTGTCTGTCGGCATCGTTCGAAGGAGCCCCCGCGTGTCTGCCGCCCCCGCCTCCCGTCCCGCCCGGTCGTCCATACGCACTGGGCTCATCGCCGCCGTGGCGGCCCTGACAGCCGTGACGGCCACCGCGTGCTCGTCCTCTTCGTCGAAGACCGGCGCCGCCAGCACCGGTAAGACGATCCAGGTGGTGGCGGCGGAGAACGAGTACGCCGATGTCGTCAGCCAGATCGGCGGTCAGTACGTGTCGGTGACCGGGATCATGAGCAACCCGAACACGGACCCGCACACCTTCGAGGCGAACCCCAAGGTCGCGCACACCGTCAGCTCCGCCCAGCTCATCGTCCAGAACGGAGTGGGCTACGACGACTTCATGGGCAAGACAGAGCAGGCATCGAGCAACTCCCACCGTCAGGTGATCGACGTGCAGAAGCTGCTCGGCCTGCCGGACTCCACGCCGAACCCGCATCTGTGGTTCAAGCCGACGACGATGCCCGCGGTGGCGAAGGCCATCGCCGCGGACCTGTCGGCCATGGACCCATCGCACAAGGCCGACTTCGAAGCGAACGCCGCCAAGTTCGACAACTCACTCCAGCCCTGGAACCAGGCGATCTCGCAACTCAAGGCATCCGCTCCCGGCGCTGCGGTGGCGACCACCGAGCCGGTGGCCGACTACCTGCTCGACGCGCTCGGCTTCAAGAACCTGACCCCCTGGGCGTTCCAGGCCGACGTGATGAACGGCACCGACCCCTCACCGCAGGACGTCGCCACCGAGAAGGCGCTGTTCACCCAGCACAAGGCGAAGGTCTTCGTCTACAACCAGCAGGTCACCGACTCCCTGACGCAGTCGCTGATGACGCTGGCCAAGCAGAACAACATCCCCGTCGTCGGGGTCTACGAGACCATGCCGACGCCCGGCTACACCTACCAGTCCTGGATGAACGCCGAGGTCTCCGCGTTGAGGAACGCCGTGGCCAACGGCAAGTCGGCGCCGACCCTGTGATGATCGGCGACGAGATGCGACGCGGTGACGTCCTCGCCCTTGAGGGCGTCAGCGTGTGGCGGGGAGGACGGCAGATCCTCGACGAAGTGGGATTCTCACTTGCGCCAGGGGAGTTCACCGGCCTCATCGGCTCCAACGGTGCCGGCAAGACAACGATCCTGCGGGTCGTCATGGGACTGCTGGCACCCGCGGAAGGCACAGTCCTGGTCAACGGCCGCCCGCTCGCGCGGCGTAACCGTTCGGTCGGCTACGTCCCGCAGAAAGTGCTGATCGACCCCGATGCCCCGCTGCGCGCCAGCGACCTGGTCGCCCTCGGGCTGGACGGCGAGAAGGTCGGACCGCGCACTCCGTCCCGGCAACGCCGGCAACGTGTCGAGGAGATGCTCGATGCCGTCGACGCCACGGCGTTCGCCGACGCCCGGGTCGGCAACCTCTCCGGCGGCGAGCTGCAGCGCGTACTGATCGCCCACGCGCTCATCAGCCGTCCGCAACTGCTGTTGATGGACGAGCCGTTGGCCAATCTCGACATCCGCAGCGGCCAGGAGATCGTCGATCTCCTCGCCCGCATCGCGGAGCAGCAGCGCATCGCGGTCCTGCTCTCCGCACACGATATGAACCCGCTGCTTCCCGTGATGGACCGAGTCGTCTATGTGGCCGGTGGCCGGGTGGCGGTCGGGACGACCGACGACGTGGTGCGTACCGAGGTGCTGAGCAAGCTGTACGGCCACCAGGTCAACGTCCTTCGGGTCGACGGACGAGTCCTGGTCGTCTCCGGTTCGCACGTCTCGCTCGACGCGATTCCCCGGCAGTCAGGAGCCCCCGCCGCCGACGCGTCTGTGGAGGGGCGGTGAGGTTGTGATGGAAGGCATCCTGCACGCCCTCTTCGCCCCGGGCTTCGGCCACAGCGAGCCGGTGCGCACGGCGGTCCTCGCCGGGGCGGTCGTCGCACTCGTCTCGGGAGCGGTGGGCGTCATCACCGTGCTGCGCGGACAGTCCTTTGCCGGGCACGCGTTGAGTGCCTTGGGCACCCTTGGCGGCTCCGCCGCGTTCCTGGTCGGCATCACACCCCTGTGGGGTTTCGTCACCAGCGGCTTCATCGTCGCCGGAGCAATGGAACTGGTCGGCACACAGCGACGCAGTGGCCGGGACGTGGCGACCGGGCTGGTGCTGAGCACCGCGCTCGGCCTGTCAGCCCTGTTCCTCTACTTCGAGACGATCGTCAACAGCACGACAGGGGTGACCATCACCATCTTGTTCGGTTCCCTGTTCGCGCTCAACGGCATCACCCTGCCGGCCATGATCCTGCTCGGCATCGTCTGCCTGGTGCTCCTCGCTCTGCTGTACCGTCCGCTGTTGCTCAGTTCGGTCAGCTCGGAGCTGGCGGCGGCCCGCGGCATCCCGGTGCGAACGTTGGGCGTCGCGTTCCTCATGCTCCTGGCACTGTCGGCGGCACTCTCCTCGGTGACGGTGGGCACGATCCTCAGCTCCGCACTGCTGATCGGACCTGCCGCGACCGCGCTACGACTGACCAAGCGCCCAGCCGTGGCGATGGTGTTGGCCGGCGTCATCGGGATGGTATCGACGTGGGTCGGCATCGTCCTGGCCTACGACAGCTACCGCTGGCCGCCAGCCGGTAAGGGGTGGCCGGTGAGCTTCTGCGTGGTGGCCGTGCTCTTCACCGTCTACCTGCTCACCGGCCTCGGCAGCCGCCTTCGGACGGCACGCGTCCGACAACGCCGGGCCGGGGCACCGGTCACAGGGCAACCACTGCCAACGGTGAGGCAGGGCTGACGTGTTCGCGGACTACATGCTCAACGCGTGGGTTGTGGCGACCATCGTGGCTGTCGTCGCCCCCGTCGTCGGATTCTTCGTCGTCCTGCGTGGATCGGCGTTCGTCGCCCACGCCGTGCCGGAGGCCGCCTTCGCGGGGGCCGCCGGAGCCAGCCTGCTCGGCCTCAACACCATCTTCGGGCTTGGGGCGTTCGCGCTCGGAGCCTCGCTCGGCATCGGCATGCTCGGCCGCCGCGGCCGTCATGACGTGGTGACCGCCCTGGCGTTGGTGATGCTGCTCGGTGCGGGTTCGCTGTTCCTGGGTTGGAGCACCGAGTACGCCCCCGAGA
This sequence comes from Streptomyces sp. RPT161, assembly GCF_027533845.1. GTDB lineage: Bacteria > Actinomycetota > Actinomycetes > Streptomycetales > Streptomycetaceae > Streptantibioticus_A > Streptantibioticus_A silvisoli_A. The sequence continues at coordinate 294,826 of NZ_JAPZVN010000003.1, read as the reverse complement.
TCTACTCGTTGCTGTTCGGAGAGGTACTGGGGGTCAGCGGCAACGAGATCGGTCTGACGGCGCTGCTCGGCGCGCTGTGCCTGGGCGCGATCGCCGTGCTCTACCGGCCGCTGCTGCTCACCTCGGTGGCACCCGAGCTGGCCGCCGCACGTGGCATCCGCAACCACCGCATCGACATGGCCTTTCTCGTCGTGGTCGCCCTGGCCACCACCACGGCCGTACCGGTTGTCGGCGCTCTGCTGATGTTCAGCCTGATGGTCGGCCCCGCGGCCACGGCCCGCTGTCTCACCGACCGACCGCTGCACGCCGTCGTCCTGTCGGTGGTGATCGCGCTACTGACCGCCTGGGCATCGATCGCCGCGGCCTACCAAACCAACTGGCCCGTCGGCTTCTTCGTGACCGCCTTCGCCTTCGCTGGCTACCTCCTGGCCCACGGGGGACGCTGGATCCGCAACGCATACAGCAGGCCCCAGGCACCGCTTGCCGGTGAAAGCGCGGCATGACCGCCCAGCCCCCGCCCAGTTCGCCCACTCGTACCGCAGATCCTGCGGAGAGCTTAGGGAAAGCCCGGTGATGTCAAGGAACCGACCTCACAGCGAGCCATCCCAGGAAGTGGCGGCGATCGGACGCCCGACGCCGCAACGCGAAATCATACTGGCCGACTTGGTCGCGGCGGGGGACTTCGTCAGCGCCCAGGCCCTGCACAAACGTCTGCTGTCCGGTGGATCGCCTGTCGGGCTGTCCACGGTGTACCGTACGCTGACCGCGCTCGCCGATGCCGGACGCGTCGACGTCGTACGGGACACCAAGGGTGAACGCCTCTTCCGCTACCGCCCCGGCGCTGACCATCGCCACTACCTGCTGTGCACGGAGTGCGGCCTCAGCTTGCCCGTCGACTCCGGGCCTGTGGAGAACTGGGCAGAAAAGATCGCGGTAACTTCCGGGTTCGCGAACGTACGACACACCGTCGAACTCACCGGCATCTGCCCGCACTGCGCTGAGCGGCAACCACAGACTCACTGAGTTACGCGACACAGGTACCTGGTGGCCGACGGTAAGCGTCGCGGGCGGCCAGTCCTCTGGAACCGCTTCGGCCACCTGCGGACCCGCTTTCGCGTCGGCGCGACACCAGCCGCCTCGCCCACAGGTTGCGGTGCGGGAGACGTTTCGTCAGTCGCGCAGCCTTGACGGTGTGAAGGCGTCCAGGATGCGTTCTGCGGCTAGTGTGGCCGTCAGCTCACCGTTCCTGACCTGCTGCTCCAGGGCGGGTGCGAGGGAGCGGACCGCCGGGTCGGCGTGCAGGCGGCCCAGTAGTTCGTCGCGGACCATGGTCCAGGTCCAGTCGACCTGCTGGTCGCGACGTCGGGCAGTGAGGCGGCCGTTGGAGTCCAGCAGCGTGCGGTGTTGCTCCAGCCGCTCCCAGACGGTGTCCAGGCCGGTCGACTCCCGTGCGCTGCAACTGAGCACCGGCGGTGTCCAGAAGGCATCCTTGCCGTGCATCAGCCGCAGCGCACCGGCCAGTTCACGCGCCGCCGTGCGGGCGTCGCGTTCGTGCGGACCGTCCGCCTTGTTGACGGCGATCACGTCGGCCAGCTCCAGAACGCCCTTCTTGATGCCCTGCAACTGGTCTCCGGTGCGGGCCAGGGTGAGCAGAAGGAAGGAGTCGACCATGTTGGCGACGGCCGTCTCGGACTGGCCGACGCCGACCGTCTCCACCAGCACCACGTCGTAGCCGGCGGCCTCCATCACCACGATCGACTCGCGGGTGGCCTTGGCGACACCGCCGAGCGTGCCGGCGGTGGGGGAGGGCCGGACGAAGGCCGCCGGGTCGACGGCCAGGCGCTCCATCCGAGTCTTGTCACCGAGGATCGAGCCGCCGGTCCTGGTGGAGGACGGGTCGACCGCCAGGACGGCCACCCGGTGTCCGAGCCCGGTCAGCAGCGTGCCGAAGGCGTCGATGAACGTGGACTTGCCCACGCCCGGTACACCGCTGACCCCGATCCGCCGGGCCTTCCCGCTGTGCGGCAGCAGCTCGGTCAGCAACTCCTGGGCCAGTGCCCGGTGTTGGGGGCGGGTGGATTCGACGAGGGTGATCGCGCGGGCGACGACCGCCCGCTTGCCGTCGAGGACGCCCTTGACGTACGTGTCGAGGTCGATGGCCATGGGTTCACGGCCTCACAGGTCGCTGTGCCCGAGGTCGACCGCCAGCCGGGAGACCAGGTCGTGGGCGGCGTCCGGGATCACCGTGCCGGGCGGGAACACGGCCGTCGCCCCCATCTCCAGCAGCGTCGGCACATCCTGCGGCGGGATCACTCCGCCGACCACGATCATGATGTCCTCGCGCCCCTCCTCGGCGAGTTGTTCGCGTAGCGCCGGTACGAGGGTGAGGTGTCCGGCGGCCAGCGATGACACCCCGACGATGTGCACGTCCGCCTCGACGGCCTGGCGGGCCACCTCGGCCGGGGTCTGGAACAGCGGGCCGACGTCCACGTCGAAGCCGAGGTCGGCGAAGGCGGTGGCGATCACCTTCTGCCCGCGGTCGTGGCCGTCCTGGCCCATCTTGGCGACCAGGATGCGCGGTCGGCGGCCCTCGGCCTCGGCGAAGGCGTCGACGAGACCACGGGTACGGTCCACGGACGGGGACTCGCCTGCTTCGTTGCGGTACACACCCGAGATCGTACGGATCTGGCCCGCGTGCCGTCCGTACACCTTCTCCAGGGCGTACGAGATCTCTCCGACGGTCGCCTTCGCCCGGGCCGCGCGCACCGCCAGCTCCAGCAGGTTCCCCTCGCCGTCGGCCGCCCGGGTCAGGGCGTCCAGCGCGTCCTGGCAGGCGGTCTCGTCCCGTTCCTCCCGTAGTCGCCGCAACTTGGCGATCTGCTGGGCGCGCACGGAGGAGTTGTCGACCTTGAGCACCTCGATCTGCTCGTCGGAGTCCACCCGGTACTTGTTCACGCCGATCACCGGCTGCCGCCCGGAGTCGATGCGGGCCTGGGTGCGGGCCGCGGCCTCCTCGACGCGAAGTTTGGGGATGCCCGCGTCGATGGCCTGCGCCATACCGCCCGCCCGCTCGACCTCCCGGATGTGCTGCCAGGCCCGGCGGGCGAGGTCGTACGTCAGCCGTTCCACGTACGCGCTGCCGCCCCACGGGTCGATCACGCGCGTCGTGCCGGACTCCTGCTGGATCAGCAGCTGGGTGTTGCGGGCGATGCGGGCGGAGAAGTCGGTGGGCAGAGCGAGCGCCTCGTCGAGGGCGTTGGTGTGCAGCGACTGGGTGTGGCCCTGGGTCGCCGCCATCGCCTCCACGCAGGTGCGCGTGACGTTGTTGAACACGTCCTGCGCGGTCAGCGACCAGCCGGAGGTCTGTGAATGGGTGCGCAGCGAGAGCGACTTGGTGTTCTTCGGCTCGAACTGCTTGACCAGCTTGGCCCACAGCAGCCGGGCCGCGCGCAGTTTGGCGATCTCCATGAAGAAGTTCATGCCGATCGCCCAGAAGAACGACAGCCGCGGCGCGAACGCGTCCACGTCCAGGCCCGCGTCCCGCCCGGCCCGGATGTACTCCACGCCGTCGGCGAGGGTGTAGGCCAGCTCCAGGTCGGCCGTCGCACCCGCCTCCTGGATGTGGTAGCCGGAGATGGAGATGGAGTTGTAGCGGGGCATCCGCTGCGAGGTGAACGCGAAGATGTCGGAGATGATCCGCATCGACGGCTTCGGCGGATAGATGTAGGTGTTGCGGACCATGAACTCCTTGAGGATGTCGTTCTGGATGGTCCCGGCCAACTTCTCGGGCGCTACGCCCTGTTCCTCCGCCGCCACGATGTACAGCGCGAGCACCGGCAGCACGGCGCCGTTCATCGTCATCGACACCGTCATCCGGTCCAGCGGGATGCCGTCGAACAACTGCCGCATGTCGTAGATCGAGTCGATCGCCACGCCCGCCATGCCGACGTCACCGGTCACCCGCGGGTGGTCGCTGTCGTAGCCGCGGTGGGTGGGCAGGTCGAAGGCGACGGACAGGCCCTTCTGACCGGCCGCCAGATTGCGCCGGTAGAAGGCGTTGGACTCCTCGGCGGTGGAGAAGCCCGCGTACTGGCGGATCGTCCAGGGCTGGTTGACGTACATCGTCGGGTACGGGCCGCGCAGGTAGGGCGCGATGCCCGGGTAGGTGCCCAGGAAGTCCAGGCCCTCCAGGTCCTGCCCGGTGTAGAGCGGCTTGACCGTGATGCCCTCGGGCGTCTCCCAGAGCAGATCGGCACCGTCGGCCGCCTTCTTCACCGACGTACGCCACTCGTCGGGGCTGCCGTCGGCGGCCGGGTTCCCCAGCTCGATCGCCGAGAAGTCGGGGATGGACATCAGGACACTCCCATGCGGTCGAGCGTGGCGGAGAGTACGGCGACGGCGTCGCAGCCGGCGAAGACGTAGGCGTCCACGCCCGCGTACGTTCCGGGACGGCCCGCGACGAACACGTGCCGCGCGCCCGCCGCCCGCAGCGCCTGTGCGGTGGCCTCGGCCTGCTCCTCGTACACCGCGTCGCTGGAGCACAGGCAGACCTCCCGCGCCCCGCTCTCCTCGAACGTCTCCTCGGTGACGGGCTCGATGCCGCCCGCCTGGAAGAGGTTGGCGGCGAAGGTGAGCCGCGCGGTGTGTGCGGCGGCCGGCCCGAGAGCGGTCAGATGGACACGGGGCCGGGCCCCCGTCGCGGCCAGATGGGCGTCGGAACGGGCACGCAGCGCCTCGAACGCCTCGTCCCGCCGCACGCGGGGCAGGCCCCCGGACGGTGCCTTGGGCGCGGGAGCACGGACGACCGGCTTCTCGGCCAGGTACGGGAACTCGCTGACCCCGGTGACCGGTTCACGCCGCTTGGCGAGCTTCGCGCTGCGCACCGACCAGGTAGCGGCCAGCCGTTCGCGGACCATGCCGGAGCGCAGGGCGGCCGCCTGACCGCCCGATCGCTCGATCTCCTGGAAGAACTCCCAGGCAGAGTGGGCGACTTCGTCGGTCAGCCGCTCCACGTACCAGGAGCCGCCCGCCGGGTCGATCACCCGGGACAGGTGCGACTCCTCGATGAGGATGGTGGAGGTGTTGCGGGCGATGCGACGTGCGAAGGCGTCCGGTAGACCGAGCGCGTGGTCGAAGGGCAGCACGGTCACCGCGTCGGCGCCCCCCACGCCCGCGGCCAGTGTCGCGACCGTGGTGCGCAGCATGTTCACCCACGGGTCGCGGCGCGTCATCATCACCGGCGAGGTCACCGCGTGCTGGAGCTGCGCGCCCGCCCGCGGTGCCCCGCAGACCTCGGCCACCCGAGCCCACAGCCGACGCGCCGCGCGCAACTTGGCGACGGTCAGGAACTGGTCGGCGGTCGCGGCGTACCGGAACTCCAGTTGGGCACAGGCCTGCTCGACATCCAACCCCGCCCGGGTCAGCCCGCGCAGATAGGCGACACCCGTCGCCAGGGAGCAGCCCAGCTCCTGTGCCGCCGAACCCCCTGCCTCGTGGTAGGGCAGGGCGTCCACGGTCAGCGCCCGCAGCCCCGGATGCCGCGCGGCGCACAGCTGGGCCAACTCGGCCACGGGCGCGAAGTCGTACGAGCCTCCGGTGCGGGCCTCGTGGCCCAGCGGGTCGGCGCCCAGGTTGCCGCGTGCCGCGTCCGCCGCGACGCCCCGTTCCTCGTACAGCCGCAGCAACCGCCGTGCGGCTGGCTCGACTTCGGCACCCGCGTCCAGGACGACGGGTGCCAGATCGAGGTAGACGCCATCGAGGGCGCGGTCGAGCGACGGAACGGGGATGCCGGTGGACTCGCCGACGACCAGCCACAGGGAAGTGACGCCGTTCTCCAGGTCGGTCAGGACTGAGCCAGCGTCCACGACCGTGTGCTGCTGGCGCACGTCCCAGCCGCCGACCGTGTTCCCCTCGGCCCGGCCGCTGCGCACGAAGGGCGCGAAGCCGGGCAGACCGGGGTCGGGCGCGGTGTCGCGCGCGCTGTACAGGGGCAGGGTGCGCAGCCCGTCCTCCAGCGCGGTGGACAGGGCGTGCTCCGCCTCGGCGTCCGAGACTTCCTTGCCCGACTTGCGTAGAACACCCGCTACCAGGTGCTGCCACTGCTCGTGTGTCGCGTCAGGAAACTCGGCTGCCAGGGAGAGCCCGTCGTCAGGCAGGACCGTCATGCCCGGATGCTAGGGCAGGTCGACAGACGAGCGGCAGAGGGCGCGATTGTGACCTTGTTCTCTTCAAGTGTGTGACGTGCGACCGCGCACGTGGTGGGAGTTGGCGCCCGGCCCTCAGCGCGAAGCGGTTGACGCGTCGGTGAGCGCTGGATGGCGCGGAGCGAGAAGGACGAGCTGCGCACGCCCGTCGGTTGGCTTGCCGGGAGACGGGAAGACGATCTGCCGCCAGCCCCGACAGCGGAGGAAGGCCAGCGTGGCCCGGTCGCCCGGATCGGCGGCCACCCAGGCCCGGTCGTCCAGCGCGGGCAGCAGCAGGACGTCCAGCAGCCTCGTGCCGACACCTCTGCCTCGGGCCACGGGTGCAACCGTCAGGTCCGTGATCTGCATCGCGTCCGCCAGCGGCTGGTGCGAACGTCAGGCGTCCGGCGCGGGATGCGTGGGAACGGGGTCCACCGACCGCACGGCCGTGCCGAAGCCGCACAGCCGACTGCCGATGCTCGCTGTGACCGCCAGGAATCCCGGTTTGCGGACGTCGTGGGCAAGCCGGTCGCGCATGCCACCGATTTGCCGCTCGACGTGCCGCGTGGAGTGGCCCTGCGTTGACAGACGCCGCAGATGCACGAACTCCTCGACGATCGTGAGCGCCGACTCACCGGGGTAGACGGTGGTGTTGACGTCCATGTTCCCTCCGGCGGGGATAGTCGCCCGTGGCGCCATGTCGCGTCAATCGGGTGCAATGTCTGCGCTTCGTGCGGCAGCGTGTTGACGAGATGCGGAAACGGTCGATGTTCCGGTGCATGCCGGGTAGTCGGGAAAGTTGGCGACACACGCAGACCCTGGCAGCTCGGCCGGAACAACGGCGTCGAAGAGGGCCGGACGAAGACGGACGCGCTCCGAGGGCTTCGCAGGGGTCTGCGGGGTGGGGGCGACTGCCGGATGGAATGATGAACGGAGACAAGGCGACGGCGGTCCGAGGAAGCCGGTGTGAATCCGGCGCGGTCCCGCCACTGTGATCGGCGAGCGGATCCCAACTGGCCACTGCCCCGCGACGGGTGGGAAGGCCGGGACGAGCATCGACCCGAGAGCCAGGAGACTCACGCGGTCGCCTCCTCGACGGACCCGGGGCGGATCTCCCCGGAGAGAGGGGTGTTCGGCGTGCCCGAGAGACCCATAGAAGAGGCCTCCGACGGCGACGCGGCTGCGCGGGCGGCTGACCCGGTGCAGTGCCGGGTCGTCGTGTGCCGGGACTGCTGCTGCGGTAGTTCCAAGGTGAGGGGTGTCGATCACGCGGCGCAGACCGCGCGCCTGCGAGCCGAGGCACCCGTGCGCGTCTCCGCCTGCCTGGATGTGTGCGACCAGGCCAACGTCATTGTCGTACAGCCCTCCTCCGCTGGCCGGGCCGCCGGCGCCCGGCCGGTCTGGCTGGGGCTGGTCAACGACCCGGACGCGACCGAGGACATCGCAACCTGGGTGCGCGCCGGCGGCCCTGGTGTCGCTCCCCGGCCGGAGATCCTCGACCTGTACGCCTTCACGCCGCCGCGGCGGCGCGCGCCTTCCTGAACGGTACTCCGCGCCGATCTGGGACCAGGGGTCCCACCGGATACGGTACGTACGTGCGCCGGTCCGGGGCGATGGTCAGTCGCCCGCCAGCCGGGGCCGGGACGCGCGAGGCGTCCCGGCCCTTCGTGATCGGCAGGTTCAGGACGGGAGCAGCTCAGCGCGAACCGTGCGGGCCGCGGTGACCAGGCTCTCCAGCGAGTCACGGGTCTCCGGCCAACCGCGGGTCTTCAACCCGCAGTCGGGGTTGACCCACAGTCGTTCGGCGGGGATCGCCTTCAGCGCGGTGCGCAGTAGGGCCGCGACCTCCTGTGCGCTCGGCACCCGTGGGGAGTGGATGTCGTACACGCCGGGCCCTGCCTCACGCGGGTAGCCGTGGGCGGCCAGTTCGTGGGCGACCTGCATGTGGGAGCGGGCGGCCTCCAGGCTGATGACGTCGGCGTCGAGGTCGTCGATGGCCTGGATGATGTCACCGAACTCGGCGTAGCACATGTGGGTGTGGATCTGGGTGTCCGGGCGCACCCCGCTGGTCGTGAGCCGGAAGGCCTCCGTGGCCCAGGCCAGGTAGGTGGGGCGGTCGGCGGCGCGCAGTGGCAGGGTCTCGCGCAGCGCGGGCTCGTCCACCTGGATGACCGAAGTCCCGGCCGCCTCAAGGTCGTTGACCTCGTCCCGAAGGGCGAGGGCGACCTGGCGGGCGGTCTCGGCCCGGGACTGGTCGTCGCGGACGAAGGACCAGGCGAGCATGGTGACGGGACCGGTGAGCATGCCCTTGACGGGCCGGTCGGTGAGGGACTGGGCGTACGTCGTCCAGCGCACCGTCATCGGCTCCGGTCGGGAGATGTCGCCCGCGAGGATCGGCGGGCGGACATAGCGCGTGCCGTAGGACTGCACCCAGCCGTGCTGGGTGGCGAGGTAGCCGGTGAGCCGCTCGGCGAAGTACTGCACCATGTCGTTGCGTTCGGCCTCGCCGTGCACCAGGACGTCCAGGCCGGTCTTCTCCTGGAAGGAGACCACCTCCCGGATCTCGGCCCTGATGCGTTCCTCGTAGCCAGCCGTGTCGATCCGGCCCGCCCGCAAGTCGGCACGCGCGGTACGCAGTTCACCTGTCTGCGGGAAGGAGCCGATCGTGGTGGTCGGCAGCAGCGGCAGGTTGAGGTGCGCGCGCTGGGCGGCGGACCGCTGCGGATACGTCTGGGAGCGGCGGGCGTCGGCGTCCGTGGCGGCGGAGCTACGGGCCCGCACGGTGGGATCGCGGGTGATGGGGGAGCTGTTGCGGGAGGCCAGGGCGGTCCGGTTGGCGGAGAGTTCGGCGGCGATGGCGTCGGTGCCGTGGGTGAGGCCCCTGGCGAGGGTGACGATCTCGGCGGCTTTTTGGCGGGCGAAGGCGAGCCAGCGCAGGATCTGCGGCTCGATGTCCCGCTCGGTGGTCGCGTCGAGCGGGACGTGCAGCAGCGAGCAGGAGGCGGCCACGTCGACCCGGTCGGCCAGACCCAGCAGGGTGCCGAGCGTGGCCAGGGACTTCTCCATGTCGTTGACCCAGATGTTGCGGCCGTTGACCACGCCTGCGACCAGGCGTTTGCCGGGCAGTCCGCCGACCGCGGCGAGTGCGTCCAGGTTGGCGGCCGCGGTCTCCGTGAAGTCCAGGGCCAGCCCCTCGACCGGGGCCTTGGCCAGTATCGGCAGGGCATCGCCGAGCCGGTCGAAGTAGGAGGCGACCAGTAGCTTGGGCCGGTCGGCGAGTGTGCCGAGGGCGCGGTAAGCGCGCTGGACGGCGTTCAGTTCGGCTGGGGTGCGGTCCTGGACCAGGGCGGGCTCGTCGAGCTGCACCCACTGGGCGCCCGCGGCCCGCAGGTCGGCGAGGACCTCGGCGTACACCGGCAGCAGCCGGTCCAGCAGCGTCAGCGGGTCGAAGCCAGCTGCCACGCCGGGCGCGGGCTTGGCGAGAAGGAGGTAGGTGACGGGGCCGACGATGACGGGCCGCGGCGTCAGGCCCAGAGCGAGGGCCTCCTTGAACTCCGCGACCTGCTTGCCCGGGTCGGCAGTGAAGACCGTGTCCGGGCCCAACTCCGGTACGAGATAGTGGTAGTTGGTGTCGAACCACTTGGTCATCTCCAGCGGCGCCACGTCCTGGGTGCCGCGGGCCATCGCGAAGTAGCCGTCCATGGCGTCCGATTCGACGGCGGCGCGATGGCGTTCGGGGATCGCACCGACCATGACGGTGGTGTCCAGGACGTGGTCGTAGTACGAGAAGTCGCCGGTCGGCACCTCGTGGATACCGGTTCCGACCAGCTCCTGCCAGTTCGCGCGGCGAAGTTCGGCTGCTGTGGCGCGGAGGTCGGCAGCGGTGACGCGGCCCTTCCAGTAGCCCTCGATCGCCTTCTTCAGTTCCCGGCTGCGTCCCTGGCGTGGGTAGCCGTACACGGTGGCCCGTGCTGCCGCGGCTGCGGACTTGGTGGTCACGGAGATCTCCTTCGCGAGATGAATCCCTGAGATCCCGGTACGGGACGAGGACGCGAAGGGTGACGGACCGGGCGGCACGACCCCGCGCGGCATGCGCGGTCCTCCGCCTGGTATGTACGCCGACCCGCCCTCGAGGTCACCGGGATGTCCGCGCACGAGTCGTTCGTACGCGGGCAGTTGGCAGGTCTTCGGACTCGCGGGCACGTCCTCACCGAGGAGGACACCTACTGGCCGTCGCTTCCCAGGCCCGGATGGGCCCAGTGCGTATGACGGCGGTCGTTCCCGCTCACCGCTGCGGGGCAGTCCCGGATTCCCACCGGGTTCCCTCTTACGACGCATCCCGCCTGGCGGACGGGGCGATCCAGCTGCACCGGCCAGCCTAAGGGGCCGTCCAATGACCGGGTGCAGCACGTCCATCATTCGGATGGTGAGCTGAAACACGCGGTCGCGGTGCGTGAAATGAGCGGAGGGCGGGAAGCGCCGCCCTCGCGCCTCCCGCCATTCCCGGTGAGCAGCCTCCGGATCCCTGCACCGGTGGTGCGGCCGGGCAGACGATGCCTCGTCACATCCGGGGCTCACGTAGCGGGGTGACCACCGGGCGCCCGTTGGTGTCCGTGGTCACGGACACCCTTGCCCCGTAGACGCGGGCGATCAGCTCCTGGGTGATGACCTCGACCGGAGTGCCGCTCGCCGCCACCCGTCCCTCGTTGAGCAGCACCAGTTGGTCCGCGTACTGGGCGGCGGTGGTCAGGTCGTGCAGGGTGGCGACCACGGTCAGGCGCTGCGTGTGGCGCAGCTCGTCGACGAGGTCGAGGACGTGTTGCTGGTGCCCGAGGTCCAGTGCCGAGGTGGGTTCGTCGAGCAGCAGCAGGCGGGGTTCCTGGGCCAGGGCCCTGGCGAGCGCGGCGCGTTGCCGCTCGCCGCCGGAGAGCGCGGCCAGGCGACGGTCGGCGTAGTGGGTGAGGTCGAGCGCGGCCAGCATGCGCGCCGCCGCCTGGCGGTCACGCCCGCTGGGGCTGGCGAGGTAGCCGAGGTGTGGCGTACGGCCGAGCAGCACGTACTCCTCAACCGTCATGTCGGGCGGGAGTACGGGAGCCTGCGGCACGTAGGCGAGCAGCCGAGCTCTCTCCCGGGCGCGTAGGCGGCCGATGTCCGTGCAGTCGACGACGACCCTGCCCCGGTGAGGCAGCAGGCCGGCGATGGCGCGCAGCAGGGTCGACTTGCCCGCGCCGTTCGGGCCGATGAGTGCCAGCCAGCCACCGGAGGCGACGGCGCATGAGACCCCGCGCACGACGGGGGTGCGGTCCAGGTCGACGTCGATCCCGTCCGCGCGGAGGCCGCCCTGCCCGTTGGCATCGATCCCGCCTTCGGCGCGTCGGCTCATGTGCGCACCGTTCGGGTGGTGCGCAGGATCCAGATGAATGCGGGTGAGCCGATCAGTGCGGTGACGACGCCGATGGGCAGCTCGGCCGGTGCCACAACGGTGCGCGCCAGAGTGTCGGCGAGCACCAGGAAACCCGCGCCGAACAGCAGCGACAGTGGTAGCACGAGCCGATAGGACGTCCCGGCCAGGCGGCGCACCGCATGCGGCACGATGATGCCGACGAATCCGATCAGCCCGCTCACAGCCACGGCGCTTGCCGCGGCCAGTGCGCAGGCCGCCACGACGGCCAGCCTGATCCGCGCGGGGTGCATACCGAGGGAGCGGCTCTCCTCGTCCCCGACGGACAGCACGTCGAGATGCCTGCCGTGCAGCAGCACGATGACGATGCCGACCGCCGCGTAGGGCAGGATCTCCAGCGTCTGGTGCCAGGTGGCGGCGGACAGGGAGCCCAGGAGCCAGGAGTACACCTGTTGGATGTCCTGGGCCGAGCGCTGGAGCACGTAGGTCTGGACGGCGGTCAGGAACATCGAAACCGCCAGCCCGGCCAGCAGCAGCGTCGCGGTGCCCGGTCCGCCCGCCGCACCGGCCAGATAGGCGACGGCGACCCCGGCCAGCGACCCGACGAACGCGGCCACCGGCACGGCTTCGGGTGCCGCGCCGCCGAGGCAGACGATGGCGACCGTCGCACCGAGGCCGGCACCCGCCGACGCGCCCAGCAGCGACGAGTCGACCAAAGGGTTGCGGAACACGCCCTGGTAGCCCGCTCCGGCCAGCGAGAGCAGCCCGCCGACGAGCGCTGCGAGCACGACGCGCGGCAGCCGGATCTGGAACAGCACCGCGCGGTCCAGCGGGCTCAGCCCTGATGGCAGGTGCACCAACGGCACCCGGTCCAGCAGCGCGGCGGCCGTCGCGAGCGGGTTGAGGTCCGCTGCCCCGGCCATCGCGCCGACGAGCACCGCGGTGGCCAGGAACACCACCGCGATGCCGTAGGCGCGCAGGGTGCGGCCCCGCATTCCGACCCTGCTCACAGCCGCTGCCCCTCCCGGCTCAACGGGAGGGAGCCTTCTCGACCGCCTGCGAGATCTGCGCGACCAGCTGGGGCAGACGCGGACCCCAGCGGGAGGCGACATCGTCGTTCAGGGCGATGATCTCCTTGTTCTTCACCGCCGGAATCCCTGACCAGCCGGGCCGGGCCGCGACGACCGCGGGGCTCTGAGCGCCGTCGGATGACTGGTTGTCAGTGAGGAAGATCAGCTGCGGCTGTGCCGAGAGGATGTACTCCTGAGACAGCTGCGGATATCCGCCGTCGGAAGCCTTGTCTGCCTTGTCAGCGATGTTCTTCAGGCCGAACAGGGACGCGATCTGCCCGACGAAGGTCGAAGAGGTCGCCGAGTAGTAGGGGTTGGCCCCCAGCTCCCAGTAGTAGCTCAGATTGGCATGGCGGGCACCGGCCTGCTTCACCGTGGCGGCTATCGCGGACTTCATGCCGGCGACTGTCTGTGCTGCCTGCGTCGTGTGGCCGGTGGCCTGGCCTATCTGGTCGATCTGCGCATAGGCGCCGTCGACAGTCGTCGCCGCGGGCTCGATCAGGACCGGTACGCCCAGCTTGCGCAGCCCGGCCACCAGCCCACCGGAGTCCTGTGAGGCGACGACCAGGTCCGGGTTGTACTTGACGATCGCTTCGACGTTCGGGGACACACCACTGAGGCTGGTGACGGGGGCGCCCGCCGGATAGTTGGAGTTGGAGTCCACTGCGACGACCTGCTTGCCCGCACCGACGGCGTAGAGGTCCTCGGTCGCGGTCGGCGAGAGCGACACGATGTGCTGCGGTCGGCTTTTGACCGTGACCTTGCCGCTCGCCGAGGTCACCGTGACCGGGAACGACGAGGCAGTGGATGATCCCGACGCCGAGGCGGACGAGGTGCCGGCGCCGGAACTCTTGGAGCCGCAGCCGACGAGGATCGCTGCGGCTGTGAACACGGCGGTCGCTGTCGACGCGACGCGGACGAGCGGTCTGTGCCGCCGAGGCCGAAGCCGTACAGGTTGGCGCGTCATGCGCCACTTCCTCCCGTGAGGGCGGGAAGAAGCCAACCCGTCGACGGGCCGCGCACCAGCGCGCGCCGACGGAGACGGATCGCCCTTCCCACGAGGGTCGATGTCGTAGCGCGGCAGGAGGCGACCTGGCTCGGGCGTGGTGGAGACGGCCCTCACAGTTGCGGGACAGCGCCGGACTGGCCCGTGTGGCACGGGGGTCACCGGCTTCGCTGCCTGGCGCGCTGCCGAACACCTGCACCATCGTGCAGATTTTCGGCAGGCGCACACTAGCACGCAAGGCGCTTTGCTCACCGGCGTTATGGTGCCGTTCGTCCAGGGATGCGTCCCGGAACAGCTCGTTATGGCCGCTTTGTCCGGTGCTGGCGTTTGACTCTGGAAAGCACGCGAAGCCCAGCATCGGCTTCGGGGCGCGTCCTGTTCGGCCCGGCGGACGGGCCGAACCAGCTGCACCGGCGGGCACGAGGGCGGGAAGCGCCGCACTCGCGCTTCCCGCCCTTCCCCTGTGAGCAACCGCCGGCTCCCGCTGTCGGCGGTGCGACCCGGGCCCCTCAGCCCGGTTGCGCCGGGATGCCTAGTCCCGGCCGTACACGTGGAACCCCCGGCCGGTCTTGCGGCCCAGCAGCCCCGCCTCCACCATCCGCTGGAGCAGCGGAGGAGGGGCGTAGAGGGGTTCCTTGAACTCCTCGTGGAGCGATTCGGCGATCGAGGCGACGGTGTCCAGCCCGATCAGGTCGGCCAGCCTCAGCGGCCCCATGGGGTGGGCGCAGCCCAGCTCCATGCCCGTGTCGACGTCGGCCGCGGTGGCGAAGCCTGACTCCGCCATCCGGATCGCCGCCAACAGGTAGGGAATGAGCAGCGCGTTGACGACGAACCCGGCCCGGTCCTGGGAGCGGACGACCGTCTTGCCCAGGGTCCCCGCGGCGAAGTCCTCCACGACGGCTACCGTCTCCAGGGACGTGTGGAGGGAGACCACCAACTCCACCAGCGGGAGCACGGGCACCGGATTGAAGAAGTGCAGCCCGACGACCCGGTCGGCCCGGTTGGTGGCGATGCCCAGACGCATGACGGGGATGGAGGAGGTGTTCGTCGCCAGGACCGCCGTCGGGTCTTCGACGATCTTGTCCAGCGCGGCGAACACGTCGGTCTTGGCGTTCGTGTTCTCGGTGACGGCTTCGACGACCAACTGCCGGTCGGCCAGGTCTTCCAGGCTCCCGGTGAAGACCAGGCGGGCGAGGGCGTCCCGCGCTGCGGCCGACTCCAACTTGCCCCGGCGTACGGCACGGTCCAGTGACGAGGTCACGCGTTCCCGCGCGGCGCGGGCGGCTGCGGTGTCGGCCTCGCAGACCACCGTGTCCAGCCCGGCCCGCGCGCACACCTCGGCGATGCCCGCACCCATCTGGCCGCCGCCGACCACCCCGACACGCTGAATGTCTCCGCTCATGACAGCTGCTCCGCACGGCGCACGAGGTGGCGGGTGTAGGCGTCCGCAGTGAAGAAGAGCGGCAACTCGCCAGCCAGGGCGGTGCGTTCGAAGAGCGCCCGCACCTCGTCCAGTGGCGCCCACGGATACTCGGCGCCGAACGCCGCGAGTTCCTCGTCGAGCAGCCCCAGGACCGCCTCCCGGTCCGTCACCCGATGCCGCAGCCACTGCCAGATCTGCACGCGGCCGATCTCGGCGGTGGCCGCGTCCTCCATGAGGCCGTACAGGGCGACGGCGCCCTGGCCGCGCAGCCAGGCAGCGAAGTACCTCAGCGTGACCGCGATGTTGGTGCGCACGCCTTCGGCCGTGGGCGGCCCACTGATCCTGCGCACGGACAGCAGGTCCGCCGCCGTGACCGCCACGTCGTCCCGGGACCGGTCGATCTGGTGGGGCCGCTCGCCCAGCACACCGTCGAACACCTCACGGCACACCGGCACGAGACCGGGATGGGCGACCCAGGAGCCGTCGAAGCCGTCCTCCGCCTCGCGTTCCTTGTCCAGCCGGACCTTGGCGAGCACGGCCTCGTGGGCCGCCGGGTCCTTGCTGGGCACCTGCGCGGCCATGCCGCCGATCGCGTGGGCACCGCGCTTGTGGCAGGTGCGGACGAGCAGTTCGGTATACGCCCGCATGAAGGGGGCGGTCATCGTCACCTTCGCACGGTCCGGCAGGAGGAAGTCGGTGCGGTGCCCGAAGGTCTTGATCAGGCTGAACAGGTAGTCCCAACGGCCCGCGTTGAGGCCGGAGCTGTGTTCGCGAAGCTCGTGGAGGATTTCCTCCATCTCGAAGGCGGCGGTGATCGTCTCGATCAGGACGGTCGCGCGAACCGTGCCCCGTGGAATGCCCAACAGCTCCTGGGCGGCGACGAACACGTCGTTCCACAGCCGGGCCTCGTACCGGTTCTCCAGCTTCGGAAGGTAGAAGTACGGGCCGTACCCGGCGTCGATCTGCCGCTGCGCGCAGTGGAAGAAGTACAGGCCGAAGTCGACAAGTGCGGCGGGCACCGGGCTGCCCCCGATCTCCAGGTGCTCCTCGTCGAGGTGCCAGCCGCGTGGCCGGACGACGATGGTGGCGAGCTGGTCTGGGGCGGCGAGCCGGTACTCCTTGCCTTCCTCTGTGGTGAAGTCGATGCGCCGCTCGACGACGTCGAGCAGGGTCAGCTGGCCACCGATGACGTTGTCCCAGGTCGGTGCCGTGGCGTCCTCGAAGTCGGCCATCCACACGCGGGCACCGGAGTTGAGGGCGTTGACCGCCATGCGGCGGTCCGGCGGCCCGGTGATCTCGACACGGCGGTCGGTCAGCCCGGCAGCGGACGGTGCGACGCGCCACGAGGGGTCGGCACGGATGGCGGAGGTGACCATCGGGAAGTCGAGTGGGGAGCCGCTGGCCAGCCGCAGGGCCTGTCGGCGGCGTTCCTTCAGCAGGTCCTGCCGACGCCGACCGAACGCCGCGGCCAGCCGGCCGACGAAGTCCAGGGCGGCGGGTGTGAGGATCTCGTCGTGCCGGTCACCCGCAGCGGCGAGGACGCGGACACGGTGGGTCAGAGCACTGGTGGTCATCGGGGTTCTCCTGCGGGAGAGAGGGGAGCAGGGGTCGGACGGGGACGGTCGTACGACCCCCGCTCGGCCGGGGCGGACCGGACGGCGCCCGGAGGTGGCCTAGTGGAACTGCTGCTCCTCCGTGGAACCGGCCAGTGCGGTGGTGGAGGAGGTGGGATTGACTGCGGTGGAGACCAGGTCGAAGTAGCCGGTGCCGACCTCGCGCTGGTGCTTGACCGCGGTGAAGCCGTGCGCCTGTGCGGCGAACTCCCGCTCTTGGAGCTCGACGTAGGCGCTCATGCCGTGCTCGGCGTAGCCGCGGGCCAGGTCGAACATGCTGTGGTTGAGGGAGTGGAAGCCAGCCACGGTGATGAACTGGAACCTGTAGCCCATGGCCCCCAGCTCACCCTGGAACTTGGCGATCTGGCCGTCGTCGAGCGTGGCCTTCCAGTTGAACGACGGCGAGCAGTTGTAGGCGAGCATCTGATCCGGGTAGCGGGCGTGGATCGCCTCGGCGAACTCACGGGCCTGGCCGAGGTCAGGAGTGCTGGTCTCGAACCACAGCAGGTCGGCGTACGGGGCGTAGGCCAGGCCACGGGCGATGACCGGCGCCATGCCGTTGCGGACCCGGTAGAAGCCCTCCGCGGTCCGCTCGCCAGTGACGAACTCGATGTCGCGTTCGTCGACGTCGCTGGTCAAGAGGTTGGCGGCGAGCGCGTCGGTGCGGGCGACGATGACGGTGGGCACGTCGGCGATGTCTGCGGCGAGCCGAGCCGCGTTGAGGGTGCGGATGTGCTGCGAGGTCGGCACCAGGACCTTGCCACCGAGGTGGCCGCACTTCTTCTCGGAGGCGAGCTGGTCCTCGTAGTGGATACCAGCCGCGCCCGCCGCGATCATCGCCTTGGTCAGCTCGAACGCGTTCAGCGGACCGCCGAACCCGGCCTCCGCGTCGGCGACGATCGGCGCCAGCCAGTCCGTGGTGTCACCGGCGCCCTCGGCGGTGGCGATCTGGTCGGCGCGCAGCAGCGCGTTGTTGATCCGCCGCACCACCTGGGGCACGGAGTTGGCCGGATACAGGCTCTGGTCGGGGTACGTGTGGCCGGCCAGGTTGGCGTCGGCGGCGACCTGCCAGCCGGACAGGTAGATGGCCTGGAGCCCGGCCTTGACCTGCTGGACGGCCTGCCCGCCGGTGAGGGCTCCGAGCGCGTGGATGTAGTCCCGCTCGTGCAGCTGACGCCACAACCGCTCCGCTCCGCGCCGGGCCAGCGTGTGCTCCTCGCGGACGCTGCCGGAGAGCCGGACGACGTCCTCGGCGGTGTGGGTGCGCTCGATGCCCTGCCACCGGCGGTCGTCGGCCCAGCGCCGCGCGAGTTCCTTGGCCGCCGTCTTCCTCGCCTCTGCCATGGGTGTCACCGTCTCCCTCGGTTGTGTTCGTCTGCCAAGCCAACCTGCCGCCGCGGACAGGTGTGGCACTGAGTGCCTGAACTGCCGGGCACAGTCGGCCCTTTGGTGTCGCCGGGCGGAGCTGAGCAATGCTGCTTGAGCGGGCCGTCGCCACTACCGGGATCTCCGATGTCAGGGCATGAATCGCGCCCGGCTTGGCTGACGGTCGCCGGAGTCCGGCGGGCCGCACTGAGACTCTGGCATCGGGCACTGAGTGCCATCAAGCGTGGCTGTATGCCAACTTCAGCGAATCTTCACCCCGTTGATTGCCAACTTTGCGAAGGGCGCGGCGGTGGACGGTTCCCATAGGCTGAGGGCGTCCCGGCCAGGAAGGAGTGCGGTGAGCAAGACCTACGCGGGGGCGCGGCTGCGGCGGCTGCGCGAGGAACGTTCGATGAGCCAGGCCGAGTTGGCCCGCGTCCTCGCCATCTCACCCAGCTATCTGAACCAGATGGAGCACGACTCCCGTCCACTGACCGTTCCCGTCCTGCTCAGGCTCACCGAAGCCTTCGGCGTTGACCCCGGCTTCTTCTCCGAACGCGATACGACCCGTCTTGTGGCGGACCTCCGGGAGACGCTGGCCGCTGAGATCGCCGAAGCCCGTGTGTCGCCGTCCGACTTCGTGGAACTCGCCTCCCGGATGCCCGCCGTGGCCCGGGTCCTGGTCGACCTGGGACGCCGCAACCAGGCCCTTGCCGAGCGGCTCGCCAGTAGCACGGACAGGCGCGGCTGCGACCAGGAGACACCCCGCTCACCCCACGAGGAGATCCGGGACTTCTTCTACCGCCGTCAGAACTACCTGCACGACACCGACCTCGCGGCCGAACACCTCGCAGAGGAGATCGGCATCCACCCCGGCGACGTCGTCCAGGCCCTCACGGCCCGGCTCAACCGCCACGGCGTGCGCCTGTCCGCAGATGCCGGCGACCATCTGCACCACTACGACCAGGGGACCCGCACCCTCCACCTGTCCACGCATCTTCGTCCCGGACAACGCGCCTTCCGCATGGCGACTCAGCTCGCCCTGCTGGAGTACGACGACGAACTGGACCGCCAAGCCGCCGAGGACTTCCCGGCCGGATCGCCCGCACACGCGCTGGCCCGCATCGGCATCGCCAACTACTTCGCCGCCGCGCTGATCCTGCCGTACCGCGTCTTCCACGCGGCGGCCGAGGAGGTGCGCTACGACGTCGAGCGCCTGACCGACCGCTACGGCTTCGGCTACGAGACCGTCTGCCACCGCCTGAGCACGCTACAGCGCCCTCGTCTGCGCGGCGTGCCCTTCTCCTTCGTCCGCGTCGACCGCGCGGGCAACATGTCCAAACGGCAGTCCGCCACCGGCTTCCACTTCTCCCGGGCCGGTGGCACCTGCCCGCTGTGGAACGTCTACGAGGCGTTCAGCGCGTCCGGTCGCATCCACGTCCAGATCGCCGAAATGCCCGACGGACAGCGCTACTTGTGGACAGCCCGTGCGGTCACCCGACACCGCGGCGGCTGGGGCGAACCCGGCAAGACCTTCGCCATCGGGCTCGGTTGCGAGATCCGCCATGCCGCACGGCTCGTCTACTCCGACGGCCTTGACCTCCGCAACAACTCCGCCGCGACCCCCATCGGCATGGGCTGCCGCGTCTGCGAACGTCTCGACTGCCCCCAGCGCGCCGTGCCACCCCTCGGACGCGCCCTGAGAATCGACCAGAACGCCAGTACGTTCGTTCCGTACCCGGTGAATGATCACCAGGCCTGACCGAATCCAATGCGCCGGATGCGCGGAGCAGCCTCAGTGCCTGGGAGACCGCGGTGTCCCGGATGCCGGTGGTTCGTCAGTGGCGCGTTGGTGCGCGCGGTCCGGCGGAACCAGGTGCATGCGGTCGTTCTCGCCGCATTTCACCTTGGTAACCAAGACACCTGCGCACCTTCGCAGACTTGTAGCCACAATGGCCGGACCTCTACCGTGGTCCCGCCGTGGTGCTCGGGAAGACCGGTGACAGCCCTGACAAGGGCTGAAGTCCGGAGCGGCCCTCGCCACTGTGATTGGGGAGTTGACGCACCTCCGCCGCCAGGCGGTCGCCACTGGTGACTTTCGGGTCGCTGGGAAGGTCGGGTACGTCGGCGTTCGACCCGTCAGCCAGGAGACCGGCCACGGCACCGCACAAGTCCCCGTCCACGAGGTGCTGGAGAGGCTCCCTGAGATGACCCTGTCTGAAAACTCCGCCACAGCCGCCGCAGAAGTGGTGATTCCGGCCACGCCGGTGATCCGCTGGGAACGCAAGGACTGGATACGCACCGGCGGTCTGCTGGCGGTGATAGCCGCACTGCACATCGTCGCCTTCGCGATCCTGGTGGCGATGGTGGCGCCACACCACTACACCGTCGGCAAGCAGGTCTTCGGCCTCGGGCTGGGCGTCACCGCGTACACCCTGGGCATGCGGCACGCCTTCGACGCCGACCACATCGCGGCCATCGACAACACCACCCGCAAGTTGATGGCCGACGGCAAGCGCCCCATCTCGGTCGGGTTCTGGTTCGCCCTCGGCCACTCCACCATCGTGGTCCTGCTCGCCGGCGGTATCGCGGCCGGAGCGCGTTTCGCCACCACCTTGACCAATGACAACTCCAGTACCCGCCAGACGCTCGGCGTGGTCAGCACCAGCGTCTCCGGGGGCTTCCTCTATCTGATCGCCGCCCTCAACCTGCTCTCCCTGGCTGGCATCTACCGGGTCTTCAAGGCCATGCGGGCGGGTCAGTTCGACGAGCACGAACTGGAGAAGCACCTGGATTCGCGCGGCTTCATGAACCGCATCCTGGGACGGCTCACCAAGTCCATCACCCGTCCCGGCCAGATGTACCCGGTGGGCCTGCTGTTCGGCATCGGCTTCGACACCGCCACCGAGGTGACATTGATGGTGATGGCGGGCTCCGGCGCCGCCGCCGGACTGCCCTGGTACGCGATCTTGTGCCTGCCGCTGCTGTTCGCCGCCGGAATGAGCCTGTTCGACACCCTTGACGGCACCTTCATGAACTTCGCCTACCACTGGGCGTTCTCCAACCCGGTGCGCAAGGTCTACTACAACCTCACCATCACCGGCCTGTCCATCGCGGTCGCCTTCCTCATCGGCACCATCGAACTGGTCGGCGTGCTGCACGACCAGCTCAACCTGGACGACGCGGTCACCAACTGGATCTCCGGCATCGACCTGAACAACGTGGGCTTCATCATCGTCGGCCTGTTCGTGGTGGTCTGGGCCTGCGCACTGACCTACTGGCGGCTGGCCAAGGTCGAACACCGCTGGAAGCCCAAGGCCGCAGAACCGAACTGATCCCGCGGACGGTCCCTCAGCGGGCTCGCTCCGGTAGCGGGCCAGGAACCGGTGCCGGGGCGTGGCAATCGGATGGGACCGTTCAGCCTCCCGGCGACCCCACCGGGCCGACGGAGGCTGTTGCGGTGTGGTGACCCTGTTGCCTTCCTCCTCCCCCTGTCGGCCTCAGTGCGTAGAAGGGTGAACCGTCGCGATCCTCCAGGCGCAAGACGCAGTCTCCGCCATTCTTATTGAAAAGCGTTATCGTTTTACTCTAGGGTGGTCATCGCCAGCGTGCGGCGCACCCGCCCGAAGTCGTGACGGGCGTCACCGTGGTCGGCCCCTGCCTCCCGCCCGCTTCGAGTGAGGACTCTGTGAGCGCACATCAGATATCCCGCAGGTCCATGCTGCGCACCATCGGCACAGCAGCCGGAGTGGTGGTCGGCGGTGGTCTGCTGGCGGCGTGCAGCAGCGCGACGACCCATTCGCCGCTCAGCGCCGACACGGCATCGGCGTCGGTCCCGCCGCGTCGCGGGGGCAGACTGCGTGCGGCCTTCGCCGGTTCCAGCGGCGAGTCGACGAACGTGCTCCAGGCGACCGGGAGCGCCATCGACTACGTCAGGGCGAGGCTGATCTGGGACACCATCGGCGAGATCGACGGCAGCTCCACCACGTGGCGGCTCGCCCAGTCGGTCAAGCCCAACGCGGACGCCACCCGCTGGACCGTTCGCGTGCGCAACGGCGTGACCTTCAGCAACGGCCGTCAACTCACGGCCGAGGATGTGTTGTTCAGCCTCCGCACGCTCGCCTCCAACCCGACCACTCAGAGCGGGGTGCTGGGCGGTCTCGACCCGGCGAAGTCAACGGTGCGTGACGCGCACACCCTGGAGCTGCAACTCAAGGGACCTGACGGCTTCTTCGACCTCGTGCTCGCCCAGTCGATGTTCGTCTTCCCCGACGGCACCAAGGACTTCGCGCACGCTCCCGGCTCCGGCCCGTTCGTCCTCAAGAGCTGGACCGGTGGCAGCAGCAGCCTGCTCGTCGCCCGCAAGGACTACTGGGGATCGGCGAAGGGCGGCCCCTACCTTGACGAGATCGAGCTGTTCTCAGTCTCCGACGCCGGTGCCCGCCTCAACGGAGTGAAGGCGGGCCAGTTCGACTACGCGGGCGGGCTCACCCTCGCCACCGCCCGCGCCGAGGAGAAGAACCCGGCCCTGCGGATCCTGAGCGCCCCCAAGGAGCTGTGGAGCGACCTGTCCTTCACCATGAACCTCGGCATGGCGCCGTTCGCCAAGCCCGAGGCCGTACAGGCGTTGCGCCTCGCTGTCGACCGGGACGCGATGGTGCGTACCGTCACCCTCGGCTACGGCGAGGTCGCCGATGACGCGCTCGGCCGCCACCAGGCCTGGTACGACACATCGTTGCCGCCCCGCGCCCACGATCCCGAGCAGGCCCGCAAGTTGCTGTCATCGGCGGGGCTGGGCGGAACCGACTTCTCCGTGCGCACCAGCGACTACGAGTACGGGACACTCGAGAGCGCCACCGCGTTCGTCCAACAGGCCCACGCGGCAGGCATGTCGGTGGCGGTGGACAAGATCCCGGCCGCGGACTACTACACCGACATCAAGACCCTGCTCCACACACCGCTGCAGACGAACCTTTACCACGCCCAGCCACTGCCGCTGCAACTCTCCCTGTACTACGGCTCCAAGGCCTCCTACCCGTTCACCGGACCGTCCAACGCCACCCTGGACGGCCTGCTGACCGCCATGCACGCCGCCGTCGGGGACGCCAAGCGCACCAGCGCGGTGCATGACGTCCAGCACTACCTGTACGACCACGGTGGGGACGCGGTGTTCGCGCGGATTCCCCCGATCGCGGCCTCAACGCCCGCTGTCCATGGCATCCAGCCGCATGGAGTCTTCGACTACCCGTGTCTGCGCGACGCCTTCCTCAGCTCGTGAGACCCACCCAGACCGCTCGGCGGACATGGTGGCTGCGTCGGCTGGGCGCCGCGGCGGGCACCTTGCTGGCCGCATCGGTGCTGGTGTTCGCGGCGACCACGCTCGCGCCCGGCGACGCGGCGGCCGCCCGGCTGGGTGGGCGGGCCGGGCCGAAGCAGATCGCCCAACTGCGCCACAGTCTCGGCCTGGACCAGCCCGCGTGGGTCCGCTACGGCCACTGGCTGTGGCACGCCCTCCACGGTGACCTCGGCACCTCCTACGCCAGCGGGCGCCCGGTGTCCGGGCTGATCGCCGAACGGGCCGGGAACTCCCTGCTGCTCGGGGCCGTCGCGGCGGCGCTGCTGGTGCCGATCGCCATCGGCCTCGGCCTGTGGGCGGGGATACGGGCCGGCCGGGCCGCGGACCGGGTGGTGTCGACCGCGACGCTCACCCTGGTCAGCATGCCCGAGTTCGTCATCGGCACGCTGCTGGTGCTGCTGTTCGCCGTCGGGCTGGGCTGGCTGCCCTCGGTGTCCGTGCCCTCGGCCGGGCACAGCGTGCTGACGCAGCCGCAGATCCTGGTGCTTCCGGTGCTCACGCTGCTCTCGGTGAGCCTGGCCCAGAACGTCCGGCTGGTGCGCGCCGGAGTGATCGCGGCCAATGCCTCGGACGCGGCGCGCACGGCCCGGCTCGGCGGTGTGCCGGAGCATCGTGTCGTGCTGCGCTGGGTGCTCCCGGCGGCCGTGGTTCCGGCGGTGCCGGTGCTGGCCCGCTACCTCGCCTACCTGCTCGGCGGAACCCTGGTCGCCGAGACGCTGTTCGGCTACCCCGGGCTGGCCGCGGCCCTGGTGGACGCCACGGCCGCGCGCGACGTGCCCGTGGTGCAGGGCGTGACCCTGCTGGTCGCCGCCGTGACGGTCACCCTCAACCTGCTGGCGGACCTGCTCGCCGCCGCACTCAATCCGGCGGCAAGGAGCCTGAGTTGAGCATGGACAAGGCCGCCCCGGTCCGCGACCGCGGAAAGCTGCGTGCCATCGTGGCGGGTGCCGTGCTGGCGGCAGCCGTGCTGCTCGCCCTGCTCGGGCCGTTGCTCGCCCCGCACGGGACGGGCGAGGTGCTGGACATGCCGTACGGTCCGGCAGGCGGATCGACCCCGCTGGGCACGGACCATCTCGGCGCCGACGTGCTCAGCCGGTTCCTGGCCGGCGGCCGGACACTGGTGCTGCTCTCGCTGGCGGCGCTCGCCGCCGCGTACGCGCTGGGCGCGTCGGCTGGCATGCTGGCGGCGCTGCGCGGCGGCCGGATCGACGCGGTGGTGCTGCGTGTGGCCGACGTGTTGTTGAGCCTGCCCGCGTTCCTGCTGCTCAGCCTTACCGTGGTGGCTCTGGGCCGTGGAGTGGCCGGGGTCGGAGCCGCCACCGCCGTGGTCCTGCTGCCGGAGATCGTCAGGGTGGTACGAGCCACCACCTTGCAGGCCCTCCAGCATGACTACGTGGAGGCCGCGGTCGCGCGCGGTGAGCGCACGGCGTACGTCCTGCTGCGTGAGGTGCTGCCCAATCTCGCGCCGGTGCTCGCGGCCGATGCCGCCGTGCGCTTCGTGGGAGCGGTGTTCGTCGTCTCAACGGCGGGATTCCTCGGTTACGGGGCTCAACCCCCGGCCGCGGACTGGGGGTTGATGGTCCTTGAGAACCGGGACGGGCTGTCGCTGCAACCCCTGGCGGTGGCCGTGCCCGCCGTCGGCATCCTCGTGCTGCTGCTGGCCGCCAACCTGCTCGTGGACGCGGTCTTCCCCGCCGCCCGCCAGCCGCGGACCCGCCGGCGGCCGGTGGCCGTGACGGCGGATACCGTCGCAGGTGCCCCGGTGCTGCGGCTGCGCGGTCTGACCGTGGAGGCAGACGGGCCGTCCGGTAGACGTTCCGTCGTCGACGGCGTCGACCTCGAACTTGCCCCGGGCCGAGTCCTCGCGCTGGTCGGGCCGTCGGGGAGTGGGAAGACCACGCTGGCGCTGGCCGCCCTCGGAGAACTGAGCCCGGGACTGGAGTTGCGGCAAGGCGAGGTGCACCTGGGCGGGCTCCCGGTTCTCGGGCTGACCGAGCGGGCGCTTCGGCGGCTGCGCAGCCGCCACGCTGGTTATGTCCCGCAGGATCCGCGCACCTCGCTCGCTCCCACGATGCGGGTGGGCGACCACATCGGGGAGTTCCTGAGAGCCCGCTCGGTGCCCCGCGCGCAACGGCCCGTGCGGATCCGGTCCGCATTGCGGGCGGTCCAACTCCCGTGCGACGACGCCTTTCTGCGCCGCTTTCCGCACCAGCTCTCCGGCGGCCAGCGCCAGCGGGTCGCGCTGGCCGCCGCGCTCGCCCACAGGCCTGACCTGCTGGTGCTCGACGAACCCACCAGCGCCCTGGACCCGGCCACCGCGGCGGCACTGCTCGCCGACATCAAACGGCTGCGCGAGGACGGCGGCCCGGCCATCCTGCTGGTCGCGCACGACCTGGCCCAGGTCGCCTCGGTGGCCGACGAAGTGGCCGTCCTCGACGCGGGACGCCTGGTGGAGCGCGGTCCGGTGGCGGAGGTACTCGCCCGCCCTGCGAGCGCCACCGCCCGTCGGCTGGTCGACGCCGCCCGGATGACCGCACTGCCCGGACCGCGCGAGGTGGCGAACCAGGCAGACACGCCCGCTCTGGTCCTGCGCGGGCTGGAGGCCCGGCGCGGTACCCGGCGCGTGCTGACCGCCATCGACCTGTCCGTCGATCCCGGCGGTTGCCTCAGCGTGGTCGGCCCCTCGGGCGGCGGCAAGACCACCTTGTTGCGCTGCCTCACCGGTCTGCACCCCGACTGGTCGGGCGATCTGCGCCTGGCCGGTGCCGAGGTGCCGCACGGACTGCGCGGACGGTCCCGCGATCGGCTGCGGATGCTGCAACTCGTTCCGCAGGACCCGCACGACTCGCTCAACCCGCGCCACACCGTCGGCCGGATCATCGCTCGCCCGCTCAGTCAGTACCGTCCCGAGCTGCACGCGGAAGCGCTGTGGCGCGAGGTTCACCAGCTGCTGGAACGGGTCGGGCTGGCAGCCGAGCACGCCGACCGCCGCCCGGAGCACCTGTCGGGCGGGCAGCGCCAACGAGTGGCACTGGCGAGGGCGTTGGCGGTCGAACCCGCGGTGCTGCTGTGCGACGAGGTGACCAGCGCCCTCGACGCGCCGACCGCCGACACCGTGATCGCCCTGCTGGCTGGGCTGCGGCGGGAACTGGGCGTCGCCCTGGTCGTTGTCACCCACGACCTCACCGTGCCCGCACGGCTCGGCGGACAGCTCGCGGTGCTCGCCGACGGCCGGATCAGGGAGAGCGGCCCGACCGACCGGCTGCTCAGCGCACCGACCGATCCGGTGACCGCCGAACTCCTGGCCGCCGTACCGTCCTTGCCGATGGCACGTCCCGCCCCGGCAGGAATCACTGATCAACCCTGACACTGAGGACACCCGCCATGACCGCGGAACGCTGGCTGCGCCGCCCCCACCCCCTTCCGAACGCCGCACTACGACTGGTCTGCCTGCCGCACGCGGGCGGTTCGACCGGTCTTTACCGGGAGTGGTCCGCTTTGCTCCCGCCTCGGGTCGAGCTTCTGCTCGCCTGCCCGCCGGGCCGCGAGGACCGCCTCGACGACCCCATTCCGGCGGACCTCCCCGGGCTGGTCTCCGGCCTCGCGACCGCGGTGGCACCGCTACTGGACCGGCCCTGGGCCGTTTTCGGGCACAGCATGGGCGCGGCGGTCGGCCATGAACTCGTGTCGCATCTCCTCCGTCAGGGGCACCCCGCGCCGGTCCACCTGTTCGTTTCGGCCCGTGAGGCACCTCAGCACCATCGCCGCGGCACCATTCATCTGCTCGACGACAACGCCCTGTGTGCCGAACTCGCCCGCCTCGGCGGCACCGACGCCGCCCTGCTGGCCATGCCCGAACTCCGTCAACTGGTCCTGCCGGCCATCCGCGGCGACTACCGGCTGATCGAGAACTACGATCCCCAGCCGGTGGGCCTCCTGCCGTGTCCCGTGACGGCGCTCATCGGGGCGGACGACACCGAACTCACCGCCGAGGAAGCCGACGGCTGGCGGGACTGGACCTCGGCACCCTTCGAGCTGCTGACCTTCCCGGGCGGCCACTTCTACCTTTCGGAACGTCCCCGTGAGGTGATCGCCGCCATCCGGCGGCAACTCGCCGGAAACGCCATCGCACCACCCTGACCAGTGCCGATGAGGTCTGCCACCCCCACTGGTGGCAGACCCCCGGCAGACCTCGACCTCTGGTCAGCCGCTGCTCGAAGCCGCTTGTGCGGCTTCGAAGTTGTCCTTCTCGCGGACCAGTACCAGGCTGGCGACCGCCGCCAGTAGACCCGCGACACCGGCGATGAGGAAGATCGTCGACAGCGCTCCGGTGTACGCGGAACGGGCCAGTTCGAGTACCTGACCGCGGACCGTCCCCGGGACGGCGGCGCCCAGCGCGTCGAATTGACCAGCGGTGACGAGCTGGCGCAGCTGAGCGGCGTGACCAGGGGGCAGATCGAACCGGCTGAGGGTAGCGGCGTTCATGGTGGTGTCGACCTTGCTGGTCAGCACTATGCCGAAGGCGGCGACGCCGGTCGCGGTGCCGAGGGGGAAGAAACTGTTGGCCGCACCTGATGCGGTGCCCGCCCGCGAGGCGGGCACCACGCCCACGGCCAGCGCGAGTAGGTGAGGAAGCGTCAGGCCGGCTCCGGCACCCAGGAGGACCAGCATGGGCAGGACAGCCGTCCATCTGTCGTGCGGGCCGATCCCCACCGCCAGGAACATGCCCACCCCGACCACGGCCGAGCCCAGCGCCAGCACCTTGGAGACCGACATCACCTTGGTCAGCAGGCTGCTCACCGGCGCCGCTATCACCAGCGCCACGGACTGCGCGAGCAGGACGAGGCCGACCTGGAAGGGGGTGAGCCTCAGCATGCCGCCGAGCCAGAGAGTCAGAAACGGCAGCAGCCCGAAGCTGAAGACCCGGGCGGCGAAGCTCAGCAGAACCGCACCGCTGAAGCTGGGGATGGCGAACAGCCGCAGGTCCAGCATGGCGGTCGGGCCGAGCCGCCACTGCACGGCGGCGAACGCGACGGCCAGGACCCCACCCACGATGAGTGCCGTGAGCACGTCGGCCGCCGTCCAGCCCTTCTCCGATCCGGCCAGCAAACCGTAGTTGAGGGCGAACAGCGCCAGTACGGCCAGCACCGCTCCGGCGTGGTCGACGTTCGCGGGGGCGTCGGTGGCCACGCTCTCGGGTACCTTCCGCGCGGTGCCGGCCAGGATGAGCAGCCCGATCGGCACATTGACCGCGAACAGGAACGGCCAGCTGAGCCACTCCACGATCGAGCCGCCGACCAAGGGACCGAGTGCCGCCGAGACCGCGCCGCCCGCGGTGAACAGCCCGATGGCGGTGGTGCGGGATCGCGCCGGAGCACCCTCGAACGCACCGGCGATCAGGGCGAGCGCGGTGCCGAACGCCATCGCGCCCCCAACGCCCTGCGCTGCCCGTGCCGCGATGAGGACCGCCGTGTTCGGGGCCAGCGCGCACACGGCCGAGGCGGCGGTGAAGACGGCGACACCCGCGAGGAAGATCCTGCGGCGGCCGATCCGGTCGGACACCGAGCCCGCCGTGAGCAGCAGGGCGGCGAAGGACAGCGTGTAGGCGTTGACGATCCACTGGAGGCTGTCCAGTGAGGCGTCCAGATCCGCGCCGATGCGCGGCAGCGCCACGTTGACCACGGTGATGTCCAGGGTCATCATCGCCGCCGCGAGTGAGGTCACGGCTGTCGTCCAGCGCCTGCTGCTCCGAACCTCGGGCGGGGCCCCCGCCTCGACGGGGTCCGCTTCCGTAGTGCTCATGGTCGCCCTCTCTGTATGGCGTCGAGCGTCGACGTGTTCGGGGTCTCAATTCACCGCCCGGACAGCTCCGTTGCGCGCGAGTCGAACGTTCACTCTTCAAGGGCCTTGCCTGAGCGGCTTAATGCATATGATAATCACTTCCAAGTAGGGGGTGTGGTCGTAACAGTCGAACCCGGGAGCGAGAACCGGGTGCACGTCCACATCACGGGGAGAGGGCCCACGTGTCGCAGGATCGCGAAATGGCCGCAGCTGAGCTGGCCGACGAGGTCGCGGAGTTGCTCGGGTTGCCGAAGCAGGAGGTCGGTGAGGACGAGAACCTCATCGCCCTCGGACTGGACTCACTCGCGATGATGAGGCTGGCGGGCCGACTGCGGCGGTCCGGCCTGGACATCAGCTTCCCGCAACTGGCCGCCGAGCCGACCGTGGCAGCCTGGTGCGAACTGGTCGCAGCTGCCTCGCAAGCCGGTGCGACGTCCGACCTGGTGCCGACCGGCGCCCCGCGCGTGGACGAGTCCGAGCCCTTCGAACTCGCGCTGATGCAACACGCGTACTGGGTCGGTCGCGCCGAGGGCCAGCAACTCGGCGGCGTGGCGGCGCACTTCTACAACGAGTTCGACGGCGAGCAGGTCGAGCCGGTCCGCCTCGAATCGGCCGTGCGGGCGCTGCTCGCACGCCATGGCATGCTGCGGGTACGGATCCTCGATGACGGCCGCCAACAGATCGTCGCACGGAGCAACTGGCCCGGACTACGGGTCCACGACCTGCGCACGCTGCCCGCCGCCGAGGCTGAGCGGGAGTTGGACGACATCCGGCAACGCCTGTCCCACCGCCGTATGGACATCGCGGCCGGTGATGTCTTCGACATCCAACTCTCGTTGCTGCCACCCGGTATCCGCCCCGGCGGCACCCGCGTCCACGTCAACCTGGACATGGTCGCGGCCGACGCGCTGAGCCTGAGGGTTCTGCTCGCCGATCTCGCCCGCGGTTACGCGGATCCCGGCACGCCGCTGCCCGCGCTGGACTACAGCTTTCCCCGCTATCTCGCCGAGCGGCGTGCCGCCCGGAACGCGCAGCCCCGTGCGGCAGCGCTCGACGCCGACCGCGACTACTGGCGCAGGCATCTTCCTGATCTGCCCGCCGCTCCTCAGCTGCCGCTCGTGGCGGCCTCGGCCACGGCCGTCGCGGTGCGTCGGCACCGATGGCTGGATCCGGAGACGATGCGATGTCTCGACCAGCTGGCCCGACGGCACGGCCTGACCCTGGCCATGGCACTGGCCGCCGTCTTCGCTGAGACGCTGACCGTCTTCAGTGCGCAACCGCGCTTCCTGCTCAATCTCCCGCTCTTCGACCGCGAACCACTGCATGCCGAAGTCAGCGATCTGGTCGGCGACTTCACCTCATCGGTGCTGCTGGCCTGGGACGGCGCCACACCCGGATCCTTCGCCGAACGCGCCGCCCGGCTGCAGGCGCGCTTCCACGCCGACGCCGCGCACGCCGGATACTCAGGAGTCGAGGTCCTGCGCGACGCGTCCCGCCTGCACGGCGAACAGATCCTCGCCCCCGTCGTCTACACCAGCGCCCTCGGCCTGGGCGAGCTGTTCCCGGCCGAGGTCCGCGAAGCGTTCGGCGAGCCGTCCTGGATCATTTCGCAGGGACCGCAGGTGTGGCTGGACGCACAGGTGACCGAGGTGAACGGCGGGCTGCTGGTCAACTGGGACGTCCGCGAGGACTCCTTCGCGCCCGGTGTCCCTGACGCCATGTTTGATGCCTACAGCCGACTGCTCGACCGTCTGCTGTCCGACCAGGACGCCTGGGGCGAGCCCGTCCCCGCCCTTCTCCCGGAGGCTCAACTCGCGGTGCGGGCCCGTGTCAACGACACGGCGGGGCCGATCCCAGGTACGCGGCTGCATGACGGCTTCTTCGCGTACGCCGCCCGCAACCCCCGGGCGGTCGCACTGAGTTGGGGCCTGGACCGCTCGCTCAGCTACGGAGAGTTGGCCGGACGGGCACTCGCCCTCGCCGCCCATCTGAGGTCCCAGGGCGTCGGTCCCGGAGACCTGGTCACGGTCACCCTGCCCAAGGGGCCGGAGCAGATCACGGCGGTCCTGGGGGTACTCGCCGCCGGTGCGGCCTACCTGCCGCTCGGCGCCGACCAGCCCGAGTTGCGGCGCGAACGCATCCACCGCACCGCCGGAGTGCGGCTCGTCCTCGACGACCTCGCCGTACCGGAGGGCGTCACGCCACTGCTCGAACCCGTGCCCGGGGACCCCGCTGACCTCGCCTACGTGATCTACACCTCGGGCTCGACCGGTGAGCCCAAGGGCGTGGAGATAACGCATGCGGCGGCGATGAACACCGTTGACGACATCAACGAGCGCTTCGCCATCGGACCTGAGGATCGCACCCTTGCGCTGTCAGCACTGGACTTCGATCTGTCGGTGTTCGACGTCTTCGGACCTTTGTCGGTCGGTGGGACGGTGGTGTTGATCGAGGAGGAGGCACGCCGAGACGCCGGACGTTGGCTGGAACTGGTCCGGCGTCACGGGGTGACAGTGTGGAACACCGTTCCGGCGCTGCTGGAGATGTTGCTGATCGTGGCGGAGGGCGAAGCGCCTCCCGAGCCGCTGCGGTTGGTGTTGGTCTCTGGTGACTGGGTGGGGCTTGATCTGCCGGGGCGGCTTGCGGTGTTGCGGCCGGGGTGCCGGTTCATCGCGTTGGGTGGGGCAACGGAGGCGGCGATCTGGTCGAACGCGTTCGAGGTCGCCGAGGTGGATCCGGCATGGCGTTCCGTCCCGTACGGGTGTCCGTTGCGGAACCAGCGCTACCGGGTGGTGGACGCGTCGGGGCGTGACTGCCCGGACTGGGTTACGGGTGAGTTGTGGATCGGTGGCGCGGGGGTTGCCCGTGGCTACCGCAGTGCGCCTGAACTAACGGCGGATCGGTTCGTCGAGGCCGGAGGCGAGCGCTGGTACCGGACGGGGGACCTGGGCCGCTACTGGCCTGATGGAACGTTGGAGTTCCTCGGCCGGGCCGACCGTCAGGTCAAGGTGCGCGGCCACCGGATCGAACTCGGCGAAGTCGAAGCCGCGTTGCGGGACTTTCCCGGTGTCGGCCAGGGCATCGCGGTCGTCTGCGAGGACGGCGGACTGGCCGCCGCTGTCACGGACGCGTCGCCCGAGCCCGTACCGGACTGGAAGGCGCTGGCCGAGATAGCCGCGGGACGGTCACGCAACCATGACACCGAGGTACCGGACCTCACCGGGCTCCGTGCCTTCCTGGCGGAGCGACTGCCTTCGGCGATGGTGCCCGAGCGGATCGCCCTGCTGCCCGAACTGCCACTGACACCGAACGGCAAGGTCGACCGCGCTGCCCTGCGCCGCACGCTCGGGCACCACGACGTCCAGGGCGCCGTGTCCGTCACCCGGCCGACCGGCCAGATCGAGCGGCGTGCTGCCGCGGCCTGGTCCGAGATCCTGGGAGTGGCCGAAGTCGGCCGCGAACATGACTTCTTCGCCCTCGGCGGCGACTCCCTGCTCGCGACACGGCTGGTCGGACGGCTGCGCGCGGACGGCTTCGCCGACGTCACACTCGCCCAGCTCTTCAGGCACCCCGTGCTCGCCGACTTCGCCGCCACCCTGAGGCTGGACGACACCACGCGGTCCAGGCCCGTCCTGGCCGCCGATCCGGAGCACCGGCTGGAGCCGTTCCCGCTCACCGACGTCCAGCGCGCCTACTGGCTCGGCCGGGGTGAGGGCTTCACCCTCGGCGGGGTCGGCTGCCACTTCTACCGCGAGTACGACGTGCTGGACCTCGACGTGGAGCGCCTTGAGGCGGCCGTCGACCGCCTGGTGCGGCGGCACGAGATGCTGCGGGCCGTCGTTGACGAACACGGCCGGCAGCGCATCCTGCCCGACGTGCCCCGCTACCGCGTCACCGTCACCGAGGCCGGGCCCGAGCCCGAGGCCGCCTTCGAGGAACTGCGGAACGCCGCCTCGCACCAGGTGTTCGACCCGGCGCGCTGGCCGCTCTTCTCGATCCGTGCCGCCCGCTCGGAAAACCGCACCCGGCTCGGAATCGGCGTGGACAACATCGTCCTCGACGCCCTCAGCATCCTCACCTTCTACACCGAACTCGGCGCCGTCTACGAGGACTTGGGCGCCCAACTTCCCCCGGTGGGTGTCTCCTTCCGTGACTACGTGCTGGGCGCCGCTCCGGAACCCGCCGCCCTTGCCGCCGCGCAGGAGTACTGGACCGAACGCCTGCCCGACCTCCCGCCAGCGCCGCAGCTCCCGCTGGCCGTGGATCCGGCCTCGGTTCACCGACCGCGCTTCACCCGGCGCGAGGCCCGGATCAGCGCCGCGCACTGGCGGCCGATCACCGACCGGGCTCGCGAACACGGTCTCACCGCATCTGCCGTGCTGCTCGCCGCCTTCGCCGAGGTACTCGGCCGGTGGAGCGCCAGAGCCGACCTGACGCTCAACCTCACACTCTTCGACCGCAAGGACGTCCACCCGGACATCGCCAACGTGCTGGGCGACTTCACCTCGCTGATGCTCGTCGCCTGCCGTCCGCAGCCGGGGGAGAGCTGGCTGGCAAAGGCGCGGCGCGTGCAGCAGGAGCTGTGGGAAGCGCTCGACCGCCGGGAGGTGTCAGCCGTCTGGGTACTGCGTGAACTCGCCCGGCACACCGGCGAACCCGAGACGACCATGCCCGTCGTGTTCACCAGCGCTCTCGGCGTCGGCAGTGAACCCGGCTCGGGGCTGTTCACCGACTACGTGTGGGGGGTGTCGCAGACCCCGCAGGTGTGGCTCGACCACCAGGTCACGGATGCCGCCGACGGCGGTGTCCACCTCAACTGGGACGTCGTCGAGGAACTCTTCCCGGACGGCCTGGTCGACGCGATGTTCGACGCCTATCTTCGGCTGCTCGACTGGCTTGGCTGGGGTGACTGGGACTCGGCCGTACCGGATCTGCTCCCCGGGTCCCAGCGGGACACTCGTGCCGAGGTCAACGCGACTGGTACCACGGCCCCGGCTCAGCTGCTTCACGCGGGATTCTTCCAGCATGCCGCCGAGCGGCCTGACCGCGTCGCGCTGCGGTGGGGCGACCAGGAACGGCTCAGCTACGGCCAACTCGCGGAACGCGCACTCCGATTGACCGCGCTCCTCGTTGAACATGGCGTGCGACAAGGCGAGTTGGTCGCGGTGACGCTACCCAAGGGGCCCGACCAGATCGCCGCGGTGCTCGGGGTGCTGGCGGCCGGAGCGGCGTACCTGCCGGTCGGCCCGGACCAGCCGGCAGCGCGCCGGGATCGCATCCATCGCCTGGCCGACGTCCACTTCGTCGTCACCGACGAGGCCGGTCGGGCGGCGTCGGCGTGGAAGGAGTCGCTTCGGCCGCTGGTGATGGACGACATCGTCTCGGCCGAGCCCGCGCCGCGGCCCGTCGACTCCGATCCGGACGCACTCGCGTACGTGATCTTCACTTCGGGATCGACCGGTGAGCCGAAGGGTGTGGAGATCACGCATGCGGCGGCGGTGAACACCGTCGACGACATCAACACCCGCTTCGCCATCGGCTCCGAGGACAAGACGCTGGCGTTGTCCGCCCTGGATTTCGACTTGTCGGTGTTCGACGTGTTCGGACCGCTATCGGTGGGTGGTGCGGTGGTGCTGGTCGAGGAGGAGTCGCGGCGTGATGCCCGGCGTTGGCTGGAGTTGGTTCGCAGTCATGGGGTGACGGTGTGGAACTCGGTGCCCGCGTTGCTGGACATGTTGTTGGTGGTCGCGGAGGGGGAGCAGGCTCCTGATCCTTTGCGGTTGGTGTTGGTTTCCGGCGACTGGGTGGGTCTCGATCTGCCCGGGCGGCTTGCGGCGCGGCGGCCCGACTGCCGGTTCGTCGCTCTTGGCGGTGCCACCGAGGCGGCGATCTGGTCCAACGCGTTCGAGGTGGCCGAGGTGGAGCCGGGGTGGCGGTCGATCCCGTACGGGTTTCCGCTGCGCAACCAGCGTTACCGGGTGGTGGACACCTTGGGACGGGACTGCCCGGACTGGGTGACCGGTGAGCTGTGGATCGGCGGCGCGGGGGTGGCCCGTGGCTACCGTGGCGCGCCCGATGTGACGGCTCGTCGGTTTGTACAGCTCGGTGGTGAGCGGTGGTACCGCACGGGCGACCTGGGCCGGTACTGGCCGGACGGGACGCTGGAGTTCCTCGGACGGGCCGACCGCCAGGTCAAGGTACGCGGCCACCGGATCGAACTGGGCGAGATCGAGGCGGCGTTGGGGGGCCATCCTGGTGTCGGCCGCGCCGTCGTCACCGTCACCGGTGACGCCGCGGCCCGCCAACTGCTCGCCGCCGTCGTCCCGGCCACGCCGCCGCGGTCGTTTGACGCCGAGGGCGCCGAGCCGAGCGCCGACGCTCTGGCGGAGCGCGCCCGCACGCTCCAGCAGGAGGGCGAGGCGGTCGAGGCCGTCCTCATCAGGTTGCTCCGCCTGGACGAGCTCGCTGATGGAGCACCACACGATTTCGCCACGCGGTTGAGCGTGGCGGACGAGCACCTGCCGACCCTGCGGCTGTGGCTGCGCTGGCTGGTCGAACAGAAGGTTCTGGTCGAAGAGGCGGGGGCATACGGTGCCGGACCCGGCCTTCCCTCCGCACTCACCCGCACCCAACCACAGGTAGGCACCGACGAGTACGGCGGCCTCATCGCCCGCGTCCACGCCCGGCTGCTGGAGCGGCTGGAGGACTACCGGCAGATCCTCGCCGGCCGCCTCGACCCGGCCGTACTGCTCGACGACGATGCTCTGTCCCCGGTGAGCCTCGCCGACCAGGACCCGGGGACCGCCCAGGTCATCTCAGAGATCGCCCGCCGCCTGGCCGACCTGGCGGAGAAAGCGGGCAGGCCCGTCGAGGTCGCCGAGCTCGGTGGCAGAGACGGCCGGACCGCGGCCCGCCTGTTGGGTCTCCTCGACCCGGATCAGGTGCGCTACACCCTGCTCGACCCCGCCCCGACCATGGTCGCCGAGGCGAGCCGCCGTCTGGAAGAGCTGCCACATCGCACGGCCTGCCGCCAACTGCGCCGAATCTCCGACGACTTGCGGCACCGGTTCGACGCGGTGGTGGCCGTGAACGCCCTGCACCGTTACCCGGACCCCGCTCAGGGCCCCGCGCTGGCCGCCCTGCTCGCCCGAAGCGGCGGCACGCTGATCGCCGCCGAGCGAGCCGAGTTGACGCCCATCGTCCTGCTGACGGGGTCCCTTCTCGACCGTGGCTACTACGGCTTCGACCGCGAACGCCAGAAGGCGGGTTCTCCGATGCTGCCCGGCTCACGTTGGGCCGAGCTGCTGTCCCGAGCCGGCCTGAGCGAGGTGGGCTACCGCCCCATGGGTTCACCCGGCATCGAGTTGCTGTGGGCGCGGCGCCCTGAAGCGGCCGTCGACCTGGACCCGGTGGGGCTGCGGGCCCACGTGGCCACGCGCCTTCCCGCGCACATGGTGCCCGAGCGCGTCGAGGTCCTGCCCTGGCTGCCGCTGAGCGCCAACGGCAAGGTGGACCACGTGGCTCTCGCCGCGCTCGCCGCAGCGGACGGCTCCGAGGACTTGGACGAAGCCCCGCAGGGCGGCCTGGAACAGGAAATCGCGGTGCTGTGGGCCGAGTTGCTCGGTCGCGCAACGGTCGGCAGAAGGCGCAGCTTCTTCGAGCTGGGCGGCGACAGCCTGCTGGCCACCCGGCTCATCGAGCGCGTGAAGCAGCGCTACGGGGTTGAACTGCCCCTGCGGCGGTTGTTCGCAGGACCGAGCCTCGCCCAGGTGACAGCGGCTCTCGCCGAGGAACTGGCGGCGACGGACGAGATGGAAGAGGGCGCCCTGTGATCGGCGTCATCGGCGGCTATGGCGCGGTCGGTGCGCAGGCAGCCCGCCTGCTGAGCGAGTGGGGCGCGGGTCCGCTGCGCATCGGCGGCCGGAACCTGACGGCGGCTCAGCGTGCTGCGGCCGCCCTGCCCGGCACGGTCGAGACGGCCCTGGTCGACGTCGACGACGACGCCTCACTGGCGGCGTTCGTCCATGGCTGCGAGGTGGTCGTGGGTTGCGCCGGGCCGTCGCACCGGACCGCCGCACGTGTGGCCCGTGCGGCGCTGGCGGCCGGAGCACACCACGTCGACGCGGGCGGGGACGCAGTACGGGAGTACGTGGGCGGGCGCTGCGCGGTCTTCGCCGCAGGCGCCCTGCCCGGCCTGTCCGGCCTGCTGCCCCGCTGGCTGGCGGCCCGGGAGTTCACCACCGTACAAGCCCTGACCTGCTACGCCGGAGTCCTCGACCGGTTCACCCGCACCGGCGCCGAGGACTATCTGCACGGCGTCCTAGGCGGCGACAACGAGCCGCTCGCCGCCTGGCGGAACGGCAACCGCCGCTCCGCCGCACTGACCCGGCAGGCGGCGGTCACCCTACCGTTCTTCCCGCGCGAGGTCAGCGCGATCCCGTACCTCGACGCGGAGGGCGAGCAACTGGCCCGTGACCTCTCGCTCATCCACGGCCACTGGTACACCGTGCTGGACGGCGAGCACGTGGGCGCCGCGCTCGACGCCGCCCGTACGCGGCCGCCAGACGAGGCTGCGGCCGACCTGTGCCGGGCCACCGCGCTGGACGCCGCCGGGCGCACCCCGTATGCGACCTTGCTGGTTCAACTTGACGGCACCACGGCGGCGGGCGAGGCGGCCACCCGCACGGCGGTCCTTCGCGCTCCCGGCATCGCCGAGCTCACCGGCGCCATGACCGCCGCCGCCACGCTGGCCGTGCTGCGCGGCGAGGTACCGGCCGGAGTCCGGCACGCCGCGACGGCGCTTGACCCGTCGGCCACGGTCGGACGGCTGCGCGGCAGATGCGAACTGACGGTACTGGAAACAACGATCGATCAGCTGGTCGTGGTCGAGGAGGGAGCCCTGTGAACGGTCGCAGGCTGCGTGTGATCGTGTGCGGGACGACGTTCGGCCAGTTCTACCTGTCCGCGCTCGCCGCGCTGCCGGAGGAGTTCGAGGTCATCGGTGTGCTCGCCAAGGGCAGCGGGCGTTCGGTCGCGTGCGCCGAGCGCTACGGCGTCCCGCTGTTCACCGACCCCGCGGACCTGCCCGACCGCACCGACCTGGCCTGCGTCGTCCTGCGCTCCGGGGTGATGGGCGGGGTGGGCACCGAGCTGGCACTGCGTCTGATCCGCAGCGGCGTCAACGTGTTGCAGGAGCAGCCGGTGCACCACGACGACCTGGTCGCGTGCCTGCGCGAGGCACGCCGCCGGGGTGTCCACTTCCGGGTCGGCGACCTGTACGCCCGGTTGCCTGCCGTGCGTGGGTTCACGGCGGCGGCCCGCGCCTTGCTCGCCCGGCAGTCGGCCGTCCACGTGGACGCGGCCTGCTCGGTGCAGGTCGCCTTCCCGCTGCTCCACATCCTCGGCGACGCGCTGGGGGCGGTACGACCATGGCGGGTGGATGTGGCGGACGGCGCCGACGGCCCGTTCTCCGTTCTGACCGGGCAGATCGGGGGCGTGCCGCTCACCCTGCGCGTACACAACCAGGTCGATCCCGCCGACCCCGACAACCATCTGCCCCTTCTGCACCAGGCGACCATCGGTACGGCGGGCGGCAGGCTCACCCTCGGCGACACGCACGGCCCGGTCACCTGGAGCCCGCGCCTGCACATCCCCGATGCGGCCAAGAACCACTTCGACTTCACGGGGCCCGGCACGGATCATCTGGGGGAGCCGAGCACGACCGTTCTGGGGCCGTCCCAACAGCCGGGGTACCGCCAGGTGTTGGGTGAGCTGTGGCCCGCCGCGATCGGCGGCGACCTGCTCGCGCTGCGTGCCGCCATCCTGGGGGAGCCCGGCGGCGAGCGCCCCGACCAGTATCACCTGACGCTGTGCCGCATGTGGCAGGACGTCACCTCGCAGCTGGGCTATCCCGCACTGCGCCCCCAGCAGGTCCACCAGCCGGTGTCGGTCGGCGACCTGGCCGCCGCCGTGGCCGCTGTCGGGGCAGGACGTGGCCCGACCGGGCGGCAGCGCACACCCGCCACCCTGCACGGCGTCGTCGCCCAGGCGGTGACCAGCGCGGAGGCGCAGGTGTGCGGAGTCACCGCCGACCACGTCGAGGCCTTCGTGAAGCGCCTTGACGAAGCCGTACTGTCCTCGGTGCTGCTCACGTTGCAAACCCAGGGGCTGGACGAGTCGGGCCGCGGCATGCCGGAGATCCTCACCGCGGGAAGTGTGGCACCCGCGCACCACTGGCTGATCGAGCGTTGGCTCCGGGAGCTGGTGGAGCACGGCCTGGTCGAGCGCGAGGGCGACGTGTTCCGCTCCACCAGCATGGTCGACGAGGCCGCCACCAGCCGAGCATGGGACCTGGCCGCCGAATCGTGGACCGGCCGACTGGGGCCGCCCGAATTCATCGACTACCTCCGGCGCAACGCGCAACGTCTGCCCCAGCTGATGACCGGCGAGCAGCAGGCCGCGCTCCTGCTCTTCCCCGAAGGCCGCTCGGCACTGGCTGACTCCGTCTACCGCGACACCGTCACAGCCCGATACCTCAACACCGCGGTCGCGGCCACGGTACGCGCCGTCGCCGCGGGGCATCCGGGGCCGGGCCCGCTGCGCATCGTCGAGGTCGGGGCGGGAACGGGCGCGACCACCGAAGCGGTGACCGCGGCGCTGGCCGAGGGCGGCGTGAGAGCCGACTACCTCTTCACGGACGTCTCGAAGTTCTTCCTCGCCCCGGCCCGCGAGCGTTTCGCGCGGCACCCGTGGATCCACTTCGACCTGTTCGACATCGACCGGGACCCCCGCGCCCAGGGGTACGCGTCGGGCTCCGCCGACGTCGTCATCGCAGCCGGTGTACTGAACAACGCGCGGGACACCGGCACGACCGTCCGCGGCCTGGTCGAGCTGCTGGTCCCCGGCGGCTGGCTGCTGATCACCGAACCGGCCCGGGAGCACCTGGAGATCCTCATCTCGCAGGCGTTCATGATGACCGCCCCCCAAGACACCCGCCTCGACTCGGGCACCACCTTCCTCGCGCGCCGCCAGTGGCTGGACGTACTCGGCGACGCCGGTATCGACAACGTGCTCACGCTGCCCGGCGAGGACCATCCGCTGGCACCACTGGGCCAGCGCCTCTTCGCCGCAAGGACCGCACCATGCTGAGAACCAGCCATCTCGTCTACAAGGTCGACGACGTCCGGGCCCTCGTCAGGGACTTCACGGAACTCGGATTCACCGTGGAGTACGGCAGCGACCCCGCGCGGGCACACAACGCGCTGCTGTGGTTCGCCGAGGGGCCGTTCATCGAGTTCTTCCAACTGCACACGGCCTTCCGCCTGTTGCGGTGGCCACTCGGGGCCGCCTACGGGCCGGGCGCGGGCGAGCGCCTCATGCGCTGGGCCCGGCCCGGCGAGGGATGGCGCGATCTCGCCTTGGAGACGGACGAGTTGGCCCTGCACCAGACCCGGACCACGCTGCGCGCGGCGGGAGTTCCCCTCTCGCGGGTCGTCAAGGGACGGCGCACCCGGCCGGACGGCCAGCTCGTCCGGTACCAGTTCCTCGCCCCGCGCCCCTCCCGGCTGCCCTTCGTCGTCTCCGCCTACGACCCGCCGCAGCGCCCCGCACACGTCGTACACCCCAACGGCGCTCACGGCATCGCCCGGGTCCGGATGGG
The DNA here is from genome assembly GCF_027533845.1 of Streptomyces sp. RPT161. Lineage (GTDB taxonomy): Bacteria > Actinomycetota > Actinomycetes > Streptomycetales > Streptomycetaceae > Streptantibioticus_A > Streptantibioticus_A silvisoli_A. Next base: position 253,910 of record NZ_JAPZVN010000003.1, on the reverse strand, counting down.
GGTGGCCGATACCGACCGGCGCTGCTTCGACGCGCTGATCGGCGGGGACCGGTGGCTTGCCGTCGAACCCGCGCCGCGGACCGGGCTCCTCGGCGTGGAACTGGCCGGCCTCAAGGCCGACCTGGACCCCGACAGGCTGCACGGCGCCGCCTTCACCGCCGCGGTGCCGAAGGGATGACCCATGGCGACCCCCCTCAGCCGCCGTCGTTCCGCCGCGACCCAACCAGACAGAAGGCCGAGACAAGCATGAGCCCAGCAGAGCTGATCGCCGAACTACGCCGCAGCGGAGTGACGTTGTGGGAGGAGTCCGGTGAACTGCGCTACCGGGCTCCCAAGGGCGCCCTCACCCCGCAGCAGCGCGACGCGCTGCGGAGCGCGAAGTCCGCCGTCATCGAACACCTGCGGGCCGAGAGCACCCCGACCGTCATCACGCCCGCACCGCGGGCCGCACACGAGCCGTTCCCCCTCACCGACGTCCAGGCCGCATACCTCCTCGGGCGCAATGACGCCTTCGGCTACGGCGGGGTCGCCTGCCACGTCTACCTGGAGGTGAACTACCCCGACCTCGACCCGGAGCGCGTCGAGGCGGCGTGGAACCGGCTCATCGACCGCCACGACATGCTGCGGGCCGTCATCGAGGCCGACGGCTCCCAGAGGGTCCTGCCGAGCGTCCCCCACCTGTCCGTTCCGGCGGCCGACCTGCGGGAGGCGGACAACGAGCGGATCGAGAGTGCGCTGGACGCCGTGCGGGAGGAACTGGGCCACCAGGTGCACGAGACCACCCGGTGGCCGCTGTTCGACCTGCGGGTCAGCCGATGTCCCGACCGCGCCGTGTTGCACCTGTCCTTGGACTTCCTGATTGCGGACTGGGCCAGCATCCGGTTGCTACTGGCCGAGTTCGAGGCCCTGCACGCGGCCCCTGCCTGTGAACTGCCTGAGCTGGGTGTCCGGTTCCGCGACTACCTGCTGGCGGAACGCCAGTTGCGCGAGAGCAGCCGCTACCAGCGCGACAGGGACTACTGGTGGGCCCGGATCGACGAGCTTCCGCCCGCACCGGAACTGCCGACGGCCGACAGCCAGTCGGAGCCTCGCTTCCGACGCCGCTTCCTGAGGCTCGACAGCTCCGCCTGGGAGCAGTTCAAACAGCGTGCCCAACGGCGCGGACTCACCCCGTCCTCGGCCGTCCTGGCCGCCTACGCGGCCGTGATCGAGCGGTGGGCCCGTACGTCCCGCTTCTCCCTCAACCTCACCGTGCTGGGCCGACTGCCGCTGCACCCGGACGTCGACCGGATCGTCGGCGACTTCACCTCCGTCAACCCGCTGGCCGTGGACTGGAACACGGGTAACTCGTTCACCGAACGCGCCAAGGTGGTCAGCGGTCAGCTCTTCGACGACCTCGACCACCGGCTGTGCTCCGGAGTCGAGGTACTGCGTGAACTCGCCCGCAGGCGCGGGCGCGAGGCCGCTCTCATGCCGATCGTGTTCACCAGCGCCATCGGTCTGGGCGACGGCAAGGACGGCCGCCACGTCTCCGGTCGGCTGGGCGGCTTCGGCATCACCCAGACACCGCAGGTGTTCATCGACTGCCAGGCGATGGACGACACCGAAGGACTGCAGGTCAACTGGGACACCCGCGAAGGAGTCTTCCCCGAAGGCGTCGTAGACGACATGTACGCCGCCTTCGAAGCGCTGCTGCGCGCCCTCGCCACCAGCGAGGAGACCTGGGACGCCGGGGAGTCCGTCCCGCTGCCCGCCTGGCAGGAGCAGGAACGCCGCCGAGTCAACGACACCGCGGCGCCCCTGCCCGACACCCTGCTGCACCAGCCGGTGTTCGCCCACGCGGCGCGCTCCCCGGAACGACCCGCGGTGTACGGCCCGCACGGCGTTGTCTCCTACGGCGAACTGGCAGGCCAGGCCACCGCTGTCGCCGAGGCTCTGCGCGCGGCCGGCTGTACGCCGGGGGAGCGCACAGCGATCGTCATGGACAAGGGCGTCGAACAAGTCACGGCCGTACTCGGGACGCTGCTCTGCGAGGCCGTCTACCTGCCGGTTGACACCGTCCAGCCACCGCTGCGCCGCGCCGCCATCCTCGCGGACGCCGAGGTACGCCACGTGCTGACCCAGTCCTGGGTGGAGGCCGACTGGCCGGAAGGCACGCACATCATCGCGGTGGACCGACTGCCCTCCACCACACCGGCAACCGTGCCGACCGGCGGCGACCCGGACCAACCCGCCTACGTCATCTACACCTCCGGCTCCACCGGACGCCCCAAGGGCGTGGTGATCAGCCACCGCGCCGCGGGTAACACCATCGCCGACATCAACCGCCGCTTCGGCGTCACTGGTGAGGACCGCGTCCTGGGTCTGGCCAACCTCGGCTTCGACCTCTCCGTCTACGACATCTTCGGCCCTCTCGCGGTGGGCGGCGCCCTGGTCTACCCGGACGCCGGGCGACGCGCCGACCCCTCACACTGGGCCGCGCTGATCGCCGAGCACGACGTGACGGTGTGGAACTCGGTACCCGCGCTGATGCAGATGCTCGCCACCTACCTGGAGACCGAGCCGGGGATCGCGCTGCCCACGCTGCGCCTTGCCCTGCTCTCCGGCGACTGGATCCCGATCACCCTGCCCGACGCGATCACCCGGCGCCTGCCCGGGCTGCGGGTGATCAGCCTGGGCGGCGCCACCGAGGCGTCGATCTGGTCCATCCACCACCCGTACAGCGGCCTGACCCCGGACTGGCGGAGCATCCCGTACGGCGTACCCCTCGCCAACCAGGGCTTCCGAGTGCTGGACACCGCGCTGCGCGACTGCCCGGTCTGGACGGTCGGTGAGCTGTACATCTCCGGAGCGGGACTCGCCGAGGGCTATCTCGGCGACCACGAGACCACGGCGTACCGCTTCATCACCCACCCGCACGACGGCCAACGGCTGTACCGCACCGGCGACTTCGGCCGCTATCTGCCCGGCGGGGAAATCGAGTTCCTCGGACGGGAGGACACCCAGGTCAAACTCCGGGGCCACCGGATCGAGCTCGGGGAGATCGAGGCCGCGCTGCTGGAGCACCCGGCCGTCGCCGCTGCGGGCGTCGTCCTGGACGGTTCCGGCTCCGAAACCGGCCTGCTGGCGGTGGCCGAGTGCGCCCGCGCCGCCCGGAGCGGCGGCGAGGTCCCCGCCCCGGTGGGCGCCTTGGCGGACGAGGTCGCCGAGGGCCTGACCCGTGCACAGGTCGAGACGTATGTCGAGCGACTCGATACGGCCGTGCTCACCTCGATGGCTCATGCGCTGCGCGAGGTGGAGGCAGCGGGGGCCGCGATCGCCCCGCGCCACGAGTGGCTGGTCGGGCGCTGGCGGGCGGTGCTGGCGCAAGCCGACCTCGGCCCCGTCGACGAGGAAGCGGCGGCCGAACGCTGGGCGGAGGTCTCCGCGGCCTGGACGGACGAGCTGGGCTCCCCGCAGTTCCTCGCCTATCTGCGACGCAACGCCGAACGGCTGCCCGCCTTGCTGACCGGCGAGCAGGACCCGGTCGAACTGCTCTTTCCCGAGGGGAAGTTCGACACGGCCCACGCGCTGTACCGCGAGCACAGCATGGCCCGCTACCTCAACGGCGCCGTCTCCTCGCTCTTCCGGCACATCGCCGAGCAGCACCCGGCGGGCCGCCCGCTGCGGGTCCTCGAAGCGGGAGCTGGAACCGGCGGTACCACCGAGGGCGTCCTCGCCACGCTCGCCGAAGGCTTCGCGACCGACTACCTGTTCACCGACGTCTCGCCGTTCTTCCTGCCCGAGGCGCGCAACCGCTTCGGCGCACATCCGTGGGTGCGTTTCGGGGTCTTCGACGTCGACGCGGACCACCGCGCGCAGGGTCTGGCACCGAACTCCTTCGACGTGGTGCTGGCCGCGGGCGTGCTGGAGAACGCCCGCGACACCGAGGCGGCGCTCGCCCGGCTCGCCGAACTGGTCGCCCCCGGGGGGTGGCTGGTGCTGACCGAGCCGACCCGGGAACACCCGTGGATCCTGGCCTCCCAGGCGTTCATGATGACCGCCCCCGAGGATCCCCGCCGTACGAACGGCTCGTCGTACCTCGACCGGGACCAGTGGCTGGAACTGCTGGCGAAGGTCACCGGCGTCGAAAACGTGCTTTGCCTGCCCGCCGACGACCACACCCTCGCGCCTCAGGGCGTCCACCTCTTCGCCGCCCGCCTGAAGACCGACCGGGCAACAGTGACCGAGGCGGACCTGCTGCGCCATCTGGCCGCTCGCCTCCCGTCCCACATGCTCCCGTCACACCTGCAGATCGTCGACGCGCTCCCGCTCACCGGCAACGGCAAGATCGACCGCCGTACGCTGCAGGGTTGGCGGCCCGCGTCGGTCGGCGGCATCCGTGCGGCGCGCGCTGACGAACCCGCCGACCCCTTCGAGGCCCAGCTCGCAGAGCTGTGGTCAGCCGCCCTGGCCGTCGGCCGGATCGGCCGCACCGAGAACTTCTACGACCTCGGCGCCGACTCCCTGATCATGGCCAGGATGGCCGGACGCCTGCGCGAGGAGTTGCCGGAAGCCGCCGACGTACCGTTCGACACGCTGCTGCGCCAACTGCTCAACCATCCCACCGTCGAGGCGCTGAGCCGATTCCTGCGTGCACGCCCGGAGATACGCGCAGCCGCTCCTGCCGGGCGACGCGCCGATTCCAGCAACGCCGTTCTGGTGCCTTTCAGCACCGGTGGAGACGGCCCGGTGCGGGTGCTGTTCCACGCCGGGCTCGGCACGATGGACTGCTTCCGGCCGCTGGCCAAGGAACTGGTCGCACAGGACCTCGGCCCGGTGCTCGGAATCGTCATCGACGACACCGAGGCCTACACCTCGCTCGATCCGGCCGAGGTGGTCGAGCGGCTGGCCGACGACTACGCCGAGCGACTGCTGGCCGAGGGACATACCCGCTTCCAGCTGATCGGCTACTGCCTGGGCGGCCTGTTCGCCGCCGAAGTGGCCCGGCGGCTGGACGAACGGGGCGTACTGGTCGAGGACTTGATCCTGGTGAGCAGCCACCCCGTGGTGATCGACGTCGAGGACGACGTGATGATCGAGATGCTCTTCATTCCCAACCTTCACATCTCTCTGCAGCAGACCGGCTTCGGCGAAGTCGACACCGACGCCATGGTCCGCGCCTTCATGAAGGTGGTCGAGGGCCACGACGGACGGGTGCCCAAGGGCGCCCTGGCCGAGGTCGGAGGTGACCCCGAACTGGACCGTGTCGCCGCCTACTTCCGAAGCCTCGAAGCCCACACCCGGGAGGAACGATTCGTTCAGTACGCCCGCGCCGCCTCCGAGGCGACGGGCCAACAGATGCCGGCGGAGATGGTCGGCGCGATGTTCCGTGTCTTCCGGCAGAGCTTCCTGTCCGCGCGGTTCACCCCAGCGCCGTACGCCGGTGACATCCGCTTCCTGCGCCCGAACGGGGCGTCCGGCTTCGCACCGGGGATGGACGAGACGACCCTCGCCTTCTGGCGCGCGGTCTGCATCGGGGACATGCAGGTCACCGACATCGAAGGCAACCACTTCAGCTGCATCGAGGAGCAGAACGCGCGCCACGTCGCCGAGCTCATCGCCGCACCGATCACCGTGAGGGAGACGGCATCGTGACAGACAGCTACCGGGAGGCGCTGGTCGAGGGCCGGTTCGACCCGCTCGCGGTCGTCGCCCAGCTGGTGGGCTCCGGCCTGCTCGGCGACCACGTGGTGTACGAGCGCGGGCAGCGATGGTACGTCGCGGGAAATCCGCTGGGGGAGATCCGCGTCGACGCACGTCGTGTGCGCAGCACCTTCGGCGGTGACCAGCCCTGGGCCGGGACCCCCTGGCGGCGGATACAAGCGGCGCTCGACCGGGTACCGCTGGCGGGCTGGCGCGCCTACGGCTGGGCCTGCTTCGAACTCGCCAGCCAGGGTGGCCAAGGCGCGCGGCAGAGTTTGGCCCACCTGATGATTCCTCAACTGGAGTTCCAGGTGGCGCACAACGAGATCCTGGTCCGCGCCCTCGACGACGACACCCTCGACGCCGCCCGCAAGCTGCTGGGTGAACCCGCCGAACCGCCCCGCGCCGACGCCGTGCCGGTACAGGTCCGTACCGGTGACCGGTCCTACCGTGCCGGCGTCGCCCGCGCGGTGGCGGAGATCGGACGCGATCGGTTGCAGAAGGTCATCCTGTCGCGCACCGTGCCCATCCCCTTCGCCGTCGACCTGTGCGCCACCTACGTACTCGGCCGCCGGCACAACACCCCGGCCCGCTCCTTCCTGCTCGACCTCGGCGGCTGGCGGGCGGCCGGATTCAGCCCGGAGACCGTGTTGGAGGTGGACGGCGCCGGTACGGCCTCGACCCAGCCGCTGGCCGGCACCCGAGCGCTCACCGGCGACCCGCGTACCGACGAGGCCCTGCGGGCGGAGCTGCTGAGCGACCCCAAGGAGGTCTTCGAGCACGCCACCTCCGTCAAACTCGCCTTCGAGGAGATGGCCTCGGTGGGCAGGCCGGGTACCACCGGGGTCGCGGAGTTCCTCACCGTCAAACCGCGCGGCAGCGTGCAGCACCTGGCCTCCCGCGTCGCCACGACGCTGGCCGACGGCCATACGGCATGGGACGCACTCGGCGCGGTGTTCCCACCGGTCACGGCCTCCGGCATCCCCAAGCCGGCCGCGTACCGGCTCATCGAGGAGTTGGAGGAGGAACCACGCGGCCTCTACTCGGGGACGGTGCTGATGGCCGACAGCGACGGCTCGCTGGATGCCGCCCTGGTGCTGCGTGCGGTCTACCAGCGCGACGGGCGGGCGTGGCTGCGCGCGGGCGCTGGTGTGGTTGGAGCATCCCGCCCGGCTCGGGAGTACGAGGAGACCTGCGAGAAGCTCGCCAGCGTCGCTCCGTACGTCGTGCCCGATAACTGATGCATCGTCAGATTGCAGGAAAGGCTGTCATGCTGGACGGATTCACCGGCTGGCCGGAGGAGTTCGCGACCCGCTACCGCGAACGCGGCTACTGGCAGGGGTACACGCTCGGCTCGCTGCTGAGAGACCGGGCCGTGGCCCGGCCCGCCCACACCGCCGTCATCGACGGCGACCGCCGCTGGACCTACCACGAGCTCGACGAGCGGGCCGACCGCCTGGCGGCCGGTCTGCACGGCCTGGGGATCGCCCCCGAGGACAGGGTGCTGGTGCACCTGCCGAACGTCGCCGAGTTCCTTGTCCTGTCCTTCGCGCTCTTCCGGCTCGGGGCGATCCCCGTGTTCGCCCTCCCCGCGCACCGGGAGACCGAGATCGGCCACCTGGCGCGGCTCTCCGAGGCCGTCGCCTATGTGATCCCCGACTCCCACCTCGGCTTCGACCACCGTCCCCTCGCCCGGATCGTGCGGGAGCGGACACCGACCTTGCGCCACGTGCTGGTGGCAGGCGACCCGGGGGAGTTCACCGCCCTGTCGTCGATCTACGCCGAACCGCAGCCGCTGCCCGCACTCCATCCCTCCGACGTCGCCCTCCTCCTTCTGTCGGGCGGCACCACCGGCACCCCCAAACTGATCCCGAGGACACACGACGACTACGTCTACAACCTCACCGCCAGCGCCGAGGCGACCGGCCTCGATGCCACCACCCGCTACCTGGCCGCGCTCCCCGTCGCCCACAACTTCCCGCTGGCCTGCCCCGGTGTCCTCGGAACCTTGCACGTCGGCGGCACGGTCGTGCTCAGCCCTACCCCCAGTCCCGAGGATGCCTTCCGCCTGATCGAACGCGAACGGGTCACCGTCACCGCGCTCGTACCGCCGCTGGCCCTGCTCTGGCTGGAGGCCGCCGAGTGGGCGGAGGCGGACCTCAGCACCCTGCGGCTACTCCAGGTCGGCGGCGCCAAGCTCAAGCCGGACACCGCCGCGCGCATCGGTCCGGCGCTGGGCTGCCGCCTGCAGCAGGTCTTCGGCATGGCGGAGGGACTGCTCAACTTCACCCGCCTCGACGACCCCGACGAGCTGCTGCTGCATACCCAGGGCCGCCCCCTCGCCGCCGATGACGAGCTGCGGATCGTGGACACCGACGACCGCGAGGTGGCACCCGGCGAGGTCGGCGAGCTGCAGGTCCGCGGCCCGTACACGGTGCGCGGCTACTACCGGGCCGCCGACCACAACCGCACCGCGTTCACTCCCGACGGCTACTACCGCAGCGGTGACCTGGTGCGCCAACTGCCCAGCGGGCACCTCGCGGTGGAGGGGCGGATCAAGGAGGTCGTCAACCGGGGCGGGGACAAAATCCCGGTCGAGGAGGTCGAGAACCACCTGCTCGGCCACCCGGCCGTACGTGACGTCGCCATCGTCGGAATCCCGGACGCGACGCTGGGCGAACGCAGTTGCGCCTGCGTCATCGCCCGCGGCCTCCCGCCCACCCGCGCGCAACTGAACGCCCATCTCACAGCCCTCGGCCTCGCCGCGTTCAAACTGCCGGACCGCGTCGAAGTGATGGAATCCTTCCCCCGCACGGCACTTGGCAAGGTCAACAAGCGGGCGCTCGCCGAACGCATCGCAGGGAGCACGCGATGAACAAGGGTGGTCTGCGCAGCGTAATGGACCTGGTCGCGCTCGCCCCGGCCACGCGGGCCCGTCTCGGCCGGGCGGCACTGCTCGCAGTGGTCGGCGGCGTCGCGGCGGTGGTCGGCTACGTCTGCGTGGCCTTCGCCGTCGGCGAGCTGCTCTCCGGCCATCGATCGGGCATCGCCGCCTGGACTACGGGCGCGCTGGTGGCGCTCGTGACCGCATTCGCCGCCAGATGGCGTGCGGAGAACGTCGCCCATGAGGCCTCGTACGCACTCGAAGTGGTGCTCCGCGGCAAACTCGCGGACACCCTGGCCAGGATGCCCTTGGGCGAAGTGCAGCGACTGGGCTCCGGCCCGATCAAGAAGATCGTGCAGGACGACGTCAAGTCGCTGCACAACGTGGTCGCCGACTCCCTGCCGTTCGCCGGCTCCGGCGTCGCTCAGCCGCTCGCCGCACTGACAGCTCTCGGCGTGGTGCAGTGGCGACTGCTGCTCGCCGTGCTGCTGATCATCCCGATCGCGGTGGTCTGCCTGTCCCTGCTCTCTCGGGACTACACCCAGCAGCGCGAACGCTACAACCAGGCGAACGAGAGCGTCACCGCGGCCGTGGTCGAGTTCGTCCAGGGCATGCCGGTGGTTCGGACCTTCGACGACGGCCGGGGCTCCTTCCGGCGTTTCTCCACCGCGGTGGGGGAGTTCACCGAAGCCGTCGCCGGATGGCTGGCCACCTCGCGGCCCTCCGGGCTCCTGACGAAGCTCTTCATCGTGCCGCTCCCCACGCTCCTGCTGGTCGCGGCCACCGCGGTGCCGATGCGCGCGGCCGGCTGGATCTCCGACACCGATCTGCTGCTCGGCCTGTTGATCGGCGCGATGCCGATCGAAGCCGTCGCACCGCTGATGCACCTGACGAACTACATCAACGACTCCAAAGCCGGGGCCGTCCGGATCACCGAACTGCTCGACGCGCCCGCCCTGCCGGAACCCGAGCACCCCCGCGACCCGAACGGCTCGGCCATCACCCTCACAGGCGTCCGCTTCAGCTATGCCTCTGACCGAGGTCGCCCGGCGCTCGACGGGATCGACCTCGACATCCCGGCGGGCACGGTGTGCGCGCTGGTCGGACCATCCGGCTCCGGCAAGTCCACGGTAGCCAGGCTCATTCCCCGCTTCCACGACGTCGAGTCCGGCTCCGTGCGCATCGGCGGCGTCGATGTGCGGGAGATCCGCAGTGACGTCCTGCTCCGGCACATCGCCCTCGTGTTCCAGGAGCCGTTCCTGGTCACCGGCACCGTTGCCGAGAACATCCGGCTGGCCCGGCCGGACGCGACCGATGACGAGGTACACGCGGCGGCCGAAGCCGCCGCAGCCCACGACTTCATCACCACCGAACTGCCCGAAGGCTACGACAGCCAAGTCGGCGAGCGCGGCGCACTCTTGTCCGGCGGACAGCGCCAGCGCATCACCATCGCCCGCGCGATCCTCTCCCAGGCGCCGATCGTCATCCTGGACGAGGCGACAGCCTTCGCCGACCCCGAGAACGAGGCCGCGATCCAACAGGCCATCGCCCGGCTCACCCAGGGCCGGACCGTCCTGATCATCGCCCACCGTCTCAACACCATCGTCGACGTGGACCAGATCGTGGTCCTCGACGGTGGCCGGGTCGCCGAACGCGGCCGACACGCCGAACTCGTCGCCGCCGGTAGCCGCTACGCGCAGCTGTGGACCCGCCACGAACAGGCCACCCGCTGGGGTCTGGCCACCTCTGACCTGGAGACCGCGACCTTGGAGACTGGCCGATGAGGCGGATCCTTCGCCTGATGCTCACCGCCGCAGGCCCGTACGCCCCGCAGTTCCGCGCCACCCTGCGGATCTCGGCGGCGGCCTCCCTGGTCCAGGCCGCCGCCTACGCCACTTTCGTCCCGCTGCTCGCCGCGCTGATCCACGAGCCGGTCCGCACCGGCCGGGCCTGGCTCTGGGTAGGCGCACTGGCCGTCCTGGTCTGCGTCGAAGCGGCCCTGCGCATCCGCGAGATGGCGTTCACATACGACTACTGGCACCTCGTCACCCACACCACCAGGCTCCGGCTCGGCGTCAAACTGCGGTCCATGCGGCAGCAGGAGCTAGCCCGCCGGGCGGCCGGCGACCTCACCTCTGTTGTCGGCAACAACGCCACCACCGCGGCTGGCGCCATCTCCTCCCTCTCCACCCTCTTCATCCAGCTCGTCGCCGTACCGGCCGTGCTCGGGGTGGTCGTCCTGGCCCTCGACTGGCGGCTCGGACTGGTGCTGGCCGCGGCCACACTGGCCGCTCTCCCACTGGTGCGCCAGGTACAGCGCCGCTCCAACTCCGGCTTTCACGAGACGGACGAGGCCGACGCCGCCTTCTCCAGCCGCATCGTGGAGTACGTCCAAGGACTGCCCGTACTCAAGGCCACCGGCCAGGCCGGCGCCGACTCCCCGCGCCTGACCCCCGTCCTTGCCCACCAGCACCAAGCCCAGGTCGAAGCCAACCGGTCCGCCGCACTGCCCGTCGCCGGCGCCCAACTCGTCGTCCAACTCGCCCTCGTGGCACTGGTCGCCCTGGGCTCCGCGCTCGCCCTGGGCATGCGGCTCTCCCCGGTGGTCCTGGTCGCCGTGGTCGTCACCGCCGCCCGTTTCGCCGAACCGCTCAGCATGGCAGCCGTGATGACCAAGCTTTTCGAGCTGTCCGAAGCGGCGCTGCGCAGGGTGGACGATGTCCTTGCGACCCAGCCCCTGCCCGTCGCCCCTGGCGAACAGCGGCCCACCGCCTTCGACATCCGCTTCGACCATGTCACGTTCGCCTACGACGGCCAGCAGCAACCGACCCTGGACGGCGTCGACTTCGCTGTGCCCGAACGCAGCCTCACCGCCCTGGTCGGCCCGTCCGGCTCCGGCAAGACCACCATCACCAAACTCATCAGCCGCTACGCCGACCCGCAGCACGGCACCATCCGCCTCGGTGGTGTCGACCTGCGCACGCTGGAACCGGACGAGTTGCTGCGCCACATCGCGATCGTGTTCCAGGACGTCTATCTCTTCGACGACACCATCCGCGCCAACATCGCCATGGGCCGCCCGGACGCCACCGACGCTGAGATCGAGGCCGCCGCGCGCGCCGCCAACGCCCACGACTTCGTCTCCCGCCTCCCGGAGGGCTACCGGACACGCGTGGGCGAGATCGGCTCCGCTCTCTCCGGGGGTGAACGCCAGCGGATATCCATCGCCCGGGCCATCCTCAAGGACGCCCCCGTCATCCTGCTCGACGAACCGACCGCCGCCCTGGACACCGAATCAGAAGTCGTGGTGCAGCAAGCGATCGACCGCCTGGTGGCCGGCAAGACCGTCGTCGTCATCGCACACCGCCTGTCCACCGTCGTCGGCGCCGACCAGGTCCTCGTCCTCGACGCTGGCAGCGTCACCCAGCGGGGCACCCACACAGAACTGCTCGCCGACCGCGACGGCCGCTACGCCCGGATGTGGGCGGCTCAATTGGCGGCACGGCAGTGGCACGTGGGCCACTCCGGTGTGGCCACTGCCGTCCGCGAGTGACACCCGAGACAGGGCAGTTGGCTTCACCTCTTGCGTACTCACGCATGAGGCCGGGACGGGTGTCGCGGCAGTTGATGGCGGCGCTGAGCTCTCCCCAACTCGTCGTGGCGGATCTTCGGCGCCTGTAGATGCAGTGGAGTTCGACCAGGTCGGCACGGCATCACAGGAGCGTGCGACCCTCAGCCCACGTAGCGGCGGGCGCGGGAGGACCTCTGTGGTGCCTCCAGCAGGCGCAGTGACCGCTCCACCATGGCGGGCACGACCCGCCGCTCGCGCAGCACCCAGGGCATTCCGGCCGCCGCCTCGCAGAAGGCGAGCAGTGAGGTGGTGTCCTTGGGCACGGTGGCAGCGAGGTAGGCGGTGCGCCGTACCGCGCTGCCGACGGGGCGGCGCAGCCAGGCGAACCACAGCGTGTTCCGGATCCCCTGGCGTCGCCGGAGCCTGGAGTCGCGGGCAGGTGACGGGCGGTGGTGCACCACCAGTTCTTCGGCATGGGCCAGCCACCACCCGGCCGCGCACTGGTCCGCGGAGAGGAGTTCTTCCTCGCCACCGAGCCAGAGACGGGGGAGAAGCCTCCCACCGCGCGGAAGGCGTCCAGGCGCACGACGCTGGCAGCCGCGAGGATCGAGCCGAGCGCCGGACCCGGCAGATGGGCGGGTCCGGGCACGGGGGAGTGACGCAGTTCGGCGACGATGGGGTCCTATAGGGCTGTGTCGGACCGCCGTCTTCGCAGTCTGGAGTGTGGACGAGGATCCGACCGGTGACTGCGGCTACCCGTGGATGGGTTTCGAGGAGGTCGGCCGCCGTCGTGAGCGAACCGGGCTCCCACCAGGTGTCATCGTCACAGAAAGCCAGATAGGGCGTTTCCACCTGGCGGGCGATGAGGTTGCGTCCGCAGGCACCGAGGTTCCTGCCTGGTCGCAGCAGTGCCGTATCGGGATGTCGTTCGGCGACCGCCTCGGCGGTGCCGTCCGTGGAGGCGTTGTCGCAGATGATCGCCGTGGGACGTTCCGGAAGCGCCGCCAGGCGATCGAGCGTGTGGCGCAGTTCGGCCCGTCGGTTGTGCGTGATCACCGCGACGGTAGTGCGATCCTCAGCCACATCGATCTCTCCGTTGCGGTCGTCCGGCGAGGGCGGCGGTCGTCCCGAGCGGGTCCGACTTTGCCCTCTGCGTCGGACCCGCCCGGCGTTCGCGACGGTACGTCGGTGGGCACTACTCGCCGAATACGGCCTTGCTCACTTCGGCGGGGTTCTCGTAGGTCTTCTTCTGCAGGTGGGAGAGCTCCTCCGTGACCTCCTTGGGGGCGTGGTTACGCTTGGCGCGCTCCATCAACTTTTCGCGGTCGCTCGGGTAGTCGGCTCCCGATAGAGCCTTCTGCAGATCGACGGGGCTCAGGCGTGCCATGCCTACCTCCGATGTCGTCGAAGAACGTCGATGCTTCCGGCACCCTTGCGGCGCCGTCAGCAAAGCGGACTATTCGATATGTTTCCCGCGATTTCCTGATTACAACCCGTATGCCTGACCCGGCGGCTTGGTGAGCGCACGTCGTGCGGGTACCGACGGTTTGGTAGGTGGCAGCCCGCGCGCTGGCTGTGGAAGCCGCAGGGTGGCCGGCTACTCCTCCTCGGGCGGCATCCGGCATACGGCCCCGCCCGGCGGCCGTGCCGCCTCCCGGTCGATCTCGTAATCCACACGGCCCAAGGCCCAGGGGGAGTTCGAATCGCTGCGTGTCCTCTGGTCGCTACGCTCCCGGCCATGGCCGAAAACGTGCAACTCGACGGGCAGGACGCCGATCACATCGCGCGAGTGCTCACCAACCTCGCCGACCTGGTCGACCCGGCGACCAACACGCAGCAACCCCTGAACGAACGGCAGCTCTACGTGCTGGCGGGCGGCATCTCGATCGCGCGTGACCCCGGTCAGTGGGCCGAGGTCCTGCGGCGCCACGCGGAGACCATCTACCAGCAACGTGGGGAGGACGGCGCGCGACTCTGACTCCTCGCCGTGCCAGAGAGAGTGCGGACCGCGGAACCCCAGGGACGAGTCAGGTTGCCTGCGCCTGGCCTCAGCGGGGCGCGAGACCGTCAAGCATCAGCTCGATGGTGAAGTCGAAGCGTTCGTGGTCGGTTCCTGCGGTGAGTTCGGCGGCATAGCGCTTGGTCTGCGGGAAGGTGTCGGGCAGGTTGGAGAACCGGCTCAGCAGTTCGTCCCGACTGACGACCCACTCGTTGCCGGAGCGGCTCAGCAGGGAGAGCTCAAGGGTGTAGGCGTTGACGTAGAGCGTCAGGGAGTCGATGCCCCAGGCGGCGGTCTGCGGGGCGACGCCTCCGGCGAGCAGGATGCCGAGCATGCCTTCGGCGAGGCGCAGCGTGTCCTCGTTGGTGGGGGCGGCAGCGAGCGCGGCCCGGGAGATGCCGGGGTAGCGCAGGTACTGGTCGCGCATCTGGGTGCAGACGCTGGTGATCTGCTCCCGCCAGGCGGCGGGGTCCGGCTCGGGCAGGTCGATCTCGGCGCACAGGCGGCCGATGAGCAGCTCGTCCAGGTCGTCCTTGTTGACGACGTGGGCGTACAGCGATGCCGGCCCGGTGTCCAAAGCGGCTGCCACGCGGCGCATGGTCAGGGCCTCGTAGCCGTCGCGCGCCACGATGTCGAGGGCCGCGTCGACGACGGCGTCCACAGTGATCGGCTTCGCTCGCCGACCTCGCGCCGGCGGCGCACTCACATCGGGAACGGACTGGTGGTGCCGCGCTGCGCGCCGTTGCTGAGGTGTCGGTGGCATGTTCCGAGCATACCGGATGAACGAACCTCGTTCCATGTGCGGCGAACGTTGTTCGGGTTGACGCGAGCAACGTTCTAAGTGTCGAATACTGTTCGTATCTATCGAACAGTGCTCTTCGCGCGGCGGCGTCAACGCCGTGCTGCCGCTGCGTGCCGCGTGGCTCGTGCTTGTTGTCGTCTTCCTCGGCGAGATCATGGATCTCATCGACTCCAGCGTCGCCAACCTCGCCGGGCCGTCCATCCGGGCCGACCTCGGTGGCGGGCCGATGACCCTGCAGTGGGTGCTGTCCGCCTACACCGCGGCCTTCGCGCTCGGTCTGATCACCTCGGGCCGACTCGGCGATCTGATCGGCCGCCGCCGACTGTTCCTGATCGGTATGGCCGGGTTCCCCCTCACCTCGCTGGCCTGCGGACTCGCCCCCAGCCCCGCCTTCCTGATCGTCGCGCGACTGCTGCAGGGCCTGTTCGGATCCGTGCTGATACCGCAGGGCATGGCGCTGGTGAAGATCGTCTTCCCGCCTGAACTCCTGCGCAAGGCGCTGATGCCGTTTGGCCCGATCATGGGCCTGGCCACGGTCGGCGGGCCGATCCTCGCCGGCTGGCTGCTGCACCTGGACCTGTTCGGCAGCCAGTGGCGCTCGATCTTCCTGATCAACGTGCCCTTCGGCGTCATCGCCCTCGCGCTCGGCTGGCGCGTGCTGCCCCGCCGTGGCGGCGAGGATCCCGGTGCCCGCCTCGACCTGACCGGCGTGGGCCTGCTCACCGCCGGCTCCACCCTGCTGATCATCCCGCTCATCCAGGGACGCGAACTCGACTGGCCGGCCTGGACCTACACCATGATGGCCGGCTCGGTCGTGATGCTCGCGCTGTTCGTCGTCTCCGAGCGCCGCAGCAGCCATCCGGTCATCGCACCGTCCCTGTTCCGCAAGCGCAGCTTCGTGGTCGGCCTGATGATCGTCGCCGGGTTCTACGGCGCGCTGAGCGCGTTCGTCCTGGTCGTCAACCTGCTACTGCAACTCGGCATGGGTTGGACGCCGCTGCGCACCGGACTGACGCTGATTCCCTGGGCCCTGGGCACCGCCGTCGCCGTTCTGCTCGGCGGCGGAACGCTCGCGGGGAAGCTGGGGCGTGCCGCTCTGCACATCGGGCTGTCCATCGCCGTCATCGGCCTGCTCGCCCTGTGGTGGTCCACCGCCCACTGGGGCACCGGCATCACGGTGTGGAAGTTGACACCGTCGCTGTTCCTGACCGGTTTCGGCGCGGGCCTGGTGTTCATCCCGCTGTTCGACTTCATCCTCGGCGACGCCACCGCCGAGGAAGTCGGCACCGGCGCGGGCATGCTCAACGCCGTCCAGCAGTTCGCCAACGCCATCGGCGTCGCCGCTCTGGGCACCGCGTTCTTCGCCCGCGTGGGACACCCTTCCGCACACTCCTACTTCGCCGCCGCACAACTGATCCTCGCCATCTGCGCCGGCCTGTACTTCCTGACCCTGCTGCTCGTCGGGCTCCTGCCCAAGCACTCACAGCAGGCCCAGGAGTGAACCCGGGCTCCGGGAGCGGAATCCTCCCTGCCCTGGGCCGGGCGGACCAACAGCACCCGCCAAGGCCCTTCCTGCAACGTAAGGAAAACGGCATGACGACGAAGACCGCGCTCATCACCGGCACCAGCCGCCCGCTCGGCCTCGGCTTCGCGGTCGCCCGCCAACTCGCCGAGCTCGGCTACCACGTGATCCTCACCGCGCGCGACGTCTCCCGCGCCGAATCCCTGGCCGCACAACTGCGCCAGGAAAGCCACCAGGCGACAGCCCTTCGCCTCGACCTCACCGATGCGGCCAGCATGGACGAGGCCGCCGACTACCTCACCCGGACCTTCGGCCGCCTGGACGCCCTGGTCAACAACGCATCCGACGCCGTCGACTTCACCGTGCTGTCCGCACTGGACGCCGACCCCGACGCCGTGCGCTCCGCGCTGGAGGTCGACGTGGTCGGCCCCTGGCGTCTGGTCCAGTCACTGCTGCCTCTGCTGAAAGCCGCCCCCGCCGCCCGCATCGTCAACGTCTCCAGCATCTCCGCCCAGCAGATCGCCACCGGGCTCGACCTCGGCGCCAGCCTGCGCGCACCGGCCCACTCCTTCGCCAAACACACGCTCAACGTCCTGACCACCGTGCTGGCTCGGGCACTGAAGGACACGCCCATCCTCGTCAACGCCGTCGACCCGGGCGAGACCGCCACCCACCCCGAACGCGGCGACGAAGACGACGCACGTCCCGCCAGTGAAAGCGCACGCGGTGTCGTGTGGGCAGCGACCCTGGACGAGGACGGGCCCACCGGCCGACTCCTCCATGACAGAAGGCGACTGACCTGACGGCAACCTGGAAACCTCGCGATCCTTCCGTAAATCGTCGCTTTCTGTAGGGCGTCCGCGAAGGACGACGACGGTCCTCACGATGCCGATGATCTGTTCGGCGTTGCAGCGGAGTTGGCGTAGGAGGCGCCAGCCCTTCGGGTGGCCACGGCCTGTTCGCCGATGCAGCCTGCCTGTCCACGGGAGGCAGTCAGCTCGGAAGGCCTGCCCGGAGGATGACCGAGGTGTAGTGGTTGGTGAAGAAGTACGAGTAGGACAGGCCCTCGTCGATGTTGCCGAACTCGTTGCTCACCACCGACATCAGCGCCGTCCTGCGGCTGCCCTCGACGGCATAGGCGGTGAACGTCCGGTTGGGTGGCAGCCCGGTGGCGCCGATGGTGACCTCGTCGATGCCGGGAAGCGCCCGGATCAGGGCCGTTCCCTTGCCGGAGGTACCGGGGGCCTGCACGGGAAGGTGCTCGGTCCGCATGCCCAAACCCTGTCGGCCCAGGTTCTGCGTCGTGGTGGCCGGTGCGCTGCGGGCCACGTACACCAGCGCCATCGGCGACTGGCCGACGGGCAGTGTCGTGATGACGGACATCGTTCTGGTGTCGATGACGTCGACCGCGTCGGAATTCTGCAGGGCCACGTACATCCGGGTGTTGTCGGGGCTCGGCCAGATGCCGTGGGATCCGTAGCCATGGTTGTGGATGGTCTTGACCAGCGTCGGCGGGGTTCCGTTGTGCGACCGGCGGTACACCAGGGTCTCGTTGAGGCCGCCCACGGTCTGGTAGGCATAGTCGATGCCGCCGACCGTGGCGAAGTTGGGGTGGTTGGTGCGCGGTCCGGTGCGCAGTACCGCCTCGACCTTGTAGGTGGCGGCGTTGAGCACGGCGGTGGTGCGGCCGTTGGTAGGCATGCCGAGCCAGATCTCCCGCCCGTCGGGGGAGATCGCCTCGTCGGACGACTCGCCGGCCTCGGCGGGGATGGGCACGCGCCTGATGACCCGCCGGGAGCCCACGTCGATCACGTCGAGCACCAGGGCGCGCAAGTGGTTGACGTAGGCGAGTCTGCCGTCAGGGCTGAAGACCACCTTCGACGGTCCGTCCTCGGTGTGGATGCGATCGACCTCCCGGCCGGCCTGCCAGTCGATCACCGAGACGTAGTCCTGGCCGCGCACCGCCACCCACAGCCGGGTGCCGTCGGGCGAGAAGAATCCCTCATGCGGCGCCCGGCCGAGGTAGACGGTGCGGACGACCTTGTTGGTGGCGGTGTCGATGACGTGGACGGCGTTGCTGGTTACATCTACGACGTCGAGCCACTTCCCGTCCCGGGAGAAGCCGAGGCCGTGCACGTCGATCTCACCGTGGTACATGGCTCCCAGCACGTCCGCGGCGGGAGCCATCCGCGGCTGGCCGAGGGCTATGGTGCCGAGGACCGTGCTCGTCGCCGGATTGATCACGCTCACCGTGTTGGAGTCCTGGTCGGCGGTGTAGACCCGGTCGTTTCCGGAGATCGGCTGTGCTCCGGGCAGTGCGGGGGCCTGGACGACCGTACGTTCCTGGCCCTGCGCCAACCCCGGCGGGCGGACCACCGACTGTGTCCGTGCGGGGCCGCCGACCGAGTCGGCCGCCGGTTTCGACGCGCGGACCGGACTCACCGCCGCCTCTTCCTGTACCCCGCCCGCTGAGCAGCCGGTGATCGACGCCAGGACGCTCGCCGCCAGGATCGCCAGGGCCGAACTGAGCCTCGTGCGCATGGGGACACTCCTTCGCTCGGGAAAGTGGCGGTCCAACCGCCACTCACCAGGCCGCGGGGTCCGCCGGCAACGTGGCATCGCTCCGGGCCCCGGGTACGCGGGGGCCTGTGGATCGGTTTCGCGCGTAGCTGCGACACCCTCGAACGCGGGGGCTCGCCGACGTCGGTTCACTGGCGGATGACGCGGGTTGTCCGGCAACCACCAAGGAACATATGCGACTTTTCGCTCCGGCTCATCTCGGTGTGAGGCTTTCGCCCCAATGGGCCGTTCCGGGTGGCGTCCGTGCGTGGGGCCGTACAGGCTCGTAGGCCACGACTTCGTCGAACTTGGCGGGCACGTCGGCGACTTCGGAGTTGGTCTCGCCGAAGGCGGCGTAACGGGAGCAGTCGGCGACGGGGTCGGACAGGGCCGGTGCGGCTCGCCGGGCGGCCAGGGCGTCTGCGGCTCCGGGTGCGCTGACCGCGCTGGCGTTGCCGGTGCGCTCACCACACCGGGCGGAACGGGACGGGCTGGTCGCCGTAGACGTGGTCGATGTAGGCGCGCAGGTCCTGGTCGAGTGCGGCGAGGCGGTCGGGGCCGATGATGTCGGCGAACCGCTGTTCCACCTCCGCCCACAGCCGGTCGGCCAGGCGCACGTACTCGTGGCCGCGTTCGGTGAGGGCGAGCGACTGTGCCCGTTTGTCGACGGGGTGGGGTTGGCGTCGCACGTAGCCCCAGTCCTGGAGCTCGGCGACGGCCTTGGAGGCGGCCTGCTTGGTGATGCCCAGATGGGCGGCGAGGTCGACTGTGGTGGCGCCCGGGTGGGCGGCGAGGTAGCGGAAGGTGTAGCCGTGCGCGGGACGTAGCGGTTCGCGTCCGAGTTCGGTCAGGCGGCTGTGGAAGTGGTCGGTCATCGCCCGGTAGGCGATGGCCAGCAGCAGGGGCACCTGTCCCGGGCGGCGATCGGCGAGGTCGGGGTTGGACGGCACGGCGTCTCCTTCAATTGGTCAACCGCATTGACCTGTCCGTGGCTGCGGCATAGTGTGAAGTGGTCAATCAGGTTGACTATATCCCCTGGAGGAGCGTCATGCCCCTGTCCACCCTCGCCGGTGCGCCGGTCTTCGACCGTGACGGCTTCACCTTCCGTCCGCTGGCCGTGCCCTCCCGGGGCAGCACCGAACTGGCCGTCTGGTCGCTGGAGTTGGCGCCGGGCGCACAAAGCGAACCGCACCACATGGACCGCGAAGAGGTGTTCGTCGTCCTCGACGGCGAGGTGTCGGCCAGCGTCGCGGGCGAGGAGGTCCTCGCCGGGCCGGGCGATGCCGTCATCGTCCCCGCCCGCTCCGTCCTGCGACTGCGCAACGCCTCAACGCACGCCCCGGCGGCGGTCACGGCGGTCACATCGGCCGGTATGAACGCCACCGTCGGCGGCACCACCTTCCCGCCGCCCTGGGCACAGTGAGCCAAATCCTCCACGGCAGGGCCGCCGCCGCGCCTCCGTCCAGCAGAAAGGTCCGCTCATGGACGACGTCACCGAGGTGTCACAGCTGATCCTGCACGAGCGCCGAAGCCGCGATCGGGGCTGGTGGTCGCAGATGGGGGAGTGCCTGGCGGCTGACGCGGCCATCCGCCTCAGCTGGTTTCGCGGCAGCGGCGCCGACTTCGTGGCCGCCTCGCGGGAGATGGCCGCCCGCGGTGACAGCGCGACCCACACCCTCGGCCCGCCCGTCGTGGACGTTCTCGGCGCGAAGGCCGTGGGGGAGGTCGCCGCCGCCATCCACATGCGTGGCGAACTCAACGGCGTCGAGGCGGACCTCACCTCACACGCACGGCTCCTGTACCGCGCCGAGCGGCGTACGGGCCGCTGGCTGATCGTCTCCCTGGACCCCGTCTACGAGCGGGACAGCCTGCTCCCCAGCGTGCCGGGAACACACCTTGGGATCGACCCGGACACCCTGGCCGGGACGCGGCCCTCCTACCGGATGCTCACCCACCTGCTCAACGCCAGGGGCTACCCCGTCGCCGACGACCTTTACGGCGACGACCGCCCCGCACCGGTCCAGCGGCTCTACCGGTCGCTTTTCGACTGGCTCGACCCCAAGGGCTGAGCCGCCGGCCATGGCTGGGCGCCAAGCCGGCGGGTGCGTCAGCAGCGTCAACCCGCTTGCCGCGGGCGCTACTTCTGCTGGCTGCTCTTCGTGATGCCCAGGACCTGCTCCGCCGTCGTCCAGTCGTGGGCGATCGCCTGTTGGGCGGCGGACAGGGTTACCTGGTTCCTGCAGACGGCGCTGTGCAGTCGGGCCTCCACCTTGTCCTTGTCGTTGTTGGGGCCCGAGCCGGGAGTGTGGCCCGGGGACGGGGGCTCGACCCACAGGTTGCGGGCGTCGTTCGGGTCACCGCCGAGTTCCAGACTGACCAGGTGGTCGTACTCCGCGTCGCGCAGCGACTGGGTGTAGCCGTAGGACTTGGCGTTGGCCTCCTTCTCGCGGCTGGTGATGCTCACCGGTGGCCGGATGCCGGAGGTGTAGCCGGAGCGGCAGATGGTGGAGGCCAAAGTCGCCTGGGTGACCTTGGGGTTGAGCGCGCCCGGCGTGCAGGACGGGTCGGGCAGCGGCTGGTTGTGCTCGTAGCGGAAGTGGCACGACCCCGGGGCGGGCTGTGGCTGTACTCGGTAGGCGGGCTGTGGGCCCGGACCCTGCGGGATCGAGCCACTGGCGCCGGACGGGGCAGCCGCGGACGGCGGCGCGCCCTTGTTGCCGTTGTCCTGCTGGCCAGTTGACCCCTTCGAGCCGGAACAGGACGCGAGCAGCAGCGCTGATGCCAGGACCAGCAGCGAGCGGCGGATGGTGGTGGGCACGGTGACTTTTCCCCTCCCGGCCGGGCGGATCGGACCGTTCCAAGACTGCCCGCCGGCTGTTGTCCGGAACCGGCCGGTGCGACGCCGCGCCCCCGTACCGGTAACGGCGGGCCATCGTACGCCGGAGCCGCCCCCCGCAGTTAACTGGCGGTTTATCAGATAGTGGGTGGATCCCGTCGCGGTGCCCGCCAGCTGGGAAGTCACCCGGGCCGGGAGCTGTGGGGCGTGGTCCACACCCCGTGACGGACGGCCCCTGATCGGGCATACTCCAACCGCCACAGGCCGCTGATCAGCCACGACCGTAACCCGGTGGGCGATCATCGGCATTGGGTAATCCATCGCGGCGGCGTCGGCCACCCCCCTGCGTCCGCCGCCGACCCGCCCGACAGGGAGGAGCGCCGCCATGCCATACGACGGCCCGCAGCCGGTCGAACGACAACTGCCCACCGAGGAGGCCCGCGATCTTCTCGGACTCACCCGCGAGCTCGCCGCGCGGGAGATCCGGCCCCGGGCCGCCGAGGAGGAGGACGCGGGAAGCTTCCCCCGCGACACCTTCGCCACCATCGGTGCCGCCGGTCTGCTCGGCCTGCCGTACCCGGAGGAGTACGGCGGCGGTGAGCAGCCGTACGAGGTGTACCTCCAGGTGCTCGAGGAACTCGCGGCGGCCCGGCTCACCGTGGGCCTCGGCACCAGCGTGCACACCCTGGCCTGCCACGCCGTCGCCCAGTTCGGCACCAAGGAGCAGCGCGGCGAACACCTCCCGGCGATGCTCGGCGGCTCACTGCTCGGCGCGTACTGCCTCTCCGAACCGGCCTCCGGCTCCGATGCCGCGAGCCTGCGCACCCGTGCGGTGCGCGACGGTGGCGAGTGGGTGATCAACGGCACGAAGGCATGGATCACCCACGGCGGGGTGGCCGACTTCTACACCGTGCTGGCCCGCACCGGTGGCGAGGGTCCGCGGGGCATCACCGCGTTCCTGGTGCCGGGCGACGCGGAGGGGCTCAGCGCCGCCGCGCCGGAGCGGAAGATGGGGCTCAAGGGCTCGCCCACCGCCCAGCTGCACTTCGACGGCGTACGGGTGCCGGACGCCCGGCGGATCGGCGAGGAGGGCCAGGGCTTCACCATCGCCCTGTCCGCTCTGGACTCCGGCCGCCTGGGCATCGCGGCCTGCGCCATCGGCGTCGCACAGGCCGCCCTTGACGAGGCGCTGGCCTTCACCGCGGAGCGTCAGCAGTTCGGGCGCCCGCTGGTGGACTTCCAGGGCCTGCGGTTCCTGCTCGCCGACATGGCGACCGGCATCGAGGCGGGCCGGGCGCTCTACCTGACCGCCGCCCGGCTGCGGGACGCCGGTCGGCCGTTCGGCAAGCAGGCGGCGATGGCCAAGCTGTACTGCACGGACACCGCGATGCGGGTGACCACCGACGCGGTCCAACTCCTCGGCGGATACGGCTATACGGCCGACTTCCCCGCCGAGCGCTACATGCGCGAGGCGAAGGTGCTGCAGATCGTCGAGGGCACCAACCAGATCCAACGCATGGTCATCGCACGCCACTTGGCGGGGCCGGAAAGCCGCTAGGCGCCCTTCCGGCGGGATCCTGCCCGGAGCCGCACGCCCACGGGCTTGGGGTGGTCCGAGGACGGCAGCCCTCGGACCACCCAACTCCGTTATCGCCGGGGCCGGTTCGCGTGCGAGAACGGCTGGGTCCGCCAGTCGAGCCCCTCGGGGAGGGTGAGCAGCGACGCCACGTCCTGCTCGTCCGCCCCGTCATCGTCGACCGGCGCCGCGTCCTCGACGGCGCTGCCGGAACCCGCGCACACCGTGAGCCCGAAGGGGTTCCACGGGGTCGCGCACAAAGCGTGCTCCGGCAGCACCTCCTCGTCCGCGAGCAGCGCGATGGGGCGGCCGCACTCCGGGCACTGCACCCGGAAAATCCCGTAGATCTCCTCGTCCCCGTCCCCGAACGCCTCCGTGACGTCGTCTTCCGCACCGCCGTCGACGTCCTGCGTGACGTCCCCGGCGAAGTCCTCGTCGAGCACCGGTTGCCGCTTGCCTGCACGCATGGTGGATCTCCCCCTGTGACACCTTCTGGTGGGACGGCCCGGCCCGTGGCCACGACCTGAGCTGAGCATTTCCCGTCACCCCCAGTCGATAATCGCAACGCCAGGGACGACCGGTGGCACGGGCTGTGGCGTTAATCACACGAGGGGGCGCACGGGGCGCATGGGTAACGCTCGTTGTGCCTGAGCGGCGTGGTGGCAGTAGGTTGATCGGTCGTGGAGGAGTTGGACCGGCAGATCGTGGAATTGCTCGTCGCCGACGGGCGGATGAGCTACACCGACCTGGGCAGGGCCACCGGCCTGTCCACCTCGGCGGTGCACCAACGGGTACGGCGACTGGAGCAACGGGGGGTGATCCGCGGCTACGCGGCGATCGTAGACCCGGAAGCCGTCGGCCTGCCGCTGACCGCGTTCATCTCGGTGGCGCCGTTCGACCCCAGCGCGCCCGACGACATCGCGGACCGGCTCGCCGACGTACCGGAGATCGAGGCGTGCCACAGCGTCGCCGGTGAGGAGAACTACATCCTCAAGGTGCGCGTCGCCACCCCCGGCGCCCTGGAGCACCTGCTGGCCCGGATCCGCAGCCTGGCGGGCGTGTCGACCCGTACCACCGTCGTGCTGTCCACCCCGTACGAGGCCCGGCCGCCGCATCTGTGAGCCACCCTGGCGCAGGCGCGCGCAGCGCGGGCGCCAGACTGGTGACCATGAACGAGCGCACCCCGGGCACCGTGCTGCTGCGCGGCGGCACCGTGTACAGCCCCGCCGATCCCTTCGCCACCGCCATGGTCGTGGAGGGCGGCACCGTCGCCTGGATCGGTTCGGAAGGCGCGGCCGACGGCTTCGCCGACTCGGTGGACGAGGTCGTGCCGCTTGACGGCGCGCTCGTCACCCCGGCGTTCACCGACGCCCATGTGCACGCCACGGCCACCGGTCTGGCGCTGACCGGCCTGGACCTGTCCGGCGCCCGCGACCTAGGCGACACGCTGGCCCGGGTCACCGGCTACGCGGCCGAGCACCCCGGGCACCGGGTGCTGCTCGGCCACGGCTGGGACGCCGCCCGCTGGCCCGGGTCGCGCACCCCGACCCGCGCCGAACTCGACGCCGCCACCGGTGGCCGTCCGCTGTACCTGACCCGCGCGGACATGCACTCCGCCGTGGTCACCACCGCGATGCTCGACCTGGTCCCGGGTGTCGAGAAGCTGACCGGCTACCACCCCGAGGGGCCGCTGACCCGGGACGCCCACCACGCGGTGCGCCGCGCCGCACAGGACGCCATCGCGCCCGAGCAGCGCGGCGCCGCCCAGCGGGCCGCGCTGCGCGAGGCCGCCTCGCTGGGCATCGGCGCGCTGCACGAGTGCGCGGGACCGCAGATCAGCGGCGAGGACGATCTGACCGCACTGCTGCGGCTGGCCGCCGAGGAGCCCGGACCGCGGGTGCTGGCCTACTGGGCGGAGGCGGCGCTGTCCGGCACCGACGGCGTGCTGGACCGGGTGCGTGACCTCGGCGCGCTGGGCGCGGCGGGTGACCTGTTCGCGGACGGGGCGCTGGGCTCGCACACCGCGTGCCTGCACCGGCCGTACGCCGACGCCGACCGCACCACCGGCAGCGCGTATCTGACCGCGGAGCAGATCGCCCAGCACGTGGGCGCCTGCACCGAGGCCGGGATGCAGGCCGGGTTCCACGCCATCGGTGACGCGGCGATCACCGCCGTGATCGCCGGTGTGCGGGCCGCCGCCGAGCGGCTGGGCATCGAGCGGGTGCGGGCCGCCCGGCACCGGGTGGAGCACGCCGAGATGCTGGACCAGGACACCATCGCGGCCTTCGCCGACCTCGGCCTGGTCGCCTCCGTGCAGCCCGCCTTCGACGCGACCTGGGGCGGTACGGACGGGATGTACGCCGCCCGGCTCGGCGCCGAGCGGGCGCGCACCCTCAACCCGTACGCGGCGATGCTCAGGGCCGGGGTGCCGCTGGCGCTGGGCTCGGACAGCCCGGTCACCCCGCTCGACCCGTGGGGAACGGTGCGCGCTGCCGCCTTCCACCGCACGCCCGAGCACCGGGTCTCGGTGCGTGCCGCCTTCACCGCGCACACCCGTGGCGGCTGGCGGGCCGCCCGGCGGGACGACGCCGGGGTGCTGGTGCCGGGCGCACCGGCCGACTACGCGCTCTGGCGGGCGGGCGAGCTGGTGGTGCAGGCGCCCGACGAGCGGGTGGCGAACTGGTCGACCGACCCCCGCTCCGGCACCCCTGGCCTGCCCGATCTCACTCCGGGCGAGCCCCTGCCGCGCTGCGTGCGCACGGTGGTCGGCGGACGGACGGTCTTCGAGCGGCCGAACGAGTGACACCCGTCCCGGCCGTACCGCCGAACGATGCCCACTCGGCCTGTCGCGGCCCGGCCGACGATCCCGCACTGACCTGCTGATTTGCCGAATTGCCGCAGGTCACACGGGTGTTGACAGGCTGCGGTCGCGGGCGAGTAGGTTCGGCCGAGTCCACCAGGACGACCGACCGGGATCCTCCGTGTCTTCCGTCTACCGCCGCTGGGCCATGGGGTGGCGCGCCGAACGGGCGCTCCGCCGCTGGGAGCCAGGTCCAGCGCCCGCGGCACGGAACGCGGCCCCTCACCGCTCGCGGGCGGGCCAGGGGGGAAGGGTGCCGCCCGGGCGGCAGGTGCGACCCGGGTGGGGCCCGGACGTCCAGTAGACAACGGCTCTCGGTCGATCCGCAGCCAGCGGTTCCCAGGTCGGCCCGAAGGGCGTTCCGGTCCCCATCCGCAGTCCACCGCGGCCGCCCGCGGAAACCGCCGCCCGCGGCCCGCACGGAAACGCGGAGCGGAGCGTTCCATTTGGTGCGGAAAGGGTCGGCAAAACCTCCCCTTCCCAAGGCTTTGCGCCCCGGCGGCGACGGCGGGCGCTCAGTCGTTGTACGGTCACTGCACGACCATCGCGACTCAGCGTCCCCGGAAGCGCCCCGGCTTCCGCCAGCAACGGACGTCGCCCCTACGCAGAAGAGGAATGGCCGCGACCGTGCCACCGCGACCCGACACCGCCACCGCTCGACCCGTGGACGGTACCCTCGGCGCGCCCGAACCCGGCATCCGGACGGAACCGGGGCACCGGCCGGGGCGGATGCGACGGCTGGCCCGGGCGGCCCGCGCGGACTGGCGGCGCACCGCCCTCGCGGTGGCCGGCGGACTGGCGCTCACCGCCGCCTTCCCGCCCTACGACCTGTGGCCGCTGTCGATCGCCGCGGTCGCCGCGCTCACGCTGCTCACCCACCGCCGTACCGCCCGCCAGGCGGCGTGGACCGGGTTCGCCTTCGGGTTTCCGTTCTTCGTCTGGCTGCTGCAGTGGCTGCACGTGGTCGGCTGGGACGCGGTCATCGGACTGTCCGCCATCGAGGCCGCCTTCTTCGTGCCGCTGGGCGCGGGACTCGCGCTGACCTCGCGGCTGCGCTGCCGGCCGCTGTGGGTCGGCTGCCTGTGGGTCGCGGAGGAACTGGTCAGGGACCGGGTGCCGTTCGGCGGCTTCCCGTGGGGGCGGCTGGCGTTCGCCAACGCGGGCTCGCCGTTCACCCCGTTCGCCGCGCTCGGCGGCGCCCCGCTGGTCACCTTCGTCGTCGCGCTGTGCGGCGGGCTGCTGGCCGCCGCCGTGCTCGCCGGGT
This sequence comes from Streptomyces sp. RPT161, assembly GCF_027533845.1. GTDB lineage: Bacteria > Actinomycetota > Actinomycetes > Streptomycetales > Streptomycetaceae > Streptantibioticus_A > Streptantibioticus_A silvisoli_A. The sequence goes on along the minus strand of NZ_JAPZVN010000003.1, from coordinate 226,352 downwards.
GGCGCTCGCGCGGCCGGGGCCGGCAGGCGTTCACCGGGCTCGGCGCCGCCGTGCTGGCCCTGTTGGTGGGCGGCTGCGGCTACGCGGTACCGGTGCCGACCAACGCCGACGGTCAGCTGAAGGTCGCCGTGGTCCAGGGCAACGTGGCCCAGCCGGGGATGCACTTCCTCGGCCGCCCGATGATGATCCTCAACAACCACGTCAACGCCACCCTGCAACTCGCCCGCGACATCAAGGCGGGCCGCGTCCCCAAGCCGGACCTGGTGATCTGGCCGGAGAACTCCTCCGACCTGGACCCGTTCAGCTACCCGCAGGCGTACGACGCGATCACCGGGGCGGTACGGGCGATCGGCGTGCCGGTGCTGGTCGGCGCCCTGGTCGACGGGCCGGACGCGGACCACGTGCAGAACGAGGGCATCCTGTGGTCGCCGACCACCGGGCCCGGCGCCTCGTACACCAAGCAGCACCCGGTGCCGTTCGGCGAGTACGTGCCGTTCCGCAAGGAGCTGACCAAGGTCATCCACCGGCTGGACGAGATCCCGCGCGACTTCTACCCCGGCAAGCACACCGGCGTGATGACGATGGGCGGCGCCCGGCTCGGCGACGTGATCTGCTTCGAGGTCGCCTACGACGGGATCGTCCGGGACACGGTGAACGCGGGCGCGCGCGCCCTTGTCGTACAGACCAACAACGCCACCTACGGGCGAACCGGTCAACCCGAGCAGCAGCTCGCGATGTACCGGCTGCGGGCCGTCGAGCACGGCCGGGCGGTGGTCGCGGCGGCAACCAGCGGAATCAGCGCGCTAGTTGAACCCAACGGCACCGTCAAGCAGCGAAGCAAGGAATTCACCCGGGAGGTGCTCAATGTGAACCTCCCGCTACGCGATGGAACCACCGTTGCCGACAGGATCGGCGCGGTACCCGAGTGGACTCTCGCTATGGTGGGCGTCCTGTCCTGCGCCGCCGCGATCTGGCCTGGCAGGCGGGGACGTATGGAGGATAAGGGGAAGTAGTGAACAACGGCGACGGCGTCACCCAAGGCGGCGCCCAGGGGCGGCAGTTCGGCCCGCTCGGCACGGTACTGGTCATCATCCCGACCTACAACGAAGCCGAGAACATCAAGCCGATCGTCGCCCGGGTGCGGGAGTCCGTGCCCGAGGCGCACCTGTTGATCGCTGATGACAACAGCCCGGACGGCACCGGCAAGATCGCCGACGAGCTCGCCTCCGAGGACGACCACGTCAAGGTGCTGCACCGCAAGGGCAAGGAAGGACTCGGCGCCGCCTATCTGGCGGGCTTCCGCTGGGGCATCGACAACGGCTACGGCGTGCTGGTGGAGATGGACGCCGACGGCTCCCACCAGCCCGAGGAACTGCCGCGGCTGCTGACCGCGCTGCAGAACGCCGACCTGGTGCTGGGCTCCCGCTGGGTCCCGGGCGGCCGGGTGGTGAACTGGCCCAAGTCCCGCGAGTTCCTCTCGCGCGGCGGCAGCACCTACTCGCGTCTGATGCTGGGCGTCCCGATCCGGGACGTGACCGGCGGCTACCGGGCCTTCCGCAAGGAGACCCTGGAGGGCCTGGGCATGGACGAGGTGGCCTCGGCGGGCTACTGCTTCCAGGTCGACCTGGCCTGGCGCGCGGTCCAGAAGGGCTTCCAGGTGGTAGAGGTGCCGATCACCTTCGTGGAACGCGAGCGCGGCGACAGCAAGATGAGCCGCAACATCGTCGTGGAGGCCCTGTGGCGGGTCACCACCTGGGGCGTCAGCTCCCGGCTGAACCGGGTCCGCGGCCGCAAGTGAGCGGCGGCGCGTAGCGCCAGGTGGACGGGGTTCGCCGGGCTGCGGTGGGTTCGAGACCGCCGGTCTCGAACGTTGTGGTCGCTCGTCGGCGCGACGGATCGTCGTTTCCGCCGTGACGGCGAGCACCCCGCGATGCGCTCCGGTGGTATCCCGTCGGCGCAACCCGGCCACCCCACCGCAGCGTCGGCCCCCGGGGACCGAGATGGCACCGCCGAAAGCAATCCGGCGGTGCCAGGCACAATTGGGGGTATGACCTTCGGCGCACCTGACCCGTCCCGTCCGTCGCGGCCCACCCGCTCCCGTCCCCGGCCGCTCGTCCCGCTCGCGGTGGCGGTCTGGGCGGTACTGGAGATCTGGCTGCTCACCGTGGTGGCCGGAGCGATCGGTGGCGGCATGGTGCTGCTCCTGCTGCTCGCCGGATTCCTGGTCGGCGGTTACGCGGTCAAGCGGGCCGGGCGGCGTGCCTGGCAGGGCCTGACCGGGGCGCTGCGCTCCGGCGGCCCCGAGGTGAACTCGGACGGCGCCGGGATGGAGATGCTCGGCGGCCTGCTCATCATGGTCCCGGGCTTCCTGTCGGACGCGGCCGGGCTGCTGTGCCTGTTCCCACCCACCCGCAAGGCGCTGGCCAAGGTCGCGGGCAGGGCGCTTCGGCGGTCCGCCCCCGGGTCTCTCGGTGACACCTTCCAGCAGGCGCGTGGCGCGGGGGAGCAGATGCGGATGCGCTGGCCGGACGGCAAGGTGGTGCAGGGCGAGGTGATCAGCGACGGCGGCTCGCGGCCACCGGAGCCCGGGAAGGGCGCCTCCCGGCCGCCGCTGACCCCGTAACCGTACGCAGACGGCCCGGGCGGCGGCACACGCAGTGTGTGCCGCCGCCCGGGCCGTGTGTCGCTGTACGCCTGGTCAGGCGGACTTGCGGTTGTCGCGCGGATGCACCGCGATGTTCATGCCGCCGGAACGAAGCACGGCCAGCCGTTCGGCCAGCACCTCTTCGAGTTCCTCACGGGTACGGCGCTCCATGAGCATGTCCCAGTGCGTACGCGCGGGCTTGGTCTTCTTCTCCTCGGGGCCCTCTCCATCCACCAAAAGCGCCTGGGCACCGCAGGCGCGGCACTCCCACTCCGGAGGAATCTCGGCCTCCATTGAGAACGGCATCTCAAAGCGATGTCCGTTCTGACATGCGTACTCCACCGTCTGGCGCGGGGCCAGATCGATGCCGCGGTCGGTCTCGTAGCTGGTCGCCCCGAGTCGCGTGCCGCGGAGAGCTCGCTCACTCATGAATCGTGCCTCCCGGGCTTGTCGCCCACAGGACAGGTGTCGCTGTCGTCGTCATCCGGTCAACGTCCGGTCGGCGGTGAAGATTCCCGATTCGGACATCTGCCCGTCGTCGCCCTCACTGGAGGCGCTAATCGCGCAGCACCGCCTGTTCGTGCCGCCCTTTGTTGTACCCGCCGCCGCCCGTTTTGTCACATCTGACAGGAGATATCACCCGTCGTTTTTGCATCCTTAGCGCGCAGTAACGGTCCATCCGGCTGGTCAACCGCGTACACTACTCCCCTTCCGCCTCAGGAGCTAAATCAGGCCAGGCGCCGAACGGCCCACCGCGGCCACCGCGCGCCGTACCGGTACCCGCGCGAGCAGTACGAAGCCCACCGCGAAGAACACCACCAGCGAGATGATGGCGTAGCGGTAGTCCCCGGTCAGCTGGAACGCCAGGCCGAACAGCAGCGGGCCCAGCCAGCTCGTGCCCCGGTCGCTCATCTGGTACACGGCGAAGTACTCGGCCTCCTTGCCCTCCGGGATCAGATGCGAGAACAGTGACCGGGACAGCGCCTGGCTGCCGCCCATCACCATCCCGATCGCGCAGGCCAGCACGAAGAACCAGGCCGGACGCCCCGCTGGCAGGAAGAACCCGGCGGTCACGGTCGCGGTCCAGGCGACCAGCGCGCACAGCAGGGTCCGCTTCGCCCCGTAACGCCGGGCCAGCCGCCCCATCAGCAGCGCCCCCGCCACCGCCAGCACCTGGACCAGCAGCACCGCCGCGATCAACGTGGTCTGGCTGAGCCCCAGTTGCTGGGACCCGTACAGCGAGGCCTGCGAAATCACCGTCTGCACGCCGTCGTTGTAGACGAGGTAGGCCAGCAGGAAGGCCAGCGTCAGCGGGTAGTGACGCAACTCACGTGCCGTCGAGACCAGTTGCCGCCACCCCTGGCCGAGCGCCGCCCCCGACTCCGCGGCCACCAGCGGCCGGTCCCGCAGCCGCCGCAGCGGCACGACGGCGAACACGGCCCACCACAGCCCGGCCGAGGCCATGCAGATCCGCACCGCCATGCCCTGGGAGACGCCGAAGGAGTCATGGTTCAAGAACAGCGCCAGATTCGCCACCAGCACTATCGAACCGGCCACGTAGCCCGCGGCCCAGCCGCGTGAGGAGACCGTGTCCCGCTCGTCGGGCTCGGCGATCTGCGGCAGGAACGAGTTGTAGACCACGATCGAGGCCCCGTAGCTGACCACGGCCACGATCAGCAGCGCCCCGCCCAGCAGATAGCGGTTCCCGGCCAGGAAGAAGAAGCCGGTGGTGGCGCCCGCGCCCAGGTAGGCGAACAGCGCCAGCACCGGCTTCTTGCGCCCGGTACGGTCCGCGACCGCCGCCGCCAGCGGCATCACGAACACCGACAGCAGCACCGCCGCCGAGACGGTGTACGAGAAGAACGAGCCCGCGCGGACCGGAACCCCCAGCGGATGCACATAGCCCTGCGCGTCGGCCGCGGCCTTGGCGACCTCGGTCAGATACGGACCGAGGAAGACGGTCAGCACACTGGTGGAGAAGACCGTGATCGCGAAGTCGTAGAAGTACCAGCCCCGTTGCTCGCGCCGCCGCTCCCGCGGCGAACGGCCGACGGCCGGTGCCGTCGCGGTCGTGGTCGCGTCCCGTCTGTCCTGCCCGCCCAACGCTGTCCCCTTGTCGTCCCCCGTGGTCCCCGACCCCGGGGTACCGGCCGTTGTCCCAGACCGTGTGGGGGCTCAGCCCTGCGGCCAGGCCCCCCGCTCGGCCAGCACGGCGCGCAGCGTCTCGATCTGGTCGGTCATGATGCCATCCACACCGAGGTCGAGGAGCATACCCATCCGCTCGCGGTCGTTGACGGTCCACACGTGCACCTGAAGGCCCCTGCGGTGGGCGGCGCGCAGGAACCGCCGGTCCACCACGCGCAGGCCCGACTGGCACTCCGGTACCTGGACGCACACCGCGGCGTTCACGGCGGCTGGCGCGGGCAGCCGTCCGCCGAAGCTCAGCAGCCGCAGCGCGGCGACGCCCCGAACGCCGAGCGAGGTCGCCAGCCGTCGACCGGCGAGCGCTCGCACCCGGTCCACCCTGGCCTGGGAGAAGGAGCCCACGCAGACCCGGTGCCAGGCGTCGGCCCGCTCGATGGCCCGCACCAGTGGTTCGATCGCCGCGGCGGCCTTCACATCCACGTTGAACCGGGCCTCGGGAAAGGCGTCCAGCAACTCGTGGAACAGCGGAACCGGCTCCTTGCCCGCCACCCGGGCGGCTTGCACCTCCCTCCACGGCAGATCGGCTATGGCCCCGCGGCCGTCGGTGACCCGGTCCAACGTCGCGTCATGGAAGGCGACGAGCTGGCCGTCGGCCGTGGCGTGCACGTCGGTCTCCAGATAGCGGTAGCCGAGGTCGACCGCACGCCGGAAGGCGGTCAGGGTGTTCTCCAGGCCGTCCGCCGTACCGCCGCGATGGGCGAAGGCGAGTGGTCCCGGCTGGTCGAGGAAGGGGTGACGGGGTGCGCTCACACCACGCAGTATCGCGCGCTACGCACACGCCCTGGCCGGTGCCTGCGCGTCCCGGGCCACCACCGTGCCCTCACCCGTCCCGGGCAGCGCGAAGACACCGAGGAACACCTGGGCCAGCGGGCCGATCGCCAGCGCGTACGCGACCGTGCCGACGCCCACCGAACCGCCGAGCAGGAAGCCCGACACCAGCACCGCGACCTCGATCGCGGTACGCACCAGCCGGATGGAGCGGCCGGTGCGCCGGTGCAGTCCGGTCATCAGCCCGTCGCGCGGTCCAGGACCGAAGCGGGCCGAGATGTACAGGCCGGTGGCGATGGCGTTCAGCACGATCGCCGCGGCCAGCAGCGGTACCCGCACGGTCAGCGAGTGCGGTACGGGCACCAGGCGCAGCGTCGCGTCCAGCGAGAGCCCGACCAGGAAGACGTTGGAGACCGTGCCCAGACCGGGCAGTTGCCGAAGCGGCCACCACAGCAGCAGTACCAGCGCCCCGGCGATGATCGAAACGGTGCCGATGCTCAGCCCGGTGTGCCGGGTGACGCCCTGGTGCAGCACGTCCCATGGGTCGAGGCCGAGTCCGGCGCGGACCAGCAGGGCGTCGCTCGCGCCGTACAGCACGAGTCCGACATAGAGGTGGACGAGACGACGGCCGATGCGTGAACCCCTGCGGAGAAAACGCGGACGGGAAACCAGCAAAGCGGACACCCCCCTGGTGAAGTGGCTGGCTCCGTGTCACTCTGAAGTACGGCCATGGTCCAATTCCACGGCCAATCCAGGGAAGGTGGACTGGTCCTGATGGCGCAGTGGACTGCCGCGGTGAGTGCCGCACAACTGGCGCGGCTGCTGGCTCCGCACAGTGAGCGGGGCGGACGCGGTGACGGCCGCAAGGTCCCGGCGTACCGGGGGCTCGCGGACGGCGTACGGCTGCTGGTGCTCGAAGGCCGGGTGCCGGTCGCGGCACGGCTGCCCGCCGAACGGGAGCTGGCGGTGGCGCTCGGTGTCAGCCGTACCACGGTGGCCGCCGCGTACGAGGCGCTGCGCGCCGACGGGTTCGTCAAGTCCCGCCGGGGCGCGGGGAGTTGGACCGCCGTACCGGACGGCCGCCCGGTGCCCGCGGGAGGCCTGGAGCCGCTGCCCCCGGAGACCGCCGCCTCGGTGATCGACCTCGGCTGCGCGGCGCTTCCGGCACCGGAGCCCTGGCTCACCCGGGGCATCCAGGGCGCGCTCGCCGAACTGCCCGCCTACGCCGCCACCCACGGCGACTACCCGGCCGGAATCCCCGCGCTGCGCGAGGCGATCGCCAACCGCTACACCGAGCGCGGTGTGCCGACCATGCCCGAGCAGATCATGGTGACCACCGGTGGGATGGGCGCGGTGGCCGCCGCCGCCCGGCTGTTCGCCGGGCGCGGGGAACGGATCGCGGTGGAGGCGCCCAGCTACGCCAACGTCCTCCAACTGTTCCGGGAGAACGGCGCCCGCCTGGTCCCGGTGGCGATGGCGAACGGACTGGCGGGCTGGGACCTGGGCGCCTGGCGGCGGGTCATGCGGGACGTCGCGCCGTCCATGGCCTACGTGATCCCGGACTTCCACAACCCCACCGGTGCGCTGGTCGGTGACGACCAGCGCCGCGAACTGGTCGAGACGGCGCGCGCGGCGGGTGTGGCGCTGGTCGCCGACGAGACGATGGCGGAGCTGTCCATCGACCCCGAGGACGGCATGCCGCGCCCGCTCGCCGCCTACGACCGGGGCGGCGGCACGGTGGTGACGGTGGGCTCGGCCAGCAAGGCGTTCTGGGCGGGGCTGCGCATCGGCTGGGTACGGGCGGCGCCCGAACTGGTGCGCCGGATGGTGGCCGCCCGGGCCTACCTGGACCTCGGCTCACCGGTCGTCGAGCAACTCGCGGTGGTGTGGCTGATGCGCGGCGAGGGCTGGGCGGAGGCGGTGGCGCTGCGCCGCGCGCTCGCCCGGGCCAACCGCGACGCGCTGGTGGACGCGCTGCGCAGGCGCACCCCTGACTGGGAGTTCGAGGTCCCGGCGGGCGGTCTGACCATGTGGGTGCGCACCGGTGACGTGTCCGGCTCCCGGCTCGCCGTGACGGGGGAGCAGTACGGGGTGCGGGTGCCGTCCGGTCCGCGCTTCGGCGTGGACGGCGCGTTCGAGGGCTACATCCGCCTGCCGTTCTCGGCTGCCGCCTCGGTGGCGGACGAGGCGGTCTCCCGCCTGGCCGCCGCCGCGGAGGCGGTGCGGTCCGGGGGGCCGATCGACCTGCAGACCGCCGGATCCCTGGTGGCGTGAGCCGGGCGTCTGGGGGCCTGCCCCCAGACGACATCCGCTCGACTCAACCGCCCCCGGTTTCGGGGGACTTGGCCATGGAGACGGGCTGCGGATGGGCGGTGGGAAGCAGCGACAGCACCAACTGCCGGTGGGCGTCGGGGGTGTCCTCGTCGTACGGATCCGGCGTGGCCGGAACCTGAAGCCGCTGTACCGGGCCGTCGCCGAGCCGGGCGTACCCGCGCCCGGCCGGCACGTGCGCCGCGGGTGTCGTGCACGGCAGCGCGCCGAGCACGTCCCGGATCTGCGCGGCGGGCAGGGCGCCGAGCACCACCCGGGCGTTGGCGTGCCGCAGCTCGCCGAAGTCCAGCGCCTCCGCCTGCTCGCCGAGGGCGACCGCGACGCCCGCCGCGCGGCCGTGCCGCAGCGGCACCTCCAGCAGCCGCAGCGGATCCGTGCGCCCTTCCGCATGGGCGAGTTGGGACAGTCCGCTCGGCCGGTCCACGATGATCCACAGCGGTCGCCGGGTGTCCCGTGGCGCGGGCCGCCCGGCCTGCCGGGCCCGGCTGACCGCGATCAGCCGCCGTTCCGTCTCGTGTGCCGCCCACTCCAGCGTGGCGAGCGCCCCCGCCAGCCCGCTCTCCACCGCGAGCACCCCCGGCCGCCCGGACAGGAACAGGTACTCGCCGGTGCCGCCGCCGTCGACGGCCAGCAGGTCACCGTGGTGCAGGGCCTGGAGGGCGATGGACCGCAGCAGGGTGGTCACCCCGCTGCCGGGGCGGCCGACCGCCAGCAGATGGGGTTCGGTCGAGCGCGGCCCGGTCCGCCAGACCACCGGTGGCGCGTCCCGTACCGTGTCGTCGACCCGTACCGGGATGGTGCGGCTCGCGGAGTCCGCGTCGGTGAAGCCGAGCACCGTCTCACCGGGCGCGGTGACGAACCGCTGGGCGACGATGGTGGTGGGCAGCGGCGGCAGCGCGGTCAGGGTGAGGTGGTTCTCCTCCTCGTTCCAGTCGAACCGGTACTCCCGCCCGCGCCCGGCCTTCGCGTGCAGCAACTGCTCGATGCGCGCCCGCGATTCGGGCTCGCCGTCGGTGAAGTACGCCGGGTAGCGCAGCCGCAGCGCGACCAGCCGTCCCTGCGCGAACTGGTACGCCACGAAGGCGTGCCGCCAGTCGCCCTCGTGCCGGTAGAGCGGCCGGGGATCGCCCTCGGCGCTCAGGTACGGCACGAGCGCCTCGTAGAGGCACCGCAGCCTGACGCGCTCGGCCTCGCTGGGACCGTCCGGAGCCCGGACGCGGTCCCGGCCGAGCCACGCGGCGGAGCCCATCAGCCCCACGCCGACCAGGACCGGACCGTACGGCAGCAGCGCCACGACGAACAGCGCGGCGGCGGAGACGAACAGCGTGGTGTTCCTGCGGTCCCTGGGGGCGGTGGACCACCAGCGGTGCAGCCAGGCGGCCTGGCGGCGCAGCCCTCGGGTGATGGTGATGATGGGGTGCAGGACGTCCGTGGCGTTGTCGGCGGCGAACCGTGCGAGGTCGCGGCCACGGTCCCAGGCGGGCCGGTTGCTCAGGATGCCGGGGAGGGGGCGCCGGGCCACATGGACTCCAAAGCGGGCCGAAGGGGTGGGTGGGCGGCGAGCCCGGAGCGGGGCAGAACCGCTCCGGGCGACCGGTGCGGTCCGGCTAGATCTTGATCCCTCCGATGAGGCTGGCGAGGCTCGCCCCGCCCGCCTTGATGCTCGGCGCGATCGCGGAGCTCGCGAGATAGAAACCGAAGAGTGCGCAGACGAGGGCGTGGGACACCTTCAGTCCGTCCTTGCGGAAGAACAGGAAGACGATGACACCGAGCAGTAGGACGCCCGACATGGTGAGGATCATGGGGTTTCTCCAGTGGGGTGGGGGCGGTCACCATGAGTTCTTCCAGGATTACAAAAAGTAATAATCGCTTAAAGATGCCGTTCGGGTGACTTATTTGTTTTTTCACCGCCATGGCCCCTTCTGTGGAAAGCCGCGCCCGTCGCCAGCATTTCCGGGTTCGCGGCGGACCATGTCCCCGCCGGGTACGGCGACGCAAAAGCCGCCCGTGCGGGTGATGTGACCTCAACTGCGGCCGAGCGCAGGCTCGCCGCCCCGCTCGGGGTGCGGCGGAGTCACCATGCATATGGTGAGGCGGCATGGAATCGCCCCTCCGTACCGTGACAAGCGACCCAGGAGCCGGTAGAGATGACGCACCCCACGCCCGAGAACGGGACCGAGCCCGCGCACGACCCCGAGGTCATCCAGCTCGCGGCCAAGGTCTTCGACCTGGCCCGACAGGGCGCCACCGACACCCTGGCCGCCTATGTGGACGCGGGTGTTCCGGCGAATCTGTCCAACGACAAGGGCGACACCCTGGTGATGCTCGCCGCCTACCACGGCCATCCGAAGGCGGTCGCCGCGCTGCTCGCCCGGGGCGCCGACCCCGACCGCCCCAACGACCGGGGACAGACCCCGCTGGCCGGAGCGGTCTTCAAGGGCGAGGACGAGGTGGTGCGGGAACTGTTCGAGGCGGGCGCCGACCCCAACGCGGGCTCGCCGACCGCGCTTGAGACCGCCCGGATGTTCGGCAAGGACGAGCTGGTCGCCCTCTTCGAAGGCCGCTGACCACCGCGGCCGGGGTCAGACCCGGAAGGTGACCGTCACCGGCGCGTGGTCCGACCAGCGCAGCGTGTAGTCCGCGGCCCGCTCCACCGTCGCGGAGTCGGCCCGCGCCGCGATGCCGGGGGTGGCGACGACGTAGTCGATCCGCCACCCGGCGTCGTTGTCGAACGCCTTGCCGCGGTACGACCACCACGAGTACGGGCCGGTGACGTCCGGATGCAGTGAGCGCACCACGTCCACGTAACCCGCCTCGTCGAAGACCCGGGACAGCCAGGCGCGCTCCTCCGGGAGGAAGCCGGAGTTCTTGGTGTTCGCCTTCCAGTTCTTCAGGTCCGCCTCGCGGTGCGCGATGTTCCAGTCACCGCACACCAGTACCTCGCGCCCCGCGGCGGCGGCGCTGGCGCGCAGGTCGACCAGATGGGCGAGGAACTCCTTCATGAAGCGTTCCTTCTCCGCCTGCCGCTCGGTGCCCACCTCGCCGGACGGCAGGTACAGGCTGGCCACCGTCACGCCGGGCAGATCCACCTCGACATAGCGCCCCGAGGTGTCGAACTCGGCCGAGCCAAAGCCCACCCGCACCCGTTCCGGTTCCTGTCGCGAGTACACCGAGACGCCCGACCGGCCCTTGACCGAGGAGGCGGCGTGGACGGTGTGCCAGCCGTCCGGCTCGCGCACCTCGGCGGGCAGCTGAGCGAGCTCGGCGCGCACCTCCTGGAGACACACCACATCGGCGCCGGTCGCCGCCAGCCAGGGGCCGAACCCCTTCTTGGCCGCGGCGCGCAGCCCGTTGACGTTCACGGTGGTGATGGTGAACAAAGCATGCTCCTGGGTCGCGGACAAACGCCGCGCCAGCCTACTCGACGGTCGTTTCGGTCCCCGTACCATGCCCGGGTGGACATACGAGCGGAGATACGCACCGTGCGCTACGACCACCCGGACGCGGTGGCGCTGACCGAGCGGGTGCAGCAGGAGTACGTGCTGCGATACGGCGAGCCGGACGCCACGCCGATGGACCCGGCGCACTTCGATCCGCCGAACGGGCTGTTCCTGGTCTGCTACCTCGACGGCGATCCCGTGGCCACCGGCGGCTGGCGCGCCAAGGACGCCTCCCGGGACGGCCACGAGGACGGGGACGCCGAGCTGAAGCGGATGTTCGTGGTTCCGGAAGCCCGCGGCCGGGGGCTGGCCCGCCGGGTACTGGCCGAGTTGGAGACCAGCGCGGCCACGGCGGGACGGCGGCGGATGGTGCTGGAGACCGGAGAGCTGCAGCCCGAGGCGATATCCCTGTACACCTCGTGCGGATACACACCGGTGGCGAAGTTCGGGGTGTACCGGGACGCACCGCTCAGCGTGCACCTGGGCCGTCCGCTGACCGGTGTAGGGGCCTTGCCGGAGCGGTCCGAGGCCCGTTAGCGTCCGGTCGCACCATGACCTTCGCCATCGCGCCGATGACGGCCGAGCACATCCCGGAGTCCGCCGCCCTCCTCGACCGCTGGTACACCCGGGCCCGCCGGCCACGCGGATATCCGGCGCCCGAAGACCCCTACGGCGGTGAGGAGTCGCTGGCCAAGCTGCTCGCCGGACCGGGCACCGAGGCGGTGGCGGCGCGTGGCGGGCGGGGCAGGCTCGGTGGCTACCTCATCCTCGCCGCGGACCAGCAGGACGGCGACGACCGGCCGGACGAGCACCGGCATCCGCACTCCGCGCTGGTCGCCCACGGCGGGCACGCACTGCACCCGGGCCGGGAGCCCGAGGCGCTGCGCGCGCTGTACGCGGCGGTCGCCGAACGGTTCGTGGCGGGCGGCCGGCTGGTGCACCACGTCGACCTGCCCGCCGACGACACCGTGGCGATGGCCTGGTTCCGGCTCGGCTTCGGCCTTGAACGGGTGCGCGGGCTGCTGCCGGTGCGGGCCAGCGGCCGTCAGCCGCGCGGGGTGGACGGGCTGTCCATCCGCCGGGCCGGCGCCGCGGATCTCGGGCCGATAGGGCGGATGGCCGCCGCCTCGGCCGAACACCGGCGGCACGCGGCGGTGTTCCAGCCGCAGCCCCAGGAGGCGCTCGACCGGCTGCGCACCCGCTACGCCGAGGCGCTCGCCGAGCCGGACAGCGCGGCCTGGCTCGCTGTTCGCCGCGGTGAGGAGGCCGGAATGGTGGTGCTCACCCCGGCCCGCCCGGGCCCCTTCACCCCCGAGTCGGCGGTCGAGCTGGCCGAGGCGTACGTCGAGCCGGACACGCGTGGCGAGGGGGTCAGCCGGGTGCTGCTGGCCACCGCGCTGGCCTGGGCGTACGACCGCGGATACCGCCATATGACGGCCAACTGGCCGACCGCCTCCCCGCTTTCGGCGGGACACTGGCCGGCCCTCGGCTTCACCCCGGTCGCCTACCGGCTGTGCCGGGTGATCGACTCCCGTATGGCACCGGTCAGTTGATCACGGCTCGAAGCGCCCCTCGCTGAAGTACCCGCTGCGGACGGCGCCAACTCGCCCAGCGGATAGAGCGCGTTCGCTGCGGACCACTGTGCCGGTCCGCCGGCCGAACTCCGGATCGCCGTCGTCGAACACGCGCGGTCCCCGCTGGCGCGGCCGGGCGCAGACCGTCAGCTGCGCCGTGTGCTGGGCGGGTCGGGCGCGCGGGAAGTCCCCGGCGGCCGCGTCGAACGCCTTCACATCACTGGTGGTTTTCCATTCCATACCGCATCGTGGCGCATACAGGGAGTTGCCGGCGCCCGAATTCCGTGGCACTACTGAGAGTTGTCGCACAGTCAACTGCACGGGCTTCTGCATGTGCAGCGCGCTATCATTCCCGCCGGTGAGAACCGCACGTCCCAGGAGGTATCCGTGCGCCGCACATACAACGGCATGGCAGCGAGTGAACTCCAGGGCGCCGTCTGGCAGAAAAGCCGGCACAGCAACTCCCAGGGGACGTGCGTCGAGTTGGCCGCGCTGCCTGGTGGCGATGTCGCGGTACGCAACTCCCGTTTTCCCGATGGCCCCGCACTGATATACACGAGAGCGGAGATCGAGGCGTTGCTTCTCGGGGTGAAGGACGGGGAGTTCGACCATCTGGTCCAGGGCGCTCCGTAGAATCCCGTATTCCACAAAAGCGCGGCCGCGGGCGGAAGCGAAGCCACGCGGCCGGGCCGAAGCGGAACCAGAGCCAGAAGCCAAGCGGAATCAGTTAGTCGGACGGGGCCGGGAAGAGAGCCCAGACGACCTTCCCCGCACCCGTGAGGGGATGCCACCCCCAGGTTTCACAGCACGACGCGATCAGATGCAGCCCCCGGCCCGACTCCGCGGTGAAGTCGGGGGCCCTGGGCACCGGCCCCTGGCTGCTGGGATCGCGTACCGAAACCACCACCCGCGAGGTCCAGCGCGCGAGGCCGAGCCGGACCACGGGGGGCGGTGAGGTCTGCGCGGCCGTCGGGTGCGGCCCCGTGTCCGTCCCGACGCCGTGCCGCAGCGCGTTGGTGACGAGTTCCGATGCCACCAGCGCGACGTTGTCCACCAGTTCGCACAGCTCCCACCGGCGCAGCGTGGTGTACGTGAAGTGCCGCGCCTCCCGCACCGATTCGTAGGCGGCGGTCAGCTCGCAGGCCGACGACGCCAGTCTCTCGGACGGGAGCACCACGTCCCATAAGGGCGCGAGCGCCACCGAGCCGTCACTTCCCATGACCGACACCTCGGGCTGTTGTGGGCCTGGTCGACAAGTGCACGGTTCACATCGTCCCCAACCGGCAGGCAGTATGCAAGAGCGGATGCACGTGCAGATGCCGGGTTGGCATATGCACGGGCAGACTCATGTGCACCGTTCGGTTACAGCTGGCGGGAAGCGGAGTCCGCCGCGGCCGGGAGGTGACAGACTTCGCCTGGTCCATGGATGGAGAGGCTAACCACATGACGACAGATCAGCCGGGGAGTGGATCGGTGGTCCGCCGGATCCTTCTCGGCTCCCAACTGCGCCGATTGCGGGAGTCGAAGGGCGTCACCCGGGAGGACGCCGGGTACTCGATCCGGGCGTCCGAGTCCAAGATCAGCCGCATGGAACTGGGGCGGGTGAGCTTCAAGGAACGCGATGTCGCCGACCTGCTCACGCTCTACGGGGTGACCGGTCAGACCGACCGCGAGGCGCTGCTCGCGCTGGCCAGGGAGGCCAACGTCGCGGGCTGGTGGCACTCCTATGGTGATGTGCTGCCCGGCTGGTTCCAGACATATGTGGGCCTGGAGGAGTCCGCGTCCCACATCCTCACTTTTGAAGTGCAGTTCATACACGGTCTGTTGCAGACCGACGAGTACGCCCGCGCGGTAGTCCGCCTCGGCCAGCCGAACGCCTGCGACGACGAGGTCGAGCGCCGCGTCGACCTGCGGATGCGCCGCCAGAAGATCCTCACCGGAGAGCGTTCGCCACACCTGGTCGTGGTGCAGGACGAGGCCGCGCTGCGCAGGCCCTTCGGCGGACCGGAGGTGATGCGCGGGCAGATGCGGCGGCTGCTCGAACTCAGCGACCACCCCGATGTCTCGCTGCACGTCGTGCCGTTCGAGTTCGGCGGCCACGCGGCGGAGTGCGGGGCGTTCACCATGTTGCGCTTCCCGGAGAGCGATCTGCCCGACGTGGTGTACCTGGAACAGCTCACCAGCGCGCTCTACCTCGACAAGCGCGACGAAGTGGCGCAGTACGCCCGGCTGATGGACCGGCTGCGTACCGAGGGGCTCACCCAGGCGGGCACCCGCGACCTGTTGCGGACCATCCTGCGGGACACCTGATACACCCACGGTGATCCACAACTTCCTTGCCACATCAGTACCATGAGGCCGCATCAGATCAATGGGTGTGTCCACCAGGTCCGCGTGAAAGGGATGGCATGTCCTATTCGTCCGAGCTGGCGCTCCAGTACATCGACGGGCAGTGGAAGCCCGGTAGCGGCTCCTGGGAGATCATCGACTTCAACCCGTACAACGGGGAGAAGATCGCGTCCATCACCGTGGCCACCGTCGCCGAGGTCGATCAGGCCTACCGCGCCGCCGAACGCGCGCAGAAGGAGTGGGCCCAGGTCAATCCCTACACCCGGCGGCTGGTCTTCGAGCGGGCGTTGCGGATCGTTGAGGACCGTGAGCGCGAGATCACCGAGATCATCATCGATGAACTCGGCGGCACCCGGGTCAAGGCCGGATTCGAACTCGCCCTGACCAAGGACATGTTCCGCGAGGCGATGCACCTGTCCCTGCGCCCCGAGGGGCGGATCCTGCCGTCACCGGTGGACGGCAAGGAGAACCGGCTCTACCGGCTGCCGGTCGGCGTCGTCGGAATCATCAGCCCGTTCAACTTCCCGCTGTTCCTGTCCCTGAAGTCGGTTGCCCCGGCCCTCGCGTTGGGCAACGGCGTGGTACTCAAGCCGCACCAGAACACCCCGATCGTCGGCGGCACGCTGATCGCCAGGATCCTTGAGGAGGCCGGGCTTCCGCCGGGGCTGCTGAACGTCGTGGTCACCGACATCGCCGAGATCGGTGACGCGCTCATCGAGCACCCCGTGCCGAAGGTCATCTCCTTCACCGGATCCGACAAGGTCGGCCGGCATGTCGCCCAGGTCGCCGCGGGCCACTTCAAGCGCACCGTGCTGGAACTCGGCGGCAACAGCGCGCTGATCGTGCTGGACGACGCCGACCTCGACTACGCGGTGGACGCCGCGGTCTTCAGCCGCTTCGCCCACCAGGGTCAGGTGTGTATGGCGGCCAACCGGGTGCTGGTGGACCGCTCGGTGGAGAAGGAGTTCACCGAGCGGTTCGTCGCCCGGATCCGCGGCCTGCGAGTGGGAGACCCCAAGGATCCGGCCACGCACATCGGCCCGCTGATCAACCCCAACCAGGCCGATGCCATCGAGGCGCAGATCATCCAGGCCATCGACGGCGGTGCCACCGCCCTGCTGCGCGGTCGCACCGAGGGCACGCTGATGGAGCCCTCCGTGCTGACCGGGGTGCCCGCGGACGCGCCCATCCTGTCGACGGAGATCTTCGGCCCGGTGGTGCTGGTCATCCCGTTCGACGGCGAGGACGAGGCGGTGCGGATCGCCAACGACACACCGTTCGGGCTCAGCGGCGCCGTGCACACCGGCGATGTCGAACGCGGCGTGCGGGTGGCGCAGCGGATCGACACCGGCATGATCCACGTCAACGACGGGACCATCGCGGACGAGCCGATCGTCGCCTTCGGCGGGGAGAAGGCCTCGGGCGTGGGACGGCTCAACGGCGAGTCCACCATCGAGGCGTTCACCACGCTCAAGTGGATCGGCGTCCAACACGGGCGCAGTGCCTTCCCGTTCTGAGGCCCTCCCGTTCGGCGACTCAGTGGTGGAAGCCCGGCTGCTCCTCGGCGCCGGACAGGTGGCGGCGCCGGATGTCGGCGAGCGCCGCCTTCAGATCGCTGATGAGCAGTTCGGCGAGGTCACGGCTGACCCCGTGCCGTACCACCACGCGTTGTACGACGACGTCCTGCCGGTCGGCGGGCAGCGGATAGGTCGGCACCTGCCAGCCGCGCAGCCGCAGCCGCTCCGACAGGTCGTACAGCGTCCAGTCGTCGCTGCCCGGGCGCGGCGGCTGGGTCAGCGTCCAGCACGCCACCGGCAGCCCGGATCTGCCGTCGTGCAGCACGGTGAACGGCCCGAGTTCCGCGACGGCGTCGGCGAGCCGGGTGGCGACCTGGGCGCAGGCGCCCTGTACCGCGGTGTAGCCCTCGCGTCCCAGCCGCACCAGGTTGTAGTACTGGGCGATGACCTCCCCGCCGGGGCGGCTGAAGTTGAGGGCGAAGGTCGGCATGTTGCCGCCCAGGTAGTCGACGTGGAAGACCAGTTCCTCCGGCAGGTACGCGGCGTCCCGCCAGACCGCCCAGCCGACGCCGAGCGGTGAGAGGCCGAACTTGTGGCCCGAGGCGTTGATGGACTTCACCCGGTCCAGCCGGAAGTCCCACTCCAGGTCGGGCTGCAGGAACGGCGCGACGAAGCCGCCGCTCGCCGCGTCCACGTGCACCGGGATGTCAAGGCTGGTGCGCCGCGCCAACTCGTCCAGCGCGCGGGTGATTTCGGCGACCGGCTCGTACTTCCCGTTGAAGGTGACGCCGAGGGTGGTCACCACGCCGATGGTGTTCTCGTCGCAGTACTGGGCGAGTTGCTCCGGCCGCATGGTGAGGCTGTCCGGCAGCAGCGGGATCTGCCGCAGCTCCACGTCGAAGTAGCGGCCGAACTTCTCCCAGCACACCTGCACCGGGCCGCACACCAGGTTGGGCCGCTCGGTGGGCTGCCGGGCGGCCCGCCGCTTCGCCCGCCAGCGGCGCTGCATCGCCAGGCCCGCCAGCATGGCCGCCTCGCTGGAACCAGTGGTGGAACAGCCGACCGCGGACGTACCGTCCGGCGCGTGCCACAGATCGGCCAGGACGTGCACACACCGCGACTCAAGCTCCGCCGTCTGCGGGTACTCGTCCTTGTCGACCAGGTTCTTGTCCAGGGTCTCGGACATGATGTCCCGGACCTCGGGCTCCGTCCAGGTCGTGCAGAACGTGGCGAGGTTCTGCCGGGAGTTGCCGTCCAGCAGCAGTTCGTCGTTGATCAACTGGTACGCCGCCCGGGCAGGCATGGTGCCGTCGGGGATGCGGTAGCGGGGGAGCGGTTCGAACGCTCCGGGCAGCGCGTACAGGTCGTCGGGTGCGTATTGCCGCGCTTGGTCGACGCGGTGCAGTGGCATGGCACAACCTCCTGACGGTGGGTTCCATCCTGCCCGGGGCGGCTGCCGGTCATCCGTTCGCAATGCCGGGCGGCGTCCCTTCTGGACCGTTCGGACGCCTCGGTGGTACGGCGTACGGCGGTAGGGCGCGGCCCGCCCGGACCTTACGGCGGCAAGCTCAGATCTTCCTCAAGGAATCATGAAGGGCATTTGCCGCCGAAGGCCTAGGGGTAACGTCAATGGAGTTGCTGAATTTCCCTGGACTTCGCTCAAAAAGCCTCGGTTAAGGAGATTTTGACGGCATGCATGACGTTCCCCGGGAAGCGGTCCGCGTCGCCGACGCCGTAAAGGTGTCGCTTTCCGCGGATCTGCGTGCGCACCCTGGCCTCGGAGGCGTCACCCCGGATTCCGACCCGCGCGCCTACACCGAGACGGGCGCCAAGCACCTGCGGAATCATCTGCCCGCCGCCGTACTGGAACAGTTGAAGGCGTGGCGCCGGGAACCCTCTCCCTGGCTGACGGTGTCCAACCTGCCGGAAACGGAGGAATGGATTCCGACGCCGGGCAACGGATTCAGCGATGAATCCACCCTCACCGTTCCCAACCTGGTCCACTTCGGGCTGCTCCATCTGCTCGGCCTGACGCCGGTGGCCTACCGCTGGGAGAACGAGGGACGCCTCATCCGGAACGTCGCGCCACGGCCCGGCTCAGGGCGGGCACTCACCTCGTGGGGCTACTCCGCACCGCTCGACTGGCACACCGACGACTCGATCCTCGACCACACCGAGGGCGCCGAGGCGTCGATAGCGATCCCGCACTACCTCTCGTTCTACGGGATGCGCAACGAGGAGGAGGTTCCCACCGACCTGCTCCCGCTCGCCGAGGTGCTCGCCACCCTGCCCCAGTGGGTCGTCGACGACCTACGGCTTCCCGAGTTCCTGGTGACCGCCCCGGAGTCCTACGCGGCCAGTGCCGACGGCGGCCCGATGGCTCGCGAGGGCGTGCCGCTGCTGTGGACGCTGCCGGACGGCCACGACGCCGTACGGTACGGGCCGGGCCGGATCACCGGCCTGACGCTGCGCGCCACCCGGGCACTGACCCAATTCGAGCGGCGGCTGGGCGAGTTGGACGGCGTCGCGGTACTGATCGGTGCGGGGGACTTCCACATCTTCGACAACCGCCGAGTGCTGCACCGCCGAGTCCCGTTCCAGCCTGCCGCACAGGGGACGGCACGCTGGCTGCGGCGCTGCTACGCGCAAAGCCGCGGAGGGCAGTAGGCGGTGCGGTTGTCGGGCGGCCGTCGGCACGGATGCCGACGGCCGCCTTCCGCTGCCCGCCTCACGCGCCCGGACAGGCTAGTGTCACGAAACCGGCGAAATGCCGCATCGAGTGTGCTGTGCGAAGCGGCCCGCACGTCGCTACCGTGACGGTGGTGGTGACCTGTGTCCGGACCGACAGCGCCGGGTCCGGCCGGATACGGGGGTTGCCTCCCGGACCCCCACCATAAGGAGGGCCATGAGCGGCGGTGAGCGCAAGACCCGGCCCGGCCTGCTGCGACGCGTGGCGATGCGGGTGCCCGCCTGGGCCGGCGGGTTCTTCGGTCTGCTCGGCATCGCCTGCGCACTGTCCGCGCTGGTCAGCCCGGTGCGCTGGCTGCTGTCGCCAGTGCTGGAGCTGATCGACGACTGGATCGTCCCGGCCTCGCCCAACCTCGCCTACGCGGTCTTCCTGCTGCTGCTCGCCGGTGCGCTGCTCGCCCGCAAGCGGGTCGCGTGGTGGGTGGTCACCTTCTACACCGGCCTGGTGCTGCTCGCGGAGATCCTCACCATCGACCTCGTCGGCCCGGTGGACGCCGCCGTCTCCCTGGTGATCACCGGCCTGATCATGGCCGCGCTGCTGCTGTCCCGCAAACAGTTCGCGGCCCGGGTGCGGCGCGGCGCCTTCTGGCGGGCACTGGGCGTACTGGCCCTGGGGCTGGCCGTCGCGGTACTGCTCGGCTGGGGCCTGGTGGAACTCTTCCACGGCGGACTGCCCGCCGCGCAGCGGCTGCCGTGGGCCGCCAACCGGGTCTTCGGCGGACTGATCAGCGGGCGCCACTTCCCCCAGCACCCCCCGATGGCGGTGAGCTTCCTGCTCGGGCTGTTCGGCGCCCTGGCCCTGCTCAACGCGGCGGCCGTGCTGTTCCGTTCGCAACGGGCGCAGGCCACGCTGCACGGTGACGAGGAGGCCCGCCTCCGCGCGCTGCTCGCCCGCCACGGCGCCCATGACTCGCTCGGCTACTTCGCCACCCGCCGGGACAAGGCGGTGGTCTTCGCGCCCAGCGGCGGCGCCGCGGTCACCTACCGGGTCGAGGCGGGCGTCTGCCTGGCCAGTTCGGACCCGGTGGGCGACCACGGGGCCTGGGACGCGGCCGTCGAGGCATGGCTGGGCCTGGCCCGTAAGTACGCCTGGGTCCCGGCCGTCATGGGCGCCAGCGAGGAGGGCGCCAAGGCCTACGCGCGCGCCGGGCTGAACGCACTGCAACTCGGCGACGAGGCGGTGCTGGAGACCGCCCGCTTCGACCTGGCCGGACGCGACATGCGGGTCACCCGGCAGGCGGTGAACCGGGTCCGCCGCACCGGGATGACCTGCCGGATCCGCCGCCACGGCGACCTGGCGCCGCAGGAGATGGAGCGGGTCATCGCGCTGGCCGACGCCTGGCGGGACACCGAGGTCGAGCGCGGCTTCTCGATGGCGCTCGGCCGCCTCGGCGACCCGGCGGACGCCGACTGCCTGCTCGCCGAGGCGGTCGACACGGAGGGGCAGACCGTGGCGCTGCTGTCCTTCGTGCCCTGGGGCTCGGACGGCATCTCGCTGGATGTGATGCGCCGGGACCGCAACGCGCCCAACGGGGTCATGGAGTTCCTGGTCACCGAGATCGCCGAGCGGGCACCGCGGTTGGGCATCAAACGGGTGTCGCTGAACTTCGCGGTGTTCCGCGCGGTCTTCGAACAGGGCGCGCGCATCGGCGCAGGCCCGGTGCTGCGGCTGTGGCGCAGGATGCTGCTGTTCTTCTCCAAGTGGTGGCAGCTGGAGGCGCTGTACCGGTCGAACGTGAAGTACAAGCCGGACTGGTATCCGCGGTTCCTGTGCTTCGCCGAAGGGCGCCAGGTGGCCCGGATCGGGCTGGCCGCCGGGATCGCCGAGGGGTTCGTGGACTTCCCGCGCTTCGGCTGGCACAAGGGGGTACGCCCGCCCGTCAGCGCCGAGCCGCTGCCGCCGCTCACCGAACTCGCCCACGGCGCGCCCGACGAGACGGCCGCGCTGGCCGCCGACGAGCTGGCGGCGCTGCCGGAACAGGTCCGGGTGCGCCGCCACAAGCTGGACCGGCTGATGGCGCGAGGCGTCGAGCCGTATCCGGTGGACGCGGCCAGGACCCACACCCTCGCCGAGGTCCGGGCCGCCCACCCCGACCTGCCGCCGGGGACCCGTACCGGCGAGCGGGTCGCCGTCACCGGTCGGCTGATGATGCGGCGCGACTTCGGCGGTGTGGTGTTCGCGGTGCTCCGGGACTGGTCGGGGGATCTGCAAGTCGCCCTCACCCGGGCCGACTTGGGAGCGGCGGAGCTGGCCCGGTTCACCGGCGACACCGACCTCGGTGACCACATCGAGGTGCGCGGCGAGGTCGGCACCAGCGAGAAGGGCGAACTGTCGGTCTTCGCCACCTCCTGGCGGCTCACCGCCAAGTGCCTGCGTCCGCTACCGGACAAGCGCCGGGGCCTGACCGACCCCGAGGCCCGGGTGCGCCAGCGCTATGTGGACCTGGTCATCCGCCCCGAGGCCCGCGAGGTCGTACGGGCCCGCAGTGCCGCCGTCCAGGCGCTGCGCCAGGGCCTGCTGGACCGGGGTTTCCTGGAGGTGGAGACGCCGATGCTGCAGCAGATCCACGGCGGCGCCAACGCCCGGCCGTTCACCACCCACATCAACGCCTACGGCCTCGACCTGTACCTGCGGATCGCACCCGAGCTGTACCTCAAGCGGCTGTGCGTGGGCGGTGTGGAGAAGGTCTTCGAGATGGGCCGCACCTTCCGCAACGAGGGCACCTCGTACAAGCACAACCCCGAGTTCACCATGCTGGAGGCGTACCAGGCGTTCGCCGACTACCGGGTGATGCTGGACCTCACCCGGGAACTGGTGCAGTCCGCCGCCGTCGCCGCCAACGGCGCGCAGATCGCCCGCAGGACCGCCGCCGACGGCACGGTCACCGAGTACGACATCTCCGGCGACTGGCCGGTCAAGCCGGTCTACGAGGCGATCTCCGAGGCGCTGGGCGAACGGGTCGGCCCGGACTCCGACACCCTCGCGCTGATGCGGCTGTGCGACCAGGCCGGGGTGCCGTACGCGCCCGGCACGAGCCATGGCGATCTGGTGCTGGAGATGTACGAGCGGCTGGTCGAGGAGCGCACCACGCTGCCCACCTTCTACACCGACTTCCCGACCGATGTCTCCCCCCTCACCCGCCAGCACCGCACCGATCCACGGCTCGCCGAGCGGTGGGACCTGGTCGCCTTCGGCACCGAACTGGGCACCGCCTACTCGGAGTTGATCAACCCGGTGGAGCAGCGCAGACGACTCACCGAGCAGTCGCTGAAGGCCGCCGGGGGCGACCTGGAGGCGATGGAGGTGGACGACGACTTCCTGACCGCCCTGGAGTACGCGATGCCGCCAACCGGCGGTCTGGGCATCGGAGTTGACCGGCTGGTGATGTTCCTGACCGGCCTGACCATCCGTGAGACGCTGCCGTTCCCGCTGGTACGGCGCCGCTAACCCAGCGCCTCGGCCTGCTGGTACAGGTCGTGCACCCGCTCGCCGAAGACGCTGCTGTACGACACGTCCGGTGTCGAGCCGCCGTTGCGGTAGCCGCCGATCACTCCCACCACCGAACCGCCGCCCGACCTGTCGGCGTTGGCCAGCCAGGGACTGCCGCTGGTGCCCGAGGTGAACCCGGGGCAGACGACCCGCAGCTGGTCCACCCCTCGGCGGGTCGCCGGGCGCGCCGTGCCGTCGCAGGAGATCGCGTCGTTGGCGTTGCGCGGATACCCCACGAGCCGGATCGGGCCGCTGTCCCGCCCGGTGCTCAGCCGGTTGCCGCCCACCACGTCCTGGATGTTGCGCCCGTCGAGCGGATCGATCACCAGGAACGCCACATCGGCCGAGCTGTCGGTGGAGTCGGCCCACTCCGGCGCCACCAGGGCGCTGCGGACCCGCCACAGCCCGGCCGGGCTGCGGCCGTCCCGGTAGCCGGGCGCGAAACCGAGGCCCGAACGGTAGCCGCTGCCCGCGCCGCCGTGCACACAGTGCGCCGCGGTGATCACCAGGTCGCGGTGCGGGCTGTCCACCACGCTGCCGGTGCAGTAGTGGTGCGGCTGGCCGGTGAGCGAGAAGACCGCGCCCACCCGGTAGCCGGGCGGGAAGGTGGCCGTCGGCGTGGGGCTGGCCGCCCGCAGCGCCGCCACCCGGCTCGCCGGAGCCGGGGTGCGGCGCGGACGGTGTGGCGTGTGCGCGGGGGAGCGGTGCGCCGTGGCCGAGGGGTGGGCGGCGGGGCCGCCGACGGCGGCGGACGACAGGATGGCCGTGGCCAGGCAGGCGACTACGACGCCACCCGCGCGTGCTGCCGCAGCCGTGCCGATCCGCTCCACCGCTGGCCCTCCCATGACCTCTGGTTAAGGCAGATGATCCGACGGTGTACGGCGCGGTCAGTGCTGGACACTCCGGGAGTCACTCGTACGGTGGAGGTCGAATTTCCTGTCCCCCCGCCCCGCGGGGTCGGAACCGCGTCGGGCCACCCGGAGGTTGACGGCAAACGGGTGCGGTGGGCGGGAGGGAATCAGTACCGCAGGCTGAGAGCGAGTCCCGTGCCGTTAATGGTCCCAGACGGCACGAACGTCACTTCCCCGCTGTGCTCCAACTGCCGCTCCACCAGTTCGTCCACCGCGTCCTGGACGACCGTCCCCCTGGCGTCCGGCCGGATCTCACCGTCAGCTCCGATGACCTCGACGTGTTCCCCATCGACCCGCGCGGCCACGCGGTACGTCTCGTCGACCACGAGGTGCCTGCCCCGGCCCTCGCTCACCAGGTTCCAGGCCTCCTCCAGGCCGCCCGCGTACCGCTTCTCCCCGCGGGCGGCGTCCAACGCCTCCAGCGCGGCCTGTACCCGCTTGGCGTGGGCGCGTTCCCACGCCGTCCGCAGCACCGCCGCCAGCTCCGCGGCGGACGCCTTCTCGAACCCGGCCGCGTCCGTGTCCGTCTCGGGGTCGGCGAGGACGTCGCGATGCCGGGTCACCTCGCGCATCCGGTGCAGGTGCGACTGCATGCCGACCAGGAACACCGGCCTGCGCCTGCCGTTGAGCACCTGGCCAAGCGCCTCGTCCACCGCCTCGAAGAACCGGCGCAGCCGCTCCTCCCTGAGCGGGCTCGGCCGCACCCCGATGCCGCCCTTGAGCGGCGCCTCTCCCTCCTGGCCCTGCGCGGCGATGGGGAAGCGGCCCTCCGTCACCTCACGCAGCCACAGCGGCGAGCCGTCCCACAGCCGGGACGGTTTCTCGGCCAGCACCAGCGCCCAGTACGGCTCCAGCATGGAGGTGGCCGCCACCAGGTTGCGGGTGAGGAAGGTGGTGCCGAACACCACCTGCTCGGTCACCGGTTGCGGCAGCAGCCAGGTGTGGTGCTCGCCCGGCGCCACGTGCAGCACCAGCCCCTCGCCGGACATCTGCTCACGCTCCCACTCCAACTCCTCGATCGCGGCGTCCAGGTGCTTTTGCAGATCGATGCGGCGGGAGTGGGTGACTTCAGGATCGTCCTCGGCCTGCTTGCGGGCCCTTGCCACCAGATTGCGCAGCCGGATCGGATCCTGTGCCTTCTCCGGCTGCGCCCGGTGGACGGGCAGTACCAGGGAGACGGCGGGGTACTCCCGTGGACGGCGAAGTTCCGCGAGGATCGAGGGGGTGACCCAGGAGACGTCCATCGGATTCTCCCTAAGCTCGTCGATCTGAGGCTCGTCGCGCTCAGCCCGTCGATGGCCTGGCAGCGCACGGGCGGCGTGCGCCCGCTGGCGGCGTCCTTCCATCCTCCGCGCAATGGCCGCCGAGTGCGACTCGGCGCCCCGGTCCCGCCGTCCCCCCGCCGGGCTACGCCTGCGCGCGTGCCGCGCCCGGCTGTGCCCAGGGTGGTGAGGGGTACTCGGACGCATCCCGGGCAGAAGCGGGGCGAGTAGCACCCGCGAGGCGCTGGAGGACGTCATGAAGCAGCACACCGCACGGCAGCCCCTGCCCACCCCTTCCGGCCCGAACGTGCGGCATCCGGGGCCACCGGCCGTGCGGGCCCCGCAGCCTCCCGACGCCGTGCGGTCCATGAGCGCCCCGACGTTCGAAAGGGACCCCACTCCGCGCCCGGACCCCGCGCCCCCCTCGCCGACGCCGCCGCCCGGTCCCGGACCCGTGCCCGGCCCGGTTCCGCCGGGCCCCTCGCCGAACCCCATCCCGACGCCGCCGCCCGAGCCCGTGCCGGGCCCCGAACCGGAACCTGTGCCACCGTCTCCGCCGCCCGGCCCCACACCGGGCCCGGCGCCCAGCCCGGTGCCGGACCCCGGGCCGCTGCGGTAGCAGTCGGCGTTGCCCGGCCAGCGCGGTCCCCGCACCGCGGAACACATCGCCCTGGTGCTGCTGGCGGCGGCCTCCGGGGCGGTGGACGCGCTGGCGTTCACCGTGCTCGGCCATGTCTTCGCCGGGGTGATGACCGGCAACCTGGTGCTGCTCGGCATCGCCTTCGCCTCCGGCCACCCGGCCGATCTGGCGGCGCCGCTGGTGGCGCTGGCCGGGTTCGTCGCGGGCACCCGGGCCGGCGCGCTGATCTGCCGCGGCGCCGCCCCCGGCGCACGGCCGGGGTGGCCGGCCCGGGCCCTGTTCTGCCTGGCCGGAGAGACCGCGGTGCTGGCGGCGTACGCCACCTTGTGGGCGGGCAGCGGCGGAGCGCCCGGCGGGCTGATGCGCCAGGTGCTGCTCTGCGTGGCCGCCGTGGCGATGGGCGGCCAGTCCGCCGCGATGCTCGTCGCGGGGCGCGCAGCGCGGCCCTCCACGTACTTCACCGGCACACTCGCCACGTACGTCGCCCGCGGCGCCGGTGCCCCGGTCGGCGCGGCGGACCGGTGGGTGCCGGTACGGCTGGCCGCGCTGGTGGCGGGCGCCGCGGTGGCCGCCGTGCTGCACCACTGGGCACCGGCCTGGGCGGCGGCGCCCGCCCCGGTACTGGTCCTGGCGGCGGTGCTGGGAGCGACGTACCGGCCGCCCCGGCCGGCCAGGAAGACGGTCCGGGAGCACAAGGGGTAAACCCGCAGCTAGCGGGCACGCGACCATTGGCACCGTCCGAGGAGGAAACCGCCATGGCCATCGCAACCGTCAATCCGGCGACGGGGCAGACCCTGAAGACCTTCGAGGCGCAGGGTCCGGACGAGATCGAGCAGCGGCTGGCCCGCGCGACCGCAGCCTTCCGTGACTACCGCACCACCGACCTGGTCACCAGGGCCGAACTGCTGCGTGCGACCGCCGACTTGCTGGAGCACGAGCAGGACGAGATCGCCCACACCATGACGACCGAGATGGGCAAGACCCTGGTCGCCGCCCGAGCCGAGGCCGCCAAGTGCGTCAAGGCGCTGCGCTGGTACGCGGAGAACGGCGAGCGGCTGCTCGCCGACGAACGCCCCTCCGCCGCCGACGTCGAGGACTCCGGCGCGCGCGCCGCGTACGTCCGCTACCGGCCGCTCGGTGTGGTGCTCGCGGTTATGCCCTGGAACTTCCCGTTGTGGCAGGTGATCCGGTTCGCCGCGCCCGGACTGATGGCGGGCAACGTTGGGCTGCTCAAGCACGCGTCCAACGTGCCGCAGACCGCCTCGTACCTCGGTGACCTCTTCCATCGCGCGGGCTTTCCCGAAGGGTGCTTCCAGACGCTGCTGGTCGGCGCGGACGCCATCGAGAAGATCCTTCGCGACCCCCGGATCGCCGCCGCCACGCTCACCGGAAGCGAACCCGCCGGACGGTCGGTGGCCGCGATCGCCGGTGACGAGGTCAAGAAGACCGTGCTGGAACTCGGCGGCAGCGACCCGTACATCGTGATGCCCTCCGCCGACCTGGACCGGGCGGTCCGCACCGCGGTCACCGCCCGGGTGCAGAACAACGGTCAGTCCTGCATCGCCGCCAAGCGCTTCATCGTGCACTCCGACGTGTACGAGGGGTTCGTCGAACGCTTCACCGCGGCCATGGCGGCGCTCACCGTCGGCGACCCGATGCTGGAGAGCACCGACGTGGGACCGCTGTCCACCGAGCGGGGCCGCGCCGACCTGGAGGAACTCGTCAACGACGCCGTCGGGCAGGGCGCCACCGCACTGTGCGGCGGTCGGCGCCCGCCGCACCACCGTGTGGGCTGGTTCTACGAGCCCACCGTGCTCACCGGGATCACCCCGACCATGCGCATCCACCGCGAGGAGGCATTCGGACCCGTGGCCACGCTGTACCCGGCCGACGACCTGGAGGCGGCGGTGGAACTGGCCAACGACATACCGTTCGGCCTCAGTTCCAATGTTTGGACCAACGACGAAGCAGAACAGCGGCGTTTCATCAGGGACTTGGAGGCGGGCGGCGTCTACTTCAACGGCATGACCGCCTCGCACCCCGCGATGCCATTCGGCGGAGTGAAGCGCTCCGGTTACGGACGCGAGCTGTCGGGCCACGGAATGCACGAGTTCTGCAACGTCACCACCGTCTGGTACGGCGCCTGACGTGGCGGCGAAGCCGAAACTCGCTGTGCGCGCCGGACGCCGCACCGTCGAGGTGAGCCGCCCGGACAAGGTGCTGTTCCCCGACGACGGCCTCACCAAGGCCGACCTCGTGGAGCACTACCGCACCGTGGCTCCACGGATGCTGCCGCATCTGCGCGGTCGGCCGCTGATGCTGGAGCGGCATCCGGACGGCATCAACGGCGGCCGGTTCATGCAGAAGGACGTGCCCGACTACTACCCCGACTGGATCCGGCGGGCCGAACTGCCGAAGCAGAACGGCACCGTCACCCACGTCCTGTGCGACGACACCGCCACCCTGGTCTACCTCGCCGACCAGGCCTGCCTCACCCTGCACCGCTTCCTCGCCAAGGCCGACCGCCCGCGCTGCCCGGACCGCCTGGTCTTCGACCTCGACCCGCCGGGCGAGGACTTCGCCCCGGTCCGCGAGGCGGCCCGGCAACTGTGCGCCCTGCTGGACGAACTGCGGCTGCCCGCCGCGCTGATGACCACCGGATCGCGCGGACTGCACGTCATCGTGCCGCTGGACCGCAGAACGGATGTCGACGAGGTCCGGGACTTCGCCCGGCGCGTCGCGGACACCCTCGCGAGTCGCCACCCCGACCAACTCACCACCGCCCCACGCAAACAGGACCGCGGCGAACGCCTCTACCTCGACATCCAGCGCAACGGCTACGCCCAGACCGCGGTCGCCCCGTACACCGTCCGCGCACTGCCCGGCGCGCCGGTCGCCACGCCCATCGACGGCTCCGAACTGGACGACCCCGAACTCCACCCCCGCCGCTGGACATTGACCAACATCGCCGAACGTCTGGCCGAGGATCCCTGGCGCGATGTCCTACGCCGCGGCCGCTCGCTGCGCGCGGCGTGGCGGCGAATGTGAGAAACCGAGGGCGGGGTTTGTCGGCGAACCCGTCATCAGCAGGCTCAGCGCTGCGGCGCCACGTTCCAGGCGGTGATCACCGGACGGTCGTGTTCGGTGCCCAGGCGGCTCACCGTGGCGGTGTCCAGCCGGAACAGCGCCCCGCCGGACGCCGCAAGACCGAGCCGCCGGGCGGTGAGCACCCGCAGGAAGTGCGCATGCGCCACCAGCGCCACGTCCCCGCCGCCCGCCGCCTCCGCCAGCGCCGCGTCCACCGCCTTGAGCACCCGGTCGGCGCGCTCGCCGACCTGCGCCGGAGACTCACCGGGATGCTCCGCGGGGCCGGGCGCCACCCCGTCGGTCCACAGGTCCCAGCCGGGCCGGGTGCGGTGGATCTCCTCGGTGGTGATGCCCTCGTAGCCGCCGTAGTCCCACTCCCGCATGTCGGGCTCGATCACCGGATCGCCCAGCCCGGCGAGTTCCGCGGTGCGCAGCGCACGCGCCATCGGGCTGCAGAACGTGACGGCGATCCGGCGGTCGGCCAGCAGCGGTACGAGCGAGCTGGCCTGCTCCTCGCCGCGCGCGGTGAGCGGCAGATCCGTCCAGCTGGTGTGCTTCGACGCCCGGCTCCATTCGGTCTCGCCGTGCCGGATGAGGATCAGCTCGCCCATGTGCGTCCTTACGTCGTGGCCTGCGTGCGTCGTCGGCCTTGGTCTTCCCCTACCGGCCATCTTCGCCGATCATCGAAGGCGGCCGGTCACCCGGGTGGACGGGGGCACGGGCGGGCGACCGCCGATGGCCACAGGATGGGGCAAGGGCACCGTACGAGCCACGCAGAGCGGGAGGCCGGATCGTGACCACCGAGACCGAGGAGTACGACGTCGTCGTACTCGGCGCCGGACCCACCGGGGAGAACTTCGCCGACTACGCCCGGTCCGCCGGCCTGACCGTCGCCTTGGTGGAGAGCGAACTGGTGGGCGGCGAGTGCTCGTACTGGGCGTGCATGCCCAGCAAGGCCCTGCTGCGTCCACCGACCGCGCTCGCCGAGGCCCGCAGGTCACCGGGCGCGCGGCAGGCGGTGAAGGGTCCGCTGGACGTGGCGGCGGTGCTCGCCCACCGCGACGAGTACGCCTCGTACTGGAAGGACGACGGGCAGGCCGCCTGGGTGGCGAAGGCGGGTATCGACCTGGTGCGCGGCCACGGGCGGCTGGCCGGGGAGCGGCGGGTGACGGTCGATGTGCCGGGCGGCGGCCGGCGCACCCTCACCGCCCGGCACGCGGTCGGGGTGTGCACCGGCAGCCGGGCAGCGGTGCCCGACCTGCCGGGGCTGGCCGAGGCCAAGCCGTGGACCAGCCGGGAGGCGACCAGCGCACGGCAGGCGCCGGGGCGGCTGGCGGTGGTGGGCGGCGGTGTGGTCGCCGCGGAGATGGCCGCGGCGTGGCAGGCGCTCGGTTCGCGGGTGACCATGCTGGTGCGCGGATCGGGGCTGCTGCCGCGGATGGAGTCGTTCGCCGGTGAACTGGTGGCCGAGGGGCTCACCGACGCCGGGGTGGAGATCCGTACCGGAGTTCAGGTGTCCGAGGTGCGGCGGGCGGATCCGTCGGGACCGGTGACCATGACGCTGGCGGACGGCGGTGAACTCGTCGTCGACGAGGTGCTGTTCGCCACCGGGCGGGCGCCGCGCACCGAGGATCTCGGCCTGGAAACAGTGGGTTTGACTCCCGGACAGTGGCTGACTGTTGACGACACCTGCCGGGTCACCGATGTGCCGGACGGCTGGCTGTACGCGGCCGGAGACGTCAACCACCGTGCGCTGCTGACTCATCAGGGCAAGTACCAGGCGCGGATCGCGGGCGCGGCGATCGGTGCGCGGGCCGGCGGCCAGCCGGTGGACACCGCCCGCTGGGGCAGCCATGCCGCCACCGCCGACATCGACGCGGTACCGCAGGTGGTCTTCACCGACCCGGAGGCCGCCTCCGTCGGCTGGACCGCGGAGCAGGCCGAACGGGCCGGCCGCCGCATCCGCACCGTGGACTACGACATGAGCAGGGTCGCCGGCGCGGGCCTGTACGCGGACGGCTACCGGGGCCGGGCGCGCATGGTCGTGGACCTGGACCGAGATCATCTGCTCGGCGTCACGTTCGTCGGATACGGCGTCGGGGAACTCCTGCACTCGGCCACGGTGGCGGTGGTGGGCGAGGTCCCCATGGACCGCCTCTGGCACGCGGTGCCCTCCTACCCGACCATCAGCGAGGTGTGGCTGCGGCTACTGGAGAAGTACCGCTCCACGGCGGGGACTTGAGGCGCGTTGGGCGTCCCGGCAGCCGGACGCGGACGGCACGTTGATGGTGTGCCGTCCGTACCGGTGAATGAGGTTCTCTGAGGACTCGGAAGCGCGAGCGATCAGCTCATCGTCAACTGCTCGCGCAGACGTTGCCCGCCGCCGGGTTGAGGATTCCGATGACGTCGATGGTGTTCCCGCACAGGTTGATCGGCAGGTTGATGGGAACCTGGATCACGTCGCCGGAGATGACTCCGGGCGACCCGACGGCACTGCCGGTGGCGCTTGAGTCGGCAACGGCGGTGGTGGCGGTGGCCACGGCGCCGGTCAGGGCCAGGGCGGCGGCGATGACGGCACTACGAACACGCATGGTCTCTCCCGAGGGCTTTGATGGAAAACCGATGGGACAATCACACCGGCTGAAGTGCCCCATTCCTCCGCATTCACCGGAGTGGGGGCGTGTCGCCCCGCTCTGCCCGCCCGTGGGCGCGTCCGGGCCTGTTCACCGGGGGTGTGGCAGGCCGCTCGTCGGTGGCGCATCGGTCCGCCCCGTGGCGTACGACGGGGGCGTCGGCGGCCTGCTCCTTGACGGCCTGTCAGTGCGCTGGTCCGACGGTCCGCTGGCCGTCCACCGGCGGCGCGCATGCCCGTTCACGCCCCGCAAGCCCTCGCCCCGTGTGCCCAACTACCGTGTGCCGCCAGCCCGTTACGGGTAGCCTGGGAGTGGGGGAGCCCAACCCGGCGCACTGAGTCCTCATCTGCGAACGAAACCGCGGGACCCATGACCATCAACCGGCCGGGGCCTGGGTCGGATGGGGGGAAGAAGGGTGCGTGCCCGATGAATCTCGGGCTCCTGTCCGCGGCGGCCGCGGTCGTCTACGCCGCGACGGTCTCGCTGCTGGCCATCACCGCCACCTTCGCCCGACGCGCTGTACGGCGACGTGAGGCGCGGGCCACCTTGCTGCTGCTCGTGCCGCGACGGCACGCCGACTGCCCGGCAGGTGTTGAGCGGACCGGCCGGGCAGCGGGAGGCGGCGTCGTCGGGCTCAGGTCCGCGGCCAGGTCGGAAGCGCGGGACGCCGCCAGGTCTCGTTGGTGACCGCCGCGAACGACGCGTACCAGGCGAGCACCGCGGTGACCAGCCCGAGCCAACCACCCACCTTGGTGGTCACGGTCGACTGCGCGAACTCGCCCGCCGACAGCGTGATGAACGTCAGCGACAGGAAGGCGAAGACGCCCAGTACCGCGCCGCTCGTCCTCAACGCCGCCACCGTCATGTACACCGTGAAGACGGCCCAGACCAGCAGGTACAGGCCGGTCGCCTGGTGGGCGCCGGCCAACGGGAGGTGCGGTGCCACGAACCTGACGTACCCCGCGAAGGACAGCCAGAAGGCGCCGAAGGAGCTGAACGCCGTCGCGCCGAAGGTGTTGCCCTTGCGGAACTCCCACATGCCCGCGAGGAGTTGGGCCAGGCCGCCGTAGAAGAGGGCCAGCGGGAGGACGGCGGCGGACAGGCTCGCGTCGACCAGGTTGGCGTTGAAGCAGCTGAGGACGAAGGTCGTGCTGGCGAACCCGGCCAGTCCGAGCGGACCGGGATCGGCGATCGAGTCGACCGCGGCCTGCCGGGGTTGATCGAGTTGGGCGGTGAGGTTGGGGTTGGCTTCGACCATGGTCGTACTCCTTGCTCTCGACGAGGCGGCCGGGCGGGCCGGGGTGCCGTGGATGCGAGGGTTCCGTCCTGCGTGAACCAGCTGTGTGCGCCGTCGACCGGAGGACGCGCCTCCAGGATGCCCGTGTAATGCTCACTTCACCCCTCTCACCGGCCGGGTTCACCCCACGCGCCAGTCATTGGCGCGTACAACCGGCGCGTGACTCCCGTAACGCGCTCCCGTGTTGGCGTTTTGAAGGGCAACGGCCTCCTAGCGGCGTGCGGTTGGCCTCCCGGCTCAGCGCGGCGGGTGCGGCGTTACGATCCAGTGCCCGCCGCTCCCGCACGAAGGACACGCAACGTGACGCCGACGCCCGACGACGACCTGCGCCAAGTCGCCGCTGTCGGCCCGTTCTTCGGCGTACGGACCGGGGCGACGCAGGGTGGGCCGGGCGGCGAGGGGTACCGGCCGCTCGCCGACTTCTACGCCGGGCCGGGTCCGGGGTCGCCGCTGGGGGAGCGGTTGGCCGCGGTGGCCGAGCGGCTGGGCACCGATGAGCCGAGGGTCGCCGCTTCGCTGGTCTTCCAGGGGCTGGCCGCCCGGCTGTGGTCGCTGGCGCTCGGCTCGGTGGTGCTGTGCGGCCGGATTCCGCCGCTGACCGCGCAGCGGCTGTGGTGGCAGCCGGATCGTATGGCACCGCACGACCTGTGGCTGCCGGACCCGCTGCCGCCCCCGACCGGAGGCGCCGATGCGGCGCGGTGGCTGGCGACGGCGGTGGCCGAGGACCACCTGGCGCCGCTGCACATGGCGATCCGCGCCCTGTGCCCGGTATCGCCGCGGCTGCTGTGGGGGAACGCGGGCTCGGCGCTGGCCGGTTCCGTGCGCGTACTGCACGGGTGGTGCCGCGCGCACGGTCGTCCCGACCAGGCCCGTCACGCCCTCGACCTGGCGGAACGAGTGCTCGCCGCCCCGCCGCTACGCGGCACCGGAACGCTGCGGACGCCGCCCGGCGACCCGGATCCCGTCTTCAGCCGCCGCAGCTGCTGCCTGTACTACCGGGTCCCGGGCGGCGGCCTGTGCGGCGACTGCGTACTGCGGAGGCGGCGCTAGGCCCCGCTGGTCACCGTCGGGGCGGAGAGCCCGGCCAGTAGCCGGTCGAGCACCAGGCCGGCCTCCTGGCGGGCGCGCCCATGGTCCTCCGCGCGGGCGATGTAGAGGCTGGCCTCGGAGATCAGCGCGGCCAGCATCCTGGTCAGCGGGGCCAGCGGCAGCTCCTCGATCTGGTTGTCCCGGATGGCCTCGGTCAGCGCCTCGGCCAGCAGCAGGTAGCCGTGCTCCTCGACCAGGGCGTCCCAGGCGCTGTGCCCCAGCACCGCGGGCCCCTCGATCAGCACGATCCGCTGGAAGTCGGGGTCGGTGCAGGCGTCCAGGAAGGACTGGAACCCGGTGCGCAGCAGCTGCCAGGCGTCCCCCGGCTCCCGTTCGGCCCTGCGGGTCTCCTGTTCGACCAGCCGCTCGGCCATCTCCTGCGCGCACTCCGCCATCACGGCGCGGAACAGGTCCGCCTTGTCCCGGAAGTGGTGGTAGAGCGCGCCTCGGGTGACCCGCGCCGCGCCGACGATGTCCTCTGTTCCGGTGGCGGCGTAGCCGCGCTCGGCGAACAGCCGCCTGGCCGCCTCCACCAGGGCGCGCCGGGTGTCGCTGACGTGTTCCGCCCGGCGGCTGCCGCGGCCTGCGGAAAATCGGGGGCCTTTCATACGTACATCCTGTTCCATACAGACTGTATGTTGGAAGGGGGCCGGGCTCCTGCGCATCGCCGGTCCCGGCTCAGGGTCAGCAGTAGAGGGCTCGGGAACGGAGACATGGATCATGGCACTCCCGCTCAACCTCACCGTCAAGATGGGCAGTTACCTGCTCAAGCAGAAGCTGCTGCGGCGTGAGAAGTTCCCGCTCATCGTGGAGGTGGAACCGCTTTTCGCCTGCAACCTGAAGTGCAACGGCTGCGGCAAGATCCAGCACCCGGCGGGTGTGCTCAAGCAGCGCATGCCGGTCGCCCAGGTGATCGGCGCGGTGGAGGAGTGCGGCGCGCCCATGGTCTCGCTGGCCGGTGGCGAGCCGCTGATGCATCCGCACATCGACCTGATGACCCGCGAGCTGCTCAGGCGCGGCAAGTTCGTTGTGCTGTGCACCAACGCTGTACTGCTGCCCAAGCACCTGCACAAGTTCGCCCCGCACCGCAACTTCGCGTGGATGGTGCATGTCGACGGCCTGCGCGAGCGGCATGACGAGTCGGTGAGCAAGGACGGCGTCTTCGACCAGGCCGTGGAGGCGATCCGGCAGGCCAAGGCGGCCGGTTTCGCGGTCTACACCAACTCCACGTTCTTCAACAACGACAGCCCGCAGGACGTCATCGAGGTGATGGAGTACCTCAACGACGAACTGAAGGTGGACCGGATGGAGCTCTCGCCCGGTTACGCCTACGAGAAGGCGCCCGACCAGGACCGCTTCCTCGGCGTCGAGCAGACGCGGCAGCTGTTCCGGAAGGCGTTCGCCGACGGCAGGCGCCGCAAGTGGCGGCTCAACCACTCCGAGCTGTACCTGGACTTCCTTGAGGGCCGTACCGACTTCGAGTGCACGCCGTGGGCGATTCCCTCGTACTCGCTGTTCGGCTGGCAGAAGCCCTGCTACCTGATGGCGGACGGCTACGCGGCGACGTACCAGGAGCTGCTGGACGCCACCGACTGGGACAGGTACGGGCGGGGCAAGGACCCGCGCTGCGACAACTGCATGGCGCACTGCGGATACGAGCCCACCGCTGTACTGGCCACCATGGGCTCGCTCAAGGAGTCACTGCGGGCGATCACCTCGGGCTGAGTCCGGCTCGTCCAGATCTTGTCGGGCGCGATCAGGGGCCGCAGGTCGCGCCCGGCGAGGCAGCCGCCGACCGGCAGGGTGCCGTACGCGGACGAGGGACCCGCCAGGCGGCGAGCCCCTCGTTCATCCGATCCGTCGTGTGTTACTTGTCTTCGGGCTTGTCCCTGAGGTCCTGCGTCTTGTTGGGCATGTCCTCCTGGGGCTGCGCGGCGCTCTCCCCGGCCTTCTCGGCGCGCTGGGCTTCGCGCTGCGCCCTGGCCTTCTCCGCCATCTCCTTGGCCTTGCGCTTGAAGTCATCCGTGACGCCCATGTCCGCACCTCCTGTGGATCCCTGGGTGCTCCCCAGGCTGGCACGACGCGCCCGAGTGTGCATGTCGGGCGACCCGTCCGCCCGTCCGCCCTCGCGTACAAGGCCGCCGGTGATCCGCCACAGGCCCGCGACCTCGTAGTACGCCCCGTTCACCAGCTGGAGCAGCAGCAGGGTGACCGGCCACAGCGCGCCGCCCAGCGCGGGCACCGTGTCGACCGGCAGCGTGTACGCCATGGTCACCCGAACGGCGGCGTCCGCCAGCATCGCCACCGACCAGATCACGGTGGACACCCGCCAGATGCGGCGGAACGCGGGCTCCCGCTCCCACAGCACCTCCCAGGGGGTGCCGTCGGAGCGGAACCGGCCCTCAAGCAGTGGCCGCGCGCCGTGGTAGACCAGCGGCTGACGGGCGACCTTCACCGAGGCCAGGAACCACAGCCCGCCGACCGCGGTCACCCAGCCGTCCTTGGCCAGCATGAACCGGGTGCCCCCGGTCACCAGCGAGGCGGCAAGGCCCAGCAGCATGGTCGTCGCTATGAAGACGGCCATGCCGTCGAGTCGGCGGTCCCGGAGCAACTGCAGCGCCGCGCTGGCCAGCGGAGCGACCGCCGCGGCCACCAGCGCCGCGTAGGTGCTGGTGCCAGCGGCGCGCAGCCCGTAGAACACCACCAGCGGAAGCGCGATGTCGACCACCATGGTCAGCACCGCCCTACCGGCGGGCGCGCTCATGACGACCGCCGGGTGGCGAGCGCGGCGATGGTGGTGATCTCCTGGACGCACTCCTCGACGCTCAGCCGCGGCGGCTGCCACATCCGTACGATCGCCGCGTCGATCGCCGACTTGATGGTGAGCGCCATCAACTGGGTGTCGAACGCCCGGAACTCGCCGCTGCGTTGCCCTTCGCGCAGGATCGGCTCCAGGGCGTCGACATTGGCACGCGCCGAGGCCGCCATGCCGTAGCGCAGTGAACCATCACTTCCGCGGGCGTTCATCGAGATCTCGTACAGCGCCTGAACATGCGCCGGATAGCGCGCGATCCAGTGCAACTGCGCCTCGATGCGGGCGTGCAGCGCGCCCGCGGCCGTGGTCTGCTCCGCCACCCGCTCGGCGATCATCCGGTCCGCGCCCTGCGCGATCTCCACGACGATCTCGTCCATCAGCTCGTCCTTGGTGCCGAAGTGGTACGAGATCAACCGTGTGCTGGAGATTCCGGCTCGCTCTGCGATCCGGGCGAACGAGGCTTGGGCGTAGCCGAGTTCGGCGATGGTCTCGATCGCCGCCGCCACGATCTGCGACCGTCGTGCGGAGGCGGCGAGTGAGCGCTGTGCTGGTTCCGGGGTGTCCCCGGTGTTCCCCCTTGTTACTCGCATGAGTAACTGATTCCTTGGCTGAGTAACGCCCAAACGCGGGCGGGCTCAGGACTTCGGGGTCTCGACGGCGTCGTCGCTCTCGGCCGTGCTGTCCAGGTGCTTGAGTGCCGCGCGGGCCGCGATCTGGTCGGCGCCGAGGGTCGACCAGAAGGGGTGGACCGTCACCGCGTGGGCCAGCTTCCGTTGCCGGGCCCACAGCGCGTCCACCGTCTGCCGCTCCTCGTCGGTCCAGGCGGGCGTCGCCGGATGTTCGAATCCGTCCTCGTCGACGAACGCCTCGGTGCCCGCGGGGCGGGGCGGCAGGTGCGCGTGCAGGGCGGTCAGCTCGTTCCGTACGGCGTGGAGCTGGCGTTGCAGGGTGCGGAGGTCGTCGGGGAAGGGGAAGGAAGCCACATCGAAATAGTACCTCTGTTCGATTATGTTTCGCCGTAGAGTCATGGCATGGCTTCAGACGAGGGGACCGTACGGGTCGACAGCTGGATCTGGTCGGTACGGCTCACCAAGACGCGTTCGCTCGCCGCCGCGGCGTGTCGTGGCGGCCACGTCCGGGTGAACGGCGAACGCGTCAAGCCCGCCTACGCGGTGCGCTCGGGGGACGAGGTGCGGCTGCACCATGCCGGGCGGGAACGGATCGTGGTCGTCACGCGCGTGGTGCGCAAGCGGGTGGGGGCGGCGGTCGCCGCGGAGTGCTTCATCGACAACAGCCCGCCTCCTCCTCCGCGTGAGGAGTTGGTGGCGGTCGGTCAGCGCGACCGTGGCGCCGGGCGGCCGACCAAGCGCGAGCGTCGCGACCTCGAACGCCTACGCGGGCGTTGAATCGCGCCGGGACGGCGCCAACGGGTATGGGCGGAAGGCGCCCGCTGCGGCAGCAACCCTTGTGCCGCCGCGGGGCGAGAAGCTCGACGGCGTGGCCCGGCGGTGCCGAACCA
This sequence comes from Streptomyces sp. RPT161, assembly GCF_027533845.1. Classification (GTDB taxonomy): domain Bacteria; phylum Actinomycetota; class Actinomycetes; order Streptomycetales; family Streptomycetaceae; genus Streptantibioticus_A; species Streptantibioticus_A silvisoli_A. The sequence goes on along the minus strand of NZ_JAPZVN010000003.1, from coordinate 188,033 downwards.
ACCGCAACCGCGGGGCTGTTGGGCCTCCGTGGGTTGCGGTTGTCGCAACCGCCGGACCACGCCGTCGTGGTCGTTCGTCCCGTCGCGGCGGCCTAGCGGACGGTCACGTTGAAGACCGCGGAGGCCGTGTTGCCGCTGACGATGCGCAGGTCGTTCTTGCCCTTCAGGCCGAGCTTGACGCCCAGCGAGTAGGAGCCGTTGCGCGAGACGGGCGCGGAGGCGGGCAGCGTGACCCACTTGCCCTGCTGCTTCTGCTGGAGCGTCACCTTGCTGCCCGCCTTGAGGCCGGTGGTCTTGCCGGTCACCCGGAACAGCTGCCACGCGTGGACCGACGACACCGACGGCTTGGCGGTGATGCTGGCCTTGGCGGCGACGGCCTGGTGCGCGGCGGCGGAAGGCGCGGTGTGCGCGGCCGGGGTGGCCGCCATCGCGGTGCCCGCCAGGGCGACGGAGGCCGCGCTGATGGCGCCGATGGCGGCGATGCGCAGGGAGTGCCGCTTGGTGACGATCATGGATCTGTCCCTTTCGAAGTGGAACATCATTCTTTGCGCCGAAGGCGAGGTAAGTGCCATTGGCGTGGTCTCATCAGAAAAGACGTTCCATCACACGAATGCGTTGTAGGCGCTTTGTCACTGTCCTGCAACAGCCGACTCAGAGCCGGATCAGAGGGTCCGGCGGCCGGGTGGGCGTCGAACTGGCGTGAGGTCGTGTCCCGTCACCGGGTGAACGCCTCTTGCGCGTTGTGACCGCCCGCCGAAGTTCGGCGTTGTCGGTATATGACGACCGTGACAACGCACTGGGGCCTCCTCGGTGGCTTCTCCGTATGGCACGAGCGACCGCGGTACGAAGAATCGATTCCGCGCCCGGCGGCCTCCGCTGACGCGCTGGCCGCCGAGGCGCCGATCTACGAGGCGCTGGCGCGCGGCTGGGTGCGCGCCGGGCGCAGCGTGCCGGGTCAGCACGACAGGGAGTGGGCGGCGTTGGCCGAACAGCCGCCTTGGCCAAGCGGTATCCGACGCCGCGCCCTGGCGCCTGTGGTGGGACGGTGTGACCACGCGGTGCTGCCCAGGCTTTGAGGGCGCGCGGTCACACTCCGGTCGCCCCGTCGATCCGCTCGCGGATCAGATCGGCGTGACCGTTGTGCCGGGCGTACTCCTCGATCATGTGCACGTAGATCCAGCGCAGGCTCACCTCCCTGCCGAGCAGCGTGCCGGTGTCCTGAAGTGAGCGGGCCGCCGCGATCTCCCGGGCCTTGGCGACCTCCCCCTCCCACAGGGTGAACGCCTCCTGGGACGTGGCGTCCTCGGCCACCTCGAAGCCGCCGTCCGGCCCCTCCTCGTCACTCCGCTCGCCGAAGATCGGTGAGACGTCCTCACCGGTCAGGATCCGACGGAACCAGTTCCGCTCCACCTCGGCCATGTGCTGGACGATCCCCAGCAACGACATCGACGAGGGCGGCGCCGACATCTCCCGCAACCGGGTCTCGTCCAGGGCGCGGCACTTCATGGCGAGGGTGGTCCGGTGGAAGTCGAGCCAACTCTCCAGCGTGGTGCGCTCATCGGCGTTGAGTGGCGGGATGGGGCGTTCCGGTGTCGACATCATGGGCGCCATCCTGTCACCGGGGTCTGACAACGGCGGCGGCGAGCCGCCGTCGGCTCGCATCAACTCCATGCGTTCCCCGGGGACTTGGCGACCGCTGGTGATGGTGCTTCAATGCCCGGGGTAAGTTAGGAAACTTTCCTAATGGATCCCATGGGACGGAGAGACATATGCGCCATCACCGCGCGGCACGCTCCCGCAAGCGCGTGACCCTGCTGGTCTCCGCCGGTGTGCTCGCCGCCACGGCCACCCCGCTGGCCGTGGCCGCCGCCGGAAACGCCACCGAACCGACCCCGACGGTCAGTCGGGCCGTAGCCGAGAAGGCGTCAGGGGCCGGGCTGAACGACCCGCGCAAGAAGGAGATCGCGATGGAGCTGGTCTCCAGCGCCGAGAACTCCACGCTGGACTGGAAGGCCCAGTACAAGTACATCGAGGACATAGGCGACGGCCGCGGATACACGGCGGGCATCATCGGATTCTGCTCGGGCACCGGCGACATGCTCGACCTGGTCACCGCGTACACCCGCACCGAGCCTGGCAACGTGCTGGCCAAGTACCTGCCCGCGCTGCGCAAGGTCAACGGAACGGACTCGCACGCGGGCCTCGACCCGAACTTCACCAAGGACTGGAAGAAGGCCGCCGCCGATCCGCTCTTCCAGCAGGCCCAGAACAACGAGCGCGACCGCGTCTACTTCAACCCCGCCGTCTCCCAGGCGAAGGCGGACGGGCTGGGCACGCTCGGCCAGTTCATCTACTACGACGCGATCGTGATGCACGGCCCCGGCGACGACAAGTACAGCTTCGGCTGGATCCGCAAGACGGCGATGCGCAACGCGAAGACGCCCGCACAGGGAGGCAACGAGACCACGTACCTCAACGCCTACCTCGACGCGCGCAAGGTCGCCATGAAGTCGGAGGAGGCGCACAGCGACACCAGCCGGGTCGACACCGAGCAGCGGGTCTTCCTGCGCAACGGCAACCTGAACCTGGACCCGCCGCTGCACTGGAAGGTGTACGGCGACAGCTACTCCATCGACCACTAAGGCGTGTGCGATGGGCCAGCACGGGCCCTGCGAGGCCCCGATGGGGGTGTCCCCAGCGCCGGACACCGCAGGTCCCGCACCAACCCAGCGTGTATGCCCTAGTGACCGAGCCCGAGCAGGAAGCTGACGACGTTCACGACCGGGAGAAGGAGGGGGGCGAGAAGCATGAACCCACCTTTCGTAGGGGACGGTTGCCAGCCGTTGGATGCCCATGCCGACGAGCCGGCACTCGTCGCGTCCCCCGTGCGGGGCCAGGTGTATCGATCCCTCGCCTCCCTGTTCGGAGGTGATGCCCGCGGCCGGTCGGCGGCGCGAGGCGATCGACGGGTCGGCAGGGACCCTGCGGCGCCGCACACCGCGGGTCTCGCACCGGCCCATCTGGACACGACCTGGCACCGCTCGTCCCGCGAGGCCCGTGGCTAGGTGCCGTGCGGCGGGCCAAACCTCGTGAGGGCCTACGCCCGTCTATCGCGTGAATTCGCTCGGCGTGTCTGCCTGGTTGACGGCTGCGGTGGACAAGCTGATCGCGGGGCGAGCCGGGTCGTATCGCGACCAAGGGGGGCACGATACGACCTGGCTCGCCGGGGGAAGCACGCGACGGGAGGGGGAGGCTCATGTTCGCGTGGGGTGCGGGTCCACCGGGCCGGTTCCGCTGGGGCTGGCTGCGGCACTTGGCGGCGGTACTGCTCGGCGGCGCGCTGGTGTTGGTGTGCGGGGGCGTCGGGTGCGCCATGGGCTGGCCGGGCCCAGCGGTCCCGGGAGCACGGGGAGCCGTGCCGTCCGGCTGGGGAGTGCGACCTCCGCCGGGGCTGCCGGGCTTCGGCCGGTTCACCGCCCGGCACTTCTGGCCGTCGGGCCTGCCCGGCATGCGCCGCCCGTTGCGCTGCCCGCACGGGCTGGGCCTGGTGCTGCCCGAAATGGGCCCGAGGTCCTGCGAGGCGTCCGTGCGCGCCGCCGCCTGCGCCCCGCTGCGCTCCGTCGACGTCTCGGGCAGCGTCGCCACCGTACGCACCGCCGGGAATGCGCCGGTGCTGCGACGGCTCACCGGGATGGCCAACCGCAGCTGCGGTGTGCCCGCCCCGCCGCTGCCCGCACCGCCGCAGCCCAATCCACCCGCACCACGGCCGCAGGCCGCTCCCAGCCCACCGGCGGTGCCCGCACCGCCACGCGCCAGCGCGCCCCCCTCGCCGGTGGTGAGAGCGGCCGTACCGCGTCCGGTGGCGTGGCTGCGCCACGTGCCGGACGGCCAGGTCGCAGCACCGGCCGGGTTGTCCACCGTCGGAGCGCTCTTCCTGGTGCTGCTCCCGGCCGTGGTGGCCGGGGTCGCGGCCGGAGCGCGCTCCGGCTCACGCGGTCGGTGACCGGGGAAGCGATGGCGTCGTCCACCGGCAACTCCGTTGCCGGGCAAGGCAGTTGAGGAGGTTTCCGTTGTTCGCTCTGCTCAGCACCCTGGGTGTCGTCCTCGGTGGCGGCCTGGTGGCGGTGGCCTGTGTGGTGGTCAAGCACCGTGTCTTCCCGCCGAAGGCGGACGAGGAGCCCCGGGAGGCGCTCGCCGAGTACATCTCGATGATGATCGGGGTGATCTACGCGTTGGTGCTCGGGCTCGCGCTGGTGTCGGTGTGGGACACCCACTCCAGCGCCGAGGAACACGTACAGACCGAGGCGGGCGCCCTGCACCAGGTCTATCTGCTCGCCGACGCCCTACCGCCCGCCGCGGAACAGCAGGCCAGGAGCACGGCCGTCTCCTACGCCCACCAGGTGACCAGCGGTGAATGGTCCGAGATGATCCGACGCCAGCCGCTCGGCCCCTCGGGCTGGCAACTGCTCAACCGGCTGCGGGACACCTATGAGACGGCGCAACCCACCGGTGCCGCCCAGCAGAACGCCGGGCAGGAGGCGATGGCCCAGTTGTCGGTGCTGGACGAGGCGCGCCGTGGTCGGGAGGCGGACGCGCAGAACCGGTTGTCGAGCGTGCTGTGGGCGGGACTGTTCATCGGCGGGGTGCTGACCGTGGGCTTCATGTTCCTGTTCGGGGTCCAGCGCCGGGCCAGTCATCTGGTGATGGTGATGGGCCTGTCCGGGTTCATCGTCTTCCTGATCGTGCTGATCCACCAGCTCGACATGCCGTTCGGCGGCGCGCTGGGCGTCAACGCGGAGGCGTTCACCCGGTACTTCCCCGGCTCAACCGGCTGATCGCGTCAGTGGTGCTGGCTGATCACCGAGAACAGTCCGCCCTCGACGTCGCGTAGTCCGGCGACCCGGCCGTACGCCGAGTCCTGGGGCTCGCCGGTCACCTCGCCGCCGAGCTTCACGGCCTTCTCGACCGTCGCGTCGACGTCGGCCACCGAGAAGTAGACGTGCCAGCGGGGGCGGACGCGGGGGTCCATGGCGGCCTCCGTACCGCCGCCGGACAGCGCCGCCACGCTGTGCCCGTCCACCCGCAGCACCACCCGGTCGTGCTCGTAGCGCACCTCGTAGCGCTTGGGGTCCTCCTGGTCCCAGCCGAACACCTGGCCGTAGAAGAGGGCCGATTCGAAGGCGTCCCGGGTGCGCAGCTCGATCCACACCGGAGAGGCGATCGGCCACTCCCGGGTGCGGGAGCTGGCCCTGCCCTCCCAGATGCCGAAGGAGGCGCCCGCCGGATCGGAGGCCAGCGCCAGCCGCCCGGCGTCGAACTCCAGCGGGCCCACCGCCACCGTGCCGCCGCGCTCCCTGATCGCGGCGGCGGTGGCGTTGGCGTCATCGGTGCCGAAGTACGTGGTCCAGGTGACCGGCAGCTCCCAGCGCTTGGCCACCTCGCCGATTCCGGCGACCTCCCACCCGCCGGAGTACACCCGAAGGTACGGTCCCCAGCGCTCGGGCCCCGGCTCGAAGCGCCAGCCGAACAGCGGCCCGTAGAAGCCGGTGGCCGTGCCCAGGTCGCGGGCCATCAGACCGACCCAGCACGGAGCGCCGTACACACAGCCTTTCCGCATAACGGTCACGTCGACTCCCGCCGGGCAAGCAGCATCCAACCGGCCCTCGCGGACCGCACTCAGCTTATGCCCGGCGATCTGTCGCCGCTCGCCGTGCGCGGGGCGTGTTCAGGGCCGTTGCGTCGGAGTCTGCGCATAGGTGATGGCCGGGTCGGTGACCGCGACGGGGGCCACGGCCTCGTTGATCCGCGCCATCAGCTCCGGCTCCAGCCGGACACCCGACGCCTTGGCGTTCTCGCCGACCTGTTCAGGGCGCGACGCACCGACGATCGCGGCGGACACGTTCGGGTTCTGCAGCACCCAGGCGACCGCGAGCTGCGCCAGCGAGAGCCCGGCCTCGGCCGCCAGCGGCCGCAGCGCCTGCACCCGCTCCAGCACCTCGTCGCGCAGGAACCGACTGATGAAGTCGGCACCGCCCTTGTCGTCCGTGGCCCGCGAGCCCTGCGGTGGCCGCTGGCCGGGCTGGTACTTCCCGGTGAGCACGCCCTGGGCGATCGGCGACCAGACGATCTGGCCGATGCCCAGCTCCGCGCAGGCCGGGATCACCTCGGGCTCGATCACGCGCCACAGCATGGAGTACTGCGGCTGGCTGGACACCAGCGGAATCCGCAGTTCCCGGGCGAGCGCGTGCGCCCTGCGGATCTGGTCGGCGGTCCACTCCGACACACCGATGTAGTGAGCCTTGCCCTGGTGGACGATGTCCGCGAAGGCCTCCATGGTCTCCTCCAAAGGCGTGAACCGGTCGAAGCGGTGCGCCTGGTAGAGGTCGACGTAGTCGGTCTGGAGCCTGCGCAGCGAGTTGTCGATGGACTCCAAGAGGTGTTTGCGGCACAGCCCGCGGTCGTTCGGGCCGGGGCCGGTGGGCCAGTAGACCTTGGTGAGGATCTCCAGTCCCTCGCGCCGTTCGCCCTTCAGCGCGCGACCCAGCACGGTCTCCGCGCGGGTGGCGGCGTACACGTCCGCGGTGTCGAACGTGGTGATGCCGGCGTCGAGTGCGGCGTGGACACAGTCGGTCGCGGTGTCCTCCTCGACCTGGGAACCATGGGTGAGCCAGTTGCCGTAGGCGATCTCGCTGATCAGCAGGCCGCTGCGGCCGAGATGACGGTGTTCCATGAAAGCCGAATCTAGCTGTGCCGCCCGTGGACGCGGGCCACCGACTTGCCCGCGTCGCGTGCCCGCCGCCTTCCGTACCACCGGCCGTCCGCGTACGAACGCGCGACACAGCCGCGTCGACCGGGTAGGTATTTCGTGGGAGGAGTCATGGCGACCGCAGAACTGCACATCCCGGTTGGCGACGGAAGCCTGCGTGCCCTGCGGTTCGGCACCGGACCGCGGCTGGTGCTCGCCGTGCACGGCATCACCGGGTCGGCCATGGCGTTCCGGGCCGTGGCCCGCCAACTGCCCGAGGAGTACAGCCTGTTCGCCCTCGACCTGCGCGGCCGGGGCGGCAGCGCCGGGCTACCCGGACCGTACGGCCTCGGTCGGCACGCGGACGACGTGCGGCGGACGGCCGAACTCCTCGGCACGGAAGGCAGGTTGACGCTGGTCGGCCACTCGATGGGCGCGTACGTCGCCCTACGGGCCGCGGCGGCGTGGCCGGAACTCTTCGACCGGCTGCTGCTGGTGGACGGCGGTCTGCCGCTGCCGACGCCGCCGGGCGCCGATCCCGACCGCGTGCTCGACGCGACGCTCGGCCCGATGCTGGGCCGCCTTGGCCGCACGTTCGACAGCGCGGCGGCACATCTCGACCTCTTCCGCGCCCATCCCGCGCTCGGGCCCTACTGGAACGAGGACATCGAGGCGTATGTGCGCGCCGACCTCACGGGAGCGGACGGTTCATGGCGCTCACGAGTGAGCGTGGACGCGGTCCGTGCGGACGGCCGGGACCTGCTGACCTCGTCCGCCCGTGTCGCCGCGGACCTCGAACGGCTGTCGCTTCCGGCGCTGTTGGTGTACGCACCGCTGGGCATGTTCGACCGGGCGCCGGGACTGCTGCCGACCGGTCTAGTGGCACGGTGGCGCGACCGCGTCGCGTCGCTGCGCACCGAACTGCTGCCCGGCTGCAACCACTACACCATCGTGCTGGGCGAACCGGCGCGGCTGCTCGCCCGACGGCTCGCCGAGCGGCAGGGTGACGCGCCCTCGTAACGGTGAATGAAGCCGTCCCAAGATCCGCTCCACTACCACTGAGCCCATGACCACTTTCCGATGCGGAGCCGTGGCGGGCGCCGCGTGAGCGGCGGCGAGCCGACGCGGTTGGTCGACGAGGTCACCGCGGGGCCGAGCGGCGCGATGACCCGCGAGGGCGTCATCCTCACCGGCACCCTGACCGTCGCCACCACGGAGCTGCCCGCCAAACGCGCACAGGTGACCTTGCGCGAGGCCGGCTCATCGGAGTGGCACACGCTCGCCGGCAGCCCCTTCCCTGTCCCGCCGGAGGGCATCGGGGCGCTGCACACCATCGTGGTCGCCGCCATCGGTGCCGGATCCCGGCCGTCCGGTTGACCCGCCCGCCAACCGGACGGCCTGAGGGCTCAGTCGTCCGGGACCATCGCCTCGACACAGGCGGCGACGGTGAGCGGCAGCGCGTCGTCCTGACCGGGGATGACCGTGCAGCCGTCGTGCGCGCTCAGCGGCGCCAGCGGCGAGACCAGGGCCGTGGGTACGGTGGCGATGCGCTGCTCACCGCTCATTCCCCTGTTCGGCAAGGGTGTTCCAGAACATCAACTCGTACGCCTGGAGCAGCCGTCCGTAGCGGTGTGCCAGCGGGGTGACGCGACCGGCGTCCAGCCCGGCCTGTACCGCGGCCAGCGCCTGCTGTTCGAGTTGCGACGCGGGTTCCGCGAAGAAGTCGAAGAAACCACATGCCTCGTCGCCGAAGCCGTACCGCTCGCGCAGCGCCCGGCCCATCGTCCGGCAGTAGCCGCCCCACGCGGCGAAGTTGGCGGTAAGCGCGATCACCACGTCCACCGGCTCGGCGTTCAGCGCGAGCCACGCCGCGTACGCCGGGTACGCCTGGCAGCCCGGCTTCGGCTGGTAGCCGTCCACGGACTCGTCGTCCAGACCGAGGGCGTCGGCGAGCGCACCGAGCCTGTCGAGCGCGATGTTCTCCCCGTGCGCGAGGCTGGTGAAGAAGGTGGCGGCGGCCGGATCGGCGGCGCAGCGCTCGGTCAGGTGCAGGAAGCTGCGGCGGTCGCTGGGGATGACGTGGTGCTGTTCCATCGCGAACGCCGCCAGCGTCTCGACCGGCGCCTGCCCGGCGGCGATACGGGGGACCAGCCGGTTGGCGCCGGTGTCAGGGGCCAGTTCGCGGACGGCCTCCGCGAGGACCGCCTGTGCGGTACGGGTCACTTTTCCACCCTTTCTTCCGAGTTGCGGATGTTCGCCGTGCGGTCAGGCCCCGGCCGCGCCGAGCAGGGTGCCCGCCGTGTAGGTAACGGCCATCGCCACCGCTCCGCCCGCGGCGTTGCGCAGTACGGCCTGCCGGGCCGGGGCGTTGCCGAGCCGGGCGCTGGCCCAACCGCACAGTACGAGCGCGCACAGCACCGCGACCACCGTGACGGCCAGGCGCACCGACGCCGGGGGCAGCACGATCGCCAGCAGCGGAAGCAGCGCACCGCAGGTGAACGCCGCGAAGCTGGCCCAGGCCGCGTGCCACGGGTTGGTCAACTCCTCGGGATCGATGCCCAGTTCGACCCGCGCGTGCGCGCCCAGTGCGTCGCGTTCGGTGAGTTGTTCCGCCACCTCGCGGGCGAGGTCGGGGCTGATGCCGCGACCCGCCAACAGGCCGGTCAGCTCGTCCAGTTCGGCCTGCGGGGCGGTGGCCAGCTCCTCGCGCTCCAGGGCCAGCGCGGCCTTCTCCGAGTCGCGCTGTGTGCTCACCGAGACGTACTCGCCCGTCGCCATCGACAGCGAGCCCGCCAGCAGTCCGGCCAGTCCGGCGGCCAGCAGCGTCTGCCGGGACGTGGTCGCCCCCGCTACGCCGACCACCAGCCCGGCGGTGGACACCACGCCGTCGTTGGCGCCGAGCACCGCCGCGCGCAGCCAGTTGAGCCGGGTGCCCAGGCCGCCGGTGTGCGGTTCGTGATGTCCGGCACTCGGCTCGCCGGGTGAATTGTCCTTGTTCACCTGGTGAGCATCTCACTGACCGGCCGTCAGCAAGCGGTATTCCGGGAGGCTTCGGTGGTACGTCGCCGATCGGGCTTCCCGTCCGTGGAAACTAGAGGTGTAGTGTCCTGGTTATGCGGATGGGTGAAGGAGTCGAGTGGGGGCTGCACTGCTGTCTGACACTGGCCTGGCTCGGCGGACAGGATCCGGTGTCGACGGCGAAGCTCGCGGCGCGGTTCGACCTTCCCCAGGCGTATCTCAACAAGCGGCTGCAGGCACTGGTCCGTGCGGGCATCCTCACCTCCACGCCCGGCGTCCGCGGCGGGTTCCGGTTGGGCAGGCCGCCGGAGAAGATCACGTTGATGGACGTGGTCGCCGCGATCGAGGGCCCTGACGACGCGTTCCGCTGCACCGAGATCCGGCAGCGGGGAGACGGCGCGGAGCTTCCGGTGCGGGAGTTCCGCGCGCCGTGCGGGGTGGCCACGGCCATGCGGCGGGCGGAACTGGCCTGGCGGCGGGAGCTGGCCGGGCAGACACTGGCCGACATCATGGCGGCGTCGCCCCCGGTGGCGGCGGAACGGGCGCGGAGCTGGTACGAGCGCGTAAGCGGCTGAACGCCGCTTACGCGGTCAGGTCGCCCTTCCGGCGCGGCCGAGGGCGGGCGCGGTCGGGACTGCGGTTGCGCTGCCGCGCGGGGACGTTTCGGTGTGTGGGGTGCGGTTGCGCTGCCGCGCGGGGCTGCTTTGGTTGTGTGTGGGTTGCGGTGCCGCGCGGGGGCTGGCGGCTTCTGGTCGTGGGGTTGCGGTGGGTTTGAGACCGCTGGTGTGCGTGGCCCGGGCTGCTCGCCGTCGCGGCGGGAGATGATCGCCGGTCCGGCGTGCGATCGTCGCGGAAAACCCACGTCAGGACGCCCCCCGCCAGGACCGGAGAACCGGCCCCGGAGCGTGAGCCGCTGGCGGTTCCCGTGCGATCCGGCTGCGGTGCCGTGGCTCCGGGGCGTCCCGGCAGCGGAGCCGCTGTGCCGGGGCCTCGGGATGCCGTGGGGGGTGATTGCGGGTGCAATGGAGCTACCGGATCCCGCCCGGTGGCGAGGAGGCCTACGGCCATGACTGCTGCGACGCGCCTGCTCAGGGCTCTTCCGGCGGTGCACCGTGACCGCCTGATGGAACTGGCCAAAGAGGTCTCCTTCGACCAGGACTCCCGGATCTTCGAGGAACAGGGCACCGCTGACCGGTTCTGGGTCATCCGATCCGGCGCGGTCACCCTCGACCTGCGAATACCGGGGCGGCGCCCGGCCACCGTCGCCACCCTGGGCCCCGGCGACCTGCTCGGCTGGTCATGGATGTTCCCGCCCTACACCTGGGACTTCGGTGCGGAGGCGCTGAGTCCGGTGCGCGCCTATGAGTTCGACGGGGCGCGGGTGCGCGCGCTGTGCGAGGAGGATCCCGTGCTGGGCTACGCCCTGGTACGGGCCGTGGCGGAGGTCCTCGCCCACCGGCTCCAGATCGCCCGCTCGAAGCTGATGGACCTGCAGACGCAGCGTGGCGGCTCCTGGTGACCAGAGACCCGATTCACCCGTTCGGCTGATTGCGTCGAGTACCGCACACGAAGGGAACGACACCCGTGATCCGCGCCAGCGAGCTTTCCAACCCGGCGGTCCGCGCACTGGTGGACGCCATCAACTCCGGCGACCAGCAGGCCTTCTTCCAGACGCTGACAGACGATGCGACCATGTCCGACGACGGTTCCGACCGCGACCTGCAGCAGTGGACGGACAGGGAGATCTTCTCCTCCAACGGCCGCATGAACGTGGAGTCGCAGTCAGCCGACGGACTGTCCCTGGTCGCCAGCTTCCGCAACGACACCTGGGGCGAGATGCGCACGGCGTGGCGGTTCACCGTCACCGACGGGAAGATCAGCCGGTTCGATACCGGACAGGCCTGAGCTACCAGCCGGTATGCCTCCCGTGCGCCGTTAGAGTGGGGAACTCCCGATATTTGTGGTGGTGGATGTGATGGCAGGGCCGCGCCCGGTCCCTCCGGCAGGCCGCCGGGATCTGGGCGATCGCGGTGATGTGCTCGCGCTGCTGGACGACTTCTACCGTGCCGTCCTCACGGATGACGTACTGGCCCCGGTGTTCGAGGGGGTCGGCGCCGACGTCCCAGCGCATCTACCGGTAATCGCCGACTTCTGGGCGGGGCAGTTGTTCGGCCACGGTGCCTACCGGGGCGGACTGCTCCGCGCGCACCAGCGTGTGCACGGTGAACGCCCGCTGACCCAAGGGCACTTCACCCGCTGGCTGCTGCTGTGGAACCGTGCCGTCGACGCGCGATGGTCCGGTCCCGTGGCGGAACGGGCCAAGGCCCAGGCGGCGCGGATCGCCACCGCGATGCACGGCCGCCTGGAAGGCCAGCGGTCAACTCCGCAAGAGGTACTCGACGCTTCGGCGCCGCGCCTCCCCGTTGTACCCCAACCGCACTCGCACTAGCCCGAGTTGGGCCTCTGCCTTCTGAACTGTTTAGTGATGCTAAATCAATTCTGCTAGAAACTCTCGCTGGTGCTGTACCGTTGGCAGGCGTCAGGCTTGACGCATGATCACAATGGGCTCGGTTCTCGGTGTCTCGGCGGTGGCCCTCGGCATGGTGCTCACCCCGGGTCCGAACATGATGTATCTGGTCTCGCGAAGCCTCACCCAGGGACGTAAGGCCGGTCTGGTCTCCCTTGCCGGGGTCGGCGTCGGCTTCCTGTGCTACCTGGGCGCCGCAAATCTCGGCTTGTCGATGGTGTTCGTCGCGGTGCCCGCGCTCTACGTCACCGTGAAGCTGGCGGGGGCCGGATACCTGGCGTACCTCGCCTGGCAGGCCCTGCGGCCGGGCGGACAATCGGTGTTCACGCCGAGCGAGTTGGCGCCGGACTCCACCCGACGGCTGTTCGCCATGGGCCTGATGACCAGTCTTCTCAACCCGAAGATCGCGGTGATGTACCTCTCGCTCATACCGCAGTTCATCGAGCCGCGGGAGGGCCATGTGATGGTCCAGGGGTTCGTCTTCGGTGGCATCCAGGTGGTGGTCAGCCTGGCGGTCAACTGCGCCATCGTCCTTGCCGCGGGCACCATCGCGCGCTTCCTCGTCCGGCGTCCGACATGGCTGCGGGTCCAGCGCTACCTGATGGGCACGGTGCTCGGTGCGCTCGCGGTCCGGCTGGCGGTGGACAACTCCAACCCCGCACCGGCCTGACGGGCCACGGTCAGTTCTGTGGCGGCCGGTCGCGTCGCCCCCGGCGCCGGTCTCGCACCATGTCCACGGTGAGCACGACGGTGAGCAGCCAGGTCGCGGCGACGGCCGCGATCACCGCGGGGGCCAGCGAGGCGACCGCCATCACCATCAGCGCCGTGGACGCCACCGTCACCAGGACCACCAGCAGCGGCCGCCACCGACGCAGCAAGCCGGCGGCGTTCGGGAGCCGCACCAGGCGCATCGTCCGCAGACGGCGATCCAGGCCGTCGTCCTGCCGCAGCATCGTCTCGATCTGCTCCAGAGCCCGGCGCTCCTCGTCGGAGAGTCGATGTCCGTCCATCGCCGACACCTCCGTGACCGCTCCCGAAGGCCTTTTCTTCCCACCTTCTACGGTAGCCGCAGCAGCGCCCCTGAGCGCTGGAGTTTCACAGTTGATCTGTTCCGGATCCGGGGCCGAGTGCCCCGGTGGCCACGACCGTTGCGCCATCCGTAGGCCGGTCCGTGTCGGGGGCCGTGTGACCGGGGACGTATGTGGCTCCCACGGCGCCGACCGGTGCGCACAGGAGAGGAACGGAGGGCGTGATGGTACGTAGCCGGGCATGGGTCTGCGTGGCGGCGGCCGGACTGGTGATGGCGGCCGGACTCGCTGGTTCCGCCGCCGCGGAGGATCCGAGCGCCGCACCGGGCGCGCCCAGCGCCGCGGCCGGTCCCGCGCCGTCGAACAGCCCCGCCGCGTCCAGCGCCCCCAGCCCGTCGAACAGTCCCGGCGCCTCGGACAACCCGAGCGCGTCGGGTAGCGCCAGTCCTTCCGGCGGCAGCGCCAGCCCGTCGGACAGCGGGACGCCCACCGTCGGTCCCGGTGACGCCGCCTTCCTCGGCGCGCTGCACCAGGGGGACCTCGCCGAGGTCAACGCGGGTCGGGACGCCGTGCCCCACGCGGCGGCGGCATGTGTGATGCGGGTCGGCGCCGCACTCGTGCGTGACCGCGGCGCGATGGACAAGGCGATCAGCACGCTCAGCGGACAGCTCAAGATCGCACTTCCGCCCAGTCCCACCCCGGCGGAGAACGACCAGCTCGCCCGGATCGGCAGGAGCGCGGGCACATCCGGCTACGACACCCAGTGGCTGCGCGCCCGGTCGGCGGCGCACACCGACACCCTCAGACTGATCGACCAGGAGATCGCCTCCGGTGGGCAGGGCGACCATTCCAAGGTCGTCGCCGCCGCCCAATCCGCCCGCCCGCTGGTGGTTCACCACCTGGCGATGGAACGCAACTGCCACCCGCTGGGCGCCTCGGGCGGACCTCAGCAGACGGCGTCGGGTGTTTGGAAGTCGCCACACGGCAGATGGAGCGCCACGCACGTCTCGGTGCTCGTGGTGGGTTCGCTGCTGGTGATCGCCGCCTCGGCGTGGGCCACCCGCAGATGGCACCGCGACCTGTCCCGCTGACCGCGGCAAGTGCGATGCGGGCCACGGAGAGTTGAACGCCCTTCGGGCTCAGCCGCCGTCGCCGTGGGGGCGGGTGAGGATCTCCAGATTGTGCCCGTCCGGATCGTCGAAGTACGCCCCCCGGCCACCGTCGCGGTGGTTGATGCGGCCCTTCTCGGCGTGGTGGGGATCGGCGTAGTACGTGATGCCCGCCTGCTTGATGCGTTCGAAGATCGAGTCGAACTCGTCGTCCGACACCAGGAACGCGTAGTGCTGCGGGGTGATCGGTTCCGTACCGCTGTCCGCGAAGTCCAACGTGACACCGTTCGCCGCCGTCACGGGCACGAACGGCCCGTAGGGCGCACCGACTTCGAGACCGAGCACGGAAGCCAGGAACCGCGCCGACGCCTCCTTGTCGTGCGCCGCGACGATGGTGTGGTTGAGCTGGATCGTCATGGCGAAAGCCTCCAAGCATGGGTGGCTGAAGCCCTAGGAAAAGGGTAGGTCCACTCCGCGCCCGCCCGGCACCCCCACCGGGCGAAGCCGGGGCACCCACTTGGGCAGGTGCCGCGCTCCAGGAAAAAACCATCGCCCACCCCCGCCGCAGGAGATACCCTGTGATCATGAAGCGCGCCGCTGTGACGACGACGCCGGACCCAGTCCCGGCGCGCTGACACCTGCCAAGAAGCCCCGGGGCGAGTGCCCCGGGGCTTCGTCGCGGTCACTCGCTCTGGCAGTACCGAGGAGACCGCCATGCACGACCACCGCAAGCTCGGCCGTGAGCTGGACCTTTTCGACTCCGACCCGCTGATCGGCGCCGGGCTGCCGTACTGGCTGCCGAACGGCGCCGCGGTGCGGCACGCCCTGGAGGAGTACATCCGGGAGGCGGAACGGCGAGCGGGCTACCGCCACGTCCACTCGCCCGTACTGGCCAAGCGCGAGCTGTACGAGATCTCAGGGCACTGGGCGCACTACCGCGACGACATGTTCCCCGCGATGGAACTCGGCGGTGAGCAGTTCGTACTGCGCCCCAGCCTGTGCCCGCACCATGCCCTGATCTACCGCTCCCGCGAGCACAGCTACCGCGAACTGCCGCTGCGGATTGCTGAATTGGGCGGAATGTTCCGCTCCGAACTGTCCGGTGTCCTGGGTGGGCTCACCCGGGTGCGGGCAATCCAGCTCAACGACGCCCATGTCTTCTGCACCCTGGAACAGGCCGCCGACGAGGCGCGGGCGGCGCTCGAACTCATCGACCGCGCCTACCGGGCCATGGGCATCCGCGCCGCCAGGTACCGCCTCTCGCTGCCCGGTCCCGGGGGCAAGTACGTGTCGGATCCGGCGATGTGGCGGCGCGCCGGAGCCCTGCTCACCGAGGTGCTCGACGCCATCGGGGCGCCGTACGAGGCCGAGGAGGGCGAGGCCGCCTTCTACGGGCCGAAGATCGATGTGCAGATCGCCGACGGGAGCGGCCGGGAGTCGACCCTGTCCACCGTTCAGGTGGACCTGTACCAGCCGCGCCAGTTCGATCTGCACTACATCGGACCCGACGGGGCGGCGCACCGCCCGGTGATGGTGCACCGCAGCATCATCGGCAGCGTGGAGCGGGCGGTGGCCCATCTGATCGACACCCGTGGCGGCGCGTTCCCCGGCTGGCTTGCGCCGGTCCAGGTGGCGGTGCTCCCGGTGTCCGACGACGAACTGCCCGACGCCCAGGCGCTGGTACGGCGGTGCGTCGAACAGGGCCTGCGCGCGGAGTGCGCCGCGCCGGACCGCGGTTCGCTCAGCGCCCGGGTGCGCGCCGCGCGACTGGTGCCTTACCAGGCCGTGATCGGCCCGAAGGAGGCCGTCGACGAGCGGGTGGCGCTACGGCTGCGTGACGGCCGCCGGATCGACCCGCTGCCGGTGTCCGAGGCGGTGGACCGGATCGCCGCACTGGTCGGCCGCAACTCCCTTGAACTGTGGGAGGAGTGATGTTCAGTCAGGCAGCAGTACGGCCACCCCGTTGACCTTGCCGGTGGCCAGGTCGGTCAGCGCCCGGTCGGCCTGCGCCATGCCGTACCGCTGGACGTGCACCCGCGGTCGGACCCGGGCCGCCTCCGCGAGGTAGGCCCGGCCGTCCGCACGGGTGTTGGCGGTGACGGAGCGGACGGTCCGCTCCTGGAACAGGTGCCGCGCGTAGTTCAGCGACGGGATGTCCGACAGGTGGATGCCCGCGATGGACAGCGTGCCGCCCCGGTCGAGCGCGGTCAGCGCGACCGGCACCAGTTCACCGGCCGGTGCGAACAGGATCGCCGCGTCCAGTGGTTCCGGCGGGCTCGCGGTCGCCGGGCCCGCCGACGCGGCACCGAGTTCCAGGGCGAGCCGCTGGGCGTCCTCGCCACGGGTGAGGACGTGCACGGTGGCGCCCTGGGCCACGGCGAGTTGTGCGGTCAGATGCGCGGAGGCGCCGTACCCGTACAGGCCGAGGCGGCCACCCGGCGGCAGCTCGGCGCGCAGCAGTGCGCGGTAGCCGATGATGCCCGCGCACAGCAGGGGCGCCAGTTCGTCCTCCGGCCAGCCCTCGGGCAGCGGGTAGACGTACCGCGCGTCCACCACGGTGTGCCCCGCGTATCCGCCGTGGATGTCCCAACCGGTGTAGCGGGACTCGGGACACAGGTTCTCGCGTCCGGAGCGGCAGTACGGACAGACGCCGCAGGTGCCGGCCAGCCAGGCGGCGCCCACCCGCTCACCGGGCCGGAAGTCGCGTACGGCGGTACCGGCGGCCAGCACCCGGCCGACGATCTCATGGCCGGGGGTGCACCGCGGGCGGCGCGGCGGCAGATCGCCCTCGGCCAGATGCAGGTCGGTCCGGCACACACCGCACGCGTGCACCTCGATCAGCAACTCCTCGTCTCCCGGCGGCGGGACCTCACGTCGCACCCGGCGCAACGGCGCGCTCGCCATGGGGCCCGGGGTTTCCACCACCCACGCCAGCGTCACGGTCTCATGCGTCATCGGCCGCCTCCTCCCGTGCCAGAGCGGGGATGACGCCGCCCGCGAGCACCGCCTTCCTCCGGCGGGGCGAGAGGTGGTGGTGTACGCCGTACTCCTCGTCGCGGGTGGTGTTGCGCATGCGCAGCCTCGGCTCCGCGTCCGCGGCGAGCGCGGCGTGCAGACCGGTCAGCCGCAGCCGATCGCCCGGCCGGACACGGTCGTAGTCCGCCGGATCGTCGAACTCCAGGGCCAGCACTCCGAAGTTGGCCAGGTTCTGCCAGTGGATCCGCGCGAAGGACTTGGCGACGACGGCTCGTAGCCCCAGGTAGCGCGGGGTGATCGCGGCGTGCTCACGGGACGAGCCCTGGCCGTAGTTCTCACCGGCCACGATCAGATGGCCGCCGTCCTCCCGGGTGTCAGCGGCGCGCTGCGGGTACTCCGGATCGATCCGGGTGAGGGTGAACCGCGCGAGCTTGGGGATGTTGGAGCGGTACGGCAGCGCCTTGGCACCGGCGGGGGAGATCTCGTCGGTCGACACGTTGTCGCCCGCCTTCAGCAGTACCGGCCCCTCGATGGTGTCCGGCAGCGGATCGAAGTCCGGCAGCGCGGAGATGTTCGGCCCGCGCTCCAGCTTGACCCGTGCCGCCTCGTTCGGCGGCAGCGGCGGCTCCAGCATCGCGGGGTTGACCGAGGCGCGTTGCGGCAGCTCGGGCGCCCGGTAGCCGATTCCGCGGTCCTCGGCCCAGTCGCGCGGGTCGGTGATCACCCCGGTGAGCGCCGAGGCCGCCGCGGTCTCCGGGGAGCACAGCCACACCGCGTCCTCCTCCGTGCCGGAACGGCCGGGGAAGTTGCGCGGGAACGTACGCAGCGAGTTGCGCCCGGCGGCCGGTGCCTGGCCCATGCCGATGCAGCCCAGGCAGCCCGCCTGGTGGATCCTGGCGCCCGCCGCGATCAGATCGAACGTCGCGCCCGAGCGGGTCAGGTCCTGGAGGATCTCCCGCGAGGTCGGGTTGACGTCGAAACTCACACCCGGCGCGGTCTGCCGTCCCCGGACCATCGCCGCGGCCATCGCGAAGTCCCGTAGTCCCGGATTGGCCGAGGAGCCGATGACCGCCTGGCTGATCGACTCACCCGCCACCTCCCGCACCGGCACCACGTTTCCCGGCGAGGTGGGTTTGGCGATCAGCGGCACAAGAGCGCTGAGGTCGATCTCGTCCTCCAGGTCATAACGCGCGCCGGGCTCCGCGCTGATCTCGGTGAAGTCGTCCTCGCGCCCCTCCGCCCGCAGGAAGTCGCGTACCGCCTGGTCCGACGGGAACACGCTTGCCGTGGCGCCGAGTTCGGCGCCCATGTTGGCGATGACATGCCGGTCCATCGCGGTGAGGGACGCCAGACCGGGACCGTGGTACTCCAGCACGCGGTTGACCCCGCCGCGCACCCCGTGGCGGCGCAGCATCTCCAGGATGACGTCCTTGGCGCTCACCCACGGCGGCAGTTCACCGGTCAGCCGTACGCCCCAGATCCGCGGCATGGTCACGTACAGCGGGCGGCCCGCCATGGCCAGGGCGACCTCCAGACCGCCCGTGCCGATCGCCAGCATGCCCAGCGAACCGCCCGCGCAGGTGTGGGAGTCGGAGCCGATCAGGGTCTTGCCCGGGACCCCGAAGCGCTGCATGTGGGTGGGGTGTGACACCCCGTTGCCCGGCTTAGAGTACCAGACGCCGAACCGGCGCGCCGCCGACCGCAGGAAGTCGTGGTCCTCCGCGTTGCGTTGGTCGGCCTGGAGCAGGTTGTGGTCGACGTACTGCACGCTTACCTCGGTGCGTACCCGGTCCAGGTCAAGCGCCTCCAGCTCCTGCATCACCAGGGTGCCGGTCGCGTCCTGGGTGAGGGTCTGGTCGACCCGCAGCGCGATCTCCTCGCCCGGTTCCATCCGCCCGGACACCAGGTGGGCGGTGATCAGCTGGTGGGCGACGGTCCCCTTCGCGGGCGTCTCCATGAGTTCCCTCCCTGTCGAGTGGGGGATCCACCGGGCGTACCCCCTTGTCCAGCCTGGCGCGTACCGGCCCGTCCCGCACGTGCGGGACGGGCCGTATCGGACGGCGTGGAACGGGTATGCCTAGGGGGAGAACGTACGGATCGAGGTGACCGTGATGCTCGTGTTGGGAATGTTGCTGGTGGGAGCGACCGCCGCCTTCGTAGCACTGGCGATCGTGGAGAACTTCTCAGGTGGGCCCGGTTACAGCGTGACCCTCTTTGGCCAGCACGTCGCGACGCTCAACGCCTTGGAGACGTTCCTGGCGGGACTGGCGCTGGCCCTGGTGTTCTGCTTCGGCCTGGCGATGATGACCGGCGGTGCGCTGTGGATGCGGGTTCGGCGCCGCAGGCGGCGTGCCCGCCGGGCGGCGCGGGAGCGCGATATGACGACCGCCCGCGACACACAGGGCGAGCCGCCCGCCGCTGAGGCCGGTGCCACGACGGGCAAGCCACGGCATCGGCACGGGCTGCACATCTTCGGGCACTGAGCGGAGCGGCGGCACTCCGGTGCGCGGTCAGCCCGCGCCGTTGGTGTGGAAGGCGTCGCACAGGCCGGTCAGCGAGTCCCGGGACACGATGCTGTCGCTGAGCGCCTGCTGGGCCAGGGGCAGGCCACCGCAGTGCCGCTGGCCCGTCGTCGCCCCGGTGCCCAGCGGCCCGGCCGCCGACGCGGTGCCTACGGCGGTCAACACCAGACCGGCGCCGAGCACGGCGGCGGCCGCTGACCGATGAACCTTGCTGACCCTGACCATGGGACTTCCTCTCCTCGCTGAAGGCTTCTGCCCGAAAGAACGGAAAAGTCCGCGATGGGTCACTGGTGCGTCGCCCTACGACGGCAACCCCGGCCCGCTCAACGGGGTGAACTCCACGACCTCCGGCCGCCCGGCGAGCTTGTTCAGCACATCCTCGACGGTGAACTCCCGCTCCGGCGTCACAGCGGCCAAAGCGGCGTTCACACTCTCCTGATCGGCCCACATCTCAACGACCCGCACCACGTCCACGTCGCCCTTGTCCTGGCAGATCACATACATCCGGCAGCCCGGTGCCGCCTCCAGCACCGAAGCGACTTTCGACAGGACGTCAGCCAGCTCGCCCCCCTTGCCGGGTTGCGCGCGCATGGTGACGAAACGGCCGATCGTAGGCGTGGACATATCGGGATGTTACCCAATGGAACGGATGGTGTTTCGCTACCGTTCGTGTCGGCGGGCCCCCGGGCTCACTGGCGTGAGCCCGGGGGATCGGCCACCTGTCGACCGCCAGTCGCGCCTTTCGTCCCACGAGGTCAGCACAAAGTCAGCACCGTTCATGCCCTGGGCTCCTCCTGCCAGGTGCTTCCTGAAGGCCGCGTGGACGACCTGCCCGCAGTACTCGCGGCCGTCCTGGGTCATGTGACCGTACTGGTCCACGGTGATGTTGATTGATGAGCCCGGCCACCGGGTTCCAACGCCCGCACGCTGGCATGGGGGACCGCCCAGTCTCCAGTCGTGGACGTCTGCTGCTGGCGAACTCAGGTGGCGGACCTCACCTCCTGCTCGGGTGCTCGGGCAAATTGCCACCCGCTCTGTCGCTCAACTGCCCTGCAGGAGCGCTATTGCGTAAATCGGCTGAAGAGGAGGTCCAGGGGCTGGCTGAAGAGATGAGCTTCGTTGCAAAGCCACATATGTGCTCGTCGCCAACATGACGTTGCTCGCTGGTGTCCGTCTCTCAGACGGGGCCGGGCTCAACCGGCTAAAGCGGTGGCAGGGAGGGAGATGTCGGCTGCTTCACGGTGCCGCGCGGAAGGCTCTCCGCGAATTCGGGCGTGGGTTGAAGGCGCAAGCAGCGTTGCGGCGGCGAGGGATGAAGATCAGGGCGTACAGGCGCTTGAGTGAGACGGTGCCGAGGGGGGGGCGGCGGCGCTGATGCCGTGGGCCTGGGCTGTGAGACGGGTTGTTCGCCTACTGGGCGTGAACTTCCCGTCGTTCGGCATCGCGAATGGCGCGAGCGGCGTTGATGAGCCCGATGTGGCTGAAGGCTTGGGGGAAGTTGCCGAGAGCCTCTGCTGTGGTGGAGTCGGTCTCCTCGGCCAGCAGGCCCAGGTCGTTGGCGTGTGTGAGGGCGGCTTGGAAGGCGCGTCGTGCACGGGTGGTGTGGCCGGTGAGGGCGAGGGCTTGGGCGAGCCAGAAGGTGCACAGCAGGAAGGTGCCTTCTTCTTCCTGCAGCTCGTCGGTGAGGTAGCGGCGGACCAGGCCGTTGCGGTCGGCCAGTTGGGTGGCGATGGCCAGCACGGTGGACTGGACGCGGGGGTCGTGCGGCGGCAGGAAGCCGACGATGGGCAGCATCAGCGCGGAGGCGTCGAGGTCGTCACTGTCGAATGCCTGGGTGAAGGCGCCCAAGGCGGGGTTCCAACCGCGTTGTTCGATGGCTTGGCGGATCTGGTCGCGCTCGTGCTGCCAGTGGGGCAGGCGTTCGTCGGCCTGGAGGATGGAGGCCATGGCGATGGCGCGGTCGAGGGCGACCCAGCACATCAGTTTCGAATGGAGGAAGTGTCTGCTGGGTCCGCGTCTTTCCCAGATGCCCTGGTCCGGTTGGGCCCACCGCTGAGCGGCTGTCTCGGCCGCCTGGACCAGGAAGGTGCGGGTGGCTGGGTCGAGAGGCTCATCGGGCGGCAGGGTCTGGTGAGCGGCGTCGAGGAGTTCGCCGTAGACGTCGAGTTGGCGTTGGCGCCAGGCGTCATTGCCGATCCGGACGGGGCCGCTGTCGCGCCAGCCGGTCAGGTGAGGCAGAGGCCGCTCGCTCAGATCGCGTTCCCCGCCGATGCCGTACATGATCTGCAGGTCGACCCCGCGGTCGAGTTGGGTTGCCGCGGCCCGGGCGAGGAAGCCGAAGAACCGGTCCTTCTCCTTCTCGCAGGCGGCCGTGGCAAGCGCCTGAATGGTGAAGCTCGCGTCGCGGACCCAGGTGTAGCGGTAGTCCCAGTTGCGCATCCCGCCCGTTCTCTCGGGCAGGGAGGTGGTGGCCGCGGCGACGATGGCCCCGGTGGGGGCGAAGGTCAGGGCTCGCAGCACACGCCCGCTGTGAACCACCTCGTCCTGCCAGGGGCCGACGTAGCGGCGGTGGAGCTTCGACCAGGAGCGCCAGCCTTCGATGGTGTCGGACATGCGGCGCCGGATCCGCCCCGCCCGCCAGCCCACCGGCTCCTTTTCCCACGCCGATCCGACGTGCAGGGCGAATCCGAGGCGGTGCCCCGCCGAGAGCGGGATTCGGCCGTGCGCTGTGGAGCCGCTCACCCGCAACTCGACGGGGCTCGACAACAGCAGAACATGGGCGCCCCCGTACGCCGCGAGCCCGCCTCGCACGGCTGACAGGAGTGGGTGGACGAGTCCGAACTCGGGGCGCGGCGCGTAGGCGATCTCGATGTTCACCCGCCCTTCGGTGCAGGTGATCTGCCGCAGGAGCGTTCCGGGGGAAGCGGTCCCGAGCGCGTGCCCGCGTTCGCGCCGTCCCAGGGCAAGGGCATCGTGCAGGACCGCCGTACCCGCGGTCGTGCGGAAGGTCGTCTCCAGAACAAGGGTGTCTTCCACGTAGCGGCGGCTGATCTCGCACGGGCCGGTAGGGCGGATGGACCAGTGGCCGGCGTCCTCGTCGAGGAGTCGAGCGAAGATCGCCGGGCTGTCGAACCGGGGCAGGCACAGCCAGTCCACCGAGCCGTCGGAGGTGACCAACGCGGCCGAGCGGCAGTCGGACAACAGAGCGTGGTCACCGATCGGTCGCGCACTCATACGTCGCAGCCCGTCCACCTCGGGCCGGGCGCGGCCCAGCTGGGACGACGTGAGCAGTCGCCTGTGCCGCAGGCCTGTCCAGGTGCCTGACGGGTGTCATTTGATCCCAGCCTCCCTGCACAGCGGATTCCCCCACCCAACCAGCACGATCGGTGGGTCGCACGTCCCGGCTGCCGGTGATTGACCCGTACGGGTGGCACGACCTGGTAGCGCGCCCTGCACCTGGCGTCTGGTCGGCGTACGTCGTGTCTCCTCGCCACCGCGTGATCAGCCTCCCTCAGCAACGACGTCCCGAAGTTGAGGCCTGGCGGCGGAGGGCGAGGAAGTATCGGTGGCGACATCTCCACTGGTCGGTGACGCTGAGGGCAAGGTCCTTGGCGATCCTGTGAAGCGCTGGTGCTCCCAGGCGCGCCCAGCGAAACGGCGGCCCCCTGTGGCCGTGGACGTCCTCGAACCAGGCGGTGCAGAGTTCCTCGACGTCGTGACGTTCGACCTCGACGAGGAGGACACCCGTCGGGGCGACGAGCTGGACACACCGGCGCAGCAGGGCGTGCGGGTCGCCGTCGATGCCGATGTTGCCGTCGATGAGCAGGATGGTCTGCCAGCCTCCCTCGGCCGGTAGCCGGTCGAACACCGACCGGCACAGTGCGATCCCGCCGAGAGCGGTGGTATGCGCCACCACGCGGGGAGCCACATCGACACCCAGCGCGAAGATTCCGCGACTCAAGAGTGCTCTGCACAGTCGGCCCGGTCCGCAGCCGACGTCGAGAACGGGGCCGGCGCAGCGATTGAGCACGGATTCGTCGGCTGCGGTGGGTTGCGCGTACCAGCGGTGCACCGGCATCCGGGTCCGGTGCCCGTCCGCCAGCCGCAGGTACATCGGTCCGTGGCCGGTTCGCAGGGCCTGTGCGTAGGGGTCTGCACCGGGGCAGGGCGATGGGTCCTCGTCGGACGTCATGGTGCGGCGTCTTGACCCGGTGCGGGTCGTTCCTCGGCGGCGCGCGCTGCCCGCCGGACGCGGCGGAGCTTGAGGGCGAAGGCCAGTGCGGAGGCGGCGAAGAGCACGGCGGTGATGGCCAACCACCGGCCGAGGTAGACCCCTTCGGGCAGTCGTGCGGCACCGGGGTAGGGGATCGACAGGTCGAAGATGAGGGGGAACCAGACGAGCAGAAGCACGCCGGAGAGGAAGGTGGGCACGCGCAGGTAGTTGATCCACGGCACCTGCGGTTCGGGGGTGGCCTGGTGCCGGAGAACGGTGTGGGCCGACAGGTCGGCGAGTGAGTACAGGGGCAGCAGGATCAGGTCGTGGAGGATGGCCGCGCCGACGAACCAGATCGCGACGTCGAGTGGGCGGACGGCGAACAGGCGCACCACGGCGTAGCCGGTGAGGGCGAACGAGGCGATCAGGACGAGAAGATGGAGGGGGCTGGAGCCGTACCAGCGGACGAAGCGGGTCATGGTCAGGTCCTGAAGGTGAGCCGGTGCACCCATTTGGTGTTGTTCACGCCGGGGTTGGCCGGGACGATGATGCGGGCTGGGTAGCCGTGGTCGATGGAGAGGTCCGCGCCGTTGACGTGCAGGGCGAGCAGTGATCGCGGGTCGTGGATCTGGTTGCCCCGTAGCACCACCGAGGCGTAGGGGCCGGGTGGTTGGACGGACTCCACCAGGACGCTTCCGGCGTCCGGGAGGCCCGCAAGGGCGGCGAGATCGGTCAGCCGAAGGCCGCTCCAGTGCTGGTCGGGGGTGGACCATCCCTCCACGCAGGCGATCGGCAGCGCGGCGGCATGCTGGGGCATCGCCAGGAGTTGCTCGCGCGTGAAGACCAACGGCGGCCGACTACCTCGTAGCTCCAGCCGCCAACTCGGCCCGAGGTGTGCCGGATTGACGCCGACGGCCGCGGCGGTCTTGTTGATCTGGAAGCCGTTCGGGCCGCTGCCTGGGGCGCGGTTGTGCGGCGCGAGAAGAGCGGTGTTGCGCGCCCAGCCGCCGATGCTCTGTCCCGCGGTGACCACCAGGAGGAGCAGCGATCCGCCGCCCACCATGGTCAGCGCGCCGCGCCGGGTCATCGTCGGCGGCGCGGGAGCTTGCGGCACCAGGCCGTCGGGGTCGGGGGGCTCGGGCCGGGTGTGGGCGAGGTCGGTGCGCAGTTCGGCGGCCAGGCCGCGGGAGCGCAGGGCGCGGCTCATCCGGCCGAGTCTGAGGCATACGTGGACGACGAAGGCGGCGATGAACACCCAGGCGCCGTAGAAGTGCAGGGTGTAGAAGGAGCCGGGGAAGACGTAGTACAGCTGGATGTTGAGGATGCCGGTGACGAACTCGAAGATCACCCCGCCGACCAGCATCAGCAGAGACAACCGCTCCAGCCCGTGGGCGACGGTGCGGACCGGCAGCCACTCGAACAGCTTCGGAATCACCGACCACAACTTGGCCAGCAACACGGGCACGAGCACCACACCGAGCGTCACGTGCACGCCCTGGGTCAGCCGGTACAGCCAGTACGGATGCGTGGGCCAGTCGAACAGGTAGAAGCCCAGCAGGCCCTTGTCCGGCGTCTGGTCGTTGATGCGGTCGAGTCCCGGGTTGTAGGCGGCGTAGGAAAGCATCCCGGTGACGAACAGCAGCGGGATGCCGATCAGCAGCACCAGGCCGAACACGGACGTCAGCCAGGGCCCGCGGATGGGACTGCGCCAGAAGCCGGGACGGAACGGCCCCGGGGGCGGGGGAGTCTGCTTGACCCGCCGCACCAGGGCCCGGGCACCAGCGGCCCCCGTGGCGGCCCGCGCCGCCATGGCATCGCGGAAACGCTCAACGCGCCCCGGCGTGTGGTCCTCATCCGACCTCGGGCGCCGCGGGCCGCCGGAGCCCGGGGCCGACGGCCGTCCGCCACTGTCCATCGGCCACCTCCTCTGTCCCCGAGCCGACTCTCAAAGAGGTGGCTCGAACCCCATCGATCCGTAACTGTCTGTCACATCGTCGCTACAAACTGGCACAGATGTGTCGGCTCTCCGTGTCTGGCATGCATGCGGGCGTCCGTCGCCAGCCGATCGGGCGAACCGGCGCTCCGCACGGTTCGACGGATTCCCGCACGCCGGCCTCATGATGGTGGGATGCCACACCCCAGCACACGGCACAGCGCCCCCAGTAAGCCCGGCCGCACCACGCTGACCAGGGAAGCGGTCTGGTTCGTCGTCCGCTCGCGCCTGAGGTGTGGGTAGCCGATGCCATGCGGTCGGCGGACCTGCATGCGGGTGCCTCAACTGTCGGCGGCTGTCCGTGTGGGAGTCGGGGTCAGCCTGACGAAGGGGACGTGGTCGCGCCCTGCGAGGTAGAAGTCGTCTTTGGTGCCGTTGACTTCCAGGCCGCAGATCCGCATCAACTTGGCGGCAATGCGGGGATGTTGGCTGGCGTAGTCGGCCATGGCGCGGCCGGATGCCTCGGAGGTGAGCGGGGAGGCGACGGCAGGGGTGCGGCGGCGTCCCACCTGGATGGTGACGGCCGGATTCCGGCAGATGTTGCGGTACCACTGGGCGCGGGCGCCGAAGCCCGAGGCCACCAGGTAGGTGTCGGATCGCGGGTCGTACCCGGCGACTTCGAGGACGACCTGGCGAAGCCGTCCCGTCGTCCGTCCGGTGTGCGTGAGGAGCAGGAAGCGCCTTCCGAGCAGCCACCCCAGGCGCCATCGGTAGAGGTGGATCGGGGCGCGCACCACATGCCGCCGCAGCCCGGCCGGTGACGGAAGGTCCTTCGACTTACGAGGCATGGAACTCCCCTTCTTCACCAGGGCCACGACAGCCCCCGATGGTCCGAACCCATAGCGGACGCTTCGGATCCCCAAAGCAGCCGCGCGACATGACCGGACTTCAGCGGCGCCCCAGCCAGCGCCCGACGACCCGCCACCCGCACTTGACGCATTGGGGTGCGCCAGCCGGCGTGTAGGGCGGTAGCACCCAGAAGCCCCCGATCTGGAAGTACTCCCGCACCTCCCCGCTCGGTGTCTCGCAGTGACGGACGTCGTACTGCCGCTCCCACTGGTGGCCACACTTCGGGCAGATGAACTCGACGAGGTCAACTCCCTTCTCGACATCCATGCGTCCCCCTCCGGCGGCTTCGAGCCCCACATGACGTCCATCGCATAAGCCCATTATTGCCATAGGCAAAATTGGCACAAGGCAAAACGTGTGCTGTTCGCGCGGCTGAGTCGATCCCCTTCGCTGGCGGTCTCCGCTGCCCGCACCGCGGGTGCCCAGGTCGCTTGGTCCGCTGTCAGTGCCTGTTGGCGATTTCGCGGCCCGCCCGCCCCAGGACGGCTTCTGGACCCTTCCGGGTGGGTGTACCGACGTCCGCGCAGGGCGCCTTTCCGCTCACCGCCACGGCCCGCGGGACGGAGGTCGGCAGGAGGGTGTCGGTGGCGCAGTCATCCCAAGTTCCGGTGACCTACGCCTCGTTCGGGGCGGCCGGTCGTGGGACCGGCCGCACCTGATGCGGGCGTCAGCGCTTCTCAACGAGTTTGGCGAGCTTGTCGATCGACATGCTCCAGCCCAGTTCGTTGTCAGCCGGTGACACTCCCGGAGGGAGGTTCTCGTGCACACCGGTCAAGTCGGTGCCGTCGCCAGCGTCCGCCAGCGTGTAGGTGATCGTCATCTCACCCTTCATGGCTGGGTCGTCGGTCTCGAACTCCAGCACTTGAACGACCGCGGTCTCGGGCACCAGCTTGACGAACCGGCCGTGAAACGTGTCGGTCCGAGCACTCGTCTTTCCCACGGTCGTGGGCACGTCGTAGGTCAGCGAGATCCGGAAGGCGCCGCCCTCGCGTGCGTCGAACGAGTGGACGTGGCTCGTCATCGAATCGGGCACCATCCACTGCTGGACGGCCTCCGCACTGAGCAGCGCACGGTAGACGACTGCACGCGGGGCCCGAAGGCGGCGGTTCAACCGAGTAGTGCCCACGGAGGAACTCTACTTACTTCGGCTCGTCACGACCGGTCGGTTCACCCGATGTAGACACTGGATCCGAAGGAGAGCGCCGTTCCGCCGGGTTGGATGATCTCCTGCACGTCTCCTGAGCAGTTCAGGTCCGAGTAGACATAGGCGATCCCGTCTGTCTGGTTGACGATCAGCGATGCGAGGGTTCCAGTCGCGAAGCAGCCGCTGGGGTTGTTGTGGCCGACGCCGTTGATGACGAGGTTTCCGGTGGCCGCGTAGGCGGAGCCTGGAATGGCGAGGGCGAGCGTTCCGGCGGTGACAACGGCTCCGAGGGCGGTAGCGATGCGTCGCATGGCGGTTCCTTCCGTGCGTCAGGGCCACTTCCGTTGCGTGGCCCACCCATCACCGACCGTATGGGCGGTCACCATCGAGGGGCACCGGTGCGTGGAAGTACCGGGAGCGGCAGTGGAGTTACGCGGATTCAGCAGGTGTGTCGGTGGGGCGCGGGTGCGTGTTGAGCCGGGGAGCGCAGCCTGCTCGCCCGTGCATCACTCCGGTCAGCTGCGGCGTTCGGCCCCGACCACCCGTTCGGACGATTTACGTCCAGCGAGGTGGATGGCGACGGTGGTGTCAGCGCGTCGGCCGTGGGTTTGAGCGGATTCGGTGTCGTGACGCCGTCGGTGACACGGATACGAGCACCGAGCACCAACTCCGTGCGCCAGAAGTCGGAGAAAGCCGTGCAGATACTGATCATCGCGACCGGCACCATGGGTGATGTCGCGCCGTACACGGGTTTGGGGCTCAGGCTACGGCAGGCGGGTCACCAGGTGGCGATAGCCACCCACCAGGGATTCGAGGACCTGATCCGCTCCTGCGGACTGGAGTACCGGCGTTTTCCGGGCGACCCCTGGCGGGCGGCCTCGACGATGGGGGTTCGTGTCGAACGGTCGGGCACCGGCCTTCCGCCGAGGCTGGCGGTGGCCCGGCTCATCCCCTCCCTGCTCAGGGACTGCGGGCAAGGTGTGCTGGATGCGGCCCGCCAGGGCGCTGACGTGCTTCTGGTCAGCCAGGGAGTGGCGCCCCTGGGCCGGGTCGTGGCGGAGGGGCTGGATCTGCCGAGCCTGGGGGTCTTCGTGGTGCCGCTCATGCCCACGGCCTCCTTCCCCCCGGTCGGCGTCAGTCTCAGGTCGCTGGGTGCGCGGGGGAACCGGGCCGCGGGCAATGTGATGATGTCCCTGGCCATGCGCTTGTACACCCCGGAGGTCCAGCGCTTACGCACGGAACTCGGCCTGCCCCGCCGCGGCGCGGGAATCCGCCGCGACATCCTGCGGAGTTGGCCCATCTGGCACGGGTTCAGCCGACATGTGGTTCCTCGGCCGCCGGACTGGCGCCCCGGCCTGGAGCTGTCCGGATACTGGTGGCCCGCGTCGCCTCGGCAGTGGCAGCCGCCTCCACAACTGGTCGACTTCCTCGGCGCCGGGCCACCTCCGGTCTATGTCGGCTTCGGCAGCAACGCTCCGAGCCACGGCGAACGGCTCGGCACGGTGGTCGTCTCCGCGTTGCGCCGCGCCGGTGTGCGAGGAGTGGTTCAGAGGGGCTGGGCGGGGATGGAAGCGACGGCCGACGGCGACATCCTCTCCATCGGAGAGGTGTCGCACGAGTGGTTGTTCCCCCGTACCGCCGCGGTCGTGCACCACGCGGGCGCCGGTACCACCTCTGCCGGGCTGCGAGCGGGGGTTCCTGCCGTGCCCGTGCCCTTCCTGTTCGACATGCACTTCTGGGCGGCGCGTCTCGTCGCCCTGGGCGTCAGCCCCTCGGTGGTGCCCTTCTGCGCACTCTCGGAGGAACGACTCGCCAACGCCATCACGATGGCCGTTCGCGACCCCGAACACCTGCGCAAGGCAAGAGCGGTGTCCTGCCGACTGGCGGATGAGGACGGTGCCGCTCCGGTGATCGAGGCGATCGACAACCTCGCCAGGTCGGCTTGACGGCCGACGCATCGCGGGCCCGCGACGCTCAGCGGCCAGGGCAGCGGCCTCCGTTGTGGCTGTCCGGGCGCCGAGCGGTGCGCGTCCGCCGCGGGCCGTGCGCCGAGAACAGAGTTGAAAGGAAGCCTCGGCATGAACCCGGGCAGACCATTCGAACCACCTTCGCAACCGCGCACGCAGTGGACCGCGAAGACCACCGCACCTCCCGCTTCCGCACGCCTGCCCTCGCTGACCGGTCTGCGGTTCGCCGCCGCGGGCGCAGTGGTCTACACCCACGCCAGACTGCTGGTCAGTCCGCACCTTGTCGGCACGTTCGGCCCCGAAGTATGGGTGAGCATGAGCTCTGTGTCGCTCTTCTTCATCCTGAGCGGCTACTTGCTCACCCACTCAGCGCGTCCGACCGACACCGCGTGGACTTTCTGGCGGCGACGCGCTGCCAAGATCCTGCCCAACCATGTGTTCACCTGGTGCGTCGCGGTGGCGGTGCTGGTGGGCGCTGGTGGCGTGGCCGCCATCAGCGGCGCCGGAGCAGCGGCCTTGGCCGCCAACCTCTTGCTGGTGAACACCTGGATTCCCAGCAGTCGTTTCGTGTTCGCCGGAAACCCCGTGTCGTGGTCACTGGCCGCCGAGATGTTCTTCTACCTGCTCTTCCCCGTGCTTCTGCCGAGGGTGGAGCGGCTGTCGCGGCGTGGGCTGCTGATCGGCTCGGCCATGGCGATCGCTGTCGTCTGGACCTGGCCGGTGCTCTGCGGGTTCGTCATCAACCCCGCGGGTGCCTTCTTCCCCGGCTACTGGTTCCTGTACGTACTGCCCGTCACGCGTCTACCCGAGTTCCTCCTTGGCATGATGGTGGCCCGTCTCTCCATGACTGGCGGTCGGCTTCCCCGGGTCGGTGCCGTGCCGGCCGGGCTCAGCGCGGTGGGCACGGTCGTCTTCAGCGGCGACCACCTCTCCCACCCCTTCATGTACGCGGCGGTGAACGTGGTGCCGCTCGCCCTCCTGGTCCACGCGACCGCGCGGCTCGACCTCGAGGGCAAGCCGTCGCTGCTACGCGCCCGACCAGTGGTGTTCCTCGGCGAGATCTCATACGCCATGTATCTCGTCCACGCGCTGGTGCTGACCGCGGCGTTCGTATCCCTGACCGATCGCGGATGGAGTCGTGGCGCCGCGGTCGTCATCGCCCTGCCCCTCGTCCCGCTTGCGTCCTGGCTGCTCTACGTGACGGTGGAGCGGCCGTGTATGCGTCAGTTCGCTACTGCGCGCCGATGTCATACGAGGGAGCCCTCGAACAAATGAACGCACAACAAAACTCCCGGTGGCCGACGGGCGTTGCCTGGTGGCCGCACCGCCCGCCAGCGGCGCCACCCGCGCTCAGGCAGGCACGCCTCACCAGGTGGCGGGGGGAGGCGTTTGGGGGTCCGGTGGGGGGCGCGTTTCGCTCGCGCGCTGGTCGTGCACCGAGCGCCGGTACCGCGCACCTGTCACCATGCATCGCCAAGCGTGTTCATGTGGATACATTGAGTGATCCTCGGCTCCTGCCGAGCGGAATGGCTTGGCGGAGCGTAAGAAGCCAGACGGCAACTGGTCGTGTATCAGCTTGGCTCGACAAGGAGAGGTCCATGCGGCTGGAACAGTTGACACCCGCACAGGTCGACCTGCTCATCGAGGCGGAATGCACCGCGGCCGAGAAGGCCGAGGTGAGGGCGGCGGTCCGGCAGTTGAGGGATTCGGTCTTCGCGTGTCTGAAGCAGTCCGCCGACCAGGGCGTCGCGGAAGGGCTGCTGCTCGCCGGCGATCTGCAGAGGGTCCGTGCGGGTTTCTCCCGCAAGGTCAACCGGATCGCCGAGTCGGCCCGGCGGCGTTACCTGGACCGAACCCTCCATGGCGGCGAAGTGGGAGACTCGTTGGGCAGCTGACGGGAAGGGGAAACGGGTGGTCGCCCCCAGTGCGCCGCGTGACGCGGGCGGTGCTGGTCTGTCAGGCTCTTGCGCCAGCCGTCGCGGTGGAGTGAATTCGCGCGGACGCGGGTGACCGGCCTTGCGGCGGTGTAACGGGACTCGCAACAAGGTGCTAGTGGTGGTAAAGGCGTGCGGGCGAGCGCCGGTTGGTGAATCTGCGGATTTCAGGGGGTGGAGCCACGGCGTGGGTGGTATTTTCCGAAAGGAGCCCGCTTACAACGGGCACAATGTTTATCCGGCGGTTCGTACCCGGGGCGCCGGGGGCGTCTTTCCAGTCGCCATGCTGAGGCGACCTGCACGGGTCCCGTTCGCCGTGATGCCTGACGAAACCTCTGCCGGGCAGATGTGGTGGTCGAGCTGCGCTCGATCGCTTACAGCCCGAAGCTATGGGCAGGATTGCGCAAGGGTGGTTTCGGGGCGCGTTGATGTACGGGGTGGTGAAGGCGGCGGCAACGCATATGCTGCCCACCACCTGACACCCATTCGCGCGGACGGTTAAGTAAAGTCTTGAGCCTCTTGGTATGTTCTCTTGGCATATGCCCCCATAATCAACCCGGGGGTGCGGTGTGTGTCGGAGTGCACGCAATTGAGGGGACCGCGGATGGAGATTTTAATTGAAGGGGAAACGACGATGTCGGCCCGATCGATCCTTGCGCGCCAGCCGAATGAACGGCTGCAGGCCCTCATTCAGGAAGCGGGAGTCTCCAACGCCGGCTTGGCACGACGCGTCAACCTGTGCGGGGCCGAGCATGGACTCGATCTGCGGTATGACAAGACGTCCGTCGGTCGATGGGTGCGTGGTCAGCAGCCACGCGGTCGGGTCCCCGAGATCATCGCCGAGGCCCTGGGGCGCAAGCTCGGAAGAACGCTGTCGGCCGAGGAGATCGGCATGGCAGGCGGCAAGAACCCGGCGTCCGAGGTTGGTTTGCACTTCGCGCCCACCGTGCCCGGCGCGGTCGAGCAGGTGTGTGACCTCTGGCGCAACGACGCGGGAGGCCGCAGTCTCGTGAGCGGGGGGACGCGTCCGGTATCGGCGTTGGTCGAGCCGAGTCGGGACTGGCTGATCACCGAGCCGGACACGGCCGTCGCGAGATGCGGTGGGGTGCGGGTGGTCGCCGCGGACGTGGCGGCGGTCCGGAAGGCGACGGAGTACGTGGTGGAGCTCGACCACCGGTTCGGCAGCGGACATGTGCGCCCGATCGTCGTGCACTACCTCGACAGCGTCGTGTCCATGCTCCTCACGGGCTCGTACGGAGAGGAGATCGGGCGTCAACTCATGACGGCAACAGCCCGGTTGACCGAGCTCGCGGGGTACATGGCTGTCGACACCGGCCGCCCTGGACTGGCCCAGCGCTACTACATCCAGGCGCTACGGCTGGCGCAGGCCGCGGGCCGCCGAGGATACGGCGGCTATGTGCTGGCGTCCGGGATGAGCCATCTCGCCGGGGCCCTCGGCAGCCCCCGGGAGGTCGTGCAGCTGGCGCGGGTCGCTCAGGAGGGTTCGCGTGGCCATGTCACGCCCACCTCGGAAGCGATGTTCTACGCGGCCGAGGCGCGGGGGCACGCCTTGCTCAGGGACGTACGGTCGTGCCAGGCGACAGCGGACAAGGCGATGGAGGCCCTGGAGCGCGGCAACGCGCAGGATGATCCGGAATGGATCAGCCACTTCGACAGGGCCTATCTGGCTGATGAGTTGGCGCACTGCCACCGCGATCTGGAGCAGCCGGAACTCGCCGCCCGGTGGGCCGAGGAGGCGCTGGCCGGACATCCGGACACGCGCGTACGGCGGCGTGTCATCGACATATTGCTCCTTGCCGGCGCGCAGCTGACGACCCGGGAGGTGGAACGGGCCTGCGCGACCGCGACGCGCGCCGTCGATCTGCTGTGCGGGTTGCGCTCCACCATCGGCACCGCGTACCTGGCCGAGTTCCGACGGCAGCTTGACCCATACAGACACGTGCCGGCCGTCAGGGAGTTCGAGGAGTGGCTTGAGGGACGTTCACTGGAGGCATGCCCGGTGAACGGATGTCTGACCCCTTGCGAAGAGCAGGGCCGCGTGCCCAGTCAGCGCCAAGGGCCGTGGGACGTCAGGCCGTGACCTGAACGCCGCCTACGGGACGCCGTCGGCGGGAGGAGGGAGAGAGGCTGCGTGCGACAGCGCGCCGACGGCCAGGTCGTTCCGGTCGCGTAGAGGGGGGATGGCGACCTGAACAGTCCTGACCGTCGGCTGTCCCTGCCCGCGCGTACCGTTCTCCGCGCGGGGACTGCTTTTCAGGTTTCCTGGTCGAACTCCTGGTGACGGCTTGGCGGTACGGGTACCGCCGCCCAGACCGAGCAGCTGCCGTCCGCGGCGAACCGCCTGCCCCAGCCGCGGGAGGCCCCGGCGACCAGAGTCAGTCCGCGGCCGTGGTCCCTGGCGCCGTCGGTACGGCTGTCCGGCCGACTGGACCACGTCCCGCCCTGATCACGCACCTCCACGTAGAGCACACCGCCCGCTTTCCACAAGCGGCAGGTGATGTGTGAACTCTCCGTGTGCCGGACCGCGTTGGTGAGGAGTTCCGAGAGCACCAGTTGGATGGTGTACCGCGCGTCCTCGTCATCGATCCGCGCCGTGTCCATCCAGTACAACGCGAGTCTTCGGCAGACTGGGACCGCCCGGTCCAGCGGTGGTGTGGAGATTACGAGGGGGGCTCCTGTCGGACGTCGGCCGAGCCGGGCCAACGCCTCCTCCGTATCGGGCCACTCGTTGATCTGCCGGACGGTGAGCTCGATCTCGTTGGCGCGCGTGGTCGTCGGCAACATGGTGACTTCTCCCGTGAGTTGGGGGGTCGGAAAAGAAGCCGCCTGCTACCTCTGGGGCCGGTCACCCCTGAAGGGTCGCAGTAACTCCTGGTGCGACTTCATGTGGGGGTTGGTGACACGCCTGCTCCGTATCGCCGTTCACTTGGCGGTACGGCTCCTCCGGTCGGGCCGGGGCGACGCCTTCCACGCCCGGGCCCGCCGGAGAAGCACCTCCGGGATGTCAGTGGAAGCAGCCGGGCACCGGTGATGGGCTACCGGCGCAGTTGGTCGGGGTGTTGTCGAAGACACCCGTGAGCACCAGGGACACCGTGCCGCCGTTGTTCAGGATGCCGCCGGGAGCGGTGGTGGCGTGGTTGTCCGTCACCGCGTCCAGGGTCAGTCTCACCGTTCCGCCGACGGTGGCGATGCCTCCACCGGATGAGCCCGCGCCGGTGGCCGAGTTGGAACCGAGGCTGGACAGGTCGCCGGTGACGCTGCCGCCGTTGTTGAGGATGCCTCCGCCCTGCGAGTCCGCGCCGGTGGTGGTGTTGTCATCCACACTGCTCGCCCGCAGCGCGGCGGTCGCGGAGGAACCGTTGAAGATTCCGCCGCCCCCGGTGGTCGCCGTGTTGTCGGTGATCCGGGTGGCGAAGGTGTTGAGTGTGCCGGTGTTGGCGACGCCGCCGCCGTTGCCGCCGGTGGAGTTCTTCGTGACCTGGACGGCGTTGAGTGTGAGGATGCCCGCGTTGCTGATGCCGCCGCCGTCGCCGGTGGGGTTGCCGCCGCTGACGGTGAGGCCGCCGAGGGTGAGTTTGCCGCCTGAGGCGACATCAAGGAGACGGAAGGTGGCGGTTGCCGACGGGGCGCGGGTGATGGTGTCACCTGAGCCGACGACGCGGATGTCGCCGGTGATCTGCGGCAGGCCGTCCTCGCCTGTGACCGGGGTGGTGATGGAATAGGTGCAGCCGGGAGTCAGTAGTAGCTCACCGCTGCCCGCTGTGTTCGCCGCTGTGATCGCGGCCTGCAGCGCCGTTGCCGAACACGGGACGAGTACCGGCTGCGCCGCCGCCGGGGTGGCCGTCATGAGCGCCGACGCGACCATGCCCGCTGACGCCAGGCCGATCAACTGGAATTTCCTGCGAGGATTCATGACCTCTCCTGTACGCACGCTGTGCGTGGCTCTGGCGAGACTCTTGTGCCTCTGTTCCCGAATTCGTCGGAGAACGCCTTGTGGTGTCTTCTGGAAACCGAGGTGAGGGCCTCTTGGGCCATCCGTCCCGCTTTCCTTAATTGAACCAAGTGGCCGATTATCCCGGAAGTCGCAGGGTGGGCAAGGTGGATAAAGAGGAGCTTTTCAGGAGTCAAGGAGTATTAAGTGAAGAATACCGTTCCTGGAATTCGGATGTCCCTTTTCCTGGGACGCGGCGGCCCGGACAGAGCGCCTGCGCGCACTGTCCGGGCCAGGTGATCGTCGTTTCGCACTACTTGCCGGCCAGCTCCAGGCCCATGTGCTGGGCCAGGCCGTCCGCGAGCGCTGCGAGTGTGGGGTGCTGCCAGACGAAGTTGCTCGCCAACTTCACGCCGAAGGCGGATTCGAGACGCACCCTCAGTTCCATGGCGAGCAGTGAATCGAAACCGAGTGCCTTCAGCGGCGTCTGCGGATCGACGGCATTGTCGCCCAACCTCAGAACGGCTCGGATGTGGTCGGAAAGGAAGGTCTCCAGTGCCGTACGGCGAGCCAGCCCGGCGGGCATTGCGGTCAGCCGCGCCCGGATGTCACTGGACTCCCCCGGAGCCGCGGCCGTTTGCTCCTCGCCCGGCAGGACGAGGCGGAAAAAGGCCGAACCGCGCCCGGCGCCGGGTACCCATGTGCTGGGTTCTCCCGGAATCACTCCGGTTTGCACCCGCCGGTGTGCCAGGAGGGCGTGCAGGGCTTGTAGGCCCTTTTCGGTGGGGATCGTCCGGTAGCCGCGGGCCGCGAAATCGGTGGCCACACCCGTTTCGCCCCACGGCCCCCAGTTGACGGCCAGAGTGGGCATTCCACGGGATGAACGCCAGGCTGCGAACCCGTCCAGCCAGGAGTTGGCGGCCGCGTAGGCGCCCTGGCCTGGATTGCCGAGCAGCGAGGCCATCGAGGAGAACACGGCGAACCAGTCGAGGGTGTGCCCCGCCGTGGCCCGATGGAGGTGCCAGGCGCCGGTCACCTTCGGCGCCCACACCTGACGCAGCTGCTCGTCGCGGATGTTGGTGACCGAGGCGTCGTGGAGGACCATGGCACAGTGCGCCACACCCCGCAGCCGCAGATCGTCGGCACGAGCGGCGGCCACCAGGCGCTCGGCGGTGCCGGGCACGGCGATGTCGCCCAGCGTGACCGTGACCTTGGTGCCTCGCGCGGCCAACTCGCCGAGCACCTGCGACGCGGCGGGTGAGGGAGGGGTGCGGCCGTTGAGGACGAGATGGGCGGCGCCCTGCTCCGCCAGCCAGCGAGCGGTCTCCAGCCCCAGCCCACGCAGACCGCCGGTGACGATGTACGACCCGCCCGGCCGCACGGTCAGCGGCCCGTCGGGCAGCACGGCGGCCGTTTCGCCGCTGTCGGGAACGGTCAGCAGCAACTTGCCGATGTGTCCGGCGCCGGCCATGAGCCGGAACGCGTCGGTGGCTTCGGAGAGCGGAAACGCCGTGCAGTACAGCGGTTTGAGTTTGCCGCCTGCGAACTCGGCCAGAACCTCACGCAGCACCTTGGCGAACACCTTGGGCCGACTTCTTTGCAGTCCGATCAGGTCGACGGCGCGCATGGTGATGTTGTGGCGGAACGGCTTCAGGCCCAGCGGGGTGTCGGCGATGATGTCGCGCACCCCCAACTCGATGAAGCGGCCGAACGGACGCAGGCACTCAAGTCCCGCCTGGATGGCGGCTCCTGACAGGGAGTTGAGCACGACGTCCACGCCCTCACCACCGGTGGCCTCGCGCACCGCGGCGCAGAAGTCGAGCGTCCGGGAGTCCATCACGTGGGGGATGCCCATGGCGTGCAGATGTCGCCGCTTCTCCTCGCTGCCCGCGGTGGCCAGCACTTCGGCGCCGAGCAGTCGAGCGACGGCGATCGCCGCGAGGCCGGTTCCCCCGGTGGCCGAGTGGATCAGCACCCGTTCTCCCTGGGCGAGACGACCGACGTGGCGCAGGGCGTACCAGGCGGTGAGGAACGCGATCGGCAGCCCGGCCGCGGCGATCGGGTCGAGCCTGCCGGGAATCCGCGCCACCGCGACCGCGGGAACGGTGACGAAGGAACCGAAGGCGCCGCCCCGCAGGTCGACGGTGAGTACCCGGTCACCCACTCGCACATGGTCGACGCCCCGTCCGACCGCGGTGACCACCCCCGCGCATTCGAAGCCGATCCGGTAGCGGATGTCCTCGTCACCCGGCAGCAGGTCCATGGCGGTGAGGACATCGCGGAAGTTCAACCCCGCGGCCGTCACCCGCACTTCGACCTCGCCACTGCCCGGCGGACGCCGTCCCGTCGCCGCGATTTCCAGACTGTCCAGGTCACCGGGGCGTCCGACACGCAGCCGGAACCCGTCCACACCGTGGTGGACCGTGCAGGCCGCGGCCTTCTTCCGCTCGGCACTCGTCAGCGGGGCGCTCGCCAGTTGGGCCACGTAACGATGGCCGCCGCGCAGCGCGACCTCGTCCTCGGCGCCGTCCGCGAGGAGTTCGTCGGTCACGGCCGCCCACTCGGGGTCATCCGGGTCCGCGTCCACCCAGGTCGCCCGCACGTCCGGGTGCTCAAGTGCCAGTACGCGCACCACACCGCGCAAGGCGCTCGGCCCGAGGTCCGTCGTCTCCCCGGTCGCCACGGGGCGGGCGCCGCGAGTGACCACGAACAGCCGCGGCGCCTCCGTCGAGTTGGTGGTGACCGCCTGGGCGATGCCGAGCAGTCTTCGGGTGCGCCGTAGTGAGACTTCGGGATCCGCGCTCGGTTGTTCCGCGCACACCACCAGCACGCCCCGGGGCGGGGTGGGCAGGGTCGCCAGTCGGCGGGCGAAGGAGTCCCGGACGGAGTCGAGCTCCGCGTCGTCCAAGGCGGCGTCACAGACCTCGGCCTGCGCCCCGGCAGTCCGTAAGGCGGCCGCCAGCCCGTCCGCGCCGCCGTCCGCCTCCCCGATGACCAGCCAGTTCCCCGGCCGCTTCGCCGGCGTTGACGCGCGGTGCTCGGCCCTGTGCCAGCCGACCTCCAGGAACCACCGGTCGACCTCGGCGTTCTCCTGCGCGGCCCGGCGGGTGAAGAGCAGACCGTCGATGGCCAACACGGGCTTGCCCGCCTCGTCGAGCAGACGTACTTGTCCGACGAGGGCGTCCCTCGTCGCGTCCACCAGGCGGGCGTGGCAGTAGGCCGCTTCGGCGGGGTCACCGAGCAGCCGCGCCGCCTGCATGCGGACCGGCAGGACCAGCCCGCGGTCGCCGTCCTCCTGGGTCAGTTTCGCCACGACGAGTTGTGCGCACTGGTCGACGAGCACCGGGTGGATCCGCAGCGAGGGATCCGGTCTCCGAGCCGCTTCCGGAACGTGCACGCGGGCCCAGAAACTCTCGCCTCGGCGCGAACCCCGCAGCTCCTTGATACCGCTGAACGCGGGACCGTGCTCCAGACCGCGGCTGCGCAGACTCCGGTAGAACTCGGCGGGATCGAGCGAGACCGGGTGGCGCATGGCCAGCGTGACCGTGGACGCCGCGTGCGGCTGGGCCGGTGTGTACAGTCGGCGCAGCGTCGCGGTGGCCAGCAGCGTCCACTCTCCGCTGTCACCGTGTCCGAACACCTCGCACGCCGCCCGGTCCGGGGCGGCCATGGTGACGGTGGTGCTGATCGGGGTCCGCTCCCCGAGTCGCAGCAGTTCGTGGAACCGCAGGTCAGTGACCTCGACTTTCTCCGGGGGCTCGGCGAACGCCTCGCAGGCGGCGCTCAGCGTGACGGCGTAGTAGGCGGCACCGGGGAAGACGGGTGTGCCGTGGACCCGGTGGTCCGCCAGCCACGGCAGCGGTGCCGTACCCGCGTCGCCGTGCCAGCAGTGGCGGACCGGCTTCCCCGGCACCTCCGTGTGGCGGCCGGGCAGTGGACTTCCCCCCTGGTCCGTCCCCAACTCGGCTCGGGCTGGGGGAGTTTCGACCCAGTGGGGCTTTCGGTCGAAGGTCATGGTGGGTACGTCGACGAGGTTGCCGTCCCCGTACAGCACCGACCAGTCCACCTCGACCCCTGCGCAGTGCAGCGCCGCCAACTGGTTCCGGAAGGTGCCGGGTTCGTACTCGCCGCGGCGCAACGTCGGCAGCACCACCGGGTTCTCGACCAGGCCGGCCAGGTTGCGGCTGACGGAATGGGTGACCACGGGGTGCGGGGCGATCTCCACGAACACCTGGTGGCGGTCGGCCGCGGCGGCGGCCACGGCCGCGGCGAACCGCACCGGTCGTCGCAGGTTCGCGCACCAGTACTCGGCGTCGAAGGCGGGAAGACTTCGCGGATCGTCGAGCACGGTGGAGTAGAAGGGGATCTCCGGGCGGTGCGGCGTCAGATCGGCGCACCCGGACCTGAGGTCATCGAGGAGTGGTTCCACCTGGGGGGAGTGGGAGGCGACGTCGACAGCGATCAAGGACGCCGGAACACCTCGGCTTTCCCAGTGCGCGACCAGCCGCTCCACCTCCTTGGCGTCGCCCGCCACGACGGTGGAGTCGGGTGCGGCGTGGACCGCCACCGCCACCGAACCGACGGCCGCCAGCTCCGCCTCCACCGCGTCGGCCGCCTGCCCGACCGTAGCCATGGCACCGGCTCCGGCGATCCGGGTCAGCAACTCGGACCGTCGGCAGATCACGCGTGCGCCGTCCGCCAGGGAGAGCGCACCGGCCACCACGGCGGCCGCCACCTCGCCCATGGAATGGCCGATGACCCCGGCCGGTTGGACGCCATGGGCGCGCCAGAGGGCCGCGAGTGCCGTCTGTAGGGCGAACAGCATCGGCTGCACACGGCCGCAGCCGGTCACCGGCCCGCCGAGCCGGACGGCGTCGAGGACGGAGAAGCCGGACTCCGCGGCGATCAGTGTGTCGGCCTCCGCCAACGCCGCGGCGAACGCCGGTTCGCCTTCCAGCAGGCCGCGTCCCATGCCCGGCCACTGTGAGCCCTGTCCGGAGAAGACCCACACGGGCCGACGGGAGACCGCGGCACCCACTGCCCCCGCGAACACGCCTGGGTGCTCCCGTCCGACCGCGAACGCCCTTAGCCCGTGGAGGAGTTCACGGCGATGGGTGGCGACCACGCCGAGCCGTCCACGCCCCGCGCTGCGACGCACGGCGAGGGTATGGGCGATGTCACGCAGTGGCACGAGGGCGCCGTCGTCCTCAAGCCAGTTGGCGAGTCGCCGCGCCGCGACCGGCAGCACGGCGGCGGATCCCGCCGGGACCACGAAGACATCCGGCGGTGACTGCGGCGCCTGCCGCGGATGCGGCACCCGTCGGTGCGCTGGTGTGTTGGATGCCTGTTCAAGCACCACGTGCGCGTTGGTTCCGGAGAACCCGAAGGAGGACACC
Source organism: Streptomyces sp. RPT161 (assembly GCF_027533845.1). GTDB lineage: Bacteria > Actinomycetota > Actinomycetes > Streptomycetales > Streptomycetaceae > Streptantibioticus_A > Streptantibioticus_A silvisoli_A. Next base: position 146,660 of record NZ_JAPZVN010000003.1, on the reverse strand, counting down.
GCGGCCAGCCGCGGCGGGTTGCGCACGGGCCACCGGGTCAGTTCGGCGGGCACGAAGAAACGCGTTCCCTCCGCGTTGATGGCCGGATTCCATCGATTGAAGTGCACGTTGGGCGGGATCAGGCCGCGGCGCAGGCAGAGCACGGCCTTGATCAGACCGGTGATGCCGGCGGCCGGTTCCAAATGACCCACGTTGGTCTTGACCGATGTCAGGGCGCACCGGTCCGAGCCGCTGCCGTACACCCGCGCCAGGCTGGCGAACTCCGTCGGGTCCCCGACCGGGGTGCCCGTGCCGTGGGTCTCGATCATTCCCACGTCGCCTGGCTGCACTCCGGCCCTGGCGAGCGCCTCGCCGAACAGGGCCTCCTGGGCGGCGGCCGAGGGCGCGGCCAGGCCATCGGATCGACCGTCCTGGTTGACCGCGGATCCGCGTACCACAGCCAGGATGCGGTCGCGGTCCCGGACCGCGTCGCTGAGGCGTTTCAGCACCGCGATGCCGCATCCCTCACCGCGAACGAATCCGTCGGCCGCGGCGTCGAAGGTGTGGCAGCGCCCAGAGGACGACAGCATGCCCATCCTGGTGAACGACAGCGTGGTCCTGGAACCGATGATGAGGGTGACGCCTCCGGCAAGGGCCAGGTCGCATTCGCCGGCGCGCAGCGCCTGGCAGGCCAGGTGGACGGCGACCAGCGAGGACGAGCAGGCCGTGTCCAACGCGACGCAGGGGCCGCGCAGTCCGAGCAGGTAGGAGATCCGCCCGGCGGCGACACAGTGCCCGTTGGTCAGGATCGAGCCTTCGAGTTCCAGGGGGTGTCCGGCGAGACGATCCATGTAGTCGTTGTAACTGAGCCCGGCGAAAACCCCCGTGGACGTGCCGTCGAGCCGGTCCGGGACCAAACCCGCGTGCTCCAGTGCCTCCCAGGTGACCTCCAGCAGCAGCCTGTGCTGTGGATCGAGTACATCCGCCTCGCGCCCCGACACACCGAAGAACTCGGCGTCGAAGTTTGCCACGTCGCGCAGGAAGCCGCCTCGGGAAAGCCCCGTGGCCTGACCGGTCCACTCCGGCCACAGGTCCTGACGTTCGCGTGGTGGTGCTCCGACGGCCTGACGCCCCTCGGCCAGCAGACGCCACAACGCGGTGGGCGAGTGGACTTCGCCCGGAAGCCGACAACCGAGGCCGACAACGGCGATGCGCTCTGATGGTTCGCTGGGCGTGGTCATGTGCTGGCTCATCGGGGACTCCGTACTTGGTTCGGTGCTGCGTTGTGCCGGTCCAGCGGGGCCGGAAACGGTCACGCGGGGCGGGCCGCTGTGCGCGGCACCGGCCCTCAGATGGGTTCCGCGGCGGCTAGGCGGCGTCCGGACTGCCCAGCAGGATCACGTTCTTGACGCCGCCGACCTGGTAGTTGAAGGTCAGCGCGTAGTCGAAGTCGAGCGGCCGGGTGCGCATGCCCGGTACCGGATCGAACGTGAGGCCGTCCGCGGGCTGTTCGCAGTTGGCGGTGGGGCACACTTGGCCCTGCTCCATCATCAGCAGGGTCAGCGCGACACCAAGGCAGCCCGCGGGAGCCCCGTTGTGGCCGAAGCAGCCCTCCTGAGAAGTCATCAGGACCGATGACCCCGGGCCGTACAACTCCCTGACGGTGTTGGTCTCGAAGGCCGTCACCACCGGGTTGCCGTCGCTGCCGCCGTGGACGTACGGAACCTGCTCGATGTGCCACCGGTTTCCGAGGCACCTGCGCACCGCCGCCACCAACTCGGTGCCCGAGTCGTCGGACGCCAACGGGTTCGCCAGGCCGTCCCGGCTCATGGCGGTCGCGAGGACCTGGCCGTAGACCCGGGCGCCGCGCCGCTCCGCGTGTTCCCGGCTTTCCAGGACCAACGTCGCGGATCCCTCGCCGTGGTTGATGCATTCGGCGCGTCGGTCGTACGGCCGCATGAGGGCGTCGAAGGACGGCACGAATTCCGGCATGCCATCCGAACGGATCGACTCGTAGGTCTGTTGCGCGCCCCGCAGAAGGCGTTGGATGTTCTGGATCAGGCCGATGTTGAAGACGTCGACTCCGGTCACCACCGCGATGTCGACCTCGCCGTTGGCGATGAGCCGCTGGGCGTTCCCGACCTGCACGGCGGAGGAGGCGCAGCCGCACGACACCGTGAAGGCGGGGCCGTTGGAGCGCGTCATGGCTCCCTGCACCAGTGCGACGTCGGACGGGGTCACCGCCTGTTCCGCGGCGACGAAGAGTTCCATCGCCTCCATGGCCGTGGTCTTCTCCGGATCGGCCCGCTGAACCGAGAGGTAGCTTTCGATGTTGGCGTCCACACCGCCGCGTCCGACCAGGATGGCCGCGTTGCTCAAGTCGCCCGCGCGGAAGTCGAGTTCGGCGTCGGCACACGCCTCCGCGAGGGAGACGAGGCCGAAGCGGTGCGCTGAGGTGTAGTGGCGGGAGAAGAACGACGGGATTCCGGGCAGGCGTTCGTCGAACATCGCGGGGGACAGGTTCACCGAGCCGTAGTAGATCTCGTCCCGCACCAGGCAGGAAAGGCCGTGGGCGGCGACGTCCCACACCTGTCCGGCGGTGAAGACGGGTTCAAGGTGGCCGGGCAGGCAGAAGCCCATGCCGGTGACCATCGCGTTCCGTGCTCTGGGGCCGCCCTTGGCGGTAACCGCCGAACCGCTTGGCGTAATCATGTCGTGCTCCTGAGGCAGCGAGGCAGCATCTTCGTGGTTCCTCTGCTAATTCGACCTATGTCGTCGTTGACACGTGAACTGCCGCTACTCCGCAATGAACGTGCGGCAGCGCCATCGATACACCGGGACCTGCTCGCCAGCCACTTCCGCGTATTCCTCGGTGAATTCGAAGTGCTCGTACCCGTTGCCGTGGGGCACCTTGACCTGGCTCTGATCCTCTGGGGCCGGGGCCGTCCACACCCGTGGAGTCCCGGGTGGGCCGCCGACGAGCACCACGTATTTGTTTCGAGACATGATGCGCCTCTCGGTGGATCAGGTGGCGAGTCCCCTCTTTTGCCGACTCCGAATTGGCTGTTAAAAACGTTACCCGCTCCGGCGGTCGACCCGAAAGGTCGCGTGGGGATCGGTGTGGGTTGCCCATGGCGTCTTCGTGGTGAAAGTAGTTCGGTGCGACGGAGGCAGTCACCGTCAACTGGGCTGAGATTAGCGGGATCGGTATGTGTGAACCTGTCCGGACGAGGAGAGGGATGCCTCGTCCGGACAGGGGCTTGTGCTGAGCAAGGCGCCAAGTGCGGCAGTACCGTCGGGGCCGCTTCGTTCTCGGACGCCTCGACCGCTCTATTTCACGGTCTGGCGCATCAGCCGGTGCCGACAAGCGGCACCGGCTGATGGATCCAATTCCTCCACCGAGGGTGCCCATCGCGGCACCGCGGCTTGTCCCGCCGCCAGGCTCCAGGTCGGGTCGGCGGTTGGGTCGGGTGCCACGCCCCCCGGGGAGGATGGGCGGCCCACCGGTTTGGATGTGACTATTAATTCACCGCGTTGAATCCGTCGGCAATGGGCTTGGGATGAAGTCACCCTAATGGAAGAGCGCATGTCATGGGGTGATTTCGTGCACTACCGTGTGCACCACGGTAGTGAGCCCCGCCATATGTCGGCAGGTTGGAATTACTCATCGCCAACTCCCATGCTATTCAAGGGATTTCGCGGCACGAGGCCGCCTGCTCGCGGAAATGTCCCCTGAAGGCGTCAGCCCCCGCCGGAGGACCGGCGGGGGCTGACGTCATCGGTGACGGGGCGTCACGGGGAGGTGTAGGTGAAGCCGCCGGGCACAACGGCGGAGCCGACCGGGGTGGTGACCGTAACGGTGGCGTTGCCGACCACACCGGCGGGCGTGAGCCCGAACACCGCGGTGCCGGCACCGTTCACAACGATTCCGGTGGCCGGGTTGCCGTTGAAGGTGACCGAGGTCGTGCCGGACAGGTTGGTTCCGGTGATGACGAACGCGGTCCCGCCTGCGATCGAACCGCTGGGCGGGACGATACCCGTCACTACCGGCGCCACCGCGGCGGTGTAGGTGAAGCCGCCGGGCACATTGACGGAACCGGCCGGCGTGGTGACGGTCACGGTGGCGTTGCCGACCGTACCCGCCGGGGTGACGCCGGTCAGCACGGTACCGGTGGGGTCGACCGTGACACCTGTGGCGGCGTTCCCGTTGAACGTGACCTTCGCTCCGCTGAGGTTGGCGCCGATGATGGTGAACCCGGTGCCGCCGGTGGCCGGGCCGCTTGTCGGGTTCAGGGAGAACACGACGGGAGGCTGCGCGCCCAGGTAGGTGTACATGGCGGGCGCGCTCGGGCCGGACGCGGTTGTGACGACGACCGGTACGGTCCCCGCGGCGTGGGCCGGGGCGAGAGCGATGATCACCAGCCCGATCGGGTCCTGGAAGAGGATGGTGGCCGGCGTGCCGCCGAAGGTGACCGACACGGCGTTGGCGAGACCCGAACCGAGGATCAGGACGGGGTTGCCACCGGTGGTGGGTCCGGACGTCGGGACGATCAAGCCGATACTCGGCGCGGCCAGAAGGCCGGGAAGCAGGGAGGCCGCCCCGGGCGCCTGGATGCCGTATGGCACCACCGATGTCGGGATGTGGGTCGGGATGGACATGGGTGTCCTCCTCGTTGAGGTGGAAGGTGGAACGGTCGGCCGCCGCACACCGTTGGGGTGCTTGCACGCGGTGGCGGTGAACCGGTGCCGCTGCGACGCTCCTGACTTCGCGGAGCATCGGCGGACATGGCCGGTGGCCGAATGAGAACCAGTGGTCGTCGGGCCCCCGCGCACTGCGGAGGGGACCGGGTCGAACCCGTAACGGCCGGGAGGAGATGGGCGGTCAACCGGCCGGGTTGATCCCATTAGCCCATAAGAAGTTGATCCCGGACAAGGGAGCCGGCGTCGGTTCACCCGAACAGCGGGAGCGTCCGCCCCCGGTGCCCTGACCACCAGTCGCACAACTGCGTGTCACCTCAGCACCGTGTGCTCCGGACACCACCTCGTGCCACTCCGGAACACTCGCCGCTGCGAGCAGCAGGCACCCCTTGACGGAGGTGAACTGCCTTGAGCAACCGTCTACTTGACGTGCTGGGAACGCTCCTTGCCGCCTTGCTCGCCCAGGGAACGGTGTCCGACGACCCGGCCCGACCGCTGACCTGCAAACATCCCCAGGTCAGCGGGGCCACAGCTCTATGTCCATCACCGTGCTGAAGGACTTGCGGAGCCAGCGGCGTGGTCATGTAGGGCCGTATCGCTCAAGACTGAGCGGGCCCGGGCCACGGCTGATTCCCAGCTCTCGGTGACCGAGCGGAGGAAGGACAGATTGCCGGCAGGAAGCTGGGCTGTCAGCTGCCGACGGGCTCGCAGCAGTATCGAAGGGAGGTGGGTGTGGCTCGCGCACTGCCCGTCGGCGACGGCTACCGCGATCTCCAGACGCCGGAAGCCGGAACCGCTCGCTCCCTGTTCGTGCTCCCGCCGCAGACGGGTCACGGCGGCCTCTGGACTGGCATACGGGTAGCCCGCCTTCGCCATACAGACGCGCCACCGGGCGAGCGCGGCCTGGTAACTGGCGTCCTGCAAGGCCTTGCGACTGAGCTGGTCGTCGAGCTGCTGGGGCACGTAGGAGATCGCCGCCCACGCCTGCACGTCACCGGCCAGTGCCCGCCGGGCACGTGCGACACATCCCGCCGTGGGCACGGCGGCCCGGCCCGTTCTGTACAGCGCGACCGCGGTTCTCGGCGCCCCCGGTCCGAACTGCACGTCGTTGAAGCGCTTCTGGTCCCTGGAGGACAGCGAGGAGACGTAGGCGTTCGGGTTCGCGGTGGCCGCGGAGCTATCGCCGGGTGTCGATATTCCGTAGCCATGCTGCTTACGCCCGTCGAGGTCGATGGCAGCGGCCTCGTTCTCGGGCACCGGCAACGACACCCTCGGGATGGAGGGAAGGCGGAACCCCGCTGTGCTCAGGCATTCCCTGTCCAACTGGTCGAAGGCCGCCTGTAGTTGTGCCGCCCCCGTCGGCCAGCGGCCTGATCTGGTGGCCAGGTCCGTCATCGTGGTGGACACCCCGGCGGGCTCAGGACCGCGGCCGGTCGACTGCGTGGCCGCTGTGCAGCCGACCGCTCCCGCTACCAGGGCACATCCGGTCAGGAATGCCGCGGCGGCCTTGCCGATCAACTGGGTGTGCACCAGTGGTTGGAGCTGATGCTGTCGTTGAACGACGGGTCGTTGTAGCCGGTGGCGAAGTCATCCACCCGGTCGCCGATGGACAGGCTGTGGTAGCGGCCGGTGTATCCCGCGTCAGTCCAGAAATAGACCGTGCACTGGGTGCCTTGGTTCTCGATGGAGCTGATGCAGTCGTTCCACGTGCCCGGATACGCGGTGCAGCCGGAACTGTTCGACAGGTTCATGTAGTTGGAGTTGTTGCCGGACACCTTGCCCATCGCGCCGCCCCGGTACGAATCCACCCAGAAACAGGCGTAGCCACTGCTCACCGGGCAGGTGTTGATCTGGGGAGTGAGCGACGTCGTGCCGACTCGCGGTGCCGCCGTAGCTGCGGAGGCTTCGGCAGTGGCGCCGCAGCCCAGGGAGACGGCCGCTGCCAGGGCCGCCACGGTCCCGGCTACTTGTCTCTTTCGCATAGCGCTCGTTCCTTTCGGAAACCTCGAAGGGATCGCAGGGCTTTCGGCAGTGCGATCAGGCGCGTGCTGTGACACGCCGATGCTGCCTCACTCGTGTCGGTGCGCACACCGGGAAACTGGCCATCCCACAGCGGTGGGCTGCTGCTGCAACGTCCACGTCACCGGAGCCGTTCTGGGTGTCGGCCACCGCCGGGAAGTTTCTCCATCCGGGCAGGTGGTCGACCGATCCTGCTTCGGTTGCGGTGGCGGCCTGCCAGTCGGTGCCCGGGCTGGCGCTCGGGGGCTGTCAACGCACCCCGTCCCAGCCTGGTTTCTCCTCAGGCGCGCAGGAGTTGAGGTGTCCGCGAGATCACGCACCGGAAAGCCGCAAGCCAGCCCGACCGTCGGCAAGACGCTCTTGAAGCCGGGCAACCAGTTGATTCCCACCGGAGGCTATCTGCACTCCTTCACAACGGGCCTTGTTTCGCCCCTCAGCATGTTGCGTTGGTCAGGTCGCGCTGGCATCAGGTGTTGGGCGGAGGGATTCGGGTGTAGATCAGGGCCGGGCTGGTGCCGCCGGGGGTGGTTACGGAGACGTTGACCGGCCCAGTGCCCCCGGGCGGGGCCACGGCAGTGAGTTGACTGTCGGAGATGACGGTGAACGCGGCGGCCACCGAACCGAACAGCACCGCCGTGGTCGCGGTGAGGCTGGTGCCGGTCAGGCTGACGGCGTTCCCACCGGAGAGCGGACCTTGGTTGGGACTGAGGGCGATGAGGGTGGGTGCCGCGAGGTAGGTGTAGGAGACCGGGTTGCTGGTTCCCCCGGCGGTGGTGACGGTGATCTGCACAGGGCCCGCGGCCCCGGGCGGGGCCAGCGCGGTGAGCTGGGTGTCCGAGACCGGCGTGAAGTCACTGGCCGCCGTGTTGCCGAAGTGCACCGCGGTGGCCTCGATGAGGTGCGCCCCGGTCAGGGTGACCGTATCGCCACCCGAAAGCGGGCCCGAGGCCGGGGTCACGCCAGTGAGGGCCGGGGCGTTGACGTAGAAGTAGGCGGTCCCCAGGGCGCTGGTACCGCCAGCGGTGGTGACGGTGACACTGACTGGCCCGGCGACTCCCGGTGGGGCGGTGGCCGTGACCCGGGTCGCGGAGACGACGGCGAAGGAGGCTGCGGGGGTGGCGCCGAAGGTGACCGCGGTGGCTCCCGCGAGGTTGGTGCCGGTCAGGGTGACGGTGTTCCCACCGGAAAGCGGCCCCTGGTCGGGGCTCACGCCGCTGACGACCGGGTTCATGACGTAGCCGTAGGGGAGTCCGTTGCTCGTGCCGCCGGGCGTGATGACAGTGACCTGGACCGTGCCGGACCCGGCGGGCGCGACAGCCGAGATGTGCGTATCGGAGACCACCGTGAACGAGGTCGCCGCCGTGGAGCCGAACCGTACCGCGGTGACCCTGGTCAGGCCGGTGCCGGTGAGCGTGACAGTGGTACCGCCGGACGCTGGCCCGGAGGCGGGGGCGATCGAGCTGAGGACCGGCACGGGCGCGGTGACATAGGTATAGGCAAGCCCGTTGCTGGTACCGCCGGGAGCGGTCACCGTGACCTGGACCGTGCCCGATCCAACTGGAGCGACAGCCGTGACCTGAGTATCGGAATTGACGGTGAACGACGTGGCCGCCGTAGACCCGAACCGCACCGCACCTGTGCCCGACAGGCCGGTACCAGTGAGCGTGACCGTGGTGCCGCCGGACGCTGGCCCGGAGGCGGGGTCGATCGAGGTGAGGGTCGGCCCGGAGGTGGCCGCGTAGGTGTAGGTGACGAACTGGGAGCTGGTGCCGCCGGGTGTGGTGACGGTGACTTGAACGGTGCCGGTTCCGGCGGGGGTGGTGGCGGTGACCTGTGTGTCGGAGTTGACGGTGAAGGAGGGCGCGGCCGTGGCGCCGAAGCGCACCATGGTGGCGCCGGTGAAGCCGGTACCGCTCACCGTCGCGCTGGTGCCGCCCGCGGAGGGACCCGAAGTAGGGGAGACGGCACTGACCGTGGGCACCACCCCGGCCAGTGGGGGATGGTTGGAAGTGGTCGGCGAATTCGCAGAGTTGGTCACAAACAGGGTCCTCCGAAGGGGAGCCCCGGCCGACTGGCAGATGGGAAAGTCGACCGGGCCTCGTCACGGCGTGCAGTGGGGCCCACCTGGGCAGGGGCGTGGGAGGACACCCTGCCCAGGTGGGCGGTCCGCGCGGCTGGTCGCGAGGGACCAGGCCGTCAGCGGATGGGGCAGCGCGTCAGATGCCGGGCCCGGCGGTGTAGGTGAAGCCGCCAGTGTCGGTGACGCTGCCCGCGCTGGTGGTGACGGTGACGTCGGCGGCACCGGCGGTTCCCGGCGGAGTGACCGCGGAGAGAGTGGTGTCGCTGATGGCGGAGAACGGTGCGGGCGCGCCCGCCAAGGTGACCGACTGGGTGGTGGTCAGGTTCGTGCCGGTGATGGTCACCGCCGTTCCCCCGGACGTCGGACCGGAGGCGGGGGCCACCGAGGTGATGGCGGGCACGTCGACATAGGTGTACGACAGGCCGTTGTTGGTGCCGCCAGCGGTGGTGACGCTGACGCCCACCGGCCCAGCCGCCGTGCCCGCTGGGACGGTGACGGTCAGTTGGCTGTCGTTGACCACGGTCGGGGTTGCGGAGGCGGCGCCGAAGTGCACCGCGGTGGCCGTGGACAGGCCCGTACCGTTGACGGTGACAGTGTTGCCGCCCGCGGTGACACCGGAGAGGGGACTGATGCTGGACTTGAACGGCGCGCCGACGTAGAAGAACGACACCGGGTTGCTGGTACCGCCGGGGGTGGTCACCGTCACCGGGACCGTGCCGGTACCGGAAGGTGAGGTCACGGTAATCGAGGTGGCCGTGTTGGCGGTGATGGTACCGAGCTTGGATCCGAAGTGCACGGCGGTGGCACCGCTGAGATTGGTGCCGGTGATGGTGACCACGGTCCCGCCACCGGTGGAACCCTGGTTCGGGGAGATAGGCATGACTGCCTCCTTCGTGTGGCGTGCATGAGTGACGATGGACTGACGTGAATGAGCGATACGCGACGAGCTGAAAACGGCCCTGGGATCCCAGGGCACCGGGCCTCGTTACCTATGGCCGCCGCCGGTGAGCTGCATCGCGATGCCCATTGCGCCCACCTGCCCACCGATGACTGCGCCTTCGGTGGGACACATTGGGCAGTGTCTACCGGACGGCTGCCGTGCGCCGTCGTCGCCGGGAGAGCCTCCTGTAGGGGCGACGCCGTTGCGGACTCTGGTCGAGCCGGTCAGCCGGTGCAGCCGGGCACACTGCCCAATGGGGCGCAGTTGTCCGGGGTGTTGCCGTTGACCGTGCTGACCAGCAAGTTCACCGCGCCGGAGTTGACGTAGATCCCGCCGCCGGAGGCGCTGGCCGTGTTGCCGGTGACGCTGCTGGTCATCAGGGTGACGCTGCCGTTGTCGACGTAGATGCTGCCCCCGGCAACGGCGGTGTTGCCAGTGACGCTGCCCGCCGTCAGGGACACCGCACCGCCCCGGTCGGCGATGCCTCCGCCGGGGAAGGGCGCCACGGCGTTGCCACCTCTGACGGTGATCCCGGTCATGTTGAGCTGGCCCTTGGTCCCGGGCACATTTGCGGTCCCGTCGACCTCCAGAATCCGGAAGGCGGGGGCGGAGGGGTCGCGGGCGATGTTGGTTCCCATCCCCAGCATGGTGATCGGCGTGGTGATCGGCGGCAGTCCCACCGGTCCGTCCGACGCGGTGCCGTGCGCGCTGGTGAGCGTGTACGTGCAGCCCGGAGTCAGAAGCAGGGTGTCTCCGCCATTCGCGTTCGCCCCATAGATCGCGTTCACCAACGCGGTCTCGCTGCACAACACCGGTACCTGCGCATGCGCGGTTGTCGGGACCGCGGCCAGCGCAGCGGACAGCGCACAGACACCGAGCAAGGACCAGAGCTTCCGGGCAGTTGGCATGACAGCTCCCTGCGTGACGGTCGCGAGCCACCACCCCTACCAGCACCAACGAACAGCACCAGTTGGTCGATCCACGTCGTCCTCAGCCAAGGGAGCCCACGCGGCAATCAGCCGCCACCACCACAAGAGCCGTGGCCGGGCAAACGGAAGGCCGCTTGCCACTCCCCCGGAGAGGATGGGCAGCCCACCGGATTAGACATACTCAGTAATCCATCAGAGTGAGCGGGGCTGCAATAACGTTGACGCCGAGTCACCCGAATGGAGGGGCGTACGGCCGAGTCGGCCGCCAGAACACCCAGGATTCAACCTCGTCACCCTCAGGGCCGACGCGCCCCTCACCCTGGCCGTACATCCAGCCGCGCGGGGAGGCGAGGCTGAAGGGGGATGGTCGCCATCCACCAGTTGTGGCTCGGTTTCTCGACGAAGAGGCTCGCGGTCACCGTCACCAGGACATCGAGCTGGCTACGCGGCTTGTGGGGCCCGCAACCATCCCCGCACGCAGTTGTTGAGCACGGCGGTCCAGGCGATCGACTGGCAACGCCCCGGCTAATCTCTCGCCCCATGCTGGTGGCCATGGTGCGGGCGGACAACGGCGAACGACCAGCTGTGTCCGGTTCAGGGTCGGGCGACCAGCGGTCAGTTGATCCAGAACCGGAGGTGCCTGATGAGACGAGTGAAGAACGGCTGAGGGCTGCTGCAGGACGGGAGCGGTGACCGCGGACTCGGCGTGGGTGCGTGGTCGAGCGCCGTCCCCATTTCGCGGTGTGCCGACCTCACCAGTCATCCCCGACGGCGATGGCATGCGGCCTGGTCGTCGCGTCACACCGTCCCGATGGTCCGACCCGTCACCTCGCTGGGTGTGATGCGGATCCACAGGTCGCGTCGGCCCCCTGCCCAGGGCTGGGCCCCTGGCCGGTCAGCCAGAGTGCGCACGACGTCGGGGTCGGTGATGCGGTCTGCTGTGCCGGTCACAAGTACGCTCCAGCCGTTCCTCGACTGCTCGTCAAGGCGGTCTGTCTCGAAGGCCAGTTGGTCTCCGGCGGACACCGCGGCCGCACCCTCCGGGTCGGTGCGGTAGACGATGGTGTGGGCGTCCACCAGGAAGTTGACCGGGAGCACCACGGGACCGGTGTCTGACGAGAGCCCCAGGCGGCCGATGCCGTGAGTACCGAGTCGCTCCCAGCACTCGCGTTCGGACAGCCGCATGAGCACGGGATGAGCCGCCGCGGGTTGCTGACCAGGCGCTGCGTCGCGGCGGCCCGCCATCAGCTCCTCGTAGGGCATCTCCAAGGCGGCCGCCAGTCGCATGAGGGCGGCGGTGTCGAAGTCGTCGCTGGACCTCTCGAGCTGGCGCAGATAGGCGACGGACATGCCGGCCCGGCGGGCCAGTTCCTCCTGCGTCATCCCGAGCTGCCGACGACGCACGGAGGCGCGGGTGGCCATGGTGTCGCCCTGGGACGAGGCGCTGGCTGAGTCCCTTGGCGGCGTTCCTTCGCCGTGCACGCTCGGTTCCTCCGCATGTCTGCCCGTTGGTGTCCGCACCGGTAGGCGTCGCCGACGCCGCCTGGCTACTCCCCTTCCAGGGGATCAGAGCCAGCGGCATCCCGCCAGCGCTGAACGACCGCCTGAGAGGTCTCAGACCCGCGGGCCCACGGCCAGCGCTTCGGGGTTATGGTCCGGAACGCGGGACGTCAAGGAAGGGTTCGACCCTCCCGTGGCTTCCCTGCTCACGCCGGCGCGAGGCCGCGCGACCGCATGGGCTGCCGCCGCTGAACGCCCCCGGGCCCGCGGTGGCGCATCCGGGCGACCCATCCCATCCTGAGGTCAGGCCACGTCAGCGCGCAGTCACCGGTGGTCCCGACAGGAGTGCCGCCCACTCGGTGTGTGGAGACCCGAGCGGAGAAAGTGAACCGCCATGTCAGAGCAGGAACCATCCGGCAAGGAACCCCGGACCGGCGGGCCGGAGCGCAGTGACTTCGGGCGTCGGGTGGCTGCGCGGCGTCAGGAGCTGGGGTTGACGCGGGACGAGGTGGCCGCTCGGGCCGGTGCGGCGGCGGGGTACATCAGGTACGTCGAGGAGCATCCAGCTCTGCCCGACGTCGGGTTGTTGCTGCGGGTCGCCGGGGCGTTGGAGACCACCGTGACGGAGCTGTGTGGTGGCAACGCTGACCTGCCGCCGGGGCTCGGCGAGGCCGCGTACCACCCTGAGCTGGTGGCGTTGGACGAGGCGCAGTGCCGTGCCCGGCTCGCCACCCATGGTGTGGGGCGGGTCTCGGTGACGACCGAGGCGGGACCGGCCATCATCCCCGTGAACTACTCCGTCATCGACGACGCGGTGGTGTTCAGAACGGCGCCGGGCACCGCGCCCGCGTCGGCGTCCGGAACCAAGGTCGCCTTCGAGGTGGACCACATCGACGAGGCGCTGAGTCAGGGCTGGAGCGTGCTGGTCGTCGGGATGGCCCAGCGGGTCACCGACCCCGCGACCATCGCACGGCTGGTCGCGGAGGCACACAGCAAGCCCTGGGCGGGCGGCGACCGCGACACCTGGATCCGCGTCGAACCGGAACACATCACCGGCCGCCTGATCCAGGTGCGCTGATGGCATTGGCGGGCGCGCCTGACGCGCCGGGTCGGAAGGCCGGGCATGTCTGACTGGGCCTGGGAGTACGAGGGGTACGACCCGGCCCAGGAACGGCTGCGGGAAGCGTTGTGCACCCTGGGCAACGGCTACTTCGCCACTCGCGGCGCCGCCAGCGAGTCCTCGACGGGACCGGCACACTACCCCGGGACGTATGCCGCGGGCTGCTACAACCGGCTGGTCTCGACCGTCGCCGGACGACAGGTCGAGAACGAGGACCTGGTGAACCTCCCCAACTGGCTGCCGCTACGGTTCCGGATCCACGCCACGGGCGCCGGGAGCGGTGGGTGGTTCCACGTCGACGACGGCTACCTGCGGGAGTACCGGCAGAGCCTCGACCTGCGCCGCGGCGTGCTCACCCGGCACATGCTCTTCGTCGACGACCAAGGCCGTGGCCTGGCCGTCGACCAGCAGCGCCTTGTCCACATGGCAGATCCCCATCTGGCTGCCCTGCGCACCCGCTTCACCGCGCAGAACTGGGCGGGTGAACTCGATGTCGAGTCCGCCATCGACGGGGACGTCACCAACGCGGGCGTCGCCCGCTACCGCGACTTCGAAGGCCACCATCTGACTGACTGGCGGACGGGTGCCGTCGATCCCGAGACGGTGTGGCTGCACTGCCGTACGTCCGCGTCGGACATCGCCGTTGCCATGGCCGCGCGTACCCGTGCCACGACGGGCACGCGCTCGGCCGTACGACCACGCGCCGAGCTGCGGCCCCGGAGCGTCACACAGCTGCTCGTCGTGCCGGTCAGGCGAGCCAAGGCGGTGTACGTCGACAAGACCGTCGCCCTGCACACCTCGCGGGACATGGCGATCAGCGACCCGCTGCACGCCGCCCTGGACCGCGCCGGCACCGCGATGGCGTTCCCGGAGCTGCTCGCGGCACACCATGCGGCGTGGGAGCACCTCTGGCAGCGGGCGGAGCTGCGGGTGCCGGGGGAGGCCGGGCGGATCCTGCGCCTGCACCTGTTCCATGTGCTCCAGACGCTCTCGCCGCACACCGCGGAACTCGACGTCGGCGTGCCCGCACGGGGACTGCACGGCGAGGCGTACCGCGGCCATGTCTTCTGGGACGAGTTGTTCGTACTGCCCTTCCTGAACCTGCACTTTCCCGAAGTCTCCCGAGCACTGCTCGTGTACCGCCACCGAAGGCTGCCCCAGGCCTGCCGCGCGGCCCGCGAGGCCGGGCGAGACGGTGCGATGTTCCCCTGGCAGTGCGGCAGCGACGGCCGGGAGGAGGCGCAGACGCTGCACCTCAACCCGCGTTCCGGTCGCTGGCTGCCCGACCACTCCCGGCTCCAGCACCACGTCGGCTCCGCAGTGGCCTACAACGTGTGGCAGTACTGCCAGGCCAGCGGCGACACCGAGTTCCTGCACACCAAGGGCGCCGAGATACTGCTTCAGATCGCCCGCTTCTGGGCCAGCGCCGCCGAGCTCGACGCCGGAAGCGGGCGGTACCGGATCCGCGGCGTAGTCGGTCCCGACGAGTACCACGACGCCTACCCGGACGCCACCAAGCCTGGCCTAGACGACAACGCGTACACCAACGTCACCGCCGCCTGGGTGCTGCACCGCGCCCTCGACCTGGCGCGCACCCTGCCGGTGCCCCGCCGCCAGGAACTCTTCGAGCGCATCGCCCTGGGCACTGAGGAGCTGGACCGCTGGGAGGAGGTGTCCCGGAAACTGCGTGTGCCCTTCCACCAAGGGGTGGTCAGCCAGTTCGACGGCTACGCGGACCTCGTGGAGTTCGACTGGCAGAAGTACCGCGACCGCTATGGCGGCATCCAGCGTCTGGACCGGATCCTGGAGGGCGAGGGCGACACGACCAACCGGTACAAGGCATCCAAACAGGCCGACGTTCTCATGCTCGGCTACCTGTTCTCGCCTGGCGAGCTCTCGCGTCTGTTCCGGTTGCTGGGCTACGACGTGGACGACGACACCTGGCGGAAGACCGTCGACTACTACCTGCGCCGCACCAGCCACGGCTCCACGCTGAGCGAGCTCGTGCACGGCTGGGTGCTCACCCGGACCCGGCGCGCCGGAGCGTGGCAGTACCTGCAGGACGCGCTCGCCGAAGACGTGACCGATCTCCAGGGGGGAACCACGGCTGAAGGCATTCACCTGGGTGCCATGGCCGGGACGTTGGATCTCGTGCAGCGCGGCCTGACCGGTCTGGAAACCCGGGAGGAGGCGCTGTGGGTGGACCCTGCGCCGGTGCCCGAACTGTCGGAGTTCAGCTTCTCCCTCCGCTACCGAGGGCACTGGGGCGTGGCCCTGCACATGCGGCCCGGACGGCTGCGCATCAGCGTCCCGTCCTCCGAAGAACAGCCGATCCGCGTCGTCCTCCCACATCGGGAGGTCAGCGTCGCGCCTGGTCACGCCCGATGGCTGGACCTGGTCTAGGGCGGTATGGCCGTACGACTCGCCCGGTGGGGGCAAGGCGAGCAGCATGGGAATCGCCCGAACGCCATCGGTTCGCGGAGGTGAACCGCGATGACCCTGCCCATACGGCACCGGCACGGAGGCCTGAGGAGAGGGCGTTCCCGTCCATGGGTTTGAGTGAACCGCTCGCCGCCGAGCCGGACGAGCTCTTCGACGGGCGCGAGCTGCCCATCACCGGTGAGCACAAGGAGCGCGAGCGCGAAGGCGTACTGCGTCGAAGCACTCGCCGAACCGGACGCTTCGAGTACCGGGCGCTGCTGCCCGCCGACGCGAAGGCCGAGGAGATCGAGGCCACCTTGAGCGAAGGGTGGCTGACGGTGACCATTCCCAAGGCTCAGGCCGCCAAGCCACGGCACATCGAGATCTCCCAGCCCGGTAAGGCGGGAACCTGACACGAATCGAGCGCACCAACATGACGGCTTCGGCACTCGCCGCAGACGGCGTACATGCGCTGCTTGCCGATGGCACGACCGTACGGATCCGACCGGTACGCACCGGCGACCGTGACGGCGTACGGGCGCTGTACGAGTGCATGTCCGAGGAGAACCTGCGGTTCCGGTTCTTCGACGTGAGCCGCCGCCCGGCGGAACGGGCTGCCGAGCGCGTCGCTCGCTGCGGCAAACCCGGTTATCAGGGGCTGCTCGCTCTCGTCGACGACGCGGTGGTGGGCATCGCGGAGTACGAGGCGGACGATCCGCGCGCCGGTTCGACGAGCGCCGAGATCTCCGTGGCGGTCGCGGACGCCTGGCACCACCGCGGTGTGGGCACACTGCTGCTGGAACACCTGGTGCACGCCGCCCGCGAGGCCGGGATCACGACGTTCACCGCTGACGCGCTCACCCACAACGCCGCGGTGCTGAAGGTCTTCGCGGACCTTGGGCTGCGCGTGTCCCGGCACTTCGAGGGGCCCGAAGTGCGGTGCAGCATACGGCTGGACGAGGACGAGACATACCTGTCGGCCCTCGACCTTCGTGCGGCGAGCGCGGACCGCGCGAGCCTGTCACCGCTGCTGAGACCACGTTCCGTGGTCGTCGTCGGGGCGGGCACCAAAACCACCTCGGTCGGCCGGGCGGTGCTGCGCAACATCCGCCACGGACGGTTCAACGGGCGCGTCTGCGCGGTGAATCCGCATGCGCACGCCATCGCTCGCACGCCCGCCTACCCGTCGGTGAGCGACCTGCCACACCCACCCGACCTGGCGGTGATCGCGGTGCCCGCGGGTGCCGTGGCGGACGTCGCCGAGCAGTGCGGCCGTAGGGGCGTCCGCGCGCTGGTGGTGTTGGCCTCGGGGTTCGACGCCGAGGGAGCGTCGGCACTGCTGAAGGTCTGCCGCCGCTACGGCATGCGGCTGGTGGGGCCGAACTGCCTTGGCCTGGCCAACACAGAAGAAGCAGTGGCGTTGGACGCGACATTCGCCGCTCACCCACCACTGCCGGGCAGTGCCGGGGTCGGCGTGCAGTCGGGCGGGGTCGGCATGGCGCTGCTCGACGGGCTGTCGCGGCTCGGCATCGGAGTCTCCTCCTTCGTCTCGCTCGGCGACAAGCTGGACGTCTCCGGCAACGACCTGCTGTGCTGGTGGGAGGGCGACCGCCACACCGAACTGGCCCTGCTGCACCTGGAGTCCTTCGGCAATCCGCGCGCCTTCTCCCGTACGGCACGCCGGGTGGCCCGGCGCATGCCGGTGCTCACCGTGGACGCCGGGCGTTCCGCCGCTGGCCGCCGGGCCGCCGCCGCGCACACGGCCGCGGCGGCCACGCCCACCATGACGCGGGGTGCGCTGTTCTCACAGGCAGGGATCACCGCTACCCGCACCATCGCCGAACTCCTGGACACCGCGGCCCTGTTGCACTCCCAACCGCTGCCCACCGGTGGCTCGGTGGCCGTGGTGACCAACGCGGCGGGTGCGGGAGTGCTCGCCGCAGATGCCTGCGTCGAGGCAGGGTTGACGCTCCCCGAACTCCCCGCCAAGTTGGCCGCCGGCCTCCTGGCCGATCTGCCCGAAGGAGCCTGCGCCGGGAACCCGGTCGACGCCACGGCGGTTGTGGGTGCCTCCGCACTGCGGTCCTGTGTGGACCGGCTCGCCACCCACGGCCGTGTCGACGCGGTGATGGTCGTGCTGGTGCCCACGGCGCTGGTCAGAGCGACTGGTGATGATCCCCGCCTGGCCCTCAACGGGCGCCGCTCCCGGCCGGTGGCAGCGGTCCTGCTCGACCAGGCGGAAACCGTCCGCCTGCTGCGTGCCGAGGGCGGCGGGGCGGTGCCCGCCTACGCCGACGCCACATCCGCGGCCCGAGCGCTCGCCCACGCGGTGACCCGTGCCGCGTGGCTTGCCGAGCCACCGGGGACGATTCCGGAACTGCCTGGCATCGACTGCGATGGTGCGACGTCGCTGGTGGACGCCTATCTCGCGCAGCGCCCGGAGGGCGGCTGGCTGCATCCGCGCCAGTGCGCTGAGCTCCTTTCGTACTACTGCATTCGGCAGTCGCCCTGGAGTTGGGCGGAGAGCGAGGAGGAGGCGGTCAGGGCCGCCGCGCTCCTGGCCGGTCGCGACGGACTTGTGGCGCTCAAGGCCCACTGGCCAGGCCTGATGCACAAGAGCGACCAGGGTGCGATCGCTCTCGACCTGGCAGGCGAGGTCGCTGTACGCCGAGCCCATGCCAGCCTCGTGGCGCGCTTCGGGGACGTGATGACCGGTGTGGTGGTGCAGCCGATGGCACCGCGGGGTGTGGAACTGGTGGCGGGGATCGTGCAGGACGCGGTGTTCGGTCCGCTGGTGCTGTTCGGTCTCGGCGGTACGGTCACCGATGTGCTCGCTGACCATGCGGCCAGGCTCGCGCCGCTGACGGACCGTGACGTCCACGCGCTGATCCGTATGCCACGCTGTGCGCCGTTGCTGTTCGGTCAACCGGGCGGCGGGCCGGTCGACTTGGAGGGGCTGGAGCAGCTCTTGTCGCGACTGTCGCGGATGGCGTGCGATCTGCCCGAACTCGCCGAGGCCGACCTCAACCCCGTGGTCGCCCGTCCCGACGGCGTCCTGACGCTCGACGCCCGCGTCCGGTTGCTGCCCCGCCGCGCGCAGGACCCGTATCTGCGTCGGCTGCGCTGAGCCTCAGCCGTGCCGCGCGGTCCGCCGACGGACCAGATAGCGACGCGCCTCGTCGGCGCCCCAGACCACGAACGGGTAGGGCACCAGCAACAGCAGGTCGCCCACCGGGAGGGCGGCGGTGCCCAGCAGGCCCTGGAACGGCGGGGCGTAGACGAACACGGCCGCCAGGAACAGTTCGGCCGCGATGCCCCACAGCAGGTAGCGGTTGGACAACACGCCGACCGAGCGGAGCGAGGCGCGCTGGGTGCGGACGGCGAACGCCGTACCGATCTGACCGGCGATCATGCCCAGGAACGTCATCGTCGTCGCCTGCCGATAGGCGTGGTGCAGGGGTGTGCCTTCGCCGACGGGAGCTCCCGGGTGCCAGCCGGCCGAGGACAGTACGTAGAAGTACCCGGCCATCTGCAGTGCGCTGACCATGACCCCCAGGAAGAGCCAGGCGCGCACCAGCATCGGGCCGCGGATAACCCCTTCGGAGCGGGGGCGTGGCGGGCGGTGCATGAGGCCAGGTTCGGCGGGATCCCGGCTCAGGGCGAGGGCGGGCGCGGTCTCGCTGCCCACATCGAAGGCGAGCAGTTGAAGGATCGTCAACGGCAGGGGAACGAGTCCGCCGCCGAGCGCGAAGACCAGGAACGGTGTGACCTCGGGTGTCGCGTGGGCAAAGATGTAGATGATGAACTTGCGGACGTTGTCATAGATCCGCCGCCCGGCCCGCACCGCTGCGACGATCGAGGCGAAGTCGTCATCGGTGAGCACCATGGTGGACGCTTCCCGGGCGACGTCGGTGCCGGTGCGTCCCATCGCGACGCCGATGTCCGCGCGGCGCAGCGCCGGGGCGTCGTTGACTCCGTCGCCGGTCATCGCCACCACGTGTCCTTGGCCGCGCAGGGCGTCGGCGATGCGCAGCTTCGCCTCGGGAGACGCGCGGGCGAAGATGATGTCCGGTTCGCTGGACAGCAGTTGGGCCAGTTCCGGCTCGGTCAGGCGGTCGAGTTGTTCGCCGCTGACGGTGGTGGGACTGTCACCGCTGATGCCCACCCGGCGGGCGATCGCGGCGGCGGTGAGCGGGTGGTCGCCGGTGATGACGATGACGCGGATACCCGCCGTGCGGCAGCGCGCCACGGCCTCGGCCACCTCGGGACGCGGGGGATCGAGCATGGCGATCAGTCCGACGAAGCACAGTTCGTGCTCGGCGTCCGCACGCCGGTGCGGCGGCCTGATTCCAGCGGGCAGCGGGCGCTCGGCCAGGGCGAGGACCCGTAGGCCGTTGGTGGCGAAAGCGTTCACCTGCGCGGTGATCAGGTCGTGGTGGGCGGCGTCCAGTGGCACTGGGCACCCCTGGGGGCCAAGAAGCGTCGTGCAGTGCGGAAGCAGTGCCTCCGGCGCCCCTTTCGTGTGGACCACGAGTCGGTCGCCGTCCCGGTCGATGGTGGACATCAGCTTCAGTTCGGGATCGAAATGGAACTGCCAACGTCTCTTGCCCTCTCGATGGGCCGCGTCCGTCTCGGCTCCCAGCGCACGGGCCGCGAGAAGGACGGCCACTTCGGTGGGATCGCCACTCGGCTCCTCACCGGGTGTCAACCGCGCGTTGTTGCAGGCCGACGCGATGCGGGCCACGGTGGGCAGGAGTTCACCCGCCG
The DNA here is from genome assembly GCF_027533845.1 of Streptomyces sp. RPT161. Taxonomy (GTDB): domain Bacteria; phylum Actinomycetota; class Actinomycetes; order Streptomycetales; family Streptomycetaceae; genus Streptantibioticus_A; species Streptantibioticus_A silvisoli_A. The sequence goes on along the minus strand of NZ_JAPZVN010000003.1, from coordinate 126,207 downwards.
CAGTGGTGCCCGAGTCGGCTTCCAGGTCGTGAACGCCGGACGCGGTCCACACTGCGAGCGGCCGCATCCGGTTCTCGGTGAGCGTGCCCGTCTTGTCCGTACAGATGACATCGGTTGATCCGAGCGTCTCCACAGCGCTCAGCCGCTTCACCAGCGCGCCCCGGGAGGCGAGCGCCCGGACGGCCACCGCCAGCGCCAAGGTGATCACCGGCAGCAGGCCCTCGGGCACCATTCCGGCGAGCAGACCAGCCGCGAAGACCAGCGAGTTGATCAAGGACAGATGCACACCGAAGGTGGCCACGGGGATGAACGCCAGCGCCAGTGCCACCGAGACTGCGGCGATCAGCCAGGCCACCCGCCGGACCTGGCGTTCCAACGGACTCGGCTCCTGCTTGACCCGCTCCGACAGCGCCGCGATCCGTCCGAGTTCGGTGCTCATCCCCGTGGCGAAGACGACACCACGCGCTTCGCCGCCGGTGCAGTTCGTGCCGCTGAAGACCAGGTCGTGCGCCCTGAGAACAGGGACGTCCACGTCCAGGATGGAAGCCGAACGCAACGTGGGAACCGACTCGCCGGTCAACGCCGACATGTCGGCTTCGATGGCACCAGCGAGCAGGCGGATGTCCGCCGCGATGCGATCCCCCTCCTCGATGATCGCGATGTCACCCGGTACCAGTTCGGCCGCGTCGACCTCCCGTGGCTCACCGTCGCGCAGGACTTTGGCCCGTTGCGGGATGTACTCGGCGAGTGCCTCCACCGCGCGCTCGGCGTGGACTTCCTGGATGAACGCGAAGGCCGCGTTCAGCACGATGATCAGCACGACCGCCGCCGCGACGACCAGCGAACCGACGGTGACCAGCAGCGCGGCGGCCAGCCACAGCAGCAGTGCCAGGGGGTGGGTGAACTGGCGCGCCAACTCGACCGGCCAACGCACCCCGCGGCGTCGCCGCAACGCGTTGGGCCCATACTGCGACAACCGTCGCTGGGCCTCGGTGCTCGACAGCCCGGCGGACGAACTGCTCAGGTCCCGCAGCAGGAGGTCAGCCGCCTCCTCGGGGTTCACCCCAGGGGGCCTTACCCACGTCTCGTGCTGACTCCTCATCAAGCCCCCCGGCGAACCCTGAGGTCGAGGAAGTGGGCCGAGCAGGAGATGCACGGGTCGTGGTTGCGGATGACCCGTTCGCACAGGGCGGTCAGCTCGGCGTCGGTGGGCTCACCGGTGCGCAACAGGTGCCGTACCGTGCGGCGCAGGTCCTCCTCGATCGCGCCCTGGTTCTGGGCGGTGGGCGGGACGAGGTTGGCGTCGGTGACGGTGCCCCGCGCGTCCAGGGTGTAGCGGTGGTACAGCAGACCGCGTGGTGCTTCCGTCGCCCCGTGACCGGTGGCGGCTCGTGGCGGGACCGCCACGGCGGGGTGGGCCGGGGGCTCGTAGGTGTCGATGATGCGCAGCGCCTCGTCGATGGCGTACAGCACCTCGACGGCTCGGACGATGATGCTGCGGAACGGATTGCGGCACACCGTGCCCTGTTGGGGGTCACCGAGCCCGGCGTCCCTTGCGGCTTCCAGGGCGATGGGGGTGAGCCACCGGCCGCTGATGGCGTAGCGGGCCAGTGAGCCGGTCAGGTGGCGGCGTCCGTCCAGTACGGAATGGAGTGCGGTGGAGTAGGGCACCTGGCGTTCGACGACGTGGTCGCCGAAGTCGTGGACGTCGAAGGTCCGGGTCGGCAGTGCGCGGTCGGTGTCGGCCGGGAGCCCGGCCGCGCTCGGAGCGTCCATGGCGGTTGGGGTGCCGGACTCGATGGCGTAGGTGCCGGGTTCGGCCAGGGCGAGCAGTTCGTGATCGCACCCCGCGTCAGGGAAGTCGAACCCCGACACCCAGCGCACCAGCTCCACCGCGGCGTCCTGTTCCCGGCGCAACCGCTCGGCGAGCGGGCGGAGTTCGGTTTTGGTGGGGACACGGTGGAAGCCGCCGACGCGGATGTTGACGGGGTGGATCGAGCGGCCGCCCAGCAACTCGATGATGGCGTTTCCGGCCTGTTTGAGCCGTAGGCCGCGTTCTACCGCGGCGCGCTGGACCCTGGCCAGCTCGATGACGCTGGCGCAGTCGAAGAAGTCGGGCGCGTGCAGCAGGTGGATGTGCAGGGTCTGGCTCTCGATCCACTCGCCGCAGTACAGCAGCCGCCGCAGTGCCGCCAGCTGGCCGTCGACCACGGCCCCGCAGGCGTCCTCCACGGCGCGGCAGGCGCTGAGCTGGTAGGCCACCGGGCAGATCCCGCACACTCTGGAAGTGATGTCCGGGGGTTCGGTGTGGGCACGGCCGCGCAGGAACGCCTCGAAGAAGCGGGGCGGTTCGTAGATCCTCAGCCGGGCCTCGGTGACCTCACCGTCGCGCAGGCGTAGGTGCAGCGTGCCCTCTCCCTCGACGCGGGCCAGGGCGCCGAGCTTCAACTCCCTTGTCTTCACCGTTGCGTCTCCTCGCGCGAGGCGGCGTCGAACTCCGGGGAGGCGGTGTTGAACGTGCGCAACACCCGTACCACATCGAGGGTGTCCATCCCATCACGGCGCAACAGCGGAATGAACGCGGAGAAGTTGATGGAGTTGGACGGGCCGAAGCAGCCGTAGCAGCCCCGCCCGTACGCGGGGCACAGCGCGCCGCATCCGGCGTGTGTGACGGGACCGAGGCAGGGCGTGCCGTGCGCCACGATCACGCAGGGCGTGCCGCGCAGCTTGCACTCGAAGCACACGCTGTGTTCCGGAACATCCGGCTTGCGCCCGGCGAGGAATGCGGTGATGACTTCCACCAACTGGCCCCGATCGATGGGGCAGCCGCGCAGCTCCAGGTCCACGGGGACGTGCGCGCTGATCGGCGTGGAGGTGGCGAGCGTGGCGATGTACTCGGGTCGGGCGTAGACGGCGGCGCGGAACTCGGCGACGTCGGCGTAGTTGCGCAGCGCCTGCACGCCTCCGGCGGTGGCGCAGGCGCCGATGGTCACCAGTCGCCGGGAGGCGGAGCGGATGTGCTGGATCCGCTCGGCGTCCTGCCGGGTGGTGACCGAGCCCTCGACCAGCGACAGGTCGTAGGGGCCCGGACCGGCGGCGCTGGACGCCTCGAGGAAGTAGGAGATCTCCGTCTCCTCGGCGATGCCGAGCAGTTCGTCCTCGCAGTCCAGCAGGGTGAGCTGACAGCCGTCGCAGGAGGCGAACTTCCACACGGCGAGCTTCGGCCGCCGACCGCCTTCGGCCGACATGTCACAACTCCCTTACGAACAGCAGTGTTTGGGCGTGAGTCCAGGTGACGACGGGGCCGTCGCGGCAGAGCAGCAGCGGGCCGAGCTGGCAGTGGCCACAGTGGCCGGTCGCACAGTGCATGGTGCGTTCCAGGGAGACCCGGATCCGGTCCGGATCCATCGCGCGGTGGACCAACTCGCGGGCGGTGGCCCGGATCATCACTTCGGGTCCGCAGACGAAGGCCACCGAGTTGGCTGGATCGAAGGCCGCCCGGTCGAGTAGCGCGGTTACCACACCCACATCCCCGGTCCAGGTGGCGTCGGGCCGGTCGACGGTCACCAAGGTCCGTGCGGCGTCCCGCCATCGGCGCAACTCCTCGGTGTAGAGCAGATCGCCGGGCGTGCGCGCTCCGATCAGGACATTCAGCCGTCCATAGCGCTGCGGCGCGGCGAGCGCGTCGTGTACCAGGGGACGCAGCGGCGCCAGCCCGATGCCGCCGGCCACCAACAGCAGGTCCCGCCCGGACGCGGCGTCCAGGTCCCATGCGGTACCGAACGGGCCGCGCACCCCCACCCTGGTACCCGGCCGCAGCGACCGCAGCGCCGCGGAGGTCGCGCCGACGGAACGGACCGTGTGGGTGAGGCGGTGCCCGTCGATTCCGCACACCGACAGCGGAATGTCACCGACCCCGAAGGCATAGACCATCGCGTACTGACCCGGTGTGAAGGCCGGGAGCGGCGAACCCACGGGCTCCAGAGCGATCGTGGCGGTGTCCGCCGACTCCGCCGAGCACTCCACCACCCGGTACGGAACGGGCACCGTCGCCACGGACGCACGCGGAGCGAGAACCGTCATCGGGCCGGGCCGCTCTCGAAGGATCGTGGTCCGTACAGGTCGAGCAGCCGGGTGCGGGCGGATTTGAGCCGCCGCCCGATCACCTGGTCGCCGATGGCGCGGAACAGGGCCAGCCCGGCCGCCGGGTCCTCGTCCATCGCGGCGCGCACCTGCGGAGCGTCGAACTCGTAAGCCTCCACGGCGGTACGGGTCAGCGCGCCCAGGTGCCATTGGTACGGCTCGAACAGCCAGGACCAGCCGAGCAGTTCACCGTCACCGATCGTCTCGACCACGACCGCGCCCCGCCCCGGGATGTGCACGTCAAGCGCGATCAGCCCGCTGCGCACGAGCCAGAAGCGGTCGGCCGCACCGCCTTCCGCGAACAGACGGGTGTCGCCCGGGAAGGAGGTGTCGTGCGCGAAGCCGAGCAACCAGCCACGCAGGGTGGGCGGTAGGGAGCCGAGGAAGTCCGTCATCGCGGCTGCCCCGTTGCCGCCGCCCGCTCCGCGTTGAGCGCATGCGCTTCCTCGGTGATGTCGATGCCGGTCGGGCACCACACGATGCACCGGCCGCAGCCGACGCATCCGGAGCTGCCGAACTGGTCGTGCCAGGTGCCGATCTTGTGGGTGAGCCACTGCCGGTAGCGGCTGCGCGGCGAGCTACGGACCGAGCCGGCGCCTGCCAGGTGCGTGAAGTCAAGGTCGTAGCAGGACTCCCAGCGGCGCCACCGCTCGGCGTGGTCACCGGTGAGGTCGGTGATGTCCTCGGTGCTGGTGCAGAAGCAGGTGGGGCACACCATCGTGCAGTTGCCGCAGGTGAGGCATCGTGCGGTGACGTCGTTCCAGCGCTCGGCGTCCAGTGTGTCGCGCATCAGCGTTTGCAGGTTGACCGGCGGCATCGTGCGGCCCATGTGGTCGGCCGCCTCGGCGACCCGGTCACGGGCCGCGGTTCGGGTGGCCGGGTCGGCGGGGCGTCGCGGCAGTTCGGCCAGTACGGACTCGCCCTCTTGGGTACCGGCACGGACCAGGAAGCGGTGTCCGTTGTCGTCGAGCACCTCGGTCAGCGCCAGGTCGTAGCCGGGGCCCACGGCGGGGCCGGTGCCCATGGACACGCAGAAGCAGGTGGCGCCCGGTTCCGTGCACTCCACGGCGACCAGGAAGGCCCGCCTGCGGCGCCCCCGGTACCGGGCGTCGGCGTGCGGCCCGGCGGTCAGCACCCGGTCCTGCACCGCGATGGCCCGCAGGTCGCAAGGGCGCACCCCGAGGAAGGCGTAGGCGGGCGGCGGTGTCCGGTCCTCGCTGAACTCCAACTCGCCGTCGGCGGTGCGAGCGGCGGTCCACTGCCGCTCCCGTGGCGGGTGCAGGAAGGTCTTCCAGGACTGCGGGCCCGCGCTGTGCGCGAAGGCGGCGCCATCCGCTCGTTCCCGCAACCGGTAGTGACCCGCTTCCAGCTCGACGCCCCAGCCGTAGGGGAGTTCGTCGCCGCTGGAGAGCTCGGCCAGAACGATCGCTCCGTCGCGGACGGTCGGTCCGATGACCGTGCGACCGCGCCTGGCCAGGGCGGTGATCAGCGTGTTCAGCCCCGCCTTGTCGATCACCGCGGCGCCGTCGTCTGCCATCACCGACCTCCTGGTTGTCCCGTTCGGTCAGTATGTGTGGACTGCGGCCGCCGGGCGGGGGCCGACTTCCGGGGTGTGGTCCGAGTGGCCCTGTCGTTCCTTCGTACGGTCGTCAGTGCGGGCCGGGAGGCATCCCGGGACCTCCGGCCCATCCCGGTTCGGGCGGTGTGGGCGGACGCTGGCAGTAGGAAGTCGCGTCGTACGCGGAGAAGAGGCCGCCATGCCGCACAGCCCGCACATCGTCAGTGACGTGATGACACACACCGTCGTCGCCGTGGGTCGGGACGCGTCCTTCAAGGAGATCGTCCAGACCATGCAGCAGTGGAAGGTCAGCGCGCTGCCCGTCCTCGAAGGCGAGGGGCGCGTGATCGGCGTCGTCTCGGAGGCCGATCTACTGCCCAAGGAGGAGTTCCGCGACAGCGACCCGGCCCGGATCGAGCAGCTGCAGCGCCTGGGGGATCTCGCGAAGGCGGGCGCGACGACCGCTGAGCAGTTGATGACGACCCCCGCGGTGACCGTCCACGCCGACGCCACGCTCGCGCAGGCGGCACGGGCCATGGCGCACGCGCACGTCAAACGCCTGCCGGTGATCGACGCCGAAGGCCATCTGGCGGGCGTGGTCAGCCGTGGTGACCTGCTGAAGGTCTTCATGCGCGGTGACGAGGACATCGAGGAGGAGATCCGTCGAGACATCGTCGGGCTGATCTTCCCCGGCGGCTCGCCCCCGGTCGACGTCACCGTTGACCAGGGCGTCGCCACCCTGCGCGGCCAGGTGCCGGACGCCTCGCTCGTGCCCATCGCGGTCCGCCTGACACGTGCGGTCGAAGGCGTGGTGGACGTCGAATGCGATCTGGTGTCCGCCCGGCAGAAGCGGTTCGAACCGTCCTGAGCACGGGCGGGTCTCGCGTCATTCGACGGATCGGAACGCCGGCCTGCCCTCGGTGTCGTCGAAGCGGTAGGTGAGACGGTTGTCGACGTCGACCACTCCGCCCACGGAACGGCTCAGCCGTTCTGCCACCGGAATCGCGCTGCGCTGCTCCAGCATGCCGGTCAAGGTGACGACTCCGTCGTGCACCTCGATGTCGAAGTTCTCAGGATCCGCCCACAACACCCGCATGAACACATCGCGTTGGATCTCCTCGCGGATCTCCTCGTCCGACCGGAGATAGAGACGCAACAGGTCGCGGCGGCTGACGATGCCCACCAGCCGCCCCTGGTCGTCCACCACCGGTAGATGCTTCACCGCGCGACGGGCCATGATCCGCGCCGCCGCGGCCACGCTCGCCGTGGCGTTCACGGTGATCGCCGGAGCAGTCATGACGGCATCAGCGGTGAGACCGGTCGCCTTCGGCCCATGGCGGGATCGCCGACGCAGTCCGCTCAGCGGTCCGGTGGGACGTTCCTCACCCGATGTCTTGTCCAACAGGTCGGCCTCGGAGACCAAACCCGCCAGTCTGCCGTCGTCATCCAGGACCGGCAGGGCGCTGATCCGGCGTTCCTGCAGGATCCGCACGATCTCCTTGTACGGGGTGTGCAGGCGAACCGCCGCGACGTCCTTCGTCATCACATCGTGCACAGTCGACCCGACCATCATTACCTCCCGGGGTCGTCTACAAGGCACGCTAGTTCCGCCGACCAGCCTTCGGCAGGGCCGAACGGACCCGTCCTGCGCGGCGCATAGGCACGCAGGGCCGCTGGCCTCAGCGGTCCGGCACCAGGGCGACGGGACAGCGCGAGTGGTGCAGGACAGCGTGGACGACCGGCCCGAGGCGCAGCCCGAGCGGCCCGTGCGGCCGGTGGGCGGCCACCACCACCAGGTCTGCCTCGGCCGACGCCTCCACGAGGGCGACGGCGGGCCTGCTCACCACGACCTCCTGGGACAGTGGTGCTTCCGGAGCGGTCAGATGCGCGGCCTCGACCGTGTGGGACAGCAGTGCCGCATGCGCTTCCCGCAGTTCGTGCACTGTGTCGACCTGCGTGGCCATCAGCCCGACTTCCCCGAGCGGTTGCCACGCGTGCAGCGCGCGCACCGACGCGTGCCAGCGCGCGGCGGTGGTGAGGGCGAACCGAACGGTCTGGGCGTCCATCTCGTCCTGCACCCCGACCACGACCGTCCCGATCGCGGGTCGGGCCCGCTCACCGCGTACGACGACCAGCGGGCAGGTGGTGTGGGCCGCGACGCGCAGTGCGACGGATCCCAGCAGGAGGGCGGCGAAGCCGCCGCGTCCCCGGGTGCCGAGCACGATGAGAGCGGCCCCGGCGGCCGCGGCGAGAACCGCCTGTGGGCCCTCCTCGTAGGCGAGTGTGGTCGTCACCTTCAGGCCCGGGTGCTCGCGCGCCGCTCGTTCCCCCGCCTCGTCCAACATGGAGCGCGCGGCCTGCGCGGTCAGCAGGTCCCCGTCGGCCGGGCCGGTCCCCTTGTCCGGATCCGGGGCGGCACCGACGCCGTGCACGATGTGCAGCGCGCTGCCATGGCGGTCGGCCTCGGCGGCGGCCCAGTCGAGAGCGCGGTCAGAGTCCTCCGAGCCGTCGACGCCTACCACGATGTCTCCGGCCCAGGTGCTGGTGGTCATGGCTGCCTCCCGCGCTCATCGCCCCGCCACTGCGCGGTCCGCCGGGCTTCGGCGGCCCATCGGTGACGGACGAAGTCCTCGTGTTCAGCCTGCTCCAAGGCCAGGTCCGCTGCCGCGAGCACTTCGGTCAGCCGGGGGATCCAGTGGCGGCGCAACGCGCGCACTCGCCGACGGGTGCGGGCCGCCTCGTCGCCGACGAGGCGGGCGGCGGCACGGGCCGTGGCGTACTCGGGCGCTGCTCGCACAGCCTCCTGGCGGTGGGGGCCTCTTCGGCAGCCGTCTCCCGGATGGTCCGCGCCTCGGACTCGGCCGCCTCCAACAGGGCCAGGAGTGGTGCCAGCTCCGCGGAGCGCTCGGCGGGAACGCCGATGGCCGTCGGCCCGGGAGCGCTGGCCGGACGGAACCGCGTCGGGAAATCCCTGAACCCAGCCATGAGAGACCTCCTCACGGTGAGCCTCTGCCCCTGCTGCCTCTTCCAGGTTCTCGTACGGCCGGACACCTGTCGTCTGGAGAGGCGAGTTTCGTTTGACTTCGGGACGTATGGCCCGGGTTCAGGGCTGAGGACTCCTGGCAAAAAGAGGCCTTCAGGCGGCGCCAGCAGATGATGCTGCAGCCGAGGGTGAGGAAGGCTTCGTGGAGGTCGCTGCGGATTTCCCAGCGGGTGCGCAGGCGGCGGAACCAGTGCAGGAGTCCGAAGGCGGCTTCGACGACCCAGCGGTGGACACCCAGGCCAGAGCTGTGCTCGGTCCCGCGGCGTGCGATGACCGGGCGGAGGCCCAAGCCGCGCAGCTCGCGGCGATAGGTGTCGTAGTCGTAGCCGCGGTCGGCGCTGCAGGTCGGGGACGTGGTTGTAGAGGGTCCCCGGGCTGACGCCGAGGAGCTTGGCGATCGAGGTGATCGAGTTCTCGGGTTGGGGAGCATGCCGCGGGCGGCCCCGCGTCCGCGTCGTGGCGGTCCCGTTGCTTCGTGCGGGGACGCTGCCACTGCGCCGACAATGGGAGGCGTGAGGGAGATCTCGCAGCGGTTCGACTCTCCGGACGGCCCGAGGCGTCGCGGCAGCCCCGCGCGCGTGCAGATCGTCCAGTGGCTCCGTGCGCGCGACACGGAGTTCGCTGCGCTACGGCGAGCAGGCCGAGCCGGAGTCGTCATACCTGCGGTCTTCGCCATCGCCGTGGAACTCATCGGTGATCCGACCGTTGCCACTTTCGCGGCCTTCGGCGGGTTCGCGACCCTGCTGTACGTCGACTTCAGCGGTCCCATGCGCGAGCGGCTGTCGGCGCAGACCGGCCTGGTGCTGGCCGAAGCGGTCTTCGTCTGCCTGGGAACCCTGGTGTCCCAAGTGGTCTGGGTGGCTGTCGTTGCCACTTTCATCATCGCCTTTTTCGTGCTGTTCGTGGGCGTCGTCAGCTCTACGCTGGCCGGGTCGGCGACCGCGCTCCTTATCAGTTTCGTCCTGCCGGTCACGCTGTCCGGCTCGGTGAGTTCGATCCCGGAGCGGCTCGGGGGCTGGCTACTGGCCGGCGTGGCATCACTGGTCGCCGTCGCCGTACTGTGGCCCGCACCGGTCCGCGACCCACTGCGGCTCTCGACGGCTCAGGCTTGCGCGTTGTTGGCTCAGCGGCTGCGCGCAGAGGTCGACTGTGTTCGCGGGGGCTTGGCCCCGGCGAACAGCGCGGACTTCGACGTGCTGGCCCAACGGGCGGCCGGTGCGGTCACAGCGCTGCGCACGTCGTTCTTCGGCACGTCCTACTGCCCGACTGGACTCACCACGTCGGCGCGCGCCCTCATTCGCGTGATCGACCAGGTGGTGTGGCTTGATGCCATCCTCGCGCGAACGCCCCAGGACATGCGGCCCGGTTCGACCGCATCGGCAGTGTGTGAAGTCAAGTTGGAAGCCGCGACGCTGTTGGAACGTGGCGCGGCGTTGCTTGAATCGGTCAGTGGTGATCCCCACCGGTTGGAAACCGATCTGAGACGTCTGGAACGGGCGCGGGAGGCCATGGGGCGCGCCGTCACATCCGCTCTCCCGGTGCACGGCGCCCCGAGACCTCAGCATGGAGTGTCCGACAAGGGGGTGACAGACTTCGTCAGCTCACTTGCGCCCAGCTTTCGCGCCCAGGAGATGGCTTTCGCGATCTCGGCGATCGCCGTGAACATCGAACTCAGCGTGGCCGCCCGCCAGCGCAGTTGGTGGCAACATCTTCTGGGACGCCGTCCCGTCGGGGAAACCTCCCCGCTGTCCTCTGCGCAAGAACGCCTCGGAGCGCACGTCGAACGTCACTCGGTGTGGCTTCACAACAGCGTGCGCGGGGCGATGGCCCTGGGCCTGGCCGTGCTCGTCGCCGAAATGACCGGCGTGCAACACTCGTTCTGGGTCGTCCTCGGCACGCTGGCCGTACTGCGCTCCAATGCGCTGAACACCGGCCAGAACGCCCTGCGCGCTCTACTGGGAACCGCCGTCGGATTCCTTATCGGTGGTGGGCTCATCTTCGTTCTGGGCACGAACACCACAGTCTGCTGGCTGTTGCTTCCGCCCGCTGTGGTCTTCGCCGGTCTTGCGCCTGCCGCTGTCTCGTTCGCCGCCGGCCAAGCCGGCTTCACCACCGCGCTGCTGATCCTGTACAACATCATCGCTCCCGTAGGATGGAGAACCGGGCTCGTCCGCATCGAGGACGTGGCCATCGGCTGCGCGGTGAGCCTCGTCGTCGGGGCGTTGTTCTGGCCACGCGGAGCGGGCTCGGCACTGGGCCAGGCACTGGCCGAGGCATACTCCGACAGCGCTCGTTACCTGCGCCGCGCGATCGAATTCGGTCTCACCCCTTGCGATGCACTTGTGCCGAGTGCATCCACACCACGCGACGACAGCCGTCGGGCAGCTTCGGCGGCCCGACGGCTCGACGATGCCTTCCGCGGATTCCTCGCCGAACACGGCACCAAGCACATCCCCCTGGCAGGCGTGACGACATTGATCAACGCAGTCCTCGTGCTGCGACTCACGGCCGACGCCGTACTCGAACTCTGGGGAGACGACGATCGTGCGCCCGAAGGGGACCGAGCCGCGGCACGCACGGAGATCCTTCATGCCGCAGCGCCACTTGTCGATTGGTATGAGAAGACCGCGCGAGCGCTTGGAGGGACGGGCACGGTTCCCGACCAACTCGACAGCACGCTCGCAGACGGCTGCCTCATCGAGGCGGTGCGCCGCGACCTCACCGAAGAGGACGGGCGGGGAGCAGCCACAGCGGTCAAGATGATCTGGACCGCAGACCACATCGACGCGGTCCGACGTCTCCAAACGGAGATCCTGGAGCCCGCGCGAGCGGTCTCCGAGCAGCACGTGCCTCTCGCATGGCTTGCGCGGTCGACTTCGATATCCCGAAACACGGCGGCAGCCCCCGCCAGGCACAACCGCTGACCAGCACGTAGATGGTCGCCGCGAACGGCGTCTCATCAGGCGTGTCCTGTGTTCCGCCGCCCCGTGGCCGCACCTTCGACGGTGGGATCAGCGGCTCGGCGATCTCCCACAACCCGTCCGGGATATCCAACTCCACGTACCCCGCCGTAGACAACCCAACGAGCGATCACCACACAGGACACCGTCCAAGTGCTCTATGCCGTCCGGAGCGGCGGTGTGACACTGGCCCTTGTAGGCAGGCCGCGAATGTCGTGACGGGTGCTGCGGGAGGTCACGATGAGCCAGCACGAGCACCATGCCGCTGGGGCGGAGGCACGCGGAGCGGTTCCCGGCCGCGATTGGCGCCCCGACGAGGCACACCATCAGGAGACGCTACTGCGCTACCTGGGCGCGGTCGCCTCGGCATCAGCGGCGCATGCCGCCGAGCGTCCACCAGCCCATGTTCTCGGCCAACCGGTCCCGGCGGCGGGCCCGGAGTCTGAAGGCCCTGCGGGAATCCAGGTCCGGGACGTGATGGACGCGTCCGCCGTACCTGTCCCGGGCGACATGCCCTTCCTGGACATCGCCCGGAACCTCTCGCGGGAACACCTCGGCTCGGTACCGGTGGTGGACGCCGAAGACACGGTGGTGGGCGTGGTGTCAGAGTCCGATCTGCTCTCCAAGGCCGCGGTCGAGGCCGCCGAGCACCGCCCCGGCCCGATCGGCAGGCTGCGCGCCCACCGGCTGTACGAAAAGGCCAAGGGTGAGACGGCGTCCACGCTGATGACCAGCCCAGCGATCACCGTGCTGCCCGGCACTCCGGTCGTCGAGGCCGCCTGGTTGGCCGCCCGCTCCCGCCTGAAGCGACTGCCAGTGGTCGACTACAGGGGGCGACTGGTCGGCATCGTCCACAGGGACGCGCTCCTTGGTGCTCTGGTCCGCGATGACGCGAAGATCCGGGAAGAAATCCAGTCCAGGATCATCGAGCACGACTTCCACCTCGACCGCGACTCCCTCCAAGTCAGCGTCGACAACGGCGTGGTGAGCGTCGGTGGCACGCTCGACTCCACCCGACTTCCCCAACTACTGGACGAGATCAGGCAGGTTGAGGACGTGACGGACGTGGTCGATCGGCTCACCGCCGCCTGACAGCGGACCGGCAACGCCCAGACATGGCACCCAGCGATGCGGGAGGAGACCATGGCAACTCCCCGAACAGAACGCCCCGTTGTCGTCGGCGTGGACCCGGACCCCGCACATCGCCTGGCTCTGAACTGGGCGGCCGACGAGGCGAGCCTACGCCACCTGCCGCTGCGCCTGGTGCTCGCCCAGGGGATGCCGACCATCAGGGTCACCGAGGCGGACCTGGTCCCCTCCTGGGAGGAGTGGAACCGAACGCTGCACACCACGGGCCAACGCGCACTGGACGACGCGGTCGCCTTCGTCGAGGCCCACTACCCGCAACTCCCGCTGTCGGCCCAACTCGCGGAGGGCGAACCGGCATGGGTGCTGCGTGAACAGGCGCGGGACGCGGCCATGGTCGTCCTCGGCTCGAACCGGCTGCCCGCCGCGAAGGAGATGTTCACCTCCGCATCCGTGGCCCTGCCGCTGATGGCACACGCCCCGTGTCCCGTGGTGGTCGTACGCCGCCCCGAGGACACCAGCGAGGAACGCCCCCACTACGTGGTCGGCGTCGACGGCAGCCCGACGTGCCAGGCGGCCATCAACTTTGCCTTCGAGGAAGCGGCGCTGCATCACGCCTCGCTGCGCGCGATATGGGCCTGGCACCGGCCGGTCCTGGGCAGTCTCGACGAACACGCCGCGCAACAGGAGTGCCGCGAGCTGCTCTCGGAAGCGGTGTCCGGCCGGGCGTCCGCCTATCCGGACGTGGAAGTGCACCACGAGGTCGTGCCCGGCCACCCTGTCGACGTACTCACCCGGGAGTCCGCCCACGCGCTGGGGCTCGTCATCGGGACGAGAGGACACGGCGGCTTCACCGGCATGCTGCTGGGCTCCGTGGGCCACGGCGCACTGCACCACGCGGTCTGCCCGCTGATCACCGTCGGCCCGCAGGCCGAATATGACGTGGACCAACCCGGCAAACGGAACCAGGAAGCCCGAACATGAAGATCTCCGACCTGATGATCTCGCCGCCCGTCACCGTCGCCCCGCAAGCGTCGGTACGCGTGGCGGCATTCCGCATGGACGAGCAGTCCGTCGGATCGGTACTCGTCGCCGAGGACGGCACCCTGAGGGGCGTGCTGACCGATCGTGACGTCGTGGTGCGGGCGGTCGCCCCCGGTCTGCCGACGGACACCACCACCGTCGCCGAGTTGATGTCCACCCACCCGGTCACCGTGGACGTCACCGACAGCGTCGACACCGCGTACCGTGCCTTCCGCAGGTCAGGGGTGCGCCGCCTGCCCGTGGTGGACGGTCGTCGACTCGTCGGCGTACTCACCATCGACGACCTGTTCCTCGACGTCTTCCAACGCTTCGCGGACCTCCTGGGGCCGGTCTCCTGGAGCACCCTCCAGGAACCACCGGCGCGCCAGCAGCACCACCCCACCGTCCAGTCCTGACCGCGTCGCCGCGATGGCTCCCACTCAGCCAACCCGACCGCGGACGATGACGACCGGGCAGGGGGCGTGCTGCGTGCAGTGCTGACCGACCGAGCCCAGGAGCGCCTCGGTGAACCCACCGTGGCCGCGGCTCCCCACGACCAGCAGCGAGGCGCCGTCGGCGGCGCGTAGCAGTACGTTCGACGGGTTGCCGTGCTCCACGGTGGTACGGATCTCCACCGGCGGCTCCGGTCCCACGGCTTCCTTGATCGCGTCCGCCAGGATCTGCTCGGCGATGCCCTCCAGATCGAGTGCCTTGGCGTCCGGTGGCAGCCAACCGAACGAGGCGTAGGTCAGCGGAATGTCCCAGGCGATCACCGCCTCCACAGCGCCGTGGGTCAGTTCCGCCTGCCGCACGGCCCAGCGGAGGGCTTCCTTGGACGAGGTCGAACCGTCTACCCCGACGACGATCCGGGCTGCTTCACCGTGACTGTTCGACATGACCACCTCCACTGCTCAGTTCGCCGCCGCTGCCCTTTCGGTATCTATGGCTGCCGCGGACCCCGTGAGAGATCATTCGACCGGTTCCGTCAAGCGTGCCCGTGCGTCCAGCGTGGCTCCACCTCGGCCCACTCCCGCTCCCACGCCCGAGCACGGTGTCGTTCCAGTTCGACGCGTACCACGGCCCGCCGGGCGCCAGCCGCCAGCGCACATACCCCGATGGCGACGCAGCCACCCGCCAGGTCCGCCAGCGCCGCCCTGTCGTCCGAGCCCAGTGGCGGATGGCGAAGTCGGCCCTTGGCATCGATCCAGACCGTTGTCGACGTACCAGCCTTGGTTCCCGCCGGCACTTCCGTGACCGCGCTACGGCTGGAACGGTCCGGTGCCGACCACCGCACCGTCGCCTCAGCCTGCCCAGTGTCCGCCGCGCCGGTCGTGGTGAAGGCGGCGTCACCCGTCAGCACGGCCGCGGTACGGTGCCAGCCCTGCTGCTGGTGTACCAACAGCGCACTGGTCGCTTCGGCGGCAATCACCCCCGCCAACGGTGCGAACACGGCCGCCAGCAGCACCGTCAGCAGTCCGACGCACGCCTCGACGACGTCGGAACCGCGTCGAAGCGGACTATGCCGCCTCATCAACCGCCAGGTCTGCGCACCCATGGCCGTCACCCTCTTGTGCTTCCGGGCCCAGCCTGCCTCCACGCTCACGCGTCCGCACCTGCGCGATGAACGCCGACCTGCCGTTGCCAGGGGCCGTCCGGCCAGGGAGGAAGCGGTCATGATGTGAGGCCTTGCGCCCCCACGGACCACCACGGCGAGGCGCGCGGCCGGTGGCGTGGCCTTGGCCCATTGGGCCGAACCTCCTCGTTCGAAGGCCGTTGCGCCCACGCCACCCGGCCCGCGGACTGACAGGCTGCGGAGTGAGCCCCACCGTGATTCACCGAGAGGCGGCGAAGAGGCATGTCCCTTCCCTTGGTCGTGGGCACCGACGGTTCGGACGCCGCACTGCGCGCGGTGGACTGGGCGGCCGACGAAGCCGCCCTCCGCGGGGCACCGCTTCGCATCGTGTACGCGTCACTGCTGGCGCACTACGAAAGGGTCGTGCCGTCCGTGCGTACCGCGCCCGCCTCGGGAGCGGTGTTCGCCGAGCACATCGTGGCCTCCGCCAGCGAACGCTGCGAGCGGCGCCACCCCGACCTGACCGTCTCGACCGAGATCCTCGCCGAAGACCCGGCGGAGGGACTGCTCGGGCAAGGCCGCAACGCCCTCGCGATCGTCGTGGGCAACCGCGGGCGCGGTGAACTCGCGGCACTGCTGCTGGGCTCGGTCGGCCTGTCCGTCGCGGCCCGTGCCCAGTGCCCGGTGATCGTCGTACGGGGCGAGGAAACGAAACCAGGCAACGGCCAACGCTGGATCGCGCTCGGGCTGGGCGACCGGGGCACCGGGACGGCCACCGTGGACTTCGCCTTCACGGAAGCGGCGCTCCGCGGCACCGGAGTAGCCGTCGTCCACGCGTGGCGAAGCAACTACCCGGAGACGCCGACAGCCCACACGGGCCAGTTGGACGATGCCAGACAGTCCGCGCAACGCGAGGCCGAAGAGTGGCTGGAAGAGGCGCTGCGCGACGCCACGGCCAAGCATCCCGAGGTCCGGGTACGTCGTGAAGTCGTCGAGGGACACGCCCGCCAGTCGCTGCTGGACGCGGCCCGATCCGCCGAACTGCTCGTGGTGGGCGCCAGGCGACGTTCGGACGCCTTTGGCCTGCAACTTGGTCCGGTGAACCACGCGATGCTGCACCACGCCCCCTGTCCGGTCGCCGTCGTTCCGCACCAGTAGCGGCCGAAAGGAGGTGCAGCTTCATGACCGGCCGAAGCCCCAGCCTGGGCTCCACGTTCCTTGGCGGGATCCCACCAGCCAAACAGAAGACCCTGATGGAGCTGGGCCACGAGGTGACGTTCGCGGCCGGCCACCGCATCTTCCACGAGGGCGGCAGGGCCGACCGCTTCTGGGTGCTGCGCTCCGGCAGGGTCGCGCTCGACCTCCATGTGCCCGGGCGCCGGGCAGCCGATGTGGAGCTGCTGCAGTCGGAGGACCTGCTGGGCTGGTCCTGGCTGTTCCCGCCGTACGTGTGGCATCTGGGCGCGAGAGCGCTGACCGAGGTACGTGCCGACGAGTTCGACGCCGAGGCGGTACGCGCCCTGTGCGCGGGAGACCCGGAACTGGGACAGGCGGTCGCCGTGGGCGTGGCCGCCGTCGTCGGCCACCGCCTGATGACGGCCCGCACCCGACTGCTGGACCTGTACGCGCCGTACGGCAGCGGCGAGCGCGGATGAGGAATGGCGCTGACGTCAACGCATCTGTATCCGATGGCCGGTTCGACGCTCCGGGACACCGCCCACCCGCCCGGGTCGGGCGGCCCATGGGCAAGGGCCCTTCGTCCCCGTGCGGGGCCGGACGTCGGATCGGACACTTGTGGTGAGGGTCATCCGACCCGGTGAGCGCTCGGGCCCGCGTCTGGCCATGAGAGGAGACGGGGATCATGCGGCATCGAAACGTCAGCGACCTCATGACGACCTCGGTCATCACCGCACGGCGGGACACGACGTTCAAGGAGATCGCCGGACTGCTCGCGGAACATGACATCACGGCCGTGCCCGTGGTGGACGACAACGACCGCCCGGTGGGCATGGTCTCCGAGGCCGACCTGCTGCGCAAACAGGCCGGACAGCCCGACCCGGCGGGGCTCCTGGCGGAGGCGTTCGAGCGCTCCGAGCCCGGGACGGACGCGTGGCACGCTGACATGGCGAAGGCCGCTGCCACGTCGGCGGAGTGGCTGATGACCACTCCCGCGGTGACCGCCCGTCCCGAGTGGACGGTGGTGGAGGCGGCCCGGGTGATGGAGCAGCACAAGGTCAAGCGGCTGCCTGTGGTCAACGAGGCAGGGCAGTTGGTCGGCCTGGTCAGCCGTGCTGACCTGCTGCGGGTCTTCCTCCGCCGCGACCAGGCCATCCGGGAAGAGATCATGGACGACGTCCTCCTGGGAACACTGCGGCTGGCGCCGACCGACGTGTCCGTCAACGTCGTCGACGGACAGGTGAGCTTGACCGGCACCGTCGAGCGCCGGAGCCTGGTCCCGCTGGTGGCGCGGCTGTGCCGGGGTGTGGACGGCGTCGTCAGCGTCGACGCACGGCTGCAGTACCGGCATGACGACAGCAGCGGGGCCTAGGCCCGCCCCGCGGAACCGAGGCAGCGATGAACACCCTGTCCGCGGACATCGTCGTTGTGGGATTCGACCGGTCACAGGCCGCGTCGCGAGCGCTGGACTGGGCGGCCGACGAGGCCGCCCGGCGTGGGACAGAGCTGCACATCGTGCACGCCCTGGGCGTCTACCTGCCGGACACCACCCATCAGGGCGTTCCCGACCAGCACCTGCTGGTAGCCGAGGAGGACTTGGAGCGGTCAGCACGTCGTGCCCAGGAGGGCCGTGACGGTCTGGTGGTGACCTGGGAGGCGGTCTGGGACGAGCCGGTGACCGCGCTGCTCCGCATGGCCAGGCAGGTCGCGCTGGTCGTGGTCGGTGCCCGGGGGCTGAATCGGTTCTCAGCGGTGCTGCTCGGCTCGGTGAGCCAACGGGTGGCCGCACACTCGGCCGGACCTGTCGTCGTTGTACGTGGCACACAGGACAAGGCCAACACCGCCATACCGAGCGCGGTCGTGCTCGGCGCCGCCCCCGGCGAGTCGCCCGAGGCTGTGGAGTTCGCCTTCGCCGAGGCTGCCCGATGGCACGCACCACTGCACGTGGTCCGGGCGTGGTCGTACCCGCAGGCACTCCCGGGCTACCTAGCGGTGCCACCACCGGACGCCGACGAGCACGTTGCCAAGGAACGCGCCGAACTGGCAGACACGCTGGCCAGCGGCCGCTACGCCTTCCCCGACGTGGACGTGACGGAGGAGATCCGGCTGACCGAGCCAGAAGAAGCGCTGATCAACGCCTCCCACACGGCCCGCCTGGTGGTCGTGGGCGCACGACGCCAACGTCCCCCGCTCTCCATGCCCCTGGGCAAAGTGGTCCAACGCGTCCTGCACCACGCCTCTTGCCCAGTCGCGGTGATACCGATCTGACCGTAAGCCAGGCGGTGCGCCGGTCGTCTCCGCCTCGCCGCCCGTAGCGTGGAACCCATCAAGGCATTGAGGAGGCGCGTCTGTGCCTGGCAAGAAGCACCCCACAAGGAGCAGGACACCAAACAGCCCGCCGGGAGAGCGGCTGCCCCGGCCGGTGTACGAGCGGGAGCTGCTCCGCCTTCAGACGGAGCTCGTCAAGTTGCAGGAATGGGTACGGGTCAACGGGGTTCGGCTCGTCGTTGTCTTCGAGGGGCGTGACGCGGCCGGAAAGGGCGGTGTGATCAAGCGGGTCACTGAGCGGCTGAACCCGCGCGTCACTCGCATCGTGGCGTTGCCCGCACCGACGGAGCGCGAACGCGGTCAGTGGTACTTCCAGCGCTACGTCCAACAGCTTCCGACGGCGGGCGAGATCGTGCTGTTCGACCGTAGCTGGTACAACCGCGCCGGCGTCGAGCACGTCATGGGGTTCTGCACCGCTGAGGAGTACGAGCGCTTTCTGTACCAGTGCCCGATCTTCGAACGGATGCTGGTACAGGACGGCATCCTGCTGCGCAAGTACTGGTTCTCCGTCAGCGACGCCGTTCAAGAGGAGCGGTTGCGCAACAGGCTTGAGGATCCCGTCCGCCGCTGGAAGCTCTCCGCGGTCGACATGGAATCCATCACGCAGTGGGAAGAGTATTCCCGCGCCAAGGACGAGATGTTCGCGCGCACGGACATCCCCGAGGCACCTTGGTACGTCGTGGAAAGCGACGACAAACGCAGTGCCCGGATCAACATGATCGCCCACCTGCTGGCGTCGGTGCCCTACCGGGAAGTCGAGCCGGAGCCACTGCGCCTGCCCGCCCGACCACCGGCAACTGGCTATCAGCGGCCACCGCGTGACCAGCAGAAATACGTACCCGACCACGCCGCGCTCATGCACGAAGACGCAGGCGACGGATAGCGCAGCGGGTGCCGTCAAATGGTGCCGGTCACGGCAAATTGCCCACCAATGACGGTTTGGCGAGGAACGTTTCCTGGTTGGCGAGCGTGGGCTCGCTGGGGGCCGATAAGCGCATTCGCTCAGATCAGGCGGTCATGTGCGGGCTGCGTCCTGAGAAGTACTTCTTCGGCTGAGCGGCTACCCGCGCACGGCTTGTTCGGCTTGGACGGCGATCTGCGCGTCACCGTGACCGAGAAGCACTTCGGACTCGACGGTGTAGTAAAGCTGCTCGATCTCCGGGTAGGTCAACAGACCGCCGAGCCCGTCCAGTTCATCGGGCACCACTTGATCGCGCAGGCTTTCCGCTCTCTGGTCCGCCGAGCGAACAGCTTCCTCGTCACCGAGCAGAGCCGCTGCGCGGGCTTCCAGCGCGGCGGTGCGGCGCACGGCGCCTCCCACCGAGGCGAGTGAATGAATCACTCCGCCTCTCGGAACGGGCGTGGGACTATCTGTGGCCCCACGGCAGGGCCCTTCCCCGCGCCGCCGTTGGTGATGGGCCGACAGGAACAAGAGCATGGATGCTGACGAGCAGCTAGGCGACTACCCAGCCCGCCGTGATGCGCGAATCGGCCGCCTGCGTGCTGTCCACGCCTACGGACAACGTCGCGGTGAACACGTTGATCCGGGTCACCGAGACTCATCCACCGGTGGAACGGCTCCGACTGGGAGTTCCTCACCATGGTTGACAATCTGAGCGAGGCCCGGAAGATCACCATCCCGCCCAAGGGCGAAGCCGCCGACCACGAACCGGCCAAGCCTGCTACCCATCCGATGGCTCCAGGGCGCGGACGCCACCGCAGGCCCAGCTAGTGACCTTGAACTGCTGGTGTTACTCTCCTAGTTGGTCCGCCGAGGGCCGTGTGGAGCGCTGGCGACGTGTCCGATGGGGGAGGCGCTCCGACCTCGGCTGGAAGAACAGAGCACGTATGAGCCTCTAATCGTCGCGGAGTCTCAGCAGGCCATCGCATGCGGTGGTCGAGCTGAGGCTGCCCGCCGGATGGTCGACCACCTTCAAAGAAGGGGATCGTCTGGTGAGGCCCACGATGTCTGTTCGAGTACTTCTTGTGGCGCTTGTGTTCGTCTCTTCGCTGCTGACTGCTGTCGTGGCGGCTGTACTGTCGCGGGAGACGGGAACGCGCGTTGCTGGCGCGGTGTTGTTCGGCGGTGGTGCGTTCATCGCCTGGATGACGCTGTCTATCACAGTGCTTACTGCTCTTGGCTTGCTGGGAACCAGCAGGAGCCCTGACAGGAGTGACGATTAATCCGTCGTGTAGGTCCGTCGAGACTGAACCAGGCGGGGAGGCCGTAGCTCTCGTAGATACGGAGCAATAGTTTCCGGCGGAAGCGACGTGCCCAAGTGGGATGACCTCGCTCCCCCTTGGGCGTTGACCTTGGTGGGTGCGTGACGCGGGGACAGACCCCACAGCATGATGCGTCGCCACCGGTCGGCAGCCTCGGTGCCCGCCCGGCCACGAGGCTGCCGGACCGGCCGGTTGCGGTTGGGCCCGGGCCTGGTCCGCGCAGCCACACCCTGCCGCTTTTCCCCGAAGCGTATGGGCGGGTCGTTCACCATGCCGCTGTGCTGACAGGCAGTAGGCTCCCGGAGCATGAGCCCCGGGGGGACTATGCGCGGCGTTGCTCTGTCAGGAATGCCCGGAGTTCGTGCGGCTGACGGAAGCCGGAGGGGTCGGACTCGCGCTCGGGCCACAGGCCGTCGCTGACGGGGAAGACACCCGCTCGACTGAGGGCCACGGCGAACTCGTGGGGCACATGGTCCTCTTCCTTCAACGCGAGCAGACGGTCTCGCGCCGCCTGGCTGAGAGTGCTCCACCAACGGGAAAGACGGTCATTCACACTTTCCATACCCAAGCCGCTACCCCCGGCACGGAACGTAAACCTCCGGTCGGGGTGCCGCGAGTGGCCAGCCCGCACCGATCTCGCCCCCGGCGGGTGGCTCACCGGGGCACCGCCGCGGTGTGGTCGGGGCAGGGCTGGCCGGTGGCGAGCGCCCGGCCGCACGCGGATTGCCCGGCGAGGGCCAGCACGTGCTCGTGCATCCGCCGGTTGTAGCGGGCGTCGGCAAGCGCGTGGTGGTCGCTGTCGTCCAGCTTGGGCATGCCGGGGTTCCCGGCCTGGGCCCGCAGGGCCTTGAGGTCGAAGAACCAGGTGGGGACCTGGTCGGGCATAGTGCTCCAGTCGTGCCCGAGGAGCGAATGGAGACGGAATGCGTCCTGCGCCCCGTAGTAGGCGTACAGGTGGTTCTCGTAGGCCAGTGCGAAGTAGGGCTTGTACCAGCTCCTCGGTGACCCGGACGCCGCCCCGCCCAAGCCCGCGTGCTGGAACACATCGAGGCACTGCGGGAAGAGATGGCCGACATCCGCGGCCGACAGGAAGCCATCGCCACCAACCTCGGCATCACCCTGCCCCCGCTGCCGCCGCGCACCGCCCACGCCCACCACGAGCCGTAGGGAAGGGCCGCCGTGAACTTCACCCGCCTTCGTTCTTGAGGCGGAGTTGGATGCCGATCCGGCCACGTGCGGCTGGAGTGATCAGTGCTGGACGCTGGCCCGGATCGCCGAGATCTTACGCCGCCGCTTCGGCGTCGAGTACACCCTGGCGGGGCTGGAATTGCTGCTGCACCGACACCGACCGTGAGGTCTCCCAGCCGCAGACCCGCGCCGACGTCCAGGCGGCAGCGTGATCACCGCCCGCCGCTTCACGCGCGCATCGCTGGCTGGGACGGGCACACCTGCTCAGCCCGACAGCATGCGGTGGGCACCAGCGAGGCGCAGTCTGGGGTTGATGGACGATCGGCATCCGCCCGTGGTGGTGCACTCGCCGGGTCTGGCAGGTCGGCGAGTGACGATCAACGGTGAGTACGCGGGGCGAGTGCACCGGCCACGGGAACTGCGGGCTCTGCTGCGCCGTGAAGGCGTGACCCCGGGCAGAGTACGGCTGGACGACCCCTCGTTGATCGAGTGGCGCGGCGGCGGACCGGAAGTGTGGAGCTAGGGCGTTCAGCCCGCCGGAGAAGGGCTGCTCCGGCACGTCCTGGCGGCTGTAAGGGTGGTTGCGAGGACGGTCGCGTGTGCGCGGATTGCGGCCGGGGAAACGTCTCGGCTGACCCCATGCCGCATACGCCGCCGTTCGAGAGGTTCTTCTGTGAACAACATCCGCCGTACCACCGCGACCGTCACGGCAAGTGCCCTGCTCGCCCTGGGAGGCATCGCTCTGGCCACCCCCTCCCAGGCACAAACCCGCACCACCTCGCCTGACGGTGCGGCCACCGGCACCTTTCAGAGCGCCCCAGCCGTGGGCCAGATCCTCCGGGGCGCCGGCTTCCTCCTCAGCGCGCTTGTCTGACCGCCCGGACTTGACCTAGCCGCTGGTCAGGCGCCGCGGCCGGCCTTCTTCGCCGAGGTCCTTCTTGGCCGTGGCCTTCTTCGCTGCCGTCTTCTAGGCGGGCTGCCTGGCTGCGGCCTTCCGCGCGGCACTCTTCCTCGCCGGGCCGCCCGGACTTTCTTGCCTTGACGTTCGAGCGAGGCGCGGAGGGCGTCCATGAGGTGGACGACGTCCTCCGCGGGCGGGGACGCCTCCGGCGGTGCGATTCGGGGGTTCGGGGCGATGCGGTCGACCGGCCGCCCGCTCCGAGGTGTGCGCCGACATCGTCGACGGCGTTCCGCCCGACAGCGGCACGCTCATCGAGCGTCACGCCCCGCACGCGATCGTCCTGGACGACTTCCACCATCGACTGCTCACGCAGAGCAAGCGCACTCCGTTCCCGGCAGCAGCGGTTCGGCGGGCCCTGGCCAGCACGTCATCGTCAGAATAGTGACAGGCGCCAGCCCGCGTTCTCCTCCCGAACGCGCCCGCAGTTCTCGTCGTTGGCCGTCTCGATCACCAAGTCTCCTTCCGGGCCGGAGCCTCAACTGTTGGCCAGGGTGCGGTCGAGGAGGGGGAGGAGGCGGTCCCAGTGGCGTTGCAGTGCGGAGGGGCTGAAGGCATCGGTGTCGGACATGGTGTAGCCGTGGATGGTGCCGGGATAGATCTCGATGGTGTAGCCGACGCCTGCGGCATCCAGGGCCAGGTTGAGCTTGCTGATGGACTCGGACGACATGTCGTTCTCGGCGAGGCCGAGGTGTACTTGGGCAGTGAGCTTGGGGACGAGGCGGTGCGGGCTGTCGGGCGCGTCCGTGACCAAGAAGCCGGGGTGGAATCCGGCGACGGCGGCCACCTGGCCGGGATGGGCCGCTGCGGTGCGCATCGCCAACGCGGCGCCTATGCAGTAACCGATCACGGCGACCGGTCCGGCGCTGACCTCGGGCTGGGTGGTGAGAAACCTGAGGTAGTCGTCGGCGTCGCGCAGTACACGTTCGCTGGTGTGCTCCTCGACCAAGGGCATCAGCTGGGCGATGACTGCGGGCCGGATCTCTTCTCCGATGTGCTCGGGAAGTTCGATCACCGGTGCCGGGCCGTGCCGGTAGTAGAGGTTCGGGACGAGCACGTAGTACCCGTGCTCGGCCAGTTCGCGAGCCATCTCCACTAGCACGGGCCGCACGCCGAAGGCGTCCGTGTACAGCAGCACCCCCGGGTGCCGCTCACCGCCGTCGGGGAAGGCGGCGAAAGCGTCGGCCTGGCCATCCGTGGTGGGAATCTGCAGCGTCTTGGTGGGCATGGCGTACTTCCTTCCTCGGACTGATGCCAGTGCACAGCCTCTATCAGGGTTGAGGTCAACCAGAGGTCAACCAGAGATCCAACCAGCGACGATCAGCGGGCAAACCAGGCGTCGGTCAGGTTGTGTTGTCGGGGCAGGCCACGGTCGGGCGGGTGCGAAGCGTAGCAGTGACGATCAACTCAGCTGCCACCAGAGGAAATCCACTCGGCGCGAGAGCGGCGCAACTCGGGAACCTGCGGGTTCGATGCCGCCATCGTCGGGGGTGAGCCTGTGGGTTCGTGGCGAACATGCCGGGTCGGATTCGTGAGTGGTCTGCGGAAACTGCCCTGCGGAGTCCGCGAATTGAATGGCGGTCTCCTCGTCGATGCCGAAGGCGAGGGCTGGGCGGGGGCAGGTTGGCGTCGCGTCAGGCGCCGATGCGGAAGGCAGTGGCCTTGAGTTCACTGCGCAGCACCACGCGTCATTCCGTGGAGCGACGTACCCACTTGCGGGTGACATCTGACATGCGGAAACGTTGTGGCTGGGCACCCTCCCAGCGTGATCAAAAAATGCTGGTGGCCTCGCGTCGCCCTCGCGACCGAGACCCCCGTAGGGCTCTTGCAGCCCGCAGCCGTTCTTCCAGCCGCTGCCGCAACTGGGCCGAAGGCCGCTTGTGTGAGTGGTCCGGCGCAGATACCGGGGCTGCCCGCGGCTGATGCCGTAGCGGAGAAGCCGGCCGACCTCTCCGTCGCCGCGCGTCACAATCCACACCGCCGTCGTCGAACGAGTGCGATACGGAAACGCTGCCGAAGCCGCTCGCTGACTTGGACATAGTCAGAGGCATCCAGACACGCCCTCGGCCAGCCGATTTGCCCGCCGACCGCCGACCGCCGACCGCCGACCGCCGACCGCCGCACCGTCGCTGGAGATCCTGTTGCAATCCGACAGGCTCCCGAAGCCGACCTCGACGCCGCTATCCCCGGGGCTCTCCCCGCTCTGGAATTGCGGGGTTGTAGAAGGGCACATCAAGCGGATCGAAATGCTGAAGCGCCAGATGTTCGGCATGACTGGACTTCAGCCGCTTCGCAAGCGCGTTCTTCTCGCTTGACGATGCCAGTGGAAGGTGCGACTGATCGAATTGAGCCGATCACGTCCGGCGGAGGGACCTGCGGGGGGCTGCAGGTAGCGAAGGCTGTGCGGGGTGGTCGTCGATGCTCGAAGAACTCTACCCAGAGCCATATCGAAGGCGGTTGCGTGAGCATCAGGATGGCAACGTCGACGCATTTTTTCGTATGCCATGCGACCCAGTCACGCCCTTGCCCGACCGCGACCCGAAAGGGTGATCACCGGATAAGTGACGTGTCCTGTCGTCGTATTCGGCGTTAGCCGTATGAAGGGACGATGAGGCTGTCGCGGCCTCGGTGGCCGGTGGCGTACACACCACGGGCGGTCTGTGGGGGCCAGTCGCAGCGGCCTCGTCCCTGAGGGAGGGAGAACGATGGGATCTGCCGTTACTTTTGCGGAGCTTGGGCAGCTTTTCGGTGAGGCGCTTCCCGCGCGGACCGTGCTTTCGAGCGTGACGGTGGCAGGGAGTGGGAATCCCTCGTACCCGATGCTGACGAGAACGGACCACGGAACAACGGTGGTCTATGCCTGCCAATACCACCAGGATGCGGGGAGCCCCGGCCTCCTGGCCGCACTGGGACTCGCGCCCAGCTCCCCCGGGTACACCATGACATGCATTCCCGCAGCAATCTCAAGCCGCTGACCGGGCCAGTTTTCCGGGGATTCACCTCGGACTCACCCACAGTCCTGCGCTGATTCAGCGCCAGGCGCAGGCATTGTGCGCTCTCTCCTCACGCTTACCGCGGACGGCGGTGAGGCGCGCGGGATGTGAA
Organism: Streptomyces sp. RPT161; assembly: GCF_027533845.1. GTDB lineage: Bacteria > Actinomycetota > Actinomycetes > Streptomycetales > Streptomycetaceae > Streptantibioticus_A > Streptantibioticus_A silvisoli_A. The sequence continues at coordinate 99,843 of NZ_JAPZVN010000003.1, read as the reverse complement.
ACTCCCGCCGCCGTGCGTCGCTGCGGAAAACAGGAACTCGCCCTTGACGGAAGGGCTTCAGGGGCGATCGCTTGGATTGCCGACACGGCGGTCCGAGTCGGGGAAATACAGTTTGAAAGGGGAATGGAATGGAAAACGTCATCAGCTTCGAGGAGCTCGACAAGGTCACGGGCGAGGTGCTGCCCGAGCGCACCGTTATGGGCATCGTGTCCACGCCGTTCAACAACGTAGGCGCTGGCCACGATGGCGGCGGGGACAGCGCCAGCAGCTCCTCCGCGGCGGCCTCGGGTGGCGGCGTGTACGCTCCCGCCCCCAGCGACCACGGCACCACGATCATGTCGTCCTGTCAGTCCATCGACCGGCAGGGCACCCCGGGGCTGTTGGGCTCGCTCGGCCTGGGGAGCGAGAACCCGGCCAGCGGCATGACCTGCATGCCGTCGGCCATCTCAAGCCACTGATCGCATAGCGGCTCACCACGCCTGCTCGGGGAAGGGCCGGAAGCTCCCGGCCCTTCCCTGCCACACCGCATCGCAGACTGCCCGCCAGTCACCCCATGGAGAGCGCTCATGTCTGTGCCGTCCGCTCCACGCACCGGAGAAGCCGAACAGCCGCCGGGACGGCAGCCAGCCCGGGCGGACATGACTTCGCAGCCCACGCTGGTGGACGGGACCGAACTGGTCGGCGAGTTCGAGGGATCGGGCTACCGCGAGCCGCCACAACTGGTATGCCGACCCGACGGGCAACTCGTTCGGCTCCCCGCCATGCTCTACCAAGTCATCAAAGCTCTGGACAGTCGGCACGCGGAGCTTCGCGGTCAGCCGGTGCCCGGGCGTGAGTCGGTCATGGCGCAGGTGGCTGACGAACTCAGTCGTGAGACGGGGCGTCAATTCAGCTCAGAGCACGTGGCCTTCCTCATCGACCAGAAACTCGCTCCTCTCGGCCTCACCACTTACAGCGATGGCTCGCCGCCTCCGCCGACTGCCAAAAGCGACCCTTTCCTTGCCTTCCGGTTCCGGTTGGCAGTGCTGCCGGAACACATCACGTGGTATCTCTCCGGCCTCTTCGCATGGCTGTTCCGCCCGGTTTTGGTGTTCCTCACCGTCTGTGCCTTCGTGGCCGGTGAGGTATGGCTGTGGATCACACAGAACACCAGTGCCGCCCTGCAGTCAGTGCTCTCGGCCCCGGCCAGCGTTCTGCTGGTCTTCTTCCTGGCCATCGCCTCCTGCGCCTTCCATGAGATGGGCCATGGCGCGGCGTGCAGGTACGGAGGCGTGCGGCCCGGACCCATGGGGTGCGGAATCTATCTCGTCTGGCCCGCCTTCTACACCGACATCACCAACTCCTATCGGTTGGGCCGTGCAGGGCGCATCCGGGCCGACCTAGGTGGTGTCTACTTCAACGCGTTGTTCGTCCTGGGCCTGCTCGCGCTCTACGTCTCGACAGGCTTCCAGCCCCTTGTGGTGGCGATCCTCTCCGTCAACCTCGAAATCATCCAACAGCTGCTTCCCACGCTGCGGTTCGACGGCTACTACATCGTCGCGGACCTGGTCGGAATTCCGGATCTCTTCAAGTACATCGGCCCCATTCTCAGACGGGTACTGCTGAGGCAACCACACGACGGCCGACTCCAAGCCCTCAAACGATGGCCTCAGGCCATCGTGGCCGTCTGGGTCATGTGCGTCGTCCCGGTACTCCTTCTCCAATTGGGCATGGTGGTCTTCAAACTGCCCCAACTGCTCCAGTCCGACTGGCAGAGAACCAACCTGCTGGTCGAGAACGCCCTAACCGCAGGCAGCCAGCCCTTGGGCATGGCCTCGGCATGCCTCCAGATCCTGTTGCTCGCGCTCCCCGTCGCTGGACTGACGCTGGCACTGGCGCGTCCTGCGCGCTCCGTCATCCGTATGGCAAGCCGCCGGATGACGCTACGACGGCGGACCGAAGCGCACGGCCGTCAGCCGCACGCCGAGAGCGGTTGACCGCCCTCTTGGACGGGCTGACTCCGCAGGCGGCGCTGCTGCCCGACCGCTATCCGCCGAAGCTGCTACGGCAGTTCCTGCGGCGGCACTTGGACGCTCTCAAGTTGGGCGGCTGACCTCTAAAGACGCACTGTCGTGGAACGAGCATCGACTGACGCGCGCTTAACAGCCAGGATAGGAAAGGCTCAGTATGTACGCCCCCCGGGGCGTCGACACGCTGTGGCTGGCCATTCGGCGATAGACAAAGCATGTGACGGCTAGCAGTGACCCGAAAGCGGCGACCTTCATGGGACTCGTCCGCACTGTATGTGACAGGATCCATCGTGGGCTGTTCCACATGCCTTCCCTGCTTCCTCCGGAGCAGCAGGGAAGGCTCTTGCGGGCCTGTTTCGAGCACAAGCACAGACGACCCGATCCGTGGGGCCACGCGGTGGATCCCTACGAGGCGTTCAAGTATGCGCAGACCCTTGCTTGTGTGCCCCGGCGACAGTACCGGCGGATCGTGGACATCGGTTGCAGCGAGGGGACTTTCACCTATCTCGTGGCCGAGGCCCATCCAGCCGCGGACGTTTTGGGCGTCGACATCTCCGAGCGTGCGCTCACTCGGGCGCGAAGCCGCGCCACAGCGGCTGGCCGCGAGATCACGTTCGAAGCCCTGGATGTCCTCACTCATAGTCCTCGCCATAGGTTCGATCTCGCTTTCTGCTGCGAACTGCTCTATTACCTGGGCAGAAATGACCGACTGTCGTTGGGTTGCGCGCGGATCGCCGCGCTGCTCGCTCCGGGGGGAATGCTGGTGCTCGTTCATCCATGGCCGGAGTCCCGCGGGTTGTACCGGTCCTTCGATGACAACACGGCGCTCATCCTGCATTCCGAGCAGGTTTGGACGACATCGCATCGTCCGTTCGCTGTGACCGTATACGAACGCACCTGACGCCGCATGACGTCCTGGATCAAGAGTGGCTCGGCTTGAGCAGCGACGGCGGCAGGCCGTGGCCGCCCTCGTCCCTACAGTGTTGTGCTCCCCTGGGAGTTGCCGTTTCCCGTCCCTGGCGGGGCCAGGACCGCGGCTGCCAAGTGGTCGCGGAACCAACGGTGCCCCGGATCGGTCGAGTTGCGGGGATGCCAGGCCATTCCGAGGTCGAGTGGTGCCAGGTCGAGGGGTACGGGAAAGGTACGCAGCCCCAACGCGGAGATGGTGTCGGGGAGCCAGTCGGCCAGGCTCAGCGCAACGAGGTCGCTGTCCCGGGCGAGCATCATCGCGCTCGTATGGCTGGGTACGACGACCGCGATCCGGCGCCGCAGCCCGAGTTCCGCGAGCGCGCTGTCGATGGGCCCCAGGCGCTTGCCGAGTCGGGAGATGCCGATGTGGTCGGCCGCGGCGAAACGGCGGGCGTCGATCCGCCCGTCGAAGAGGGGATGACCGCTGCGGGCGATGCCGACCAGTCTCATCCGGGTGAGCCGCCGGGTCCGGATCTCCGGGTCCAGATTTCCGAGGACGCCGAGTTCGACGTCCACCCAGCCCTGACGCAGCCCGGGGCCGCCCTCCACCGCCTCCGGCAGGAAGACGACGTCCACGTGCGGGGCCTCCGTGTGTATCCGCTCGGTCAAGGTCCCGGCCAGCCCCACCAGGAGCAGGTCGGTGGCCTGCACAGTGAAGGTGCGCTGGAGATGCACGGCATCGAATCCAGTGCCGGGCCGCAAGACGTTGTCGCAGCCGCGCAGCAACTCGCTGACCTCCTCGCGGAGTTCCAGGGCTCGCGGGGTCGGGACCATCCCCTGGCCCGCGCGGACCAGTAGAGGGTCGCCGACGGCGCGGCGAAGCCGGGCCAGGGTACGGCTGGCGGCCGCGGGCGACGTGCCGAGTCGCTCCGCGGCGCGGGTCACGCTGTTCTCCTGGAGCAGGGCGTCCAGGGCGCGCAGCAGGTTGAGGTCCAATTGATCCTCCTGAGCTGCAATTTTGCGTATGAGTCAATTATTGGGTGCCGATCTTTGCATTGTCGCGGAATCCTCTTGCGCGGAGAGTGGGAACGTCCGCGAAGACGCGTGGCATCTCGTTCGCCCCGTTGAAGGAGCACTCCGTGCAGCAGTCCCCCCGCGCCGGTCGAGAAGGCGATGTTCTGGCCGTTGTCAGTCAGAGCGGGCCGACGGTCTCGTTCTTCGACGCCGCCTCCGACCGCCACCTCGGTACGGTGCAAGTTCTCGCAGAGCCGCACGAGTTGTGCTTCGATCCGACGCAGCGACTGCTGTGGTGCACAACGGCGTATCACTCGGGCTATTACCACGCGAACAGCGGCCGACGCACCGAGCTGACCGTCATCGACCCTGACGCGCGCCGCATCGTCGAGGTCGTCGACCTCGCTCCGGAACACGGGCCGCACGGGCTGGCGTTGGACACGGCGCGTCGTCGCCTCTACGTCAGCGTGGAGGGCTCGGCGGATCGGCCCGGCGGTGTCGTGGTGATCGACACGCAGACCCGTCGGCCCGTGGGCCGGATCGACACGGACGCGCCCGGCCCGCACTGGTTCGCCATCGATCCGGCGGGAAGGACGGGTTACGCCACCAACAAGGAGGCGCCGTTCGTGTCGGTCGTCGACCTCGTACGGGGAACGCTCACCGCGAAGGTCGAGGTGCCGGGCAGCGAGGGACTCGCCGTCTCCGACGACGGCACGCACGCCTTTGTCGCCTCGCCCTACGGTGGTTCCTTCTCCGCCACCGACGAGGATCGGCCGACCACCGGGATCCGGGTCATCGACGCGCGGACGGCGTCCGTCGTCGACACGCTGCCCACGAAGGACATCGTCCTGCCAGTGCACCTGACGTCGACGGGAAAGGTGCTCGCGGGCGAAGTGCCCATGGAATCCGACCCGGTGTCCCGACTCGGCCGCCACGCGCCGGGTCGCCTCACGGTCTTCTCCGCTGACACCCGGGAGCAACTGGGCCGGATCGAGGTGGGTCTCTGCCCGCTGACCATCACCTCGTCGCCCGACGGCCGGATCGCCTATGTGGCCTGTGTCGCCTCGTCCACCGTCGACATCGTCGACCTGGAGACTCTCCGGGGCCTGGCCCGGCTGTACATCGCCAAGCTCGGTGAGCCCGGCGCCCACGGCCTGGCCTACATCCCGCGCCCAGCCTGACCTCCCGGTCCAGCACTCAGCCACTGCCGCCCTGCGACATGCGGCGAGCGTCCCGACTCCGGCCGTTCGCGCGCACCTCCCCCACGGCATTCGCGACGCGTTCACCAGCAACACCAGCGTCGGAGTCGGCGTCGGGTCGTGCCGCTTCCGCTCATGACCGTCGCTGCCGCCCACCAACACCTCAAGGAATGGAAAAGGACAGACATGATTGTCATCACCGCACCCACCAGCGCCATCGGCCGCCTGCTCGTCGATGAACTGCTCGATCGCGGGGCGGCCCTGCGCCTCGTCGCCCGTGACCCCTCGCGGCTGGCCCCCGAGGTGCGTGAGCGGACCGAGGTTGTGGAGGGCTCGCACGGCGACGCGGCTGTCATCGACCGGGCGTGTGACGGTGCTGAGGCCGTCTTCTGGCTCGCGCCGGACGATCCGGCCGCACCGAGCGCCGAAGCCTCCTACGTCGACTTCACTCGCCCCGCGTGCGACGCGTTCACACGCCACGGCGTCAAGCGCGTGGTGGGCATCTCCGCGCTGGGCCGTGGGACGCCGATGGCCGACAGCGCCGGCCTGGTCACCGCGTCGCTGGCGATGAACGACCTGATCGCCGCCTCGGGCGTCGCCTACCGGGCGGTGGTATGCCCGTCATTCATGCACAACCTGCTCCACCAGGTCGGCGCGATCAAGGAACAGGGCATGTTCTTCATGATGATCGACCCGGACCTGAAGAGTCCCACCGTCGCCACCCGTGACATCGCGGCCACCGCCGCACGGCTGCTGCTCGACGGCTCATGGGAGGGGTCAGGCCAGGTCCCCTGCCTCGGGCCCGAGGACCTGTCGCCCAACGAGATGGCGCGGATCATCTCCGAGGTCCTCGGCACCGAGATCGGCTACCGGCAGATTCCGGGAGCGGCGCTCAAGGAGCGCATGACCGGCTTCGGTATGACCGACGGGATGGCGCAGGCGATGGTCGCCATGTTCGACGCCAAGAACAAGGGCCTCGACCAGGCCGAGCCGCGCACCGCGGAGTCGACGACCCCGACGACGTTCCGGCAGTGGTGTGAGGAGGTCCTCAAGCCGGCCGTCACGGCCTGAGTCCGCAGCCCAACGATTTGCCCACTGATCACTTCGCACCTGCGCCGCTCGCCGGCGCGGAGTGACCGGTGGGCGTTGGCAGGCGGTGGGGCGAGTGACCAGCGTCCGGATCTCCGCCAGACCAGCACCGCAGATCACGCAGCGCTGCGAACTCCGTTGCGGCCTGGGGCTGGTGGGATGTGCGGCACGGCATCTGGACGTCGCCGAGGCAGGGGCCCACCACGGGCCTGCGGGCCCATTGGGCTACACCATTTCGCTGCTCAGGGGTGCATGCGCGCGCCTTTGAGTACCTTGTCCACCGCGTTGCGCGGCCCGTAGACGGCCATCCCCACCAGATCGAGTTGGTCCCTGCCCACGGCCTGTACAGCTGCCCGGTTGTCCCGGTCGTTGCCCGTGCTGAACAGGTCCGAGGTGAACACAGCGGTCTGCAGTGAGCGGGACAGCGCACGATGGTGCGCGGTGGTCAGCATCTCCTTCGTGCCCTCGAAGACCAGCACGGGCTGGCGGATCATCGGCAGATACGCCGTGCCGTCGGCGTCCGCGTACGGCTCGCCGATCACCTCGGGCGACGCCGTACCCAGCCCGCTGATCACGAAGGCGGTGACGTTCAGCCGCTGCCATGGCTCCAAGTCGTCCCGCAGCAGGACGGCGATCTTCGTGTCGAAGCGAACAGGCGCGCTCTGTGTTCCCGCGCCGTTCCCGACCCCGGCCCACGTCTCGTTCTCATCCCTCGTTCTCATGCTGTGAGACTGCAGGCCGCGTGCCTTCGCCGTCTTGTACGTTCTTTGCGTGACAGGCTGGCAGGAGATATCTGCTTGGCGCCCGTCGGTCCCGGGCGTCACGGAGGTGTTCCACGCTCACTTCACCGAGCACGCGTACCCCATGCACGTCCACGACGCATGGACGCTGCTGATCGTCGACGACGGTGCCGTCCGCTACGACCTGGACCGCCACGAGCGCGGCACCCCGAACGACACCGTCAGCCTGCTCCCGCCGCAGGTTCCGCACAACGGCTCGCCCGCCACCGCTCAGGGCTTCCGCAAGCGAGTGCTCTACCTCGACATGACGCAGCTGGACGAGAGCTTCATCGGGGCGGCGGTCGACGGTCCGGACGTCGCTGACCCCCTGCTGCGCAGGCGCGTCGGACAGTTGCACGCAGCCCTCGCCAACCGCGGGGACGAACTTGAGGCGGAGAGCCGTCTGGCGCTCATCAGCCAGCGACTGCGCGAGTGCCTGCGCCCGAGGCTGGCCGTCGGCGGCCCGCTGCCCGACCGCGGAGTCGCCCGGGACCTGCGTGACGTACTGGACGAGCGACTGCTTGACGGCATCACTTTGGCGGAGGCCGGGCGGCTGCTCCACGCCCATCCCACGCATCTCGTACGTGCCTTCGGCGCCGCGTTCGGCATCGCACCCCACCAATACGTGACGTCCCGCCGCGTCGACCTCGCCCGCCGTCTGCTCCTCGACGGACGGCCCGCGGGCGAGGTGGCGTCCGCCGCCGGCTTCTACGACCAGTCCCACCTCACTCGGCATTTCAAGCGGGTCCTGGGCATCACACCGAGCCGGTACGCCCGTACTGCTGCGGCCGGTTGACGAGCGTTCGTCGCCTGGACAGCAGGGCTGAGCGGACGTTGGCCGTCAGTCGAGTTCGATGTTGAAGTCCCAGATCGCCACGACCTTGCCGTCGTGGCGCCAGGTCAGCTGTGCGGCGCCGGAGTGGTACGTGCCCGACAGCACCAGGTTCGCGGACTTTCCCGAGGCGGCGGTGACGGCCGTGGGGCCGGTGGGTGTGAGGGAGATGTCCTTGCCCTGCTCGTCGCGGGAGGAGAAGTCGCCGGCCTTGACGGTGAGCGGCCCGGTGGCCTGGCTGACGGTTACGGTGATCGTCCCCTTCGCGTGGTCGAGCACCTTGCCGCTCGCTGAAGGAAGGTCCTCGACCGGCCCGCTCGCCACCACCAGGGCGGTGACGCCGGGCAGTTGGGCGCGGATGGGTGCACCCATCGCCACCAGTTGCAGATGGTGCTCATCGGCCGTCGGAGTGGCCTGCCCGGCGGGCTGCGACGGGATCGGCACGGCGCCCAGACGGTGGACGGTGCTGGCCGCGTCGCCGTTGCCGTCGGTGGACGACGGGTGGCTGGCACAGCCCGCCAGCAGCGCCAGCACGGCGCAGGCCGGCAGGGCCAGGCGCGGGAGGGGGAGAGCGCGCCGGAGGCCGGGCCGACCGAGGTCGGCCCGGCGAGGCGCCGCGATGCGCGCAGCGTTCATCAGTTGCGTGGTCCTTGCGGGGATCGGTCGGTCAGTGTCCGGCGGGTGACGGGTTGACGATCGGGTGTTCCGCCTCGTGGCTGCTGGCCACGGCGGGGTAGACGACGCTACCCGAGGCGGCGGGAGGCAGGGCGCGACCGGATGGGTTGTTGTAGACATCGGCGCCGAAGGGGCGCAGGCCGTCGGCGCCGGCGTAGCCGAGGTGGCCGTGGCCGTCGGTGCCGCCGTGGTCGATGCCGAAGAGGTCTTCCATGCTGCGCAGCCAGCTGTAGTGGTTGTAGGGCTGGTCGCTGATGGACCCTGGCTTGATGAACCGGGAGATGAGCACGGAGCCGGTGATGCCGCCGCCGGGCGTGGTGTCCTGCCCGAACGCCTGGAAGCCGGGCTGGGTGGTGTTGGGGCCGGGCAGCTCGTTGCAGCACGCGACGATCGACTGGGAGGTGTCCGTCGGTGTGTTGAGCGACTTGTCGGCGTTGCCGGTGTAGTCGGCGATGGAGTTGCCGTACATCTTGTAGGGCGGGAAAGCCTCGTCGAAGACGATCTGGATCATGCCGTCGTGCTGGAAGGCGGGCGAGGACATGATCTGCGGGATGACCTTCTCCAGGAACAAGTCCGAGGCGTACAGGCCGCCTTGGTGGTTGTTCGGGTCACCGGAGAGGTTGTCGCCCTTGCAGGTGGCGTCGTGCGCGTCGGAGCAGTTGTCCGGAGTGATCCAGGAGAACCGGGGTGTGGTGGCCTCGTGCTTGAGGTCCTGGACGAGGCTGTTCTCCGCGCGGTGGCCCTTGGTGGCGGGCAGTCCGTTCAGCGGGACGACGTTCGCGCAGTCCTTGGGGTTGTCGAAGACCGAGTGGAACCAGGCGGCCGGGTTGTGCTTGGGCACGTACTGGTCGCTGGCGGTGGCGCTGCCGGGGTCGGGGACACCGGCGCCGGACGGGTTGCCGGGGATGCCGCACTGGTAGGCGTTCTCCCTGGTGGGGTTCTTGCCCATGTCCTGGGCGTAGACCTTCCAGGGCACGTGCTTGTCGTCGAGCTGGTTGAACAGCGTCTTGACCGACCTGGGGTAGACGCAGCCGGAGGAGGCGAGCGTCTGGCCGTCCGCGGCGGGGGTGCCGGGGGTGACGTTCTTGTACTGCGGACAGTCGTTCTGGTTGTCCGGAGCCGGTGCCTGGCCGGAGACCAGGCTGATGTAGTTGTCCAGGCTGTAGTGGCCGGTGCCGTAGTACTGGCGCAGCAACTCCCCGTATCTGGGGAGTGTCTTCCACAGGTAGCTGTTCTGGTTCAGGCCGGTGAACGTCGACTCGTAGGACTTGTTCTCCAGGATGATCGTCCACACGTGGCCGATCTTGTGGGCCGTGGGCCGGTTGTCTTCCTGGGCCGAAGCCGAAGCCGGGGCCAATGTGGCCGCCGCCATCGTCAACGCCACCCCGGCGGCCAGGCGTTGCCACCGGCGGCCGAGCGCGAACCCTGCCATAACGCTCCTTCAACATGACCGAGCGGCGAAGGCACTCTTCGCCGACCTCATGCACTCTGCACCAACGTCGGGACATACAACCAAGGTTCGAACGAACATTCAGGTAACCGAAAGATAAACAAAAGGTGACGTGGTGTCGAGGATGCGATGCGGTTGGTCCGCAGATCAAGTACCCGCCGCGGACGCGAGATTGGCTTCGGCGCCCATGGCCTACTGTCGCCAAGCGGTCGGGTGCCCGCTGGTGGAGGCCGGTCAGAACTCCGGCCGCCCCGTGGGCACTTCGCGGCCCGGTGGGCTCTCGCCCGGGACCGCCTTCGGCCAGCTCTGGTCGACCGCCTTCCGCGCCTTCTCCAGCTGCGCGTCCGTCGGAAACTCGGGCGTCCCCTCCACCGTCGGCAGTTTCGCGGCGGCCGCCTTGTCCAGGGTGCCGTTCTTCGCCATCGCCGCCATCAGCACCGGGCGTGCGTAGCCGCGCAGTCGCAGGTTCTGGCCCTCGGGGCTGAAGAGGTATTCCTCCCACAGCCGTGCGGCGGCCGGGTGCGGGGCGTTCTTGTTGACTGCCTGCGCGTAGTACTGGGCGAAGCTGCCGTCGAAGGGGATCGAGACCTGCCAGTCGACGCCCTTGCCGCGGAGCTGGTCGGTGTAGCCGAGGTTGACGTAGTCCCAGTTGATGGCGATGGGAGTCCGGCCGTTGTCGACCGTGGCCGAGGTGGACGGCACGGGGTTGAGGTTGCCGATCCTGTTCAGCTTGGCGAAGAAGTCGAGACCGGGCTGGATGTTGTCGAACGACCCGTTGTTCGCCAAGGCGGCGGCGTAGACGCTGGCGAAGGCGGTACCGGAGCGGGTCGGATTGCCTTCCAGCGCGACCTTGCCCCTGTACTCGGGACTCAGGAGCTCGGCGAAGGTCTGGGGGCAGGGCCTGACACGCCTCGCATCGCAACCGATGGAGATGTAGCCCCCGTAGTTGTTGTACCAGCGGGCCCGCGGATCCTTCTGACTGCTCGGGATCGCGTCGTACTCGGTGACCTTGTAGGGGGCGAGCAGCTTCTGCTCTGAGGCCGCCCGCGCGAACGTGTCTCCCACGTCGACCACGTCGGGGGCGTCGGGCCGGCTTCCACTCCGCGCCACGGCGCTTACCTCGTCCTCGCTGTGGCCGTTCGGATTGCTGACCGTGACCTTGATGCCGTACTTCTTCTCGAAGCCGTCGATCAGGCCACCGTAGTCGGCCCAGTCGCGCGGGAGCGCGATCGTGTTGAGCCCGCCTTCCTTCCTGGCCGCGCTGATCAGTGCGGCCATGCCGCCAACGTCCGCGGCGGACGTGGCCACTGATGGCTTCTCGGGTTTGGCGGGCGGTGTGGGGCCGCAGGCGCTCAGTCCCAGGGCGGCGAGCGCGAGGCAGCCGAAGGCGGTTTCCGCTCGGACGCGAGGTGTGGTCACGACGGCTCCAGGCCGGGCAGACAGGGGCGAGCGGTTGTCACCGGTGGACGCCTGGTCGTTGACGGGTCCCTCGCTTCGCGGCGTTGAGTCACTGATGAACTCCCCTGACGCGAGTCGCCGTTGCTGTTTGTCGAGTGCTGGTCGTGCGGCCCCGTCCCGGAGTTCCCGGAGGCTGTCAGGCCGAGGTCGTCGGCCACCAGGGCGGTGCCGTTGTGGAGGGCGTGCTCGGCCCAGATGACTTTGCCGGTGGGGGTGTAGCGGGTGCCCCATCGATCGGCGAGCTGGGCGACCATGAAGAGGCCGCGGCCGCCCTCGTCAGTGGCCTGGGCGCGGCGCATGCGGGGCGAGGTGCTGCTGCCGTCGGACACCTCGCAGATGAGGGTGCGGTCGCGCAGCAGCCGGACGGTGATGGGTTCGGTGCCGTAGCGGACGGCGTTGGTGATCAGTTCGCTGAGGGTGAGTTCGGCGGCGAAGGCGATGTGCTCCAGGCCCCACTCCTCCAACTGGCGGACACAGGCGTTGCGCACCGGCGGCACCGCCGCGGGATCACGGGGCACGTCCCACTCGGCGACCTGGTTGGGGGCGAGGCGGTGGGTACGGGCCACCAGCAGCGCGACGTCATCCCTGGGTTGGGCGGGCAGCACGGCCTCCATAACCGCCGCGCAGGTGGCCTCCGGGGTGCGGTCCGGCCCGGCCAGGGCACCGCGCAGGGCCTCCAGCCCGGTGTCCAGGTCACGATCGCGGTCCTCGACGAGGCCGTCGGTGTAGAGCACCAGCCGGGAGCCCTCGGGCACGGTCAGCTCAGCGCTCTCGAAGGGCAGCCGGGCGCCCAGGCCCAGCGGCGGGTTGATGGGCACCTGGGGGAAGCCCGCGCTCCCGTCGGGGTGGACCACCGCCAACCCCGGATGGCCCGCGGTGGCGGTGACCACCTGTCCGGAGACGGGGTCGTAGACCGCGTACTGGCAGGTGGCGCCGATGATCCCCGGCGCGCCCGCACCCGCGGCCTCCTCGGCATCGATCCTGGCCACCAGCTCGTCGAGACGGCCGAGCAACTCGTCGGGAGGCATGTCCAGGGCGGAGAAGTTGAGAACGGCGGTGCGCAGCCGACCCATGGTGGCCGCGGCGTGCAGGCCGTGGCCGACGACGTCGCCGACCACCAGGGCCACCCGGGAGCCCGACAGCGGGATGACGTCGAACCAGTCGCCGCCGACCCCGGCATGGGCGGGAAGGTAGCGGTAGGCCACATCGAGGGCGGTCTGCGCGGGCAGTTCGCGGGGGAGCAGGCTGCGCTGCAGGGTGACGGCCATGGCGTGCTCGCGGGTGTAGCGGCGGGCGTTGTCGATGCACACCGCTGCCTGGGCGGCCAGTTCCTCGGCGACGGACACGTCCTCCTCCTCGAACCGCGGGGAGGCGTTCGCCCGCCAGAAGGCGACCGTCCCGAGCACCACTCCACGGGCCCGCAACGGGACCACGAGCAGGGAGTGGACGCCGTGGTCGAGGATCCGCTCGGCACGTTCGGGGTCCTGCGCCCGCCAGCCGTCGGAGGTGCTCAGGTCCGCCGCGAGGACCGCCCGACCGCTGACGACGCCCGCGGCGATGGGGTGGGAGGTGGAAAACCGGATCAGCTTGCCGACAGGGTAGAAGGGACCGTCCTCCTGCAGGCCCGCGGCGGCGGTCCGGCGTATCTCGGTGCCCGCACCGGGCGGCTCCTCACCCCGCAGGACGGGATCGAAGAGCTCGACGGTGGCGATGTCCGCGAACCGGGGGACCGCCACGTCCGCCAGCTCCCGCGCGGTACGTTGCACATCCAGCGTGGTCCCGACACGTCCCCCGGCGTCGTAGAGCAGCTTCAACCGCTCACGGGCCGTCTCGGCCCTACCGTAGAGGGCCCGCAGCTCGGTGGTGTCACGTAGCGTCACCACACTGCCGGCCGAGCCGGCGGGTGCGGCCAGCCGCTTGCTGACCGCCAGCAGCCGGTCGGCCACCAGGTACACCTCGTCGGTGGCCGCACGGTCGGAGGTCAGCAGTTCGGCGAGGTCCGCCTCCAGCCCCAGATCGGTGACGTGGCGCTGCTCCGCGTCCGCCGGCAGTTCCAGCAGCCGTCGCGCCTCGTCGTTGGCCAGCACCAGCCGACCGTCACCCCCGATGATCAGCACGCCCTCCCGTACCGCGTGCAGGACAGCGTCGTGGTGCTCGTACATCCGGGTCATCTCAATCGGGCCCAGGCCGTGCGTCTGGCGCCGCAACCGTCGGCTCACCAGACCTGCCCCACCCGCGGCGATGACAAGGGCCCCGGCCGCGCTGCCGAACAGCACCGGCACCTGCCGGCTCACCCTGTGCTGCACCCTCTCGACCGTCAGCGGGCAGGAGACGATGGCGACGACGGAGCCGTGGACGTCCTTGACGGGAACCGCCGAGATCACCGAGAGCCCCAAGGAGCCCTGGAAGGTACTGGTGAACGGCTGCCCGGCCGCGGCCTGTGCGTAGGGGCCGATGACGCGCTTCCCGATCTGGCTCGGATCGCTGTGGGTGAGGGTGATCCCGTCCAGCTTGTACACGATGATCGCGTCGACACCGGCGGCCTTCCGGGCCGCCTCGGCGCTCGGCTGCAGCACCGCGGTGGGATTCGGGCTGGCCAGCGCCGCCAGGATCCCGGGGGAGTTCGCGAACGATTCCGCGACGGCAAGGGTCCGGTCACGGGCGTCGGCCGTGCTGTCGTGCTGTGCCTGCACCACGAGGGCGGCCAGCGCGGCGGCGACGACCAACACCACGACCGCCGACTGCAGGAGGAACACCTGCCCGGCGAGGCTGCGCACGCCCACCAGGGAGCCCATACGGCCAAGCAGCCACCGGGCCTTCCCCTGGTGCGGTCGGCTGTGTTCCGGGTGCTTTCCACGTCTTGGATGGGGAGGCTGGCCGGGCACATGGGTTCCTTCGGACGAGCTACGCCCAAAGGGCCCGGAACCTCCGCACATAACACCATTTCTATCGCTTCTGCGTCCCGATCACAGGGCGATCGAGTCGGAGCCAGCCGTTCCGGCGGCGTAGGAGGCCGCTGCCGTTGGTGTCCGTGCGCCGTCTGGGGGACGGGACCACCCGTTACCAGACGGCGGGATGGCGCGGCGACCGCGCCGGTCTATCCAAGGAACGCGCCGCCGACCAGCAGAGCGGCGACCAGGGCGGCCACGAGGGCGTAGCGCCATTCGCCGGCCTTGAGCCAGCGGGCGACCGTGGTGATGACCCCCAGTGCGGGGGCGGTGGCGAGTGCGATCACTCCGATGCCGAGCAGTAGGGAGCCGGTTCCGCCCTGGGAACCGAGCGCGGTGAGTGGTAGGCCGCGGGCGGTGCGGTCACCGGTGGCGAGGCTGACGACCAGGCCCGTCAGGATCAGCGCCAGGGCGAGGGCGCAGACGCCGGTGAGGACGGTGGCCGCGATGCGGTTGGTCCGGCTTTCCCGCGCGATCCGCGCCCGCAGGGTTCCGGTGGCCTGGTCTGCGGAGGTGCTCGTGGACGAGTCGGCCTCAACCTCGCTGTGCGGCTGCGTTGACGCGGCAGTGAACGGCTTACGCGATTTGGCGTCAGACATGGAGGACTCCCAAGGCGCCGAGCAGGAAGGAAAGTCCGGAAGCCAGGACGGTGGCCATGTAGACCGCTTCTATGCCCCGCACCGAGACCCTGCCGGACAGTTGCGATCCGAGGTACGAGCCGAGCGTGATGCCCAGGACGACGGGGGCGATCAGAAGCGGTTGGACGACGCCGGCCGCGTAGTAGACAACGAAGCTCGCCACAGCGGTGATACCGATCATGAACTGGCTGGTGGCGGTCGCTACGCGAACGGGAACGTGCATCCCCGTTGTCATCGCGGGCACTTTGAGGAAGCCGCCTCCGATGCCGAGCATCCCCGAGAGCATCCCGGCCACCAGCGAGGCACCAGCGCCGATGATCGGGCGTCGACCGCGGTAGCGGACGGCGGTGCCGTCGGTCTCGTCGGCGATCAGTCCGTCCAGCGCGCAGTCACCCTCGATCGCACGCAGCCCGTGCTGGGTCAGTGCGTCGGGTGGTGGCCCTGCCGGACGGGACGCGCCCACCGGTGCCGGTGTGTGTCGCGGCGCACGCCGCTTGCGCTGCCTGGTCAGTTCGGCGGAGAGGAACTGGGAGGCGCCGAAGACGGCTTCCAGGGCGGGGCGTGGGATGAAGGCGGTGACGAGGCTGCCGGTGATGCCGCCGACCGTGGTGGCCACCTCCAGGCTGAAGGCGAGCCTCTTGTGCGTCAGCCCCTGCCGTAAGTAAGTCGCCGACCCCATGGCCGAGTTGGCGATCACGGCGGCCAAGGACACCGCCACGGCCGTGCGGAACGGTACTCCGTACCCGAGCACGAGAGCGGGGACGACGATCGCTCCTCCGCCGATTCCAGATAATGCTCCGACTCCCCCCGCTGCCACGCCCATCAGCAACAGCACGGTGAGGTTCAGCGAAGACAGTGTCATAAGCGCATGCCTTTACCTTCTTGGGAAGTTCGCCGTTTTCCGGCGAGGAAGCGTAGCGGGTTCGGCTCCGGGCTAGCCTGTCCCATATCCCGCTCGGCGGGTACCCGGTGTGAGACATGGCCGGATATCAACGGCCGACCAACGCCACGCCCCTTGCGGGCGTTAACGCCGAACGCCGGTGCCGGACCACGGTCGTCCAGCGGTCGCCGCCACTGCCAACTCCCCTCTCGGGTGGCCGGTGCAGGCCCCCCACCAGGGCGGACAGGCCGCTCCTCAGAGTAGGCGGGGCTGAGGCGCCAGTACTGAAAGGCCTGCTGGGTTACCGGAAGTACAGGGGAGTTCGGCCCGCGACGTCAATGTCGGCACCCTCGGTTGCTGTGATGTACAGCATCCGCCGACAACCGGCCATTCAATGTGTGGTGTAACCGCAACGTAATGACCGGATGGCATGGTCTGAGTGGGACTGTTTCAGTCACCACGCAACGGAACTTCGAGTTGAAAGGCCCACCCGTCACCATGTCGAACTTAGCCGCGCCCGTGCCAGCCGCCGCCGTCACACTGGTCGAAGACGCCGATACCGAGGCGTTTATCCGCACGGTTTCCCGTTTCGCGCAGGAACGACTGGCACCGGTGGCCGAGGCCATCGACCGCAGCGACGACATCGGCGAGGAGTTGTTCGCGGAAATGGCCGGCCTCGGCCTGTTCGCCAACGCCTTTCGTTACGACTCCGACCAACCGCACGGCGGCGCCGAGCGCCTGTACTTCCTGCTGCGCGTCTTCGAGGAGTTGGCCCGGGTGTCGCCGACGGTCGCCAAGGCTGTCATGGACCAGAACCTCGGGCAGATCGGCATGTTGCGCGAGTACGCGCCCGAAGCGCTGCGGGACTCCTACCTCCAGCAGATCGCCGCAGGTGACAAGTACGCGGCCTTCGCGATGAGCGAGCCGCAGACCGGGTCGAACATCGCCCGGTTCAGCACCGTCGCCACCCCTGTCGACGGCGGCTTCCGGATCAACGGCCACAAGGACTGGATCACCGGTGCCGCGCACCGCCTGGTGCACTTCGTGGTGGCCAAGCCCGCAGCCGACTCCCGGCAGATCGGCCTCTTCCTCGTTGACCGCACCCTGCTCGGCCCGCAGGGCGGCACGGTGGAAATCGACGACCGCAAGCAGAAGCTCGGCCTGCGCGGCCTCGGCGAGTACCACGTCCACTACAACGATGTGTTCGTCCCGCACGAGCGGGTGGTACTCGACTTCGACCGGGGCTCGCTTCGCCGGGTGATGCGGCACTACAACGCCAAACGCCTCGGCCAGGCGGCCATTTGTATCGGCCTGTCGAAGTCCGCGTTGCGTACTGCCTTCGACTACACCAGCCAACGCCACCCGGCAGGATCCCCTCCCCAGCTGACCATGCGGACCACGCTCGCCCCGCTCGTCAGCGAGGTGAAGGCGGCCGAGTCGATCACCACGTGGGCCGCCGGGGAACTGGCGGCCGGTGACCACACCGGCGCACCGAGCGCCATGGCCAAGTACGTCGCCGGCGAACTGGCGATCCGGGTCACCAACGCGGCAGCCCAGATGTGTGGTGCCAACGGGCTGTCAGACAAGTTGCCGCTGGCCCGGCTGATGCGCGATGCCCGCATGCTGACGATGGCGGGTGGCGCCTCCGAGGTGCTGCGCGGCACGGTGGCCCACAACCTCGAACGGCTGCTCGCCTGAACCTCGTTGCGGACAGACACCACCGCGCAGTGCCACAGGCGCATCAGACACGCTTCACATCACCGTCGAACGCACATCGAGGGAGGAGCCTTGCGAGTTGCCACCGTCCGGTTGGCAGGCAGGGAACGACTGGCATTCGTCAGCGAGGACCACGGCCACCTCGTCGTCCCAGAGGACGACGGCACCCAGCCACGCACCGTACCGGAGCTGATCCAAGCCGGTCCCGACCTCTGGCACGAGGCCCAGCGGAAGGCCGGGGAAGGCCATCGGATTCCCATCAGCGAGGCCGAACTGCTGGCACCGCTGCCACGCCCGGAGAAGAACCTGTTCGCCCTCGGACTCAACTACACCGACCACGGGGAGGAGGCGTACCAGAAGGCGGGTCGGCCTTACCGGCGCCCGAAGCACCCGGTGGTGTTCACCAAGGACAGGGTCAGCGTGGCCGGACCCCACGGCCCGATCGCACTCGACTACTCCCTGTCCCAGGAGTTCGACTGGGAGGTCGAACTCGCCGTGGTCATCGGCCGCCACGCCCGTAAGGTCGCCGAGAGCGAAGCGTTCGAGCACGTCTTCGGCTACTGCGTCGCCAATGACATCACCGCGCGGGACCTGCAAACCCGGCACAGGCAGTACTACCTGTCGAAGAGTCTGGCCGCCAGCTGTCCGCTGGGCCCGTGGATCACCACCGCCGACGAAGTCCGTGACCCCCACGACCTGGCGATCACGCTGACCCTCAACGGCGAGCCACGGCAGACCTCTTGTACCAGCCAGATGGTCTTCGGGGTAGCCCGGACGATCGCGGAGATCTCCCGCATCGTGCCACTCGAACCCGGCGACATCATCCTAACGGGCACCCCGGCCGGTACCGGATTCGCCGCCCAACCGCCCCGGTACCTCAAGCCGGGCGACTCCGTGGAGTGCTCGATCGAGGGGCTCGGGACGCTCTCGAACCGGATCGCGGCTTCGGACTTCTGACGTCAGGCCGTGAACGCCGTTCCTCGCGCCTTTCGGCGGGGACGACGGTGGAGCGGGTCGCGGTCCCCGCGGCCCGCTCCCGCCACATCCAACAGGCCGACCGACCAGCACCCGGTTTGCGGACGGTGGTTCGCGTTCATGATGTCGGCCGGTGCGGATGGTCGTTGAGGAAGGCCAGGACGGCGGCCGCGAGTTCGGGGCTGGTGAACGCGGTGAAGTGGTCGCCGGGCACTCGGGCGAACCGCGCGTCGGGAAGTGCCGCGGCCAGCTCCTGCGCGGTCGAGTGACTGTTGTCCTGGTTGCCGACCGCCACCAGGGTGGGTGCCGTGACCTGGTCCAACGCGGTGTTCGGCGTCGCGACGAGGGTGTCCAGGACATGGCGGAGTGCGCGCGGGTCACCGCCCAACTGGTTGATCCAGTGCGCCAGTTCCTCCTCCGGTGACCCGGGCGCGATGGTCTCCTGGTCGGCGAGGGCGCTCAACACCCGGCGGTACCGGCCGGTGCGGCTGGTGACTGTGTTGATGGCGTCGAGTCCTTGACCCGCCACGATGGCGCGAGCCGGTCGGGCACCGCGGACCAGCATGCGCAGCACGATCCGTCCGCCCAGCGAGTATCCACCGAGGTCGTAGTCCTCGAGTCCAAGCCAGTCGATCAGTGCGAGCCCGTCGTCGACCAGGGCATCGGGCGGGTAGCACGCCGGATCGTGGGGACGCGAACTGTCCCCGTGACCGCGCAGATCCGGAAGGATGACGCGGTAGCCATGCTCGGCGAGGACGGCCGCAGGGCCGTGGTGGATCCACTGCGGCCCGGTGGACGTGAACCCGTGGAGCAACACAACGGGCCGACCGCTGCCCGTCTCCCGGTAGGCGAGTTCCAGGCCGTCACGGCCAGGGAAGTGGTGCACAGGTGGTTCGGCCATCTCATGGTGTCCTTGTCGTTTCCCTTGGGTTGGGGGCGGGGTCTACGCGGGGCGGCGGCCCCAGCAGGTGATGAGTGGGGCGGTGGTGACGTCCAGGTCCTCACCGCGGAGGTTGGCCAGGTGCTGGTCGATCTCCGCCTCGGTGGCCAGTCCGTTCGCCACCAACTGCTGGCGCAGCTGACGTACGGTGGCGGCCTCCAGCTCCCGGCAGGCTGGTGAGGTGAGGGGGAAGTAGCCTTCGGCCCGGACGTCGCCCAGCCCAGCGCCGCGCAGCAGGGCGGCCAGGGAGCGGCCGAAGGCGAGGTCCACACCCCGCTGGGCGAGCAACGTACGGAAGCCGCGGCGGATGTGGTTCGCCAGTTCCTCGGCCCGGCCCCGCTCGTCGGGGCAGGCCAGCGGCTGGAGCGCCGGGTCGGCGTCCTCCACCACCAGCCAGCCGCCGGGCCGCACCGCCGCGGCCAACCTGCGCAGCACCTCGGCCCGCTCGGGCAGATGGACCAGTACCAGACGCGCGTGCACCAGGTCGAAGTCCCCGGCCGGCGGCTCGTCCTTCGCCACGTCGTGCCGCCGCACCTCCACCGGGGCGGTCAGACCGGTCAGCCAGGAGGTTTCGATGTCCGTCGCCAGTACGAGCCCGGTGGACCCGACGCGTTCCGCGAGCGCCGCGGGAATCGAGGTCCCGCCCGCTCCCACCTCCCAGCAGCGCCATCCGGCCGTCAACCCAAGCCGGTCGAGGTGGTCGCGCGTCCAGGGATCGAAGATCTCGGCAAGGGCATCGAACCGGCGACCGGCCTCGCGTTGCCGGTTGTCCAGCAGATAACCGTCCTCATGGGTCATACGGCCCATCGTTCCCTACAACGGCGGCACCTCCGGCAGCGGCACACCTCCGCTGTCCAGACCCGTGCCGTCCGTGCGGCCGGTGAGCCAGCCGACGAGGGCGGAAGGGGAGCCGGTGACCGTGAGCGGCGGGCCGTCCGTGCGGCCGGTTGACCAGCGTTCGCCGTCTTCGGTGGCCAGGACCAGGGCGGGCACCTTGGGGTGGCCGGCGAACTTCACCGTTGCCAGGAAGCCCAGTTCGGCCGTGACGAACCCGGGTGGGAGCTGGTCGACGGTGTAGCCGACGTCAAGGTCCACATGGTGCAACTCGACCTCGGCCAGCCGTCGTAGGGCCAGCCGGTCGGCGCGTTCGACGACGCCGTTGCGCATCTCGACCTCGTAGCCGTAGCGGTCGGCGGGCAGTGCGGCGGCGGCCGCGTCGAAGCGGGTGGCGGTGGCGCGCAGGTCGGTCAGATGCTCGGCCAACGGCCGGTCGGCGCCGCGCTCGATGTCGGCGGCGCGGGCGTCGGCGCTGGCGTACATCGGCGTGCGGACGTCGGTACGCGCCCAGTTGAGGAGGTTGACCAGGGCGTCGGCGTTGCGTGCGAGGTGCGCGAGTACATGGCCTCGCGTCCAGCCGGGCAGCAGCGAGGGTTCACGGGCGGTCGAGTCGTCCAGCTTGCCGACGGAGACGAGCAGGCGGTCGGTCGCCTCGCGGACGGCTGCCGCGTCGTGCCGGAAGTCGAGCGGGGTGCCGGTCATGGTCCAAAGCTAGCGCCGCGGCGCGCGATTGGGGAGGCCGCCGCACCAACCACGCGGGCCGCACCGACCACGCGAAGTCACACGGCCACCGCAGCCGCCGCCACGGGAGGACCCTCGCTCCCGTGGCGGCGCGGCGCAGCCCTCAGCTGCCGGTGCCCCTCCTGTCGATCACCGACCGCAGCTTCCCGCTGGTCGCGGTGCGCTCGAAGTCGTCCGTGTCGATCAACTCCACCGAGCAGTCGAGCAGTTCCTCGTCCACCGCGCCCCGCAGCTCGGGACAGCCGTCCAGGAACGCGGTACGCGCCGCCTTCGGGTCCGCAGCGTACCGACGGTCAAGGCGCAGCGTCAGGTGCTCCCGGTCGGCGCCGGGGGCCAGCACCATCTGCAACTCACCGGGGTAACCCAACCGCTCCTGCGCGGTGCGGACGAACTGGCGGTAGTTGTAGAAGTACGTACCCACCCGCACCACATCGCCGTGCCGTCCCAGCAGCTCGATGCGCGGGGTGCGGCTGCCGCAGCCGCACTCGCCCGGCACAGTGCGGCCCAGGTCGCCGATGTCGTACCGCTCAAGGCGTTGGCCCTGCCGTACCCGGCTGGTGAACACCAGCCGACCGGGCTGCCCGTCCGGCACCGGACGGTCGTCCCGCGGGTCGAGCACCTCCAGGGTGTGCAGTTCGGTCAGCAGGTGGTGCACCGAGCCTTCGGCGTACGCGCACTGGTAGGCGAGCGGTCCGAGGTCGGTGCTGCCGTAGGCGGCCGAGCGGATCACCTCCACCCCGAAGTCGGTTTCCAGCGTGCGGCGTTGCTCCGCGGTGAAGTGCTCACCGCCGTAGAACACCTTGCGTATCCCGCCGTACGGGCGGAGCAGGTCGGCCTGGGAGTGGAACAGCTGCCACAGGTAGGACGGCATGCCGAAGACGGTGTCCACCCGGTACTCGATCAGCGCCTCGGCTATCGCCCGGTGGTCCGGGCCCGCGGCCATCGGGATCTGGGTGGCGGTCAACCGCTCCAGGATGGAGAAGAAGCTGATGAAGCTCCCGTACATCCCGCCGCAGAAGAACAGGTTCGCCGCCCTGTCGTGCCGAGGGTCGAACCCGGCGGCCAGTAGGCCGTGCGCGGAGGCGCGCATCTGCGTGTCGTAGTCGTCGTGGGTGAAGACCGACAGCGCGGGGGCCCCCGTGGTGCCGCCGCTGCGGAAGTACAACTGGGCGTCGTCCGGGGCGATGTCACGCAGCGCGCGCTGTACGCCCGCCTTGTCCAGCAGCGGCCCGGTCGGCGGCGCGGGCGTGGTGATCGGACGCACCAGGTCGTCCAGGCACGCGACATCGGCGAACTGGTCGTCGGCCTGGACGCTTACCCGTCGGCTGTAGCGCTGGAGGGCGTACACACCGTCGTGCGGCTCGCCGTGGTAGCTGTCCGGCATCGCGCCGACCGGGGTCACCCGCAGCACACCGGCCGCGATGGCAGCCCTGGACAGCGCCGCGATGTCCGCCCTGCTGCCGCCGATCGCCGCGGTCTGCAGGTACCGGCGCATCGGCCGCAGCACGGAGGTCATCCGGGATCGAGGCAGCGGCTTGACCCAGATGCTGCGGTGCAGCGGCGAGGCGGTCAACGCGGGCCGGGAGTCGGCCAGTACCCGCCAGGAGCCGTCCTCGGCCGTGATGACCTGGGTCAGCCCGAGATGGCTCTCCAGCCGGGCGATCAGCTCGGTGGTGGTGATCTCGGCGCGGGCCGCCTCGTCGGTCTCCGGCGCCGGACGCTCGGCCGAGACCTCGCGGAGCACGGCGGCGAAACGCCGGGCGAAGTCGAAGACCTCTGCGGTGTCGTCGGTGTCGAGGTAGACAACCTGCGGGCTTGAGCAGGCCTGTTGCTCGAAGCGGCACACGTCGGCCGCCAGCTCGGCCAGCGTACGCGGATCGGCCCAGACATCGCGGGTCAGATAGCCGAACGAGATCTTGTGGCCCCATTCGACCAGTCGGCAGCCCGCCGGAACATGTGCGGCCACCCCTTCGACGGCCGCCTCGCCGCCCCACACGGCCACCGCGTCCGCGGGTGCGCAGATGTCCCGCAGCCACTCCTGTCGCGACGAGGGGAAGCGCAGCGCGATCAGCCGGGCCTCGATGGCGCCGGTCGGGTCGGCCGCGGCCAGTTCGGCCAGCAGGAGTTGGGCCAGCTCGGTGTCACCGCTGCTGGTCTTGAGGACGTTGACGTTGCCCGCGAGCAGGCCCTCGATCACGCTCAGCGGGGCCACGCCCGCCGAGTTGCCCGGTGCGATGTGCACCACGAGACCGACCGGCGCCCATGCCTCGAACACCGTGGCGCGTGCGTCCGGCCGGGTCAGCCGCTCCGGCGCGGGACCGCCCAACTCCCTGCGCAGCTTGCGGGTGAGCGCGGTGCGGCTGATGGCCTCCGCGATCTCGGTGAGCACCGCTTCCGCCTCTTCGGCGTCCGTACCGGCGTCGACCAGCGGTCGTGCCAGCCGGGCGCGTACGTCCCGGGCCGGGTCGCGCAGCGCGGCGCTGAGCGCGTCGCAGGCGGCCAGCACCGTCTCGGTGTCCAACGGTTCGGCCAGTGCCCGCTCCACGGCGGCCGGAAGGTCGGCCAGCCGTTTGGCCGCCTCGGCGTCGTCGATGAACGCCCCCTGCCAGAGGTGGAGGTTGGCGCTGGTGCCCTCTTGTGCGCTTCTCCGCCCACGCGGCGCAGGTGCGGCGATCGGAGTCTTCTGCGGCTCGGCGGCCGCGCGTGCGTCGCTCACGCCATTCCCTTCAGTAGTTCGGCGGCGGCCACCGCGCAGCTGCGGTTGCGGCTCAGTCCGGCGCGCCCGTGGATGGTGAACCAGTCGGTGCCCAGCGGGCATTCGCACGCCTCGCCCGGCTGGAGTGAGGCGAGGTCGCCCATCAGGACGCTGTGCGCCGGAACCGACGTGATGTACGGGGAGACCAGGTGCAGGTAACCGCGCTCGCCGTAGGGCAGTCGCTCCAGCGTCTCCGTGGAGCGCACGGCCGCCCGGGACCAGACGGGTACGTGCAGGCGGTGGCGTTCGCACTCCACGTACGGCACGCAGTGCTCGACGGAACCATAGGTGTCGCGGATCCGCTCGCCGGGGATGCCGAGTTGCTCGGTGACGGCCGCGTAGAACCGGTCCTTGGGGATCTGCC
This sequence comes from Streptomyces sp. RPT161, assembly GCF_027533845.1. Classification (GTDB taxonomy): domain Bacteria; phylum Actinomycetota; class Actinomycetes; order Streptomycetales; family Streptomycetaceae; genus Streptantibioticus_A; species Streptantibioticus_A silvisoli_A. Next base: position 75,635 of record NZ_JAPZVN010000003.1, on the reverse strand, counting down.
GGTCGGTGTGGCCCTTCCAGCCGCCGCCGAGCACCACCAGTGAGTCCTCGGGCAACCGCACTGCCGGCACGCCGAGTTCGCGCATTCGCTCCAGGGTGAAGTGCAGGAACGCGGGGAAGCCCAGGATGCGTACCGGCAGCCCCTCGTCCGCGTAGCGCTGGAGCGCGTTCAACACACCGAAGACATCGAACTCATGGCTACTGCCGGTGTGCCTGAGGGCGTACGTGACCTGTCGGGCGGGGGCGAAGTCGCACAGGTAGTTGTCGGTGAACGAGGTGCCGAGACGCATCTCCGGCGCCGGTTCATAGCTGTACAGCAGGTAGTTGACCGGCTGGTCGGGAGTGATCCACCCGTAGAAGTCGAAGATCCGGGCGACCATGCGCTGGGCCGCGCGGATGGTCCACTCGTCGAAGAACATCTGCGACTTCTGGCCGCTGGTGCCGGACGAGGTCAGATGCAGGAAGACCTCGTCGCGCGGGATGGACAGCACCTCGTGCAGCTTGAAGAAGTTGGCGTGCACCAGCGGGGCGCGCACCGGACCGAGGGTGCCGTTCGGGGTGTCGGCGAGCAGCGAGCGGAAGAACGGTGAGCGTTCGGCGTGCCAGGCGTTGGCTTCGCCCATGGCGGCCCCGAACAGCTCGTCGGCGTCGGTGGTGTACGGCTCGGCCAGGTCGCACAGCCGCTGTACGTGGGGCAGTGCCGCGGGGTCGGGGACCTCGACGGGGGCGAGGTGCGGGTTGGGCGGGGCGGCGGGGGTCATGAGACAACCTCGGGAAGGGGCAGGTACGTCGATGTCCAGGCGGTCAGATAGGCCGTCAGGTACCCCTGGAGCAGGCCGTCCGCGGCGATGTCGCGGAAGTCGATCTGACGGCTGGTGCGGGAGAGCACCACGTAGTCGTGGAAGCGGTCGGCGGCCCGGCGCATCGCCGGGTACACGGCGCCGGGCACGAATCCCTGGGCCAGGAAGGCGGCAAGGCCCGCGGTGTCAGCCAGCGGCAGCAGCGCCTCCACGTAGTCCGCTCCGGCCCGCGCCACCGCGTCCATCAGCGGCTCCAGCGAGTCGGTGACCGCGCCGAGGTGCGGATGCACCGCGACCAGCGCGCAGCTCCCGGCGGCCCGGTCCAGCTGCGCGTACGCCTCGAAGCGGCCGTCGCCGGGCAGCAGTACGGCGTTCGGCGTGTGCAGCGGGAAGAAGCGGCTGGCCGGATCGGGGAACAGCTCCAGGAACCGGCGCCGTACGAAGCCGGGCGCGTCGAGCAGTTCGAAGCCGGCCCCCGAACGCCGAGCGGAACGCGGCGGGTTGGCGGCGGCCGGTGCCGCTGCCACCGGGCCGAAGCCGATTCCCGTGCTGTCTTCGCAGGCACGCAGGAGCGGCAGCAGCGCCTCCGGCACCTCGGCCACCTGCTCCCGGCGGGTCAGCACACCGTCGGCGTAGCGCACGAACAGCGCCAGGCTCTCGCAGCCCTCGACCTCGGCCGCGTTGGGCATCAGGCCGACCGGTACGAACCCGTTGCGCAGCACCACGTTCTGCGGGCCGCGGGTGACCATGCGGACCGTGGCGTAGACCGAGTCCACGCAGCCGCCGTCGAAGGCCGCCGCGCACACGGAGCCGGTCAGCTCCCCGGCCAGGCCGGCCTGGCGGTGCGCGGGATGCACGGCGAGCCCGACGAGCTTGCCGACGCGGGTGCCCGGATCGGTCTGCACGACCGCGGAACCGGCCAGTTCACCGGTGCCGCTACGGCGGGCGGTGAGCCAGAAGGTGTTCGGGTCGGCGATCAGCCGCCGCATGACGGCCGGGTCGCTGCCGAGCGCCACGGGGTAGCCGTGGCCGTAGACGTCGAAGTACAACTGCCGTAGATCGGCGATGTCGCGCAGCGTCGCCGACGTGATCGTCATGGTCATCACCGCTCACCTGCCATCGCCACGGCCGCGTCCAGCGGCTCGTCGTCCTCGACGGGTTCACTCTGGTTGCGGCCGCCCAGCAGCCACAGCGCCAGGGCCGCGGGCACCAGCCCGGCCGCCTGTATCAGGCACAGCGACCGCGGCGAGAGGTGGTCGCCGAGGAAGCCGAACACCAGCGAAGAGAGCGGGAACGTCGCCCCCAGCAGTGCCTGCATGGCCGCGAAGAACACCGGCTTGTCCCTGGTGGGAACCAGCCGTTGGAAGAGTGCTACGAACCGCACCCCGACAGCGCCCACGCACCATCCGGCGATCACCAGGGCGCCCGCGACGGCGGCCTGGTTGGCGACCACACCCGGCAGCCCCAGCGCGGCGGCCATCGCCACCAGGCAGGCACCGCCGGTGGTCGCCGGACCGCCCGGCAGTCGCCGACAGGTGAACGACCCCACCAACGCCCCGATGCCCAGGGCGGATTCGAAGGTGGCCACCGTGCTGCCGTCGGAGTGCAGCACCGAGCGCGTGTACAGCGGCATCACCACGTAGACGGAGGTGGTGAACAGGTTCGCCGCCGTCAGGCACAGCAACACGCAGCGCACCAGCGGGTGTCCGGTGAGCACCTGCCGCAACGTCCGCCGTTCGACGGGGCCCTGCGCCTCGTCCGGTCCCGGCGCCGGGGCCACGGCGAAGCGCGCCAGACCGAGCAGACCGGCCGCCGCGAGATACGCTCCCGCGCACCCGGCGAGCACCGCGGGAAAGCCACCGGCGTCCACCACCAGTGGCCCCAGCAGTCCGCCCGCGAGCCCGGCGAGAGACTGGGTGGACAGCTCGAACCCGGTGGCCGCCTCGATGTCCGCGTCGTCGACCAACTCCGGTACCGAGGTGGTCAGACAGGGGTCGAACAGGGCCTGGCAGGCGGCCAGTACCAGCGCCGCCGCGTAGGCGGCCACCAGCGCAAGCGCGTGCAGATACGCCCAGCCGGCCACACCGGCCGCGACCACGCCCGCCACGGCGGCCGACACCCGCAGCACCTCCCGGTGCGGGCACCGGGCGATCACCCGGGCCACCACCGGGGCGAGCGCCACCGCGGGCAGTGTGCTCACCGCGAGGAAGGCACCGGAGGCCAGGCCCCGGTCACCGCCGATGGCGTAGCCGACCAGCCACCACACGGCACCGACCTGGAACATCCGGTTGGCCGCCTGGGTGAGCACCTGGGCGGCCCAGACGGCGCCGAACGCCCGGTTGCGCAGCACCAAGGGCAGCTGCCGCGTGCTTGCCGTCGCCGTCATGACCGCGGCCTCTCGTCAAGCACCCGGATCAGCTTGCCGGAACGGGGGTTGACCGCCATCTCGCCCATGCGGGCCCATTCGACCGTCGGCGGATGGATGTGCCCGGCCTGCACCGCCTGGCCGTACAGCGGGCGGGCCGCGACCAGCTCCTTGACGACGGCCGCGGCCAACTCGTCGAGTCCCGTGGTGTCCTGGTCGGTCGCCATCCGCAGCACCAGACCGTCGCGTCCGTCCCAGCGGCGGGTCACCAGTTGGATGCCGATCACCCGACCGGCGAGGTCGGCGGCGCTGACGATGTCGTGCACGTCCTGCGTGTACAGCGACACCGGGCCGACCCGCACGCCCTCCTCGGAGCGGCCGAGGATCCTGAAGTGCCCAGCGTCGACGTCCACCCACTCGGCACGGTCGCCGACGGGGTAGCGCAGGATCGGCATCAGCCGCCGCCGCTGGTCGGTCAGCACGGCGCGGCCCGGCACACCGTTGGCGGTGATGGGGTGCCCGGTGTGCTCGTCCAGTATCTCCATGACGGTGTACGGCGAGAACGTCCGGTGCACCCGGGGGTCGTCGCCTGGTACGGCGGCGCCGAGCAGTCCGGCGTCCACGCTCGCGTAACCGATCGAGCGGGCACGGGCGTTGGGGAAGGCCCGCGACAACAGTCGGTGCTGGTCGGAGAAGAGGCTCTCGCCACCGAAGAACAGCAACTCGACGCGGGGGAGTTGGCGTCCGGACGCGATCAGGTGGTCGGCGAGTGAACACAGCGTGGTCGGCGTTCCGGCCACCACCTCGACGTCGAACTCCTCCAGCGTGTGCGCGGTCGACTCCAGGGGTGCCGCGCCGCCGATCGGCAGCCGTACGTTGCCGACGGGGGAGTGCTGGAGCGAGTCCAGGATGAACGTGTAGCTGGCGTAGAGCTCGCCCGCGTAGAACAGGTCGGCGACCCGGTGCCCCGGCCGCAGTCCGGCCCCGACCAGGTTCTCCCCGAACGCGGTGGTGAATTCGAGCCACTCGTCGCGTGTATAGAAGGAGAATTTCGGCGCCCCGGTGGTGCCACCGCTTTTGAAGACCACCGCTTCCGCAAGCGGGCCGGTCAACAGGCGATTGCCGCGCGGTGAGTTGGCTCGCCAGAACTCGGTCTGCGGCACCACCGGCAGGTCCGTCAGCTCGGTTACGTGGTCCGGCAGACCGGCGTAGAGCTCGGAGTAGAACGGTGAGTTGCGACGCACGAAGCGTATGAGTTCCGTTGTTTGTTGAACGGGCATCTATTCCTGCTTTGTGGCATGCGAAGGAGAGTGACGTCACATGGTTGTGAGATCACTTGACGGGTGCGGTGCCGCCGTACGGGCCGCGTCGTGCCGATGGCAGCGGTCCGTCTCCCATGTTTCGGGAGTATTTCCGGCGGGCGGGGAGCACGCTAGCTGTAGCCGCGGTGACCGGGGCAGGCGAGCAGGCGATTTCCAGCCGGTTGCGGCTGGAAGGAAAACGCCAGGCGAATGGTTGAATTCTGGCCAACTCGCAGGATGCTCGGGCCGTTTGTTGTCCCCACAGTGCAATAACGGTACCACCCCTTCCGGTCCGATTCCGCATCGTGCTCGCGGGCCGCTGGGATACCGCAGTGCCGGAGGCGTGGTATAGGAGACGGCCTCCCGAAAGCGCTGCGGCCCGCCCCGAATGGTCGGGACGGGCCGGAGGGTGCCGGGCGGATGGATCAGCGCCAGGTGTCGTTCAGTGTGACCGAACCCGAAGCGCCGGTTGTATACGAGCGGTTGGGATCGCTTTCCCAGGTGACGCTGCCGTCCGGATTCTTCTTGATGTACTTGTACTGGACAGCGGTGTTCGCCGGCAGCGATACCGTGCCGCTCCACACCGGGTACGACGCCGAGGACAGCGGCACGGACTTGGCCGGGTCCCAGGAGCCCAGCGCCGGAACGGAGCCCACGACGAACACGTTCTGGCCCCAGGACGTGGTGGCGTTCTCGTCAAAGGTGACCGAGACCTGGTTCGGCGGGCTGCCGTTGGCGTACCGCTGGGCCACGACCGCCGGTGTCTCCACCGTCTTGCCCGCCGAGATGTCGATGGCCAGCCGCACGTACTGCGCCATGGTCCACATCAGCGGCGTCGCCGAGTTGTCCGGCTGTCCCTGGGTGAAGCCGTCCGCACTGGCGCCGGGCCAGATCTGCTCGGAGATCTGGTAGCCGGAGTTGGCCGCGTTGGCCATCGAGGTCAGCATGGCCTGGGCGCCCGTCAGGTCACCGGTCTGCACGTCGTACTCGCCGCGCTCCCCGCTGAGCACCGGCCACGGTCGGCCGACGCCCGCACCGGTGTAGTCGCCGCCGGACGCGGTCTCGCCGTAGCCGTCGTGGTTGTAGCGGCCCCAGTAGGTGCCGTAGCCGGGGACGACCGTCTTGATCGTGGCGTCGATGGCCGCCAGCGAGTTGCCGATCTGCGGCGACGACGCGGGCTTCACCCCGAGCCGGGACAGCTCCAGGAAACCCTGGTCGACAACGGCCCGCTCGTCGTACGTTCCACCGCCGTTGGCGACGGAGACGGTGTCACCGTTGTTGGGATTGCCGTTCGGGGTGATCCGCACGTAGTACGAGCCACCGGCGATCGGCCCTGTGGTGGTGTAGGTGTCGGAGTCCACCGCCGACTGGATGGCGTCGGCCTTCGCCAGGTAGGTGGCCGCCTCCGAGGAGTCGCCGTTTGCGGTGGCGATCTGTGCGGCGCACACCAGCCCGGCCACCTCGGCGGCCATCGTGGACGGGGAGTAGCCGCCGTTCTCCTCCCACCGCTCCTGTCCGGTGGCCGGGCCGTTGCTGACGATGTAGTCGGCGAGCAGCTTCACCTTCGACCAGGTGGTCGCGTCGGTCCTGCCCAGCTGGTAGGCGAGCACGATCGGAAAGGCGACCTGGTCCTCCTGGACACCGCCCCACTCCTGGGTGCCGTCCAGCCAGCTGTTCTGCTTGACGTAACCGCTGGACGTCTCCTCGTAGTCGAGGACGTAGGTCAGCGCGTCGTTGGCATCGGTGGTGTCACCGGCCGCCAACAGGGCGGTGGCCATCTGGTACTCGTCGCGCGTCCACACCAGGTGGTAGCCGTGCGCACCCGCGCTGTCGGCGCTCACGCTGCCGCCCCACGGGGTGAGCGGAGCCGCGACGAAACCGCCGACGTGGGTCTTGTCCTCGTCCGCCTTCACCTCCATCAGCGAGACCTCGTACTGCTGCTTGAGCTTGGAGTCCGAAGTCACCGACGCGGGCGGCGCGTTGAGGCCGCCGAGCCAGTTGTGCCAGCCGGACTGGAAGCCGCTCTCGGCGGTGTCGAAGCCCGCGCCCAGCGAGGCGGTGGCATCACTGACCGCCGCGCTGGTGCTGCTGCCGAAGGCCAGGGCGAGGGTGAAGGTGGTGCTGCCGCTGGCGGCCACCGGGATCCGGGCGGTCTGCGCGATGTGCCCCGCGGTCGGAGCGGTCTGCCCGGGAGTGCTCAGTTGGTGACCACTGGTCAGCTCGTTGGCGCCGTCGCTGGCCGTTCCCGCGTAGCCGGTGGAGGACGCGGTGAACCCGGTGGACGCGGCCAGCGCGCTGGCCACCGATCCGTTCGCCGCGGTCAGATCACCGGTGCCGCTGTCGGTGGCCCCGGTGTTGCCCATACCGTCGTTGCCCAGCGCCGGGTCGTACTGCGCGTACAGCGACAGCGGTGCGCTGGAGAGGTTCTGGAACGTCGTACGCACCAGGACGACGGAGCGGGCCGGGTCGGCCACGTACGTCTTGGTGATCTTGTACTTCCCGTTGCTCGCGGTGTTGGTCTGCTGCCACTCCAGCGAGGTGGGATCGACCAGGGAGACGGCGTGGCTGGTGTTGGCCACCTCGCTGTCGGTGAAGGACGAGCCGTCCGTGACGTAGTACTGGAGCCCGAACGTGTCCGGGGTGTCGACCTGCGGGTAGAAGACGTTCTGCAACTCGCCGTCGCCGAGGGTGTACCAGACCTTCGACTGGGCGGACAGCGCGTCGGCGAAGCCCTGGACGTGCGGCTCGTTCCAGAACGCGTTCGCACCGGGCGCGCCGGGTGCCGGGTCGGCGGCCGCGTCGCCCGCCGAACCGGCGAGCGCGGCGGCGGCCAGGGTGACCGCGGCGGTCAGCAGGGAGGCTCTCCGCAGTGGGGTGCTACGCGACCACGACGGTGATCTGCCGGGTGGCCGGGTGGGCAGGCCGGGTGGCCGCTTCCTCGACATGTTGAACATATCGCTGCACTTGTGCCTTTCGGTCGCCAGGGGGTGGGGGACCTCGTACGACGTCGAACGTGATCGACGCGCCGCAGGGGGCGCCACCGTCCTGAGGTGCTGGAACGGTGCTGCGTGAGCCTCCTCCGGCGACGCGTACCTGTCAAGACTTCAAGCGCGAGTCGATGGAACACGGTTGCCGCCTTCAAGCTGTGAAGGAATCGCGGCGTCGCCGTATGGGCGCATCCCACGTGCGCGGCCGTGGGGCGCCACTTAATGTGACGGCATGGGTCTCGTCCGGTCACGATCGCCGCTGTCCGGTATGCCGGGACGCCGCGGACCGGGCGGCATCTGGATCATCGTGCTCGCCGTGCTCGCCGTGGTGGTGCTGGTGCTCGCCGCGCTCGCGTACGCGGCCACCCTGCCCTACGCGCCGTTCAACCCTCCCTCCGACTCCCGTGACCCACGGCCGGACCTGCGCCGCTACTACCAGCAGACACTCACCTGGACGCACTGCGGGCGGCACGGCGTGAGCGGCGCCGTACGGGTGGGCGCCGCGGTCTCGGGCATGCAGTGCGCCCGGCTGAAGGTGCCGCTGGACTACTCCGCCCCGGCGAAGGGCAGCGTCTCGCTGGCCGTGAGCCGCTTCGCGGCCCACGGAGCGCGGCACCGGTTGGGCTCGCTGGTGTTCAACTTCGGCGGCCCCGGCACCTCGGGCGTCGACCAACTCGCCGCGCGTGTGGGCGGGTTGTCCCGGCTGCGCGAGTCGTACGACCTGATCGGACTGGACCCGCGCGGCTGGGGCCGCAGCCATCCGCTCACCTGCGTCGACCCGCGGGGCGCGGCCCCCGTCGCGGCGTCGGCCGACACGGCCGCACCGAGCGGCGTCGACCCGGCCGATGACGCCGCGGTGCAACTGCGCGCGGAGGCCCAGCAGTACGCCGATCACGCACACGACTGCGCGCGGTTGTCCGGCCCGATGCTGCCGTACGTCGGCACCACCAACATCGCCCGCGACCTGGACGTGCTGCGGCAGGCACTGGGCGACCGCAAGCTCAACTACTTCGGGATGTCGTACGGTTCACAACTCGGCGCGGTCTTCGCCCACCAGTTCCCGCACCGCACCGGGCGCCTCGTGCTCGACGGCATCGTCGACCCCACTCTGGACACCAAGCGGATGGCCCTTGCCCGGGCCAACGAGGACGAACGCGGCATCCGCGACTTCCTCGCCGACTGCCTGCGCCGGCACACCGCGGAGTGCCCCTTCCACGGCGCGGTGGACACTGCCGAGGCCCGGCTGCGGCGCGGCTATGACGCGCTGGACGGCCATCCGCTGACCGTACGCGGTGCGGAACTCGACCAGCAGACCTTCAGCCGCGCCATCGCCGACTTCGTCTTCGACCAGCGCGAATGGCACGCGTTGCGGTTGGCGCTGCGCGCCCTGCTGGTCCGTCACGACGGCCTGCCGCTCGCTCGGCTCGGCGGTGCGACCGGGTCGGGCGGCCGCGGTGCGGCCCGGCCCGCTCGCGCCGGTGACCCTCCGGCGGACAACGCGTACGCCGTGAGCCTGGCCGTTCGGTGCCGCGACACCGCCGACCGCTACACCCCGCAGGAGGCGCAGGCGGTACTGCCCAGCCTGGTGCGGGCCTCGCCGATCCTCGGCCCGTTGAGCGTGCACGAACTGCTGGAGTGCACCGGGTGGGTCGGCGGTGGGGACGACTCCTGGCGTGACGTACGGGCCGAGGGCGCGCCGCGCATCCTGATGGTGGCGACGGCCACCGACCCGGTCACCCCGTACGGTGGCGCGCGGCGGATGGCCGAGGCGACCGGTGTCGGCGTGGTGCTCACCTACCGGGGGCAGGGCCATGTCGCCTACCGGCTCAGCGAATGCGTTCGCCAACGCGCCGACCGCTTCCTGCGCACCGGCCTGATGCCGGCGGACGGCGGCACGTGCGACTGAGGCCTCCCTCGGCCGCTCCCCGCTCGTACGCCTGGCAGGTGACGGAACGTCAGCTTCCGTGGCCGTCCGGCGCATCACCGGTGGTAACGGGCGTCACCAGGGTGTGAGGGTCAGGGTCAGTCCCGTCGGCGCCGAGTCCTGGATGTAGCTGGCGAACCCGGCGACGTCGTCGAAGGCGAAGCCATATGCCTTGCCGTCGACGGTCGCCGAATGCACCGCCTTCGCATAGTGGTTGGTGGTGTCGACGGTGTAGAACGCGCCGGGGTCCGTGACCGGCTGGGTGTGCTGGGCGGCGAGTACGGAGCGGTTGAACCCGGCGCCCAGGACCGCCGCGACCGGCCCTGTCGTTCCGTCGTTGGGCGCGGCGAGCGCACCGTCGCAGTACAGCACGTCACGGGTGGACGGTCGGGAGAAGGAGACCGAGCGGGGACCGTTGAAGGTGAGCGTGTCACCGCTGACCCGGCCGGTGAACGTACCGGAGTTGACGGTCACCCTCAGATCCGTGCTCCGGTAGGTGTCCCAGACCTGGTTGACGTACGAGTCGTAGTACGACGACGAGAACAGCCCGGAGTCCAGCCCGTGTCCGGGGGCGATGACCCGCAGCTTGTTCCCGACGACCAGCTTGTCGAAGCCGGGCGCGGCGGCCACCGCGGAGAAGACGGCGTCCCGGCCGCCCTGCCGGATCGTTCCGGTGGTCTGGTCGGCCGCGCCGGTCAGCCGCAGCGCCAGCGGGATACTGAACTGGTCGACAGCCGTGGTGTTGCAGTACATCCCGCCGGAGTTGAACGTGAACTCCGAGAAGTCGTGCAGCACCTGGTAGTTGGGGTCGGACGACACCCAGCCCGCCGGGTACTGGAGCGCGGGGCGTCCCGCGCCATCGGTGACCACCTTGAACTTCAGCTTGTCGCCCAGGGCGACGTAGATCCGGCCGGACATGTTCGGCAGCGTGAGCCGGGTGTCACCGGAGGCGGCCAGTGGGATGGAGTAGTCGGTGTATCCATCCGGCCCGTTGTCGGACAGGGACACCCGGGCGAGCGTGCCGTCCGGTTTGACGTAGGCCTGGTTTCCGGTGGCCAGGTCGGTGCCCACGATGTAGATCTGGACCGAACTGTTGGCGTAGTTACCGGAGTTGTTCACCACGGTGAGCGGCAGAGTGCCGGCCGAGGCCGGCCCGGCGAAGGCACGGGAAGTGAAGATTCCGGCGGTGGGTATGGTCACTCCCGCCAGCCCGAGAAGAAACGATCGTCGCTTGAGCATGGCTCATTCCCTGAGATGTGGGGGGCGCGACGGTCCCTCACGTTGCCTGAGAGAACGTCACGTTCAGGTGTTGTGCGGAAGCCAAGCAGAAGTGGTGGATTTCTTTCAAGAGGTGTGCTGGATCCGCTGTCCTTTGGGCGTTTTTGAGCCGACCCCTTCTCAATCGCCTTGACCCAGGAAGCCGACTTGCCGACGAGCCGGGCGAGGAGTCCCGGCTCACCGTCAGCGTGGGCGGGCCGGGCCGTGCCGGCGGGACGTGGAACGTCCGGAAGGTCGCCCAATGGCGGCTAGCATCGCCAGCGCCCCATCCGAGGAACGGAGTTCATCCGTGCGTCACCCGCGCGTTGGCGTCGCCATCTTGACCATGGGCACCAGGCCCACCGAACTGGCCGATCTGCTCGACTCGGTGGCGCAGCAGGACAAGCCCGCGACGCGGGTGGTGGTCGTCGGCAACGGCTCGCCGTTGCCGCTGCTCCCTGAGTGGGTGACCGCGCTGGAACTGCCGGAGAACCTGGGCATCGCCGGTGGCCGCAACGCCGCCCTGGCCCGGCTGCGGGAGTTCGGGGACGTCGACGTGGTGGTGGATCTGGACGACGACGGGCTGCTGATCAGCCCGGACGTCTTCACCCGGCTCGCGGAACTGTTCGCGGCCGACGAGCGGCTGGGAGTCGTCAGCTTCCGTATCGCCGACGAACTGGGCCGCACGCAGCGCCGTCACGTCCCCCGCCTGCGCGCGGCGGATCCGATGCGGCGCGGCTATGTGACGACGTTCCTCGGTGGCGGACACGGGCTTTCCATGCGGATGTTGGAGGAGGTCGGCGGCTGGCCCGAGCCGTTCTTCTACGCGCACGAGGAGACGGACCTGGCCTGGCGGGCCCTGGACGCGGGCTGGAAGGTGCTCTACGAGCCGGAGTTGGTGCTGCGGCACCCGTGGACCTCGCCGACCCGGCACGCGGTCTTCTACCGCATGGTCGCCCGCAACCGGGTCTGGCTCGCGAAGCGGCACCTGCCCGTCGTCCTGGTCCCCGTCTACCTGGGGCTGTGGACCGCGCTCACCGTCGCGCGCACGCGGTCGGCGGCGGGACTTCGCGCGTGGTTCGCCGGCTTCGCCGAGGGTCTGCGCACCCCGTGCCCGCCCCGCCGTCCGATGCGGTGGGCCACGGTATGGCGGATGACCCGGCTGGGCCGACCGCCGGTCATCTGAGTCCGTACGCGGCGCCCCTGGCGCGAGGCGTAACGTGCGGTTACCGCCTGGCGGGCCGTGTCAGCCCTCGGTCCCCGGCATCAGTGTGTCGGCGACCTCGCGGGCGACCGTGAGGATGTCCAGGTCGGGCAAGTTGAGGTCCTGCGCGGCGAAGCTCGCGAGGTTGACGCTGAACAGGGCGACCCGGGCGCGCAGTTGGTCGGCCGGTGCGGCGTCCGGGCCGAGGATCAGGTCGACGAGTTCGGTGATGCGCCCCCGTACGCCGCCGCGGTCGGGAGCGAGGTCGCGGATGACGTGCTGGTTGGTGGTGGCGAACCGGGCGATCTGCAGGCCGCGGCGACCGGTCATGTCCACCCACCGGGCCAGCAGCTCGCCCCGTAGCGCGGCGCCGCGGGGCTGGCTGCGGCCCCAGGCCAGTAGCTCGTCGAACTCCTCCATGTACTCATCGAACAGCGAGCGGATGATGTCTTCCTTGCCCGCGAAGTGGTAGTACAGCGCGGCCTTGGAGATGTCCAGGCGCTCGGCGATCTCCCGCATGGAGGTCGCCTCGTAGCCGTTCTCCGTGAACAGTTCGAGGGCGATCTCCTGGATCTCCGCCTTGGTGTCGCTGCCCTTGCGCCGCCGCTCTGCCATCTCGTGCCTCATTTCTCGTCCGTCGCCCTCGATCTTCCCTCATCGCAGGCACCAGCTTGCCGACCGGTCGGTAAGTAAGCTACTGTCTCATCATACCGCTTACTGACCGGACGGTAAGTAAGCGGGTTGGATCCCCTGGAAACCCCTTGGACGGACCTCATGGCAAACGACACCATGGCGGGCGCGGACGCCGCATCGCCTGAACGTGTTCGGTTCAGCAGCCGCCAGATCCTCGTCGCCATGAGCGGCCTGATCATCGCGATGTTGCTGGCCCAGCTGGACAACATGATCGTGGCCCCGGCGCTGCCGACGATCGTCGGTGATCTCGGCGGTCTGAACCACCTGGCCTGGGTCACCACCGGCTACATCCTGGCCTCGACGGTGGCCACCCCGCTGTGGGGCAAGCTGGGCGACCTGTACGGCCGCAGGTCCAGCTTCATGTCGTCGATCGCGATCTTCCTGGCCGGCTCCGCGCTGGCCGGTATGTCGCAGAACATGGCCGAGCTGATCGGCTTCCGCGCTCTGCAGGGCCTCGGCGCCGGCGGCCTGATGGTCGGCGTGATGGCGATCATGGCCGAGCTGGTGCCGCCCCGCGAGCGCGGCAAGTACTCGGGTGTGATGATGGCCGTCATGCCGGTGGCGATGATCGGCGGGCCGCTGGTGGGCGGTTTCATCACCGACCATCTGACCTGGCGCTGGGCGTTCTACGTCAACCTGCCGCTGGGCGTCATCGCCCTGGTGGTGTGCTGGTTCACCCTGCGGCGGCTGCCCTCCGGCAGCGGAGCCGCCCGCGTCGACTGGAGCGGTGCCGCGCTGCTGACCGTCTGGATCACCGCCCTTGTGCTGATCACCAGTTGGGGCGGCAGCCAGTACGCGTGGGGCTCCTGGCAGATCGCCGCGCTCGCCGTCTGCACTGTGGTTGCCTTCGCCGCGTTCGTCGCCGTGGAGCGGCGTGCGACGGACCCGATCATGCCGCTGAACGTGTTCAAGGACGCCAACTTCTCGCTCGCCGGGGCACTGAGCTTCATCTCGGGCTTCGCGTTGTTCGGCGGAGTGACGTTCCTGCCGCAGTTCCAGCAGTTCGTGCAGGGCGCCTCGGCCACCAACAGCGGTCTGCTGCTGATGCCCATGATGATCTCGGTCATGGTTGTCTCGCTGGTGGGTGGCGTCCTCATCACCAGGACCGGCCGCTACCGCGCCCTGCCGATCATCGGCAGCGCCCTGGTCGTCGTCGGCCTCGCGCTGTTCGCCACCATGGACGTGCACACCTCCAGCACCACCACCGCGCTCTACATGGTGGTGCTCGGCGCGGGCATGGGCGGTCTGCTCCAGACCACCTCGCTCATCGCCCAGAACAGCGTGCCGATGCGGGACATGGGCGCCGCCACGGGAGCGTCGACCTTCCTGCGCAACATGGGCGGTTCGCTCGGCGTCTCCCTGCTCGGCGCGGTCTACACCACCCATCTGAGCGACTACCTGACCGCCCACGGAGCCGCCGCCCACCACACCGGCTCGGCCGCCCAGATGACCCCCGCGGCGCTGCGCGCCCTGCCCGAGGCGGCCCGCCAGCTGTTCCAGGGCGCGGTGGTCAACGGCATCGGCGCGATCTTCACCTGGGGGGCGGCGATCGCCGCTGTCGGCTTCGTCCTCGCCTGGTTCATCCGCCACGTCCCGCTGCGCGGCGCGGCCCCGCAGCCGGTCGAGTCCGCCGCGGCGGACGAGCGGGAGTCACTGACGGTCTGACCGGACACGACACGTACGGCCCTACCGCGCGGGCGGTAGGGCCGTCGTGCTGTCAGCGGCTCGCGTAGACGTCCTCCACGTAGCGGCCCTGGTCCACCAGCTCCCGCCACCAGAGCTCCGCCCTCGCCGCGTCCGCGCCCGTGTGGTGCGCGTACAGGCGCTGGAAGGCGGTCCGCACTCCGGGGGCCATCCGGGCGCCGTCGCCGCAGACGTACACCCTGGCGCCGGAGGTGAGCAGCCGCCACACCTCGTCGGACTCGGCGGCGATGCGGTCCTGCACGAACGGGAGGCCGTTCTCCGGGGACTTGAAGAACGCCGGCCGCATCGAGACCGCGCCCTCCGCCTGCGCGCCCTCCAGTTCCTCGCGGTGCAGGTAGTCGACGTCCGGGTGGTCGCAGCCGAAGTAGCACAACGCCGGTGCCAGCGAGGCTCCTTGGCGTACCAGGGCGAGCCGGTCGGCGATCGCGCCGCGGAACGGCGCCAGACCGGTACCGGCGCTGACCATGATGACGGGAGTGTCCTGACCCGGCTCGATACGGAAGGAGTCGCGGCACGGTTGGATCCGTGCGTACACCGTGTCCCCGGGCCGCACCCGGTGCAGATAGCCGGAGCCCACGCCCTGGAACGTGCCGCGCCCGGACCTGGCCGGAGCGCTGAGCAGCGACACCATCAGGTCCACATGGTGTGCGTCGGCCGCGGGCGAGGAGGACACCGAGTAGTGGCGCGGACGCATCGCGGGCAGCAGTTCCAGCAGGACCGGCCAGCTCAGGCGGCCGCGCAGGGCCGGGTGGTCCTCGATCACGTCGAGCAGGGTGGCCTGCGTGCCCTCGGCGGCCAGTCCCCGCAGTGCGGCCTGTTCGGGCGGGCACGGGTTGAGGTCGGCCAGCAGGGCCAGCTGCCGGGCGGTGGGGGAGTCCTGCAACTCCACGTAGCGGCTGAGGAGTTCGAGAACCGGAACCGGGCGGTCGAGGGGGAGCGTGCCGCGGTTCGGGCGGTGCGCGCGGATGTTCAGCAGCGTGGCGGGGTCGGCGCCGATCAGCCGGATCGCCCGCTCGACCAGCTGCGGATCGTTGACCGGGAGCACGGTCAGGTGGTCTGCCGTCCGATAGCCGACGCCCTCCGGCAGCGCGACGCGCACGAAGCGCTTCGAGCGGCCCAGGGGGTGCCGCAGATCCGCGAGGTCGCCGGTTCCCACCACCGTCATCGGGACCATTCCGTGCCGCTCGGCGAGCGCGTCCAGCGGCGCGCCGACCACCTCGGTCACCTCGTACGTGCGGCCGGGGCCGTCGGGCGCGTCCGGCGCCGCGTCCGGGTCGCCGTACCGTTCCAGCAGCGTGCCGCGCAGTGCCGAGGTGAAGCGCTCCACGGATCCGGCCAGGTCGCCCGAAGCGTCGGCCTCGGCGCGCGGCAGCAGCCTGGTGCCGCCCAGCTCCGCGAGGCGGGCGTCGATCAGCGTGGGGACCCGCTGGTAGGTGGCCGCCCAGTTGCGATCGCCGACCCCCAGCACCGCGAAGGGCACACCCTCGGCGGTGCCCGGTTCCGCGTCCGCCAGCCATGTGACGAACGCGTTCGCGTCATCCGTGGGCTGGCCGTTGTAGGAGGCGGCGACGATCACCACCGGGGCCTCGGCGGGCAGTGCCGCGGTGCGGTCGTTGAGCGCCGCCACGGTCACATCGCACCCCAGGTCGCCCGCGGCATCGGCGAGTTGGGCTGCGTACTCGCGGCAGGTGCCGAAGTTCGAACCGTGCAGCACGGTGACGGCGGTACCGGGCTTGACCCGGGTGGGCAGCCCCGCGTCGGCCGTGGCCGCGGTGGTGTGCTGGGCGGCCGTGCGGGAGGCGGCACCGCGCTGGCGGTCCTGTGCGGTGCGCGGCGCCAGGGTCAGGGTGAAGCCCTCGGGCTTGAGGGTGAGGGTCTCCTTGATGCGCAGCTGGTATCCGGTGTGGTCGAGGAAGCGGTAGCGGTGGATCAGCAGCCCGAGCAGCATGGTGGCCTCGTGCAGCGCGAACTGCCGGCCGATGCAGGCGCGTTCGCCGGTGCCGAACGGTTTGAACGCGTTGGGGGAACGGGCCGCCTCGGTCTCCGGCGCGAAGCGCTCGGGGTCGAACTCCTCGACGTTGTCGCCCCACGCCGGGTCGCGGTGCAGCATGGGCGTGAGCACCACCATGCACTGCCCGGCCTTGATCGGATACCGCCCGCCGATCACGGTGTCCGCGAGCGCCTCGCGCTGGAAGGCGGCTGCCGTGGGCCACAGTCGCAGCGTCTCGTTGAGCACCTGGCGTACGTAGCGCAGCTTGCCGACGTCCTCGAAGGACGGCTCGGGGTCGGCGGCGTCGCCCCACAGCGCGTCCACCTCGGCCTGGGCCAGTCGCAGCACCTGCGGGTTCTTCATCAGGTAGTAGAGCGCGAAGGACAGGGTGCCGGAGGTGGTCTCGTGTCCGGCGATCAGGAACGTGATCACCTGGTTGCGGATGTTGGCCTCGTCCAGCAGTTCCCCGCTGACCGGATGCGGCGAGCCCAGCATCAGGCCGAGCAGGTCGTCCGTGGAGGTGTCGCCGTCGGCCTTGCGCTTGTCGATCACGTCGTCCACCACCTCGGCCAGGAAGGCGGCATCGGCCTGGAACGCCTCGTCGTGCTCCGTGTAGTCGACTCCCGGCACCCGCGCAAGGCTCTCCTGGCTGTAGGCGAGCGCGCGCACCAGCGCCTGGACGAACGGATGCGGATCGCTGCGGCGGAAGGACTCGAAGTCGTAGCCGAACCCCGACAGCCCGATGGTGTCCAGCGTCATCCGGGTCATGTCATCCGCGACGTGCACCGGCCGGCCCTGTGCCAGGTGCTGGTCCCAGGAATCGACCAGCCGGCGTGCCACCTTGAGCATGGTGGGGTGGTACGTGCGCATGGAGCCGAGTGCGAAGGCGGGCAGCAGGATGTCGTGCGCCTTGGCCCAGTTGGGCTCGTCGTGGTACGCGGTGAACAGGCCGTCGGCGGTGATCCCGCGGACGTTCTCCAGGGCGACGCCGATCCCCTTGCGGAACCGCGTCTCGTCGGAGATCTCCTCGACCAGTTCCAGCGAGGTGACGAACGTCGTCTCACGCTCGTGGAAGCGCTGGGCGAAGAACGGGCCGTGCCGACGGGCGATGGCGATGGCGCGTTGCAGCGGTGTGCTGGTGGGTTCCGCTGTCGACAGGTCGACGGTGGGCAACTCCAGGTCCGGGTACGCCCGGAGGGCCTGGATCTTGGCAGTGCTGGTGTCGATCATGGCCGGTGCCTCTCCCGGTGGTGTCGGGGCCGTTACCGACCACGATCGCCGAGTTCGGCGGCGATTCTGATCAAAGAACTACACAATCTTGTAGTCGGTGCCGCGTGTCCGTATGGGCAGCGGACGGCGATGTGTGCTACCAGGGGAGGGACGCCTGGGGCGGACGGCTCGCGGGGAACCGAGGTCAGGGACGGAGAGGAGCGCACGATGGCGGACACGCCGGAGCAGCGGGCCGCCCTCTGGCGCAACCGGTTCATCAGCCTTCTCGACCGGTCCCCGGTGCCCATAGCGATCAGCCACACCGACGGCGTGATCGCGGGCGCCAATCCCGCCTTCGCGGCCGTCTGGGGGCTGCATCCGGGCCAGTTGACCAGCCGTCAGCTCATGGATCTGTTCACCCCCACCAGCTCCGGCCAACTGCGCAAACTGGACGAGGCGCTTCGCCACGGGCGCCGTTCCCGCTACCCGGTGCGGGTGCGGTGGACGGCGGGCGGTACGAGCCATGACGGCCAGCTCGTCGTGGAGCCGGTGAGCGACCCGGAGGGCGAGTCGCCGCCGCTCCTGGTCACCCTGCATCCCGACGCGGAGCCGGAGGCGGTTCCGGCGCGCCCTTATGGAGCCGGGGCAGCCGTGGCGGTCAGCGAGCAGGAGTCCCGGATCCTGGCGCTGGTCGCGGCGGGCAACACCACGGCGGCGGTCGCCCGGGTGGTGGGGCTGAGCGCGGACGGGGTGAACTACCACCTGAAGCGGCTGTGCACACTGCTCGACGCCTCCAACCGCACGGCCCTGGTGGCCAGGGCGTACGTACTGGGGCTGCTCGACCCCGGCACCTGGCCGCCCGCGCCGCCCCCGGGCGCTGGATGAGGCGTCCGCCTGGCGGCGGTGCGGTGGACCTGGCGCTGCCGCGCCCGGCTAGGCCGAAGGCGGGGCCGAGGCCCCCGGCGCGGTTGGCCGCGACAGATGCCGGGCGCCGGAACGGACAGCCCAGTAGAAGATCGCCAGCGACACCGCCGCGACGGTGAAGGAGTCGTAAGGCGCGGGAAGCCGTCCCGAGCCCTTGAAGGTACCGAGCCAGGACAGCAGCGTCAGCACCGACAGATACACCACCAGCCAGGCCCCGACGCGCAGTTCGTCCCGCAGCGCCGCTCCGTAGCCGCCCCGCCACATGGCCAGGAACACCAGCAGCCCGGCGAGCACGAGCGGCAGCGCCAGCCGCAGATCGTGCCACCCCGACCAGTAGACGAACTCGCTGGACACCACGAAGCTCACCGGCGCGATCCAGCGCACGCCGGGCACCCAGTGCGGTGTCTCACTGGTCGCCTGGGTTCGGAACGCGGCGACGGCCACCGCGGAGGCCGCGTAGACCAGCAGGTACATGTCGCCCATCACGGCGACGATGTTCTGCCATCCGCCGAACGGCAGCAGGAACACCATGATCACGGCAAGGTTCAGTGCCAGTGCCCGGTGCGGAACACCATGGCGCGGGTTGACCTGCATGAAGAAACGCGGCAGCAGCCCGTTCTTGGCCAGCGCGTAGGTGTGCCGCGCGTCGATCGCCACACCGACGTAGGCCGAACCGCCGGGCGACAGCACAGCGTCGGCGTACAGCAGGCTGGACAGCCACTGGAGATTGAGGATCAAGGCCAACTGGCCGAAGGGCGATTCGAAGTCCACACCGCGCCAGCCATGACCGAGGAGGTTGTCCGGTACGGAGAACAGGAACGCCAACTGGAGCCCGAGGTACATCAGCAGGGCCAGGCCGATCCCGGTGAGCACAGATGTGGGAACGCTCCGCCGGGGGTTGCGCGCCTCGCCGGAGAAGTCCAGGGGCGCCTGGAAACCGTTGACCGAGTACACGATGCCGCCGCTGGCCAGCGCGCTCAGGCAGGCCGCGTACCCATAGGGCGCGAAGCCGCCATGTCCGGTGAGCCGACCGGAATGCCAACCGGAGGCGAACAACGCGGCCATGGTGACGATCGGGACGAGGATCTTGAATATCGACACGAGGTTGTTCAGCCGTGCGAACATCCGTACCGCGAACCAGTTCAGCGCGGTGAGCACCACACTCAGTGCGATCGCCAGCCCCAAACCCGGCAGGGTCAACCGGTGCCCGTGGTAGATGCCCGGCAGGTAGTGCGCCGCGTACTGCATGATGGCGCTGATCTCCGCCGCGGTGCCGCCCACCGACAGCAGCGCCGACCAGCCGATCAGCGTGCCCACCAGCCGTCCGCTGGCGTACAGCGGCCAGCGCACGGTGCCGCCGCCCTCGGGCCGTGACGCGCCGAGCTCGACCATCACCAGCGCCACCAGGGCGCACAGCGCACCCGCGGCCAGCCAGGACAGCAGCGAGGCCGGACCGGCCGTCTGCGCCGCGTACATGGCGGCGAACAGCCAGCCGGAGCCGACGATGTTGGAGAAGCCGATCGAGGTCAGACCCCAGAACCCGAGATCGCGGCGCAACCGGTGCTCCTGTGCGGCCACGGTTGACGCATCGGCCTCGCCCATCAAGTGTTCCGACACGGAACGGTCTCCTCCGTCGTTGTTCGCGGGTGGTCAAGACTGCCATGGGCGCGGTGCCCCGCCGGGGACCGTCCACGATGAGGACGGCGTTCACCAACCTGATCAGTGGTCAGCTTGGTGGTATCCGGATCCGCTGCTTCCCTGGACATCGCCCGACGGGCGGGCTAACTTCTCCTCTGCCCGTTACGTATACATGACAACCGTTCGGCTATCTGAACGGTCGACATGGCAGGCACATCGCCGCACCCACCTCCCAAGGAGCGAGATGTCCCGTAACTCCCGTCGGCAGGACCCCAGGAAGCGCCGTACGGCCCTCGTCGCGGCGGCGATCGCGACGCTCGCCGCCACGGTCACCGCGGGATCGATGACCGCCGCACCCGCCCGGGCCGCGTCCGGACCCTGGACCGGTCAGTTCACCGGCTACAACTCCTCGGCGTGGCAGCGTTCCTGGGGCTACGCCTCCCAGGGCTCATGGGGCCGGTCCGACCTCAAGGAGGTCTCCGACGCCTCCGCCCCCGGTGACGGCTCGGCGCTAAGGGTGACGTACGGCGCCGGATCGTCCGCCAACTCCTGCTCGGACTGCGCCAATCCGGGCGGCGGCCAGTTCTACACCCAGTTGAGCAAGCTCGGCCGGTCCGATCTGGCGAACTCCAGCACCCTGGACCTGAGGTACGCGGTGAAGTTCCCCACCGGCTTCGACTTCGGCAAGGGCGGTAAGCTGCCGGGGCTGTACGGCGGGAAGATCGGCCAGGAGTCCGGTGGCAACCACGGTGACGGCTGGTCCACGCGGTACATGTTCCGCGCCAAGTCCGCGCCCAACGAGGGTGAGGTCTACCTCTACACCCCGACCAACTCCGGGCCGACCGGATACGGCGTCGACCTCGGCCTCGGCGCGTGGAAGTGGGCGGCGGACGGCTCCTGGCACACCGTGGAGCAGCTGGTGAACCGTTCCACCGGCGACATCACCGTCTGGTACGACGGGCGGCGGGTGCTCGGCGCAACGGGTGCCGCCTCGGGTATCTCCGGCATCACGTTCGGCGGTGTCTTCTTCTCCACGTTCTTCGGCGGCCATGACACCAGTTGGGGGCCGAAGAAGACCGAGAGCGCCGAGTTCGCCGACTTCTCCCTCGCCACCTCCGCGCAGCACTGACCGCCTGGCGCGGGGCGGCCCGGCCCGCCCGGGACGGTCACGGCGCGGGTGGCGGTACGGGCACGGCCAGCCCCTCCAGCAGGGTGCGGGCCGCGCCCAGTACCAGTTCGCAGATCTCGTCCGGGTCGGCGCTGGCCAGCGGTTCCTTGCCGACCACCACCCGCATCAGCCCGATGCCGAGCAGCCAGGACAGCACCAGGTCGGCCCGCAGGTCGCTGTCCTGCCGGTCGCTGAGGCCGGCCAGCACCCGGGCGTACTCGTCCCCCAACAGCCGTCCGGTGGCGGCCACTTCGTCGCTGCCGCCGGTGGACCGCAGGAACGCCTCCAGCGAGCGGTCGCCCAGCCGCCCGTCATCGGCCAGCAGCATTCCGCGCAGCGCGGCCTCCAGCAGGCTCTCCGGCGCCGTGGCCTTCAGCTGCTCGCGGCCGTTGCGTTCCAGTACCTCGCCGAACAGGGCCTTCTTCGAGCCGAAGTAGCGGAACAGCAGCGCCTGGTTGACGCCCGCGCGGGCCGCGATGTCCCGTACGGTGGCGCGCTCGAAGCCCCGCTCGGCGAAGAGCGCCGCCGCCGCATCCAGCAGCGCCTGGCGGGTGGCCTGGGCGTCGCGCGGCCGCTTCGGCTGGATCTCGACCATCTGTGCATCCCTCCCCGGAAGTCCGTCAGGATAGCGGCCCCTCCGGGCCGTTGACTGCCGCCATCGGCGGATCTACGCTCTATGTAAGCACGTGCTTACACTTGGAGGTCCAAGGTGACCACAGCCGACATCGAGCCCCTGACGTACCCCTTCAACGAATCGATCGGCCTCGGGATCTCCGAGACCTACGAGAAGGCCCGCGCGAGCGACGGCCTGCTGCGCGTACGCATGGCCTACGGCGAACCCGCCTGGCTGGTCACGCGGTACGCGGACGCCCGGCTGGTGCTGGGCGACCGGCGCTTCAGCCGGGCCGAGGCCGTCCACCACGACCCGCCCCGGCAGGGCGAGGCCCGGCAGGACTCCGGCATCCTCAGCATGGATCCGCCGGACCACACCCGGCTGCGCACCCTGGTGGCCAAGGCGTTCACCGTCCACCAGGTGGAGAAACTGAGGCCCGCCGTAAAGGAGTTGGCCGAGGGGTTACTGGACGCGCTGGAGGCGGCGGGACCGCCTGCGGACCTGGTGGAGGACTACGCGCTGCCGATACCGGTCGCCGTCATCTGCCGTATGCTCGGAGTGCCCACCGAGGACCGGCCGCAGTTCCGGGTGTGGAGCGACGCCGCGCTGTCCACCAGTTCGCTGACGGCCGAGGAGTTCGAGGTCCAGCGCGAGGAACTGCGCGCCTACATGCGGCAGTTGGTGGAACGCCATCGCGCTGAACCGCAGGACGACCTGATGACCGCGCTGATCGAGGCGCGGGACGTGGACGACCGGCTCTCCGAGCTGGAGCTGGTCGATCTGTGCGTGGGGCTGCTGGTCGCCGGTCATGAGACAACGGCCACCCAGATCCCCAACTTCGTCTGCACTCTGCTGGATCACCCCGACGAACTCGCCCGGCTGCGGGCCGACATCGACCTGATCCCCACCGCCGTCGAGGAGTTGATGCGGTTCGTACCGCTGGGCAGCGGCGCGGGCTTCCCCCGCTACGCGACGGAGGACATCGAGATCGGCGGCACCCTGGTGCGAGCGGGAGAGCCGGTGCTGGTGGCCGTGGGCGCGGCCAACCGGGACGCGCTGCGGTTCAGCGAGCCGGGCAAGCTGGACGTCGCCCGCCAGAGCAACCAGCACCTCGGGTTCGGGCACGGAGTGCACCACTGTCTGGGCGCACCCCTGGCCCGCCTGGAGCTGCAGGAGGCGCTACGGGCCCTGATCACCCGCTTCCCGGGACTGCGTCTGGTGGGCGACATCGAGTGGAAGACGCAGATGCTGGTCCGGGGACCACGGAGCATGCCGGTGGGATGGTGATATGCGATGACCTGGCACATCGAGATAGACAAGCACCAGTGCATGGCCTCCGGGATGTGCGCGGGCATAGCGCCCGAACTGTTCGAGCTGGACGACGACCACGCTCACCCGCTGCGGCCCGACGGCCCGCCGGACGAGCGCGCGCTGGACGCCGCCGACTCCTGCCCGGCGATGGCCATCACCGTGACCGAGGGGGAGGAGGTCATCGGACCGCGGCCCTGACCCGGAACTGCGCTTCGGCGCGGTCCGAGTGACCATGGATCCATGCTGCTGTCTGATGTCGCCCGGACCTCGCAGGAGGTGGCTCAGGCCGCCGCGCGCTCCCGCAAGGTGGAACTGCTGGCCCGGCTGTTCCGTATGACGGAGCCCGCACAGGCCCCGATCGTGATCACTTATCTGGCCGGGCGGCTGCCGCAGCGCCGTATCGGGGTGGGCTGGAGCACGCTGGCCGAGCGGGTACCGGCTGCGGCAGAGCCCCGGTTGGACGTGGCCGAGGTCGATGCCGCGCTCGGCCGGATCGCGGCCATCACCGGCAAGGGCGCACAGGGCGAGCGGCGACGGCAGGTACGGGAGCTGATGTCCGCGGCCACCGAAGAGGAACAGCGCTTCCTGCTCGCCCTGATCGGCGGTGAGCTGCGCCAGGGCGCCCTCGACGCCCTGGCCGTCGAAGGCCTCGCCGCGGCGACCGATGTGCCGGCACCGGAGGTGCGCCGGGCGGTGATGCTGGGCGGAACGCTGGGCGCGGTCGCCGAGGCGCTGCTGGCTCGCGGCCCGGGCGCACTGGCCGACTTCCAACTGGAGGTCGGCCGCCCGGTGTTGCCCATGCTGGCGCACACCGCCAAGAGCGTGGAGGAGGCACTGGACAGGCTGGGCCCCTGCGCGATCGAGGAGAAGCTGGACGGCATCCGCGTCCAGGTGCACCGCGCGGGCGAGAACGTACGGATCTACACCCGCACCCTCGATGAGATCACCTCACGGCTGCCCGAAGTGGTGAGCGCCGCCCGACAACTCCCCGCCGATCGGCTGGTGTTGGACGGGGAGGTGATCGCGTTGGGGGCGGACGGGCGGCCCAAGCCGTTCCAGGAGACCGCGGGGCGGGTCGGTTCCCGACTGGATGTCGCGGGCGCGCAGGCCGCGCTGCCGCTGTCGCCGGTCTTCTTCGACCTGCTGTCCGTGGACGGCCGCGATCTGCTGGCGTTGCCCACCACCCAGCGCCATGCCGAACTGGCCCGGGTGGTTCCGGAGCCGCTGCGGGTCCGTCGCCTGGTCGCCGACGACCCCGGTGACCCGGAAACGCGGGAAGCGGCAAAGGACTTCACCGCGGCGACACTGGCCCGCGGCCACGAGGGCGTACTGGTCAAGGCGTTGGACGCGCCGTACAGCGCGGGTCGGCGCGGTGCCTCCTGGCTGAAGGTCAAACCCGTACACACCCTCGACCTGGTGGTGCTGGCCGCCGAGTGGGGACATGGGCGGCGCACCGGAAAGCTGTCCAACCTGCACCTGGGCGCCCGGCGGCCGGACGGCGGCTTCGCCATGCTGGGCAAGACCTTCAAGGGGCTGACCGACGTCATGCTCGACTGGCAGACGGACCGGCTGCGGGAGTTGGCGGTGCGCACCGAACCCTGGGGTGTGGTGGTGCGGCCCGAACTGGTGGTGGAGATCGCCTTCGACGGGGTGCAGCGCTCCACCCGCTACCCGGAAGGGGTGACCCTGCGGTTCGCCCGCGTACTGCGCTACCGCGAGGACAAGCCGCCCGAGGAGGCGGACACCGTGGAGACGGTGCTCGGATTCCGGGCCTGAGGGCTACGGGCCCGGGGCCCGCGTCCCTGGGCCTTCGGCGGCGGGTGTGGCGGGCTTGGCGGCCTGTGGCGGGATGGTTACGGTGTGCCCATGGAGCCGGTGAGCGCGGTACTGCTCGACATCGACGGTGTGCTCACGGTGTCCTGGCAGCCGCTGCCCGGCGCCGTGGACGCCGTACGGCGGCTGCGCGCGGCGGACATCCCGCTGGCGCTGGTGACCAACACGACCTCGCGGACCCGCGCCGCCATCGCCGCCACGCTCTCCGAGGCGGGCTTCCCGGTCAGCGCCGAGGACATCCTCACCGCACCCGCCGTCGCCGCCCGCTATCTGGCCGACCGCCACCCCGGCGCCCGCTGCGCCCTGCTCAACAGCGGTGACATCGCGGAGGACCTGAGCGCGGTCACCCTGGTCCCGGACACCGATGAGACGCCCCCTGACGTGGTGGTGGTCGGCGGTGCGGGCCCCGAGTTCGACTACCGGGCGCTGAACCGGGCGTTCGGCCACCTGCAGCACGGGGCCCGGCTGGTGGCGATGCACCGCAACCTGTACTGGCGCACCGCCGAGGGGCTCAGCCTGGACACCGGCGCCTTCCTGCTGGGCCTGGAACAGGCGGCCGGGGTCGAGGCGGAGATCGTCGGGAAGCCCGCCGAGGCGTTCTTCGGCACCGCTCTGGCACATCTGGGCGTCGCACCGCGGCAGGCCCTCATGGTCGGCGACGACATCGAGTCCGATGTGCTGGCGGCCCAACGCCGAGGCATCACAGGGGTGTTGGTCAAGACCGGCAAGTACCTGCCGCGCACCCACCAGAACGCCTCCGGGACCCCTGATCATGTGCTGGACTCCATCGCCGACCTGCCCGACCTGCTGGGGCTACCCGACCGCTGAGGGCGGTACGGCAGGCGCATGCCGTACCGCCCTCAGCCGCAGGTCACTTGATGCCGATCACCATCGAGTCCGGGCCGGCGAGGTGCTCCACCCGGCTCTCACGGAATCCGGCCTCCGCCAGCCACCCCCGGCACTCGGCGCCGGTGTAGTCGAATCCGCCCCTGGTCTCCACCAGCATGTTCAGGCTCATCAGCAGCCCGAAGTCGTTCTCCCGGCGCTCGTCGTCGATCAGCGACTCGAAGACGACGACCGCGCCCGCTTCGGGTAGCGCCGCGTACGCCTTCTCCAGCAGCATCCGCTTGGTGGGCAGGTCCCAGTCGTGCAGGATGTGCCCGAACACCAGCACATCGGCGGCGGGCAGCGGATCGGTGAAGAAGTCACCAGCCCTGAACGACAGCCGGTCGGTGAGGCCAGCCGCGGTCACGTACTCCTCGAAGTGCCGCCGCATCGGCGGAAGGTCGAACCCGGTGCCGGACAGCTGGGCGTGCCGCCCTAGCACCCCGGTGAGCAGCGCGCCCTCGGAACAGCCGATGTCGGCCACCGTACGGTACGTCGACCAGGGGAAGCGCTCGGCGATCCTTGCTATGGGGCCGGACGACAGCCCGGTCATGGCGCGTGAGAAGGTCTTGCTCTGGTGGTCGTCGGCGTAGGCGCCGTCGAAGAAGTCGCTCTGCTTGGCCTCCTCGCACTGCGGCTCCCCGGTGCGCAGCGCCTCGGTCAGCCGCGCCCAGGACGAGTACAGCTGCCCAGCGGCCAGTTCCAGCATCCCGCCGACATAGCCCGGCGCCGAGCGCACCAAGTAGCGTGCCGTGTCCGGGGTGTTGGCGTACCGGCCGGTCTCCTCCCGGTCCAGGAGGCCGAGCGCCACCAGGGTGTCGAAGAAGTCCCGGGCGCCACGCGGATGTACACCTGTGCGGGCGCGTAACTCCTCGTATTCCAGCGGTCCTTCGGTAAGCGCGCCGAAGACGTCCAACTCGACCGCGCTCAACAGCGCCTTGGCGTCCCAGAATCCCAGCCCCACCCGCAGGATCCGTTCCGGTGACCCGGAATCCCGGCGACTGTCCTGGTCCCTTACCTGATTAGCCATCAGTTCGATCCCCTCTCGGACGCGCCCTGTGCCACGCCCGCTGGCGCGACAGGAGTGATTCTGGGGGACGCTACTGACTCCCGCCAGACCGCCTCTCGGTTTCGAGCCGGTCAACGGAATTGAATTTCCGGCATGCGGGATGCTTGCGGGTGCAATGTGGCAGTGGATGCCCATGCTCACGAGATCACCGCAGTCCAGGGGCTGCGGCTCGGGGCGAAGCGGAGAGAGGATGGAGCGAAGTCTGACGCAGCGCACCGGGGCGCGCGCCGGGCCATGGCCGTCCTCGACGGGCGAAAGGGGTGACCGGGAATGAGTGCGACAGACGCGTTCCCGGCTGGCCTGGGCGGCCCCGAGAGCGCGGACGCCGCCGCCCCACCGGGCGGGCTGCTCGACGTGCTGAGCGTCGCCGCGGTGGTGCTGGACGCCACCGGGCGGATCACCCTGTGGAGCCCCCAGGCCGAGGAACTGTTCGGCTACAGCGCAGAGGAGGCGCTGGGCCGGTACGCGGCTCAGCTGCTGGTGGACGAGCGGAACCGGGAGCAGATCCTCAAGCTGTTCGCCGAGGTCATGGCGGTCGGCCAGAACTGGGCCGGGGTGTTCCCCATCCGGCACAAGGACGGCAGCACCCGCCTGGTCGAGTTCCGCAACATGCGGCTGCAGGACGCCCACCACGGCTTCTACGCCCTGGGGATCGCCACCGACCAGGCGACCCTGCGCCGGTTGGAGACCGAGCTGTCGCTGTCCATGCGGCTGGTCAGTCAGTCGCCGATCGGCCTCGGCATACTCGACACCGACCTGCGGTACGTGACCGTCAACCCCGCCCTGGAGCGGATCAACGGCATCCCCGCCGACCAGCACATCGGCCGCCACGTCCGCGAGGCGCTGCCCTTCCTGGACGTCGACACGATCGAGTCCTCGATGCTCGAGGTGCTGGAGAGCGGTGTGCCGCTGCTCGACCAGTTCGCCACCGGCCGCACCCCCTCCGACCCGGACGAACACGCCTGGTCGGTGTCGTACTACCGGCTGGAGGACCCGGCCGGAAGGGTGCTGGGCCTGGCCACCTCGGTGGTGGACATCACCGAACGGCACCGTGCGGCCATCGCGGCCGCCCAGGCACGCGAACGGCTCACCCTCATCGCCGACGCCACCGTGCGCATCGGGACCACGCTCGACCTCGACCAGACCGCCCGCGAGCTGGCCGACGTCTGCGTCCCCGAGCTGGCCGACGTGGCCGCGGTCGACGTGCTGGACTCGATCACCGACGACCGGCGCGGCAACTCGGGCTTCGAGCGCGACCGCCCGGTCTTCCGCGCCCTCGCCGTGGCGGCGGCCTACCACACCGAGGCCACCCGGGCCGCGGACCCCACCGGCGAGGTCGCCGCGTACGACCCGGACCGCTTGGTCACCGAGTGCGTGCGCACCGGTCGTCCGGTCCTCGTGCCCCGGGTGCGGCCGGAGGACCTGCCCCGCATCGCCCGGGATCGGACCGCCGCCGAACTGCTGGCCCGCTGCGGACTGCACTCCTACCTCGCGGTGCCGCTGATCGCCCGGGGCGCGGTCGTCGGCGCGCTGGACCTCAAACGCGCCCGCAACCCGGTGCCGTTCACCGAGGACGACGCCGTGCTCGCCTGCGAGTTGGCCGCCCGCGCCGCGGTGTGCATCGACAACGCCCGCTGGTACCAGACGCAACGCCGAGCCGCCCTGACCCTGCAACGGGACCTGCTGCCGCCGCCCCCGCCGCGCCGCCCCGGACTCGACGTGGCCTACCGCTACCAGCCCGCCGCGGGCACCAGCGAGGTCGGCGGCGACTGGTTCGACGTCATACCGCTCAGCGGCGACCGCACCGCACTCGTCGTCGGCGACGTCATGGGCAGCGGCATCAACGCCGCGGCCACCATGGGCCAGATGCGCACCGCCACCCGCGCCCTCGCCGGACTGGGCCTCGACCCCGCCGACCTCTTCGGCCACCTCGACCACATAGCCGACGGCCTGGGCCGCTCCACCACCTGCGTCTACGTCGTCCACGACCCGCAGCGGGCGCAGTGCAGGATCTCCAACGCGGGCCATCTGCCTCCGGTGTTGATGCGCCCCGGCCAGCCCCCGCAACTGCTGGACCTGCCCACCGGCGCCCCGCTCGGGGTAGGCGGTGTGCCCTTCGAGACCACCGTGCTGGACCTGGCCCCCGGGGACCAACTGGTGCTGTACACCGACGGGTTGGTGGAGACCCGGGACACCTCCATCGACACCCGGCTCGGAGCCCTGCTCGACGTTCTCTCCGGGCCGCCCCGGCCGTTGGAGACCACCTGCGACGTGCTGCTACGGGTGCTGCGCCACCCCGAGGACCACGACGACGTGGCGCTGCTGATCGCCCGCTCAACGGGCACCGCCGAGGACTGACCTCAGCTCCGCACGCCCATCGCGCCGAGCAACAGCGGTAGTGAGCGGTGTAGTTCACGTTGCCAGTAGGGCCAACTGTGCGTGCCGTGGCCGTAGAAGTCGGTGACCAGGCGGTGGTCGCCGAGCGCGTGCAGCCGGTCGGCCACATGGCGGCCCTCGGCCAGGAAGAGGGTCTCGTACGGGCTGGTCACGCCCGGCGGATCGAACGGCCCCGCGGTGCCGTCCCCGCAGGACAGGAAGACCGGCAGCCGTCGCAGCACCCCGGCCAGCGCGTACGGATCGTGCTCGGCCCAGATCTGCCGGTCGGCCACCGGATCGCCCCACAGCGCGTACGGGTCGGCGCCCTGGCCGCGCACGATGGCCAGCACGTTGGCCGGGCCGCCGTGCGGATAGAGCGGATCGGCGACCCCGCTGTAGGAGGCGGCGGCGCGGAACATGCCCGGGTGCCGGGCCGCGTAGGACAGCGCCCCGAAGCCGCCCATCGACAGCCCGGCGACCGCCCGGTCGGGTCCGGCGCCGTAGGAGCGCTCCAGCAGCTGCCGCAGCTCGGTGAGGTGGAAGGTCTCCCAGCGCGGCGTGCCGCCGGTTCCGTAGTTCCACCAGTCGCTGTAGAAGCCGGTCGTGCCCGCCTCCGGCATCACCACCAGCACCCGGCGCAGCGCCGGGATGCTGGCCACATCGGTCTTCGCGGTCCAGCCG
This sequence comes from Streptomyces sp. RPT161, assembly GCF_027533845.1. Classification (GTDB taxonomy): domain Bacteria; phylum Actinomycetota; class Actinomycetes; order Streptomycetales; family Streptomycetaceae; genus Streptantibioticus_A; species Streptantibioticus_A silvisoli_A. Next base: position 45,704 of record NZ_JAPZVN010000003.1, on the reverse strand, counting down.
GTGTAGTCGTCGCAGCATCCGTGCAGCAGCCACAGCGTGGGCCAGCTGCGGTGCGGCCGGGGCGTCCAGCCGTCGGGGGTGAGCAGCCGGACCTTGGCGGTGCGGCCGAGCGCGGGGGAGGAGACGGTCAGATCGAGTTGCCGGGCGGCGATCCGCCGCTCGGCCACCACCCGGGCCGCGCCACCGACCTGGGCCTGGGCGGGCACGGCGGACAGCGCGAGTGCGGCGATGACGCCCAGCAGGGGCAGTACGCGAACGAGTCGTCTCACCGCTGGTATCCGATCCCCGAGCCGAAGGCGAACAGCGTTCCGCCGCCCGTAACCTGACGCACCGTAACCGGTAGCCTACCGGTTGGCGCGGTGCCGAGCAGGGTGTTCGCCAACGCGGTGACGGAGACCGGCTGGTAGTCGTAGGCGGCCAGATATGTTGTGGCGGTGGGGAAGTAGGCGATGTCGTACGGGCCGCCGACCGAGGCGACCACGATCGGCCGCCCGGTGGCCAGGAGTTGCCGCACCAGGCTCTGCTGGGCGGAATCGCTCCAGGCGTTGTAGCTGGTCACCACGGTGACGTCATGGGCCCTGGCCGCGGCCACAGCGGTGTCGATGGTGTGCTGGTCCGGTGAGCCGGTCCACAGACGGTCGGTGGCCAGCCCCTGGGCGGCCAGGGCGTTCGCCAGGTTCAGCGTCGTGGCGGTCCCCCATCCGGTGACCAGGACCCGCGTCCCGGAGTGCGCTGTCAGCGGCAGCACGCGGCGGGTGTCGCGCAGCAGGGTGATGGAACGGCGGGCGATCCCGGCCATCACGCCCGGGGCGTCGAACGGGTTGCGGGGCGCGGCCGGGTAGCGGTGCTGGAGCAGGCCCAGTTGGGCCTTCATCCGCAGGATGCGGTGCACCGACTGGTCGATGCGCGCGGTGCTGATCCTGCCGGTGCGCACGGCGTTCAGCACCGCGTGCACCGCGCCCGGCAGGTCGGGTGGCATCAGCAGTTCGTCGTCGCCCGCGCTGATGGCGTCCAGCACCACCTGGTCCGGGGCGATCCCGGCCAGCGCGGCGGCGCTGAGCGCATCGGTGATCACCACTCCGTCGTAGTGCAGCGTGCCGCGCAGCAGGCCGGTGACGATGGGCCGGGAGAGGCTGGCGGGCAGTCCGGACGGGTCGAGGGAGGGCGCCACGATGTGCGCCGCCATGATGGACGGCACGCCCGCCGCGATGGCCGCCCGGAACGGCGGTACGTCCCTGGCCATGATCTGGGCCCGGGTCTCATGGGTGACCGCCACACCGTTGTCGGTGTTGACCGTGGTGTCGCCGAGTCCCGGGAAGTGCTTGGCCTGCGCGCCCACGCCGCTCGCCGCGTAGCCGTGTACCGCGGCGGCCGCGAAGCGGGCGGTCCACCCGGTGCGGTCGCCGAACGCCCTTGGCCCGTCAGCGCTGTTGAGGGGGTTGGTGTTGACGTCCACCACGGGCGCGTCGTCCGTGTTGATGCCCAGCGCCCGCAGTTGCGCGCCGCTGACCGAGGCGGCGCGGTAGGCGGCGGCTGGGTCGAAGGTGGCGCCTATTGCCATGTTGCCCGGCGACACGGCGAGCGGTGCGCCGATCCGGTTGACGGTGCCGCCCTCCTGGTCGGTGCTGATCTGCAGCGGGACGCCGCCGGGGGCGGCGGTCGCGGCGTGCTGTAGTCCGGCGGACAGCGCGGTGATCTGCCGGGGGTCGTTGAGGTTGTCGCTCCAGGAGAAGTAGATGACGCCGCCGAGGTGGTACCTGGCCAGCAGTTGCGCGCCGTTGCCCACGTCGGCGCCGTACAGCCGGTGGTTGGCCGCTACGTCCACGGGGTCGGTGGTGGTGGCGGTGGCGCCGTACACCTCGGAGACGAACAGCTGGCCGACCTTCTCCGGTAGCGTCATCCGCGTCATCAGCATGTTGACCTGGTGGTCCGTGGCGGTGGCGAGTGGTGCGGCGGCGGTGCTGACGGTGACCGCGGCGGCGGTCAGCAGAACGGTCGTGACCGCACCAGCACGCATCAGCGCCTCCCGGCGACGAAGTGACGGACCGTGCGCGGCATTGCACCGCGTCGCTGACGCGGTGTCAATATCCTGCGCCGACAGGCGGATCCCGGCCGTGCGCTCATTGACCGGGACCCGTCACATGCGTACGTTGCCAGGCATGTCACCGATGAGCAGACGCGGGTTCGTCGCCGCGACCGCGCTCGGTGTCGGCACCGTCGGCGCCGCTGCCCCGGCGCACGGCCGGGAGCCGGTACTGACCGGTGCGGACGTACTGGCGGCACAGGGCTGGCGGGCGCTCGCCGGACGCCGGACGGGCGTGCTCACCAACCCCACCGGTGTACTGCGCGACCTCACCCACATCGTGGACGCCATGACCGCCGCGAACGCCCGACCGGTCGCCGCGTTCGGCCCGGAACACGGCTTCCGCGGCACCTCCCAGGCCGGTGGCTCCGAGGGCGACTACACCGATCCGCGCACCGGCATCCCGGTCTACGACGCCTACGGCGCGAGCGCGGAGCAACTGGCCGCGATGTACCGCAAGGCGGGCGTGGACACCGTGGTGTTCGACATCGCCGGCGTCGGCGCCCGTTTCTACACCTACACCTGGACGATGTACGTGGCGATGGTGGCGGCGGTGCGCACCGGCGCCGCGTTCGTCGTGCTGGACCGCCCCAACCCCAACGGCGGCCAGGCATACGGCCCGCAGCTCGACCCGCGATTCGCGACCGGTGTCGGACTCAAACCCGTCGTGCAGCAGCCGGGCATGACCGCTGGTGAACTGGCCAGGATGTTCGACGCGATCTTCGTGCCCGGTGACACCGGCGGCCGACGGCTGAGCAGTCTGGACGTCGTACCGGTGCGCGGCTACCGGCGCGACATGCTGTTCACAGACACCGGTCTGCCCTGGGTGCCGCCCAGCCCCAACATGCCCACCGGCGACACCGCGCTGCTCTACCCCGGAACCTGCCTGTTCGAGGGCACCCTGCTCTCCGAAGGCCGCGGCACCACCCGGCCGTTCGAGATGATCGGCGCGCCCGGCATCGACTGGCACTGGGCGGAGACGCTGAACGCGATGGGCCTGCCGGGCGTGCGGTTCCGGGAGAACTACACGGTTCCCACCTTCGACAAGTTCGCGGGCACCACCTGTGGCGGTGTCCAGGTGCATCTCACCGACCGCCGCGGGGTGGACCCCATCACCACCGCGGTGGCCATGATCGTGACCGCCCGCCGGCTGTACCGCTCGGTCTTCGGCTGGCGGCCCGACCACTGGATCGACGACCTGAGCGGCTCCAGCAGGCTGCGCACCATGGTCGACGCGGGCGCCCCGGCCGAGGAGGTGGTCGGCGCCTGGCACACCGAACTCGAAGTGTTTCGCGAGCGCCGCGAACCGTTCCTGCTGTACCGCTAGCCAGCGCGCACACCGAACGAGGGGAGAACCGCGATGTTCGCCCGCCGAGCCGCCCTCACGGCCGTGGCACTGGCCGCCGCCGTGGGGCTGGTCGCCGCTACCGCGCCCGCCGGCGCCGTAGCGACTCATCCGGCCCGGCCCCCCGCCAACGGCCGCTTCGACCAGCCGCACCGGGACTTCGCGCCACCGTGGACCGTACTGCGCGGCGGTACCCCCGAGCAGGCCGGGCTCGACCCGGCCCCGATCCGCACCGCACTCGCCGAAGAGGACGCCTGGACCAGGCCCGACCCGGCCACCGGCCACCCGATGTTCTCCGGCCAGGTCACGCTGCTGGCACACGACGGAGTCGTGGTGGCCGACCACGCCAGCGGCTACGCGCTGCGCTACGCGGACCGCCAGGGCGATCCGCTCCCCGCGGCCCGGCAGATCCCCATGCGCACCGACACCATCTTCGACCTGGCGTCCCTTTCGAAGCTGTTCACCTCCATCGTGGCGGTGCAGCAACTCCAGGCCGGGCGGCTCCAGCTGAACGCCACCGTCGCCAGCTACCTGCCGGAGTTCGCCAGCCACGGCAAGGGCTCGATCACCATCGAGGAACTGCTCACCCACACCTCCGGCCTGCCACCGGACCCCAGCCCGCCGCTGTGGCAGTACCCCGACATGCCCTCCCGGGTCAGGGCCATCTTGGACACCACCCCGCAGAACCCGCCGGGCAGCACGTATCTGTACTCAGACCTGAACATGCTCACGCTGCAACAGGTGCTGCAACACATCACCGGCGAACCGCTGGACACCCTGGTGCGAGACGGCATCACGGGTCCGCTGGGCATGCGCGACACCATGTACAACCCGCCCGCCCCGCTCCGGACGCGGATCGCCGCCGAGGAGTACGAGGACGGCCCTGGCGAGCCGCAACGCGGCCTGGTGTGGGGGCAGGTGCACGACGAGAACGCGTGGGCGATGGGGGGTGTCGCCGGACACGCCGGCGTGTTCTCCACCGTCGCAGACGTGGCGGTGCTCGCCCAGGCCGTCCTCAACGGCGGTACGTACCGCGGGCATCGGATCCTGACCCAGTACTGGGTGCGACAGATGCTGACCGACTTCAACAGCCGGTTCCCGGGCGACGGGCACGGTCTGGGCTTCGAACTCGACCAGCGCTGGTACATGGGCCGGTTGGACAGCCCTGCCACCGCGGGGCACACCGGCTTCACCGGCACGACCATCGTCATCGACCCCGAATCCCGCTCCATCGCGCTGCAGTTCAGCAACCGCGTGCACCCCACCCGTGACTGGGGCTCCACCAACCCGGCCCGGCGCGCCGCCGCCGACGGCCTGGCCGACGCGATGGCGATACGCGCACCGCACGGCGTACCGTCCTGGTACTCCGGCATCGGCGACGCCGGCACCGCGACGCTCACCGTCTCCGTCACCCCGCGCGGCGGTCCGCTGGCCATCCACTACGACACCTTCGTGGACACCGAACCCGGGAGCGACTTCGTCCACCTGGAGTCCAGCACCGACGGCGGCGCCACCTGGCAGCCGGTCCCGGTCACCGTCACCGGCCCGGGCGCACCGCCCGGAACGCAACTGGCACTGTCCGGCGGCACCCGTTCCTGGTGGCGGGCATCCGCCCAACTCCCGGCGTACCAAGGCGCGGTGCTGCTGCGCTGGCGCTACACCACGGATCCGGCCTACACCGGCCGGGGGGTGAACGTCTCCGGTGTGCGGATCCACGACGGCCGCGGGCTGCTGTTCAACGGCGACCAGGATCCGGGCGCGTTCACCCCCGACGCGTGGACGCTGAGCAGCCGCTGAGGGTGCGACTCGCCCGATGTGCCGAATAATGTCCGACCGATCGCCATATGTGAGTCTAGGAGGGATATCGGTGGTATCAGGCTGCCACCATTGAGGAACGAAGAGGGTGAGTGACTGGTGCGTCTGTCGGCTCGCTATACGACGTCCGCCTGTATCGCCGCCGCACTGCTCGGGGTCCAGGGGCTGCTCATGCCCTGGCCCATCGCCGCCGGCGGACCGCTGACCGTACCGCTCGACGATTCCGGGGCCACCGCCGGTTCGCCCTTCTGGGTGGATCCGCGCAATCGCGCCGACGAGCAGGCCGCGGTGTGGCAGGAGCGGGGCCGGGAGGACGACGCGGACCTGCTGCGGCGGATCGCCGACCAGCCGACGGCGACCTGGCTCGGCGAGGGCGATCCGACCGAACGCGTCCGGCGGGTCACCATGGAGGCCCAACTTTCCCGCCGAGTACCGGTGTTGGTCGCCTACAACATCCCCCACCGCGACTGCGGACAGTACTCCGCCGGTGGGGCCGCGGACGGTGCCGCCTACCGCGCGTGGATCGACCGGCTGGCCGACGGGATCGAGAACCGCAGGGCCTGGGTGGTACTGGAGCCCGACGCGGTGGCCCAACTGGTCACCTGCGCCGCCAACCAGGGCGATCGCGAACGGCTCGACCTGCTGGCGTACGGCGTGCGGACGCTCAAGTCGCTGCCCAACACGGCCGTCTACCTGGACGCCGGAAACGCGGGCTGGATCCGCGATCCGCGGCAACTGGTGGACGCGTTGCGTAAGGCCGACATCAAGGAGGCCAACGGGTTCGCCCTCAACGTCTCCAACTTCCAGACTACGCAGGCCAGTGAGGAGTACGGACACCGGCTGTCCGCACTGCTGGGCGGTACCCACTTCGTCATCGACACCAGCCGCAACGGCGGCGGTCCGCTGGTCCGCGCCCAGCAGGCGGCGGAGCAGGAAGGCGCGCAGTCCTGGTGCAACCCGCCGGACCGGGCGCTGGGCCGCCCGCCGACCACGGCGACCGGCGACCGCCAGGTCGACGCCTATCTGTGGGTCAAGCGCCCCGGCGAGTCCGACGGCGCCTGCCGGGGCGGCCCGCCCGCGGGCCAGTGGTGGCCGGACTACGCCCTCCAACTGGCCCGCAGGTCAGGCAACTGGCCGTCGGTCACCGAACGTGAACCCAGCGGGCCTGCGAAGGAGTCCCGCGCCGGTCGGTGAGGAACAGCATGTACCAACCGGACGGCACCAGCGACGGATCCCGCGGCACGGTGACGGTCACCGAACGGTCGTGCCGCACCAGGTCCAGGGCGATCGAGCGCTGTTCCACATCGGTGACGTGGGTGACCGCGCTCGGCCGCATCAGCCGCGCCGCGCGCACCCCGCCGGCCGACCCGCTGTGGAAGGTCACCGACTGTCCGCGCTCCACTTCCACCGGGCCGGAGCCCAACTCCGGCCTGGTCCGGCCGTAGAGGTACGGCGGGCTGTAGACCTCGATGCGCTGCTCGAAGGGGGCGTCCTCGGTGTTGGCCTTGTCCGCGAACAGCGGGTTGGAACCGAAGACGGCGATCCGCCCGTCCGGCAGCAGCAGCGCCTCGGAGTGGTAGTCCCGCCCGACGGTCGGCGCGGCGGCCGGACGGAACGTGCCCTGGGCCGGGTCGTAGAACTGCGCCCTGAGCACGTCGCTGGCCTCCTTGCCCCGGTAGTCCAGCGATCCACCCGAGGTGAACACGGAGTCGTCCGGGGTGAGCACCGCGTTGAGGTAGCGGGTGCCCTGCGGCAGGTCGGGGCCGTCCTTGTAGCGCGGGCGTTCCTGACCGAGGTCCACGACGGCGGTGCGCCCGGTCGACCGGTGCGACTCGCCCACCCCGCCGCCGCCGAGGATCATCACCGACTGCCGCTGCGCCGGCGGCAGCAGTACGGACGCGGAGGTCTCGGTCTGGTCGGGGTCGTGCAGACCCGGCACCGGGGTGAAGGTGTTGGCGCGCGGATCCCACACGCCGGGGGTGCGGCCCTGGTCGGCCGGACCGTAACCGGCGTTGGAACCGGAGTAGAACAGCTTGCCGCCCTTGGTGAGGAACAGCGCCGGATAGGTGGGGAAGTAGCGCGTCGGCCCCGGCGACCACCTGCGCGTCGCAGGGTCGAAGATCTCGTTCTTGCCGGGGATGATCTGGCCCATGTCGTCCAGGCCGGAGACCGCCATCACCCTGTTGTCCGCCAGTGTGACCAGCGTCGGGTACCAGCGGGCCTCCGACATGGACGTGACCTGGACGTAGCGCTCGGACTCCGGGTCGAAGAGGTAGGACTCCCGCAGTCCCTGGAAGTCCTTCTTGTCCAGGCCGAGTTTGGTCGCCAGGCCGTAGTGGTTGCGCGCGTCGTCGCCCTTGAGGCCGACGATCCGGTACTGGTCGGCGGTGTTGGAGATACCCCCCTCACCGTCGCGCACCGACTCGACGTAGACCCGCGCCTCGCTGGCGGTGACGGTGACCTTCTTCTTCGGGCCGAAACCGGTCACCGTCTTCGTGGCGGCCGGTACGGTGATGGGCAGTTGGGAGGCGTACTCCTTGCCGGTCGAGCCGCGGAAGACCGTGCCCTTGGGGAACGTCATCGGGTGGTCCGGGCTCTCGTTCTTGATCACCATCGCGCCGCCGGCCCGCTTGACGTCGCCCTGGAGCTTCTCGTAGCGGGCGGTGCCGCCCGCCACCAGGAGTTGCCCGTCGGGGAGTTGGGCGTGGCCGCCGCAGAACATGTCCTTCGGGGTCGGGATCTCCTTGAAGGTGTTGTTCACCGGGTCCCACAGCACGCTCTGGAACGTGCCCGCTCTGAAGTTCTTCTCGTTGTTGCCCGATCCGGCGATCAGCAGCACCTTGCCGGTGTGCAGCAGTGCGGCGTGGATCGAGTTGATCCGGTACTGCTTGGGCACATCGACCAGGTCCCAGTGGCCGTACATCGCCTTGTAGCCGGGCTGGTTGATCTTGTACTGGTGGTAGGAGTGCTCGGCGAAGCCCAGAGCGGCCGGGCCGTTCATCGCGGCGAGGACGACGAACGCCGCCACACCGATCGCGGTCTTGCGGGTCTGCGGGCTGGGGCGGTACCTCACAGGATCTGTCCTTTGACTGTGCGTTGGGGTCTAGCTGGTGTGCTGTGCGACGGGGCGGGGTGCCTTCCGGCGCGGCGCCTCCGACCGCTTCCTGGCGACCGTGGTCCGCCACACCAGCACCGGTGCGAGGGCGGTCAGCAGGGCGAGCACGGCCCAGGTGCGCATCGCCACATGGGTGTGGCCGAGGAAGAACGAGGCGATCAGCGAGCCGCCGAAGACCGCCGCCCAGCCGAGATGGGTGGAGAAGGTGGCGAGCCGGTCGGGGCTGGCCGAGTCGCCCTTGGCGGTGACCACGAAACCCGCCTTGCGCCGCAGCAGTGCGCCGACCAGCGATCTGGCGTACAGCGGCGCCGACAGCGCGGACATCACCATGCCGGCCGCGCCGGAGGAGCCCTCTGGCTCGTGCGGGCTGACGTTGTGCCGACGGTTCCACAGGTACAGCCCGATCTGCAGGGCCGCGGCGTCGCTGTAGAGCATCATCCAGATCTGCGACTCGATGTGCACCCCGGAGGCGCCCAGCACCAGGAACAGCACGCAGGAGACGCCGCCGAGCAGCCAGTTGAGCGCCGACATCGGATAGAAGGTCACCAGCAGCGAGTAGTTGAGCAGCCGGCCGGGGGAGAGAGTGCAGTGCGTCTTCCAGAACTGCCGCAGCAGCGTCTCGTAGGTGCCCCGGCTCCAGCGCAGTTGCTGGTTGAAGAAGTCGGTCCAGGACGACGGTCCCTCGCCCACCGCGAGGACGTCCGGGGTGTAGACCGAGCACCAGCGGTTGCCGGTGCGCGGATTGCGCCTGCGGTGGATCTCCAGACCGGTGGCCATGTCCTCGGTGATGGAGTCGTACAGCCCGCCGATCTGCCGTAGCGCACTGATGCGTACGCAGTTGTTGGTGCCCACGAACATCGGTGCGCGGTAGGCGTTTCCCGCGCGCTGGATAAGCGCGTGGAACAGGAACTGCTGGCTCTCCGACGCCTTGGTCACCGCCGTGTCGCAGTTGCCGTACACCTGCGGGCCGACGACGAACGCCACGTCGGGGTCCCGGAAGTAGCCCAGCATCCGCTCCAGGAACTCCGGCAGTGGAACGTGGTCGGTGTCCACGCACGCCATGAACTCGTAGTCGCGGCCGTGCTCGCTCAGCCAGGAGTTGTAGTTGCCGTGCTTGGTCTTGGCCCGGAACGGCCCGCTGGGCCGGTTCCACTTCTCCACGCCCTTGCGGGAGAAGTGCCGTACCCCCAACTCCTCGCACATCTGCCGGACTTCGGGGGCGTTGCCCTCGTCCAGCAGCCAGATGTCGAGCGGACCGTCATGGCGCAGCCGCACCGCCCCCTGCAAGGTGGCGCGCACCATCTCCAGCGGTTCCTTGCCGGGTACGAAGCTGGTGAGGAAGGCCACCCGGGTGCCCGGCTCGGGCCGGACCGGGATCGGGTCGCGGGCGACCAGCGTGGCGTGTGCGTTGGAGACCACGTTGATCACGCGGAAGCTCTCGATCAGCCCGATGGAGACCAGCATCACCGCATCCGCCGCGGACTCCCATGCGGGCACGTAGTGCCGGTGCACCCAGTGCTCCGGCAGCATCAGCCAGACCAGCAGCAGCAACGAGACCACTGGCGCCGCGCCCAGCAGCAGGGCGCTGCGCATCCGGTGCCCTTCGGCGGCGATCAGGCTGCGGTAGCGCACCTGGTACGTGCCGTCGGTGCCGGTTTCGGGTTCGGTGAGGGGGCCGGCGAGTTGGCTGAAGCGTTCGTAGTCGTACTTGCCGGAGTGCCGTGCTCCGCGTCTGCTGGCGGTCCGCGTGCTGGGCTCGCCGCTCGGCGAGCGAGGACCCGGCGCGATGGCCGGGACCGGCAAGCGGGTGTTCGTAGCCGTACGATCTGTCGTCTGCCGGTCACTGTCCTGCGAAATCGTCACAGCATCCCCGTATGCGTAGCGAAGACTGACGCCCCAAAAGTCACGAATGTCGAATTTCACGCAGAAGATAACAAACGATTTATGGATGGCATGACAGGCGGATCGTCGGCGCGGCGTGCGTTCGTCCGGGGTGGTCAGGCGATGGATGCCGCCCGGCGGCGGGGGACGAGGTTCTGGATCCGAGCGTCAGTGCCAGCTAGGGGCAGACCGTCGAGGCCCCCAGTGGCCCGCCGCCCGCGGTGTGGCCGATCCAGACGCCCGGCGCGAGGTGCGTGGCGATCGACAGCAGCGCGGTCGGCGCGCCGCCCCTGCGCATCGCTCGGCCTGCACCGTCCTAGCCACACCGTGATGGACCGCGCCCTGGACCACCCGAAGGGCGCCGCTGGCCGGGGTGTCCCTGAGCCGAACGCGAGGTGAGAGCGGAACTCCCCGTTCAGCGCAGTGCCTTGGCCGCCACCCGCAGGTCCGCCAACAGGCCCTGGTACGCCGTCTCCCGGTCGTCTGCGCGCAGCACCGCGGAGGGGTGGATGGTCGCGACGAGAGGCGGGCCGCCGTCCCCCTCCAGCGGGAGCGTCAGCAGGGTGCCGCGTTCCCTGGTCACCCGGAACGAGCCGCCCAGTAGGGCCTTTCCCGCCGTCGCGCCGAGGGCGATGACGACTTCGGGGTCGATCAGTCGCAGTTCGGCGGTCAGCCAGGGTTTGCACGCGGCGACCTCGTGCAGGCTCGGGGCCTTGTGTATCCGCCGCTTGCCGCGCGCGTCCCACTCGAACTTGAAGTGCTTGACCGCGTTCGTGATGTACGTCAGCGCCGGATCGATGCCCGCCTCGTCAAGGGCCCGCATCAGCACGCGGCCGGCCGGCCCGACGAACGGCTTGCCCTGGCGGTCCTCCTGGTCCCCGGGCTGCTCGCCCACCAGCACCACCCGGGCCGAGGCGTCCCCCGAGCCGAAGACGGTCTGGGTCGCATCCCGGTACAGGGGGCAGCCCTGGCAGCCGGCCGCGGCTGCCCTGAGCCCCGCCAGATCCGTGCCGTCGGGCACAAAGGGCCCGGCGTCGTACGCTTCCGGCTCGCCGCTGCGCGCCATGGCGGCCTCCGTCCATCCCGGCGGTCCCTACGGCCCCCTCTGGCCTGCGGCTACCCAGGCGTGCGCATTTCAGGCCGCTACGGAACGGATGCGCACGTTCACGTCGGGTGCCTGCTGCCGAGCGCCGGGTGTGAACGCTAGGTGCGCCGCGCGGAGTTGGGCGACGCAGGTGCGGGGTGCGGATCAGCGTCTCGCCGCGGTGAAGACTCCCGCGCGTGCCGTTGCCGCGGCGGCTCCGGCGGCGCGGTCCGCAGCCCTCACCGGTCGGAGGGGCTGCGGGGTGAGGGCCGATCCTCCGCGGCCGGTCAGGGCGCGCCCGGTCCTGGGCCGACGTCGTCGGGCGTGGGCCCAGGGGCTGCGCCGCGGTCGGGAGCCGCGGCGAGGCCGGGTGCGGGAGCGGTGTTGATCCGGGGCAGGGAGTACGGATGCTCGCGCCGCAGCCAGTCGATCAGCCGTTCCCGGATCGTGCAGCGCAGCGTCCAGATGTCGGCGGAGTCCTTGGCGGTGGCCAGCGCCCGCACCTGGATCGTGGAGGGCGTGGTGTCGGTGACCACCAGGCTCCACGCCCGTCCGTCCCAGGCCTCGGACTCCTTGAGCACGTTGTGCAGTTGGTCGCGCAGCAGGTCGATGGGCGTGGCGTGATCGAGGTGGAGGAAGACGGTGCCGGTCATCTGCGCGCTGCCGCGCGACCAGTTCTGGAACGGATGGCTGGTGAAGTAGGACACCGGCATGGTGATCCGCCGTTCGTCCCAGGTGTTGACCACCAGGTACGTCAGCGTGATCTCCTCGACCGTGCCCCACTCGCCCTCCACGACCACGGTGTCGCCCAGTCGCACCATGTCACCGAAGGCGATCTGCAGTCCGGCGAAGAGATTGCCCAGCGTGGACTGCGCGGCGATACCGGCGACCGCGGCGATCACACCGGCTGACGCCAGTACGGAGGTGCCGACCGCCTGCATGGCCGGGATCTGCATCAACATCACGGCCGCCGCGACCACGGCCACGGCAGCGGTGACCACCCGCTGGATCACCGTCACCTGGGTGCGTACCCGTCGGACCCGTGCGGGATCCTGCGAGGTGGCGGCGTAGCGGGCGTAGCTGGACTCGACCACGGCAGTGGCGACCCGCATGGCCAGCCACGCGAGCGCGCCGATCAGCACCAGCGCCAGCACCCGGTTGATGCCGGTCTCATGCCCGTGCCCGATGTGCGCCGCACCGTAACTGGCCAGCAGCAGGCCGACACACAGCGCTATCCGCAACGGCCAACGGCACCGGCGCAGCAGATGCCACAGCGGGCTGTCCGGGTGCCGGGCGCCGATCCTGCGCAGTGTCCGGTCAGCGGTCCAGCTCACCGCCAGGGTGATGGCGATGGTGCTTCCTGCGACGATCACCGGTCGCAGCACGGTCTCCATATCAGCCTTCCTCGGACTCGACACGTCGAGCAGTGGCGCGCGGCTGCGGCTGCCACTGCGACCGTAACCGGCACGACTGGTGCGCGTACCCGCCGACCCGCGTGACCAAGCTCACCCTCACCGGCCGTCCGGTCCGGGGCCGCAGGACCTTCCGGAAGGACGTCGAGACAGCAGCCGGTCAGCGGCACAACGGCTCCCGCGGCGCCGTGCCAGCGTGTCGGGCCCGCGGGGCGCCGCACGCGGGACCAGTTCCTCGGCACCACCAGCGTGGTGAACGACCGGTACGCGGGACGTGGTCAAGCTCACAGCGAAGGCATCCGGAAGGCGCGCCTCGTGTGGGCGCGCGGCTGCCTCACTCCCCGCCGCCCGGGGCCCTCAGGTGGCTATGGCGTGGCTGATCAGGGCGCGGGCGGTGGCCACGGAGGTGGGGAGTACGGCCACACCCAGGGCCCCTCGCGGCCAGCTGGGCCAGCACCGGCCGAAGCTGACCGGGCGCTCGATGGTCATCGCGCATGGGGACCGGGGCGTGCGGTTCCTCGCCTACCCGATCTCCCGGCGCACCGCCGAGCGGGGCCGGGCGCTGCTCAACTGGGTGGCCATGGTCCAGGTCGCCGAGCCTGGCCCACTGCCCGAAGGCACCGGCTGGAACCGAGCCCTGCCCGTCGATGACCTGCTGCCGTACTTCGCCGACTGGACGTCCGACTGGTTCGACGTCCGGGGCCTGATCCATGGCAGCGCCGAGATCCTCGGATATCCCATGGTCGACCGGGATCCGCTCCCGGCCTGGGGCCAGGGCCGGGTGACGCTGCTGACGGACGCGGCGCACCCGATGTATCCGGTGGGCGCCAACGGTGCCTCCCAGGCGATCGTCGACGCCCGCATCCTCGCCTTCGAACTCGCCACCAACGCGAACCCGTTGACCGCTGCGGCCCGCTACGAGCTGGCCCGCCGCCCGGCCACCAACGCCGTCGTGCTCGCCAACCGGAAGATGCACCACGCCGGGTTGACGGCGGCCGTTCGCGACACACCGGACCTCGCCCGCTCCGGGGCACTGGCACCGACACCTGCCGGAACACCATCGGCGCGGACGTGGCCATCCTCAACGACCGCGCCTCGCTGACCCCGCCCCAACGACGAGGAGTACGGCGAGTGTTATATGAGCGGCTCGGCCGACACCGGCTTCGCGCTCGCCCGTTGGACTTCTTCGTTCCCCGGGCCACCCCGCGTCCGCTGGCTCGCTGCTCCAACGCAACCGGCCGACCGGCGCGTTGGAAGGGGCTCGGCGACGGGACCACCTGTGGGTTGGCGAGTTCCGGGCCAGCCCCCGCCCGCGGTCCCACGAGCGGCTGAGCGGCGATCCGGCGTGGCACACGCACGCCCTGCCGACCAGTCACAGTTGTCATGCGCGAAGGAGCGGACGGCCTGCTGAAGATCCCTTTGGACGCGGCCGAGCGGTAACCAGCCGCCGGAACAGGCCGGTTACGGCTGGGAGAACAGCCCGATGCCCTCGGGGACGAGCCGCTCTGTGCCGTCGCACGGATGGTTGCGCACGGTCGCCCGGTCGCTTCCGGGGCCGCGGGCGACCAGGGTGGCCGAGCCGCCGCCGTCCAGGTCCACCGCGTTGTCCGCGCCGATGGCCCGCATCGCGTGGGCGAACTGGGTCAGCGTCATGCCGTGGTGGCCCTGCGGATTGCCATCCAGCGCCAGCAGATACAGCCGGTGGCCACCGGCGCCGTAGCCCGCGCCCGCCCGCACCGCGCTCTGCCGGTCGTCCAGGTCGTTCAGCGGGCGGCCGTCGCGCAGGATCGGTACCGCCCCTATGGCGAACCGCAGCGGCCGGGGCTGAACCCTGGCCAACTGGTGAGACAGGCCCTGCTGTTCACCCTCGGCCAGTTGCCGCAGGACCTGTGCCAGACCGGCCGGAGCGGTGCCCTCCTGAGAGACGGTCTCGGCGGCCATGGTCAACGGCGGTGTGGCGGCGGGGATTCCGGCCTGCTGGTGTTGTACGTCGACCTGGTCGCCGACGCGCAGCTGCTTCAGCGCCTGAGCACCGCCATCCCGGCCGACCAGCACCACGGTGTCACGCGGGATCGACCCCGAACCGGGCTGTGCGGCAACGGAGTCGACCCGGCCGCCGCGCACCGTCACCTCGTACGTCTGCGCACCGCACCCCATGGCGCGCGGGCCGCAGACCGCGCGGTAGCGGGAGGCCTTGCCCCACTGGTCGGTGAAGGCGGAGATGCCACCCTCGGGAATCGCGTACTGGTTGAAGCCGCGCAGTGCGAGGGCGCCGTGTGCGGTGTTGACCGAACCCGTCACCGACACCCGGTCCAGGCGTGCCACGCCGTCGGTGCCGATGCCGATCACGTCCTCCACCGAGGCGCCCCGGGGCAACCGTGGCCCCATGCGCTGACTGCGCGGCGCCGCGGCCTTGAGCACCTCGCCCTCGGAGATCGCCGGTCCGACGGCGGCGCCGGTCGCGGTCGCCCCCTTTATGTCGAAGAAGTCCCCGTTCACACCGGCCACCGCGCCCTGCGCGTTGGCCATCCGCGACACGGTGTCCCGCGCCGCCACCGCCCCGGGCCGCAGCAGGCCCACCCGCACCCGGCGGTCGTTGAGATCGGCGATCAGCACATGGCCGTAGGCTATGCCGCGCCCGGCGGGCACCGTGAAAGCCCGGTACTCGACGCCGGGCGCGACCTGGAAGCGTTCGGTGAAACGCACGGCGCCATCGGCGGAAGCGTTGATCACTCCGGTTCCGGTGCTCAGCACACCGGTGAGGATCAAGGACACCCAGGCCGCCCGTGGGCGGCACACACATCTGGCCACGACTTCCCCAAGTGCTCATCGGATACGGGATATCCAGATGAATACCCGTGAATTCGTGCCGATTAGCTGGGATATGCCTACATGGCCGACGGACTCGCCGCGTTTGGCCGCGCAGGAATTGCGGGACAGCGCGCGGTGTGGTTTCTGATTGGTCAACGGTCCGGTTGATCAACGGGATTGGCCGGTGCGGTCCTCGTCGATCAGCGTTTGCGCGCCCGACTGGGCTGTACGCGGGTCGGCTCGCCCTCGACCTTCGGATGGTCAGGCGGATACGGCATGTCGCCCAGGCCCTCGTCACGAGCCTGCCGTTCGGCCAGTTCCAGCAGGGGTTCCAGACCGAAGGCATGATCGGCCATGTCCGCGTGTACGTCGCCGAGTTCGGCGAACCGTACCGGAACGGTGGCCAGGTCGAAGTCCTCCGGCTCCGCCTCGGACAACTCCTCCCAGCGCAGCGGTGTGGACACCGTGGCGCGCGGCTGGGCGCGCAGCGAGTAGGGCGAGGCGATAGTGCGGTCCCTGGCCATCTGGTTGTAGTCCACGAACACCTTCTCCCCGCGCGACTCCTTCCACCAAGCCGAAGTGACCCGATCGGGCATCCGCCGCTCCAGCACCCGGGCCAGCGCGATCACCGCCTGGCGGGCCTCGGTGAACGTCCAGCGCGGCAGCAGCGGCACATAGACGTGCACACCACGACCGCCGGAGGTCTTCGGCCAGCCGCGCAGCCCGTGCTCCGCCAGCAGCTCGCGCAGCGCGTACGCGGCGCGTACCGCGTCGCGGTAGCCGGTACCGGGCTGCGGGTCGAGGTCGATCCGCAGCTCGTCGGGGTGCTCGGTATCGGAGCGCCGTACCGGCCAGGGGTGGAACGTCAGACAGCCGAGGTTGGCCGCCCACAACACGGCGGCCGGTTCAGTGGGACACACCTCGTCGGCGAACCGGCCGCTGGGGAAGGCGATCCTGGCCGTCGGCAGCCATTCGGGCAGGTTCTTGGGGGCCCGCTTCTGGTAGAAGAACTCGCCCTCGACGCCCTCCGGGAAGCGCTGCAACGTCGTGGGCCGGTCGCGCAGACCGCGCAGCACGCCGTCGGCGACCGCCAGGTAGTAGCGGGCCACGTCCAGCTTGGTGAAACCGCGCTGCGGGTAGTACAGCTTGTCGGGGTTCGACAGCCGTACCGTGCGCCCGGCCACGTCCAGCTCGACGGCTCCTGCCATGGCTCCACGCTAGGTTCTCCTCGCCGTCGCCGCGCGCCGTGGCCCACCCGGCCGCAACATCGGAGTATGCGCCTGCCCGTGATGCCGCCCGTCGCCCCGATGCTCGCCAAGTCGGTGGCCGACATTCCGCCGGGCATGCAGTACGAGGCCAAGTGGGACGGCTTCCGGGCCATCGTCTTCCGGGACGGCGACGAGGTGGACATCGGCAGCCGCACCGGAAAGCCGCTGACCCGCTACTTCCCCGAGGTGGTGGCCGCGGTACGTGCCCAGCTGCCGCCGCGGTGCGTGGTGGACGGGGAGATCGTCATCGCCCACGAGGGGCGGCTGCACTTCGAGGAACTACTGGAACGCATCCATCCGGCCGCTTCCCGGGTCCGTACGCTGGCCGAGCGCACGCCCGCCTCGTTCGTCGCCTTCGACCTGCTGGCGCTGGGGGACGACGCGCTGCTTGACACACCGCAGGAGGCCAGGCGGCGGGCGCTGGTGGCGGCTCTCGAGGACGCCGCCGCGCCGGTGTACACCGCACCGGCCACCATCGACGAGGCGCTGGCCCGCGAATGGTACGGCCAGTTCGAGGGCGCCGGTCTGGACGGGGTGGTCGCCAAACCGCTCGATCAGGCGTATCGGCCGGGGGAGCGGGTTATGTTCAAAGTTAAACATGAGCGGACCGCGGACTGCGTCGTCGCCGGATACCGGTTCCACAAGAGCGGTCCCGTGATCGGCTCCCTCCTGCTCGGCCTCTACGACAGCGGCGGCCGACTGCACCATGTGGGGGTCTGCGCCTCGTTCCCGATGGCGCGGCGGAAGGCCCTGGTCGAGGAGTTGGCTCCGCTGCGGCTGGACGACGTGTCAGACCATCCCTGGGCCGACTGGGCCGACGAGGAGGCGCACGCCACGACCCGGATGCCCGGTGGCCCCAGCCGCTGGAGCGGCGGCAAGGACCTCAGCTGGGTGCCGCTGCGCCCGGAACGCGTCTGTGAGGTGGCCTACGACCACATGGAGGGCTCGCGGTTTCGCCATACCGCCCAGTTCCGCCGCTGGCGGCCCGACCGCTCGCCGGAGAGCTGCACATATGACCAGTTGGAGGAACCTGTTAGCTATGACCTGTCAGAGCTACTGGGCGGCTGAACGCCCGCCATGCTCGGCGAGGCCGTAGGCGCCGCGAACGCCGAGAATGTCCAGGCGGCTGAACGATTTCATCATGGGGACGCTGGCCAGTTGGCTTTCCACCGTACGGGTGACTGGCTGTGGGTGAATGTGATGGTCGGATAACGTGTGGCGTCGCCGTCTGTGTTTATTTCCTGGCCCACTGCTGAGGATCACGTATTCAGGCGGGGCCATCGCGGCCACGGAGAAGAGCTGGCCCCGCAAGCGGCTGGTCGGCGCGTTCATCGGCCAGCCGCTCCAGGCCCCGGCGGGGGGCGCCGTTCTCGGCCCACCCCGCCGACGTGGCTCTTCGGGAAGGCCGTGGATCACTCAGGCCGAACTTGTGCCGCCTGCATGCCTTTTTGACCCCTCTCCGCGACGAAGCTCACGGACTGGCCCTCCTTCAGGGACTTGAAGCCGTCCGACTCGATGGCCTTGAAGTGCACGAAGAGGTCATCGCCTCCGCCTTGCGGAGTGATGAAGCCGAACCCCTTCTCGTCGTTGAACCACTTCACCGTGCCGGTCTGCCGATCGCTCACGAGGCCGCCAATCGCCGTTTCCAGAGGCCACATGCCCCTACCGAATCGGTCACTCCCCGCTTCGGCCGCCGCTCAACCCTGGAGGGCAGCGATCAAGAACCGCTCGGTGCCGAGCATCAGCGCCATCCGGCTAATACTCCAGCGGCAGTTCGTGGTGACCCGTGGGGCAGAGTAGGCCCATGTCTACGTACGAGACGATGTCGTTCCACCTTGAGACCAAGCGGCTGATACTGCGGCCGTGGGCCGAGTCGGACGCCGCTGAGTTCCGCGCCCTCCTCTCCGAACGCGGCAACGGGACGCCCACGGTTGAGCACACCCGGACGGCCATCGCGAAGCTGCTCACCGCAACGGCGACAACCGGGATCGCCCTGCTGCCCATCCAGCGCCGTAACGAAGGCGACTTCATCGGCTATTGCGGGTTGATCACCGGCCGCTCCACCGTAGAGGAGCCTGAAATCGCGTATGAGCTGTTCCAGCGCGCGCATGGGCGTGGTTACGCCACCGAGGCGGCCAGCGCGGTGCTCGATGCCGCTATTGCGACCGGGCGGAAACGGCTCTGGGCGACCGTCGGCGCTTGGAACACACCGTCGTTCCGTGTACTTGAGAAGCTCGGGTTCGAGCGGGATCACGTTTCCAGGGACGACAGCGGTGAAGTGGTGTGGCTCACACGCTCGTTGCCGTGACGCGGGGGGCGCGCCCCTGGGCTTCATGCTGACGTGATCGAGTGTGCTCAGGCCGCGCGGGCCGCTTGACGGCAGTGGTGGCTGGCTCGGGATCGGGCTTGGTGGCGTTGACGCCAGTGGGACCAGCTGAGCCGGTGGGCCATGTCGGGCCATGTCATGGATGCGTTCGGCGACGAGGGCGGTAAACAGACGGGTGAACTCGTTGCAGGTGAGCGATATCAACGTGTCCGAGGCGGGACGGCGGGTGTGCTCGTCGGCGCGAAGCACGGCCAGGAAGGCGTGGGCGAGCATGGCCAGGGTGCCCCAGCGGGCCCAGCAGGTGTAGCGGCGGTCCTGGTGTTCGTCCGGGCAGCCCGCCCGTTGCCGGCCGGGAACGTCTCCTCGATGCACCACCTTGGTGCAGCGACCCGCACCAGCGTCGTCAGCGGCACCGGTTGAGGCGAGTAGAAGCGGTAGTGGCGAGTCTGCCAGTGGTGCGGTTGCGGCGGATCAGCAGGTGGCGGTGGCCAGCTCGGGGGTCGAGCAGTGCAACGCCCAGTGTGGAAGCGTGAGAGGGCCTGAAGGGCCGTCCGATGCATCGCTCGCCTGTCGCTTGGACCGTAACGGGCCCGAGAAAGGTCCCTGCGTGCCCGTCTGTGGCGCGAACTCCGCCTGCCATCGGAGGAGAGAAGCACCTACTCCGTCCACGAGGTGCTCAGCAGCTCGGGCCGGTTCAGCGGTGTTGGCGGGGTGTCCGTCGGGAGACGGCGGCGATGATGAGCAGGACGATGGTGAGTAGTGCTGCGGTGGCGCCGGCGTCAGGCCAGGACTTGCCGTCGGACCAGTGCTGAATCAGCACGGCGAGGCCGCCACCTGCGATGGCGAGACTGAGGATTCGCATCCACCACGTGAATGTGTTCATGGTTGTGCGCCTACCCGCAGCTGCTTTGGCGACTCGGATAACTGGCTGATGTGGCAGGGCTGTTACGCGGTCGGGCCAGAAGAGTGAAACCACATGTCGATGTTTCTACCCTTGACGTGACGGTGTACCGAGGTCGGCGCGTCCGGCGCCAGCCCACACGTCGCATGCGCGGCTGCACGCTGCCGTTCGTACCCGGCACAACGCGTGCTGGAGGGCCCTGGAGCAGTCGGCCGTGCCGAAGGGCCTGCAGCAATGGCACTGCGGCCGACCCACCCGGCAGCAAGCCACCGTCTCCAACCGCCTCCGAAAGCCGCCGACTTGTCGTCACGGGGGGAAGGCGGCTGGCGCAATCGCCGCACTCACGACTTGACGCGAGTACGCTTGCGAGCCGAACGGCGTCGCAACACGCGGCGCTCGTCCTCGGACAGACCACCCCACACGCCCGACTCCTCACCGTGCTCCAGCGCCCACTCAAGGCAGACGTCTGCGACCGGGCACCGCTCGCAGACGGTTTTGGCCCCCTTGATCTGCAGCAAGGCCGGGCCAGCCGTCCCAATGGGGAAGAACAGCTCAGGGTCCTCGTCGCGACAGGCGGCCTTGTCGCGCCAGTTCATGATCGCCTCCAATCAACTTGAGCTCCCGTTGGCCTGGGGCCCGCCACGGCTCAGGTACGGCGACACAACGCCACAACCCCCGTTCCGCAACGGGACTCCAGTGTTCGCGTGCCCCGATATACCGGGCTGTACCAACCTGTCGCTCGAAGACCTGCCGGGGTAAGCCGGACCCCCCGGCCGGAGGGTGATCTGTTGACCTGGCGGTGGTAGGAGATTGCGTCGCTGGCACGGTCGAATCCCGCCTCAATCTCCGATGCCCCAGCGCACCATGGCCAAGGTCACTGACGAGCTGGGACCTGCCCACGGCACACGGTGTGAATAACCTGAGAAGCACTACGAGCGCGAGCGCTACTGCTGCAACAGCGGTGCCCAAGCCGCTGCGCCGTTCCGGCCCGCCAGCGTGTTGCCGCAGCTGTCTCGAACTGCCAGGAACTGCTGCGCTACACCTAGCCTGAGCAGGCACGCAAGAGGGCCTCAGAGATCGGGGTTTGGGCAGTTCTCTGCGCGGCAGGCTTCACCTATGGGCAGTGAACTGTGGACTGGCTCAAGTGAAAGATTTCGGTTGTCCAGCGTGACGGCATGTGGCCGGACGACGGTGGCAGCGATCGGGGAGGTCGATCTCGACTCCTCGCCGCAGTTGAGCGCCGCACTCGATGTGGCGGTGTCAGATGGTGCTGACCGCGTAGATGTGGACTTCAGCCGGGTGACGTTCTGCGACTGTGCCGGGTTGAACGCCTTGCTCGCAGCTCGTTGCCGGTGCTGGGGAGCCGGGGTCGTGTTCGGCGTTTTCGGTCCTGTCTCGCCTGTTGTGCTGAGGCTGTTCCGTGTGACCGAGGTGATCGAGACGCTACCGGTTCGGTAGGCGGCCTGAAGTATCTGCCTGGGGCCCCGGAGCTTCACCACGCTGTGAAAGGGACGCTCACCCGCGGGAAAGGCCTCCCGCCGGACGAAGGCACGCTCTGACGAGCTGGGCGATGCCTCCGATCCTGATGTCTGGTGTGACGCCGTCGAAGCGCCGCGCGGCGCCAGGCGACACAACCACGCCTGTGGACGGCCGAGTTCCATTGCACGGGCGCGTGCTGTAGCGGGCATGGCTGCGGACTTTGTCCCAAGGTCAGCCGCCGGGGGCAACAGCACGATCCGCGGCCCCTCGCGGCCTGTGGCTGGGCTGTCTGTCTGTTGGGCGGCCCGTGGCGGCCGTACCCAGTCAACTGCGCGCTATGGCCACCTACTTCAAGCTCGCAGTGGTCACGGAAGTCATGGAATGGTCAGCACCGCCTTGCCCGTGAACGCGCGTCCGGCGGGGGCGTCGGGCAGGGCGTTCCAGCCGTCGATGTAGCCGATCGCGGGATGGAGCTGGCCATCCCGGAGCAGGGCGACGAGGCGCTCGAGATCCGTGCCGAAGGGGCCGCTGGCGTATGAGAGGAAGGACTGCAGGCGGGCGCCTTCGTGTGCGGTGAAGTCGTAGATCGAGACTGTGCCGGGCTCGCCGCTGGTGGTGCCCGTGGCTGGTCGAACACTCCTCCTGGCGCGCTGCCTTCTGGCTCAACATCCCCTTCGCCGCCATCGCCATCGCCCTGACCCTGTGGTTCGTACCCGAATTCCGTAGCACCCGGCCCGAACCCATCGACGTACCCGGCGCATTGCTGGCCGCCGCCGGTTTGCTGGCCTTGGTCGCGGCCATCATCGAAAGCCCTCAACTCGGCTGGAGCAGCTGGCCGGTTCTCACCGGCTACGGCCTCGCCGCTCTCCTGCTGCTGGCCTTCCTCCTGTACGAACAGCGGTGCAGCCATCCCTTGCTGCCGCTCGACCTGCTGCGAGGCCCCCGCATCGGCCTGAATGCCACCACGCTGGCATTGATGTCCTTCAGCCTCCTGGGTGCTCTGTTCGTCATGACGCTCTACCTGCAAGGCGTGCTCGGCTACACCCCCGGGCAGGCCGGACTGCGCACGCTCCCGCTTCCGGCCTCTCTCGCCGCCGGTGCCGCGGCATCCCAGCCCGTGGTCGTCCGTTCGGCGAGAAGTCGGCGGTGCTCTCGGGCCTCGCCCTGGTCACCTCCGCCTTCACCGTGCTGACCACGACCAGCACCACATCCGGCTACGGCCACCTCGTCCTCTTCCAGATCCTGGCGGGACTGGGGGCGGGTGTGGTGTTCTGCCCGGCAACCGCGGCCGTCATGGGGGCCGTTCCCCAGCACAGTGCGGGGCTCGGTTCCGCGATCAACGACGCCACCCGGCAGATCGGGGCAGCAGCTGCCCTGCCCCAGCTTCCCGCCAGCCAGCAGACCCGCCTGGCCAACGTCGTCGCGGAAGCCTTCATCATCGGTATGACGCGCACCGCCACCATCACCGGCGCGGTCATCCTGGTCACCGCGGTAGCCGTCTCGTGCAGGTACCCCACCCAAACGGCACAGGCACAACCGCACCCCGCGTCGTCTTGACGAAGCCTGAGCGGTTGGGTGCCGATATACACGTCCGCGTAGTTGAGACGGTCACGCAGGCGTGGACAGCCGGAGCCGTGAAGGTCGGCCGCACCCGCGGATCAGTGACCGGATCAGGTATTGGAGCCCACACGACTCCGTCTGTGATCCAAGCCCTCACTTGGATCCGGTACGGGAACGGGTATCGCTTGCGTACGCGGCGAGACCGTCAGCCATGCGCTGCATGAAGCGGGTTAGGTACCAACGCCAGAACCGGCCGGAGAACCGCAGCTTTGGCTCAAAGCTTCCGGACCACGTGATGTCGGTGCCACCTTGTGTTGCCGGTGTGAGTTCGACGGTACCTCGATAGGACCGGAAGGGACCGCTCAGGTTCTCGTAGACAAACCGCCGGTGAGTGATCAACTCGACGATTGTCTCCCGGGAGATGACGCGGCCGGTGCGAAAAATCCTGGTGTCGCCGACCTTCTGCTGACCCTCGGGGTCGCCGCCGTCCGCGATCGCCGCCGCGTCGATCGGTGACCACAACGGCCACGTGGCTGCGCAGGTGAGCGCCGCGTAGACGGCGTCGGGGTTCGCGCGCGAGTGCGAGGCTACGGCATACGTATACGGCACCATCCCATACTACGCTCGCACTTACGGTACTGGCCTTCGTGTGAGCGCTGTGAATTCGACCCGTAGGTCGCACGCCGAGGGCATCGTCGTCCGCTACGCGGCGCTGGCGCGTGACTTTAAGTGCCCAAGTGGATCAAGCGCCCAAAGGCACAGCAGACCTGACGGGGCATCGGAAGGGGCTCCCGTCATGCCCGACGAGTCCCACTCCGGATTTGGGCGTCCTGTCAGTTGGGGCAACACAGAACCACTCCACGGCGCGTGCGAAGCCTGGAAGCCGGAAGTCACCACCAGTCTTGGCTGTTTCGAGCGGCGGACCCTTCTGTGGCGTTGGCCGGTCGGCACTGCGCAAATATGCTTTCGGGCACCGGCACCATCCACGTCAAAAGGATCGTGTATGAACTGCGGTTCGGCCTCGGACGTCGGCGCACTGTCCGACCCCGCTCGGGGCGATGGGCAGGGGGCGATCCCGTCAGAGCCGGCAGGCGGTCACCGCGAACCGCCGGCCCTCAGACATGACCAGGAGCCCTATGTCCGAGAATGAGGCCACCTGGTGGCCAAGTCACGACTCGTTCGACCTCGCGGACTCCGAGCCGACCGCCTGGCTGTCGGAGCAACTGACCGCAACTACCGTGAGTCAGGTCCGGGTCAGTTCGCTCAACCTTGATTTCACCTTACGAGACGACCCGGTAAACGCCGAACACGTGCAGGTACTTGCCGGGGTCGGTGACGAGTTGCCACCGATCGTCGTCCACGAGCCCTCCGGCCGGGTCATCGACGGAATCCACCGGGTCAGGGCCTCGTTGTCGCAGGGGCGGAAGTACATTTCGGCGATACTGTACGAAGGCTCGGACGAGGACGCTTTTGTCATCGCCGTCCGGCTCAACACGGCGCACGGCCTGCCACTGTCGCGCGCGGAGCGATCCGCTGCCGCCGAACGGATTCTGCGAACCCACCCGCAGTGGTCGAACCGCATGATCGCCTGGATCACCGGCCTGTCCGAGGCCACCATCCGGGCGCGGCGCCACGACGCCGTCGAGCCTGCACTCCAGTCACGCAACCGGATCGGGCAGGATGGCCGGATCAGACCGGTGAACGCCGCCGAGGGGCGCATGCGGGTCAGCCGACTGCTCGCCGAACGACCGACCGCGTCGGCTCGGGAAATAGCGAGGCAAGCCGGTGTCTCGCCGAACACCGTGCTGGACGTGCGGCGCAGGCTGGCCCAGGGGCAGGAAGCGGTACCGATACGGGCTCGGGCCGGCGGCAAGGACGAGGCCGGGCGGGCGAACCAGTCGACGACCGCCGCGGCACCGCTGGCGGTGCCGCGCGACCTTGAGAAGATCACCGAGACCATCCTGGTCAGCCTGATGGCGGATCCCTCGATCCGGCTCAGTGACCGCGGCCGGTTCCTGATTCGCTGGATGCGGGCCAATCGGGAGGCGCTGAACAGCAGAACCGACGTCGTCTACGCGATCCCGGAACGCTGGTCCGTCCCGGTGGCCAAGTTGGCTCGGGCTTATGCGGTGTTCTGGCAGGACCTGGCTCGCAGGTTGGAAGGCCGGCCGGAGGATTCCGCTACCCATGTCGTCGGCTCGGAGGCCGCTGCGAGGCCACTGGGGCACAACGATGCCGGACTTGAACCTCTCCGCCAACCGTAGACATCCCGAAAGCGCGCAGAGCTTCACCGGACGGCGATCACCGACGGGAGTTGATCCGACGGAGAGCCGGTGCACAGCAGGGAAGTCAGGCCAACGAGCGCAACAAGCCGGTGATCGTCGCCGGTTTGCTGTCGGAGCCCAACCGCCTTACCAGGTTGTCCAGTTCGCCGACTGCCGCGTCGTCCACCGCACGTCCCGCGTTCATCCGGAACTTGGTGGTCAGTTCCTCGGGCGTCAAAGGGTTCTCCGGGCCGCCGCGGTTGTGCCTGACCCGTTCCTCGAGTACGTCTCCGTTGGCCAGCCGCACGGTGAGTACGGCCGGAAACTGGTGCGGAAAGATTCGGGTGCACTCCGGGTCGGCCAGCGGGTACACCCGCGCGGCCAGGGCCAGCCGAGCCGGATCGGCCACCGCGCGATCGGTGAAGTCCTCGTGGGACACGCCGAGACCGCCCCCGCCGAGCAGGGCGGCGGCCACCGTGTACGGACCGCTGAACGCGCCGTGGTAGCCGGACAGTGGCCGACGTTTGTCCTCGATCGGCTCGGCGATGGTGCGCAACACCGGTTCGGGCACACCGAGGGTGATCTCAGTGATGGCCGCCGGATCGAGTCCGGTCCGCCGGAACCGTAGTGCGGCGTCCACACCGGCATGGGTGAAGTGGTTGCAGGGGTAGGGTTTCACGAAGATCCGGTCGCTCTCCCATCGCTCACCGAGATCCCGGGTGACAGCGTCGATGTCGAACTGGTCGCCGCAGAACGCGCGCAGCAGGCCGAAACGTCCCTCCAGCACGGTGGGTGGCCCGGTCAGCCCGTTCCGGGCGAGAGATGCGGCCACCACACCGGCATGTGCCGCCCAGCCGCAGTGGACCCGTTTGACCGTGCCGCCGGTCCGGTTGGCTTCGATGACCCCTGACCCCATGCTGCACGCGATGCCGACGGCAGAGGTCAGTTGCGCGGCGGTCAACCCGCGGAGCATGCCGGCAGCCACTGCGGCGCCGACCGTGCCACAGATCGCGGTGGCGTGCTGGCCACGGTCGAAGTACACCGAGTTCGCGTGCTGCTCGTCATAGCCGGCCATGCCCAGTCGGCAGGTCACCTCGACACCGACGGCCACCGCGTCCAGGAAGGACGGTCCGGATGCGTCGGTCGACTCCGCGACGGCGAGTGCCGCCGGGACAACCGCGGCCGATGGATGCAGCACCGAGGGCATGTGTGTGTCGTCGAAGTCCAGGGAGTGCGCGAGCGTTCCGTTGACCAACGCCGCCGAGGGGGCGGGCAGCCGGGTGGCCGAGCCGATCGCGGTGGCGTCCGGCGCGCCGCCCCATTCACCCACCGTCGCGGCGACCACCTCGGCCGGTTGCTCGCACAGCGCGGCAAGGCAGTTGCCGAGCAGATCCAGTACCCGACCGGCGACGTCCGCGCGCAGTCTCGCCGGCAGTCCGTCCCTCGCGACGCGCTCGGCCAGCGCGCCCAGTTGTTCGGCCGGGGTCGGATTCACGCGCCCACCACCGCGATCGGCCGGATCGGGGAACCCGTGCCACCCATGATTCGCAACGGGGCCACCACGATGGGGAATTCGGTCAGACCCTGCGCCGCGGCCTGCTCCAGGTTGAGGTGTTCCATGATGTAGATGCCGTGCTCGACCAGGAGCAGGCGGTGCACCGGCAGTGTTCGGTGGCCCTCGCCCGGCGGGATGCGTTCGTAGGCCGTGGTGTCGGCCCCGGTGGCGACGATGCCGTACGCGGCCAGCCAGTCGGCGGCGTCCTCGCAGATTCCGGGAACGCCGGTCGCCTGGCCCAGATAGGTCTCCGGGTGGGGGAAGTTGATGGCCCACCCCGTCCGTACCAGGGCCACGTCGCCGGGGCCCGGCAGTACCCCCGCGCGCTCGGACGCGTTCACGAGGTCCTGCCGGGTCACCCCGTAACCGGGCTCCAGCACGTCCACTCCTCGCGTGCCGGCCACGTCCAGCAGCACCGCCCTGGCGACCAGCGGGGGAATCCGCTCGGCACCGTGCTCGGTGAACGCACCTCCGCGCTGGGCTGTCTCCGCGTCCACACCTCCGTGCAGCTTTCCGTCCTGGCTGACGTGCGCCAGTGCGTCGATGTGGGTGCCCACATGCCCACCGGTGATGATCACCTCGTTGCTGGCCGAACCACCGTCAGGCCGTCGCATGTCACCATGCCGGCGGGCGAGGGTCATCCGAAACCCCGGATGGTTGGGTGAGCAGGGCATTCCGGTGAACAGCGGCTGGCCCAACTCGACAGTGCGAACTCCCTTGGCCAGCGCGGCCAACAGCGCGCTGGTCTGCGCGTCCGTCATACATCCCCCCGGTAGCTCAGCGGCTTCAGCGGATCGGCTCGGCACCCTGCACGCTCAGGCTGCGGGCCACGAGTTCGATGACGTCCGTACTCCGGTCGACGAGGAAGAAGTGGCCGCCCCGGAACACCTCCAGCTCGGTCGGCGCTGTGGTGTGCTTCGCCCAGGCCCGTGCCTCGTCGAGCGTCACCCGGGGGTCACTGTCACCGACGAGCACGGTCACGGGGCAGTCGAGCCGGGCCTGAGGATCGTGCTCATACCGCTCGATCGCGCGGTAGTCGCTGCGAACGGCAGGCAGGACCATGGCGAGCAACTCCGGGTCCGTGAGCATGGCCTGGTTGGGCCCGCCCAGCCCCTGCAGTTCTGCCACCATCTGCTCGTCCGAGCCCTTGTGTACCTGCTCGTCCCGGTAACAGGACGGGGCGCGCCGACCGGATGCGAAGAGTCGCGCGGGCGAGGGCAGTCCGGCTTGACGCATGCGGATCGCCACCTCGTAGGCGAGTATCGCGCCCATACTGTGCCCGAAAAGCGCCAGAGGCCGGTCGTCCAGGTGTCGCAGCACCGCGAAGATCTGATCCGCGTACTCGGGGACGTTGTCGATGCCGGGCTCGTGACGCCGAGCCTGCCGGCCCGGGTACTGGATCGCCATGACCTCGACGGCGGGACCGAACGCCTTGGCCATGGGAAAGAAGAAGCTCGCCGAGCCGCCAGCGTGGGGTAGACATACGAGTCGTACTGAAGCAGCCGAGGCCGGATGAAAAATTTTCACCCATTTCTCGAAGTGCGCAGATGAACTCGGCACGGCGAATCTCCTTTTGCGCGGAGCCCCTTGTCCCGCACGTCGGGAGATTACACCGCCGCAGGCGGTGGTTGGCATCCTCCGACCTGATAGTTTCGACCTGCGGTGCCGACGGCCGCCGAGGCCACCGCCCCAACGTGACCACTCCGCGGCCGACAATCCCAACTCCACCCGCGGCCAGCCCGCCTGCGCCGTCGAAAGCCGAACCGTAGGCTGAGAACGCCGAGTTCTATTTGCGTGCCACGGGTTCGGCACCGCGCCTCCCGCTCTCAGCGATCGAATCAAGTCACGAGCTATCTGATGACACACGCCATAACTGGCCGCAATCTGAAAGCATTTTCGTTTCGCGGCGAGCGGGACGTGATTCGGGTTTCCGTATCGGACGCATCCGGCGGATGTCCCGCCCGACGACCGGATCGGATCCCCGGGAGTCGGGTCAGTCGAGCCACTCCGGGCGGCAGGAGCCCCGGGGAACCAGGACGGTGCGGTAGTGGCCCGGGGTGGCGGACATCCGGATCTGTTCGGTGACGCCCTGGTAGTGGCCGAGCGGGGTGTCGGCGGTGAACAACTCCGGGTCGTGGTAGGCGTGCTCGGGGCCGCGCCCGGCGGTGGTGTGCGCGTACTCCCGGTCGAACACACCCAGCCCGAGGATCCACAGTGCGGCTCGGGTCAGCGACACGTGCACCCGGTAGCTGCCGCCGTGCACCGCGCGCCGGCACAGTGCCTCCACCGCTCCCGCAACCATCAGCCAGGAGACGATGTAGTCGTTGACCACCAGGATCGGCGGCAGCGCGGGCTTCGATCCGGCTGAGCCGTTCGAGCCCAGCCCGCCCTCCAGGTGCATCATCCCGGTCAGGCTGCCCGCCGTCTGGTCGAACCCGACCCGCCCGGCCCACGGCCCGGCCGGACCGTTCAGCGAGGCGCTGACGTGCACGATCCCCGGGCGCAGCTCGGCTGCCTGCTCGGCGGACAGTCCTATGCGCTCCAGGTAGCCGGGCCTGCGGTTGGCGTAGAAGACGTCCGCTCCCGCCAACAGTCCGCGCACTGCCGTCGCGTCGTCCGCCGCGCGCGGGTCCAGCACCGTGGAACGCACCCCGACGTTCGCCGTGGCGTAGGTGACCGGGTGTTCCAGCTCCTGCGGGCGCCACACGTTGAGCACGTCCGCGCCGTGCAGCGCGAGTGCCCGGCCCGCCCCGGCGCCGGCGATCACGTGCCCCATGCCCAGCGCGCGCACCCCGGCCAGCGGTGTGGGCGCCCCGGGCGGCAGTGGCTCGGGTTCGGACTCGCCTATGCGTTCCACGGCGACCAGCGGCAGATGTGCCAGGTGGTCGCGGTAGTGCGGCTCGGCGAACAGCTCGCCGGTGGAGCGCAGCATCGGCAGCACGCAGCCCGCCTCGGCAGCGGCTTCTTCCAGTTCCCGACCGGTCCATTGGGCCACGGCGGCACGTACCGCGTCCGCGTCGTCCGGTACGCCGAGCAGCTTCTGCGCGGCGATCTTGATCTTGGGGTACGGGTTGAGCGGCATCACCCAGCGGTCGTCGGCGGTGCGGTAGAAACCGAACGCGAACGCCTTGCTGCCGGCGTTCGCGGGGGAGCCGAGCAGGCGGCCGTTGATCGTCTCCCAACGCTGGTCGTAGAACGGGCACAGCCGGTGCGGGGTGACCCGCAGGTCGACCGCGATGTCCTGGCCGTCGCCGCCGCGCAGCCGCCACAGCTTGGCCACCGCCACCGACTTCGCGGCCAGCGCGATCGCCGCGGCCCCGCCCAGGCGCAGAGTGCTGGGCACCACCGGGTCGGCCCCGGCGAACTCGATCCGCCCGCCAGTGTCCGCCGGGCTCATCCCGATTCCGGCCAGCACCTCGGCCAGCGCGGCGTGGGGGTCGAACTCGTCGTGCGCCACCGGATTCGCCACCGCCGCCGCGACCCGCCCGGTCAGCTCCGCGTCCTGGCTCAGGTTCGTCATCGTGCGTTCCCTAAAGTTGAGTTGTTCCGGGCGAGCATCCGGATGCCCAGGGCGATGGGTGGCGCTGACCGTAGTTTTGTCGCGAAGCGACTCCAGGAGCTTCGTATGGACCTGCGCCGACCGCTCCCCAACTGGCTTACCGGCTCCAGCAGTTACCCGTACCTCGGCAGCGCGGTCGCGAGAGATGATGCAGAGGCAGGCACCGACTCGCTCGGGGATCAACGGAATCGACACCCACTTGACTATCCGAGGCCGGTTCCGCGTCCTTTGCCGGGGCAGGCAAAGGAACATGACGTCACGTCACACGCGAAGCCCGAGCATTCGTGATCACGCAATGACCTTGCCCGTGACCGTGGAGACATCGATCGGGCCGGGCTTCTTCCCGGCCCTTTCTCCCCGTCCGAGATCTGGATCAGCGCACCGGTGCCGGGGTCAGCGAGGCGGTCAGCCGGTCGAAGCCACGCAGGTTCCGGGTCGGCTTGCGGTCGCCCTCGTCGAGCAGGGTCAGATCCGGGAAGCGCCGGTAGAGCGCACGCAGCCCCACTTCGCCCTCCATCTTGGCCAACGCGGCACCCAGGCAGTAGTGGATGCCGCTGGAGAACGCCAGATGCTTGCCGGCGTTCGCGCGGGTGACGTCGAACCTGGCCGGCTCGGTGAACACCAGGGGGTCACGGTTGGCCGCGCCGAGCATCACCACCACGATCTCGCCCTCGCGCAGCGCGACCCCCGCGATCTCGGTGTCCTGCAACGCCCGCCGCGAGATCCGCTGCACCGGGGACTCCACCCGGAGCATCTCGTCCACCGCGTTCGGCCACAGCTCGGGACGCTCGGCCAGCAGCGCACGCTGGTCCGGATACTGCTCAAGCAGAGCGATGCCGTTGCCGATCAGGTTCACCGTGGTCTCCAACCCGGCCGCCAGCACCAGCATCGCGGTGGCCAGCAGCTCGACCTCGGTCAGCTTCTGGCCGTCGGTGTCCGTCGAGTTGACCAGGTCGGACAGGATGTCCTGGCCGGGGTTGCGGCGCAGCGCGGCGAAGTGCCCGCGCAGCCAGTCCAGCAGGGCGTCGATGTCCTTCTGCGCGGCCAGGAACTGCCGCCGCGACATGCCGGGGTCGAGGTGGCTCGCCGCCGCGTCGCTCCAGATCAGGAACTGGTCGCGCATGTCGGTCGGGGCGCCCAGGATTTCGCAGATCACGACCGTCGGCAGTTGCGAGGCATAGTGCCGGACCAGGTCGACGGGCTGCTGCACATCCAACTCGGTTAGCTCGTCGAGCAGTTCCACAGCCACCTGCTCGGTCCGCTCCCGTAGTGCCGTCACGGCCTTCGCGGTGAACGCGCGGGTGACCAGCTTGCGGTAGCGGCTGTGGTAGGGCGGGTCCACGGCGACCATGGAGGGCGGCTCGAACACACCGCGCGCCGCGCCGGTGCCGGAGGCGGCCAGGATCCGCCGGATCAGGCCGGGCGCGCCGCCGAACGTCGCGGCGCCCAGCGTCGCGGCCCGCAGTACGTCGGTGGCCACGCCATGGCGCACCGTCACCTTGCTGGCCAGCCCGCCCACGAACGGCTCGTCAGTGCGCAGCGTCTCGTAGTGCGGGTACGGGTTCGCCCGCACCTGCGGATCGGTGACGCGGCGCGTGGCTGGATTGTCCCGGGCGGCCTCCCTGCGCATCACGAGCCTGATCAGCCCGTGGGTGAGTGCCCAGCGCGCAGTGTCCGGCAGATGCAAAGTCGCCTCCCCGGTCGGAAACCGTCATGCGAGCAATGTATTTGCCGTGCCGGGAGCGAGCCAGCTGTCTGAGTGGGCCGTGCGTCCGGTCACGCCGACGCGGGTGGCGAGTAACGTGGTCGAGGCCATGCGCCGGGCGACCGACCGGCGCCCAGTGTTCAACCGCGCGGAAAACGCAGTCGAAAACCGGGTTGCGATCAGCAATGGTCCGCCACCGACGGTGGTCCGGAGCCCCCCGCGCACGACCTTGACCTGCCTCGGCGAGCCTACGTAAGTTCGCCGTGATCCGGTGGCGAACTCGTAAGGAGGGGGGTCCGCATGGCGAGTCTGACGCCTGGTCACGGGCAACCGCCGGATCACGCGGGGTTCACCCACCGGCAGATCCTCTTGGTCCTCTGCGGACTCCTGATGGGCGTCTCGCTCAGCGCGCTGGACCAGACGATCGTGGCGACATCCATCCGGACCATCGCCGACTACTTCCACAACTATTCGTTATTGGCGTGGGTGACGACCGCCTACCTGGCGACCTCGACGATCGTCACGCCGCTGTACGGCAAGTTGTCCGACCTCTACGGCCGCAAACCGTGCTACGTGGTCGCCATCTCGGTGTTCGCGCTCGGCTCGCTGGGCTGCACGTTCGCGTCCTCTCTCTACGAACTCGCCGTGCTGCGCGCCGTCCAGGGCATCGGTGCCGGCGGCCTGATGTCCCTGGCGTTCACCATCCTCGGCGACATCGTCGCGCCCCGGCAGCGCGCCAGATACCAGGGGTACTTCCTGGCAGTGTTCACCGGTGCGAACTTGGTGGGCCCGCTGATCGGCGGCGTACTGGCCGACACACAGAGCATCCTCGGCATCGCCGGCTGGCGCTGGGTCTTCCTGCTGAACGTGCCGCTCAGCCTGGTGACGCTGGCCGTTGTCGTGCGTGTGCTGAACTTCGATCCCATGCAGCGGACCGGGGGCCGGGTGGACTGGCTCGGCGGTCTGCTGCTCACCGTGGGCATCACACCACTGCTGATCGTCGCCGAACTGGGCCGCTCCTGGGGATGGGGATCGACCCGGTCGCTCGTGTGTTTCGCCGTGTTCGCGGCCAGCATGTCGGCGTACGTGTGGGCCGAGAAGCTGGCCGGCGAGAGGGCGTTCACCCCGCTGCGCATCTTCGCGAACCGATCGTTCGCCAAGGGGTCGGTCGTCTCGTTCGTCGTCGGCTCGGTGATGGTGGGCGTGATCAGCATCATTCCCCAGTACTTCCAGGTGTCCCAAGGCGTGGATCCGATGGTGGCCGGTTTCCGCCTGCTGCCGACGATGCTGGGCGCGATTGTCGGCACCCTCTGCTCCGGCCAGCTCATCGCACGCACCGGGCGGTACCGGGCGCAGGCCATCGTCGGCGGGGTGCTGACCGTGGCGAGTCTGCTGGGACTCTATTTCCTCACCGCTGTCTCCGACTTCTGGCTGCTCATGCTGCTGTTGTTGGTCCTCGGGCTGGGTGTCGGCATGTTCAACCAGCCGCTCACGCTGGCGATGCAGAACATCCTGCCGCCCGCGGACATGGGGGTTTCGACCGCGGCGGTGACTTTCTTCCGGCAGCTCGGCGGCACCATCGGATTGGCCTTCTTCCTCTCGCTGTTCTTCGCTTACGCGCCAACGGCGATCGCTGGCGAGGTGAAAGCCGCTGCCGGCGGCCCGGCCTTCCGGGCCGCCGTGGCACGGACCATCGCCTCGGCGAGCGATCCGGCCGCACGTGAACTGGCGACAGGGCTGCAGGCGAACGACACCGCTGCCGCGACGAGTGTGGTGGTGCACGACAGCGCGGTGATCCAGTCGCTGCCCGCCGTCGTGGCGCGTCCGTTCCAGCTGGCGTTCGCCGACTCGATGGGGCTGGTGTTCGTGACTGCTTCCGGAGTGAGCCTCGTCGGCCTGCTCCTGCTCGTCAGCTGGCCGCCGGTGCCGCTGCGCGATTCGGCCGGTGCACACGGAACCGCGCCCAGGAGGCCACTGGGGACCGGCCAGAGCGAAAACTCCGTTTCGCCGCACGAATGACCGGGACTCCGCGAGTGTTCGCGCGGCAAAACCGAACAGGGAAGGTCCACGGTGCCAAATACTCCCTTACCCTTGGCCGGTCTCACTGTGATCGATGCCTCCACACTGTTCGCGGGGCCTTTCGCGGCGAGACTGCTCGGTGACTTCGGTGCCGAGATCATCAAGGTGGAACAGCCCGCGGGCGATCCGGTGCGCCGGTACGGCCACGCGTACAACGATGTTCCGCTTCTGTGGAAGATGCTGAGCCGCAACAAGAAAAGCGTTGTGCTCGACCTGCGCGAGGCCCGGGACGCGGACCGTTTCGTCGGTCTCGCCACCCAGGCCGACGCGGTCATCGAGAACTTCCGACCGGGCACGCTGGAACGCTGGGGGCTTGGTCCGCAGGTGCTCACCGAGGCCAACCCGCGGCTCGTTCTGGCCAGGGTGACCGCGTTCGGGCAGGACGGGCCGTATGCGGGCCGTCCCGGATTCGGCACCCTCGCGGAAGCGATGAGCGGGCTGGCGGCGATGTCCGGAGAACCCGACGGCCCGCCCGCGCTCCCGGCGTTCCCGCTCGGCGACGCCGTGGCCGGACTGCACACCGCCCTCGCGGTGCTGATCGCATTGCGCGCCCGCGACCTGATCGGTACCGGCCAGATCGCGGATGTCGCGATCACCGAGACCCTCATCGGCGCGCTGGGCGCCCAACTCACCGTCTACGAACACCTTGGCATCAAGCCCGACCGGGTCGGCAACCGGTCGAACAACAGCGCACCCCGAAACGTCTACCGCTGCGCGGACCAGCGCTGGGTCGCTTTGTCGGCACCGGCGCGCTCGGTCGCCGAACGCGTCGTCCGGCTGGTCGGCCGACCCGACCTGTGCGCCGAGCCATGGTTCGCCACCGGCGTCGGGCGGGCCGCGCATCGCGAAGTGATCGACGACGCGATCCGGCCGTGGATCGCCGCCCGGGGCCGCGACGAGGTCGTCGCCGCTTTCGAGACGGCCGAAGCGGCGGTCGCTCCCATCTACGAGGTCGACGACGTGCTGACCGATCCGCAGTTCCGGGCACGCGGCCTCACGGTGGACGTGCCCGACGCCGAACTGGGCACGGTGCGCATGCCGGGCGTCCCCTTCCGGCTGTCGGCCACACCGGGACGTATCGACTGGGCCGGGCCCCCCGTCGGATCACACACCGAGGACGTGTGCGGCACCCTGGCGCGAGCCGAGACGGCCCACTCCTCGACAGGAGAGGCCGGGGCATGAGCGACGAGCAGCGCAAGCACCAGGTTTTCCGCAGCTGTCTGTACGTGCCCGGCCACCACCCGGACCGGATCGCCCGCGCCTACGCCACCGAAGCCGACGCGGTGATCCTCGACCTGGAGGACGCCGTCCCGGCCGCGCAGAAGCTCGAAGCCCGGGAGATCGTCGCAGAGGCGATCACCTCGCCCGCCTCGAAACCCACCTACGTGCGAGTGAACTCGATGTCATCGGGGCTCTGCGAGGACGACGTGCGCGCGGTGGCCGGTACCGGGCTCGCCGGGATACGCATGGCCAAAGTGGGCTTACCCGACGAGGTCCGGCGCGTCGCCGACATCCTGCGCGAGCTCCGTCACCCCGCGAAGATCCATGTACTCATCGAGTCGGCCGGCGCACTGGAACGCGCTTTCGCCCTGGCCACCGCGTCTCCCACGGTGACCATGCTCGGCCTCGGCGAGTCCGACCTGCGGGCCGACCTCAACACCACCGCCGAAGGCCCGACCATGGACGCCAGCCGGGCCCGGGTGATCACCGCCGCACGCGCCGCCGGCCTGCCCAACCCGTGTCAGAGCGTCTACGCCGAGCCCCGCGATCTGCGCGGTTTGCTCGTCACCAGCAAACACGGTCGCCGGCTTGGATTTCTCGGCCGGATGGCGATTCACCCCGCGCAGATCCCCATCATCCACGACGTCTACACCCCGACGATGGACGAGATCGACGACGCCCTGGAGATCTGCGCGGCCGTGGATCTCGCCGCCATGGAAAGCAGATCGATCACCATCACGGCGCAGGGGAAGATGGTGGGGCCTCCCGCTCTCGCCAGGGCGAAACAAGTACTGGAACTGGCCAACGCGCTCAACCTGATCACGGGTTTCGCGTGGCCGGTGGACCAGGGAGAGACATCGGAATCGGTGAGCAACACCCGGAACAAGGGAGGTTCTTCATGACCGGCGTCATGGCCGACAAGCGGTGGGCGGTTCTGGACCCGGCGGTCCGCCCGACCGACCCCGAGGAATACCTCAGGACCGCCCTCGAATGGCATTTCGGCGCCGAAACCGGTTCGCGGTTCTGGCTCGAACGGGCCAAATCGCTCGACTTCGATCCGGTGCACGATGTGCGCACCTACGACGACCTGAGGCTCTTTCCCAACATCGTCGACGAGTTGCGGGGCATCCCCGTGGAGGACCTGGTCCCGCAGGGCTACGGCCCCAACCCGCCGGCACCGAAGGTCTTCGAGACCGGCGGCACCACCGGTGCGCCCAAGCGCGTCATCCTGATGCCCGACTGGTTCGAGAGCTCGATCAACAGGATGCTCGCCGGGCCGGTGTTCGCCGGGCGGGAACCCGGAAACATCCTGATCGCCGCGCCGACCGGGCCGCACAAGATCGGCGGTCAGTACGACGACGTGGTGAAGCGGCAGAACACCATCAAGTTCACCATCGACGTCGACCCGCGCTGGGTCAAGAAACTGATCAGCCGGGGCGAACACGACCAGGTCAAGGCCTACGTCGAGCACGTGCTGGACCAGATCGAGCACGTGCTCAGCAGCCAGCACGTCGGCCTCCTGGTGATCACACCGCCGCTGCTGCGGGCATGTTCGGGGCGTCCCCGGCTCGTCGAACTCATCAACGCCAAGGTCGCCGTGGTGTTCTGGGGTGGCGCGCACATGACCGCGGACGAGCGGTTCGAACTGTCGCACCTGCACTTCCCCAACGTGCGGATGGTGAGCCGGTACAACAGCGCCATGATTTTGGAGGGGGCGTCGGAACGCGCCGGAACCGGCGACGGCGACCACATCGTCTACGACCCGTACACCCCGGTGGTGACGTTCCACGTGGTCGATCCAGAGACGCGGGAGACCGTGGAATACGGCCGACGTGGGCAGGTCGTGATGAACCACATCAGCAAGGGCATGTTCCTGCCCAACAACCTGGAACGGGACTCAGCAGTCCGGGTGCCGGGCCCGGAAGGCCAGTTCGGCGATTCGGTGGCCGATCCCCGGCCGGTCGAGAAGTTCGGCGGCGAGCGCGTGATCGAAGGCATCTACTGAACGTCGATGAACCCACGATCGTGCTCGACGACAACTGCGTTTGTTGACTGTCCCGGGAAAGGACGAGGGTCATGTCGATTCTGCTGAGCGACGAACGGGAAATGTCCGAGGAACCGGGGCAGGAACCGTGGCTGTACGAGTTGACGGTGTCGGAGGCGGCCGAAATCGACGGCGCGCTGGCCACGTTGGTCGATAGCGGGAAATCCGACTTCGCGGCCAGCCCGGCCGACTTTCCCCTGCCCAAGGTGGGGCCGAAACTACGGCGCATCGTACGGTCACTGGAGGACGAGCCGGGATTCGCGCTGATCCGCGGCATACCCGTCAACGGCAAGACCGAGGAGGAGGTCCGCCGACTCTACTGGGGCCTCGGCATGCACGTCGGCGTGCCACTGATCCAGAACAACGCCGACGCGAGCATCGTCGACATCCGCGACGAGGGCCGGGCCGGACGGCTGCGGGTGCACACCTCGAACCAGCACATCGGATTCCATATCGATTCGACCGACATCGTCGGACTGCTGTGCCGGCGCGCGGCCTCACACGGGGGCACCAGCCTAGTGGTCAGCGCCGAGGCGGTGCGCCGGGAGTTGTCCTGGGTGTACCCCGATCTGCTGACCGCCCTGTACGAGCCGTTGCCGTTCGCCGATGTCGCCTCCCCGGACGAGAACCACCCGGACTTCTTCATGTGTCCCGTCTTCGGCCGCCATGAGGGGCGCACCACGTGCCGGTTCTACATCCGCCGGATCCTGCGCAGCCAGGACAATCCGGCCGCGCCGAGGCTGACCGAACGGCAGCGGCAGGCCATCGCCGCGGTCGAGGAGATCGCCGCCCGACCGGATCTGGTGACTGCCATGCAGTTCCAGCCAGGTGACCTGCAGTTGATCAACAGCCACCTGGTGCTGCACGGCCGGACAGCGTTCGACAGCGACGAGTCCGAGGCGGGGCGCCACCTGCTGCGGATGTGGTTCTCGGTGCCGTCGAGCCGCCTCCTGCCGCCGGAGTTCGAAGCCGCATGGGGCACCAGGCAGCCCGGCACGCTGCGCGGCAGCGCTCTGCGCTGGCAGTTGCACGGGGAGTTCGGCGAGTTCCAGCGGCGGCAGGCCAAGGAATTGGGTGTGGTGATCCCCGGCTGAGCCGGGCGCACCGTCTCCGGCGTGGACAGCGAGGATCGCCTGAGACGGGACAGATCGGGCGGCAACGCGGTTGACGGCGCTGCCGCCCGTTCGTCCGCTCGACGTTCCGGTCGACTCGGCACACGTCGTGGTGGTCGGTATGGTGTTCGGCGCGAACCGACGAGGAGAAGCAATGGCAGTGCTCGGAAAGTTATTGAAGAACCGGCGGGCGGGGAATGCCGACCTCGCCTGGAACGCACCGAACCTGGCCGGTGGAGACGAACTCCCCCTGACCAGCCCCGACTTCGCACACGAGGCGACGATTCCGGTCGTGCACGTTGGCAAGCGAATCGGCGGCGAAGAGCTGTCCCCCGCCCTGAGCTGGGCCACAGTGCCGGAAGGTACGGCACAGTTGCTGCTGGTCATCGAAGACCCCGACGCGCCCACGCCGAAACCGTTCATCCACGGGGTCTTCCTGGTCGATCCCTCGGTGACCAGTCTCGGCCGGGGGGCGCTCGATGCGAAAAACCCCGTAGCAGGTGTGCGACCACTGCGATCCGGTAGAGGCCGCGGCTACCTGGGACCGGCGCCCATCAAGGGACACGGCCCGCACCGGTACGTGTTCCAGCTCTTCGCGCTCGCGAAGCCGATCACCGCGGTGCCGGGCAGCACGGACCTGGACTCGGCCAAGCCGCGCGCCGTGCTCGCCGCCGCCACTGACGTCCTGGCGCGCGGTCGAATCGACGGTATCTACGAGAACCCCTGACCAGCGGGCAGGCCGCTCGCAGGGGTGACCCACTCGGCCAAAGCCAGCCCCGTGGCGCGAACGTGATTCCCACGCCACGGGGCTGTCGCTGCCTCAGTTCGACGGTGCGGCGATCCGGTGCGGTGTCTGCTGCTCCGGCGACCACTGCGCCCAGGGCACGTGCCCGTCTCTGGCCAGTGCGAGCAGTGCCGCCTGCTCCAGCGCGCCGACGGCCCGGTCGTCATCCGTGCCGACGTCTCCCTCCGGGTCGAGGAACAGCGAGGCCACGTCGGCCCCATGAACCGGCCTCTTCGCCACGGCGGGGTAGGCCAGCGCGGTCTGCCAATTGGTGGAAGGCGCATAGTCGAACTTCTGCGCCCAGCCGTGCCCGCCGCCCTTGTACTGGGCGGCCAACAACTCCCTGGCTGGTCCCACCCAGCGAATCTCGGACAAGACCCTGATCTTCTCGTCATGGTCCACCGATTGATCGGCGTCGGGCAGCACGTGCGAATAGGCGTGGTCGACCGCGTTCCAGCAGTCCCACACCCCGGCCTCTTCCGCGACGTTCGACACCAGCAACGGAACGTCGGCCATGAGCCCTGCCTCGAGCGAGTCGAGCGGCGCTTGAGGAAGGACGTCCCCGTCGACGAAAGGTCCATATCGGACGATGACCGGGCCGTTGGCGCGGGCGGTGCTCTGCCGGAGCAGTCGCCGGTGGATGGTCCGCAGGCCCACGTTGGGCAGCTGGACCAGGTCGGCCGGCGTGGCGGCCAGTGGTCCCGCGGCCGCGAGAAACTCCTCGGCGAACTGCACAGCGTCTTCCTCGGCCATCGGAGCCTGGGCGCCACTGTAGAGGGCCGCCTTGTGGAACAGCCCCTTGGCCGCCGGTGCGCCCAGCAGGGCGCCCAGGTCGGAGGCGCCGGAGGACATGCCGAACACAGTGACGTTGTCCGGGTCACCGCCGAACCCCGCCACGTTTTCCCGTATCCAGCGCAGCAGCATCACCTGGTCGAGAATGGTCAGATTGGCGCTGTCCTTGAAATCCGGATCGAGCGCACCGAGATAGAGCCAACCCCAGGGCCCCAGACGGTAGTTCGGCGTCACGATCACCGCGCCGTGGCGAGCGGCGAAATGCCAGACGTCGATCGTCGGCGTGCTGCCGCTGCCGTACGCCCGGCTGCCGAAATGCAGCCAGACCAGGACCGGTCGGCGCGCGTCCGGGCTCGGATCGGGTGACCAGAGGTTGAGGTTGAGGCAGTCCTCGCTCTCGGCGACGTCCGGGAAGACCGCTGAAAGCGTCTTACCAGTCATAATCGGAAGCTGCCAGCAGACCGGCCCCCAGCGGCGCGCGTCAACCTGCTCCACCGGGGTGACCGGCACAGGCGGCCTAAAACGCTGCTCAACTCGGCCGTACGGCACGCCGCGCCAGTTCGGGACCCCTCGATCCATGAATCCCTGCACCGAGCCGGACGAGGTCTCCACCACCAGATCGCGGTCAGTAAGGTCACGCATGATTTGCCAGCTCCAAATCCTGAGGGCGGACTTCTCACCGTCCGCGCCGCGCTGTTCGACGCAGGAGAGTTGAAGGCAGTCACGGGAGCGCTCGTGGCGCCCACCGTGACCACCGAACGCCAGCGCACTTGTGGCACACCAACGACGCGAATGGTGGGGCGCTCGGGAAACTGGTCGGGGGAGCGGACACCGTCGGTGGCGGCGCCGTTCTGGACGGCGTAGCACCGGTTGATGATTTCAGACCTTTCTCGGTCGGGGAACCACTAGTGCTGGTGGTCGTGCGATTGCGGATCAGTCTCGTGTGGGGAGCGAGCCGGTTCGCCAGGCGTTCACAGGTATGACCGGACTACCAGGTTGAGGAGTTGTTGTCGCTGATCACCGCGCTAGCTTTGCTCTGTCCTGTCGATTTGCGGCGTCGTCACGCTCGCACGATCCGGCGTGTCCGATCGTCTTCGCCTGCGAGGTGAGTTGGACGGACTTGGCGCGGTGAAGACGGTTCGTCCCGAGCGTGGTTTTGCGGCTCGTCAGGAGAAAACCCTCGACCGGAGGTACTCGA
Organism: Streptomyces sp. RPT161; assembly: GCF_027533845.1. Taxonomy (GTDB): domain Bacteria; phylum Actinomycetota; class Actinomycetes; order Streptomycetales; family Streptomycetaceae; genus Streptantibioticus_A; species Streptantibioticus_A silvisoli_A. The sequence continues at coordinate 4,311 of NZ_JAPZVN010000003.1, read as the reverse complement.
TGTGTCCTGTGCGCTCTGAGTGGCCCATTGATTCCGAGCCGTTCGACGAACGTGTGGCAGTGGTGGGGCTGTCGTGTCGACTACCCATGGCGCACGACCCGAACGCCCTCTGGACCTTGCTGCACTCGGGCGCGTCCGCGATCACCGATGTTCCAGGAGACCGGTGGCCCGGCCCGGGTCTCCGCGATTCCCGGTGGCGTGATGCAGTCCGTCGCGGCGGTTTCCTGGACCAAGTCGATCTTTTCGATCCTGGTTTCTTCGGGATTTCGCCACGCGAAGCGGTCGAGATGGATCCGCAGCAGCGGTTGGCGTTGGAGCTGAGCTGGGAAGCTCTGGAGGACGCGGCTATCATCCCGAGCACGCTGCGAGGCGATCAGGTCGCGGTCTACGTCGGCGTCATGGCGGACGACTACGCCAAACTGCGCCTTTCCGCTGATGCCAGGGACATCGATCAATACACCCAGGCAGGGACCCAGCGCGCTCTGATCGCCAACAGGATCTCGCATTTCCTGGGATTGCACGGCGAAAGCATGGCGGTCGACACAGGGCAGTCCTCTTCTCTCGTCGCCGTGCACATGGCCTGCGAAGCTGTGCTGAGCGGAAGGTCGACGACCGCCCTCGCGGGCGGTGTGCACCTCAACCTCATCGAAGAATCCGCGGAGATGGCGGCGAAGCTCGGCACCCTTTCCGCGGACGGTAACTGCTACACCTTCGATGCGCGAGCGAATGGATACGTCCGGGGCGAAGGTGGTGGTTTCGTCGTCCTGAAATCGCTGTCTCGCGCGATCGCCGACGGAGACGACATCTACGCCGTCATTCGAGCCACCGCTGTGAACAATGGCGGCTCGACCCGGGGGTTGTCCGTCCCCAGTGCGTCAGCGCAGGAGGCAGTGCTGCGCGCCGCATATGACCGCGCCGGGGTGGACCCGCGCCGAGTGCAGTACGTCGAACTGCACGGAACCGGAACGAAGGTCGGTGACCCGATCGAGGCCGCGGCGCTGGGCGCCGTTCTGGGAAAGAACAGAGAAGAGAGTCGTCCCCTCCTTGTGGGGTCGGTTAAGACGAATCTGGGCCACCTGGAAGGCGCAGCGGGAATCGTTGGCCTGCTGAAGACGGTGATGATGATCCGTCACCGCAGTGTTCCCGCGAGCCTGAACTTCCAATACCCCAATCCAGAAATCCGTTTCCGCGAATGGGGTCTACGGGTCCCTCGTGAGGCGATGTCCTGGCCGGAGCAGGACGAGCAACTACTCGCGGGAGTCTCCTCGTTCGGCATCGGCGGCTCCAACTGCCACGTAGTAGTCACCTCTCCTCCGAGGTGCGATGGCCAGGTTGGGTCTGCGGAGTATCAACCCGTCGGCGCTGGTGTTTTCGGTGTGGGTGGTGTGGTGCCGTGGGTGTTGTCGGGGAAGTCGGTTGAGGCGGTGCGTGCGCAGGCGGGCCGGTTGTTGGAGTTTGTGGGGTCGGATTCGTCGTTGCGGCCGGTGGATGTGGGGTGGTCGCTGGTCAGTTCGCGTGCGGTGTTCGATCACCGTGCGGTGGTGGTGGGCAGTGATCGTGATGAGTTGATGGCTGGGCTGCGGGCCGCTGCTGCTGGCGAGTCGGCTGCGGGGGTGGTGTGTGGTAGTGCCCGTAGCGGTGCTCGGGTGGGTGTGTTGTTTACCGGTCAGGGTGCTCAGCGGGTGGGGATGGCTCGCGAGTTGTATGACCGGTCTGCGGTGTTCGCGTCGGCGGTGGACGCGATCGCGGCGGAGTTGGACCCTTTGTTGGACCGCCCCTTGCGTGAGGTGATGTGGGGGGTTGATGCGGATCTGTTGGAGCAGACGGGGTGGGCGCAGCCAGCGCTGTTCACGGTGGAGGCGGCGCTGTTTGAGGTGCTGCGTGCCTGTGGAGTGAGCCCGGATTACCTGCTGGGGCACTCGATTGGTGAGGTGACGGCGGCGTATGTGTCGGGTGTGTGGTCGCTGCGGGATGCCTGTCGGGTGGTGGCGGCCCGGGCCCGGTTGATGCAGACGCTGCCTTCGGGCGGGGCGATGGCCGCGATCCCGCTACCCGAAGCCGAAGTGAAGGAGCTGCTGCCCGACGCTGTGTCCATCGCAGCGGTCAACACCGCTGACTCCGTCGTCGTCTCCGGGCCGCAGGACGAAGTGGACCATGTGGCGGGGCTGGTGGCTGCTCGTGGTCTTCGGGTGACGTGGTTGCGGGTGTCGCATGCGTTTCATTCGGGGTTGATGGATCCGATGTTGGAGGAGTTCGCGGGTGTGCTGGGGACGGTGTGTTTCCGGTCGCCGCGGATTCCGGTGGTGTCGAATGTGACGGGTCGGGCTGCTACGGCTGAGCAGTTGTGTTCGGTGGGGTATTGGGTCCGTCAGGTGCGGGATGCGGTGCGGTTCGCCGATGGGGTGCGGTGGCTGGCCGATCAGGGTGTGACCGCGCTGGTGGAACTGGGCCCGGACGGGGTGCTGTCCGGCCTGGCGCAACACAGCTGCGCACCGGACACCCTCGTCACGCCGGTGTTGCGGCACCAGCACCCTGACGCCGAGACGTTGTTGTCGGCGGTGGGACAGTTGTATGCGCATGGTGTGGCCGTGGACTGGCCTGGGGTTTTTGCTGGTCGTGGCGCTACGCGAGTTCCGCTGCCGACGTATGCGTTCCAGCGGCAGCGTTTTTGGCCTGAGGTGGGGCCGACTGCCTCGGTTGGCGCTGTGGATCGGGATGATCAGCGGTTCTGGGCGTCGGTGGAGCAGCAGGATGTGCAGGCCTTGGCGGGCGAGTTGGGGCTTGATAGTGGTGTGGCCGCCTCGGTGATGCCGGCTCTCGCGTCGTGGCGTATCCAGCACCGTGAAGACTCCCTTGTCCCGAGCTCTTTGCTGTCCGACCTGCCGGAGGTTGTCCAGGCGCCGGAGGCCTCGAGCCAGGGCACAGCAATATCCGATGGTCTGCGGCAGCGGTTGGCTGGCCTGGCCGGTGCGGAACGGGAACAGAACCTGCTTGATCTGGTGCGGGATTCCGCCGCGGCCGTGCTGGGACACGCTTCGAGCACACAGATCGATAGTGACCAGCCCTTCAAGGAACTGGGCTTCGACTCCCTGACAGGAATCGAGCTGCGCAACCTGCTGCAAGTCAAGACGGGTCTCGATCTGGCTCCCAGCGTGGTCTTCGACTACCCGACTGTTACTCGTTTGGCGCGTTATTTGGCGGGCGAGTTCGGTGAGCCGCAACCCACCGGGGCGGCTGTGGTGTCGGCGTTGGCTTCAGCCGACGGTGATCCGATCGCTCTGGTGGGGATGGCGTGTCGGTTTCCCGGTGGGGTGTCGGGTCCGGACGATCTGTGGCGGCTGGTGACCGCCGAGGCCGATGGCATAATCCCGTTCCCCACTGATCGTGGCTGGGATCTGGATGCGCTACTGGGTACCGACGGACCCGGGTCCGGGACCTTGGCGACGGGTAAGGGCGGATTTATCGACGGTGTCGACGAGTTCGATGCGGCGTTTTTCCGGATTTCGCCTCGGGAGGCGTTGGCTAGTGATCCTCAGCAGCGGTTGTTGCTGGAGGTGTCGTGGGAAGCGTTGGAACAGGCGGGGATTGATCCTGCTTCGTTGGCGGGCAGCCCGACCGGAGTCTTTGCTGGCGCTTACCAGTCCGGATACGCGGATCTGGTCTCTCGTGGCAGTGAGCAACTACAGGGGCATTTGCTCACTGGTGGCGCGGGTAGCGTGATCTCTGGCCGTGTGGCTTACACGTTGGGCCTTGAGGGGCCTGCGGTGAGTGTGGACACGGCGTGTTCTTCGTCGTTGGTGGCGATGCACCTGGCTGCGCAGGCGTTGCGGTCGGGGGAGTGCACGCTGGCCCTGGCCGGCGGTGTCACAGTTATGGCCACCCCCGACATGTTTCTCGAGTTCACGGCGCAAAGTGGGCTGTCTGCGGATGGCCGTTGTAAGTCGTTCGCCGACGCTGCCGATGGCACTGGGTGGTCTGAGGGTGTCGGTGTGGTGGTGATGGAGCGGTTGTCTGACGCCCGCCGTCATGGCCACGAGGTGTTGGCTGTGTTGCGCTCGAGTGCGGTGAATCAGGATGGTGCTTCGAATGGTTTGACGGCGCCGAATGGTCCGTCGCAGCAGCGTGTGATTCGTCAGGCGCTGGCGGCGGCTGGGCTTTCTCCTGCTGAGATCGATGCAGTAGAGGCTCATGGCACGGGGACTCGGCTGGGTGACCCGATTGAGGCTCAGGCGTTGCTGGCCACGTACGGCCAGGATCGTCCCGAGGGGCAGCCGTTGTGGCTGGGGTCGTTGAAGTCCAACATCGGTCACG
>NZ_JAPZVN010000029.1 GCF_027533845.1 Streptomyces sp. RPT161 | reverse complement strand
GCTCGATCGCAACCCGCAGAACTTCTTCGCCGAGACGGAGCAAGTCGCCTTCCACACCGCCAACGTCGTTCCCGGCATCGACTTCACCAACGACCCGCTGCTGCAGGGCCGTAACTTCTCCTACCTCGACACCCAGCTGATCCGCTTGGGCGGTCCCAACTTCAGCCAGCTCCCGGTGAACCGCCCCATCGCGGAGGTGCACCACAACCACCGCGACGGCTTCGGCCAGCAGGTGATCCACTCGGGCCGCACCAGCTACTTCCCCAACTCACTCGGTGGCGGCTGCCCCGCGCACGCCGGAGCCGGCGGGGGCGCCGGGGTCTTCCGCCACTACCAGCAGCGGGTGGAAGGCGAGAAGATCCGCGTCCGCAGTGACAGCTTCAAGGACCACTACAGCCAGGCGACGCTGTTCTGGAACAGCATGTCCGACTGGGAGAAGCGCCATATCGTGGAGGCGTTCCGCTTCGAGCTCGGCAAGGTGGAAACCGTCGAGGTCCGCGAGCGGATGGTCGGCAACCTGGCGAACGTCCACCCGGACCTGGCCGGCGCGGTCGCGGACGGTCTGGGGCTTGCGACTCCGCAGGCGCCAGGCACCGTCTCCGACGCCTTCTCCCCCGCACTCAGCCAGGAGAACCTGCGCGGTGAGGGCATCCGTACCCGCAAGGTCGCCGTCCTGGCGGCGGACGGCAGCGAAACACAGCAGCTTGCGGCGATGCGTGACAGGCTCACCGAGAACGGGGCCATCGTGGAGGTGCTCGCCGCCAAGGCAGGCTCGGTACGCGGCAACAACGGCGACACGCTGGAGGTCGATCGGGCGATGCCGACCATGGCCTCGGTCCTCTACGACGCGGTGGTGGTACCGGCCGGCAAGCGGGCCGCGGACACGTTGGCGGAGGATCCGGCGGCGGTGCGGTTTGTCGAGGAGGCCTACCGGCACGGCAAGCCGCTGGCCACCCTCGCCGACGGGGCCGGTCTGCTGACTGCCGCCAAGCTGCCCGAGGAAGCGCTCCGCGGTGCCGGTCCCGACCTGGGGCTCTTCACCGCCGCGGACGACGCCTCCACCGCCGAGGTGGCCGACGCGTTCATGGCCGCGATCGCCAAGCACCGCTTCCCGCACCGCCCCGGCCTACTCAACTGAGCGGCCGCCCATGGCACCCGCCCCGGTGACCAGCCGAGTACCCGTTCACAGCCACCGGGGCGGCGGCCGCACCACCGTGCGCCCGACGTGCGGTTGAACGACTTGCGAAGAGGACGGGAGACGCCGGGCGCCGAGCGCGCCCGGCTGGGTTCAGTCGTCGAGTGTGGATGGTGTGGCTGGCTCGGGGCACGACTTGTAGTCGAAGCGCTGCCAGGCCCGGGTCATCAGCTCGCGCACGTGCCGCACCTGAAGGTCCGAGAGGGCCCGAGCAGTCGGCCCGGCTCCTCGTCAACCTCGCGCCGGGCTGGTACCCGGTGGCCGTACAGCATGCGTTGTCTGCGTTGCACACGGGGTTGCCACTCGGCGATCCGGGGCCAAGTCGACGCTACGCGAAAGACCGGCCACGCACCATCAACTGGCCTCGCACGTAGTTCGGGCCAGGCCCCCGCCGGTTCGGGGTGGATGCTCCGGTGAGGCGGCGGCACATGAGGCCGACCACGGCGAGGTGGATCCCCACCGTCTCTTCAGCCGCCTCCATCCTTCCCTTTCAGATCCGCCGCGCCCAACGCTCCATCCGCACATCAAAGGAGCCGGGCCAGGGCGGCGGCAGAGGGGCTTCCGGGCGCCGCCTGGTAGACGATGATCACTTGCTGCTCGGCACCGCCAACGGTAAGCGCCTGCCGCCGCAGGGAGAATTCCCCAACGACCGGATGCATGAACCGTTTGAGCTCGTCGCGGGAGGGCCGCGCGTCTTGCCGGGCCCATAGGCGGCGGAAATCCTCGTTGGCCTCCAGCTCGGCGACGAGCCGCGCGGTCCTGGGATCGCGCGGGTCGGCCTCCGCGCGCAGGGCAGCAGCGGTCTGCGCGGCGATCTCCGGCCAATCTGGGAGCAGTCGGCGGACCTCGCGGGAGAGGAACATGTCCCGGACCAGGTTGTGCCCGGGCTCGTACATCGGGGCAAGCGCGCGGGCCCGTTCGTTCGCGGCCAGCACGTCGAACCGCCGGTTGCGCACGTACGCCGGGCTGTCCACCCACGCGTCGAGCAGCTGGTGCACGTCCGGAGTGACCTCGGTCTCCGGAAGCCGTACGGGATCCGGGGCGGCGAGCGTGAACATGAACGCCGAGGCGTCGGCGTCCAGGTCCAGTGCCCGCGCGAGCGCCCGCAGTACCTGCGGTGACGGGTGGCGGTCGACGCCCTGTTCCAGCCGGGTCAGGTACGGCTCGCTGATGCCTGCGAGCCGGGCCAACTCCTCCCGGCGCAACCCCGCGACCCGCCGTCGGCCGAGGGCGGGCCGGTCCGCGTGCGAGGGCGGGATCCGTCCCCGCCGGGCTTTCAGGAACTCCCCCAGGGGGTTGTCGGTCGCCATAGCGGGAGGGTAACCCTCCCGGGGTGCTGGCTGCGGACCGGTGGACCACGCAGGATCGAGCCATGAAGACCTGGTTCATCACCGGCGCGTCCCGCGGCTTCGGTCGGATCTGGGCCGCCGCCGCCCTCGCCCGCGGCGACCGCGTCGCCGCCACGGCGCGCCGCCCCGAGTCGCTGCAACACCTCGTCGACGCCTACGGGGACAGCGTGCTCCCGCTCCGCCTCGACATCACCGACCGAGCCGCCGCCACCGCCGCCGTGCGGCGGGCCGCCGAGGCTTTCGGCCGCCTCGACGTGGTCGTCAACAACGCTGGCTACGGCCTCTTCGGCATGGTCGAGGAGACCACCGAGGCGCAGGCCCGCGCCCAGCTCGACACCAACCTGCTCGGCCCGCTGTGGGTGACACAGGCCGCGCTTCCGTTCCTGCGAGCCCAACAAAGCGGGCACATCGTGCAGGTGTCCAGTCTCGGAGGTCTCGCCGCCTTTCCCACCCTCGGGCTGTACAACGCCTCCAAGTGGGCGCTCGAGGGGATGAGTGAAGCACTCGCCCAGGAAGTCGGTCCGCTCGGCATCCACGTCACGATCGTCGAACCCGGCCCCTACGGCACCGACTGGTCCGGCGCGTCCGCGGTACGTACCGAACCCATCGCCGCGTACGAACCGATCCGTGAGGCGCGCCGGGCCGGCGCCACCGCTCGCGCGCCACAGGATCCGCAGGCCACCGCCGAGGTCATCCTCGAACTGGTCGACACCGAGGAACCACCTCTGCGGCTCTTCCTCGGTGCGTACCCCTATCCCGTCGTCGAAGCCGCCTACCAGCAGCGACTCGACACCTGGAACGCATGGCGACCGCTCGCCACCAGGGCTTGACTTCGGGCCGAAGCGAGACCGAGGAGATGTGCCGGGCATCGTCCGGCATGCCGAGCCCGTCAGCGATCCGCTAAAACACGTCTGGGCGAGCCACCTCGCGGCGCTCGTTGATGACTTCGTTCACGCGACCCTGCGTCATGTCGACGACCGCCGCGAGGCTGGCCTGGCTCGCCCCGCCGTACCACGGCACGTACCGGAACACCGTCCCCATGTCTCGGGAACGGAGCGCCTGGCCCAATCTCCGGCCGCGGCCAAACCGGTTCAGGCAAGTCGACGGAGGCCGAAGGTGCCATGGCGTCCTCAGTTCACAGCGGGACGGCAACTCATCTCGCAGGAGATTACGGCGCACGTCTCAACCGGGCGCCCGCCATACCGCCTTCGGCCGCACGAGTCACCTGGACCAGGCCATCGACGCTCTGCTCTACGGCTGTGCGGATGACCGGGGCAAAGTCACTGATCAAGCCGTGCCCAGATCGGCGGTGAGCCAGCGCTCTGGACGCATGCGGACCACCACGTGGTCGGCGAGCTCCACCTCCGCCCACGCCGCGTACCGGTCGAGTGTCTCACCCGAGAGGTAGCGGCCGGCCATCTCGCGATGGAGCGTGCTGGTCCCTTCGGTCACTTCGGCGACCGGTCCTTCGACCGAAACGTACCGGACCGTAGGATCCGTGCGTTGTACCAGCAGGCTGAAGCGGCCCGCCGCCCTGATCAGGGTCATCTTCCGGGAGTCCGCGCCGGTCAGGATCCACGGCAGACCACCGGGCTCGTAGGCGTACCAAATTGGAACCATCAACGGCCCACGGTCGCCGTCAGCTGCGACGCCGAGCGCGGCTACATGCGGCTCAGCCAGAAAGCTTTCGCGTCCTTCGCGTGAAAGTGCCATACCTCGACACTAGGTCCGCCCACTGACAACGGCTCCGCGAGAAATCCTCAGTTGAGCGATGGCCCCCTCGACCGGACTTCGCGGACGGGCGGGAGTGCGCTCGGCTGACCGCCTGCTGACGGGTGGTGAGGTCCCGTCCGCGTGACGTTTCAAGGGTGTGCAGAACGTCCCGCCAGCCCATTTGCAGGCTTTGTCCGGGCCCTGCCAGCGGCCTCGGGCTGGACACCCCGGGACACCCGACGACGGCGGCCTGGCGACGACAACCAGGCCCATCAGTGGCCGTCCGTGGCATGCCTCCTCCCTGTGAGCGCCGGGCACCTGTTCATATGGACCGGAGCCGCACCCACCCGACCGGGATGCCGCTAGAGAACCGGAGTTGACGCCTCGGCTCCGACGGGAACCAGGACAGGGGCACCTGCCCCAGCGCGAAGGCGGTGCCGAATGCAGGGCTTGGAAGTCACCGTGGTGGTCCTCGCGGCCGTACTCGCCACGACCTGGCTTGCCCGCCGCCTGCGCTGGAACGAACCGGTCCTGTTGGTGGCGGCCGGGTGCGTGATCGGCCTCGTCCCCGACTTCCGCACGCTGGTCCTGCGCCCCGATGTCGTTCTGCTCCTGTTCCTGCCACCCCTGCTCCACTGGGAGTCGCTGACCACCTCCCTCCGTGAGATCCGTACGAACGTGCGGGCCATCATGCTGCTCTCGACCGGCCTGGTGCTGGCCACATCCGCCGCCGTGGCCGCGGTGGCACACGCCATGGGCCTCTCCTGGCCGGTCGCCCTCGTCCTGGGCACGGTCCTCGCGCCGACCGATGCCATCGCCGTGGCGGCGGTCGCCCGGGACCTGCCCCGACGGATCAGGATCATCCTCCGGACAGAGAGCCTGATCAACGACGGAACCGCGCTCGCCCTCTACACCGTGGTGCTCGCAGTGGCCGTGCGGGGACAGAGATTCAGCTGGCCGGGCGCTGTCGCACGCTTCCTGCTGGACTACGCGGGCGGTGTCGCGATCGGCGCCGCCTGCGCCGTCGCCGTCGTGGCACTGCGCAGGCGGTTGTACGACCGCACACTGGATAGCGTCCTGGCGGTGCTCACCCCGTTCGCCACCTATCTGCCCGCGCAGGCAGCCGGTGTCTCCGGTGTCCTGGCAGTGGTCACCTGCGGCCTCATCCTCAGCCAGGCCGGTCCCAAGGTGATGAGCGCGGGCGCGAGGGTGCAGGTCGTCCACTTCTGGGAAGTGAGCACGTTCATCCTCAACGGTGCCCTGTTCGTCCTGGTCGGCATCGAGACACCGGCCATCGTGAGCGCGACCGGTTCCGCCGCCCTGGGACACGCGGCGGTCACCGCCTTGCTGATCAGCGGCGTTGTGGTCGCCACTCGCCTGCTGTGGTTCTACTCGGTGCCGTACATCATCCGCGCCGTCGACCGCCGTCCGATCCAGCGCACGCTGCGCTCCGGCGCCCGGCAACGGTTCCCCCTCGCCTGGAGCGGGGTGCGTGGAGCCGTGTCGCTGGCAGCCGCTCTCGCCGTCCCGACCACCATGGCCGACGGTCGGCCGTTCGCGGGACGCAACCTGCTGGTCTTCACCGCCGTCGTCGTCATCCTGGTCACGCTGGTCGTTCAAGGGACCACCATGCCCGCGGTGGTCCGCTGGGCGGGCCTGCGCCGCGATGCCGCAGAGACGATCGAGGAACGACGCGCCCGTCGCCAGATGGTCACCGCCGCGCTGGAGGCCCTCCCCGACTGCGCCCGCCGACTGAACACGCCACGGGAGACCGTCGACGTCATCCTGGACGAACTGCGCCAGTACGCCGCCCAAGCCGAGGAGACACCGGAGCCCACCGGATCCGGCATGCGGGCTGGACTCGAACTGCGCCGTGCGCTGATCGCGGTCGAACGCGACGCCCTGATCCGCCTTCGAGACCAAAGCAACATCGACGACATCGTGCTGCGCAGACTGCAGTCGCTGCTGGACAGCGAGGAGCTCAGAATCGAGCTGGGCCTGCGCGCCTTCCTCGACCAACCGCCCCCACCACCGGGCAGCACCACCAACCCGGACGGGCCAGCACCCGGCGAGTAACCGATCACGTTCAGGACGGGTTGCGCCACTCCCCCGGGGTTCGCCAAGCCGGTGAGGCGAACGCTTCCCGGCCAGCCGAACCGCCCTGAAGAACTAGAGATGGGGCTCTCTGGCGGCCGGGGAAGAGTCGTCAGCGCAGGTTGCCGTGCGGAACTTCCTGGGCCTCGCCGCTCACGGCCTCGTCGCCCTCCTCAGCCCGCTCCTTGGCGCTCTCGCGGCGATCACCTAGGCCGGAGGAATCAGCGAGCCAGTCGCCAAGCCAAGGCCGACGTGTGCCGTGCCGAACAGTGGCGCACCTGGCACAGGCGGGGAGTTTGCGAGCAAGGCCTTCATCGGCCTTCCAGGCGTGTACGACTAGGGTGCCTGCTGGCGGTCGACCTTCTCGATTACGTAGAGCGGCCCGTAGCCGCGCGCCTGGAAGGCTTCACACACCCGCTCGGCCTCCTGGCGGGTGGCATAGCGGCTCACGCGGTAGCGGCTGCCGTTACCGTCCTGCCGGATGATGGCCCACGTCAGGCCGCCAGGCTCCTCCACATCGGGGGAAGAGGCGGTCCGCATACCCAAAGGTTAGGCCGCCTCGCCACTCCTGCCGCCTCTTCCCAGGCAAATCACCCCGATGTGATGAGTTATTGCCGAAGCGGGCCTGCCCGACATAAGTAGCCAGACAGGACCAGTACCGCATCGGGCGACCTTCGCCCCTGTCGGGAAGAACAGTCGAACGACCCGGAGAAGTTCATAACCAAGTACGGCATGCGGAACCGGTTCTCGGCCTGTTGATCCGAAACTCAATCGGTTCTATTCGAGGATGTAGCGCACGTAGGGGCCGCGGATGATGCGTGGCTGGCACTGTCGCCGGTGGAAGAACTTGCCGATATCTGCGACCAGTTGGGCTTCGTCACCGGGCCCGCTTCTGCATGGTCAGGCTGCGTCTGAGGTCGGCGTTGACGAACTCGTCGGCGTTCAGACTCCGACGAGTAGGGCGGCAGGAAGCGGAAGTTGGTCGTGGCCGCGGTCACGGCGCGGGGTCGGTGCGCCGAAGACTGGGAAACACCGCGGGGGTCGCCCATCCGCGCAGCGTGGCGTGAACGGTCGATGGGAACGTGGCCTCGGCCGTGGCGGCGTCGAGGGCTCCGGCCAGCTCGAGAGTCACGAGCCCGTGCAGGGTCACCCACAGCGAGACGGCGATCAGCGTCGCCTCCCCGGCGAGGACCGAGCCCGCCACGGCGCGGTCGATCGCTGCGATGAGCGGCCGGACGGGGTCGCGGGTGCCGACCACGCCGGATGGTTCGAAGGACTGCGCACCACCGAACAACACCGTGTAGAGGTGGCGGTGTTCGCTTCCCCATCGCCGGTACGCGGCGGCCAGCGCGTAAAGGTCGGCGAGGGCGTCGTCGGAGGCCGGAACCGCCGACAGGTGTTGGAACAGGCCGGCGACCGCCCTGTCGCGCACCTCACCGACCAGTGCGTCCTTACCGTCGAACAGCGTGTACACCGCCGCTGTTGACGTCCCGGCGGCAGCGGCCAGGGCGCGGACCGTGACCGACTCCCGCGGACGGGTGGCGAACATCTCGGTCGCACATGCCACGAGCCGCTCTTTGACGGCGGCGTCGTTCGTTCTCGGCCTACCCACGGAGACCAGCCTACCCGTTCTGATAACGTCGTTTTGAAACAGCGTTTTGAAACTGTCGGGAGACTGCCATGCCACCGTCTGCCATACGTGCTGTCCGCTTCTCCGGCCGCCTGCCGTCGGCTGCAGCCGCCGTCGTGGGACTGATCGCCGTCTTCCTGACGCTGATCGTCCTCACGGACGGGGCGGGCTCGGGGCTCACCGCGTGGGCGGCGACCCTCGGAGCCGCGATCGTCGCCGCACTGTGGCGGGGTCGGCGCCGTGCCTGGCGGGCGCGGCTCGTGCCGTTCCTGCCGGTGGCCGTCGCGGCGGCGTTGACGGCATCGGTCTGCATCCCGACCGTGCCCACGGCGCGACGGTCCCCACCAGCCCTGCCGTTCGTGGCCACACAGCACTGGAGCCTGGCCACGGGCAGCCGAGTCGCGGTGTACCACTACCCGTCGGCGAACGCCGGCATCCGGCACCCCGTGCCGCTCGTGTACCTCAACGGCGGTCCGGTGCGCGGCATTTCGGTACTCGACCACCGGTTCCTGCAACTCCTGGCGCGGCAGGGCTACGACGTCTACGCCTACGAGCAGGCCGGTGGCGGACGCAGCGACCTGCTTCCCATGGGCCAGTACACGATCTCCAGGTCGGTCCGCGACCTCGGCGCCTTCGTCGACCGGCTGGGCAAGGGCAGGGTCGACGTCCTGGGATTCTCCTCGGGCGCGGTCATACTCACCCGGGGCCTGGCCGACCCGCGCGTCGCCGCGCACGTCCATCGGGCGATCATCGCGGAGCCCGGCCCGATGGACGGCCCCACCGCGCGTATCACCGGGCACGAGGGGCGACCGTCCGCACGTGGCCTCGCACCGGCCATGACCGGACCGCGCTCGACGCAAGTCCCGCGCTACGCCGTCGCGTTCGGCCTCATGAAACTCGGGCTGCTCAGCCCCGACAGCGGGCTGGTGGGACAGGCCGAGGGTGACAACGCGTTCACCGCCGCCGATCTCGGCAGCGACACCGCGTCCGGCTACTGCGCGCGGGACGCGCACCGCATTCCCGTCGAGGACACCGCGCGGAACTTCTCCTTCAGTCCCGCCGCCAGCCTCCGCGTCCAGCAGACGATCATGGACTCACCCTCCATCGCCCCGCAGTTGAGGCGCTCCCGGACGCCTGCGATGCTGATGATCGCCGAGTGCTCCTCCCAGGTCCGGCAGTGGGAGACCGCCGTCCTCGCCGACGACCCCGCCATCCGCCGCACGCAGTACATGCCCGCAGTCGGACACCACATGTGGAACGGCCTCGACAACAACGACCAACGGGCCCTCGCCGCCATCACCGCGTTCCTCCAGGACAGGCCGGCGCCCTTGCCGAACTACCCGACCCGTGGTGACATCCCCGCCTTCCTCCGCGACCACAAGTGACGAGGGCCTGCAAGAGGCAATCGACTCCCAGCCTTGAGCGATCAACAAACTCTCGGTTCCCGGCGCAGTACCGGCCCGGAGCCGGCCGGAGTCCGGTGGTCACGGCTTGGTGGGACCGAGGTTCATCCGGGGTCAGGCCGCTGGCCCCGGCGCTGCGCGGCCACCAGCGCGGACGCGGGTACCAGGCCGCACACGCTGACCGCGATCAGCACCCAGTAAGCGACATCGACCGCGTGTGCCCTGTACATCGGAGCATGGCTGTGGGCATGGGACAGGCGGGACATGAGCAGGACGGGTGCCGCCGTCCCCAGTGAACCGCCAATGTGCTCAAGTGCGTTGAACTGTGTGCTCGCTTGGCCGATGTGTGCGGGCGGCAGCGTCCGGTACGCGGCCGTCATCGCCGGATACAGCGCCAGCCCGACGCACGCGCCCCGGAGCATCGTGGCGGTGATCAGCCACCAGTACGGTGTGGTCGTCGTCAGGAAGGCGAACGGAAGGGTGGCGAGCAGTACGGCGCCGCTGCCGACCAGCACGGAGGTGCTCCCGATCCGCTCGAACAGTCGAGCGGACAGCCACAGCGCGGCGGCCGTCCCCAGCCCCTGCGGCGCCACGAGCAGACCGGTCCGCCAGGTGTCGTCGCCTCGGACGCTCTGCAGATACAGCGGGAGCAGGATCGCTCCGCCGAAAACCACGGCGCCGGTAGCCAGCGTCGACTGCGCGGCCGCTCTGAACACCACGTTCCGGTAGAGCCGCAGATCCAGTAGCGGGCTGCTGCCCCGAAGCGACCACACGACGAAGGCCGCCAGGAGCGCGGACCCGGCGCACAGCGGGACCACCACGTCCGGGGAGCCGAGCCCGCTGACCCGGCTGGCATCGGAAAGCGCGTACACCACACCGGCCAGTCCGGGGGAGACCAGTAGCAAACCGACCACGTCGAGCGACGGCTTGGGACGGGACGGCCGAGGCTCGACCAGCCGACAGGAGAGCAGCGTCGCGAGGACGCCGACCGGCACGTCGAGGAAGAAGATCGAACGCCATCCCAGGCACTTCAACAACCCGCCGCCCATCAGCGGCCCGACGACCGAGACCACCATCAGCGGAATCCCGAGGGCGGCCAGCGCCCTCGGTAGCCGCTGGGGCCCGGCCGCGGTGACCAGCATGATCCGGCTGACCGAACTGATCAGTCCACCGCCAGCGCCCTGCACGGCACGGATGGCGATGAGCTGCCATGGAGCGTCGGTCAGACCGCACAGCGCGGTCGCGGCGGTGAAGACGCCGAGGGCGGTCGCATGGACCCGCTCCGGGCCAAATCGCTGGGTGCTCCAGGTGCTTGTCGGGACGGCCGCCGCGAACGCCAGGAGATAGACCGTGACGATCCACTGCGCGGTCCCCAACGGCATGCGCAGGCCAGTGGCCAGCGACCGCAGTGCGACATGGACGATGGACGAATCGAGGTTGAGCATGACCGCGCCCATCAGGACGACGAACATCGTCAGGCGCAACTGGCTGGGCCATCTCTCGCCCTCCCCGGCGGACGTGGAGGCTCTACGTTTCTTCATCGCGACCGCGGCGCACGCCGACCCCTTCCCCTTCATGTAAGCGCTAATGAGAGCCAATAGGGTGATTTGTCGTATGCGTAGGTTCGCTGATGCACACGGCCTCCGCTCCGGCATGCCGAAGGGAACCCATCGAAGGGGGGAAAGTGGCAGGTGTGAGTTGACCGGTACTCATGTTCGCGCGAACACGACGATCGGCGCGGGTCGCGCTGCCGCAGCCGAATTCTTGGTCTCGTGCTGGCCGTCCCCTGGCATCTTGCTGGCCCTTTGCTCACCCGGCTGTCCCTAGTGTCGGTGCTATGCCGTCAGCGGCGAAGCGGTCTGTGAACGGGTGGAGGTGGAGCGTGCGGGACACAGTGGTCGACGAGGTCAGAGCGGTGCGCCCGGAGCTCGCCGAGGCGTTCTCGGCGGAGCTGCCGGGGTCGCGTGCGACTGTTCTCGGCCGGTTGTGGGGAGCCTTGGCGCGCGAGCCGCTGCCAGGGGTGCGGGGTGTGCGTGCTCAGGGGGAGACGCTGATAGTGGAGTTGAGGCACCGTGGCCGACTGGTGGGGGAGGCGGCGTGTGCCGAGCGTTTCGCCCAGGTGCCGTCGGACTTCTCGGTCGAGGGGCCGTCGGGACCGATCACGGATCCGGTGGAACTGCTCGCGGCCATGGCGCCGAACACACCGAGGGCGCGAGCGCTGGCCGATGAGTTGGGCAACAGCGTCGTCAACCTGGCTTTGGCCCGTGCCGCTGCCGGTGGGGCACCACGCCCGGTGAAAAGCTCCATCGACGCCGAACAGGCGGTGGTCGACGGTCATCCGCAGCATCCGTGTTGCCGCACCCGTATCGGGCTGTCGATGGCGGAAGTACTGGCTTACGCGCCGGAGCACCGGCCCGTGGTCGATCTCGCGCTGTTGGCCGTTCCGGTCGACCGCTGGCTGGAGGCGGGCAGGTGGCCGGAGGAGTTGCGGGAGGGCGGGACGGTTCTGGTCCCGGTGCACCCGTGGCAGCGCGATCATGTGGTCCCGCGGTATCCGGAACTGTTCACCATCGATCGACGGATCAGCTCCCGCCCGCTGCTGTCGCTGCGTACCGTGGCACCTCTGGACGCCCTGCCGGGCCATCACATCAAGACCTCCTTGGACGTCCAGGTCACCAACTACCGGCGGACGATCTCGCCTGCGGAGGTCACCGATGGCCCGGTGCTGTCGGACTTCGTGTCGGCCGTGGTGGACAAGGCCGGTTACGGCGGGTGTCTCCGCATCCTGCGCGAGGTGGGTGGTGGTGCGGTACGCGTCGGAGGGCTCCCCTGTCCGAGCCTGGCGGTGATGGTGCGCGAGTCGTACGAACGCTTCCTCGGCCCCGGCGAGGTCGCCGTGCCGCTCACCGCTGTCCATGCCACCGGTGCAGCTGTGGTGTCGGGAGACGCCGCGACGTGGCTCGTTGACTTCGCCGAGTTGGTGCTACCCCCCGCGTTGACCCTGCTGTCGATGGGAGTCGCGTTGGAGGCCCATGGCCAGAACACACTGGTGGTACTGAGCGAGGGGCGGCCGGTGCGGGTGCTGTACCGGGACCTGGACGGTGTCCGGGTGAGCCCGCGGCGCTTGGCCGAGCACGCCCTCGAACTTCCGCCACTGACTGGTGACCGCGCGGGCGACGACGTCCAGGCCCTCCGCAACAAGTTGTTCGGTGCGTTGCTCAGCGGGGTGTTCAGCGAGCTGGTGTCCGTGCTCTGCCGTGCGCGCGGGGCCGACCCGGGGGCGTTGTGGGCCTCGGTCGCCGCCGTGGCGCGGCGTGTCTACGCCGATCTGCGGCCCGACAACGGTGATGAGGAGGCCTTCTTCGGCGAACACTGGCCGCTGAAGGCCACAACGGCCATGCGGCTCGCCGACGAGCCGGGAAAGGCACAGTGGGTGGGCGTTCCCAACCCGCTGGCCAGCGCGCCCAATCGCGGCCGAGGGGATGACGCCAGATGACCGTCCCGATCGTTGTGGCTCCGGCCGGTACACCGGCGCAGACCGCTGGCACCGTGACCGCCCACACTCTGATCAACTGCCTCATCCGCGAGGTGTCTTCGCCCGAGCGCCAGGTCGTCGTCGCGAACGAGCACCTGCTGGTGCGCCTCCCCCGCCGCGGCGTCCTGCTGCGAGTTCCCCTGCGCCGCGTCTCGATGATCGGTGCGCACAGGTTCAGCGGACCGGTCGAGCGCCAGGACGGTGCGGTATGGTCCGCGCTCGAATGGGATCAGCTGGCCGCTTTGGTGCGTGACGAGTTGACCTTGCGCACGGGCGTGGACAACGAGGAGTTCCTGGGCCAGGTGGCCGCGAGCCACGGGACCGTCCGCGCGGTGCTGGAGGCCCGCGGCGACCTGGCGGCGCCGTCGTGCGCGTACGTCGCGTCGGAGCAGTCCCTCGTCTACGGCCACCGATTCCACCCCGCCCCCAAGGCCCGCGACGGGGACCCCCAGGACTGGCTGGCGTACGGTCCGGAGACCGGGTCACGTTTTCCGCTGCGCTATCTCGCGGTCCGCGCTGACCTGGTGCGGGCGGAGGGTGACCACAGCGCTCTGGACCGGCTTCACCCGGCGGCGCCGGGGTTCCGCGTGCTGCCCGCGCACCCGTGGCAGTTCCGGATGCTGTCCGCGAACGCCGCGTTGCGTGCCGCGCTGGCCCGCGGGGATGTCGTGGACCTCGGTCCCGGCGGGCCGCCCGTCGCGCCCACCTCTTCGGTGCGCACCGTCTACGAGCCGGACAGCGATGTGTTCTTGAAGTTCAGCTTGAACGTCCGGCTGACCAACTGCGTGCGCAAGAACGCCTTCTACGAGTTGTCGGGCTCCGTCGCCCTGAACCGGATCCTGCAGCCGATCTTCGCCGGACTGGCCACCCGGCACCCCGGTTGTGCGCTGCTGGCCGAGCCCGGGTACCGCACTCTCGGCCTCGGGGACGGCCGCGGCGATCGAGAGGTGGTGGAGGGCTTCGGCGTGATCGTGCGCGAGGGCGTACGGAAGCATCTGCTGTCCGGCGTCACACCGCTGCTGGCCGCCGCCGTCGCCGACGAGTACCCGAACAGCCCGGCGCACATCTCACACCTGCTCGCCCGCGCCGACACCGATCCGCTGGCCTGGTGGGACGACTATCTGCGGCTGCTGCTGCCACCGGTGCTCGCCGCCTACTTCGAGCACGGCGTCGTCCTGGAGCCGCATCTGCAGAACGTCCTCATCGGGGTGCGCAGCGACGGTCGGCCTGCTCAGGTCCTCTTCCGCGACCTGGAAGGAACCAAGCTGGTCCCGGACCACCACCGTTCGGCCCTGGCCGGGCTGGACGAGGAGGTGCGGGGGCCGCTCAGCCACAGTGCCGAACGCGGTTGGGACAGGGTCGTCTACTGCCTTCTGGTCAACCACGTCGCCGAACTGCTCGGCGCGCTGGCCGACGTCAGCCCTGGTCTGGAGCCCGCGCTGTGGGGACTGGTCCGCGACCACCTCGGCTGCTTCGCGCGCACGGCAGGTGACCCGCCGCGTCTGCGGGCACTGCTGTCGGGCGTGCCGCTGCCCGCCAAGGCCAACCTTCTACTGCGTTGGGAGCGCAAGGCGGACCGGTACGCGACCTACGTGCCGTTGCCGAGCCCGCTCGCCGCCGACTTCCCACGAGGTGCGGCGCTGTGAGAGCGAAGCTTCTGCAGCACATCCAGGGCCTGTCCGATGACCAACTGCCCGCCTACGTCTACGATCTGGCCGCCCTGCGCAGTCACACCCGCACGATCCGGTCCGCGCTGCCCGACCGCGTGGAACTGTTCTACGCGGCCAAGGCCAACTCCGATCCTCGGCTGCTGCGCACTCTGGGCGAGCGCGTCGACGGATTCGAGGTCGCCTCGGCCGGTGAACTGCGGCACGTCCGGCGCCTGTTCCCGACGTCCCGCATCGCGTTCGGCGGGCCGGGCAAGACCGCCCGCGAGCTGTCGCACGCGCTGGAGGCGGGCGTCGAGCGCGTGCATGTGGAAAGCCAGCACGAACTGCGCGTCCTCACCACACTCGTCGGCGAACGCACGGTGGACGTACTGCTACGGGTCAACCCTCCACTTCCACTGGGCCGGTTGCCGCTCGTCATGGGGGGCCGCCCGAGCCCGTTCGGCATGGACCCCGCGCAACTCGATGCCTGTCTGCGGATCCTCGCGGCACACCCGCGGATCCGGCTGCGCGGTGTCCACGCGCATCTGGCCAGCGGCCTCGACGCCCCCGCCCAACTCGCCCTGGTCGAGCGCGTCGTCGGATGGGCCGCCGACTGGACGCGAGCACACGGGCTGCCTCTCGACGAGGTCAACGTGGGCGGCGGCATGGGCGTCGACTACGAGGAGCCCGAGCGCGTCTTCGACTGGTCGGCCTTCGGTACCGGTCTTCGCCGCCTGCTGGCCGGCCACCCCGGACTGACGGTGCGCATCGAGCCGGGCCGCTCCATCGGGGCGTACTGCGGCTGGTACGTGACGCGCGTGCTGGACGTCAAGCGCAGTCACGGTGAGGCGTTCGCCGTGGTGGGCGGTGGCACCCACCACCTGCGTACCCCGGCCACCAGGGGGCACGACCAGCCTTTCGAGATCATCCCTTCGGACACCTGGGCCTGGTCCTGGCCGAGGAGCGCGGTCCGCTTGGAACCGGTGACATTGGTCGGCCAACTGTGCACCCCCAAGGACGTCCTGGCCAGCCGTGTGCCCGTGGTCCGGCTGCGCAGCGGTGACCGCGTGGCGTTCGCCATGGCGGGGGCGTATGCCTGGAACATCTCCCACCACGACTTCCTCATGCATCCCGAGCCGGGCTTCCACTACCTGGACGACGAGCGGCGCCCCACACCTGCGGCAACCACCGCAGACTGTCAGTGGTCAGTACAGGGCACTGGAGAACGACTTGTCCGACACGGTGACTGAGCGCTCCCAACCGAAGGCGCGGCGGCCCGGTCAGCAGGCACTGCGCACCCTGGGCAACCGCAACTTCCGCCGCTACGTGATCGGGCAACTGGTGTCCAACGTGGGCACCTGGATGCACCGCGCGGCCCAGGACTGGCTGGTGCTCCAACTCACCCACCACAGCGGCACCGCAGTCGGTCTCGTCACCGCCCTGCAGTTCCTCCCGCAGACCCTCTTCGGGCTGTGGGGCGGCGTGATCGCCGATGCCTGTTCCAGGCGACGGCTGCTGATCGTGGCCCAGAGCCTGATGGCACTTCAAGCCCTCCTGCTCGGCGCTCTGACGATCAGCGGTATGGTGCGCGTCTGGCAGGTCTGCCTACTGGCCTTGGCCCTCGGTGCCGCGACCGCCGTGGACGGTCCCGCCAGAAACGCGTTCATCGGCGAGATGGTCGAACGAGACCAGGTGCCCAGCGCCGTGAGCGTGAACGCCGCCCAGTTCAACGCCGCACGCCTCCTCGGCCCAGCCGCCGCAGGGCTCACCATCGCGGCCGTGGGGACCGGCCCGGTCTTCCTGCTGAACGCCGCCTCCTACCTGGCGGTCCTGGCCGTGCTGGCCACCCTGCGCACCGCCGAACTGCACCCCACCCCGCGCAGCGCACCCCACGATGTGCGCCTGACCGATGCGCTACGGCACATCCGCTCCAGCCCGGGCCTGCTGCTGCCGATCGCACTCGCCGGAGCCATCGGCACCTTCGGGCTCAACTTCCAGGTGACGATCTCCCTCATGGCCACCAAGGTCTTCCACTCAGGTGCCACCGCGTTCGGCTCCCTGTCCTGCGCCTACGCCGCGGGCAGCCTGCTCGGCGCGCTCCGTGGCGCGGACCGGTCCCGGCCACCCACCATGCGTCAACTGCTGTGCATGGCCGCGGTGTTCGGGGCGCTGGAAGCCGCGGTCGGCCTCATGCCCGTGCCCACCGCGTTCGCCGCCCTTCTCGTACCGACGGGCTTCGCAGCCGTACTGGTGACCACGATGGCCAACGCCATGGTCCAACTCAACGCCGATCCCCGTATGCGCGGTCGTGTGCTGTCCGTGTACTTCCTCGTCCTCCTGGGCGGCACTCCCGTCGGCGCCCCCCTCGTCGGATGGGTCGCCGAAGCCCTCGGCGCCCGCTACGGCCTGCTCATCGGCGGCCTCACATGCCTGCTGGCCACGGCTGCCGTCCAGATCGCCGCCGCCCCCGAGCGCCGTCCCGAGGTGTCCGGCGTCCCGGTCCCGCACACGACCGGGACGTCAGCCCACCGAGAAGGGACCATGGTCACTCGAAAGAGGAAGTTCCCGTGACAACACCTCAACCACTGTCCGATATGTGCGAGTCTGCCCAGGTGCGCGTACTGCGGATTGAGGACGACGACACCATCGCCGAGCCGCTGGTCGAAGGGCTGGGCCGCTACGGCTTCGCCGTGGACCGGGTCGGCACCGGCGCCGCCGCCCTCGGCGCCGCCTTCCCCGACATGGTCCTGCTGGATCTCGGACTGCCCGACATGGACGGCATCGACGTCTGCCGAGCGCTGCGCAGCCGATCGGACGTGCCCATCATCATGATCACCGCACGCGCCGACGAGACCGACCGTGTGGTGGGACTCGAACTCGGCGCCGACGACTACCTGTCCAAGCCCTTCGGGCTCCGGGAGTTGGTGGCCCGGATCCGCGCCGTCACACGTCGCACTCACCCCGCCGCCACGCCGTCCTGCGAAGAAGACGCGGGGCCGAAGGCCGACCGGACCTCGCAGCACATCGGGGACGTGGTCATCAACAGGCGGACCAGACAGGTCCACACGGGCAACCGGCCGATCGCCCTCGCCCCGAAGGAGTTCGACCTGCTGGCACTGCTCGCCGACGACCCCGGCGCCGTGTACTCGCGCCAGCACATCCTCGACAAGGTGTGGGACCCGCACTTCTTCGGTCCGACCAAGACACTGGACGTCCACATCGCCGCGCTGCGCCGCAAGTTGGATCGCCCCACCTGGATCGAGACCGTCCGGGGAGTCGGGTTCCGCCTCGCCGTGCCCACCGACCCGCCCCACCCGACCGGCCCCCCGCGCACCACCCAGCAGTGACACCAGCCCCATGGTCCGACGCCTGCTGCTCAGCTACCTCACCCTGGCGTTGCTCGTCCTGCTCGCTTTGGAGATCCCCTTCGGGATCGTCTACGCACGCAGTGAGACCTCAACGGTGTCCACCTCGTTGGAACGGGACGTCGTCGTGCTCGCCGAACTCGTCGAAGAGGACGTGGAAACCTCTGACGCACGGGAACTGCCCGCGCTGCTCGCCAAATACGCCCACCGCGCCGGCACCCGCGTGACCATCGTCGACCGGCACGGCAACACGCTCGCCGACTCAGCGTCCGCGGCCGCCGGGCCCCACCGCAACCTCTTCCGGGCCCCCGACATCGCCGCCGCCCTCCGCAACCAGCGCACCAGCGGCACCATGCGCGATGCCACGCTGGGTGGGGAGGTCTACTACTCGACCGCCCCCGTGGCCTACAGAACGACGGTCGGCGGTGCCGTGCGGCTAAGCGCCCCAACCTTCGAGACAATCAACCGTATCCACACGGCGTGGATGGCACTGGCCGCCGCCGCACTGGCCGTTCTCTCCGCCATGACGGTAATAGGGTTCGCGCTCGCCCGCTGGATCACCCGCCCGGTGCGCGAACTGGAACGGGCCACCGCCCAGCTCGCCGACGGATCCCTGACCGAACCACCCGCAGTCAACCTCGGCCCTCCCGAACTGCGCCGTCTGGCAGGCGAGTTCACCCGCACCGCGACCCGCCTGCAACATCTGCTGCGTGCCCAGCACCGTTTCGCCGCCGACGCGTCCCACCAGCTCAAGACGCCGCTCACCGCCTTGCGGCTGCGCTTGGAGAACCTCGAACCCGACCTCCATCCGCACGCTCAGCACAACCTCGACAGCGCCCTCTCCGAGATCGACCGTCTCGTCCGCATGATCCAGGGCCTCCTTGCCCTCGCCCGCGCGGAGAGTTCGGAGACCGCCCCGGTGCCAGTGGACCCCGACGTGATCCTGAGCGACCGGGCGGATACCTGGAACGCCTTCGCCACCGACCGCGGCATCGTCATCGCCCTCGCCGGGGACCGCGTCGGTCGGGTTTGGGCGGTGCCAGGCGCACTGGAGCAGATCGTCGACAACCTCCTCGCCAACGCGCTGCGCGCCGCTCCACCCGGCACGACCGTCACCCTGGCCCACTCCGTCGCTGCCGGCCGCGACTCAGGCCACGCATACGTGGAGATCCATGTGACCGACGAGGGGCCGGGGATGAGCGACGTGGAACGCGCCAACGCCTTCGACCGGTTCTGGCGCGCCCCGAACGCCTCCCCGGACGGTACGGGTCTCGGCCTGGCCATCGCCCAGCAACTCGCCCACGCCAGCGGCGGAGACATCGAACTGCGTCCCGCGGCCGGGGGTGGCCTCGACGCGGTCATCCGGCTCCGCCCGATCGAACCAGGACGACGCCACCGGCACCGGCCGTTTCCCACCACACCGGACGAGCCGTCAGGGCGTACTGCGATGGCTTGACCACGCGGTACGGTGCGATGCCCGGTGGGGCTGGTGCGGGAGCGGGAAATGGCGGCCCCAGCGCCGAAACTGTGCCAACTCAGGCCTCCAGCAGTGGCAGACCGGGCAGCACCTTCTCGATGGTGATGGGGAAGTCACGCACGCGCACGCCCGTGGCGTTGAACACCGCGTTCGCGACCGCCGCGCCGGCCCCGCAGATTCCCAGCTCACCGACGCCCTTCGCGCCAAGGACATTGGCCTTGTCGTCGAACCCGTCAAGGATGACGGCGTCGATGTCCGGGACGTCGGCGTGGACCGGCACCAGGTACTGCGCGAAATCGCAGTTGACGAAGGCACCGGATCGCGGGTCGACGACGGCCTCTTCCTCAAGGGCCGCGCCGACTCCCCAAATCATCCCGCCGATCAGCTGCGAGCGGGCCGTCTTCGGGTTGAACACGCGGCCCACCGAGAACACACCGAGCATCCGCCTCAGACGGATCTCGGCGGTGTCCGCGTCGACCCCCACTTCGGCGAAATGGGCCCCGTAGGTGTTGATCGAGTACGCCGTGTAGTTCGGATCATCGCCCATGAAGCGGGTCCCGCCCTCCGCCTCCACACCTTCGGGATGGTTGCGTGCGACGATCTCGCTCACTGCCTCGGACGCGCCGCCGATACCCACGTTGCCATCGGAGAACACGGCGTCCGCCGGGTCGAGGCCGTGCAGCGGAGAGCGCGTGTCACCGCCCGCCGCGACCAGCACCTTCTCGCGCAGGGCCAGGCACGCACGATGCACCGCCGTGCACGAATTGGTGGCGCCCCACGAGCCCCCGGACCCCCAGCTGGAGGGAAAATCGGACCGCCCGAGCTCGATCCGCACCCGATCGGGCGAGAGCCCGAGGCCATCAGCCACGACCTGGGTCAGGACGGTGTAGGTACCGGTGCCGAGGTCGGTCATGTCCGTCTCGACGACGGCGGTGCCGTCCGCCTCCAACCGCACCCGCGCCGCGGTCGGCCCTTGGAAGTGCCCGCGGATCGCGGCCGACATGCCGTAGCCGACCAGCCATCGCCCGTCGCGCACACTCGCCGGGGCGGCGGGGCGGTGCTCCCAGCCGAACCGGCGCGCACCTTCGCGCAGACACTCGACCAGGTGCCGGTCGCTGTACGGCACGTCCCGCTCGGGATCGACGGTGGGCTCGTTGCGGATCCGCAGCTCGACCGGGTCCATGTCGAGCGTGTGCGCCAGTTCGTCCATCGCCGACTCGACCGCCAGCATGCCCGGCGCCTCGCCCGGTGCGCGGACGTCCGTCCCGCGCGGCAGGTCGAGCGGCGCCAGCCGGTGGCTGGTCAACCGGTGGGGCGCCGCGTAGAGGCTGCGGGTCGTGGCGGCGGTCTGCTCGGCGTACTCCACGTCGGGGTTGGTGTGCATGGTGACGTCATGGGCGATCGCAGCCAGCCGTCCGTCCTCCCCCGCGCCCAGCCGAACCCGCTGGCTGGAGGTGGGGCGCATGCCGACGAGTTGGAAGATCTGCTGCCGGGTCATCGCGATCTTGACTGGTCGGCGCAACGCGCGAGCGGCGAGCGCTGCCAGGATCGTCTCGGAATGGATGCCCAGCTTGGACCCGAATCCCCCGCCGACGAAGGGGGTGACGACGTGAACCCGCGCCGGGTCGAGCCCCAGAGTGCTGGCGATCGAGGTCTGCGCCGCATCGACGATCTGGCAGCTGACGTAGACGACCAGATCCTCGTCACGCGGTTCCACCAGACATGCGTGTGGTTCCATCGGCATCGAGAACTCGTACGGCGTCGTGTAGTACTGGTCGATCCTGACGTCCGCGCTGTCGAATCCGGCATCGAAATCGCCCACCGCGGTGTCGGTGGGGAGACCGGCGTTGACCACCTTCGGGATGTACACCTCGTCTTCCTGCTCGGCGAAGTTGAAACGTCCCCGCCCCCTGGTGTATTCGACTTCGACGAGATCGGCCGCCGCGCGGGCCTGCTCGAGGGCCGTGGCGACGACGAGTGCCACCGGCTCGCCGTAATGGTGAATGTCGGGTCCGGTCAGCACCGGCTGGGCGCGCCAGTACTCGAACGGAATGGACTCATCGCGAGGGCCTTGCGCCGGGGCATTGAGATGGGTCATCACCATGTGCACGCCGGGCGCGCGTTCGGCGCTCTCCGTGTCGATCCGGGTGATACGGCCCTTGCCGATCGTCGCGCCGACGATGAAACCGTAGAGCGGCTGGCCGGCCTCCCATTGCTCGTAGGCATAGGGGGCCCGGCCGGCGACCTTCGACGGGCCGTCGACGCGGTTCAGAGGTTGCCCGATCATGCCGCCTCCTCAGCTCGCCCGGGCTACCTGCGCCAGCGTGCGGCACAGCGTGCGTTTGGCCAGCTCGATCTTGAAGTCGTTGTGCCCCTGCCCGACCGCGTCGCGCATCGCCGCCTCGGCGGCCGCGCGATAGGTGTCCATCGTGGCCGGACGGCCGGTCAACGCGGCCTCCGCCTCGACGGACCGCCACGGCTTGTGCGCGACACCGCCGAACGCCACCCGCGCCTCACTGATCGTTCCCTGATCGGTCGAGACGACAGCCGCCACGGAGACCAGCGCGAACTCGTACGACGCCCGGTCGCGCACCTTGCGGTACTTCTGCCGGCCCGGCGGAGGCGGGGGCAGGACGACGCTCGTGATCATCTCGCCGGGCCGCAGCACGGTCTCGATGTGCGGGGTGTCGCCCGGCAGCCGGTAGAAGTCCGTGATGGCGACGCGGCGTACCGCCTGATCGGCGTCGAGCAGCTCGATCTCCGCTCCCAGCACGGTCATCGCGACGGCCATGTCCGAGGGGTTGGTGGCGATGCAGGACTCGCTGGCGCCGAGGATCGCGTGTATCCGGTTGAACCCGCCGATCGCCGAGCATCCGGACCCGGGATCACGCTTGTTGCAGTCCGCGGCGGTGTCGTAGAAGTAGGGGCAGCGAGTGCGCTGCAACAGGTTTCCGCCGGTGGACGCCATGTTGCGCAACTGGCCAGAGGCGCCGGCCACCAGCGCCTCCGACAGCACCGGATAGCGGGTGCGCACCCGGGCGTCGGCGGCCACGTCGGAGTTCGCCGCCTGGGCGCCGATGCGCAGTCCGCCGTCCGGGAGTTCCTCGATGTCCCGCAACGGAAGCCGGCTGATGTCGACCAGATGGCTGGGCTGCTCGATGTCGAGCTTCATCAGGTCGAGCAGATTGGTGCCGCCGCTGATGAACTTCGCGCCGGGTCGGGATACCGCCGCGACGGCCGTCTGCGCGTCCGTCGCCCGCTCGTAGGTGAACGGCCTCATCACAGGCCTCCCTGCGCGGTGTCGCGGATGGCCGCCACGATGTTCGGGTAGGCGGCGCACCGGCAGATGTTGCCGCTCATTCGCTCGCGGATCTCCTCGTCGCTCAACGCGACCTGCGGCGCGGACACATCAGCCGTGGCGTGGCTGGGCCAGCCGGCCTCCACCTCGGCGAGCATGCCGACGGCCGAACAGATCTGGCCGGGCGTGCAGTAGCCGCATTGGAAGCCGTCTCTCTCGACGAAGGCGCGTTGCATGGCGTGCAGGTCCTCGGGATCGCCCAGGCCCTCGATCGTCACGATCTCGTCGTCCTCGTGCATGACGGCGAGCGTCAGGCAGGAGTTGACCCGGCGGCCGTTCACCAGCACGGTGCATGCTCCGCACTGCCCGTGGTCACACCCCTTCTTGGTCCCGCTCAGGCGCAGATGTTCGCGCAGCGCGTCGAGCAGCGAGGTCCGCGGATCCACCTCAAGCTGCCGCGCCTGATCGTTGACACTCAGCCTGATCGTCGAGAGGCGAACCGTCTCACCCTGGCTCCGCCCCATGGCGCCCGTATCCGAATCGCTCATCACGGCCCGCCTTCTTGGCTAGCTGCGGGTTCCAGCTGGAAATGCGTCGCCACTTTCGCGCACGCTCCTCCCTCTCAGCGTCTCGCGAAAGCCGTCGCCCCGCGCGTCGGAAGGCGGACGCCGGGCTGCCCGGTGCGAACAGGGTGGTGGCGCCCGCGCGGACGTGGTCGTGGCTGCGGCGTTCAGGGACACCGGACACCATCGGCAGCACTGGCTGCGAGCGGTCCAGCGCCCTGGGTGAGTGGGCGGCGGGCGGACCACACCGGGCGGAACGGGACAGGCTGGTCGCCGTAGACATGGTCGATGCAGGCGCGCAGGGCCAGCACATTCGACTCACGCCCTAGATGGTGATCACGACCTTGCCGCAGGTCCGTCCGTCCAGCATGTGACGGATGGCTGCGGCGACTTCGTTGAGCGGATAGGTCCGGTCGATCGCGGGTGTGACCTTGCCGGACTCGATTAGTTCGCGGATGGCCGTCAGGTCTGCGGAGTTCTCCGAAGCGACGAAGGTACCGAGGTTCTGGCCGACGAACGGAGACAGCGCATGGGCCCTGAGCTGACGGTCGATGCCGCCGAGCCACCGTCCGTCGGTCTCGCCTCCGACGATGACGAGGCGCCCGGTCGGAGTGAGGGCTCCGCGGAGACGCGACAGTCGGCGGTTGCCCCCGATGTCGAGGATGACGTCGTAGCGGCCCTGGCCGTCAGCGATGTCCGCTCGTGTGTAGTCGATGACATGGTCGGCCCCGAGGGCGCGGACCAGGTCGAGCTTCGAGGTACTGCACACGGCGGTCACTTCGGCTCCGCATGCCTTGGCGATCTGCACGGCGAAGCTACCCACTCCCCCGGACGCGCCGACGATCAGCACCTTCTGTCCGGCCCGGACTCGCCCGTGGTCGCGCACCGCCTGCAGAGCGGTGATTCCGGAGACGGGCACGGCGGCCGCCTCGCCGAAGGCGAGGTTTTCCGGCTTGAGGGAGAGCTTGTCGGGTCGCGCATGCGCGTACTCGGCGAACGAGCCGCTGCCGATGCCGAACACCTCGTCGCCCGGCTTGAAGCCGGTCACACCGGCGCCGACGATGTGCACCGTTCCGGCGAGAGCGCGGCCCGGGTTGGCGCTCCTGGGCCTGCGCAGACCGAACCCTGCCATCCGGATGGGGTAGGGCAGACCGGCCATCACATGCCACGTACCCCGGTCCACGCTGGCGGCGTGCACTCTGACCAGGACCTCGTCTGACCGAATCGTGGGCGTGTCGATCTCCGCGAGCCGCAGCACGTCCTCGGGCGTCGGCCCGTACCGGTCCTGGACGATCGACTTCATCGTCGTCCCCGCGGCAGCCGGAGTTGCCGACTGGGTTGGGCTTGCGAACTGTTTGCGCTGCATCGCGACGCTCTAGAATCTGATGTCCTTACGCCGTAAGGTTGATCCTTACTCTGTAAGGTTGTCAAGGTCGACGACAGGAGGACGCAGATGACCCCGCGGCCCGCGCGCGACCGGGCGCCCCGCATCCCACTCAGCCGCCAGAAAGTGCTGCACGCGGCTGTCGCCTTGGCCGACGAGAACGGGCTCGAGGCGCTCACCATGCGCAAGCTGGGCGAGGCGGTCGGGGTCGAGGCGATGTCGCTCTACACGCACGTGGCCAACAAGGAAGATCTCCTCGACGGCATGGTCGACCTGGTCTTCGGCGAGATCGACCTGCCATCCCCTCATGACCACTGGAAGACAGCGATGCGGCAACGGGCGGTCGAGGTTCGCCAGATCCTGTCCCGCCACCGCTGGGCGATCGGCCTGATGGAGTCGCGGAGCTCACTCGGTCCGGCGACGCTGCGCCATCACGACGCCGTCCTCGGGTGCCTTCGCAAGGCGGGTTTCTCCGTTGCCCTGGCCGCGCACGCGTACTCGGTCCTCGACAGCTACATCTACGGGTTCGCCCTGCAGGAGCGCAGCCTGCCCTTCGACACTCCCGCCTCAAGCACGGAGCTGGCGCAGGCGATCCTGGCGCAGGCCCCCACCGACCAGTACCCGCACATGTCCGAGCTGGTGACCGAGCACATACTGCGCCCCGGCTACGACTACGGCGACGAGTTCGCTTTCGGGCTCGACCTGATCCTCGACGGGCTGGAGAGCGCAAGCCGACAGAGGTGATGCCTCGGACCCCCTTGCCCACCATCCCGCCACCGGGGGCCACGGGAGTGCCAGCGCGGTGTGGGTGGCGCCGGTGAGCGGGCCGCCCCCGGCGGGCACCTCGCCGGGGGCGGCCCGCTGACCGACATGAGCCCGTCCCACATCCCAACGTCTATGAGCCCCGGACAGCGGATCGGACTCGGGAGCCGGGGCCGACGGCGGTGCTCACTGCGGTGACCACCGCATCCACCACGATGGTGAGGTCGCTGACTTGGTAAGGGTGTTCAGCACCGAGTTTTCCTGCCGAGGGCGGAAAAAGTGAGAGGCCCCGACCGAATCGACATCCGGTCGGGGCCTCGCTCATACGCCGTTATGCGGGGCGGATGTGCTCCGCCTGCGGGCCCTTCTGCCCCTGCGTGACGTCGAACGTGACCTTCTGGCCTTCCTGCAGCTCGCGGAAGCCCTGAGCGTCGATGTTCGAGTAGTGAGCGAAGACGTCGGGGCCGCCGCCGTCCTGCTCGATGAAGCCGAAGCCCTTCTCACTGTTGAACCACTTCACGGTACCGCTGGCCATGCCTGTCTCCTTCAAGGGAATGCATACCGAGTCCCGCACCGCGCGGGATCCGGAGGTGATCGCCCTGGTCCGGAGAGACGCTGAACAGCAAGAACGCCCGTGAGCACGTCACGGGCGAACGAGACTTCGGAACCACGACTACTACTGACGACGCTACACCGCGCAGCACCAACCAGCCATCAGAACACCAAAGCCACCTCCCTATGGCGCCGAGGGGCGCAATCTCCTACCAGACCGTCCGGGAGGGTTGGCTGTCCTCACGGCATGAGGGCGTGGACTCTCCCTTCCGTCCGGCTGGGGCAGGGCGTGAACTTTCCCTTCCGTCCGACTGGGGCAGGGTGCGCAGCTGGTGGCTGAGGCATTGCAGGAGACGCCGGCCGACCCAGCGCGCTGGGATTCCGACCGGTTCCTGGCGGACGTCGACGTTCCTGGCGTTCTCCGAGTCGGCATCTGCCACGTCTGTGGCCGGTGACCTGCCAGATGAAACAGGTACCTATGGGACGCCTGGTGGCTCCGATGGAGGCGTCAGTCCCCCATCCGGGTGGTTCCTCGCATTGTCCGCCCCCAGGCGCTCAGGTGACCGGATGATCCTTCCGGGGGTCGAGTCCTGCGGCCCGAGGAAGGATGGTGCGCACAACGATGAGCACGACGCGACGAATGGTTCTGGGCGCGGCCCTGACCGCTCCGCTGCTGGCGCAGTTCGCGGGAACGGCGTCCGCATCGGTTGCGGACGCCAAGTGGGGCACGGTCTCCGACGGCTGGGTCGAGGTTCGCTGGACGCCGCAGGCGCAGAGGCAGTTGGACCAGTTCGAGGCGGAGGTCGAGGCGGTGGCTCCGGCACGGCTGGTGAAGGATTCGCGCGGTTCGGCGATGCGGTTCCCCGTGCGGTCGGGCTCGGGTGATCCCTCACTGGCCGACGTTCCGAGGGCGCAGGGCAATGGTGGCCTGGACGGCGGCCTCGCGGTGCGCACGGCGCGTGGCAACTTCCGGCTGGAGAAGCTGGAGAGTGCTCTGCAGGACGGGGTGGTGTCCGGGACGTGCGTGATCAACGGCGTCGACCTGGGGCACCGTTCGGTGTTCCGGTGTGATCTGGCCGAGGGGCGGCTCACCACGGACAGCGTGCCGCCGGGCCAGCCGATGAGGGTGCGGATCCAGGAGGTGCCGCTGCGTCCCACCGCGGAGTTGGTGGATGCGTTCGCCGCAGCCTTCGGCACGCCTGCGTTCACCACCGACACGGTGCTGGCGCACATGACCGCCGAGGGCTTGTACACGCCGCCGAAGGGGTGACCCGAGACCCGGCCCGGATCCGTCAGTCGGTCCGGGCCGCCTCCACGGGCCTCGCCGGGCCGGGCAGGCTGCCGCCAAAGCGGCGCTCTCGGCTGGCGAAGTCAGTGAGGGCCTCCTGCAGCTGGGCCAGGCCGAAGTCGGGCCAGAGAGTTGGGTCGAAGACCAGCTCGGCGTAGGCGAGGTGCCAGGGCAGGAAGTTGCTGAGCCGCTGCTCGCCGGAGGTACGGATCAGCACGTCGACGTCGGGAAGGTCGGGCGCGTACAGGTTCCGGGCGATGTCCGCAGGGCCGATGTCCTCGGGTTGGATCGCCCCCGCCGCCGCCTGCGCGGCCAGCGCGCGAGCGGCGGTGACGATCTCGTCCCGGCCGCCGTAGTCGGCGCAGGCAGTCAGCGTCAGCTCGGAGTTGTTCGACGTCGCGCTCTCCACCAGAGCCAGTTGGGAGGCGAGCGAGGGATCGATCCGCTCGCGCCGCCCGCACCAGCGCACCCGAACGCCGAGTTCGTGCAGCCAGTCGATGTCCCGGCTGATCGCGTCGGCCAAGGCGTCGAACAGGTCGTGCACCTCCTCCTGGGAGCGGTCCCAGTTCTCGGTGGAGAACATGTAGATGCTCAGGTGCCGAATTCCCAGCCGTAGCGCGGAGTTGACCAGCCGCATCGCGGCCCGGTAGCCCGCACGATGGCCCTGCGCGACCGACATGCCCCGCAGCGCGGCCCACCGCCGGTTGCCGTCCATGATCACCGCCAGATGGTTCGGCACCGGACCGGCCGCGGGCCACGCCGGGCGGCGCCGGGCACGACCCGTCACCGTCAGCGGCTCGAGACCGTCGGACAGCACCCGGGAACGCAGAAGCGTGACCTCGTCGAACTGCACCTGGGCGCCGAGGAGGAGGGCGCCCAGGAACGCCTCGTACTCGGAACCCACCGTCGCGGCCACTGGCGCCGCCTGCTGCAACAGCCCGTGCCAGCGGGTCAGTTGGATGTCGATCAGCTCGTCCAGCGCCTCCCGCGGCTCACTGCGCCGGAGATCGGCGACGTCCAGGCCCAGCTGTCGCAGATCCTCACGGGGCAGGTAGCAGCGGCCTGCGGCGAGGTCGGCTGGCATGTCCTCGAACACGTCCGCCAGATGGCACACCTCGCCCAGCAACGACGCCAGCCGGAACGCCTCCGGCCCCCGCGGTTCCAGCAGCGGAGTCCACATCTCGGCCGACGTTCCCGTGGTTCCCCGCAGATAGCGCCGCTGGTCCGCGAACGTCTCGAACACGGGCGGAGAGACGCAGTCGGCATGAACCGTGGTGAGGAACTCCTCGATCACCGCACGATCGAGATCCCACCGCAGCGCCGTGTCCACGAACGCCCGCCGCAGCGGATGCCCGCTGCGGCCCAAGCGCAGATCCTCCAGCGTGTCGGAGCACCACCGCGCGATCCGCCGTTCGCGGGCCGCCGGCGCGCCCTCGTCGGCGATGCGATCGGTCCGCACCGTGAAGCCGATGATGGCGTGCACGTGCGGCCGGACCGCGGCGGGCAGGGTCTGCTCGGTCGCCGTCCACATCGGAGCCAGGAACTGCCGGACCTCGGCCGCACACGCCTCATAGGACTCGCACAGATCGAGCGAACCCGTGAACGCCCCGTCGAACCCCACCGCGCCCAACCCCGCCTTCGACGCCACTGCCCACACGACACCCGCAGCCCCGGCAGCAGCACTTCGGGCAGCGGCACCGCTCACCGACCCGATCGCCGAGAGCCCCCACCATCACTAACGACACACCGCCTGACCGGTAGCGTTCCTCCCACCACAGCCCAGCCGCCGATCTCGAAGCCCTCGGCGGCGAAGACGGCGCCGAATGCGCGGGTGTACGCGACTGCGGCTCCACGGTCCTGAAGACCCATCACGAGATTCCTGGCGGCCTGGGTGACCCAGGCCGCGGTGGGATGAGTCGTCGCACCGAGGATGCGGACACGGCGGTTGGTGTGCTCGATGACTGCGAAGACGCACGGTGTCGCCCCAGTACGCATCCGAAATCACCCACCTGACTGTGCCGATCCTCGGAATCTCCAGCAGCCACGGCTCCGTTCCGGACATGGCCGCCTCCATCAGCCCATGGGCCGACAACACCACCCGGATCGTCGTGCCCGACGCTGGACACTTCATCCCCGACGAGCAGCCCGAAGCCATCGCCGCCGCGATAGCAGACTTCATCACCGACGACGACTGACACCCGTCGAACTACCCGACCGCGCCGCCCAAGGCCGCGCGAAACTCAGACCACGAAGTCTGACTGCCGTATTACGCGCACGCCCGAACAGCCAAGTCCCACGGCCACCCTCCAGCTCCCTGGCGAAGGGCGGCGGTTCGCATGTGCGCTGACCTCGGCGGCCACTCCACCATGCGGGTCCACCAACTGTCGTTGCACTACTAAGGGTTCTGACTCGTGATCCGTCGGCAGTACGGGGCGTGGGATTAGAGGATCTCAGCGTTCATGGCGCCCGATGAGCGCACCAGTGGTATCACTGCACCCGATACCCAGTAGACGATCAAGCGCAGCTCCTGACCGACGTCAGCGATCACGCGGGACACGAGTGCTCTCAAATTCGCCACTTCAGTCGGTCGCGCGCGTCGCGCAGCGGCGTGCGGTGGGCGTACGCCACCGCGTGTGAGGCCAAGCCTCAGGGAGTGCGCGCCGCTGCTTTTTACGTCGATGTGACTCGGCTCATGGCGAGTGTTTCGGCGCCGGTCGGCATTCCGGCACCGTCGACTGCGCTGCTTAGTGTGCCCTGTGCGCCTACCCCAAGGCCCCTAGTGTGAGGGCGCCTGGAATCGGCCGCCGCGCGCCGGGCCAGACCCGGAGGGCACAAGTGTCAGGTGTCGATGCTGGTGGCCGCCGCGCTCGGACCCGCGGTGCAGCACGTCCGCCGTGCGCTGGACGGTACCGGGCGTGGCCACTCACGGAACCCATGACGAAACGTATTCGAACGAGCACAGAACGTGGCGGCGGCGTGTGTGTCGAGTGTGCGCGACGGGGAGTCCGCTGAGGAGCTACCAGCCCGCAACGCCTTCTACCGCACGGGAGTTACACCCATGAGCACACCCACACCCAACCTCACCCCCCTGGACACCAATCGCCCCCCGGACAACACCCACCTGTTGTGGGACGACGTCCGCCAGGAGCTGACCGACACCCAGTGGACCGACCTGCCCGGCGCGTCCATCAACCTGGCAGTCGGACAGGGAACTCCCTCATACGGGGCGGTCTTCGTCGCGACCTTCAGCGCCGAGGCCATCGTCTCCCACCCCGACAACAACGCCGTCGCGAACGTCACCGTCTTCTTCGGTAACGACCAGGCCGCGCCGGTCAGCAGCAACCACCGCTTTGTCACCGCCCGCGGCAATCCGGAATGGTCCTCCCACACACTGATCCGCGTCGCCGACTTCCCAGTCGCCTTACCCACACGCAACGTCACGGCCCGCGTGAAGGTCAGGGTCTCGAGCGGCGCGACGGCAGGCTTCCAAAACTGGGTCCTGAAGATCGAGCGCTACAACCGCTGACCCCGCCACCACCCCGCGCCGTCATACTCACGGAAGACCGAATCGGGCGAGGCAGCAGACGTCCTCCCCGCAACCCTGAGTGGCTAGTGCCCTGAGTCAGTGATCCACCGAGAATCCGGTGCCCCGCGGCCAGTCACCGACACCCGGCGACGCGATCGACCCACGCAGCGCCGTAGTCGGTACGACCTCGGCGTTTCGAAGACTCAGGGCACCAGACCACGTGATGGGGCATCATCAACACTCTCACCGGCAACTTCCCTGTTGGTGCTGGCCGGTTGGGCTAGCCCCAACAGCGTGGTGTTGCACTGTTAGTCCATGTCCAGGCTTGATCACTCAACTCATGGCGTCGGACCACAGCTTCAACGCCCAACGGAAGGGGTGCTCCGGTTTCGGGGCACCCCTTCCGTGATGGGTGCCGTCTCACCCCGAGCCGCCCCTGCCCCTCCACGGCCGAAGGCCACTGCTGGCGCCTTGCTGCTGGACAGGTGAGACCCGGCTGCGCCCTGACAAGTCACTTGTCCACGTACAGCGGCTGGTTCTCTCCCTAGACGTTCCGCTGTCCCGAGCGCTTGACTCGTTCCCTGCCGAATCCACCTCATTGGCGACGCCTTGCCAGCTATGCCGGAGATGAGTGCTAGCTGTTCGGTGGGCCAGGTTCCTTCTGCGATCGAGAGGATGGCTACGATGTCTGGTATTCCGGCTGGTAGGTCCTACCGCATCAAGAACCAGCGCAGCAATCTGTACCTCAACGTCACGTCCTACAGCCTCGGTGAATCCGCACGGCTCGAACAGTGGCAGCTCCGGCCCTCCGGCCAGGAGCGCATGAGCCAGGTCTGGCACGTATTCCCACTCGACTTCGGCAAGTACCTACTGGCCAACAAAGCCAGTGGACTCGTGGTGAACATCGTCTCCAACAGCACCTCACCGGGGGCGTACGCAGAGCAGTACCGTCTCCAGCAGCCGAGCAGCAGTCCCGCCCAGCAGTGGTTCCTTCACTCGGCGAGCGGCGGCACCTTCCAGATCGCCAACGAGAAAAGCCAGTTAGCCCTGAACGTCAAGAGCTACAGCACACAGCCGTCCGCTCCCGTCGAGCAGTGGTACTTGGGCGATGCACAGAAGTGGTACCTGGAAGTCGAGGACGAGTACAAGTCCGTGCTCGAGCTGCCCGACATTCCCGACAGGGGTATCGGTGACATCCACCGCATGACCAGCTATCAGCCCACCCCGTCCGCGAAGACCGATCCCGTCGAGGTCGGGGTCATGGCCTATCCCTTCCCACTGGTCAAGGACTCCGCCTACGACCGTCAGCGCCAAGCCCGGGAGAACCCGTACTACTTCCTGCGCCGGTACGGCTACTGGGAACGGGTCTACTCCTACGAGCACGGCGGCGCCTCGGACTACACCCACTCCGAGGAGACCACCGTGGGCCTGACAACCTCCAATGCCAGGACTGTGGAGGAGACCACCACCATCTCGGTCACCGCCGAGGCCAGCTTCGGCTTCAAAGGCGTCGGGGCATCCCTCAGCTCGACCATCAGCCACGAACTGAAAGTCATCACCACTCACGAGGAGGTCAAGAGCCATTCGAGGACGGTGAAACTCGAACGGAACTACCAGCGGGACAAGCGTGTGACCGAGGCGATCTGGTACCGCAGCGACAAGTACGTCCTCGAACGTCTCGACGGGTCCAAGGTCCTGGAATGGACCACCCGCGATCCGAACACCTCCATCGCCGACGCGTACCCCCGTGAGGCACTGCAATACAGCCCCGAACAACCCTGACCGTCGCGAGGGTGGCCAGGTGATACCCCGGACACCTAGAACGAGCGCCACTGCTGCCAGCAGACCAGGCGCCGCCAGCGGGTTTACCCCGAGCCGAAACGCAGTTCCAAGGGCAGAGGTCGATTCCGCAGGGTCACGGCACTGCATGCCATGCCATAACCGGAACGGGGGAACCGTGAGACATCCTGTTCAGCGGGCCGCCATAGTGTTAATCGGCGCCCGCACCGTCCACGCGGGTTGCGCCGCCGGACCCGCCACGACGGCGCGGTGAACGGGGCTGGGTAACCGTGAGTTCGGCGTCGGGCGACGTGGCTCGGGACGTGCGGGAGTGATGCCGCTCCGGCGTAGGGTTCCGGCCACTACGGCCAGCCAGACGGTGAACGCGATCCAGGACAGGATGTGGCCCGCTTCCCACACCGGGCCGTACCGCAGTTCCTGCGCCATCGTCAGGCTCGCCAGAGCCAACATGCCCATGGGAAAGGCCGTTGACCACCGTCTGATGTCGTAGCGCGGCCGGGGCCAGATGACCTCACTGGCCATCAGCAGTGCGCAGGCGCCCACCGCTGCCCACCACAACGCCTCGGTGGCGATGACCAGAGCGGGCCGTGCCGGGCTCAGGAGTTGGTGTGCCCAAGGCGCGTTCAGGAGTGACGCTGCTGCCAACGCGCTGATTGCCAGGGCCCCGCCGGACACCCATTGGTCGCCCGCGCCGCGCGCTACGTGTCGCATGTCGAAGCGGGTCGCGGCCACACCGTACAACGCAAGTCCGCAAACGAAGGCGACAAAGGCGGGTACGGCTTCCCAGGAGGGGCCTGATCGCCGGGCGAGTTGGGCCGCCAGTACGGCGAGGGCTTGGGTGGAGACAGACGTCAGGAAAGCCGAACCGGCTGTGGGCGTTCGCCAATGCCGCAGTAGGTGGAAGAAGTCCAAGCCACAGCAGTACAGCGACACACAGCAGCCCCTGGGCGATGCCGTACCGGCCGAGCATCGTCATGCGGGTTCCCAGTACGGCGGTGCCTGCGGCGAGAGCCAAGGAGGCGGGTTCACTGGCCGTCGACGCGAACCCTCGCGGGGCGAAGGCCATCTGAGCAAGGAAGCCGAAGAAGAGCAGCAACCACATCAGGGCCGTCACGACCAGCAGGGCTCCGGACAGCCACTGCGGGCCGGTCAGCGCGAAGCAGGTGGACAACGCACCGGTGGCCATCACCGCCGCGGCCGCCTCCGGCGGTCGCGTCACCGACGACCGAGCAACGGCAGCAGCCACATGCGGGAAGGTTCGCACGGCGGACTCCTGCGCCGGTCTACCGAAGGCTGGGCACCGGCCGTTGATCGACCGGCCTCCGCCGCTGTCGGTCGATCAACGGCCTGTGTGCCGCACCCCTTGGACGTGCGGCACCCCGGCCCCTCACCCGGTCATCTGTCAACTCGTAGTGCGTGGCGGCGTTGACCGCATCGCAGGACCAACCTCAAGAGCCCGAAGGCGAGCGCCACACCAACCGCCGCGGCGAGCAACGGCGCACTGTGCAACGCCACGGCCGCGACGAGAAGGGCCATGCCGGTCACCAGCACCACGTACTTCACGATCAGATCGACGTGAGGGCGTAGTGCTGCCATCGCCCTGACCCTGGGCGACGACTTGCCGAAGGTGGCCAGAAGCGACACCAGATCGGGATTGTGCTCGTTGACCTGTCGTTCGATGTCGGCGAGGACCCGCCGATCGTGCAGAGAAAGGCTCATAGCGCCTCCTCGGGCCCCGTGGCCGTGCCGTTGGGCGCGGCCCTCCGCGGCGGACTCACGCCAGTCGGCGGGGGGCCGCGTCGTGCCGACGCTACTTCTCGGTGTGGCGGCTGGGGGCCATCTTGTCGGTGCGACGGCTGGTGGTCATCGCCATGCCCGCGGCGACCAGGCCGAGGACGAATGCCACGGCGCCGACCCACACGTTGTTCCAGATGAGGCCCGCCGTCGCGCTGTGGCCGACGGTCACGACCCACGGCGAGATGATCATCCAGATTCCGATCGCGGCGCAGGTCCAGCTCAGCCGGTACATCCGCTCCGCGGCCAGAGTGAGGCCCAGGCCGATGACGGCCATGGTGATGCCGAGGATCAGGTTGTTCACGGTGAGGTCCGGGTTGGTGGCGTGGAAGTGCACCACCCATGGGGATATCGCCATGTACAGCCCGGTGAGCAGGACCAGCCCGTCGACCGCGACGGCCTGTCGACCGGCGGCCAGCTTCGCGTGCCGTTCCCGCATTTCGGCCACGTCGGGGTGGCCGGTGATATCAGTGGTGTGGTGCGAGAGGTCGGACATGTGACTCACTTCCCCTCAGATGTCCCTGAACGACCTCGGTTTCTCGCCGTCTTGGAGTGTCTCCGCGGCAGCGGTGCTGTTCGGACCTGCCAGTTGTTTGTAGACCGAGTTGCCGGCGGATGGTTTCCACCCTGCCGGGTCGCAGCGTCCGGATCCTTCGGCTCCCGCAGAACGGGCAGACGGCGTGGGTCAGCGGCGAGGGCACGGGAGCGCCATCCACGAAATAGCGGGCGTGCAGCGCCCCGGCCAGGTCCATCACATGCCGGATCTCGTATCCCTGTTCCCAGCCGTACCCGCAACACAGGCAGACGAAGGAATAGGCTTCGTGAACAGCTTCGGCGTCCACCGGCATCACCCCCTGCGTGTGCGACGCCACGGCACCCACACCGGGTCCTCTGCCTGTACCACTTTGAGGATACCATTGCAGTCCGCAATAATGCAGGTACTACCAAAAATCCACCCAGTCCGGACACGCGATTGTTCGAGTCCGGATGACGGCCATGGGGCAGCAGGTGAAGGGCAGCAACGCACCACGCGCGACGGAACCGCAGGGCAGTGACACTGTCGAGGAGGTCAGTGGCGCCGTGATGACCGCCTCACGGTTGTTCGTGGCCATCTCCGCCCGCGCACTCGCCGACATAGACCCCAGCCTGACCCTGCCCCAGCTGCGCACACTGGTCGTGCTGGAGAGCCAGGGCCCGGTCAAGCTGGCAGCCCTCGCGTCGGTGCTGGGGGTGAACCCCTCCACGGCGATGCGCATGATCGACAAACTCGAGGCGATCGGCCATGTCGACCGCCAGATCAACCCGGACAACCG
Source organism: Streptomyces sp. RPT161 (assembly GCF_027533845.1). Classification (GTDB taxonomy): domain Bacteria; phylum Actinomycetota; class Actinomycetes; order Streptomycetales; family Streptomycetaceae; genus Streptantibioticus_A; species Streptantibioticus_A silvisoli_A. Next base: position 34,984 of record NZ_JAPZVN010000029.1, on the reverse strand, counting down.
CCGGGAGGTCGTTCTGCGCCTCACCAGTGCCGGACATCGCCTTGTCCGCGAGGTGCTGGCCCGTCGGCACGACGACATCGCCACGATCGTGGAACGTCTGCCGGCCGACCAGCGCAAGGGCCTCGTTCAGGCGCTGCAGGCCCTCATCGCCGCCGCCGACGAGCCGGCCATCGACCTCGCGACGGATCCGGCGCTACTCGCTTCCCCATGACCTCCCGCCCCAGACGGCAACGGTGTAGGGCCGGTCAGCAGTCGGCGTTGATCTTCATCGGCCCGGGCTCACCTTGTCCGCCGTCGGCGGCGGCAAGCGCCTGCCGGGGAAGCAGCCGCTGGCGGTGATGCTCCTCGGTGAGGTCATGCAACCGCGCGTGCAACAGATGCGGCAGCGCGATGGTTCCGACGACCCTTTCCACCGACTCGCGGCTCACCACGGGCGCCTCGGTGATGCCGTGCTCGGCGAAAAGATACGCGGCGCGGCGCAGGGTGTCGTCCGGCCGCAGGACCACGGGCACCGGAACGGCAACATCGGCGACAGTGGCTGGTACTCCCTCGTTGAGGGCCCGCGAGGTGGCGTCCAGCAGGGCTCGGCGGCTGACCACGGCGTACGGCGCGCCCCCACTGTCCGTGACGGGGAACAGCCGCTGCCCGTCGTCGGGCTGTTCGCCCGGCCGCAACGTCCTGGCCAGCGCCTCGTCGAGGGTGTCGGCGCGGTCGAGCACGACGGGGTCGCGGACCATCACCTCTTCGACGAAGAAGGTCTCCAGGGGGTCGGTGGAGTACTCCCGGGTCAGGTGCAGGCCGCGGCGGGCGATCTTCTCCGTCAGCACCGAGCGCTTCAGCAACAGCACGGACAGCGCGTAGGCGGCGGTGGAGGAGATCAGCAGCGGCAACCCGGCCGCCCAGGCGTGGGTGAGCTCCAAGGTGAAGACCACACCGGTCAGCGGCGAGCGCATCACACCGCCGACCACGGCGGCGAGCCCCATCATCGCCCAGAATCCGGGCACCACGTGCGGAAGGACCAGCCCTTCGGCGGCGCCGACCGCCCCGCCGATCATGAAGACCGGAGCGAGGACACCACCGGACGTGCCGGAGCCGAGCGACAGTGACCAGATCAGGGTCTTGACCACCAGGATGCCGACGATGAGGGGCACCGTGGCGCGGCCGGTGAGCAGTTGGTCGATGACGTCGTAGCCCACACCGAGTGCGCGCGGCTCGATCAGACCGCCGAGGCCGATGACCGCACCGCCGATGGCCGGCCACCACATCCAGTGGAACGGCAGCCGGGCGAAAGCGTCCTCGGCCCGGTAGACCAGCCAGGTAGCCGCCACCGCCAGCGCGCCGCCGATGGCGCCCGCCAGCACGCACAGCGCGTCCACTCCCCCGCTGGTGTGCAGATTGTTCGCGGAGACCGGGAAGATCGGCCCGGTGCCCATCAGAAGGCCACGGCACACCGTGCTGACCGCGACGGCCCCCACAACGGGTACGAAGCTGCGTGGCCGCCACTCGAACAGCAGCAGCTCAACGGCCAACAGCACCGCTGCCAAAGGCGAGTTGAACGTGGCCGCCATACCGGCCGCCGCACCGGACACCAGCAGTGTCTTGCGCTCGTCGGCCGTCAGCCGCAGCGCCTGGGCCAGTATCGAACCGATCGCCCCACCGGTCATGATGATCGGTCCTTCGGCGCCGAACGGCCCACCGGTACCGATGCTGATCGCAGCCGAGACGGGTTTGAGGACCGCCACTCGGGGGGCCACCCGGCTGCCACCGGTCAGGATCGCCTCGATCGCCTCGGGCATGCCGTGCCCGCGTATCTTCTCCGAGCCGTACCGGGCCATCAGCCCGATCACCAACCCACCGGCCACCGGCGCACCGAGCACCAGCCACCAAGGGTGGTGCAGGCCGGGGGCGTCCAACGACGCCTGCCACCGCTGGTAGAAGACCAGGTTGGTGACCAGGCCGATCAGCCGCAACAGCGCCAGCGCCGCCACCGCACCCGCGCCGCCGACCAGCAGCGCCCAGCCGGTGATCAGCAGCATCCGCGGCCGGACGGTGAAGTCTCCGAGGTGCGCGGCCCTGTGCCGCGTACCGCCGCTCACGCCGACACCAGTCCGCGATGAGACGCCATACCCAGGCACTTCGCCGCCCCGGGCGGATCACACACAGGAGCCTTCGACTGGTCCGTCCATATCTCTTCCACAAGGCAAGTATTGCACGCTGCAATACTTGCATCCGGGTAAGCGCCCGATTGCTGGCCAAGCCGTTACGTGGACTTGGTGCCGCAAGGAGGCGCCGACAGAGTCCGCCCGCCAGTCGCGGTCACTTTGACCAGAAGCTCCACCAGCGCGTGAGGATCAGCATGCCGATGACGCCCACCCACAGCGTCGGGACCACCCAGTGGAATTCCGTCAGAGCCCCGCGGATCCCGGCAGGCGCGGGAACGACTCCCCGGATGATGTTGTGGGCCGTGACGTAGCTGAACATCACGATGGTCGCGATCCAGACCATGCAGCACCACAGACAGAGCGAGCCGATCACGTACAGCGACTGATACTGCAGCCACGTACAGAACCCCACGCCGAGCAGCGTGCCGACCTGCATAGCGCTCCAGAACCAGCGGCGATACCGCGCGGCCCCCAGCAGTCCCATGCCCGCGCACAGCACCACACCGAACGCCACCAGCCCCAGCATCGGATTGGGAAAGCCGAACACGGATGCCTGGTGACTCTCCATCACGTTCCCGCACGAGACCACCGGATTCAGGCTGCACGCGGGCGTGAACGACCTGCCCGCGGCCCTGGCCTCATAGATCCTGAACTCGTCCGCGGTGATCACCCAGGAGGCCAGCAGCCCCATCGCCCCTGTGATGACCAGCAGCAACGCCAGCGGACGACCGCCAAGGACCAACCCCGCACGCGGGGGCATCGATGTCGTCATGTCTCGTACGTTCTCCAGCGGTAGTCGGCGTCCGACACCTCGGACGCGAGCGGGACGTCGCGTCACCCGGTCGTCGCCGCATGACAGGACCGACAGGTCGCACCCGTCGAGGCGTCGGGGATCCGGCCGCACTCGGGGCAGATGCGGTCCGCCCAGCAGGCCGGGTCCCCACCTTCCGGCTCGGGCGCCAGGGCCGTACGAGCAGGAAGGCGCAGGCGGCGCGCCAGCACCGCCGCGTGACTGAGGCTCACCGGGGACGTACTGGCCAGCAGGACGACCGGCCCGTCGGCCGCCAGGCTCTGGAGGAGCCGGAGCTGCGGCTGGCGTTCCGGCTCCTCGAGTTCCCGTGCGTAGCGAACGGCGAACTCCTCGAACGCGACCTCGACGGCTGGACACAGCCGACGCAGCGACGCCGACGGCGCCAGCGCCGGGAGCCACACGTCGGGGCGTACGGGTCCCGTTGCCCACGCGAGCGGCAGGCTGCGCTCCACCAGCACGCGCACCCCCCGCGACGGACCCGGGCGCCCGTTCATGCAGCGCACGCCGACGTCCGGCATCGCGACTCCAACCCTTGGCGAATCCACGACCGTGACGAAGTATTGCACAGCGCAATAGTTAATTTCGTGCTCGTGTTGGATGCCGAGGGGCGGCGACGAGTGGTGTCGTCTCGGGTTCGATCCCCGTCCACCGCCGCGAGCCGCAGGTCACGCCTGAACGCACCCGGCGACACGATCCACCAGATCCGGCGGACAGACCGAGGTTCAAGGCCTGAAGTCAACGGCATTGGGCTCAACCCGGGTCCGCCATCCCGTCGGCCGAGGGTTGGACGGCCTGGGGGCGGCAGTAGACGGCCCAGGTGACGGCCAGGCACACCGCGTAGCACACGACGAACGCCAGGTACGCGGCGTCGCCGTTGTGTGAGGTCTGGAAGGAGCGCCGGAAGGCGATGTTGACCAGTACGCCGCCGAGCGCTCCCACCGCCCCGGCCAGGCCGATCACCGCGGTGGCGTGGCGCCGCGCGACGCGCTCGGCACGTTCGGGGTCGGCGTCGGAGCGGACCGCCCGATGGTGGAAGATCACCGGAATCATCTTGTAGGTCGAGCCGTTGCCGATGCCGCTCAGCACGAACAGGGCGATGAAGCCGGTGAGGAACAGCCCCAACGAGCCGTGCCGTGAGGCGATCAGTACGGTCAGCGCCCCGAGTGCCATGGCGGCGAAGTTCCACAGGGTGACCCTCGCACCGCCCCAGCGGTCCGCCATCGCGCCGCCGAGCGGCCGGGCCAGCGAGCCGAGCAGTGGGCCGAGGAACGTCAAGTAAGCGACTTTTACGGGTGTGTTGAAGTCGTGGTGGAACTGCACCTGGAGCACTTGGCCGAAGGCGAACCCGAAGCCGATGAACGAGCCGAAGGTGCCGACGTAGAGCAGTGAGATCACCCAGGTGTGGACGTCCCCGGCTACCTCGCGCAGCGCGCCCGGGTCGTCGCGCCGCACGTTGAGGTTGTCCATACGCAGGGCCGCGCCGAGCGCCGCCAGGACGATCAGTGGGATGTACACCAAGGGCAGCAGCCGGGGGTGCGCGGCGCCCGCGGTGGCCAGGATCAGCAGGCCCACCAGTTGGACGGCGGCCACTCCGAGGTTCCCGCCGCCCGCGTTGATGCCCAGCGCCCGGCCCTTGAGCCGCTGCGGGTAGAAGGTGTTGATGTTCGCCATCGAGGAGGCGAAGTTGCCGCCGCCGAGTCCGGCCACCGCCGCCACCGCCAGCAGAGTGGCGTAGCTGACGCCGGGCCGCAGTGCGAGACCGGCCAGCACGGTCGGTACCAGCAGCAACAGGGCGCTGATCACCGTCCAGTTGCGACCGCCGAAGACCGACACCGCGACGGTGTACGGCAGCCGCAGCACCGCACCGACGGCGGTGGGCAGCGCGGTGAGCGTGAACTTGCCCGCGGCGTCGATCCCGTACTTCGGTCCGAGGAACAGCACCAACACCGACCACAGGCTCCATACCGAGAAACCGATGTGCTCGGACAGTACGGAGAAGACCAGGTTGCGGCGCGCCACCCGGGCACCGGTGCGCTCCCAGAAGACGGGGTCCTCGGGGCGCCAGTCATCGAGTGTGGCTCCTTGCGTGGTGGAGGTGAGCGCGGTCATGCCGTCACCCGTACCGGCCACACGGACAGCCGCGCGGCGCTGCCGTCGGGTGCCGTGGGCTCGTCCAGGCACTTCCCGGTACGCAGGTCGAAGGCCTGTTTGTACATCGGCGAGACGACGACGGGTGTGTCGCCCCGGCTGCCCACGATGCCGCGGGAGATCACCGAGGCGTGGCTGAAGGGGTCGGTGTTGGCGACCGCGTAGAGCGCACCGGCGCGGTCCCGGAAGACCGCCACCTGTTCGCCGCCGACCAGCGCGGTAACCCCACGGCCTGGGACGAGTTCCCCGTACCGGCAGACCGCTGTCCACCGCTCGTCGTGTGCGATCTCGACCACCGCCGTGGCGGCGGGGACCTGGGTGTCCACAGTCATCGGGTGTGTACCTCCAGTTCGGGACCGGCGATCAGGGCCGGTACGCGGTGTTCCGCGTCTTCCTCGGGCCGGGCGGGGCGCATCTGGTCCCGCTCGGGAACGAAGCGCACGGTCGGGTCGGGTGTGCCGGGCGCGTTGACGAAGGAAACGAAGCGCCGCAGGCGCTCGGGATTCGCGAGGGTGGCGGCCCACTCGTCCTGGTACGTCTCGACATGACGGGCCATCAGTTCTTCGAGATCGGCGCAGATGCCGAGCGAGTCGTCCAGGACCACCTCGCGCAGATGGTCCAGGCCGCCTTCCAGTCGCTCTATCCACGGCGCGGTGCGTTCCAGCCGGTCGGCGGTGCGGATGTAGAACATCAGGAAGCGGTCGATGGTGCGGATCAGCGTCTCGCGGTCGAGGTCGGTGGCGAGCAGATCGGCGTGCCGCGGGGTCATGCCGCCGTTGCCGCCCACGTACAGGTTCCATCCCTCGGCGGTGGCGATGACGCCGAAGTCCTTGCTCTGCGCCTCCGCGCACTCGCGGGCGCAGCCGGAGACGGCCGCCTTGAGCTTGTGCGGGGAGCGCAGACCGCGGTAGCGCAGCTCCAGTTCGATGGCGAGGGCGACCGAGTCCTGTACGCCGTAGCGGCACCAGGCCTGCCCGACGCAGGACTTCACGGTGCGCAGCGCCTTGCCGTAGGCGTGTCCGGACTCGAATCCGGCGTCGACCAACCGCTGCCAGATCCGCGGGAGCTGGTCGACCCGGGCGCCGAACATGTCGATCCGCTGGCCGCCAGTGATCTTGGTGTAGAGGCCGAAGTCACGGGCGATCTCGCCGATGGTGATCAGACCGTCGGGGGTGATCTCGCCCCCGGGGATGCGGGGGACCACCGAATAGGAGCCGTTACGTTGCAGGTTGGCGAGGTGGTGGTCGTTGGTGTCCTGAAGTGCCGCCTGTTCGCCGTCGAGCACGTAGCCGTTGCCGAGGGAGGCGAGGATCGAGGCGACGACGGGTTTGCAGATGTCACAGCCCTCGCCGGATCCGTGCTCGTCGACCAGGCGGGAGAAGCTGGTGATGCCCTTGACACGGACGATCTCGTAGAGCTCGGCGCGGGTGTGGGTGAAGTGCTCGCACAGTCCGCGGGCCGATTCCACACCCGCGGCGGCCAGTTCGTCCTCCACGATCCCGCCGAGGAGCTTGACGCAGCTTCCGCAACCGGTACCTGCCTTCGTGCATGCCTTCACCTCGCGCACGCTGGTGCAGCCGTGCTCACTGACCGCGGCACGGAGGGCGGCCTTGCTGACGTTGTGACACGAGCAGACCAGTGCCTCGTCGGGGAGGGCGGAGCCGCCCACGGCCCCGGAACCAGCGGCGGAGGCGGGTAGCAGCAGTTGTTCGGGCGGCGCGGGCAGCGGCCGACGGCTTACGGCGAGCGGCCGCAGCACGCTGTAGGCCTCGGCATCGCCGACCAGGACACCGCCGAGCAGGGCGCCGTCCTCGCCGATGACGAGCTTCTTGTAGACCCCCGCCCTGGTGTCCGTGTACACCACGTCCAGTGCTCCGGGTGTGGTGCTGTGCGCGTCGCCGAAACTGGCCACGTCCACACCCAGCAGCTTGAGCTTGGTGGAGGTGTCGCCGCCGGTGAACTCGCCGGAGCCGCCGGTCAGTTGGAGTGCCGCCGCCTCCGCCATGGCGTATCCGGGGCCGACCAGTCCGTAGACCCGGCCGTCGGCGGCCTGGGCGCACTCGCCGATGGCCAGGATGTGCGGGTCGCTGGTGCGGCACCGCTCGTCAACGGTGATGCCGCCGCGTTCCCCCACCACCAGGCCGCATTCCCGGGCGAGTTGGTCCCGGGGCCGGACTCCCGCGGAGAACACCACCAGATCGACGGCGAGTTCGGCGCCGTCGGACAGGCTCATGGTGCGCACCCGGCCGTCCCACCCCGTGCCGATCGACTGGGTGCCCGCCCCGGTGTGCACGACGACGCCCAACTCCTCGATCCGGCGGCGCAGCGCCGCCCCGCCGCCGTCGTCCACCTGGAGCGCCATCAGCCGGGGCGCGAACTCGACCACATGGGTTTCCAGGCCCATCGCGCGCAGCGCGCCCGCCGCCTCAAGGCCCAGCAGTCCGCCACCGACCACCGTGCCCACCCGCGCGGTGGCGGCGGCCTCCTTGATCGCGGCCAGGTCCTCAAGGGTGCGGTACACATGGCAGCCGTGCGCGTCGCGGCCGGGCACCGGTGGCACGAACGGGTACGAGCCGGTGGCGAGCACCAGCGCGTCGTACCCGACCACCCGCCCGGAACGAGTGGTGACGGTACGGCGTTCGCGGTCCACGGCGACCGCGGGATCGCCGAGCCTGAGGTCGATGCCGTGCTCGTCAACGAAGGAGTCGGCGCACAATGACAACTCCTGCGCCGACGTCCCGGAGAACCACGACGTCAGCCGCACCCGGTCGTAGGCGGGCCGCGGCTCCTCGGCGAGGACGGTCACCCGCCAGTCCCGCGACGCATCCCGCTGGGCGAGGAACTCCTCCAGGAATCGCTGTCCGACCATGCCGTGGCCGACGAGCACCAGGTCCTTCTTCACCATTGCGCGGCTCCTTGCGTGACGATCAGTTGGAGGGGGTCGGCGGGCAGCGGCTCGTCCCGCTCGTAGGCCCGGGTCAGGTCGCCGACGGTGGCCAGGTCGCCCAGGAGGATGCCGCCGACCAGCCGGTCCCCGCGCAGCACGAGCTTCTTGTACGAGCCACGGGTCGCGTCGGCGAGCCGGAGCACGTCGGTGCCGGGCAGGTCGTCGCCGACTTCGCCGAAAGCGGCGTACTCCAGCGGCCCGGCGGTGAGCCGGGACAGCGGTCGCGAACCGGTGTAGGTGGCGCCCGGATCCGCCCCCGACAGTCGGGCGGCCAGCACGTCGGCCTGGTCCCAGGCGGGTCCGGCCAGGCCGTGGACGGTGCCGCGGTGTTCCGCGCAGTCGCCGATCGCGTACACCCCGGGTGCGGAGGCGGCGAGACGGTCATCCACGATCACCCCACGGCGTACCGTGAGACCGGCCGTGTGAGCCAGGCCGGTGCGTGGTCGCACCCCGCAGGCGATCACCACCAGATCGGTGTCCAGGACATAACCGCTGGCCAACTCCACGGCGTTGACACGGGGGCCGCCGTGCAGCGCCCGGGCGCGGTTGTCGGGGTAGACCGTCACGCCCAGTGCGAACACCGCGGTTCGCAGCGCCTGTCCGGCCTGCTCATCCAAGTGGCGCTCCACCAAGTGCGGTGCCTGGTGGACGACTTCGACGGCCAGCCCCAACGCGGCCAGCGCCCGGGCGGCGCTCACACCGAGCACTCCACCGCCGATGACCACGGCCCGCTCCGACCGCACCGCGTCCTCGGCCAGCCGGGCGCAGTCGGCCAGCGTACGGAGGGAGTGCACACCGGCCAGTGGCGTGCCGTCCGCGTACAGCCCGCGCAGCGGTGGCAGCACCGGGTTGGCGCCGGTGGCCAGCACCACCTCGTCGTATTCCGCGCGCTCCCCGGTGGCGAGCAGCAGGGTGCGGGCGGCGGGGTCGAGGCCCACCACCTCGTTGCCGGTGCGCAGTTCGGGGCCGGGTTCGCCGCACGGCAGGCTGATCGACTCCGGGGTGTACCGCCCGGTGAGCACATCGGCCAGCAGCACCCTGTTGTAGGCGGGGCGCGGTTCTGCGCCGTACAGCGTCAACTCGGCGTCGCCGCCCAGCTCCTGGAACCGCTGGCAGAAGCGGGCTCCGGCGAGCCCCGCGCCAACCACCGCGATCCGCCGGGGCGTGCCGCTCATGACGCGGCCGCCCGCTCCACGCGTACCGCGCACACCTTGAACTCCGGCATCCGGGACGTCGGGTCGAGCGCCGGATTGGTCAACGTGTTGGCGCGGCCCGGGCCGTTCCAGTGGAACGGCATGAACACGGTGTCGGGGCGGATGGTGTCGGTCACCCGGGCCGGGGCGACCGCACGACCACGGCGGCTACTGACCGCCAGCAACTCGCCCTCGGTGACCCCGAGCCGCCGCGCGAGGTGCGGATGGACCTCCACGAACGGGCCGGGCGCCGCCTCGTTGAGCTCGGGGACCCTGCGGGTCTGGGCGCCGCTCTGGTACTGGGCGACCACCCGGCCGGTGGTGAGGTAGAGCGGGTAGTCACCGTCCGGCTGCTCCGCCGACGGACGGTGGGAGACCGCCGCGAAGCGGGCCCGGCCGTCCGGGGTGGCGAAGCGGTCGAGGAACAGCCGGGGTGTGCCGGGATGCTGCTCGTCGGGGCAGGGCCAGAACACGCCGTTTTCATCGCGTATTCGCCGGTAGCTGATGCCCGCGTAGTCCGCGGCGCCGCCCGCCGAGGCACGCCGCAGCTCCTCGAAGACCTCCATCGGATCGTCCGGGAACCCCTTGTCCACACCGAGCCGTGCCGCCAGCTCCCGCAGTACGTACAGGTCGGTGCGCACCCCGGGCGGTGGTGTGATGGCCGCCTGGCGCAGGATCACCCTGCCCTCCAGGTTGGTCGTGGTCCCGGTCTCCTCGGCCCACTGCGCGGACGGCAGCACCACATCGGCGAGGCGTGCCGTCTCCGACAGCACCACATCACTGACCGCGAGGAAGTCCAACCCCCTCAGCCGCTCGGTGACGTGGCCTGCCCGGGGTGCGGAGACCACGGGATTGGATCCCATCAGCAGCAGTGCGCGCAGGCCGCCGTCCCGGCCCGCGGTGTCAAGGAGTTCATAGGCGGAACAGCCGGGCCCCGGCAGCTGGTTGGGGTCGATGCCCCACACCCCGGCGATGTGCGCGCGGGCCGCCGGGTCCTCGATCGAGCGGTAGCCGGGCAGTTGGTCGGCCTTCTGGCCGTGCTCCCGTCCGCCCTGCCCGTTGCCCTGCCCGGTCAGGCAGCCGTAGCCGGAGCCCGGACGTCCCGCCTTCCCCACCGCGAGGCAGAGGTTGATCCAGGCCCGGACCGTGTCCGTGCCCTTGCTGTGCTGCTCGGCGCCGCGCGCGGTCAGCACCATGCCGCTGTGCGCCCCGGCGAAGACACGTACCACCTGCCGCATCAGCGGCACCGGGACGCCCGTCAACCGCTCCACGTGTTCCGGCCAGTGCGCCATGGCGGAAGCCATGGCCCGCTCGAAGCCGGAGGTGCGGTTCCGGACGAACTCCTCGTCCACCAGCCCCTCGGCGAACACCAGGTGCAACAACCCAAGCGCCAGCGCCAGATCGGTGCCCGGCACCGGCCGCAGGTGCAGGTCGGCCAGCTCCGCGGTACGGGTGCGGCGCGGATCGACCACGATCAGGCGACCGCCGTTCTCCCGCAACTCCCGGAAGTAGCGCAGCGCGGGCGGCATGGTCTCGGCCGGGTTGCCGCCGACCAGGATCACACAACCGGTGGTCGCGATGTCCGAGAGCGGGAACGGCAGTCCACGGTCGATCCCGAAGGCGGCCCGGTGCGCCGCGGCGGCGGAGGACATGCAGAACCGGCCGTTGTAGTCGATGTTGGAGGTGCGCAGCACCACCCGGGCGAACTTGCCCAGCAGATAGGCTTTTTCGTTGGTCAGGCCGCCACCGCCGAAGACCCCGACGGCGTCCGCGCAGTACCGCCGGGCGGCCCGCTCCAAGCCTTCCGCCACCCGGTCCAGCGCCCGCGGCCAGGACGCCTCACGTAGCTCGCCGACCCGCCCGGCACGCACCAGCGGCGCCGTCAGCCGCGCCGCGGGCGAGAGCACCGCCCCCGCGGTACGGCCCTTGCCACACAGCGCGCCGAGGTTCACTGGGAACTCCGGCCGCTCCAGGACCTCCACCGTCGCGCCGCTGCCGGCGGCCAGCCGCATGCCGCACTGGAGCGAGCAGTACGGGCAGTGCGTGTCGGTCGTCGTCATGGCAAGAGCGTCACGCCCGGCCGTTACGGGCCCGGTTCACCCGTGTTGCGGGGGCGGTACGTCTCCCTCACACCGCTTCGGGGACGGGGTGACGTTCAGGACATCTTCCGTAACCTCCGGGGCACCTGCGCTAACTCCCGTGTGACCTCGGGGCAATCGGTCCGTAACGCCGCTGGCTGACCCTGCACTTCATGGGCACTGGCACAACGGCACCCCCGCCGACAGGACCGTTGACCGGATTCACCGTCGGTGTGACCGCGACGCGCCGCCGCGAGGAACTGGTGGCACTCCTGCGGCGCAGAGGCGCCCGTGTGGTCGAGGCGCCCACCATGCGCATCGTCCCGCTGGGCGACGACACGGCGCTGCGCCGGGCCACCGAGCGGTGTCTGAGCGCACCGCTGGACTATGTGATCGCCACGACCGGCGTCGGTTGGCGGGGCTGGATGAGCGCGGCGGACGGCTGGGGGCTCGGCGGCGGTCTCGCCGACGTGTGCCGCGGTGCCGTCGTCCTCACCCGTGGCCCGAAGGCCACCGGCGCAGTGCGGGCCAGCGGGCTGAACGAGTCGTACTCGCCGGGGTCCGAGGCCAACGATGAGCTGCTCACCTGGTTGCTCGCCCGGGAGCTGCACGGACGCCGGGTCGCCGTGCAGGAGCACGGCGTGCCGCTGGACGGTTTCGCCGCCGCGCTGCACGAGCGTGGCGCCGAGGTCATCTCGGTCCCGGTCTACCGCTGGGGGCCGCCCGAGGACCCGGAGGCGGTACGGCGGCTGGTGGAGCTGACGGTACGGCGCGAGTTGCACTGCCTCACCTTCACCAGCGCCCCCGCGATCGACGCGCTGCTGTCCGCCGCGGAGTTCATGGGATGCGGTGCGGAGGTGCTGGACGCGTTGCGCGGTGACGTGCTGCCGGTCTGTGTCGGCCCCCTGTGCGCACGTCCGTTGCGGGAGGCGGGCGTCGATGCGGTGTGGCCGGAGCGCGGCCGACTCGGCGCACTGGTGCGCACGCTCGCCGAGGAGCTGCCCGCGCGCAACCGCCGCGAACTGGTCAGCGGCTCGCGGCGGGTGGTGCTGCAGGGCGGGGCGGTCTTCATCGATGACGACGAGGCCGTGTGGCTGCCGCCGGTCCTCGCGGCCCTGTTGCGCGCGCTGTCCGACCATCCCGGTCGGGTGATCAACCGAGCGGAGCTGCTCCGCAGGGTGTGGACGGGCGGCACCACCGACGAGCACGCTGTCGACGCGGCCGTGGCCCGGCTGCGGGCGGCGCTCGGACCGCACGCAGCCCTGGTCCGTACCGTGCCCAAGCGCGGCTACCGGCTGGCGGTCACCCCGTGAGCCGCACCGCCGCGTCACCCGCCCTGGTAGCCGTGGCGCACGGCACCCGCGATCCGGCCGGTGCGGCGGCGGTCCACCAACTCCTGGCGGCTGTACGGACGTTGCGGCCCGGGCTGCGGTCGAGGTCGGCCATCTCGACCTGCTGCGACCGTTGTTGCACGACGTCCTGGCACGGCGGGGGGACGAAGTTGTGCTGGTGCCTCTGCTGTTGGGCGCCGGATGTCACGTGCGCACAAGAGCCCCCGCCAACAGTCCCCCGCAGCCCCCGTAGCCCCAAAACCCCCAACGCCCCAAACCTCACCGCATCACGTCACAACCCCGCTGACCAGCAAGATCGCCCCCAGCGACGTCACCGACAGCAACGTGTGCGCCGCCGTCCAAGTCCTCAACGTGCCCCCAACCGACAGGCCGAAGTACTCCTTGAACATCCAGAACGCGGCGTCGTTCACATGGCCGAGGAAGGCCGCGCCGGAGCCGAGGGCCAGGGCCAGTAGGGCCGCCTGGGTGAGTCCGTGGGCCAGGGGGCCGACGATGCCGGCCGCGGCGACGGTGGCGACCGTGCCGGAGCCCGCGGCGGTACGCATCAGGGCCGCGACCAGCCAGGCGAGCAGTAGCAGCGGGATGTGGAAGTGGCGTGCGGCCATGCCTATGGCGCCGTCCACGCCGCTGTCCTGCAGGGCCTGCGAATAGCCGCCGCCCGCGCCGACTATGGCCAGCACACCGGCGATCGGCGGAAAGCTCCTGCCCAACGACTCCTGTACGTTCCGCCTGCTGGAACCGACCGAGTACCCAAAGGTGAACAGCGCGAGCAGTACCGCCAACAGCAGCGCGATCACCGGCGTGCCGAGGAACTCCAGTACGGAGTACAGCGTGCCGTGGGCCAGTTGCACGGTGTCGCAGATCGCCTTGAGGATCATCAGGGCGATGGGCAGCAGAATCGTGCCGAGCGTGACCGAGAAGCGCGGCATGGTGCGGGCGGTCGCGGATTCCGGCTCATCGCTCGCGGTGGTGGTGAACGCCGCCAGCGCGGACTGGGGTATCTCGGCCTTCACCTTCGGCCAGATGTAGGCGGTGAACAGCGGGCCGACGACGATCGCGCAGGGCACCGCCACAAGCAGTCCGTAGACCAGGGTCAGGCCGATCGTGGCGTGTACCGCCTGGACGGCGATCAGCGGTCCGGGGTGCGGCGGAACGAGAGCGTGCACGGTGGCCAGTCCGGCCATCGCCGGGATGCCCACCCGGAGCACCGGGTACCTGGCGCGGTGGGCCAGTTGCAGCACCAGCGGCACCAGCATCACGAAGCCGACCTCGAAGAACATCGGCAGTCCGACGATGGCCGCGACCAGGGTGATGGCCCACGGCAGGCGTTCGGGTCCGACCAGCCGGGTCAACGTGCGGACAATCTGGTCAATACCCCCCGAATCCGCCAACAGGCGGCCCAGGATCGCACCAAGGATGATCAGCACGCCGATCTTGCCCGTGGTGCCGCCCAGTCCGTTGGTGAAGGAGTCCACCGCCTTGGCCACGGGATGCCCCGACAGCAGTGAGACCACGAAGGATCCGACCATCAGGGCCAGGAACGCGTGCACCTTCAGCCAGCTGATGAGCAGGATGACGACGACTATGGAAATCCCCACCAGCGTCAACAGCCAGGTGTCATGACCGGTCCAGGACAGCGCCGCGGTCGCCGCCGATGTTGCCAATGCCGCCATCCAGGGATCTCCTTCTCGCCGTTCTCCCCCGTTGCGGCTTGCACGGTATGGGCCGTGTCGAACGGTGACCAGATCCATGTCGGTTGTGCTGGTTAAGGATTTCGAATGCGTTTCGCGCTTTGTGTGCGTTGTGCTCACGGAGACCCGGACCCCATGCCCGCTACACCGACTGGCGCCGCCAGTGCCGTCTCGTACCCTGTCGGCATGTTCCGCCGTAAACCCCGCCTCGTGACCCAGGCGCTGCTCGCGCAGATCACGGTGCTGCTGCTGGTGCTCGGCGGCGGATTCACGCTCACGGCGATGCTCGTGCGGCACCAGTCGGAGCAGCAGTACGCACAGCGGGCGCTGGCCGTGGCCCGTACCACCGCCGACAATCCGGTGATCGTGCAGCGGATCGCTTCCGGCCATGATCCGAACGGCGACGTCCAGCGGGAGGCCGAGCGGATCAGGCAGCGCACCGGCATGCTGTTCGTGGTGGTCACCGACGTGCACGGCATCCGGCGCTCGCACCCGGATCCGGCCGAGCTGGGCAAGCCGGTGAGCACCCAACCGACCGCGCTGGACGGCCGGGAGTCGGTCTCCGTGCAGCGCGGTACGCTCGGCGACTCCGCCCGGGCCAAGGTGCCGCTGCGGGACCCGCGGGGCCGGATCATCGGCGAGGTGAGCACTGGCGTACGGACCCGTACCGCGCAGCAGGCAGCCGTACCGCTGATCCGGCAGGCCGCCGGGTTCGCCGGGGTGGCGCTGCTGGTCGGCACGGCGGGGGCGGTGCTGCTTTCACGTCGGCTGAAGCGCCAGACCCTCGGTCTGGAGCCGGTTGAGCTGGCGGAACTGCTGCGGGAGCAGCGGGCCGTGCTGGGCGGGGTCGGTGACGGTGTACTGGCGGTGGACACCGCGGACCGCATCACGGTGTGCAACGACGAGGCGGCACGGCTGCTCGGCGGACCGCGACCGCCGGGCACCCCGGTGGCCGACGCCCAACTGCCGTCCGCGCTGTGCGAGTTGATGCTGGCCCGCCGGGAGCTGCGGCAGAGCCACCTGGTGGTGGGCGACCGGCTGCTGGTGGTCACCGCGCAGCCCGTGCGCCGCGGCGACCAGGACCTCGGCCATGTACTGACTCTGCGCGACCGCACCGAACTGGACGAGCTGGAGCGGGAACTGTCGGCGCTGCGGTCGCTGTCGGACGCGCTGCGCGCCCAGGCGCACGAGTACACCAACCGGTTGCACACCCTCTCCGGCCTGCTGGCCACCGGCAGCCGTGAGGAGGCGCAGTCGTATCTGCGGGAGCTGGCCGCGGCGCCGCTGGCCACCGAGGGGCGGGACGGCGCCCGGATCGCCGACCCGTATCTGCGCGGGCTGCTGGCCGCGAAGACGGCGACCGCCTCGGAACTGGGCATCGCGCTGCGCCTGGTGGCCGACTCGAATCTGCCCCGGCGGCTGGCCGAGCCGCTCGACGTGGTCAGCGTCGTCGGCAACCTGCTGGACAACGCCTTGCGGGCCGCCGCCGACGGTGAGCGCGCGCCCGCCTGGGTGGAGCTGAGCGTGCTGGCGGAGGGCGACACCGTGCACCTGGCGGTCGTGGACAGCGGCGACGGCGTACTGGAGGCCGACGCGGAACGGCTGTTCCGCAGCGGCTTCACCACCCGGCCCGACCAGGGCCGGGACGGGCACGGCATCGGCCTGCCCCTCGCCCGTCAACTGGTGGCGAAGTACGGCGGCGAGCTGCGGCTGGAGTGCGGGAGCGGTGCGGACCACGGCGCGGTCTTCATCGCCCGGATCCCGGCAGTGGTGGAGCCGCCGGGCGGCTCCGGGGCGTCGAACCTGTTCGTTGACGCTGTGGAGGTCGAACGATGATCGGCGTACTGGTGGTGGACGACGACTACCGCGTGGCGCGGTTGCACGCCCGCTACGCCGGCGGGGTGGACGGCTTCGAGGTGGTGGGCACCGCGCACACCGCGCGGGAGGCGGTCGAGCTGGACCAGCGGCTCTGCCCCGACCTGGTGCTGCTGGACCAGTACCTGCCGGACCGGCTCGGCACCAGCGTGCTGCCCGAACTGCGGGCGGACGTGATCATGTTGACCGCCGCCGCTGACGCGGAGCAGATACGCCAGGCGCTGGGCGGTGGCGCGGTCGGCTATCTGATCAAGCCGTTCGATGCCCAGGAGTTGACCGGTCGGCTCAGGTCCTACGCCCGGTTCCGCGCCCAGCTCGGCGGTGACCGCACCCTGGACCAGGAGCAGGTGGATCGGGCGCTGCGGGCGCTGTACGGCACGGATCGCACCGCCCGGGCCCGTCGCGGACGCTCCTCCCCCACCGCCGGGTTGATCGCGGACGCGGTCCGCCACGCCGACCGGCCGGTGACCGCGAGCGAACTCGCGGCCCAGCTCGGCCTGTCCCGGCCGACCGCGCAACGCTACCTCGCCGACCTGTCCGGCGACGGGGCGGTGCGGGTGGAGCTGCGGTACGGCGCCGCCGGGCGCCCGGAGCACCTCTACCGGTGGAACGTCCAGGCGACATAGGCGGTTGGAGCTAGCCGTACATGTAGATCGCCAGCCCTATGCCGCCAGCGGCACCTAGGACCACCAGCAGGATCACCGTCGTCACGCCCAACAGGGCGAGCAGTTCCCCGCACCGCACCACCGCCCCGGCGAAGCCGCCGCGCGGCTGGGCGACCGGTCTGTGCGGCGCGTTGGCGGCGCGCCGCGAGCGGGCGCGCCCGGCGGCGCCGGCGGCCGCGCTGCTACGGCCGGCGGCGCGGCCGGGGCTCCGGTCGGTCCGGTGGTTCAGGTGCACGGCGGGGCCGTCCGGACTGGACATGAACGTCTCTCCTGGTTCTGTTGTCGAGGACCGTCAAGGACCGCTCATCAGGGCTGATGCTGGGCGGGAGGTAGCGTACGTGCGCTTCCTAGCAGCGGTACACAGGGATGACGTTCCACGGCGGAACCGACGCTACCGAAGGCCGAGGAGGTGGTCCATGGCGAGTTGGTCGAGCTGTTCGAAGGCCATGCCGCGGCGGGCCGCCGCGTCCGGGTCGAAGTCCTCGAACGCCGAGCGGTCGGCGAGCAGTTCGCTGACCGTCTCACCAGGAGCGAGGGTCGGCCGGGCGAGTTGGTCCAACCGGGCGGCGCGCAACGCGTCCTGGACCACAGGGTCGGCGCGGAAGGCCGCGGCCTTGGCCTTGAGCGCGAGGTAGTTGCGCATGCATCCGGCGGCGGAGGCCCAGACGCCGTCGAGGTCCTCGGTGCGCGGCGGCTTGAAGTCGAAGTGCCGCGGCCCGGTGTAGCCCGCCGACTCCAGCAGATCCACCAGCCAGAACGCCTGGCGCAGATCGCCCGCGCCGAACCGCAGGTCCTGGTCGTATTTGATGCCGGACTGTCCGTTGAGGTCGATGTGGAACAGTTTGCCCGCCCACAGCGCCTGCGCGATGCCGTGCGGGAAGTTGAGTCCGGCCATCTGCTCATGACCGGTCTCGGGATTCACGCCGAACAGTTCGGGGTGCTCCAGCCGTTCGATGAACGCCAGCGCGTGGCCGACTGTCGGCAGCAGGATGTCCCCGCGCGGCTCGTTGGGCTTGGGTTCGATGGCGAACCGCAGTTCCAGCCCCTGGGCCAGGACGTACTCGGCGAGCACGTCGAACGCTTCCTTCAGCCGGTCGAGGGCGGTGCGCACGTCCTTGGCGGCGCCCGACTCCGCGCCTTCGCGGCCACCCCACGCGACGTAGACCGAGGCGCCGAGTTCGACGGCGAGGTCGATGTTGCGCAGTGTCTTGCGCACCGCGTAGCGGCGGACGTCGCGGTCGTTGGCGGTGAAGGCGCCGTCCTTGAACACCGGGTGGGTGAACAGGTTGGTGGTGGCCATGGGGACCTTCATGCCGGTGGCGTCCAGCGCCTGCCGGAAGCGCTTGACGCGCGCCTCGCGTTCGGCCTCGCCACTGCCGAACGGGATCAGGTCGTCGTCGTGGAAGGTGACGCCGTACGCGCCCAGTTCGGCGAGTCGGCGCACCGTCTCGGCCGGGTCGAGCGCGGCCCGGGTGGCGTCGCCGAAGGGGTCACGGCCCTGCCAGCCCACGGTCCACAGACCGAAGGTGAACTTGTCCTCGGGGACGGGGGTCAGGTGGTCGGTCACGGGGGGCCTCCCGGTTGCCGGAGGTGATGGAACGGCCTCGCCCCTGTTCGTAAGGGCGGAAAACAAATTAGTATGCGCGGGCGCCGTGGCGAAACCCGCCGCAGCGGGTGACGGCAGGCATGCGCGAGGAGGCAGCGATGGCCGTACAGCGCGTGGTCATCGGCGTGGACAGCTCCACGCAGGCGACCAAGGCGGTCGCCGTGGCGGTGGACACCGGTGCCGTGCTGGGTGAGGGCCGCGCCCCGCACACGGTGAGCACCGCGGCGGCCCGGGAGAGCGACCCGGAGCAGTGGTGGCGCGCGTTCAACGAGGCGGTAAGGCGAACCGGCCACGCGGATCGCGCGGCGGCCGTATCGATCGGCGCCCAGCAGCACGGCCTGGTGACCCTGGACGCGCACGGCGGGCCGGTGCGGCCCGCGCTGCTGTGGAACGACGTGCGCTCCGCGCCCCAGGCCGCCTCGCTGGTCGAGGAGTTGACGCCCCAGTGGTGGGCGCGGCGCACCGGAAGTGTCCCCACCGCCGCCTTCACCGTGGCCAAGTGGGCCTGGCTGTGCGCCAACGAGCCGCAGGCCGCCGCCCGGGTGGCCGCGGTGCGGTTGCCGCACGACTACCTCACTGAGCGGCTCACCGGTACCGCCGCCACCGACCGCGGTGACGCGTCGGGTACCGGCTGGTGGACCCCGGACGGATACGACGAGGACGTCCTGCGCCGGGTCGGGCTGGACCGGGCGCTGCTCCCCAAGGTGCTGGCACCGGGCGTGGCGGCCGGGGTGGTCAGGGCGGGCACACCGTTGCGGGAGGGCGCGCTGGTCGCGGCAGGTACCGGTGACAACATGGCCGCGGCGCTCGGGCTGGGCCTGGAACCGGGGGTGCCGGTGGTCAGCCTGGGAACCTCGGGCACGGTGTACGCGGTCACCCGGGGCAGGCCGCAGGACCCCTCCGGTACCGTCGCCGGGTTCGCCGACGCTCGCGGCGACTGGCTTCCGCTGGCCTGCACCCTCAACTGCACACTGGCCGTCGACCGGATCGCCGCGCTGCTGGGCCGGGACCGGGAGGACGTCGCGCCCGGCGGCTCCGCCGTGCTGCTGCCGTACCTGGACGGCGAGCGCACCCCCAATCTCCCTTATGCGTCAGGGCTGTTGCAGGGGTTGCGCCATGACACCAGTCCCGGGCAGGTGTTGCAGGCCGGCTATGACGGCGCCGCCTACTCGCTGTTGACGGCGGTGGACGACGTGCTGCGCGCCGGTGGCGAGCCGGTGGACCCGTCGGTTCCGCTGCTGCTGGTCGGTGGCGGTGCCAGGGGCGCGGCATGGCGGGAGACGGTGCGCAGGCTGTCGGGTCGGCCGGTACGGGTGCCCGCGGCCCAGGAGTTGGTGGCGTTGGGCGCCGCGGCGCAGGCCGCCGGGCTGCTCACCGGTGAGGCGCCGGACGAGGTGGCCCGGCGCTGGGGCACCGCGGCCGGAGTGCTGCTGGAGCCGGTGGAGCGGGACACCGAGGCGCTGGAGCGGATCCGAGAGACGCTGCGCGCCGCCGTGCCGCTGCTCAATCCGGCCTCCGGATCCGCCCGATGAAGCACGGCTGGGCGGCTGCGGCGCAGTCCGGGCGGGCCGCCTCCCAGCAGGGCATGCGGCGGCAGAACCTGGCGCTGGTGATGACCACCGTGGCCGCGCACGGCCCGATGTCCCGGGCGGCGGTGGCCGAGCGCACCGGGCTGACCAGGGCGGCGGTGTCCAGTCTGGTGGACGAGTTGCACTCGGCCGGTCTGCTGACCGAGTCGGGGTCGGTACCCAGCGGCCGGGCCGGTCGTCCCGGCCGTGCGCTGGCGCTGAGTGAGCGCGGTCCGGCCGGCCTTGGGCTTGAGGTAGGGGTCGGCCATCTGGGTGCCTGTGTGGTCGATCTGCGCGGCGAGGTCAGGGTGTGGCTGCGGGTCGCGGCGGCCAACCGGAACCGGCGGGCGGAGGAGGTACTGGCCGAGCTGACCGCGGTGTCCGAGCGGGCGGTGGGTGAGGCGCGGGCGTCGGGGCTGCGTCCGGTCGCCGCGGTGCTGGCGGTGCCCGGACTGGTCGGCGACGCGCCGGGGACGGTGGAGCGGGCCCCCAACCTGGGCTGGCGGGATGTGGCCGCGTCCGAACTGTGCGCCCACGGGCTGCCGTTGGAGGTGGACAACGAGGCGAACCTCGGCGCGCTGGCCGAGTTGTGGCAGGGCGCTGGGGCATGCGACTTCATCCATGTCTCCGCCGCGGAGGGCATCGGTGCCGCCCTGGTGGTGGGCGGCCGGGTGTTCCGTGGGGCGCGCGGTTTCGCGGGCGAGTTGGGCCATGTGCCGGTGCGTCCGGACGGTCCCGTGTGCGCGTGCGGTGCGCGCGGGTGCCTGGAGCAGTACGCGGGCGAGGAGGCGGTGCTGCGGCAGGCGGGGCTGGGCAGGGGCGAGGACGCGGTGCGGCGGCTGGCCTCCCGTGCGCGGGACGGTGACCGACGCGCGCTGGGGGCGCTGGAGCGGGCGGGTGAGGCGCTGGGCACCACACTCGCCGGCGCGGTCAATCTGGTCGACCCCGCGGCGGTGGTACTGGGCGGCGCGTACGCCGAGTTGGGCGACTGGCTGCTCCCGGGCATGCGCAGGGAGCTGGCGACCCGCACGCTGCGCCGCTGGCCGCCGGAGGCGCTGCTGGTCTCCGCGCTGGGACGGCGCGGCCCGCTGACCGGCGCCGGAATGGCCGCCATACGGCGGATCATCGAGGACCCCGCCGTCTGGCGGCCGACGGACTGAGGTCAGCCGCAGTCGACGGTGATGGCGGCCACCGGCGCGCCGGACAACTCCGCGTCGCCGCCGCCGATCTCCTGTTCCTCACCGGCGAAGTGTGCCCTGTCGTTGAGGCGCACTATGCAACCGAAGCTGTCCGGTATCGGGTTGTGCGCCGAGCGCGGGTTGCCGGACAGCGCGAGGGCGTCGACATCGGGGAAGGTGAATGTCGTCCTGCGCACCTTCGCGTCGAGCTTGTACAGCACGTCGCCCGACTGGTGCGGGCCGCTGAACAGGCAGAAGTCGCCCTTCCCGCACCGCTCGGGAGCGGCGGCGTGGCCGGCGGGGGCCAACGCCGCCGACACGCCGAGAACCGTAAGGGCAGTGACTCCTAAGCGAATTGCGCGCTGGCGCATGAATGCTCCTCTTGGTGTTTCCAGGGGTTTCCCGGCGCGGCTCCGCCACGCCTTGGTTTGTTTACCAAGGGTTTGCGCTACGCACATCTGCTACCGATGGTCACAGGAGTGTTATCGGCCAGCGGCGGCGGGCTCCGCCCGTGCGCCCGAGCGCCGTGGTGCCGAGGGAACGACCAGCGGCGTGCCCGTTTCCGGGTCGTCGATGACGCGGCAGGGGACGCCGAAGACCTCCTCGACCAGTTCGGCGGTCACGATGTCGCCGGGCGCACCGGCGGCGATCACCTGTCCGGCGCGCATGGCGATCAGATGAGTGGCGTAGCGGGCCGCCTGGTTGAGGTCGTGCAGTACCGCGACGAGTGTGCGGCCCTGCTCCGCGTGGAGTTCGGCGCACAGGTCGAGCACATCGATCTGGTGGGCGATGTCGAGATACGTGGTCGGCTCGTCCAACAGCAGCAGCGGCGTCTGCTGGGCGAGCGCCATGGCGATCCACACCCGCTGCCGCTGGCCGCCGGAGAGTTCGTCGACGTACCGGTCGGCCAGCTCGCCGATGCCGGTGGCGGCCATGGACTCGGTGACGGTCCTCTCGTCCTCCTTCGACCACTGGCGCAGCAGGCCCTGGTGCGGGTACCGGCCGCGGGCCACCAGGTCGGAGACGGTGATGCCGTCCGGCGCGACGGACGACTGCGGCAGCAGCCCCAGGGTCCTGGCCACCTTCCTGGCGGGCACGGTGTGGATGTCCTGCCCATCCAGCAGCACGGTACCGGCCGACGGCTTCAGGGTCCTGGACAGCGCCCGCAACAAGGTGGACTTTCCACAGGCGTTGGGGCCGACGATGACCGTGAAGGAACGGTCGGGCACGGTCACGTCGAGGTGTTCGGCGATCGTGCGCCGCTCATAGGCCAGGGTCAGTCCGCTGCCGTTCAGCCGTGTCGCGGTCTGGGCCATCTTCCGTACCTCGCCTTGTCGGTCGTTCACGTTGCCGCTCAAATCCGCCCCCGCTTGCGTTCGGTGGCCAGCAGCCACACCAGGTAGCCGCCGCCCAGCACTCCGGTCACCACGCCCACCGGCAACTGGTGTCCGGTGAAAAGCCGTTGGGCGATCCAGTCGGCGCTGACCATCAGCGCGGCGCCCATGCACAGCGACGGCACCAGGTTCGGTCCCGGTGCCCCGGTCAGCCGCCGGGCCAGCCGCGGCGCGGTGAGCGCGACGAACGCCACCGGGCCGGCCGCCGCCGCGGCGAACGCGGCCAGCAGCACCGCGCAGGCCAGCAGCGTCACCCTGGTGCGCCGGACCGGCACGCCCAGTCCGTGCGCGGCGTCGTCGCCCATCTCCAGTACCCGTAGCGCGCGGGCGCAGCCCAGCAGCACCACCGGCACGAGCACCGCCAGGGCCAGCGCGAGGGGCACCACGTCGCTCCACTCGCGCCCGTCCAGCGAGCCGGTGAGCCACAGCACCGCGCGGGCCGCGTCCGGGATCTGGGCCCGTGTCAGCAGGTAGCCGTTGACGCCGGTGAGGATCGCCGCCACCCCGATGCCGACCAGGATCAGCGGATAGCCGTGTGCGCCCTGCCGTGCGGCGAGCGCGTAGATCAGCGCGCCGGTGAGCACACCGCCGAGCACCGCGCCGCCCGCGAGCGCCGCTCCACCGCCGCCGATCAGCACGATGACGGTGAGCGCGCCGGTGGCCGCGCCCTGGGTGAAGCCCAGTACGTCGGGGCTGCCCAGCGGGTTGCGCACCAGGGACTGGAAGATCGCACCGGCCAGGCCGAGCGCCGCGCCGACCAGGAGCGCGGTGACGACGCGGGGCAGGCGCAGTTGCTCCACGACGAAGGTGTCGGCCGCCGCGCCCTGCCCAACGAGGGCGCGCACCACGGCGGTTGGGCTCATCGGGTACTCGCCGCTGCCGATCGACAGCACGCCGACGGCCAGTGCGAGCAGTGCGCAACCGGTCCCGACCAGCAGCGCCCTCGGCCGGTACGCGACGGACAGTCCGCCGGAAGTACGGATCACGCTCATGCCCGCACCGCCCGGTTCCGTCGCACGAAGTAGAGGAAGAACGGTCCGCCGACCACCGCGGTGACGATGCCGACCTGAAGTTCGGAGGGGCGGGCGAGGATACGGCCCAGCACGTCGGAGCCGAGCAGCAGCGCCGGCGCGAGCAGTGCGCAGTACGGCAGTTGCCAGCGCAGGTCGGGTCCGGTGAGCGAGCGCACCAGGTGCGGGACCATCAGCCCGACGAACACGATCGGGCCGCAGGCCGCGGTGGCCGCGCCGCACAGCGCGGTGACGGCCACGATGGCGGCGGCGCGGACGCGGGCCGGGCGGGCGCCCAGCGCCCGCGCGGCGTCGTCACCGAGGGCCAGGGCGTTGAGCGGCCGGGCCAGGGCGAGGGCGAGCAGCGCGCCGACGACCACGAAGGGGGCCAGCCGCTGCGCGGTGCCGGGCTGGGCGGCGGCCAGTGAACCCACCGTCCAGAAACGCATCTTGTCCAGCGACGCGGTGTCCAGCAGTTCCACGGCGCTCACGTACGAGTACAGCATCGCGTTCACCGCCGCACCGGCCAGTGCGAGCCGCGCCGGGGTCGCCCCGCGGCCACCGCCGACCGCGTAGATGAGCACCGAAACCACGGCGGCACCAAGAAAGGCGAACCAGACATAGCCTATGAAACTGGACAGCCCCAGAAAGGAGATCGCGGAGACCACGGCGGCCGACGCCCCCGCGTTGATCCCCAACAACCCGGGATCGGCCAGCGGATTGCGGGTCAGCGCCTGCATCACGCCACCCGCGAGCCCGAGCGCGGCACCCACCACCAGCCCCAGGGCGGTGCGCGGCAAGCGCATCCGGTGCACCACCACGTCCCCGGAGTCGAACAGCCCGTGCCACACCTGGCCGAGCGAGAGGGGCCTGGCGCCCAGCGCGAGGCTCAGCGCCAGCACGACCACCAGGAGCAGCAGGGCCCCGAGCAGTCCCGCGGCGCGCAGTGCGGCACGTCTGCCGGGTGGTCGTATACCGAGCGACGGCGGCGCCGTCGAACCCCCTGCGGCTTGCGGTGACTTGGTGACCGACACGTAGGTGCTCCGGTGCGACCGGGGAGCGGTGGCCGCCCCTCATTGGACAGTGACTTAGGTTAGGTTAACCTAACATCGATCTCGATCGCCGGCGTCATCCAGCACGCCGCACGCGATGACGCCACCGATGAAGGAAGCCCCGCCATGCCTTTCTCCCGATCCGCAAACCTCTCCCGCCGCGGCCTGCTCGCCGCAGGAGGCGCCCTCGGCCTGGGTGCCCTGGTGACCGCCTGCGGGGGCAAGGGCGGTTCGGCGTCCGGCAAGGACGACGGCTGGTCCTTCACCGACGACCGCAGGCAGAAGGTGACGGCCGCCTCCCGTCCCAAGCGCATCGTCGCCTACACCGGGACCGCCGCGGCCCTGCACGACCTCGGCCTCGGTGACCAGATCGTCGGTGTCTTCGGCCCGACCAAGCTCAAGGACGGCAAGCCCGACCCGATGGCGGGCGACCTGGACATCGGCAAGCTGACCATCATCGGCAACGCCTACGGCGAGTTCGACATCGAGAAGTACGCGGCTCTCAAGCCGGACCTGCTGGTGACCAACATGTTCCAGCCGGGCGCGCTGTGGTTCGTTCCGGACGACAGCAAGAACACCATCCTCAAGCTGGCGCCCAGCGTCGGCATCACGGTCAGCGGGGTGCCGCTCCCCCAACCCCTCCAGCGCTACGTGGACTTGGCCGAATCGCTCGGCGCCGACACCAGGGCGAGGAAGGTCACCGACGCCAGGGCCCGCTTCGAGGCCGCGGCGGAGAAGCTGCGCGGCGCGGCCAAGGCCAACGGGCGGATCAAGGTCATGGCCGCCTCCGCCAGCGCCGACCTGCTCTACGTCTGCGACCCGAAGGTCTACACCGACCTGTCCTACTTCCGCTCCCTCGGCGTTGACTTCGTGATGCCCGACAAGGTGCAGGGCGGCTTCTTCGAGAACCTCAGCTGGGAGAACGCCAACAAGTACCCGGCCGACCTGATCCTGCTGGACAGCCGCACCGCCGCCGTCCAGTCCGACTTCCTCACCAGCAAGCCCGCCTGGACCAACCTGCCCGCCGTCAAGGCTCACCAGGTGCTGCCCTGGCAGAGCGAGCCGCGTATGTCGTACGCGGGATGCGCGCCCATGGTCGAGGCGCTGGCGACGGCCGTGCAGAAGGCCAAGAAGGTCAGCTGAACCCAGGCAACCCACCAGGACCCCCCGGGAGACACCCCATGACCACCGCAGCCCCCGCCCCCGCCGTTCCGTTCCGCTTCTTCGATCTGCGAGTGGCCCGCACCGAACGCCTGGGCCCCGGCATGGTCCGGGTCACCTTCGGCGGCGAGCAGTTGGCGGGCTTCGCCTCCGGCGGCCGGGACCAGCGGTTCAAGCTGTTCCTGCCGCATCCCGGCCAGGACGCCCCCGTCGTCCCCACCCATGAGGACTGGTTCGCCCAGTGGCGGACGATGGACCCGGCGGTGCGCGGGGTGATGCGCTCGTACACGGTGCGCGAACAGCGCCGCGAGCGACAGGAGTTGGACGTGGACTTCGCGGTGCACGGCGACACCGGCCCGGCGTCCCGCTGGGCCCAGCGGGCCCGGCCCGGTGACCGGGTGACGGTGCTCGGTCCGGTGGTCGAGGACAACGGCGGAGTGGACTTCCGGCCGCCGCCGGGTACCGACTGGGTGCTGATCACCGGCGACGAGACAGCGCTGCCCGCGGTCGCCGGGATCCTGGACTGGCTGCCGCCCGGCACCCGGGCCAAGGTCTGGATCGAGGTCAGCCACCCGGCGGACCTGCAGGAACTGCCCACCGCGGCCAATGCCGACATCGTCTGGCTGGTCCGCGACACCGCCCGGCCCGACGACGACCCGCTGCTGTCGGCGGTACGCACCGCCGCGCTGCCCGACGGCACTCCGTACGCGTGGATCGCCGGTGAGGCGGGCTCGGTGAGGGCGCTGCGCCGTCATCTGGTCGGCGAGCGCGGATTCGACCGCAGGGCCGTGAAGTTCACCGGTTACTGGCGCCGCGGCGCGACCGAGGAGGACCTGCTCGCGGAGGTCGTCTCCGGCACGGCTGCGGCCGAGGACTGACGGCCCTCCTCTCTCTGGGACCAGGCTCCCCTCGGGGCCGCGCCCCCACCCCCCGATACCTGACTCTAGGACGCAACATGAGTTCCACCTCACACCTGCTCAACGACCAGACGGCCGAGGACTACCGGCGCTGGGTGACCGAGGGCGTGGAGCGGGTGGCGGACAAACTCGCCCGTACCGAAACGCCGTTGACCGGGATCACCCCGGCCGAGCTGGCCCCGGTGGTCGACGCGATCGACCTGGACCAGCCGCTGGGCGACCCGTCGGCCGCGCTGGACGAGCTGGAGCGGGTGTACCTGCGGGACGCGGTGTACTTCCACCACCCCCGCTACCTCGGGCACCTCAACTGCCCGGTGGTGATACCAGCGGTGCTCGCTGAGGCGGTGCTCTCCTCGGTCAACTCCTCGCTGGACACCTGGGACCAGAGCTACGGCGGCACGCTCATCGAGCGGCGGCTGATCGACTGGACCGCGGCCCGGATCGGCCTGGGTGACACCGCGGACGGCGTGTTCACCAGCGGCGGCACCCAGTCCAACCTGCACGCGATGCTGCTGGCCCGCGACGAGGCGTGCCGTGCCGTGCGGGAGGCCTCACCGGCCCCGTTGCGCAAGGCGGACATCCTGCCCCGGCTGCGCGTCCTCGCCTCCGAGTGCGGCCACTTCAGCATCGCCAAGGCGGCCGCCCTGCTGGGCCTCGGCTACGAGGCCGTGATCCCCGTACCGTGCGACGAGAACCGGCGGATGCGCACCGACGCGCTCGCCGCCGAACTGGACCGCTGCCGGGACGAGGGCCTGGTGGTGATGGCGGTCTCCGCCACCGCGGGCACCACCGACTTCGGCAGCATCGACCCGCTGCCGAGGATCGCCGAGCTGTGCGAGCGGGGCGGGACCTGGCTGCACGTGGACGCCGCCTACGGCTGCGGGCTGCTGGTCTCCAACCGCCGCCGCCATCTGCTCGACGGCATCGAGCGGGCCGACTCGGTCACGGTGGACTACCACAAGTCCTTCTACCAGCCGGTCAGTTCGAGCGCGGTGCTGGTGCGCGACCGCTCGACGCTGCGGCACGCCACGTACCACGCCGACTACCTCAACCCGGTTCGGGCCGCCGAGAACCTGATACCCAATCAGGTGGACAAGAGCATCCAGACCACCCGGCGGTTCGACGCGCTCAAGCTCTGGCTCACGCTGCGTGTCATGGGCGCCGACGGCGTGGGGGAGCTGTTCGACGACGTGGTGGACCTCGCCGCCGACGCCTGGAAGCTGCTGAACGACGACCCGCGCTTCGAGGTCGTCACCGAACCCCAGTTGAGCACCCTCGTCTTCCGCTACGCCCCGGCGGGGGACGTCTCCCCCGCGCTGTGCGACCGGGCCAACCTCCGTGCCCGGGAGGCACTGGCCGCCTCCGGTGAGGCGGTGGTCGCCGGGACGGTGGTGGACGGACGGCACCACCTGAAGTTCACGCTACTCAATCCGCGCACCACGCTGGACGACATCGCGCACGTCCTCGATCTGCTCGCCGACCACGCCCAGCGCTACCTGTCCGAGCAGGCGGGCCCGGAACGCGGCCACGCCCGAGCCAGCTGACCGACCCCGACCCCACCGGACCGGAGAAACCTTTGTCCACGCCACACACTCCGCACGAGGCCAGCACTCCGTACGACTTCATCGGCATCGGCGTCGGCCCCTTCAACCTCGGCCTCGCCTGTCTGACCGAGCCGATCGAGGAGCTGACCGGACTTTTCCTGGAGAGCAAGCCGGGATTCAACTGGCACACCGGAATGCTGCTGGAGAGCAGCACCCTGCAAACGCCGTTCATGTCGGACCTGGTCACACTCGCCGATCCCACCTCGCCCTTCTCGTTCCTCAACTACCTCAAGGAATCGGGCCGCCTGTACTCGTTCTACATACGGGAGAACTTCTATCCGCTGCGCGGCGAGTACAACGACTACTGCCGCTGGGCGGCGGGAAAGCTGGACAGCCTGCGCTTCGGCCACCAGGTCACCAGCGTCGAGTACGACGAGGCGGACGAGCTGTACGCGGTGCACAGCATCGTGCTGTCCACCGGCGAGCGCACCGTGCACCGCGCCAGGCGCCTGGTGCTCGGCACCGGAACGCCCCCGCACATCCCCGAGCCGTGCCGCGGCCTGGAAGGCGACCTGATCCACAACTCCCGTTATCTGGAAAGCAAGGCGTCGCTACAGGAGAAGCGGAGCATCACCATCGTCGGCAGCGGGCAGAGCGCCGCCGAGATCTACTACGACCTGCTCCAGGACATCGACTCCCGCGGCTACGAACTCACCTGGGTCACCCGCTCGCCGCGGTTCTTCCCGCTGGAGTACACCAAGCTCACCCTGGAGCTGACCTCCCCGGAGTACACCGACTACTTCCACGCACTGCCGCAGGCCACCCGCGACCGGCTGACCGTGGAGCAGAAGCCGCTGTACAAGGGCATCAACTCCGACCTGATCAACGACATCTTCGACCTGCTGTACCAGAAGAACCTCAAGGGTCCCTGCCCGACACGGCTGATGACCAACACCGCCCTCACCGGCGCCGGTTACCACGCACCGAGCGCCACGTACACCCTGGACCTGCGCCAGGAGGAGCAGGAGCGGGACTTCTCGCTCGCCACCGAGGGCCTGGTGCTGGCCACCGGCTACCGCTACCAGGTGCCGGACTTCCTGGCACCGGTGCGCGACCGGATCCTGTGGGACGACCAGGGCCGGTTCGCGGTGCGCCGCAACTACAGCGTGGACACCACCGGGAACGGCGTCTTCGTGCAGAACGCCGCCGTGCACACGCACAGCATCACCGCCCCCGACCTGGGCATGGGCG
This sequence comes from Streptomyces sp. RPT161, assembly GCF_027533845.1. Classification (GTDB taxonomy): domain Bacteria; phylum Actinomycetota; class Actinomycetes; order Streptomycetales; family Streptomycetaceae; genus Streptantibioticus_A; species Streptantibioticus_A silvisoli_A. Next base: position 5,381 of record NZ_JAPZVN010000029.1, on the reverse strand, counting down.
CCCACCGCAACTCATGGATCATCCGCGAACTGCTGGGCCGCGAGCACTATCCGGTGGAGAAGTCCATCGCCTTCCAGGACTTCGGCGCCCCCGTCGGCGCCCAGGGCGGCGTGGCCTGAGATGACCGACGCAGTCTTCAGCCGTACCGACGAGCGGCTCGGGCGGTTCGCCGTCCGTCCGGTCGACCCGGTCGCCGACACCGAGCTGCTGCACGGTTGGGTCACCCATCCCAAGTCCGTCTTCTGGATGATGCAGGACGCCGAACCGGGCGACGTCCAGCGCGAGTTCGCGGCCATCGACGCCAATCCGCACCATGACGCTCTGCTCGGCCTGTACGAGGGCCGCCCGGCGTTCCTGGTCGAGCGCTACGACCCCGCGCACAGCGAGCTGGCCGGGCGGTACGCCGCGCGGCCCGGCGACGTCGGCATGCACTTCCTGGTGGCGCCCACCGACACGCCGATCCACGGCTTCACCCGGGCCGTACTCACCACCGTGATGGAGCTGCTGTTCAGCGAACCGGCCAACCAGCGCGTCGTGGTGGAGCCGGACGCACGCAACCAGGCGGTCCACACGCTCAACGCGTCCGTCGGCTTCCGCGTCGTGGACACCGTCGCGCTGCCCGACAAGCACGCCTACCTCAGCACCTGTACCCGAGAGCAGTACCTGGCCGCCCGCGAGGGCGCGTTCACCGCGGCTGCCGAAGCCAAGGAGTGAACCGGAGCACCATGCACACCCACGCACCTCGTGACGTCGTCGCGCACCTGACACCCGAACTGTGGGACCGCGCCAACCGGCTGCTGGTCCGCAAGGCCCTCGCCGAGTTCTCCCACGAGCGGCTGCTCACCCCGCGGCGCCAGGAGTCCGGCGAGTACACCGTCACCAGTGACGACGGCACTGTGGAGTACCGTTTCTCCGCCCAGTTGCTCACCCTGGACCACTGGAACATCGACCCGGACTCCATCACCCGGCACCGGGACGGCACCAGGCTCCCGCTGGACGCACTCGACCTGTTCATCGAACTGCGCACCGCCCTGGGCCTGGACGAGGAGATCCTTCCGGTCTACCTGGAGGAGATCAGCAGCACGCTGGCCAGCAGCGCCTTCAAACTCTCGGCTGCGCCGGTGAGTTCGGCCGAACTGGCCAACGCCCCCTTCCAGCGGATCGAGACCGGGATGACCGAGGGCCATCCCTGCTTCGTCGCCAACAACGGCCGGCTGGGCTTCGGCGCGCCCGAGTACCTGTCGTACGCACCGGAGGCCGCGAACGAGGTACGGCTGATCTGGCTGGCCGCCCGGCGCGACCGATCGACGTTCTCGGTCTGCGCCGACCTGGACTACGAAGGGCTGATCCGCTCCGAGCTGGGCGAGGCCACCCTGGAGCGGTTCGCCGGGACCATGGCCGAACTCGGCCTGGACCTCGATGACTTCCATCTGATGCCGGTGCATCCCTGGCAGTGGTGGAACAAGCTGTCGGTGACCTTCGCGGCGGAGGTCGCCCAGCGCAACATCGTCTGCCTGGGCCACGGAGACGACACCTATCTGGCACAGCAGTCGATCCGCACCTTCTTCAACACCTCGGACCCGTCCAAGCACTATGTGAAGACCGCGCTGTCAGTGCTGAACATGGGCTTCGTACGGGGACTTTCCGCCGAGTACATGGAGGCCACCCCGGCCATCAACGACTGGCTGGCCGGCCTGGTCGCCGAGGACGCGGTGCTCAGGCGCACCGGCCTGGACGTGATCCGGGAGCTGGCCGCGGTCGGCTACCGCCACAGGCAGTACGCCGCCGCGTCGGCCAAGGGCTCGCCGTACCTGAAGATGCTGGCCGCACTGTGGCGGGAGAGCCCGGTGCCGAAGCTGGCGCCCGGCCAGCGGCTGGCCACCATGGCATCGCTGCTGCACGTCGACCGGGACGGCGGCTCGTTCGCCGCGGCGCTGATCGCGCAGTCCGGTCTGGACGCGAAGACCTGGCTGCGCCGCTATCTGGACGCCTACCTCACCCCGCTGCTGCACTGCTTCTACGCGTACGGCCTGGTCTTCATGCCGCACGGCGAGAACGTCATCCTGGTGCTGGAGAACGGGGTCGTACAGCGGGCGATCTTCAAGGACATCGCCGAGGAGATCGCCGTGATGGACGCCGACACCCCGCTGCCGCCCGAGGTGGAGCGGATCCGCGCGCGGGTGCCGGAGGAACTGTGGACGCTGTCGATCTTCACTGATGTCTTCGACTGCTTCCTGCGCTTCCTCAACGGGATCCTCACCGCCAACGGCACACTGGAGGAGGACGCGTTCTGGTCGGCCGTCGCCGACTGCGTGTCCGAGTACCAGGACGCAAACCCCGAGTTGGCCGAACGGTTCAAGCGGTACGACCTGTTCTGCGAGGAGTTCGCACTGTCCTGCCTCAACCGGCTGCAGCTGCGCGACAACCGCCAGATGGTCGACCTCCAGGACCCGGCCGGAGCGCTCCAGCTCAGCGGCACCCTGAAGAACCCGATCGCCCGCTTCGCCCGACTCTGACGACCCCGAACCCCGCCTCCGTTCCGGCCGGTCGGCGCCCGCTTCGGCCGCCGGCCGGCCGGTCGCGTCACCGTGGACGTCCCACCAGGAGCCCCATGTCAACCGTGGCCACCGACGCCACCCCGCCCCGGCACGCCTCCCGACCGCCGACCCGCTGGCTGATCCTCGCGGTGATCTGCCTCGCCCAGCTCACCGTGCTGCTGGACAACACCATCTTGAGCGTGGCGATTCCGTCGCTCACCGAGGAGTTGGGGGCCAGCACCGCCGACGTCCAGTGGATGATCAACGCCTATTCGCTGGTCCAGTCCGGCTTGCTGCTCACCGCGGGCAACGCCGCCGACCGCTACGGCCGCAAGCGGATGCTCGTCACCGGCCTCGCCCTGTTCGGCGTCGGATCGGTGGCCGCCTCCTTCTCCCAGGGGCCGGGCCAGCTCATCGCCGCCCGCGCCGGGATGGGAGTGGGCGGCGCCCTGCTGATGACCACCACGCTCGCCGTGGTGGTCCAGGTATTCGACGGCGCCGAGCGGCCCAGGGCCATCGGCATCTGGAGTACCGTCAACTCCCTTGGCTTCGCCGCCGGGCCGGTGATCGGCGGCACGCTGCTCAACCACTTCTGGTGGGGTTCGATCTTCCTGATCAACGTTCCGGTGGTACTGGTCGGCCTGGTGGCGGCCGTCAAACTGGTGCCTGAGTCCAGGGAACCGGCCGGTGAGCGGCCCGATCCGCTGGGCACACTGCTGTCCGTCGTCGGCATGGCGGGCGTCGTGTACTCCATCATCGCCGGTCCGGTACACGGCTGGTGGTCCACGCCGGTGCTGGGCACCGCCGGGCTCGGGCTGGCGGGGCTCGCGGTCTTCGCCTGGTGGGAGCGCCGGGTCCAACACCCGATGCTGGACATGGGGTTCTTCCGCAACCGCCGCTTCATCGGCGCCCTGGCCGGTGGCATCCTCGTCGCCTTCGGCATGGGCGGCTCGCTGTTCCTGCTCACCCAGCAGCTCCAGTTCGTCCTGGGGTACGGGCCGTTGGACGCCGGACTGCGCACCGCGCCACTGGCGCTGACCGTCGTCGTCCTCAACTTCACCGGGCTGCACGCCCGGGTACTTCCCAGGCTCGGCACTCCGCTGACCATCGCCCTCGGCATGACCACCCTGGCCGCGGGCCTGGCGACGGCGGCGGTCTTCGGCTCCGGCGGTTACGGCGGGATGCTCAGCGGTCTGATGCTGATGGGGATCGGCGTCGCCTTCGCCGCGCCCACCATGGCCAACGCGGTGATGTCGGCGATCCCGCCCCGGCAGGCGGGCGTGGGCGCCGGGCTGAACGGCACCCTCGCCGAGTTCGGCAACGGCCTGGGGGTGGCCGTCCTGGGCGCGGTGCTCGGCGCCCGGTTCACCGCGCTGCTTCCCGCCACGATCACCGGCGCCGCCTCACTGCCCGCGGCCCTGGCCGCCGCCCACACCAGCGCCGACCAGTCCGCCGTACGGCACGCCTTCGCCTCCGGCCTGCGCACCGGCCAACTCGTCGGCTCCGTCGCCGTGTTGCTCGGCGGCCTCATCGCGGCACTGCTGCTGCACCGGGCCGCCCGGGTGCCGGCGAGGAGGTAGTGCAACGCAGACCTGCGCACCCGGTTGGAGCCACCGCGCGCCCGCCGGGCCGCCCGCGCAGAGACGGTCCCGGGCCGAAGCACAAGAACCGCACCCCCTTCTTTTCTGCGCCGCTCAGGCGATATCCATGGACAGGGCGACCGGTCATCGCCCTTCCCACGGACGTCAGAGTAGGAGTTCCGCCATGCCCAACGCCCCATCCCCCGAACCAGGTGGCTGGTACGTGGACGACCGTTGCACGAACTGCGACGTCGCACGGCAACTCGCCCCCGGGCTGATCGGCGAGGTCGAAGGGATCTCGCGGGTCCTGCGCCAGCCGCGGAACGCCGAGGAGCTGCGGCAGTTACACGCCGCCGCGTACGCCTGCCACACCCGCTCCATCCGCCACCCGTCGCGACGGCTCGACCCCGCGCTCGATCCGTATCCACTGCTGCTGGACGACGGCCTGTACTTCTGCGGTCACAACTCCCGGCAGAACGCGGGCGCCAACTCCTATCTGATGGTTCGCCCTTCGGGGAACCTGATGGTCGACACCCCGCGCTGGAGCACCGAACTCGCCGACAGATACGAGGCGTTGGGGCCGATCACCGACGTACTGCTCACCCACCGGGACCATGTCGCGCACGGCCGCCGGTACGCCGACCGGTTCGACGCCCGGCTGTGGATCCACGAGGGCGACCTGGAGTACGCGCCGGACGCCGACCACGTGCTGCGCGGCACCGAGCCCTTCGAGGTCGCGCCGGGCGTCGTCGCCCATCCGCTGGCCGGGCACACCGAGGGCAGCGTGCTGTACGTCGCGGACGAGCGGTACTGCTTCAGCGGCGACAGCTTCTACTGGTCGCGCGGCAGCCAGGACATCGAGGTGGCGCAGAGCGTCACCTGGTACTCCATCGAGGCACTGGCGGCCTCACTCGCCCGCGGCGTGGACCGGCTGCGCTTCGAGTGGCTGCTGCCGGGGCATGGCGACCGCCGGCAGCTGCCCGCCGACGAGATGGCAGAGCGAATGAAGGGGCTGGTCAAGCGGGTCCAGGCGCTGCGGCCCGAGCCCATCGACTTCACCGCCGTGCGCTGGTGAGGGCCGTCCCGCACGGCTGTGCGGTGTGGGCTGGGCCACATTCAGGGGAGCCGAAGGTGTGACTTAGCCCTCACCGACAAATCGGACCAATAGCATGATTTCCTGATTTCGCAGCCTCTGACCTGCACTTTCCTGTATTCCGGTGTCGCTGAATGCCCGGTTCACCCCATCAGCGGGGGTCTTGCCTCG
>NZ_JAPZVN010000028.1 GCF_027533845.1 Streptomyces sp. RPT161 | reverse complement strand
GGCGATCGTGAGGAGGCCGCCGACGAACGCACCGGCGAGGAAGGCTCCGATGACCGCGGCGAAATGACGTGCCCGGCGTGCCGCGTCGCGATCACGATCCAGGACGGCCAGGTACGCGTTCTGTGTGGCAGTGCGCAGGTTCCCCGTCGTCATCATGGTGCTGTAGGGGGTGTCCACCAACTTGCGGAAAGTGGAGACCTGCACCGAGGCGGTGAAGGCGACCAGGACCGTGGCCGTCACGTTCTCCGAGCCCCCGGGCAGCACCCCGACGATGGCGAGTACCCCGATCTCCAGAACGAGGGCGGCACCAGCGGGCCATCGCACGACCGCGGCGACCCGGGGCCGCTTGAGCCACTCCGCCAGGACCACGCCCAAGACGAACGCGAGGATCGGCGGGGTGTACCGCAACGCCTGCGCCCAGTGCCCGCGCGCGGCCGCGACGCCGAGCAGGACGACGTTCCCGGTTTGCGCGTTGGCGAAGACCCGCCACGACTGATGAACGTGTAGGCGTCGAGTGCCCCGCCCGCGAGGGCGAGCACTACGCCCAGCGGCACGGAGTGCGCCGTGGAGAGCCGCGGTGGACTCACCTCAGGACTGGGCCGACGCACGGATCCGGTTCCACGGCACATCCGTCGGTCAGCGAAGGCGCGGGCCGACGGGATGGGCACCGAGCGCCTGGCCACGGCCTGTGGCTCGCACGCCGGAGGCGACGCTGCCTCCTCGGCAGCAGCGGCTCGTTCCACCCCCACGCCTCATCCGACACCATCGACGGCGGCTTCTCCACGCGCCGCACAACGCGCAACTCACCTGCGGGGCACGGGCATCCACGTCGATCCACCTCATTGCATCAGCCGTTGTGAGAGCTGACCCGCCAGATTCGGAGACGGTTCCCCTGGCGGCCGTTCCAGGCGCGCACGGCATGACGGCCCGCGTGACCATCAGCGCCGCCCGGCACCCCACATTCTGGGTCCCCTACTTGTTCTGGATCGCGTTGACCAGTCCGGCAACAAGTTTCGCCCGCTCGGCCATGGCTTCAACCACCAGGTACTCGTGGTCCGCGTGGGCACCGCCCCCGACTGCTCCGAGGCCGTCAAGTGTCGGCACCCCCAGTGCGGCCGTGAAGTTGCCGTCGCTTCCTCCGCCGACCGCCTTGCCCTCAAGGTCAGGAAGCAGCTGCTTGGCCAGCGCAAAGAGCTCGGCAGACGCCGACTCAGGCATCGGAGGTCGACTGATGGCCCCCTGGACCGTGATCCGCGCTTCGTCGAGATGCGGAGTCAGTGCCGCGAACGCGGACTCGATTCGTTCCTTCTCCTCGGCCGACTCGACCCGGACGTCCACGATGACGGTCGCCTCCGCCGGCACGACATTGTCCAGGGTCCCTGCCGACGCGACCGTCGGGGTAACAGTCGTACCGATATCGGGGCGGCCAAGTGCCGCGATATCCAAAACCTGATGCGATGCTTCGATCAGGGCGTTGACCCCGGCTGCGGGCTCAAGCCCTGCGTGAGAGGCCCGGCCCGCGACCGAGACCTGGAACGTGCCGCAGCCTTTACGGCCGGTCTTCAGGGCTCCACCCTCAGCAGCACCCTCGAACACGAGCACAGCGCCACAAGCGAGGGCCCGCTCTTCGATGAGGGCTCGGGAGGAGCGTGAGCCGACCTCTTCGTCGGCGGTCACCAGGATCTCAACGCCTGACCGGTCATCAAGCGCCGCCAGACCATGAACGGCCTGCACCAGGCCACCAAGCATGTCAAAGACCCCGGGGCCGGTCGCACGCCCGTCTTCGACCTTGAACGGGCGCCGTTCGAGGGTGCCGAGCGGAAACACCGTGTCATGGTGGCCGAGGACCAGCACTTTGGGATCGCCACCGGCTGACCAGTGGACGTGCGGACCGCCTTCACTCTCAACGAGGACGGCCTGCCCGCCGAGGCGGCTCTCGATGACAGCGGCAACAGCTTTGGCGGATGCGGTCAGGGCGTCGAGATCGCGCGATGGCGACTCGATTTCAACGAGCGTCCTGAGGTCCTCGATCATCGCGTCAACACTTACATCGACGGTCCTGTCCATCGTCATGCCGCGAGGGTATCTGGCGCGCCGCAGCGGAGGAACGGAGGACGACGGACGGCATGGGGCCGACGGCGATGTCGGCTCGGAGCGGCGCATCGTGTCCCGGTCAGGTGTCACCGCGGCTCCTGTCCGCGCAGGCCAGCGTGCGGGACGTCCCGAGTTTTCATCACCCGCCCGTCTTGCCTGGACTCACCGCTGCTCGGGTTCGCACTCTGGCGTCACCAGCCAAGCGGCGTGAACGGAACCTGGCCGCGGGCTCTCGACCATCGTTGCAACTCCAAGCAGAGCAAGGAGAGTTCATGCGCACGAAGTTCGCGGTCGGCCTCGGTACCGTGGCCCTGTCCGCCGCAATGCTTTCGCTTACCGGTGGCCCGGCGGGAGCCGCCGTCGCCACACCGGCGAACGCGTCAGGGCCGTTCCGAGTCCACTCGTACTCCGGCGATGTGGGCGCGACACCCGCCATGTGGTCCGGTTCAAGTGCCCAGATCTGCTTCAACATCTGGGGAAACCACCTGCGTGACGGTTACTTCGTCATCCTGGCGTCGGACTCCGGCGCCCAATGGACGGCGCACTATTACGGGCCGAAGAACAAGACGTGCAGCCCGTGGAGGCACTTCAGGGGCAGTTTCCGGGCGAGGATCCTGCCGCACGCAGACGCCAGCGTCGATGCCGACGTCTGGCTGTACTACAACTGAGGCGACTGGAGCGGGCGGCCAGACCTTCTGCCGATGCCGGGAGGTGTGACTGAGCGCGGCACCTGGCTGGATTTCGCCGAATGCCGCGCTCGCACCTTTGCACAGCCGCAGCGGCTCGGGATCGCGAGCAGATACTCGCGACCGCGGCCGAGAATTCGCAGTGCTACTGGTCGTCGAACTCGTCCTGAATGTCATCGAGGGACTGCTGTCGCCCCTGCCTCGGTTGCCCCTTTGTGCGGTCCTGTGCTTGCCGACCGCGCTCCTGCGCCTGCTGCCTGGCCTGCTGCGCCTTTTCCTTGGCCTGTTGCGCCTTGTTCTGCCACTGGTCCTTGATCCCCATGTCGCTTCCCCTTCACGCGGTGGTCGTACGGGGGCGTCCGCCCCCGATCGATGCTCGTGGAGCGGGTGGGGTCATGCCGCCCCTGGTAGGCCAACCGGGTGACCCGACCCTCGGTGACGTGGCATTTTACCGTTGGCCAGTCGGCGGTCGGCGTCGTCGCGACGGACCGCCTTGACGGGCAGTCCGGCGCCGACGCTCCGGCCATGGGGCTCGTACGACCGCCGCGTGTCACGCCGCGATGACGTACTGGCACTCGCGCCAGGCGGCCACCCACGCCCGCTGCCATGCGGCCAGCTCCAGCCGCTCCTCGGCCGACAGAACACGCCGCGCGACAAGAACGCGGATCTTCTGCTGAGCTTCGGCAAGGCGCACCGAAGCAGGCAGACGGCAGTACTGCGAGCAGTTCGGGGGCATGCCTTGACTCTATTACCCCCCGCTGACGGCATACTCCGAATTCGGGCAAGCCCCGTAAGGAAGAGGCGACTTGACCGAGTTGTTCACGGGGGTAATGGGCCGTGGTGGCTCCCAACCGCTCCCTCGCTCGCAACGCGCTCCCCGAGCTCACCTCTGAAGCCCGTCCAACTCCCCTTCGTCTACGCCGATTTCCGCCGAGGTGCAGCGGCGGAGTCGGGAGTCCAGGCGGATGGTCCAGCCGCGGCGGTCGAGGTGTTCCAGTAGTGGGATGACGACCCTGCGGGTGGTGTTGAGCGTGATGCGGGCCGTGCTGGTGGTGAACGGCTGGTCGAGGCGGGCCAGGGCGGCCACTGCCTGCCGGTCGGCGTCGGGAAGCAGCACGATGTCGTCGGGCAGTCGCAGTAGTTCGCCTGCGGCGGCCGCGGCGGCGAGTAGTTTCGGCGTCAGTCCCAGCGCCTCCAACTCCGCCGCTTCCGGCGCGTGGAAGGGACGGGCGGCGAGCCGTGCGCGCACCTCCTGCACAGCGGTGCGAACGGCGGGCGGCAGGGCCGGTTGGGAGACGCTGCCGTAGATGCGGCCGTCGCGGTGTCCCAGGCGTCCGTTCGTGGCCTGGACCAGAGCGTGGACCAGGCCGCGGTCGGGCAGCTCCAGTAGCCGACGGGCCGCCTCGATGGTCAGCCCGGGCTCGGTCGGGTGCTCTCTCGCGTGCCGTTCGACCACTTCGACCAAGCGCTGTTGAAGGCGCGTCCAGTGTCCCGGGGCACAGATCCAGTCATCCACGACGGGCTGCGCGTGGGTACGCAGGCCCATCGCGACCAGGTCCCCGCGCCGGGCCATCCCAAGTCGGCGCAATTCGGTGGCCGCGTCCGGCGCTCCTGTCCGCCCGTCAAGCTCGCGGGCGCGGCGGGCCGCATCGCCCCTGCGGATGAGGCGGGGCGGGCGGACGTCGAGGACGGTGGCCGCAGCGGCGATGTGGCGCCGACCGGGATCACGCAGCAGCACGACGTCATTGACCCGAAGCGGCAGCGGTACGGCCAGGGACAGCCGCGCGCTGTCCACGCCCAGCGGGCGAACGGAGACCGGCACGGCGGCTGAACCGAGGTGCAGGGTGAGGCCGCGCGGTAGTTCCGGGGCCGCGTCGCCACGAAGCCGGACATCCACGACGTCGGTGGTCAACCACCGGCCGGGCGTCAACAGCACGCTCCCACGGCGCAGGCTCGCGGTGGCAGGACCGTGCACATTGACGGCGACGCGGGCGGTCGCGCTCACGGACGTCCGCGGTCGCTTGAGGCTCTCCAGTCCCCGCACCCGGAGCGCCGCGTCGCCCCCGGACGGGCCGCCGGTCGTCCCGGCCGTGTGCAGGCGGTCGCCCACCGCGATGGTGCCGGCCGAGAGCGTGCCGGTGACCACGGTGCCGTGGCCGCGCACGGTGAACGCCCGGTCGACCCACAGTCTGACGTCGGCGGCCCGGTCCGCCTCCGGAAGCCGGTTCACCAGTCTGACCAGCGCGGCCCGCAACTCGGCCAGCCCGTGCCGCGTCACCGAGCTGACTTCCACCGACTCCACGCGGCCCAGCGAGCTGCGGGCGATCCGGGTGAGCGCCTGCTCCCGCACGTCCACGGGATCCGCCAGGTCGCAACGGGTGACGGCCAGCACGCCGTGCCGTACCCGCAGCGCGTCGAGGACGGCGAGGTGCTCCTCCGACTGCGGCTGCCAGCCCTGGTCGGCCGCGACCACGAAGAGGACGGCGGGTACCGGCCCGACGCCGGCGAGCATGGTGGTCACCAGCCGCTCGTGGCCCGGCACGTCGACGAAGGCCACATCGCCCGCGCCGGTCATCGACGTCCACACGAAGCCGAGGTCGATCGTCATCCCGCGACGGCGTTCCTCCGGCCAGCGGTCCGGCTCCATTCCGGTCAGCGCCCGCACCAGCGCGGACTTCCCGTGGTCCACGTGCCCCGCGGTCGCGATCACGTGCATGCGCGGTCCGGCTCCGAAGCGTTCCGCGCGGCCGCGGCACGGACGGCGGCGGCGGCGATGCCGGCATCCGCCTCCGGGGCGACGGCGCGCAGGTCGAGCAGGCAACGGCCTTCAACGACCCTTCCCACCACGGGTGTCGGGCCCCGGCGTAGCCGGGCGGCGAACGCTTCCGGCAGGGACAGTGCGACACTGGCGAGCGTCACCCCGGGAGCGCCTCCGCCACCGACCACCGCCAGGCTGTCCACGACCCGCACCGGGATACCGTCCGCCACCAGGCTCGCGGCCAGTCGTTCGGCCCGCTCCCGCAGAGCACGGGTCGCGGTGTGGAGCGCGGAACGGGTTGGTGTGTCGGGGTTGTTGAGGGTGGCCTCCAGTGCGGCCAGGGTGAGCTTGTCCACCCGCAGGGCGCGCGCCAGGGGGTGGTGGGCCAGCGGGCGTACGACATCGGCGCGCCCCAGGAGCAGGCCGCACTGCGGGCCGCCGAGGAGCTTGTCGCCGCTGGCGGTGACCAGTGCCGCTCCGGCGCGCAGCCAGGTGTCGGCGTCCGGTTCGTCGGGGAGCAGCGGTTCGCGGTGGAGCAGACCCGATCCGATGTCGGCGACGACCAGCGGTCCCACGGTGGCGAGTTCGGGGACGCCGACGTCTTCGGTGAAGCCCGTGATGCGGAAGTTGGAGGGGTGGATCTTGAGGATGAAGCCGGTTCTGTCTCCGACGGCGGCGGCGTAGTCGGCCAGGGTGGTCCGGTTGGTTGTGCCGACCTCGCGCAGCCTGGCGCCGGTCGACACGAGCAGGTCCGGCAGCCGGAAGCCGTCGCCGATCTCGACCAACTCGCCCCGGCTGACGATGATCTCGCGGTCCTGGGCAAGCGCCGTGGCGGCCAGGGCCAGGGCCGCCGCGCCGTTGTTCACCACGTGCGCGGCCTGGGCCGCCGGGACGTGGCTGAGCAGAGTCGCCACCGTTGAGCGCCCTCGTGGCGCACGTTGCCCGGTGGCGAGGTCGAACTCGATGTCGGTGTTCCCGGATGCGGCGAGGACCGCCTGCCGGGCCGCCCTGGAGAGGGCCGCGCGGCCGAGGTTGGTGTGCAGGAGCACCCCCGTGGCGTTGATGACGCGGCGCGGCGCGGCGGCCGTGGCGGGCAGCGACCGCACGGCCGCGTCGACCACGTCGTTCGGGGCGATCTCGTTGCGCCGTGCCCGGTCCTGTGCCCGCGTGACCGCGTCCTTGACGAGTCGTCGTCCCAGCCGCTCGGCTGCCGCGGTCAGCCGCGGATCGGCCAGCACGGCATCGGTTCGCGGAAGTCTTCGGCGCGGGTCGGGCCGGGCGGTCCCATTGGTGTGCTCACGGTCCATCGGTCTGCCTTCGGGTACGCGGGGCAAACAGTCAAGCCTCTTCAGCCTCCCTTGAATCGCCGTCAGGTACCCGGTGGACACGCCGCCGAACAGGCGCAAGACCAAGGGAGTCGGGGTTCGCGGATGGGCGGGCGGGCACGGCGTACCGCTCGAACGCCGGTCAAGTTCGGCGACTGATCCGCGCGGTCACGCCTGCCCTGCCTCACCAAACTTCGGTCATGACTGCGGTGTGCCACGGTTTACAGATGGCAATAGCGTGGTCAAGCAACCACTGCCCAGACCGGAGAAAATGGCATCATTCACCCATCCCGCGACTCCAAAGCCCCCAGGGGGCAACTTAGGTAAGCCTTACCTCGTCGCTATGCTGCCGTCATCCGGACGCCGCAGAGCATGGCTGTCCGGAGAACGCACACGCATCAAAGGGGACAGCGATGGCGGACAGGGCTGGTGCCATAGCGGCGGGGCAGGTACACCCGGCTGCGGAGGAAGACGCACCAACCGCCACCTCCGCGCTGCCGACACCGCGACACCGGTGGCTCGGGCTGGGATTCCTGGCGCTGTGGGGGCCGGGACTGGTGGTGATGCTGGCCGACACCGACGCCGGATCGCTGATCACCGCATCACAGTCGGGCGCCCAGTGGGGCTACAAGATGATCATGCCCCAGGTCATCCTCATGCCGATCCTGTATGTGGTCCAGGAGATCACGGTGCGGCTCGGGATCGTCACCGGCCAGGGCCATGGTGCACTGATTCGAGCCCGGTTCGGTCGCTGGTGGGCACTGCTCTCCGCCTGCACGCTGTTCGTCTCGGCGATCGGCGCGCTGCTCACCGAGTTCGCCGGAGTTGCCGGAGTTGGCCAGTTGTTCGGCGTCTCGCCCTGGGTCACCATTCCCATCGCCACCGTCTTCTTGCTGGCCCTGGCCTTGACGGGCAGCTACGGGCGGGTCGAGCGGATCGGCATCGCCGTCGGTCTCGCCGAACTCGCCTTCTTCGTGGCGATGTTCATGAGCCGCCCGCACATCGGCGCGATGGCACACGGACTGGGCTCGATGCCTTTGGGCAACAGTTCCTATCTGCTCCTGGTCGCGGCCAACGTCGGTGCCGTGATCATGCCCTGGATGGTCTTCTACCAGCAGGGCGCCGTGATCGACAAGCAACTGTCGGTCGCCACCATCCGACAGGCCCGCCAGGACACCGCGTTCGGCGCCGTCCTCACCCAACTCATCATGATCTCCATGGTGGTGGCGGTCGCCGCCACCATCGGCCTGCACAACCCCGGCGCCGCGCTCAACACCGTCGGCCAGATCGCCGGTGCGCTCACCCCCTACCTCGGGCACCTCGGCGGCACCGTGCTGTTCGGCCTCGGGATGATGGGCGCGGCACTGGTCGCCGCCATCGTCTCCTCGCTGGCCGGGGCGTGGGGCCTGGCAGAGGTCTTCGGCTGGAAGCACACCCTCAACGAACGCCCCAACCGCCGTACCGCCAAGTTCTACATCACCTACGCCCTCGCCCACGTCGTGGGCGCGGTCCTGGTGCTGGCAAGCGTCGACCTGGTCAATCTGAGCGTCGACGTCGAGGTGATGAACGCACTACTGCTGCCCATCGTGCTGGGCTTCCTGCTGGCCCTGGAGGCCAAGGCACTGCCCGAGCAATGGCGGATGCGCGGTTTCCGCAAGTACCTGACCTGGACGCTGTGCCTGCTGGTGATGGGGTTCGGGTTGTACATGGTGCCTTCCACCCTCGGCTGGACCTGATCCACGCACCACGGCCAACCACCACGTATGCCCCCGCCGGCCCGCGCCGGCGGGGGCATCGTTCACGGCGACGGGTGGACCTGTCCGGTCTGGCCGCCCTCGACGGAGCGAACGTATGCCTGCGCCACACGATCAGGGGCGACCGGCTCGATACCGGGGCTCGCCTCGAAGGGGACCGGGCTGCGGCCCTCCCAGATCCGGTGGGAGGCCTGTTCGGGGTATGGCACGGTCATCGGCTCGGCGTCCAGGACACGAGTGAGCTGCTGGTCGGGGCGGTAGGCGGCCCATCCGGGGTCGCCGGTGGTGGCGAAACGGACCCACGCCCGCTGGAGTTCCCGCGACACCGCGATGGCCTCGGGGGCGGGTGGATCGCCGAGGAGTTCCTTGCCGGTGGGGCTGTCCAGCGTGCCGAAGGCCAACGGCACGTCGAGGCTGTGGCAGGCGCCCAGGGTCCCTGCGAGGGCCGGGGAGGCCAGTCGCAGCTCGAACAGGTACGAGGTACCGCCGGCCGCGGCGTTCGCCTGGGCAAGGTGCAGTGAGGGAATCCGGAAGAGGGCGTCGGAGTACACCGTTTCCACCAGTTCCTCCGCGGTGGCCCGCGGATGGGCGGCACGGTAGGCATGCGCGCCGTCCGGCGCCGGGGCGAACAGGTCCAGCGCGGTACGGGCGTCCTGGTCGGTGAACCTGCCCAGGCGTCCGGTCATGACGCTGAACAGCCGGAACTCGTCGCGGGTGTGGCCGACAAGGAGCCGGGTTCCGCTCGCGCGGCCACCGGTCAGCGCGGACCAGGGCGTTTCGGAGAGGACTTCGCCGTCGACGACGGGGCATACGGCGATGCCCGCCTGGCAGAACCGTCCCCAACTCGCCTGGTAGGCAGCGAGGTCGGCGCTGAGGGCGGTGACCTCCTGGGCCAGGCGTCGGGGGGCGACGCCGCGCAGGGCTGCGGCGGTGGGGGCCGTGCCGAGCCGCTCCGCGAGCGTGGCGGCGACGCGTTCGGCCAGTGCGGGGGTGCAGTGCCAGCCCGGCACCGAGTGGGTGATGGCCCGTTGGAACAGGCCGCGCACCGCCTTCATCGTCAGCAGGGCGGCGATCGACCCCGCCCCGGCGGACTGTCCGGCCACGGTGACCTGGTCGGGGTCTCCCCCGAAGGAGGCGATGTTCCGCCGCACCCAGTGCAACGCCGCGATCTGGTCGAGAAATCCGCGATTGGCTGGGGCGTCGTCGAGAAGGACGAAACCCTCGGCGCCCACGCGGTAGTTGATGCTCACGACGACAAGTCCCGCCGCGGTCAGCGCCGCCGGGTCGTACGTCGGGTCGCTTGAGGTGCCCGCGATGTAGGCGCCTCCGTGTATCCACACCAGCACCGGCAGTCCCGCCGCGCCAGGATCCGGAGTGCTGACGTTGAGCGTCAACCAGTCCGTGGCCTCTTGCGGATCCGCCTGCACCGGCCCGGACTGCGGGGCCGCAGGACCGAACTCGGCTGCCTGCCGCGTCCCGTCCCAGCGCCGTGGAGGGGCGGGTGCGGCGAAGCGCAGCGGACCCACCGGTGGTTGGGCGTACGGGATGCCGCGGAACACCGCGTGTCCCCGCCGCCAGCGGCCCTCGACAACTCCCTCCGCGGTGCGTGCCCTTGGCTGTTCAGGCATGTCAACTTCCCTCCCGGCAAACCCTCCACAGGGCTTCCAGAGTTATAGGTCAGTTGTATTATGTCAACCGTATTGGAAAGCGACCGACGGAGTAGGCGACGATGCCGAAACAGGTGGATCACCGCGAACGGCGCGAAGCGATCGCCCGAGCGCTATGGCGCGTGGTGGAGCAGCGCGGCGTCATACACCTGACCATGCGTGAGGTAGCACAGGAGGCGGGCATCTCCCTGGGGCAGTTGCAGCACTACTTCGCCTCCCGGGAGGCGATGCTCTCCTTCGCCATGGACTTCGCGTCCGAGCAGGCCTCCCTGCGTGTCAGCCGGGGCCTCCAGGAACTCGGCGAGCCGCCGCACCCCCGCGACGTGCTCCGGCTGATGCTCACGGAGATGCTCCCGCTGCACGCCGACGCCCGCGCCACCAGCCGCATGAGCGCTGCCTACGTCCTGGAGGCGCTGCACGACAGGAACGTCCGCGCCCGGGCACGCGACGGGATCACCCAAGGGCGCACCCTCGTCGAGCAGTTGATCCGCCAGGCGATCGCCGACGGGCACATCGACCCCGACCGCGACCCGGCGGCCGAGGCCAATCTGCTCCTCGCTCTCACCGGCTTCACCACTCTCCTCGAACTCGACGTGATCGAGCCCCGGGCGGCCCTGACCGCTGTCGATCTGCATCTGGACAGACTGTTCACCAGACGTACGAGCTGATCCCGGGTGAACGTGCGCACATTGGCCAGGAGGGCTCCCTCGCCGGTCCCGCCCCTGGCCAGCGGGCGATTCCCCTCAAGCGCGCGGTGCCGCTCGTGGCTCCCTAGCCCGCGCTGGAGCGGTCGAAGTCGTGGACGTACCGCCGGTCCGCCTCGAAGACCGGCCATGGGGTTCCGCCGGTGACGAAGGCGGTGACCGCGGCGGCGAAGGACCGGGACAGCGCGCGGTCGGCGGCGTCCACGGCGCCCAGCATCGGGGCGTCCGGGAAGGTGTCGAACGTGCCGAACAGGAAGGGCAGGTCGGCGCAGTGGGTGGCCCCGAGCCCCTCGGGGTCCGGGTCGGGGCGGCGGCCGAAGCGGTAGACGTACGCGTCGCCGCCCCGCGCGGCGCAGTACCGCGCGATCGCGTCGCTGTCCGCACCGAACATCCGCGCCGTGGCCGCGGCCAGCTCCGGTCCGCGTACCTTGAACGCCGTCATCTCCTCTGTGGTGGTGCCGATCAGCAGCGGCCGTCCGTCCAGCGCACCGTCTCGCACCGCGTCGAGCAGCGGGCGCGGATACCCGGCCCCGCCCAGCACCGGCGCCATCGGCGGCGCGATACTGCCAGGCCGCGCGGTCTGCACCGCCAACTCGGCGTAGGCGTCCAGCAGTTCCTTGGCCGGGACGGCGCGCAGCCGCTCCAGGAGGCCGAGGGAGCCGGGGCTGGGCAGTTCCAGGACGCGCAGCAGTCCGCGCGCCGCCTCGGCGGCTTCGCCCGGGTCCTGCCCCGCTATCCGGAACGCGCCCGACTGGGCCAGCACCCGTTGCACCATTGCGGCCGTGGCCGGGTCCGTGGCAAGCGCGACGGCGGAGTTGGCCCCGGCCGACTGCCCGCCGACGGTGATGCGGGCCGGGTCGCCGCCGAACGCGCCGATCGTCTCGTGGACCCAGCGCAACGCCGCCGCCTGGTCACGGGCACCCAGGTTGTCGATGCCCTCCTCTGGCAGGTAGAGCCAACCCAGCGCACCCAGCCGGTAGTTGGCCGTCACCACTACCATGTCGCCGAGCGCCGCCAGCCGGGCACCGTCGTACCAGTCCCATCCGCCGGCGCCACTGGTGTAGGCACCGCCGTGGAACCACACCAGCACCGGCCGGGGCCGCACCCTGCCTGCCAAGGCCGAAACCGGTGTCCACACGTTCAGGTTGAGGCAGCCGTCCTCGTCCCAGTGGGGGATCCGCGCGCCCATCACCGCTTCCAACCGCGAGGGTCCCTGCGGTGCGGACGGCCCCGCCACGGTCGCGTCCCGCTCCCCGTCCCAGGCCGGGTACGGCCGGGGCGCCGCGAACCTCAGCGCGCCGACCGGTGAGGCGGCGTAGGGGATGCCGCGAAAGGCGGCAACGGCCCCGTGCGCGCCGTCCACGACCCCGCGCAACCGCCCCGTCGGGACGGTGACCACCGGCGTGTTTCCCCGCACCTCAACGTTGCTCGTCATGCCCTCTCGCCTCCATCGCCTCGGAACCGGTCCCTGCACGGCACAGCCTCGACTGGGTGAGGGGTTCCGGCCAGAAGTGGGACTCGATTGATCGGATGTGCGACATGGGCGCGGGCCGACACTGCGTTTCCACGCCAGCCGCGGCCAGGACTCAGCCACGTCGCTGGCGCGGCAGTCCGGTGCGTTTGAAGGTGGCCAGCACGGGCGTGGTCTCGATCGCCCCGATGCCGGAGAGCGAGCCGATGGTGTTGGTGAGGAACCGGTACAACGCCTCCAGGTCCGTGGCCGCGGCGGCCACGAGGAGATTGGACGAGCCGGTGGTGGCTGCGGCGAACCGCACCTGCGGATGCCTGCTCAACCGCTCGGCGGTCGCGTCGAGTTCACCGGCGGCGACGGTCAACCACAACAGCACGTCGGCCCGTACGCCGAGCAGCGCCAGGTCCACCTCCGTGGCCAGCCGCACCACCCAGTGGTCGACCAACGCGCCCAGTCGGCGACGGACGGTCGGGGCCGCGAGCCCCGCCCGCTCGGCCAACTCGGCGTATCCGGCCCGCCCGTTGGCGATCAACCCCCGGACAAGGGCGTGGTCCGCGGCGGTCAACGGCACCGGGGCGGGCGGATGCTCCCGCGCCGGATGCTCGGCGCGCAGCAGCGCCTCCTCCTCGCTGGTGAGCAACCCGCCCGTCCACGAGAACCCGGCCGGGAACACCCGCATCAAGGCGTGGGCCGTCCACGACAACACCTCGGGGGTGGCCGGAAGGTCGCGCAGCAGCAGCCGGTCACGCGCCGCCGCTCCCTCCAGGAAGGCGACCACGCAGATCTCGTCCCCGCCGCCGAGCACGTCCACCCACAGCGTGTCCCGCCTGCGGGCCAGCGCCGCCGCGGTGCTGCGGATGCGGTTCGGGCGGCACCGGAGGCGCAGCGCCAGCGGGATCAGCTCGGGGAAGTGCACCGGCGCGCGCACCACCGTGGTGCGCAGCGTGCCGTCCGCGAACAGCGGCCCGGCCCGGCGGACCACCGTCCGCTCCGACAGGTCAAGACAGCGGGCGACCGTGCGCCACGAGGCGCGCGGCGCGACCAGCAGCGCCGCGGCGATCCGCCGCTCGGTCTCGTCCAGGCTCTCTCGCACGTGTCGCAGCGTAGTGACGTGGACACGGGCAATGGCGCTCGCCCATCCCTGGCGCGGCTCACCCGTCCGCCTGCCAGGGAACGCGACCGTGCTCGTCGACGGGGCCGCCGCCAGGGCCGTGCGTGGACCCAGGGGCGAGGGTGACGACGATCCGCGCGCCCTGGGCGGCCGTCGCCTCACCGCCGGCCGTGAACCAGCCGGATCGCCGAAGCCCCCGAGATCGTCTCCTCGTCCCCCTGGCGGCGGAGTAACCGGGTGTCGCCGGGGCGGCGACAGGGCAACGCGTGGCGCGTATCGTTCGCGGCGGCGGGGAGGTCGGGGTAGACATGGGGTATGGCCCGAAACCGGGGCCGCTCTTGGGGGCCCTCGGGCCGCTGGTTTACCGGTCGGCACCCAGGTAGCCGACGTGAGCGGCGACAACGGCGCCACGGCTCACGGGCGGCGTCGGCACGACGTGTGTGGCCGGTGACGAGCATCCGCAGTGTCGCCGGTCAGATGTTCGTGCTCCAGGTGCTGATCGTGGTGCTGCTGGTGGTGGCCGCGGTTGCGACGCTGCTGCTGCAGTCACGCAGCGACAGGTTCCAGGCCGCGCGCGACCGCTCCCTGGCCGCTGCCGAGGCGTTCGCCTACTCCCCCGGCCTGGCGAACACACTGCGGGGCCCCAATCCCTCCGCGGTGCTGCAGCCGCGTACGGAGGCCGCCCGCAAGCGGGGCGGGGTCGACTTCATCGTGGTGATGAACCGGCAGGGCATCCGCTACACGCATCCCAGGCCAGAGGAGATCGGGAAGAAGTTCGTCGGCACCATCGGACCGTCACTGGCCGGCCGCGTCACCACCGAGACCGTGCACGGCCCCCTCGGCGAGGAGGTCCAGGTCGTCGTCCCGGTCTTCGACGCCCACGGCGCGGTCGTCGGTCTCGTGTCGGCCGGGATGAAGGCCAGCAACGTCAGCAGCGCCGTCGACCGGCAGCTGCCGGTCGTCCTGGGCGCCGGAGCCGCCGCGCTGGCCCTGACGACGGCCGGAACCGCGCTGGTGAGCAGGCGGCTGCGGCGGCAGACCCACGGCCTCGGACCGGACGAGATGACCCGGATGTACGAGCACCATGACGCGGTGCTGCACGCGGTCCGCGAAGGCGTGGTCATCGTCGGCGGCGACGGCCGGGTCCTGCTCAGCAACGACGAGGCGCGCCGGCTCCTCGACCTGCCACCGGATGTGGAGGGGCACCGCGTCAGCGCGCTCGGCCTCGACCCCCGGATGGCCGAACTGCTGTCCTCCCGTCGTGTCGCCACCGACGAGCTGCTGCCCGTCGGAGACCGGCTACTGGCCGTGAACAACCGGCCGACGGACCGCCGCGGTGGCCCGCGCGGCAGCGTCGCGACGCTGCGGGACTCCACCGAACTGCGGGCCCTCGCCGGAAAGGCCGAGGTCGCGCGGAGCCGTCTGAACCTGCTGTACAACGCGAGCATGGCCATCGGCACGACCCTCGACATCAAGCGCACCGCCGAGGAACTGGTCTATGTGGCCGCACCGCAGTTCACCGACTACGCCACCGTCGATCTCGCCGACCCCGTCCTGCGTGGTGAGGAGCCGCACGTGCGGGTGGGCAGCGACGGGACGCAACTGCGCCGGGTCGCGCTGCACGGCGTCCGCGACGACAACCCCCTGCACGGGGAGGGCGAGCTGGTCGCGTTCGCCGCGCCGACTCCGCAGGCCAACGGCTTCATGAGCGGGCAACCCGTGCTCGTGCCCGATCTGCGAGCCGCCGAAGGCTGGCGCACCCAGGACGTGGAACACACCCAGGCGATCCTCGACTACGGGTTCCGCTCACTGATCACCGTTCCGCTCAAGGCCCGCGGCGTCCTGATGGGTATCGTCAACTTCTGGCGGACGAGCGACAGCGAGCCCTTCGAGGACGACGACCTGTCACTCGCCGAGGAACTGGCGGCCCGCGCCTCGGTGTGCATCGACAACGCTCGCCGCTTCACGCGGGAGCACGCCCTGGCAGTCACCCTGCAGCACAGCCTGCTGCCGCGGGCCCTGCCCGCGCAGGACGCGCTCGACATCGCCTATCGCTACCTCCCCGCCCAAGCCGGAGTGGGCGGGGACTGGTTCGATGTGATCTCCCTGCCGGGTGCCCGCGTCGCCCTGGTCGTCGGCGATGTCGTCGGCCATGGCCTGCACGCCGCCGCCACCATGGGGCGGCTGCGCACCGCGGTGCAGAACTTCTCCGCCCTGGACCTGCCACCGGACGAACTCCTCGGCCACCTCGACGAGCTCGTCGGCCGAATCGACCAGGAGACGGCCGACGAGGACAGCGAAGCCGCGGTGGTCGGCGCCGCCTGTCTGTTCGCGATCTACGACCCCGCCACCGGCGCCTGCCAACTGGCCCGCGCCGGGCATCCGCCACCGGCGGTCGTCCTCCCCGACGGCACCGTCGAGTTCCCCGACATCCCCGTCGGGCCGCCGCTCGGCGTCGGCGGCCATCCCTACAAAGCCGCTGAACTGCACCTTCCCGCGGGCAGCACCCTGGTCCTGTACACCGACGGGCTCATCGAGGACCGCGCGCGGGACATCGAGACCGGGCTGGAGATCCTGCGCAGCACGCTCGCGCACGCCGGCCGGACGCCACAGGAGACCTGCGACGCGGTGCTCGACTCGCTGCTGCCCGCCCGGCAGAGTGACGACATCGCCCTGCTGGTCGCGCGCACCAGGGTGCTGGACGCCGACCAGATCGCCAGCTGGGAACTGCCCTGCGACCCCACGGTCGTCTCCCGCGCCCGCGCCGCAGCCACCCGGCAGCTGACGCAGTGGGGTATGGACGAGGAGACGGTCTTCACCACCGAGCTGATCCTCAGTGAGCTGGTCACCAACGCCATCCGCCATGCCTGCGGCCCGATCGGGGTGCGCCTGCTGCGTGACCGCAACCTGATCTGCGAGGTGTCCGACACCAGTAGCACCTCACCACACCTACGCTACGCGGCCGTTGAGGACGAGGGCGGTCGCGGCCTGTTCCTCGTCGCCCAACTCGCCGAGCGCTGGGGCACCCGGTACACCCACGAAGGCAAGGTCATCTGGGCCGAACTGCCCATCCCCGGCGCCTGAGCGCGCCTCCCGAGGGGGGCCGGGGCCGCGGGAATTCGGAAGTTATTACCTGCGAGAAGAACAGGTCAGCGGTACCCGACTCGCTTGAGGAATCCAGCGGGCCAACGCATATGCCGGCCGCCTGGCCGACTCGGTAATGCGGGGAACACAATCGGGATGGAACCAGTTAGTCGACAAGACCGGTTCCGGTTCCACTTGATGGTGAGTAGGGTGAGAGGCCGACCGCCGAGAGGTTATGTGACGAGACTCGGCGGAATTGACCTGGACGGGATGGGTGCGCGTGGGCGGGGTCGGCCGGATCGGTGGAACGACGTGACCGCCGGTGCGTTCGAGGGCCACTATGTATGGCATCCCGCCGCCGATGACCGCGAGTTGGCACACGCCTGCGTGGATGTGCGGGCGGGCCGGTACTTCAGCGCGTACGAGGCGCTCAGGGACGCGCGGGCGGATTTCGGGTTGTTGGCGCACAGGTCGTTGGTACTGGCATCCGAGGCGGCCGACTCGGATCTGGCGGAGCGTTGGCTGGCCGAGGAACCGAGCCCCCAGGCCGCACTGCTGTGGGCACGCGTGGCCGCACTGCGTGCGTTACGCGCGGCCGACGCCCACGACCAGCGGGCGGGCGCCCTGCTGCGTATCGCCGTGGCGGCCAGCGAGCGGGCGGTTCGCTTGTCGCCGCAGGACCCGACTCCCTGGGTGAACAAGCTGGCCCTGACCCGCCTACAGCGCTGGTGCGATCCCGCACCCCAGGGACTGCTCACCGCACCGCCCGGCCCCTGGTCACTGTTCCTCCGCGTCCTGCGGCTCGACCCCTGGCACCGCGAAGCGCACCACCGCTTCCTGGCCTTCTTCTTCGCCCGCAACGGCGGGGCCCCGAACGCGGCTTGGGACGTCGCCGCGTTCCTCGCCCAGCGCGCACCGGCCGCTTCCGTACTGCGCCTGCTGCCGCTGGTGGCGCTGGTCGACGACCACGACCGGTCCTCTCCGCTGGCCGACCACGTCTGGGAGCAACCCCAGTGGCGCGCAACGGCGTTGGCCGCCTACCAGCACTGGTTCCCCGACGTGGCCAACCACCGCCGCACACCAGTGCTGGACCTGTCGTATCTCGCGCACGCACTGCTCATGGCCAAGCGCGAGTTGGAGGCGCGGGCGGTCTTCACGGCCATGGGCCCGTACGCGTCCCGCATGCCGTGGAGCGCGTTCGGCGATCCCGAGGAACAACTCACCAAAGCCAGACGCCTGTGCGGACTGCCGGTGCCCGGTACCACCTGAACCCTCGGGCATGCCGCAGCCGAATCAGCGAGGCAGCCCCTTCTCGAAACCCATGACGATGCCTTCTGTCCCCCACCAGAAAGGTCGCGATCGTGTCCGATCCCGTGAACCCGGCTCGTACCAGAAACCGGCGGCATGCCTCGCCCATCCCCCTCGACGATGACGCGACGCTGCACGCGATGGGATATCCACGGAAACTCACCCGTCGATTCCAGGCGTTCGACAACTTCGCGATCTCGTTCACCATCATCAACATCATCTCCGGAATCTTCTCCTCGTTCGGATTCGGCATGAACGCCGGGGGGCCACGAATCCTGGTTTTCGGTTGGATCGGCGTTTCGGTGATGGTGCTGTTCGTCGGGGCCGCCATGGGAGAAATCGCCTCGGCATATCCGACAAGCGGCGCCCTGTACTTCTCGGCGGGAAAGCTCGCCAAGCGGCACCGCGGTGCCTGGTCCTGGTACACGGGATGGCTGAACTTCGTCGGCCAGGTCGGCGGAACGGCCGCCACCGACTACGCGGCCGCCACCTTCATCCAGGCGTTCATCGCGCTGCAGTGGCCGTCCTACCAGGTGACACCGGAGCGCACGGTCGCCATCACGGCAGCGATCCTGCTGGTCCAGGCGCTCGCCAACACCTACACGGTGCGACTGGTCGCCATGGTGAACCGGATATCCGTGTGGTGGCTCCTGATCGGCATGGTGGTGATCGTCACCGCCCTGACCGTGCTGCCCGCCCAGCATCAACCGGCGTCTTTCGCAACACATTTTGCCAACAACACAGGATTCTCCAACGGCCTTTACGGCGCCATGCTCGGCCTGCTCGTGACCAGTTGGACCTTCACCGGATTCGACGGAAGCTTCCACATGTCCGAGGAAACCGTGCGGGCCACCGTCAACGCCCCGAAGGGCATCATGCGGGCAATCGCCTACTCGGCACTCGCCGGACTCGTCCTCATGCTCGCCCTGGTCTACGCGATCCGTGACTACGCCGCCGAGGCAAGCGCCTCGGCGCCACCGGTACAGATTCTCATCGACGCACTCGGCACCGGCACCGCGAAACTCCTTCTGCTGATCGTGATCGGCGCCATGCTCTTTTGCGGCCTGGCCAACATGACCAGCAACACCCGGCAGATCTTCGCCTTCTCCCGCGACGGGGCGATGCCCGGCTCCCGTTGGTGGCACTCGGTATCGCCACGCACGCGCACTCCGGTCAAGGCGGTCTGGCTGGCCGCCGCATGCTCCCTGGTGCTGGTCCTGCCCGGCTGGTGGTCCAACACCGCCTTCACCGCGGTCGTCAGCATCAACGTCGTCGGGCTGTTCCTCGCCTACGGCGTGCCCATCTTCCTGAGGCTACGGCTGGACGACTTCCAGCCCGGCCCGTGGAACCTGGGGCGGCACGGCAAGCTGGTCGCCGCGATCGCCGTGGCGTGGATCGTGGTCAGCAACGTGCTGTTCATGCTCCCGCAGACCTCCCCGACGAGCGCCAAGACGTTCAACTACGCGCCTGTCGCACTGGCCGTGGTACTTCTCATCGCCACCGCGTGGTGGTTCGCCACCGCCCGACGCCGCTTCCAGGGACCGGTCAGCTACGGCAGCCCCGACGAGGTGGCCGCCATGGACCTCATCTGACCTGGGGGGAGGGCCGACTGCCACCGGCCCTCCCCGAGTGCGCGGACAAGGGGCGTGTGAAGAGGAACGCCTTGGGGTGGCGGTCGAGGACGACCAGGTCCACGCCTGTGAGAAAAAACCGGACGTGGTGTCACAGGACCCTGCTACGGTCCCGGATGTGCACCTCGACCCATCAGAGCACAGCGCCCGTCTGCTCCTGGAGCGCGGCATCCAAGGTCCGGTAACCATGCTGAACCTGCTGCGGTTCCGCGAGGTCGCCGACTACTCCGGCTTCCCGCACCTCGCCCCGTCCGCACCCGTCTCCGGCGCCGCCGCCTACGACCGGTACGTCCGCCACACCCTCCCGTTCCTGGCCGCCAGCGGCGGCTCGGTCCAGTTCTTCGGCACCGGGGGGCCGTACTTCATCGGTCCGCCGGACGAGCGCTGGGACCTGGTCATGCTCACACGCCAGTCCAGCATCCAGGACTTCTTCGCGTTCGCCTCCAACGAGGAGTACCAGGCCGGAATCGGGCACAGGACCGCGGCGCTTGAGGATTCACGGCTGCTCCCGCTCGTCGACCGGCCACTTCCCTGACGCCTGCCCCAGCGCCGCGAACCCGCCCACCCGCGCGGCGAGAAGCGGACGGCCCTCGGCCGACGGCCCCTCCCCACCAGCTGCCCCCGGCACGAACCTTTCCGGCCGCCCAACTAGCCAGCACCGCAGGCAAGTTGCACGCGGACGGGTCGGCCCACTCGCCCGTGGCGAAGCCGCCCATGTGAGCCGCGCCAGATCACGATCCGGTCTCGGCCTACTCCCGACCCCTTGATCAATCCCCGTGTAATCGTTTCCAATCCTCCGTGTCAGTCGTGTAAACGATTCCACTGGCTCACCAGGAGGTGGTCGGCGATGGCGGGCATCAAGGACGTCGCCGCGGCGGCGGGTGTTTCCGTCGCGACGGTGTCCCGCGCGCTGAACGGCCACCCGTCGGTCAGCGCGGAGGCACGCACCCGGGTGCTGGCCGCCGTGCGGACGTTGGGCTACCGCCCGAACGCCGTGGCCCGTTCCTTGCGTACCGACCAGACCCGCACCCTCGGCCTGGTCATCAGCGATGTGCTGAACCCCTACTTCACCGAGCTGGCCCGCTCCGTCGAGGAGGAGGCCCGCACCCTCGGCTACAGCGTGATCATCGGCAACGCCGACGAACGGCCCGAGTTGCAGGACCACCATGTGAGGACCCTGCTCGACCGCCGCATCGACGGACTGCTGATCTCCCCCACCGACGGCGGCTCTCCGCTGATGCTGGACGCGGTCCGCGCCGGGACGCCGATGGTCTTCGTGGACCGGTGGATTCCAGGCGTCGACGTTCCCGTCGTACGTGCCGACGGCCGGACGGCCGTGCACGATCTCGTTGCCCATCTGCACGGCCTCGGGCACCGTCGGCTCGCCATCATCGCGGGGCCCGCGGCGACCACGACCGGCAGCGAGCGAGTGGATGCCTTCAGGGAGGCGCTGGCCGAGTACGGCATCCCGCTACCGGACGCCTACACAGGACAGGGTGATTTCAAGGCCGACAGCGGCCGTCGGGTCACCGAGGACTTCCTCGACCTGGCCGAGCCGCCCGAGGTCGTCTTCGCCGCCGACAACCTGATGGCGCTCGGCGCACTGGACGCCATCCGCGCACGTGGGCTGCGCGTCCCCGAGGACATCGGTCTCGCCGCGTTCGACGACATCGCGTGGTTCGTGCACACCGACCCGCCGATCACGGCGATCGCCCAGCCGACCGGCCAGTTGGGGCGCACCGCGGTCCGCGCGCTGGTCGACCGCATCGAAGGACGTCCCGCCCGGTCCGTCACCGTCCCCGCCCGGCTCGTCGCGCGCCGCTCGTGCGGCGAACCGGCCCATGCCCACCGCGAGCCGTACCCCGCGAGAAGGAGCAGGTCGTGAGCGACACGGAGGAGTTGCTGCGCATCGAAGGCATACGCAAGACCTTCCCGGGCGTGGTCGCGCTCGACGGCGTCGACTTCGACCTGCGCCGTGGCGAAGTACACGTACTGCTCGGTGAGAACGGCGCCGGAAAGAGCACCCTCATCAAGATGCTCTCCGGCGCCCATCGCCCCGACGCCGGACGCGTCCTGGTGGACGGCGAGGAGGTGCGCATCCACGACGCACAGGATGCCGAGCGCCTGGGAATCGCCACCATCTACCAGGAGTTCAACCTCGTTCCCGACCTGAGCGTCGCCGAGAACATCTTCCTGGGCCGCCAGCCGCGTCGCTTCGGGATGATCGACCGGAAGAGGACGGAGGCTGACGCCGCCGAGCTCCTGGAGCGGGTGGGCCTCAGCGTCTCGCCCCGCGCACGGGTGCGTGAACTCGGCATCGCCCGGCTCCAGATGGTCGAGATCGCCAAGGCGCTCAGCCTCGACGCACGCGTGCTCATCATGGACGAGCCGACCGCGGTGCTCACCTCCGGGGAGGTCGACCGACTCTTCACGATCGTACGCAGACTGCGCGAGGACGGTGTCGGCATCGTCTTCATCACCCACCACTTGGAGGAGATCGCCGCCCTCGGCGACCGGGTGACCGTGATCCGGGACGGAAGGAGCGTCGGGCAGGTGCCCGCCGCCACTCCGCGGGACGAGCTGGTACGGCTGATGGTGGGGCGCTCCATCGACCAGCAGTACCCGCGGGAGCGCACCGACGCCGGGGCGGCCCTGCTCACCGTCGAAGGGCTGACCCGGGACGGGGTCTTCCATGACGTCTCGTTCCAGGTGCGGGCCGGTGAGGTCGTGGGCGTCGCGGGACTGGTGGGCGCGGGCCGCACGGAGGTCGCGCGGGCCGTGTTCGGCGCCGATCCCTACGACAGCGGGACCGTGCACGTGTCGGGTGCGCGCTTGCGGCGGCACGACGTCAACGCCGCGATGGCGGCGGGCATCGGGCTGGTGCCGGAGGACCGCAAGGGGCAGGGGCTCGTCCTGGACGCCTCGGTCGCGGAGAACCTCGGGCTGGTCACGCTGCGGGCGGCGACCCGCGGTGGACTCGTCGACCGCAAGGCCCAGCGGGCGGCTGCCGCGAGGGTCGCCGAGCGGCTCGGCGTGCGCATGGCCGGGCTCGGCCAGCGTGTGCGCACGCTCTCCGGCGGCAACCAGCAGAAGGTCGTCATCGGCAAATGGCTGCTAGCGAACACCAAGGTGCTCATCCTGGACGAGCCGACACGCGGCATCGACGTGGGAGCCAAGGTCGAGATCTACCAGCTGATCAACGAACTCACCGCCGGGGGCGCCGCGGTCCTGATGATCTCCAGCGACCTGCCCGAGGTGCTCGGCATGAGCGACCGGGTGCTGGTGATGGCCCAGGGCCGGATGGTCGGTGAACTCCCCGCCTCGGCGGCGACCCAGGACTCCGTGATGGCACTCGCCGTCAGCACACCGACCAGCAACGAAGCCGCTACCGAAGTGGAGGCCGCCCGTGGCCACTGACACGCTCAAGAGCGCAGCGCGCTCGGGCGGCCTGCGCCGCCTGCTGCTGGACAACGGCGCACTCACCGCGCTCATCGCCCTCGTCATCGCGATGTCGGCGCTCTCCGGGGACTTCCTGACGGCCGACAACCTGCTCAACGTCGGCGTACAGGCGGCGGTGACGGCGATTCTCGCCTTCGGCGCGACGTTCGTGATCGTGTCGGCTGGCATCGACCTGTCGGTCGGTTCGGTCGCCGCGCTGTCCGCCACCGTCCTTGCCTGGACGGCTACTTCACACGGGATCCCGGTGGTCCTGGCCGTCGTCCTCGCCATCGCCACCGGCGTGGCGTGCGGCCTGGTCAACGGCTTCCTGATCTCGTACGGCAAACTGCCGCCGTTCATCGCGACGCTGGCCATGCTGTCGGTGGGCCGTGGTCTTTCCCTGGTGATCTCGCAGGGCTCCCCGATCGCCTTCCCCGACTCGGTCTCGCATCTCGGCGACACGCTGGGCGGCTGGCTGCCGGTCCCGGTGCTGGTGATGGTGGTGATGGGCCTGCTCACTGCGCTCGTCCTGGGCCGGACGTACATCGGCCGCTCGATGTACGCGATCGGCGGCAACGAGGAGGCCGCCCGGCTGTCCGGGCTCCGGGTGCGGCGGCAGAAGCTCGCCATCTACGCGCTGTCCGGGCTGTTCGCCGCCGCCGCGGGCATCGTGCTCGCCTCCCGGCTCTCCTCGGCGCAGCCGCAGGCCGCGACAGGCTACGAGTTGGACGCGATCGCGGCCGTCGTCATCGGTGGCGCCTCGCTGGCGGGTGGTACGGGCGGGGCGTCCGGCACGCTGGTCGGCGCACTGATCCTGGCCGTGCTGCGCAACGGCCTCAACCTCCTTTCGGTGTCCGCCTTCTGGCAGCAGGTCGTCATCGGTGTGGTGATCGCGCTGGCTGTACTACTCGACACGGTGCGGCGCAGGGCCGGGGCGGGCACGGTGGCGGCCGGGACGGGTGCGGGCGGCGGCCGGGGCAGGCAGGCCGTGACGTACGTACTCGCGGCCGTGGTCGCGGCGGCGCTGGTGGGTGCGATGTCCTTCCTGCACGGCGGGGCGTCCTCGACCACTTCGAAGGTGGGCCTGTCCCTGTCCACGATGAACAACCCCTTCTTCGTGCAGATCAGGGCGGGCGCGCAGGCGGAGGCCAGGCAGCTGGGCGTGGACCTCACGGTGACCGACGCGCAGAACGACGCGTCCCAACAGGCCAACCAGCTGCAGAACTTCACCAGCGAGGGGCTCGGCGCGATCATCGTGAACCCCGTGGACTCGGACGCGGCGGGCCCCTCGGTGCGCTCCGCGAACAAGGCGAGGATTCCCGTGATCGCCGTCGACCGGGGAGTCCACAAGGCGGACACGGCCGCGCTGGTCGCCTCCGACAACATCGAGGGCGGCGAGCTCGCCGCCCGGACGCTGGCGGAGAAGCTGGGCGGCAAGGGCAGCATCGTGGTCCTCCAGGGTCAGGCGGGCACGTCGGCGAGCCGGGAGCGGGGCGCGGGCTTCGCCGAGGGCCTCAAGGCATATCCCGGCATCAAGGTGGTGGCCGAGCAGCCCGCGGACTTCGACCGCACCAAGGGGCTGGATGTGATGACGAACCTGCTCCAGGCCCATCCGGATGTCCAGGGCGTCTTCGCCGAGAACGACGAGATGGCTCTCGGCGCCATCAAGGCACTGGGTTCCAGGGCCGGCACGTCGGTGTCCGTCGTCGGATTCGACGGCACACCGGACGGACTGGCAGCGGTCAAGGCGGGCACGCTGTACGCGTCCGTCGCACAGCAGCCCACCGAACTGGGCCGGATCGCGGTGCGCAACGCCCTGCGGGCGGCCGAGGGCAAGGCGGTCGACAAGACCGTGAAGGTACCGGTGAAGGTGGTCACGAAGGCGAACGCGGCGGGCTTCACCGGCTGACCCCGACCGCTGGCAGCAGCCGCGGCAGGGATTTCCTGGGAGACAACTCGTGTACGACTACGACGTGTTGGTCGTGGGTTCGGCCAACGCCGATCTGGTGGTCGGGGTGGAGCGGCGACCCGCGGCCGGTGAGACCGTTCTCGGATCCGACCTGGTGGTTCATCCGGGTGGCAAGGGCGCGAACCAGTCGGTCGCCGCGGCCCGCCTCGGCGCCCGTACGGCCTTGCTGGCCCGGGTCGGCGACGACACGCACGGTCGGCTGCTGCTGGACTCGCAGCGCCGCTCCGGCGTCGACACCACGGGCGTGCTGGTCGGTGGGGCGCCCACCGGGGTCGCGCTGATCACGGTCGACCCGTCGGGAGACAACAGCATCGTGGTGTCCCCGGGCGCGAACGGCCGACTGACACCGCAGGACGTACGTGCGGCCCGCAGCCTGCTGCACGGCTCCCGAGTGGTCTCGGCGCAACTGGAGATCCCGATGGAGTCGGTAGTGGAGGTCGTACGGAATCTGCCGGACGGGACCCGTTTCGTACTCAATCCCTCGCCGCCCCGCCCGCTGCCCGCCGAACTGCTGGCCGCCTGTGACCCGTTGGTCGTCAACGAGCACGAGGCACGGGTGATCGTGGGCGGCGAACTGGACGACTCGCCCGAGGAGTGGGCCGCGCGGCTGCTGGCGCTCGGGCCGCGCTCCGTCGTGGTGACGTTGGGCGCGCAGGGCGCGCTGGTGGCGACAGGTGACGCCACGGTCCGGGTCCCTTCGGTGCGGGTGGCCGCGGTGGACACCACGGGCGCGGGCGACGCGTTCACCGCGGCGCTGGCCTGGCGGCTGGGGGCGGGTGCGTCGCTGGCGGACGCGGCGGCGTACGCGGTCCGAGTGGGCGCGGCGGCGGTCACCCGGGTCGGCGCACAGGAGTCGTATCCGACGGAGGAGGAGCTCGCGTCCTTGGCGGGCAGCTGAACCCTCCAGGGCACGGTGGAGCGAGTTGGCCGCCGTCCGAAGTAAAGACACTCGATGCGCCGTGTTCCCGATGTGCGAGCCCTACCCCTTCCCGCCGACACCGGAGCCGCCGAGCCTGGTGCGGCCTTCCGGCTGCGGCAGCCCAACTCCACGCAGCCGTCGTGGAGTTGGTGCGGACCCAGGGGTGCGCATGCCGTGGTCGTTCTGGACTGCTGGTGGAGCTGCGCACGTCTACCAGCGCTGATGCTGGATCCAGAGGATGAAGAGGCTGACGATGCCGCTGCCCAGGCTGTAGAAGGCGCCGCGCATCAGCTGTGCGGTGGCGGCGCGGCGGCGCCGGGCGGTCCAGCTGCGTAGGCCGTTGATGGTTCCCGCGGCTTGATGCCAGGGGCGGTGTTCGGGGCTGGTGTGCATGGTGGCTGTCCTTTTCGAGGGCGTCGCGGAGGAGCCCTTTTCGACCCGGTGGCCGAGGAACCGGGGCCGGAATCGGGCTCCTCCGTCGTTCTGCTGGGTCAGCGGCGAGCGAAGTCGCGTAGGTGGTCGGCGAGGCGCCGGTCAGGTCGGCGGACGATGATGCACGGGTTCGTCGCGTCGTCAGCGAGGCGGTCGACCTCCATTTCCAGCGTGGCCGTCGGTGGGCTCGCGGCCGATCCGTTGCGCCGTACGTAGCGCGCGACGACTTCCACGCAGTCAAGGAAGTCGTCGTCGACAGCGTCGGCTTCGACGATCGGGTGCGTGATCTGGTGCCGCCAGTGCGCCGCCTCCCGGGTCTCGCCCAGTGCGAGGTGGTGCAGGTGCAGGCAGTAGGCGGCGGCACGGTGTCCGGCTCCCGCCGCCAACTGCCACCAGAACTGGGCGCTCTCGGGGTGATCGGTGAGGTAGAGCAGGCAGGCGAACACCGCGGCGCCCTCGACGTCCAGCTGGTCCTCCTCGACCGGAGCGGACCGGGTGTCCTGCGCGAGGCGGTCCACGTGGTGTGCGGCGCCGGGGCCGTTGAGGATCCAGCGGGAGACCACGGCCAGGCGCTGCCCGGCCTGGGCGGTTCGTTCCATGTGCGGTGGCGGCGCGGTCCGGGCGGCGTCACGGGCGAGTCGGCGCAGCGCGGTTCCGACGTCGAAGGCTACCGGGGGCGTTGTCGGCAGCGCCGCGTCGGCCAGGAGGTCTTCGATGGTGGCGGTCACTGTCCTGACCTCTCTCTTTTCGGGGCGGGTAGGCCCAGGCGGACGCGGAGCCGTTCCTTGGCCCTGCGGTCGTGGTAGCCGACGGTGCGGACGTCAAGGCTCATGAACCGCGCGATGCGGGCGGTGTTGTAGCCGAGCAGGTACTTCAGGACGATCACGTTGAACTGGCGGGTGGGCAGGTCCGCGATCGCCTCGTACAGGCCCGCGGTGCTCTCCGCTATCTCCAACTCGTTGCGGATCGCGCGCAGGTTCAGGGCTATCGGCCCGTTCAGCACGAACGCCGGACCGCGGCCCTCACGCTTCAGCCGCTCGGTAACGTGACGGTGCAGCACGGCCAGCGTCAGCTGCTCCAGGTCGCCCTGCTGCAGCAGTTGGTCCCAGCCCGCCAGGATCTCCAGGAACACCCGGTGAACCGATTCCTCTGCGGCTCGGCGGGTGCCCAGGTGGATCTCGGCGAAGGCGTGGAAGAACTCCTGGTGCCCGAGGTAGAAGCCCTCGAAATCCAGCGGTAGGTCAAGCGGTTCGTCCACCGGCTGACTCTGCCCGCCGTTGTCGCGCCAAACGTCCGCGCGGAGGTCTTCGTCGCTCACTCGGACCTCCGACATGCACTACTCATTGCGTTCCTCTTCATTGAGGGGTCGGCACGGCCAAGGGGGGCGCGCCGGGAGCCAGTTGGCTCTTGGCACCACCATGGCGAGGATGGGCCCCGATCACTCATCACGCCCTGCAAAAAATGACCCAGCGATCACAGGGAGCCACGCAAAGTAGTTTCCGACAGCTGTGTCGGCCTTTAACAAAGCGTTCTGAACAGGGAAAACGACGGGCACCTGTCGATCACGTTCAAAGGGTTCCGAGCATGAAGTGACATATGTCACAGGGGCGTTGAGCAGCCCAGCCGCGTTCCTCCTACGTGACCGGCACCGTCCTGCGGGTTGACGGCGGCGTGCTGTCCTGACGCGGCGCGGCAGTCCCGGGCCCCAAGCGCCGGGGCGCTAGCACCGTTCAGGCTGGCACTGCGGGCACCACACCGTCCCGCGCCCGGCGATCCGCCCCCTGCACAGGGGGTGCCCGCACCGTGGGCAGTGCGGATCCTCCTCGTACCGCTCCCCGGTGAGCCAGGACGGGCGTCCGGGTACGCACCCCACCCGCACCGACGCCCGTAGAACGTGTCGCATCTGCGTGTACAACCCGCGCAGCTGCGCACCCTCGAGCTTGCTGACCAGGCAAGCGGGGTGCATCCGGGCCCGCCAGAGGATCTCGTCGGCGAGAAGGTTGCCCAGCCCGGCGATCAGTGACTGGTCCAGCAGCGCCGCCTTGATCCGCCCTCGCCGCGGGGACAGCAACTGCTCGAACTCATCACGTCCCACGGTCAGCGCATCCGGCCCCTGGGTGGCGAGGAGGCGTTTGACTTCGGCCTCGTCGGCGAGCCGGATGCCCTGGAGCTTGCGCTGGTCCCGGAAACGGAGCTCGCCGCCGTCGAGGACGAAGACCACCCGGTCGTGGGGGTGCGGCGGGTCATCGGGCGTGCAGGGGACCAGGGAACCGGTCATCCCGAAGTGGAACAGGAGGACGGGCGCGTCGGTGCGGGCGATCAGCCACTTGCCGTGGCGTTCGGGCGCACCGAGCCGATGGCCCACCAACTCGCGCCGCAGTCTGCGCGCCGACACTCCGTGCAGCACCCCCGGGTCCGCTACCTCGACGTCCGCGATGCGCCGCCCCTGCCCGTGGGCGGCCAGCACCCTCCGGAACCCTTCGACGTCCGGCAACTCGGGCATACATCCAGCGTACGCGTCAGAGGAGAAGCGGCGACCCCTCGTGGTCGAACGGCTACGTGGTGTGCTGCGCGCTCGGCGTCGCAGCCGGTGCGCGTGTTCGGGTCGCACTCCGGGTCGGTGCCGTCAGCACCGGCCAGGCCCGCGGCCCGGCTACTGCCGGGACCGCGGGCCTCACCTACACACGGCGCCGAAGTGGCGTCACAGCGTGCGCTCCAAACGGTCTGCCATCAGCTTGACGAAGCGCGAGCGGTCGCTCAGCTCGCCGCCCTCCGCCAACAGCGCCATGCCGTAGAGGAGTTCGGCCGTCTCCTGCAGGCCGGTGTCGCCCGAGCGCTCGGAGTGCGCCCGGTTGAGGCCGCTGACCAGCGGGTGGCTCGGGTTGAGTTCGAGGATGCGCTTGACGTGCGGAACGGCCTGGCCCATGGCGCGGTAGATGTTTTCCAGGGCCGGAGTCACGTCATGGGTGTCCGAGACGATGCAGGCGGGAGAGACGGTGAGCCGTGAGGAGAGCCGTACGTCCTTGACGTTCTCGCTCAACTGGTCCTTCATCCAGGTCAGTAGACCCGCGTACTCCTTCTGGTGCTTCTCCCGCTCTGTCTCCGCCTCCTTCTTCTCGTCCTCGGTACCGAGGTCGACCTCGCCCTTGGCCACGGACCGCAACTGCTTGCCGTCGTAGTCCGGCACGGAGTCCACCCACACCTCGTCGACGGGGTCGGTCAGCAGCAGCACCTCGATGCCCTTGGCCCGAAACGCCTCCATGTGCGGGGAGTTCTCGATGGCCTGCCGGGACTCACCGGCGAGATAGAAGATGTGCTCCTGGCCGTCCTTCATCCGCTCCACGTACTCCCGCAACTTGGTCGGCTTGTCCGCGTCATGGGTCGTGGCGAAGGAGCACACCTCCAGGATGGCCTCGCGGTTCTCGAAGTCGCTCAGCAGCCCTTCCTTGACGACACGGCCGAACTCCCGCCAGAACGTGGCGTAGCGCTCCGGGTTGTTGGACATCATGTCCTTGACCGTCGACAGCACCTTCTTCGCCAGGCGGCGGTGCATCAGCTGGATCCGGCGGTCCTGCTGGAGGATCTCGCGGGAAACGTTGAGCGACAGGTCCTGCGCGTCGACCACGCCCTTGACGAAGCGCAGGTAGGGCGGCATCAGCTCCTCGCAGTCGTCCATGATGAAGACGCGCTTGACGTAAAGCTGGACGCCTCGCTTGTAGCCCTGGAGGAACAGGTCCTGGGAGGCATGCGCCGGGATGAACAGCAGTGCCTGGTACTCGAAGGTGCCCTCCGCCTGGAGACGGATGGTCTCCAGGGGGTCGTTCCAGTCGTGGCTGATGTGCTTGTACAGCTCGTGGTACTCGTCGTCCGTGACCTCGTCACGAGGGCGCGCCCACAGTGCCTTCATCGAGTTCAGCGTCTCGGGCTCCCGCGGGGCGTCATCGGTTCCGTCCCCGGAGGCGTCTTCGGCCGCGGGCTCCGGAGCCAGCTTGATGGGCCAGGTGATGAAGTCCGAGTACCGCTTGATGATCTCCTTGATCTTCCAAGGCGAGGTGTAGTCGTACAGCCGGTCCTCGGTGTCCTCCGGCTTGAGTCGGAGTGTGACCGAGGTGCCCTGGGGGGCGTCGGTGACGGTCTCGATGCTGTACGTACCTTCGCCGGACGAGGTCCAGCGGGTGCCCT
The DNA here is from genome assembly GCF_027533845.1 of Streptomyces sp. RPT161. Classification (GTDB taxonomy): domain Bacteria; phylum Actinomycetota; class Actinomycetes; order Streptomycetales; family Streptomycetaceae; genus Streptantibioticus_A; species Streptantibioticus_A silvisoli_A. The sequence goes on along the minus strand of NZ_JAPZVN010000028.1, from coordinate 41,135 downwards.
GGCTCTCGCCAGCGCGCCGGGTCAACAGCGTCACCTCGTCGGCCACCATGAAGCTGGAGTAGAAACCGACGCCGAACTGGCCGATCAGTCCTTCCGCGGCGGCCGTGTTGTCGGCCTCCTTCAGCTGCTGCAGGAACTTCGCGGTACCGGAGTTCGCGATGGTCCCGATGAGTTGCACCACCTCGTCGCGCGACATGCCAATGCCGTTGTCCCGCACGGTGAGGGTACGAGCCTGCTTGTCCGTCTCGATCTCGATGTGCAGGTCGGAGGCGTCCGCGCGAAGCGCGTCGTCGCGGAGAGCTTCGAGACGAAGCTTGTCCAGCGCGTCGGAGGCGTTGGAGACGAGCTCGCGCAGGAAGACGTCCTTGTTCGAGTAGATCGAGTGGATCATCATCTGCAGAAGCTGGCGCGCTTCCACCTGAAACTCGAACGTCTCAGTCGACATAGTCCGTGATTCCTTCTCAGGTCACCAAGTGGCGGATACTGACCATCGGCACTGTAAACCAGCAGGTCACCCCGTCAATCCCATACCCCGGACTTGTTGGGGCCTGCCCGGACAACGCCGGGGCACCGTCGGACGTTCCACCAGAAGCAGGCGACCGGTGCAGCGGCGTGGCTGGAGTTACCGAGGTGCGCGACGGACGCGGTCATTGTCGAAGGCTCCAACACCGCTGTGGCCGCTGGCAATCGCTCACGCTCAGGGCGAACCGCCGAGGACGTGATCACGCGCTCGGTCAACCGCCGGTAAAGGCCGCGCCCTGCCAGTAACCCCGGTTGACCACTCCTCCGGCGAAATCTGCGCCGAAACACGGCGGATGCCCCGCTCCCCGCCCTACCCTGCCCCGAGGAGCACGTCCGCACGGAGGCATCATGACGTCTACCGACAAACCCGCCCTGCAACCTGTGGCATGGCGCCCGCCGCCGCGGCCGGGCCGCCCACGTGGGCAGCGCGTGCCCACGTCCGCTCCGCGCATGCTTCCGCTCGGTGGGGTCGGGCCAGAGCACGTGGTCTTCGACGCGTCGGGACACTTGGTGACCGGCGTGGCCGACGGCAGGATCCTGCGCGTCAACCCGGACACCGGACAGGTGACGACCGTCGCCGACACCGGAGGACGGCCTCTGGGTCTGCAACTCCTCCCCGACGGGGGGCTGTTGGTGTGCGACGCACGGCGCGGTCTGCTGCGCATGGCGCCTGACACGGGAAGGTGTGAGGTGCTCCTGCAGGCCGCTGGCAACGAGCGGCTCGGTTTCTGTAGCAATGTGGCAGTCACCCGGGACGGCACGATCTACGTCAGTGACTCCAGTCGGCGGTTCGGTATCGACCACTGGTTGGGCGATCTGCTGGAACACTCCGGCACCGGACGGCTCATCCGGGTCACACCCGGCGCCGCCGAACCCGAAGTGGTGCTGGACGGCCTGTACTTCGCCAACGGCGTGGCACTCGCGGAAGACGAATCGTTCGTTCTCGTCGCGGAGACCGGGGCGTACCGTCTTACCCGACTGTGGCTGTCCGGTCCGCAGGCCGGGCACCGGGACACCTTCCTCAAGGACCTGCCGGGTTTCCCCGACAACCTCACCACCGGGTCCGGCGGGCTGGTATGGATCGCCTACGCCGCGCCACGCGATCCGATGCTGGACTGGCTGCACCGCACTCCCCCGGTGCTGCGGCGCGGCCTGTGGCGGCTGCCTGACTCGATGCAGCCGGGTCCGCGCCGTACGCTTCGGGTCGCGGCGGTGGACAACGCGGGGCGTACCGTCCACGATCTGCGGTGGTCTCGTGCCCGCTATCGGATGGCCACCAGCGCGTGTGAGCACGATGGGCGGCTCTACGTCGGCAGTCTGCTGGAGGACGCCATCGCCGTGCTCGACCTACCGCGGCCCTGACGGCTCGGTCGTACGGCAGCCCGCGCTGTTGGCGGGTTGCCGTACTTTCGACGGTCAGGGTCTGCGGGCGTCGACGGTGAGTTCCTCCGTTCGCAGCAGGTGTTCGCCGTAGAGGTCCTGTACCCAGTTGGTCTGGTAGATGGTGTCGAGGTAGCGTTCGCCCAGGTCGGGGGCGATGGCAACGGCGGTGAGGTGCTCCGCGTCGTGCCGGCCCAGCCAGTCGGTGGCACCGCTGACGACGGTTCCGGTGGAGCCGCCGAAGAGGAATCCGCTTCGTGCCAGGCGGTGACAGGTGCGGATGGCATCCGCCTCCTCGACCCGGATGACTTCGTCAACGTATGACTCGTCCAGGATGGGTGGGCGCACGCTGGTCCCCAGGCCGGGGATCATCCGGCGGGCGGGTGGACCGCCGAAGGCCACCGATCCGACGGTGTCGACCGCGACGACGCGCGCCGGATGGTGCGAGTCACGGAAGTAGCGTGCGCAACCCATCAGGGTGCCGGTGGTACCGGCTCCGACGAACAGCACGTCGAGGCGTGGGAAGCGTCGGGCGATGGCTGGTGCGGTGGTGCGGTAGTGCGCTTTCCAGTTGGCCGGGTTGGTGTACTGGTCGAGCCAGACGTACCGGTCGTCCGCGGCGCAGAGCGCGCGTACGTGGTCGATCCGTGCGCCGAGCAGGCCACCGGTGGCCGACGGTTCGGTGATGATGTGGACCTGGCTGCCGAGTGCTTCCATCATGCGCCGGGTGGACAGGTTGCAGCGGGCGTCGGTGACGCACAGGAAGCGGTAGCCCTTGCTGGCGGCGATCATGCTGAGAGCCACGCCGAGGTTGCCCGAGGAGGATTCGACGAGGGTCGATTCCGGCGTGAGGGCGCCGCTGCGTTCCGCGGCTTCCACCATCGCGCTGGCGGCCTTGAGTTTGATCGAGCCCGCGAAGTTGAAGCCTTCGCACTTGAGGAGGACGCGGTGACCGGTCATGGGCCGCAGGTCGACGTAGAGTTCCTCCTCGTTGAAGTCCATGGGAGCGGTTATGACGCGCACGGCGCCCTCCCCTCGTCGGTCGCGGTATGGCGCTCGTTCACCCGTACCTGCGCAGTTCGTGGAAGAAGTCGGGGATGACATTGAGTTCTCCGGAGCTGGTGACCGCGTCGTAGACGTATTTGCCGACGGCGAGGTCGAGGACGCCGAGTCCGAAGGGGGAGAACACCACGGTCCGGTCGTCGGGTGCGGGTACCTGGCCCGTGATGACGTCGTTGAGGGTTCCGGTGATGAAGTCCCTGGTGCCGGTGAGCTTTTCGGCGAGATGGGGTGAGGTGTCGGCCTTGAGGCAGTGGTCGACGTCGTCCACGAAGTTGGCGCAGGTGAGCAGGGTTTCGGGAGCGAGGTCCCGCAGGGAGATGTGCAGCACCAGGGGGTGGTGGTCGAACCAGCGCACGTCGTGGACGTGGGGTGTGCCGGCGATGGTGGCGAAGACGATCAGGTCGCTGCAACGGATGAGTTGTTCGGGGCTGTTGTGCACGGTGACCGCGGCGGAGGCCCCTGACTGTTCGAGGTAGGTACGAAAGCCGCTGGCGCTGTCGGCGGACAGGTCGTGGACGCCTATGTGCTCGAATGCCCAGCCGGTGCCGGCAAGGTAGCCGTGGATGTAGCGGGCGATCAGTCCGGTGCCGAAGAACCCGATACGGGTGGGGCGTCGCCGGGTACGGCTGAGGTGGTCGGCGGCGAGTGCGGCTGAGGCGGCGGTACGGGTGGCGCTGATGATGGAGCTTTCCAGGCAGGCGAAGGGGTAGCCGGTGGTGTGGTCGTTGAGGATCAGCACCGCCGAGGCCCGTGGGATGCCCGCCGCCACGTTCTGTGGGAAGCTGGAGATCCACTTCAGGCCGTCGACCCGTAGGTCGCCGCCGATCGAGGCGGGCAGCGCGATGATCCGGGACGAGGGCCGGTCGGGAAACCGCAGGAAGTACGAGGGCGGGTTGACCGACTCTCCGTCCGCGTGCAACCGGTAGGCGGCCTCGACGAGTTCCGTCACCTGCTTCTCCCGGCCGTACAGAGCCTGGTGAACCTGGGCCCCGGGGATCACCGCGAACGGCGGTACACCGGCCGGTTCTTCAGCCCCCGGCGCAGCATGGGTGGTCACTGGGCGGTCACCTCCACGGTGGGGTCGCAGTCGGCCAGCTGGGTCTTGTCGGTCATGGCGACGACCACTTCGCGTGGTCCTTCGAAGGGTTCCCTGCCGTGTGCGGTACGGATGTTGTCGACGATGAGCAGGTCGCCGTCCTGCCAGGGCTCGCGCAGCGTGTGGTCCTCGTAGACCGCGTTCAGCAGTTCCACGATGTCCTTGTCGATCGGATCCCCGTTGCCGAAGGAGGTGTTGAACGGCAGTCCGTCGGGGCCGTAGACGTCCAGGAGGTATTCACGCACTTCCTCGGCGATGGTCCACTCGTTGAGGAAGGCGACCTGGTTGAACCAGCAGCGTCGGCCGCTGACCGGGTGCCGCAGCACGGCGCTGCGCCGTTGGCGGGTGCGCAGTCCGCCGTCCGGCTGCCAGTCGAAGTCGATCGCGTTCGCCCGGCAGTAGGTCTCGACCGCATGCCGGTCCTCGGTGCCGAAGGCCTCGGCGACGGAGGCTCCGATCTCCTCGTTGTAGGTGCGGGTGAGCAGCCAGCCGTCCCGTTCGAACCGCTCGACCAACGCGGCCGGCAAGGCCTCCAGCACCGAAGGCGCGTCGGCCACGGTGGTCGCCCCGCCGACGGCGGGCGCGGTCAGGCAGGCGAACAGCATCAGGCCGGGGAACTCCAGCCGGTAGCTCAGCTCGTGGTGCATGCACATCTGCTGGTTCTGCGGCCACTTCGTCGAGGAGTGCACACCGTCGCCGAACGGCAGCCGGGGTGCGAAGGGCTCCGCCTCGGGCAGCAGTCCGCTTCCTATCTCCCGGAAGACGGCACCGGCTCCCGCGGTGTCGAGCAGCCCGAGCCCGCGGACCAGTACCGAGCCGTGCTCGGCGACGACGGCGCGTAGTGCGTCGCGATGCTCGGCCGCCCACTCCCGCCCGGCGCCCCGGGCTTCGGCCCGCAGCAGAGGCGGTCTACCGGGGCTCACTTCCAGGTCGAGCAGGGGGGTTGGGGGTGATGATGGCATGTGTCGTCCTTTTCGTCGCGGATGGCTCGTGTCCCTGCGGGCCGTTCGCCTCTCTGCGCGGTTCAGGCGAAGAGGTCGGACGCGCGCAGTACGGCCCGCGCGGCCGCGGCCGGGCGGGTGCGGTGGAAGTAGTGGCCCCCGTCTGGGAGTTCGTACAGGTCGACCTGGTGCGCCAGGAGCTGCCAGTCACGGTGTCGGTGCGGGAACTGCGCCGTGCTGGGATCGTCGGCGGCGACCACCACGGTGATCGGTGCGGTGAGCTTCACCGCGGGAGGGTCGGCCAGGACGTCGGCGAAGTAGCGGTTGGCGGACAGGCAGTCGTGTCGGTAGGCGGCGCTGGTGTGTTCGGCGTGCCGCGCGTCGAGCTCGCCTGGTGCGCTGTGGCCAATTTCCTCGGTCAGCTCGTTGGCGATCTCGGCCTCGCTCATCTCGGTCAGCCGGGCGACGGCTGCGCGCCGGTGGGTGATGTCGCCGAGCAGCTGGGCGCCCAGGAAGATCCTCTGGACGTGCACCCCGGACGTCTGGAGCAGGCGGGCCGTCTCCACCGCGACGGCGGTGCCGGCTGAGTGGCCCCACAGGAGGACCCGGGCCAGACCGCGCCGAGTGATCTCGGCGGCGACCTGCTCGGCCACCCGCTCCAGCGGGGCGAACTGCTCGTGTTCGACGGCCAGATCATGGCCGGGCAGCTCGACGGCGTGGACCGCCAGCCCGGTTCCGCGTAGCGCCGCGGCCATCGCCTGGAAGTTGACGGCGTTGCCACCGGCGTACGGGAAGCACACCAGATCGCCGGTCAACGCGCTGCCCGGCTCGCCCAGCGTGTGCAGTAGTCCGCAGCGTCGTTCGGCATGTCCGTCGACCAGGTGGGCCAGCTCGGCGAGGGCCGGGTGTCGTGTGATGTCCTTCAGGGTCACGGCGCGGTCCAGCTCGATGGCCAGTTTCACCGCCGACAGTGACGTGCCGCCTTTGTGGAAGAAGTTGTCCTGCCTGCTGATCCGGCTTTCGGGCACACCGAGCACCTTCGCCCAGGCCGTCGCGAGCCGCTTCTCGACCGGTGTGCGCGGGGCGCCGTGGTCCCCGCCGACGGTGTCGAGTTCCGCTGCGAGGGCGGTCAGTGCCTTTGTGTCGATCTTGCTGTTGGCGGTCAGGGGCAGTCGTTCCCGCCAGTGGAAGGTGCTGGGCACCATGTAGGCGGGCAGTGTCGCGGCGAGCCGGTCCCGCAGGGCCTCCGCTTCGAGCGGCTGGGGTGCCTGGTAGAAGGCAACGAGGTGCTTGCTGTGGTCCGACCGTTCGGCGACCACCACCGCGCAGTCGCCTACGCTGGGCACCCGCAGCAGTGCGTTCTCGATGTCACCGATCTCGATCCGGAAGCCACGGATCTTGACCTGGTTGTCCCTGCGGCCGAGGAACTCCAGCTTGCCGCCGGGCTGCCAGCGGCCGAAGTCACCGCCCTGGTAGAGCCGTTCGCCCTCGCGATGGGGGTCGCTGGTGAAGGCCTGCCGGGTCCGCTCCGGGTCGTTCACGTAGCCTCGGCCGACGCAGACCCCGGAGAAGACGATCGCCCCGGGTGCGCCCAGCGGCACCGGCGAGAGGTTGTCGTCGACGACGTAGACACGGACGTTGGGGACGCACGGGCCCAGTGGGACCCGGTCACCGCTCGGAGCGCGGTCCATGACCTCGTGGTTGGTGTCGTCCGAAGTCTCGGTCAGGCCGTAGGCGTTGACGAGCCTGACTCCCGGCTTGGCGGCGAACCAGCGCTGCACCAGTTCCTTCTTCAGTGCCTCGCCGGTGACCGAGACACATCGCAGGTCGGGCAGCTCGCGCGGATGACGCTCCAGATGGGAAAGCACCGCCTCCAGATACGAAGGCACCAGTTGCAGCACCCCGACGCGTCCCTCGGCGATCCTGTCCACGAACCGGTCCACGTCCAGGATCGCCTCCTGCTCGACCAGCAGGGTCCGCCCACCGACCAGCAGCGCCGCGACGAGTTGCCACAGCGAGATGTCGAAGCACTGCGGCGCTGTCTGCGCCACGGCCTGCCCCTGGGATATCCCCAGGTCGCCGATCTTCGCGTACAGATGGTTGAGCATCCCCGCGTGCTCGCACATCGCGCCCTTGGGCTCACCGGTGGACCCGGAGGTGAAGAAGACATAGGCGAGTTGATCCGCCGCCACGTCAACGCCGAGGTCGGCGTCGGCGTGCCCCTCCTCCAGTGCCGCCTCGACGAACAGGGTGCGCACCTCGGGCAGCGACTTCAGCGCCTCGTCCAGGGTGGTGGTGCTGCCGGGTTCGGTCACGACCAGTTCGCACCCGGCGCGCGAGAGCATGGCAGCGATCCGCTCGCCCGGAAAGTGCGGCTCTATCGGCAGGTAGACGCCGCCCGCCTTGAAGACCGCGAGGACGGCGGCCGCCCATTCCAAGGTGCGCTCGGTGACCACCGCCACGACGCCTTCGTGGCCGAGGCCTCGCGACAGCAGCGCCCGGGCCAGTACGTTGGCGCGTTGGTTGAGTTCCCGATAGGTCCACTGCCGTTCGCCCCGGACGACGGCCACGGCGTCGGGGTGTGTCCGAACCCGCTCCTGGAACAGCTCGTGGAACCGCCGGTCGGGCAGTTCGCGGACCGGCCCGGCCAGCCCCTCCAGCTGGAAGCGACGCTCATCCACCGACAGCAGGCTCTGCTGTCCGTGCGCGGCGTCCACGTCAGCCGCCATCAGGGCCAGCGCGGTCTGGTGGTAACCCGCGATCCGTGCGGCGTGGTCCGCGTCGATGGCCTCCGTGCGGTACCGCAAACGTACCGTCAGGTGCCCGTCGCGTCGGGCGAACGCCACCGACAGCACTGTGGCTTCGGCGAGTGCGCCGCCGTCGCCGGACGCGCTGAATTCGCACTCGAACAGCGGCTGGGCCAGGCCCAGTTCACACAGCAGGGCGTCGACGGGAAAGGCCTGGTGCGACCGCATCCCCGATATCACGCGGTGGGCGTCCGTCAGCAGCGCCCGCCATGACAGAGGTCTGGTAGTCAGCCGGCATGGCAGCACCGGTCCGCCCGGCTCCAGGACATAGCCGGTCGTGACCTCCTGCTCCCCGCACAGCGCCGCCAGCACCTTCGCGTGGGCGGACAGCAGCACCGCGTCGAACGGTATCGCGCAGGCGTCCGTAAACCGGCCCAGGGCCGCCGCGAGTTCGTCGGCGATGGTTTCCTCGTGCTCAGCGACTCCCGCCGTGGGCTTGCCAGTCCAGCGTGGGATGGCGCTGGATCCGCCCGTGGCGAGCATGTCGCGCCAGAAGTCACGGGCCGTTTCGGATGACCTGTTCATGGAGACTTCACCTTCTCGACGCTGCGGTCGGCTGGACACGGGTGGGAAGTGGCCTTGATTCGCTTTCCGTACCACCGCCGCGATCCCGCCTTCCCGGGAACCGGGGGCGCGGGAGTCTCGAAGCTGCCGTGCGGGTGCAACGGGATGGCGGGGTTCCCGCCCCACCGGGCGTACGCGGGGACTTCCTCGCCCTTCATGAGAAAGGAGTCTGCGGCGAGTACCGCACCGTCCCCCATCGTCACTCCGTAGTGGACGAGCGCGCCGACGCCGATGGTGCAGTTGGCACCGAGCGTGATGTGGTCGGACTTGAACGTGCCGTCCTCCTGCGAGTGGCACTGGATCTTGCTCCCGGCGTTGAGTACGCAGTCGTCCCCGATGGTGGTGAGGGTGCGCTCCGTCAGGTAGCAACCGTCGTCGAGGACCCGCCTGCCGAGCCGGACGCCCAGCAGCCGCCAGAGCATGTTCTTGAACGGTGTGCCGTTGAAGGCGGCGAAGTGGGTGTCGGGCACCTTCCACAGGCGCTCGTGCCGCCAGAAGTAAGGGTCGTAGATGGAGCACACCATCGGCCGCAGCGGACGGAACCGCGTCAGACACCGCTCCACCAAGGCGAAGTACACGGCGGTGAAGCCGAGGCCGACCACCAGCAGCACGGTGTCCAGTAGCTGCCCGATCGCGTCGTACCGCTCGATGGTGGCGAGCCCGAGGGCGGTGAGGACCAGGAAGTCCAGCCACCGCAGGAACAGGGCGATGCCCATGGTGCGCAGGTTGTAGCGGTTCTTCGCCGTGAGACGACGGCGAAACTCGTTCCCGGCCCGGAGGTGGTCGAAGCGGGTGTCGCGCTCCACCGTCCGGGGAATCTCGAAGCACGGCGAGCCCAGCAGACCCACGCCTTCACGGATCCCTCCGTCGAGCGGAACCATCACCTTGGTCGCCAGGAGAACGTTGTCACCCGTCCTGCCTTCCGGGGGGTAGGCGATGAAGTTCCCAAGGAAGTTGCGCGATCCGATCGACGTCCGGGACACCCGGAATGACGTGCTGGAGTAGTCCGCGTTCATGAGCGACAGCCCGTCGGCGACCATCGTCCCGCTGCCGACCACACTCAGATACGGCGTCTCGTGCTGCACCCCGCTGCCGAAGTTCGAACCCGTCTGCTCGACCTGGGACAGGTCGTACCCCAGGCACTTGAGGTAGTGGACTATGTAGGAGCTGTCGCCGAACAGCCAGATGTAGAACCTGAGGTTGGTCATCCGCGCGACCGCCCGGTGCATCGCGTAGCGGAAGCCGTACAGCGGGTAGGTCCTGCCCGGTTCGATCACCAGGCGCATCAGACGCGGAACGGTGAACAGCACACCGAGTCCCGCGATGACGAAGCCGAAGAACAGCACCGTGCACAGCAGCAGTGCGTCCACGTAGAACGCGGACGAGGTGACCGACTCCGCCCCCGCGTCCGACTGGCCCAGCAGCAGCGGCACCTCGTTGAGCAGTGCGTACAGGAACACGACCGTCAGCGGCACCGTCACGAGGACCGGCTTCAGCAGGGCGAACAGGGCGAACGCTGTCCGCCGCGCTCTGCCGCACCTGGCGGGCGCCACCCTCAGGTAGTTCAGCTCGGTGCGCCGCGCCGGCGATCCGTGCCAGCGTTGACCGGCCGGTACGGCCTGGCCGCTGTGCAGCGTGGAGGTGTGGCCCAGTTGTGCGCCGTCGCCCATCGACGTGTTGATGTCGAGTACGGTCCGCTCACCGACGAAGACATCCCGGCCGAGGGTGACCGGCCCGGTCTGGATGCGCCCGGCGTGCGCTCTGTAGCACAGCAGGAACGAGTCCTTGCGGATGACCGTACCCGCGCCGACGGTGAGCAGGTCGGTGCACACCGGCACGGTACGGGAGAGGATCGTGACCTGTCTGCCGATCCGCGCGCCGAGTGCCCGCAGATACAGCACGTACAGCGGACTGCCGACGAAGAAGACCATCGGGTTCGCGTGCACCAGGGACTTGACGATCCAGAAGCGCAGGTACGTCAGGCTCCAGACCGGGAACTCGCGTGGCTTCCACCGGCCTATCAGGATCCACTTGGCCACGACCGGGAAGACACACAGCCCGGACAGGTAGGCCCCGCCGAAGGCAACCGCGCGCCCGTAGAAGGCCAACGGCCCCTTCCCGGCAACAACCCAGCCGTAGCCCCGCGTGGTGACGAGCGCAGTGAGGTAGGAGTACGCGAGGAAGGCGATGAACTGCAGCGTTCCGCAGAGGACGTACCGCGTCGTGCTGCCCGGTACGACCGGTTCCGGGGGCGGCGACGTGACTGCCGGTCCGACAGGGGCTGATGTGGCGTCGGCGAGTGCGGTGGCCAGGCTTCGGATGGTCGTGTGCTGGTAGATGTCCTTCATCGACGCCGACGGCACGTCGGTGCGTTTCCTGACGCGCGCGCAGAAGCGTGCCATCACCATGGAGTCCGCGCCGAGTTCGTCGAAGAAGTGGCTTTCCACACAGAGCCGTTCGGCGCTCAGGATGTCAGCCAACACCTCGGCGTAGATCTTCTCGACGGCTCTCGCCGGATCCGTGCGGCCGTCCTGCCGAGTCGACGGTTCGGCGTCGACTGAGACATCGGCTGGTTCTCTTACCACGTGATCTCCTGGGGTGTGAGTGTCGTTTCGTCGGCACTCACATCTGCGTCGGCGTCCGGCCGGGGCGTTGGTGACATCGATGTCCTGTCCGCCCTGCGCCCAGAAAGCTTTCGCCGGACGGCACCGGGAGCTAGTTCGCCGCTGCCTGGCGGCGGGCGCCGCCACCGGTCCCTCAGCGAGAAGACGGCGACATTTCCCGGCGGATTCACACCATCTGGTTCGTGGATTCCCACCCGCCCCGAACACAACTCGGAGGGAAATGCATCCCATTCACCGCCGGGCGTGCGTAATTCCACGACGAGCACCTCGCTTCGACTGATGAAGCAGAACGGAGGGCCAGGCAGTTACGGCACACTCGCACCCCGGCACATGTCGCACCGGTGCGGATCGTCCGCTGCCCCAAACGGCGATCTATTAAGGACGTTAAGAATTTCCACATGACACTGTCAATGCCGCTTGAGGAGTCTTGACAGAACCATCATCGGCACTTGGCGACACCCCTCTATCGCCTTCCGTTCGAAAAGTGTTCGGCCGCCCCTTTGGACAATCCGGCCGATTTCACGGACCCCGGAATCCCGTCGTCTGTCACTTTCGGTAACGCCGCTTCGGGTCAGGCTTCGACGTAGCCGCGGCGGAAGCTCGACGTTCATCGCGAGGCAGAGGCATGGACGCACACGCTCTGTTACGCCCTGATCGGACGCGAGACGAACGCGATCCGCACAAGAGGTCAAGCAATGGTAATTGCCACGGTGGGCGGGCGGGAAATCCACCGGACAAGCTATGGAATGCGCGTTCCCGGAACATGTCTTCGATCGGGATTCCTTCGAATTGCGAACACTCTCCGTGCGGCACAGGCCATGGAAAGCGGACCAGGTTCCGCCCGTCGCCTGCGAACGGCGACGGGCGGATCCCTCTGGACGCGGGAAGAAACAGATGAGCCCATTCCGTTTGAGACTGTCCGGCTCTCTGCGACGCGCGAGCCGACCCAGTGCGGGCGCTGAGTGCCGCCGCATGAAGGGCGGCGCCTCCGCCCAGGCGCCGGGCGTTCGCCATGCGCAGCCGCCTGAGACGGGTGAGGCTGGTGTTATGCCACACCACTGCGATGAGGCAGGAGCCGCTCGATGAGCCACAAACACTGCGCCTGGCTGGCTGTCGCCACCGCCGCCATACTCACCGGCACCGGAGCAACGCACTTCGTCGACGCGTCCGCCCAGCGCTCCGCTGCGCGGCCCTCCGTAGCGCCCAGCACGGCGTCGCCCACCAACGGGCAGATCGCGGCGCTCTTCGACCGATGGAACGCAGCCCTGGCAACGGGCGACGCCCACCGTGTCGCCGACCTGTACGCCCCGGACGCCGTTCTGCTGCCAACCGTGTCCGCCAGGATACGCACCACGCGCCCCGAGATCGTCGACTACTTCCAGCACTTCCTCCAGAACAAGCCCGTCGGCAGGATCCAGCGGCGAATCATCAAAGTCCTGAACCGCACCGCCGCCATCGACACCGGGCTGTACCAGTTCACGCTGACCAGCGGAAACGGCCACAAGAGCACCGTCAACGCGCGCTACACCTTCGTCTACGAGCTGCGCGGCGGCCGGTGGCTGATCGTCAACCACCACTCCTCGACCGTGCCAGCGGGAGACTGACGAGACAGCTCCCGGGCAACCGCCACAGCCCCTCGCGGCGTGCGGCCTCGCTGCCGAACAGGAGAACGCCCAGGAGGAAAAGGCCCATGCCAAGCGACCGCACGGACGGCCTGACCTGTCTGTTGACCGGTGCCACGGGCTATATCGGAGGTCGGCTGGCCCCCGAACTTCTGGCCGAAGGCCACCGGCTGCGTTGTCTGGCCCGTTCCCCGGAAAAGCTGCGCGACCAGCCGTGGGTGGGCGGCACCGAGGTAGTCCGGGGCGATGTGACCGATGCCGCGTCAGTCGCCGAGGCGATGTGCGGCGTCGACGTCGCCTACTACCTGGTGCACGCGCTGGGAACCGGCCGTCGCTTCGAGGAGACCGACCGGAAGGCCGCGCGCGTCTTCGGAGAGCAGGCCCGTGCCGCGGGAGTTCGGCGGATCGTGTACCTCGGCGGCCTTACTCCCGCAGGTGTCCCCGAGGAACGCCTCTCCCCGCATCTGAGGTCCCGCGCCGAGGTCGGACGGATCCTGCTCGGCTCGGGGGTACCGACGGCAGTGCTGCGCGCCGCGGTCATCATCGGGTCCGGATCAGCCTCGTTCGAGATGCTGCGCTACCTGACCGAGCGACTTCCCGTGATGGTGACCCCGAGTTGGGTACACACCCGCATCCAACCGATCGCCGTGCGGGATGTGTTGCGTTGCCTCGTGGGCTGCGCGCGAATGCCGGCGGAGGCGAACCGCGCCTTCGACATCGGCGGCCCCGACATCCTGACCTACCAAGAGATGATGCAACGGTATGCGGTGATCGCCGACCTGCCACGTCGGCTGATCCTTCCCGTGCCGGTGCTGACACCGGGGCTGTCGAGCTACTGGGTCGGTCTGGTCACGCCCGTACCGAGTTCCATCGCCCGCCCGCTCGTGGAGTCGCTGCGGCACGAAGTCATCTGCCACGAAGACGACATCCAGCGGTACGTTCCCAACCCTCCCGGGGCGCCGCTCGGCTTCGACGACGCGGTCGGCCTGGCACTGCAACGGGTGCGCGACGCCCAGGTCGCCACTCGCTGGTCGTCCGCCGCGGTGCCCGGCGCCCCCAGCGACCCGCTGCCCACCGACCCGGACTGGGCCGGTGGCAGCCTCTACACCGACGTCCGTGAGCTGAACGTCGACGCTTCACCGAAGGCGCTGTGGCGCGTCATCGAGGGGGTCGGCGGCGAGAACGGCTGGTACTCCTTCCCTCTCGCGTGGGCGGTACGCGGTTGGTTGGACCGGCTGGTGGGCGGGGTCGGGCTGCGCCGTGGCCGACGCGACGCGGCCCGGCTGAGGGTCGGCGACTCGCTCGACTTCTGGCGGGTGGAGGAAGTCGAACCAGGTCGACTGCTGCGCCTGCGTGCCGAGATGCGGCTGCCGGGTCTGGCCTGGCTGGAGATGTACGCCGACTGCGACGACGCGGGCCGCACCCTCTACCGGCAGCGAGCGCTGTTCCACCCACGCGGGCTTCTCGGCCACATGTACTGGTGGAGCATCGCACCGTTCCACACCGCGGTGTTCGGCGGAATGGCACGTAACATCGCGCGCACCGCCGCCAAAGACGGCACAGACCGTGGGTAGGAAGCCCCGGGTATCCCTCTGGCGGCTCCTCAGCGGCGGGCGGCGAGGGAAATCGGACCGGTTGTTCGTCCTCCATCCAGTCCAGGAGTGGCGCCTTGAACGTCTCAGTTGTGCTGTTCACCTCTGATCTTCGGTTGCACGACCATCCACCGTTGCGCGCGGCGTTGGACTCCGCGCGGGAGATCGTGCCGCTGTTCGTCTGCGATGACGGCATCATCGACCTCGGCTTCGCCGTCCCCAACCGTCGGGCGTTCCTCGCGGACTGCCTGGCGGATCTCGACGCGGGGCTGCGCAGGCGCGGCGGTCGCCTCGTGGTACGGCACGGTGATGTCGTGGCGCAGGTGTGCGACGTCGTCACCCAGGCCGATGCCGACCAGGTGCACATGGCTGCCGGGGTCACCAGGTACGCCCAGCGTCGCGAGGAACGGCTACGGGAGGCGCTTGAGTCGCGCGGCCGACACCTGTACAGCCACGACAGCGTGGTCACGGCGGTCGCGCCGGGAGCCGTGACGCCGCAGTCATCGGACCACTTCGCCGTCTTCACGCCCTACCACCGCCACTGGGCGCGGCAGCCGCTGCGTGATGTGTTGGGGGCGCCACGCGTGGTACGGGTACCGGACCATGTCGGTTCGGACGAGATTCCCTCCCGCGACGATGTCCCGGGAGTCGCGGAGCGGCTGCCGGCAGGTGGCGAGACGGAGGCACGGAAGCGGTTGGCGGCATGGCTGCGCGGAGAGTTGGCCCAGTACGCGCGGAACCACGACGACCTGGCGGGGGACGCCACGTCCCGCCTCTCAGCCCACCTGCACTTCGGGACCGTCTCCGCCGTCGAACTCGTCCACCGCACCCGCCGCGTACGCGGTCCGGGAGCCGATGCGTTCGAACGGCAGCTTGCCTGGCGAGACTTCCACTACCAGGTGCTGGCCGCCCGGCCCCAGGCGGCGACTGTCGACTACCGCCCGCGCAACGATCGTTGGCGGTCGCAGGACGAGGCCGCCCAGGAGATCACCGCGTGGAAGGAGGGCCGCACCGGCTATCCCGTGATCGACGCAGCCATGCGGCAGTTGCGGCACGAAGGCTGGATGCACAACCGTGTTCGCCTGTTGACGGCGAGCTTCCTGACCAAGACGTTGTACGTCGACTGGCGCGTCGGCGCCCGCCACTTCCTCCGGTTCCTGGTGGACGGCGACATCGCCAACAACCAGCTCAACTGGCAGTGGGTGGCCGGGACCGGAACTGACACCAGACCGAACCGGGTCTTCAACCCGCTCGCCCAGGCCAAGCGGTACGACCCCGACGGTACGTACGTCCGCCGCTGGCTGCCCGAACTGGCCGGACTGCCCGGGCCCGCCGTCCACGAGCCGTGGAGACTCCCCGCCCACGAGCGCGCCGCGTACGACTACCCCGAGCCCGTTGTTGACCTGTCGGAAGGGCTTGCCCGGTTCAAACACTTCCGAGGACTCGGCTGAGCCGACGAAATGGACGCCCGCACTCCCGAACAACGTGCGGGCCTGGCGAGTTCGCTCGGCGGGGCCCGCCGTCCCGAAGGGGCCTTCGTCAGCGGTGCGTCGGCCGGATGTGTTGCCGCGGAATGTGGTGGGACCGCACGGATCCCGAAGGAGGACGTCGCCGTGCGCCACCATGCTCACTCCGCTGGAGGACTGCGGCGCTTCCAATCACCACTCCGAGCACTGCGCCAAAGACGATGCTGTACCCGCTTCCCGCGGAGAGCGCTGCGAGCGTAGCGCCCAGAACACCGCCCAGTACCCCCGTACAGAGGATGAGCCTGCGGATCTTCACGTCCACGAAGAATCACTCCCTCTCGGCCACAACGACTTCCCACGCCGCACTTCTGCGCGCATGGCCGACAGCACGTCACTGGATGAGAACCCGTGCCGGTGCACTGCCGGTGCCGCCCGCATCACCAGCCATCGGCTATCGGAATCTGGCTGGTGCCGTGGGCAGTACCCCTGTGCCGCAGGCTCAGCCGCTCAGGCAGAGGCTACCGGAAACCGGCTTGAGCCCGCCGACCAGGTCGACCCGTGTTTCCACGGCACCCATGACGAACTCCCTTCCATCGGTGCGGTGTGCGTTCACCGACTCCCCTGTCCCAACCCACCCCGCACATGTGCTGATTCACTCGAAAGACTGCTACCGAGGAGTGGCCGAGACGCAGCACACCTTCGGCTACCGTGCTTGTTGGCCCCGAGGGAGCCTTCGGCGGGAGGTGTTGCCGGCGCCACGGTCGGCAACCGCCCACGCACTTGCGCTGACCCCGGCGATCAGCGGGATGCTCAGCAATATGAATGCCTGCATGAACGGTCCTCCTTGTGCCGGCGATCGGATTCATCACGCTTGCAGTGCCCGGGGAACGTGTGCCCTGGACCCGGCGCATCATCCCTACTCCCGTAGGTCCGCATCGGGGCACCGGTTCCGCTGTCGCTGATGTCGAGGTGCGGCGGGCCCAGGTTGACGGCACGAGTGTGCCCCGCCCTCGGAAAGCTCAGTGGCATATCAGCGTGCTCGTCGGGCAGAAACGTCGTAGGCCACCCGGCGGTTTCCCCCGTACGCCGGGTGGCCGTTCCCTTGTCCGCCACGGCCCTGCGGGCAACGGGGCTTGTCGTGCGGCCCCTGGCCGGGTGACATCGACTACCAGCTCACCGTGTGGTCCGCGGAAGTCAGAACAGCCAACATCACCAGGTCCGCCACGCCCAGACCGAGCCCCAGACAGGCACGGGTGCGGTGGCGGGTGCCCCGGATGAGCGCCAGGCCGCCGAGGACGATGGCGAAGGGACCGAACAGCACGTTGAACACCAGGATGCCGACCAACCCGAAGATGAACGACGCGGCGGCCATACTGTTGGCATACTGCCTGGAGGCTGGACGGTCGCGTACGGGAGCGTCGGTGTCCATACTCTCTCCTTGAAACTCACTTGGGTCCGGGGTCAGTTACCTCGATCGGCCAGCCTGCCGCCTGCGCACGAGGTAGACGGCCAGCCAGCAGGTGATGACGGTCGCGATGGCAACAACGGCGGGCAACGGCAGGTGTACAACCGCGCCCAGCAACACACCGAACAGCGTGAGCGCGGCAACGAGGAAGAGCATCTCCATACCCCTCTTCAGTTCTCGGTAGGGATGTGTCGGAAGACGCGCGCACTCTCGCGGCTGCCCGGACGCAGCCACTGGAAACGGGCACGTGTCCGCGGACCGCGTGCCTTTTCTCACATTGCCGTGAAGTCGGCCGTTGTGTCTGGGCCGATTCCCAACCTGCCTTTCCGCAGCGCTACTTGGGCGCCTGGTCCCCATGGCGCCCCCCTGCGAGGGCTAGCGGAAGTCGCTCGGGACGTACGCGTTGGTCCAGTGCGCGTACGCGAGGCGGTCAGCGGCCGTCAGGGCCGGGCCCGTGACGCGGTACTGCCGGTAGAAACGGCGTCCCTGGTCGATCCGCACTCCGCGCACCTGAAGCTCGGCGTGTCGCAGCAGACGGTGGCGACCTTCAGCGCAGGTCGGCTGGCAGGTGTTGATGTCCAAGGTCCCCGTGCTGACCGCCACCGGGGCACCCCAGCCGCTCCAACGCAGACCTGTGAGGGCCACGTGGTAGGTCACCTGGAAGGTGCTCGGGCGCACCGAAGGATGCTGGGACAGGTCCTCCAGCCGGATCGTCGGTCCCGAATCCAGCGGCCGCGCGGCCGACAGCACGGCGACGACTGTGAAGGCGAGGACGGAACGCAGCATCACGGTGCGACCAGGCATGGCTCGTCTCCCTCGGCTGAGGTGCCGCCCCTACCGACCGGCAAGGCAGCCCGAAAACACCAGGCTAAGCCACCCCCCCGCTCCCCGCCCGTCGGAAACTTCCGGCCACCCGATCGCCGCCCTGCCTGGCTCAGTTCAAACGGACCGAGGCGCGCGGCTGTGTGCTCCGAGGCCCTCCGACCGGATCATCAAGCTGCTGACCCGGGCCGGGCTCGCCATCGCCACACAACTCGTGCAGAAGCAAACCCGACTCCAAACGCCCAACGGGTTGCGTCACCAATTGAGGGTCGAGCATTGCTCTCCTCACTGTCATGGCTTGCCTGCCGACAAGGAGTTGACGGCCCAAGGCGTATTCAGGTTTTCTGATTCGATGTCTGACCTCCGCATCGAGCAGCCGGACAGTGACGCCGAGTTCGAAGACTGGCGGTATGTCCACAACGTGGTCATTCCCACCCACATCTTGTCCCTGGACGAGGTAAGGGAACGCGCCCAGCGCAATCACCTTGAAGTCGCGTATCTAGGGGACGCGCTGGTGGGCTGTAGTACCGTCCGCCCGCCGACGGCGGACACAACGATCGCCACCGTGATAGCCCGTGTGCTAGCTGAATACCGCGGCCGCGGTTTCGGCGAGGAACTCTATGCACGGGGGTTGCGACGAGCACGAGAGCTTGGCGCGGAAGCAGTCGAAACTGTGGTCCTGTCCTCCAACGTGGACGGGCTGCGGTTCGCGCAAAAGCATGGGTTCTTCGAGGTGGAGCGCTACCTGCTGCCCGGGGAGACCATCCCCTGGATCAGCTTGCGGCTTTCCTGACCCGGCCGGCGGCTTTCGGAACCCGGCCTCGTCCAACGCCGGTGCGCGGCTGGTCAGGCAGCGACGGCCCTGCCCAACGGGCTTGGTGGCCTGGGTCCTTGTCACTCGTGCCCGGGTGAGGTCAGGTTGGGTCCATGAACGATCTCATCGGGATCCGCGACATAGCGGACCAGTACGGTTTGGCGTTCTCAACCCTGCACTACTGGGAACGCCGTGGGCTGATCACCGCGCACCGGCGGTCCGGGCAGCGCTACTACGACGCGGACCAGCGGTACCGCATCGCGCTGATTCGACTGTGGCAGTCGACCGGACTGATGAGCCTGGACGAGATCGACTCCGTGCTCCGCGGGCGGACCAGTACCAGCGACTGGCGTGAGATCGTCACCGATCGCATCACGGCGATCGACAACCAACTGGAGCAGCTGCGTACCGCCCGTGGCTACCTCAACCACCTGCTGTCCTGCCCCCGCGACAACCCCGCGGCGGAATGTCCTGAGCTACGCCGGGAGATCGCCTGGAACGGGAACTCGGTCAGCCACACGGCACACGGTGTTGCACTCAACTTGGGTTGAGCCGCTGCAATGGGCGCCACGTCCCATCCCTACGACGAGGAGTGTCCATGACCGAGAACGTCAAGACCCAACACGACTGGCAGTCACCCGAATACGTCGAGCAGTGGATCAACTACGTCGCTTCCGACGGGGAACGTCGCCAACTCCGACTGCGGCGCGCCGCGTCACTGCTGCCGCTGGCGGACTTGCCCCACCCGCGGGTCCTCGACTTGGGGGGTGGCTATGGTGAGTTCAGTCGGCAAGTGCTCGCCGAGTTCCCGGAAGCCGGTGTGTGCCTCCAGGACTACTCCGCCCCGATGCTCGACCGGGCCAGGAGCGTACTTGCCGAATTCGGCCCGCGGGTGGTCTATCGACGCTGTGACCTGCGTGACTCTACGTGGATCGAGCAGGTTGAAGGGCCGTTCGATGCGGTGGTGTCTTCGCTCACGACGCACAATCTGGGTGATCCGGACGCCGTTCGCCGGGTATACGGTCAGGTGCACTCGCTGCTGCGTCCTGGTGGCTGGTTCTTCAACCTGGATTTGGTGCTGGATGTGGTGATGTCATCGTCACGCACTCCACTTGCCGCACTCTACGCCCGGGGTTCCGGCCACCCCCACGGCGCTCACGTCCACGAGGACGCACCCGGCGGAGCGCGGTTCGCCGAACTCACGCTGGAAGGTAATCTGGCCTGGCTGCGCGAAGCGGGATTCGACGAGGTCGACTGCGTGTACAAGGAGTTCGACCAGGTCTTCCTCGCCGCGCATCGGCGCAACTGAGCGGCTGCCGTCGCTTCCAGCGGACTCCTCATCCGCCACGTGGGGAACACAGGCGCGGCCCCGCCCCTGGCGGCGAGCTCCCGAACCGACCGGTCAAGCGCCCGTACCACCGCGTTGGAACAGGGCCGCCCACAGGAAGTGCTCGCCGAAACACTCGGAGTCGGGAGGCTCGTCGCGCATCCGACGAAGTTCGATCTCCGTGAGATCGGCGAAGATCCAGCGCAGGGCATGCCGTGAATAGCCGAGTCCCCCGTGCAGGCAGAACTCGCGGTAGAGGTCGATGTCGGCCAGTTCGCAACCCATCGTCCCCGCCGCGAAGCAGGTGAGGGCGAGATGGCCACCGGGTGCGAGGGAGCGATCCAGTAGGGCGCGGTAGCTGATGCGTCGATGCGGCGGCAGGTGGTGGAAGCAGCCCGAGTCGACGATCAGGTCGTACGGGCCGGTCAGCTCGCCGGTCAGCGCGAAGGCATCGCCGCAGTGGTAGCCGATGTCGACTCCGGCTTCACGGGCGCGCTCCTCGGCCCATTCGATGGCTGTGGGAGAGAGGTCGACGGCGTCCACCCGGAAGCCACGGGATGCCAGGTGGACGGCGTTGCGGCCTGGGCCGCAGCCCAGATCCAGGGCGCGGCCCGGGGCGATCAGGCCTCGGTCCAGGTACGACACCAGGCTTTCGTCCGGCTTCGCCACGAAGAACGGCACCGGCCTGGCACGGTCTGCGTAGAAGTCGTCCCACCAGGTCGCGGCGCCGTCCGTCCAACGGTCGGTTGCCGGTACGAACAGGCTGTCCAGGAGCTTGAGCAGGTCATCCACCGAGCGGACGTCACGGTCCATGAGTTCCCCCTCAACGATGAGTGAGATCGTACGGTCGAATGCTGCTCAATCCCAGCTCAGAGCGGCGGGCGCGATTGGCTGAGCTGGCGCTGGGGGCGGCTGCGCGAGGGTCGGAGGGAGTCACCTCCGACCATGTGCACCCGTTCGCCGGTGCTCCGGCCAGGGGCCGTTGTGGAGACGTTACGGGCGGGGCTCAAGTGACTTTCTGGCCCAAGCTGGATCCGGTGCCGCCAGTGCGCGACAGCCGCGTCATCGGGCGACCGGTCAAGTGCAAGCGCGTTGCCGGTGGTTGCGGCCATCCCGTACGGCAGGCGGAACAGGTCGTCGGCGTCGCGTTGGGCGGTACCCGTCGGGCCACCCCACGTCAATGGCAATGTCCGCCCGGCTCAGCAAGGGGAAGTTCGGCGGCCCAGTGGCCGCCGAAGCCCAGGCCGAGAAAGCGGACCGGTCGGCGGTACCGCTCACGAGGCGCCCTCCCCCGCCGGGGTGCCCGGCGCCGACCGTGTGCAGGCCGCTTGCACGGCATCGTTGTTGAGAGGGCGCCTTCGCGGTGCGCAAGTCCGTTGCCGACTGGATTCAGCCTCCCTCTCGTGGCTCAGACGCGGAAGGCCGCGACGTAGCGGCGCGGATCGCGTCCCAGGTCCGTCTCCCAGCGCCGCGCGCACTGCTCGGCGAAGGTCTCCCCCGTGTGCAACACCTCGTCGAGTGGATCGAGGTAGTCCAGGGCCTTGGGACGTTCCAGCCCCGCCTCCACCCGCGCCCGCAACCCCGCCCGCGCCAACCGCACCAGTTCACGGGCGAGTTCGTCCATCCGATCCCCACCCAGCATGGTGTGCAGCCCTTCGACCGGCAGCCTGAGCATCGCCGTGCGTTGCTCCTCCACGCTGTACTGCCGCAGTAGTTCCCATGCCGCATCGCGGGACGGCGGGTGGTAGCTGAGCCCCACCCACAACGCGGGGACGGCGGGGATGTGTTGGTACGGGGGGCCGTCCGCCGCGCGGAGTTCCAGGGTGCGCCTGGCCCTTACGTGCGTCCAGGTCTGCGTCATGTGGGAGACCCAGTGCGCGAAGGTCGGCATCGAGCCGTCCTCGAAGCCCTGCTCCAGGATCGTGGCGAACGGCCGGTCGGGGGCGGGCTGGTACCGACCGTCCGGCCCCAGGTAGTAGATCATGGGAAGACGCAACGCCCAGTCGATGATGTGATCGGCGCCCACGTCACCGCGCAGGGCCGGGCCCATAACACCGCAGCGCTGGGGGTCCGTCCACAGCCAGTCATGGGACCGGTGCGACAGCAGCCCGGTCAACCGGCCGTTCTGCAACGGGGAGTTGACGAACAGCGCGGCGACCACCGGTGAGGCCGCCGCCTGCATCCGGAGCTTTCGGGTGAAGTCCTCGTGGGAGAAGAAGTCCAGATGTACCTGTGTGCACAGCGACATCGACAGGATCTTCGGGGCGTCACGACCCGCGTCGCCGATGCGGGCGAAGAAGTCGCGCATGACCCTGCCGCGGCTCATGGGCACCCAGGGGATGCTGTCGATCTTGTCGAACGGCAGGTAGGCGCCGGGCAACAGGGCCCAGCCGAAGCGTTTGACGATCTCCGACAGGCGCTCAAGGGCGGCTCGTGCGTCGTCCACCACCGTGACCAGGTCGGCTGCCGGGGCGGAGGAGTACTCCACCTGGCCGCCGTGTTCGAGGCCGATCAGGACACCATCCGACAGTTTGACGCCGATCAGCTCTCCGGCGTCGTGCTGCGCCTCCCCGCCCCACTCGGCGATCAGTGTCTCAAGGATGGCCTTGACGCCGTTCCTTCCCGTGTACGGGGCGGCGAGTCCGGTCTCAGGGTCGACGATGCCACTCTCGATCTCAAGCCCGATCCTCTCCGAAGGGCCGGCCGACGGGGCGAACAGCGATCTGAGCTCGTCACGCTGTAGCCGGGTGGTGTTCACAAGCAGGTCTCCTTACCTCCTCGCCGACGGCTGCGCCCGCCCCGTACGCCGCGCCCGCCCGGTGGGCGGGCCGGTCCAGCAAGCCGACCGGGGAAGTCGAAGCTCTCGTCGGACCTGTGCACCTCGCGTCGTCTCGTTGTCAGCGTGGATCAGTACGCCATCACGGGCAACCAGGCCACACCGGGGTGGAGGTTTCCCGGACACGCGCGGCGTCGGTGCCCGTGCGATGTCGCCTGGATTCGTCGTCCCACGACCGCGCCTGTCAGGGAACCTTGACAAGCAGTCGCGTCAGGCTAACCTGACAGCATGGCTGATGAGGACACACCGGCCACGCTGGCCGGGAAAGTCACCAACAAGGACCCCGCCGTGGGGCTGCAGGCCGTGGTAGCGCTGCGCCGCCTGCTGGAGGAACTGGAACGTCTGCACGTCGACAACGCCCGTGATCAGGGCTGGACATGGCAGAGCATCGCGACGGCGCTACAGGTCAGTCGGCAGACGGTGCACGAGAAGCACGCGGGCAGGCGCAAGGCCATGGGCAAGGAGGACTGAGGTGTTCGAGTACTTCACCGACCGCGCCAAGCGGGCTGTGGTGGCGTCGCAGGACGAGGCGCTTGCCTTCCGGCATGACTTCATCGGCACGGAGCACATGCTGCTCGGACTGGCGGGCACCGACGAGAGCACGGCCCATGAGGTACTGGCTGAGCACGGCGTCGACGTGTCACGGGCGCGGGACGAGACCGTACGGCTTTGGGAGGAAGCGGGAGTCGTCGGCACCGGCGGCCAGGCCGCCAAGGACGCGCTCTCCTCGATCGGTATCGACGTCGAGGAGATCCGGAGGCAGGCGGACAGTACCTTCGGCACGGGCGCGTTCCAGTACCCACGGCCCGCCTACACAGCGCGGGCCAAGAAGGCACTGGAACTCTCGGTGCGCGAGGCCCGAGCGCTGGGCCACGAAGACATCGGCACCGAGCACGTGCTGCTCGGCCTCCTCGCGGAGGGAGAGGGCCTCGCCATCAAGGTGCTGACCGCACTCGAAGTCGACGTCGCCGCGCTGCGCCAGACGATTCTCAGCCGGGTGGCACCGCAGGCTTCGTAGAACGGCGCGGCTGAGCGTCAACTCACCATTTGACCAAGGCCGTTGCGTCGTTCCCTGAGCCGGGGGGAGGCAGTGAGCACTCACTGCCTCCCACCGCGCTCGCTTCTTACGCGTTCGTCATGCCGAAGCCTGGGCGGAGCCGCGGTGCAGTGCCGTGAGGACCGACTGATGGGTGATCCAGCCGACCAGCCGAGTGCGGCCGTCGTCAAGGACGGGAAGTCCCGCGCCGTCGGCGGACACCAGGGCGTCGAGCGCGGCCGACAGATCGGTGCCGATAGTGACGGGGTGGGGAAGGTGGGCGATGGCGGCGACGGTGGTGGCGTCGTGGGCGCCGTCGGCCAGGGTCTCCGCGGCGGTACGGGCGGTGGCGGCGCCCAGATATGTGCCGTCGGCGGCGATGACGGGCAGGATGCCGTGCGGTGAGCGGGTGAGCGCGGCGGCGGCCTCGGCCAACGGCAGGGTTTCGTTGAGGGGTTCGGGGACCGGCTCCATCACCGTGCCGACCGGGACGCCGACCAGGGGTGCGGTGGGCGGGGTGTGGTCGAGGTCGATGCCGCGCCGGCGCAACTTCAGTGTGTAGATGGTGTCCCGGGACAGCATCCGGCTGGTTCCGGTGGCCAGGACGATGGCGGTCATCAGGGGCAGGATGATCGAGTATTCGCCGGTCAGCTCGAACATGATGATCACGGCGGTGATCGGGGCCCGGGCGGCTCCGGCGAAGACCGCGCCCATGCCGATCAGCCCGTACGCCCCGACCGGACCGGTCACGCCGGGGGCGAGATGGTGGGCGGCGGTGCCGTAGGCGGCACCGAGCATCGCGCCCATGAACAGCGACGGCGCGAAGACACCGCCGGAGCCGCCGATGCCGATGGTCAGGCTGGTGGCGACGATCTTTCCGACGAGCAGCAGGAGGAGGAAGCCGATGACGTACTTGCCGTCCACGGCGTTCTCCAGGACGGGGTAGCCGACCCCGTACATCTGCGGCAGTACCAGCAGCAGAGCGCCCAACAGCACACCGCCGACCGCCGGGCGGGCCCACTCCGGGCCGCGCCAGGCGAAGTCACAGGCGTCCTCGATCCAGTACAGGACGCGGGTGAAGCCGACGCCGACCGCTCCGGCCAGCACCCCCAGCGCGGCGAACAGCAGGTACTCGGAGAGGTGTTGGACGGAGAAGGCGGGCAGGTGCAGGAACGGAGTGTTGCCGAAGGCGGCCCGGCCTATGACGCTCGCGGTGACCGAGGCGAGGACCACCATGCCGAAGGACTCGGCGGTGAAGTCCCGCAGGATCAGCTCCATCGCGAAGAACACTCCGGCCAGCGGCGCGTTGAACGTCGCCGCGATGCCGCCCGCCGCGCCACAGGCCACCAGCACCTTCATCCGGTCCTCGGCGACCTTCACCACCCGGCCCAGCGTCGAGCCCAGCGCGGAACCGATCTGGACGATCGGCCCCTCACGACCCACCGAACCGCCACCGCCGATGCACAAGGCCGAGGCCAGTGACTTCACGACCGCCACCTGAGGTGCGATCCGCCCACCGCGGCGCGCGACCGCGTACATCACCTCGGGCACCCCGTGCCCGCGGGCCTCGCGGGCGAACCGGTGCACCAGCGGGCCGTAGGCCAGACCGGCGAGCACCGGGGCGAGCAGTACGAACCACGGACCCAGCCACGGTGCATGCGGGTTGGCGGCGTGCCCGGCGGCGGCGTAGTCGGAGTGGCCGGACAGCAGCGAGGTGAACGTCTTGATCAGCCAGCGGAAGGCGATCGCGCCGAGGCCCGCACCGGCCCCCACCAGCAAGGCAAGGACCAGTAGCCCACCTTTGGCTTCCCGTAGCAGGGCTACGGCGGCGGGCAGGCCGCGCGGCACGGCGGGCGCGTCACGAGGCTGCGGGTGGGCGGGGTCAGCGGTCAGCTCCGGTCCGTTCATCATTTTTGCATTATGCAATATGAACCTTTGCCGTGTGCAAGAGTGCGCCACCCTGTGCGAGGCCGAGCGGCTCGGAAGCGTTGCGGAAGAGGTAGAAAGGAGCACATGTCGAAGCGCGCGCCGATCACGGACTCCTCCCCGCCCCCTGCCGACAGCCAGCAAGGGGCGGCCGAGAGCGCGGACGAGGTGGTCACCGCCGTGCTGACCGCCTCGCGGTTGCTGGTGGCGGTCTCCGCGCGGTCGTTGGCTTCAGTCGAGGAGACCTTGACTCTTCCCCAGTTCCGGATGCTGGTGATCCTGGACAGCCGCGGGGCGATGAACATCTCCCGGCTCGGCGAACACCTCGACGTCATCCCGTCCACCGCGATGCGCATGGTGGACCGGCTGGTAGCCGCAGGCATGCTGGAGCGCGAGGCCAGTCCCGCCAACCGACGCGAGGTCTTCATCGATCTCACCGATGCCGGACGTCGAGTGGTGCGCGAGGCCACCGAGCGGCGGCGGGCCGAGATCGCCCGCATCGTCGCCGCCATGCCGCCCGCCCAGCGCACGGGCCTCGTGGCGGCACTGCAGGCGTTCACGGAGGCGGGCGGCGAACCGACCGCCCACGAGCGGCCCGGCGTCGGAAGCGCCTGGTGAGCCTCAGGGTGCGGTGAAGTCGCGTCGCACCGCCCGGCACTCTGGGCGCATCAGCCACACCGTTAACCCGCTGCTACGGCTGGACTTGCGGCACAACCGCACGGCATCGACACGAGATGCGTGCCCTACCGGCGCGTGCCACGCTGATCTCGGTGGAGACGCCTCCCACACGCCACCTCACCGAGGAGTGAGACCGAAATGGCAAACAGGGATCGCGACCCTTACAGCGATGCGGACTTCATAGAGGACATGACCGAGGAGACACTCGCGTCCCAAGAGCAGGAGCGCCAGCTGCGCCAGCGCCAGCAGGAGCAGCAGCGCGCCCGGCAGACGGACGATGACGGCACCTATTTCGACCAGGACGACTTGGACGACCTTCAGTAAGCGTGGCTTTCACCCCTGACCGACCACGCACCGCGCAAGCCGCGCCTACCGGACGGCACGTGGCAGTTGCTGCCGCGCGACGGAGGCCGGTCATCCCTTGGGGGGAATCGCGGTTGGAGAGACGTTCCGTTTGCCGACGGGACTGGCAGGATCCCCCAGCAGTTGTCACGAGCCGAGGGGTGCCGCGGGTGAACAGGGTTGCGGGGATGGGGCGTTGGTGCGTCCGCGTGACGGTGGGCATCGCCACGTCGGGGGCACTGGTGGCGGGCGCGCCGTCCGCGTTCGCGGGGGGCGCGGGGTGCAACGACAGGACGTGTCTCAGCGTCGACGGCCGCGGTCTTCATGTCGATGCGGTGAGCGCGTCCACCACGTGGGGTGGTGACTTCACCGGCCACTTCCACATCTACGGTGGCGGGCTCAACGCCAACAGCCCGACGGGGTTCTGGGGTTACCACCAGAAGTACACCGTGCCCGTGGGGCGTGACCTGCCCAACCACGCGGTGGTCTGCGCCGAGGGGTGGGAGCACACCGGCAGCGGACCACAACTACGCGGCCGTGCCTGCGAGGAGGTCCGGTCCTGACGCCCCCACGCTCGGTGCGGCCCGATCGGTGAGTTGGCCACCGCCGTCCGGGCATGTCTGATTGGCTATCAGAAAGGGCGCGGCAGGCGCGTCCTGCGCGAAGGGACTGCGATGACGGAATCAGGAAACGAGCGGACCAACCCTGCGGCCCGGTTGGGGTTCGAGCACGGGCAGGTCGTCCAGGAGATCGGGTACGACGACGACGTCGACCACGACCTGCGCGAGGGGATCGAGTCCATCATCGGCCGGGAACTGGTCGACGAGGACTACGACGACGTTGCCGACGTGGTGCTGTTGTGGTTCCGGGACGAGGACGGAGACCTCACCGACGCCCTGGTGGACGCCCTGGGCCTGCTCGAGGAGGGCGGCATGATCTGGCTGTTCACTCCGAAGACGGGACGCGACGGCTACATCGAGCCCAGCGACATCAGCGACGGCGCCCAGACCTCGGGCCTCTCCCAGACCAAGTCCATCAGCGTCGGCAAGGACTGGTCGGGCACCCGCCTCGCCAGCCCCAAGCGGTAGTGGTCGCAGCCCCTGGCCACGTTGCCCTCACTCTGGCGAAGTCGCCGCCACGGCCGCCTCGAAGGAGAACAGGCGGTCCACCCCCGTCAGCCCGGACGGGGCGAGGCGGCGGTCCGGGTCGCCGGATTCGTCGGCGCCGGGGAAAGTGGATCACTTCTCGGGCGCCGAGTCGTGTGAGGTGGTCCATCGCCGAGCCGTACAGGCCGGAGCCGGTTCCGCTGCCAGCCAGATACGGGGAGACCTCGTCCTCGGCTGTGTAGGGCCGCAGGTGGAGATGGGTTCTCGCGTCGGACACCACCACCGTTCCGCCTCCTCGGCAGCCGTCCCTCTTCCAGCCTGCCTCCCCCGGGGCCTGGCACACCAGGGGCCGCAACAGGTCTCGGCCCGAGCCGCGGGGCCGCGCTGGAGGAGCCAGAACAACTCGCCGATGCCCGCGTGGTCATCTTGCGCATGTCGCGGATGTCCACTATCGATGCCAGCGGCACTCTTGTCCTCAGGGACGCCGTCGACGAACTGGGCAGGCGTGGGATCAGGTCATCGCTTCGGGCATCAGGGACGACCAGCTACGAGTACTGGACGCGCTCGGCGCTGTCGGCCAACTCGCCGCACACACCCAGCCGTTCACCGTCCGGTCCGGGGTACCAGGCGATGCCCGCGACCGCGTGGACGACGCGGGTGCGCGCCGGGCCCCGACGACCCGCCCGACCGCGTCGTCGAAGTGGCGTCCTCGTGGCAAGCCCGTCCGCGGCAACTCCGCGCAACGAAAGGGCATGTGAGACACGTATGACCATCCAGTGGCGTTACACCAACCGTGATGATCTGGGCATCCTGTCGCTGTCCGGCTACCTGGGCGCCGAGGCGGTCGCCCGTTTCGCGGGGGCGGTGGGATGGGCGCTGGCGCGCGGTGCCGGGCCGGTGATCCTGGACCTCACCGCGTTGCACGGCTGGTCGCCCGCCGGTCAGGTCGCCGTGCTCGACGCCGCCCGCCGCCTCGCCGCGCACGACCGGCCGCTGGAGCTGGCCGCCATCCCCGCCGACGGGTCGATCGTGCCAGCCGGTGAGCAGCCGCCCATCGCCGTGCACTGCGACCTGGCCACCGCGCTCACCGCTCACCAGCCCTTGAGCGCCGAAAGGCGACAGGAGTGGCGTACCGCCGACTGGGTCGAGGAGGGCGCACCGCCGGTGGCCTGATCCGCCCGCGAGGCGCACGCCAACGGTTCGCGCCCCCACGCCGTCACAGCACGCGGCGCCGTTGGCTCCGAGAACGGCGGCGCCCCGCGCCGCACGTCAACGCTCGTGTGGCGGGCACCTACACGGTGGCGGAGACGGGCGCCTGTTCAGGGACGAGTGGATGCGCTGTGCCGTGTGCCGCTACGTGGATCGTCTGGTCGGTGGGCGGTGGGGCGTCGGCGCTCGTGTAGGCGATGAGGGGGGTGGGGAGTTCGTGGCGGGCGGCGGGGTCCAGTTCGAGGCGGTAGTCGTGGCCGCGGAAGCCGGAGTTGATGATGCGGGCCTCGATGGTGTGCGGGCCGGAGGCGGCGGACAGCCGGAGTTGCTGGGGGCGCAGCAGTACGACGGCGTCTTCGGTGCCGTTGGAAGCGCCGTCGGTGAGCGGTAGTTCGCCGAACGCGGTGATGGCGTGGTCGGCGGCGAGTTTGGCGGGGATCAGGTTGGCCTCGCCGAGGGTGCGCGCCACGCCGGTGTCGGCGGGCCGGTGGTAGAGGGCGTGCGGGGCGTCGGCCTGGACGATTCGACCGTCCCGCATCACGGCGATGACGTCGGCGAAGGCAAGGGCCTCGTCCACGTCGTGGGTGACCAGGACGGCGGTGGCGCCCGCGCGGCGCAGTGTGGTGGCGACCTCGGTGCGCAGTTCGGTGCGCAGGGCGGCGTCCAGTGCGGCGAACGGCTCGTCCAGTAGCAGCAGTTCCGGCCTTGGGGCCAGGGCGCGGGCGAGCGCGACGCGTTGCTGCTGGCCGCCGGAGAGCTGGTGGGGGTGCCGGTCGGCTAGACCGTTCAGGCCGACGAGGTCGAGCATCTCGGCCACCCGCTCCCGGCGTTCGGCGCGGGGCAGCCCGAAGCCGACGTTGGCGGCGACGGTCAGATGCGGGAAGAGAGCGCCGTCCTGCGGTACGTAGCCGATGCGCCGACGTTCGGCGGGGATCTGGGTGCGGTCGTCGTTGAGGGTGCGCTCCCCCACCGTGACCTTGCCGCTGACCGGCTGGTGGAAGCCCGCGATGATCCGCAGCAGGGTGCTCTTGCCGCAGCCGGAGGGCCCCAGTACGCAGGCCAGCGCGCCGTTGGGGACGGTCAGTTCGAGGTCGCGCAGCACGGTGGTGTGACCGTGCGCCGCGTGCAGCTTGCTGATCGACAGTCCGCTCATCTCACGCCTTTCGGGTTCGCGGGGTGCCGAGGGTGCGGCGGGTGAGCAGCACGACGGCCGGGATGGACAGGGCGGTCATCACGGCGGCGTACGGAGCGGCGGCGCCCCAGGACAGATCGGTGGTGTAGGCCCAGAACTGGGTGGCCAGCGTCTCGGTCCCGGTCGGGCGCAGCAGCAGCGTGGCGGTCAGTTCGGTGCTGGCGGTGAGCGCGACCATGGCGAAGGCGGCGCCGAGGCCGGGCAGGATCAGCGGCAGCGTCACCCGGGCCAGTACCGCCAGCGGGCGCACGCCCAGGGAGCGGGCGGCGTCCTCGACACCGTGCGGCACCTGGGTGAGTGAGGCGCGTACCGCGGTCAGCGCCAGCGGGAAGAACAGCACCGCGTATCCGGCGACAAGCATCGGGGGCTGCTGGTAGACGGCCGGTGCGTAGCGGATCGCGAAGAAGACCACGGCCAGCGCCACCGCGATGCCGGGCAGCGCCCTGGTGAGGTAGACGGCACGTTCCACGGCCCGGGCCAGTCGGGTGGCCCGCCGCCAGGCGTAGAGCGCCACCGGCACCGCGGCGGCGGTGGCAGCGGTCGCCGCGGCCAGCGCGTAGCCCAGCGTCGCGGCGGTGGCCGACAGGATGGAAGTCGACGGCAGGGTGGAGGAGTTGCCGCGCGCCGTCCAGTAGACGAGCGCGTACACCGGCACCCCGAGCGTCACCGCGACGAGCGCGGCCAGTGCCGAGGTCGCGGGTGCCTTCCAGTGGCCGAGCGGCTGCGGGGCGCAGGGGCGTGCGGTGCCGCCCTCGCGCACCACGCGGCCACGGCGTGCGGAGCGCGCGTCGAGGGTCACCACCAGCAGCGCCAGGGCGACCAGGACAAGGGTCAGTACGCTGGCGGACTCGGTGTCGAAGGCCGTCTCGTACTCGGTGTAGATGGCGGTGGCGAAGGTGGTGAACCGGAGCATCGCGAACGCGCCGTACTCGCCGAGCAGATAGAGCGACACCAGCAGCGCGCCCCCGGCCAGCGCGGGCCTGGTCTGCGGCAGCGTGACGCGCCACAGGGTCGCCAACCGGCCGTGTCCCAGGCTGCGCGCCACCTCCTCGGCGGCGGCGTCGCTGCGCCGCAGCGTGGCGGCCACCGGCAGGAACACCAGTGGGTACAGCGAGGAGGTCATCACCAGCGCCGCGCCCCAGTAGCCCTGTACCGACGGGAACAGCGAGACCCAGCAGTAGCCGTGCACGAACTCCGGTACGGCCAGCGGCATCGCCAGTGCCACGGTCCAGGCGCGGCGGCCGGGGAGGTCGGTGCGCTCCACCAAGTAGGCGGCGCCGAAGCCCACTACCAGCGTGGCGGCGGTGACCAGCACCGTCAGTGAGACGGTGTGCCACAACAGGGTGGCGATCAGGGGGCGTTG
Source organism: Streptomyces sp. RPT161 (assembly GCF_027533845.1). Lineage (GTDB taxonomy): Bacteria > Actinomycetota > Actinomycetes > Streptomycetales > Streptomycetaceae > Streptantibioticus_A > Streptantibioticus_A silvisoli_A. Next base: position 9,343 of record NZ_JAPZVN010000028.1, on the reverse strand, counting down.
CAGCAGACGGGCCGCCGTGGCCCAGCCGGACTGCCCGGCCTGGAGGCCGAGGAACACCAACGGGCAGGCCACCAGCAGCGCGACCAGTCCGGCCACCGCGGGCAGCACGCGGCCGGCCGGCCACCGGAACACCGGTGGCCGGCTCGGCCGCGTCAGTGAACGCAGGATGCTCACGACAACAGGCCCACGCTCTGCAGCAGTTGCAGTGCCTGTTTGCCGTCACCGAGGTCGCTGGCCGGGACCACCGCACCGGCGTCCTTGAGCGGGCGGCTGACCTTGTTGTTCTGCACCCCGGCGGCCAGCGGGTACTCGTAGCTGTGCGAGGTGGCGATGATCTGCTGGGCGGGCTTGCTGGTCAGATACGCCAGGAACGCCTGGGCCGCGGCCTGGTGTTTGCTGTTTGCCAGGATCCCGGCGCCGGAGACGTCCACCATCGAGCCGGGGTCGCCCTGCTTGAAGTAGGCCAGCGCGCTGTGGATGCCGGAGGCGCCCTGCTCGTCCCGCAGCCGGTACCAGTAGTAGTGGTCGATGACGCCGCCCTCGGCCTCGCCGCGGTTGATGGCGGCGACCAGGTCCTCGTTGCTGGCGTAGACCTTGCTGTTGGCTTTCAGGCCCTCCAGCCAGGACTTGGTGGCGGCCTCACCGTCGGCCTTGATCATCCTGGTGACGATCGGGGAGAAGTCGGTCTCGCTTGGTGCGATGCCCAGTTTGCCCTTCCAGGCCGCCGAGGCCAGGTCCTTCACCGAGGAGGGGGCCTGTGCGGCGGACAGCTTGCCCGTGTTGAAGGCGAACACCGCCTCGCGGGCGGAGACGCCCACCCAGTCTCCCTTGGCCGAGCTGTCGCCGGACGGTACGGCGGCCAGCGTGCTGGAGTCGGCCTTGGTCAGCAGGCCCTTCTCCTCCAGCGTGGTCAGCGCGGGCGGGTTCTCCGCGAAGAACACGTCCGCTGGCGAGGCGGCGCCCTCCTGGAGGATCTGGTTGGCCAACTCGGCCTCGTCGCCGGAGCGGACGTTGACCTTCACACCGGTGCGCGACTCGAAGCCCTTCACCAACTCGTCCACGGTCTGCTGGTGCTGGCCGCTGTACAGGGTTATCGACTGGCCGTTGAGCGACCCGCCCGACGCGGACGAGGAGTTGCCCGGCGTCTTCGAACCACCGCATCCGGTCAGCACCAGCGCCGACGCGGCGGCAGTCGCCAGTACCGCCGTGGTCCGGCGCACGGACCGTGGAACTACGACAGGCATGGGCCCTCCGAAGTGAGACGCAAACGAGCCGTCGACCGACGGAACCCGCCTGGGTCTGCGCCGCGGCCCCAACCGCTTTCACGGACTTTCCCGCCCGCCCGGCACACACCCGACCAATGAAGCAAGGCGTACCTTACTTAGGCAACCCTTGGCTTCACACCAGTCCGGACAGCGGTTTCCTGCCATCACCCAGCCCAAAAGCAACTGTTCGCCCGGTTTTGGGGAGCGATTTTTGACCACCGCATGACCCTTCCCACACCCCCGCGCCTCCCAACCGTGATCCAAGCGTGACGCCTTGGCGGCAGCCGGTCAGGCCGGATCGCCCGAGTGTTCCGGGCGGGGGGCACGGACCGGGGTGAACAGCGTCAGTACCGCGGTGACCAGGCAGCACGCCCCGGCGACCAGGCACACCGCCGCCGTACCGCAGCGCTGCGCGGCCCAGGTGAGGGCGGCGGCGCCCACGGGGGCCGCCGAGTAGTGAATGGTCCAGAACGCCGAGGTGACCCGGCCCAGCAGATGGTCCGGGGTGACTTCCTGCCGCAGCGACATGGAGCACGTTCCGGCCACGCTGACACACCCCAGGAACCCGGCGGCCAACGCCCCGATGACCGGCACGCTAGCTGCCGAGCCGATGCCCGCCAGCGCCAGCCCGCACACCGCCACGCCGCCGATCCACGTCATCCCGAAGCCCAGCACCCGGCGGATCGGGGCGACGAGCAGCGCCCCGGTGATCGTGCCCACCGCGCCGACCGCGAAGACGGTGCCGACCGCTCCGTCGCCCTGGCCGAGATCGTGCTTGAGGCGGTAGACGATCAGGTCGTTCAGCCCGAGCGTCAGGAAGCAGAACACCGACAGCAGCACGGTCAGCGTCCGCAGCACGGGGTGCCGCCGCAGGAACGCCGCTCCGGCCAGCAGCTCCCGCCACGGCGTCCCGCCGCCGGTCCGCTCGTCCTCCCGCGGCCGCCCCCGGAACCGTACGAAGCTCACGCAGGCCGCCGACACCCCGAAGCTCGCCGCGTCCACGCCGACCGCCGCGCTCGGACCGAAGCGCGCCGCGACCATCCCCGCGAACACCGGGCCGACGACTCCGGCCGCCGCGGCCGTGGCGTTCAGCCTGCCGTTGGCCCGCGTGATGCGGGCTCCGGGGACGAGCGCCCGTACGGCGGTGACATAGGTGACGGAGAACAGCATCCCCACCGCCTCGCCCAGCGGCAGCACCACGTACAGCAGCCAGATGTGCGGGCCGAACGCCCAGGCCAGCGGGACCAGCCCGTAGAGCACCATACGGGCGAGGTCACAGACGACCAGCAGCATCCTGCGGTCCAGCCGGTCCACCACGACCCCGGCGAAGACACCGGCGACAACGGACGCCGCACCAGCCACCGCCGTCAGCAGGCCCATCTGCGCCACCGACCCCGTCGCCCGCAGCACCAGCAGCGGCAGGGCGATCAGCGCGAAGGAGTCGCCGACGACCGAGAGGGTCTGCGCGGCCCAGAAGACACTGAAGTCACGGTCACGCCACAGCGGACGCGGTCGGCCCAACGCAGGCCCGTGGTCGGCGAGTTCGGCCATGGCCGGAGGCTAACGCAGCGGCGTGGAGTAATGCTCGGCATTTTCCGGCACCGCACGGGGCGGGCGCACGGCGCGCCAGCGGCCGTGACGTGGAGGAAAATGGCCGGGAGGTGACCGTGATGACGCCCTGGCGGCTTCGGACCCTGGAGGAAGGCGACCTGGACCAGATGGTGCGCATCTGGGAGGAGTCGCGCGACAGCACTTCTGACCCAGCGGTGAGCCTCGCCGAAGTGGTGAGCGCCCTGCGGATGGGCGCGCCTGCCGTGGTGGCCGTGGTGGGCGACCAGGTCATCGGTGCCGCGGTCTCCTCGACGGCGCAGGAGCGGGGCTGGGTGCTGCGGCTTGCGGTGGCCCGTGAGTGGCGCCGCCACGGCATCGGATCGGCGCTGCTGGCCGCCCTTGAGGAGCGGCTGGCGCAGGCGGGGGTGCGCCGCATCGGGGCGCTGCTGCCGCCGGGCGAGGTCGGCGAGCACTCCTTCATCCACTCCGGTTACGCCGGCCGACCCGATCTGACGTACTTCGAGAAGCTGCTGACCGCGGACTCGGCGGAGGCCACCATCCTCGACCAGCTCGGTGGCGCGGTGCCGGAGGACGGGCTGTGGGACGGCATCGCGGGCATGACCGCGGAGAAGGCACTGATCGAGCGACGGCTGGTACTGCCGCTGGAGCATCCGGGCGTCGCGCGGCACTACCGCTTGGTGCCGCCCCGCGCCGTGGTGCTGTTCGGGCCGCCCGGTACGGGCAAGACCACCTTCGCGCGGGCGGTGGCCTCGCGACTGCGCTGGCCGTTCATCGAGGTGCTGCCCTACCAACTCGCTGAGGACGCACACGGGGTGGCCGATGGGCTGCGCCAACTCTTCTCGCGCGTCGAGCACTTGCAGCAGCTGGTGCTGTTCTTCGACGAGGCGGAGGAGATCGCCTCGCAGCGGCATGACCCCACCACCCTGGCGCACCGGGTGACCAATGAACTGCTGAAGCTCATCCCGCAGTTCAGACGTGGTGACCGCAGACTGCTGATCTGCGCGACCAACGCCGTACGGTCCCTGGACCCGGCCTTCCTGCGGCCCGGACGCTTCGACTACCTGATCCCGGTGGGGCCACCGGACGCCGAGGCCCGCCGGGCCATCTGGATCCGCTACATCGGCCCGGACCGGGCGGCCGACGTCGACCTGGAGGCACTGGTCGAGGCCAGTGACCGCTTCACCCCCGCCGACATCGAGTACGCCGCGCGCACCGCCGCGCAGACCGCCTTCGAGCGGCACCTGGCGGCGGAGTCACGGTCAGCACCGGCACCGGGCCAGCTCACCGGCGACTATCTGCGGGCCATCGCCGACACCCGTACATCGCTCACCGAGGACGACATCCGCGCCTTCGACCGTGACCTCAGAGCGGCCGCCCGCGTCTGAGGCGCCCAAGGCGGCCGACCGCGGGGACCTCGCTCGCGTCCAGCCGAGCGGCACGGCGCGCCGGGACGGGCCGGAAGCCGCTCTCGCCCCGCACCCGTGTCGAAGCGGATCCTACGGTCAGGCGTCCGGAAAAATGACATGTCCGGACCGGATCTGGAGGAGCCTGGATGCCGCACGAACGAGCGGGACGGCCCGCACAGCCGTCCGACCTGGTGGACATCGCCCGGCTGGTTACCGCGTACTACGCCCTGCACCCTGATCCCGACGACCCCGCCCAGCGCGTGGCCTTCGGTACCTCCGGGCACCGCGGCTCGTCGCTGGCCACGGCGTTCAACGAGGACCACATCTCGGCCACCAGCCAGGCGATCTGCGACTACCGGGACAGACAGGGCACCGACGGCCCGCTGTACCTCGGCGCCGACACCCACGCGCTGTCCGAGCCCGCGCGGGTGACCGCCCTTGAGGTCTTCGCCGCCAACGACGTCACAGTGCTCATCGACAGCGCCGACGGCTACACCCCCACACCGGCCGTCTCGCACGCCATCCTCACCCACAACCGGGGCCGTAGCAGTGGCCTTTCGGACGGTGTGGTGGTCACCCCGTCCCACAACCCGCCCTCCGACGGCGGCTTCAAGTACAACCCGCCGAGCGGCGGCCCCGCGGACTCGGCTGCGACCTCCTGGATCCAGGACCGCGCCAACGAGCTGATCGCCGGCGGCCTCAAGGACGTACGTCGGCTGCCGTACGCCCGCGCGCTCTCGGCGCCGGCCACCGGCCGGTACGACTTCCTGGAGCGCTACGTCGAGGACCTGCCCAGCGTGGTCGACCTGGACGCGGTGCGCTCGGAGGGAGTGCGCATCGGCGCGGATCCGATGGGCGGCGCGTCGGTCGCCTACTGGGAGCGGATCGCCGAGCAGCACCGGCTCGACCTGACGGTGGTCAATCCGCTGACCGATCCCACCTGGCGCTTCATGACGCTTGACTGGGACGGCAGGATCCGTATGGACTGCTCCTCGCCCTACGCCATGGCCTCGTTGATCGCGCAGCGCGACAAGTACCAGGTGGCCACCGGCAACGACGCCGACGCCGACCGGCACGGCATCGTCACACCGGACGGCGGCCTGATGAATCCCAACCACTACCTCGCGGTGGCCATCTCCTACCTGTACTCGCACCGGGACCAGTGGCCGCGCACCACCGGAGTCGGCAAGACCCTGGTGTCGTCCGGCATGATCGACCGGGTGGCCGCCGAGCTTGGGCGGCAACTGGTCGAAGTACCCGTTGGCTTCAAGTGGTTCGTGGACGGACTGCTGGCCGGGACGCTCGGCTTCGGCGGTGAGGAGTCGGCCGGGGCCTCCTTCCTACGGCGTGACGGTTCCGTCTGGACCACCGACAAGGACGGCATCGTCCTCGCCCTGCTCGCCTCCGAGATCATCGCGGTGACCGGCAGGTCTCCGTCCTGGCACTACTACGCCCTCACCGACCGCTTCGGCGAACCGGCCTACGCTCGCATCGACGCGCCCGCCACCAAGGCCGAGAAGGCGGTCCTCGCCAAGCTCTCGCCGGAGCAGATCACCACGGACACCCTCGCGGGCGAGCGGATCACCTCCGTCCTCACCGAGGCCCCCGGCAACGGGGCCCCGATCGGCGGCATCAAGGTGTGCACGCGCAACGCCTGGTTCGCGGCCCGCCCTTCGGGCACCGAGGACGTGTACAAGATCTACGCCGAGTCCTTCCTCGGCCCCGACCACCTCAGCCAGGTCCAGGAGGAAGCCAGGTCCGTGGTGTCGACCGCCCTCGCCAGCGCGCGGTAGCGGCCGCGCCGACGCCGCGCGGCTCCGCTGGGGAAACGCGGCATCCGCGATGCGGCCGGCCCTCCCGAAGCCCCAACGGATTCGGGAGGGCCGGTACGCGACGCCGGGCTACCGGCCGTCGTCCGGGGTGTGCGCCGCGATCGGGTTGCCTGTCCAGCGGGATTCGGGTGGCACCTGTTCGCCGCGCATGACCAGGGAGGCGGGGCCGATCGTGGTCGCCGTGCCGACGGCCGCGCCCGGTAGCACGATGGAGTTCGGGCCGAGGGTGGCGCCGCGGTGTACGTGCACCGTGTCGACACGCATCAACCGGTCGTGGAACAGGTGCGTTTGCAGTACGCATCCGCGGTTGACACTCACCGCGTCGTCCAGCCGTACCAGGTCCGTCTCCGGCAGCCAGTGGCTTTCCAGCCACACACCGCGGCCGATGCGCGCACCGAGGGTGCGCAGCCAGGCGTTGAGCATCGGGGTGCCGGTGATGGCGGTGCCCAACCACGGCATCGCCAGTGACTCGACGAAGGTGTCGTACAGTTCGTTGCGCCACACGAACGAGCTCCACAGCGGGTGTTCGCCGGTCCGGAAGCGGCCGACCAGCAGCCACTTCGCGGCGGTGGTGAGCAGGCAGGCGACCACTCCCGCCACCAGTAGGACCGCACCGCAGACCGCGCCCGCGGCCAGCCGGCCCAGGCGGTCGACCGCCTCCTGCATCGCCACGAACACCAGGTCGGCCAGCGCGGCGGCGCACAACAGCGGTAGCACGCGGCACAGTTCGACCGCAGCCCGAGCCACGACCAGGCGCCGGGGCGGGTCGAAGGTGCGGGCCGGGTCGGCGTCGTCGGTGGCCCTGGCCACGGTGACGCCGGGCCGCCCCAACCAGGATGTGCCGGGTTCGGCGTGCGCGGGGGCGTCGGAGAGCACCCCGATCAGCGCCCGGTCGGGTACGTGGCGGTCCGGCCCGACGATGCCGGAGTTACCGACGAACGCGCGAGAGCCGACCGACGAGCGCCCCAAGTACATCCATCCACCGCGCAGTTCGAGGGGCGCGAGCAGAGTGTCGTCCGCCAGGAACGCCCCGTCGCCGACGGTGGTCAACCGCGGTAGCACCAGCGCGGTGGAGACCTCCGCCCGGCGCCCCACCGAGGCACCGAGCAGCCGCAGCCACGCCGGGGTGAACAGGCTCGCGTAGCCGGGGAAGAGGACCGAGCGAGCCTGGTCCATGGCCCGGGTGGTCACCCAGGCGCACCACGCCGCCCGCCCGTGCGCCGGGTGGAAGCCGGGGGTGAGACCCCGCCCGGCCAGCCGTACCACCCCGGCCAGCAGTGCCGCGTAGCAGACCGTCACCAGTACGGTGGCCGGGGCCGCCCACGCCAGGAGTTCGCCGAGCAAGGCGGTCAACGTGGTCGTGCCCTCCGCGACCCGGCCGAGCAGCGCGACCGCCGGAAGTGCGGCCAGCAACGGCAGTACGGCGAACCCCAACAGCCCGGCGCCGTAGGCGACATGCCACCGGCGCGAGGTGCCGTGCCGTGGGGCAGGCCAGTCGCGCCCGGCTTCGGTGGCGGGCCGGGCCGGGCTGCCGGCCCACAACTGGCCGTCCGGCACCGTGCCGTGCACGCTGGATCCAGCGGCCACCTCGGCCCGGTCGCCGATCACCGCGCCGGGCAGCAGTGTGCTGCGGGCGGCCACCCGGGCACCGGCGCCGACGCGTACCGCGCCGATCCGCAGCAGGTCACCGTCCAGCCACCACCCGGCGAGGTCGACCTCCCGCTCGACCGCGCAGCCGTCGCCGAACTCGGCCAGCCCGGTGACCGGCGGCATGGCGTGCAGTTCCACGTCGCGGCCGACGGCACACCCCAGCGCACGGGCGTAGCGGCTGGCCCAAGGGGTACCGAGCAGCGCGGGCACCCCGAACGTGCCCGCGATCCGCTCCGCCGCCCACAGGCGCAGATGTGTACCGCCACCTCGCGCATGGGTGCCGGGGCGCAGTCCGCGGGTCAGCAGTCGGGCCGCGCCCGCGCCGATCGCCACTCGGGCGGGCGCGCTGTACAGCACCACCCAGCCGGCCGCGACCAGCCACCACGAGGTGTGCCTGGCCCACGGCAGCGGTTCGGCGATGTTGTCGATCGCGGCCAGGACGAGCAGCCAGCGCAGCCCGGTCACCGCGAACAGCCCGGCGAGCACGAGGCTTTGGACGAATCCGGTGCGGCGTGGTGTCCGGCGCACCTCGCGTCGTGACCGGGAGCCCCGCGCCGATCCGTCCAGCCGTGCGGCCAGTGCGCGCAGCGAGGGATGGCGGTAGATGTCGGCGACCGAGACCTCCGGGTAGCGCTCGCGCAGCGCCGACACCAGTGCGGCGGCGGTGAGACTGCCGCCACCGAGTGCGAAGAAGTCACTGTCACTGGACACTCGCAGGCCCAGCACCTCGTGCCACCGCTCGGCGAGCCAGGCTTCGGTGCCGGTCAACGAGGCCTCGGGGCCGCCTTCGCCGCTCGTCCCGGCGAGCGGTACGGGCCACGGCAGGGCGTCGCGGTCGACCTTGCCGGAGGTGCGGGTCGGCAGTTCGGCTACGAGCGCGAGCACGGGGACGAGCGCGTGCGGCAGCTGCTCCAGGAGTCGTTCGCGTGCGAGGGCGGTGTCGAACTCGGTGGTACCCGGCGCCTGTTCAGGTACCAGGTAGCCGACCAGCGTCCGTCCCCCGGTGGCGGTGCTCCGCACGGCCGCGGCGGCCGCCGCGATCCCCGGCAGCGCCCGCAACGCCGCGTCGATCTCGCCCAGTTCGATCCGGCGGCCGGCCAGTTTGACCTGCTCGTCCACGCGGCCGAGGAAGACCAGGCCCTCTCGGTCGGCACGTACCCGGTCGCCGCTGCGGTAGACGCGTCCGCCGGGCAGGGCCGGGTGCGTACGGAACCGCTCGGCGTCCTTCGCCGGGTCCAGGTAGCGCGCGGTGCCGACCCCTGAGATCAGCAACTCCCCGCTCTCGCCCCAGCGGACGGGGTGGCCGTCACCGTCCACCACCGCGAGGTCCCATCCGTCCAGCGGCGCGCCGATCCGTACCGGCTGGCCCGGCAGCAGAGGTGCCGCGCAGGCCACCACGGTGGTTTCGGTGGGGCCATAGGTGTTCCACAGCTCGCGGTGTCCGGCGGAGAGCCGGTCGACCAGCTCGGGCGGGCACGCCTCGCCGCCCAGGATCACCAACCGGACCCGCTCCAGGTACTCAACAGGCCAGAGCGCGACCAGAGTTGGCACAGTGGAGATCGCGGTGATCCGCCGTTCCACCAGCCAGGGCCCCAGGTCGCCGCCGGTGCGGACCAGC
>NZ_JAPZVN010000027.1 GCF_027533845.1 Streptomyces sp. RPT161 | reverse complement strand
ACACCGCTACGGCTCGATCGACAACGTCAACTCCGCCTACTGAGCACGCACTCCAGGCGAGACTCCCACCCCACGCGGGGCGACAGCACTCCAAGTGCCGCCGCCCCGCGCGGCGTTTCCTCCTTGCAACTGCCCTTCGGCCCAGGACTCTCGGCCGCTGAACCGATGTCCAGCGCCGTAGCGGGGCGTCGGCGGTGGAGCCCGTCAGATATCCACCGCGACGTAGATCTCGGTGTAACTGTCGCCGTCGGCGCCGTAGTAGGTGCAGGTGCGCGCGACCAGGTCGACGTCGTACCAGACCACACCGGCCTTCCAGCAACCCTGGACGAACTCGTGGAACGTGGTCTCGCCCGCCTGGTCGGCGCGCAGTGCCGTGACGAGGGCCTCGCGATCGAACGCCATGACGTCGACCATGCCCGTGACCAGCGGCTCGCCCTGGTCGACGACGGGTCCGGCATCGGTGAGGTACAGCATCGCGTTCGACGGCACGGCCATGCGGCAGCGGGTGACTCCGGCCTGGCGCAGCGTCTCGGCCAGATAAGGGAACCCGCCGACCTTGGGACGGATGGCGGCCGCACGTTCCATGGCGGCACGCAGTTTCGTAGTCGCGGTACTCAAGGTGTCTCCGGATGGGTGAGGAGGTGGCGCCCCGGCATGGCGGGTCGGCTATCCTGGCAACATATTTCCAATAGGACAACATGTTGTCAAACTAGGGGTTGCGCAATGAGTGACGAGATGGCCCTGCTGGTCGCGGACGTCTTCGAGGCGGCGGGGGCGCTGCGCAGGTCGGGTGAGGCGATCGCCGCGACCATGGGGCAGACGCAGGCCCGGTGGCAGTTGCTCAGCGTCCTCTCCGACGGGCCGCGAACCGTGGCCCAGGCGGCCCGCCGCCTGGGCGTCGCCCGCCAGGGGGTGCAGCGCGTGGCCAACGACCTCGTCGGCGAGAACCTCGCCACCTTCCAGCCCAATCCCGACCACCGGAACTCGCCCCTGCTGGAACTCACACCCGAGGGACGTCACGTTCTGCGAGAGATCACGACCCGCGCCACCGAGTCCAACCGCGCGCTGGCCGCCGACTTCCCTCCGGGCGAGATCGCCGCCGCCAGGGACCTGCTGCGCCGTCTCACGCACCGCGTCCGCCAACAGCAGGAGAGATCTTCGAGTCCTTCACATGAGGCGCCTTGACCGCGAACGTGACCTGAACACGCCAAAAAACCTTGGCGGTGAGCCTTGTTGTCTAACGTCGGCCGTGCATCAATGGGCCGTGGTACCGGTTGGCTGACTACTCGTCAGAACTGAAGCGGTCGGCGTGGGTTCGAACCGCTGTCTCGCGCGAACGCCGGTTAATCGCTGATCAATGCCCTGCCTCCGCCATGAGAGCGGTCGGCAACGCCGGTTCCCCCCACAGTTGCGCATCCGGAAGGGAAAGCTCATGCGGCATAGAAGGCTTGGGATCGGTGCGGTGCTCGGCTCCGGTGTGATCGTCGCGGCCAGCCTGGTGACCGCGCCGTTCGCGGGCGCGGTCTCGCCCGACACCGCCACGGTGTCGTTCGACTGCGGCTCCTTCGGCTCGGGTACCGCCACGCTCACCGCCTCCCAGGACAGCAGCACGGCCACCATCACGCTCTCCACCTCGGCGATCACCGCTCCCATCGAGGTTTCCGCCAACTCGGTCAGCTCGTCCCTGGTCCTGACCGACAGCAACTCCCAAACCGTGACGCTGACCGGAAACTCCAACCCGGACATCCCCGCGGGAAGCCCGGTGTCCACCGGCCCGCTCACCGGAACCGTCCCCACCAGTGACGGCCTCCAGGCCACCTCGCTCACGGTGACGGTCTTCGGCATCACCGTGACCTGTAACGCCACCTCGGCGCAGGACCCGGGCCCGTTCGTGTTCTGACCGCCGAACCGTTCCGTTTGACGCCCGGCCCCCGTACGTCGGCCGCTTCCCAGGCGGTGACGGACGGGGGCTGGACCATGGCCCATTTCGCCCTGGCCCCCCGCGATTTCAATCTCTGGCCATCTCAATGTCTTGTGCCGCTGGGCGAGTTGCTGTGTGCTGTGACGCGGTCCCGATCTTGACATCGAGGTGGTCATGAACGAGTTCTCGCGTCGGCACGTACTCAAGTCAGCACTCGGTGTCGGCGGAGCCGCCGCCGCGGCATCGTTCCTGCCGCCGAACCTGCGGCGTGCCATGGCCGAAACGGCCCAGCGCCCCGGTTCGTTGGACGACATCGAACACGTCGTGATCCTCATGCAGGAGAACCGCTCGTTCGACCACTACTTCGGCACCATGCGCGGGGTACGGGGCTTCGACGACCCCGACGCCGCGAAGCTGCCCAACGGCCGGTCGATCTTCTACCAGCCAGACCCGGCCAATCCGGACGGCTACCTGCTGCCGTTCCACCTCGACACCAGAACCAGCAGCGCCCAGGCGATCCCGTCGACCAGCCACGCGTGGTCGGTACAGCACGAGGCGTGGAACGGCGGCGCGATGGACAACTGGGTCCCCGCGCACCGCAAGGCCGACGGTGAGGCGCACGGCCCGTACACCATGGGCTACTACGAGCGCGCCGACATCCCGTTCCACTTCGCACTCGCCGAGTCCTTCACCATCTGCGACGCCTACCACTGCTCGGTACTGGGCCCGACCTGGCCGAACCGGCTCTACCACTGGTCCGGCACCATCGATCCGAGCGGCGCCTTCGGCGGCCCGGTGATCAGCAACGTGATACCGAAGCCGTTCCGTTGGACGACCTACCCGGAGCGGCTCACCAAGGCGGGGATCTCCTGGCACGTGTACCAGGAGGAGGACGACTACGGCTGCAACCCGCTGGAGTTCTTCAAGGCCTTCCAGGACTCCGCTCCCGGTGACCCGCTCTACGAGCACGGCCTGACCATCGGCCCCGCCGACCAGTTCGCCCAGGACGCGCTCAACGACCGGCTGCCCACCGTCTCCTGGATCATCCCCACCTCGCCGCAGTGCGAGCACCCGGACTACCTTCCGGCGTCCGGCGCGGACTTCCTGGCCCGGCAGCTCGACGCGGTCGCCGCCAATCCCGAGGTGTGGCGCAAGACGGTCTTCATCATCAACTACGACGAGAACGACGGACTGTTCGACCACGTCATCCCGCCGACTCCGCCCTCTGGCACCCCCGACGAGTTCGTGGACGGCCTGCCGATCGGCGCCGGGATCCGGGTGCCGTGCATCATCGTCTCGCCGTGGACGCTGGGCGGCTTCGTGTGTAGCGAGCCCTTCGACCACACCTCGGTGCTGCGCTTCCTGGAGCGGCTCACGGGAGTACGGGAGACCAACATCAGCGAGTGGCGGCGGCGCACCTTCGGCGACCTGACCTCGGCGTTCGGCTTCAAGCACATCCGGCCGTTCCCCCAACTTCCCGCGACGAAGCACCAGTTGTGGGTCGCCGAGCACGAGGTCGCAACGCTGCCCGCACCACCGGTACCGGGCAAGGACCAGACTCCCCCACACCAGGACGAGGGTCCCGGACTCAAGCCGGTCGCGACATCGGACACCACACCGAGCGCACTCAGCGGTACCCGCCAGTACGCCACCAGCCGGGTCGTCGAGAACTCCACCACACACAGCGCCGACTTCCCGCACGGCACCGCCGGCACCGACTTCCCCGGTATCCAGGACTCGGTCCCCAAGACCGGCCCGACCAGCGGTGTCCACGCCTATGTGGCGGGCATCGTCAGCTACTCCATCGCGGCCATCGACACCTCGAACCACAAGCTGGTCGCCAGCATCCCGTGCGGGCCGAACCCGTACGGCATCGCCCGGACGCCGGACGGCAGCAAGCTCTACGTCACCGAGTCCGGCGGGAGCGCCGTCTCCGTACTGGACACCAGGAAGGGCACGTTCGCCTCCAGCGTCACCGTCGGCCTCTACCCGCACGGCGTCGCGGTGTCGCCGGACGGCACCAGCGTCTACGTGGCCAACACCGGTCCGGACACCGGCCCCGGCGGATCCCGGACGATCTCGGTGATCGACACCAACTCCGACACGGTACGGGCGACTTGGCAGGCCGGTCTCGCCCCGCACGGCGTCGCGGCCAGCCGGGACGGCAGGCACCTCTACGTCACCTGCGCCGACGGGCTGGCCGTCGTGGACACCGGCCACGGCGCACCGCGCACCCACCTCACCGGCCAGGCGCGGGCCAACGGCGTGGCGGTACATCCGGACGGCAAGCACATCTACGTGGCCAACACCTGGCAGCGGACCGTGTCGGTGATCGACACCCGCAGCCACCGGGTCGTCGCCCGGGTCCGGGTCGGCAAAACCCCCTGGCAGCTGGCGGTCAGCCCGGACGGTGCCCGCGTCTACGTGACCGGTGCCGGAGACGACACCGTCACGGTGCTGGACGCCGCCCGCCACACGGTGCTGCGTACGGTGCGGGTGCACCATGTGCCGACCGGGATCACCGCGACGGACAGCGCCGTGTGGGTGTCCACCAATGCCGCCAGCACGGTCGACGTGATCGACGCGAAGACGCTGGAGGTCGTCGCCAGCACTCCGCTCGGCCTGTCGACCGAGCCCAGTGGAGTGGTGATCGCCTAGGACCACACCCCGGCGGGGGCTCTTCCGCGCGCCCAACTGCTACGCATTGGTGCGTGGACGATCCCAGTGTCTACGGCCTCGCGCGCCCCGGCTCCCAACGTGGAGCCGGGGCGCGGTGGTGCTTCACGGTCCGTCCCGCCGTTCCACGGGGCGGCCGTCCCGGCAGGCCGGCGGCCGGTGCGTCCCGGGAGTTCCCGGGAGCGCCGGATCGCCTTGCCGCGCTGGTCGTCCGCCGGTCACGGTGCTGGCTGTCCACCGCGAGACCACAGGGATGAGGCGGGACCACTGAGTGCGTCTACTGCTCCGGTTGTCGCGAGTCCATGGGCGTCCGCCGTCACGGCGACGGTGTCAACCGCCGTGCCAGCCGGGGACCGACCTTCGCCCGTAGCGCCCTGGCCTGGGCGCCGGTCAGCCCGGCCCTGACGACCGCCGTCCTGCGTCGCCTCGCCAACTGGACGACGTAAACCGGACGTTCGCGGGGCCGCACCGCTGCGCGCTTCCGCGCTCTGGTGGCCTCGGACGGTCGGCGCTATGGTCTCGGCCAATCGCACCATGCACCACGCAGAGCCTCTCCCCCCACAGAGGATTGTCATGCCCATGGCTTCATTATCGGCGGTACGCCGTGCCGCGGGGACCGTCGTGGCCGCGCTGCTGGTGACCGCCGTCGCCTTCGGGCCGAGCGCCGCGGCCCGCCCCTCGACCGTGCCCCCCAGCCAAGACGCACCGGTGCACGGCACCGTCAAGGGCCGGGTCACCGGCCCCCGCAGCGTCAACGCCCGCAACCGGGCCGCCGTCGACAGGTTCCGCCAGTTGCACGCCAGATCCGCCGCCCGCCACCCCGTCGACACCAACCACGAGTGGTGGGGCACCGAGGTGTCCCCCAACAGCAGTGCGCTGACCGGGATATCGGCCACGCAGAGCGTGGACAGCTCGCTACGGCTCAGCAACAGCGACGACGTGCTGTACGCGCCCACCGTCAAGCCGCGCGACGGCGCCTGCATCGAGGTCGTCACCGTCCACACCAGCACCGACGCCCAGATCTGGGCCTGGGACTGGTGCACCACCTCCGGCCAGGACGTGGGCGCCACCGAGACCGTCGACAGCAACTTCCTCGGCACCTACGGCACCACGGTGAACGGGCACAGCGCCTACACCGTCAAGATCGCGCTGACCGACCCCGCCAGCAACACCTGGACCGCCTACCTCTACAACTACGCCACCGGGGCCTGGCAGACCTTCTTCAGCAGCGGCGGAACCGACCAGAGCGGGGTCGCCTTCGGCTGGGACATGTTCGAGTACTACTCCTCCGTCAACCCCGCCACCGGCAACGTCCACGTGTGCGACGACCTGTCCGGCAAGGCGGTCGAGAGCAGCTCGATCCAGTTGCGGACGTCGGCCGGTTGGGCCTCGGCCGATCCTGGGAACTCGTCCATCTTCCCCAACCCCACGATGGATCCCGGTACTTACCTGTGCAGTGGAATCAACAGCGACGTCGTCACACCCAACAGTGACTGGCAGGTATCCGTGGCCTGAGCCACGCGGGCCCGCACCGGCTCCGAGCGGCGGCGTTCACGGCTATCCGGACATCGGCACCCGGGACCCGCCGTTCGGGCGTCGGTCCGCGGGGACCGGCCGCCGCTCGGCCACCACCAGGCCCACCAGGACCGCCGTGGCCACCGTCAGCGCCAGCCAACCGCCGACCCAGCGCGCGGCGGGGACACCGACACCGACGGCCACGGCGCCCACCAGGCGCGACACCGGCCACGTCCCGGCCAACACGCGGTGGAAGTACGCCAACCCCGCGAGAAAGAGCGCGGCTCCGAGCGGCAGCATCCCCAACGGCAGCCCGCGCAGCGGTGTGTCGAACGAGTTGATCGCCTTCTGCATGCCGACCGCCGTGACGGCGATGCCGAAGATCATGACGAGATACGCATAGCCGAACGAGTACAGCGCCACCCGCGAGCGCCGCTGCGCCGGGACGCGGTGCAGCAGTTGCTCGCTGTCCCGTTCCTCGCGGTCGAAGTACAGCCACCACATCGCGGCGCTGAGGGCGAGCGCCAGTAGCGCGCCCGCCACCACCGTCACCAGGTCTCGCTGGCCCGTGGCGGCCGATCCGACCTCGACGATCGACTCCCCGAGCAAGATGATCACCGCGAGACCGTGCCGTTCCACGAAGTGCCCGACCCCGACCGTGAATCCGCCGACGCCGCCGATGAACGGCGTCAGAACCTGGAGCGCGCACGCCAGGGCCAGCCCCGGCAGCCGCCAGCGGTCCGGGCCCGCACCGGCGGCCAGCACGATCAGCGCGCTGGCCAGATTGAGCGGCCCGATCCGGGTGATGCCCCGGTGCCCGGAGGTCCCGATGAATCCGACCGTGTGCACCAGCACGACAACCAGATACGCCGCGCCGAGCACCACACCCCACAGGCCGGTCTCGAAGGACCTCGGCACGGCCAGCGACATCACGAAGAACGCCGCGGTACCGACCAGCAGGAGCAGCCGGGCTCCGGTCCGCTCCAGGTCAAGGGCGTTGGTGAGCCAGGCGTAGCCGCCGTACATCCACCAGGTGATGGCCAGCAGGACGATGACCCGGGCCAGCCCCTCCCCGGTCGGCAGGGCGGTGAGGACCGAGGCGATCTGGGTGATCGCGAAGACGAAGACCAGGTCGAAGAACAACTCCAACGGCCGCACGCTCTGCGCCGCCGCGGGCGCGTTGTTCGCTGTGCTCACCAGGGGATTGTTCCAGACGGCCACCGCGTTGCCGGATCTTGGGTTTGCGGGGCCGCGCCGCCCGCCTCCGGGCGGCGTCAACCGGCCGTGGTTCAGGCGGACTTGACGGCGGAGATGTCGAAGGTGAGCTTGACCTTCTCGCCGATGAGGACACCGCCGGTCTCCAGGGCGGCGTTGTAGCTCAGGCCCCAGTCAGTGCGGTTGATGGTGGCACTGCCCTCGAAGCCGACGCGCTCGTTGCCGTACAGGTCCTTGGCGCTGCCGTTGAAGGTGAAGTCGATCGAGACCGGCTTGCTGGTGCCCTTGATGGTGAGGTCGCCGGTGAGCCGGTAGGTCTCGGCGTCAATCTGCTGCGCGGAGGTGCTGCGGAAGGTGATCTCGGGGTAGGTCTCGGCGTCGAAGAAGTCACCGGTGCGCAGGTGGCCGTCGCGCTGCTCCTGGTTGGTGTCGATGCTGGCGACCTTGATCACCACCTCGGCGGTGGAACGGGTCGGGTCGCTGCCGTCCAGGTGGAGCTTGCCCTCGTACTCGGAGAACTGGCCGCGCACGGTGGTGACCATGGCGTGCCGGACGGCGAAGCCGATCTCGCTGTGCGTCGTGTCGATGGTGTAGGCGCCGGTGAGGTGCGACAGGTCCTCGGTGGCGGACGCGGCGGTGCTGGTGGTCTCTGACCTGCGGTTGAAGATGCCCATGACGACTCCCCGGGAAGAATTAATTGAAACTTGAACTTTCAAGGCTCAGCGTAGGGCAGTTTGGTTTAATGTTCAACAGGCCAGGCCGAGAATCCTCCGTTCGGCCGAATCCGGCGGATACCCGTCGCTACGCCGAAACCAGCGGGCGTCCGCCGTCCGCCGCGGGACTCGCCGCGACCCGCTGTTCCAGTCGGGTCCGCACCTGCGGCCACTCGTCATCCAGGATCGAATAGAACGCCGTACCCCGCACCATGCCGTCCAGGCCCCGGGTATGTGCCCGGTGAACCCCGTCGAGGACCGCTCCGAGGCGTTCGATCGCCGCACGGGAGCGCGTGTTGCGCGCGTCCGCGCGGATCGAGACGCGCCGCACACCCCAGATCTCGAAGGCGTGCCGCAGCATCAGCAGCTTGGCCTCGGTGTTGATCCCGGTGCCCTGGGCGCGGGCGGACAGCCAGGTGCCGCCGATCTCGGCGGCGTCGGGGGTCGCGGTGAGCGGATCGCCCAGCGGGCCGCGCGGGGCCGGCGGCCAGATCACCGGCCCCTGCCAGTAGTCCAGCTCGCAGAACCGTGTCGCCCCCACCACCAGGCCGTCCGCCGCCCGCACCGTGGCGAAGGGCAGCGCCCGGCCTGCCGCCTGGGCCGCCAGCGCCTCGGCGACGTACCGTTCAGCCGCCTCCACCCCACTGGGGACCGGTATGAAGGCATGGTCGCCGCGATCGTCACTGGCGGCCACCGCCAGGCCCTCGACGTGGTGCTCGGCGAGCGGCTCCAGGCGCACGGTGCGGCCATGGAGGAATACGGGTGCGGGCACTGGGTCCTTCAGCGGTGCGGCGGTACTGGGTTCGGCGAGGAATGACTCGGTGCCGACAGGCGTACGGTCGCGCCATCTGATGGCTGCGAGGTTGTCGGTCGATGGACGCCGGATGGCTGGCAGGTTGAAGATCGACTGGACACCGGCCCCGGATAACACGCCGGCCGCGGGAACGGTGGTCCCCGCGGCCTCATGGTGGTGGAGGGTGTCAGCGCCGCGCCGCGCCCCGGTCCAGCAGCTGCTGTGCGTACAGGCTGGTGGGCATGGTGTGCCTGCCGGGCGACTCGACCTGCCCGTCACTGCCCTTCTGCAGGGTCCCGGTGCAGCCGACAGCCCAGTTGTGGGCGGTGGGCGGGTCCTGGACCACATACTGCTGGGTGGTGCAGTTGTACGCGGTGCTGTTGGCGTCGGACCAGCCGTGGCCGCTGCCCCGGTTGCCGTTGTTGACCAGCAGCAGCGAGCCGTCCAAGGTCACGTTGTCGTAGAGCGTGCCGCTGCCCCAGCGCTCGTGGCCACCGGCGTCGTAGGTCGTCTGAACCAGTGTGGCCCGGCAGTTGGCGAACACGTTCGGCCCGGCCTGACGGCCGTAGGTGGAGAAGGCGTGGATCTTGGCCGCGGTCACCGCGCAGTCCTGGACCAGGTTCTCCTGCCCCTGGAGCAGGTACGCCTCGGAACGGGCCGAGCTGTCCGTGGTGATCATGTCCAGGGCCCGGGTGTGCAGCACCGAGATCCGGCGGCTCTGCGGGCCGAGGAAGGTCTGGCCGCTGCCGCCGAAGTGGTGCCAGACGACGTTGTTCACCCAGGAGTCCTGCACCGCGTTGAACTCCCAAGGAGCCGCGTTGTAGAAGGACTTGGCATAGTCAGGCGCCCCGGACATGGCCTCGCCGTCCTCGCTGAGGTTCTCCACGCCGACGTGATCGATGCGCGGGAAGGTGTAGCGGTAGACGGTGGCCTGGGTGTACTTCTTCTCCAGCGCCGTCGTCAGCGGGATGTCGACGGTCAATTTGTCACCGTTGATGGCGGTGATCTTCCGCTCCGACTTCAGGCTCCAGTTCGGCTTCCACACGTCGGTCATACCGAGCGCGTCGATCCACGCCTGCGTGGCGGGCCGTTCGACCACCACCTCGTCGCCGACCGATAGGCCCTGGGTGCTGGCGAGGGTGACAGTGGTGCCGCCGACGGGCACGTAGTCGTCGGTGACCTGCTGGGCGGCGCCGACGGTGGTGTAGCGGGACTTGGTGCCGATGGTCACCAGGGTGCGGACGGTCGGCTGGTCGGCCACCAGGGACGTGCCAGAGGAGTCGGCACCGGCGCCCCGCAGGACCACACCGCTGGCGTCGATGTGCAGCTGACCGGCGATGTGGTAGGCGCCTGGGGCGAGTTGGACGGCGCCGCGGAACCCGTCGGCGCCCAGCGGAAGCGCCGAGGCCCTGTCGATGGCGGCCTGGATGGTCGCGGTCTGGTCACCGGTGCCCGGCGCGGGGACGGTCACCCGGGTGGGCACCTTCGGCAGCGGTGTGCCACCGCCGTCGTACCCGGCGTACGAGTAGTCGGGGATGCGGTTGCCCTCTGCGTCGTGTCCGTACACCAGGTGGCCGCCGCTCATACTCAGCCAGTTCCCGGTAGTGGGCGAAGTGACGTGTGCGTGGGCGTCGTTGGCGCCCTGGGCACCGCTCTCGGCGAGGACGGCGACCGCCGTTCCGGCCAGCACGGCCGCCGTCGCCATGAACAGGTAGCGGCGCTTGCGCTGTTGGCCTCTGGGCCGTGTCACGGTCATCTCCTCTTGAAGATCGCCAGGGGTTGGAACACGGCGATCCTATGAGGGGGACGGATGGCGTCGAGGGCGGTCAAACCCACCAACAGGCGTCGGCGAAATGAACGTTCGAACCTCTCCCGGCGTTTCCGCCGAGACCACTTGACCAGTCGTCAGCCAGCGCCCGAAGGATGTAGCGGAGCTTCTCCTTCGCGTTTGCGCCGAGGCGGTCGTAGAAGCGGACCGCGCCCTCGTTCCAGGCGGGGGGTCTGCCACTGGACCTCGACGAGGCCCGGGGCGCGCGTCTCGGCGGCCACCGCTTCCACCAGCTCGACCCGCACGGCGTGTCTGGCCGGGCCTTCTCAACCGCAGCTGATCGGCTGTACCTATGAACCATCGCGCAGAACAACGGAACGGCTCCGCCCGACCGCGGCTGATCGATCGGTGGCGAGCGGTGGCGGACTCCAACCTCTCCCCCACCAAGAGGCCCCTGGTGATCACCTGGGCCTCCTTCGGAGCCACCTTCGGTACGGTGCGGCTGATCACGCACGGCATCCGTGGCGGCTGGCTGCCGTGGGGAAACCTCTCCGCGGGCGGTGAGCACCTGCACCACTACAACCTCGGCATCGCCGCCCTCACCGGCGTCGGCATGGTCGCGGTCCGCGGGGACGAGAAGGCCGTCGGGCATCCCGCGGTGGCCGCCGCCTACGGCGCGGGGTGTGCGCTGATCGCCGATGAGTTCGCGCTGCTGCTGGACCTGCAGGACGTGTACTGGGCCAAGCAGGGGCGGGTGAGCGTGGATGTGTCACTGGGCGTCATGTCCGTGCTCGGCGCCTACCTGACGGCGGTGCCCTTCTGGCACCAGATCGCCCGCGTCACCCGCCACCACTTCGCCACGGCACGTACGCAGGCGTGAGGCGCCGTCACTGCGGCGCCACCAGCGCCACGGCGGCCTCCGCCGTGTACATCAGGAAGGTGAAGGTCTCCTGGAAGTAGAGGCGGATGCTGGTGTCGTCGTGCGAGAGATAGCCGATCGACACGTCCTGGCCGATGCGCAGTTCGAAGTCACCGCCACGGGTGGACAGCAGGAACGCTCCGTCGATGGCGGGGGCCCAGATGATCTCGCCGTCCAGGACCCGGTCTATGTGCTTGTGTATCGGATAGCCGTGATCTGACGTCTCGTTGACGGCGGTGTACGCGTCGGCACTGAGCGCCAGCGTGTACGCGCCGCCAACGCCCGCCAACCGCAGGGTGCTCACCGCCTGGCTGATGGCGGTCGGGTAGTCGCGCACCTCGGTCGGCAGGGTCAGTGCGGGGTTGGACGTAGCCCGCCGTACGCCGTCGACGCCCGCGGCCGGATAGCCCTCGAAGACCGCCCGGTCCTCGGCGAACGCCATCTTCCGGGCGGCGTCCTTGACCGGCTGCCAGTCAGCGTCCTTGGCGCCGCGCTCCACATCGTCGACCTGCTGGCGGTCGACGGTGAAGGGCACCCGCAGTTGCACGACCTGCTGCGATCGGCGGGTGTGGGCGAGCACGCCGTCGGCCGGAGGATCGATGGCGGTCAGATGGCCGGTGCCGACCGCCGCCAGTTCGACACCTGCCGGCTCGGGCAGGTCCACGATGCGGCGGCCCGCGACATGGCGCTTGAAGGTGCGCCGCGCCTCTTCCTCCATGTCGGCCCATGCGGCGCCGGAGATGGGCGCCAGTTCACGATGCAGGTTCTTCATCGGGGGCGCTCCTGTTCAGGTTGCCGATTCCCAGCGAGCCGTCGTCCGGCCACGCGGTGCTTTCCTCGGGTGGCGCGGCGACGGCGGCACCAGCCGTTCCGGTGGGCTCGGGCAGGTCGTCCAGGAAGTCCGCGCTGGGTACGAAGAACAGCGTTCCGGTCACGGCCGTGGAGAAGTCGAGGATCCGGTCGTGGGCGGCCGACTCGGTTCCCAGGAACATGTTCTCCAGCATCTGCTCGATGACGGCGGGGGTACGGGAGTAGCCGATGAAGTAGGTGCCGAACTCGCCGCGCCCGACGCTGCCGAAGGGCATGTTGTCGCGGAGGATCTGTCGCTCGGTGCCGTCGGGGTCGGTGATCGTGTTGAGCGCGACGTGCGAGTCGGGCGGTTTGACGGCGTCGTCCATTTCGATGTCGGAGAGCTTGGTACGGCCGATCGCCCGCTCCTGGGCCTCGACCGGCAACGCGTCCCACGCCCGCAGGTCGTGCAGGTACTTCTGGACGACCACGTAGCTTCCGCCGGTGAACTCGGCGTCCTCGTCACCGATCAGCACCGCTTCCTCGGCTTTGGGGCCGACCGGGTTCTCCGTGCCGTCCACGAAGCCGAGCAGGTCGCGTTGGTCGAAGTACCGGAACCCGTGCACCTCGTCCCGTACCGTCACCGCGCCACGCAGCCGGTCCATGATCTCGCTGGCCAGTTCGAAGCACAGGTCCAGCCGACCGGCCCGGATGTGGAACAGCAGGTCACCCGGTGTGGAGACGGCTCGGTGCTCGGCGCCCACCAGTTCCCGGAGCGGATGCAGCTCGGCCGGGCGGGGCCCGCCGAACAGCCGGTCCCAGGCGTCGGAGCCGATGCCCACCACACAGCTCAACGCGTCAGCCTGGGCGGACCGGAAGCCGACGGCCCGCTTCAGTCCCGGCAGGTCCGGTAGCAACTCCCGTGCGACGGGCTCGCCGCCCGGGTCGATGGTGACCACCAGGAAGATCGCCGCGTTCGTCAGCGGACCGAGCACCGGCTGCGGGATCGCCGCCCGGGCGGGACAGGCCATCGCCACACACCTCCGTGTGTCGGTCGCCCCCGCCGCATCCATTTTCCTCCGCGTCCGTACTCCCCGCACCCCGTACCGGGGAGGGGTGAACCTTCACGGAGGTGCGGCGGCCCGTCCGCCACCCGATGGACCACGACTCGTTGCCCAAGCGGTCCCCCTGGACCCGACTTGGCCTGGCCGTAGCCGAATTGGCGGCGCATCGGCACGCCGTCCCGGGGAGGCAGGCACCGCGTCCGCGGCGGCGGTGCCGCCGAGTGGGTCGACCGCGCCGCGGGCGCCGCGCGGTCGAGCCCGGCGGCGGGTCCGCGGGCCCGAGGGCGCGTCGGACGCCAAGTACGCAGGTCATTCCTAGAATGGGTGCCATGGCGCGCAAGGCCCTTGCCGGGCTCGTTCCGGTGGTCGCGGTGGCACTGGTCGCCACCGGCTGCGGGAGCACCAACAACGTCGCCGGCGGCCCCAGCGGTGGCGCCAGCTCCACGGCCGGGGCGGACTTCGGCGCCCAGGTCTGCGGGTCCGGCTACCACGCGCCGCACTTCCCGGCACCGTTCGGCGAGCTGCCGGGCGGCGCGAGGACGCTGTCCGGGGCCGGGTCGACGTTCGTGGCGCCGTTGATGTCGTACTGGACCAAGACCTACAGCCAGGCCACCGGTGTGCAGGTGGCCTACCAGTCGATCGGTTCCGGTGGCGGTGTGGCGCAGATCCAGGCCCGCACGGTGGACTTCGGTGACAGCGACACCGGGATGACTCCGGCCGAGCAGGCCAAGGCCAAGGGTCCGGTGCTGCAGCTTCCGCTGCTGCTGGGCGCGGTGGTACCCACATACCACCTTTCGGGTGTGAAATCCGGGCTGAAGTTCACCGGCGACGTGCTCGGGAAGATCTACGCCGGGAAGATCAAGGCGTGGAACGACCCGGCGCTGACCGCACTGAACCCCGGGAAGAAGCTGCCGAACGAGCCGATCGCGGTGGTGCACCGCTCCGACGGCTCCGGCACCACGAACATCTGGACCGACTTCCTCTCCGAGCAGTCCCCGACCTGGGTGCACGCCCTCGGCGGCCCGAGCCGCAGCACGGGCAAGACGGTGGCCTGGCCGGTCGGTATCGGCGGCAAGGGCAACGAGGGCGTCTCCGGGCAGGTCAACCAGACCGAAGGCGCGCTGGGCTTCCTGGAACTGCACTACGTACTGGCGCAGAACAGCACATACGGACAGGTGCGCAACACGGCGGGCCGGTTCGTCCAGCCGTGCGTCGCCACCGTCACCAAGGCGGCGAACGGCGCGACCTACCCCGCCGTCCTGCACCGCGCGGTGATCGACGGCACCGATCCGAACGCCTACCCGATCACCGGCACCAGCTACGCGCTGCTGTACCGGAGCCAGACGGACCCGGCGAAGGCCGCGGCCCTGGTCAACTTCTTCGCCTGGGTGCTGTCCAAGGGGCAGGACCTCAACGCGAACCTGAACTACGCCCCCCTGGGCCAGGACCTGCGGAAACCGGCCGTGGACCTGCTCAAGCGGGTCACCGTCAACGGCAAGCCCGCCGTCACCTAGCCACCGCCGGGCGGCGGGAGAGCCCAGGCCTTCCCGCCCCCGGCGCCGCCCGACCCCGGGACGACAGATGAACCCCCTGCCCGGCTCCCCCACCCCGTGGCGGCGGGTGCGCGCCCGACGGGGCGGCACCGACACCGTCTTCCGGTATGCCGTCAGGTCCGCCGCCGCAATGGTGATCGTGGTCCTGGTGGCGACAGCGGTGTTCCTGGTGCAGCAGGCGTGGCCCGCGCTGCACCAGTACGGGATCCTCAGCTACCTGGGCTCCGACCGTTGGGCGCCGTCCGAGGCCACCGCCACCGGGAGGCATCCGAACCCGTACGGCATCGCGCAGTTCGTCTACGGCACCGCGGTGACCTCGCTGATCGCGATGGTGCTCGCGGTACCGGTCGCGGTGGCCGTCTCGCTGTACCTCACCGAGATCGCGCCGGGCTGGCTGCGCAGGCCACTGTCCGGCCTGGTGGACCTGCTGGCCGCGATCCCCTCGGTGGTGTACGGGTTCTGGGGCATCTTCGCGCTGATCCCCGCGGTGCGCCCAGCCGGGGTCTGGCTGTCCCGGACCCTGGGCACGGCGCCGGTGATCGGGCCGCTGTTCGCCGGTCCTTTCTTCGGCGTCTCCTATCTGGTGGCCGGTCTGGTGCTGGCGATCATGATCCTGCCGATCATCACGGCGATCTGCCGCGAGGTCTTCGCCACCGTCCCCACCGCGGACAAGGAGTCGGCACTCGCGTTGGGCGCGACGCGCTGGGAGATGGTGCGGATGGCGGTACTGCCGCGGTCCCGCTCGGGCATCACCGGCGCCGCCGTGCTCGGCCTGGGCCGGGCGGTCGGCGAGACCATCGCGGTCACCATGGTGATCGGCAACAACGTGCTGTCGATCACCACGAGCATCCTCGGTCCCGGGTCGACCATGTCCTCGGTGATCGCCAACGAGTTCACCGAATCCACCGAGCCGTTCCACCTTCAGTCGCTGATGGTGGTGGGCGCCTGGCTGCTGGTCATCGCGCTGGTCGTGAACACCGTCGGCAAGCTGATCGTCCGGCGTACCGGAGAGGACATCGCGTGATGGCCGCATCCACGTCCGCGTCCGCCGCCCACCGTGGGCTGCCGCGTCGGATGGCCGTCAACGCGGTGATGACGGTGGTGCTGGGGCTGGTCACCGTCGGTGTGGTGGCGCTGCTGCTGTGGATCCTGGCCTATGTGGCCCGTCAGGGGCTGAAGTACCTCGGGCCGATGTTCCTGACCCAGACACCGCCGGGGGATCCCTCGCAGGCGGGCGGCGGGTTCGCCAACGGCATCGTCGGCTCGGTGGTGATCGTCGGCATCGCCACCGCGCTGTCGGTGCCGATCGGCATCGCCGCCGCCGTTCACATGGTGGAGTACCGAGGCCGGCTGGCCAGGGCGTGCGGCTTCCTCACCGACGTGCTGATCGGTCTGCCGTCCATCGTCACCGGGGCGTTCGTCTACGCGCTGTGGGTCGCGCACTTCGGGTTCTCCGGGTTGGCGGGGGCGGTGGCGCTCGGCCTGATCATGCTGCCGCTGATCATCCGGGCCACCGCGGAGGTGCTGCGGCTGGTGCCGGTCGAGCTGCGCGAGGCCAGTCTGGCGCTCGGGGTGAGCCGGGCCCGCACCATCATGGCGATCGTGCTGCCGACCGCCCGCTCCGGGATCACCACCGGGGTCATGCTCGCGGTGGCCCGTGCGATGGGCGAGACAGCGCCGCTGCTGCTGACCGCGCTGGGCAACGACCTTTTCCTGGAGGCGAATCCGGCCCGTCGGATGTCCACCCTGTCGTTGCAGATCTTCAGCAACGCCATCACGGGGTTCGCCACCGCGCAGGCCCGGGCCTGGGCTGGGACGCTCACCCTGATCGTCATCGTGCTGGTGCTCAGCGTCGGCGCCCGGTTGGTCGGCCGCCGCGGCATCGTCAGGAGTGCCCGATGAGCCACGTACCCCCGACCCCCGACGCGGCCGCGGCCCGGATCGACGTGGTCAACCTGACCGCCCGCTACCACGGCCGCCCCGCGGTGGCAGACGTGGACCTGGCCATCGAACCGCGTCAGGTCACCGCGCTGATCGGGCCGTCCGGCTGCGGCAAGTCCACGCTGCTGCGCTGTATGAACGGACTGCATCTGACCGTGCCCGGCGCGAGTGTGACCGGCCAGGTGCTGCTGGATGACGCCGACATCTACGCCAAGGACAGCAACCCGGTCGAGATCCGGCATCGGGTCGGCATGGTCTTCCAGCGCCCGACGCCGTTCCCCACGATGTCCGTTCGCGACAACGTGCTGGCCGGGCTGCAACTGGGCCGACGGCTCGGCCGTGGCGCCCCGCACGACGAGATCGCCGAACGCGCGCTGACGAAGGCCGGGTTGTGGCACGAGGTCAAGGACCGGCTCAAGGCGCCCGGCGCGAGCCTGTCCGGTGGCCAGCAGCAACGACTGTGCATCGCACGGGCGTTGGCGGTGGAACCGGAGGTCCTGCTGATGGACGAGCCCTGTGCGCACCTGGACCCGATCTCCACGCTGACCATCGAGGATCTGATCAGGGAGATCAAGGAGACGTACACGGTCGTCATCGTCACCCACAACATGCAGCAGGCGGCCCGGGTCGCGGACACCACCGCCTTCCTGACCATGTCGGCGGTGGGTGATCCGGGTCGGCTGGTCGAAGTGGGGCCCACCGAAAGGATTTTCAGCTCCCCTCGGCGGCAGACCACCGAGGACTACATCAGCGGGAAGATCGGCTGATCCCGCGACATGCGCGGGATCAGGGACTTTTCCCGTTCGCCACCGGAGGGGCCAACTGCCGCCGCCGATCTGCTACTTCCCGTGGCTGATCACGACGCTGCTCTCGCACTGCGTCCCCACCAACTGGTCAGGACCCGCTGCACCCGCCGCTTCGACTCCTGGCTGTGACACCTCCCGCGCCGCGTTCGCGCATGAGGTGCGTCAAGATCCGGTCAGGACGCGTCAGCCGTCCGTCAGGGCCGCCGCGCCCACACACCGACAACGGTTGGATGGCCGCGACGGTGTGGCCGAAAGGTGGGGTACGCAGGTGTTCGCGCTCTCGCACGGCAGGGCGACGCGGGCCGTGGCCGCGAGCGAGTGGTTCGGTGCGGAGCAGCCGGGTCCCTCGGCGCTTGCCTGGCACGTACTGGCGACCGGTAACGGCGGCTGGTGGGCCGACCGCCCCTATGACGCACGGGCGTTGGCGGTACGGTGCGCCGACCACTGTCTGCTGCGCGGCGATCCGAGGGTCTGCACGCCGACCGGGCTGGCCCCGCTGGCCGGTGCGTACATCGACGCGCCCCAGCGGTTCCTGCCGCTGCTCGGTGCGGCCTTCCGTCGGCTCACCCCCTGGGAGCGGATGGTGTACCTACGCGAGGAACCGGCGCCCCGGGTCGCCGCACCGGCCGGGGTCACCGTACGACGGCTGACGGCGGCCGACGGGTTCCTGCTGGCGGTCGAACCGGACCTCGCCTGGCTCGCCGAGCCCTGGCGCGGTCCCCGGCAGCTCGCGGGCCGCGGTCTCCTGTGGGGCGCGATCGCCGAAGGGCGGCTGGTCAGCGTCGCCGGTACGTATTTCCTGGGCAGCCGCCATGCCGACGTGGGGGTCGCGACGGCTCCCGCGCACCGCCGCCGTGGCCTGGCGCTGGCGTGTGTGGCCGGGCTCTGCTCGGACATCGACTCCGCGGGGCTGGCGGCGAGTTGGACGGTGGCCCGGGACAACCCGGCCAGTCGCAGTCTGGCTTGGCGGGCGGGGTTCCGACTGCGGCGCGAGCTGGTGCACTACTTCGTCGACTCCGCTGTCGGGGCGCCCGCCGGAGACGGCAGACCGCGCACGGCGGCCTGACCTCATCACCTCACGCCGGATCCGCGCCCTCGCGGCTGGTGGGTGCGGCGGGCAGCGAGAGCACCATGGTCAGTCCGCCGCCCGGAGTGTCCTCGGCGGTGAGGGTGCCGCCCATCGCCTCCGCCAGGCCACGGGACAGGGCCAGTCCCAGACCGAGGCCGGCGTTGTTGTCGTGGTCGCCGAGCCGCTGGAACGGCTCGAAGACCCGATCCCGGTCCTGCTCCGGCAGTCCCGGGCCGTGGTCGGTGACCCGCAGTTCGACGTGGTGGGCGAGGGTGCTGGCGCTGACGAGCACCGGTCGGCCCCCGGGCGAGTGGCGTACCGCGTTGAGCACCAGGTTGGCGATGACCCGCTCCAACAGCGGTGGATCGGCGATCACTTCACCGGTCCGGTCGAGCCCCTGGGTCTGTACGGGCACGCAGGTCGGCGGCAGCGAGTCCAGGGCCAGCGGCATGACGTCCTCGAACCCGGTGGGCTGGAGGTGCACAGGCAGCGCACCGGCCTGTAGACGGCTCATGTCCAACAGGTTGTCCACCAGCCGGTTGAGCTTGACGAGCGACTCCTCGGCGGTTGCCAGCAGCTCGTCCCGGTCCTCGGCGGAGAACTCCACGTCCGCGCCGCGCAGCGAGGTGACCGCGGCCAGGCCGCTGGCCAGCGGGGTGCGCAGATCATGGCTGACCGCGGCGAGCAGCGCGGTACGGGTACGGTCGGCGGCCTTGACCGGCTCGACCTCGGCGGCGGTCTCGGCCAGCCGGGCCCGGTCCAGCGCGGCGGCCAGGTGGGCGGCGAAGGCGGTCACCACCCGGTGCTGGGAGGCGGGCAACCTGCGCCCCCTGAGCACCAGAAGGCTGTTCTCGCCCACCGGAACCCTCAGTACCGCCGTGTCGTCCGGGGCTTCGTCGTCCGGTGCGGTGCGCGGCAGCAACTCCGCGGAGTCCATGCCGAACGTCTCCCGCGTCCGGTCCAGCAGCACCTCCACCGCCTGGTCACCGCCGAGGATGTTGCCCGCCATGGACGACAGGGTCTCCGCCTCGGCGGTGGCGTTCGCCGCCCGCCGGGCCAGCCGCTGCGAGCGGTCCACGATGGCGGCTACCGTTACCGCCACTATGGCGAACGCGGCCAGGGCCAGGACGTTGTTGGGCTCGGTGATGGTGAACTCGCCGACGGGCGGGATGAAGTAGTAGTTCAGCAGCAGGGAGGCGGTGACCGCGGCCAGCAGTGCCGAGCCGACACCGCCGATCGCCGCGACCCCCACCACGGTCAGCAGGAGCAGCAGCGCCTGGCTGGTGAGGTTCAGCCCGCTGCCGACGCCACGCAGTGCCACGGTCAGCAGTACCGGCAGCAGCACCGCGGCGACCGCCCCGGCGATCCGCCGCACCAGCGGCGCCCGGACGCCGGAGACCGCCAACCGGCGTCCACGGCCCATCCGTTCATGGGTCACCATGTGCACGTCGATGTCACCGGACAGCTCGACGGTGGTCTCGCCGATGCCGCGCCCGTTCAGCAGGTGCTCCAGCCGGTTGCGGCGGCTCGTGCCGAGCACCAACTGGGTGGCGTTCTCCGCGCGGGCGAACTCCAGCAGCGCGGTGGGCACATGGTCGCCGACTACGGAGTGGAAGCTGCCGCCCAGGCTCTCCACCAGCTTGCGCTGCCTGGCGAGGGCGGCCGGAGACGCGCCGGAGAGCCCGTCGCTGCGCACCACATGGACGGCGAGCAGATCTCCACCGGAGGCCCGGCTGGCGATGCGCACCGCGCGGCGGATCAGCGTCTCGCCCTCCGGCCCGCCGGTCAGCGCCACCACGACGCGCTCACGGGTCTCCCACACCCCGCCGATGGCGTGCTCGCTGCGGTACCGCTGCAACGTCTCGTCCACCCGGCCCGCGACCCACAGCAGCGCCAACTCCCGCAGCGCGGTGAGGTTTCCCACCCGGAAGTAGTGCGACAGCGCCGCGTCGACCTTGTCCGGGCCGTAGATGTTGCCGTGCGCCATCCGGCGGCGCACCGCCTCGGCGGGCATGTCGACCAGTTCGATCTGCTCGGCGCGGCGGACTATCTCGTCGGGCAGGGTCTCCCGCTGCGGCACCCCGGTGATCTTCTCCACCACGTCGTTGAGCGACTCGAGGTGCTGGATGTTGACCGTGGTGAGCACGTCGATTCCGGCGGCGAGCAGTTCCTCGACGTCCTGCCAGCGCTTGGCGTGCCGTCCGCCGGGGATGTTGGTGTGCGGTAGCTCGTCAACGAGCGCCACTTCGGGGCGGCGTGCGAGGACCGCGTCCAGGTCCATCTCCTCGAACTCCCGCCCCCGGTACTGGCGCCGGGTCCTGGGCAGCAGCTCCAGGCCGACCAGCATCTCCTCGGTGTGCGGACGGTTGTGGCACTCGGCGTAGGCCACCACCACATCGGTGCCGCGGCGGGCCCGGCGGCGCCCTTCGTCCAGCATCCGGTAGGTCTTGCCGACCCCGGGCGCGGCGCCGAGGAAGACCTTCAGCCTGCCGGGTCGGCCGCCAGGCGTGGCGGCCGTGCCGATGCTCCGCGTCACCCGGAGCCCTCCTTGACCGGACGGCACGCCGCCCGGGCGAGGGGGAGCTCACCTGGGCGGCGTGCTGTGTGCAGTTGGGTTCCGTTTCATCGTCACTTCAACGCGGCCAGATCGTGGTTGAGCACGACGACATTGACGCGTTCTTGACCCAGGAATCCGAGGTTGCGGCCCTGGACGTGCTCGGCGACCAACTTCCGTACCGCCGCCGGGTCCAGGCCGCGGGCCTTCGCCACCCGGTTGACCTGCTCGTAGGCGTATGTGGGTGAGATGTCCGGGTCGAGACCGGAGCCCGAGGCGGTGACCGCGTCGGCGGGGACGCTGCTCGGCGGCACGCCGTCGAACGCGGCTACGGCGGCCCGGCGGTCCTTGACCGCCTTGACCAGACCCGCGTTGTTGGGGCCGAGGTTGGAGGCTCCGGAGTTCGTCGGGTCGTAGCCGGTCGGTCCGGCCGCGGAGGGCCGGGGTTGGAACCACCTGGAGTCCGGGGCGCCGGTGGTCTGCCCCTTGCTGGGCGGCAGGTTGAAGTTCTGGCCGATGAGCGAGGAGGCGACCGGCCGCCCTCCGTCCTTTAGCAAGGACCCGTTGGCCTGGTGCGGGAAGACGGCCTGGGCGATT
Organism: Streptomyces sp. RPT161; assembly: GCF_027533845.1. Taxonomy (GTDB): domain Bacteria; phylum Actinomycetota; class Actinomycetes; order Streptomycetales; family Streptomycetaceae; genus Streptantibioticus_A; species Streptantibioticus_A silvisoli_A. The sequence goes on along the minus strand of NZ_JAPZVN010000027.1, from coordinate 51,821 downwards.
CCGGTCACCACCAGTGGATAGACGATGCCCGTGATGACCGTGAACACCAGCAGCATCCGCAGCGCCGCCAGGTGGTGGCGGAGCAGGCGGGTGAGAGAGCCAGCCATGAGGACGCCTTCCTTGGTCAGTGCAGTCCGGGGACGAACTGGACGAGCAGGTCGATCAGTTTGATGCCGATGAACGGCAGCACCAGTCCTCCGAAGCCGTACAGCACGATGTTGCGGGTGAGCAGCGAGGCCGCCGACGAGGGCCGGTAGCGCACCCCGCGCAGGGCGAGGGGGATCAGCGCGACGATGATCAGGGCGTTGAAGATGATCGCCGAGGAGATCGCAGAGGTCGGGCTGTGCAGGGCCATGATGTTCAGCCGACGCAGGCCCGGATAGACGCTGGCGAACATCGCCGGGATGATGGCGAAGTACTTCGCCACGTCATTGGCGATGGAGAAGGTCGTCAACGCGCCGCGGGTGATGAGGAGTTGCTTGCCGATCTCGACGATCTCAATGAGCTTGGTCGGGTTGGAGTCCAGGTCCACCATGTTCCCGGCCTCCTTGGCGGCCGAGGTACCGGTGTTCATCGCCACACCGACGTCCGCCTGGGCCAGCGCCGGAGCGTCGTTGGTGCCGTCACCGGTCATCGCGACCAGCTTGCCGCCCGCCTGCTCCCGCTTGATCAGCGCCATCTTGTCCTCGGGAGTCGCCTCCGCGAGGAAGTCGTCGACCCCCGCCTCCTCGGCGATGGCCCGAGCGGTCAGCGGGTTGTCACCGGTGATCATCACGGTCTTGATGCCCATCCGGCGCAACTCCTCGAAGCGCTCCCGAATACCCGGCTTGACCACGTCCTTGAGGTGGATGACCCCGAGGATCCGGGCGGTGCTCGTGTCCTCGTGGCGGGCGACCTCGCCGACGACCAGCGGTGTGCCGCCACTCGCGGAGATGCCGTCCACGATCGGGCCGACCTCCTCGGTGGGATGTCCGCCGTGCTCCCTGACCCAGCGCATCACGGCGGTCGCCGCGCCCTTGCGCAGGGATCGGTTGTCCTCGGAACTGTCCAGGTCCACGCCCGACATCCGGGTCTGGGCGGTGAAGGGGACGAACTCGGCGTGCGCCAACTCCCCTTCGCCGCGCCCGCGCAGCGCGTACCGCTCCTTGGCCAGCACGACGACCGAGCGGCCCTCGGGCGTCTCGTCGGCGATGGACGACAGCTGGGCGGCGTCCGCGAGCTCCTCCACCAGCACCCCACTGACCGGCAGGAACTCGGCGGCCTGGCGGTTGCCCAGAGTGATGGTGCCGGTCTTGTCCAGCAACAGGGTGTTCACATCGCCCGCCGCCTCAACGGCCCTGCCGGACATGGCCAGTACGTTTCGCTGCACCAGCCGGTCCATACCCGCGATGCCGATCGCCGACAGCAACGCGCCGATGGTGGTCGGGATCAGTGCGACCACCAGCGCCACCAGGATCACGATGCTCTGTTCGGCGCCCGCGAAGATGGCGAACGGCTGCAACGTCACCACGGCCACCAGAAAGACGATGGTCAGCGAGGCCAACAGGATGTTCAGGGCGATCTCGTTGGGGGTCTTCTGCCGGGCCGCGCCCTCCACCAGGGCGATCATCCGGTCGATGAAGGTCTCCCCCGGCTTGGAGGTGATCCGCACGACGATCCGGTCGGACAGCACCTTGGTACCGCCGGTGACCGCCGAGCGGTCACCGCCCGACTCGCGGATGACCGGCGCCGACTCACCGGTGATCGCAGACTCGTCGACGCTGGCGACGCCCTCGACAACGTCACCGTCACCGGGGATGACCTGGCCCGCCTCGACCACCACATGGTCGCCCAGCCGCAGCGCCGTCGCCGGAACCTCCTCTTCGGTGAGGTCGGTGGCGCCCGGCCGCCAGTCGGCGGGCAGCCGACGGGCCATGGTGTCGGTCTTCGTCTTTCGCAGCGTCTCCGCCTGCGCCTTGCCACGCCCCTCGGCGACCGCCTCCGACAGGTTGGCGAAGACGACGGTGAGCCACAGCCACACGGTGATCACCCAGGCGAAGACACCCGGGTCCTTGATCGCCGACAGGGTGGTCAGCACGGCGCCGACCTCCACGACGAACATCACCGGGTTCCGCACCATCACCCGCGGATCGAGCTTGCGCAGCGCGCCGGGAAAGGAGGTCACCAACTGCTTGGGGTCGAGCAGTCCACCGGAGACCCGGTGCACGTTGGGCGCCAACGGGTCCTTCGACACGGGGGGTTGAGCGGTGGCCGTGGGCATCAGTGCAACCCTTCCGCGAGAGGTCCCAGCGCGAGGGCGGGGAAGTAGGTGAGGCCAACGACGATGAGGATCACACCCGCGAGCAGGCCGACGAACTGCGGCCGGTGGGTGGGCAGCGTGCCCGCGGTGACCGGCACCGCCTGCTGGCGGGCGAGCGACCCGGCCAGCGCCAGCACGAACACGATGGGCAGGAAGCGGCCGAACAGCATCGCCACGCCGAGCGCGGTGTCGTACCAGACGGTGTTGGCCGAAAGGCCCGCGAACGCCGAGCCGTTGTTGTTGGCGGCCGAGGTGAACGCGTACAGCACCTCCGAGAAGCCGTGCGGGCCCGCGTTGAGCATCGCGGCCCGCTCCCCCGGCAGCGCCATCGCGATACCGGCCCCCACCAGCACGATGCCGGGCGTGGTCAGGATGTACAGCGAGGCGAACTTCATCTCCCGGGCGCCGAGCTTCTTGCCCAGGTACTCGGGGGTGCGGCCGACCATCAGTCCGGCCACGAACACCGCGACGACCGCCAGGATCAGGATGCCGTACAGACCGGAGCCGGTGCCGCCGGGCGCGATCTCCCCCAGCATCATGTTGAAGATGGTCATCCCGCCGCCGCCCGGCGTGTACGAGTCGTGGAAGGAGTCGACCGCGCCGCAGGAGGTGAGCGTGGTGGACACGGCGAACAGCGCGGAGGCCCAGATGCCGAACCGCTGCTCCTTGCCCTCCATCATTCCGCCGGCCGCGTGCCCGGCGGAACTGCTCACGCTGTGCAGTTCGTTGGCGGTCACGATGGCCACCGACGCCGCCCAAATCAGAGCCATCACGGCGACGATGGCATAGCCCTGGCGACGGTCCCCGACCATGGTGCCGAAGGTGCGCGGCATGGAGAAGCCGATCACCAACAGCAGGTAGATCTCAAGCCAGTTGGTGAACGGGTTGGGGTTCTCGAACGGGTGCGCGGAGTTGGCGTTGTAGAAGCCGCCGCCGTTGGTGCCCAGTTCCTTGATCGCCTCCTGTGAGGCGACCGGGCCGCCGGTGATGCTCTGGTGGTCGCCCGCGATCGTGGTGATCGACTGGATGCCGTGGAAGTTCTCGATCACACCGCCGGCGACCAGCACGATGGCCATCACGAAGGCGATCGGCAGCAGCACCCGCAGCACGATCCGGGTGACGTCCACCCAGAAGTTGCCGACCCGGTCGGTCTTCTTCCGGGTGAAGCCGCGGATCAGGGCGGCGACCACGGCGATGCCCACGGCGGCGGAGACGAAGTTCTGCACCGCCAGGCCCGCCATCTGCACCAGGTGGCCCATGGTCGACTCGCCCGAGTAGGCCTGCCAGTTGGTGTTGGTGACGAACGACGCCGCCGTGTTGAACGCCAGGGACGGCGCCACCGGTTTCATGCCGACGGAGAGCAGCAGATGGTTCTGCAGTCGCTGGAAGGCGTACAGGAACAGCACCGACACCGCGGAGAACGTCAGCACGCTGCGTAGGTAGGCGGGCCACGTCTGGTCGGCGTCCCCCCGCACACCGCCGATCCGGTACACCAGCTGCTCCACCCGCCAGTGCCGGGGGGAGGTGAGGACATGGGCCATGTAGTCGCCCAGCGGCCGGAAGGACAGGGCCAGCGCGCCCACCAGGGCGAGGATCTGGAGCCAGCCCGCGAGAGTTTCGTTCATGGAGGACCTCTCCGGTTCAGGAGGCGGGTCGAGGCGACTAGAACTTCTCGGGGAAGATCAGGCAGAACACCAGATACAGCACCAGGGCCACGGCGACGATCAGGCCCACGATGTTTTCGACGCTCACAGCCGCCGCACCCCCTTGGCGGCCAGCCCGATGAGGGCGAAGACCACGATGATGAGGCCGATGAAGAGAAGGTCCGACATGTGCGGCACACCCCCGCGGAGCAGATGACGGTACGGGACCGCTCGGCCGCGGCGGGAAGAAGTGGGGGCGCTCAAGCCGAGGGCGGTGTCGGCTGAAACCGGCCCTTTCAGCGAAGGGCTGCCGGCCCCCGCTGACGACCCCCGTTAGCGGAGCTCTGACGCTATCGAGCGGCGCCCTGATGAGCTTTTGACACGCCGCAGCCGATTGAGTGGTCAAGCCATTGAGCGGTGGCTGAGCACACTGTTCGGCACCTGGGTCTTCACTGTGAATTCCGGACACGCGGTACGACTCGAACACTGCCTCGAAGCCCGCTCGGGCGCACCATGGGAGTGCCAGGGACACGGTTACGCATCGTGATGAGTCGGCGGGAGCACGCCAATGGCGCGTGGGCGTCTGCGGATCTACCTCGGGGCCGCCCCAGGGGTCGGCAAGACCTACGCCATGCTCAAGGAGGGCCAGCGGTTGCGCTCCCAGGGCACCGACGTGGTGATCGGACTGTTCGAACCGCACGGGCGGCGGCCGACCATGGCCCTGGCCGAGGGCCTGGAGACCGTCCCCCGCCGGAGCCTCACTTACCGCGGCAGCGACTTCACCGAGATGGACCTGGACGCGGTGCTGGCCCGCCTCCCCCAGGTCGCCCTGGTCGACGAGCTGGCCCACACCAACGTACCGGGATCGCGCAACGCCAAGCGGTGGCAGGACGTCGAGGAACTGCTGGCAGCGGGCGTCGACGTGGTCAGCACGCTCAACGTCCAGCATCTGGAGTCCGTCAACGACGTGGTCGAGCAGATCACCGGGATCAGACAGCAGGAAACGCTTCCCGACGAGGTGGCCAGGCGGGCCGACCAGATCGAGTTGGTCGATCTGCCGCCAGAGGTGGTGCGCCGCAGGCTGGCGCACGGGGACATCTACCCGCCGGACCGCATCGAGACCGCGCTCACCCACTACTTCCGGGTCGGCAACCTCACCGCGCTGCGCGAACTGGCCCTGCTGTGGCTGGCCGACCGGGTGGAGGAGGGGCTGCAGCGGTACCGCGCGGAGCACGGGATCGCCGCGCCGTGGGAGACCCGGGAGCGGATCCTGGTCGGTCTGACCGGTGGCCCGGAGGGTGAGACGCTGATCCGCCGCGCCGCCCGGATCACCGCCAAGACGCCGGGCAGCGAACTGCTGGCCGTACACGTCGTCCCCAGCGACGGGCTGGCCGACGCCGACCCCGCGGCGCTGGCCGAACAGCGGACCCTGGTGGAGGCACTGGGCGGCAGCTACCACCAGACCACCGGCGAGGACACCGTCGAGGCGCTGTTGCAGTTCGCCCAGGCCGAGAACGTCACCCAGATCGTGCTGGGCGCCAGCCGCCGGGGCCGACTGCGCTCACTGTTGCGGGCGGGCGTGGGCAAGCGCACCATCGACGGCTCGGGCCCCATCGACGTGCACATCGTCACCCACGAGGAGGCGGCCGGTGCGGCCACCCCGTTGGTGCGGCCACCGCACCCGACCAGAGGCACCGGGCCGCGCCGCTACTGGTCGGCGATGGCCGCCACGGTGCTGCTGCTGCCCGCGCTGACCGCCGTGCTGGTGGCACTGCGCGGCCACCTCGGTCTCGCCATCGACCTCGTGCTGTACATGCTGGCGATCGTGGTGATCGCGCTCGTCGGCGGCCTGTATCCGGCGCTGATCGCCGCGGTCGCCGCCGGGATGCTGACCGACTACTACTTCACCCCGCCCGTGCACTCGCTGGACATCGAGCGCCTCAACGACGTCGTGGCGCTGGTCGTGTTCATCGTCACCGCCACGCTCGTCGGCACGGCCGCCGGAACCGCCGCCCGGCGTACGTACCAGGCCCTGCGGGCCACCACGGAGGCGAGGGCCCTGAGCCGTCTGGCGACCGCCATGATGCACGGGCAGAACCTGCCCACCCTGCTGGAACTGGTACGTGAGTACTTCGGCCTGACCGCGGTCAGTCTCCTGGAACGCGACCGGGCGAACGGACCACGGCCGCGCTGGTACGTGGTAGCCAGCGCGGGCGAGCGTCCTGCGGAGCGTCCGTACGAGGCGGACGTCGAGAGTCCGGTGACCGACGACCTCACGCTGGCCGCGCGCGGCCGTCCGCTGAGCGCCGATGACCAGCGGGTGCTCGCCGCGTGCGCGGCGCAGTTGGGGCTGGCGCACGTTCACGGCCGACTGGCCCGGCGCGCCGCCGAGACGGACAACCGCGCCGCGGCCGAACGCACCCGTACCTCACTGCTGATGACCGCGGGGCGCGATCTGCGGTCCCCGCTGCACTCGGCGCAGACGGCGCTGGCGCGACTACGGGAGCCCGGCGCCTCGGCCGCGGAGCGGGACCAGTTGCTCGACTCGGCGCTGTCGGCGGTGCATCGGGCCGTCCAACTCGTCGCCGACCTAGACCGGTTGGGCCGCCTGCACGCCGGGGCGCTCGATCTGTACCTGCGCCCGGTCGACCTGGACGAGGTGCTGGCAGCGGCCCTGGACGACCTCGGTCCCGGCCGCCACACCATACTGCTCCAACTACCGGAGCGGACGCCCGACGTCATCGCCGACGCCGCCGCGCTGACCCGCACCCTCACGGCCCTGAGCGCGGACGCACTGCGGCACAGCCCCGAGGGCCGACCTCCGACGCTGACCGCCGAAGTACTGCCCGACCGGCTGCTGATCCAGGTCACCGACGGCATCGCGGACAACACGCCCCCGGCCAGCGCCCCTGACGCCAGGTCGGACAGTCTGGCGCTGCGGCTGGCACGTGACCTGACGGAGGCGATGGGCGGCACCCTGGAGCCCGCGACGAGCGGCCCCGCGTTCTCCGTGACCCTGATCTTCCCGACCTCCGCCCACCGCTGCGAGTGAGCCAACGGGGATGGTCGCAGAAGGAGTTGGCTAGTCCTCCAGCGTCGTGCCCGCCGTGTCGAGGGCCGATCCGGCCTGTTCGGCCAGGGTGACCGCGACCAGACGGGCCTGTAGCGGTGGTTTGGCGCCCTGTGCCGGACGCATCATGAACCGGCCGAGGTAGCGGCCGTTGCCGAACGCGCGCAGCTCGATCTCCTCGTCCGGCAGCCCCTGCTGGTCGACGTCCCAGCTCCGGCGCCCGACCAGCACGCTGCCGTCCGGGCGCAGCTGCGCGGGGTGGCCCAGCAGTGATCCGTACTCGAAGCGGCAGTCGCGCAGCTGGAGCAGTTCGGTCAGCTGCCGCTTGACCTGGTCGACCACCTGGGCCGCTGAGGTCGCGGTCTGCGCCCGGGCCGCGGTGGCATGGATCGCTCCGAGGTACTGGGCGTCGGTGACCGTGATCACCTTCAGCCGCCTGGCACGCGCCGCCAGCTGGGAGACCGCGAGGCCCACCAGTAGCAGCAGCACCGCCGTACGGATGTCCGCGGACTTGGTGATGGCGAACCGCTCGTACGGCCGGGTGAAGAAGAAGTCGAACCAGGCGGCGGCCGACAGCGCCGCGAGTGCACCCGCCACGCGGTGCCCGATGGCGGCCACCGCGACGATGACCACGACCAGTACCAGCGCCACGTCGGTGTTGGAGATGTGCGCACGGGCGGATACCAGCGCCGCGGCCACGGCCAGCGGAGCCACCAGCCCGGCCACGATCGCGGCGAGGTCCCTGTGCAGGAAGCGACGCATGGCGGTACCTCCCGTCTCCCTGCTTACAGGGTCGCTGACCTGGCGCGTACCGGCGAGCCGGTCATGGCGGGCCGGCCGCACGCCCGGGGGTCAGAATCGTGTCAACATCGCCGATCCGCCCCTTTGAGCTGGTCCTGGCGGCGCCACGATATGGACAAAGAGACACCGTACGGATCGAGGAGAGTTCCCGGTGGCCAACAGCGATGTCGCGGCCGACCCGCCAGATACCCGGCCCGGTCGGCTGAAGGTCTTCCTCGGGGGTTCGAACCCTTCCAACGGCTGGGAGACACCGACGACACCACCGGCCTCGGACTCGGCCTCGCGCTTTCCCGGGGCTTCACCGAGGCGATGGGCGGCACCCTCCTGCCCGAGGACACGCCGGGCGGCGGCCTGACGATGGTGGTGTCGCTGCCCGCCGCGCCCGCGCTACAGCACCCCGTCCCGGCGTGAGACGAGCGGGGTGAGGGCGCCCGCCTCCGGCAGCCAGTCGTCCCGGTCGTACTCCAGCCATCTGCTACTGCCCGCCGTCTCGGTGAACGCCCTTAGCAGCGCGTCTAGTGCTGTGACCGGGACGGTCCACCGTGATCGGAAGGCGGCTCGCGGGACGAGCGCACGCGCAACGGCTGGTATTACTGGGGCATGCAGGAAGAGACGGCACGCTCCGCGATCGACACGTTCATTTCCGCGTTTAACGCCTCGGACGACGGCTATGTGACTGCCCTGCTCTCCCAGGCCCTGACCTCAGACGTGGTCTTCTGGGGACCGTTGGGTCGCAGCGAAGGAATCGCGGCGGTCGAGCGGTTCGTGCTGGACATCCGGCGCCACCCGGCGGGGACCGGCACGATGGTGCGCTGCTCAGCGGTGGACATGCCTGATGAGTGGGCCCGGTACCAGTGGGTCTTCACCACGCCCGATGGAGGCCCCCGCCTGGCGGGAACGGACGTCGTCCATCTGCGGCGGAGCCTCATCGACCAGGTCATCGTCTTTGCGGGGGAGATCGAGCCGTCCGCCTCCTGAGTCGTCCTTCTGTCGCTGTCCTTCTCGTGAACTTGTCCCTTTCGGCACTCCGGGGGCTGCGGTTCGCGTCGGTCAGGCTGCGGCGTTGAGGGGGCGTCCGCGCCAGCGGATGCCCTTCTCGCTGCGGATGCGGGCGCGTTCCTTGCGTTGGGCGGCAAGTACGTCGGGGTGGCGGGAGTTGGCGTTGCGCCAGCGCAGGTAGCGGTGCAGGGCCTGGGTTTGCGCGGGGTGGCTGCGGTGGTGGCAGTTGGCCAGGGTGAAGTGCGGCAGGCCGAGGTTCGGGCCGCCGGCCCGTTCGGTGATGCCGAAGTCGTCGGCGAGACCGACGCGCTGGAGGGCCGTCCCGGTGTCGACGCCGCCAGGACCGGGGTGATCGGGCTCAGCCTTGGCGGGTTCTACGCCGCCGTAAGCGCCGCGCACGAACCGAGGATCCGGGCCACGGCGACGGTCAGCGGCCCGTACCGGATCGACTGGGACGAGCTGAATCCGTACGTCATCGAGCCCCTGGCGCAGCGTTGCGGAGGGCTGGGCGCAGCACGGCAGTTCAGCGCCCGCATCGATCTGCACGGCGCGGACTGGCTGGTGGAGCGGCTCACCGCAACGCCGTAGCCGCTATACGCTCAACCGGTACGGCAGGACGCTCACGACCGCGTCAGTGCGGTAGCGCAGGGCGGTGGCGAGCAGGAGGCCGCGCTGGTTCTGCAGGAACTCGTAGCGCCGGTGGCGGGGTTCGACCTGCGGGATCAGCACGGCGACCACTCTGCCGTCGCGTGCGGCGTGCTGTACGTAGTCGACGATGGGCTGGACCAGGGAGCGCTGCGGGCTGTCGACGATGTCGAGTGGAACGCCCGGGTTCCACTCCTGCCATCTGCGCCGCAGCCCTTCGGCCTTGTCGGGGTCGGTGTGCACGGACAGTGCGACGACCTCGCCGCCGAGGGCGAGGGCGGCGCTGATCGCGGCCTGGGCGAGCTTGCTGATCTCGCCCAGCGGAACGATGACCAGGCTGCTGCCCTCGATCGGCCTGCCGGGAATCCGGCCCAGCCCCAGCTCGGCGCCAACGACCGTGTAGTACCGGTGGATTCGGGTGAACAGCAGCATCAGCAGCGGCACCGCGATGACCACCACCCAGGCGCCGGCCATGAACTTGGTGGTGAGCAGGACCAGACACGCCACCGCGGTGAGCACCGCGCCGGTGCCGTTGATCAGCGCCCGGGGCACCCAGCCGTCCGGGCGCTCCTTGGCCCAGTGCCGTACCAGGCCCACCTGGCTGATGGTGAAGCCGATGAACACCCCGATGGCGAACAGCGGGATCAGCCGCTGGGTGTTGCCGCCCACCGCGATCAGCAGCGCGGCGGCCAGCACCGCCAGGGCCACCACTCCGTAGCGGTACACCGGGCGTTCGGCGCGCAGGCCGAACACGTGCGGCAGCCTGTTGTCGCGGGACAACAGGCTCATCAGCACGGGCAGTCCGCCGAAGCTGGTGTTCGCGGCCAGCCCGAGGGCGAGGGTGACGATGAGGTTGCTCGCGTAGTACGGCCAGCCGGTTCCGTAGGCACCGGCGGTCAGTTGGGCCAGTACGGTCACTCCCCCGCGTGGTGCGACATGGTCGCGGCGGATCAGGATCGACAGGCCGACGAGCATCACGGCGAGCAGTGTGCCCAGCATCAACTCGGTGTGCTGAGCGCGTTTGACGCGTGGCTCGCGGAACGCCGGTACGCCGTTGGCGATCGCCTCCACTCCGGTCAGCGCGGAGCATCCGGAGGAGAATGCCTTCAACAGCAGAAGCAGGCCGAGGGATTCGGAGGCATGGACGGGTTGCGCGGTACCCACGGTGGCGGCCGGATGGGAGCGCAGCAGGTCCACGACGACGATGCCGAGGATGCTCACGATGAACAGCACCGTGGGCAGCATCAGGAAGCGGGCGCTCTCCGCGATACCGCGCAGGTTCACGGCGGTGAGCAGGGCGAGGCCGCCCAGGCAGACGGCCAGCAGATGGTGGCCGAGCACGGGGAAGGCAGAGGCGAGGCTGCCCGCGCCCGCGGCGAGGCTGACCGCCACGGTCAGCACGTAGTCCACCACCAGGCTTGCCGCCGCCAGCAGGCTGGCCCGCGCTCCCAGGTTCTTCTTGGCCACCGCGTAGGCCCCGCCGCCGTCCGGGTGGACCGCGATCACCTGGCAGTAGGAGATGGTGAGCACCACCAGCAGGCCGGTGATGACCAGGGTGATCGGGAGTGCGGCGGTCAGCGCTCCGGTCCCGGCCGCGACCAGGACGACGACGATCGCCTCGGGGCCGTATGCCACCGAGCTGAGCGCGTCAAGGGAGAGCGCGGCCAGGCCCTCTACGCCGGTCAGACGGGACTTGTCGCCCTCGCCATGGCGCAACGGCACCCTCGGCTGCGCCTTGCGGGGAGCCAGTCCAAACGTCACGGAGACCTCACCTGACCTCTCGTCGTGCACCGCCTCCGGGCCAGTGTGACGGCACCGCCTGGCCGGTGACTCCTAACGCGCCGCCTCCCCTGCCGGGTTGTGGAAAAACCACGGCGGCGGCCAGGTCCGCCCTACGCCGAGTGCGGTGCCCGATTCGTCGGCATGGCTGACAACTCTCCGGCGTCCGGCTGGCCCGGGCCGGTGACAGGCATGCCGGGGACGGGGCGCGGGCACGCGCGTTCCATGACGAAGATCGGTCTCCCGGACGGCATCCGGGCGTGCTTGTTCGACCTTGACGGTGTGCTGACGAAGACCGCGGTGGTGCACGCCGCCGCGTGGAAGGCGACGTTCGACGAGTTCCTGCGGCGCCGCGAGGGGCCGGGCTTCCGCCCGTTCGACGCGGTCGCCGACTACGACGAGTACGTCGACGGTCGCCCGCGTGCGGACGGTGTGCGGACATTCCTCGCCTCGCGCGGCATCGAGTTGCCGGAGGGCGGCGATGACGACCCGCCAGACCGGGAGACCGTGCGGGGTCTGGGCAACCGGAAGAACGAGCTCCTGCTGGAGAAGATCCGTACCGAGGGCGTCGAGGCATATCCGGGTTCGGTCCGCTACGTCGAGGCGGTGCGCGCCGCCGGGCTGGGCACGGCGGTGGTCTCCTCCAGCGCCAACTGCCGTGACGTGCTGGTCTCGGTCGGTATGGAGAAGTGCTTCGATGTGCGCATCGACGGCATCGTCGCGGCGGAGCGCAAGCTTCCGGGCAAGCCGCACCCGGACACCTACCTGGAGGCCGCGCACGACCTGGGCGTCGAGCCCTCGGCGGCGGCCGTTTTCGAGGACGCCCTGGCGGGGATGGACGCGGGTCGCGGCGGCCACTTCGGTTACGTGGTGGGCGTGGACCGCGTCGGCCAGGCGGACGCCCTGCGGGCACACGGCGCGGACGTCGTGGTGCGCGACCTCGCGGACCTACTGGAGGACCACGCATGATCAGCCACCCGTCGTTCGCGGTCGAGCCCTGGCGCCTGCGCGAGACCAGCCTGCACCTCGACGTACTCGCGCAGAGCGAGTCGGTGTTCGCACTGTCCAACGGGCATGTCGGCTGGCGCGGCAACCTGGACGAGGGCGAGCCGCACGGCCTGCCCGGCAGTTACCTCAACGGCGTGCACGAGGTGCATCCGCTGCCGTACGCCGAGGCGGGTTACGGCTTTCCGGAGTCCGGCCAGACCATGATCAACGTGACCAACGGCAAGATCATCCGGCTGCTGGTGGATGACGAACCGTTCGATCTGCGCTACGGGCGGCTGCGTTCCCACGAACGCGTCCTGGACCTGCGCGGCGGATTCCTGCACCGTACGTGTGAGTGGACCTCGCCCGCCGGAACCACCATCAGGGTGCGCTCCACCCGCCTGGTCTCGCTCACCCAGCGCTCCGTGGCAGCCGTCGCCTACGAGGTGGAGCCGCTGGACGCCAAGGTGAGGATAGTCGTCCAGTCCGAACTCGTGGCCAACGAGCAGTTGCCGAAGACCACCGGCGACCCCCGGGTCTCCGCCGTTCTGGAGTCCCCACTGATGCCGGAGGAGCACTACTCCGACGGCATGCGGATGCGGCTGCTGCACTGCACCAAGCACAGCGGGCTGCGGGTCGCGGCGGCCGCCGACCACATCGTGCAGGGGCCGCCGTCCACCCAGTCCGCCAGCGAGAGCAGCGGGCACATCGGCCGACTCACCGTCACCTCCGAGCTGGCACCCGGCGAGACGCTGCGGCTGGAGAAGTTCGTCGCCTACGGCTGGTCCGGGGGCCGCTCCCGGCCGGCTGTGCGCGACCAGACGGAGGCCGCGCTGGCCGCGGCCCGCAGCACGGGCTGGCAGGGGCTGCTGGACGAGCAGCGCGACTACCTGGACGAGTTCTGGGCGCGCGGTGACGTCGAGATCGACGGCGACGAGGAGATCCAACAGGCCATCCGCTTCGCCCTGTTCCACGTACTGCAGGCCGGAGCGCGCGCCGAGCAGCGGGCGATTCCGTCGAAGGGCCTGACCGGTTCCGGCTATGACGGGCACTCGTTCTGGGACACCGAGAGCTTCGTACTGCCGGTGCTCACCCACACCGCGCCGCACGCGGTGGCCGACGCGCTGCGCTGGCGGCAGTCCACGCTGCCGGCCGCCCGGGACCGCGCCCGCCAACTGAGCCTGAAGGGAGCGGCCTTCCCCTGGCGCACCATCGAGGGTTCGGAGTGCTCCGGCTACTGGCCGGCCGGAACCGCCGCCTTCCACGTCAACGCAGACATCGCGTACGCCGTGACCCGCTATGTGGCGGTCACCGACGACGAGGAGTTCGAGCGGGAGACCGGCGTGGAACTGCTGGTGGAGACCGCGCGGCTGTGGCACTCCCTGGGCCACCACGATCCGCACGGCCGCTTCCACATCGACGGGGTGACCGGGCCCGACGAGTACAGCGCCGTCGCGGACGACAACCTGTACACCAATCTGCTGGCCCAGTTGAACCTGCGGGCCGCCGCCAGCGCCGTGGAACGCCACGAGAAGGAGGGGGCCGCCCTGGGGGTCGACGACGAGGAGACCGCCGCCTGGCGCGACGCCGCCGACGCGATGACCCTGCCGTACAACAGCGCGCTGCGCGTGCACGAGCAGTCCGCCGGGTTCACCCGCCACCAGGTGTGGGACTTCGACCGTACCCAGCCCGACCAGTACCCGCTGCTGCTGCACTTCCCGTACTTCGACCTGTACCGCAAGCAGGTGGTCAAACAGGCGGACCTGGTGTTCGCGATGTTCGTGCGCGGTGACGCCTTCGACGAGGAGCAGAAGGCGCGCAACTTCGACTACTACGAGGCACTGACGGTACGGGACTCCTCACTGTCGGCGTGCGTGCAGGGAGTGATGGCGGCCGAGGTCGGCCACCTGGGGCTGGCCTACGACTACCTGTCGGAGGCGGCCCTGATGGACCTGCACGACCTGGAGAACAACACCCGGGACGGGCTGCACATCGCCTCGCTCGCCGGTACCTGGCTCACCCTCGTCGCGGGCTTCGGCGGCATGCGGCACCGTGACGGGGTGCTGTGCTTCGCGCCGCGGCTGCCCGAGCGGCTGCGGCGGCTCGCGTTCGCGGTGCAGATGCGCGGGCGGCGGCTACGGGTCGAGATCACCGACGCGTCCGCCACATACACCCTGCTGGAGGGCGCGCCGCTGGAGATCCGGCACTGCGACGAGATGGTCACCGTCTCCGACAAGGGCCCGCAGACCCGTCCGCTCGCGCCCACCACGACGCGCCCGGAACCGGAGCAGCCACCCGGCCGCCGGCCCACCCGCCGCGAGTGAGGCGCGCCCGGCGCGCCCCGTGGCCCGCTTGGCTCTACCGTGGAGACGACGATGGCTGTCAACCGGCTTGGCCTAGTGGTCCACCAGGCCCGCCCCGTAGCGGTCGCGGCGGCTGGCGCCGTACGCGCCTGGTGTGCGGACCGGGGTATCCCCTGCACCGAGATCGACGTGTGGCGCAGCGACATCCCGCGGCGCAGCGGCCAGGAGGAGGCGGCGGCGGCCGGGCACCCCGACCTGATCGTCACCTTCGGCGGCGACGGCACGTTCCTGCGGGGTGCGCGCATCGCGGCCAAGAACGGCGCGGCGGTCCTGGGCGTGAACGTGGGCCGTCTCGGATTCCTCACCGAGACCACCGCGGACGAGGTGCTGGACGCGCTGGAAGAGGTGTACCAGGGGCGGGCCACCGTCGAGGAGCGCATGATGCTCACGCTGCGGGCGTCCCGCCCGCTGGAGATGCCGATCGGCATGGAGGCGCTGCTGTGCTACGCGCGCGGCCCCGCCCTGCCGCCGCCGAAGGCCCGCAGTGACCAGGAGGTCGGCTGGGGCGTCGCGCTGGACGTCATCGCCGTCAACGACGTGGTCTTCGAGAAGCTCGCCCGGGACCGGCAGGCCAGCCTTGGCGTCTACATCACCGGCCAGTTGCTCGCCGCCTACTCCGCCGACGCGGTCATCGTGGCCACCCCCACCGGCTCCACGGCGTACAGCTTCGCGGCCGGGGGGCCCGTCGTCTCGCCGTACACGGACGCGGTGGTGTTCACCCCGGTCGCGGCTCACATGGCGTTCGACCGCACCGTGGTGGCATCGGCGGACGAGGCCATCGCGGTGCGGGTGTTGCCGCAGTCCGGGCAGGTGGCGGTCAGCATCGACGGCCAGTTGCGCGGAGTGCTGAACCCCGGCGACTGGGTGGCCGCCTACAAGGCTCCGGCCCGGCTGCGGCTGCTGCGGCTCGGCCAGACCGACTTCTACCGGCGGCTGAGGGACCGCTTCCGGCTGGCCGACGCGCCCGCGTCGGCGGACCAGGCCCCGCCGTTCATCCGCCCGGCCGCGCCGGTGCCCGCGGACCTGGCGCACCTACGGCTGCCCCCGCCGCCCGACACGTGACGGGGGGACGCCAACTCCTCCACGGTTACGGAAGTTTGGTGGCGGGGCCGCCGCGGCGGATGGCGACCACGGCCGCGTCGTCGCCGAGGTGGCCCTGGGCATGGTCCAGCAGGTCGTCGCGGAGCTTGCGGACCACTTCGTCGGGGTCGTCCTTGGCCCAGGCCGCCGCCCGTTCGGCGAGCGGGTAGAAGCGCCCTTTCGCGTCACGGGCCTCGATCACCCCGTCGGTGTAGAACAGCAGCAGGTCGTCGGTCTCGAACGGGGACGTCTCGACCTCGTACTCAATGGCGTCGACCATTCCCCCCAGGCCGATGGGCAGATGGCTGGCCTTCGGCCGCAGCGTGGTCACTTCGTTGTCGCGGAACAGCAGCGGGGGCGGGTGGCCGCAGACGATCATGTGGACGACCGACTCGTCGTCGGGGATGTCCATGAAGATCGCGGTCGCGAAGAACTCGTCGGTGTCCTCGTCCGACGCCGAGCGCCACTGGCTGGAGTCCCAGCGGGTGGCGCCGTCGAGATGGATGGCCAGCCGGGGCAGGGTGGCCAGCCGGTGGGCGGCGGCACGGAAGGCGCCGAGCAGCAGCGCGGCATGGCTGATGGCGGCCAGGCCCTTGCCGCGCACATCGCCGATGAGCAGCCGGGTGCTGGTGGGGGTGCGGGCGGCGGCGTACAGGTCGCCGCCCATTTCGGCCTCCTCCTCGGCGGGCAGGTACAGGCAGCCGATTCGCAGCGGGCCGCTGCGCCGGGGCAGCGGTCGCAGCAGCACGTGCTGGGCGGCCTCGGCGACCGACCGCACCCGGTGCAGTTGCCGTTCGCGCCGGTCCCGTACCAGGCAGAAGACGACCAGCAGGGCGGAGACCACGACCAGCGCGGCGATCTGGGCGTCGATGTTGGCCGAGGTCAGCGACTCCCGATACACCCCGATCAGCATCTGCGCCCCGACCGCGAGCAACCCGATGAGCGACGTGAGCCGGGCGCCGGCGAACGCCACCGAGACCGCGGGGGCCGCCACCAGCAGCGGGCCCAGATGGATGTGCGGCGGGGCGAGCAGGTCGGCGGTGACGACCGCGGCGATGAGCGCCAACGGGATCACGACCAGCGCTGGCGCATGTCCGGGCTGCCAGGTGCGTGGACTTCCGCTGAGCGGCCGAAGGGGCATGTCCCCAGCTTGCATCCATATCGCCGCTGGGCGCCGCCGCAGGCGTTGATCCGCGGCGCCGTGTGTCTCAGTCGGCGGCCGGGCCGGTGCGGGTCCAGCCGGGGGCCTGGACGTGCGGGGTGAGGGTGCCCTGGTCGGCCTGCTGACCGCAGTGGCCGCAGACCACGACCGGGGTCAGGTCGGCGCCGCAGGAGTGTTCCAGCACCATCGGCGGTCGGTCGGCGAGGTGCCGGTCGCCCCACTTCATGAGCATCAGCAGTACCGGCTGCAGCTCCCAGCCCGCCGGGGTGGGGCGGTACTCGAAGCGCCTCGGCCGCTCGCTGTACGGGAGCTTCTCCAGCACCCCCGCCTCCACGAGTCGGCGCAGCCGGGTGGCCAGCACGTCGCGCGGGGCGCCGATGTTGCGGACCATCGCGTCGAAGCGCCGTACCCCGAGGAACGCCTCGCGGAGCACGAGCAGGGCGTACTTCTCCCCTACGACGGCGAGGGTGTCGGCCACCGAGCACGGGCGTGGGTTCTTCACCGTCCCAGCATATTTGCGCGCGTTTGCTTCTCAAACCCACTAGGCTAGAGTGAGTTCGGATTTCAAACTCACTCGCGGCCATGCGATCGGGGACCCACCGCCGCCGATCGCCCAGGAGGCAGCCGGACATGAATGACGCGGTCATCGTCGGAGCCGTACGCACTCCGATCGGCAAGGGAAAGCCGGGCGGCGCGCTCGCCGGAGTCCATCCGGTCGAACTGCTCGCCCACACCCTCAGCACCCTCCTCGACCGCGGCGGCGTGGATCCCGCACTCGTCGACGACGTCATCGGCGGATGCGTGGACCAGGTCCGCGAGCAGGCGATGAACACCACCCGTAACGCCTGGCTGTCGGCCGGACTCCCCGAGTCCGTCCCGGCCACCACCGTCGACCGGCAGTGCGGCTCGTCCCAGCAGGCCGTCCACTTCGCCGCCCAGGGCGTCATCTCCGGCGCCTACGACCTGGTCGTCGCGTGTGGCGTGGAGTCGATGAGCAGGGTTCCGATGTGGTCCAACGTGCCGCCGGGCGCCGACCCGTTCGGCCCGGGGATCGCCGCCCGCTACCCCGACGGGCTGGTACCGCAGGGCATCAGCGCCGAGTTGATCGCCGCCAAGTGGTCGCTGGGCCGGGAGCGGATGGACGAGTTCGCCACCACCTCGCACCAGCGCGCGGCCAAGGCCCACGCCGACGGACTGTTCGACGCCGAACTGGCCCCGGTCACCACGGACTCCGGTGTGGTGACCGCCGACGAGTCGGTACGCCCAGGCACCACGCCCGACGTTCTCGCCGGGCTGCGTCCGGCCTTCGCCGACCCGGGCTTCGCCGAACGCTTCCCGCAGATCGACTGGTCGGTCACGGCGGGCAACAGCAGCCCGATCAACGACGGAGCCTCCGCCGTGCTGATCACCTCCAGCCAGACCGCCGCCCGACTCGGCCTTCGCCCCAAGGCCCGGCTGCACAGCTTCGCGGTCACCGGATCCGACCCGCTGCTGATGCTCACCGGGGTCATCCCGGCCACTGAGAAGGTGCTGCGTCGCGCCGGGTTGCGACTGGCGGACATCGACCTGTTCGAAGTCAACGAGGCGTTCGCCAGCGTCGTCCTGGCCTGGCTGCAGGAGACCGGCGCGGATCCGGCGAAGGTCAACGTCAACGGCGGTGCCATCGCACTGGGTCACCCACTGGGCGCCAGCGGCACCCGTCTGATGACCACCCTCGTCCACACCATGGAGCAACGCGGCGCCCGCTACGGCCTGCAGACCATGTGCGAGGCGGGCGGCCTCGCCAACGCGACGCTGCTCGAAGCGATCTGACGGTACCTCAGCGAAGTCACGAGCCGCCCTTGGAGCTTCGCGGTTGGACCGCCTTCGCCAGTTCCCAGCTGCGCTACAACCTGCTGGAGCGCACCCCGGAGCGCGAGTTGCTCCCGCAGGCGCGGGCGTTCGACCTGGCGGTGCTGGCGTGGAGCCCGCTGGCGTCGGGCAGGCTCACCGGCAAGTGCCGCCGCGGTGAGTCGGGCAGGCTGACCAGTGGCAACTGGGAGGACCAGGCGGAACGCAACGAGGATGCGGTCAACAGCGCGGTACTGGAGGTCGCCGAGGAGGGCGGGTGGAGCCCGGCACAGGTGGCCCTGGCGTGGCTGCGCGCACGGCCCGGCAACATCATCCCGATCATCGGCGCCACCAAGGAGAGCCAGCTCGCCGACAACCTCGCAGTGTCGAGGTGCGCCTGGCCCCGGTCGTGGTCCAACGGCTCAACGAGGTGAGCGCGGTGTCGCTCGGCTTCCCGCACGACTTCCTGCGGGAGCCGGGAATCACGCGGAACGTCTACGGGGACCGCTGGGCCGACATCATCGACCGGGGCGCCACCTACCGCCGTACCCTGGACCCGGTCACCTAACCCGAGGGGGTTGGGCGGATCTCGAAGCCGACGAGACCCTCGGGCGCCTCGTCGTGGACGATGACCCGGTCCACGATCGCGAGTGGTGGACCGTGGTGGCACCAGGCCACCATCTGTTCCACCGCGCCCGTTTCGCCCTCGAAGACCGCCTCGACGGTTGCGTCCGGGAGGTTGCGCACCCAGCCCGCCACGCCGAGTTCCAGTGCGGTACGGCGGCAGGTGTCGCGGAAGTAGACGCCCTGCACGTCCCCCGAGACGATGACTCTCTTACGGATCATGACTCCATCCTCCGCCCGCCGTCCGACTTCTTGGCGGACGCGCGGCGGCGCCAGCGGCGGACGACGAGGAAGACCACCAGTAGCGCGAGGGCGGCCAGCAGGTAGAGCTCGTAGCGCTGGATCGCCGGGTAGAGGGTGTTGATGTGCTGGCCCGCCAGGCCGCCCACGGTCACCCACAGTCCGACCCACAGGGCCGCACCCAGCGCGTTGAAGACCAGGAACCGCCGCCAGGACATCTCGGCCAGACCAGCGATGATGCCGTTGACCTGCCGCAGGCCCTCGATGAATCGGGCGACGGTGACGACCTTTCCGCCGTGCCTGGCGAAGAACTCCTCGGCCCTGGCGACGCGTTCGGGGGTCAGCAGTACGTACCGCCCGAAGCGGGTGACCAGCCGGTGGCCGCCGAACCGGCCGATGGCGTAGCCGACGTTGTCGCCGCAGACGGCGGCGACGAAGGCTACGACCGCGACCACCAGGATGTTCAGCCGCCCCGCGCCCGCGTACACCGAGGCGGCGATCAGCAGGGTCTCACCCGGCACCGGAACGCCGAAGTCCTCCAGGAAGATCAGGCCGCCGACCGCCAGATACCCCCAGTGGTCCAGCAGTGGGGCCAAGTCGGCCAGTACGCCAGGCAGTTGCGGCGAGCCATCCATGCGCTTCCCCGTACTCGTCAGCGGGCGGTGGCCCAGAGCCTAGGCCGCGGACAGCGCGATGGCGGTCTTTCACCGCGGGGCGTCGTGCCGGTCCTTCAGCAGGTGGGTGAGGCGCGAGATGTCGTGCGCGGTGACGATGCCGACGAGGTGCCCGCCGTCCACGACCAGGATCCGCGGCGGCCCTGACACCCGGCTCAGCACGTCCAGCAGCGCCTCGTCGGGGGTGGCGACGGTGCAGCGGGAGAGCGGGGTGGCGACGTCGCGCAGCCGTACCTGGTCCCGTTGCGGCCCCGGCACGGCGGCCAGCTGCCGCAGCGTCACCAGGCCGGAAGGCCGGCCGTCGAAGTCGAGCAGCGGTATCACCGAGTGGCGCCGCTGGGACTCCGTCTCGTCCAGGAACCGGCTGACCGTCAGCCACTCCGGGCTGGTCACCACGGGCGCGGACATGGCACGGGACATCGGCACCCCGTGCAGCGCGGCACTGAGGGTGGCGCGTTGGGCCTCGGCGCCCGCGGTGCCGGACAGGAAGAAACCGATGAGCGCCAGCCACAGCCCGGTGGCCGAACCGTAGAAGAAGCTGACGACGCCGAACCCCACCAGCAGCATGCCCACCACCTGCCCGCTTCGCCCGGCGGCCCGCTCCGCGCGCTCCCGGTCCCCGGTGCGCCCCCACAGCAGGGCCTGGACGATCCGCCCGCCGTCCAGCGGGGCGGCGGGCAGCAGATTGAACCCGGCGAGCAGCGCATTGGCCCAGCCCAACCAGAACAGCACGGCCGCCGCCACGTTCCAGCCCAGCGCCGCCCGTACCGCCAGCGCACCGCCGATGCCGACTCCGGCCAGCAGCAGGCTGGCCAGCGGGCCGCAGCCGGAGATCACCAGCATCGCCCGCGGTGTCTCGGCCCGCCCGATCCGGGTGACCCCGCCAAGCGCCCACAGCGTCATGTCCTCCACCGCCACACCGCGCCGGCGGGCCATCACCGCATGGGCCGACTCGTGCAGCAGCAGACTCGCCAGCAGGGCCAGCGCACCGAGCAGCGCGGCCAGCGTGTAGACACCCGTACCCCGGCCCGGGGCCAGCGCGGGAATCGTGCCGCGCCCCAGGCCGTACCCCAGCAGCACCACCAGTACCAGCACACTCCAGTGGACCCGCAGCGGTATTCCGAAGATCTTCCCGATCAGTACGGAGCCGTTCATCCCGCTCCTTCAGGCAGGCGTCACCCCCGCCCTTCAAGCTTCGCCCTCGGCATGGAATGCGGCGCGCCCGGGGGTGGCCGAGTCGCGACGCCCACCGCGCCCCGGGCGGCTAGTCGCCGGTGGTCAGCACCATGCGGAAGCGGGCCTGGCCGCTGAGCATCCGCTGGTACGCCGCCTCCGCGTCGTCCAGTGCCATGGTCTCCACCATCGGCCGCGCGCCGGTGAGCGCGGCGAAGTGCATGGTGTCCTCCACGTCCTGGGCGGTCCCCGAAGCATGACCCCGCACACCGCGCCCGCCCGTGATCAGCTGGAGCGGGAAGATCTCCAGTGGCTCCGGGGTGGCTCCGATCACCAGCAGCTGCCCGCGGTGGGACAGCCCGTCGACGGTGGCCGCCATCGCGGCGGAGTCGGCAGCCGTGGCCAGGACGACCCGCGCCCCGCCGAGCCCTCGCAGCGCCTCGGCGACATCGGTGGCCTGGCTGTCGACGTAGTGGTGCGCGCCCAGCTCGCGGGCGAGCTCCTCCTTCGCCGTACCGCGGGCGACGGCCACCGTCTCGAAGCCGAGCCTGGCGGCGAACTGGATACCCAGGTGCCCCAGTCCGCCCACCCCCAGCACGGCCACCAGGTCCCCGCCGCGCGCACCGCTGCGCCGCAGCGCATTGAACGTCGTCACGCCCGCGCACCCCAACGGCGCCGCCTCGACGGGGGTCAGTCCGTCCGGGATCCGGGCCAGTGCGTCGACCGGGGCGACCATCGCTTCCGCGTAGCCGCCGGGATACGCCCAGCCAGGCACCTTGAGATTGACGCACGCGATGAAGTCGCCCTGCCGGCACGGCAGGCAGTGCCCGCAGGAGCCGCCGAACCAGCCCACCCCCACCCGGTCGCCGACCTGCCACTGCGCCACACCGTCGCCCAGCGCGTCGATCCGTCCGGCGATCTCGTGTCCGGGCACCAACGGGAACCGCACGCCAGGGAAGACGGCGTCGATGAACCCCGCGTCACTGCGGCAGACACCGCACGCCTCGACCGTGATCCGCACGTGTCCGGGCCCGGGCTGCGGCACTTCCCGCTCGACGACCTCCAGCTTTCCGCCCTTGGCGGCGGCCTGGGCGACGCGCATGGAGTTCATGGCATCCTCCAACGGGGAGGGGGTGCGGCCGTGCGCCGAGGTGCCCTGGCACTTCGCGCACAGGCCACGTCTCCATGAGAGCGCACCTGCGCGGGCTCGGCGACCGGAGGACGCATGGTCAGCGGCAGGCGTAGTTGACTGTTCGCCGTGGACTGCATCTTCTGTGCGATCGCTGCCGGTGAGGCGAGCGCCCACCGGGTCTTCGATGACGGAACGACGGTGGCCTTCCTGGACGCCCGACCGCTGTTCCCCGGGCATGTGCTGGTGGTGCCCAGACGGCATGCCCAGACGCTGACCGACCTGCCCGAGGCGGAGGTTGGGCCGTTCTTCGCCCGGGTCCGGCTGGTCACAGGGGCGGTGGAGCGCGCCATGGCAGCCGCGGGATCGTTCGTCGCCGCCAACAACCGGGTCAGCCAGTCGGTTCCGCACTTCCATGTGCATGTGGTGCCGCGCAACCCCAAGGACGGGCTGCGCGGCTTCTTCTGGCCCCGACACCGCTACGCCTCGGACGGGGAGGCGGCGCAGGTGGCGGCCCGGGTACGCGCGGCGCTGGAAGCGGACCGCGGGTGACGGCGGCGTGCGGGCTCCCCGCGGCGGCGGGGTGCCGCCACGGGGAGCCCACGGTGCGTCAGTCTCCGGTGTCGGTCGCCCAGATCGGGACGCCGGCGCTGGTGTAGATGACGACATTGCCGTCATCCTGCACCGCCAGGTAGGCGCCCGAGTACCCCCAAGTGCCGGAGGCCCACAGCGGGCTGCCGTCGGCGGCGTAGACCACGAAGTTGCCGTCGGCCTGCATCACGGCACTGGAGCCGCTGGGCCAGGCGCCGACGGCCTGCCACGCGGCGCGGCCGTCCTTGTACAGCACCAGGTTGCCGTGCTGCTGCAGCCGCAGCACGGCACGGCCGTTGCCCGACGTCCACGCCTGGTTGCGCTGGAGTGTCGAGCCGGCCAGGAAGAAGCTGTCGTCCATCGGCCGGTTGACGGTGACCTGATGGCCGGCCGTCGGGGCCGGGGCCGCCTGCGCCGGTGCGGCGAGAAGGGGCATCGCGATGAGCACGAGACCCGAGGCCGCTACGGCTACCATCCGCCCTAAGGGCGCTAACGTGCGCATACGTCTCCTTTGGATCCTTTGGATCGAAGCGGTGGAAACGAACTCCGCAACGGTAACGGTGTGCAAGTCCCCGACTACAGTGGGAAATTGAGACTGGCGTGATCGCTGCGCAGTGAGCGGCACTTTCCTGCCAGTGCCGTACGCATATGCCTCAACTCCCCGCAGCACCGCGCGACGCCCGCGCACGGGATCGGACCAGCGAGTCCCGCCACCGTTGGCCCAGACTCGCCAACTCCCGTCCCGCATCGCCCGTTCGTCCGATTCCGCCCACCGATTCCACCCGGCCGACGGCGGGTTCCGCCGAGTTGGACGGGCGGACGGACGCGTGCGCTGGCGGATTTTCGGAACACGCGGGGCGACAGCCGTCAGTCCGTCGCGCGCAGCGCGTGGAGGATCGCGCGGCCACGCTGGACATCGCGGAATCGTGCGGTCAGTACCGGCTCGCCGTCCAGGTCGGCCGAGGCGGAAGGTGAGGCCCGGCGTTCGCGGCTGCTCGCCACGGCCGCAGAGGACCCGATCGGCCTCGGCTGTGCGCACCGACTGCGCGGGGTGATCGCCTTGGGCTGTGGCCGTCACGAGGAGAGCGGCACCCTGCTGAGCACGGCGCTGGCCGACTTCCGCGCCGACGCGAACTCGTGTGGTGAGGTGGAGGTGTTGGGGCTGGACCTGGCTGGGGGCTGGGCCGCTGACGGTGTGTCTTCCGCGTGGCGCGTCAGCGGTACTGGGAGGGGCAGACGCTCCTGCACATGGCGCAGGGCCACCGCGCCCCGGGTCGGCACGGACAGTCCGCCGCAGCCGCCGTGGAGGGCCGGGCGCTGCTGGGTTCCGTCAACTCCCCCGAGTTCGGCCGTGCTTCACGTCCCGCCGTGACCGGCGGTGATCCGGCCACGACGGGACGACGCCTCAGTCGTGCGGGTCGGTGATGGTGATGTTGAAGTCGGCACCCACGGTCAGTGGTGCGCTCAGGTCCCAGTTGCCCTGATCGGCCAGCTGCTGCAGCGCCTGCGAGCGGTCGACGGCCTGCGGCCAGTCGTTCTGCCGTCCGGGCGTACAAGGGTTGGTCATGTGCTGCTGGCGGATGGTGTTGAACTGGGAGAGCCACCGGGCTTCGTCCACGCCCGACGCGGGGTTGCCGCCGAGCGCGGAGTCGGTCTCGCTGGCGATCTTGACCATGCCGTCGCAGTCGTCGGGGCCGGGCCCCATCATCAGCGCGGTGTCGAAGAGGTTCTCCAGGCCGAGGTTGGTCTTGACGCCCTCCTTGGCCGCGAGGTCCTGTGCCGGGGTGAGGTAGGTGTCGTGCCCCACCTTGAGCTGCAGCTGTACGAACGTCGGGTCCTGCGCGGCCTGCTTCCAGTCGTCGGGGAAGGCGCTGCCCAGCGAACTGGTGTCGTCGCTACCTGAATCCGCCAACTGCTGGAGCGTTGCGGTGTACTTGGCCAGTACGTTGTCGGGCTCGGCGGCGTTGTACTGCTTCACCAGGTCCAGCATGTCGCCGGTGGCGGTGCAGAAGCCGATCCAGCCCGCCGTCCAGCCGCAGCCGTCGTTGTCGTTCTCGATGTTGGCGTACCGCGGGGAACTGGCGCTCTGCTCGAACACCGCGGTGATGTCGTCCATCATGTAGATCGTCTGCTGGTCGGTGCCGGGCCTCGCGGTGGCGGTGGCCGTCGCGGGTACGGCCATCGCGGTGCCGAACGCCGCGATGAGGGATACCGGGACCAGGAAACGGAGCACGGTGCGTGTCATGCGAATCTCCCTTGTGGTCGAGACACCCCGCTAGTTAGGAAAGTTTCCTAACTAGCCCCAGACCGTAAGGGGTCACCATGTCCACGTCAACCACTTCGGGCGGCCCGGCGCCCGCCCGGGGCCGTCCGCGGCTGGCGCGTTGGTTCCGGCGCGCCGCCCTGGCCTGCGCCGGACTACTGATCGCGGTGACCGTCGCGTCGTTCGGCTACAACGCCGCCACGGCGGGCCGGGCCGCGCCTCCGTCCGGGCTCAGATACGTGCAGGCGGCGGACGTCCGTACCCGCTACCAGACGTGGGGGCACACCGGGACGCCGATCGTCCTGGTGCACGGCGCCTTCGAGTCGGTCGACACCTGGTCCCGGCTCGCCCCGCTGCTCGCCCTCGACCACCGGGTGTACGCCCTTGACCTCACCGGCGACGGATACAGCGAGCGGCGCGGCCCCTACACCGTCGACCACCTCACCCGGCAACTGCTCGGCTTCCTCGACGCGATGCGACTGAACCGTCCCGTGCTGGTCGGCCACTCCAGCGGTGCGGCGATGGTCGCGGAGGCGACCCTGCGGGCCCCCGGGCGCATCGGCGGGTTGGTCCTGCTCGACGGGGACGCGCTCAACACCGGTGCGGGGGCGCCGTCCGCGCTGCGGTACCTGCTGATCGACCCGTACCGCACCAGCCTGTTGCGGCTCGGGCTCGGCTCCGACGCGCTGATCCGGCGGCTGTACGAGGCACAGTGCGGCCCCAGGTGCCCACGGCTGGACCGCGCCGGGGTGGACGTGTGGCGGCGGCCGCTTCAGGTACCGGGCGCAGAGGCGGCGCTGTGGGGCCTGCTCGACGCGGGAGTGCCCGGCCTACCCGCCGACCAGTTGGAACAGCTGCGGGCCGTACACATCCCCAAGGCCGTGGTGTTCGGCTCCCGGGACGCTGTCTTCACCCCCCAGGTCCCCGCCCAGACCGCGGCCCGCATCGGAGCACCACCGCCCACCCTGATCCCCGACGGGCGCCACCTGACGATGATCTCCAACCCGGAACGGGTCGCCGCAGCGGTGACGGCGCTGGGCTGACACCCTCGGTCGGGGCCGATCCGAATCGGGGGTCGCCCCGTTCGGGACTGTCGCCACCTCCTTGGTCGCGCCCCTAGGAGTCGTTCGGACCGAGCAGCGCCAGCGCTTCCGCGGTGGTGGCCGCCGGGATCGAGGCGGACAACTGCCCGTGTCGGCGGGCTGCTTCCAATGTGATCTGCGTCTCACCGCCGCACCCCCGGACGATCGCGCCACGTCGGGCTTGACCAGCCCGTCGTTGGCGAGGAACACCCCGGCCGCCTTGATCGCTCTGGTCGAACTACCGCCAGCGGGCGTACCGCTCAGGGAACTCCTCGGGCCGAAAATGCCTTCCGGGACCCGGCGGGCGCGCTCTCGCCGATCATGACCGGGCACCTCACCGCACCCCCCGCGCAACGCGCTGCACCCAACGGCAGGGATTGCGGCAATTCGGAACCTTGTGCGCATACCAGCGAGTAGATATCGTTCGCTGAAAAACAGCCGCTAAAGATCCTGGTCCCAAGTGTGCGAGGAGCGCCTCCCGCGCCCGCCGCTCCTCGTCCCCCGCGTCATCAGCACACACCGCCTCACCAGTGAGGTGATCCTCCAGGGAGCACAACATGGCACGTTCCTCTTCGCAGCCGGAACCGTTCCCCTACCGACCCGAACGACCGCCGGTGAACTGGCCGGGCTCGGTCCGTCCGCCGGACTCTCCGGAGTTCGAGCAGTCGGCCAAGAACTGGCTGTTCGACCTGGCTCCAGCCCGTTGGTGGCACGAGGAGCTGCTGCACCGCCACCCGGTGGAGCTGGCGTCGATGGTGCGGCGGTGGCTGGAGGCGGATGTCCACGCGATGCAGGCCGGGCTGCGTGACCTGACCGACTCGCTGTCGGGCCACGACGCGCGCCTGCCGCAGGCCTCCGAGCTCTACACCCATGAGCGGGACTGGGCCCGGGCGATGCTGGAGCAGGTCAAGCTGGTCGAGGAAGGGCTGCGCACCGCGTTGAGCGAGGCCAAGCGTCGGTCCAAGGCGCACCGCGCGAAGCACCTCCCGCTGCCGCGTCCGCGACCCGCCACGGGGTGAGCCACCGCCGAACGGCCTTGGCGTGACCGGTTCGGGGCCGCGCCTCAGCCGCCGTCGCTCTGGTAGGGGACGCAGTTGGCCGAGGGCCGGCCGCCGTGTGCGCCGAGGAACGCCAGCAGGTCGCAGACGGACTGGCCGAGTACCTGGTCGTGGTCAAGCCCGGGGTATGTGCGCTCCACCACCTCGCGCGAGCCCAGCGACCGCAGGTTGCCCACCACGGCGTCGGTCCACCGCGGCGGTACGTCCTGGTCGGCCGAGCCCTGGATGACCAGCACCGGTCCATGGATCGCTGCGCGGTCCGGGTCGCCGTACGCGCCCATCTCACCGTCCACCCGGCTGAGTTGCTCGCCGCTGAGCGGAAGCGCCTGTTCGGTGCTGGCGTCGGTCAGCTTGGTGTGCCCTCCGCCGAGGCACTGGCTGAGGATCCCGGCGGCGGTCCTGGCGGCCGAAGGCCCCAGCAGGGAGCGGAGGTTGACGGACCGATCCGTGGCGCTCAGCCCGGCGAGGGAGTACAGCGCGAAGCTCAGCTGGGACGGCTGGTGTGCGGCGATGACGCCGGGAAGCATCACCTCCAGGTGGCTGGCCGGTGCGATGGCGACCGTGCCCCGCAGTCGCAGCCCGGGCACCCGGCGCGCCGCGTTGGCGGCGAAAAGGGCGGCCTGGCCGCCCTGGGAGTGGCCGACGGCGAACCAGGTCGGCGCCAGGTTGGGCTCCACACGGCGGGCGGCGGTGACGATGTCGACCACCGCGTTGCCCTCGTCGGCGCCGACCAGATACGTGTGCATACCGGGTGTGCCGAGCCCCGGATAGTCCGTGGCGGTGACCGCGTAACCGGCGCCCAGCAGGGTGCGCAGCTCCTGCGCGTACTCGTTGAACCCCAGGTTCGGCGCCTGCGACGGCGCGCAGCGGTCCGCGACGCCGGTGGTGCCGTGCCCCCAGGACACCACCGGCCAACCGCCGGGCGGCGGTGCGCCCCGGGGGACGAGCACGGTGCCGCTGACCGGGATGTCCGCGTGGTGGGCGTTGACCGAGTGGTAGAGCACGGTCCAGCGGTGTGCGGCGCCGGTCTGCTGGTCCGGGCCCTGGTCGGTGGCGGCGATCAGGGCACCCGGGGCGTCCTCGGGCAGGGGCCGCGGCACCTGGTAGGTGTGGTCCGCGACGCGTACATCGGGGGGCGCGGCGGTGGAGTGGCCGGAGGCGGTGGCCGAGCCCGAGGCGGGGGCGCCGTGGCTGGCGGAGCAGCCGCCCACCGCGACAGCCATGGCCAGCAGTGCCTTCAGGATGTGACGACTGGGGTTGCTCACGGCGTACGTCCCTTCGCCCGGCGATGCGGTGTGCCTTCACCGTGCCGCCGGACGCGTGCCGGGACCGGTGCGCACCGCCGCCGTGGCCCCGGAAATCCAGTCCGGCGACGCAGCGCGGTAACGCGCGTGGCGTACGCGGGCGGCCACCGGCCGCCTACTGGTCGTTGCTTTCCGGCGGCCCGCCGCCGGGGGTGACAACCGGTACATCCCGCCCGGCCCAAGCCGGGCCATCACTTCCGAGAACTCCAGGTGGAGCCCTCCGTCCGCCGCGCGGAGCCGCGCCCCGGCGGATGTCGGAGTCAGAGGCGTTTCGGCTTGGACTCATGGCCGCTCCGGGGTTTCCCCTTTCACCCCGACTGCCACGCTCGTTCGCGTCTCGGCGGCGCCATACGGCCGTATTGGCCGCTCAGGGGGCCGTTCGACTTCCGGCCGCCGGATCGCACGGCTGCCGGATCAGCAGGCTGGCCTGCACCTCCTGGTCGTGCACCGCGGCGTATGTGTGCGGGACGTCCGCGGCCCACGAGATGTGCTCGCCCGCCCGCACCAGCCGTTCCGCCCCGCGCGGCCCCACCCGGGCGGCTCCGGCGATCACTGTCAACTGCTCGGTCACGCCTGCCGGATGGGCGGGTGAGTGCTGGACCCGACCGGGCCTGATCGTCAGCCAGTACAGCTCGGTGGTCGCCGTGGTGTCCTCGAAGACCTCCAGCAGCCGCGCCGTGACCGCCGCACCGCGTACCTCGCCCGTCGCCTCTGTCAGCAAGGAGGCGAGTGGGATACCCAGTTGGCCGGTGATGGCGTAGAGCGTCTCCAGCGTCGGATTGCGGGTGCCCGCCTCCAGCCCGGAGAGGGTCGCCTTGCCGATGCCCGCGCTACGGGCCAACTCCGAGAGGCTGAGCCCTCTTTCCTGCCGAAGCCGCTGGATCCGCCGCCCCATCGCGACAGCGGACTCGGGCGTCCATGCCTGCACCATGACATTCAGTATCCCGGGAGCGCCCGGCGGCCCCGATGGGCTAGCGTTCCATATATGGAACAGCAGCGGCTCCACCCGGCAGACGACCGGCAGACCGGCCGAATACCCGAATCCACTTCACCCCCCGGACTCGCGCAACCGCTGATCGCCGGAGTCGTCACCGCGGTGGTCGGCTTCTCCGGCGCGTTCGCCGTGGTCGTCTCCGGACTGCGGGCGGTCGGTGCGGACCAGCGCCAGGCCGTTTCCGGACTTCTGGCACTGTGCACGGCGATGGGCCTGCTGGCCATCGGCCTGTCGACGCGCCACCGGCAGCCGATCAGCATCGCCTGGTCGACCCCAGGAGCCGCCCTCCTGGTCGCCACCGGCCGCCAACCGGGCGGCTACGCCCAGGCTGTCGGCGCCTTCGCCGTCACCGGAATCCTGCTCGCCGTCACCGGCATGTGGGGGCGGCTCGGCCGATGGGTCACCGCCATTCCGGCGCCACTCGCCTCCGCCATGCTGGCCGGGGTCCTGCTGCCGGTGTGCCTCACACCGGTGCGGGCCGCCGTGGCGCTGCCGTCCCTGTCCCTGCCCGCCATCGTGACGTGGGCGGTGTTGACGCCGTTCGCCAGGCGCTGGGCCACCCCCGCGGCGCTCGTGGTGGCGATCGGCTCGCTCGTCGTGCTGCGCCACCCCGATCTGGGCTCGCTCGCGCAACTCCTGCCCACCGCGACGGCGACCCGCCCGGCGCTCAGCACCGGTGCGGTGATCGGCATCGCGCTGCCGCTGTACGTGGTCACGATGGCCGCCCAGAACGTCCCCGGGATCGCCGTGCTCAACCAGTTCGGCTACCGTCCGCCCACCCGGTCGATCCTGGTCAGCACCGGCGCCGCCACCGCACTGTGCGCGCCGTTCGGCGGCTACGCGCTCAACCTGGCCGCGATCAGTGCCGCGCTCGCGGCCGGGCCGGACGCCGGACCCGATCCGAAGCGCCGCTGGATCGCCGCCACCACGGCGGGCGCCACCTATCTGGGGCTCGGACTCACCGCGGGCCTGTCCGCCGCGCTGCTCACCGCCGCGCCCCCACTGCTGATCGAGGCGGTCGCGGGCCTCGCCCTGCTCGGCACCCTGGGCTCCGCGCTGACCGCCTCCGTCGCCGACGCCGAGGCCCGCGAGGCGGCCATGATCGCGTTCGCCGTCACCGCCTCCGGCATCAGCGTGCTGGGCATCGGCTCGGCGTTCTGGGGCCTGGTCGCCGGTCTAGGCCTGCACTCGCTGCACGGGGTACGCCGTACCGCCGCCCGCCCCCGCCCCTGAGTCGCTCGGGGCGACAGAGTGCGCCCGGCGTGGTAACCAGTCGACAGGGCCGTGCGGTCTGGAGACTGGAGGGTGCCATGCAGAAGGTCTACGAGATCTACATCCGCACCACCCCTGAGCGGCTCTGGGAGGCGATCACCGACCCGGAGATCCGGAGCAAGTACAACTTCGGCGCCCGTGTCGTCTCCGACTGGACCCCCGGCTCACGGTTCCAGATGATCGCGCCGGGCGCCCCGGGGCCGCTCGGCGAGGGAGAGAACCTGGAGGTGGACCCGCCCCATCGGCTGGTGCAGAGCATGGTCGCGCTGTGGAGCGACCAGGTGAGGCGCGAGGGCCCCTCACGGGTCACCTGGCGGATCGACCGCATCGCCGAGGACTCCTGCCAACTCACCATCACCCACGACCGGTTGCGCCAGGGCGCCAACAACGAGCTGTACGGCGGCTGGCCGATGATCCTCTCGGGCCTGAAGACCTGGCTGGAAACCGGCGAGAAGCTCACCACGCCCGGCTCCCTGCGCTACGGCTGAGCCCCGTCGCCAGCGCCCGCCCACCTGACCGTCACACCGTCCACAAGGAGCAGCGCCATGACAGAGGAGAACGTCCGCACCACGGACACGGCCTTCACCATCACCCGGACCTTCCCGGCTCCCCTGGCAACCGTGTGGGACACCTGGACCCGCCCCGAGCACTTCCAGCAGTGGTTCCACGCCAAACCCGGCACCGTCGAACTCGACCTGCGCACCGGAGGTCCGTGGCGAGCGGTGATGCAGACCCCTGGTGGGGAGATGCCAATGTCGGGTGTCTACCGCGAGGTGATCGACGGGGAGAAGCTGGTGTGGACCGTCGACACGCCGGGCGATCCGGTGGTGATGACCGCCACCTTCACCGAACGGGACGGCCGGACCGTCGCCGTGTACCACCAGACCGTCGTCGCCCCCTTCACCTGCGACCAGGCCGTCGCCGGGGCCACGGGCCTCCTGGACAGCTTCGGGAAGTACCTCAAAACGGTCACGGGCACCCAGCCCTGACCCCCGTCGCGGAGCTCATAGCCGGCGCCCCTAGGCTCTGGCGCCATGGCTCGAACCCGGCTCTACCGCAATGGCACCCTCACGCTGGAGAACTTCCCCGTCGAGGACATATCCGAATACGTCACCGATCCCGACGCGGCGGTGTGGCTCGACCTGTGCGCCCCGGAGCACGCCGACTTCGAGATGATCAGCGAGGAGTTCGGCCTGCACGAACTGGCGGTGGAGGACGCCCGGCACGACCACCAGCGCCCGAAGCTCGACCACTACCGCACCCATGCCTTCGTCAGCGCCTACTCGGTCAGCAGCGACGCCGACAGCGGGCTGCTCACCACCAGTGAGATCTCGGTCTTCATCACCAAGAGCGCCCTGATCACCATCCGCAACGACGACAGCTTCGACATCGAACAGGTCGTCGCCCGCTGGGACAACAACCCCGACCTGGCCAAACACGGCGTGGGCTTCCTGCTGTACGGACTGCTCGACGTCATCGTCGACGGGCACTTCACGGCGGTGCAGAACCTGGACGACCGCATCGAGGAGGTCGAGGACCTCCTGTTCGAGGACAGCCGCGCACAGATCGAATCCGTGCAGCGCCGCTCGTACGAACTGCGCAAGAGCCTGACGAAACTGCGCCGGGTCGTCATTCCAATGCGCGAGGTGGTCAACAGCCTGCTGCGCCGGGACCTGCACATCGTCAGCGAACCGCTGATGCCCTACTACCAGGACATCTACGACCATGTGCTGCGGGCCACCGAATGGACCGAATCGCTGCGGGACATGGTCACCTCCATCATGGAGACGAACCTGACCGTCCAGGGCAACCGCATGAACCTCATCATGAAGAAGGTGACGAGTTGGGCGTCGATCATCGCGGTGCCCACCGCGGTGACCGGTTTCTACGGGCAGAACGTCCCCTACCCGGGGTTCAGTACCGAATGGGGCTTCGCGGCGTCCACCGCCGCCATCGTGATCCTGTCGGTCGTCCTCTACATCAGTTTCAAGCGCAAGGACTGGATCTGACCGCCGCCCACGCTCACCGTCCGGCGGCCTGGTGACCGACGGGTACGCGCGTTTCGTGCCGCACATCATCCGGTGAGGCGGCCCGGGTGTCGCGGACGGGTGAACTTCCGTTCCTTCGTGCCGGTTTCGGGGAGTTGCGGGGAGGTCACTACACGTCCCGATTCCCCGCACGGAAGGTGTCACCGATGCGCCGTACAACCGCCACCGCTGTGGGAGCCGTCGCGCTCCTCGGCACCCTCGCCGCCCCTGCCCAGGCCGGCGCGGGTGCGATGCCGGACGTCACCGGCAAGGGCCTGGTCGCCGCCGAGCGGGCGATGCCGCACGGCGTGCGGGTCACGCTGGTGGACGCGCGCGAAGCCGGGCGCCATGTGCTGTGGCCGGCGAACTGGAAGGTCTGCTCGCAAAGTCCCGCGCCGGGCAGGCCGCTTGGCGGCCAGCGCGCCGAGCTGCGGGTGGTCAAGACGAAGGAGCGGTGCCCGTGACGCTCCGGCCGTCAGCCGGATGACCGACCTGGCGGCCGGGCGTACGACCACAGGCTGACCCTCAGCTCCGCCCCAGGGCGCGACTGCGACCGGTCCGGCGTGCGTACGGTGAGGTGAGAGCCCAGCCAGCGCGGAGGAACCGAGCCAGCATGCCGGACCAGTCCCCATCGTCACGCCGTTTCCGTGCCGACTCCTGCTTCGTCACCGGCGGCGCCCTGCTGGCGCTGCTGGTGGTCGGCGGGCTGTTCTGGGCGAAGTACAACATGTCCACGGTCAAGGAGTGGCGGGGCGGAAACGCCTGGAACCTGACCTACGAGGCCGCAGCGGTCAGCGGTGACCCGCGGGCTGCCGCGGTGCGGTACCGGCACAACCCGGACTCGTTCAGGAAGGACTTCCGCGACGAGCGGCTGGGGGCCACCCGGCTGCCGTGGCACACGGAGGCCAACATCAACACGGGGGCGGTGGCCCGGATGGAGGTCGCCCCGGCCGGGGAAGGGCAGGTCTCCTGCCGGATCCTGCTCGACGGCGTCCGGGTGGTCGCCGAAGGCAGGTCCCCGGCCCCCGGCGAGCCCGCGGTCTGCGAGGTGACCACCAGCAGCACGCCGGAGAAGTGGCCCACGAGGCCCCGCTGACGTGCGGCTTCCGCCGCCCGGTACCAGGATGCACGTGTGTCGAACCCCAACGCGGCCACGGACGGAGAGCTGCATCGGGCGGTCGGGTTCTGGGGCCTGATGTTCCTCTCGCTCGGGTCGATCATCGGCTCCGGGTGGCTGCTGGGCGCGCTCACCACGGCCGTCATCGCCGGTCCCGCGTCGCTGCTGTCCTGGCTGCTGGCAGCGGTGATGCTCGGGGTGCTGGCACTGGTGCACGCCGAGTTGGGGGCGGCGTATCCGATCTCGGGCGGCACCGCGCGGTTCCCGTACTTCGCCTTCGGCCCGCTGGTCGGCTTCACCGCGGGGTGGATGTCCTGGCTGCGGTCCGTGATGATCTCGCCGATCGAGGTGGAGGCGACCCTCTCCTACTCGGACCGCATCGGCTGGGTCCACGACCGGGTGCACATCCTGCATCCGAACGGCACCCTCACCCTCGCGGGTCTGGTGATCGCCAGTTGCTTCATGCTGCTGTTCACGGTCGTCAACATCCTCGGCGTGCGGCTGCTGTCCTCCACCAACTCGGTCACCGTGGTCCTGAAGACCGCGGTGCCGCTGCTGACCGTGGCGGTGCTGATGTCGCTGGCCTTCCACGGTGCGAACTTCACCGCGGGAGGCGGCTTCGCCCCGCACGGGGCGCACGGTGTCTTCGCGGCGCTGCCCGCCGGTGTGGTGTTCGCCTTCCTGGGCTTCGAGCAGGCCATCCAACTGGCCGGCGAGGCACGTGACCCGCAGCGGGACGTCTCCCGGGCGGTGATCGTCGCCATGGCCATCGGCACCGCGGTCTACCTGCTGCTGCAGATCGCCTTCATCGCGGCGCTGGAGCCCTCGGCGGTGAGCCACGGCTGGGCCAGCCCGGTCGGCAGGGGCGACTTCGGGCCGTACGCCACTCTGGCGACCGCGCTCGGTGCCGCCTGGCTGGCGGTCGTGCTCTACGTCGACGCGGTCGTCTCCCCCGCGGGCACCGGGCTGGTCTACATGGCGGGGGCCGCTCGGCTGTCGTACGCGATGGGACGGCAGCGGGTGCTGCCCGCGCCGGTCGCCGCGGTGGGCCGCCGGGGTGTGCCGGTGGTCTCGGTGCTGCTCGCGTTCGTCGTCGGTGAGCTGGCATTCCTGCCGTTCCCCAGCTGGCAGGCGCTGGTCAGCGTGGTCACCTCGGCGGCGGCGGTCATGTACGCCTTCGCGCCGGTGGCACTGCACGCGCTACGGGTACGGGACAGCGCACGACCGCGCCCGTACCGGCTGCCCGCCGGGTCGGTGCTGGCTCCGGCGGGGTTCGTCTTCGCCAACCTGATCTTCTACTGGTCCGGGTACCAGGCCGACTGGAAGCTCGCCGCCGTCGTGCTGTTCGGGCTCGTCGTGCTGGCGGTCACCCGCAGGGGGATCCCGGTGGGCGACCGGGGCGTGCTGCGCTGGCGGTCGGCGGCCTGGGTGTGGCCGTGGCTGGGCGGCCTGGTGGTCATCTGCCGCTTCGGCCGGTACGGCGGCACCCGCGCGCTGCCCGGCTGGTGGGACCTGCTGGTCGTGATCGCGTTCAGCCTGGCCGTGCACTACACCGCGGTGCGGCTCGCGTTGCCGTCCGATGCGGTGGACACCGCGGTGCGGAGCGAGCGGAGTTGACGGTACGTCAGTCACCCTCCAGGATCACCCGGCACCTGGTGCCGCAGGTGGCGCACTCCATCAGCGCGGCGTAGACGTACATCGTCTGGTGGCCTTCGGTGTCGGTCCTCACCGCGAATTCCGGCTCGGTCCAGCGCACCTTCTCCGGATCCGTCTCACCGCAGTTCCGACACGGCCACGACTCCATAGCTTCAGCGGCTTCAGCCATAGTGCGCCTCCGGGGTCGCCCTTGGCCCCCCAAAAGTCCCAGCCCCAGGCTACGCCGCCGTGATCCTTTAGTTAAATTCCCGGCACTCCCCGTAGCCGCGGCCAGGGAGTGAAATCTTCGGCGCAGCCCTTGACTCCGGACAAATAGTGACGAAAATAGCAATACACCAGAAAACCAGAGAGAGCCGCATCCCGTTGGCAGAGACGTCTGTCGACCCGAGTGACCCCCATCGAGGCTCTGGTTAGGCCCCCGGCAGAAGCACATGCCGGTGTTGGAACCGTCGGCGACGACTGAGGTTCACGGCATCGACATGGAGCACCGGGGGCTGTCGTCTGTCTCCAATCGGCCGTCAGCGCTTCGGCCAGTGCCTGGCGGGCTCGTCCAGCGGCCCCTGGCCGACGACCCGCGTCCGCCCGTGCTCCTTGACAAGCTGGATGGTCGTGACTTCCGGCGCGTCGTCGACGGCCAGCCGCTGCACGGCGTGGGTCAGCGGCTGGGAGTGGGAGACCACGATGACCTGCGAGTGTGCCGCGGCCATCGTGATGAGCTGGGCCAGCGGGGGCAGCAGTTCCGGGTGCAGGATGGTCTCGGGCTCGTTGAGCACCAGTAGCTCCGGTGGGCGCGGGGTGAGCAGCGCGGCGACGAGCAGCAGGTAGCGCAGCGTCCCGTCGGACAGCTCCGCGGCCCGTAGCGGACGCAGCAGGCCGGGCTGCCGCAGCTGGAGGTCGAAGCGCCCGGCGTGGTCGGCGACGGTGAGCTGGCTGCCGGGGAAGGCCAGGCCGATGGCGGTGTCCAGCGCCGTGCGGTCACCGATCTCCCGGATCGTCCGCAACGCCGCCGCCAGGTCCGCCCCATCGTGGCTGAGGACCGGGGTGCGGGTGCCGACATGGCTGCCGCGGGCCGGTGCGGCGGCGTCGGTGCGGAAGTGGTCGTAGAACCGCCAGGAGCGGATGCGGTCGCGCAGCCGGAGCGCCTCGGGCGCGTCCTGCGGGTCGGCGAACTCGCTGAGCATGCTGTCGTACGGACGGATGGGGTGGTTCTGGTGCGACCAGGCTCCGTCGGTGTCGCGGATGCGGACCGCGCCGTTGTGCCGCTCGGCGAGCATTGCGGCCGGGCACAGCACCGGGCCGCTCCACACGCTCTCGCGTTTGGTCTCCGGGTCGGAGCCGAACATCGTCCGCTCCCCCGCCGACGCGCCGGCACCCCCCGAGGGCTGGCCGAGGTCGACGGCGTATCCGAAGTCGTCCTGGCCGCCGGAGAAGCCCAGCCGCAGACTGACCGGCTCGACGCGGGCCGTGGGGCGCGCGGGTTGGCTGCCGACCTTCTCCGGACCGGCCCACAGGGTCGAGGTCAGCCCGCTCTCACGGGCCAGCGCCGCCACGGCACCGTTCCGCGCGGCGTCGGAGAGCAGCCGCAGCGCGCGGTAGAGGCTGGACTTGCCGCTGCCGTTGGCGCCGGTCACCACGCTGAGCGGGCCCAACGGGACGACGAGGTGCCGCAGCGACCGGTAGTTGTCCACCGCGAGCGTCGTCACATGCGACGACTCTGACTTCCGCCCTGCCAAGCCCATCCCGCCGCCGGGCGGTCACCCCGCCCGCGCCGCCCGGCGCACCCGGCGCAGTCTGAGGGCGAAGGCAAGGGCCGACGCGCCGAACAGCACGCCGGTGACGGCCAGCCAGCGCCCCAGATAGACGCCCTCCGGGAGCCCGGTCGCGCCCCGGTACGGCACCGCCAGTGTGAAGATCAGCGGGAACCACACCAGCGGCAGCGCCCCGGAGAGGAAGGCCGGCACCCGGGGGTCTGGTCGTTGAGCGGGCCCAGCCCGGGGTTGTAGGCCGCGTACGAAAGCAGGCCGGCGACGAAGACGACCGGGATGCCGATCAGCAGCACCAGCCCGAACACCGAGGTCAGCCATGGCCCGCGGAGCGGACTGCGCCAGAAGCCGGGCCGGAACGGCCCCGGGGGCGGCGGGATCTCCATGGCCGCCCGCGCCAGCGCGGCCACGCGGGCCCAGCGCCACCGCCCGCGCACCGCCCCTGCGTACCGGCGCCGCGATCCGCGCTCCCGCGCGCCGCCAGCGCGGCTTCCCGGGCTCCGGGCTGCCGGGCGAGCCCGAAGCGCCCGCTGTTGCCGTGTCACCCATCGCCCGTCTCCTGCAGAGCGGTTCACGACGGCGACCGGCACGCCGGTCGCGACTGCCGTGAAGTCCCGCCGCCGCGGCTCGACTTCACGGCCGTCGCGGCCGGTCGACGCCGTACGGCACACCTGCGGGTGGATCGCTCGGGCAAACGGCGGACACACCAAGACGCCCTGCGCGCGAGGACGCCGTTGTCCTCGCGCGCAGGGCGCCACACGTTCTCGCTCGGGCGGAACGGGCTGATCAGTAGGCGGAGTTGACGTTGTCGATCGAGCCGTACCGGTGCGCCGCGTAGTTGGCGGCGGCGGTGATGTTCGCGACCGGGTCGTAGATGTTCCAGGACGTGCCCTGGACGTGGTACGAGTTGAACGTCGGGTCGATGACCTGGAGCAGCCCCTTCGAGGGGATGCCCATCGCCGCGTTGGAGTCCCAGTTGTTGATGGCGTTCGGGTTGCCGGACGACTCGCGCATCACGTTGCGGTAGATGCCGTCGTAGCTGCCCGGGATGCCCTGGGAGTGCATGACGGAGAGTGCCTGGTTGATCCAGCCGTTGAGGTTGTTCTGGTAGGCGGGGGCGGCGGACGCGGCCGGAGCGGCGGCGAGCGCACCCGCGGCGACGGCGACACCGGCGACCGTGGCGCCAACGGAGTACTTCGCGGTCTTGGCCAGCCGACCGAACTTCGACATCACGGAGAACTGCATGCGAGGACCACCTCAACCTTTCGGGGACCCGGGGAAAGCCCGGCGGGTACCGGAAGTGTTAGCGGCATATAAATCCTGGTCAATAGCGGTTTTCTACTATGAAGGGCCGTATGCCGCTTTAAGCGGGATCCCCACGTATCACGCACTATCTGGGACGAAAGTCCCTTTTCCTGCACTATTGAGCTTCGTAGTGAGGCAGGTCACATTGTGAAGGTCACATCTCCGGCCGGAAATAGTGATCCACGCCATATCGCCCAGCTCACACTGGGCGAATATCCGAGGTCATGGGCACGCCCCGGCCGCCGCGCGCTGCCAGGATTGCTGTCATGACGGTGCTTGGGGTGGACGCCTGCGCTTCCGGCTGGGTCGGCGTCGTGCTGCGGGACGGCGCGTTCCTACGGGCCTGCGCGGCACGCGACTTGGACACGCTGCTGGCCGAAGTGCCGGACGCCGCGGTGATCGGCATCGACATGCCGTTGGGGCTGCTGGAGACGGCCACCTGGCGGCGCGCCGACCTACTGGCCGCCACCCGGCTCGGACGGCACCGCTCCCGCGTCTTCCGGGTGGCGCCGCGACCGGTCTGGGACGCGCCCGACTACGCCACGGCGAACCTGCGGTGCCGCGAACTCACCGGCTCCGGGCTGAGCCGCCAGACCTGGGCGCTCAAGGTCAAGCTCCGCGAGGCCAACTCCCGCCGGTGCAACGGCGATCAGCGGCTGTACGAGGTGCACCCGGAGGTCTCCTTCGCCGCCATGAACGACGGCGAGCCGATCTCCTGGAGCAAACGCGGCTGGAACGGCCAGATGACCAGGAGGCGACTGCTGGGCGCCCACGGCATCGCGCTGCCCGAACACTTCGACGGTGTGGTGGGCACCGTGCCGCCCGACGACCTCCTGGACGCCTGCGCCGCCGCCTGGAGCGCGGGCCGGATCGGTGACCGCACCGCCGTGCCGCTGCCCGACCCGCCCGAGCGCACTGCCAGCGGTCTGCCGGTGGCCATCTGGTACTAGAGCGCCAGCGCGCTCCTGGCCGCCGCCACCGCCCGCCGGGCGTAGCCGCCGCCGAACAGCACGGTGTGCACCAGCAGCGGAAAGAGCTGGTGCAGCCCGGTCCGGTCCGCCCAGCCGTCGGCGAGCGGGTGCACCTGCTGGTATCCGGCGAGCACCCGGTCAAGGTGCGGGCAGCCGAACAACTGGAGCATGGCGAGGTCGGTCTCCCGATGGCCGCCGTGCGCCGCCGGGTCGATCAGCCAGGCGTTCCCGTCGCTCCCCCACAGCACGTTGCCGTTCCACAGGTCGCCGTGCAGCCGCGCCGGGGGTTCGGCGGGTCCGGCGAGATCCGGTAGCCGCCGGCAGACCCGCTCAACGGTGGCGGCCCCGGCCCGGTCGATCGTCCCCTCGTCCACGGCCCGGCGCAGATAGGGCAGCACCCGCCGCTCGGCGTACCACTGCGGCCAGCTCGCGCCGGGCACGTTGGCCAGCGGGGCCAGGCCGATCCAGGCGTCCGCCGGGCCGCCGGGCGGCGGCGCCCCGAACGCGGGCGCACCGCAGTCGTGCAGGGCGGCCAGTTCGCGGCCCAGCCGCTCGGCCGCCGCCGGGGTCGGTTGCCGCTCCTCGACGCGGTCGATGACCAGCCAGTCCTCGTCCTGGCCCTGTACCGCCGGTACCCGCACGGCACCCGCGGCGGCGAGCCAGCGCAGCCCGGC
Organism: Streptomyces sp. RPT161; assembly: GCF_027533845.1. Lineage (GTDB taxonomy): Bacteria > Actinomycetota > Actinomycetes > Streptomycetales > Streptomycetaceae > Streptantibioticus_A > Streptantibioticus_A silvisoli_A. The sequence continues at coordinate 11,246 of NZ_JAPZVN010000027.1, read as the reverse complement.
CGCCTCGGCCCGGGTCGCGTTCGGTCCGTTCCCGCGCTTCACCACGACGACGTCCCCGCCGTCCAGCACCACCTCGGTCATCGCCCCGGAGAGTCGGCGCAGCGCGGTGGTGCGGCGGCGGGTCAGCCTGGCCGCCGCGGCCTCCGGCCGCTCGGTGGGCCGGCAACCGTCGCCGCCGGTCATGCGTCGAGTTGGTCGCGCACCCAGGCGAGCAGTCCGGGCATCGCTGTCTCGATCATGTCCAGCACCTCGTCGAAGCCCTCGGACCCGCCGTAGTACGGGTCCGGAACATCCAGGTCCGCATCGGCGTCCGGGTCGAACGAACGCAACAGCCGCACCCCCTCCGGCTCGTCGACCATGCGCCGCAGCGCCTTCTCATGGCCGGTGTCCAGCGCCAGCAGCAGATCGGCGTCCAACTGCTCCGCGCTGACCTGCGCCGCCACATGGACGGTGGGGTAGCCGCGACGCTTCAGCGCCGCACCGGCCCGCGCGTCGATCGGTTCACCGGCGTGCCAGGGGCCGGTGCCGGCGCTGCTGACCCGCACGGCGTCGGCGAGTCCCGCCCGGCGCAGATGCTCTGCGAAGACCAGCGCGGCGGACGGCGAGCGGCAGATGTTCCCGGTGCATACGAAGCAAATGTGCACGTCGGCAAGGATACGGGTGCTGGTCGCGGACCGTGCGGGAGCCGATCCGGGCCGGACGCCCTACCATCGAAGACGCGGTACCAGTGAGCGGGCGGTACGGAGCAGGGCGTGCCGTGCCCGAGCCCGCCGCGCGCAGGGCGCGAGTAACCGCCGTACGCCCGGCCTGCATTGACGGCCCGTCACGATAACTGCCCCGGAACAACGGCGAGAAGCGGTTACGAGCGTGTGGCAGAACCGCTACATCCATCCCGCAAAGTGACGGATGAGGCCGCCCGCGCACCGTTGGGCGCGGCGCGCCCCTTGTGCCCCATGGGCGGCCGGTACCCGAAACACACCGAAGGAGCCATCCGATGATGCGGAACAGCGCTCGCAAGACGGCCGCGGTCACCGCGGGAATCGCACTCGCCGCCGGGACCGTCCTCGCCGCCTCCGGGGTCGCCGCCGCGGCACCCGCCGCGCGCGGCGCCGCCACCTGTACCACCTCCGGTCTGCACGCCTCGCTGGTGGACAAGGGCCGCGGCGGCCAGGCCGGCATGTCGCACATAGGCAAGGTGCTGGTGCTGAAGAACACCTCGGGCCGCACCTGCGCGTTGCGCGGCTACCCGGGGCTGCGGTTGGAGAACGGCCACCACCAGTCGCAGACCACCCACACCCGCTGGGGCGCCACCTACTTCGTGCCCGACCCGGGTGCCAAGACCATCGTGCTGCGCCCCGGCCAGTCCGCCGAGGCGGACCTGGTGTGGGCCGACGCCGACGCACCGCGCATGGTGCGGGCCGCCTACCTGGAGGTCACCCCGCCCGCCTCCCGCGGTCACCTGACCATTCCGTTCAACCACATCGTCACCAACGGCGACTTGTCCGTGACCGCCTTCACGCGGTCCATCAACGTCGCATAGCGGCGCCCGCCCTGGCCCCCGCCGGTCGCCCGGCGGGGGCCAACGACGCCCGGTGGCCGATCCCGGAACCCGGCGAACACCGGTCACCCCGAATGCGCCTGCGCACGCGCTCCGTCAGGGCCTGACCGTGCTGGTCGACTGCTGGTCCCCGCCTCTCCCCCGCCGCGAAGACCCACTTCGGCGGCCACCACACTCCAGTCAAGCGGGTGACCCGTACGCCAGAGCGGCGATTCGCACTGCTGACCGGAGTACGGGTGGTGGCGTACTGCTTTCGGGCTGTCTGTACCGCCTGACACGTCCTCAAGTGGAGGGATCGGGTTTTTCGTACAGTTTCATACTTCATGTGGACTGCCGCCAAGGCCTGTTGCCGAGACATCGGAGGGAACCCTTGTGGACCACCTGACCCGGCGAGGCTTCGTAAGAGCGGCGGCCCTGACGAGTACCGGAGCGGGCATCTCCGCTCTCACGCCGACCGCGACCGCCGCCCCCGACGCCTCACCTCAGACGGCCGGCACCCGGACGGTCACCTTCACCGGCGGCACCAACGCCTGCGTGACCGTCTCCCCCAAAGGGGACCAACTTGTCCTTGAGGTCCAGGGGGTGCTGTGGTCGCTGCCCCGGCAGGGCGGCACGGCGAAGGCACTGACCCCGATCGACCTGGAACCCACCCGCCCGGCCTGGTCGCCGGACGGCTCACGGATCGCCTTCTGCGCCTACCGGGGCGGTTCCTTCCATGTGTGGACCATGGCACCGGACGGCTCCCAGCTGCGCCAGCTGACCGACGGGCCCTGGGACGACCGGGGTGTGTCCTGGTCACCGGACAGCCAGTGGATCGCGTTCTCCTCCGAGCGCGGCGGGGACGATGTCGTCGGCAGCTCGTACAGCATCTGGAAGGTCAACGCGCACACCGGTGAACTACACCGGCTCACCGAGGGGCCGCATGAGGACTACGACCCGACCTGGCACCCGGGCGGCGGCAGGGTGGTCTTCGTACGCGCCGAGCACGTCAGCGGCAACACCAAGGAGAACGGCCGGATCATCGCCTCGGTGCCCGCCCATGGCGGCAGGGTCCGGGTGGAGCAGAGCGTGCGGGTCGGCGCGGTCTCCGGCCCCGCGGTGTCCGCCGACGGCCGGATCGCCTACGTCTACCTCGACCCCGGCCCGCTGCCCACCGGCTCGCGCACCTCCACACTGAAGGTGGACGGCCTCACGGTCACCGACGGCGAGGACGTCTGCCCGCAGCCCGCCTGCTGGTCGGCGAGCGGAGAGCTGTTCTACGTGGCCGACGGCCGGGTCAAGGTACGCGGCACCGGGTCGCGGTCCGACGCCGCCGAGGAGATCCCGTTCACCGCGCGCCTGGACGTGCCCCGCCCCCGCTACCGCTCCAAGCGGTACGACTTCGACTCCACCTCCCTGGTACCGGTGCGCGGCATCCACCTTCCGGCGCTGTCCCCCGACGGGCGGTCGGTGGCCTTCGTGGCGCTCAACGCCCTGTGGCTGATGCCGATCGGCGGGCGCCCGAGCAAGCTCGCCCAGGCAGATCCCTCCCGGTACGTACAGATGCCGTCCTGGTCCAGGGACGGCGGGAGCATCCTGTACGCGTACGACGGGGACGGGCACTTCGCCGTGCACCGCAGATCGCTGGCCGACCAGAGCGAGACCGTGCTGGCCACCGGCGGACGGCTCAACCCCGCACTCTCCCCCGACGGCACCCGGCTGGCCTGCCAGGACGTCACCGGCAAGCTCATCGTCCGCGACCTGCGCTCCGGCACCGAGCGCGCCCTGGCCTCCTCGCTGCACGGCGGGGGGCTCCCCGGGCGGCCGAGCTGGTCCCCTGACGGGCGCTACATCGCGTTCTGCGACCGCAACCGGCTCAACTACCGCTTCCGCGAGGGCTACAACCACATCCGCATCGTCGACACCCGTACCGGCAACTGCACTTCGCACCTGCCGCTGCCGCACTCTCCGCTGTCCGACCGCGGCGACAGCGGGCCGGTCTGGTCGCCGGACGGCGCCTGGATGGCGATCATCATGGAGTCCGCGCTGTGGGTGCTGCCAGTCAAGCCGGACGGCACGCCCAGCGGGCCGCCGAAGCGGCTGACCGAGGAGGCCGCCGACCACCCGTCCTGGGCGGCCGACTCCATGACGCTGCTGTACCTGTCCAACGGACGGCTGCGGCTGATCCGCAGGGACGGCACCGGGCGGCGCACCGTCCCGGTCCCGCTGGAGTACGGCCGACGGCTGCCGCCGCGCACCGCGGTCACCCGGGTGCATGCCGGACGGCTGTGGGACGGCACCGGCGAGACGGTCCGCAACGACATGGACATCGTCATCACCGGCAACCGCATCAGCGCGATCGAACCGCACCGCCGAGGCGCCGGACACCGCGGTGAGCATCTTGTCGACGCCTCCGACAGCACCGTGATCCCCGGGCTGTGGGACGCCCACATCCACCCCTGGCAGTTCTGCTACGGCGGGCGGCAGAACCATCTGATGCTCGCCTACGGCATCACCAGCTGCGTCTTCATGGGCGGTCTGGCCTACGAGTCGGTGCGGGTGCGCGAGTCGGTGGCGGCCGGGACGATGAACGGGCCGCGCCAGTTCGCCACCGGCGAGCTGATCGACGGCAGCCGGGTGGCGTCCAACCACGACCGCGCGCACCGCACGGCCGACGGGGTGCGGCGCAGCCTGCAACGCGCCGTCGCGCTGGACTACGACTTCGTCAAGACGTACGTCAGGGCGTCCGCCTGGATCATGGCCGAGGCGGCCCGTACCGCCCACCAGATCCTGGGCGTGCGCACCGGCGGCCATCTGTGCGCACCCGGAGTCGGGCTCGGGCTGGACCTCACCACCCATCTGCACGCCACCCAGCGGCTGGAGTACGGGCACGCGCTGTCCCCCACCCGGCACTGCTACCAGGACATCGACGAGATCTACCGGGACGCCGAGTTCCAGATCATCGTCACCCCGTTCACCGCCTCCCCTCTGCTGGGCGCCGACCCGTACCTGGCCGACGATCCCCGGGTGAGCACGCTGATGCCGCGCTGGGACGCCGCGTTGATCAGGAACACCGCCGACAGACGGCCCAGCGACGACCAACTGCGGGCGCTGCGGCGGGAGATGGAGATCTACCACCGGCTGATCGGCGAGCACGCCAACCTGGCGGTGGGCACCGATGCCGCGCTCGTCCCGTACGGCATCCACCTGCACCTGGCGCTGCGAGGGCTGCACCGCTTCGGCGGGCTGACCGTGGCGCAGACGCTGCGCACCGCCACCGCGGCGCCCGCGCGGATGTTCGGGGTCAGCGACGACCTCGGCACGGTGGAGCCGGGCAAGCTCGCGGACCTGACGGTGATCGACGGCAATCCTTTCAAGGACTTCAACCATCTGGTGCGCACCAGCATGGTGTTGCGCGACGGGGTGGTTCACCGCCAGGCGGACCTGGTGAACGCGTTCAGCCCGGACCACAACGCGGACCACACCGATCCGCACCGGGTGGACGAGTCGGTGTGGCTGGCGGTCAGCACCCAGCTGCGGCGCGAGTCCTGCTGCGCGCCGCCGGACGCCACCGACCCGACCGTGCTCTGAGCGGCTGATGGATCCCGCCGCCGAGTCATGGCTCGGCCTGGTCCGGTGGGCGCCCACGGCGCTGATCGGCGCGGGGGTCGTCTTCGACCTGCTGACGCCGATCCAGTACTCCGGCGGCCCGCTGGTGGCGGTGGCCTGTGTGGCGGCCGGGGCGACACTGCCGCTGCGGCGCACCGTGGTGGTGGCGGCCGCCATGGTGGTGGCCATGTTGTGGTGGACGTTCCGGCAGGGCACGTTCGGCCCGCTGCACGGCGCGGTGGAGGCCGGCAACGTCATCATCGGGGCGCTGGTCGGCCTTGAGGTGAACAGGGTGATCTCCCGCTACGGGCGCCGGTTGGAGGCGGTGCGCACGGTGGCGGAGGCCGCCCAGCTCGCCCTGCTGCCGGATCCGCCGTGCCGACTCGGCCCGTTGTCGGTGGCCGCGCTGTACCGGGCGGCGCAGAGCGAGGCCAGGATCGGCGGTGACGCCTACGCCGTGGAGGAGACCCCGTACGGGGTCCGGCTGCTGATGGCGGACGTGCGCGGCAAGGGGCTGGAGGCGGTGCGTGCCGTCTCGGTGCTGCTGGGCGCCTTCCGGGAGGCCGCCGAACAGGCGGCCGATCTGGTGGAGTTGGCCGGGCGGCTGGAGCACGCGCTGGTCAGGGAGGGGCAGCGACGCGAGGGCGACGAGCGGGCGGAGGGCTTCGTCACCGCGCTGGTCGGCGAACTCGACCTGGAGCACGGCACGGTACGGCTGCTGAACCGCGGCCACCCTTCGCCCTACCTGTTGCACGAGGACGGTGGGGTACGCACGTTGGACGCGACGGAACCGGATCTTCCGCTGTGCATGGGCCAGTTGAATCCCCGGCGGTCGGCCGCGGACAGTTTTCCCTTCCCGTCCGGTGCCACGCTGCTGCTGGTCACCGACGGAGTGACCGAGGCACGGGACCGGGCCGGGCACTTCTACGATCCGGCGGCGCGACTGGCCGGGCGCGGCCCGTTCGGGGAGCCCCAGGAGACGATCGACGTCCTGGTGCGGGACATCGGCGGATGGACCGGCGGACGGGACGCGGACGACATGGCGGTGCTCGCCCTCAGCCGCACCCGCCCGTCACCTTGACGTCCTCATGGCACCGTGTCCCCTCGCCGTGGTGCCGCCGAGGTCCAGGGGCGGCATCGCCGCCGAGGCGGTGGCGGACGTCATCCATAGGGCCGCCGAACTCGTGGAGAACGCCGCCTCGTTCTGGTAGGCACCGCCCCCGCGGCCGGGAACGCGCCCGTCCGGGCGGCCATGGACCAGCCGGATCCCGGACTGCTGCGGGAGGTGATCGACCGGCTTCGCGGGCTGTGACTCCTCAGCGGCCGAACATCTGACGGCAGGACGACCCGAGGCCCGACGGCAGTTGGCCGGACCACTCCGCCTGGTCGCACATACCCGGTGGGACGTTCACCGGCGGCCGGGCCTGAACCGGCGCACGGTTCTGCCGCAGGTGGTGTGGGACCGGCTGCCGGGGGCTCTCACTCCTGGGGGACTCCGCGGGCAGGCCGGCGGGGGCGTCCAGGTGCTGAACGGCGGCGGGCCGGCTGTGTGACGGCGCGGCGGGGGCGGTGATCCGCGCGAAGGGCAGCGCTGCCGGGGGCGTACCCTCCCCCGGCGGCGCGCTCGCCGGGCTCGCCGCACCAGCACCGGCCGACGGACCGAACGGGTTCGCGGCATCGGTGGACCGCGAAGGCGAGGGCACCGCCATGCAACCGCACAGCAGCCCGGGAAGGACGCCAAGTAGCAGCAGCCGTACCGGCGTTCCGGAGCGGCGCATCAGTCTGCCCTCCGGACGCGGAGGAAGTCCTGGGTGCAGGTGAACGAGAAGCCTCCGGAGTAGTCGGCGAACGCCCGCCGGACGTAGACCTCCAGATCCCTGCGATCGGGCGGCCCCAGCTCGTCCAACGGTGCCATGCTGAGCAGGAACTCCGCGATGACCACGACATCCGCCAAGGTGCCGGCCTGGACATGGGAGGTCAGCGTCTCCACCTCCGCCACCACGCCGTCCCGGTTCAACTCGTCGCGCAACTCGGCGAGATCGAGGTGCACGCCGGTGAAGTGGCGCACCAGGCGCTGGCAGTCGCTGTCGGGGTTCTGCAGCACCACGAGGAGTTCGCCGCCGTCCGCGAGCCAGTCGAGCATCCGGTGGGAGGTCTCGGCCCAGGACCGGCGCGGTACGTGGCACAGGACGTCCGAGCAAAGGACCAGGTCGGCTGGTGTGTCGGGGTGCACCTCGGCGATGGTGCCGGGCAGCAGTTCGGCGTCCGGGCAGGCCTCGCGCAGCGCGTCGTGCCGATCGGCGTTGGGCTCGATGGCGAGCGTCCGCTGGAAGTGCCGGGCGAGGCGGCTGGTGGTGGCTCCGTCGCCCGCGCCCACGTCCACGAACAGGCGGCGGTGCGGCAGCCTGCGTAGCACCGTGGACAGCTGATCCTCGGCTACCCGCTTCTGGTCGGTACTGGCCAGGAACGTCTGGAAGGCGCGGTGGTACTCCGCGCCCGCCGGGTCGAGGACACGGACCGGCATCGGGGGCGTGGCTGAGATGCGCAGCACTGCGGCAGCCTTTCGACCGACGGGCCCTCGCGGCACCGCTGCCTCGACCGCGAGGTCATTGCATGAGGCAGCCACTGTGAGAACGCCGACGGACCCGCCAGGTTACGGATCCGGTAACCGTTCATACTGTGATGAATCACAGACCGGCAGGCGACGTTCAGTGCTCGGAGGACCGCGATGACCGCACGTCCGCGGACGACCCGTCCGCCCAGCCGGTACGAGGTCTCCCCGAACGCCCGTGCGCTCGTGGCCCGTTGCGAACCCCGGATAGACGAGCTGGCCCGGCGGATATCGCGGGACCGAGGCGAACAGGTCCCGGAGGGCGCGCAGTCGCCCGGCGGCTTCGAGGACGCCGAGATCGCCGCCACCGCCCGCTACGGTCTACGGCTGTTCGCCCGCGGGACCCATGACCCCGCGGGCCGCGCCGACGACTACCGCCCGTTCCGCGAGCGCGCCGCGCAGCGCGCCGAGGAGGGCGTACCGCTGCGTCGGCTGCTGCGCAGCCACGCGCTCGGGGTGCGGGTGCTGTGGCAGGCGCTGCACGACAGCGCGCGGCCCGGCGAGGAGGCGGCGCTGACCGAGTTGGCCGGGCTTTTGCTGCGCGCCCAGGAGGGCATCATGGGCGCGGTCGCCGAAACGTATCTCGACGAGCGGGCGGCGCTCGACGCCGAACGCTATGAGCGGCGCCGCTCGGTGCTGCGCGGGCTGCTCGACGGCACCCGGGCGGCGGACGACGAGGCGGTGCGCGCGCTGGGGGTCGAGCACGGCGGGCTGGTGCTGTGCCTGCGGGTCGAGTCGCCGGCGTCGGTCGCGGGGCGTGCGTTGACCGAGCGGCGCCGCAGACGGCGGCTGCGGACGGCGCTGGAGGGCGGTCTCGGCGGCGAGGTGCTCACCGTGCTCACGGACGACGGCGGGCATGCAGTCGTACCCGGGCGGGAGGGCCAGGGAATGCCCGAAGTACCCGAGGGGCTCACCGAACTGCTGCGCAGGGACTGCGGTGCCGAGGTGCGGCTGGCCGCCGTGCCCGCCGCCACGGCGGCGGACTTCGCCGAGGCCGCCGGTACCGCGGCCGAGGTGATCCGGGTGGCCCGGGCCTGCGGGCGGCCGCCGGGGCTGCACCGGCTGGACGACGTGCTGCTGGAGTTCCATCTGTCCCGCGACACCGAGAGCAGCGCCCCGATAGCCGCCCTGCTGGACCCGATAGCGGACCGGCCGGAGCTGCTCGCGACGTTGGGCACCTATCTGGAGAGCCAGCGGGACCGGCGCGGCACCGCACGCCAACTCGGTCTGCACCCCAACACGGTGGACAACCGGCTCGCCCGGATCACCGAACTCACCGGTCTCGACCTGTCCGCACCGCGCGGCACGGCGCTGGCGCTGGCCGCCCTGCTGCTGCGCGGCACGCGCACCGTCAACGGCCGACCGGCCGCCAGCGGATCGGCAGATGCTTGACGCCGTTCTGGAAGTCGGACCGCAACCGCCGTGGCTCCCCGGCGAGTTCGACCTCGCCAAGCCGGTCGAGGACCGCGGCGAACATCTCCCGCATCTGCAACCGGGCCAGTTGGGCACCGAGGCAGAAGTGCGGGCCGTGACCGAACGCCAGATGGTCGACCGGTGCCCGGCCGACGTCGAACGTGTCCGGCTCGTTGAAGACGCGCTCGTCGCGGTTGGCCGAGCCGAAGTAGACGACCACCTTCTCCCCGGCCCTGATCGGCACCCCGCCGAGTTCGGTGTCGGCGGTGGCGGTGCGGCGGATGTGCAGCACGGGCGTCCACCAGCGCAGCATCTCCTCCACCGCGCCCGGCAGCAGTGACCGGTCCTCGCGTAGCCTGCGGTACTGGTCGGGGTGGCTGATCAGGGCGAGCAGGCCGCCCGGCAGGCCGTTGCGCAGGGTCTCGTTGCCCGCGACCGTCAGCAGCCAGAAGAGTTGCTCGAACTCCTCGACGGAGACCCGGCCGCCGTCCGTGTCGACCTGGCGCATCAGGACGCCCATGATGTCGTCCGGTGGGCCCTCCCGCTTCAACTCGCCCAGCCGGTGGGCGTACGCGTACAGGTCGGGCATGCCGTGGCGGGAGCGCGGGTCGGGCATCCGGCCTCCGGCGTCGGGCTGGGGGCGCAACTCCAGGGCGTGGCGGGCCGCTTCGCTTGTCGTGCGGGGGTCGACGGTGTGGCAGGCGGCGTACTCCTGGTCCTGGTAGCCGACGACGCGGTTGGACCAGTCGTACAGCAGCCCGCGGTCGGTGGCCGGGACGCCGAGGATCTCGGCGAGGGTGGCGACCGGTAGGTCGGCGGCGACCTCGGTGGCGAAGTCACACTCTCCGCGTTCGGCCACCGCGTCGACCAGCGCGCGGGCGCGCGACCGGACGCGCGTGCCCAACGCGTCCACCGCGCGCGGTGTGAAGGCGCGGGCCAGCAGCGAGCGCAGCCGGGAGTGGTCGGGCGGATCCATGTTGAGCATCATCCGGCGCACCGCCGCCAGGTCCTCCGGCGTCGCCGGATCGATGATCTGCGTGCCGCCGAGGTGCGAGGAGAACAGCCGCGGCGAGCGCAGCACCTGCCGTACTTCGGCGTGGCGCAGCACGGCGACGACTCCCTGCTCCTCGAAGCGTACGACCGCGGCCCTCGCGCGCAGTCGGCGGAACGCCGCGTGCGGCATGCCGTGCGCATAGGTGTCGGGGCTCAGGATCCTTGCGGCGTCGGCGCGTTGCCGCTCGTCCAGCGGTGGGGCGGTCACTGGCTGAGGAACGCTTCCACGGAGGCGATCAGGGCGATGGGGGTCTCGTCCATCGGGTAGTGGCCGGAGTTGGCTATCACCTCTAGTTCGATGTTCGGGTACGTGGTCAGCCAGGTGGCGCGCATGAAGTCGGCGGACAGAGCGGGGTCGTGCTCACCCACGACCACCTTCACCGGCAGCGGGCTGCCCTTGACCAGGTGCACCAGGTCCGCACCGGCCCACTGCGGCAGATAGGCCGCGAAGGCGTCCCGGGCCGAACGGTCCAGCGAGCGGGCGGTCATGGCGTCCAGCCAGCCGTCCGCGAGTCGGCGTCCGGTGGTCAGATCGATGATCGCCCGTCGGTTGTCGGCGCTGTCGGCGGCGCTGGAGAACAGTCGCCAGCCGTCGTCGTCGAACGGGAACCCCGAGGCGGGCACCGGACAGACACCGATCAGCTTGCGCACCCGGCCCGGTGCCCGGGCCAGCACCTGCTGTATGGCGACTCCGCCCATCGAGTGGCCGATCAGGCTGAACTCGGCCCAGCCGAGCCGGTCGGCGAGCGCGAGCACGTCAGACGCGATCTCGTCGATCGTGAACTCCCCTGCGGCGCCGATCGCTTCGCCGTAGCCGCGGTAGTCCATGAACGCGTACGAGAACGCCCGCTGGTCGAGGTACGGCCACAGGCCCTGGTAGCCGGTGCGGTCGCTGAACCAGCCGTGCAGCGCGATCACATGGTGCTCGCCGGTCCCGATCAGGGTGTGCGCACTCACCGTTACCGACCCCCTGTCTGCCGCCCGCCAGTGCCTGGGCCACGACGATAGTGCGCCCGAGGTGGC
>NZ_JAPZVN010000026.1 GCF_027533845.1 Streptomyces sp. RPT161 | reverse complement strand
TCCGGCCGAGACCCGCGAGGTGCTCATCCGCTCCCTGGCGATGCTGCGCACCAAGCACGCCGACCTCCCGTCCCGCAAGCACGGCAACCCACCGCAGTAATCCTGCAGTTATGGAGAACCCTGTGAGCACTCCCGCAGACGCCGCTGCCGAGACCGTAGTGACCGTGCGGCGCGGGCACGCCGAGCCCGAGGAACTCGCGGCCATCACCGCCGTCCTCCTGGCCCGCGCCGCCGCCAACGCCCGTCCGGCAGCCACCGACAACAACGTACGAACCATGGCCCACTGGCGCCGCCTTGAGCGAGCCCAGGGCTTCTACGCACCGCACAGCTGGCAGGCGGTCGCCTAGGCCGCGAACGCGCCGACGCAGACGAAGCAGGCCCCCGCACCCGAAGGTGCGGGGGCCTGCTTCGTGACCCGCTATCGCAGCCGCGCCATCAGGGCGTGCTCGACCAGCGTGATCAGCGTGCTCTTGGCCTCGCCGCGCATCCGCGCGTCGGTGGTCATGATGGGCGTCTCGGGCCCGATCTGCAGCGCCTCGCGGACCTCTTCGGGGCCGTACGGCTGGTGGCCGTCGAAACCATTCAGCGCGATGACGAACGGCAGGCCCGAGTTCTCGAAGTAGTCGACCGCCGGGAAGCAGTCCGCCAGCCGGCGGGTGTCGACCAGCACCACCGCGCCGATCGCGCCGCGCACCAGGTCGTCCCACATGAACCAGAAGCGGTCCTGGCCCGGGGTGCCGAACAGGTAGAGGATCAGGTCCTCGTCCAGCGTGATGCGGCCGAAGTCCATCGCCACGGTCGTGGTGGTCTTGTCCGGGGCGTGGGTCAGATCGTCGATCCCCGCGGAGGCGGAGGTCATCACGGCTTCGGTGCGCAGCGGGTTGATCTCCGATACGGCACCGACGAACGTGGTCTTGCCCACGCCGAAGCCGCCCGCCACCACGATCTTCGCGGAGGTGGTGGAGCGGGCTGCACCGCTAGAGCTTGCGAAGTCCACTGAGCACCCTTTCGAGCAGTGTCACATCTGGCTGGCCACCGGCGGCTTCGTCGCCACCGGGCTGGTGGATGGCGACGAGTCCGGCCTCCGCCAGGTCGGCGACGAGGATTCGGGCGACGCCGAGGGGGATGGAGAGAAGTGCCGAGACCTCTGCCACCGACTTGATCTCGCGGCACAGGTGGCAGATCCGCTGGTGTTCCGGGAGTTGACCGCGCAACCGCTCCGGATCGGCGGTCGTGGAGACCAGCGCCTCGATCGCCAGTTGGTAGCGCGGCCGGGTCCGCCCACCCGTCATGGCGTACGGCCGCACCAGCGGCTGCTGGTCGGAGCCGAGCGGCGTACGGCCCCGTACGCCGCCGCGCGAACGCGGCGGCGGCCCCTGCGGGGGCATGTGCGGCTGGATCCGCGGCCCGGGCGGCTGCGGATCGTGCCGTTCCTGCTCCTGCGACGGCTGCAGCTGCGGGCTGGGCGCCGAGGGGAAGTTGAATCGCTTCAGCTGCTGCTGTTGCGGATCGCCATATCCGCCTGGGGGCGTTGCCACGGTTCCTCCTCCAGCTGGGCGGGGTGCCGTTCACCGTCTCCGCCGCAGGGTTGCCGATGCGTTAACGCACCTTACGGTCCGGTGACGCATCGGCGCACGCCTGTCCGGTAGTTGGGGGCCAGAAGGCCGCAGAGCCCGACAGGCTAGCCCAGCAGGCTGCCCTGCAGCTCGGCTCGCAGATCAGGGGTCAGAACGTTGCCCGCGCGATCCACGAGCAGCGCCATCTCGTACCCCACCAGGCCGATGTCGCACTCCGGGTGGGCCAGGACGGCCAGCGAGGAACCGTCGGAAACGGACATGATGAACATGAAGCCGCGTTCCATCTCGACGACCGTCTGGTTGACGCTGCCGCCCTCGAAGATACGCGACGCGCCCGCCGTCAGCGAGGTCAACCCGGAAGCTACGGCGGCGAGTTGGTCGGCCCGGTCCCGGGGGAAGCCCTCGGACATCGCGAGCAGCAGACCATCGGCGGAGACCACCACCGTATGGGAGACACCCGGGGTGTTTTCCACGAAGTTGGTGATCAACCAGTTCAGGTTCTGTGCCGCCTGGCTCATCGGACTCAACTAACGCTCCTGGTGGTTGGGGCCGAGGCCCTGGCTGTCAGTTGGGGAATCAGTTCCAGCGTTGCGTCCCTGCTGGACGCCGCGGCGCAGGTTGCTCAACCTGCCGCGTACGTCCTCGGGGGCGCGGGAGACCTGTGGGCCGCCCTGCGGGGTCTGGTGTGCGGTGCCAGCGACGAGGTTCGCCTTCGGCACTCGCCGCGGCAGGCCGGAGCTGGTCACTCCGCCGGCCTTGGGCTCACGGACCTGCTCGGCCCGCTGCCAGTGCTCGTCGTTCGCGGAACGCCAGTCGTCGGCGTTGCCATCGCCTCCCTGCTCCCGCACGGGGCCGTCCGCGAGCGTGTTCTCCTGCCGCTGCGGCGCGGCCGGTTCTGGCTGCTGCCACTGCCGGTTGCGACGTGGCAGCCCCGCGTCGGTCAGCGAAGGAGTGCTCGTCGGCTCGGCTTCCGGTGCGTCGTAGCCTACGCGCTCCGCGGCTCCAAGGGAGGAGTGCGATTCCGAACCCGGTGCCGACCAGCCATCCTGCGGATACTCCGGCTGCCACTGCGCGGAGGTGAACTCACCCTCCGGCTGGTAGCCGTGCGCGGGTCGGCCGTCGGTCCCGTGCGACGGCTGCTGCGGTACGGCGAACTCGCCGGTGTACTGGTTCGGTACCGGTGGCACCGGCTGCTCGAACCCGGGGTACGACCGCTCCGGGTCGTAGGACGCCTCCGGCCGGTACGCCGACTCGGGCTGGTACGACGACTCGGGGTCGTACGACGGCTCCGGACGCGGGTACGACGGCTCAGGCTGGTACGGCTGCTGCTCGCGCTGGGCGGCGGGAGCCACCTCGTCGCGGAACAGCGGTCGCCGCTCGGTGTCCTGGCGCTCGCCCGCGGCGGCCTCCAGGGCCGCCCGGCGCTCCTCGCGCCGCAGCTGGCGGCTGATCGGGTCCAACGCCCGGGCGTCGTCCGGGACCTCGAAGGCCCGGTCGTCGAAGCCCAGCTCCGCGGCGGTGAACTGGCCGGCGTGGAAGTCGTCGACCTGGTGCTCGGGGACGATCCGGGAGACGGTGAAGTCGTCCGGCGTCGGCTCCTCGCCGCCACCGCCGTGGGTGATCGGCTCCGGCAGCATCACCAGCGAGGTGGTGCCCGCCTGCTCGCCCGAAGGACGCAGCTGGACCCGGATGTTGTGCCGGTCGGCCAGGCGGCCCACCACGAACAGGCCCATGCGCTGGGAGACCGAGGCGTCGACCGTCGGCGGGTCGGCCAGCTTGTGGTTGATGTCCGCGAAGTCCTCGGCGGTCAGGCCGATGCCCTTGTCGTGGATCTCCACCATGACCCGGCCGTCCGGCAGCCGGGTGGCGGTCACCTTCACCCTGGTCTGCGGCGAGGAGAACGTGGTGGCGTTCTCCAGCAGCTCGGCGAGCAGGTGGACGAGGTCGGTGACGGCCGCGCCGTGGATCTCCACCTCGGGTATGGAGGCCAGCTCGATGCGCTCGTAGTCCTCCACCTCGGCGGAGGCGGCGCGCAGCACGTCCACCAGCGGTACCGGCTGGTTCCAGCTGCGGCCGGGCTCCTCGCCGGCGAGGACCAGCAGGTTCTCGCCGTTGCGGCGCATACGGGTGGCCAGGTGGTCCAGGTGGAACAGGTTCTCCAGCTGGTCCGGGTCGGCCTCGTTGTTCTCCAGCTCGGTGATGAGCGACAGCTGGCGCTGGATGAGGTCCTGGTTGCGCACCGACAGGTTGGTGAAGATCGCGTTGACGTTGCCGCGCAGCAGCGCCTGCTCGGCGGCGAGTCGTACCGCTTCCCGGTGCACCTGGTCGAACGCCCTGGCGACCTCGCCGATCTCGTCCCGGGTGTTGATCGGGATCGGTGCCACACGGGTGTCCACCCGGCCGGGATCGGTGCGGGAGAGCTGGTCGACCAGGGCCGGGAGGCGCTGCTCGGCCACCTCGAAGGCGGAGGTGCGCAGCTTGCGCATGCTGCGGCTCATGGAGCGGGCCATCAGCGCGGCGACCACGAAGGCCAGCAGCACACCGGCGAGTACCGCCGCGGAGTTGATGATGGCGTTGTTCTTGGCGTCGGAGGCCACCGCCGCGGCGTCGTTCTCGGCCTGGTTGGCCAGCGTCGACTCGACCGTGCGGTAGGCGTTGAAGGCCAGCGTGGAGGAGGCCCACCAGCTCTGCGGGGTGATGCCCTGGGCGCGCAGCGCGGTCGCCGACTCGCCGGAGGAGATCGCCTTGACCATGGTGGTGCGGTCCGGCGGGGCGACGAACGGCTGGCCGGCGGCCTGCGCCTTGGACTTGGCGTCGGCGATCTGCTGCCTGCCCTGCTGCTGCGCGGAGTCGTTGGCGTCCTGCAGCCGCTGCATGTCCGTCGGGGTGCCGCCGCCCTCGTACTCCTGGAGGGCGATGTTCTCCAGGTACGCGTAGGAGGACAGCGCGGTCAGCTGGAGCCTGCGCTCGGACTCCGGGACCGGGCCCTCGGACATGACGTGCATGCCGATCGAACGGGTCAGCGACTCGGCGGCCTTGGCGAGCGAGATCGCGTACAGCGTGCGGCCGTAGCTCGTCATGTTGTTGGTGCCGAAGCCCAGGTCGTTGGCGAACTCCATCAGCGGGTGCTGGACCTGGACGTAGCCCTCCTCGGTCTGCACACCCGGCAGCTTGCTGGTGTACGCAGCCTGGCGCAGCGCCGCGAGCTTGGGCTCGACCTGGCGGAAGGAGGCCAACCGGCGCTTCAGGTCCGGGGCGTCGGGCATCTGCGCGACGGCGGCGTTGAAGGCGTTGGCGGCGGCGTCGGTGGTGGCCCGGGCGGCGACCACGTCGGAATTCTTTGTGTCACCTTTGAGGAGTGGAACCACCGAGCGGTCCCGCTCGTCAATCAATGCGTGGCTATAGGCGCTGGCGGCTCGGACCAGCTTGGCGGTGCGTACCGCGGCGTCGGCCTGCTGGTAGCGGTCGACCGAGTCCTTGACGTTGAACCCGCCGACCACCAGCGCGACCAGCACGGGGATGAGCAGGATCGCGTTCAGCCGGGTCCGCACCCGCCAGTTGCCGGGCGAGAGGCGACTGCCCGCGGGTGGGGCCGGAATAGCTTCGTCGGCCATCGCCCCGGTGTCGCGGCCCGGCGGCGTGAAATTGCCTCGGGCCGGTTGCACGGGGTCAGGCCGTGTCCGCGTCGTATTCCTCACTCGACCAACAACCTCTCGGCGCCGACACACCGACGTGCCGTGTCTACTCGCTGGTTCAACGAATTCCAGCACGTCACGGCGGTCCTTTCCAAACGTCTGGACAGAGTTCGCCAACCGCCAAGACAGCACTGATAAAACGGGCATAAGCGCTATTCGGCGGCAAATGACGAGCGTTAAGTGAGCGCTGTGGAACGGATCGTATGCGGGGGGTGTCCGCCCCCCGGCGATTCTCTGTCGAAACGTTATGAAGGAGCGGGCCGGTCGTGTCATAAGACACAGCCGGCCCGCTCCTTGCCGATCACAACTGGCAAGATCCAACGGCTACTTGAGTCTGGCCAGCAGCGCGTGCTCCACCAGCGTGATCAACGTGCCCTTGGCGTCCGCCCGCTGACGGGCGTCGGTGGTCACGATCGGCGCCTCGGGACCGATCTGCAGCGCCTCGCGGACCTCGTCCGGGGCGTACGGCTGCTGGCCTTCGAAGCCGTTGAGCGCGATGACGAACGGCAGACCGGAGTTCTCGAAGTAGTCCACCGCGGGAAAGCAGTCGGCCAGCCGACGGGTGTCGACCAGGACAACCGCACCGATCGCACCGCGCACCAGGTCATCCCACATAAACCAGAAACGGTCTTGTCCTGGGGTGCCGAACAGGTAGAGGATCAGGTCGTCATCGAGCGTGATGCGGCCGAAGTCCATCGCCACGGTCGTGGTGGTCTTGCCGCTGACCTGGCTGAGATCGTCGATCCCGGCCGAGGCCGCGGTCATCACCGCTTCGGTACGCAGCGGGTTGATCTCCGACACGGCACCGACGAAGGTGGTCTTGCCGACGCCGAAGCCACCCGCCACCACGATCTTGGCGGAGGTGGTGGACCGCGCCGTCTGCTGCCCGTAGGCCGCGCCGTGCTGGGACAGACCGCCCGCACCCTGTGCGTACGAGTCGGCGCCCTGCGGTCTAGAGCTTGCGAAGTCCACTGAGCACCCTCTCCAGCAAAGTGACATCGGGCTGTCCGCCGGCCTCACCGGTGCTCGGCTGGTGGATCGCCACCATGCCCGCCTCGGCGAGGTCCGCCACCAGGATCCGCGCCACACCGAGCGGGATCGCCAGCAGCGCGGAGATCTCCGCCACCGACTTGATCTCACGGCACAGATGGCAGATGCGCTGGTGCTCAGGAAGCAGACCCTGGTACAGCGAAGGGTCCGCCGAGGTACTCACCAGCGCCTCGATCGCCAACTGGTATCTGGGTCTGGTACGACCACCGGTCATGGCATAAGGCCGGACCAGCGGTTGTTCGCCCTCCTCGGCGTCGTACGGCAGGTGGTGGGCAGCGCCGTACGGGTCGGGTGAGGCGGGTGGCGGGGTCATGTACGTCGTCCTCCGAGCGAAGCAGAAGCAAGCTGGTCCGGGTCATTGCGGGGGAGGTACTGCAAAGAGCGAGGATCAGCCGAGCAGGGTGCCTTGCAGCTCGGCGCGTAGATCGGGGGTGAGCACGGTCCCCGCCCGGTCCACGAGCAGGGCCATCTCGTAGCCCACCAGGCCGATGTCGCACTCCGGGTGCGCAAGCACGGCGAGGGAGGAGCCGTCGGAGATGGACATGATGAACATGAAGCCGCGCTCCATCTCCACCACCGTCTGGTTGACGCTGCCGCCCTCGAAGATGCGCGAGGCGCCCGCGGTCAGCGAGGTCAACCCGGAGGCCACCGCGGCGAGTTGGTCGGCCCGGTCGCGCGGGAAGCCCTCGGACATCGCGAGCAGCAGACCATCGGCGGAGACCACCACCGTATGGGACACACCGGGCGTGCTGTCCACGAAGTTGGTGATCAACCAGTTCAGATTCTGTGCCGCCTGGCTCATCGGACTCAACTAACGCTCCTGCTGGTGAGAAGTGCCGGTACCGAAGCCGCGCCCGTCCGTCTGGCCGGACCCGGCGCTGCGGCCCTGCTGGATGCCGCGGCGCAGGTTGGTGAGCCGCCCGCGTACGTCGTCGGGTGCCCGCGAGACCTGCGGACCGGTGTGCTGGGTCTGCTCCGCGGTGCCCGGGACGAGGTTCGCCCGCGGCACCCGGCGCGGCAGGCCGGATGAGGTGATCCCGCCGGCGGCGGGCTCCCGTACCTGCTCGGCGCGGCGCCACCGCTCGTCGTTGGGCGACGGCTGCCACTCCTGGGTCGTCTCGGCGGACGGCGCGCCCTGCACCCGGGACGGCTGCGGGCCGCCGGTCAGCGGGGGCTGCTGCCGACGCTGGGGCGCGGCGGTGCCGCCCGCGGCCGGGACGTCGTGCTCGTCCTGCTGCCGGAACCAGTCCGACTCCAGCGACTCGAAGATCGGCGAGCGGCCGTCGCCGGGGGAGTCGGCGGGCGGCAGCGCCATCGGCTCGGCGGCGGGCGGCAGTTGGGCCTCCGTACGCCGCTGCCGCGGCCCGCGCGGAGCGTCGGTCACCGCCGGGAACTCGCCGGTCGCCTCATACGCGGGGGGCTCGGCGGCCGGACGCTGCTGCGGCTGCGGCGCCTGACGGCCGCGCGGGCCGAACACGTCCGAGCCGGAACCGGCCGGCTGACCGCCGAAGAAGTCGGTGGCCGGCTGCTGCTGGGGCTGCCGGAACTCACCGGTGCTGGAGTTGTCGTAACCCGGCTGACGGAACTCTCCGGTGCTGGAGTTGCCGTATCCCGGCTGACGGAACTCTCCGGTGCCGGAGTTGTCCGCGTAGCCAGGCGCCTGGGGCTGCCGGAACTCGCCCGTGGTGGCGTTGTCGGGGTACCCGGGCGGCTGCGCCACCGGGAACTCGCCGGTGGCGGCGTCGCCGTAACCGGGCTGCCGGGCAACGGGGTTGGCGGCCGAAGCGGCGTCCGGGAACGCCGGGCGCTCGAACTGGGCGGTGGACTCCACGTCGTCGTGGCCGCGCGGCACGTCCGCGCCGTCCCGGCCCTGCTGGGCGGCCCAGCTCGGTGTGGGCCGCTCGCCGGACGCCGCCGGGGTGGGCGCCGCGGGCCGCTGCGGGGCGCTCGGCCCCGACCGGGTCGGCAGGCCCGAGGGGGTGCGCTGCTGCGGGCGGTCCTGCCCGGAGTCCTGGTTGCCGGTGAGCGCGGGACGCGGGCCGACCGGAGGCACCTGGCCCTTGGGCTGCTGCCCCGGCTGGGCACCGCGGCCGACCTGGCCGGCCCGGCGCACCCCGCCTTCGGCGGACGCGCCGCGCGCCGCCGCGATGTCCCCGGCAGCGCTCTTGCCGCCCGGCACGGGCGGTATGACGCCGCCGCGCTTGCCCTGGGCCGTGCCGGGGGCGGGCTTGGCGCCGCCCTGCGTGAGGTCCACCGGCAGCATGACCAGCGCGGTCGTACCGCCGGAGTCCGACGGCCGCAGCTGGATCCGGATGCCGTGCCGCAGCGAGAGGCGACCGACCACGAACAGGCCCATGCGGCGGGAGACGGACACGTCCACCGTCGGCGGGTTGGCCAGCCGCTCGTTGATGTCCGACAGGTCCTCGGGCGACAGGCCGATGCCGGTGTCGTGGATCTCCACCAGCACCCGGCCGTCGGGCAGCGCGTGGCCGGTGACCCGGACCTTGGTCTGCGGGGAGGAGAACGAGGTGGCGTTCTCCAGCAGCTCGGCGAGCAGGTGGACGAGGTCGTTGACGACCCGGCCGGCGACCTCGGTGGGCGGGACCGCGGTCAGCTCGATGCGCTCGTACTGCTCCACCTCGGACGCCGCGGCACGCAGCACGTCCACCAGCGGCACCGGGCGGGTCCACCGGCGGCCCGGCTCCTCACCCGCGAGAACCAGCAGGTTCTCACCGTTGCGGCGCATACGGGTCGCGAGGTGGTCCAGCTTGAAGAGGTTGGACAGCTGGTCCGGGTCCGCCTCGCGGCTCTCCAGCTCGGAGATGAGCGACAGCTGGCGCTGGATCAGGCCCTGGCTGCGCCGCGAGAGGTTGGTGAACATCGCGTTGACGTTGCCCCGAAGCAGCGCCTGCTCGGCGGCGAGACGGACCGCCTCGCGGTGGACGTCGTCGAACGCGCGGGCCACCCGGCCGATCTCGTCGCGGGTGTTGATGCCGATTTCCTGGACGGAGGTGTCCACGTCCTGCGGGTCGGACTCGGACAACTGCTTGACCAGCTCGGGCAGTCGCCGCTGGGCGGCGTCCTGCGCCGCGTCCTGGAGCCGCCGCAGCGAGCGGATCATGGAGCGGGCCACCACGAACGCGCCGACCAGCGAGACACCGAGGACCAGCAGGATCAGCGCACCGTTGATCAGCGCGTCCTGCTGGGCCGCGGAGCGCAGCTCCAGCGCCTTCTGCGACATCTGGTCGAGGAGCTCGGCCTCGATGCGGGACATCTCCTGCATCTTGGTGTCGGCCTGGTCGTACCAGTCCAGGTACGACTTGGACTCCTGGGCGATGCCGTTCTGGGTCTGCAGCACCCGGTCGCGGTATTGGTCGGCCTGGGTGATCACGACGTTGCCGCCGTCCAGCGCCTTCATCAGCTCGGCCGAACCGGGGCCGTAGATCTCGGAGAACCGTTTGATCTCCGAGTTCTCACTGTCCGAGGCGGTCTGCGCGTACAGCCGGTCACTGTTGGACAGCGAAGGGCCGGACGGGTTGGCGAGCGCGGCACTGATGACCGCTCGCTGGATCGACTCGTACTCCTTGGCCGCGGTGAACGCGGCGAGCGCACGAGTGCTCTTGATCATGTCGGAGTTGCTGGTCGCCTGCGCCATGTCCTGGGAGAGCGACAGCAGCGAGTTGATCAACTGGTCGTAGCCGCTGACCGTTTGCGAGATGTACTGCGGGTTGTTGTACGCGTCACCGCGGATCTGCTTGAGGCTCTGCAGCTGCCGGGTGATGTCGATGATGGTGCTGCGGACGCCGACCAGCGAGCTGTCGTTGGTGTTGATGCCCGCGGTGGCGTCCTGGAAGCCCTGGATCTGCTGGTTGGTGGCCTGCTGGGCGGCGACGACGGTGTCGTCGTTGGGGTGCTTGCTGGTGATCGGACCGGCCGAGGCGTCGCGCTCGTTCTGCAGGGCGTCGGCGAGCTTGGTGGCGTGACCGGTCATCTCGGTCAGCAGCTTCATGTGGTCCAGCTGGTCCACGTTCTTCAGCTGGTCCTGGATGCGCAGCACGCCCAGCGTGGTGGCGGCGACCACCGGCAGCGCGAGCAGGGAGACCAGACGGGTCCGGATGCTCCAGTTGCGCATGGACATGCGCGAGGCGTGTTTGCCCTGGCTGCCCGAGGTGGCGGGGGGCTCCACATCGCCGCCCGGCGTGGCCGGGGCGCTCATGGCGCGGGGGCCGGCGTCAGGGGCCGGCGCGCCGTTGGCGGATGGGCCCTTGGGGGCCGCGCCCTTCGCGGATGCGCCGCCCTTGGGGCCTGGTTGCCCGGTGGCCGGGGTGACCGGATCGGTTGGCGGTGCGGAAGGAGCCATCCGCGGCTCCGGGCCGCGGCCGGCTCCGTCGCGCGCCTCCGGGTCTCCCGCGGCGCCGCCATCCCTCTTGAAACGTCCCTGCACTAGCGTCGCAACCTCTGGACCAGGCGTCCCCCGCGCGCGGGGGACGGTGTCGGTTCTTGGGGCCCGCGGCCCTCCTGGGGAACGGTTGACCGGCGAGTGCCCGTTGCACCGCCGCTCGACGCTGCTGCGCGCCCCCTGCGTGCTCGTCGACTGGTCGCGGCGGTCCGTGGAATTCCAGCACAGGCGGGGAGGTCCAACAAGGTGCGTGCCCGAGCTGTGACGATGGTTACGCACCGCAGGCAATAGATCACCGCGGGTCTAGGACCATGTCGGCGATAACGGACTTTTACCCGCGAGCCCGGTACGTGGCCGTGCTGACCCGCTAACGCCCATCGGCGGAGATAAGAGGCGATCAGTCCTCAATGCCGGTTTCCCCGTATCGAATTGGCGAGTCGATTTGCGGCGAATTGCCCTGGTGTTAGTGAGCAAAATCACACGATGATCGTTGCCTGGGTCACGGAGTCACCGGAATGCGCGGACATAGCCTGAGCCTTTACACAAGGTGTTACTTCGACAAACGGCGCCGTCGGCGCCCCAACTGCAAAAGGTCTGGACCGAAACGTGAAGACGACGATGCTGATGCGTCCGATAGCCAACCCGCGTCGCACCACGCTCGCCCATCTGAAGGACGCCGACGAACTGGTCCCGGCCCCGGCCGCCGAGGAGACCGCCGTGGAGGCCCGCGACCTCCCGCAGCAGACCGCGAACCCGCGCCGCACGGTTCTGGACACGCTGCCCAGCGCCTGACCCTGCCGCCCGGCCCGGTGCCGGAAATGAGCCGGGGGCGCGTCGCCACCCCGCGATAGCCTGGAGCGTCAGTCTCCAACCTGTGAAGGGCGCGGCATCCGTGCGCATCGCCAGATTCTCCATCGACGGCAATGTCGCCTTCGGCGCGGTGGAAGGGGACCCGGCCCAGCCGGACACCCTCGCCATCGACATCATCAAGGGCATCCCGTTCGCCGAGTTCGAGTTGAGCGGCACCAAGGTCCCGCTCAGCAAGGTCCGGCTGCTACCCCCGGTACTGCCCAGCAAGGTCGTCGCGTTCGGGCGCAACTACGCCGAGCACGCCGCGGAACTGGGCAACGAGGTGCCGACCGCGCCGTTCGCCTTCTTCAAGCCGTCGACCTCGGTCATCGGCACCGGCGACCCGGTCCCCTACCCCCCGTTCTCCTCCGAACTGCACCACGAGGCGGAACTCGCCGTGGTCATCGGCCGGATGTGCCGGGAGGTGCCGCGGGACCGGGTGGCCGACGTCATCCTGGGCTACACCTGCGCCAACGACCTCACCGCGCGCGACGTACAGCGCGCCGAGAACCAGTGGGCCCGCGCCAAGGGGTTCGACGCCTCCTGCCCGCTCGGGCCGTGGGTGGAGACCGGCATTGATCTGGAGACCGCGGCCGATCTGGCGATCACCTGCACGGTCAACGGCGAACTGCGGCAAGCGGGCCGCACCAGCCAGATGACGCACCCGATCGCCGACCTCATCGTCAACATCAGCGAGGCGATGACCCTGCTCCCCGGTGACGTCATCCTCACCGGCACACCGGCGGGGGTCGGCCCGCTCAACATCGGCGACGAGGTCGCCGTCTCCATCGAAGGCATCGGCACTCTCACCAACAAGGTGATCAAGCGTGGTTAGCGCACCAGTACGCGTACGGTTCTGTCCCTCGCCGACCGGCAACCCCCATGTGGGCCTGGTCCGCACCGCCCTGTTCAACTGGGCCTTCGCCCGGCACCACAAGGGCACCCTGGTATTCCGCATCGAGGACACCGACGCGGCCCGCGACTCCGAGGAGTCGTACAACCAGCTGCTCGACGCGATGCGCTGGCTCGGATTCGACTGGGACGAGGGCCCCGAAGTCGGCGGCCCGCACGTGCCGTACCGGCAGTCCCAGCGGATGGACATCTACGCGGACGTGGCGCGCCGGCTCCAGGAGGCCGGGCACGCCTACCGCTGCTACTGCACCACCGAGGAACTGGACGCCCGCCGCGAGGCGGCCCGCGCCGCGGGCAAGCCGTCCGGCTACGACGGCAAGTGCCGGGAGCTGTCCGCGGAGCAGATCGCGGCGTACGAGGCCGAGGGCCGCACCCCGATCGTGCGGTTCCGGATGCCCGACCGGCCGATCACCTTCACCGACCTGGTGCGTGGCGAGCTGACCTTCACCCCGGAGAACGTGTCGGACTACGGCATCCTGCGGGCCAACGGCGCTCCGCTGTACACCCTGGTCAACCCGGTGGACGACGCGCTGATGGAGATCACGCACGTGCTGCGCGGCGAGGACCTGCTGTCCTCCACCCCGCGGCAGATCGCGCTGTACGCGGCGCTCGCCGAGATCGGCGTGGGCAACGGCACCACCCCGCAGTTCGGGCACCTGCCGTACGTCATGGGCGAGGGCAACAAGAAGCTGTCCAAGCGGGACCCGCAGTCCTCGCTCAACCTCTACCGGGAGCGAGGCTTCCTCCCCGAGGGACTGCTCAACTACCTGTCCCTGCTGGGCTGGTCGCTCGCCGAGGACCGCGACATCTTCACCATGGACGAGATGGTCGCCGCCTTCGACATCAAGGACGTCAACGCCAACCCGGCGCGGTTCGACCTGAAGAAGTGCGAGCACATCAACGCGGAGCACCTGCGCCGACTGGACCCGAAGGCGTTCATCGAGGCGTGCGGCCCGTGGCTGAAGGCCCCGCACGCGCCCTGGCGCCCGGAGGCGTTCGACCAGGCGGCCTTCGAGGCGATCGCGCCGCACGCGCAGACCCGCCTCACGGTGCTGTCCGACATCACCGCCAACGTGGACTTCCTCTTCCTCGACGAGCCGGTCGAGGACGAGGCGTCCTGGAACAAGGCGATGAAGGAGGGTTCGGACGCGCTGCTGCGCACCGTCCGCGCCAAGCTGGCGGAGCTGGCCGACTGGAACGCCGAGGAGCTCAAGTCGGCCGTCCTGGCGGCCGGTGAGGAGCACGGCCTCAAGCTGGGCAAGGCGCAGGCACCGGTCCGGGTCGCGATCACCGGCCGCACGGTCGGGCTGCCGCTCTTCGAGTCGCTCGAAGTGCTGGGCCGGGAGCGGACGTTGGCCCGTGTCGACGCCGCGCTGGCCAAGCTCGGCGGCTGACACCCGTACGCCCGTGAAGGGGGCGGCGG
The DNA here is from genome assembly GCF_027533845.1 of Streptomyces sp. RPT161. Taxonomy (GTDB): domain Bacteria; phylum Actinomycetota; class Actinomycetes; order Streptomycetales; family Streptomycetaceae; genus Streptantibioticus_A; species Streptantibioticus_A silvisoli_A. Next base: position 68,809 of record NZ_JAPZVN010000026.1, on the reverse strand, counting down.
CCCATGGTGGCCGCCGCCCCCTTTCGGCTGTCCACGGGCATCCCGGGGGCCTTCCACCGGCCGCGTCCGAAAGTACGGGGACGGTCACGCAGCGTGTCGGGCCGCAGGTCGGGGTATTCGATTTTGGTGCTGGGGCAGGCATCCGGTAATGTTCTTTCTGCGCCGCCCGGGCGGGCCGAAAAAAGGCCGGACCGGGAAGCGCAAGCGCCAAACAAGGCCTCCCCGGGGGGTTGAGTTCGGTGGGGTATGGTGTAATTGGCAGCACGACTGATTCTGGTTCAGTTAGTCTAGGTTCGAGTCCTGGTACCCCAGCTGATCGATGAAATTCGATCAAGCCCCCGTTGTGTAGCGGCCTAGCACGCTGCCCTCTCAAGGCAGTAGCGCCGGTTCGAATCCGGTCGGGGGTACGGATCCTGAAGGATCGCTAGGGCCCCCGTTGTGTAGCGGCCTAGCACGCCGCCCTCTCAAGGCGGTAGCGCCGGTTCGAATCCGGTCGGGGGTACGGTAAGGCCTCCTGCTCACGCAGGAGGCCTTTTGCTTTTGGCGGCACGCGCCGCGCACGGGGATGTGCACAACTTCCTCCGTGGCCGCGGGGGTTCGGGGGTGCGGTTGGGGACAAGCCCCAACCCCGCGGGGGATCGCGCTGGAGGCTTGGGGCCAGCCCCCGAAGACCTTTCCGTCGCGACTGGGGCCAATCGCGAGTCCGGCGGGTTCCGAACGAACCGCAACCCGCGAACGCGCCGCGAGGGCGAGCCTCAGCCGTTGCGGCGGAGTGCCTCGGACAGGCGCGCGGCGGCGTCTATGACCGCCTGGGCGTGCATGCGGCCGGGATGCCGCGTCAGACGCTCGATGGGGCCGGAGACCGAGACCGCCGCCACCACGCGGTTGGACGGACCGCGTACGGGCGCGGAGACGGACGCCACGCCCGGCTCGCGCTCACCGATCGACTGGGCCCAGCCGCGGCGGCGTACGCCGGACAGCGCCGTGGCGGTGAACCGGGCGCCCTGCAGCCCGCGGTGCAGCCGCTCCGGCTCCTCCCAGGCCAGCAGCACCTGGGCGGCCGATCCGGCCTTCATCGGCAGCGTGGAGCCCACCGGCACGGTGTCCCGCAGTCCGGACAGCCGCTCGGCCGCGGCCACGCAGATCCGCATGTCGCCCTGGCGCCGGTAGAGCTGCGCGCTCTCGCCGGTCACGTCCCGTAGGTGGGTGAGCACCGGACCGGCGGTGGCCAGCAGCCGGTCCTCGCCCGCGGCGGCGGACAGCTCCGACAGCCGGGGGCCGAGGATGAAACGGCCCTGCATGTCGCGCGCCACCATCCGGTGGTGCTCCAGCGCGACCGCGAGCCGGTGTGCGGTGGGGCGGGCGAGGCCGGTGGAGGCGACGAGCCCGGCCAGGGTGGCCGGTCCCGACTCCAGTGCGCTGAGCACCAGAGCTGCCTTGTCGAGAACGCCGACGCCGCTAGAGTTGTCCATGCAACGATACTTACGTCTCACACTGTGAAACGCAAGTTCAATTTTCCGGAGAAGCCGTCACGCTGGATGGCAACCCCGCCAGGACGAGCAGGCGCGGTGGGGACACCGGCCGAAGGGAAAGCGATGGGACGGACACTCGCGGAGAAGGTCTGGGACGACCACGTCGTTCGGCGCGCCGAGGGCGAGCCCGACCTCCTCTTCATCGATCTGCACCTGCTGCACGAGGTGACCAGCCCGCAGGCCTTCGACGGACTGCGGCTGAGCGGCCGTACCGTGCGTCGCACGGACCTCACCATCGCGACCGAGGACCACAACACCCCCACCCTCGACATCGACAAGCCGATCGCCGACCCGGTCTCCCGTACCCAGTTGGAGACGCTGCGTAAGAACTGTGCAGAGTTCGGTGTTCGGCTGCATCCGCTCGGTGATGTGGAGCAGGGCGTTGTCCACGTGGTGGGACCGCAACTGGGACTGACCCAGCCGGGCACCACCGTGGTCTGCGGCGACAGCCACACCTCCACTCACGGCGCGTTCGGCGCGCTGGCGTTCGGCATCGGCACCAGCCAGGTCGAGCACGTACTGGCCACCCAGACGCTGCCGATGCCCAGGTTCAAGACCATGGCGATCACCGTCGACGGTGAACTTCCCGACGGCGTCACCGCCAAGGACCTGATCCTGGCGATCATCGCGAAGATCGGCACCGGCGGCGGCCAGGGCTATGTGATCGAGTACCGCGGCTCCGCCATCGAGAAGCTGTCGATGGAAGCACGGATGACCGTGTGCAACATGTCGATCGAGGCGGGCGCCAGGGCCGGCATGATCGCCCCCGACGAGACCACGTTCGCCTACCTCAAGGGCCGTCCGCACGCGCCCGAGGGCGCGGACTGGGACGCGGCGGTCGAGTACTGGAAGACGCTGCGCACCGACGACGACGCGGTGTTCGACCGCGAGGTGCACATCGACGCGGCCCAACTGGCTCCGTTCGTCACCTGGGGCACCAACCCGGGCCAGGGCGCGCCGCTGTCGGCCGCCGTACCGGACCCGGCGTCGTTCACCGACCCGAGCGAGCGGCTGGCCGCCGAGAAGGCGCTGGAGTACATGGGCCTGGCGCCCGACCAGCCGCTGCGTGAGATCGCGGTGGACACCGTGTTCGTCGGCTCGTGCACCAACGGCCGTATCGAGGACCTGCGGTCGGCCGCGTCCGTGCTGGAGGGCCGCAAGGTCGCCGACGGGCTGCGGATGCTGGTGGTGCCCGGCTCGGTGCGGGTCGCCCTGCAGGCCGTCGAGGAGGGGCTGGACAAGGTGTTCACCGCCGCTGGGGCCGAATGGCGGCACGCGGGTTGCTCGATGTGCCTGGGTATGAATCCCGATCAACTCGCCCCGGGCGAGCGGTCGGCGTCCACCTCGAACCGCAACTTCGAAGGACGGCAGGGCAAGGGCGGCCGCACCCATCTGGTCTCACCCCAGGTCGCCGCCGCCACCGCGGTGCTGGGGCACCTCGCCTCGCCCGCCGACCTGTCCGACGTCCGTACTCCCGTGGAGGCCTGAGCGGTCATGGAAGCTTTCACCACGCACACCGGCCGTGCGGTCCCGCTGCGCCGCAGCAACGTGGACACCGACCAGATCATCCCCGCGCACTGGCTGAAGAAGGTCACCCGCAACGGTTTCGAGGACGGGCTGTTCGAGGCATGGCGCAAGGACCCGCAGTTCGTGCTCAACCAGCCCGAACGGCGGGGTGCCACCGTGCTGGTCGCCGGACCCGACTTCGGCACCGGCTCGTCGCGTGAGCACGCGGTGTGGGCGTTGCAGAACTACGGTTTCAAGACCGTGCTGTCCTCCCGCTTCGCCGACATCTTCCGCGGCAACTCGCTGAAGAACGGCCTGCTGACGGTCGTTGTTCCGCAGGACGTCATCGAACGGCTGTGGAAGCTGACGGAATCCGACCCGGCCGCCGAGATCACCGTCGACCTCGTGGCCCGCGAGGTACGCGCGGAAGGCCTAACGCAGTCCTTCGAGTTGGACGACAACGCGCGCTGGCGGCTGCTCGAAGGTTTGGACGACATCAGTCTGACGCTGCGCCATGAGGCCGACATCGCCGACTACGAGGCGCGTCGACCCGTCCACAAGCCGCGCACAGTGGAGGTCTGACCTCCCGTTTCCCGTGTCCACCACGTACCATCCGCAACGCGCCCCCAGCCCCCGAGGCTGGGGGCGCGTTCGGCGTGTGAGGCACGCTGGAGGCGTTCGCTGTACGGCGAGTTGACCCCTGCGGAGGTGACAACTCGTAGCAGATGGCACAATTGCCACATGGACCGCGATGACCAACTCAAGCTCTACGGGGTCGTTGCGGCACGCCTCAAGGTGGCGCACGCCAGGGTGCGAGCACTGCAAGTCCCCGACGACGTACGGGTGGCGATGACCCGCAAGTTGCTAGTCATCACCGCCGCCGCCAAGCACGACGTGGTTGGCGCAGAGCAGCGGTTGGAGCGCTTCATGCGGGACTTAGACGAGGGGCGGTTCACCGATCCCGGAACTCAGTGAGCACCGAGTTCGTTGCGGCACAAGGGTGATTCGCCCGTTTCGTATTTGATTTGCGGTATATATCTGCCTAACGTGCGAAAAAGCTTGATCTGCTTGGACACGGTTTTCGTTCCAGCAAAGTTTCCGAAGGGGAAGACGTGAACAAGGCGCAGCTCGTAGAAGCGATTGCCGACAAGGTCGGCGGGCGGCAGAACGCCGCGGAAGCGGTCGACGCCGTTCTCGACGCGATCGTCCGCGCGGTTGTCGCTGGCGACCGGGTCTCGGTCACAGGTTTCGGTTCGTTCGAGAAGGTTGACCGGCCCGCGCGTTACGCCCGTAACCCGCAGACCGGCGAGCGCGTCCGGGTCAAGAAGACCTCCGTGCCGCGCTTCCGTGCGGGCCAGGGCTTCAAGGACCTGGTCGCCGGCACCAAGAAGCTGCCGAGGGGCGGCGAGGTCGCGGTGAAGAAGGCGCCCAAGGGCAGCCTTACCGGCGGGGTTACGGCCAAGAAGGCGGTGGCGAAGAAGGCCGCCGCGAAGAAGGCCGCCGCGAAGAAGACGACCGCCAAGAAGGCCGCCGCGAAGAAGACCACCGCCAAGAAGGCTCCGGCGAAGAAGACCACCGCGAAGAAGGTCACCGCCAAGAAGACGACGGCGAAGAAGGCCGCCGCCAAGAAGGCCACCGCCAAGAAGGCTCCGGCGAAGAAGACCACCACCCGCAAGACCACCGCCAAGCGGACCGCCCGGCGGTAGACCGCCAGGCGGAGCAGTCCCTCAGGCCGCGACGGGCCGGGCCCCCACACGGGAGCCCGGCCCGCGCCGCGTCGACGGCGGAAGTTGACGGATCAGGCCCCCGGGTCCTCGAAGGTCTGCAACGTCACGAAGACCACTCGGCGGGCGTCGCCCTCGCCCTCGATCCGGATGCGCACCCGCTGGCCGACGCGCAGCAACCGCAGCCCGCCCGCGTCGAACGCCGCCGCGTCGAACGGCACCGGCGTGCCGTCGTCGAGCAGCACGCTGCCGCTGCGGGTCTCCGGATCGAAGGTGTACGACGTCGCTTGCATGCCTCGCAGCCTAGTCGGCTGCCGACCACGCTGTTCCCTTCCGGGTGCGCCGGGTTCCCGGGCCTGGAACGCGGTTTTCGACACCGCCGGGCCGCGGCGTGGGAGTTGCCCGCCCCGGCGGCGGACAGGGACTTGAGGCAGGCTCCGGCACGATGGTGGTGATCCGCGTTGTCGGGTCGCCGGCGAACGCCCCGCAAGGGACTACAACTGGAGAGCCGCGGTGGCCCTGGCCGTATGGGGGCCCACGCCCAACGCGAGGGCGGCGCGCAGGTCGGAGGCGGTGTCCACGTCCCGCCGTACCGAGTCGACTCCGCTCAGTGTGATCTCCCTGGCGCCGGACGCTCGGTGGCGGGCGCGGGAGGGGCCGCCGAAGGCGGGGCGCAGTTCGGTGCCGGGCGCGGTGGCGAGCAGTGTGGTGCCGACGCCCGCCGCGTCGGCGAGGAACGCCCGTCCGGCCTCGGCGGACGCCGCCTCCAGCACCGCCGCGAGCTCCGCGGGCCGCAGCGCCGGAAGATCCGCGTTCAGGGCCGCCACGGCGCCGAGCGCCCGCTCGGCCCGCACCACCCGCGCACCGTGCGCCAGCGCCGCGTTGAGGCCCGCCGCGGGCGCGTCCGGCACGATCCGCGCGCCCAGCGCCGACAGCTCGGCCGCGGCCAGCGCGTCGTCGGTGACCACGTGCACCCCCCGTACCGCCGCGCAGGCCAGTGCCGCGGCCACCGTGTCCTGGGCGAACGCGAGGGCCAGACCAGGGCGCAGATCCCCCAGCCGGCTCTTGGCCAGGACCAGCGGTTTGAGCGGTATGACGAGATCCCACACCCTTTGGCTGCGCATCCGGTCATTCTCCCCGTGGGCGGTCGCGACGCCCCGGGCGACCCGCGTTACGGTGTCGGTACCGTCCCCGTGGCCGTCGGCCGCGAACCGTTCACGGCGGGTGCTTCTCGACAGAGCGCGGGCCTGGGGCGAAACTTGTGCGGCTGTCCGAAAGCGCAGATGAAACCGCGGGCAGCGCCAATCGAGGAGGATGTCCTGGTGTCCCGCCGCAGAATCGGCTTCTGGTACCGCTTGGCCGCCGTCATCGCGAAACCATGGCTCATCGTGTTCTTCAAGCGGGACTGGCGCGGAATGGAGAACATTCCAGCGGACGGCGGATTCATCACCGTGGTCAACCACAACTCGTACCTGGACCCGTTGTCGTACGCGCATTTCCAGTACAACACCGGCCGTGTCCCGCGCTTCCTCGCCAAGTACGCGCTGTTCAAGGCCCCGGTCGTGGGCGGGATGCTGCGCCGCATCGGCCAGATCCCGGTCTACCGCGAGTCGACCGACGCCGCCAACGCCTTCCGGGCCGCCGTGGAGGCCATCAACTCCGGCGAGTGCGTGGCGTTCTACCCCGAGGGCACCCTCACCCGCGACCCCGACCAGTGGCCGATGGCGGGCAAGACCGGCGCGGCCCGGGTCGCGCTGCTCACCAAGGCGCCGGTCATCCCGGTCGCGCAGTGGGGCGCCAACGAGGCGCTGCCGCCGTACGGCAAGCTGAAGCTCTTTCCGCGCAAGACGTTCAGGGTGCTGGCCGGGCCGCCGGTCGACCTGTCCGCGTTCTACGACCGGGAGCCCACCGCGGAGAACCTGCGCGCCGCAACGGACGTGATCATGGATGCGATCACCGAGCTGCTCGCCGAAGTCCGCGGGGAGCCCGCGCCCACGGAGCGTTACGACCACCGCAAGGCGGTCCGCGCCCAGCAGGCGGCCCGGCGTGCGGCGGCGGCGACCGAGAACGAAGAGAGTGGAGCGTAAGTGACGACGCGCTGCGCGGTGTACGGCACCGGATCCTGGGGCACGGCCTTCGCGATGATCCTGGCTGACGCCGGATGCGAGGTGACCCTGTGGGGCCGCCGTGCCGCCCCGGTCGACGCCATCAACACCACCCGTTCCAACCCGGACTACCTGCCGGGCGTCGAACTGCCGCCCGGCGTACGGGCCACCACCGATCCAGCCGAGGCCGCGCGTGACGCGCGGTTCGTGATCCTGGCCATCCCGTCCCAGACGCTGCGCGCCAACCTCACCGAGTGGGCGCCGCTGCTGCCCTCGGACACGGTGCTGGTCAGCCTGATGAAGGGCATCGAACTCGGCACCGCCAAGCGGATGAGCGAGGTGATCGAGGAGGTCGCCAAGGCCGGTCCGGAGCGCGTGGCGGTGCTGTCCGGCCCCAACCTGGCCAAGGAGATCGCCGCCCGGCAACCGGCCGCCGCGGTGGTCGCGTGCCGGGACGAGGCGGTCGCCCAGAGGTTGCAGGCGGCCTGCCACACCGCGTACTTCCGGCCGTACACCAACACCGACGTGGTCGGCTGCGAACTCGGCGGCGCCGTGAAGAACGTCATCGCGCTCGCGGTCGGCATCGCCGACGGCATGGGGCTCGGCGACAACGCCAAGGCGTCGCTGATCACCCGCGGCCTGGCCGAAACCACCCGGCTCGGGCTGGCGATGGGCGCCGACGCGCACACCTTCGCGGGCCTCGCCGGGCTGGGCGACCTGGTGGCGACGTGCTCCTCGCCGCTGTCCCGCAACAACACCTTCGGGCGCAACCTGGGCCGCGGGATGACCCTGGAGGAGACGGTCGCGGTCACCAAGCAGACCGCCGAGGGCGTCAAATCCTGTGAATCGGTGCTGGATCTGGCCCGCAGGCACGGTGTCGAGGTGCCGATCACCGAGACCGTGGTGGAGATCGTGCACGAGGGCAAACCGCCGCTCGTGGCGCTCAAGGAGCTGATGTCGCGCTCCGCGAAGGCCGAGCGTCGCTAGTGTGTCCGGAACCGAACGGTAGGGTCAGAGCGACATGAGCAACATGCCTTCTCTCCACAGCAGCGAGCGGCCGCCGCGCAAGCCGCGGGTCGCCGTCGTGTTCGGCGGCCGTAGCTCCGAGCACGCCATCTCCGTCCTCACCGCGGGCGCTGTACTGCGTGCCATCGACCGCGCCAAGTACGACGTGCTGCCCATCGGCATCACGACCGACGGGCGTTGGGCGCTGACCGCCGACGACCCGGAGCGGATGGCCATCGCCAACCGTGCCCTGCCGAGCGTCGACCAGCTCGCCGAGTCACCGGACGGCTCGGTCGTGCTGCCGGTGGACCCGGCCAGCCGCGAGGTGGTCTACACCGAACCGGGCGCGGTCCCCAAGGCGCTTGGCGAGGTCGACGTGGTCTTCCCGGTGCTGCACGGCCCCTACGGTGAGGACGGCACGCTCCAGGGCCTGCTGGAGTTGTCCGGGGTGCCGTACGTCGGCGCAGGCGTGCTGGCCTCCGCGGTGGGCATGGACAAGGAGTACATGAAGCGGGTCTTCACCTCCTTCGGGCTGCCGGTCGGCCCGTACGAGGTGATCCGCCCCCGCGAGTGGGAGCACGACCCCGCCGCGGCCCGCGAGAGGGTCGTGGAGTTCGCGGCCGAGCACGGCTGGCCGGTGTTCGTGAAGCCCGCGCGGGCGGGCTCGTCCATGGGCATCAGCAAGGTCGACGACATCTCCGGTCTTGAGGAGGCGATGGCGGAAGCCCGTCGCCACGACCCCAAGGTGATCGTCGAGGCGCTGCTGTCCGGGCGCGAGATCGAGTGCGGGGTGCTGGAGTTCGAGGACGGCCCGCGGGCCAGCGTCCCGGCCTGGATCCCGCCGGTCACCGCGCATGACTTCTACGACTTCGAGGCCAAGTACATCGACTCCGCCGAGGGCGTGGTGCCCGCGCCGCTCACCGCCGAGGAGACGGCCGAGGTGCAGCGGCTGGCGATCGCCGCGTTCGAGGCGGCGTCCTGCGAGGGCCTGGTACGCGCGGACTTCTTCCTCACCGACGAGGGCGAGTTCGTGATCAACGAGATCAACACCATGCCGGGCTTCACACCGATCTCTATGTACCCGCGGATGTGGCAGGAGAGCGGAGTCAGCTATCCGGAGCTGATCGACCGGCTGTTGCAGGCGGCGCTGCGCCGCTCCACCGGGCTGCGCTGAGCACGCCGAACCGGCGGGGCACCGCTCAAAGCCCCGCCGGATCCGACTTCTTGACCGCGTCGGCGAGATCGGTGAGCGCGCTGATGTCGCCGTACGGGCCGGTGTACTTCGACGGGATCGTCACTTCCACGAACGCCTTGCGCAGCGTGGTGGTGCAGCGCACACTGCCGTCCGACTGCTTTTCCGGCAGCCAGTCCACGCCGTTGATCGACGCCGCGTCCGCGGTCGGGTTGTAATGTGCGCTGCCGGGATTCAGGACATCGGGCGTGGGCACTCCGCAGCGCAGCACGATGGCGGGGTCGCCCCACGCGGCGGTGAGGTCCGACGCCGGGTGGGTCGGGCGCCGGGCCAGCCCGTTGACCTTCTCCGGGAGCGCGTTGTGCAGCGCCCGGCACACCGCCGCCACGGCGGCCGACGGGGTCGGCACGGCGACGGTGTCCGTGGCGCTGGACGAACAGCCCGCCGCCGCCAGCAGAACGGCGGCGACGGGCAGCGAACCACAAAGGCGAGCTAGTCGGGACAACTTGGACAAATCGCGCGGCCGGTGGACGGAAGAACTCACCGACCGAGCATAGGCGGGGCTACAGATGGACGACCGGGCAGGTCAGCGTGCGGGTGATGCCGTCCACTTGCTGGACCTTGGCGACCACCATGCGGCCGAGTTCATCGACTGTGTCCGCCTGTGCGCGCACGATCACGTCATAGGGGCCGGTGACGTCCTCGGCCATGATGACTCCGGGGATGCTGGAGATCACCTCCGCTACCGCCGAGGCCTTGCCGACCTCGGTCTGGATCAGGATGTAGGCCTGTACCACGGAACCTCCAGGGCGGCTACGAGGATCATGTGGGAAGGGGACGGCAACCGTACCGCGTCGTCGCGTGCGGCGGGGAGACCCGCGCGGTGCGGTCGGCGCGGCGGAGGGGGAACCTCCCATGCCTTCAAGGCCATGGGAGACGTTCCCGGGGCTGGGTTGACGAGCTGGCGGCCGACGGCCGACCGCCCGCGGGTGAAGGGGACTGCGTTGCGCAAGGCGTTGCTGAAGGAGCGAGTGAGATGAAGGGGACCGTGGGTGAGCTGGGGGAGTTCGGGCTCATCAGGGAGTTGACCTCCCGGCTCACCGCCACCCCGGCCGTACAGCTGGGGCCGGGCGACGACGCGGCCGTGGTGGCAGCGCCCGACCGGCGCGTGGTGGCCAGCACGGACGTGCTGCTCGAAGGGCGGCACTTCCGGCGGGACTGGTCCACAGCCTATGACGTCGGCCGCAAGGCGGCGGCCCAGAACCTCGCCGACATCGCCGCCATGGGCGCGGTGCCCACCGCGCTGCTGCTCGGCCTGGTCGTTCCCGCCGAACTGCCCGCCACCTGGCCCACCGAGCTGATGGACGGGCTGCGCGACGAGTGCGACGTCGCGGGCGCGGCCGTGGTCGGCGGCGACGTGGTCGGCGGAGACACCATCACCGTGGCGATCACGGCGCTCGGTGACCTGCGCAACCGCCGACCGGTGACACGCTCCGGCGCCCGACCCGGCGACGCGGTGGCGGTGACCGGGTGGCTGGGCTGGTCGGCGGCCGGATTCGCGGTGCTCTCCCGCGGGTTCCGCAGCCCTCGCGCGTTCGTAGAGGCGCACCGGCGGCCCGAGCCGCCGTACCACGCGGGACCCGCCGCCGCCGATCTGGGCGCCACCGCGATGACCGACGTCAGCGACGGCCTGGTGGCCGATCTCGGGCACATCGCGGCGGCCAGCGGGGTGCACATCGACCTGAAGTCCGGCGACATCGACGTGCCCGCTCAGATGAAGGACATCGGCCAGGCGGTCGGCGTCGACCCGATGCAGTGGGTGCTCACCGGGGGAGAGGACCACGCGATCGTGGCGACGTTCCCGCCGGACACCAAGCTGCCCGCCCGCTGGCGGGTGATCGGCGAGGTACTGGCCGCCGGTAAGGCGGGCCCCCAGGTGACGGTCGACGGCGCGCCATGGGACCGCGCGGGCGGCTGGGACCACTTCGGGGGGTAGCGGAGATCCGGGGCCTGCCCCGGTCGAAGAGGTACGGGGGCTCACCCCCGGAAAGCAAACCGTTCGCCGGCCGTTTACGGTCAGTTGAGAGTGGACCCGTTAGGTTCGGGCATATGGAGACTCCCCCACGCGTCCTGGCCATCGCCGGCTCCGACTCCGCAGGCGGCGCCGGCATCCAGGCCGATCTGAAGACGGCGCAGGCGCTCGGCGCGCACGGCATGAGCGTGATCACCGCGGTGACCGCGCAGAACTCGCTCGGCGTGCAGGGCGCCTGGGAGCTGCCCGCCGAGGCCGTACAAGCCCAGTTCCGCAGCGTCATGGACGACATCGGGGTCCAGGCCGTCAAGACCGGCATGCTCGCCTCCGCGGAGCTTGTGCGCACCGTCGCGGAACTGCTCGACGGGATCGACGTGCCGGTGGTGGTCGACCCGGTCGGCATCTCCAAGCACGGCGACACCCTGCTGGCCACCGAGGCACTCGACCCGGTACGCGCCAGGCTGCTGCCCACCGCGACCGTCGCCACCCCCAACCTGGACGAGGTCGAGCAGCTCACCGGCGTCAAGGTGACCGACGAGTCGGCGATGCCGGACGCCGCCCGCGCCATGCTCGCCTTCGGACCGCGCTGGGTGCTGGTCAAGGGCGGCCATCTGCCGGGCGCGCCGGTGGACCTGCTCACCAACGGCACCGACGAGCACTGGTTCCGCGCCACCCGGCACGACAACCGGCACACCCACGGCACCGGCTGCACCCTGGCCAGTGCCATCGCCGTCCACCTGGCCAACGGGCTGAGCGTCCCCGAGGCGGTGGGCGCCGCCAAGAGCTATGTGACCGGTGCCATCGCCGCCGGATATCCCCTGGGCGCCGGAATCGGCCCGGTCGACCACGCCTGGCAGTGGCGCTGAGCGGCCCGCGGGCCGCTCCGGAGACGGCAAAAAACCGGCCCACCGACAGGTGGACCGGTTTTCGATGAGCCGCAGGGCTGCGCTACGACGACGCGGTGGACGTCAGCGCGCGACCTTGCCGGCCTTGATGCACGAGGTGCAGACGTTGAGGCGCTTCGGCGTCCGACCGACCACAGCACGCACCGTCTGGATGTTGGGGTTCCAACGACGGCGCGTACGGCGGTGCGAGTGCGAGATGTTGTTGCCGAAGCCCGGCCCCTTGCCGCAGACGTCGCAGTTGGCAGCCACGGGTCACTCCAAAGACTTCAGATGCACGTACGGTGAGTTCTCGGCGGGCCGAGAGGAAGGCCCGACTGGTGCCGGGCAACCGGAGAAGCATACAACGCCCACTCCGTACAGAAAAACTACCATGGTCCCGACGGCCCCCCGCCGCGGGCCGTCCGCCGACCGGAGCACCCTAGGGACCGCCGCGGCCCCCGGCGCCACTACTGTCGGGTGCCACACGTCGGCCGCCCCACAGGAGGAAACCGGTGCCGCACACGCTCGACGCCGCCGCGGTGCGCACCTGGTGCAGGCTGGCCCTGCGGGCGCTCGGCCGGGCGCGCGAGGAGATCGACGCGATCAACGTGTACCCGGTCGCCGACGGTGACACCGGCACCAACCTCTATCTGACCGTCGAGTCCGCCGCCCAGTCCGTGGACGCCGTCTTCGACGGCTACGCCGCATCGGGCAGCACCCCCGGCGTCGCCGAGGCGGTACGCACCATGGCGCACGGCGCGCTCATCGGGGCCTGCGGCAACTCCGGCACCATCCTGGCGCAACTGCTGCGCGCGATGAGCGAGGTGCTGGCCGAGCAGCCGGACGCGGCCGGGCTGCGCAAGGCGCTACGGGCCGCGGCCGGATCGGCGTACCAGGCGGTCGCCCATCCCGTCGAGGGCACCATGCTCACCGTCGCCACCGCCGCGGCCGACGCCGCCTCCGCGGCCTGTCAGGGGACGCCCCCCGTCGCTGCTTCCCGGGACAACGGTGAGGCCGACGCCCCGGACGACCTGGTGGCCGTCGCCGCCGCCGCCTACCAGGGCGCCCACGCCGCGCTGGCCCGTACCACCGGCCAGCTCGACGTCCTGGGCCGCGCCGGGGTCGTGGACGCGGGCGGGCTCGGCCTGGTCGCGGTGCTGGGCGCGCTCGCCGAGGCGCTGCGCGGCGACGCCACCGACCGGCTGCCCGCCTCACCCGCCCTGCACCCGCCGCTGGTTCCGTACGGCTGCGCGGGACACGGCCAGGACGCGGTGGGGGATCCGCACGCGGTGCCCGGCGGCCCCGGCTACGAGGTGATCTACCTGCTGGAGGCCCCGCAGGAGGCGGTCGACCGGCTCAGGAGACAACTCGACGCGCTGGGCGACTGCCTGGTCGTGGTCGGCGGCGACGGCCTGTGGAACGTGCACGTCCATGTCGATGACGCGGGCGCCGCCGTCGAGGCAGGCGTCGAGGCCGGACGGCCTTACCGGATCCGCATCACCCACTTCGGCGCGGCGGCCCAGACGGCGGCAACCCGCCCGGCGACCGCGGCCGGCCGGGCGATCGTGGCCGTGGTCGAGGGCGACGGACTGGCCGAGCTGTGCGCCGAGGCCGGGGCCGTGGTGGTCCCCACTCGCCCCGGCGAACCGCTGGCCAGCGGCGAGATCGCGCAGGTCATCCGCCGGGCGGGGGCCAGGGAGGCGGTGCTGCTGCCCAACGAGGACGAGCTGCGGCCCACCGTCGCGGCGGCCGCGGAACGGCTCCGCGCCGACGGGGTGCGGGTCGCGCTGATCCCGACCAGGTCCGTGGTCCAGGGCATCGCGGCGCTCGCGGTACACCAGCCGTCCCGCCGGTTCGACGAGGACGTGGTGGCGATGACGGCCGCCGCCGGGGCCACCCGGTACGCCGAACTGGCCGTCGCCGAGCACGAGTCGTGGACCATGGCGGGCGTCTGCCAGGCCGGAGACACCCTCGGCCTGATCGACGGCGACGTGGCCGTCATCGGCCGCGACGTGGCGCACACCGCCGTCACCCTGCTCGACCGCATGCTCGCGGCGGGCGGCGAAATGGTCACCCTGGTCCTCGGCGAGGATGCCCCGCCCGACCTGGCCGACCGCCTGCAGTCCCACGTCCGCGAATCCCACCTGGCAGTGGACACCGTCCTCTACGAGGGCGGCCAGGGCAGCCGCCTGCTGCTCATCGGCGTCGAGTGACGGATGGGCACGACCGCGCCGCGGACCGCGATGGCGAGCGGCCGCCTGATGCCGGATTGTCGGTGCCGTGCGCCAAGATGGACACGATGGCTGCCCTGGACGAACCCCTCCGCAAAGTGGTCGGCGACCGCACCGCAAAGGTGCTGGCCGACCACCTGGACCTGCACACCGCCGGCGACCTGCTGCACCACTACCCCCGCAGGTACGCCGAGCGCGGCGAGCTGACCCGGCTCGCCGACCTCCCGCTGGACGAGCACGTCACCGTGGTGGCCCGGGTGGCCAAGGCCGAGAAGAAGACCTACAACCACGGCAAGGGGCTCCGCCTGGAAGTCGTGGTCACCGACGGCAGCGGCTCACTGCAACTGGTGTTCTTCAACAAGGCCGCGCACTACCACCACCAGAAGCTGATCCCCGGTCGGCGCGGGATGTTCGCGGGCAAGGTCACGGTCTTCAACCGGGTGCGCCAACTCGCCCACCCCGACTACCAGTTGCTGGACGCGGAGGACGGCACGGACGCCGTGGAGACGTTCGCCAACCGGCTGCTGCCGCTGTACCCGGCGTGCAAGCAGATCGCCTCCTGGCAGATCGCCCAGTCCGTGGAAACGGTGCTCAACTCCCTCGCGGCGACCGGCTGGACGGGCGTCGGCGAACCGCTGCCGGACAGGCTGCGGGGCGCCCGCGGACTGGCCCCGCTGCCCGAGGCGCTGGAGAAGGTGCACCGGCCGCGCACCAAGGCCGACATCGCCGCCGCCCGCCAACGCCTCAAGTGGGACGAGGCGTTCGTGCTCCAGGTCGCGCTGGCCCGGCGGCGCGCCGCCGACGCCGCGCTGCCCGCCGTCGCGCGGGTGCCGGGCGAGGACGGACTGCTGAGCGCCTTCGACGCCAAGCTGCCGTTCACCCTCACCGAGGGGCAGCGCGCGGTCAGTGCGGAGATCTTCGCCGACCTGGCCACCGAGCACCCGATGCACCGGCTGCTGCAGGGCGAGGTCGGCTCCGGTAAGACGCTGGTCGCGCTGCGCGCGATGCTGGCCGTGGTGGACGCCGGGGGGCAGGCCGCGATGCTGGCGCCCACCGAGGTGCTGGCCCAGCAGCACCACCGGTCGATCACCGAGATGATGGGCGAACTGGCCGAGGCGGGAATGCTCGGCGGTTCCGACGTCGGGACCAAGGTGGTGCTGCTCACCGGGTCGATGGGCACGGCCGCCCGCCGCCAGGCGCTGCTCGACCTGGTCACCGGCGAGGCCGGAATCGTCATCGGCACCCATGCGCTGATCGAGGACGCCGTGCGGTTCCACGACCTCGGGCTGGTCGTCGTGGACGAGCAGCACCGCTTCGGCGTCGAACAGCGTGACGCGCTGCGCGGCAAGGGCAAGCAGCCCCCGCACCTGCTGGTGATGACCGCCACCCCGATCCCGCGCACGGTCGCCATGACCGTCTTCGGCGACCTGGAGACCTCGGTACTCGACCAACTGCCCGCCGGGCGCTCCCCGATCGCCACCCATGTGGTACCGGCGAAGGACAAGCCGCACTTCCTGACCCGCGCCTGGGAGCGGGTACGCGAGGAGGTCGAGGCCGGGCACCAGGCGTACGTGGTGTGCCCGCGCATCGGCGACGAGGACGTGAGCGACGCACGGGAGCAGGCGGGCCGCCCGCGGGGGCCGCGAGCGGGTGGAGAGGCGAACCAGGGAGACGAGCCCCAGCAGAGGCCGGGCGAGGACGAGGCGGAGCGCCGCCCGGCGCTCGCGGTGCTCGACGTCGCCGAGCAGATCGCCAGGGGTCCGCTGCGCGGACTGCGGGTGGAGGTGCTGCACGGCCGGATGGCGCCGGACGCCAAGGACGACGTGATGCGACGGTTCGCGGCCGCGGAGGTCGACGTGCTGGTCGCCACCACCGTCATCGAGGTCGGGGTGAACGTCCCGAACGCCACCGCGATGGTGATCATGGACGCCGACCGGTTCGGCGTCTCGCAGCTGCACCAGTTGCGCGGCCGGGTCGGCCGGGGGAGCGCGGCGGGCCTGTGCCTGCTGGTCACCGAGATGCCCGAGGCGAGCTCCGCACGGGCGCGGCTGGACGCGGTGGCGGCGACGCTGGACGGGTTCGAGCTGTCCCGGATCGACCTGGAGCAGCGCCGGGAGGGCGATGTGCTGGGGCAGGCGCAGTCCGGCACCCGGTCGTCCCTGCGGATGCTCGCCGTCATCGACGACGTGGAGGTCATCGAGGCGGCCCGCGAGGAGGCCGGCGCGCTGGTCGCGGAGGACCCCGAACTGGCCGGACATCCGGACCTGTTGAGCGCGTTGGACAGTCTGGTCGACGCCTCGCGCGAGGGGTATCTGGAGAAGGGCTGAGCCCCGCCTCGGAACCCTGAATTGTCAGACCCCCCTGGGAGAATGGAACCAGTCCGAGCCAATCCGACCGTGGATGGGCTGACTTGGACCCTAGGGGGCTGGATCATGGCGTTTCGCCATCTGAACGAACTGCCGCTCGGCGACAAGGTCTTCCGGATCGAACTCGCCAGTGAGGACGACCTCACCGTCACGCTGACGCTCACCGGCTGGAGCGAGGCCGATCCGCAGACCCCGCTGGCCTGCGGCCAACTGCGGCTGCCGATGGGGGACGTGGCCACCGTGCGGATAGCGCTGAACAGGGCGCTGCGCGCGCTCGCGCTGGTCGCCGACGTGGCGGAGCCGATCCCGGACCGCGATGTGCTGCGGGAACTGTTCCCCGGCCACGGTGCGCCGTGGGTACCGCAACACGAGGAGGAGCTGTTGCGCCGCTTCCACGACGGGGAGTCCATAGCGCGGACCGCCGCGCGCTTCGGCCGTACGCCGGACTCGGTCCGCACCAAGCTGCGGGAGCTGGGGCACGACCCCCGCCACCCCGAACACTGCCCGCCGGACGGCTGCCTGTCCTGGTCCCGTTACGCGTCGCCCGCCCTGGTCGGATCGGCCCCGGCCGATCCGACCCCCAACGGCTCGTAGCGACGTCGCGGCGGGGGCTGGAGGCGAGCAACCAACCAGCCCCCGCTGAGGCGGTACAGGCACACCGAACCAGCCAAGGGCATGGTCCCGGACGCGGGTCGTTCCCGGGAACGGTGCCTGGCCCCCGCAGGCGGGCCCGCCGGGGGCTACGTATCGTTGTGGTGCGGCGGCGGACCCGTCGCGCCGCCGCCAAGAACGACTCAAGGGGACGTGACCGAGGGTGACCCGCGTGATCGCCGGTGCCGCAGGAGGGCGTCGACTGGCCGTCCCGCCAGGACAGGGCACCCGGCCCACGTCCGACCGGGCCCGCGAAGGGCTGTTCTCCACCTGGGAGTCGCTGCGCGGCTCCCTGCACGGCGCCAGGGTGCTCGACCTGTACGGCGGCTCCGGTGCCGTGGGCCTGGAGGCGCTGTCCCGCGGCGCCGAACACGTACTGCTGGTCGAGGCGGACGCCCGGGCCGCCCGCACCATCCGGGACAACGTGCGCACCATCGGCCTGCCGGGCGCCGAAGTGCGCGCCGCCAAGGCCGAGAAGCTGATCGCCGGACCGCCCCCCGCGGCCCCGTTCGACGTGGTCTTCCTGGACCCGCCCTACGCGGTCACCGACGACCAACTGCGCGAGATCCTGCTCACACTCCAGGCCCAGGGCTGGCTCGCCGACGAGGTGCTCGCCACCGTGGAGAGGAGCACCAGGGGCGGAGAGTTCCGCTGGCCCGAGGGCTTCGAGGGGCTTCGGGCCCGTCGGTACGGCGAGGGCACACTTTGGTACGGTCGCGCCGCCGCGACACGCGCCGACGCCACCGCCGACGCGTCATGACCGCATCGGAGAGCGAGGAACCACTGTTGCGCCGCGCCGTCTGTCCGGGGTCATTCGACCCCATCACCAACGGACACCTCGACATCATCGCCCGCGCGTCCCGGCTGTACGACGAGGTCTACGTCGCCGTGATGATCAACAAGGCGAAGCAGGGCCTGTTCACCGTCGACGAGCGCATAGCGCTGATCGAGCAGGTCACCGAGGAGTTCGGCAACGTTCGGGTGGAGGCCTTCCACGGCCTGCTGGTGGACTTCTGCAAGCAGCGCGACATCCCCGCCATCGTCAAGGGGCTGCGCGCGGTGAGCGACTTCGACTACGAGCTGCAGATGGCCCAGATGAACAACGGGCTGTCCGGCGTGGAAACCCTCTTCGTCCCCACCAACCCCACCTACAGCTTCCTGTCCTCCAGCCTGGTCAAGGAGGTCGCCCAGTGGGGCGGCGACGTCTCCCACCTGGTGCCGGACGCCGTGCTGCGGGCGCTGCGCGAGAAGCTGGGCCGGGACTGAGCCGACCACCGCGCCCGGAACTTTCTGACGGGTCGTCAGGCGGCGTGCCGGGCGCGCCCGGTGGTCGTAGAGTCTGACCCAACCACCCGGCCCGCGCCGGGCCCGCCGAGGAAAGACTTAACGGACATGGACGTGCAAAAGAAGCTCGACGAGATCGTCGCGGCCGTCGAAGGCGCGCGCTCCATGCCGATGTCGGCCTCCTGCGTGGTCAACCGGGCCGAACTGCTCGCCATGCTGTCCGAGGTGCGCGACGCCCTCCCGGACTCGCTCTCCCAGGCCCAGGCGCTGCTCGGTGACCGCGAGCAGATGGTCGCCGAGGCGCGGGCGGAGGCCGAGCGGATCATCGCCTCCGCCCACGAGCAGCGCGGCTCGCTGGTCTCCGACACCGAGGTCGCCCGGCGCTCCCAGGCCGAGGCCGACCGGATCCTGGCCGAGGCCCGCCAGGAGGCCGAGGAGATCCGCGCGGAGGCCGACGAGTACGTCGACAGCAAGCTCGCCAACTTCGAGGTGGTCCTCACCAAGACCCTCGGCTCGGTCGACCGCGGTCGCGAGAAGCTGCTCGGCCGCGGCCCCGGCACCGACGAGCAAGGCATGGCGGACGAGGAGGCGCCGGAGCGTACCGGCGACCCCGAGGAACTGCGCCGCCGCGCCGACGCCTACGTGGACGCCAAGCTGGGCGCGTTCGAGGCGGTGCTGGCCAAGACCCTGGAGGCGGTCGGCCGGGGCCGCCAGAAGCTCACCGGGCACCGCCCCGTCGACGAGTTGGCCGCCCACATGGCGGCCCAGGACGGCCTGGCGGCCGACGGCACCCCGATGGCCGCCCAGCAGAGCGACGCCGAGTATCTGGCGGGCCTGGCGGGCGCGCAGCCGGAGCCGGTACCCCAGGAGCAGCCCGCCGCCTACGACTACCCGCAGCAGCCCGAGTACGCGCCGATGGCGGCCGACTACGGCGGCTACCAGCAGGACCCGTACCAGGGCGGCGGCTACGACGCCTACGGCTACGTCCCGCAGCAGACCGAGTACACCGACCCCGCGTACGGCTGGCAGCAGCAGGGGTACGAGCACCAGATCCCACACCAGCACCAGCCGCACGAGCACCAGCAGCAACAGCCGTACCAGCAGCACGCCGTGCAGCCGACCGGACTGGACGAGACCAGCTTCTTCGACACCGGACTGATCGACCTGGACCGCCTGCGGGAGCTGGAACAGGGCCGCTGACCGCGCCGGCCCCTGTTCGCGGAAACGGGGCCGGCGCTGGCCCGAAGTTGGGCCAGAGGCCCGCGTCCAGTATCCTGACACCTCCGGCCTGTTTGATGAGCCGGTTTCCGGCTGCCCTCTTCCAGGTCGGCCCGCGCCGTACGGCACACGCACCGAGGAAAGCAGGAAGCCATCAACGCCCGCCTTGACCACCGAGACCCTCTCGTGTTCGACACACGCGAGCTGGGTCGTCGGCCTGGCGCGATGAAGAAGGTCTCCCGCACGGTGCCCGCGCCCGCGGACCTCGGCATCGCCGGGGTGATCGGTGTGCCCGAAGGGGCCTCGATCGAACTGGACCTTCGGCTGGAATCGGTCATGGAAGGCGTGCTCGTCACGGGTACCGCCCATGCGCCGGTCGAGGGGGAGTGCGTAAGGTGTCTGGAGCCGGTCGAGTGGGAGCTCGACTCGGACTTCCAGGAGCTGTTCTCCTACCCGGACGCCGACCAGCGCTTCGGCGGTGACGCGGAAGAGACCGAGGACGGCGACGAGGAGGAACTGCTCGTCCTTGAGGACGACATGTTCGACCTCGAATCCGTGCTGCGTGACGCGGTGGTGCTGGAACTGCCGCTGCAGCCGGTGTGCCGGGAGGACTGCCCTGGCCTGTGCTCCGAGTGCGGAGCGCGGCTGGCGGACAACCCGGAGCACCACCACGATGCCGCCGACGTTCGTTGGGCGGCACTGCAGGGACTCGCCGAATCCCTCAAGGCCGGCGAGAAGGACAACATGAGCGGCGCCGAGCGCGGCGTCGACGAGAAGCAGGAGAAATAGCCGTGGCTGTTCCGAAGCGGAAGATGTCGCGCAGCAACACGCGCCACCGCCGGTCGCAGTGGAAGGCTGCGGTCCCCACCCTCGTGGCGTGTGAGCGCTGCCACGAGCCGAAGCAGCAGCACATCGCGTGCCCGAGCTGCGGCACCTACAACAAGCGTCAGGTCCTCGAGGTCTGATCGGTAGGTGACAGGCTTCATGTCAGACGCCAAGTCGTCGGCAGACGCCATCAAGGCAGCCTCGTCCCACACGCTTCTGGAAGGGCGGCTCGGGTACACACTCGATCCCGCCCTTCTGGTGCGTGCGCTCACCCATCGTTCGTTCGCGTACGAGAACGGCGGGCTGCCGACCAACGAGCGGCTGGAGTTCCTTGGTGACTCCGTGCTCGGTCTGGTCGTCACCGACACGCTGTACCGGGCCCACCCGGACCTGCCCGAGGGCCAACTGGCCAAGCTGCGGGCCGCGGTGGTCAACTCGCGTGCGCTAGCGGAGGTGGCCCGCGGCCTTGAGCTGGGCAGCTTCATCCGCCTGGGCCGGGGTGAGGAGGGGACCGGCGGCCGGGACAAGGCGTCGATCCTCGCCGACACCCTGGAGGCCGTGATCGGTGCCGTCTATCTGGACCAGGGTCTGGACGCGGCGTCCGAGCTGGTGCACCGACTCTTCGATCCGCTGATCGAGAAGTCCTCGAACCTCGGGGCGGGCCTGGACTGGAAGACCAGTCTCCAGGAGCTGACCGCGACTGAGGCGCTCGGTGTCCCCGAGTACCTGGTCACCGAGTCGGGGCCGGACCACGAGAAGACCTTCACGGCTGCCGCCCGCGTCGGTGGTGTCACGTACGGCACCGGCACCGGCCGCAGCAAGAAGGAAGCCGAACAGCAGGCGGCCGAGTCCGCCTGGCGGGAGATCCGCGCCAAGCGCGAGCAGCGGGAAGCCTCCGCCCAGGAGCAGACCGCCTCCCACTGATCGGCCGTTCAGAGCCGTGTGACACGCTACCGCCGACACTGCGGCCCGCAGGGCCTCCTTCGAGGGCGGTGGAGAGCAACGGGCGGGCTCCACCCCATCCTGGGGTGGGGCCCGTAACGCTGGGAGGGGACATGCCCGAGCTGCCAGAGGTGGAGGTCGTCCGCCGCGGACTCGATCGCTGGGTAAGCGGCCGTACGGTCGCCGATGTCGAGGTGCTGCACCCACGCGCGGTGCGTCGGCACATCGCGGGCGGGGCCGACTTCGCCGACCGGCTGCGCGGGCTCAGCCTCGGCCCGGCGCACCGGCGCGGCAAGTACCTCTGGCTGCCGCTGGGCAACGGCAGTTCGCTGCTCGGACACCTCGGCATGAGCGGTCAACTACTCGTCCAGCCGCGGGAGGCGCCCGACGAGACGCACCTGCGGATCCGCATCCGGTTCACCGACGAGGTGGAGACCGAGCTGCGCTTCGTCGACCAGCGCACCTTCGGCGGTCTGTCGGTGCACGACGCGGTTCCCGACGGCCCGGACGCCGCGGTGGGCCTGCCGCTGCCGCTCGCGCACATCGCCCCCGACCCGCTGGAGAAGTCGTTCGACGAGGACGCCTTCCACGGCGCGCTGCGCCGCCGCCGCACCACGCTCAAGCGCGCGCTGCTCGACCAGTCGCTGATCAGCGGCGTCGGCAACATCTACGCGGACGAGGCGCTGTGGCGCGGCAAGCTGCACTACGACCGCCCCACCGCCACCATGAACCGGTCGCGCACCGCGGAGTTGGTCGGCCACATCCGCGACGTGATGGGTGACGCGCTGGCCGCCGGGGGCACCAGTTTCGACAGCCTCTACGTCAACGTCAACGGCGAATCGGGCTACTTCGACCGGTCGTTGGACGCGTACGGCCGCGAGGGCGAGCCGTGCCGCCGTTGTGGCACGCCGATCCGCCGGCGGCCGTGGATGAACCGGTCCAGTTACTTCTGCCCGCGCTGTCAGCGCCCGCCGCGGGCCTCATAGGCCTCCCGGGCGGCCAGCACCTCGGGCATCCGCTCCTCCACCAGGTTGATCAGCGACAGCAGCCGCTCGGCCACCGCACGGCCCAGCGGGGTGAGGCGGTAGTCCACCCGCGGCGGGTTGGTGGCCGCCGACTCGCGGTGCACCAGTCCGTCGCGCTCCAGCGCGTGCAGGGTCTGGGACAGCATCTTCTCGCTCACGCCGTCGACCCGGCGGCGCAACTCGTTGAAGCGCAGCGTGCTCTCGCTGAGCGCGCCCAGTGTCAGGCTGCCCCAGCGCCCGGTGACGTGCTCCAGCGTCGAGCGTGACGGACAGGCCTTGGCGAACACGTCGAACGCCCGCCCGTCGCACTCCTCCAACGGAGGCCCTTCGGGCCGCTGCGCCAGTCCTGCCGCGCCGGCGGACGGACAGGCGGAGGTCTCGGTCGTAGCCATAACCCAAGCGTACCCCCATGCAGCGCTAACTTAAGGGTTGCGCTTTCTTTTGGAAAGTGCTCTCCTGTTGGTGCCACCCCGGGGTGCCTGATCGACGGCGCCCGGGGCCGATCGCATCAAGGAGCACAACCGTGACCACTCCCGTCACCCCCGTCGTGGCCGTCGCCTACCACTCCGGCTACGGGCACACCGCCGTCCTCGCCGAGGCCGTGCGCGACGGCGCCGCCGCCGCGGGCGCCACCGTCCACCTGGTCGACGTCGAGAAGATCACCGACGAGCAGTGGGCGCTGCTGGACGCCTCCGACGCCATCGTCTTCGGCTCGCCGACCTACATGGGTACCGCCTCGGCCGCCTTCCACGCCTTCGCGGAGGCCAGCTCCAAGCGCTGGTTCAGCGCCGCGTGGAAGGACAAGCTGGCCGCCGGATTCACCAACTCCGCCTCCAAGAGCGGCGACAAGCTGCACACCCTGCAGTTCTTCACCGTGCTCGCCGCCCAGCACGGCATGCACTGGGTGAGCCTCGGTCTGCACCCGGGCTGGAACGCCTCCACCGCCTCCGAGAACGACCTCAACCGGCTGGGCATCTTCCTCGGCGCGGGCGCCCAGTCCAACAGCGACGAGGGTCCGGACGCCGTCCACAAGGCCGACATCGCCACCGCCGAGCACCTCGGCCGCCGGATCGCCGACACCGCGCGGACCTTCGTCGCGGGCAAGGCCGCCTGACGTAGCGTCAATTCGATTGTGCCGCAGGGCTGACGGAGCCCATCGGGCGCAACTGCCGCCCCGGTGGCCTCAGAAGCCGAAGTCCTGCGTCCACCAAGGGCCGCTGGAGGTGAAGTCGACGCCTATCCCGATGGTGTGGTACTCGCAGTCGAGGATGTTCGCCCGGTGCTCCGGGTTGCCCATCCAGGAGTCCATCGCCGCCTTGGCGTCGGTCTGGCCGCGGGCGATGTTCTCGCCGCCCAGGTTCGCTATCCCCAGCGAGGCCGCCCGGTCCCACGGCGACCTGCCGTTCTGGTCCGTGTGGCCGAAGAATCCGTGGGCGGCCATGTCCTGGCTGAAGTCCTGGGCGAGGGTGCCCAGCCGGGGGTCCTCGGTGAGCGGTACGCAGCCCGCCGCGGCGCGCTGCTGGTTCACCAGGGCGAGTACCTGACGCACCGCTCGGTCGGCCGCGCCGGGCCCCGACGGTTGGCCGATGCTGCCGTAGGGGGCGTCGCTGCCGCTCGCGCCGTCGGTGCCGTCCGGGGCGGCGGTGCTCGGTGGGGCGGTTGGGGTGGCGGAGGCGGCGGCTGTGCCGGCGCCGCGCTGCGGCGGTACGGCGGTCGGTGACGGCCGCGCCGACCGGCCCGGTGATCCGACGGGCACCGGCCCGCCCGGGTCGGCACCGCGTCCGGCGTCCCGGCTCGTCGGCACGGAGCCCCGGTCCGTCGGGACGGCGCCGGTCACCGGAGTGGTGGGGGCGCCGTCGGCCCGCGGCAGGTTGCCGGGGGCGTCGTCCGGGGCGCCCAGGGTGTTGCCGCCTGGGGCCCCGCCCGGCACCGGCACGAGTCCGGAGGCGACGGCCACCGCGCCGACCGCGAGCGCGGCGGCGGCGCCCAACAGACCCGTGCGCACCGGGGGGTTGGGCCGCGGCTCCCTGCCGCGGCCGGGCACCGGCCGGTGGGACGGGGCAGGCGACGCGGCGGTCCGAAGGGCCTGCGTCGCGGGTGGCGGCGTGCGACGGGCGGCAGGTGGGGCGGGTTCGGCGGAAGTGCGGCGATGGCGGCCCATCTGCGCGGTCCTCGCTTCCCGGTGTCGGCGGTGCCCCGCGGCGCTGCGGAAGAACGCCCGCGTTCACTCGAACGGGTGAGTCCTGATCCGGCGTGACTGTATCGAACCCGGGCCGACACCCGCGCGTGACCCAGGTAATTGACGGGGTGCCGGATGTCCGCGGGAGCCGTTGCATCGGTGCCGCGGGCCGCCGTCGCGCGGTGCCCGCGTACGGTTGACGTCCGTCGGCCGCGCCGGACCTGCGGCATATGACACAGGACTGGACGCGGTCATGGAGAGAGGGAAACCCGGTGAACGACTCGGACCGCAACGGCGATGGGTGCGTCCAGAACGGTGACGTCGACCACGTCCGAAACGGTGATGTCGGCGACGACGGAGCCGACGGTCAGGTGCGGATGACCGCCTGGGTGCGCGGCCGGGTCCAGGGTGTGGGCTTCCGGTGGTGGACCCGGGTCA
Source organism: Streptomyces sp. RPT161 (assembly GCF_027533845.1). Lineage (GTDB taxonomy): Bacteria > Actinomycetota > Actinomycetes > Streptomycetales > Streptomycetaceae > Streptantibioticus_A > Streptantibioticus_A silvisoli_A. The sequence goes on along the minus strand of NZ_JAPZVN010000026.1, from coordinate 43,670 downwards.
CGGCACTGGAGATCGGCGGCCTGCGCGGCTACGTCTCCAACCTCGCCGACGGGCGCGTCCAGGTGGTCGCGGAGGGCGCCAAGGAGCGCTGCGAGCGACTGCTCGACTGGCTCAGGGGCGGCGAAACCCCAGGTCGGGTCGATGGTGTCACGGAGATCTGGGGTGAGCCGCGGGGCGGATATGACGGATTCAGCACCCGCTGATGGCGTGGGCCGGGAAGCCGCGCATAGGCTGCGGGCAATTGGGCGGTACAGCTCGGCTGTGGCGGTTGCCTTTTCCGGATCGGCGTGCCAGGCTGCCGCGAAGGATGATCTCTGAGCCCCCTGCGGGTGCCCCCGCGGCGAGTGACGCGCCGCGTGACGTTGACGGCGCGCCGCACGACAGGGGTGTGATCGTGTTGACCGTCAAACCTTTTGGTGAGACGCTGGAAGCCCCGCGCACCTTAGCTGTTTGGCTGTGAGAAGGACAACGGCGGCGGCGCAAACGGCGGGTGCGGCAACCCCCTCACGACCCACACCGCTTAGGTCGGTCACTCAGCGTGGAGGACCATCCATCATGGCAAAGGCGCTTCTCGGTTACGTCGGCGGTCCCGACCCGCGACTCCTCGCCGAGATGCGACGACTTCAGCAGCGTGTACAGGACCTGGAGTCCGAGCTTGTACGGATCCAGGCCGAAAACGACGCTCTGGCTTCGTCGCGTGAAGAGTCGCTGCTCAGCTCCATCGACGTACCCCAGGCGGAGCCCGCGCTGGCTTGATCCGGCTGCTGGCTTGACCCGGCCGAAACCGCTCGGCCCGGATCAGCACACCGCTTGAAGTTATGTAAAGGGACGCTTCGGCGTCCCTTCGTCGTGTCCCCCTCGACCGCACCCCCGTGATCCTCTTCGTTTCTTAACCTCTGGTGTGCCCTGCATCCTCCCCGGTGAAACCGGGCTCGAACTGTAGAGTCCGACTCCTCGACAGCGTCATCAGCGGCAGCCGCCGCGCAGTGGAGGAGGAGAGCTCGGCGTGCACCTCAAGAGCTTGACCCTGCGCGGGTTCAAATCCTTCGCGTCGGCCACCACCCTGCGTTTCGAACCCGGCATCACCTGCGTCGTGGGCCCCAACGGCTCGGGCAAGTCCAACGTGGTGGACGCCCTGTCCTGGGTCATGGGCGAACAGGGCGCCAAGAGCCTGCGCGGCGGCAAGATGGAGGACGTGATCTTCGCGGGCACCACCGGCCGCCCGCCGCTCGGCCGCGCCGAGGTCTCGCTCACCATCGACAACGGCGACGGCGCCCTGCCCATCGACTACGCCGAGGTCACCATCACGCGGACGATGTTCCGCAACGGCGGCAGCGAGTACCAGATCAACGGCGACACCTGCCGCCTGCTCGACATCCAGGAACTGCTGTCCGACTCCGGTATCGGCCGCGAGATGCACGTCATCGTCGGCCAGGGCCAGCTCGACTCCGTACTGCACGCCGACCCGATGGGCCGCCGCGCCTTCATCGAGGAGGCGGCGGGCGTCCTCAAGCACCGCAAGCGCAAGGAGAAGGCGCTGCGCAAACTGGACGCGATGCAGGCCAATCTGGCCCGGGTCACCGACCTGACCGCCGAGTTGCGCCGCCAGCTCAAACCGCTGGGCCGCCAGGCCGCCGTAGCCCGCCGCGCCGCCGTCATCCAGGCCGACCTGCGGGACGCCCGGCTGCGGCTGCTCGCCGACGACCTGGTCACCCTGCGCGCCGCACTGCGCAGCGAGATCGCCGACGAGACAGCGCTGAAGGAACGCCGCGACGCGGTCGAGGCCGAACTGGCCATCGCCACGCGGCGCGAGGCCCAACTGGAGGAACAGGTACGGCAGACCGGGCCGCGGCTCGCCGAGGCCCAGCAGACCTGGTACGGGCTGTCGCAACTCGCCGAGCGGGTGCGCGGGACCATCGGCCTGGCCGAGCAGAAGGTCAAGCACGCCACCGCACCGCAGACAGAGGAGCGGCGTGGCCGCGACCCGGAGGACATGGAGCGCGAAGCGGCCCGCATCCGCGAACAGGAGGCCGAGCTGGCCGCGGCGCTGGAGGCCGCCCGGTCCGCGCTGGACGACACCGTCGCGCACCGCGCCGAACTGGAGCGCGCCCTCGCCCAGGAGGACCAGCGGCTCAAGGCGGTCGCCCGGGCGATCGCCGACCGCCGCGAGGGCCTCGCCCGGCTGCACGGTCAGGTCAACGCGGCCCGCAGCCGGGCCGGCGCCGCCGAGGCCGAGATCGGCCGACTGGCCGCCGCCCGCGACGAGGCGGCCGAGCGCGCGGTGGCCGCACAGGAGGAGTACGAGCAGCTAAGAGCCCAGGTCGACGGCCTGGCCGCGGGCGACGCGGAGTTGGAGGAACGTTACGAGTCCGCCCGGGCCGAGCTGGAGGGGGCCGAGGAGGAGCTGACCGCCGCCCGCGAGGCCGCCACCGCCGCCGAACGGGAACGCGCCGCGCTCTCCGCCCGGCACGACGCGCTCGCCCTCGGACTGCGCCGCAAGGACGGCACCGGGATACTGCTCGGCGCCACCGACCGGCTCACCGGACTGCTGGGACCGGCCGCCGAACTGCTCACCGTCGCACCGGGGTTCGAGGTCCCGGTCGCCGCCGCGCTGGGCGCCGCGGCCGACGCCGTCGCGGTGAGCCACCCCGGTGCCGCCGCCGCGGCCCTGCGGCTGCTGCGCAAGGACGACGCGGGCCGGGCCGCCCTGCTCATCGGCGGGGCCGCGGCGGAGCAGGCTGTCCGGACGGCAGACGGAACGTTTCCTGACGCCGGGCGGCCCGCCGCCGAACTCGTGGGCGGGCCCGAGGAGTTGCTGCCCGCACTTCGCCGGCTGCTGCGCGACACCGTGGTGGTGGACACCCTCGCGGACGCCGAGGCGTTGATCGCCCGGCACCCCGGGCTCACCGCCGTCACCGCCGAAGGCGACGTACTGGCGGCCCACTTCGCGCACGGCGGGTCGGCCGGGGCGCCGAGCCAGTTGGAGGTGCAGGCGGCGGTCGACGAGGCGGCGGCACGGCTGCGCGAGCTCGCGGCCCGCTGCGAGGAGCTCACCGAGACCCAGGCCCGGGCCAAGGAGCGGCGTGCGCAGGCCACCCGTACGGTGGAGCAGCTCGCCGCCGCGCGACGGGACGCGGAGAGGGAGAAGTCGGCGGTCGCCCAGCAACTCGGCCGCCTCGGCGGCCAGGCGCGCGGCGCGGCCGGGGAGGCGGAGCGCGCCTCGGCGGCCGTCGCCCGCGCCGAGGAGTCGCTGGCCAAGGCCGGCGCGGAACTCGCCGAGCTGACCGGCCGGCTGCGGGAGGCCGAACAGAGCCCGGCCGAGGAGGAACCGGACACCTCGCACCGGGACCGGCTCGCCGCCGACGGCGCCAACGCCCGGCAGACCGAGATGGAGGCCCGGCTGCAACTGCGCACCCACGAGGAGCGGGTCAAGGCCCTCGCGGGCCGCGCCGACGCGCTGGACCGGGCGGCGCGCATGGAGCGTGAGGCGCGGGCGCGCGCCGCCCAGCGCAGGGCGCGCCAGGAGCACGAGGGGCGGGTGGCCTCCGCCGTACTGGCCGGTGCCCGGGGCCTGTTGGAGTACGTCACCGTCTCGCTGGCCCGCGCCGAGCAGGAGCGGTCGGCCGCGGAGCGGACGAAGGCGGAGCGCGAGGCCCGGCTGGCCGCCGAACGGGACGCCGCACGCGGTCTGAAGTCCGAGCTGGACAAGCTCACCGACTCGGTGCACCGCGGCGAGGTGCTGGGCGCCGAGAAGCGGCTGCGCATCGAACAACTGGAGGCCAAGGCGCTGGAGGAGCACGGCGTCGAACCGGCCGGACTGGTCGCCGAGTACGGCCCCGACCAGCTCGTACCGCCCACCCGTCTGCCTCCACCACCGTCAACCGAGGCGCCTCACGCCGCGGCGACGATCCCCCCGGCCGGGGGAGAGGCGGCGGACACCGAGGGCGCGCCGCGCCCTTATGTGCGTGCCGAGCAGGAGAAGCGGCTGCGCGCCGCCGAGAAGGCGTACCAGCAGCTCGGCAAGGTCAACCCGCTCGCCCTTGAGGAGTTCGCGGCTCTGGAGGAGCGGCACAAGTTCCTCTCCGAGCAGCTGGAAGACCTCAGGAAGACCCGTGCCGACCTGTTGCAGGTGGTCAAGGAGGTCGACGAGCGCGTCGAGCAGGTCTTCACGGCCGCCTACCACGACACCGCGCGGGAGTTCGAGGGCGTCTTCTCCAGGCTGTTCCCCGGCGGTGAGGGACGGCTGATCCTCACCGACCCCGACGACATGCTGGCCACCGGCGTCGAGGTGGAGGCCAGGCCGCCGGGCAAGAAGGTCAAGCGGCTCTCCCTGCTCTCCGGCGGCGAGCGGTCGCTGACCGCGGTGGCGCTGCTGGTGTCGATCTTCAAGGCGCGGCCCAGCCCGTTCTATGTGATGGACGAGGTGGAGGCCGCGCTCGACGACACCAACCTCCAACGGCTGATCGGGATCATGAAGGAGCTTCAGGAGAGCTCGCAGCTGATCGTGATCACCCACCAGAAGCGCACGATGGAGGTCGCCGACGCGCTGTACGGCGTGTCGATGCAGGGCGACGGTGTGTCGAAGGTGATCAGTCAGCGGCTGGGGGACGGAAAGAAGTAGTCGGACGCCGTTGGTATCGGCTTGGCGACGCTTCCGTCAAGAGTTCAATACGTGAACGTCCCCTGCCGGTAATTGTGTCCAAACAGACCCACTGCCCCCTATTGACTTCGAAACTTGAAGGCATAGTCTCTGCAACGTCGTTTTAACTTTCGATGTATAGCCGAGTGGTCACGGGCGTTGGATCGCCTGACACTCGAAGCAGTCGAAGATCCAGGCCCCCAGGGAGGGCTCAGTGCGGAGCCCCAGGAGTTCACCTTGACCAGTAGCAGCGCAGTGGACCTCGGAAAGGACGGCCCCGGGGCCGCGCCTGACCACCTTGGCCACGTCATCTTCATCACCGCCGCCGCAGCCATGGGCGGATTCCTCTTCGGCTACGACAGCTCCGTGATCAACGGCGCTGTCAACGGCATCCAGGGCAAGTTCGGCATCAGCCACGCCCTGCTCGCCCAGGTGGTCGCCGCGGCACTGCTCGGCTGCGCGATCGGCGCCGCCACCGCGGGCCGCCTCGCCGACCGCATCGGCCGGATCCGCGTCATGCGGATCGCCTCGCTGCTGTTCGTGGTGAGCGCGATCGGCTCCGCGCTGCCGTTCGCCGTGTGGGACCTCACCCTTTGGCGGGTGATCGGTGGCTTCGGCATCGGCATGGCCTCGGTGATCGGCCCCGCGTACATAGCCGAGGTCGCACCGCCCGCCTACCGAGGCCGCCTCGGCTCCTTCCAGCAGGCCGCGATCGTCATCGGCATCGCGATCTCACAGCTGGTCAACTACGGCATCCTGCAGATGGCTCACGGCCAGCAGCGCGGCCACCTCGGCGGCCTTGAGGCCTGGCAGTGGATGCTCGGCGTGATGGTGGTCCCCGCGGCGCTCTACGGGCTGCTGTCCTTCGCCATCCCGGAGTCCCCGCGCTTCCTGATCTCCGCGGGCCGCGAGGCCGACGCGCGCAAGGTGCTCGCCGAGGTCGAGGGCGGCCAGGCCGACCTCGACGCCCGCATCACCGAGATCCGCACCGCCATGCACCGCGAGCACAGGTCCACGTTCAAGGACCTGCTCGGCGGCCGGGTGGGCCTCCTGCCGATCGTGTGGGTGGGCATCGGGCTGTCGGTCTTCCAGCAGCTGGTCGGCATCAACGTGATCTTCTACTACTCCGCGTCGCTGTGGCAGTCCGTCGGCATCGACCCGACCAGCTCGTTCCTGTACTCGTTCACCACCTCGATCATCAACGTGATCGGCACCGTGATCGCGATGGTCTTCGTGGACCGGATCGGGCGCAAGCCGCTCGCGCTGATCGGCTCCGCCGGTATGGCCGTCTCGCTGGGACTGTGCGCCTGGGCGTTCTCGTACAAGACCGGCTCCGGCACGCACATCCACATGCCGGGACTGCAGGGCGCGGTGGCGCTCGGCGCGGCCCACGCGTTCGTGCTGTTCTTCGCCCTGTCCTGGGGCGTGGTGGTCTGGGTGCTGCTCGGTGAGATGTTCCCGAACAAGATCCGGGCGGCGGCGCTCGGCGTGGCCGCCGCCGCGCAGTGGATCGCCAACTGGCTCATCACGGTCAGCTTCCCGTCGCTCTCCGACTGGAACCTGTCCGGTGCCTACGTGATCTACACCTTCTTCGCCCTCCTCTCGATCCCGTTCGTGGCGTTCTTCGTCCGGGAGACGAAGGGCAAGGCTCTGGAAGAGATGGGCTGACCAACCCCGCTTGCCCGCCCCTTCCAGCACCGCCGCCCCGGCTCAGCCCCGCTGAGCCGGGGCGACGGGTTTTCGGGGGCGGGGCTTCCTCGGCGGCGCGCCCAAGCGCCGCTGGGGGAGGGCGAGCTGGCAGCGCGCGGCGGTGTGCTCGGCAGGGGGACGGGCAACCGCCCGTCCGATTACGGTTCCGGGTTTACGGGAGGCCGGAGGCGGGGCCCACTGGCGGGGCGCGTTCGAACACCGACAGGCTCGCGCCGATGCGGCGGGACACCGGTTCGGACTCGCCAGCCCCGAGGCCCGCGTGCGACCCGGGCCCGCGGCCCGAACAGAAGCGCACGCCCCGACAGGTCATCCCTCGCCGGGGGCGGGCGCCTGCCCCCAAGCCCCCAGCCGGTCTCCGCCGCGCGGGGAGCAACCCGACCTCCCACGGCTCTGCCCGTCCGTTTTCCAACGGGCCCTGACGAGAGGGAAGTTCACCGGCCAGGCGTCGCGCCACCGTACGAAAGCGTCCCCCCTCCGCCGGGCAACGGCGAAGGGGGGACGTCGAGTTGGAGCGTCTGAGGTCAGCCGACCAGGGTCTTGTCCAGGTCGACGGGCTCCGCCGCCTCAGCGGCGGCAACCGCCTTCTGCCGGGGCAGCACCGCGTACAGCACGGCGGCGACGACGATGGTGACCGCCCAGCCGAGACCGTTCTTGCCCAGCCAGGTGCCGGCCAGCGGGCCGGAGAACCAGGACACCGCCGTGAAGCACAGACCGGTGGCCAGGCCCGCCGCCCAGGCGGTCATCGCCTGCCAGGCGAAGCCGCCCTGGTACCAGTAGGCGCTGGTGCGGGTGGTGTCCATCAGCGCCTTCGGGTCGTACACCCGACCCCGCAGCATGTCGACGCCGAAGACGCCGATCCAGGCCGAGAACGAGACCGCCAGCAGGGTCAGGAAGGAGATGAACGAGCTGATGAAGCTGGTCGCCACGATCATCAGCAGCGAGCCGAAGACCAGGCTGATGACCGCGTTGACGCTGACCGCCCAGGCGCGCGGGATCTTGAAGCCCAGAGTCTGCGCGGTGAACCCGGCCGAGTACATCGACATGCTGTTGATGAGCAGCATGCCGATCAGCGCGATCAGCAGGTACGGCACCGACAGCCACATCGGCAGCAGCTTGCCGATGAACGACACCGGGTCGGTGGCCTTCGCCAGGTCCGGGGTGCCGACCGCCATCACCGCGCCCATCAGCACCAGCGGCACCACGACGATGCCCGCGCCCGCGACGGTGTTGCCCACGATGCCCTTGCTGGAGGCGGTACGCGGCAGGTAGCGGGAGAAGTCCGCACCGGACGGCGCCCAGCTGATACCACCGGCCGCGATGGTGCCGACTCCGGCCACCAGCAACGCCGTTGAGCCCGCCGGGCGGGAGAAGACCGCGGACCAGTCGGTCTCGGCGATCAGATAGCCCAGCACCGCGATGCTGAACGCGCCGAACAGGTACGCCGACCACTTGTTGCACAGCAGCAGCACCTTGCGGCCCATACCGCTGACCGTGAAGGTGGCGCCGACGAAGAACAGCAGGGTGACGACGATCAGCGGTGTGTTGCTCTTGATCCCGAACAGCAGGTTCAAGATGGTGAGCACCGCGTACGCGCCGGTCACCGCGTTGATCGTCTCCCAGCCCCAGCGCGCGATCCAGGTGACCGCACCGGGGAAGAGGTTGCCCCGCTGACCGAACACCGCACGGGAGAGCGTCATGCCAGGCGCGCCACCGCGCTTGCCCGCGATGGTCAGCACGCCCACGATGCCGTACGAGACAATGGGGGCGAGAACGGCGACCAGCAGGACCTGGTAGAAGTTCAGGCCGTTGGAGACCACAAGGCCCGCGCCCATGGTGAGCAGCAGGACGCTGATGTTGGCCGCGACCCAGGTGGGGAAGAGTTCTCTGACGCGGCCGTGCCGCTCGGAGTCGGGGACGGGCTCGATGCCGCGGGTCTCGATGGCACCTTCGGCATCGGGAGCAGGCGTCTTCTCCATAAGGGTGGTTTCTCCGAGCGGGAAATCGAGGGGGAGGGGCGACAGCGGCTATGAGACGATCATTAAGTCCCGTCTACGCGCATTGCAGATCAGGATCGTATGCGCGTCAGGAAGACGTCAAGGGTGACCTTTGTCCCATTAAGTTGCTTTAGCTGTGAGCCCCGCGTCTTCACGGGCACGGGCGTTGGGCCGTGGCCGATACTGGAGGGCGTTATGGAAACCGTCATCCTTGCTGTAGTCATCGCCCTGGTCGCGGTCGGCGCGCTCAGCGGCCTCGTGGTCAGCAGCCGCCGCAAGAAGCAGCTGCCGCCCGCGCCGCCGCCGTCGGCAGAACCGAAGATCACCGCCCCGCCGGCCGAGCCGCACGTCGGCGAGGAGGCGGAGGAACCCCGCGAAGAACCCCGCAGGACCATCGAGGAGGTCGACCTGCCGGAGGCGGCCACCGCCGTCGAGGCCCCGGAGGTCGAGGAGCCCACCGAGGTCGCCGGGGAACCGCTGGCCCCGCCCATCGAGGTACCGGAGCCCACCGCGGGCCGCCTGGTGCGGCTGCGCTCCCGGCTGTCCCGCTCCCAGACCACCCTCGGCAAGGGGCTGCTCACCCTGCTCTCCCGGGACCGCCTCGACGAGGACACCTGGGAGGAGATCGAGGACACCCTGCTCACCGCCGACGTCGGCGTGGCCCCCACCCAGGAACTGGTCGAGCGGCTGCGCACCCGCGTCAAGGTGCTGGGCACCCGCAGCCCCGAAGAACTGCGCACACTGCTGCGCGAGGAGCTGCTGGCGCTGGTCGGCACCGACATGGACCGTGTCCTGCACACCGAGAGCCCCCAGGACACCCCGGCCGTGCTGATGGTGGTCGGGGTCAACGGCACCGGCAAGACCACCACCACCGGCAAGCTGGCCCGGGTCCTGGTGGCCGACGGCCGCAGCGTGGTGCTGGGCGCCGCCGACACCTTCCGTGCCGCCGCCGCCGACCAGCTCCAGACCTGGGGCGAGCGGGTCGGCGCGCGCACCGTCCGCGGCCCGGAGGGCGGCGACCCGGCCTCCGTCGCCTTCGACGCGGTGAAGGAAGGTATCTCCGAGGGCGCCGACGTGGTGCTGATCGACACCGCAGGCCGCCTGCACACCAAGACCGGCCTGATGGACGAGCTGGGCAAGGTCAAGCGCGTCGTGGAGAAGCACGGCCCCGTGGACGAGGTGATCCTCGTCCTCGACGCCACCACCGGCCAGAACGGGCTGGTCCAGGCCCGCGTCTTCGCCGAGGTCGTGGACATCACGGGCATCGCCCTGACCAAGCTCGACGGCACCGCGAAGGGCGGCATCGTGGTCGCCGTCCAGCGGGAGCTGGGCGTACCGGTCAAGCTGGTCGGCCTCGGCGAGGGGCCGGACGACCTGGCGCCGTTCGAGCCGGAGGCGTTCGTCGACGCGCTGATCGGCGACTGACCGACACGTAACGGTAAGGGGCGCCCGCTTGTGCGGGCGCCCCTTACGCATGCCGGGATCACATCGTCCGCGCCAGCGTCCCGTGCCGATGGCACACGTACGCCAGCGTGCCCAGCAGCAGCCGGGCCTCCGGCGGCTGCCGGTCCGGAGAGGGCGGCCGCAGCCAGCGCACCGGCCCCAGCCCCCCGAGGTCCGACGGCGGGGCGGTGACGTGCTCACCCAGTCCCCGGCAGCGCAGATCGAGAGCGGCGCCGTCCCAGCCCATCCGGTAGAGCAGCCGCGGCAGCTCGTCCGCCGCGCCGGGCGCGACGAAGAACAGCGCACGGCCGTCCGGCGTGCCGATCACCGGGCCGAGCCGCAGTCCCATCCGCTCCAGCCGCACCATCGCCCGGCAGCCCGCCTCCTCGGCCACCTCCAACACATCGAACGTCCGCCCGGTGGGCAGCAGTACGGCCGCGCCCGGCGTCAACGCCCAGGCGACGCCGACCTGTTCACCGGTCGCGCCGGCCGGAATCTCGTCGGCGAAGTCCAACGCGTGGGCTCCGGGCGCCGCGCACCCCGGATCACCGCAACTGCACTGGCCACCGCCCCGGGTGGCGCGGGCACCAGGGGCCACCGCCCAGCCGTGCACCGCCGTGTACTCCGCGATCGTTGAGCGGACCGAGGCGCGGGTGCGGCGGCGCACGCCGGGAGTGATGTCCCGAATCTCCCGGAAGCTGCCGATCGTGAAGCCCATGTCACCTCCAACACTCGGAATTCGTCGATGGTTACGCCCGCCCGTCGCCCACCACCACCCTCGGTGGAGGCCCTGGCGGCACGGATCAGCGCGATATGTGGTTCGGGCTGCCTGCCCACGCCCCAGGGCCGACGCGCCGTCGGCGGCGGCGCGTCGGCGGCGCATCGCGGCGCGGGGTGTGGTGCGCGGTGTAGTGCGCGCCCTGGCGCGCTTCGCTCCACCCGGACCTGATGTTCATCTGTCAAGTGAATCGTGTGCGAGCAGGGAAGAGTTCATTCGAAGGGGTGGCGAATGGTGGCGATTTGGTATCTGCCCTCGCCGGATGGGTGATCACGGGATTACTTTCGGTTTACGAGCCCACGGAAGTCGCGCCGTCCGCGGGTATGCCGGAGGCAGAGAACGCACAGGCATTCGGTCACCGGGGGTGGCGCGTTGAGGACAAGGAGCCCCAACTGGCGGCATCCTTTGGACAGTTCGGCGAAGAGAAGTGGGATGGGGGCGTTCCGGTGGGCGGAAGCGTCACGAGCGGCGAGGCCGAGGCCAGCGGCGTCGCGGAGAAGCAGGCCAACGAACAACTGCGTTCGTGGTTCGTCCGCAGCGGTTGGTCCAAGGGCGAGCTGGCCCGTCAGGTCAACCGCCGGGCGCGGCAGATCGGCGCGCACCACGTCAGCACCGACACCTCCCGGGTGCGGCGCTGGCTGGACGGCGAGCAGCCGCGCGAGCCGATCCCGAGAATCCTCTCCGAGCTGTTCTCCGAGCGGTTCGGCTCGGTCGTCGCCATCGAGGACCTCGGCCTGCGCAGCGCGCACCAGCCCCCCGCCACCTCCGGTGTCGACCTGCCCTGGGCGGGGCCCCAAACCGTCGAGCTGATCAGCGAGTTCTCCCGCAGCGACCTGATGCTGGGGCGGCGCGGCTTCCTCGGCGCCTCGCTGGCGCTGTCCGCCGGGCCCGCGCTGATCGAGCCGATGCAGCGCTGGCTGGTGCCCACCCCGGCGGCCGACGCCGTCCCGCCCTCCCGCACCCCGCGCGCCGAGCGGTCGTCCCGGCCCACCAAGCTCTCCGGCCCCGAGCTGGACCTGCTGGAGGCCACCACGGTCATGTTCCGCCAGTGGGACGCCCAGTGCGGCGGCGGCCTGCGCCGCAAGGCGGTCGTCGGGCAGCTGCACGAGGTGACCGACCTGCTCCAGGAGAGCCATCCGGAACCGGTTTCCAGGCGGTTGTTCAAGGTCACCGCCGAACTCGCCGAACTCGCCGGGTGGATGAGCTACGACGTGGGCCTACAGCCCAGCGCGCAGAAGTACTTCGTGCTCGCGCTGCACGCCGCGAAGGAGGCCGGGGACCGCCCGCTCGGCGCCTATGTGCTGTCCAACATGAGCCGCCAGATGCTCCACCTCGGCCGTCCCGACGACGCGTTGGAGCTTATCCACCTCGCCCAGTACGGCAGCCGGGACACCGCCACCGCCACCACGCAGTCGATGCTCTACGCGATGGAGGCCCGCGCCTACGCCAGCATGGGCCAGGTGCAGAAGTGCCACCGCGCGGTGCGGATGGCCGAGGACACCTTCACCGACCGCCACCCGGACGAGGACCCGGACTGGATGCGGTTCTTCTCCGAGGCCGAGCTGAACGCGGAGAACGCGCACTCCTACCGTGACCTGGCGTACGTCGCGGGCCGCAGCCCCACATACGCCTCGCTGGCGCAGCCGGTGATGGAGCGTGCCGTGGAACTGTTCGCCCAGGACCCGGAGCACCAGCGCAGCTACGCCCTGAACCTCATCGGCATGGCCAGCGTCCATCTGCTCCAGAAGGACCCCGAGCACGCCTCCGAGCTGGCCGTGCAGGCGATCGGCGTCGCCAGGAGGATCCGTTCCGAGCGGGTGAACACCCGCATCCGCCGCACCACCGACACCGCTGTGCGCGACTTCGGGCAGGTGGCCGAGGTTGTCGCGCTCAGCGACCGGCTGCGCACCGACCTTCCCGACGACTACGAGCAGGATCCGGCGGCCCAGGCCGTGTGATGTGACGGACCCCTTCACTCCGGCCGCGGCGGCCACCCCGATCAGCCCGACTAGGCTCCCCCACCGCCAGGTCGACGGGCAACCGCCGCGGCCGGTTCTGTCTGCGCGTCGAAGGGCCCGCCAGTGGCCTGTAGCAGCCAGCGGGTACCGGTATACGGAGTACCGCGTTCACCATGACCGGCGCGGACCGGTTCACTCGGCCGTAACACGCGCGCCATCTTCGTCACGGCGGCGAAACACCGCACGGCGGCGACTGAAACCCGGCTGGGCCACGCTCTAGGCGATAACCGGCCCTTTCATTCCCCCACGCCAACGCGGGCCGTACCGACGACGAGGAGGCGCCGATGCCAGCCGGCATCTTGACGACGCTCGCTGCCGACAAGCCCGTACTTGACACGGGCCATACCGCGTTCATGCTGATCAGCGCCGCCCTGGTGATGGTGATGACGCCAGGGCTCGCCTTCTTCTACGGCGGCATGGTCCGGGTCAAGAGTGTGCTGAACATGCTGATGATGAGCTTCATCAGCCTCGGCATCATCACCATCTTGTGGACCCTGTTCGGCTTCAGCCTCGCGTTCGGTACCGACCACGGCGGTTTCATCGGCGGCACCGACTGGCTGGGCATGCGGCACATAGGGATCACCCAGCTGTGGCCCGGCTACGGCATCCCGATCTATGTGTTCGCCGTCTTCCAGCTGATGTTCGCGGTGATCACCCCGGCGCTGATCAGCGGTGCGCTGGCGGACCGGGTCAGGTTCACCGCGTGGGCGCTGTTCATCACACTGTGGGCGATCGTGGTGTACTTCCCGGTCGCGCACTGGGTGTGGGGCACCGGCGGCTGGCTGGCCAAGCTCGGCGTGATCGACTTCGCGGGCGGTACCGCGGTGCACATCAACGCGGGCGCCGCGGCGCTCGGGGTCATCCTCGTCATCGGCAAGCGGGTCGGCTTCAAGCGCGATCCGTTCCGGCCGCACAACCTGCCGCTGGTGATGCTCGGCGCGGGACTGCTGTGGTTCGGCTGGTTCGGCTTCAACGCGGGCTCGTGGCTGGGCGCTGACGGCGTCGCCGCGGTCGCGTTCACCAACACCCAGGTCGCCACCGCCGCCGCCATGCTCGGCTGGCTCGGCTACGAGCGGATCCGGCACGGCTCCTTCACCACCCTGGGCGCCGCATCCGGCGCGGTGGCGGGCCTGGTCGCGATCACCCCGGCCTGCGGCTCGGTCTCGCCGATGGGCGCGATCGCGGTCGGCGTGATCGCCGGTGTGCTGTGCGCCTGGGCGGTGGGGCTGAAGTTCAAGCTCGGCTACGACGACTCGCTCGACGTCGTCGGCGTGCACATGGTCGGCGGCATCGTCGGCTCGCTGCTGATCGGGCTGTTCGCCACCGGCGGTGTCGGCCAGACCGCCAAGGGCCTGTTCTACGGAGGCGGGTTCGGGCAACTCGGCAAGCAGGCCGTCGGTGTCGTCTGCGTCCTGCTGTACTCGCTGGTGGTCTCCGCGGTCCTCGCCAAGGTGATCGACCTGGTGATGGGCTTCAGGGTCAGCGAGGACGACGAGGTCTCCGGCATCGACCAGTGCGAACACGCCGAAACCGGTTACGACTTCGCCGGGGTCGGCTCCGCCGCCCGGCTCGGCGGCCTCCCGGTGGCGGCCGAGAGCAAGGCGGTCACCGGCAAGAAGAACGAGACCGCTTCCCCGGCCCAGGCCGCGGAGCCGAAGGTGGACGCATGAAACTCATCACCGCAGTCATCAAGCCGCACCGCCTCGACGAGGTGAAGACCGCCCTCCAGGACTTCGGGGTGCAGGGCCTGACCGTCACCGAGGCCAGCGGGTACGGCCGCCAGCGCGGTCACACCGAGGTCTACCGCGGCGCCGAGTACACCGTCGACCTGGTGCCCAAGATCCGCATAGAGGTCCTGGCGGAGGACGCCGACGCCGACGAGCTGATCGAGGTCCTGGTGAAGGCCGCCAGGACCGGCAAGATCGGCGACGGCAAGGTGTGGAGCGTCCCCGTGGACACCGCGGTCCGGGTGCGGACCGGCGAGCGCGGCCCCGACGCCCTGTAGGCCCGCGCGGACGACCCACCCTGGACGATGCGGAATCGCGCCTGGCATTGGGAGACCGTATGACTGACCGTGCCGTCCCGGAGGCCTCCGGGACCCCCCACCGTGTACCGGACGGCGCACGGTCGCCCGATGCCGGCTATGCGGCGGCCCGGCTGGCCCTGCTCAACGAGGAGGGCCAGCCAGGGCCGTCGCGCCGTGCCACGCTCGCCGACCTGACCGACCGGTGGCTCACCGGACTCTTCCCGACCCGGCCCACCGGTACCGCACTGGTCGCCGTCGGAGGCTACGGGCGCGGCGAACTCTCCCCGCGCAGCGACCTGGACCTGCTGCTGCTACACGACGGCACGGCCGGCACCCGCGAGGTCTCCGCGCTCGCCGACCGCCTGTGGTACCCGGTGTGGGACCTCGGCCTGGCCCTGGACCACTCGGTGCGTACCCCCGCCGAGGCCCGCAAGACCGCCGAGGACGACCTGAAGGTGCAGCTCGGCCTGCTCGACGCACGCCACATCGCGGGCGACCCGGCGATCACCGCCGCCCTGCGCACCGCCGTGTTCGCCGACTGGCGCGCACAGGCCCCCAAACGGCTGCCCGAACTGCACGAGCTGTGCCTGCAACGGGCGGCCCGCCAGGGCGAGTTGGCCCATCTGCTGGAACCCGACCTGAAGGAGGCGCGCGGCGGACTGCGCGACGCGACCGTGCTGCGCGCCGTCGCCGCCTCCTGGCTGGCCGACGCCCCCCGCGAGGGCCTGGCCGAGGCCCGCACCCGGCTGCTGGACACCCGCGACGCGCTGCACCTGGTCACCGGGCGCGCCACCGACCGGCTGAGCCTGCAGGAGCAGGACCAGGTCGCCTCCTGGCTGGGCGTGCTGGACGCCGACACACTGCTGCGGCAGGTGTACGAGGCGGCCCGCACGGTGGCGTACGCGAGCGACGTGACCTGGCGCGCGGTCGGCCGGGTGCTGCGCGCACGGTCGGCGCGGCCCCGCAAACGGTTCCTGGGGCGCGGCCGCGTGGAGCCGGTGGACGTGGAGCGGGTGCCGCTGGCCGAGGGCGTGGTGGAGCAGGAGGGCGAGGCGGTGCTGGCCCGCACCGCCCGGCCGGAGCGTGACCCGGTGCTGCCGCTGCGCGCGGCGGCCGCCGCCGCCCAGGCGGGCCTGCCGATCTCGGTGCCCGCGGTACGGGCGCTGGCCGCCGCCGCGCCCGCGCTGCCGGTGCCGTGGCCCGCGGAGGCCCGGGAGCAACTGGTCACGCTGCTCGGCGCCGGGCAGGCCACGGTGCCGGTGTGGGAGGCGCTGGAGGCCGAGGGACTGATCACCGGGCTGCTGCCGGACTGGGAGCGGGTGCGCTGCCGCCCGCAGCGAAACCCCGTACACCGCTGGACGGTTGACCGGCACCTGGTCGAGACCGCCGTGCAGGCGGCGAGGCTGACCCGCCAGGTCGGCCGCCCCGACCTGCTGCTGATCGGCGCACTGCTGCACGACATCGGCAAGGGCTGGCCGGGCGACCACTGCGTGGCGGGCGAGGTCATCGCCCGGGACGTGGCCGCGCGCCTGGGCTTCGGCCGCGCCGACGCCGACACCCTCGCCCTGCTGGTACGGCACCATCTGCTGCTCATCGAGACGGCCACCCGGCGCGACCTGGACGATCCGGCCACCGTCGAGTCGGTGGCGAAGGCGGTCAGGTCGGTGGAGTGCCTCGACCTGTTGCACGCGCTGACCCAGGCCGACGCGCTCGCTACCGGGCCGGCGGCGTGGAGCGCGTGGCGGGCCTCGCTCGTCGCCGACCTGGTGCGCCGGGTGGCGGGGCTACTGGCGGGTGAGGCGCCGCCGGGGCCGCCGACCCGGGAGCTGTCGGCCGAGGAGGAGCGGCTGGCGGTCGAGGCGGCACGCACCGGCGCCCCGGTGCTGGCGCTGCGGGCCGAGTCGGAGCCGGTGGCGGAGGACGGCACCGAGCCGGTCGGCGTGGAACTGCTGCTGGCGGTGCCGGACCGGCCCGGGCTGCTGCCCGCGGCGGCGGGCGTACTGGCGCTGCACCGGCTGACGGTGCGCGCGGCGGACCTGCGCACCGCGGACCCGATCGGGGCGGGCCTGGTGACCCTGCTCAGCTGGCGGGTGGCGGCGGAGTTCGGCTCGCTGCCGGAGGTGGCCCGGCTGCGGGCCGACTTCGCGCGGGCCTTCGAGGGGTCCTTGGACATCGAGTCCCGGCTGGCGGAGCGCGAGGCCGCCTATCCGCGCCGCAGGGGCGTTCCGGCGCCGCCGCCGAGAGTGACGGTGGTGGGCGGCACCTCCGAGGTGGCCACCGTGATCGAGGTCCGGGCGCAGGACGCGCCGGGGCTGCTGCACCGCATCGGCCGCGCCCTGGAGGACGCGGCCGGGGTGGCGGTGCGCTCGGCGCGGATCAGCACACTGGGCGCCAACGCGGTGGACGCGTTCTACGTGGTGGGCCTGGACGGCACCCCGCTTCCGCCGGACCAGGCGGCAGAGGTGGCCCGGGAGCTGGAGGCGGCGCTGGGTTGACGCGCTGCGGTGGCGGTCCGTCCGGGGCGAGCCGCTGCCGGTGGGCGCCCGTACTGTTGCGAAGCCGCGCCAGTACGCCCGCTTCGCGGTCCCACGTACCCGATCACCCCACGGGCAACTCCAAGCTCGGGACTGAGCGGATTTACCACCCTCTCCACGCTTCTCCACCGCTGGCCGGACCGCGGTGGAGACCGCACCTGGACTGTCCGGATACCCTGGAGGGCGATATCCGCCCGCCGCCGACCCGAGGATCCGCGACGCCGTGTTCGACACTCTCTCCGATCGCCTCGCAGCGACCTTCAAGAACCTCCGGGGCAAGGGCCGCCTGTCCGAGGCGGACATCGACGCCACCGCGCGTGAGATCCGCATCGCGCTGCTGGAGGCGGACGTCGCGCTCCCCGCGGTCCGCGCGTTCATCAAGCAGGTCAAGGAGCGGGCGCTAGGCGCCGAGGTCTCGCAGGCGCTCAACCCGGCCCAGCAGGTCATCAAGATCGTCAACGAGGAGCTGATCGGCATCCTCGGCGGCGAGACCCGCCGGCTGCGGTTCGCCAAGACCCCGCCGACCGTGATCATGCTGGCCGGTCTCCAGGGCGCCGGTAAGACCACGCTCGCCGGAAAGCTCGGCAGCTGGCTCAAGGGCCAGGGACACACCCCGCTGCTGGTCGCCTGTGACCTCCAGCGTCCGAACGCGGTCAACCAGCTCGCGGTCGTCGCCGAGCGGGCGGGCGTCGCGGTCTACGCGCCCGAGCCGGGCAACGGCGTCGGCGACCCGGTGAAGGTCGCCAAGGACTCCATCGAGTACGCGCGCACCAAGCAGCACGACGTGGTCATCGTGGACACCGCGGGCCGCCTCGGCATCGACCAGGAGCTGATGCAGCAGGCCGCGGACATCCGCGACGCGGTCAGCCCGGACGAGATCCTCTTCGTCGTCGACGCCATGATCGGTCAGGACGCGGTCAACACCGCCCAGGCCTTCCTCGACGGCGTCGGCTTCGACGGCGTGGTGCTCTCCAAGCTCGACGGTGACGCGCGCGGTGGCGCCGCGCTGTCGGTGGCGCACGTCACCGGCAAGCAGATCATGTTCGCCTCCAACGGCGAGAAGCTGGACGACTTCGACGCGTTCCACCCGGACCGCATGGCGTCCCGCATCCTGGGCATGGGCGATGTGCTCAGCCTGATCGAGAAGGCCGAGCAGACCTTCAGCCAGGCCGAGGCCGAGAAGATGGCGGCCAAGCTGGCGAAGGGCCCCAAGGAGTTCACCCTCGACGACTTCCTCCAGCAGATGGAGCAGGTCCGCAAGATGGGGTCCATCTCCAAGCTGCTCGGCATGCTGCCGGGGATGAACCAGATCAAGGACCAGATCAACAACCTGGACGAGCGGGACGTGGACCGCACCGCCGCGATCATCAAGTCGATGACCCCGGCCGAGCGCACCGACCCGACGATCATCAACGGCTCGCGCCGGGCCCGTATCGCCCGGGGTTCCGGCGTCGAGGTGGGCGCGGTCAAGAACCTGGTGGAGCGGTTCTTCGACGCCCGCAAGATGATGTCCCGCATGGCGCAGGGCGGCATGCCGGGGATGCCCGGGATGCCGGGCATGCCGGGCCTGGGGGGCGGGGCCCGCAACAAGAAGAAGGCCAAGCCCGCCAAGGGCAAGCAGCGCAGCGGCAACCCGATGAAGCGCAAGGCCGACGAGGCCGCGGCCGCCGCCCGCCGCGAACAGCAGCCCGACAACCCGTTCGGCCTCCCGGCGGGCGACGACGGCAAGTTCGAACTGCCCGACGAGTTCAAGAAGTTCATGGGCTGACCGGGGGCCGCGACCGATCACCATGCGCGTTCACATCAGGCCGCCACGACCAGCGGATGCGACGGCCTACGCCGAGGCCGTCACCCGGTCCGCCGAGCACATCGGCGCCTGGAACCCGGTCGACCCCAACGGGTTCGCCGAGCTGCTGCGCAACCAGGGGCCGACGCTCCAGACCTTCCTGGTCGTCAACGACGAGGACGGCGGCCTCGTCGGCAAGTGCAACGTCGCCAACATCGTGCGCGGCCGGTTCCGCAACGGCGCCCTCGGCTACGACTCGTACCTGCCGTACGCGGGCACCGGCCGGATGACCGAGGGCATGCGCCAGGTGATCGACCGGTGCTTCGCCCACCCGTCACCCACCACGCCCAACGCGGGTTCTTCGGGCCGCGGCCCCGACGCCGCGGACGGCCTGGCGCTGCACCGTCTGGAGATCAACATCCAGCCGGACAACGTCCGTTCCATCGCGCTGGCCAAGCGGCTCGGGTTCCGGCACGAGGGCTTCTCGCCGCGCATGCTCTACATCAACGGCGCCTGGCGGGACCACGAGCGGTTCGCGCTCACCGCCGAGGAGTGGCCCGGCCTGTGAGCCCGCGCGGACGAGGACGTTCCGGGTAGGGGTCCCGCCGCCTGTCAGAGCTTGTCCGTATGGTCGAACCATGACCAACTCCGTACCGCCCCGACAGAGCCCGGACCAGCCGTGGCGGTCGGAGGGCGCGCCACCGCCGCCCCCGCCGCAGCGGCCGCGCCGGCGGCTGGGCGGCTGGGGCGGCATGATCCTGACCGCCCTGGCCGTCTTCCTGATCACCGACGCGCTGCTGTCGTTCTTCGGCGGCCCGACCAGCCAGTCGATCTCGTACACCGAGTTCAGCAAGCAGCTCGGCGCGGGCAACATCACCAAGATCTACGCCAAGGGCGACGCGATCCAGGGCGAACTCAAGAGCAGCGCGCCGGTCCCCTCGGGCAAGGGCACGTACAAGAACTTCGACACCCAGCGCCCGTCCTTCGCCGACGACAAGCTCTGGTCCCAGCTGACCAAGCACAACGTCACGGTCACCGCCGAACCCGTGGTGCAGCAGCGCAGCTTCCTCGCCAACCTGCTGCTGTCGCTGGCCCCCATGCTGCTCCTGGTCGCACTGTGGATCATCATCGCGCGGCGGATGAGCGGAGCGCTCAGCGGCGGTCTCGGCGGACTGGGCCGCAAGGCCCCGCCCAAGCCGGTGGCGCCCGAGGAGGGCAGGCGCACCACCTTCGACGACGTCGCCGGGATCGACGAGGTCGAGGCGGAGCTGAGCGAGGTGGTCGACTTCCTCAAACGGCCCGACGCCTACCGCAGACTGGGCGCCCGGATGCCGCGCGGCGTACTGCTCGCCGGACCGCCCGGCACCGGCAAGACACTGCTGGCCCGCGCCGTGGCCGGCGAGGCGGACGTACCGTTCTTCTCCGCCTCGGCCTCCGAGTTCATCGAGATGATCGTCGGTGTCGGGGCCAGCCGGGTCCGCGAACTGTTCAACGAGGCCCGCAAGGTCGCCCCCGCGATCATCTTCATCGACGAGATCGACACCATCGGCCGGGCACGCGGCAGCGGCAGCGGCATGGGCGGCCACGACGAGCGCGAGCAGACGCTCAATCAGATCCTCACCGAGATGGACGGGTTCTCCGGCTCCGAGGGCGTGGTCGTGCTCGCCGCCACCAACCGCGCCGACGTCCTCGACCCCGCGCTGCTGCGGCCCGGCCGCTTCGACCGCACCGTGCAGGTCAGCCCACCGGACCGGGCCGGGCGGGAGGCGATCTTGCGCATCCACACCCGCGACGTACCGCTGGGCCAGCAGGTCGACCTCGCCCACGTCGCCCGCTCCACCCCGGGAATGACCGGTGCGGAACTGGCCAACCTGGCCAACGAGGCGGCCCTGCTCGCCGTCAAGCGCAACCTGGACGCCGTCGGTCAACCCGAGCTGTCCGACGCCCTGGAAAAGGTCCAACTCGGCGCCGAACGCCCCCTGGTGATGCCCTACGAGGAACGTCGGCGCACCGCCTACCACGAGAGCGGACACGCGCTGCTCGGCATGCTGCAACCGGGAGCGGACCCGGTCCGCAAGGTCACCATCGTGCCGCGCGGCCGGGCGCTGGGCGTCACCCTGTCCACTCCCGACGCCGACCGCTACGCCTACACCGAGGAGTACCTGCGCGGCCGGATCATCGGCGCGCTGGGCGGCATGGCCGCCGAGCAGACCGTCTTCGGCGTCATCACCACCGGCGCCGAGAGCGACCTGGAGCAGGTCACCAACATCGTGCGCGGCATGGTCGCCCGCTGGGGAATGAGCGAACGCATCGGCCGGCTCACCGCCCTGCCGCAGGACGCCCAGCAGGCCTACGGGCTGGCCGCCGCGCCCGCCACCCTCGACGCGGTCGACGCGGAGATGCGGCGCATCGTGGACGAGTGCTACGAGCACGCGTGCCGCCTGCTCACCGAGCACCGGCCCCAACTCGACGCGCTCGCCGAGGCGTTGCTGGAGCGCGAGACGCTGGAGGAGGACGAGGCGTACCGGACCGCGGGCATCCCGCGCCCGGAACGGACGGACAGCTGACGTTCCGCTCGGTGGGCGCCGCGGCCGGCCTCCGCCGTACCGGCGCTCAGGCCCGTGCGAGCACGTACCGGAAGACGTTCTCCATCCGGACCGTGCCGTCCGGGCGGCGGTAGGGGTGCAGCGCCTCGGCCAGCTCCTTGTCGACCTGGGGGCGGTCGGTGGCCTCGACCGCCGCGTCGAACAGACCGGTGGACACCAGCCCCCGCACCGCGCTGTCCATGTCCGGGTAGCCGAACGGGCACGCCACCCGCCCCGAACCGTCCAACCGCAGCCCGGCCATGCGCGCGGTGTCCTCAAGGCCGTCCCGTACGCTCACCCGCACCGGCTCCGCCAGCCCTGCCAGCCGCTCCGCGACCCGCAGCACCCGCGCCGTGGCACACCGCTCGGGCGGACCCCAGCCGGCCAGCACCACCGCCGCCCCCCGCTGCGCCAGCCCGCCCGCCGCCCGCAGCGCGGGGACCAGCCACTCCCCGGGCAGCGCCGGATCGAACGCCGTCACCACCGTGAACGCGGCGGCACCGGGCACCGCCGCACCCTCCGGACCGCCCAGCACCAGCCGCGCCTGCCCGTAGTCGGCCCGCCGCGCACCCCACTGCGGCGCGGGCAGCAGCCGCTCCCGGGCCAACGCCAGCCGCCGCCCGTCCCGGTCCACCCCGGTCACCGCCGCGCCCCGCGCCGCGGCCAGCAGCAGCGCCAGACCGGCACCGCAACCGATGCCCAGCAGGCGGGTGCGCGGCCCCACCTCAAGCCGTTCGTACACGGCCTCGTACAGCGGCACCAGCATCCGCTCCTGGATCTCCGCCCAGTCACGCGCGCCGCCATCGGAACGCTCCGGCCGTGCGGTCAGCCCGGGCGCGGAGGAAACGAGCATGGGTGTCATCGAGCGGCCTCATTCCAGCGAGTCGTCGTCGAGTGCCCCCGTCTGCGCCTCACGTCGTGCGCCAGACCCCCCGCAAGCCAGGGAACTCCGCTTCCCGTCCGTAGTCCAGAGGCTACGCAGGAGCGCTTGAACGCGCCCTCTGTGCGCCCCCCTCCGCCGTACCCGGGCGGCCCGTGCGCGGCGCCCCGCCCGAGCCCGGGAGGACGGCCGATTCACGCTCGGGCGCGCCCTGCCCGTACGATCTGCGCCATGGCAAAGGCTCCCGTACTCACTCCCCAGGCGGACGATTTCCCCCGCTGGTACCAGGACTTGATCAACAAGGCCGAGCTGGCCGACAACGGCCCGGTGCGCGGCACCATGGTCATCCGACCGTACGGGTACGGGCTGTGGGAGCGGATGCAGCAGGAGATGGACGCGCGGATCAAGGACGCGGGCGCGCAGAACGCGTACTTCCCGCTGTTCATCCCGCAGTCCTACCTGACCAAGGAGGCCGAGCACGTCGAGGGCTTCGCCCCCGAACTGGCCGTGGTCACCCACGCGGGCGGCAAGGACCTGGAGGAGCCGGTGGTCGTCCGGCCCACCTCCGAGACGATCATCAACGAGTACTTCTCCAAGTGGGTGCAGAGCTACCGCGACCTGCCGCTGCTGGTCAACCAGTGGGCGAACGTGGTGCGTTGGGAGATGCGCCCGCGGGTCTTCCTGCGCACCACCGAGTTCCTCTGGCAGGAGGGCCACACCGCGCACGCCTCCTACGAGGACGCCCGCGACTACGCCGCCCGCATCCACCGCGAGGTCTACGGCGACTTCATGACCAACGTCCTGGCCATCGACGTGGTGCTGGGCCGCAAGACCGCCAAGGAGCGCTTCGCGGGCGCGATCAACACCCTCACCCTCGAAGCGATGATGGGCGACGGCAAGGCCCTGCAGATGGGCACCAGCCATGAGCTGGGCCAGAACTTCGCCCGCGCCTTCGAGACCCAGTACCTGTCCAAGGACGGACGGCAGGAACTCGTCTGGCAGACCTCCTGGGGCGTGTCCACCCGTATGGTCGGCGGACTGATCATGTCCCACGGCGACGACAACGGGCTGCGGGTCCCGCCGCGGCTGGCCCCGATCCAGGCCGTGGTCCTCGCCATCAAGGGCGACGACGCGGTGATCGCCAAGGTCCGCGAGATCGGCGACCAGCTCAAGGCCGCGGGCGTCCGGGTCCAGGTGGACGACCGCACCGACACCCCGTTCGGCCGCCGCGCCGTCGACTGGGAGCTCAAGGGCGTCCCGGTGCGCATCGAGGTCGGCCCGCGCGACCTGGAGAACGGCACCGCCATGCTGGCCCGGCGCATCCCCGGCGGCAAGGAGCCGGTGGCCCTCGACGGGCTCGCCGCGGTGCTGCCGAAGGTGCTGGAGGAGGACCAGGCGCTGCTGCTGCGGCAGTCGCGCGAGCGGCGCGAGGCCCGTACCACCGACGTGGCCACCATCGACGAGGCCGCCGAGGCGGCACAGACCGGTTGGGCCCGCATCCCGTGGGCCAAGCTGGGCCCGGAGGGCGAGGCCAGGCTTGCCGAGCAGAGCGTCACCGTGCGCTGCCTGGTGAGTGAGGACGGGTCGGTGCCGCAGGCCGACGACGCACCCGGTACGGTCGCCTTGGTGTCCCGGGCGTACTGAGCCCGGCCAGCCGGTCCCGTACCGACCACACGGGACCGCACACAACACGAATAGCGAGCCACAAGACGGGGCGTACCACCGCGATGTCCCGGGGAGCCATCCCCGGCGGCGCCGCAGTGGTACGCCCCGGCTTGTTCCACGGACGCACAGCTCATCCACAGACGTCCGCACCCGCCCTCAGTCGGATGCATGAGCCCGAACTGACGAGTACGTGCAAATTATTTGGGATAGCCCCGGAATCGGAACACAGCGGCATGTCTACTCGTTGTCACGACGTGAGCACGACACCACCAGTTCTCGCCGCCGAGCTGGCAGTCGCGTGGGCCGACATCCAACGGCACCACCCCGAGCTGCCGGATCTGGCCGCCCCCGAGTCCCTGATCGGAGAGTCCTCGTCCGCCTGCGGCACCGAGCTCTCCTTCGAAAGGCTGCTGCACGAGGCCGTACACGGAATCGCCGCCGCCCGCGGCGTACGTGACACCTCGCGCGCGGGCCGCTACCACAACCGCCGGTTCCTGGCGATCGCCGACGAACTGGGCCTGGACCACTCCGAGGAGCCGCATCCCAGCAGCGGCTTCTCGCTGGTCGTGATGCGCCCGGAGACCAGGAAGCGGTACCGGCCGACGATCGAGCGGTTGCAGCGCGCGCTGAAGGCGCACACCGCGGCGACCGCCGCCGACACCAGCCGCTCCTTCCGCGGCCCGGCCGCCCGGCACGGCTCGTCCGGCGGCGGCGTACGCGTCAAGGCGGTCTGCGACTGCGGTCGCAACGTCAGGGTCGTCCCGTCCGTGCTGGAGCAGGCGCCGATCATGTGCGGTGCGTGCGGACAGCCGTTCCGCATCCCGGAGGTGGTCGGCGCGGCATGAGGCGACGGCAGCGTGAAGGCCGTCGGGACGGGAGGCGGCGGCACGAGTGGGCGGCGCGGTGTGGCAGAATGGTCCGCTGAGCACTCGGCAGCCGTGCAGGACCCCTCTCTCCTTCGGCTGACGCGTCCGTCGGGCAACCGGCTCCCACAACCCCACGTGGCGATCCGTGCTGCCCAACCACGTCAATACCAGGAGAACCCACTCCCGTGGCAGTCAAGATCAAGCTGAAGCGTCTGGGCAAGATCCGTTCGCCTCACTACCGCATCGTCGTCGCCGACTCCCGTACCCGCCGTGACGGCCGGGCCATCGAGGAGATCGGCCTGTACCAGCCGGTGCAGAACCCGTCGCTGATCCAGGTCGACAGCGAGCGCGTGCAGTACTGGCTCGGCGTCGGCGCCCAGCCGACCGAGCCGGTCCTCGCCATCCTCAAGAAGACCGGCGACTGGCAGAAGTTCAAGGGCGAGCCCGCCCCGGCCCCGCTGCTCGTCGCCGAGCCGAAGGCCGACAAGCGCGCCCTCTTCGAGGCCGCCGCCAAGGAGTCCGCGGACGAGCCGAAGGGTGAGGCGATCACCCCCAAGGCGAAGAAGGCTGAGAAGAAGGCGGACGAGGCCGCTGAGGCCGAGGCCGCCACCGAGTCGACCGAGTCCTGAGCATGCTTGAGGAGGCTCTTGAGCACCTCGTGAAAGGCATCGTCGACAACCCGGACGACGTGCAGGTCGCCTCGCGCAACCTGCGCCGCGGGCGCGTGCTGGAGGTCCGGGTGCACCCGGACGACCTCGGCAAGGTGATCGGCCGCAACGGCCGCACCGCCCGCGCGCTGCGTACGGTCGTCGGTGCCCTCGGCGGACGCGGTGTCCGCGTCGACCTCGTCGACGTGGACCAGGTCCGCTGAGCAGGACCGGGCTTCTGCCGGGGCCGGCGCCCCGGCACCCCAACACCGGCTCGGGCCGGGACGGCTACGGCCGCCCCGGCCCGAGCCGTTCGGGTTGAGAATCGGGGACGGGAGAACCGCCCTCCCCGCAACGAACTCCATGCCGTACCCCTCAACGGGAAGTGGGGGGGCGCCGCCCCCGCCGCATTCCCATCTCGTACTCCTCACCGGGAGGTGAACCCGTGCAGCTCGTAGTCGGCCGGATCGGCCGCGCCCACGGCATCAAGGGCGAGGTCACGATCGAGGTACGCACCGACGAGCCCGAGCTGCGGCTCGGGCCCGGCGCCGTGCTCGCCACCGACCCGGCGTCCGCGGGCCCGCTGACCATCGAGACCGGTCGCGTGCACAGCGGACGGCTGCTGCTGCGCTTCGCCGGCGTCAGCGACCGCAACGGTGCCGAGGCCCTGCGCAACACGCTGCTGATCGCCGAGGTCGACCCGCAGGAGACGCCGGAGGACCCCGAGGAGTTCTACGACCACCAGCTGATCGACCTCGACGTGGTGACCGAGAACGGCACCGCCGTCGGCCGGATCGCCGAGATCACCCACCTGCCCTACCAGGATCTGCTGGTCGTCCAACGCCCGGACGGCAGCGAGGTGCTGATCCCGTTCGTCAGCGAGATCGTCCCGGACATCGACCTGGAGCGGCAGATCGCCGTCATCACCCCGCCGCCCGGCCTGCTGGACGAGCGCGACGCGGAGATCGACAGCACGCGGGAGCGGGAACAGCCCTGATGCGGATCGACGTCGTCACGATCTTCCCGGAGTACCTCGAACCGCTGAACGTCTCGCTCGTCGGCAAGGCGCGCGCCCGCGGCCAGCTGGACGTGCGCGTGCACGACCTGCGGCAGTGGACGCACGACCGGCACCACACCGTGGACGACACGCCCTACGGCGGCGGACCCGGCATGGTCATGAAGCCCGAGCCGTGGGGCGAGGCGCTGGACGCCGTCGAGGCCTCCGGCCCGTCCGACGTCCGACCGGTCATGGTGGTGCCGACGCCCAGCGGGCGCCCCTTCACCCAGCGGCTCGCCGTGGAACTGTCGGCCAAGCCCTGGCTGGTCTTCACACCCGCCCGCTACGAGGGCATCGACCGCCGGGTGATCGACGCCTACGCCGAGCGGTGGGAGGTGCACGAGGTCTCCATCGGCGACTACGTGCTCGCCGGCGGCGAAGCCGCGGTCCTCGTCATCACCGAGGCGGTGGCCCGACTGCTGCCCGGCGTGCTGGGCAACGCCGAATCGCACCGCGACGACTCCTTCGCCCCCGGCGCCATGGCCGACCTGCTGGAAGGCCCCGTCTACACCAAGCCCCCGGTGTGGCGCGACCGCGCCATCCCCGAAGTGCTGGTCAGCGGCCACCACGGCAAGATCGCGCGGTGGCGGCGGGACCAGGCGTTCCGCCGCACCAGCGCCCTGCGACCCGACCTGATCGAGCGCTGCGACCCCGCCGCCCTGGACAAACACGACCGCGCCCTGCTCGCGGAACTGGGCTGGACCCAGGACCTGGACGGGCGATTTGGGCGAGCGGCCGGGCCCGTGGAAGAATAGGCAGCTGCTGTACGCCCGCCGTGCGCCCCTGCCACAGGGGGAACGACGCCCGGACGGCAACGCGGCACCCCGAACTCATCTCCGAACTACCGCTGATGACCTGTGGCATCAGCGAAGAAAGCAGACAATCATGTCGCACCTGCTCGACGTTGTCGACAACGCCTCCAAGCGCTCGGACATCCCCGGCTTCCGCCCGGGCGACACGGTCAACGTGCACGTCCGCGTCATCGAGGGCAACCGCTCCCGTGTGCAGCAGTTCAAGGGCGTGGTCATCCGCCGGCAGGGCTCCGGCGTCCGCGAGACCTTCACCGTCCGCAAGGTCAGCTTCAGCGTCGGCGTGGAGCGCACCTTCCCGGTGCACACCCCGATCGTCGAGAAGATCGAGGTCGTGACCCGCGGTGACGTCCGCCGCGCCAAGCTGTACTACCTGCGCGAGCTGCGCGGCAAGGCCGCCAAGATCAAGGAGAAGCGCGAGAGCTGAGTCTCGCGCCCGCCGCGCCGGATCGCGCACCGCCCGATCCGGCCCCGGCGCCTCGGACCAGCGGGCACAGCTGGGCCGGATAGGCTCTGCCCCCGATGGACACCGAAGCACAACCTGACGTGGAGCGCGACCGCTCATCCAACCCCCAGGGGCGGATCGGGCGGTCGCGCTTCGCCGTTCCCGGGCCGTGCGGCGCCCGCGCCCGGCTGCGCGCCGCCCGCGGTTGGTGGGACGGGCTGCGCCTGTGGCAGGAGGTGGCGCTGCTGGCCGTCCTCTGCCTGGGCACGCTCGTCCTGGTCAACACCTACCTGGTGCAGCCGTTCCTGATCCCCAGCGGATCGATGGAGAACACCCTGAGGGTCGGCGACCGGGTTGTCGTCAACAAGCTGGCGTACCGTTTCGGCAACCAGCCGCGGCGCGGCGACGTGATCGTCTTCAACGGCGCCGGATCCTTCGTCCAGGACCCGCCGCCGGGCAACCCGCTGACCCACCTGGTGCGCACCGTGGGCAGCATGGCCGGGCTGGCGCAGCCGGACGAGACGGACTACATCAAGCGCGTGGTGGGAGTCGGCGGCGACCGCGTCACATGCTGCGACAAGCAGGGCAGGATCATGGTCAACGGGCAGCCCGTCGAGGAGGACTACCTCTACCCCGGCGACGCGCCCTCCCAGATCCCGTTCGACATCGTCGTGCCGCCGGGAAGGCTATGGGTGATGGGCGACCACCGCAGCGACTCACGGGACTCCCGCGACCACCTCGGCGACCCCGGCGGCGGCACCGTCCCGGTGGACGAGGTGATCGGACGCGCCGACTGGATCGGCTGGCCGTTCGACCGGATCCGCGCCCTGCACCGCCCGGCGGGCTTCGCCCACGTACCGCCGCCCGCGCATCCGGCCACCGGCGGTGCGCAT
Organism: Streptomyces sp. RPT161; assembly: GCF_027533845.1. GTDB lineage: Bacteria > Actinomycetota > Actinomycetes > Streptomycetales > Streptomycetaceae > Streptantibioticus_A > Streptantibioticus_A silvisoli_A. Next base: position 14,895 of record NZ_JAPZVN010000026.1, on the reverse strand, counting down.
GGGTAATCGCGGACGGTCCCGCAACGGCCACCACCGCTCGGCCGTCGGCCCGGCGGCAGCGGTGGGGCCCGAGGGGCGCACGTCCCCGGGGCGGGCGGAGCGGCGACGCGCCGCCCAGCGGGTCAAGCGGCGACGGCGCCGGTCGGCCGCCAGGGAGGTGCCGATCCTGATCGGGGTGGCGCTGCTGATCGCTCTGGTCCTCAAGACCTTCCTGGTGCAGGCTTTTGTGATCCCCTCCGGATCGATGGAGGAGACCATCCGGATCGGCGACCGGGTGCTGGTCGACAAGCTCACCCCGTGGTTCGGGGCGAAACCGCAGCGCGGCGACGTGGTGGTGTTCAAGGACCCGGGCCACTGGCTGGACGGCGAACCCAAACCGAAGCCGGACCCGGAGGGCATCAAGCAGGTCAAGCAGTTCTTCACCTTCATCGGTCTGCTTCCGGCGGCGAACGAGCAGGACCTGATCAAGCGGGTGATCGCGGTCGGCGGCGACAAGGTCGCCTGCTGCGACACCCAGGGCCGGATCATGGTCAACGGCAGGGCCCTGGACGAGCCGTACGTGGCGCCGGGCAACCCGCCGTCGCAGATCCGGTTCAGCCTCACCGTCCCCGCCGGGCGGCTGTGGGTGATGGGCGACCACCGAAGCGACTCGGCCGACTCGCGCTACCACATGGACGAGCCCGGAGGCGGTACGGTCGCCGAGAGCCAGGTGGTGGGTCGGGCGTTCGTGATCGCCTGGCCCTTCTCGCACTGGCGGACCCTGCCGGAACCAGGAACGTTCGCATCGGTGCCCAACCCGGGCGCGGATGGGGCGACGGCCCTGGGGAAGGCCAATAATCGGCAAGGAATGGTCCAACTCCCGACTCCTGCGGAACTCCCGCTCGTTATGGGAGTGATGGGCCTGCATCGCGCGCGGAGCAGGCCGTGGCGCGGAGTGAGGAGTGGAAGTGGGGGACCTGGTGGTCGGCGCACGGTCCGGACCCGGCGAGCCCGAAGGGCAGGGCCCATCGGTCGGCGCCGCCGAGAAAGAGGCGACGGCGGTGAATCTCGGCAAGTCCCCTGACGCGGACGGTACGCAGCGGTTCGAGCAGGACGGCGCCGGCCCCGGTGGCTCCGGCAGCCGCTGGTCCTGGGGCAAGCGCGGCCGGGCGGGCGCGGGCGAGCCCAAGAAGCCGCGCTCCTTCTGGAAGGAACTGCCGATCCTCATCGGCATCGCCCTGGTCCTGGCTCTCATCATCAAGACCTTCCTGGTACAGGCGTTCTCCATCCCGTCGCAGTCGATGCAGAACACGCTGCAGGTCGGCGACCGGGTGCTGGTCGACAAGCTCACCCCGTGGTTCGGCTCGAAGCCGTCGCGCGGCGAGGTCGTGGTCTTCCACGACCCGGGCGGCTGGCTGGAGGAGAACCCGCCGACCACCACCAACCCGGTGGCCTCCGCCTTCCAGAAGGTGCTCAGCTTCATCGGCCTGATGCCGTCCGCCGAGGAGAAGGACCTGATCAAGCGGGTCATCGCGGTCGGCGGCGACACGGTCGAGTGCAAGGGCACCGGACCGGTCATCGTCAACGGCAAGCCGCTCGACGAGCCGTACATCTTCCCCGGCAACACCCCCTGCGGTGACAAGCCGTTCGGCCCGATCAAGATCCCGCCGAACCGCATCTGGGTGATGGGCGACCACCGGCAGGACTCGCTGGACTCCCGCTACCACCAGATGCTGCCCGGCGGCGGCACGGTCTCGGTCAACCAGGTCGTCGGCCGCGCCATCGTGGTCGCCTGGCCGGTCACCCGGTGGAGCACGCTGCCGATCCCGTCGACGTTCGACCAGCCCGGCATCAACGCCGCCGCCGCCGGGGCCGTCCCCGCCGTCGGCGGGCTGGCGGGAGCGGTTCCGCTGGTGCTGCTGCGGCGTCGCCGCATGGTCAAAAAGCAGCGGGAGGACTGCTGACCACCGCGGGTACCGCCCGGTAGGGTGCGCCCATGAGCAGCCGGGATACCCAAGCGAACAGCGGCCACGGCCGCCTCGGCAACGTACTGTCCGGGGTGGCCGTGGCCGTCGGCTGTCTGCTGTTCCTGGGCGGATTCGCCTGGGGCGCGCTCCTCTACCGGCCGTACACCGTGCCGACCGACTCGATGCAGCCGACCGTCAACCCCGGTGACCGGGTGCTCGCCCAGCGCATCCACGGCGACCAGGTGCACCGTGGTGACGTGGTGGTGTTCAACGATCCGCTGTGGGGCAACGAGCCGATGGTCAAACGGGTGGTGGCGGTCGGCGGCGACAGGATCGCCTGCTGCGACAAGCAGGGCAGGTTGACGGTCAACGGTCAGCCGGTCGACGAACCGTATCTGCTCCAGCGCGGCCAGGCGCCGATCCCGGCCACCACGGTGCCGCGCGGGCAGCTGTTCATGCTCGGCGACAACCGCCAGGTCTCGATGGACTCCCGGGTGCACCTGTCCGACGTCGACCACGGGGCGGTGCCCAGCGGCGAGGTCGCGGCCCGGGTGGACGCCGTCGTCTGGCCGCTCGGCCAGCTCAAGGAGGTCACCCGCCCGACCGCCTTCGCGGCCCTGCCCGGCGGGGTCTCCACACCGGGGCCGATCACCTGGATCGCCTCGGCGGTCGCGGCGGGCGTGCTGCTGATCCTGGGCGGCGCGGCGTACGGCCCGATCGCGGGACGCAGGCGCAGGCGCGCGCAACGGCGCCGGGTACTGGCCGGGGCGTGAGACGGTGAGCGGCGTCGGACCCGCGGCCGGGGCTTCGGCCATGGGCGAGCCGGGGGCCGAGGCCGAAGCCGTTGCGGCGGTCGCGGCCGGGCCCGCCGGGCCGATGCGGCGGGCCGCCCGGGTGATCCTTCTGGATCCGGCGGACCGGATCCTGCTGCTGCACGGCTTCGAGCCCGCCGACCCGGCCACCACCTGGTGGTTCACCCCCGGTGGCGGGGTCGAGCCGGGGGAGAGCCTGCCGGCCGCGGCGCGCCGCGAGGTGGCGGAGGAGACGGGCATCACCTCGATACGGCTGGGCCCGGTGGTCTGGCAGCGCTCGTGCGCGTTCGACTTCGACGGGCGGCGCTGGGAGCAGGACGAGTGGTACTACCTGGGCCGGACCGACGCCACCGAGCTGGACACCGGCGGCCACACGGAGCTGGAACGACGTAGCGTGCGCGCACTGCGCTGGTGGACCTGCGAGGAACTGCTCGCCACCCGTGAGACGGTGTATCCGACCAGGCTCGCCGAGCTGCTGCGTAGGCTGCTTGATGAGGGGCCTCCGCCGTCGCCGCTGCTTCTGGAGACAGAGAGCGAGTGAAAGTCGGCGGAGGAACGTACCGCTGAAGGGGAACATGCCATGAGCGCCGAGGACCTCGAAAAGTACGAGACCGAGATGGAGCTGAAGCTCTACCGGGAGTACCGCGATGTCGTCGGTCTGTTCAAATACGTGATCGAGACCGAGCGCCGCTTCTACCTGACCAACGACTACGAGATGCAGGTGCACTCGGTCCAGGGCGAGGTGTTCTTCGAGGTGTCGATGGCCGACGCATGGGTGTGGGACATGTACCGGCCAGCCCGCTTCGTCAAGCAGGTACGGGTCCTGACGTTCAAGGACGTGAACATCGAGGAGCTGAACAAGAGCGACCTCGATCTGCCCTCCAACGACTCCGGGTTCAACGCGTGACCTCACGGGTGGGTCTGGGCCCGGGTGAGGGTGCGGGACGCCGCTGAAGAGAGGGTTTCACCCTCACGGGTGACGGAGTTGTCCACAACCGGGCGGTAGCCCACAGAATCCATTCAAGATCATCTGGCCACCTCTGGAACCGGCACAGTCGGTCCCGGAGGTGGTACCCATGAACGCCCGCACAGCCCTCGGCCGCTACGGCGAGAAACTCGCCGCCCAACGACTCACCCACACCGGCCTGACCGTCCTCGCCCGCAACTGGCGCTGCGCCGCGGGAGAGATCGACATCGTCGCCGCCGAAGGCGACTGCCTCGTCATCTGCGAGGTCAAATCCCGAACCGGCGGCGCCTACCAGCACCCCATGGCCGCCATGACCCCCGTCAAGGCCCAGCGGCTACGACACCTCGCCGAACACTGGCTCGCCCAACACGGCGGACCACCACCAGGCGGCGTCCGCATCGACCTCATCGGCGTCCTCGTCCCGCAACGCGGCGCCACCCGCCTCGAACACGTACGGGGCGTGGCGTGATGGGATTCGCCCGCACCTGCTCCGTCGCCCTCGTCGGCGTCGAAGGAGTCGTCGTCGAAGTCCAAGCCGACCTCGAACCAGGCGTCGCCGCGTTCACCCTCGTCGGCCTCCCCGACAAAAGCCTCTCCGAAAGCCGCGACCGCGTCCGCGCCGCCCTCGTCAACAGCGGCGAGACCTGGCCGCAGAAGAAACTCACCGTCGGCCTCAGCCCGGCCTCCGTACCCAAAAGCGGCAGTGGCTTCGATTTGGCCGTCGCCTGCGCCGTACTCGCCGCCGCCGAACGCATCGCGCCAACCGCCATCGCCGACCTCATGATGATCGGCGAACTCGGCCTCGACGGCCGCGTACGACCAGTACGCGGCGTCCTGCCCGCCGTACTCGCCGCCGCCGACGCCGGATACCGCCACGTCGTCGTCCCCGAACGCGCAACCGCCGAAGCCACCCTGGTACCCGACATCGCCGTCCTCGGCGTACGCAGCCTGCGTCAACTCATCGCCGCGCTCAACGACGAACCCATCCCAGAAGAAGAACCCGACGACAACGACAGACACCCCGACACCATCAGCACCGGACTCACCATCCCCGGACTCGGACCAGGCCTCGGCCTGGGCACCACCCGCGGCGCACACCCACCCGACCTCGCCGACGTCGCAGGACAACCCGCCGCCCGCAAAGCCCTGGAAATCGCCGCGGCCGGCAGCCACCACCTCTACCTGTCCGGACCACCCGGCGCGGGCAAAACCATGCTCGCCGAACGACTCCCCGGACTCCTGCCACCCCTCACCCGACAGGAATCCCTCGAAGTCACCGCCGTCCACTCCATCGCCGGAGTCCTGCCGCCCGGCAAACCCCACATCGAATCCGCCCCCTACTGCGCCCCACACCACTCCGCCACCATGCCCTCCATCGTCGGCGGCGGCAGCGGACTCCCCAGACCAGGAGCCGTCTCCCTCGCCCACCACGGAGTGCTGTTCCTCGACGAAGCCCCCGAATTCAGCACCCGCGTCCTGGAAGCCCTACGTCAACCCCTCGAATCCGGGCACGTCGTCGTCGCCCGCAGCGGAGGCGTCATGCGGCTACCCGCCAAATTCCTCCTCGTCTTCGCCGCCAACCCGTGCCCCTGCGGCCGACACGCCCTCCTCGGCGGCGGCTGCGAGTGCACACCCAACCAGGTACGCCGCTACCAGGCACGACTCTCCGGCCCACTACTGGACCGCGTCGACCTACGCGTCACCGTCGACACCGTCAGCCGCTCCGAACTGATCGGCCACGGCACCAGAGGCGAAACCACCGCACACGTCGCCGAACGCGTCCACGAAGCCAGACAACGAGCCGCCGCCCGCTATCAGGACCTCCCCTGGAACACCAACAGCGAAGTCCCCGGACACGAACTGCGCACCCGCTGGAGAGTACGCACCGGAGCCATGCGCGACATCGAACGCGAAATGGAACGCGGCCTGCTCACCGCACGAGGCCTCGACCGAGTACTCCGCGTCGCCTGGACCGTCGCCGACCTCGCCGGACACGACCGCCCCAGCTACGACGACGTCGGCCAGGCCCTCCAACTGCGCACCGGCGTACACCGCGGAGTCCCCGCCACCGTAGGGAGCGGCACATGACCACCGAACCCACACCGACCGACGAGCGCCGGGCCCGCGCCGCACTCAGCAGAATCGCCGAACCCGGCGACCCCGCCATCGGCCGATGGCTCCGCGAACACGGCCCCATCGAAACCCTGCGCATGCTCACCACCCGACACCCCCTACCCGGCATCAGCGACACCCGCACCGCCGGATACCGACTACGCGCCCAACACGCCCGACCAGACAACGACCTGGCCACCATCGAAACCCTCGGCGGCCGCTTCATCTGCCCCAACGACCCCGACTGGCCCAGCCAACTCAACGACCTCGGAGACCAACGCCCCGTAGGGCTATGGGCCATCGGCCACCCCGCGCTACGCCCCTGGGCACTGCGCTCCATCGCCATCGTCGGCGCCCGCGCCAGCAGCGACTACGGCACACACATCGCCGCCACCCTCGCCTCCGACCTCGCCGAAGCAGGCTGGACCGTCATCTCCGGCGCCGCCTACGGCATCGACAGCGCAGCACACCGCGGCGCACTCGCCGCCCATGGCGCCACTATCGCCGTCGTCGCCTGCGGAGTGGACAAGCCATACCCGCGCGGCAACACCGAGTTACTCCGACGCATCACCCAACAGGGCATGATCATCGCCGAGTTGCCACCCGGTGAACACCCCACCCGCAGCCGCTTCATCCAACGCAACCGCGTCATCGCCGCACTCGCCCGCGGCACCGTGGTGGTCGAAGCCCAACTACGCAGCGGCTCACTGATCACCGCCCGTCGCGCCACCGCTCTCGGCCGCATCACCATGGGCGTACCCGGCCCCGTCACCTCAGCACTGTCAGCGGGAGTCCACCAACTCCTGCGCGAGGAAGGCCAACTGGTCGCCGACGCCACCGACATCATCGAACTCACCGGCAGCATCGGCGACGACCTGGCACCCGAACGCCGAAGCCCCGTACACCCCAGAGACCTGCTGGCACCCGCCACCGCCGCGGTACTCGAAGGACTCCCCGGCCACGGCGACGCCGACACCGAACACATCGCCCGCGCCGCCGGAACCGGCATGGACGAAGCCGCCGGCCGCCTCCACGAACTCCACACCCTCGGCTTCGTCGAACGCCACGGCACCCGCTGGCGACTGACCAACGCCGCCCGAGAGAGTGGCACCCCCCGGATCCGGTGACCCGGTCAACACACCATCAGGTGACAGGAAGGTTCTTGACCTGGGACGACCCGATGACGAGGTTAGGGGAATGACCGCAGAACGCTTTAATACGCAACAGGCAGGGCAGGAAAGGGCAAAGAGACGTCCAGCCCAACTCCCTGTATGGCGGAACGTATCTGCGTGAGGCTCACCCGAACGTCGTAGCACAACGCGACGCCCGGCTCACGCTACGCTCGCGGAGACCCGAATCCCCACCCCACGTCACGGCAGAACGGCTCAAGGCGACGCATGCCCCAGCACATCTCCGGGCCTGACCGCGCGACCGCGGCCACCGACGACCGCGGAGTTCCACCGCGCGCGCAGACCGCCGCCCCCTCCGCACTCGACGAGCTGTGGCGCTCCTACAAGGCCACCGGGGAGCCACGACTACGCGAGCAACTGATCCTGCACTACTCACCCCTGGTGAAGTACGTCGCCGGCCGGGTCAGCGTCGGCCTGCCCCCCAACGTCGAACAGGCCGACTTCGTCTCCTCCGGCATCTTCGGACTCATCGACGCCATCGAGAAGTTCGAACCAGAACGCTCCATCAAGTTCGAGACCTACGCCATCAGCCGCATCCGCGGCGCCATGATCGACGAACTGAGGGCGCTCGACTGGATCCCGCGCTCCGTACGCCAGAAGGCCCGCGCCGTCGAACGCGCCTACGCGACCCTCGAAGCGCGCTACCACCGCACACCCACCGAAGCCGAAGTCGCCACCGAGATGGACATCCCCGTCGAGGAACTGCACACCATCTTCGGCCAGCTCTCCCTCGCCAACGTCGTCGCCCTCGAAGAACTCCTGCACGTCGGCACCGAAGGCGGCGACCGCCTCAGCCTCGTCGACACCCTCGAAGACCGCGCCGCCGACAACCCCGTGGAAGTCGCCGAGGACCGCGAACTGCGCCGACTCCTCGCCCGCGCCGTCAACACCCTCCCCGAACGCGAGAAGACCGTCGTCACCCTCTACTACTACGAGGGCCTCACGCTCGCCGAGATCGGACACGTCCTCGGCGTCACCGAAAGCCGCGTCAGCCAGATCCACACCAAGTCGGTCCTCCAGCTCCGCGCGAAGCTGGCGGATGTGGGGCGCTGCTGACCCCAGCCGGGGCCGTTGTCCGTACAGTGGTGGGGTGCCCAGGATTCGAGCGGCCTCAGTGGCCGAGCACCGGACGATGCAGCGCAGCGCCCTGCTGGACGCCGCGCGTTCCCTGCTGTCCGAGGGCGGTACGGAAGCGCTGACGTTCCCCGCCCTCGCCGAGCGCACCGGCCTCGCGCGCTCCTCCGTCTACGAGTACTTCCGGTCCCGGGCGGCCGTGGTGGAGGAACTGTGCGCGGTCGACTTCCCCGTCTGGGCCGCCGAGGTCGAGGCGGCCATGGAAACCGCCGACACCGCCGAGCGCAAGATCGAGGCGTACGTACGGCAGCAACTCGCCCTGGTCGGTGACCGCCGACACCGCGCGGTCGTCGCCATCTCGGCGGGCGAACTCGACCCGGGCGCCCGCGAGAAGATCCGCGCCGCGCACGGCGGACTGATCGCCATGGTCGTCGAAGCGCTCAGCGAACTGGGCCACCGAGAACCCCGGCTGACCGCCATGCTGCTCCAGGGCATCGTCGACGCCGCGGTCCGCCGCATCGAACTGGGCGCGGCCGAAGACCCCGACGCCATCACCCAGGCCGCAGTGTCCATGGCATTGCGGGGGGTCGGGAGCACCGTCTCCTAACCCCTTGGGGGCCTCCCCCCCCGCCCCCTCCCTCCCCACCCCCTCCCCCTCCGAGGGGCGGCGGGACAGTACCCGCCGTCCCTCAGTCGCGCGTCCCCGCGCTGTGCCTCCGCCGCCGCCCCCAGGCAAATGCCCACACCGCTGGAAGCACCACCATCGCCACCCCCAAACCCCCCGCCGCACCCGTCCCCACTCTCGGCACGGCGGCACCGCTCAACACAACTGCCACCGCAGCCGACCCGGCGGCCAACCCATCCGACCCCGCACTTGCGTCAACCCCCACCGCAGCCGACCCGGCGTCCCTCCGCTCCGACCCCGCACTTGCCTCAACCCCGACCAGCGGCAGCAACCGCGAGGGTCCGTGCCGTCGAAGGGGGGCCGGGATCAGGGTCAGCGGGTCCAGATAGACGTCACCTCGTAGCAGCCCCCAGTGGAGACAGCCCGCGGGGCAGTGGAAGGGGCCGGACAGCAGGACGCCGACGGGTTGCCCGGCGGCCACCTGCGTGCCGGTCGGGAGAGTTGCCCGGACGGGCTCGTAGGTGGTGCGTAGCGGTGGTGTTCCGGTGCCGGTGAGTTCGACCGTGACCACGCCCTGGCCCGCCACCGTGCCGGCGAAGGTGATGCGGCCTGGCGCTGCGGCTCGTACCTGGGCGCCCGGGGTGGCGGCGAGGTCGGCGCCTCGGTGGCCGGGGGACCAGGGGAGTGGTGGCGGTTCGAAGCCGCGTACCACCGTGGGTGGTTCTCGGCCGCCGGGGGCGGTGACCGGCCATGCTCGCTGGCCGTTCGGGTCGGGTGCGCCGGTGGCTCGGCCCGCCGGGAGCACCGCGAGCAGTAAGGCCGCCACCGCCGTGACCGCCGCCCGGGCCTGCCCCAACCCTCTGGCGTCCTCCGCCGTGCGCGTCCCCAACCCCCGGGAGCCCGCGGTCGTCTTCTGCGGCTGGTGCCGCTGCGTTCTCGTCTGCATGGCGTTACTGTCGCGCACTCGCCTGGAGCGGGATGATCTTGGGCGGAAGCTGTGGACAACTCGGAGAGTGTGGACAACTGGGCCACTCATGCGGGTGAAATCGCCTCGCACCCTCCCTAAAACCGAAATCCGCCGGAAACCGCCGTGTCGCCCGGCGCCTCGCCGGTCCCGTACACTTTCCCTGGCGACCCGGGCCCCCGGGTCGACTTCGCACGCCCCGCCGCCGTCGCGTCAGTCCACGTCATGAACGTCATGGGCAGCACGGTGGCCGCGTCCCTCGGTCCTCGGAAGACTCGCGCCAGCGCAAGGCTCCCGCGGCATGGCGCGTCGGGGCGTCAGGCGTGGCAGCCGCCCGGCGGCCACGGAACCGAGTACCCAAGGAGCACGGCAATGGCCGTCGTCACGATGCGGGAGCTGCTGGAGAGCGGCGTCCACTTCGGGCACCAGACCCGCCGCTGGAACCCGAAGATGAAGCGCTTCATCTTCACCGAGCGCAACGGCATCTACATCATCGACCTTCTCCAGTCGCTGTCGTACATCGACCGCGCCTACGAGTTCGTCAAGGAGACCGTCGCGCACGGCGGTTCCATCCTCTTCGTCGGTACGAAGAAGCAGGCCCAGGAGGCCATCGCCGAGCAGGCGACCCGCGTCGGCATGCCGTTCGTCAACCAGCGCTGGCTGGGCGGCATGCTCACCAACTTCTCGACGGTCTACAAGCGCCTGCAGCGCCTGAAGGAGCTTGAGGAGATCGACTTCACGGATGTGGCCGCCTCCGGCCTCACCAAGAAGGAGCTCCTGGTCCTCGAGCGCGAGAAGAACAAGCTGGAGAAGACCCTCGGCGGTATCCGCGACATGCAGAAGGTGCCGAGCGCCGTCTGGATCGTGGACACCAAGAAGGAGCACATCGCCGTCGGTGAGGCGCGCAAGCTGCGCATCCCGGTCGTCGCGATCCTCGACACCAACTGCGACCCGGACGAGGTCGACTACAAGATCCCGGGCAACGACGACGCGATCCGCTCCGTCACCCTGCTCACCCGCGTGATCGCCGACGCCGTGGCCGAGGGTCTGATCGCCCGCTCCGGTGCCGCCACCGGTGACAAGGCCGCCCCGGCCGAGCCGCTGGCCGAGTGGGAGCGCGAGCTGCTGGAGGGCGAGAAGGCCCAGGCCGCCGAGGAGAAGGCCCCGGTCGCCGAGGAGACCGCGGCTGCCGAGGAGAAGGCTCCGGTCGCCGAGGCCGAGAAGCCCGCCGAGGGCGAGCAGGCCTGAGCCGTAGCCACCGGCTCACACGGCTGAACGCGGCGGGGGACGGGACCTTCCTTACGAGGACCGGCCCCCGCCGTTCACCGGTGGAACCGCTGACCGGCACGGGCCACCGGTGGTAGACCCCCGACTTTCCGAGAAGAGATTCCAGGGACCATGGCGAACTACACCGCCGCCGACGTCAAGAAGCTCCGTGAGCTCACCGGCGCCGGCATGATGGACTGCAAGAAGGCGCTGGACGAGGCCGAGGGCAACGTCGAGAAGGCCGTCGAGATCCTGCGCGTCAAGGGCCAGAAGGGCGTCGCCAAGCGCGAGAGCCGTAGCGCCGAGAACGGTGCCGTGGTCTCGCTCATCGCCGACGACAACGCCTCCGGTGTGCTGCTCGAGCTGAAGTGCGAGACGGACTTCGTGGCGAAGGGCGAGAAGTTCCTCGCCGTCGCCGACGCGCTGGCCGCGCACGTCGCCAAGACCTCCCCGGCCGACCTCGAGGCGCTGCTCGCCTCCGAGATCGAGGCCGGCAAGACCGTCCAGGCTTACGTCGACGAGGCCAACGCCAACCTCGGCGAGAAGATCGTCCTGGACCGCTTCGCGCAGTTCACCGACGGTTTCGTCGCCGCGTACATGCACCGCACCATGCCCGACCTGCCGCCGCAGGTCGGTGTGCTGGTCGAGCTGGACAAGGCGAACGCCGAGGTCGCCAAGGACGTCGCGCAGCACATCGCCGCGTTCTCGCCGAAGTTCCTCACCCGTGAGGAGGTCCCGGCCGAGGTCGTGGAGAACGAGCGCCGCGTCGCCGAGGCCACCGCGCGTGAGGAGGGCAAGCCGGAGGCTGCCCTGTCGAAGATCGTCGACGGCCGGGTGACGGGCTTCTACAAGGAGAACGTGCTGGTGGACCAGCCCTTCGCCAAGGACAACAAGAAGTCCGTGCAGAAGGTGCTGGACGAGGCCGGCGTCACGCTGAAGCGCTTCGCGCGCATCCGCGTCGGCGTCTGAGTCGCGCAAGCGTAAGACCCGCGACCCCGCAAGGGTCGATCGCGGTCGGCCGCTGGCCGGCCGGCCGCAGTTGTGACGAGGAGGCCATTGCCGTCATGGGAACTCAACGAGACCCACGGCAATGGCCTCCTTCGTACGTGCACGAGGAGAACTCCATGGATCAGGACGACCGCACCGGCGATTCGACGGCCAACAACGCCGAAGGCACTGACAACAGCGGCAGCAAGCCGCGCCGGTTCCTGCTGAAGCTTTCCGGCGAGGCGTTCGGTGGCGGCAGCCTCGGCGTGGACCCCGATGTCGTGCACAAGATCGCGCGGGAGATCGCGGCGGTGGTTCGCGGCGGCACGCAGATCGCCGTCGTGATCGGCGGCGGCAACTTCTTCCGTGGCGCCGAGCTCCAGCAGCGCGGCATGGACCGGGCGCGCTCGGACTACATGGGCATGCTCGGCATCGTCATGAACTGCCTGGCGCTCCAGGACTTCCTGGAGAAGGAGGGCATCGACACGCGGGTGCAGACCGCCATCACCATGGGCCAGGTCGCCGAGCCGTACATTCCGCTGCGGGCCGTGCGGCACTTGGAGAAGGGCCGGGTGGTCATCTTCGGCGCGGGCATGGGCATGCCGTACTTCTCCACCGACACCACCGCCGCGCAGCGCGCCCTGGAGATCCACGCCGAGGAGATCCTGATGGGCAAGAACGGGGTGGACGGCGTCTACGACTCCGACCCGAAGGTCAACCCGGACGCGGTGAAGTTCGACGCCCTGGAGTACGACGAGGTCCTGGCCCGTGACCTGAAGGTGGCCGACGCCACCGCGATCACGCTGTGCCGGGACAACAAGCTGCCCATCCTGGTCTTCGAACTCCTCACTGAGGGGAACATCGCCCGTGCCGTGAAGGGTGAGAAGATCGGCACGCTGGTGAGCGAGCACGGCACCCGGGACTGAGCACGACCCCGCGACCAGGGGTACGGCAACCCCGCAGCGGACCGAACAGTCCGGTACGGGGATGGACAACACGCTGCCGGTTCGACACCGTGCAGGGAAGACGCGCGCACGCAGGGGCGAGACTCTGCTCATGATGAGGACCAGGAGCACATGGTGATCGAAGAGATCCTCCTCGAAGCCGAGGAGAAGATGGAAAAGGCCGTCGTGGTCGCCAAGGAGGACTTCGCCGCGATCCGCACCGGGCGTGCGCACCCGGCGATGTTCAACAAGATCGTGGCGGACTACTACGGCGCCTTGACGCCCATCAACCAGTTGGCGTCCTTCTCGGTGCCCGAGCCGCGGATGGCCGTGGTGACTCCGTTCGACAAGAGCGCGCTGCGCAACATCGAGCAGGCGATCCGCGACTCCGACCTGGGCGTCAACCCGTCGAACGACGGCAACATCATCCGAGTGACGTTCCCGGAGCTGACCGAGGAGCGCCGCCGGGACTACATCAAGGTCGCCAGGACCAAGGGCGAGGACGCGAAGGTCTCGATCCGCAGCGTCCGGCGCAAGGCCAAGGACGCCCTCGACAAGCTCGTCAAGGACAAGGAGACCGGCGAGGACGAGGTGCGGCGTGCCGAGAAGGAGCTCGACGACACCACCGCCAAGTACGTGGCGCAGGTCGACGAGCTGCTCAAGCACAAGGAAGCAGAGCTGCTAGAGGTCTGATGAACGACTCTTCACGGGGGTCCTCGCCGGGCGCCGGTTACTGGAGGGCCCCCGAGCAGCCGCATTTCTCGGCGGGTCCTGGCTACGACGGCGGGGAGGCGGCGCAGACTCGACCCATGCCACCAGTACCGGACGCCAGTGGCGGCCCGCAGTTCCGGGACGAGTCCCCCGTGCCGTCAGAGCGTCACGCGTCCGCGGCGCCGCACTCCGGAGCCGGGGCGTCCGGTGCTTCGGCGGTGCCGGGCGGGCGCCGCGCCAACCGGACGAAGAAGAAGGCGGGCCGTAACCTGCCCGCCGCGATAGGGGTCGGCGTCGGGCTCGGCGCCGTCATCATCGCCGCGCTCTTCGTGGTGAAGGCGGTCTTCGTCGGCGTGGTGGTGCTCGCGGTGGTCGTGGGCCTGTGGGAGCTGACCAGTCGGCTCTCCGAGCGCAAGGGCATCCGGGTGCCGCTGGTGCCGTTGGCGGTCGGCGGCACGGCGATGGTGATCGCCGGTTACGTACGCGACGCCGAGGGCGCCTGGGTGGCGATGGCGCTGACCGCGCTGGCGGTCCTGGTGTGGCGGATGACCCAGCCACCGGAGAACTACCTACGGGATGTCACCGCGGGCCTGTTCGCCGCGTTCTACGTGCCGTTCCTCGCCACGTTCGTGGTGATGATGCTGGCCGCGCACGACGGTCCGTGGCGGGTGTTCGTCTTCCTGTTGCTCACCGTGGTCAGCGACACCGGCGCCTACGCGGTCGGCTGGCGGTTCGGCAGGCACAAGCTGGCGCCCCGGATCAGCCCCGGCAAGACCCGTGAGGGCCTGGTCGGCGCGGTCACCTTCGCGATGGCCGCGGGCGCGCTGTCGATGCGGTTCCTCATCGACGGCGGCCAGTGGTGGCAGGGCCTGCTGCTGGGGCTTGCGGTCGCGGCCAGCGCCACGCTCGGCGACCTCGGCGAGTCCATGATCAAGCGGGACCTGGGCATCAAGGACATGGGCACGCTGCTGCCGGGCCACGGCGGCATCATGGACCGGCTCGACTCGCTGCTGCCCACCGCCCCGGTGGTCTGGCTGCTTCTGGTCGTCTTCGTCGGGGCGAGCTGACGGCTCCGGCGCCGCCCGGTGGGCCTCCGGCCGAGGCTGCCGGGCGCGAGGGAGGGGAACGCCTTAGGCGTCTGCGACACTGGACAAATCATGCCTGCACCCGGAGAACTGATGATCTCTGAGCAGAGAAAAGCCCTCTACCAGCGTGTTTGCTGCCGGTAGAGGGCTTTCGTCTAGGGGCTGGGCCGTCCGTGGGCCGTCATCGGTGACGGATCCCTGGATTTTGGGAG
>NZ_JAPZVN010000025.1 GCF_027533845.1 Streptomyces sp. RPT161 | reverse complement strand
ACTTGTGCGCACGGGCGCTGACCTGGGGCCGTGGCTGGTCGAGCGCCGCGTCACCGCGATCTCCACGGTTCCCGGCCTGCTGGCGCTGTGGCCGGACGCGGCGCTGGACCGGGTACGGCTGCTCGTCGTCGGCGGCGAGGACTGTCCGGGCGAACTGGTCGAGCGGCTGGGCGCGGGCCGGGAGATGTGGAACACCTACGGCCCCACCGAGACCGCTGTGGTCGCCTGCGCCTGCCGTCTGCGGCCCGGTGAACCGGTGCGCATCGGCAGGCCGCTGGACGGCTGGATGGTCGCCGTGGTGGACCCCCACGGCCGACCGGTCCCGTGGGGCGCGACCGGTCAGCTGGTGATCGCCGGAGTGGGCACCGCCCGCTACCTCGACGACGCACGGGACACGGAGGCGTTCGGCACCCACCCCGTACTGGACGGGCGGCGGGCCTACCGCACCGGTGACCTGGTACGGGCCGACCCGCAGGGCCTGGTGTTCCTCGGTCGCGTCGACGACCAGGTAAAACTCGCCGGGCGGCGGGTGGAACTCGGTGAGATCGACGGCGCCCTGCGAGAACTGCCGGGGGTACGGGCCGCCGCCGCTGCCGTCCGCAGCACCACGGGCTCGGACCAGGTGCTGGTGGGATACGTGGTCCCCGAGCGTCCGTCGGGCGACGGCGCGCCCCGCTTCGACGTGGCCGCCGCCCGCGACCGGCTGGGCACCCGGCTCCCGGCGGCGCTGGTGCCCAGGATCGTGGTCGTCGATGATCTGCCCAGGCGTACGTCGGGCAAGATCGACCGGCGGGCACTGCCCTGGCCGCCACAAGGGGACGACGGTCCGCACGATGACGCGCTGGACGGGACCGCCGCGTGGCTCGCGGCGCGGTGGCGGCGGCTGCTGGGCGTCGCCGTGACCGGCGAGTCGGACTTCTTCGCGGTGGGCGGTACCAGCCTGACCGCGGCCCGCTTGGTTTCGGCCCTGCGCGAGCGGTACCCGGAGGTCTCCGTCACCGACGTCTACCGCCACCCGACGCTGCGCGACCTGGCCGACAGACTTGACGCGCAGTCGCGGCGGAGCGAGCCACACCGTGTCGTACGGCCCACCCCGCGCCGGACCGGAGTGCTGCAGTTCCTCTTCCTTGTCGTGCTGTCGACCGTCGCCGGACTGCGCTGGCTGCTTGTGCTGGCCACCCTCAACAATCTGGCGGGTCCGCTGGCGGGCACCGCGCGACTGTCCTGGTGGCTGATCGTCGTCAGCTGGCTCGGCCTCTACAGCGCACCGGCCCGTGTGGGCATCAGCGCGGGAGCGGCGCGGCTGCTCACGTCGGGTGTCCGGCCAGGAACCCATCAACGGGGTGGTTCCGTGCACCTACGGGTGTGGGCGGCGGAGCGCATCGCCACCACCATGGGTATCCCGACACTGCTCGGGACACCGTGGGCAGCACTGTTCGCCCGGGCCGTGGGGTGCTCGGTGGGCCGCGACGTGGTGCTGCACGCCCCGCCGCCGGTCACCGGGCTGGCGGACTTCGGGGACGGGTGCGCCGTGGAGCCGGAGGCGGACGTCAGCGGCTGGTGGCTGGACGGTGACGCGTTCCGCCTGGGCACGGTCCGCGTGGGCGCCCATGCCCGGGTCGCGGCCCGTGCGACGCTGCTTCCCGGCGCGAGCGTCGGGGCCGGAGCCGACATCGCCCCCGGCGCCTGTCTCACCGCGGAGGCGCCGCCCGGACGGATCTGGAGCGGCAGCCCGGCGCGACCGGCACGTGGAGACAACGTGGACGGCCACGGCCCGGATGCGCACGGCGCCACGCGGTCACGCGGCATCTGGTGGCCCACGGCGTACGCGCTCGCCGGTCTCGGGTTCGACGCCATCCCCCTGCTCGCCCTGCTCCCCGCGCTGGTCCTCTTCGCGAACGCCACGGGCGACGGCGTGACGCCGACCGCCATCATCCATCAACTGCCGTGGGCGGCACCGATCGGTGCGGTGCTGACCACGGCCAGCTACGCGGCCCTGGTCGCGCTGGTCGTACGCGTCACCGGTGGCGCGCTGAGGCCGGGTTCACATCCGGTGTACGGCTCGGTGGCGTGGTGTGCGTGGGTCACCTCACGGCTGATGGATCAGGCCCGCAAGCTGCTGTTCCCCTTCTACGCCAGCCTGTTGACCCCGCTGTGGCTGAGACTGTGCGGCGCGAAGGTTGGCCGTCGGGCGGAGATCTCCACGGTACTGACGCTGCCGCAGCTGACCCGGATCGAGCACGGTGCCTTCCTGGCGGACGACACGTTGGTCGCGCCGTTCGAACTGCGTGGCCGATGGCTGCGGTTGGGCAGGTCCGCGGTCGGACGGCGGGCGTTCGTCGGCAACTCCGGCATCGTCGGGGCGGACCGTGCGCTGCCGGACCGGGCCCTGGTCGGCGTGCTGTCCGACGCGCCCGCGCACCTGGCTCCCGGCGCCTCCTGGCTGGGGCGCCCGGGGTTCACCGTGCCCCGCCACCCGGAGGCCGCCGATCCACGGCTCACGTTCCACCCGCCGAGGCATCTGGTACTCATGCGCGCCACGGTCGAGGCGTGCCGCCTGGTTCCGCTGTTGTGCGTGGCCGTACTCGCTGATGCCTTCTTCCTGGCGTTGACCGAACTGACCGACGCCGTCGGCTGGTTGGCGGCGATAGCACTGGTCGGTCCGCTGTTCATGGCCGCGGGTGTGCTCGCCCTGCTGACCACGACCGCGGCGAAGTGGCTGCTGGTCGGGCGCTTCACCGTCGGCCGGCATCCGCTGTGGAGCTCGTTCGTGTGGCGCAACGAGCTGTACGACACCTTCGTGGAGACCCTCGCCATGCCCTGGCTGGGCCACTACCTGGTGGGCACACCGATGTTGAACGCCTGGCTGCGCACCCTCGGCGCGCACATCGGCCGGGGCGTGTGGTTGGAAAGCCACTGGCTGCCGGAGACCGACCTGGTACGGCTGGACGACGCGGTGAGCGTCAACCGCGGCTGTGTGCTGCAAACCCATCTCTTCCACGACCGCCTGCTGCGCGTCGACACCGTGCGTCTGGGCCGCGGCGCCACGCTGGGGCCGCACTCCATCATCCTGCCCGGCGCGACGCTCGGCGACGGCACCGTGATCGGTCCCTCGTCCCTGGTGATGCGGGGCGAGCATGTGCCCGCCGGCAGCCGTTGGCTCGGCAACCCCGTGGTGCGTTGGCACACCCCCTCATGACCTCCCGGTGACCGCCAACGCCTCAGATCGCGGCGGCAAGTTCGCCGACGGCTTCCTGCCACAGCGCGGGCAGTCGCCTTATTTCCTGGTGGGCGATCTGGGTGGTGAACGAGACCGACGCGCCGGTGTCGTGGGTGCACAGCATGCTGGTGAGCAGATGCCCTCCGACCAGCGGCGGAATCGCCGCGGCCGTGGCCACCGGCGCGCCCGCCACCGCGAGGGGTTGGCGGATGCGTAGCGAGGTGGCGCACAGCAGGGAGTCCACAGGGGACACCGGTTCGGGGATACGGCGCAACAGCTGTTGTTCCGGCACCCGGTCCAGTCGGTCACGGGTGCGTTCACGGTGGGCGGGTGTCTTGACTGCGGACGTCTGACGGGTGACCTCTGCCAGCCGCCGCACGGGGTCGGGCTCGGTGACGGGCAGCAACAGTCGCGCGTTGCCCACGTGGTTGCCCAGGGCGGGATCGTCACCGGGCTGCCGGATGGACAACGGCACCCGCACCGGGATGTCATGGCCGCGGTCAGCGGGCGGCAGCCACCAGCGCAACGCACCGGCGAGCGCGGCCAGATAGGCGTCGTGCACGGTGCTCGTGCCCGCGCCGGCGGCGGCACGCAGCAGGTCGAGCGGCACGGCCGCGGTGACAAGAGTGCGCTGGCCGGTGGTGGGAAGGCTCGGCGGGTCCGAACCGATGAACGGTTCAGGCCGCCCGTCGGGCTCGGCCGTGTCCTCGTCGGTCCGGCTGCCGGGGGCGTCGCCGAAGAGCCGCTGCAACGCGTGTGCGGCGCCGACGCCGTCCTGTGCCGCCTGGTGCACAAGGTAACCGAGCAGGTACGTGTCCGGCTGGGCGCCGTCCAGTACCCAGAGCCCCCACAACGGCCCTGCTCCGGACACCGGTTGGTTGGCGAGGGCGGTCAACGCCCGGGTGTACGGGTCCGGTCCGGGTGGCAGCTCAAGGCGGTGGACGTGCGCGCCGGCGTCGAAGTCCTCGTAAGGCTGCCAGCGCTCCTCCCGGGTCGGCCCGGTGAGGTGCCAGGACAGGCAGGGCACTCCCGCGGCCCGCCGCTGGGCCAGGGCGGCGAGCTGGCGCAACGGCGGCATGGGGCCGTTGACGCCCAGCAGCACACCGAAGGTGTACCCGTCACCGGGGCGCCGCCGTGACCACTCCAGCATCGCCCGGTCCATGGCGAGGCTGCTCACCGCGTCGGCTCCGCTGGACTGTTCCGCGCCCGATGTCGCGGCAGGTGCGCTCGTACCAGTCGTATCCGGGTGGACATGTCCACTCCCGCTTGCCACTTGTCCGCTGTCCTCTCCCCCACCGTTTCCGGTCAACGGCTGCAACGATCCCTGGCTTGGCGGGTAACGGGTCGTGACCGTAACCAGATTGAAACCTGACGCGCCCGCCATCGGTGAACGCCCACGAGCGTGCCGGCCACTTTGCGCGGATCTTGAGGGAACCGTAGGTATGTCCCCCTCGTCCCCGCTAGCGAGACTCCAGCAAGATCGGCAAGGCCGCATCGGGCTGGGCATCAGTGAACGAGCCGCCGGGGTCCACGGGTACGGCGGCTCACGGGCGCGAAGGAGACGTCGGTGGTGGGGAAGTCCCCTGACAAGTCGGAACGCACGGAGTCGTCAGGGGAGACGGCGGCGAAGCCCGGAACATCGCCGTCCGAGCCGCTCGGTCCCGAGCCGGGTGCGGACGGCGAGCGGACCAGCGAGTTCGTGCCGTTGAAGCCGTTGGACGGCCCCCCAAAGCCGCCGGTACGCGAGCCGGTAGGCGAGGAGGCGCCCGCCCCGGCGCCGGATCAGCCGCCTCCCGCGCAGGACGCCCGGCGGGAACAGCCGCCCCTCGACCTGCTGGCACAGCTCACCAACGCCCCCGCGCCCCCCGGCACGGTCGCACGTACCGTCCGGCGGCGGTTGAGGATCTGGACCCCGCTGGTGGCGCTGCTCGCCCTGGTCTTCGTGACGGTCCAGGCGCTGCGTCCGCTCCCCAATCCCAAGTTGGCGCTCACCGGCACCACGCGGTACACGTTCCAGGGCGCACGGCCCGAACTGCCCTGGCCGATCGAGGGCCAGGCGGTGGTGGACATCGACGGCCTCGGGCGGATGGGCTCGTACGGGGACATGAGCCCACTGCCGATCGGCAGTGTTGCCAAGGTGATGACGGCGTATCTCGTCCTGAAGGACCACCCCCTGAAGGAGGCGGAAGCCGGTCCTGACATCACCGTCGACCAGAAGGCCGAGGACGACTACACCAACGGCGTCCCGGAGAAGGAGTCGGTGGTGGAGGTCAGGAAGGGCCAGCAGATCTCGGAACGGGAAGCCATCGAGGCGATCATGCTGCCGTCCGCGAACAACGTGGCCCGGCTGCTGGCCCGTTGGGACGCCGGTTCGGAGCAGGAGTTCATCAAGAAGATGAACTCCGCCGCCGCGGAACTCGGAATGACCAAGACGCAGTACACCGACGCCAGCGGCCTTCTGGAGTCCACCGTCAGCACGGCCGAGGACCAGGTGAAGCTGGCGGAAAGGGCGATGGCCGACCCGGTGTTCCGGGCGATCGTGAAGATGCCGTCGTACGACTCCACCACCACTTCCGGCGGCAGCACGGTGGAGACGGCGAAGAAGCAGAGCAACTTCAACAAGCTCGTTCCGCTGTACGGCGTGGTGGGCATCAAGACGGGGTCGACGACGAAGGCCGGAGGCAATCTGCTTTTCGCGGCCGAGAAGACGGTTGGCGGCACCAAGCAGTTGATCATCGGCGCGGTGTTCGGACAGCACAAGCCCAGCGTGATCGACACCGCCACGCAGTACAGCAAGGAGCTGATTCTGGCGGCGGGCGAGCAGTTGAAGGTTGAAACGGCGGTGCGAAAGGGCCAGGTCGTGGGCACTGTCGACGACGGTCTCGGGGGCAGTACCCCGATCGCCGCGGCCGGCGACATGGCGGTTGTCGGGTGGCCGGGCGCCACGGTGACACTGGACATCGACGACAACGGCAAGGGAGTTCCGCACCAGGCGCAGGCCGGTACGCGCATCGGCTCGCTCACCGCGGGCGCTGGTACGGGCCGGGTGGCGGTGCCGGTGACGCTGAACGCCGATCTGACCGAGCCGTCGTTCGGCTCGAAGCTGCTGCGCCTCGGCTGAGGGCTGCCGGATTCGGCCCGGCGGCGAACGGAGCGCGGTCCGGTCGGCTCAGTAGAAGCCGCCGTCGGCCTGGATGGTTCGACCGGTGATGTAGGAGGCGTCGTCGGAGACCAGGAAAGCGGTTACGGCGGCGATCTCCTCCGGCCGGGCCAACCGGCCCAGGGCGACGTACAGCTTCACCCAGGTTTCCATCGACACGTCGAGCAGTGGTGGCTTGTAGCTGGCGGCGTGGGTACTGGACATGTCCGTGGCGGTACCACCGGGGGCTATGGCGTTGATCGTGATGCCGCGCTGCCCGAGTTCCGCGGCGAGGTTGAGCACCATGCTGCTCACCGCGGCCTTGCTGGCCGCGTAAAGGGTGTGGTGGAAGACGGAGCGGGTCGCGCTCACCGAGGAGGTCAGCACGATGCGGCCGCCGTCGCCCATGTACCGGACCGCCTGTTGCACCGCGAACAGCTGACCTCTGGTGTTGATGGCGAATACCCGGTCGAAGTCCTCCGGGGTGATCTCGGCGAGCGGAGCGAAATGCTCCACCCCGGCGTTGCTGACAAGGATGTCGAGCCCGCCGAAGGCATCGGCCGCCAGGTCCACCAGCCGCGTGGTCTGGGCGACGTCGGAGACGTCCGCCTGGAAGGCGGCGGCCTCGGCCCCCTGTGCCTTCAGTTCGCGGACCAGTTCCTCGGCGTCGCGGGCGTTGCCTCGGTAGTTGACCGCGACGCTCGCGCCGTCCTGGGCGAGGCGGACGGCCGTCGCCTTGCCGATGCCCCGGCTCGCTCCCGTGACCAGGGCGGCTTTCCCACTGAGCTTTCCATTGCCGTTCACAGCGCGCCTCCACCAGACCGACGCCTATCGACCACCTACCCAGGACCACGGCCCGGACACAGCCGCGACGCCGCGTTGACTGCGCGGGGGCATCTGGCCACGATGCGGTGATACCCGGCCGTGCCGTCCCGCCTGACCAGGCGGGACGGCACGGCTGACGGCTCACTTGGCGGTGAACAACGACCGCAGGTGCCTACCGTTCACGATCACGGCCACGCCCAGCAGGCAGAGCCCGCAGAGCCCCTGCTCGACCTTCATCCACAGCGGATACGTGCCGGGCAGCGTGACGATGGCGACGATGGCCACCACCATGAGGGCCGACATGATCCGCAGTCGGCGGTACGCGTCACGCGAGCCACGGGTCATACGGGTGGCGAACACATACGTCAGCAGGGCGCTGGCGGCGACCGCACTGCCGCGTACCCAGACGGCATGGTTCACCACAGCGGGGTCACCGCGAAGCAGCGCGATGACCGCGAGGGTGAGCACGCTGATGCCGAGGTAGGCGCCGACGAGCCGCTTCGCGTTCCGGAACGCCTCCTGACTGCGCGGCTGGTTCAGGTCTTCGTCGGATACGGCGACGGGGCGTGGACTCCGGGCGTTCATGAGGTTCCTTGTCTTCCCTTGTCAGCGGCGGACTTTGATACGGCTCACGTTCTGGAACCATGGTCTGCCGCTGCCCCGCCGGCCCTCATCGGCCACGCGGACGAGCCGTTCCCCTGCCGCTCTCCGGGACAGCAGGGACCTGTCCCGTACGGGCGAACCCTGGCGGACGGCTCGCTGCCGGAGGCCGCCAACTCACCGCGCACGCCGCCTGGTTGACCGCCGACCGCGAACGCTGTGCCGTGCGCGGCCTGTGGGCGACGAACAACAGCCGGTCTGCTTCCGCTCCGGCCCGGCTCCCAGCAGTGGCGGCGACCTCACTCGCCCAGAACGGCCAACTCCAGCAGCCGCAAGCGGGCAGGGTCGGCGATCACCTCATACCCGGTGATCCTCTCCCCTTCGGTCGTGAAGGTCAGCACGAGAAGCAGTCGCCCACGCGGTGCCACGACGGCGCCCACCGACCCGTTGACCAGCGCGGGCTCGGCGAAGCACGCCCGGCGGCCGAAGACAACGGTCTGTTCCGCCACGGTACGGGCACCGATGGCCGTGGTCTCGACGCCCGGCGGCAGGGCGGCACGGCCGGCGCGGCGTACGACATCCGGGGCGAGGACGGTGAGCAGCGCGTCCAGGTCGCCGAGCCGCGCGGCGGCGAGGAAGGCATCGACCATGCGCCGCTGACGGGCGAGATCGACAGTGGAATCCACCGCCGTCCCGCGCACCTTCTGACGCGCCCGGCTGGCGAGCTTCTTCGTCGTGGCCGGAGTGCGTTCCACGATGGGCGCGATCTGTTCGAACGGCACGGCAAAGGTGTCATGCAGCACGAAGGCGATCCGCTCGGCCGGAGCCAGCCGGTCCAGGACCACAAGAAGCGCACGGCCGACCGAGTCGACGAGCAGCGCCTCCTGTTCCGGATCACCACCGTCATCAGTACCGCGCTCGTCCCGGTCCTGCTCCGGCGGTTGCTGTCCGACCGGCTCCTCCCGTCGTGCCGCACGTGCTCGCAGCATGTCCAGGCACACCCGGGAGACGACCGTCCGCAACCAGGCGGGCAGGTTCTCGATACCGCCGGCATCCGTGCGGCTGAGTCGCAGCCACGCCTCCTGGACCGCGTCGTCGGCCTCGCTGAGTGAACCGAGCATCCGGTAGGCGACCGCTCGCAGATGGGTTCGCCGCGTCTCGAACCGTTCGGCCAGCCGGTCCTGCTCGTCCATCGGTCACCTTTCGCCATCGGGCTCCGTCACCTTTATGACGCATGCCACCAGGCCGAGGTGACAGCAACGTGCCCGGGACCCGACAAGGAGACACACCATGAGCACCGCCCTCCCCGCCGCCCTCGACCAGCCGCTGCTGCGGCGAGCGGACTTCGGAGACTTCCAGTTGCCCAACCGAGTGGTGATGGCACCGACCACACGGGCCCGTGCGGTCAACGACGGACTGGTGCCCACACCGATGCACGCCACCCACTACGGCCAACGCGCCAGCGCCGGGCTGATCATCACCGAGTCGACCTGGGTCAGTGAGCGGGCCGTCGGCTTCGTCAACGTACCCGGCATCTACAGCGAGCCGCAGGTGACCGCATGGCGGCAGGTCACCGACACCGTGCACGCCCTCGGCGGTCGCATCGTGCTACAGCTGTGGCACACCGGTGCCGCCTCCCATCCCGACCACCTCGGAGGGCGCCTGCCCGCGGGCCCTTCAGCGATCAACCCCCGGGTGATGTCCTTCACGGCCAGTGGTTTCCAGGAGACGGTCACCCCGCGGGAGATGACCGCGCGGGACATCAGGACCGCCATCGCCGACTTCCGTACCGCCGCGGCGAACGCCCGACGTGCCGGGTTCGACGGAGTCGAGATCGCCGCCCTCGGCTCCTTCCTGATCGCGCAGTTCCTCAACCCGCGGCTGAACCGGCGCTCGGACGCCTACGGCGGCGACCGCGCACGGCGGCGCCAACTGCTGCTCGACATCATCGACGCGGTCGCCGAGCCGTGGGACGGACGGTGCGTAGGGGTCCGCCTCGGCCCGTATCTGACCCCAGGAGAGCCGTTCCGGGTCGACGAGGACCTGCTGGCGGACTACGACGCACTCGTCGCACAGCTCAACAACCACCCCGTTGCCTACCTGCACCTACGCGGCAAGGACCGCACAACCCCCGGCGCCATCCCTGACTTCGAGGCGATCGCACGCTACCGGCGGGCGTTCCACGGCCCGTTGATCGCGAACAACGGCTTCGACCGCGAGTCCGCGAACGCCGTCATCGAAGCCGGAACCGCCGACGCGGTGTCCTTCGCCACCCACTTCATCGCCAACCCCGATCTCGTCGCCCGTTTCGCGACGGGGCACGAGTTGGCGGTGGCGGACCGTGACACGTACTACACCGGCGGCGCCCGCGGGTACGTCGACCATCAGGTCAGCGCTACGGAGTGACCGGTGACCGAAGTCAACACCCCGTCCAGCACGGTGGCATTCGCGGACTGCCGGGTACGCCACGCTATGAACCCGTCCGGCCGCAGCAGCATCACGCCGTCGTCCTCAAGCCGTACAGCGGCGGCCCCCCGAGCGTCGAGCCGGACGGCGCGCAGATCCATCCCCCGCGCCGCGCCGACCTTCCGTGCCGCTTCACACCAGTCCTCACCGGCCGGTCCGGCCAGCACCGCGAAGCGGGATTCGTTGAGGTCCACGGTGGACACGTCGGTGCCCTCCAGCCACCCGTGCGGGATCCGCGATCCGGGTGCGCCGTCAAGGCTCGCCGCCAGGTCCTCCGTGGACGGAACGTCCACGACCGGGTCGATGACCGCCGACGAGGCGTAGCGGTAGCCCATCGTGACCAGCGGACCGTTCCACGCACCGACGGCCCGGCGTTCCGCCACGGCCGTCGGGTCCCAGTGCAGCCGTGGGTTCTCCCAGCGCAACCGTGCCTGCTTTGTGACGAGTTCGGCTACGGCGTGCCGTTCCTCGTGGTAGCTGTCCAGCAGCCGGTCGCCCGCCTGCCCGGCCATCACCATCGCCAACTTCCAGGCCAGGTTGTGCGCATCGGCCAGGCCCGTGTTCAGACCGAAGGCGCCGAGCGGCGAGACGGCCCGTGCGGCATCACCGACCAGGAACGCCCGGCCCGACCGGAATCTCTCGGCCATCCGCACGGTCGCCCGCCACGGCAGCACGCTGACGATCTCCACCGGTACGTCCGCCCCGATCGCCGTGCGGACCGCCTGCGCACAGCGCTCCTCTGAGGGGGTCTCGTCGGCTGGGATGCGCACGTGCAGCACCCAGCGCCGCTCTCCCACGGCCAGGAGGATGCCCGCCGCGTCCGGGTGGTGGATCCGCGTCATCGTGGGCATCGAACCGAAGTGTCCGACGAGGTCGGCGTTGAAGAGGATGTTGAGCGTGACATCGCCGATGGCACCTGGCCCCGTGGTGCCGATCCCCAGCGCGGTGCGCACCGAACTGCGCGCGCCGTCCGCGCCCACCAGGTAGTCGGCGCTCAGAACCCGCCCGTCGGACAGCGTCACTGACACCATGTCAGCGTCTTGGTCCACGCCCACCACCTCGACGCCGAAGTCGACGGTCGCACCACGTTCGCGGGCGGCGGGTACGAGCACGGTGTCGATCCGGTCCTGCGGATAGTGTCCGCTCGGCGCCTCCGGCGACACGGCGGAGAAGGCGGGCAGGATCGGGGACGCGGACGGCGTTTGACTGCGATCGACCTCGGCCACCGTACGGGCTTCGGCCCGCCACAGGTCGGCGGAGCGCACGGCAACCGTGGCCAACTCCTCGCGCAGTCCCACCTCGCGGAAGAACTCCAACGTGCGCGGGCTCAACCCGAGGGCGCGCGGATGGTTCGACGGCGCCGTGCGGCGCTCCACAACGAGTGACGGCACACCGTGGTGGCCGAGGAACACGGCAGTGGCCAGGCCGACCGTGCCGCCGCCCGCGATCAGGACCGGAAGCTTGGACATGGAATCCCCCTTCGCTTGGAACAGTGTTCCCGCGTGTGGGAACACTGTAGTCCCACGCGTTCCGATGCTCAGGAGGAGCGGATCTTGCGCTGCGCGATCCAACTCGCCGATACCGAAGGCATCGACGCGCTGCCCATGCCACGCTGCAAACCACGGTTGGCTACCGGTGACCGGAGCGGTACGGCTCCGGTCAACCTGCCCGGACTGACGGAGCGTTGCGGTCTCCGCGAGTGCGGTCACGGCAGTTCTCGTAGGGTGCGGGCCGTCTCGGGTGCCCGATTCCCGCTACGTGCGGGGACCGGGGTAGTGGCGCAGTTCGTGCGGGGTTCTGCGGTGGCCGTCCCGCGGGACCTCCTCGGGGCCGCGGCTGGTCTCCTCGTAGCCGACGGGGTCGGCTTCCGGGTCCTGCACACCTCGGTCGGGCGGGACCGCCGACTCCCGTTCCTCGGGTGTCTGCCAGGCCCCGCCACGAGGCTGCGGCTCACGCGGCGGTGCGGGTTCACGGGCTCGCGCCCGGTATCCGTACACCACGGCGGCGACCAGGCAGACCACGATGGCGATGCCTATGGCGGCAGGGGCGATGCCGACGCTCAGGTCTCGTACAACGCCGGCGCTCACGGTAGGAGTTCGCATGGCGGTCGCCTACCCGGCCGAGCGGTGCGCATACGACTGTTGTCTGCCGGGCGAGGGACAGCCCGGACCCACACCCCCGTGGTGGGTCCGGACCTTGCGGGGTCGGCTCACGGCGAGCCCGCGCTCACCGTGCGTACGAGCCCAGTCCGACAAGGCAGTAGACGTACTCGTTGATGACCGACCCGCCCCAGGTCTCCTTGTCGGAGAACGCGTACTGGGTAGCGGAGTTGCTCTCGCACCGGCTCAAGTCGGTGGTCTCGTAGAAGGTTTGGATCACCCTGTAGTGGGCGTCGGACGACGAGCAGTCGACCTCGCTGACGTCATTGACCTCCTGCGCCGTCGTCGAGTCGGGCAGCGTGCCGTTGAGGCAGGTACCGGTCCGGTACGGGCTGGCGGTGGGCGTGCTGGCGGTGTGGGTGCCGCCGTACGTGCCCGAACCGGTGCCCGAGTCCGTGCCGCTGTTCGAGCCGGTACCGGCGTCGGAAGCGGTGCTGGTGTCGGTGGGGCCGGGTGTGGGCGTGTCCGTGGCACCGCCGCTGTCGTCGTAGCTGTTGGAGGCGGCGGCGACCGGATTCGTCGCCCCGGACGGCGACCCGCTGCCGCACGAGGGCACGCCGATGAACATGACGACGCCCACCGTCCCCAGCGCGAGCAGTGCCGCGGCGCCGGAGCGCTTCGGCCGTACTGTCGGCGGGTGGTCGCCCACGGTGACCCGGATCCGGAGCAGCAACTCCCGTCTCCCGTGGGTGATTCGCACCAGGCTGCCGTCCTGGCACGGCGGGATGCCCAGGGTGAGCGTCTCACCCGGAAGCGCCACCACCTTGGTGACCCCGCTCGCCGCCTCCTGCGGCGTCAGACGGACGATGACTTCGGTCGTCCCGTTCGGACGTTCCGTCATGCGAGTCCATCCCGACTGCGGTCGGCCTGCCGGACGTGACGCTGCGGTGCCTGCGAAGGGTCCTCGACCGCGGTTGGCGTGGCAGCCCCCGCCTCGCCAGACCCCGCCTCGGCGGCCTTCCGCCTGCGCCTCTGGGCGCCCAACCGCCCCGCCAACGCGATCAGCCCGCCGGCGATGGCGGCAGAGACCAGCTTGTGCAGCAAATCGGTCACCAAAGACTCCACTCCCCCATGGCATCGCGCACTTGACGATCAGGCGCGACCACGAACACGTTCACGCCGGACGCTAGGAGCGGCCGATGAAATCGCCATGAAGCGGCGTGGGCCGCCGCGTCTGGGGTGGGCAGGTCGCTACCTCTGGCCCGGCGCCTGGCTCGGGGTGCGGGGTGTCTGGTAAGCGCGGTTGAGGTGGTGCTGCAACCGGGCGTGGCGGAACTGGTAGACCGCGCCGACCTGGCGCAGCACACCGCGCTGGTAGGCGTCCTCAAGGAACGTCATCACGGCCCAGGGCAGCCGCCCGGTCAACGGCAGCCAGATCCGGGAGAGCACCGCCCACTGGCCCCACGCGGTCAGCGCCAGCGCGTAGCCGAGCGCACCGCTGAGACCGCTCACGATTCCGAGCTTGAGCCCTGCCGTGACGCTCCAGACCAGCGGCCCCAGCAGCCCCTGCATGGGTCGGACCACCAGTCCGGCTCCGGTGCCGACCAGCAGCCCGAACACGGGGGCCCACACCATGATTTGGGTGGCCACGGTTCTGCGGTTCGTCCTCAGCAGGCTGGGCGGGTTGACCGCGGACCTGATGTCGAAGGGGGTTTCCAGCAGGGTCAGGAAGCCGAAGGCGAGCCCGGCGCCGAGGCCGAACACGAGCCCGTAGAAGAGTCCGTCGGCGAGCCCCATGTCCAGCCCGACCGACAGCCCGACGCCCCGGATGAAGCCGTTGAGCACTCCGCGCAGGAACCCGTAGCCGAAGCCGAAGGCCAGCCCGCAGAGCAACCCGATCGCGAGTCGTGGGATGGTCCTGTGCCGGGTCTTCCCCGACCTGCCGAGGATCTTCATGCGCACACTGGACGGCGCCACCGCCGTGTCCCTGGCCGCGACAACGAGCCAGTAGGCGAGCCCGAACATGGGCCCGGACAGCAGACCGGCCACCATTCCGTCCACGAGTTGGAACCCGAGCGGGTCGAAGATCGTGCCGACACAGCAGTCGACGAGCGCGATGGCCACCGCCGTGACCAGCGCGGTCACCAGGGTGCGCGTGGAGCGGCGCAGTCCGCAGCCGAGTCGCCACCAGGCCAGGTCGGGGGTGCCGAGTCGGGTCAGATGGTGGGCGAGGTAGCCGAGCCAGTACTGGGCGCGTTCGGGGTCGAAACCGCGGCCCCGCCTGCTGGTTGGGCGGTGCTCGGGTCGGCGGCGGTAGACGGTGGGGAGGAAGTTGTCCAGGAGGTGGTCCTCCAGCTTCTCGGGGCTGTTGAACCGGTCTGTGTCCAGGAGTGTGGCGGGGTCGTGTTCAGGGGTGTCGCTGTAGACGGTACGCGCCAGAGCGACCATCAGCGGAGTGGCGAGCACCGCGGTGAGATTGGCGCTGGCCTTGCTGTGCGGCCGCTCGCGCAGTTCGGTCAGCACGGGGTCCCAGGCGGTCGCCCCCGGATCCGCGCCGCTGGCCTTGCGTATGGTGCGCGGCAGGTAGTCGGCCAGGTCGCTCAGCGTGAGATCGGTCAGCTCGACCGCGGCGGCCGAGGTCAGCACGTCGGTCTCGGCCACCGCGGCGCCGTATTCGACCGGGCGGCTGGTCAGCAGCAGGGGCAGGTTGGTGGCGTTGAGCGCTTCCAGCGCGGGGCGCCGCAGACCGTCGGCGATCTCGTCGAAGCCGTCCAGTACGGGGAGCACTCGGCCGGTCTCGACCAGGGCGGCGGCCAGGCTCACCCCGCCGGGGGCCGCGGCAGCCAGACCGGGGTGGTCGCGCATCAGTTGACCGGCCAGCCAGTCCCTCAAGGTCACGGTCGTGGGGCTCCACGAGCCGATGCTGAAGATCACTGGGACGGCTTCGGCGCGGGCCCGTGACTTCAGGTGGTCCAGGACGAACCGCACGGTCAGGATCGTCTTGCCCGAGCCGGACCGGCCCAGCACCACCAGTCGCCCGGAGGGGATCCGCCGGTACATCTCCACGATCCCGTCCAGCCGGCCGCTCAGGTCCAGTGGACCGTGTGTGCTGCCGGCCGGAAGACGGCGGATGTTGGCCCAGTGGTCAGTCAGTTCCTCAGAGGCCGACCGCCAGCGCACGGGGAGCGGGAACGGATCCTGTACCTGCCGTTGCTCCTCCTCGCGTTGCCAGCGTGCGGCCACCGCCTGCGCGAGTTGCTCGGCCACATCGGCCAGCGCGTCGTGCGCCGCCGACCCCGACCGCGCCGAGCCCGACTCCTCCGCGCCTGGCTCGCCCGCGCCTGGCTGGAGGCGGTCGCCGGACTCGTCCTGCCGGTTCCCCTCCGCAGTCCGACGGACGGCAGCCCTCAGCAGTTCCTCGCGTTCCTCGGGCCGCAGCTGCAACGCATCGGCCAGCAGCCGCACCGTGGCCACCCGCGGGTCGGCGCGCTCGCCGGTCTCCAGGCCGCGAACGGTACGCACTCCCACCCCTGCGCGCTCCGCCAAGGCCTCCTGGGTCATTCCCGCCTGGTGCCGCAGCCGCCGTAGCAGCAGGCCGAACTCACTGGCCACAACTCACAGCCTCCCCCATCTGAAGTGTCGCCCTTTCACACGTTTCCCCAGGTGAGGGACTCTAGCGCGGCAACCGGCCGGATACGGCCGGTGGTTTGGCCTGTCCCCTGTCCAACGCCAGAACCAGCATCGACGGCGCCGGCCAATCCGGAGAACAGGGAGCCGCCATGCCGACGACCGCGACCGCCGACCAACCGACCGCCACCGTGCTCACCGACCAGGAGCGCGAGGTTCTGTATGCGATCGGCTGCGGCATGAGGGAGGGGGAGATCGCCGCCGCCCTCGCCGTTCCCGAGCACGCCGTAGCCGAACGCCTCGGCCGGATCCTCGCCAAGCTCGGGCTGCGCGACCGGGCCGCCGCCATCGTGCACGCCTTCGACTGCGGCCTGGTGATCCCCGGCCAGGGTCCGCGCGGGCACACGGTGACCGCGGCACCGCGGATCACCGTCCGGCGGGCGGTCCCCGTGCCCGATCCGTGGCTGCGCATCTCCGTACTCGGCCCGTTGCTGGCGTGGCAGGCCGGGCGGCCGGTGGACCTGGGGCCGGTGCGCCAGCAGGCCGTACTGGCGGTGTTGGCGCTGTGCCCGGATCGGGCGGTCAGCCAGCAGGAACTGCTCGACGGGGTATGGGGGATGGCGCCGCCGATCGGGAACGTCGTGCCGGTCTACATCTACCGGCTCCGCAAGATCCTGCGCCTCGGGGACAGCCCGGAGTCCGTGATCACCCGTGACCGGTGCGGCTACCGGTTCGCCCGGAACGCGGTCGAGGTGGACGTGGCGCGCATGGAGGAACTCGTCTCCGCGGCGGGAGCGGCCGAACGAGCCGGCGATCTGGCCGAGGCGGTGCGTGCCTGCTCCCGGGCGCTGGACCTCTTCCGCGGCGAGCCGTTGGCCGGACTGCCCGGGCCGTTCGCCGAGTTGGAGCGGCTACGGCTCGCCGAGCGCAGAATCGCCCTGGCCCAGCGGAAGCTGGACTGGCAGCTGCGGCTGGGCCAACACCGCGAGGCGATCGCCGAGTTGTCCGCCCTCACCGTGGCGCACCCCCAAAACGAACCGGTCGCTGCGATGCTCATGTGCGCCCTGCACCGCAGCGGCCGACGGACCGAGGCGCTGGCCGTGTTCGACCGCACCCGCCGTCATCTGGCCGATGATCTGGGGGTTGCCCCGGGCGAGTTGCTGCGGCGGACTCGCCAGGTGGTTCTGCGCGAGAACGATGTCGAACGCGACCGTACCCGAACCAGGGCCGCCCGCTGACCCGCGCTCGGGTGGTATCCCCGCGGTGTCACCGAAAAGCCCAACCTGCCCCGATGAGCCACCGGCAGCCTTCGCTGTCGTCGACCGGAGGATCTGGACGTGCCCCGAAAGACCCCGCGAAACGGCGATGACGAGTTGCTGTTGGCGAGGATCTCCGAGGCGGCGGGCCGGGAGCGCATCGGCAGGCGGCACGCCACCTTTCCGGGACTGGCGCACAAAAGCTGCCCGGCGGTCATGAGGATCCTGGCGATCCGGGAAGCCCAGCGCGCCGCCACGCGGCTGGACTTGTACGAGCATGGCATGACCGTTGCCGTCAACGGGCGGATCCATGTCGTCCGCTATGACAGCACATCCGTGTTTCGGGCATACGCCTCACACCAGGACCATCATCTCGAAACCTATGCGGTCACCGATGTCCATGGGCAGCAAGTCGCGCTGTGCGGTAGGCCGGAGCGCGGCTTGACCAGGATCGCCTCGTGCGGCGGCTTCCACGACGCGGAAGTATGGCAGCCCGAGATCCAGCGAGCCGTCACCGAGGTCCAGTTGCCGCGTGCGATGGCCGCTCTCGGCAAGGGGGAGCAACTCGCCTTCGGCGACATCTGGCTGACCAAGGAGAAGGTCGGCTCCGGGCAAGTCTCCGCGCGCTGGCCGCTGGTTGAGCGGATCGAGATCCACAACGGGTCCGTCGAGCTCAACATCGCCGGAAAGTGGCACGGCCTGGGAACCGTGGTGTCCGAGGTCCCGAACTTCTTCGTCCTGCGCACCCTCGTCGAACTCCTGCGCACGGATGGTGCGTGCCCGCCGTGACGGCCCGCACGATGGCTGACGCACGCGATCCCTGGCGCGCCCAGTGGCGGCACGGGGGCGACTCGCTCATCCTGGTGGCGGTCGCGGCTGCGCACGTCAGTTCAGCAGGCTTCCTGGGCGGCCTGAAGCCGTTCAAACCCGCGGTCAACACATCCAACGTGAACATGCCGTCCATCACCACCGCTCCCCCGGAAGGAACCGCCATGAGCACCGATCCGACGGCATCCACGGCCGTGGCCACATTCCAGGTACGGCACCTCTCGGTTCCACTGCCGCTGCCGTACGACCGCGCGATCGAGCGGTTCGGCGAACTGGTCCCCGCCGCGGATCTCGCCCGGTTCGGTCGACTCGCCGACTGGGACGCCGTTCTGGAACAGGCCGAGGTCAACGCTCCGCACGGATTCATGGTCTACTGGCAGGCCGACGTCACCGCGCTCATGGCCGGATCGGGATCGGGCTGGCAGTGCACCGAGTACCTGATGGGCAACCACGTCATCGCCGAGCGCATGTTCCGCCACGACCCGACGGCCATGCTCTACGCACCCCTGCGTGTGGTGATCCACACCGACCGGACGGGCCACACCCGCTTCGCCATCGACCAGCCCAGCACGTTGTTCGCATCACTGGGAAACCCGGACATCACGGCGGTCGGCACCGAGCTCGACGCCCTGGTCGCCGACCTGCTCACTGCCCTCGGAGCGACAGTCCCACCCGAACTCAGCGCCTGACCACGCCGCCGCGGATCACCGAATCCGCCCTCCGGCGTTCACCTCGCCTCGACGCCTGTCAGCGCCCGGTTGCGGAGACTTCCGGTAGTTGGACGCTGAGTGCGTAGCGGACGGCATCGGCTCGGGAGTGCAGATCTGCCTTGGTGAAAAGGTTGTTGATGTGCGTCTTGACGGTGGCCTCGCTGATGACGAGGCGGGCGGCGATCTCCCGGTTGCGCAGTCCTTCCCCGATCAGGCGCAGTACCTCGCGTTCCCGCGTCGTCAGTGTCGGGGCCGGGTCGGCCGCGGGTTGCAGGCGCTGGGTGGCCAGGGTGAGCAGGCGTCGCTGCACCTCCGGGGCGAGCACGGTCTGGCCCTGGGCGGCGCTGCGCACGGACTGCAAGATGGTGGCTCGGTCGGCCTCCTTTGTCAGGTAGCCGCTGGCACCGGCCTGCAAGGCGGCCATGATGGACTCGTCGTCCTCGAAGGTGGTCAGCACGACCACGGTGGCCTCGGGGTGGTCGGCGTGGATGCGCCCGGTGGCCTCGACGCCGTCCATCACCGGCATGTTCAGGTCCATCAGGACCACATCGGGCCCGTGCTCGGCGACCACCGCCAGCGCCTCCTGGCCGTTGGTCGCGGTCGCCACCACGTCCACGTCCTCGGCCAGGTCCAGCATGACCGCCAACGCCTCGCGCACGGCCGTCTGGTCGTCCACGACCACCAGCCTGATGTTCCCGCTCACCTCGGCACCTCCAGCCTCACGATCCACCCGGCACCCGAACCGCCGTCAACGTCGGGGCCAGCTCGCAGAGTTCCTCCCAGCAGCGCGGCACGCTCGCGCATTCCCACCAGCCCCACCCCGGTGCCCTGGGCGACCGACGCGGGGTGCCGCCGCTCGCTCGGTCCGTTGACGACGGTGAGCAGCACGGAGTCGGACCGGAACTCCAAGGTCATCGTCCGCGCCGCTCCGGGAGCGTACTTGACGGCGTTGGTCAGTGCCTCCTGTGCTGCGCGGATCACCGTCTGCGCGGTCTCGACCGTCACCGCCGCGACCTCCCCGCGAAGTGTGAAGTCGACCTGCTCGCCGTCCGCCATCAGGCGCAGCGCCTCATGCAGCGGAAGGGTGTCCTCACGCAGCGCGTGTACGGCGCGCCGGGTCTCGGCGATGCTGTCCACCGCCATGGCGCGCGCCCGGCGAATGGCCGCGGTGGCTTCGTCGGCTCGGCCGCTGTCGCTGAGCGCGTCGGCCATGTCCAGTTGGAGGGCGATTCCGGACAGCGAGTGCCCCAGCACGTCGTGGATCTCGCGTGCGATCCGGCCGCGCTCCCTCAGGGCCGCGTTCTGCGCCTCCCACTCCGCAGCCCGCCGCGTCTCGGCGGCCGCACGCCGGGCACTGTCCACCGCGTCCTGGCGGTCCCGACGGGATATGCCGATGTACACCGGCAAGCCCACCGACAGAGCGAGCCACCACGGCCACTGGCCCGGTGTCGGTTCGACATGGCTGACGATCGTCACCGCCACCGCGCAGCTGAGCGCCCCGGTGATCGCCACGCCGAACGCGGCCCGGCGGGAGGGGAGTTTGGCTCCGGCGACGGCGCTGGCGATGAAGGCGAACATCGGCGCCAACGTGGGCCGGGCCAGCGGAAGCAACACCGCGGCCAGCACCGCGTACGTTGCCGCCAGGGCGATCTGCCACTGCTCCGGCAGCCGGTCCCACGGCAGGTTGGAGCCAAGGGCGATCAGCGATACCAGGGCGAACAGAGCCGTCGTCAGAGTTGGAGCGATGAGCCGGTGGTCCGGGAACTCGGCCGCGGTGACCGCGATCGCCGTGACCGCGATGAAGGGCCGGAACAGGTCGTCGGCGAAGCGGGAGCCGCCCAGGATCTTTCGGGTGGCCGCTGCACCGGGCCGGGGTGCGTCGGGGGCCAGGTCAGGTCCGGTCGATGACACGCTCTGACACACCTCTTCAGTTGCGCTGGCTGCGGCGGGAGTCGGTGTCCCGGAGCGCGCCCAGCGTAGAGGAGAACAGGTCACCCGCGCGCTGCGCGGGGCCGTATGCCGCGTTCTCCGCGATGCGCCGCTGAAGGCCGTCCAGGACGGGTGACATGGTGTGCGGTGCGCCGTTCTCGCCCTTGGACCAGGCGATGCGGCTGTCCGCGTGCACCGCCCTGGCCAGCACGACCAGCCCCTCGGCGAGCATGCCGATCCCCAGTGTGAGCAGCAGGCTGTTGCTCACCGCGGCGGCGACATGGGGATCGACGGCGCCGAGCACCAGGTTGGCCCCGAACTTGACCAAGAGGTTCACCACCCACAACGCCACCGTGACGCCCGTGTAGCGCACGAACACCAGGCCCTGGCGGTTAGAAAGCCGAACGCTCATCCCGCGCAGCACCCCGAGCAGGACGCTCGCGCCCGCCGTCGCCACCAGAAACAGCAGCGCGGTCGCGTTCCGGCTCACCCCCGAGACGTCGGACAGTCCGATCGCCCCGAGAACCGCGGGCAGCACCACCAACCGCTTGGCCTGTACGGGCTCCCCGATCATGCGCCGAACCATCACGAAACACACGGCCGCGACGATCAGTACGATTTCCAGTGGACCACTCATGACGCTGCCCCCAACGCGTTCGATCCATGTCCTGATGGGTTCAAAGTTAGGTTTGCGGCACACGATTGACGTCGGCTGGCCGCCGTATCTTCGGGTGGAGACGGCTCTCCACCCAGGCCCGGACCGCCCGGTCCCCAGCCGCTTGCGGCAGGGTGCGCGAGGGCTTGGTCGCGGACTTCTCCGTCAGATGGATCGTCGGACCCGCGGACGCGGGAGACCGGGTCGAGCCGGTCGAAGGCGACCAGCGGCCGCTCGGGGTCGCGCAGGTGGGTGTTGGGGCGATACGGCGGCGCGGAGTCGACCAGCGCGGGTTGCGCAGGCGGTGGGCCAGGGCGGCCAGTGCCACCTGGGCCTCCATCCGGGCCAGCACCGCTCCCAGGCAGTATTGGATGCCCCCGGTGAAGGCCGGGTGCGCGTTGTCCGGGCACTGCGGCCAGAACCGGTCCGGGTCGGCGAAGCGGCGCGGGTCCCGGTTGCCCGCCGCCAACAGCAGCAGCACCTCGACGCCCTGCGGGATCGTCACCCCGGCGACCTCGACGTCGGCCAGCGTGACCCCAGCGGTGAACTGGGGCGTCCGTCCGGGCCCGGGTGACGGGGGTATGCGCGGGCGTAGGGGTCGGCGCCGGGGACGATCGCGGCGTGCTTGTCAGAGCAATACGGCATTATCTGAAAACCTGCGATCAGGCTGCCGTAGGCGTCGACATACCTGGTGGGGTGTTCGGGGGGTTGTGCACAGCCGTGTTGAGGTAGCCGCACCCGGTCGGCACGAACCCCGTCGGGGCACCGGCCGGGACGCGAGGCTGGAGTTGAGCGCGCGGGATCTCCACCAGCTCGGCGGCTGGCGAACGTCATCGGAGCCGTCCCTGAGAGGGCCATGTTCCGACGCTCAGCTGCTGCTGTTCCGACTGCGGTAGGCCGCGACGCTGGCGCGGTGCGCGCAGGTTCGGGTGCAGTACTGCTTTGAGCCGTTGCGTGAGAGGTCCACGTAGGTGGCCCGGCACTGGAGCCCGGCACATACGCCGAGACGAGTCGGACCGAGCGTGGCGATCACGTGAGCCAGCGCGCTGAGCGTGGTCGCGGCCAGGTGCGCCGCGCAGCGATCGGTGTCGGCGGTGACCTCGGTCCACCAGCGGTCCTGATCGTGGCGCAGCACCGGAGTGGCGCGACTGCGGCGCAGACCGTCATTGATCAGGGCCGCAGCTGCGACCGCGTCGGTGCTGGACCGTTCGAGCACGTCGCGCACCGTCTCGCGCAGTGCGCGGACCTCCGTCAGGTCGACGCGGGTGAGACGCCGCCAGGGACCGGGCCCCCGGTCCCTGGCCGAACTCGACGGCTCACCCGGTCCGGCAGGCGGATGGTCGGCGAAGAAGTCCTGGAGCTGCTCCACGGTCTCCAGCGCGTCCTCGCCCTTGATCGGCCTCCAGGTGTTGGCGAGATCGACGGCCGTCTCCACCGCCGATGAGATGTAACACGCATCTAGCATTTGACGTGTCTCCTCACCACTCGTAGCGTGACACCCGTATTAGTTTTCACGTGTCACAACATACCTGGGTGGAGACGACGATGCCGCAGACGATCCGGTCGGGAGGGCGTCTGGGCGGGCGACCTACCCACGCCCCGGACGGGCGCCGGCTGGGACTGACCCTGGGGATGCTGGTGCTGCCGATGTATGTCGCATTGGGCGCCCCGTCGGTGGCGCTGCCGGCAATCGGCCGCGCGCTCGGAGTGCCGTTCGGGGCCACGGCATGGATCCTCGCCGCATGGTCGCTGACCTCGGCACTGGCGATGCCGGTCGCCGGTCGGCTGATGGCCCGGTGGAGCCCCGCGCGGGTCCTCGTCGCCGGGGTTCTGGCACTCACCGCGGGCTCCACGCTCGCGGCGGCCGGCCCGACGTTGCCGGTCGTGATCATCGGCCGACTGATCGGTGGCGCCGGGGCGGGTGCGACGGTGATCGCCGTCTTCGCTGAGGCCACCGCCCTTCCCGGGCAGCAACGGCTGCGCGCGTTGGGAACGGTCGCAGCCGCCAGCGCGACGGCGTCGGCGTGCGGGACCCTGGTGGGCGGGGCGGTTACCGCGTGGCTGGGGTGGCGTGCCGTGCTCGCGATCCCGGTCCTCGCACTGCCCCTCCTGCTGGCCGCGTTGGCAGACAGGCGTACGTTCACGCGGATCGGCGGCGGTGAGCGGGACGGCTCGGCCGGGCGACTCGACGTCGGCGGCGCGGCCGTGCTGTCGGTACTCGCCGGGTCGCTGATCACGGTGTTGCAGGCGCATTCGGTCGGACTGCCCGCTGCGGTCACGCTCGTCGTGGCTGCCGCCGGGGTGCTCGCCGGGGTGGGACTGTGGTGGCGCGTGCGACGCAGGCCCGACGGGTTCGTGCCTCGGCGGGTGATCGCGGCCCGCGGCGTCCCGGCTGCCGGGCTCGTCGGTGGGGCGGTCTTCGCCGGCTACTACGGGGTGCTGTTCCTCGCCCCGTCCCTGATCGAGCAGGCGACGGGCGGTGGCGCCCTCGAAGCCGGCGCGCTGCTGGTCCCGGCCGCCGCCTGCTCGGTGCTGGCAGGGCGGCTGGCCGGCACCGTGACCGTACGATTCACCGCGTGGCAGGTGTCGGCCGGGCTTGCGGCACTCACCGTCGTCGGCGTGCTCGTGGTCGGGGTGTTCACCGGGCCGCTCACGGTCATCGTCGGCGTGGCACTGACCGTGAGCGGGTTCGCCGGCGCCCAGACCGTACTCGTGGGCCTTGCACCGGAACTGGTCACCGCACACGACCGCGACACCGCACAGGGCCTGCTCACCTTCATGGTCAACCTGGGTGGCGGGATCGGTCCGGCCGCTGTCGCGGGCCTGTCCGGCATCGTGTCGGTGCCGGTAGCCCTCACCGTGCTCGCGGTCCTCCCTCTGGCCGGACTCGTCCTCAGCGTGACCCGACGCC
Source organism: Streptomyces sp. RPT161 (assembly GCF_027533845.1). Taxonomy (GTDB): domain Bacteria; phylum Actinomycetota; class Actinomycetes; order Streptomycetales; family Streptomycetaceae; genus Streptantibioticus_A; species Streptantibioticus_A silvisoli_A. The sequence continues at coordinate 68,256 of NZ_JAPZVN010000025.1, read as the reverse complement.
CCGGCGCCCGACGTCCACCGGAAACTCACGACACCGTCAACTCTCAACCCGTCACCTTTCACCCCGGCAAGTCCTGACAGAACAGGAGCCAGCTGTGGCCGCCGAGCCATTTGAGGTCAGCATCACCGAAGCCGAGATCGCGGATCTGCGTGAACGGTTGCGACGAACGCGGTGGCCCGAGCGCGAGCCGGTGGACAACTGGTCACAAGGGGTGCCGCTGGCCTATGCACAGGAGCTGTGCCGCAGTTGGGCCGAGGACTACGACTTCGGGTTCGCCGAGCGGCTGAACGTTTTCCCGCAGTACCGCGACACCATCGACGGGCTGGGCATCCACTTCCTGCACGTCCGCTCGCCGGAGCCGGACGCGTTCCCGCTGGTGCTCACGCACGGCTGGCCGGGTTCGGTGCTCGAGTTCCTGGATGTCCTCGGACCACTGACAGACCCACGCGCACACGGCGGGGACCCGGCGGACGCATTCCACGTGGTCGCGCCGTCGTTGCCCGGGTACGGCTGGAGCGACAAGCCGACGAGGACCGGGTGGGGTGTCACGCGAATCGCGCGCGCCTGGGACACGTTGATGGTGTCGCTGGGTTACGAGCGTTACGGCGCGCAGGGCGGTGACTGGGGTTCGGCGGTGTCCGGCGCGCTCGGCGAGGTGGCGCCCGAGCGGGTCGTGGGCGTGCACCTGAACATGGGGGCCGTGGCGCTGGGCACGTTCGACGACCCGACACCCACTGAACGAGCGAACCTCGAGGCTCAGAAGGAGTTCCAGCGCACCGGCCGGGGGTACTCGGGACAGCAGGCGACCCGGCCACAGACGCTCGGCTACGGCCTCACCGACTCCCCCGCCGGCCAGGCTGCCTGGATCGCCGAGAAGTTTCAGGCTTGGACGGACCACGACGGCAACCACGAGGACGCGGTGTCGCGGCAGAAGATCCTCGACGAAATCTCGGTCTACTGGTTCACCGCGTCGGCCACCTCGTCCGCGCGCCTGTACTGGGAAAGCTTCGCCCACTTCCGGGACAAGGTCACCGCGCCGTCCGGCCTGTCGATCTATCCCCGCGACATCACCCGCCCATCCCGGCGGGAGGCCGAACTGCGGTTCACCGACCTGCGCTGGTTCGAGGAACTGCCGCGAGGCGGCCACTTCGCCGCGCTGGAGCAGCCGGAGTCACTTGTCGAACAGGTGCGCGGGTTCTTCCGCCTTGTCCGCTGACCAGGCATCAACCGGGAGCCACAGACAGGGGCCGGTCACGACGCACCGTGACCGCACACCTAACCAGCAGTGATCAGCTCGTGGCACGGTTCGGCACGCCTGAACGGTCATTCTGACCGGCCGACAGACGCCTCATCGAGAGTCGGCTCAGAACAGGGTGTCGTGCATCCGCAGCGGCCGATACCCCGGTCGGGCCGAGCTTCGCCAGCTTGCCCTCGTGTCGACCTCGATCGCGCCGAAGAAGTCGATGACGTGCCGGTCCGCGTCACCGAAGAGCGGATTGATGTGCTGGTACCGCGCGGTCGTGTAGGGACGGTAGAAGATCAGGTCCTTCCAGTTGCGGATGCGGGGCAGCAGCTCGATGCCGAGCATGCGCGCCAGCCCGAAGACAGGCAGATGCTTTATGTGGACAGTTCAAGTTCATCATCCTTCGCCGTGTTGCGAGCCTGCGGTGACCATGGGGCCAGTGCGGCGGGTGCCAGTAGGCTCCACTTGGATGGCTCCGTGTCAGTGCATGAAGTGATCAAGCAGCTGCCTGCCGTCGCGACTGTCCGCGATCGGTCCAGGGCTCTGGCGATGCTGGACGCCGTTCTGAGCCCTGAGTGGGAGTGGAGGTACTACTCCTTCGATTCCGGCTGGTCGCCAGGCGAGGAGATGGCCTCGATGAGGGACGGCGCCGGCAACGACTACGCCATCGTGTTCTCCGCTGCTGGGGTGTATGCCCAGGCGTGTGACCACGAGTCGCCGATGTCCCCGTATCACGTCGCGCCGCCGGCACCGTGGCCTGAGCTCTTCGACTCGGTCCCGAACGTCTTCCGTCCCCATGTGAACGAGCCCGCCTTCGCCGACCACAACGGACTGCCCCGAGCGACCGTCTGCTTCTGGCGCGAGAGCTCCGACAGCCAGTGGAGGTGCGGCGAAGTGCACGTGCCGGACGAGGACATGGACGACGCCGACGGTGCTGAGTGGCTGTTCGATGTGCTCATCGCGGGCAGTGCCGAGGCCTACCGGGAGTTTGCCGAGGAGGTCTACGAGGTCACGCTTGACCTGGCGGCGCTCCAAGCGGTTTTTGATCTCACGCCGCTGACCCAGGAGATCGTCTCGGCGTTGAACCCGGAAGTGACCCTTGGTGATCTGGCCGAGGACATCGCCCAGATCGGTTACCCGACGACCGGATGAGCCCCGGTGGCCGGTGTGACGCGGCTGGCCCGGCACTTGCGCGGAGGATTTCCTACCGGCTCTGGCCGGCTCTTTCTTGCGATGACCTCAAACTTATGAAGCCGCCGGGGAGTTGCCGTGCGACCGTCGCCATATCTTCCGGGTGGAGAAAGCTCTCCACCAGCCGGATTCAGCGGTCGGATCCTGGGCTGCGAATGCCTGCGGGGCCCTTGATGGTGTGTAGGACCAGCGAGCTTTCGAAGCTCTGGACGGCAGGAAGCGTGGAGATGGTGGTGGTCAGGTACGTGTAGACCGCTGGGATGCTGGGGGTGGCCACGGATGCGTACAGGTTGCGGGCGCCGGTGATGGCTGCGGCGAAGGCCACCTCTGGGTGTTCGGCCAGCGCGGCGCCGGTGCTGTCGAGGTGTGCGGGCGCCACCGCCAGCCACAGCAGGGTGCGGATCTGAAGCCCCAGCCGTGCACGCTCGGTGTCGATGTCGAAGTACAGCACACCGCTCTCGCGCAGTTCGCTGATCCGGCGTTGCACCGTGGAATGCGACACCCCAGCCCCGGCGGCGAGTTGGTTGATCGGGGCGCGGCCGTCGCCGCGCAGCAGGGCGAGGATCCGGTGGTCAACCTCGTCCAGGGTGACGGGTTTCGCCGGGTCGACCGGCGGTGCGGTGGGGAGCCGCAACTGCGCGGCCTGATCGGGGGAGAGGGCGTTGAGCTTGGTGATCACACTGCTGGTGCGGCCGAAGAAGGTGTGCAGCAGGCAGTGGGCGCTGACGTCGAGGATCCGTGCGCTGCGCGGCAGCGTCTTCAGCAGCAACTCGTCGGCCGGAGTGGGTGCGTAGGTGCGGCACACCAGTTCCGTACCGCCGGAGGTGCGGCTGATCCAGGAGGTGTCCGTCCGCCGGGCGAGGGCGGATGCCACGTCGCCCGCCGAGTCAGGGGTGCAGCGGATCCTTACCAGCCACTCCACCTGGCCCAGCCGGGAAGGATCGGCAAGCCCCCAGATGCGCAGGGAACCCGCGGAGCACAGCCGGGCGTAGCGCCGGGCCACCGTCTGGTCGGAGACCCCGATGACGGAGGCGACCCGGGAGAACGGGACACGTGCGTCCAGGTGCAGGGCGTGGAGGATCTTCAGGTCGATCTCGTCATAGGAGTCGGATTCCATCACGGCTTCCCGGATCTTGTCGGATGTGTTCAGGATATGGCTCGGGAACGGATCCGCTCGGGGGCGGCGGACACGATGGGGCCATGATGGTCGATACACAGATACCAGCGGAGCGCACCACCGTCCTGATCGTGGGCGGCAGCGTCGTTGGGGCCTCGGCCGCGCTGTTCCTGGCAGCTCGCGGCATCACCCCCGTTCTCGTCGAGAAGCACCGCGCGGTCTCCACCAGGCTGCGCGCCAAGCTGTTCTATCCCCGCACCATGGAGGCCTATCGCTCCGTCGGAGCCGACCAGGACGTCTACGCCGTCCAACACAGGCTCCCGCCAGCCGATCACGCCGCCGTCGTCACATCGCTCACCGGGCCGGAACTGCGGCGTTGGCAGCTACCGGCCGCGGAGGACTCCGGCGACGTGTCACCGTGTCCCAGCGCCTTCGTCAAACAGGCCGACCTGGAGGAGGTCGTCCGTGCGCACGCCCGCGCCGCCGGTGCCGAACTGCGCTTGGGCCACCGCTTCCTGGAACTGCGCCAGCGCGATGACCGTGTCGTCGCGAAGGTGCTCGACGCCGAGGGCGAACCGTACTTCGTGCAGGCCGACTACCTGCTGGCCGCGGACGGGAACGGCAGCGCTATCCGGGAGGGGTTGGGCATCGGCCGCAGCGGCAGCGAGGTGGTCTCCCACGTCATGGAGATCGGCTTCACGGCCGACCTGCGCCGGGCCCTCGACGGCCGTCGGCTCGCCATGGCCTGGACCGACGCGCCCGAGCGCGCGTTCATCTCCTGGAGCACGGCACGGGACCACGGCACGGTGTCGGTGACGTACGATCCGGCGGTCACGGATCCAACGACCGCGTTCGATGCCGCGCGGTGCCGTCAGGTGGTCTCCCGCGCTCTCGGACTGCCCGCGTCGCGTTTCACGATCACCGGGAGCCGACCGTGGCACATGGGCGGCTGGGTGGCCGACTCCTACCGCGCGGGGCGGGTCTTCCTGCTCGGGGACGCGGTGCACGTCACCCCGCCGACCGGTGGGTTCGGCGCCAACACCGGCATCCAGGACGCCTGGAACCTCACCAGCAAACTGGTCTCCGTACTGCGCGGCGACGCCGACCCGCGGCTGCTTGACGACTACGAGCCCGAACGCGGTGCGGTGGGCAGACTGACGGTGGAACAGGCACTGCTGCGCCTGAGTGACCGCGCCGGGGCGGCAGTCGAGGAACGCCCGCTGCTCAGCGAAGCGGCGGTGGCGGGCGGCTACCGCTATCGCATGCCAGGCGACGTTCCCGCAGATCCCGGTACGGCGGTGGCCGACGAGCCGGGCCGTTGGCGCGGCGAGCCCGGCACCCGGCTGCCGCACCTGCCCCTCACCGGTGGCGACGGCGGCTCGACGCTCGACCTCGTCCGCGACGGCCGCTATCTGCTGCTCGCCGGGGCCGAAGGACACCCATGGGCGCGGGCCGCGCGCGGTCTGGATCCGCAAGGCGCCTTCCTCGACGTGGCGCTGCTGCCCCGCCAGGCCAGTTCCGGACCCGCGCGGCCCGCCGACGCCTGCGGCATCGGCGACCACGGCGCCCTGCTGGTCCGCCCCGACCATGTGATCGCCTGGCGCGCCACGGACGCCACCCCGGACGCCACCGCACTCCTGACCGACGCCACCCGGCGGGCGCTGGGAAAGGGGTTTTGAGGAGGGGGAAGCCCTGAGAGGACACCTCAGCCGATGAGTGCGCCACTCCCCCGGCTTCGCCATCAACCTCGTGGCTCTCGGCCGGAGATAAAGCGCTCCGCCGTCGATGCGGTTGGTTGGTGGGACCCGTGTGGGTTCGCGGTCATCCGTGTCCCGGGTTCCGCGAACCCGACTGCCGCGGCGGGGCGTTGCGGAAGGTGCGCCGGTAGGTGTCCGGCGGTACGCCGACGGTGCGGTTGAAGTGTCGGCGCAGCGAGGCGGCGGTGCCCATGCCGGTGGCCCCGGCGATGGCGTCGACGCTGTCGTCGGTGGTCTCCAGGAGTTCCTGGGCGCGGTGGATCCGCTGCGCGTGCAGCCACCGCAGCGGAGTGGTACCGGTGATGGCATTGAAATGGCGGGCCAGATTGCGCGAGCTCATGTTCGCCTGACGGGCCAGGTCCCGCACCGTCAACGGTTGGTCGAGCCGCTGCATCGCCCAGGGGAACAGCGCGGCGAGCGCGTGGGAGCGTGGGTCGGGCAGCGGGGTGCTGACGAACTGGGCCTGGCCACCGGGCCGGTGAGGCGGCACGACCAGGCGGCGGGCCACCGCGTTGGCGATCGCCGAGCCGTGGTCGAGGCGGACCAGGTGCAGGCAGAGGTCCATGGCGGCGGCCTTGCCCGCGGAGGTGAGCACGTTGCCGTCATCGACGTAGAGCACGTCCGCGTCTACCCGCACCCGGGGGTACCTCGCCGCGAGCGCGGCGGCGTGCATCCAGTGGGTGGTGGCCCGCCGCCCGTCGAGCAGGCCGGCGGCAGCCAGGACGAACGCGCCGGTGCACAGGGAAACCACTCGTGCGCCGGCCTGGTGCGCCGCGCGTACCGCTTCGACCAGCTCGTCGGGCGGTTCAGCGTCGATATCGGCACAGGCCGGGACGATCACCGTGTCCGCGTGCACCAGCCGGTCGAGCCCCCGATCGGGCTCCAACCGGAACCGGCCGCCGACCCGCGCATCCGCCGGGCCGCAGACGGCCAACTCGTACCACGGATCGACCAGATCGGACCGGTCGACACCGAACACCTCGCAGGGAGCGGCGAGTTCGAAATGGCTCACCCCATCCGTGACGGCCAGCGCGACTGTACTCATGTCCGAAACTGTACGGGCTTTGTCACCAGGGACACTCGTCGCTCTCGTCCGCCGCGGGCAGGCTGTCCGCGATGGATCACTCGAGCAGAACGGGGGAAATGATGGGATCGAATCAGAAGGTCGCCGTCTTCGGCGCCTATGGACACACCGGACGCTTCGTGGTTTCGGAACTCCTGGACCGCGGCTTCACCCCGGTCCTCGCCGGTCGTGACGCCGACCGGCTCAATGCGCTCACTGCCCTGCATCCAGGGCTCGGCATCCGACCGGTGTTGATGGACGACCCCGCCTCACTCGACCGCGCCCTGGACGATGCGGTCGCCGTGATCAACTGCGCGGGCCCTTTCGCCGCTACGGCCGCCCCCGTGATCGAGGCGGTGTTGCGCGCCGGGGTTCCCTACGTGGACGTAGCGGCCGAAGTGGAGGCCGTCGTGGACACGTTCACCCACTTCACGGATCGGGCACGCACCGTCGGTACCGCGATCGTCCCCGCGATGGCCTTCTTCGGTGGCCTCGGCGACCTGCTGGCCACCGCGGCGCTGGGTGACTGGTCGTCGGCCGACGAGGTGTTCATCGCCTACGCGCTGAGCAGTTGGCATCCCACAGCCGGGAGCCGCGCCACTTCCCAGGTCTCCCGGCAGCGCCGCAACGGCCGCCGCCCCGTCCACGTCAGCGGCCGCCTGGAGTACCGGACCAGCCAGGCGCCGACCGGCCGGTGGTCCTTTCCCCCGCCGATCGGCGACCAGGACGTGCTGACGGAGTTCACCACGGCGGACAGCGTGACCATCCCACGGCACCTCGCCGTCCCAAGTATCCACACCTGTATGACGGTTGGGGCGGTCAAGGACGTACTCGCCCCCGACACACCGCTGCCGAAGCCGGTCGACGGCCGCGGGCGCTCCGACCAGACCTTCCTGGTCGAGGTGGCCGTCCGCTCCGGCGACACCGAGCGCCGTGCGGTGGCCCGCGGCCAGGACATCTACGCGGTGAGTGCGCCCCTGGCGGTGGAGGCGGTCCGTCGTCTACTGGACGGACAGGGCAGGCTGGCCGGAGTCGCATCCCCGGGCGAGATGTTCGACGCGCGTGACTTCCTGCGCTCGCTGTCCCCGCACATCACGGTCGAGTTCGATGCGGCGCCGCCCGGCGACGGATCGCGCCCAGCTGATCAGCTCCCCTGAGGGCGCCCCGCCATTGCTCCGAAGGCTGGCCTAGTCCTCTTTCGTCTCCTTGGAAGAGGACGCGGCGCCCTGGCCATCGAGGAAGCGCGACACCAGGCCGCGGATCACCGTGGCCATGGAGAAACCGTGGTCCTGGCACCACTCGCGCAGCACGGCGTGCTGATCTCCCGTCAGGCGCACGGGCACCACCTGTAGCTCCTCGCCTTGTGCGGCGGTGCGACGGCGCAGGGCCGCACTGACTCCTGGGGTCATCTCCCGCAGTTGGCTGACGAGTCCTTGGTTGTACGACTGAAGTTCCCAAGCCGTCTGGGCCGAGCGGGGCGCGGGGGCGATCAGCCACGTCAGGACCCGGTCGCGCTCGTCCTTGGGCAGCGTGTCCACGGCCCGGAGCAGCAGCTCGGCGGGCGACTTCTCCTCGTTCGGCACCGGCGCACCTCGCGATCCTGCGATACCTCATCGATATCGCTCACGATATCGCCGCCCGCCCACTGGATCCAGCCCCTCAACTCGCCGTGAGGCAAGGGCAGTTGGCCGTCAGCGCGACGTCCCCGCGTGGCGCTGCTCGCCATCGACGCCCTGTACGGCGGCTCGGGTGAGGGCCGTCGCGGTGTGCACGACGCTGGCGATGGCGACCTCCGGGTCGAGGCCGCACAGGTCGGTCAGGGTGAACAGGGCCTCGGATCCGACGACGACGGCGAGGTCGCGCTTGAGCTGTGCCAGCGCGTCGGGGGCGCAGACGTCCGGCGTGTCCGCGAGCGGGGCGAGTGCATGGTCGATGAGGCCGAAGCGCAGTCCCGGCCGCGCGCTCACCTGCTCGGGGCGGGCGATGGTGGCGGCCATCAGGGCGCGGACCGCGCCCTGGCGTGCCAGGACGTGGCGCGCAAGGTACTCGGTGGCGACGGCGATCCGCTCCACGGGATCGGCGGAGTCGGCGACCGGAGCCAGCGCCTCCTCCGGGCTGGGCAACTGTCCGGCGATGGCCTCCTGTAGCAGGCTGGCCAGATCGGGGAAGTAGCGGTAGGCCGTGGCCTCGGAGACCAGGGCCGCCTTGGCGACCGCGGGCATGGTGACCTCACGGCCGGTACGGGTCAGCTCGGCCGCGGCCTGCACGATCGCGTTGCGCGTACGCAGCTTCTGGTTGGCGCGGCCGGCCGGGGCCTGCGGCGTCATCGATCCACCCTCCTGTCAGGTCTTCGACTGGGCACTCCCCCCAAGGCGAGAGGACGCTTGCATCGGAATCGACCAGCAACCTACTCTCATGAGAGCGTACCCTCATAACGGAGGCGGCTATGAATGACGTCTCGATCACCGCTCCGGACGGCGGCGAGGTCATCGACTTGGGGCCCGTCCGCCTGCGCGTCCTGGAGGACGGCAGCACCACCGGTCATCGCCTCGGGGTCGGTGTGGCCACCCTCCCCCCGCACACTGACGGCCCGCTCCAGCACCGTCACGCCCGTCACGACGAGGGTTTCTACGTCGTCTCCGGGACCGGCCGTTTCACTGTCGGTGATCGCGTCCACGACGCGACTCCGGGCACCCTGGTGATGGTCCCCCCTGAAGTCCCGCACACCTTCGCCAACCCGGGGGACGAACCACTGGTCATGCTCTGCACCTTCACCCCGGACCTGTACGTCCAGTACTTCCGCGACCTGCGCGACGCCATCACCGAGGGCGGAGGGCTCACGGAGCAGGCCACCGCCGAGGTGATGAGCCGTTACGCCACGACACCCGCCACCGACTTCGGCTGAACGCCGAGCCTGCTCGGCGGTGTTGACGCCGCCGGGCAGCCACCGGTGAGCCCTTCAGGTACGTCCGTCGCGCCCTCCGAGCCGAGTTGACCGCCCGTCGGCTGCCCCGGTCATGCCACCTGACGACGCACCGGCTCCACCGGCCCAGCAGCGCAGGGCGGCCTCGGCGCCGGATGGATCGGCGTGGTCGGCGGCCCAGGCGACGATGCCGTCCGGACGGACGAGCAGGCCGGACGGGGCGCTCGCGGTGGCGTCGGAGAGCCGCGACCCTTGGTCACCGGGCAGCCCGTGACGAAGGGTCACCCCGGCCACGTTCCTTTGCCCCGAAAGCTGGTGGGGCCAGCCGTAGCTCGGCCTGGGGCCAGCCGTACCACTCACTCGGGTGACCGCTGCATCGAGCAGAGGCACCTGGCCGATCAGACTGCTCATGGCAGAGCGTGGTGCAGTGCGCCCGCGCACCATCACCAAGTCGCATGCACCGTAGGCAAGGAGCAGATCTCATGACCCAGCACACCCGGCCGTCGCGCCGCCGACGCAGGATGGCGCTGGCGGTGCCGCTCACCGCCGCACTCGTCTGCGCGGCAACAGCGTGCAGCGCGGGGTCCGTTAGGCCAACGTCCACCACCACGACTGCCTCAGTCGGGCAGCTCCAACTCGCCCGGCTGGCCCGGCAGGATGTGGCCGCCGGCGCGCCGGGCGTGCTCGTGCGGGTTGACGACGGCCATGGATCCCCCATCCAGATCGCCCGGCAAGCCGCCTGGTCCGTCGCCGATCACAGGCTCGACGTCGACGACCAGTTCAAGATGGGTTCCAACAGCAAGACGATGGTCGCCACCGTGATCCTGCAACTGGTCGCCGAGCACCGGATCGAGCTGACCGACCCGGTGGACAAGTGGCTGCCCGGCCTCGTTCCCAACGGGCACGCCATCCCCGTGGGCATGCTGCTGAACCACACCAGCGGCCTGTTCAACCACTCCAACGACCCGGCGGTACTGAGGACGTTCACCGGCCAGGACACCCGGCAGTGGACCCCGCAACAGCTGGTCGCCGCGGCCGTCGAACACGGCCCCCTGTTCGCACCGGGTGCCCGCTTCTCCTACAGCAACACCAACTACGTCGCCCTCGGCCTCGTAGCCGAGAAGGCAACCGGGCAGCGCCTGGCCGACCTCATTCAGCAGCGCATTGTCAAGCCCCTGCACTTGGAACACACTTACCTGTCCAGCGGCGTCATCCAGCCGACGGACCCGCACCTCGCGCACGGGTACGAACCCGACGCAGCGCATCTGGGACCCGTGCTCCCGGCAGGCACCCCGCCGGGCACCCACTTCGTCGGCGGTTCACGGGCCGACGGTTACGTCGACGTCACGCGCATCGGTCTGACCACGGAGGCCGGTGCGGGCGGCGTCATCTCGACCGCCGACGACTGGGCCCGCTTCGACAAGTCCCTCTTGTCCGGCAGGCTGCTGCCGCCCGCCCAGATGCGGGAAATGCGCACCACCGTCTCCGAGGGATCTTCCACCTCCAACCGCTACGGACTCGGGCTGGAACAGATCGTCACTCCCTGCGGCACTGCCTGGGGTCATGGCGGTCAGGTCCCCGGCTACTCCAGCGAGGACTACACCGACGGCACCGGTCAACGTACCGTCTCCGTCTTCACCTCCACCATCTTCGGCCTGGCCAACCCCAGGACCGGTCGAGCCGACCAGGCACTGGTCAACGCCGCGGTCTGCGCCATGTTCGACAAGCCGGTTCCCCGGGCGACAGCCTCGCCCACTTGAGTCGACGGACCCCGCCGACCAGTAGAACAGCCGGGGCAGCAGGGCACGACGAAGCTCCTCGGCGCGCCGACCTGTCCAGCCTATTGCCGAAACGGCAAGGAACCTTGCGATTCCGGCTGCTGGCGTTCCATGGTGCACACATGACTGCACAGAAGAATGCCGCTGAGTGGGATGTCGTGGTCGTCGGCGGAGGCGTCGCCGGCCTGTCGGGGGCGCTGACGCTGGCGCGGGCCCGTCGCTCCGTACTGGTCGTCGATGCCGGTGAACCGCGCAACGCGCCCGCGTCCGCGGCGCACGGGCTGCTCTCCCGGGATGGCGTGCCGCCACTGGAACTCCTGCGGGCGGGACGGGAGGAGATCACCGGGTACGGCGGACGGATCGTGTCCGGCCGGGCCGTGGCCGCCCGGCGGGCGGATGACTGCTTCGTCGTCGAGACCGCGAGCGGGGACAGCTTCAGCGCACGCCGTTTGCTGGTGACGACGGGGCTGGTGGACCAACTACCGGAGGTGCCCAGGGTGCGGGAACGGTGGGGGCGCGACGTGCTGCACTGCCCGTACTGCCACGGTTGGGAGGTACGGGATGTGCCGATCGGCGTGCTGGCCGGCGGCCCGACCTCGATGCATCAGGCGCTGTTGTTCCGGCAGTGGTCGTCCCAGGTGACCTACTTCATCCACACCGCGGAGGACCCGAGCGAGGAGGAGTGGGAGCGGTTGGCCGCCCGCGGGATCAGCGTGGTCGATGGCGAGGTCACCGGTCTGGAGGTCCGAGACGATCAACTCGCTGGCGTACGGCTGTCCTCGGGGCGACGGGTTCCGGCGCGGGCTCTGGTGGTGGCCCCGCGCTTCGTGGCCCGCAGTGAGGTCCTGTCCGGTCTGGGCGTGACGGCGGTCGAACACCCCATGGGCGTGGGGGCGTACGTGGAGTCGGACGCGACTGGCCGGACCGCCGCCGCCGGGGTGTGGGTCGCCGGCAACATCACCGACCTGATGGCCGGCGTACCGGCCGCGGCGGGCGCCGGGGTGCAGGCCGCGGTGGCGATCAACGCGGATCTGGTGACCGCTGACACCGATGACGCGGTGGCCCGGCGCAGGGCCGTCCCGCGGGGCGAACTCACCGACGCCTTCAGCCCGGCGAGCGAGGCCGCCGTCTGTGAGCGGGTTCTGGGCGAGCGCCGACACGGTCTCGACACCTTGCTGCGCTCAGCCGACCGCGCGCGGCGGTGACCCTCGATGCGGGATCACGAAGCCCGCCATGAGGTGTGCCTACTGACGGGGTGAGGCCGGACGGGCACGCAGGTGAGCGCGTTCGCCCTGCTGGCCGAACAGGACGAGCAGTTCCACCGGTTCGTCGTCCGCGGCCCCCATCCAGTGCGGCAGATGTGTGTCGAACTCCGCGACCTCACCCGGCTTGAGGATCAGGTCGTGCTGCCCGAGCAGCAGCCGCAGTCTGCCGTTGAGGACGTACAGCCACTCGTACCCCTCGTGTGTCTTCAGGTCGGGGTCGTCGTCCCCGCGCCTGGGCGGGATCACCATCTTGTGCGCCTGCAGTCCTCCGGCGCGCCGGGTCAGCGGCACGAACGTCACCCCGTTGCGCCGGACAGGGCGTAGATGCACCCGCGGGTCACCGGTGTGCGGCGCTCCGACGAGCTCGTCCAGCGGCACACCGTAGGCGCGGGCCAGTGGGAGCAGCAGTTCCAGGTTGGGGCGGCGGCCACCGCTCTCCAGCCGGGACAGGGTGCTCTCCGAGATGCCGGTCGCCTCCGCGAGGTCTGCCAGGGTCATGCTGTGCTGTCGGCGCAGTTCTCGCAGCCGCGGGCCCACGGCCGCCAGCACATCGGTGAGATCGTCCATACCTGGCAGCTTGCCGAAACGGCATGGGCGATTGCAACCCTCTCTCACGGCGGCCAGTAACGCTGCCCGCGTCTTGCCGACAACCTCTCCCAGAAATTCTTGAAGGTTACTGACAATTAACGTCTACTCTTTAAAGAGAGTCACATTCACATCCTCCGAAAAGAGGTTGGGAGTAGACATGACCGACGTCTCCACAAGCGCCCCCACCCGTGAGTTGCCCGCCTTCCCGATGGCCAGGGGCTGTCCCTTCGATCCACCCGAGCAGTACTCGGCGCTCCGCGCGGAACGGCCCATCGCCCGAGTCGCCCTGCCCGGTGACCGAACCGCATGGTTAGTCACCCGGCATGACCTCCTACGCCAGTTGCTGACGGATCCACGGCTGAGTTCCGACCGTACGCACCCCAATCTGCCGACACCCGTCCCGTCGTTGCAGGCGCAGGCACAGCAGGACTTCGCCCCCATCGCCAACGCGCTCATCGGTCTCGACGCACCTCGGCACTCGACGCATCGGCGCATGCTCATCACCGAGTTCACGGTGAAACGAGTGCAGGCCCTACGGCCACGCATCCAGGAGATCGCGGAGGGCTGTGTCGCCGACCTCCTGGCCGGTCCACGTCCCGCGGACCTCGTGAGCGCGCTGTCGCTTCCGGTTCCGTCCATGGTGATCTGCGAGTTGCTGGGTGTCCCCTACGCGGACCGTGACTTCTTCCAGAGCCGGACCAGGACGGTGGTGAGTTTCAACGCCAGTCCGGAAGATCGGTCCGCGGCGATCCGTGCCCTGCGCGGCTTCCTGGACGAACTGGTCACGGCCAAGGAGCGGGAGCCGAGCGACGACCTGCTAGGCCGGTTGATCTTGCGCAACCGCGAAGCAGAGGTGTTCACGCATGAACTGCTGGTCGGCCTGGCCGCGTTGCTGCTGCTGGCCGGACACGAGACCACCGCGAACATGATCTCGCTGGGTACGGCCGGACTGTTGCAGAATCCCCAACAACTCGACCAGCTGAGGGCCGATCCGGCACTGGTCGGCCAGACGGTCGAGGAACTGCTGCGGTACTTCAGCATTGTCGACGCCATTCCCCGGGTGGCACTGGCCGACATCGAGATCGGCGGAGTCACCATCCACGCGGGCGACGGGGTCGCGCTGAGCGTCGGCGGGGCCAACCGCGACGGCGTTGCCTTCGGCCGGGCCGACGAGTTGGACATCCAACGCGGCGGCCGACACCATGTGGCATTCGGCTACGGGATCCACCAGTGCCTGGGGCAGAACCTGGCCCGGATGGAACTTGAGATCGTGTTCACCACACTCTTCGCCCGCGTCCCCGGCCTACGACTGGCCGCGCCCGTCGCCGAACTGCCGTTCAAGGACGACGCGACCATCTACGGCCTGTACCAACTGCCCGTCACCTGGTGAACTTGCGTACACACGACGAAAGGGAGTTGGTCATGCGGATCCAGGCCGACAGGGAAGTGTGTGTGGGCTCCGGTCAGTGTGTGCTCACCGAGCCAGCGGTCTTCGACCAGAGCGACGACGACGGCCGGGTACGGCTGCTGGCGGAGCGACCGGGGCCGGAGTACGCCAAGACCGTGCGGGAGGCCGTCGACCTGTGCCCGTCACGCGCGCTGTCGCTGGGCGAGGACGAGGGCTGAGGGGCGGCCCCTACGCCGACGCCTTGCGCGCCCAGCCGATCATGCCGCACTTCGTGATGGTGACGGGAACCCGCAACCGCCGAGCGGCGGTTGCGGCCTGCGTGGCAACCTCCCAGCCCGCTGCCGCGTCTCCGCACAAGTAAGCTGGTGCCACGGTACCGCTGGACGATCCAGGTGGCTGGTGGTGTCGGCCCGTCTGCGTCACGGCCCTGTCGACGGCGGTCGGTCGGGTGACCCGGGCCTCAACGCCAGTTGACGCCCGGGGGTCGATGCGGAACCCGCCGCACACAACAGGTTCCTTACACAGCCAAGCGACGTACCGTGCGATCTATGCCGCTAACGGATTCGGGTCGAGCCCCGTCCAAGATCCGTCTTGCCTGCCGCATGATGGGTACAAGCGTTCTGGCCGGGGTACTGGCGGCGGGTCTCGCACTGCCCGCCGTAGGCGCCATCGGGGTCAGTGCCAAGTCAGCGACCGAGGACTTCAACGACCTGCCCGACGACCTCAAAGCACCCCCGCTGGCCCAGGCGACGTCGATCTACGATGCCGACGGCGGCCTCATCGCCACCGTCTACGACCGCGACCGGACCGTCGTACCCGAGGACCAGATCGCCCCCGTCATGCGCACCGCGCTGGTCGACATCGAGGACCACCGCTTCTACCAGCACGGTGCCATCGACGTGAAGGGCGTTCTGCGTGCGCTCAACACCAACGCGGCCAGTGGTGGTGTCGTGCAGGGCGCCTCCACCCTGACCCAGCAGTACGTCAAGAACGTGTTCGTCGAGGAGGCGGGCAACGACCAGCGGGCCGTGCTGCAGGCCCAGCGGCAGACTCTCGGCCGCAAGGTCCAGGAACTGCGCTATGCGATCAAGGTCGAGCAGACCCTGAGCAAGGACCAGATCCTCACCAACTACCTCAACATCACTTACTTCGGCGAACAGGCTTACGGGGTCGAGGCCGCGGCTGAACGGTACTTCAGCGTCCACGCCAAGGACCTGTCGCTCCCGCAGGCCGCGCTGCTCGCCGGACTGGTCCAGTCACCGTCGTCCTACGACCCGACCGTGCACCCAGCAGTCGCCAAGCAGCGCCGCGACACCGTACTGCGCAAGATGGCCCAGTACGGGAGCATCACCTCCGCCCAGGCGCAACAGGCGATCCGAACCCCGATTCAGCTCAGGGTCAGCACGCCGCGGCAGGGTTGCATCACCGCACAACAGGGCGAGGGGTTCTTCTGCGACTACGTACGCCACATCGTGCTCAGCGACCCGTCCTTCGGCAGGACGGCAGCACAACGCCAAGCACTGTGGCAGCGAGGCGGGTTGCAGATCCACACCACACTGGACCCCAGGGCACAGCAGGCGCTGCAGCGGTCCGTGACCTCGCACGTCTACACCACGGACCAGGCCGCCACGGCCATGACCCTGGTGCGACCCGGCAGCGGCGCGATCGTCGCCATGGGGCAGAGCCGTGACTACGGTGTCGGACCGAATCAGACGGAGATCAACCTCAACGTCGGCGCCGCGATGGGCGGCGGCTTGGGCTTTCCAACCGGATCGACGTTCAAACCGATCGTCGCGGCAGCCGCGTTGGAGGACGGTCTCCAGCCGTCCCAGCGATACCCCTCCCCGTACTCCATGCCCTGGCCGGACATGGCCGACTGCGCGGGACACGACTACCCGCAAGGCGGCGAGGTGCACAACGACAGCACCTCACTGGTCGGCCCGTTCGCCATGCCTGCCGCGATGGCGCAGTCGGTCAACACCTACTTCGCCCAACTGGAGGCCGACACCGGCCTGTGCAACGTCGCCGACATGGCCAACAAGCTCGGCATCACCGACCAGGCCAACGGCGCGGCGCTGCAGGTCGTGCCCTCCCTCACCCTGGGCAGCAACGACCTCACCCCACTGGAAATGGCGAACGTCTACGCGACGTTCGCCAACCACGGCGTCTACTGCTCACCGGTCGCCATCACCTCGGTGACCACAGCCGACCATCGGAACCTGGCCGTACCACGGTCCAACTGCACGCGGGTGATGTCGGCGCAGACCGCCGACACCATCACCACCATGCTCAAGGGCGTGGTCCAGGACGGCACCGGCAAGCCCGCCGGGCTCACCGACCGCGACAACGCGGGCAAGACGGGCACCACCGATGCCAGCAAGCAGGTCTGGTTCGTCGGTTACACCCCGGAGCTGTCCGGCGCCACCGTGGTCAGCGACACCAGCAACACTCAGGACCTGGACGGCCAGAGCATCGGCGGCGACATCGTCGGCCAGGCGTTCGGCGGCACCCTCGCCGGTCCCATCTGGCAGGACGCCATGGAAGGAGCCCTGGCCGGGACCCCCGCCGGGCGCTTCTCGCTGGTACGACTGCCCAACGGATCCGGTACGGACGGTGGGTGAGGCCTGCCGACTGACTAGCGGTGCGCGCCCCTCACCGGGGCCAGACGCGCCCGCTCGGTGTCGGGGCTGCGGTAGAGCTCCTCGTCGATCTCGGCGAGCGTGGAGGGGTGGACCTGCGGGCCAAGGCCGTAGAACTTCTGGAAGCTCATGACGAGTGGCCGCCACTTGTCCGGGTCGACGCGGTCGGCCGTCCCGTCCATGGCTATGCCGGGGTGCACATGGACCTTCTGGACTCGCACTTCCATCGTGACGATCCGGCCGTTCAGCTGTTCGTCATCCGCGGACATCGGATGCACGGCCGCGAGCACCGCCTCCAGGTGCACAGGGCATTCCAGGGCACGCGGCGGTCCAACCGTCGCGGACGCCACGGCTGACAGCCCCGCGGTGCCGAACTTGTCGCGCTCGTGGCGGTAGCCGCGGCGCTGCTTGGTGGGTGGAACCGGATCGGCTGCCGTGGTACGTGCGAGGCGGTCGACGGCCGCGGCCTGCGTTGCCGACGGCAGGTTGAGTACGCACTCACCGGTCCGCAGCAGGTTCTGAACGGTCTGCGAACTTGCCGCCATGCCCAGGACCGCGCGCCAACCCAACCAGAACGCCGAGGACATGGGAGCGAGGTTGGGTGTCTGATCGGGGTTGAGCGTGCTGATGAGGACGACGGGCGTGCCGAAGTACAGGATCGCCGGTTCCATCTCACGGTGCGGCGCGGAGTGGTTCACGCTTGGGGCTCACTTCCAGCGGTGCGTTGACTGTTACCGCTGGCCACCCTGCCGCGTTGAGGTGGTCACCGCTGGCGGTGATCAGACGTGGCACTACCGGCCCGGTGGGCGTGCCCCGTGATGAGGGCCGAGGCCGCCGCGGCGGAAGTCGCCACGATGCAACGGGGGTTCGGCCCCCAATCAGACAGGGCGACATGGGATGCGGCACGACCATGCCGCCCTGTCCATCACCGGCGTCGAAGACACCACCGGCCCGAAGGCCGGTACGCCATCGCGCTCGCACGGTGCGATGGCCTGCTCCGCCGGAGGATCAGCCCTTGGCGATCTGGTACAGCCCGCGGCCCGCACGCTGCACACGGGACGCCGCCGCCAGCCGCTCCAGCGCGGTGCGCACGGAGTTGACGCTGCCGGAGGTGTTGTCGCGGCCCAGCGCCTGGTTGACCTCACCGGCCCGCAGCGGACCGTCGGCCTCGCCCAGGCAGGTCACGATGCTCTCGCTCAACCCGCGGGTCCGCTTGGCGACCTTCGCGGCCTTGGCTGCCGGAGCCTTCTTGGTGGCCTGGGCGGCCTTCGCGACCTTCTTCCGGGCGCGGCCCGCGGACCGCCGTGCCTTGGTGGGAGCAGTGGCCGGCTTTGCGTCGGCCGGGGCCTCTTCGGCGGCCTCGGTGGTCTGCTCCTCGGCCTGCCGGGGCGCAGGCACCGCGACCTCTCGCGGCTGTTCCGCTGCTGCCGTGACCCCTGCGGCCGCTGCTGCCTTCCGCAGGTCAGCGGCTACTTCGGGGACCGGCGCGGCGGAAGCCAACGTCTGGAGGCTGCGCAGTGCCTCACGGACCGCGGTCTCCCTTTCGGTGACCGCCGCGAGCTGCTTCTCCAGCGTCTGCTGCTGCTCCTGCAACCGGGGAAGCTCGTCCTGCAGCAACGAGATCGTGGTTTCAATACCGTCATGTGTGTCGAAGGTGGCTGCCACCGTCGTGTTCCTCATTCGTTCGTAGCGGTTGTCAACGCGGGTCCGCGCCGTCCACAGCGGGAACCCGTGCCCCCCTTCGCGTGCACTCGTTCATGGCGCCTTGTCCACACAGGCAGGGCCACGACCGCGCACCCACTGGCGGACACCTTACGGCGGTTTACCACACTTCGCGTACTCAGCGGCCTGCCTCGTATCCGAAGTTTCCTCACCGCCGCCAGTAATGTCCCCTACCCGAACGGGACTTCGGCACGGACGGAGTGGGACGTTGCCTGCACCACACGAACGGCAACTGGCCACGCCCCACATCCAGTTCCGCGGCCGAGGTGCAACGGCCGGGCTGTGCGCGCATCATGCCTGCTGGAACGCATCAACACAAGGTTGGTGACCGAGGTCATGCCACGAAGTCGTCCAGCTCCACCAAGGCGCGGTGGAGCTGGACGACTTCGGCGAGGGCCCGGGGCCTGGTGGTTTCCGCCCGTGGTTCGCACGGCGGATGACGCCTTCACGCGGCCGTGTCCGGCGGCTGATTTCGTTGTGGAACAGCAGCCACTGCTGGGATGAACGGGCTCGTCAGCTGGTTGACGTGCTGGTTCACGGGCGCCGGTCAGGAAGGCAGCGGCAGCACCCTCAACTCGCCGACCGCCGGGCCAGAGCGTGCACGAGCAGATTGGCGTCAACCGTGCCGAGGCCGGTCGCCTGGTCGTATCCGGGCCCGGCGGAGAAACCACCGGGACCGGTGCGACCGGTGGTGACGTCCACGAGGCCGGTGCGCGAGTGGCCGTAGAGGCGGTACAGGAGCCGGTCGATGACGCCGAGCCGGTGCCCGGCTGCCTGGTCGGCCAGCGCCACGATGCCGGCGAACAACGGCGATGCCTCACTGGTGCCGTTGCCGCCCGCGGTCCAGCCGACCCGGGTCGGGTCATAGCTGGAGTACAGCCACAGGGCGCCGTTGGTTGATGCGGCCATGCTGATGTCCGGGGTGCCGCGGTGTGCGCCGACGACGTTGCGCACGGGGTACTGGTAGGTGGGGCGGGCGAACACCTTGGAGTGGTCTCCGCCACTGCCCGACCAGGCACTGTCGGGTGCGATGCGCTTGCCTGCGTCGTCCAGGTGGAGTTCGGTGCCGCCGACGGCGGTGACCAGCGGGTCACCGGCGGGCCAGGCGGAGTCGAGCCGGTTGGCGTGCCCGCCGCCGTCGCCGGAGCTGGCGGTGAGCGTCACACCGTGCCGGGCCGCGTTGGCGAAGGCGTACCGGAGCGTGGTCAGGCTGGTGTAGTCGCCCTGGGCGAAGCCGGGGAACTCGGCCTCGCTGGTGGCCCAGCTCATCGAGACGACATCGCCCTTGCCTTCGTTGACGAGATGGTTGATCGCGCTCATCATCTCCGGCACGCCAACGGGGCCTTCGGTCTCGGCGACGGCGGTTTCCACGAGCACGATGTGTGCGCCGGGTGCCATAGCGTGGGCGGCCTCGACATCAAGGGTGGTTTCGTCCGCCCAGCCGTTCTGGTCGGGGTCCTTGGGGTTGAACGGCGGTACCTTGCCCCATTTGACGACGTCGACGGCGGTGTTCGGCAAACCCCACTGCCGGTCGAAGACATCCAGGTCGTGCTGGATGGTGGGTGAGCCGAACGAGTCCACGATGACGATCGTTCGCCCCTTGCCGGTGATTCCCTTGGCGAACAGCGGCGCCAAGTCGTAGGCGGCGCGGTACTGGAGGGGTGAGTAGCAGCCGCGGCCGATCCGCTTACGGCATTCGCTGGTGCTCACCGGTGCGCTGAACACCGGGTTCGCGTCCTTCGCTCGCTGCGGCCCGGCCTGCGGGGCCGGTACGGTGCGCGCCGGGCCGGCGGTCGCGTACGTGCCCATGGCTGGAGCGAAGGCCAGCGCGGCGGAGAGGGCGGCACCCGCGAGCAGCCTAAGACGCCGCGAAAAAGTCAGGTTCATGACAGTCCTCTCATGCGAATCACGCGGACCTCGACGCGCACTATGGCACCACAACACACCATCCGCCGCGCACTGTAATTCCGTCATCTTTACCCTCCAGAAACACTCCAAGGGAGTAAGGACCACGGGACGGCCCCGCCGTCTGCGGGCTGGGCCATCCAGGGCACTACCCGGGTGCCACTCACTGACGGCTGGCGCCGGGGCATGGCCGGTGGGTCGGCTGGTGAACGTTCCGCACTCGTCAAGGCCGGGCACTCCTGGTGGGGTGCGATTCGTCGGCGGGTGCGGTGAGCCCTGCCTGAGCCGGGAAGCGGATTTCTCGGGGCGCGGATCCCCCGATTGGGCGAGTGTCTCGCGCCGCCCGGCACATCCTCGGCAAGAGTTGGTGCGGACCGAAGGACCCACGAAGTCGTTCGTGGGCCCTTCAGCGAGTCGTGTCACCAACACCCAGGAGCTCGCCATGCCCGTGCGGTGCGTCCATACCGCTGGCCGGGACACCTGCCCGGAGGGCTACTACGCCCTCTACGAGCACGCGAACTACAACACGCCCTGCCCGGGTGGGGCCAGTCCCACGCTGGGGCAGACGGTGATCGCCAACGAGTCCGTCGCCTCGCTCAACGGCTATGACTGGCACGCCGGGTTGACCACGTCCGTGGCCAACAAGACGATGATGCACCTGGAGTTGTTCATCGACTGCGCGTTCCGCGGCCGGTCGATGATCGTGGCGCCGGGCGAGTTCGTCGACCGGCTACCGCCGTTCTTCGACAAGGCGGTCTCGTCAGCCCGCCTGATCACCGGAAGCCACCAGGACGGTGTCCTCATGGTCGCAGACCGCGCCGTCCCCGCCGAGCAAGTCCCAGGCGGGGAAAGGGTCGTAGGCCGCGACGGGGTCATCGTCGGCCGCGAGGCACGCGGTGAGGGCGCTGTGCAGGGCTTCGGGCCGTAGCCCGGTGCCGATGAAGACGAGTTCCTGGCCCTGCTCGGTGTGCGCGTCCCGCGTGCCCGAGGGTTCGAAACGGGCGACCGCGCCGGCCTGTGACCAGATGCCTGTCAGGTGCGGGCGGCTGGCGAGCCAGAAGAAGCCCTTCGAGCGGAGGATGTCGCCGTACGCCCCGCTGTCCAGGCCGCTGGTGACGAACTCCCAGAGCCTGCCGGGGTGGAACGCCCGGTCGGCGCGGAAGACGGTGCTGGAGATCCCGTACTCCTCGGTCTCCGGGACGTGGTCGCCGTTCAACTCCATTACCCAGCCGGGAGCTTGCTGCGCGCGTTCCAGATCGAAGCGGTTGGTGCCCAGCACGTCCGCCGGAGCCACCCGTCCGTACCGCGCGGACACGATCCGCGCGGCGGGATTGAGCCTGGTCAGCGCTGCGCGCAGGGTGGCGGCCTGGTTCTCGTCCACCAGGTCCAGCTTGTTGAGCACGATGACGTCGGCGAACTCGATCTGGTCCACCAACAGGTCACTGACAGTGCGCTCGTCGTCCTCGTACTGGTCCAGGCCGCGCTCGACGAGTGCGTCCCCGGTGGTCAGCTCGGGCAGGAAGTTCGCGGCGTCGACGACGGTGACCATGGTGTCCAGTCGAGCCACGTCCCCCAGCGTGGCGCCGTCATCGCGGGGGAAGGCGAACGTCGCCGCGACCGGCATCGGCTCGGAGATGCCGCTCGACTCGATGAGCAGGTAGTCGAACCGGCCCTCACGCGCCAGCCGGTCGACCTCCTCCAGCAGGTCGTCCCTGAGCGTGCAGCAGATGCATCCGTTGGTCATCTCCACGAGACGTTCCTCGGTGCGCGACAGGGCGGCATCGCCTCCGCGTACCAGCGCGGCGTCGATGTTGATCTCGCTCATGTCGTTGACGATGACGGCCACCCGCAGGCCCTCTCGGTTGCTCAGCAGGTGGTTGAGCATGGTGGTCTTGCCGGAACCGAGAAAGCCGGACAGCACGATCACGGGGAGGGGCAGTGCCACGGTGCGGTCAGTCCCTCGGGTCGAGCAGGCCGCGCTGGTACGCCTTCACCAGCCTGCGCGGCACCTGGTAGACCGAGCCGTCGACCGTGATGGGCACCAGGTCCGGCCGACTGGCCTTCCACTGTGCCCGGCGATGACGGGTGTTGCTGCGGGACATCCTGCGCTTCGGCACGGCCATGGGACCAGTCCTCCTCGGAGTGTGGAGCCCCGAGCGTACATGGAAATGGATTCCATTTCCATCGCGTGCCCGCGAGGTCCGGCCCTGGGATCGGCCCACTGGCGCGAGCCTCGGCGGCCGGCTCCGACCCGTCGCCGGGCCTGGTACTGGCGTCAAAAGAGTTCGGCCTCCGGCAGGGCAGCCGGAGGCCCAGCCAGCGCCGGGATCACGTGTTGCGAGCGACCACGTTCGCCCACCTACGGAAGCACGACGATGTTCAACTTCCCGGTACGCGGATGCCGGGTGGCTTCCGCGGCCACTCCGTAGACGTCGGCGATCAGTCGCGGAGTGAGCACCGCCTCCGGGGTCCCGGCGGCCAGCAGCCGACCGCCGCGCAGCACACAGACGCGATCGCAGAACGCGGCCGCCAGATTGAGGTCATGCAGCGCGATGACGGCCGTGACCCCCAACTTCCTTACCAACAGGAGGGCGTCGAGCTGGTGGCGCAGGTCGAGATGGTTGGTCGGCTCGTCCAGCACCATCACCGACGGCTGCTGGGCCAGCGCCCTGGCGATCAGCACCCGCTGCTTCTCGCCGCCGGAGAGCCGATCGAAGCGCCGCTCGGCCAGTTCGGCAACGCCCAAGGCCTCCAGAGCGGTGCCAACGGCCTGCCGGTCCTCTCGGCCCTCGCCGTGGAAGGCACGCTGGTACGGCGCACGCCCCATCAACACCACGTCGCGCACCGTCAGTTGGAAGTCCGCCGGCGTCTCCTGAAGCACCGCGGCCAGCCCGCGGGCAAACCGCCGCCCGGGCATCCGCCAGACGTCCTCGCCGTCCAACAACACCCGTCCGGATGTCGGCCGCAGCGCCCGGTAGCAGGTACGCAACAGGGTTGACTTCCCGGCGCCGTTGGGGCCGACCAGTCCCAGCACCTCGCCCGGCCCGGCCCGCAGCGAGACCGCGTCGACCAGTGCGCGCCCGCCCGCGAGCACGGTCACCGACTCCGTACACAGCTCGCTCATGCCAGCCCCCTGCGGTACATCAGCCACAGGAAGGCAGGGCCGCCGACCAGCGCCGTGACGATGCCGACAGGTATCTCCTCGGGGCGGATCACCGTCCTGGCGAGCAGGTCGGCGGCGATCAGGAAGACCGCGCCGAGCAGCGCGGCGACAGGCAGGGCGCGCCGGTGGTTGGCACCGACCAGCAGCCGGGTAATGTGCGGCATCATCAGGCCGACGAACCCGATCGCGCCACTGACCGCCACCATCACCCCGGTCAACAGGGCGCACAGCACGAACAACAGGCCACGGAAGCGGCCGACGTCCAGGCCGAGCGCCGCGGCGGCCTCCTCCCCGGCCAGCAGCAGGTTGAGTTGCCTGGCCGTCCCCAGCAGTACGACGGTGCCGGCCAGCACGGCGACCGCGGGCAGCCACAGACCGTCCCAGCCGGTGCCGCCCAGCCCACCCAGCATCCACTGCAACGCGGCCTGTGCCTGCTGCGGTTGGCCGGACGTCACGATCAGCAAGCTGGCCACCGCCGACAGCACCTGGGCGGTGGCCACCCCGGCCAGGATCAGCCGTACCGTCGTCATCCGACCGCCCGATCGCGCCAGAGCGTAGACCACCAGCAACGCGACCAGCCCACCGAGAAACGCGGCGGCGGACAGCGAATACTGTCCGAACAGGGTGACTCCGCAGACAACCACCAACACCGCGCCCACGCTCGCCCCGGAGGAGACGCCGAGCAGTGCCGGGTCCGCGAGTGGATTGCGCACCAGGGCCTGAAGTGCCATCCCGCAGACCGACAGCCCCGCCCCCACAGTCCCGCCGAGCAGCACTCTGGGCAGTCGGACGCCCACCACGATGGTGTCCCGGACCTGCGGCCAGTCGGCGCCGACCAGCGGCGGCGCCAGTCTGTGCAGCAGGATCCGCCAGACCTGTCCGGGCGGCACCGCCACCGAACCGAGAGCGACCCCGAACGTGGCGACCGCGAACAGCAGGACGAGCAGCCCCGCGACCACCGACCAGTACCGGGTCATCGGAAGTCGCCCGGATGCAGCTGCCTGGCCAGCGACTCGACCGCCGAAGGCAGCCGCACACCCAACACCGTCGAGCTGAGCGGCAGTACGGCGAAGTGCCGGTGGCGAATGGCAGGCACGTCCCTGAGCGCCGGGTTCGACAGCAAGAAGGCCTTCTTGGCCGCTACAGACTGCTCCCCGTAGTCGTAGATGACGATGACGTCGGGGGCGCGCTGGGCGACCTGCTCGAACGACACGTCACCGAAGCGTTTGTCGAGGTCGGCGAAGGCATTGCTGCCACCGGCCAGTTCGAGGATCTCGTTGCCGATGCCCGCGCCACCAGCGGTGAACGCGGTCCGCTCGCCGCTGTCGTAGACGAACGCCTTCACCGGCTTCGCATGGGCGAGTTGGGACCGAACCCGGTCCAAGGCGGTGTGCATCGAGGCGACCAGAGCCTTCGCCCGGTCCTCCACGGCGAAGATCCGGCCGATGGTCAGGATCTCCTGGTCGTCGGTGGTCTCGGTCACCGGGCCGGCAGGGCAGTTCTCGATGCTGAGGTGGGTGTTGATGCCGTCCTTGGCGAGAGCGGCACGGCCACGCCCCTGGGACTCGTCGAAGGCACTGGTGAAGCCGCCGTAGACGAAGTCGGGTTCGGCGGAGAGCAGCGCCTCCTGGGAGGGATACCGTTTGGCCAGCACCTTGACCGAGTCGTAGGCGTCCCGGTACTGCGGCAGGACCGCGTCATCCAGGTAGGCGGTACCGACCATGGACTTCCGCAGTCCCAGCGCCAGCATGATCTCGGTGGTGTGCTGGTTGAGCGTCACCGCGCGGGTGGGCGGGTGTCGGTAGGTGGTGGTAACGCCGCAGTTGTGCACGGTGTACGGGAAGCCCTTGACGGTGCCCGTCGGGTCGGGCTTGGGCACGGCCGAGCCGCAGCCCGCCAGGAACAGCAGGCAGACGGCCGCCGCGAGGCCGGGAAGCACGCGCATGCGCATGATGGAGTTGGATCCTCTCACCGGAACCGGGCCGGAGTCGGGGTACAGCAGCGGGCCAGTCTCCTGACTCCCGGATCAGCGCTCCCCTCGGCCTTCCCGCCTTACGGCCGTGGCCTTCGTTGAGGTTCGCTCCCCGATCACAGTGGCGCGACCGTGCCGGAATTGCACCGGCTTCCTGGCATCCACCAACATCTTAGGGGATATGTTCTGCGGCATCTGTGGCAGGATCGCGACCGATGCCACCATCCATCGACCCGGACCGTGCCTTCCCGGATCTCCCCCAACTCGCCGCCTTGGGGCGCTTCTTCACCGTCAGCACCGGTCCACCACCCCACGGCGCCCGCCCCTGGACCGAGTTGGCGACCGATCGCCGCGTGCTCGGCGACCGTGTCGACGGTGTCGCACGACGCCTCGACCTGGCGGAGCGGCGGGTGGCCGCCTCCGTCATGTTCCAGGGGCTGGCGGCCCGGATCTGGTCCCCGCTGCTCGGCGCGTACCTGCGCCACGGACTGCTGCTCGACCTGACCGGCGGTGACCTGAGCTGGCTGCCCGCACCGGGTGGCGCGGTACCACTGCACCTGGCCCGGCCCACAGCCTGTCGGGAGGCTTCGCCGGAAGCGGTGTACTCGATGGGACACGGGCTGCTGGAGCCTGTCGCGAACGCGCTGCGCGATCTCCTGCCCATCTCCCGGAAAGTGCTGTGGGGCAACTCCGCCTCCACCGTCGCGGAGGCACTCCAGGCGGTCGCCACGGCCCACCCCGAGCACGCGCGGCAGGCCCTGACCATCGGCCGTGAGCTGGTGGGGCGCGGCAGTCACCGCGGCCTGGGCGAGTGGCTCACCGGGCCGGGCAACCAGGCTTTCCGACGGCGCAGTTGCTGCCTGTATCACCGCAAGCCCGGCGCCGCTCCCTGCGGAGACTGCGTGCTGCGCTGAAACAGCCCACCCCAGGCCGTGGTTGTCGCCGTCAGCCGTTCAGCTCGCTGACCAGCGCGCGGACGGCCGAGGTCGGCGTCCGAGGGTGAACCACTTCCGTACGGTGCACCAGGCGCGGCGCGCGGATCCGTACGGCCGCCGTCCCGGCGAGGCCGGTGGCCGCGGGAAGCGGGAGCGCGGCGAGGCCGTGGCCGCTCGCGACCAGCGCTCCGAGGCCGCGCACATCGGTCCCGTCGTACGTCATGTGCGGAGTGAAGCCATCCGAGCGGACCGCGGAGCGTAGCTGGCCGAGGGGGACGGCCGTGTCCGGAGCGTCCACCCAGTGGGCGTCCGCGAGGTCCCCGAGGCGCAGTGACGGGCGCCGGGCCAATGGGTGGTCGGCCGGGAGCAGGATCGCGAGGGGCGCCTCGGCAACGGCAAGGGTGGACATCGGGCCCGCGTCCGGCAGCGGCAACGGGTCGCTGGGTGCGGCGACACCGTCCACCAGGGCGACGTCCGCCGCGCCGGTCAGTACCGCCCGCACCGCCTCGTCCCGGCCGCGCACCTCGACTGCGAGCGTGAGCCCGGGAGTTGCCGCACGCACCCGAGCCAGCGCCATGGTCAAGGCGGGCGTGAGTGTGATGGGAGCGCAGGCCACGGCCAGCCGTGCGGGCCGCACCTGCCGGAGCCGGGCGATGTCCGCGCGGGCCGCGTCAAGGCGTAGCAGCAACGGCCGGGCGTGTTCCACCAACCGTTCCCCCGCGGCCGTCGGTCCGACCGGTCGGCGCTCCACCAGCCGGGTTCCGAGATCAGCCTCCAGTGCGGCGATGTGCTGCGAGACCGCGGACTGCGTGTAGCCGAGCCCCTGGGCCGCCGCGGAGAACGAACCGTGCTCGATGACCGCCACGAAGGTGCGGAGGAGATGCGGATCCATGTGCATCAGCATCGCTAATGAAAGATCCAGGGATCATCGTTGGACGTGATGGAGCACCGCCGCCGAGGATGTGTCCATGACGAACACCGCACGTATCGCCCTGGTCGGCGACCGCTCCCCGCAGGTCCGCTCTCATACCCGCGTCCCGGTACTGCTGGACGCCCTGCGGGTCCGCGACGGCCTGGACCTCGACGCCTACTGGATCCCCACAGAGGAGGCCGAGACGGCCGGGTCCGGTGGGGTCGACGGCTTCGACGCGGTCTGGGTGCTGCCCGGCAGCCCGTACCGCAGCGAGGCGGGGGTGCTCGCGGCCATCCACACCGCCCGCCTGAAGGGCATCCCGTTCCTCGGTACGTGCGGTGGCTTCCAGCACACGCTGCTGGAGTACGCCCGCCACGTGTGCGGTCTCGGCGACGTCGTACACGCCGAGAACACACCGCGGTCCAGCGTCGAGGACGCGCTGATCGTCCCCCTGTCCTGCTCCCTGGTCGGCCACGAGGCCGCGGTACTGCTGGCTCCCGACTCGCAGGCGGCCCAACTGGTCGGCGCCGAACGGAGCGTGGAGCGCTACCACTGCAACTACGGCCCGAACCCAAGGTACTTGGACACGCTGCGCGGCCACGGCCTGCGCTTCACCGGCACCGACGAGGCAGGCGACGTCCGCATCGCCGAACTCCCCGGACACCCGTTCTTCCTGGCCACCCTGTTCCAGCCGGAACTACACGGTGACGGCACCCGTCCGCATCCCATCATCCGGGGCCTGGCAGCCGCGGCTGTGCGGCACGGGGGGGCCTGACCGTCCGGTCTTCCGGCGGCGGGCTGCCGCCCCTCACTGGCAGCCCGGGTCACCCGGAGCGACAATGGCCTAGGCAGGCTGGTTGCTGATGCTTCCGGCGCCCGCAGCGCCCCTGAGGTGGAGACGTCCATGACCACACCACGGGACCTGTTCACCGTTTCCCTGGACATCGCGTCCGATCGCCCGGTGGAGCGAGGCGACCTCTCGCTCGCGCTCGCGGGCGCCGAGTTGGTCGACCTACTGGATGCCCAGGCGGTCAGCCTGGAGGGCGACCGCATCGTGCCGAACTACCAGCCGACGATCGCCGATCGCCTGCTGGACCAGGCCGCGTCCTCGCTCGTACGGGAGGCACCGTACGAGTCGATCAGTGACTGGCTGTGGCGCAGGGGCCGCGATCTGTCCTCGGCGTATCTGGCTGAGTTCGAGGCGGAGGGACAGATCACCCTGCAACGGCGTCGCCGCTGGCTGCTGTTCCAGACCACCAGTACGGAACTGGTCGATACGCCCGACCGCCGCCGGGCGGACGACCGCTGGGCGTCGGACGAGCCCGTACTCACCGCCCTGGTGGCGGCGCTCGGCATCCACGACAGACGCACACCGGATACGCCGAGCGTCACCGACGAGTCGGTGCTGGCGGTGCTTGATGCGGTTGAGTACGCGTTGGAGGAACTGGCGACGGAACGGCGACGGCGAGTGGGAAGGCTGGAGGAGGCCGCCCAGAACAACCGTCAGCGGGGGTGGTGAGAGCGGCGGCCTCGATGGCACCGCGCTGAGCGGTGCCATCGAGGCGAAGGCGGCGGCGCCGGGTCAGCCCTCGGTGATCTCGCGGACCTCCGCGGTGACCCTCATGTGCTCGTCGTGGACCTCCAGGAACCGCCGGGTCCACTCCAGCGCCTCGGCCTTGTCCTTGGCCTGAAGGATGGCGTAACCGCCGACGACTTCCTTGCTCTCGGTGAAGGGACCGTCGGTGGCGCTGATCCTGCCGCCGGACCAGGTGAGCCGGGTTCCGTCGGAAGTGGGGGTGAGCCCGGCGGTCTCCTGCATGACCCCGGCCTTGGTGATCTCCTCCAACAGCGCGCCCATACGCTCACCGAACTCCGGGGTGGCGTACTTGATGGGGTGGTCCTGCTCGTCGATGCGGATCAGCGACAGAAAACGCGGCATGGTGACTCCTCGATCAAGGAGGGCGGTGACTCTTTCCCCGCCTCTCACCCTTGCGTCGATCGGGCGACGGCCGGATCGACATCGTCCGGGAAAAATTTTTCCGGGTCTTCTCCGGAGCGCCTCGGCCCGCTGGCGGCGCCACGGTTCCCGCGCCTTGCAGGCTCCGGGTTGCCGGTACCCAGCGCCGAGTGGGATAACAGCGAACGGCCCTAAGAGTAACCATTCCACTACTGCGCGTAGGATCGCGCGAACCGCTGACGTCAGGTCAAGCACTGCCACCGGTGGCGCTTCGCGCCAGCGAACCTCCAGCTGACCACAACGCCCTCGGGGCGACCACTGAGCCGATCGCGTCACACCACGCGGTGATCGGTCGGAGACACGTTAGCCACGGTACCGAGCGGGAAAGCGTGCCATATGGTGCAGATCGGCTACACGATGATGACGGAGCAGGCAGGACCCCGGGAGCTCGTGGACCATGTGGTCCGCGCGGAGCAGGCGGGCTTTGACTTCTCGGTCACCTCAGACCACTACTTCCCGTGGCTCGACTCGCAGGGGCACTCCCCCTACGCATGGAGTGTGCTCGGCGCTGCGGCGCAGGCCACCGAACGTATCCCGTTGATGACCTATGTGACCTGCCCGACGCTGCGCTACCACCCCGCTGTCGTGGCGCAGAAGGCGGCGACCGTCCAGCTGCTGTCCGAGGGCCGGTTCCGGCTCGGCCTGGGCTCGGGTGAGAACCTCAACGAGCACATCATCGGGGGCGGTTGGCCAGCGGCTGCCGTACGCCAGGACATGCTCTCCGAGGCCGTGCACATCATCCGGGCCCTCTTCGCGGGCGGATACGTCAACCACCGCGGTGAACACTTCGACGTGGAGTCCGCCAAGCTGTGGGACCTGCCCGAGCAGCCGCCCCCGATCGGCATCGCGGTCTCCGGTCCCCGCTCCTGCGAACTCGCCGGGGAACTGGCCGACCTGGTGATCGCCGTCGAGCCGAAAGCGGAGCTGCTGACCGCGTTCGACAAGCACGGCGGCAGCGGGAAACCACGAGTCGGGCAACTACCCGTCTGCTACGACCCGGACCGGGCGACCGCCGTACGTAGCGCACACGACCAGTTCCGCTGGTTCGGCGGCGGCTGGAAGGTCAATGCGGAACTGCCCGGCCCCGCCGCCTTCGCCTCGGCCAACGCCTACGTACGGCCTGAGGACGTGGCCTCGTCCATCCCCTGCGGAGACGACGTGGACGAATTCGTACAGGCCGTACGACCGTACGCGGACGCCGGGTTCACCGAGGTCGCCCTGGTCCAGGTCGGGGGCGACAGTCAACTGCCCTTCCTGAACTGGGCGGAGAAGGAACTGCTGCCCGCGCTAAGGCAGTTGTAGTCCACCACGCGGCCGCACCAGCAAGCTGCCCGGGGCCGTGCGCTGGTGCGGGACCGCCCGTCCGGCGAACATCCGCCGGTAGTAGCCGCGGGAAGCCGAGCAGTTCAACTGCGTAGTGGCCGGGACTTCTACTCTTCCAGGTGTGGCAGGCAGCTGTCTGGCCTGTCGCGCGACGCGCGGGAGAGCCGGGGCAGTGTCTTCTCGAAACGCGGCCCGGCGCGGTCGGCGCCGGTTGGGGGCGACAGGTCAACCGCCGAGGGCTGCGGCCATACCGTCGAGGTCGTCGAGGAGGGCACCCAGACGCCGCTGCGGGACCGCTTCGATCATCTGCTGTTCGATGGCGTAGACGGCGGACCGAGCCGCGTCGAGACGACTGCGGCCCTGTGCGGTGAGGTGTGCGGGGAGGGCGCGGCCGTGGTCGGTGGTGGCAGGGCGGGAGATCAGCTCCGCGTCCTGGAGGCCGCGGAGCACGACATTCATGGACTGCCGCGTGACGAACGCGCCACGGGCGAGTTCGGCGTTGGACAGGCCCGGCTGCTCGTCGAGCAGTTCCAGGCACGCGTACTGCGGCACCGTCAGACCGTGCTGGCGCAGTGCTTTGTCCATGGCGCCGCGCAGCGCCGCGGCGGCGCGCTTGAGGCGGTACCCCACGTGCTCGGTGACGTCGTGAGCGGGGTGCGGCGGGGCGACGGACTTTCGGTCTTCCATGTCAGGATTTTGACATAGGAGAGGGCCGTGCGTACAGTCTCTTATGTCAAAGTCCTGACATAAGGAATCGAGGACGCCTCATGACTGTCATCGTTGACGGCCCTGACTTCATCGCTCTGCAGGTACGCGATGTCGAGGCAGCGGCCACCTTCTGCGAAAAGCACCTGGGACTGCGGCGGGCGCCGGCCTCGCCTCCCGGTGCGGTGGTGTTCGCCACCGAGCCGATCCCGTTCGCCGTCCGCGAGCCGCTGCCGGGCGTGGATCTCGACGGCGTCGCACAGCCCGGTCTCGGGGTGGCCCTGTGGTTCCGCACCACGGACGCCCAGAAGCTGCACGACCAGCTCACCGCCGCCGGGGTGCCGATCGTCAGCCCACCCACGGACAGTCCCTTCGGCCGCACGTTCACCTTCACCGGCCCCGGGGGCTACGCCATGACAGTGCACGGAGGCTGACCAACACGCCGTCGCCTTCACCCCGTCCCGCCCCTTCTCGCTCGCGGCGAGTGTGCGCTTCCTGGAGGGCTTCACCCCCGCGAGCTACCACGACGCGGGGGACGGGATGGTCCGCCTAGCCTTTCCTGCCGACGACGGCCACTCGGTGGTGGCCGCCGCGGTGCGGCAGGAGCAGAACGCGGACGGCACCGAGGGCCGGGTCCGGGCCCAGTTCACCCTGTGACCCGGTGGCCGGGGCGACCACCCGGCGGACCCCGTGTCCGCCGGGTCCGCACCCGGCAGGGCCGTCCGGGGCCAGCTCGCCCGCATCCTCTCGCTCGACATGGACGGCAGCGGCTTCCCCCAACTAGCCGCCGCCGACCCGGTGGTGGCCGGGCTCATGGCGGACTGTCCGGGGCTTCGGCCAGTGTGTCGGACGTGGGTGGGAGCACCATGGCGCGCGTGCGCTTCTCCGCTGCTCCCTCGGCGTTCCCAAGCCGTTCGACCGCTCAGGACCAGGAAACGGGTACACAACTCCCTTTTAACGTCACAGCGGTTGCCAGGTGGCCGTCCTGGTGGCATTGATGAGTCGGTGGTGCCGTGCCAGAGCGGGAAGGCCACCGCGCGGGGACCGAGGAGGAGGTGAGCAGTCACTCACGGGCGTTCGCGGCAGCGCGCCGCGAAGGCGACTCCTCCATCGAAAGGCTGCGCTTTGATTGGTTTTCGAAGAGCACGGCGACTGTCATCGGCGATCGCCATCTGCGCCGCAATGCCGCTGACGGGTCTGGTCTGCCTCTCACCACAGGCGTCGGCCCAGCCGAGCAGCGTTGCCAGGACAAACAGCAGACAGCGGCATTTCGATGCCGCCGCTGCCGAGTTCCACGTACCGTTGCCCGTTCTGCTGGGTGTCTCCTACCAGGAGTCGCTGTGGGAGGGGCACGCCGGACAGTACAACACCGTTGGTGGGTACGGTCCGATGAACCTCACCGATGCGACAGTGAGCATGATGGCCGGTGACCAGTCCGGGGCCGCCGGTCGCGCGGACCTCGCCACGCTGACCGACGATCCGTCCCTGCACACCCTCACGGCCGCCGCGAAGCTGACAAAGGCCCCCACGGCGCAGCTGCGTACGAGCGATCTGCAGAACATCCGTGGTGGCGCGGCGCTGTTGGCGTCGTACGAGAAGGCGCTCACCGGCGGCACGTCCGCTGACCCCGCACAGTGGTACGGCGCGGTCGCACGGTACTTCCAGTCACCGGACGCGGGCGCGGCCAAGAGGTTCGCCGACGATGTGTACGCGACCATCCGCACCGGGGCCCAGCGCGCCACCGCCGACGGCCAACAGGTCCGGCTGCCCGCGATCTCCCTGCAACCGGCCACCGGCCAACTCGCCCTGCTCCGTCTACGGGCTTCCGCTTCGCCGTCGCCGGACTGCCCGGCCG
Source organism: Streptomyces sp. RPT161 (assembly GCF_027533845.1). Lineage (GTDB taxonomy): Bacteria > Actinomycetota > Actinomycetes > Streptomycetales > Streptomycetaceae > Streptantibioticus_A > Streptantibioticus_A silvisoli_A. The sequence goes on along the minus strand of NZ_JAPZVN010000025.1, from coordinate 34,774 downwards.
AGCTGGACTGCCAGTTCGTCCCGGCGGCGACGACGAACTACCAGTTCGCCAACCGGCCTTCGGACGGACTGGACATCCGCTACATCGTCATCCACGACACCGAGACCACCTACCAGCAGGCCATCGACGCCTTCCAGAACCCGGCCAACGGCGACGCGGCGAACTACGTCATGCGTGCCGCGGACGGTACGGTCACCCAGATGGTGCCCGCCAAGGACCTGGCGTTCCATGCGGGCAACTACTGGTTCAACATGCACTCGGTGGGCATCGAGCACGAGGGCTTCGCGGCTCACGGCGCCACGTGGTACACGCAGGCCCAGTACCGGGCCACGGCGGACCTGGTGCGTTATCTGGCCGCGAAGTACGACATCCCGCTGGACCGCCAGCACATCATCGGCCACGACAACGTGCCTGGTCCGGTGGACGGTTACGTGGCCGGCATGCACTGGGATCCGGGTCCGTACTGGGACTGGGCCTACTTCATGCGGCTGGTCGGCTCCCCAGTCGACTGGGGGTGGCGCGGCGTGGGGCCGGTGGGATCCGTCGTGACGATCACACCCACCTTCGCGCACAACGTCCAGACCGTGCGGGTCTGCCCCGCCGATGACGGCTCCGGGGCCACCACCACCTGCACCGATCAGACCCAGCCGGCGAACTTCCTGTTCGTTCGCACCCAACCCAACGCCGACGCGCCCCTTATCACGGACCCCTATCTTCACCCCACCGCCGGATCCGGCGGCACCGTAGAAATCACCGACTGGGGCGACACCCTGTCGACCGGCCAGCAGTTCGTCGTCGCGGGGCGCAGCGGTGACTGGACGGCAGTCTGGTTCGGCGGACAGAAGGCCTGGTTCTACAATCCTCATGGGCGCAACACCACGCTCGCCTTCGGTGCGACGGTGATCAGCGCGGCCGACGCGTCGTCCACGGTGGGCGTCTACGGTGAGGGCTACCCCCAACCATCCGAATACCCGCCGGGGCTCGCCCCGTCGACCGAAAAGCCGCTGAGCGCCTACGCGTTGCCCGCGGGCCAGGCATACGTGGCGACCGCTCCCCCGGTACCCGCCGACGACTTCTTCGCCAAGAACCCACCGGACACCGTCGTGACCGGCTCCGAACAGTTCTACACGATCCAGTACAACCACCGGGTGGCCCTGGTGAACGCCAACGATGTCTCGGCGAACGGCACCTGGTTCCCGGACCACCCGTCCGCCGGGCGTCCGCACCGACGATGACTGCGGGTATGACCACACCACGTAGGAAAGCCGAGATCTTCGTCGGCGCTGGTACTGACCGCCGTTTCGAGGGCCCCGCGACCGGCGACGAGCGACACATGCTCGTCGCCTTCCTCGGGGCCCAGCGTGCCACGTTGGAGCTGAAGTGCGCGGGCGTGGCGGAGGAGTTGTCGCGGCGGTCCGTCGCACCGTCCACGCTGTCGTTGCTCGGCCTCGTACGGCATCTCGCCGATGTGGAGCGTCGCTGGTTCCGACGCGTGCTGGCCGGGCAGGACGCGCCAGCCCTCTTCTCCTCAGCGGACGACCCCGACGGTGACTTCGCCGGTGCGCTGCCCGCCGCGGCGGTCGTGGCGACGGCGTGGGAGGCGTGGCGTGCCGAAGTGGCGTTCGCCGACGGTTTCGTCGCCGATGCGCCCAGCCTCGACGTCGAAGGTGATGACGCATGGCGCGGCACCGTGTCACTGCGGTGGGTGCTCATCCACATGATCGAGGAGTACGCCCGGCACAACGGCCACGCCGACCTGCTCCGTGAACGGATCGACGGAGCGGTCGGCGTGTGATGCGGAGTGGAACCCCAGGCAAGGTCGTTCTGTCTACGCGTGCGTCTCGTGCTGTAGGGGGAAGGCCATCACGCTGATGCCCACGGGACCGTGCCGTGTCCAGCGGTCTCGGAGAGCGCTGGGCTCGACGCAAGCCCAATCACCCCTGGGCCGGAGCGTGTTCAACGCCCGCGCACCAGATGCGCCTGAGGCGTCGAGTGGCGCGGATGTCTGCGACCGGGTCGCCGTCGATGAGTACGAGGTCGGCGCGCAGGCCGGGTTCGATGGCGCCCCGGTCGGCCAGGCCGAAGTGCTGTGCCGGAAGTTCGGTCGCGGCGCGTAGGGCGTCCACGGTGGTCAGTCCGGCGTCCACGAGGAGTTCCAGTTCGCGGTGGAGGCTCGTGCCGTGCGGGACGTGTGCCGGCGACCCGGGGGTGGAGTTGGCATCGGTGCCCGCGAGGACGGGTACGCCCGCCTGATAGAGAGCGGTGACGCTCGCGCGTGCCGGAGCGTAGTCCAAGCCAGCACCACCACCCGCCCGTTCGATGACCGCCTCCGTCATGGTGAGGGTCGGAACGGCGACGCGGTCGTCGGCGACCATGAGGGCCACGGCCTCCGTGTCGAGCGCTCGGTCCAGCGGTGCGTGGGTGATGACGTCGGCGCCCGCCTGCTGCGCCATGGCGACGGCGCCGTAGTCGGCCGCGTGGGCGACCACCGCCTTGCCGTGTGCGTGTGCGGCGGCTACCAAGGCGTTGAGGGTGGACTGGTCGAGGCCCTCGGCATCGGGGTGTTCAGCAACGATCTTGATGTAGTCCGAGCCCTCGGCCACCCGGGCCGCGACGAACCGTTCCGCGTCAGCGGGGCCGTTCACGATGCTGTCTTCGGGGATACCGCCCAGCTTGGCGTGCATACCGCCCGCGCTGACGGCAAGGGTGCCCGCGCTACGGATGTCGGTCAACCCCCGTACGTTCCGCAGGGAGTCGACCATGGCAGGAGGCCAGGCTGCCATGTCCAGGGCTGTGGTCACCCCGTGTTCGCACAGCCGACGCAGGTCCTGCGCACCAGAGAGGTGGACGTGGCAGTCGATGAGGCCCGGCAACAGCACGGCACCGCCGCCGTCGATCACCCGTGCGCCCGCGGGGTCGGTGCCGATCCGGTCGCCGTCGATGACGACCGTACCCGGGGCCCGAAGCTGACGGCCGTCGAAGACCCGAACGTGCGTCAGAGCCGATTTCTCGCGGCGGGATGTGTCGGGCTCGGACGGCGCCGATCCGGTCATTCGGGCTCTCCCTTGCCTTCGGGTGCGGTGGGTTCATCCGTCCGGGCCTGCTGCGCTGTCAACGCTGACAGGTGTCGCTACGTTGAACCGCGCTTCCCCCATCTTGGCAAACCGGCTCCCTCGTACCCAGCCATGCACGCCGTGACACGGCGTACTCAAGCCCAAAGGGGCCGAGAACCCCCGGCCAGCGCCACGGGGCGGGTCGCGGTGATGAAGGCGACGGCGCACCCCGCGGCGGCGGTCCTGGCGCTGCTGTGTCCGAGACCGCCTGGGCCGAGGCGGAGTTCAGAAGAGTTGCCGCAGTTTCAGCAGCAGTTCGTAGATGCCGTACGCGGACGGCAAGCCCACCCATGCCCAGCTGAACACCATGAGCGTGGTCTGACGGGATTTCATGCGTCGGCCCTCGTTGCTTGCTGCGAGGCGGACTGGGACTGGGGCGACTCGTGGAAGCGCGGGTTCACCGGGCGGATCAGCTCGTTGGCGATGAAGCCCACCACCAGGAGTGCGATCATGATGGTCAGCGAAGTGGTGTAGAGCGCGGTGCCGTGCCGCCCGGCGTGCTTCTGGGCGTCCGCGATGGCGTTGACGATCAGCGGACCGGCGACACCCGCCACCGACCAGGCGGTCAGCAGCCGTCCGTGGATGGCACCGATCTGGTACGTGCCGAACAGGTCCTTCAAGTAGGCCGGTACGGTCGCGAACCCACCACCGTAGCAGGACAGCACAACCATCGCGGCAACGATGAACAGCGGCTTCGAACCGCTGCCGACCAGCTCGATCAGTAGGTACATCAGTGCCCCGGCGCCCAGATAGCACCGGTAGATGTTCTTCCGTCCCACCAGGTCGGACAGCGCGGACCAGAAGATGCGTCCGACCATGTTCGCCAGTGACAGCAGGGCGACGAAGCCCGCGGCGGCGGCCGCGCTGACCGGAGTGGAGGTGCCGGAGAAGAAGTCCATCACCATCGGAGCGGCCTTCTCCAGGATGCCGATGCCCGCGGTGACGTTGAGGCAGAGCACCACCCACAACATCCAGAACTGCGGTGTGCGCACGGCGTTGTGTGCCGAGACGTGTCCCGTGGTCACCAGCGGCCGGGGCGCCGCCGTGACGGATTCATGGCCCAACGGCCGCCACCCCGGCGCGGGTACGCGCACCAGCAGCACGCCCAGCGTCATGAACACCGCGTAGGCCAGGCCCATCACCAGGAACGTCGCGCCGATCCCGCCCGGCTTGGCGCCGAACTCGGTGAGCAACCAGGCCGACCACGGTGAGGCGATCAGCGCACCGCCGCCGAATCCCATGATGGCGATCCCGGTGGCCAGTCCCGGCCGGTCCGGGAACCAGGCGATCAACGTGGAGACCGGAGAGATGTAGCCGATGCCCAGACCGATGCCGCCGATGACCCCGTAGCCGACCACCACCAGCCAGTACTGGCTGGTGGCCGCCCCCAGCGCGGCGACCAGGAATCCGGCGGAGAAGCAGATGGTGGACACCGCCATCGCCCAACGCGGCCCGTTGCGTTCGACGAGCGTGCCGCCGAACGCGGCCGACAGGCCGAGCACGACGATCGCGAACTGGAACGGCAAAGCGCTCTGCGTACCGTCCAGGTGCAACGAGGATTCCAGCGGTGGTTTGAAGACGCTCCAGGCGTACGCCTGCCCGATGGCGAGATGGATACAGAGCGCGGCGGGCGGTACGAGCCAACGGTTCCAGGATTCGGGTGCGACAGTCCTTGAGCGGCTGAGCACTCCGGTGGGGGCGAGCAATGCCATGTACGACCTTCAGGCAGGATTGACGGCGTACATGACAGCGTAGGGAGATCGCGCACCACTCAACAAGTCCGCACACGTGACGGACTGGTGAAGTTCTCGATCACGGCACACGTCGCGCGACCTGCGCCGATCAGAACCGGTCGGTGGGCCACTATCCTGTGTGAGCGTCTATCACTTCTGGTCACCGGCGGTTAGTCTGTCCGGCCAAGGAGGGCTGCTCCCTTCCCATGGCGCGTCCCCGATGCCGTTCGGCCGGTCCCGCCGCCGCACCGGGATGGAGCGGCGTTGGGACCGCTCCAGCTTTGTTGCATCGGACAGCCAAGGACAGTCATGGAATCGCACCTGCCTCCTGCTTCGAACGCCGCGGTCTCCTCGCTGCTGGACTCGCTGCCCGTCGAACCCCTGATGACCAGGGACTTCGATACTCGCCCCGCCCTGGTCTACGAGCGGTTGCGCGAGCGGTACGGTCCGGTGGCGCCGGTGGAGGTGTTCGGGGTGCCGGTGTGGCTGGTACTCGGCTTCCGTGAGGTGCTGGACGTCCTGCGTGACGAGGGCCGGTGGAAGAAGGACGTCCGGCACTGGCGGGCGCTCCAGCAGGGCCGGATACCGTCCGACTGGCCGCTGCTGCCCGCTTACCGCGTGGACCAGTTGCTGTTCCAGGACGACCAGCGGCGGGCGGCGACCCGTACCGCGGTGGACGCGGCACTGAGGCCGTTTCAGGACCCACGGCAGCCACAGGCCCGCGCGCTGACGTCCGCGGTGGCGCGGCAGGTGGACGAGTTGATCACGTTCTTCGCCGACGGCGGCAGCAGCGGATGGGTGGACCTGTGCGCCCAGTTCGCGCGGCCACTGCCGCTGATGGTGGTCAACCGGCTGTTCGGCTTCCCGGTCGAACAGGGCGACGAGATCTTCATGGACGCCTGGCGCATGATGGACTCCGGCCCTGACGCGGCGGCCGCCATCGAGCGGCTGCTGGCCGCCACGACCGAACTGGCCGCGCACAAGCGCTCCCAGCCCGGCGACGACCTGACCAGTCGGCTGCTGGCCGCGGATCAGTCGCTGACGGTGGAGCAGGCCGGCCGGGAGCTGTACGCGATACTGGTCGCCATCGCCGACACCACCACCCATTCGGTCACCAACGGCGTGCTGGAGGTGCTGACCGGCAACAGCGGGGCACGGGGCAGTCTGACGGCAGGGTTGATCGGCGAGTTGGTCAACCGGGTGCACATCGTGTCCCCGCCGTGGTCCAACCTCACCTTCCGCTACCCGGTGGCCGACACCTCACTCGGTGGCTTCCGGATCGCCGCGGGCGATGTGGTCATGCCGTCGATCGCCGCCGCACACGGCGACCCGCTGTTCGCCAGCGCCATCAATGAGGAGTCCGCGATGAGTTCGCGCGCCCATCTCGCCTGGGGCGCCGGACCGCACCAGTGCCCCGGCCGGGGCCTGGCCGACATGATGGTGAGCGCGGCAGTGGGCCGCCTCTTCGAACGGTGCGACCTCGAACTCGGCCTTCCTGTAGACCAGTTGCCGTGGCGGTCGTCCACCTATGTTCGCGGTATGCGGTCGTTCCCGGTGAAGTTCCAGATGCGCGCACAGCCGATTCCGGCGCCCGGTACGCGCAGCGCCGACCCGACGGCCGCCCCCGAGGCGGCGACGCCCGGCCAGAGGACGGAGGCAGACGCGGGGGCGAATGCGGACCAGCCGCGCCCCGCGCTACGCCGGTTCATGGCGAACCTGCGCAAGGGCGTGCCGGTGATCGGCGACGGAATGGTCCACTAGGGCGTGCCGGGTGGGCGCTGCACGGTGGCAGCAGCCACCGTGCCGTTTTCCACTTGCCGAAGCGCCGCACCACGGGCGGCATCGCGACAGCGGCAAGTGCCTTCCAGGCTGGCGAACCATTGGGGCACTTGGGGCGTCTTGTCCTGAGAACGCTGGTCATCGGCCTTGGAGGAACGCGATCTTGGAGACCTTCGAAGCACGTCCGAGCCGTCGCAGGATACTCGCCTGGGGTGCCGGGACGACGCTGGCCGCCGCCGTGTCCACGGGTACGCCCGCCCACGCGGCATCGCCGCGCGCCGCCGACACCGCCCAGGCGCTCCGGGACCTTGAACGCCAGCACTCCGCGCGGCTTGGGGTGTTCGGCAGGAACATGGTGACGGGTGCGAGTGTGCTGTACCGCGCGGACGAGCTGTTCCCGATCTGCTCGGTGTTCAAGACCATCGCCGCCGCCGCCGTGCTCAGGGACCTGGACCGGCACGGAGGGTTTCTCGCCAAGCGCATCCACTACACGGAGAAGGAGGTCACGGACTCGGGCTACGGTCCCGTCACCGGTCGGCCCGAGAACCTGGCGCACGGCATGACCGTCGCGGAACTGTGTGCCGCGGCAATCGAGTACAGCGACAACGGCGCGGCCAACCTCATTCTCCACGAACTCGGCGGCCCGACGGCGGTCACCCGCTTCTGCCGCTCGATCGGTGACCGCACCACCCGTCTCGACCGGTGGGAACCCAGGCTCAACTCTGCCGAGCCATGGCGCATCACCGACACCACGAGCCCGAGCGCCGTGGCGCGGACCTACGCGAAGCTCACGCTGGGCAACACGCTCTCGACTGACGATCGCCGACAGCTCACCACGTGGCTGCTGGGCAACACCACCAGCGCGGCGCGCTTCCGTGCCGGGCTCCCCAAGGACTGGACGCTCGGCGACAAGACCGGCACCGGTGACTACGGCACCACCAACGACGTGGGCATCGCCTGGACCCCGGACCACACCCCCGTCGTCCTGGCCGTACTCGCCACCAAACACGATCCGAAGGCCCCGGCGGACGAACCGCTGATCGCCAGGACCGCGGAGTTGCTGGCCGCGGCACTGGTCGAGACGGCTAGGTAACCGCCCCTGGCCGTAGCGCACTTGGCGGGCAGTGAACGATCCGGAACTATTCCGCGAAGACCTTGCCCAGGAAATCGTCGAGATTGGCCCGCATACGGGCCAGTCGCTCCTCCACCGTGAGGGATTCGCGATAGCGGCTCACCAGCGCCGACGCCTTCCTGCCGCGTACGTACAGCGGGCAGGCAAGGTCGGCGCAGATGTAGGCGCCGACCGTGTTTCCCTCGCGTCCGGAGGCGCCGACCTTGCGTGCGGCCAGTAGTGAGACGCCCGATCCGGGGTGGCCGGTCATGCACATGGAGCACAAAGTGGTCTTGGCGAAGCTCTTTGGGCCGCTCTGCGGCACCCTCAGCGTGATGCCCACGGTCTTTCCGTCATACCGGGTGACGAGGTAGCCGCGGTCCGGCGCCCCCGGGTCGCGCCAACCCAGGAAGTCAAGGTCGTCCCAGGGAAGTTCGGCCAGGTTGCGGGGCAGGTTGAGCCTGCGGGCCTCACCTTTCGAGCAGTTGACGAAGGAGGCGCGTATGTCGTTCTCGCCAAGTGGTTCCATGGGGCGTGAAGTTAACAGCGCTGCGGGCAGGCTGTCGCATGAATATCTCCGGCATGGGCAAGGTTCGCCCAGCTTGGCGGTGACCTGCGGGGTTTGCCCCGAGGCGGGCCGGGAACGTCCGGCTTCGTGGTTCGCCCGTGCGGCGGCGATCCGCGGGTCCCGACCGAATCGATGACCGTCTTGGTCGGCCAGGCCACCGCTGCGCGGGGCTGGTCTCGAACCAGGACGTGACTCCCGCCCCGGCGGTAGGACGGGAGCCACGGGTGGGGGCTGGTCAGCTGACGTTGAGGGCGGCGTCGTCGATGACGAAGGAGGTCTGTAGCTCCTTGTCCTCGCTGCCGGTGAACTTCAGGGTGATGTTCTGCCCGGCGTAGGCCGACAGGTCGAAGGTGTGCTGGGTGTAGCCGGTGTTGTGGTTGAGGTTCGAGTAGGTGGCCAGCGTCCCGAGCACCGTGCCCGAGCTGTTGAGGACCTGCACGGTGAGGGTGTCGTAGGCGGTGGTTGTGCTGGTCTCCGCGGTGTCGATGTGCAGCCAGAAGCCCAACTGGTAGCTGGAGCAGCCGCTCGGGATGCTGACTGACTGCGCGAGGGTGTCGGTGTGCGTGGTGCCGTAGCCGTCGAGCCAGGCGTCCCAGGATCCACTGTGCGGGGGCTCGCTGCTGCTGTTGTTGATCACACCGGAAGACGCTGACCAGGGTGCCGCGCTGCCGGTCTCGAAGCCGGGGTTGCCCAGCAGTTGTGCGGGGCTGCAACCACTGGACGAGGGCTTGACGGTCCAGGTGAAGGTGGCGCTGCCGCTCGCGTTGGTGGAGTCGGTGGCGGTGATGGTGACGGTGGACGTACCCGCCGCGGTCGGCGTACCCGAAATCAGACCCGTCGACGAGCTGATCGACAGGCCCGAAGGCAGCCCGCTGGCGCTGTACGTGAGGCTCTGACCGGACGCCGAGTCGCTCGCGTGGACCTGCAGGCTGGCGGCGGTGCCCACCGTGCCCGTCTGGTTACCCGGGTCGGTCACCGTGACCGTGTTGCCCGCGGCGGGTTTCACGGTCCAGGTGAAGGACGTGGTACCGGAGGGGCCCGTGGAGTCGGTGGCGGTGATGGTGACGGTGGACGTACCCGCCGCGGTCGGCGTACCGGATATCAGACCCGTCGAGGAATCGATTGACAGCCCCGAGGGCAGGCCGGTGGCCGCATAGGAGAGCGTGCCGCCCGCGGTGTCGGTCGCCGCGATCTGCAGGTTGGCCGAGGCACCCACCGTGCTCGTCTGGTCACCGGGGTTGGTCACGGTGACGTTGCTGCCAGTGGACTGGTTGAAGTCCGCGTTGAACGCTGACTCGATGCCGCTCAGCACACCCGAGTCCGTGGTGATCAGACCCAACTCCCGGTTGTGGTTGAGGGAGTTGTCGGAGAAGTTCTCCGACCCCGCGAAGGCCCTGGCAGTTGACGTGCCGTAGTCCGCGACGATCGCCTTGGCGTGGATGTAGTAGCCGGTCGAGCTGGTGTAGGTGGTCACCTTGCCACCCGCCGCGGTGACCTGGTTGAGCTGGCTGGTGTACGACGAGTTCTGGTTCTCCGCGACCACGCGTACGGTGACGCCGCGCTGGGCGTCCGCGACGACGGCGTTGACCAGGGCGGTGTCGCCGAACTCCTCCTCCTCGACGTCCAGGCTGTGCTGTGCGCCGTTGACCAGCGACAGCAGGTGGCTCTGCGAGTCGGTGGGCGACCAGACCAGGTTGTCGCCGTCGGACGGGGTGATCGAGGTCTTGGCGTAGTCGGCGTCGAAGACCTGCTCGATCGCGGCGACGTCGTTGCTGTCGCTGTCGAAGACACCGTAGTCGCGTGAGGTGCTGTAGTACGTGGTGTCGAAGTTCCCGGTGCTGACGTAGGACCTGGCGCCGTCCACGGTGATCGTCTTCTGGTGGGTGTAGACGTACGCCGAGGACGAGTAGGTGACTCCGACTCCGCCCGCGGACAGCGCGTTGTACGCGGCGCCGTTCACGGAGGTGTGCTGTGCGTCCAGGATGACGCGGACCTGCACGCCCGCCTTCTCCTTGTTCACCAGGTCGTTGACCAGGGTGGTGTCACGCAGTTCGTAGATGGTCATGTCGATCGACTTCGTGGCCGAGTTCACGAAGTCGTAGATCGCGCTCTCGCCCTGGTCGGGCAGGATCACCAACGAGTAGGCGCTGGCGGCGTGGGCGATGGTGGGCACGAGCACGGCTGCCGCGGCTGTGGCGCCGGCCACCACGGCATGTCTCAGACGGCGGGTGACGCTCATCCGGGGGCTCCTGTCGTAGTCCGGAAGGTGCAACGCGCGTAGCGCGCCCATTAGTAAGGCACGGGACTGATGGCTCGTGAAGACCTCCCGTATGACCGGTAGTTGAACAAGCAGTCATGTGTGGGCAAAGCCGCGCTGTTTGCCAAGTCGCCCTCGATGCCCGGAGTTGACGGCCACGCGGAACTCACGCGTCGGGCGACGGCGGCGGGCCGCGCAGCGTGAAGGAGGTCCGTACGCGCTGTTCAAAGTGGCACCGCAGGCCACACCGGAACTGCCGCTAGACGCTGACCAACCCCGTGGGAGGCGTGCCCGGAGCCCCTCCGGGACCGCCTGCCTGGGTGGCTGTTTCAGGCGGCATGTCCGACTCGCCCGCATCGCGGACCAGCCCTGGTATCTCCACAAGCGGAGTCGGATCCACGCCGAGGAGGGCGGGGGGCTCCGGCTCCGGCAACGGGACAGCACGCGCGCCGGCCGCCCCGGCAACACGTCGCCGTACCGCCCGGCCGTCGGCGTGCAGCGCCACCGCGGTCAGCGGGATCGCGGCCAACAGCAAGGTGGTGCCGAGGACCGCGCCCATCGCCGGATATCCGGCACGGCTGGACAAGAGCGTTCCGGTGACCGGCCCGCCCGCGACACCCAGGGATGACGCCGAACCGGCGAACACCACCCATCGTCCGTGGGCGCCGATGGAGGCGGCTACGCCGATCAGATGGGAGAACACCACGGGGTAGACGGTGTTCCACAACACCTCCCCCGCGGTGAACGCCCACGCCGCCCGGCTCACCGAACTGACCGTGACGCACACCGCGATGACAGCGGTGCCCACCCCGACCGGCACCGCCCGCCCCAGCCGGGAGCCGAGCGCCCCGGCGCCGACCACCCCGGCAAGACCGCCACCGAGCGCCAAGGCCAGGACCACTCCGAGCGCGGTCTCGGACAGACCGACCCGTTCCAGGCCGATCCGGCTGCTGACGCTCCACAGCGCGGTCTGTACGACGGACCAGCCCAGCGTGGCGCCCACGAGCACCATGCCCGGCAGCCGACCGGCGGTGACGCCCGCCCGGCGTTCCGTACGCTGGGGCACCGACGGCAGCCGTCGTACCGCGGGCAGCACGCCCGCGGTGACGCAGGCAAGGGCCGCGAAAGGCAACTGGTGGCCGCCGCCGAGTCGCGGCAGCAGCAGATACATCCCGGCCGCGGCAGCCGACGTGGCCAAAAGAGCCAGCACCGAGGCCCGCTGCGGGTCCGGCCGGTCGGCGATGCCGACGGAGGCCACCGCCGTCGCCGTACCGGAACCGAATCCCCCGGCGACGCTGCCCACCACCACCAGCGGCGCGCAGTCAGCGCAGGCGGCGACGGCGAATCCACCGGCGGCGAGCGACAGCCCGGCCCTGGCCAATCGTTTGGGACCGATCCGGGCGACCCGTGAGGCGAAGGCGAAACCCGCACCGGCGGAGGCGAACAGCAACGCACTGCCGACCGCGCCGGCCTGCCCGGCCGTCAGCCGCAGGCAACTGGTCATACGTTCGACGACGCTGGGGAGAAGGTATCCGGCGAGCGAACCGGCGGCGTAGACGGCCACCAGGGCCAGCATGGCGGTGCGCGACTGATGGGACGTACGGGTGAGCTGGCGGGGTCGTACGAAACGGCGCACCGCCGCGCGCAGGCGCGGTGGCATGGGAGTTCCTCTCACGGAGATGTGGGCAAGAAGGAAGTGGATCGCCTCTCGATCATCGTGCGGAACGGCGGAAGTCGCCTGCGCTGTGCCGCCGGTATGGGGAGTCCCACCGCTTCGTTCGGCCCGCGGAGCGCCCGGCGGGCGAAGCGCTCCGTCTGATGGGCTGCACCGAAGGGGTGAGCCGTGCTCAGTTACCCCAGCGAGTGGCGCTGGTCTGCCGCTTCAGGCAGCGCCGCCAACCTGCGACTGCACTTGCGCCGCCTGGTGGGCACGACGCCACGGCGTAACGGAAGGCCTTCGCACAATCACATCGCTGAAGTGGCGGGCTCGTGGAGTTACCTATGCGTGACTGATTCGCGGCCGCCGCGGTCTTCATAGCCTCCTGTTCGGTGAGAGCGACGAACCATGAGACGAGGAGATCGGGATGCCGTTTTTCGAGACCAGTGACGGAGTGCGGCTGGCCTACGAGGACTACGGTGCGGGCGAGCCCATCGTGTTCCTGGCCAGTTGGGCGCTGGGCGCCGACATGTGGGAGTACCAGGTCCCGTTCTTCCTCCAGCACGGCTACCGCTGCGTCATGCTGGACCGGCGTGGCCACGGTCGCTCCGACCGGCCCTCCACCGGATACGACGTGGACACCCGCACCGATGATGTCGCCGCACTGATCGAGCACTTGGAACTGGACCGGATCACCCTCGTCGCTCAGTCCGGCGGTGGTGGCGAGGCGGTGCGCTACCTCACCCGGCACGGCCAGGACCGGATCGCCCGGGTCGCGCTGCTGGCGACCACGCTGCCGTTCCTCAAGCTGACCGACGACAACCCGGAGGGAGTGCCGGAGGCCGTGCTGGAGGCTGACCTGGCCCAGCTCCGGACTGACCGCCCCCGGTGGTTCGCCGACCGTGCGGCGGGCTACTTCGCCACCCATCTGGGCAACAACACGTCCCAGGCGCTGATCGACCACCTGGTCCAACAGTGCCTGTCGGCCTCCCCCCACGCCACCTTGGAGGTGCAGCGGCAGATCTTCCACACCGACCACCGCGCCGACCTGGCCCAGATCAACGTCCCGACGTTCATCGCCCACGGCGTCGCCGACCAGTCCGTACCGATCGACGTCTCCAGCCGACGCACCGCCAAGCTCGTACCGCACAGCGTCTACAACGAGTACCCGACCGCCGGCCACGGCCTGCACATCACCCATGCCGGGCAACTCAACGACGACCTGCTCGAGTTCATCAAGAGCTGAGGCGAGGACACACGCGCCCCACCGCCGACCGCGCGGTGGGGCGCCCCGTGCCGCGGGGCGGGCCGTGCACGGGGGACACGGCGCGCCCCGAGTTCACCCCGCCGCCAGCGAAAGGGCTTCCCCGAGGAGCCTATTCCCGCCGGGTCGCGGCTGCTACGGCTTCTCCTGCACCTGGGGTCCGGCCCCCGGGAGCGGCAGGGTGATGCGGATCCTGGTGCCCGCCTCCGTCGACAGGTGCTCCATCCGACCGCCCGCGGCTTCGATCCGAACCCGCTGCGAGGCCAGGCCGATATGGCCTGCGCCGAGGCGTTGTCGCAGACGGGTCGGATCGGTGCCGACGCCGTCGTCGGTCACCGTCAGACGGAGTGTCCTGCTGTCGGTGACGAGGACGACGTGGGCTTGGGCGGCGGACGAGTGGCGTACTACGTTGTCCAGAAGCTCTCGGGCCGCGCAGTACACCAACAGGTCGTGCCGGGTGGGGCCGTAGTAGGCCGCGGTGTAGGTGATCGGAATGCCGGAACGTTCCGAGGTTGTTCGGACCAACGAGCGCACGGCCTCGCCGAGTCCGGCGGTGTGCAGGACCTGGGGGTGCAGTTGGCTTGTGGTCTGCCGCAGTTGGCGGGCGACGTCCAGGAGTCGGCCGCTGATCTCGGCGGAGGCGTCGAGGTCGCGGTGCGCCATGCTCTGCTGGAGGTCGAAACGGGCGGCCAGCACCTCCTGTAGCGGCCCGTCGTGCAGGAACTCGGCCAGCCGGGTGCGTTCCCGTTCCTCCGCGGACATGACGTCGACCAGCAACCGCGAGCGGTCCACGATGAGTTGTGCGACCTGCCGACAGCGGCGGGAGTGCGAGAGGGACAACGCGAGACTGCACGCGCCGACCAGTACGAGGAACACCAGCAGCACGATGGCCTGCGAGTGGCGCAGTTGGTCGTGAACGCTTGAGTTGACCGCGGCGGCGATGGAGTAGGCCGCAGTGTCCAGGACAATGATGAGCGCCGTCACGGGTGGCCGGCTGTTGAAGGCGGCCAGCAGGGGCAGCAGGAACAGGGCCAGTACCAGCAGCGCGGAGCCCTGGGACAGGAGTTGCAGGGTCACCAGCGCCACCACGTCCACCAGCCCCATCACCACCGTCATCGCGGTGGTGCCCGCACGGCCGTGCGGACGGCGCAGACACAGTGCGACCAGCACGGCGATCACGACGTAGGCGCCCAGCACCGAGAACTGGGACGCTGCCCGGTCCGCCGGAAGCTCGGCGGTGACAGCGCCGGTGAGCACTCCCGCCAAGGCGATCCGCAAGATGGCTTGGGCGCGCTGCGCCGACAGCTCGCAGCACCGCATCAGACGCCGCATGGTGGCGGCTTCGGTCACGTCGGGTGCTGTGCCGCGCCCGTTCGCGGTACCACTCATTCCAGGAGCCCTCTACGCATGGCTTCGGCGACCACGGCACCCCGGGTGGAGACGCCCAGCTTCTCGTAGATGCGTTGGACGTGGGACTTGATGGTGGTGGGCGCGAGGAAGATCTCCTTGGAGATCTGGGGGACCGACTTGCCTTCCGCGATCATGCACAACACCTGGTGCTCGCGGGCGCTCAGCGCCGGCGACATGTGATCGGCGCGTTGGCGTATCTCGTGGATCAGGCCGGAGGTCAGACTGCGCGGCATCACGGTCTCGTCGCGGGCGCAGGCCAGCACCGCCTCGGTGATCTCGTACGGTTCCGCCTCCTTGGTCAGATATCCGCTGACGCCGTCCTGCAGTGCTCCGTAGACCAGGGCGCTGTCATCCAGCGCGGTGAGGATGAGCACCCTGGTCGGTAGCTCCTCGCGCCGTATCGCACGGGCGACCTGGCGGCCGTCGAGCCCCGGCATGCGGTAGTCCAGGACCGCGACGTCTGGGCGTAGTTGGCGGACGCCGGCCAGTGCCTGCACCCCGTCGGCGACATCCGCCACAACGGCGACGTACGCGCGCAGTGCGCGCACGACGCCTTCCCGGTAGACCGGGTGGTCCTCGCCGACGAGCACCCTTACCCGCTGTTCGTCCATGGGTTCATCCTTGGTTGCTGGTTGGTCGGCTGCCCGGCGCGCTCTCCTGCCAACCGCGGGAACGGTGGCCGCCCCCCGGCGCGTTCACAAGTGATGAGCACCGTATGGCTGGTTGCCGGAGCGGTGGCAGCGCTGGCCGCTGTCCTCTTCCTCACGGATCGTGCCCTGTTATGGATGGAGGAACGGGGGTGGATCTACTGGCGCAAGCGCAGGGGCCTGTCGTCCATTGGTGTTGACTTCATGCAGGAGGGCAGCCCCGGCGCACAGGTCCTCAAGCGCGCCATGGAGCAGGAACGGGTGCGTAAGAACGTCAGACCGGCCGAGGAGCCGCCGTTCCATGTGGACCTTGACGCCAAGATAGTGCGCATTCGACGTACCGGGCAGAGCGGGCAGGAACCGTAGCGGACGGTCTTCGCCTCATCCGGATGCGGTGAGCGTGGCGAAGACGACGATGTTGTCCGGATAGCTGTGCGCCTTCCGGTCGTAGGGGCCACCGCAGGTGATCAGGCGCAACTCGGGCTTGTCGGTGTCTTCGTAGACTTCCTGGCGCGGGAAGCGATCCTTGGGGACCTCGGCGGAGCGCTGGACGGTGAAGATGGCCTGCTTGCCGTCGGCTCGGGTGACCTTGATCTGGGCGCCGGGGGCGAGTTGGGCCAGCCGGTAGAAGACGCCTTCGCCGAAGTCGCCGACCGTGACGTGGCCCAGAAGCACGGCGGGGCCGCGTTGACCGGGGGTCGGTGAGCCTTCGTACCAGCCCGCGGGTGCGTCCTTCCCGATGGGCGGCACCTGCACGGTGCCGTCTGACCACAGTCCCAGTCGCATGACTGCCGTATGCACATCGATCGCGGGAATGTCTACGCTGACGGGCACGGATCGGGGCATCGGCGGAGCCGCACGCACCTCGGCCTTCGCGGCATGGCTGGCCGATGTGGTGGGTGGCGACGGCGAGGCCGCTGTCGTGGCCAACACCAGCCCGCCGCCGGCCAGGAGGATGGTCAGTGCGAGGAACACCCCTCCTGCGGCGGCCAGTTGACCGACGCGGGAGGCAGGGCGCAGAGGCATGTGATGTTTCACCTGTTCTCGGTCACGGCTTGGCCGCCGGCCCGGTCACTTGCCCGCGCCACGACGGCGGACCGCCATGACCACGGCGCCTCCGCCGAGGGCCAGTACGGCGCCGCCGGTGACCAGCAACGCGTCACCGGTCGACGGCCCGGTGGGCCCGGCGCCGGTGTCGGGCGCACCCCGCGGAACCACCACCTGCGGTGCTTGTGTCGGGTTGGTCGCAGGCGAGGTGGGGTGCTGCGTGGGCTTGGCCGGATGGCTGGCGGCCACCGTCACGGTGCCGTGCACCGGGACCTCCGCGTGCGCCACCGAGCAGGTGACCGTCACGGGGTAACCCTTCGCGGCGATCCCCGATCGCACGTGGGCGGTTGTGGCGAAGGCCGACGGGTCACGCTTCACGAGCTTCGCTTGGCCGCCGTTGTCGAACGCCGGGGAGGAAACGGAGATGATGGCATCGGCGTTCGCCGGGCAGGTCCCGTCGATGTGCACCAGCTGGCCGGCCTTGGCCGGATCCGGTGATACGCCCACGTAGCCGTTGGCATCGGCTGAGGAGGTGGCGGAGGAGGTCGGTGTGGCGGAGCCGGACGCGGTCTCGGCGAGGGCGGTGCTGGCGCCGAGGACGCAGACACCCGTCGCCACCAGGGTGGCCGCTACCGTCGTAGTGGACTTACGCATGCTTTCTTGCTTTCTGGTGAGCCAATGATCACCGACAGGTCTGCCGGGTGAAGCGACGATCTGCGGAGCGCGTGGGCCCGTCGACTGGCCTGATGCCGCGTTCCGTTGGGCGGTCGTTTACTTCGCCCCAACAGCTTGCGCGGATCCGCCGTCGGGACTCCTCCCCTCACCGGCCTACCGATCGCACGATGTACGCCTCCCCCGATCGGTGGAGACGCTGTCCCCCGGCCGTAAGAGGCCAACTCACCACCAGACGCAACTGGCCATCTCAGAAGCGCAGTTGGCGCGGTGGCCGTCCTACTCCAGTAGTCCTCGGCGCATGGCCTCGGCCACCGCCGCGGCACGATCGGACACGCCGAGCTTCTCGTAGAGCCGCTGGGTGTGGGTCTTCACCGTGCTCGCGCCGATGAACAGCTCGGCGGCGGCCTGCGGAATGCTCAGCCCACGGGCGAACGCCTGGAGCACCTGGCGCTCCCGCTCGGAGAGCACTGGGGCGTCATGGTCGGCACGCAACCGGATCTCCCCGGCCAGTCCACCGGCCAGTTCCGAGGGGATGACCATGCGCCCGTCGGCCACCTTCAGCACCGCTTCCACGATCTCCTCGCGGCGCGCGTCCTTGGGCAGATATCCGGCCGCGCCCTCCTGCACGGCGCGGAAGACCACGGAACCGTCCGTGGTGGCGGACAGGATGATCACCTTGGTGACCAGGCCGTCACGGGTCACCGCATGCGCCACGTCGATGCCATCAAGGCCGGGCAGCCGGTAGTCGACCACCGCGACCTGGGGAGTCTCCCTGCGGATCAGTGCGAGCGCCTCAGGGCCGTCCTCCGCCTCGGCCACCACTTCCACCTGGCCGCTCAGCGTCAGGCCGCGGGTGATGCCTTCCCGGTAGATCGGGTGGTCATCGGCCACGACCACCCGTACCCGGGGCGCCCTGGCTACGGACACGTCCCTCCAACGATGGGCTGACGATCACCTCCAGGCTACCCAAACTTTGGCAAAATGGACGATAAGGGATACTTGACCTGGAGCAGTGATCAGCAGGCGGTGGGAGGACCCATGCCAGCGTCAACGCCCCTGGGCGGGGGCGACCCAACACCCGGGCACGGCACCGGCCCACCCCCGGCGTCCCTACCGCCCACGGGCGAACACTCCAGACCTGTCGAGGCCACGACAGCAGTGCAGCTACGGCGCGCGCTGCGCAAGCAGGCAGTGCTGCGACTGGTCATCGTGGCGTCCCTGGTCGTGGAACTGATCGTCTTCCCACCACGGCAACACGCCGTCCTCTCCCTCATGATCGCCACCGCCTACGCGGCATGGAGTCTGGCGCTGATGGGAGCCGCGTGGTCCGAGAAGCTGCCGCTACCGGCCGTGTGCGTACCGATGATCGACCTGCTGGCCCTCGGTGCGCTGCTGGCGGCCTCCGGAGTGTTCTCCGATCCGCAGTGGGCCTCTCCCCTGGTGGACGATGCCTTCCTGATGATTCCCATCCTGGCCGCCTTCCAACTCCGGCCAAGGGCCACCGCGATGGTGAGCGTGGCCGCGGCCCTCGCCTACGTGGTGGGAGTCGGCATCGGGCACCGCGGCGACGACCCCTACTGGAACTCCACCCTGGTGCATGCCCTGTTCATCGCCGTGGTGGGAGCAGGCTGCGTCCTGCTCACCCGGATCCAGCAGTCACGGGTGCGCACGATCGGCACACTGCTCCAGCACCGCTCCTGGCTGCTGTCCCGCGTCATGTCGGCCGAGGAACGCGAACGCAGCGACCTGGCCGAGATCATCCACGACGGGGCACTGCAGAACGTGCTCGCGGCCCGCCAGGACGTCGAGGAGGCAGCCGCGGCCAATCCCAACGAGGCGCTTGACCGCGCCGCCCGGGCCCTACGGGAGGCAACCAGGCAACTGCGCTGCTCGGTCACGGCGCTCCACCCGGAGGTGCTGGAACACGCCGGGCTCGCACAGGCATTGCGGGGTCTGGCGCGCCAACTGGCGCACCGCACCCGGATCAAGGTCCACATCGACGGCGCGGTACCCAGCACAAGCTCCGCCGACCGGCTGTTGTACCGGGTCGCCCGCGAGTTGCTCGGCAACGCCGTCAAGCACGCCCGGGCACAGCACGTGTCCCTGCGGCTGACCAGCCCGGATCCGCGCTGGATACGGTTGGAGATCGCCGACGACGGCATCGGGATGTCGCCTGGCGTGCTGGACGACCAGCTCAGCGCCGGACACATCGGGCTCGCCTCGCACCGGACCCGCGTCGAGGGAGCGGGGGGACGGTTCACCCTGCGGCCCAACGCACCGCACGGCACGGTCTTCGAGGTGCTGGTTCCGGTGGAACCCGCATCCGCACCGTAAGTCTCCGCCGCACAGGGAACCTTGACGGCAAACCTGCCGCCCCCGCTTTCACCGGCGATGATCCCGGCAGACCAGAACCGGGAGGCAGGTAGCACCACGGCCTTCCATGGGGAGGCGGCAAACTCAGCAGCCCGGGGGCGTCAGCGGCGAGGGACCCATCGGCGTCGGTTCGCGGAGACAGACGCCAAGCTCCACGTGCCTGACGTCCCGTTCATCCCGTTCAACGCAGACGTTCGTGATCACCTGCATCGATCCGCGTGTTGAACCGGCAACCATTCTCGGGGTCGAACTCGGCGAGGCGATCACCCTACGTAACGCGGGTGGCCGCTTTGTCACGCGTTTCGATTACGACGACAAGACCATCGCCGACCTCGCCGTGGTCGAGCCTGCCGAGGCACTGCGGAACGACGTCGGGCTCCTGCGCAGGAGCCCGCAGCTGTCCTCCCACGTCAAGGTCTCGGGGCACCGCTACGACCTGAAGACCGGTCTGCTCACCACACTCGTCGACTAGGCGTCTCCCAACGTCAGTTGCGCGGCATGCCGCCCTCGCCTGACGGACCAGCCAGGCGAGGCCTGAAAACAATTCGCCACCGCTCGCCTCGCCCGGTACCGTCGCGAGAGTGTCCTCACTGCTGGGAGCCCCTGGGATCTGCGCGCGGCCACCCCGGCAGTTCCCACGCTGAGAGTAGGTTGCGTCAATGGCATGCCGTATCAGTGAACTCGTTCTCGGTTGCCGCGACCCCGAAGTGCTGGCGCGTTTCTGGTGCGAGGTCCTGGACTTCGTGGTGCTCGATCGCGAGGACGACGGAAGCATCGAAATCGGGCCGCGCGAAGGTTTCGGCGGCGCGCAGCCGACGATCTTCCTCAGCCGCAGAGACGAGCCGGAGCCCGGGAAACCCCGGCTGCACATCGACGTCAACGCCACCGACCGCGATCAGGACGCCGAGCTCGAACGCCTCCTGAAGCTCGGAGCGCGCCCGGCCGACATCGGCCAGACCGGGGAAGAGTCCTGGCACGTCCTCGCCGATCCCGAGGGCAACGAGTTCTGCCTGCTCAAGGCCCGCCTCGCGCCACTCTGACGGCCCTCGTCGGCAACGAGGCAGTGCAGTTGCTCAAGCGGCTCAGTTACGGGTGAAGGTGCGTGTCGCCGCAGCCGCGATCGCGATGCCCAGAGTCCAGCCGAGGACCGTCAGCACGACCGTGACCACCGCGGCCACCCCGTGGTACTGCCACACCTCCGACTGGCCGAACCGGATGACCGGGATCAGGTGGTCGGCCGCGTACAACACCGGGTTGAAGACCGAGCGGTCCTCGGTGCTGACGTGCTCGGGGCGCACCGTGCTGAAGTACGCACTGCTCGCCGCGAGC
This sequence comes from Streptomyces sp. RPT161, assembly GCF_027533845.1. Taxonomy (GTDB): domain Bacteria; phylum Actinomycetota; class Actinomycetes; order Streptomycetales; family Streptomycetaceae; genus Streptantibioticus_A; species Streptantibioticus_A silvisoli_A. The sequence goes on along the minus strand of NZ_JAPZVN010000025.1, from coordinate 13,811 downwards.
AGGGCGATCGCCCAGCCGATGGCGCGCAGCGGACGGTAGCCGTAGCCGACCAGCAGATCGAGCATATGGCCGGGTATGCGTTGCCACCAGGGCAGCTTGGCGCGCTGTGCGCGTTGTCTTGCCAGCAGCACCGTCCGGGCCTCGCCGTCGTTGCCGAGCGAACGGTAGTAGGACGCCAACTGCTCGTAGGGTTGGGCGCGGAAACCGCCGACCTGGCTGCGGTCCGCACGCCGTACCTGGCGGCCGATCAGCCGTACTCGATGCACCGCCGCGACATAGTCGCTGAACGGGCCATAGGTGAAACCGTCCAGGTTCAACCGCTTTGGCCACGCGTCGAGTCCATCACGGATACCGGCGACGGCGGTCGCGGCGTAGAGGGTGAGCAGGGCGTCGGGGCTGTCCATGTCGCAAAGGTCCAGATGGCCGGAGATGCGGACGCCGGTCAGCCGGATCTCGCCGTCGGTGTGGAAGGCGTCGTTGAGCCGCAGGCTGCCCTCGACCACCATGCCGCCGCCGCGCAGCGCGGGCTGGCCCTTCGTCGGAGTGAGCCGCGCGCCGCCGAGGTCGAGTCCGCCGTCGAACCTGGCCCCCGACAGCCGCACCGTCCCGTGGGCCGTGAAGCATCGCTCACCACCCTTGACCGGGTAAGGGCGGAAGGACGCTTCGCTGGCCACCGTCAAGGAGTCACCGTGCAGCGCCAGTCGGCCGAGGCCGTCCAGCGTGGCGCCGTCCAGCACCAGCGCGCTGCCGATGTGCGCACCCGGCAGCCGCAGTTCGCCGGACGCCTCAAGCCGCTGGGCCAGCAGGCTCCGGCCCACCCGCATACCACCGGCGTTGAGCGACGTGCCGCCGGACTCGGAGTTGCCCAGCTTGGCGCCCTTGAGCGCCACCTGGCCGCTTATCTGCGCGTTGATCAGGCTGAGCGGGCCGTGAACCGTGACGTCGTTGGCCAAAAGGCTGCCGTCGATGCGGATGCCGTCAGCGTGGACGGCTCGATCGTCGTCGCCGGTGACCACGGTGTGGCCGAGGTTCACCGTGCCGCGCACATGCGCTCCGTAGGCGCTGATGGCGGTCAGCTGCGACCCGCTCAGGTCTATCGACTCGGTGACGGCGTCATCGATGTCGACGGGGCCCTCGAAGCGGCAACCTCGAAGCAGCAGAAGGGAGTCAACCTGCCCGTGGTCCATGCAGAGTTCTCCGGTGATGCGCGCACCGGCGAGCCGCACCGCTGCCACCGCGCCGGGCGCTGCCGGGCATGCGCCGAGCAGCAGCGCGGCGATCACCTCGCCACGCACCACACGGTCGGCGGGCCAGTCGTGGGCCTTCGCCGGATCATCCACCGCGGCGTCGCCGGTGCGCAGATCGACCAACTCGCCATGCGGAAAGGCACGCCAGACCCGGCGTTCGGTGGCGGAGAGCCTGCCGAGCCGACTCGGTACGGCAGGGCGCGGGAGCACGGGCGTACGTCTCATGCTGATCATCCTGCCGTAGGGGACTGACAATTGCCCTCAGCCAGACGCCCGTTGAGCCCGGTTGCGGTGAAACTCGACGCATGACGGCTGAGGCGGCGGTGAACTGACCACCGAGGACATGCTGCGGCGAACACCAGGAACTGGGATGCGTGCCCCCGAGCATGTGGCCGGCGACTTCTACGGACTGGACGGCTCCAGGGCTGCCGTCGACTGGTTCGCGGCCGTCCCCCGCGCGGCAAGTGAACGAGTGATCAGGAACTGACCGGCGGCGAGTACCAGGCAAAGCAGCGCCATTCCGGCCCACAGGGCCGTGGCACCGGCGTGTTCCAGCAGTTGGGTGCCGAGGATCGGCGCGGCGACCCCCGCGAACCCCCAACTCGTGCCGTAGGCGGCCAGATAGCGGCCGGTGCCGCCGGGCGGGGCGAGGTTTGCGGCGAGGGCGTACGCCCGGCCCAGTACCAGCAGGTCACCCAGGCTCCAGACGACCGTTGCCGCCATGGAGGTTGGCAGGGTGGGCGCCACCGCGTAGCCAGCGAGACCGCCTGCCAGCAGTACATATCCGAGCGCGAGCGCCGCGGGCGCGGTCAGCGCGGCCAGGCGCTTGAGGCGCAGTGCGGGCTGGGCCGCGACGATGGTCGCGGCCGACACGGTGAACAGCAGTCCCGCGTCCGAAGGCCGCATGCCTCGGCGTTCCAGGGACAGCGGAAGCGAGATCATGATCTGTAGGTAGACCAGCGCGTACAAGGTGCCGAACACGAGCATGAGGAGCAGTACGCGGTCGCGCCAGGGACGGATGCCCGCGCAGCGCTCGTCGCCGCGGTCGGGGCAGTGGGTCCGGTCTGCGGGCAGTACGACCCGCACGATGAGCGCACAGGCCAGACAACTCACCGCGTCAGCGACGAAAAGCCAGCGCAGGTCCCATCGTCCCAGTCCGGTCGCGATCAGCCCGGCGCCCATGCCACCTACCGCCAGGGCGGCGTTCAGCAGGCTGTAGGCACGAACACGTTCGGCGGGTCCCGCGGCGTCGGCGATCACCGCCTGGCTCGGCGGTTCGTACAGCTCGTACACCAGGCCCAGCAGTACGGCGCAAACACCGACTTCCACAAGGGAGTTCGCTGCGGCGATCCCCAACTGCGCGATGGCGCAGCCGGTCAGGCCGAACACGATCGTGCGGCGGCGCCCCAGTCGATCCGCGCGCCGCCCACCGATCAGGCGGGACGGGATGGTCGCGAGCCCGAAGGCGGCCGGGACGAGCCCGGCGGTGGCGACGCTCACGCCGTAGTCGGTGGTAATGAGGACGGTGAGGAAGGGCAGTGAGAAGGCCCCGAGCCGGTTGACCACTCGGGCGGCCAGAAGCAGCCAGACCGCAGGCGGTAACTGGCCTTCGCGTCTCAAGGGTTGCACAATTTCCCCGTCACTGATGAATTGGCCGACGTCAGTGATGCGACGCTAGGCCCGAAGGGGGTAACTGGTCAAGTGATGTTCGACAGTCACGTGTCCACGCTGCTGGACACCGCGGTCTCACTCGTCAACGCGCTGACCGATGGCACCGCGCGCGGCAAGCCCTACACCGTGCCGCGAGGTGCGCAACTGGTCGACGCGGTCCACAGTGCGCTCCCGAACACCAGGGACGGGCAGCACACGATCGATGGGGAGCAGGCCGCCCATCTCGCCCGGACAGCACGGGAGATGCGCGAGGTCTTCGAGGCCGTGAACGCCGGAATGCTGGACGATGCCGCGACGGCACTCAACGCGTTGCTGCTGTCCAACGGCGCCCGTCCGCAGTTGGACCGCGCCAACGGCGAACCCTGGCAACTCCACTTCCACGGCACGGATGACTCCCTGGCGGTGGGGTGGAGCGCCGGTTGCGCGACGGGGCTGGCCATCGCGATCGGCAGCGACCTGGCGGGCCGCCTGGGTGTCTGCCAGGCGGCCCAGTGCGATCGCGTCTACGTCGACACCTCGCGCAACGCCGCCCGTCAGTTCTGCTCGACCGCATGCCAGAACCGCACCAAGGCAGCGGCCTTCCGCGCCCGCCGAGCCGCCCGGCGTTGACGCACGATCTCAGCCGCGGGCGCCCCGTCAACGCAAAGCAATAGCAGCGGCCCACCCTCCGCTGGCATGCTGACCGGGTGGACAGTACGGAGTTCTGGCTCAGTTTGGCCCCTGAACTGTATGTGTTCGTCGCCCCGGCACATCGTGCGGAGCGCTCGGCGGTGCGCGCCGACGGTGCCTCGACGCTCGGGCATGTGGTGCAGTCACTGGGCGTTCCGCTCACCGAGGTCGGTGCGCTGACCGTCGACGGGCGGCAGGTGCCCGCCGCGCACATCCCCACCGGCGGGGAGGAGATCTCGGTGCGGAGCGTGGCCAGACCTCAACAGCTGTCCGGGCCGCCCCGTTTCCTGCTCGACATCCACCTCGGTACGCTCGCGCGGCGGCTTCGCCTGCTGGGCGTCGACGCCGCGTACGAGAATCCGGACATCGGCGACGCCGCGCTCGCCGCGCGCTCGGCCGGCGAGCAGCGCGTGATGCTGTCACGGGACCGGGGACTGCTGCGTCGGCGGGAGGTCTGGGCGGGTGCCTACGTCTACAGTCACCGCCCCGAGGAACAGCTCAGGGACGTGCTGTCCCGGTTCGCGCCCCCGCTCGCCCCCTGGACGCGCTGCACGGCCTGCAACGGGATGTTGCGGGATGCCACGAAGGCATCGGTGCACGAGCAGTTGCGGATCGGCACACAGCGCACGCACGACACGTTCGCGCAGTGCGCCGACTGCGGCCAGGCGTACTGGCAGGGCGCTCACCATGAGCGCCTGGCCGCGATCGTGGACGAGGCCGTGCGTGAGTTCGGGACGCCGTCACCGACACGCGCACCCTGAGCCCTTCGGTGGTCAGCAGGTACCGCTGCCTTCGCCGCCCAGGTGGAAGCCGGTGCGCGTGGTGTGCCCCGCGTCGTAGAGGGCGGGGCTGGTGGATGTGACGGTCATCCGGGGTTCGTCGGCCGAGCCGATCAGGCGGAAGCCACGGATCCAGGAGGAGCCCCGGGCGGTGCCGGGAAGGCCGTCGCCCATCTCCTCACAGGTGGTGCCGTTGGCGTGGGCGACCTCGCCGAAGGCGGTGATGACCTGCGCGCGGGTGAAGCCGCCGTGCCACAGTGAGCCGGGGAAGTATCCGACGGGCTGCTGGTTGTAGAACAGCCACCAGTCGCCGGCCAGGTTCCAGATGGTGAACCGGGCGGCGGTTCCGGCACGTACGGCCATGCCCGCCTTGATCCGGTGCGAGATGGGGACGAAGCCGCAGGCGTTGTAGCAGCTCTCGGCGCCGTCCACCCAGTGGTAGACGAAGAGATGCGGACGGGTGTCGCCGTTGAGGCCCAGGTCAACCGTCCAGCCGATCTCCACGGTGGACTTGCGGTCGGTCGACTGCACGGCCAGTTCCTGGAGGGAGTGGGACTGCTGGTCACCGGCCTTGACGCGGGGGTCCGCCTGAAGCATCCGTACGCTGGCCCCCGAGGCGTCGGTGAACTGCCTTCCGGAGACGTAGTCGTAGCACGCCCCGAACCAGCAGACCGGCCCGGATCCCGTGGTCGTTGACGGCGCCAGGAGCGAGTGCCGTGGGGCGGCGTCCGCCTGGGCCGATGTAACTGGGGAGAGCAGGCAGAGTGCGGCCGCGGCGAACGTGGTCACACCGTTGCGGATCGTTCGACGTATTCGCATGGACAGCTCCGATCGAGTAACGGACGTGCCGCGAGGCGTGCACCGCCGGGAGCAGCGAGTTAAGCGTCTTGATAACTGTGCTTACGTGACGAGTTAAGCTAGCGGTGGCCCAACCAGAGGCGCAATAGCCTGACTTGCGGGATCCCGCCCACCTGGGCGGTCTCGGGGACCGCGCGGGTCCACGAGGCAGCGACGAAGGGGAGCATCGTGCCGAAGCCGACGAGGCGTTCCGAACCGCCGGGTCCACAGGACCCCTCCGGAATAGGCCAGCGCGTCCTGCGTCTGCGTACCGAACGCCAACTCACGCAGCGTGAGTTGGCGGAGCCGCAGTACACCGCCGCCTACATCTCCACCCTTGAATCAGGCAAGGTACGCCCCTCGGAAACCGCACTGCGCTATCTCGCGGACCGACTAAGCGTCAGCTATGAGGAGTTGTGCACCGGCCAGCCCGTGCGACTGGCCACTGAAGTGCGCATGCGGCTCACTGACGCCCGGCAGGCGTTCTGCGAAGGCTCGTTGCGGGACGCGGCGCAGCGGTACACCCAGCTGGAGCGGGAGGCACAGCGGCTCGGCATGCCTTCGGAGCGGGCCGCCGCACTGGTGGGGCTGGGCGACTGCGCTCTGGAGGCCGGAGACCTCGACCAGGCCATCGAACGCTTCCACGCCGCCGAGCAGTTGCTGGCCGACGCCCCACTCCCGCAGCGCGTCCCCGCGCTACGTGGCCGCGCCGTCGCGCATCTGCTCGCCGGTGACCTGCGGTACTCCTGCTACCTGCTGGAGAACGCCATCGACGGGCTGAACACCGCCGGACTTCACGACCCCAACGCCCTGCTGCTGCTCTACTCCGCCGTGATCGCCCCGTACATGGACATGGGCGCGCAGGCGCGTGCGGCACGGGCCGCCGAGTTGGCCCTGGCGCTCGCACCGCAGGCGACCGACCCGGCGCTCGTGGCCCGGATGCACCGTGGTGTGGCCCGCACCCTGCTCGCCGAAGGCCGTACCGCCGACGCGGACGCCTCCCTGGCCAGAGCGCAGGAGCTGTACCAGCAGTTGCAGATCCGCACCGAACTCGCCCACTGCCACTGGATGCGCGGCTACCTGCGCGCCCAGGAAGGTGACCTGGCGCAGGCGGAGGCCGAGTTGCGCACCGCGCGTGCCGTTCTGGCCGAGCGCCAGGCCACGTTGTACACGGTGCAGGTCAACGTGGAACTCGCCGATGTACTGCGACGGCAGGGCAGATACGGTGCGGCCGAGCAGTTGCTTTCAGACCTGCTCGGCGAACTCGGCAGCGGACGCGGCGCCGTGCACGCGGGCGGAGCGCACCGGCTGCTCGGGCTCATCGCCGAGGAGCGGGACCGCCCGGAGCAGGCAGAGGAGCACTACAGGGCCGCGCTCGACCTGCTGGAGGAGGCCGGTGCGACGGGCGACATCGCCGATCTGTGTCGGCTCCTCGGCGACCTGCTGCGCCGAACGGGCCGCGTCGAAGCGGCACTTGACGTCTACCGCACCGGCCTCGGCCACCGCACCCCGCCCGGAACGACGACGTTGGGCCCTGCCCCGGCCGATCCGCCGCTCTGACGGCGCGGGCGGCCACCGACTACAGCAGGCCGAGGTCGCCGAGTTCCTTGTGCAGGTCCGCCCGTGAGCCGTCGGCGCGCGTACGGGGATCAGGGCCTCCACCAGTGGTCCGGCCCGGCCGGTCCGCGTTGACCGGCTGTGGGCGTCGGTCCCGGAAGATCCAGGCCCCGACGAGCCCGCCGGCCAGACCGCCGAGGTGTCCCAGCCAGCTGATGCCGGGCGTGCCCGGCACGGTGAGAGTGAGGGTGTAGGCGAAGGACGCGGCCATGACGATGCCGATCAACGTGTCGATCAGGTGTCGGTCGAAAAGGCCCCGGACCACCACATAGCCGAAGTACCCGAAGATCAAGCCGCTGGCGCCGACCGTGTCAACGCCACCGTGCTCCAAGAACCACACCGTCAGTCCGCTGGTCAGCGCCACCAGCAGGCTCAACCCCAGAAAGCGGGCCACTCCGCGGTAGGCGGCGAGGAAGCCGAAGACGAACAGCGGGCCGGAGTTGCCCTCGATGTGCGCCCAACTCCAGTGCAGAAAGGGCGCGACGAGAATGTCCGGCAGCCTGCCCACATCGCCGGAGACCACCCCGTACTCCCGCGACAGGCCGTAGTGGTCCGCCCAGTTGGCGAGCTGAAGCAGCCATACCAGGGCAAGGAAGCCGAACATCACGAAGAACGCCTTTCGCGCCTCCGCGATCATCTCCTCCGCGTTCGTCGGTCCACCGGTGACCACCCGCTGACCCAGCCCGCTCATCCCCATTGCTCCTCCCACAGCGGGACCCCTCCCGCCGCTACCGCGCACTCTAGGCGCTTACGGGTCTCAGCTGGCCTTGGCGCCGAGTTCGGCGACGAGCCGCGACGTCACGGGGGTGTCGACGCCGTGGGCGGCCGCGGCCCGCAGGACGGCGCCGCCGATGGCGTCGAGTTCGATCGCACGGCCCGCCTCCGCATCGCGTTGCATCGATGACTTCATCCCCTCCGGAGCACGGTCGAAGAAGTCGAGCACCGCTTCGGCGGTCACCGGTGCGCCGGTGGCGCGGGCCACGGCGGTGATCTCGTCCAGTACCGTCAGCAGTTCGGCGCGCCGCTCGGTGCGGATGGTGCCGACGGCGGCCTGGTAGCGAGTGGTCAGCAGGGCGAACGGTGCCAGGAAGGCGAGCTTGTCCCAGAGCATCGCGCCCTCGTCGGGGCGCAGGGTCACAGCGAGGCCGGCGTCCTTCAGCCGGGCCGCGAAGTCATCGACGGGGGCGGCCAGTTCGATCGACGCGAAGGGGCTGGTGTGCGCGATCTGTCCGGGCGCGGTGCGGGTGGCCTCCACCTTGATGGTTCCGGCTACGACCTGGGCGGCCGGGTAGTGCTGGCGCAGCGCCGCGACGTGGTCGAGGCCGTTGAGCAGCGGCACGACGATCCCGTCGCCGACGGCCTGCGGTGGCACACGCTCCAGGGCGGCGGACAGCGCGGTCTGCTTCACCGTGACGAAGACGGCGTCGACCGGTTCGCGCAGCTCGGTGTCGGCCTCCACCCGCGCCGTGAAGTCACCGTACTGTCCGCTGCGCACGCGCAGCCCTTCGCGGCGCAGCACGGCGGTGGTCTCCTCACCGGCCAGGCAGATGACGCGGTGTCCGCCGCGTGCGAGCAGCGCTCCGATCAGGCCGCCCACACCGCCCGGCCCGAGGATGGCCACTGTCATGATGGTTGTTGTCATGTGCGCTCCTGTTCTCCGGGAGACCGGTGCGGGTCGGACGGTCTCGATGCCGAATTCGATCAGATCGGCGCCTGTGGCGCACCAGCGGGGGCGGTGCGTCCCGGACGAGCGACTGAGGTGACCTGCGAACTTGGCCGCTACAGTGAGGCCGTGCCCGACATCACCGGTGACGTCATACGCTCCGGCGAGCGGTTCACCGCCGCCGTTGAGACGTTGAGCGATGCGCAGGTCCGGGAGCCCTCGACGCTGCCCGGTTGGAACCGCGGCCAGGTCATCACCCACGTGGCGCGCAGCATCGACGCGTACCTGTGGCTGCTGGCCGTCGCCCGCACCGGTGTTGAGCCGGGGCCGCGCACCGATGCCGCGGCCCTGTCCCGCGCGGTCCAGGCAGGCGCCGGGCGACCGGCGCGCGATCTGGCGGCTGATGTACGCGGTCGGCTCAGTCGACTGGCCGATGAAGCGGCCGCGATGCCCGCCGAACGGTGGAACGTCCTGGTCTCGGCACTGGCAGGCTGGAGCCATCCGGCCTGGTACACCCTGTACCGCTGCTGGCGTGAGCTGGAGACCCACCATGTCGACCTGAACGTCGGCTACGGCACGGCCCGTTGGCCCGGTACGTATGTGACGTGGGCCCTCGACGACACCCTCGCCGCACTGGGCGCCCATGGCTTCCCCGTCGCCCGTGTCGAGGCCGTCGACCTGGGCCGGTCCTGGAACCTCTCCCCCACCGGCCCCACTGTCACCGGCACCGGTCACACGCTCCTCGGCTGGCTCAGCGGCCGCGGTTCCGGCACCGGGCTCACCGTCGACCGTCCGCTGCCGGAACCGCCCAAGTGGCCGTTGCCGCCAGCCCCTGGATGGGGCTGAACGGGCGGCGCGGGCCACGGCAAAAGCGCTCGCGACGTGCGGTACGCCCTGTTAGGAAGGGGAGATGGATGCCGAAACCATCGACCCCATGGAACGTCTGCTCGCCGAGCGAGCCTGCGAGCGTCTGATCCTCGACTTCGTCCGGCGGCTGGATCTGGGCGAACCGAGCACGGTGGCTGAGCTGTTCACGGCGGACGGAGTCTGGGAGTGGCCGGACGGCGACCGGCGGATCCAGGGCCGTGACGCGCTGCGTGACTACTTCGGCTCGCGGCCCACCGACCGGCTCTCACGCCGTATGTGCACGAACATCCTGGTCACGATCACCTCGCCGACAACGGCCAGCGCCACAACGTACTTCGCGACGTACCGTGTCGACGGGCACACTTCAGGCATGGTGCCGCCCCGGCCGCCGGTGAACATCGGGCACTACGAGGACACCTTCCGCAAGGTGGCAGGCAGTTGGCTGCTTGCCGCCCGGACCACGTTCATTCCGTTCGCAGGCCCGACGGATCGCATCGGCTAGGGGCAGTCCTCCGACGACGACGGACACCGAGGTGAGGCACGGCTACTCCTCGATGGCGCCGCCGGTACGGCGCAGGTGCTGGCGGAAGGTGTAGGCCGGGTCGCTGGCGCGTCGTGACAGGTAGTCGTCGAAGGACGTCTGCCGGCGCAGTGTCTCGCCCGCCCGGATCCTGCGGGCCTGTTCACGTTCGGTGTGCCGGATCTGCTGTGCCACCGCCAGTACGTCCTCGGCGTGTTCGGCGGCGACGAACAGCACGCCGTCGTCGTCGCCGAAGACGACGTCATCATCGCTCACCAGATGCGGCCCGAACCGCGCGGCGGTCAGTGCCTCGGGCTCGCGCTCGTCGAGTCGTACCGGGCCGGGCGGGTAGCTGCCGTAGCTGAACACCGGAAGGCCGATTTCCACCAGTTCCGGTGTGTCGCGGTGCAGCCCCCAGACCACCAGTCCCGTCACACCCGCCGCCTCGGCCTCCAGCACCGCCAGGTCACCGACGCAGGCCTCGTCCGCCCGCCCGCCGTTGTCGATGACCAGCACATCACCGGCTTCGGCCCGGCCGAACGCCTCCAGGAACACATCCACGCTCCCGTAGTGGCGCACCGGCAGCACCCGCCCGGCGATCCGCTGCCCGACGGCGACCGCGCGAATGCCGGGCGGCGCGGCGCGCAGCGGTACGCCGCGGCGCAGGCAGGCATCGGCCAGCAGCGGCGTGGACAACTCGGCAAAGGTCGCCAGCATGTTCGTCTCCCCGACCTCGACCGCCACCACCGGTGGGACGCGGACTCAGCGGCCATCCTCACCTACGCACGGCTCCGACCGCCAGGCCGGTGGCGATCCGGCGCTGGACAGGCAGGAAGAAGACGACCACCGAAAAGCGCGGTGAGGGTGGCGACCGGCGGGGCGGTCCCCCAGCCCGCGGCCATGAAGTGCCGGGTTCACCACCGAACACCGGCGACCGCGGGCTGTCGGCCGCCATCGAGGCGGCGCGCGGCGCGACGGGCGGCGAACCAGGCGGGCGGGCTCGGACTGAACTCGAAGCAGCAGCTGTGGGGAAGTTGATCGAGCGGGCGTCAGGCGGCGGGCGCGCTGCGCGAGGACCGCCCGGTCACCGATGTGCGTCATCATCGGCGCGGTGTCCGCCACCGTCCGTACCGGCAGCGGCGATTGGCGCCGCCTGCTGCGACTCGCGCTGGAGTGCCTGCCCACCAACTGAGCCGAGTGACGCCGCCGCAGCCTCGACCCCGACGGGAAGCGATGCGACGGCCTACGTGTCGCTGGCGGCGATCTGCTGCGCGGCCCACCGCGCCCACTGCTCCCGCATCTCGTACAACCGCAGACCGTATTCGAGGGCGAGTCTGCCGTTGACGGTGAGCATGCCCCCCTCGTCCCAGTCCCGGGACTTCTGGAGTTCCTTCAGCCGCGCATGGTCGGCCGCCGCCTGTTCGGCCAGTTTGGCCAGGTGGTCAAGGGACTGCTCCGGTGTGAGCACGCCCAGGAAGAACACGCGCAGCAGGGCGGCGCTGCGCTGCGCTTCCGGTTGGGCGTCCATCAGCCAGCGACGCAGTTCGGTCAGACCCTCTTCGGTGAGCGTGTACTCCTTGCGGCCACGCGGGCCTTCGGCCGCGACGTCGATCAGTCCGTTGTCCGCGAGGCGGGCGAGTTCACCGTAGACCTGGCTCTGGGTGGCGGGCCAGACGTTCGCCAGCGAGCTGTTGAACAGCTTCATCAGGTCGTAGCCGCTGGCGGGCTTTCCCACGAGGAGACCGAGGACTGCGTGGCGAAGGCTCATGCAGCCATCCTACCTTCCACAGTTGACACGTCATCATAGGAGGTTCTAGCTTCGACATGTCAAAGTTGGAATGTCCGCACGCCCGGAGCATCCGGGCTGCTGTTCAGGGGGACTCGTCATGGGCGCTGTGCGCTACCTGCGCGGCTTCATCCCGTGGATCGCCTTCGCCGCCATCTCCACCGTCGGCTGGCAGTGGGGAGCGCTGGCCGCACTGGTCAGCGGAGTGTGGCTACTGGCCAAGGACCGCAGGTCCGGGGTGGCCGCCGACGCGCTGATCCTGGAGACCAGCACCGTCGCCTACTTCGCCGCCATGACCGCCTTCGCGTTCGCCGTGCCGCACTCGCCGGTCAGGACGTACGCGGGTGCGCTGTCCTTGGGCTGGCTCGCCGCCACCGCGTGGAGCACGCTGGCCGTCCGCCGCCCCTTCACCCTGGGCATCGCGCGCCGCAGCACTCCGCAGGAGGTCTGGCACACTCCGCAGTTCCTGCGCGTCAACATGGTGATCACCACGGCATGGGCCACCGGCTTCGCGCTGACCGCCGCAGCCGTCGCCGCCTGCGACGCGGCGCACACGGGCCCGCTGGCCACGACCGTCTGCCAGGTCGTCGGCTTCGTAGCGCCCGCGGTCTTCACCAACCGATACCCGAAGATCGTCCAAGCCCGCCTCGGCGTCACCCGCTGAAGCGCCTGCGACCGCCCACGGAGCCCCTCATGACCACCATCGCCCCTCATCTGCTGGGCAACTACGCTCCCGTGCCCGATGAGATCACCGTCACCGAACTGCCGGTCACCGGTGCCATACCGCCCGAGCTGAGCGGCTGGTACCTGCGCAACGGACCCAACCCGCATGAGGCCGCCTCCGCGCACTGGTTCCTGGGCGACGGCATGGTGCACGGGGTGCGGTTGGAGCACGGGACGGCCGTCTCGTACCGCAACCGCTGGGTGCGGACGACCACCTTCACCCACGGCGCCCCGCTCCGCGACGACCAGGGCAACGTCGATCTGACCGCCGGTGTCGCGAACACCCACGTCGTACGCCATGCGGGCCGCACGCTGGCGCTGGTCGAGTCCTCCTACCCGTACGAGCTGGACTGCCGGGCTGGTCACGAGCTGGAGACCATCGGCGCCTATGACTTCGACGGACGCCTGCGTACGCCGATGACCGCGCACCCCAAGACCTGTCCCGTCACCGGGGAACTGCACTTCTTCGGGTACGGTGGCCCCTCGGCCCCGTACCTCACCTACCACCGGGCCGACAACCGTGGTGAACTCACCATCAGCCGACCGGTGGACGTGTCCGCGGCGACGATGATGCATGACTTCCAACTGACCGCCGGACACGTTGTCTTCATGGACCTGCCCGCCCTCTACGACCGGACCAGGGCCGGTGCCGGTATGCCCTACGTCTGGGCGCCGGACCATGGTGCGCGGTTGGGCGTACTGCGGCGGGACAGGCCCTATGCCGAGGTGCGGTGGTTCACCATCGACCCCTGCTATGTCTTCCACACCCTGGGCGCCTATGAGGAGTCCGACGGAGAGCGTCTGATCCTGCACGCCATCCGCCATGACCGGCTCGGCGACGGCGTGGACATCAACGGGCGTACGGCGCTGTGGCGTTGGACGCTCGACCTGGTGGCGGGAACGGTACGCGAGGAGCAACTGGACGACAGCCGCGCCGAGTTCCCCCGCATCGACGACCGTCTCACCGGCCTGCCGCATCGCTATGGGCACGCCAGCACCGCCAACGGACCCGACGGTGGTGCGATCCACCGCTACGACCTACGTGACGGCACCGTAACCAGCCACCGCTTCGGCCCGGGCCGCGCGCCCGGCGAGGCCGCCTTCGTCCCCGCGGATGACACGCCGGGCGGGCCCGGCTGGCTGATGACATATGTGTACGACGCCGCGACCGACCGCAGTGACCTGGTGATCCTCGACGCGGACGACCTGACCGCACCTCCGGTCGCCACCGTCCATCTCCCCCGGCGCGTCCCTGCCGGTTTCCACGGGAACTGGCTGGCCGACGTCTGAGCGGAACGCAGTGGCGGGACACTCTCCCGGGCGAGGATGAGGTAGGCGCCCGCTCGCGAATGAGCGCCGAACCAGCGCGGTCAAACCCCGTTACGACAGCCCCGGCGGCACCGGTGTCCGCGCCGAGAGTCGACGAAAGGGG
>NZ_JAPZVN010000024.1 GCF_027533845.1 Streptomyces sp. RPT161 | reverse complement strand
CGGGATCTCGCCCTCGCCCCAGCCGTTGACGAGCGTCGGCCCGTAGGAGGGGCGCAGCGGCTCGGCGGTCCACCGTGTACCTGTGGCGGGTTGTTCATCCAAAATGGTCACGGTCCTGCCTTCTTCCTTGGTGGTGGAGTGGGGCCGACAGCCGCCCCGGGATTCGGCCCCGGGGCGGCGCCGGTTTTGCGGGCGGGTACCGGCCCCCGTGAGAGGAGGGGCCGGGCCCCAGGCCGTCAGCGGGTGGGGGCGGTGTGCGGGCCTTGACCGCTGCGGGCGATGGCGTGGGCGAAGAGGTTCTCCCCGTGCCGGTCGTCGAGCGCCTGAGCGGTGAGGAGACCGGCGAAGAGGACCGGCATCGGCGGCAGCGGCTGGGCCGTGAGGCTTGCGTTGCCGATCGCGGCGTGCTCGGTCGGCCGCGGGATCGGGAACTTCGGCTTCACGACCCGTCACCGCCCCGCCGCAGCCATTCGAACGGCCGCAGGTTCCCGGCCGCCCTGAACACACGGCTCGCCGCACCCTCGGGGGCATCCGGCAGCGCGTACACACGGCCGCGCTCCAACGAGGCCAGCAGGCGGGCCGCGTGATGCTCGCAGCCCTCCGCCCCTCCGTTGCGGGCATCCAGCACCGTCACCACGACGGGGCCGCCGCACGGCGTCGGGTCCTCCGCGTGCGCCGCCGGGCACCGCTCCGCTGGCCGTTCGGCTGGGGCCTGGTCCTCGTCGGGCCAGACCATGCGGGTCAGAGCCTGCTCGAACCCGTCCAGGCGCTGCAACGCACCCTTGGCGGCGTGCAACTCCACCCGCGCGGCCCGGCACAGGTTCCGGAACTCGGCGTCATGCTGCGCGGAGAGGCGCGCCGGCGTGTCCGCGGCGACCGCATCGAGCAGCGTCCGCATCGACTGCATGAGCGCCCCGTGCGAGCTGTAGACCTCGCCACGGTCGGCGGTGCCCACATCGATGGCGTCCGCCTCAGCCAGGAACCGGCGGGCCACCTGAACGGCGATGTGCAGAGGCGTGTGTGTCATCGGGCCACCGCCTGCCGGACCGGCTCGCCGATGCGGGACGCCAGCGTGATCCAGGTCTGCTCCTCGACCAGGCCCGGCACCTCACCGTCTTCCAGGTCCTCGACCGGCACCTCGACACGGCCGCTGACCGTCGCCCACTCGGTGGGGCCGATCGGCCCCACCTCGATGACGGTCACGGTTCCGTCCACGGTGCGGACCGAACCCGGAACCGGCAGCAGCTCGTACAGGCCGCCGGGCACGATGGCGCTCATGACGCCTCACCCCGCACGGTGGCGCCGGGGTAGTACGTGGCCGGGGAGGTCTTGCCCAGGCCGTCGTGCCGGATCAGGCGATCGTCGCCAGCGAGTTTGTCGAGTCGGCTGCGGACCTTCTCCAGCTGGGCGCGAGACACGCTCTCGGCCTCGAAGACGGCCCGAGCTACCTGCGGAGCAGTGAGCCCTTCCGTGCCGTTGGCCTTGAAAAGGGCCAAGATGCCTACGACCAGCGGGTCCGGTGGCGCGGCTGCGTTACGAGCGGCCCGCCGAGCACGGACAGCGGCATTGGTGGCGTCCTTCCAAGCGTCGTCACGAGTCGCGTAGCGAGCCCGGGATTGAGCGTTGATCACGTCCTTGTGGGTCAGACGTCGCTGTGCCTGATACGCGCGGTCGTATACGCGCTGACACTCCCTGCACTGCCGGTTGCCGTGGCAGTTGATGTACGTGTTGTTCTCATCGAACGGGTGGCCGTTCAGGCAGTGCGTCTTCACGGCGTTCAGCGCCGCGAGGCCCTCGCTGCGAAGCGTGTTCTCCCGCGGCGTTACGGGCTCAAGGCAGTTCGGCGCCACGCAGTGCCTTATCCGGCACAGATGGTCGAGCTGCATGCCCTCGGGGATGGCGCCGACGAGCGCCTCGTAGGCGAACCGGTGGGCGATGACAGTGCTGTCGCCAGCCCGGAACAGGCCATAACCGCCACGGCTCTTGTTCGCGGTCCACAGGAGGTGGCCGGCCGGGTCGATGGCGACCTTCGCCCAGAAGCGGCGCATGGTGGCTTCGGTGATGGCGGTCATGCCGTCACCTCGGCGAGCAACTCGGCAGCCGTGGGCAGCAGCTCGCGCTCGGCGGCGCGGGTGACCTTGAGGCTCGGAGCCACAGACCGCATCGGGACGGGCCCAAGGTCGTGGTCACGGAAGATCTGCGCGATCTTCTCCAGATCCGCGACCTGCCGACTCGACTCGACGCGCTCGATCCTCCAAGCCCCGTACCGGCCGCTCGCCAGACGGTCGAGAAGTTTCTTTGACTTGCGCTTGGCTCGATCCGCGGCCCTGGCCTGGCCGCCGGCCTCGGCGTAGGCCTCGGCAGCGGCCTCGATGTCCTCGACCGGCGGCAGCTCGTCGGCCGTGAACAGGTCAGTCGGCTCCGGAGCGGCGACGGCCGCCGGCTTCGACGGAGCGGGGCGGTGGGTGAACTCGCGGGCCGCGTTGGCGAGACGGGCGAAGAAGCGGCGCGGAGAGGCGGAGGTGCGGGATGGACGCGAGGGTGCAAGAAACGCTGTAATCGGCACAGCCGACTCCTTGGTTGCATCAAGGTGGTCGGTCAGGGCCGTCTTTGGTGTGCTACCACCAGGGCGGCCCGTCCCATTGCTGGGCGCCGATCGGACCGCCGGTCAAACAGTGGTGGTCTGTTTCAGTGCCCGCAGGCGTGGCTGCACCCGCGGTAGGGGTTGACCGTCCACTCGAACGGCATCCGGGACGCCCCCGGCACCCGGTTGATGATCGTGCGGGCCCGTACCTCGTGGAAGGTGATCCCACGGAACTCCGGGGTGTCGAACGTCCGCGAAACGACCTCGGTGCCGAACAGTGCGGGCGTGCTCCCGTTGAGGCCCAGGTTGTCCCAGCGCATGCTGCTGCCTCCTCGCGTCGCCGGCCCCCCGAAAACCAGAATAGAACACGCGAGCGAATTTGGCGCGAGTCGGATCCAGGGCCACGCGTTAACCGGTGTGGGCCGGATGAGGCCCCGATTTCGGTTCGGCGGCCCCACGGTGGTTGGCTTCTGCCCTGACCGAGCAAGTGAGTCGATTCCGGAGGCGGTGCCCCCGGAACACGAACCGGAGGACGAACAGATGGCACAGGTAGAGGCCACCACCGAGCGGATCGTCGCCGCCACGCCCGAAGCGGCGTTCGGCACCCTCGCGGACTACGCCCATGCCCGCAAGGAACTGCTGCCCGAGCAGTACAGCGAGTACGAGGTGCGCGAGGGTGGCGCCGGTGCGGGCACCCTGGTGCACTGGAAGCTGCAGGCCACCTCCAAGCGGGTGCGGGACTGCCTGCTCGAGGTGACCGAGCCGTCGCCCGGGCAGCTCGTGGAGAAGGACCGCAACTCCACCATGGTCACCACCTGGACCGTGACCCCGGCCGGGGAGGGCAAGGCCAAGGTGGTCGTTTCCACCACCTGGAGCGGTGCGACCGGCATCGGCGGCTTCTTCGAGCGGACCTTCGCCCCCAAGGGGCTCAACCGCATCCACGACCAGGTCCTCGCCAATCTCGCGGCACACGTCGAGAAGTAACCAACTGCGGAACGGCGGCGAAAACCGGCACCGGCCGTATTCACCGAATCGAGTGGATTTCTTGGCAAGGGAGGCGCGCGCCTAGCGCGCGCCGCTTAGTGCGAAATTCCCTGATGGGGTGCCAAGTGCGTTTTTCGCGGCGGTAGTTGACCGCCCTCCCCCTGCCCCCTGAGGAGAAACGTCGCGCTTGCTCGTTCCTGTCGCGTAATGCGAGAAATGGCCCCCAGCGTGACGAGGGGAGCAGCAGTGGGCGGGACCGCACTGGCCGGACAGGCCGAGAGGACCGACAGCGCCGGGCCGGGTCAGGGCGCGAAGCGACCGAAGGCGCCGGACTGGGCGACGGCCGCCCCGGGCGCGGCGACCCGCGTACCGCATCAGGGCACTCCGCCTCCGCAGCAGCCGTACGAGGCCGAGCCTGCCCGCCAGGCGCCCGCGTCCTGCGAGGGCGTGCAGGAGCCGTACGAGGGTGCCGAGGAGTCTTACGAGGGCGCCGAGGGGCCGCCCGCCACGGTGCAACCGAGCGCGCGCCGGGTGCGGATGGTCTTCCTCGGGCTGATGCTCACCCTGCTGCTCGCCGCCTTGGACCAGACCATCGTGGCGACCGCACTCCCCAAGATCGTGGGGGAGTTGCACGGGCTGGGCCATATGTCGTGGGTGGTGACCGCCTATCTGCTGGCCTCCACCGTGGGCCTGCCGATCTACGGCAAGCTCGGCGACCTCTTCGGCCGCAAACCTGTCTTCCAGTTCGCGATCGCCACGTTCGTCATGGGCTCGGCCCTGGCGGGCTGGTCGCACTCGATGGACGAACTCATCGTCTTCCGTGGCCTCCAGGGAATCGGTGGCGGCGGTCTCATGATCGGCGTCCAGGCGATCATCGCCGACATCGTGCCGCCCCGGCGACGCGGCCGCTACATGGGCCTGATCGGTGCGGCGTTCGGGCTGGCCTCGGTGGCGGGACCGCTGCTCGGCGGTTTCCTCACCGACCACGCCTCGTGGCGCTGGTGCTTCTACGTCAACGTGCCCTTCGGGCTGATCACCCTCGTGGTGATCACCCTGGTGCTGAGACTGCCCAGGCCCACCGCCCGCCCGCGACTGGACGTGCTCGGCGCCCTGCTGATCGTCGTCCTCTCCGTCTGCCTTGTGCTGCTGACCAGTTGGGGCGGTACCCGGTACGCGTGGCGATCGGATGTGATCGTCGGCCTCGGCGCGGGTGCGCTCGTCGCCGGCGTCGGCTTCCTTGTCGTCGAGCGGTTCGCGGTCGACCCGATCATTCCGCTGCGGCTTTTCCGGGACCGGGTGTTCATCGTCAGCGGGCTCGTCGGCGCCGCCGTCGGGGTCGCGCTGTTCGGCGCGGCAACCTATCTGCCGACGTTCCTGCAGATGGTGGACGGGGCCTCCGCCACCCGGTCCGGGCTGCTGACGCTGCCCATGACCGGCGGCGTGGTGGTCGCCTCCATCGTCTCCGGCCAACTCATCAGCCGCACCGATCACTACAAGGCCTACCCGATCCTCGGCTGTGCGTGCGCGTCGGTCGGCACCTGGCTGCTGTCCCGGCTTGACGGCAGCACCCCGCGCACCGTCTACAGCGGTTGGCTGGCCCTGCTCGGCGTGGGCATCGGACTGTGCCTGCCGGTGCTGGTCCTGGCCGTGCAGAACACCGTCCGCCCCACTGACCTGGGCACCGCGACCTCGGCCAACAACTACTTCCGGCAGATCGGCGGTTCACTGGGC
The DNA here is from genome assembly GCF_027533845.1 of Streptomyces sp. RPT161. Classification (GTDB taxonomy): domain Bacteria; phylum Actinomycetota; class Actinomycetes; order Streptomycetales; family Streptomycetaceae; genus Streptantibioticus_A; species Streptantibioticus_A silvisoli_A. The sequence continues at coordinate 90,324 of NZ_JAPZVN010000024.1, read as the reverse complement.
GCGGCGGTGTTCGGCACGCTGTTCGCCCACCGGCTCACCGCCCGTCTCGCCGTGCGACTGCCGCACTCGGCGCGGCTGCCAAACCCCGACTCGATCACCCCGCAGCTGGTGCACGCGTTGCCCGCGCCGCTGCGCGACGGCTATGTGCGGGCGTACGCGGAGGCCATGCCGCGGATCTACCTGTACCTGGTGCCGGTGCTCGTCTTCGGCTTCCTGCTCGCCTTTCTGCTCAAGGAGAAACTCCCGGTGACCCAGAACGGTCCGGCGACCGGTGCGCAGTCGCTCATCCCCGAGGCACGGTCCGCTCCCGGCGCGGGCGTCCCCGTGTGCGGTACGGTCCAGCACTCCGACGGCACCACGGTGGCCCGCGCGGCCCTGACCCTCATCGACGCCTCCGGTCGGCAGATCGGGCGCGGCGCCACCGGTGACGACGGGCGGTATGCGCTCAGCACACCGGGCAACGGCAGCTATGTGCTCATCGCGTCCGCGGGCGGCCACCAGCCGCAGGCGGTCACCGTCACGGTCGGGGAACGTCCGGTGGACCTCGACGTGGTGCTCGGTGGCGCCGGACGGCTGGCGGGCGCGGTCCTGACCGCCGACGGCACGCCGGTACCGGACGCCATCGTGACCCTGACCGATGTGCGCGGCGAGGTGGTGGCCAGCACCCGCACCAGCCGCGAGGGCTCTTACGTGCTCACCGAACTCATCGCGGGCGAGTACACGCTGGCCGCCAGCGCCCCCGCGTTCCGCCCCGCAGCGCTGCCGGTCTCCGTGCAGGCCGCCCGCGAGACCAGGCAGGACGTGGAGCTGGCGGGTGGCGCAGTGCTGCGAGGTACCGTCCGGTCGCCGGACGGACGGCCGGTGGAGGACGCCCGGGTGACCCTGCTGGACGCGGCGGGCAACGTCGTCGACTCGGTCACCACTGGCGGCGACGGCGTCTTCCGCTTCGTTGACCTGGCGGCGGGTTCGTACACCGTGATCGCGGCGGGCTACCCGCCGGTGGCCACCGTCCTACAGGTCGCGGGCGGTGGACGCACCGAACGCGACCTGCAACTGGGCCACGAGGACTGACGCGGATTGCCGGGGCGCTGAGCGCGGTCGCCCGACCGCGCTCAGCGCCCCGCCGTCGTTCGGCACGGTGTGCCGCGCGGCAGTTGGTAGCGAGCGCCGATCCGGAAGACTCCCGGCTCGGCCGCCCGCAACCGCGTCCACTCGCCGTCCTGCTCCAGACAGGCGTTTCCGCCTCCCAGCACCCCGAGCCACGGCGACCAGGTCACCCGCACCAGAACCGCCCCCGGCTTGGGAACCCGCACCGACATCTCGCCCTCCGCCGCCCGCACCACCTGTGCGGGAACGTCGGCCAATGGCAACGCGTCGGTGACGCGGAACACCCGCCAGTGCGCGTCGTTCCAGACCGGCCGCAGCCACGGCTGCCCGGCGGCGACGATGCGCGCCTCCGCGAGCGAGGCTCCGTCCGGCTCGGCGTTGGGCAGCACCACCAGGCTCACTCCCCAGCGCCGCAGCCACTCGTGGTAGGCCTCGGGCGTCAGCGTGCCGTGGTAGAACAGCGGGTTCCGCTCGACGTCAACCTGCCGGTTCCAGCCGCGCGCCAGGTTGACGTACGGCGCCAGGCCCGCCGACTCCCAGTGCGTCTGCGCGGCGACCGCCTCCACCCGTCCACGATCCGCGCCCAGCCGGTCCAACTCGGTGAGCAGCGGCCGCGAGTAGGCCGACCAACCCGCGGCGGGCGCGGTGGAGAGCAGGTCCTGCACGGGCTTGAAGATCTGCCAGACCAACGCGACGGCGAAGGCGAGCCCCAGCACGACCGTCTTCCTGGCGTCCACCTGCCTACTGGCCGCGATGGCGGCCAGCAGCAGCGGGCCGCCGAACAGCAGCGCCAGACGCACCACATTGCTGCCCACCGGCGACGGGACCGCCAAGGTCAGCACGACTCCCAGCACGTAGACCGCGGCGCCGATCCGCACCGGCCGCCAGGACTTCGGAGCGCACACCGCCAGCGGCGCCGCGACCAGCACCGGCAGCAGCGCACCGCCCCACGAGAACGGCTGCACCCCGTAGAAGGGGAACAGCAGCGTCGTCGTGGCGACCACCAGCACCGGCCCGGCCGCCATGGCACAGCCGGCCTTGCGTCGCCCGGTGAGGATCAGCGCCGCCGCCACCACTTCCACGAACAGCCCCGCCACCGGACTGGAGAGCGTGGCCAGCGCACCCAGCGCCGCCGCCGTTCCACCACGCACGAACCGGTTGCCCCAGGTCTCGTACGCGGCCCAGACGGCCGCCAGGCCGAACAGCACCCCGACGGCGAACGTCACCCGTCCCGACACCGTGTCGCACCACAGCGAGAAGGCGCCCCACAGAGCCGGTGTCATGGGTTGCCGAACCCCCGAGCGGATCAGCAACTGGGCGAAGACGGCGGCGGAGAGGGTGCCCACGATTATCGCCGTCGTGCGGACCCCCGCGAACGCCATCAGGTAGGGCGTCAGCACGCTGTACGAGACGGGATGCATACCGCCGTACCACGACAGGTTGTACGCGGAGTCGGGGTTGTGCTGTGCGAACTCGGTCCATGCGTACTGCGCGGCCAGGTCACCGCCCTCGGCAGCCAGGAACAGCGCCCACACCACATGGAGCGCACCTGCCAGCAGCACCGCCGCGACAACGGGATGCCTCAGCCACGACGCCGCGGGCAGACGTGGCAGAAGCGCGGCGCGAGGGGCCGGTTCGAGCGTGCTCATGGGTGTTTGCTCCCGGTCTTTCCCCAGATGCCGTACCAAGAACGGGACGCTAACACGCACGTCGCTCAGACCGTGGTAGCGGGTGACTCGTGCTGGCGTGCGCCGGATTCTCGCTTTGCGCCCACCGGCTTCGCACCGGGCCGTACGGTGGTACCGGCGTCGCAGATCTTGCACCGCGGCGGGGGACGGCCGTGGGCCGCGACCCCACAGGGAAGGAGTCCCGCGGACGATGGACCACCCCATGCCGCCCGAGCCGACCAGCACACCTCCCGGACGGATCCCGCTGGCCGTGGTCGTCATGGACGGCGACGGCCTGGTCTCGCACTGGAGCAGTGGCGCGCGTCGACTGCTGGGCACGGCACGAGACGAGGCGGTGGGCCGCCCGGGTGTCGACCTGCTGCCAGTCACCGGCGCGTTGACCGCTCAGGAGGAGGACGGCGACCGGGCCGGGCCGGAACTGGACGTCTCGCTCTCCGATATGACCTCCTATCCGACCGCCGGGCGGGCGCACCTGTCCGATGCCCAGGGCGGCCCCGTCGATGTGCTCTGGTGGGCGTATCCACTGGCGGGTCCGGGCCCGGAGCGGTTGCTGGTGCTGATGGCCGACGCGGCCCGGCTGGGCGTCGACGAGTGCGCGGACGGCGGACGCGCCAGGCCGCTGGAACGCGTGTCTCCTGGCTTCGCCCTGCACACCGAGTTCCCCGGCGCGGACCTGCTGGGCGAGCGGTTGCCCGACATCCTGCCCAACATGGGACCCGCGGGCAGCAGCCGTATCGTTTCCCAGGTCCTCGAACTCGGCTACCCGGTAATGGAGATCAGCCAGTACGAGCGGGTGCCCGTCACCCCCGACTGGGGTGTGCCCAGATACCTGGAGCGGCGGGCCAAGCTCCGTCAGCGCCATGAGGTGCCTGCCGCGACCCCGGACGTGCCCGCCGCGGTGACATCGCGGGATGATGCCCTGGACCTCGAACACGCCGCTGTTCGGGAGCGGTTGGAGTTCCTCAACGAGGTCTCCGGGCGGATCGGCTCCTCCCTCGACCTGGAGCGCACCATCCGCGAGGTGACCAGCGCGGCCGTGCCGCGCTTCGCCGACTTCGCCGGAACGCACCTGCGGGCTGAGGTGCTCGCGGGCGAGGGCTTCCCCGACGGGCCGCCGGACGTCACCACCATCTGGCACCGGGTGTGGGTCGAGCACAACGACGAACCGGGCCGCTGGGACGACACCGTCCCGGTCGGCGAGGCCATGGCGTTTCCCGAGCACACTCCGTTCTTCCAGTGCATGGTCACCGGTGAACCCGTACTCATCCCGCTGATCAGCGATGAGTTGGGCGACAGGATCGCCGCCCAGTTCGAGAAGCGCGATCTGCGCCCGCTGATCAATGGACGGTCGATCCTCATCGTCCCGCTCAAGGCGCGCCATGTGGTGCTGGGCTTCATGGTGCTGCTGCGGCGCGGTGACCGCTCGGCGTTCAACGACATGGACCGTGCTACCGGCGCCGAAATGGCCGCCCGTGCGGGGCTGGTCCTCGACAACGCCCGTATGTACACCCACCAGGAGAGCGTCGCCGAAACGCTCCAGGACCGGATGCTGCCGAGGATCAGTCCGCGGATGCCGGGCTGCGACGTCGCCACCCGCTACCTGCCGGGTACCCGGCTCGGGCGGATCGGCGGCGACTGGTTCGACACCATCCGCCTGCCCGGTTCCCGGATGGCGCTGGTGGTGGGGGATGTCATGGGGCACGGCCTCAACTCGGCTGCCATGATGGGACAGTTGAGGACCGCCGTGCAGACGATGGCGGCCCTTGACATGCCACCGGCGCAACTGCTTCGCCATCTGGACGACCTGGCGCAGCGCCTTGGCGAGCACTACCTGGCTACCTGTCTGTACGCGGTGTACGACCCGGTCGAGTCGGATCTGCTGATTGCCAACGCTGGTCATATTCCACCTGTTCTGGTCAGGGCCGAGGACGGCCGAAGTGAACTGCTGCAACTGCCGACCGGCGCGCCGATAGGAGTCGGCGGCGTGCCGTTCGAGACCGTTCGGGTACCCGTGGCACCCGGTGACCGGTTGCTGTTGTGCACCGACGGCCTGGTCGAGGTGCGTGGCCAGGACATCGGCACCGGGCTGGCCGCCTTGTGCGAGACCGCGGCGCATCCGGCGGCCTCGATGACCGACGCGTGTGACGCGATCATCCGTGCGCTCAATCCCGTCGGCGGCCGCAAGGACGATGTGGCCTTGTTGATGGCCCGGCTCAACGGCATCCCGCGCTCGGACGTGGCGACCTGGACCCTGGCCCCACGGGCCGGCGAAGTGGCGCGGGCTCGCCAACTGACTCGTGAAACGCTGCGCCGCTGGGACCTGGAACAGGCCTGCGAAACCGCGGAGTTTCTGGTCGGCGAGGTCGTCACCAACGCCGTACGGCACGCCCGCACACAGAGCGTTGAACTGAGGCTGGTGAGGGCCGACGCGCTGCTGTGCGAAGTGAGCGACGACGACCAGGCGGTGCCCGTGCTGCTCGGCACCGGTCCCGACGACGAGTACGGCCGGGGCCTGCGTCTTGTGGACCGGCTCTCCCGGAAGTGGGGCACCAGCCGCAGGGCGCACGGCAAGACCGTGTGGTTCGAACAGCCGCTGCCCTGCGGGAGGCGCGCGTAGCCTGCCGCGCGCCAGGCGCACAGGACGCATGCATGCGGAACGTCGGAACGCGCTCCTTGCCGTGGTGTCGCTCGGGCCGATAGCAAGGATCTTGACGGTTTTTCGTTGGGTGTCGGGAGTTCATATGGGTGTATCCAGCCGCTATGCCGAGGCGTGGGAGGGGTACTGGAAGGACACCCCGGTCGCTCCGGGAGCGGCGATCTGGGACTGCGACGCCGCGCTGAGCGCCGAGCCGCACATGGAACTGTTCGCTCCGTACCTTGGCGCGGGGACGCTGCCCATGGTGGACCTCGGCTGCGGCAGCGGTACTCAGACCCGCTACCTCGCGAAGCGCTTCGGGCGCGCGGTCGGCGTGGACTTCTCGGCGGCGGCCGTCGAGTACGCGAGGCAGTGCGATCCGGACGGCCTCGCGGAGTTCAGGCGGTTGGACGCGTCCGACGCGGCGGCCATGCAGCGGCTGCACACGGAGTTGGGCGACGCACACGTCTATATGCGTGGGGTGATCCATCAGTGCGAGGGGGCGGCGCGCCCGGCGGTCGCACAGGCCGTGGGCACACTGGTCGGTGGGCGTGGGCGGGCCTTCGTCGTGGAGCTGCTGTCGGAGGCGAAGTCGGTGCTGCGGGAGGCCGCCGAGGGAGACGGTGGGCCGCCGCCGAAGCTGGCCAGTGTCTTCGCGCATGGGTTGACGCCGGGTGAGGTGGATGACGCATCCGTGCCCGAACTGCTCTGCGGCGCTGGGCTTTCGGTGCTCGCGCGGGGTCGGATCGAGTTGGTGATGACGGAGCACCGCCCGGACGGCTCGCGCATGGACCTTCCCGCGCAGTGGCTGGTGGTGGGTCGCTGAGAGTGATGTCATGCCGCCGAGTCTCCGGTGGCTGAAGCATGGCCGCCAGGCCTGTGGATAACTCTAGAGGTCTAGACCTCTAGAGTTATCCACAGGCCTGGCGGCCGCCGTCGACCGACGCGTACCGTCCGAGCCATGAGAATTCTGATCAGCGCGGACATGGAGGGCGCCACCGGCGTCACATGGCCCGCCGACGTGCTTCCGGGCACCGAGCAATGGCAGCGGTGCCGCGGCATGTTCACCTCCGACGTGAACGCGGCGATCGCCGGTTTCTACGACGGCGGCGCCGACGAGGTCGTGGTCAACGAGGCCCACTGGACCATGCGCAACCTCCTGTTGGAACAACTCGACGAGCGAGCCGAGATGCTCACGGGGCGTCACAAGGACCTCTCGATGGTCGAGGGCGTGCAGTACGAAGACCACCGCAGACCCGACGGCATCGCGTTCGTCGGGTACCACACCGGAGCGGGCACCGAAGGCGTCCTGGCCCACACCTACCTCGCCAACTCCATCACCGGCGTGTGGGTCAACGGTGAGCGGGCCAGCGAGGGACGGCTCAACGCGCTGGTCGCCGCCGAGTACGGAGTCCCCGTCGTCCTGGTCACCGGCGACGACCGCACCGCCCTCGACGCTCACACCTACGCACCCGACGCCTACACCGTCGGAGTGAAGGACTACGTGTCGCGGTACGCCGCCGTGTGCCGACCGCCGGCGCGCACCGCGGAGGACATCAGAGCCGCGGCCAAGCAGGCGGCGGCGCTGGCCGTACGCCAGGAACCGGCGCGGGGCGGTCCGTTCAGCGTGGAAGTGGAGTTCGACGCCGCGCACCTCGTCGGAGCCGCCTGCGTCGTGCCCTCGGTCGAGCGGTGTGGCGAACGCCGCGTTCGGTACGCCGCGACGACCATGTACGAAGGCATCAGATGCTTCAAGGCCGTGACCACACTCGTCTCGGCGGCGGTGGAGGAGCAATATGGCTGAGACAACGCTCGCGAGCGTGACGCGGACGGTTCAGGACGACACAGTCGCCTTCGACGAAGTGGTCCGCTTCACCTCGGACCTGATCCGGATCGACACCTCCAACCGCGGTGGCGGCGACTGCGTCGAACGCCCCGCGGCCGAATACGTCGCCGAGAAACTGGCCGACGCGGGGCTCGAACCCCAGGTCCTGGAATCCGCGCCCGGCCGGGCCAACGTGGTGGCCCGCATCGAGGGAACCGACCCCTCTGCCGACGCCCTGCTGGTCCACGGCCATCTGGACGTGGTGCCCGCGGAGCCCGCCGACTGGACCGTGCACCCGTTCTCCGGCGAGGTACGGGACGGTGTCCTGTGGGGCCGTGGCGCCATCGACATGAAGAACGCGGACGCGATGGTGCTGGCGACGGTCCGGGCCTGGGCACGCCAAGGGCGCAGGCCGCGGCGGGACATCGTGCTCGCCTTCACCGCCGACGAGGAGGACAGCGCGGAGTACGGGGCGGGCTTCCTCACCCGGCAGCACGCTGACCTGTTCGAGGGCTGCACCGAAGGCATCAGCGAATGCGGGGCGTTCACCTTCCACGGCGCCGAAGGCCGGCGTATCTACCCGGTCGCCGCCGGGGAGCGCGGCACCGCATGGGTCAAACTCACCGCGAACGGCACGGCCGGGCACGGCTCCAAGGCCAACCCCGACAACGCCGTCAGCGCACTGTCCGCCGCCGTCACCCGCATCGCCGACCACCAGTGGCCGCTGCGGCTCACCACCACCGTACGGGCCGCACTCACCGAACTCGCCGCCCTGCACGGCCTCGAAGCCAACCTTGACGCCACATCCCCCGACGAACTCCCGCGCGCTGTGGCCGGGCTGCTGTCCCAACTCGGCCCGGCATCGGATCTGGTGGACACGACACTGCGCAACAGCGCCAACCCGACCATGCTGTCGGCCGGTTACAAGGTCAATGTGATCCCGGGCAGTGCGACGGCCCATGCGGACGGCAGAACGCTGCCGGGCGGCGAAGAGGAGTTCATCCGCACCCTGGACCAGCTCACCGGTGACGCGGTGGACTGGGAGTTCTACCACCGGCAGGTGCCACTGGAGGCGCCGGTGGACTCGCCGACCTTCGCGGCGATGCGGGAGGCACTGCTGCACTTCGACCCGGGTGCGCATGTGGTGCCCTACTGCATGTCGGGCGGTACGGACGCCAAGCAGTTCTCCCGGCTCGGCGTCATCGGCTACGGCTTCTCGCCGCTGAAGCTGCCAGTCGGCTTCGACTACGGGGCGCTGTTCCACGGCGTTGACGAGCGGGTGCCCGTGGAGGCCCTGCACTTCGGCGTCCGAGTCCTCGACCGCTTCCTGAGCCGCTAGGAGATGACCGGCATGACCGCCCTCACCGCCCCGTACGGCACCTGGGAATCACCCATCGACGCGGCGACGGCAGCGTCCCGCGACGGCCGACCCGAGTTCGCCCGCATCGTCGGCGACGAACTGTGGTGGACCGCCCCCCGTCCCGCGGAGGGCGGGCGGCGCGCCCTGATGCGCCGACACGCGGACGGCACCGAGGAGTCCGTACTGCCACCGCCCTGGAACGTCCGCAGCCGTGTCATCGAGTACGGCGGCCTCCCGTGGGCCGCAACGGGCCGTGCAGCCGGGCGGGGACCGCTGATCGTCTTCGTGCACTTCGCCGACCAGCGGATGTTCGCCTATGAGCCCGATGTGCGGGGGAGTCGGCCGCGTCCTCTCACGCCGGTCTCATCGGTCGGGGACGGACTGCGTTGGGTGGACCTCCAGATACACCCCGACCGTGGTGAAGTCTGGTGCGTGCTGGAGGAGTTCACCGGTCAGCGCCCCACCGACGTGCGACGCGTCCTGGCCGCGGTGCCGTTGGACGGGTCGGCGGCCGAGGACCGTACGCGGGTGCGCGAACTCACCGAGGACACCAACCGGTTCGTGACCGGACCGCGGCTGTCGCCGGACGGAGCGCATGCCGCCTGGATCGCCTGGGACCATCCGCGGATGCCCTGGGACGGCACGCAGGTGTGGATCGCCGATGTGACCGATGACGGACTCTCCGGGGCGCGCGCCCTCATCGGCGGCCCCGACGAGTCGATCGCACAGATCGACTGGGCGCGGGACAGCACGCTGCTGGCCGCGACGGACCGCACCGGCTGGTGGAACATCCACCGGGTCGACCCGGCCACCGGCGAGGCGGTCAACCTCTGCCCCCGCCAAGAGGAGTTCGCGGGACCGCTGTGGCGCATCGGACTGAGCTGGTTCGCCCCGCTGGACGACGGTCTGGTCGCCGTCCTCCATGGCCGAGGAGCGCACCGCCTCGGCATCCTGGACGCCGCCACGGGAGAACTCACCGATGTCCCCGGGAAGTGGAGCGAGTGGGACGCCACGCTCACCGCGTCGGGAACGCGGGTCGTCGGGATCGCCGCCACCGCCACCACCGATCACGAGATCGTGGAGGTCGACATCCGCACCGGCCGCCCCCGCGCGGTCGCCGCCCACCACAGCGACGCCGTGGACCCGGACCACTTGCCCGTCCCCGTCGAGCGCACCTTCACCGGTCCTGACGGCCGGGAGATCCACGCCCAGCTCTACCCACCGAACAATCCCGGGTTCACCGCACCCGACGGCGAACTTCCGCCCTATGTGATCTGGGCGCACGGCGGTCCCACCAGCCGGGCACCGCTCGTACTCGACCTGGAGATCGCCTACTTCACCTCCCGGGGCATCGGTATCGCGGAGGTCAACTACGGCGGATCGACCGGGTACGGACGTGCCTACCGCAACCGGTTGCGCGAGCAGTGGGGCGTGGTGGACGTCGAGGACTGCGTGGCGGTGGCGGAGGTGCTGGTCGCGGAGGGCGTGGCCGACCCGGCGCGGTTGGCGATCCGCGGGGGAAGCGCGGGTGGGTGGACCGCCGCCGCCGCACTCGCCTCCGGCTCCACCTTCGCCTGCGGCGCGATCAGCTACCCGGTACTCGACCTGACCGGCTGGTCGGAGGGCGGTGAGACCCATGACTTCGAGTCCCAGTACCTGGAAACGCTGGTCGGCCCGATCGCCAAGGTCCCCGAGCGGTACCGGGATCGCTCCCCGGTCAGCCACGCCGACCGGATCCGCGTGCCCTTCCTGCTGCTGCAGGGGCTGGACGACGTCATCTGCCCGCCAGCGCAGTGCGAGCGGTTCCTGGCGGCCCTCGCCGGACGCGGCGTCCCGCACGCGTACCTCACCTTCGAGGGCGAGGGCCATGGTTTCCGCCGCCAGGAGACCATCGCCCGCTGTCTGGAGGCCGAACTCTCCCTGTACGCACAGGCCTTGGGGTTCGTGGCGCGGCCCACGCCTACCCTGGAGCTGACCATATGACGGCGGCCGAAGGCCGCTCGGCAAGCGCCAAGGCGGGGTGACGCGGGGAGAGCAGCGATCTTACGAATCGCTGACGTACCGGCCGCGCCGCCACCAGCGGCGCCGGACGGCCCGTACGGTCGGTCCATGCTGGTACTCGTCACCGGAGGCGCGGGTTTCATCGGCTCGCACATCGCCACCGCACTCACCGAAGCCGGGCACGGAGTGCGCGTACTCGACGCGCTGCTGCCCGCCGCGCACACCGTGCCGCCGGACGTCGCGCCCGAGGTCGACTTCGTACGCGCCGATGTGCGTGACCCGGCCGCCGTTGAGGAGGCGCTGCGCGGAGTCGACGCCGTGTGCCACCAGGCCGCGATGGTCGGACTCGGCAAGGACTTCGGTGACGCGCCCGACTATGTGAGCTGCAACGACCTGGGTACGGCGGTTCTGCTGGCGGCCATGGCCCGGGGCACGGTACGTCGGTTGGTGCTCGCGGGTTCGATGGTGGTGTACGGCGAGGGGAGGTACGACTGCGCACGGCACGGCATGGTCCGTCCCGGCCCGCGCAGGGTGTCCGACCTGGACGCCGGTCGCTTCGAGCCGCGCTGCCCGCACTGCGGTGAGCCGTTGCGGTCCGGGCTGGTGGACGAGGACGCCCCGGTCGATCCGCGCAATGTCTACGCCACCACGAAGCTGGCCCAGGAGCATCTGGCGGCGGCGTGGGCCCGGGCGGTCGACGGCACGGCGGTGTCGCTGCGGTACCACAACGTGTACGGACCGGGGATGCCACGCGACACGCCCTATGCGGGGGTGGCCGCACTGTTCCGTTCCGCACTGGAGAGGGGGGAGAGCCCGAGGGTCTTCGAAGACGGCGGTCAGCGGCGGGACTTCGTCCACGTACGGGACGTCGCCGCGGCGAACGTCGCCGCGTTGGGGTCGCAGGCGGTGTCCGGCATGCTGCGGCCGTACAACGTCGGCAGCGGCACACCGCACACCGTGGGGGAGATGGCCACCGCGCTGGCAACCGAGTACGGCGGCCCGGCGCCCGTGGTCACCGGTGAGTACCGGCTGGGCGACGTCCGGCACATCACCGCCTCGTCACGGCGGATCCAGGAGGAACTCGGCTGGACGGCGACCGTCGGATTCGGCGCGGGTATGGCGGAGTTCGCGAAGGCGCCGCTGCGCGGCGGGCGCGGCTAGGGCGCTTCCGGCGAGCCTCGGCCCCGCCGGTACGGCCGCGGCGAGGCCGCGCCGCGCGCTCGGTCGTGAGCTGCCGGACCAGTGCCGTCAGTTCGGTGCCGCCGGTAGCACGACGTCGAATCGGCAGCCGCCGGGTACGTTGCGGACGGCGGCGTAGCCGTGGTGGGCCTCCACGATGCCGCGGACGATGGCGAGGCCAAGTCCGGCCCCCGCCGGAGGAGTTCTGGCACCGGTGCCACGCCAGCCGGTGTCGAAGACCCGTGGCAGGTCCTCGGGCGGGATGCCGCCGCAGCCGTCAGTGACCGAGAGCACCACGGAGTTGGCCTCCCGGTGCGCGGCCACCGCGACCGTGCCGTCTGCCGGGGTTCGATGGATCGCGTTGACCAGCAGGTTCGCCAGCACACGGGTCATCTCGCGGCCGTCGACCTCCACCGGCACCGGTTCGACGCCGTGCCCGATCAGCCGTACGCCGTGCTCGCGCGCCAGCGCGTCCGCGCCCGCGATGGCGTCGCCCACCAGGTCGTACACGGAGATCCGGGCCGGTGACAGGGGCAGTGCGCCCGCCTGGATGCGGGAGAGTTCGAACAGGTCGCCCACCATCGCGCTCAGCCGTTCCACCTCGGTGCGGATCTGCGCGTGGTACCGCGCGGGGTCGTCGGCGATGCCGTCCTCCAGGGCCTCGGCCATGGCGCGCAACCCGGCCAGTGGGGTGCGCAGATCGTGGGAGATCCAGGCCACCAGTTCGCGCCGGGAGGCCTCCAACGCGCGTTCGCGCTGCCGGGAGGCCGCGAGTTTGGCGCTGGTGGCGGCCAGTTCCCGGCCCAGCTCGGCGAGTTCGGCGGTCGGCGCGCCGTCCGGGGCGGTGAACGGCGTCAGTCCGGCGCCGTCGCCCAGCGCCCGGGTGGCCGAGGCCAGTGCCCGGCTGCCCGCCACGACCCGCCGTCCGAGCAGCAGTGCCACGGTGAGGGAGACCACGGCCGCCATCGCGCAGACCAGGATGATGACCCGCAGGTCGTGCGAGGACAGGAACATCGCCCACGCCACCGACAACGTCCCGGCCAGCATCGCGGCCACCGAGACGGTGGGCACGACGGCCACCGCCAGTGCGACCGAGCGGTTGCGCAGCAGCCGTAGGGCGAACGCGCCCAGCAGGCCCGCGAGGGCGGCGCCTGCCGCGGCGTACGCGGCGATCACCAGCAGGTCATGCATCGGCTACCGCTCCATCCGTGCCATCGCCGGACGGCCCGCCCTCACCCGAGGCCTCCCCGCCGGATGACGTACCGTCCGGCGGATCGAACCGGTACCCGACCCCCCACACGGTGCTGATCAGCCTGGGCCGGGCCGGATCGTCCTCGATCTTCTCGCGCAGGCGGCGCACATGGACCGTCACCGTGGACAGGTCGCCGAACTCCCAGCCCCACACGCGGTGCATCAGTTCCTCGCGGCCCAGGACCCGTCCCGGATGCCGCAGGAAGAAGGCGAGCAGGTCGAACTCGCGGATGGTGAGGGCCAGTTCGGCGCCGCCCCGGGTGGCGCGGCGCGCCGCCGGATCCAGCGCCAGCGGGCCGGAGAGAAGCCAGGGGCCGGGTGACGTCGGGGCGCCCACCCGGCGCAGTACCGACTCCACCCGCAGCACCAGCTCGCGGGGACTGAACGGCTTGGTGACGTAGTCGTCCGCGCCGATCTCCAGGCCGAGGATCCGGTCGTCCTCGTCACCGCGCGCCGTCAGCATGACGACCGGCACCGGTCCTTGCTCGCGGATCCGGCGGCAGACCTCAAGGCCGTCGATGCCGGGCAGCATCAGGTCGAGCACGACCAGGTCAGGCCGTGTCGCGGCGGCGCGGGCCACGGCGGTGTGGCCGTCGGCCGCCCGTTCCACCGCGAATCCGGCACGGTCCAGGTACCCGGCGACGATCTCGGCGACGGTCGGATCGTCGTCCACGACGAGGATCCGGCGGGCGGTGTTGTGAGCTGCTGCGGTGGTCACGTCTTGAGTCTCGCACCGGGGGCATCGGCGCGTCGGGGCGAGACCGCCCGCCGGGCGCGACGTCCGTGTTTCGTAAGGATCCAGAATCCGGAATGCGGCTTTTGTCTTCGTAGGGTGAGGAGGGTGACCGAGAACCCCTCGCCGCCAGACGACGGCAGTCCACAAAACGCCCCGCTGATCGACGTTGTCCTGCCCTGCCTCGACGAGGCGGCGGCGCTGCCCTGGGTGCTGGACCGGATCCCGCCCGGCTGGCGGGCGATCGTGGTCGACAACGGTTCGACCGACGGCTCGGCCGAGATCGCCGAGAAGCTCGGCGCGCATGTGGTGCGCGAGCCGGAGCGCGGCTTCGGCTCCGCCTGCCACGCGGGGCTGCGGGCCGCCACCGCCGAGGTCGTGTGCTTCTGCGACTGCGACGCCTCGCTCGACCCCTCGCTGCTGCCGTCCGTCGCGCAGCCCGTACTGGACGGCCGCGCCGACCTCGTGCTCGGCCGCCGCAGGCCGACCGCGCGCCACGCCTGGCCGGTGCACGCCCGCCTCGCCAACCGCGAACTGGCCCGGCTGATCCGCCGCCGCACCGGGCTTCGGCTGCGCGACCTCGGCCCCATGCGCGCGGCGCGGCGGGAGCGACTGCTGGCCCTCGACCTGACCGACCGTCGCTCCGGCTATCCGCTGGAGATGGTGGTGCGCGCCGCCGACGAGGGCTGGCGGGTGCTGGAACTGGACGTTCCGTACGCTCCGCGAACGGGCCGTTCCAAGGTCACCGGCACCTGGCGGGGCACCTGGCACGCGGTGCGGGACATGCGGGCGGTGCTGCGCCGTCCGGCGGGGGTGGCGCGATGAGCGCGGGACGGCCAACGCCCGCCGGACCGTCCGGCCCGGCGACCCTGCTGGTGATCGCCAAGGAGCCGGTGCCCGGCCGGGTCAAGACCCGGCTCACCCCGCCGTTCAGCCCCCTACAGGCGGCGGCGCTGGCCGAAGCCGCGCTGGTGGACACCCTGGACGCGGTGCGGCGGGCGCCCGCCCGTCGGCGGGTGCTGGTGCTGGACGGCACGCCCGGTGCGTGGCTGCCGCCGGGGTTCGAAGTGCTGCCGCAGGCGGCGGGCGGACTGGACGAGCGGCTGGCCGCCGCCTTCGGCGCCTGCATGGAGGGCCCCGCCCTGCTCGTCGGTATGGACACCCCGCAGCTCAGCCCGGAACTCCTGGCCCCGGCGCTGGGTTCGGGGGCATGGCTGGAGTGTGACGCGTGGTTCGGACCGGCGGCGGACGGCGGGTTCTGGGCGCTGGGGCTCGCCAGTCCCGATCCCGCGTTGCTGCGCGGCGTACCGATGTCCACCAGTCGTACCGGCGCGGTGCAGCGGCAGCGGCTGGTCGACGCCGGGCTGCGGGTCCGCGACCTGCCGTTGCTACGGGACGTCGACACCGCCGCGGACGCGGCAGCCGTCGCCGCCGAGGCGCCCGGCTCCCGGTTCGCCGCCCTGCTCACGGGGTTGACCGTCTCATGAGCATCACAGAGTTGACGCAGAGTCAGGGGACTCGCCGGCCGTGGGTGGACGACCCGTACGCGCGCGCCCTGCGCACCGGGCGCGGCCCGCTGTTCCTCCGCCGGTCCGACGGCTGGCTGCTGCCACTGGACGTGGAGCGCTGGTGCGCCGCGCCGGACGCCACGGACACCGCGCTGCTGCGCCGATGTCAGGGCCCCGTACTCGACATCGGCTGCGGACCTGGCCGCCTGGTCGCCGCGCTCACGGCGTACGGGCACGGCGCGCTCGGCGTCGACGTCAGCCCGGCCGCCGTGGCCCGCACCCGGGGCGCGGGCGGAGCCGTACTGCACCGCTCGGTGTTCGACCGGCTTCCCGCGGAGGGAAGTTGGGGCACCGCGCTGCTGGCGGACGGCAACATCGGCATCGGCGGTGATCCGCACGCGCTGCTGCTGCGGATACGCGAACTCCTCGCCCCCGCAGGCCGGTTGCTGGTCGAGGCGGCGCCGTACGACGTCGACGAGCGGTTGACGGTACGGGTGGAGGACGCCCGCGGCAGGCACGGCAGCGACTTCCCCTGGGCCCGGCTGGGCACCCGCGCCCTGCTCGCGGCGGCGGCCGACACCGGCTGGAGCCCGGCGGAGCGCTGGGAGGCCGACGGCCGCCCCTTCGTGGACCTGCGTCGCTGCGCACCGCCCGACCAGCTCTGAGGATCCCCGCTAGGGTCGTCGCCGTGAACCGCACGGACCGGCTGTACGCGCTCGTCGAGGAGCTGCGCGCCGCCTCGCCCCGCCCCCGCAGCGCCCGTTGGCTCGCCGGGCGCTTCGAGGTCAGCACCCGCACCATCGAACGCGACCTCAACGCCCTTCAGCAGTCCGGCGTTCCCGTCTACGCGGAACAGGGCCGCTCGGGAGGCTACGTCCTGGACCGGGAACGGACCCTTCCGCCACTGAACATCACCCCCGCGCAGGCCACCGCGCTCGCCGTCGGCCTGCACACGCTCGCCGGTACACCCTTCGAGGACGACGCACGCGACGCGCTGCGCAAGGTACTCGCCGTGATGCCGGAGCGGGAGCGGGCGGCGGCCGGGGAGTTCGCCGCGCGGGTGCGGCTGCTGGTGCCGCCGTCACCGTCGCCCGAGGTGCCGCGGGTGATACGGGAGGCGCTGTCCGCCCGGCGGGTGCTGCGGCTGGTCTACGCGGACGCGCGGGGCGAGACGACCGAGCGGCTGGTCGAGCCGCTGGGATTCCTCGGCGGTGAGCGGTGGTACCTGATCGGGTGGTGCCGGCTGCGGGACGCGGTGCGCGGCTTCCGCCTCGACCGTGTCCAGGACGCGCAACAACTGGACGAGATCGCTCCACCGCGCATGGTCGACCTCTGCGAACTGGACACCCTGGGCCGGCAGAAGGCCCGGTTGAGCGAGATCGCCAGGTAGCGCCAGAGCCATGGGCGATCCGGCCGCAAACACCGACAGGGAGGTGTCGCCGAAGCCCGCCAGAGTCGTTCCCGACGAGTTCGACGGGCCCTCTGCGAAAGGCGTTCGGCATGACCACGCACACCCGGACCACTGACCTCACCCGCGCCCACGGCATCCGCCTGTTCGACCAGTGGACGGCGCTCTGGAACGGCGACCTAGCGCTCGCCCAGGTGATCCTCACCCCCGGATTCCGCATCCGCTTCGCGTCCGCCATCGCCGACACCGCCGACGCCTTCCGCGGACCCGCCGACATCGCCTCCTTGATCGGCGAGTTCCGGGACCGGTACCCGGCCCCCGGACTGCGCTACGCCGTGGACGGCACGCCCGCGGTGGACCCGGTCACCCGAACTGTGGCCGCGCGCTGGACCGTTGACGTCCCCGACGCGGTGGGCGACGTCACCACCAAGAGCGGTATCGACATGCTGGCCCTGGACGGCGACCGCGTCGCCGAGGTGTGGTCGGTCACCGGCGCCCGTCGCTTCGCGCCGTGACCGGATCCCGGACCGGGCCGCCGCCAGCACCGTGGCGGCGGCCACCGCGGTCAGGGCGATGAGCAGGCCGCGCCCGTAGTCCAGGGGAAGCACGGAGGGGTTGGCCACCGGGCCTGGCCTCAGCAGGGCGGGCAGCGCCACCGCGGTCACGCATCCCGCCGCGATCAGGCCGCCGCGCAGCGGACCGCGCACCCGGCGCGGCACCCGTAGCGCGGCCCCGACCGCCAGCACCACGGGCACCAGCACACCGTCGTGCAGCAGCACGGCCCCCGCCAGCCACCAGGCGACGTCCAACGGGTCGCGCACATAGGGATCGGTGAGCAGGACGGACAGGCCGACGCCCAAGGCCGCCAGCCCCAACGCGCCGATCACCAGGCGGGTCTTCACGACAGCACCTCCAGCCGGGTGACCCACTTGGTCTGGAGTACACCCGGGCGGTTCGGGGCGATGATCCGGGCGGGGAAGCCGTGGTCGTACGACAGCGGTCGGCCGTTGAGGGAGAGCGCTAGCAGCGTCAGCGGATCGCGGGCGTAGGAGGCGCCCATCTCCGACACCCCGTAGTTCCCGCCGCGCTCCAGTGACACCACCCGGAGCCGGGCGTGCGGTGGGGCGCCCGCGCGGTCGATCAGGTCCCGTATGGGGACTCCCGTCCAGTGCCCGTTCCTGCTCCAGCCCTCCACACAGGCGATCGGCAGGACGGCGGACCGCTGCGCCAGCGAACGCAGTTCGGCGAGCGTCACCTCGTAGGGGCGTGGACCCACCACACGCAGCCGCCAGTCGGACACCAGGTCCGCGGTGACGCCCGCCGCGGCGGCCGTGCGGTTCACCGGCAGGCCCTGCGGGCCGTGGTCCGGCTGGCGCGCCCCCAGCAGATCGAGGTCCTTGAGCGGACCGAACGCCTGCCCCACCGTCGTCAGCGTCACCGCGCCCACCGCGGCGCCCACCGCCGCGACGAACGACCGCCGGTCGGGACCGTCCACGTCCGCCGACTCCCCGTCCGGCCGGACGCGGCGCCAACTCGCCGCGATCACCGGCGCCTTGACCGCGATGTGCAGCAGCAGCGAGCCCACCGCCACCCAGGCCAGCGCGAAGTGCACCTGGCGGAACGGGAACGGCCACGGATACCACTGCACCGTGTCCAACAGCCCGGTGAACAGCTCCAGCAGCGCACTGGCCACCAGCACGGCGATCGACAACCGCTCCAGCGCGTGCAGCACCGACCGCACCGGCGGCCATCCGAACAGCCGGGGATACACCGTCCACAACTTGGCCAGCAGCAGCGGAACCGCCGCTATGCCGCTCGCCACATGCAGCCCCTGGGTGAGCCGGTACCCCCACACCGGACGGCTCGGCAGCACGTTGACCGCCCAACTCGGCGGCTGCTGAAGGTAGTGGCTGACAACTCCGGTGACAAAGCAGGTCAACATGGCGGCGCCCAGCGCCCGGCCGATCACCGTCGCCGTCCGCGCGTCATGCAACCGCCCCCGGAAGACGGGCAGCGGCGGTCGGAATCCCATCGCTCTCATGGCTCCATCCCACAGCGGAAAAGCCGCGTACGGGGGGTCGTGACTCCTTACGGAATGCGGACACCGCACCCGGGAAGATCGCCTTGCGCCGCCTCGGCTGCCACCGTGGCACCTGTGGGAGTACGCACCGTCATCACCGCCGCCCTGCTCGCCGCCCTGACCGCGGTCACCGCCGCCACCGTGCGCATCGGCGGCGACCTCGGCGCCCCCGGCCACCTGCTGGCCTGGTACGGCGTGGGCTGGGCGCTGTTCGCCGCGGCCGTCTGGGCGGTACGGAAGGTTCCGCGCCGGGCGGCGGTGGCGCTCGTGCTGGTCGGCGGGGTGGCGCTGGCCGCCGCCGCGCTGTCGGCGCCGCCGCGCACCAGTGACGACATGTACCGGTACGCGTGGGACGGCCGGGTGCAGGCTGCCGGGATCTCGCCGTACGCCTATCCGCCCGCCGCGCCGGAACTGGCCCGGCTACGCGACCCCTGGCTGTTCCCGTCCGGCACCGCGTGCCGGGCCTGGGACCTGCACCCGGCGCCAGGAGGCGTGTGCACCCACATCAACAGGCCGACGGTGCACACCATTTACCCGCCGGTCGCCGAGGGCTGGTACCTGGGCGTGCACGCGGTCTCCCCGGCGGGCAGCCGCCACAAGCCTTTCCAGGTCGCGGGCGCGGTCCTGGCCGTGGCGACGGCCGGGGCGCTGCTGCTGGTGCTGCGGCGGCGCGGCGATCCCTGGCGGGCGGCACTGTGGGCGTGGTGCCCGGCGGTGGCCTTCGGCGCGGTCAACGACGCGCATGTGGACACCCTCGGCGTGCTGTTCATGGTGCTCGCCTTCGCGGTCGGGCCAGGGGTGCGCCGTGGGGCGCTGCTTGGTGCCGGCATCGCGGTCAAACTCCTGCCCGCGCTCGCACTGCCCGGTGCGCTGTCCGGCGTGCTGGCTCCCGGCCGGCGCTGGCGGGACCGGCTCGCCGAGGCCGCCCGGGTACTGGTCCCCGCCGTACTGGTGATCGCCCTCGCGTATCTGCCGTACGTGGTCGTCTCGGGCGCCGGAGTGATCGGGTACCTGCCCGGCTATCTGCATGAGGAGGGGTACGACGCGGGCAGCGTCGGCCGGTTCGCGCTGCTGCGGCTGGTACTGCCGGACGCGTGGGCCGGGCCGGTTGCCGTCGCGCTGATCGCGCTGGCCGCGCTGTACGTGCTGCGCTTCGGCGACCCCCAACGGCCCTGGCGCGGCGCGCTGTTGGTGACCGGCACCGCGCTGCTCGTCACCTCGCCCGGCTACTACTGGTACGCACTACTGGTGGTCGCACTGGTCTGCCTGGACGGCCGCTGGGAATGGCTCTCGATCCCGGCCGCGGGCATGGTCCTCTACGTCGAGGGCGCGGAAGGCCTGCGCGGCGTCCCGACACAGGCCTGGCCCTTCGGCCTGGCGGCCCTGACGGTGGTCACGGGGGCGCTACTGCGGCGGCGCTCCTCCGCCGCCGCGTAGCCGCGCGTACACCACCACGTCCCGAGGCTCACCGGCGATCCACCGCCCACCGGGCAGCAGCCCCTCCCGCTGGAATCCGGCGCGCTCGGCGGTGCGCAGTGACGCCGTGTTCCACGGTTCCACATGGAGTTCGAGTCGGGGCAGGCGCAGCGTTCGCAGGCCCCAAGTGGTCATCGCCCGCAGCGCGTCGAGCGCCGCTCCCTGGCCGCGCGCGGACGCGGCGACCCAGTAGCCGAGGGACGCCCGCCCTTCCCCGAGCGGTCGGAACGAGGCCGCACCGACGGGACGAGGACCGCGGTCGCGGACGATGACGAACGAGAAGCTCTCGCCGCCGGCGGCCCGCCGCCACTGCCGTTCGACGAACTCGACGCCCGCCGCCGCCGAGTACACGCTCGGCACGGTGGTGATCGACGGGATGTACGGGTCGGCCGACGCCTCGCGGACCAGCGGTAGGTCCTCCAGCGACCAGGCACGCAGCGTGAGAGCGTCCCCCGCGGGGAGGGTGGGGACGACGAAGGGAGGCACCAGCGCCGACGTCATGGAGCCATCCTGGCGGGAGAAGCGGGCCGGGAGCACGCGGATATTGGGGAGGGTCGGGTGGTGGGAAGATCGGGAGGTACTGCTGGGACGTTCGAGGGCTGGAGAGATGACCGTACCGACGCCGCCTGCGCGGATTGTGCCGCGTGTACTTGGTACCGGGACGTTGACCGGTGGGCTTGAGTGGCCCGGGGTGCGGGAGCCGGCGCACGTGTGGCTGCTGCGGGTTTCCAGCTACAAGGCCGAACTGGACGGAATCGACGTGCTGGACGCGGCGGAGCGCCGGCGCCACCAGGCGTTCGTCCGGGCGGAGGACCGCGATCGCTACGCGGTCGCGCACGTCGGGTTGCGGCGGCTGCTGGGCGCGTACACGGGTACGGCACCGGGTGAGATGGTCTTCGTACGCGAGTCGTGCCCGCTGTGCGCCGGCCCGCACGGCCGTCCCGCGGTCAGCGGCGGCGCACCGCACTTCTCGCTCTCGCACAGCGGCGACCTGGTCCTGATCGCCGTCGCCGCCAACCCGGTCGGCGCCGACGTGGAGGAGATCCCCGCGCTCTCGGTGGCCGACGACGTCGCGCGTACCCTCCACCCGCTGGAGCAGGCCGAACTGGCCGCACTGGCCCCGGCAGACCGCGTCCTCGCCTTCTCCCGCTGCTGGACCCGCAAGGAGGCCTACCTCAAGGGCACCGGCGAGGGTCTGGCGGGCGGTCCCGAGCGCATGTACGTGGGCACCGGACCCGAGCCCGCGGCCGTGGCGGGCTGGGCGCTGGCCGACATCCCCGTGGACGACGGATACGGCGCGGCGATCGCCACCGCGACGACGTCGCGCTGATGGACAGCCAACCCGCTTTCGTCAATGGGTCGTTGTTCCAAACCGGGAAAGTGGCCGCAATCAGCTCACGCACCCGCACCGGTCGCGCGCATCCCCTTGGGCGGGCGCTGTCCCACGAGTAGTGTCCGTGGGCCATGCGACCCCTCTCCCGCGCATCCCAAGAGCCCGCCGCATGGCGCCCGTCACGCCGCACCCTGCTGGGCGCGGCCGCCACCGCACTCGCCGGTACCGCGCTCACCCCCCTGCCCGCCCTCGCCGCCGGGAGGTCCAGATCCATGACCGGTGACCCGGCCGCACTTCCCGGCGACGCCCACATCACCCAGCAGGTCCACGCCGAGTTCCTGCACGGCTGGCACGGTTACACCTCGACCGCGTGGGGCTACGACGAAGTGCGCCCGGTCAGCGGGACCCACAACGACTTCTTCGCCGCAGGCAAGACCTTCGGACTGTCGATAGTCGAGGCGCTCGACACGCTGTTCCTGATGGGCGAGGACCGTGAACTCGCGCGCTGCTGCGACTGGATCGAGCAGCACTTCGATCCGGCCCAGGACGCCGACGTCCATGTCTTCGAGGCCGTCATCCGCCTCGTCGGCGGCCTGCTCGCGGGCTACCTCGCCACCGGGCGGCGCAAACTGCTCATGCTGTGCCGCGAGTTCACCGACCACCTGCTGCCCGCCTTCACCTCCTCGCCCACCGGCATCCCGTACACCCACGTCAACCTGCGCACCGGTGCGGTCAGCGGACCCAACGTCCCGCTCGCCGAAGCGGGCACGAACAGCATGGAGTTCGGGCTGCTGTCCAAGCTCACCGGTGACTCGCGGTACTACGACGCGTCCCTGCGCGCGTACCGCGCGGTCATCGCCAAGCGCAGTTCACTCGACCTGCTCGGCACCTCGATCGACGCGGAGACCGGCCGCTGGACCGACACCGACTCCACCGCCCCCAACCCGCCGGTGGACTCCTTCTACGAGTACCTGTGGGGCGGTTACGCGCTCCTCGGCGACACCCGGCTGCGCGACTGGTACCGGACCCTGACCCGCGCCATCCTGCGCCACCAGTCCGACACCAGCACCGGCCACCTGTGGTTCCGCCAGGTCGATCCGGCCACCGGCGCACCGACCGGCACCAGCCAGTCCGAACTCGCCTCCTTCTACGCGGGGTTGCTGGGCAAGGGCGGCGACCTACGGGACGGCGCGGCGTACTACCGCTCGTGGACGGCCGCCCTCGACCGGTACCCGGTGCTGCCCGAGGGGCTCGACTACCGCACGCTGGAGGCCACCGACAAGGGCAACCAACTGCGGCCCGAGTACCCCAACTCCTCCTTCGACCTGTGGCGGTTGACGCACGACGCTTTCTACAAGCGGACCGCGTACCGGTATTTCACCGCCATGCGGGACAATCTCCGGGTGCCGGGCGGCTACACGATCGCCACCGACGTGACGACGACACCAATGGGCCGAGGTGATCTGCTGCCCGCTTACTGGTTCGCGGAGAACTACAAGTACCTGTACCTGATGTTCTCCGGAACCCGGCGGTTCGATTACCGGAACGGCTACCTGTCCACGGAAGGAAAGGTTCTGCGGGGCCTGCGGCGCTCCTAGCACCACCGCCGCGAGGCCGGCGTACGGCCGCCGGACCAGGCCGGGTCGCTCGGTGAACGCCGCACGGTGGCGGGCGACTCGGCCGTCCTGACCGCGTCGACGCATTAAGGATGTGGCACGCATCCAAACGCGGGATCGGTAAAGATCGCTTCAATTACCGTCGGCCGCTCCCGCGGAATTACGTCAAGGTGTCGCCCAGTCCGCGAAAAGGTCTGGTGGCCCCGGGACCTCACCGGGTTCGATGGGAAAACGCGGGGCCTCGCCCGCCAACCGGACCCGCGGCACCGCCACCAGTCAGAAAGGGGCAGCCTTGGCCACCACCGTGCGACGCACCAGCATCACCCTCCCCGCCGCCCACCTCGGCGAGGAGAACCCGCTGCCCGCTCTGCGCACCCCGGCCGACCCGCACCAGGTCCATGAGCGCGACCGGGCAGGGCTTCCGGCGGACATGGCGCGCCAGATCGGCTACGCGCCGCTGCGCTCCCTGCTGCCGGTGCGTCGACTCGACGGATACGACCGCCACCGCACGCCCACCGACCTCGACGCCATCGTCATCGAGAACGATCGTCTGCGAGCCACTGTGCTGCCCGGCCTCGGCGGACGTGTGTACTCCCTGGTGCACAAGTCCACCGGACGCGAACTCCTCTACCGCAACCCGGTGTTGCAGCCCGCGGACTTCGGGCTGGCGGGCGCCTGGTTCTCCGGCGGCATCGAATGGAACATCGGCGCGACCGGTCACACCGCCTTGTGCTGCGCCCCGGTACACGCCGCCCGGGTGCCCGCGCCCGACGGGGGCGAGATGCTGCGGCTGTGGGAGTGGGAGCGGCTGCGCGACCTGCCGTTCCAGATCGACCTGTGGCTGCCGGAGGACGCCGAGTTCCTGCTGGTCGGCGTCCGCATACGCAACCCGCACCACCGGCCCGCGCCCGTGTACTGGTGGTCCAACACCGCGGTCACCGAGAGCCCGGACACCCGGGTCATCGTCCCCGCCGAGGAGGCCTGGCACTTCGGATACGAGCGCTCGCTGCGCCGCGTTCCCGTGCCGCGGTGGCAGGGCGCCGACCGCACGTACCCGGTGCGCGGCGAACGCCCCGCCGACTACTTCTACGAGGTGCCGGACTCCGCGCGCAAGTGGATCGCCGCGCTGGACGGCGAGGGGCACGGGCTCGTACAGACCTCCACGGACCGGTTGCGCGGACGCAAGCTGTTCCTGTGGGGAAACGGTCCCGCATCGCAGCGCTGGCAGCGCTGGCTCACCGAGCCCGGCACGGACGGGTACATCGAGATCCAAGCGGGGCTGGCCCGAACGCAGTTGGAGCACCTGCGCATGGAGCCGGTCAGTGAACTGTCCTGGCTGGAGGCCTACGGTCCGCTCGCGACGGATCCGGACGCGGCGCACGGCACGGACTGGACGGCGGCGCGGGACGCGGTGGCGCGCGGACTGGAGGCGGCGTTGCCGCGGTCGTACGTCGAGGAGGCGTACCGCGCCTGGCTGGCGAGCGCCGACACCGAGCCGAGGGAAATCCTCGCCGCGGGCTCCGGTTGGGGCGCGCTGGAAGTGCTGCACGGGCGGTTCAAGCTGCCCGGTACGCCGTTCGACGAGGCGACGTTGGGGGAGGAGCAGCGCCCCTGGGTGGAACTGCTGCACAACGGCCGCCTGCCAACGGGTTCGTTGGACGTGCCGCCCGGGCCGACGCTGGTCGCCGCGCACTGGCGGGAGCTGCTGGAGACGGCGCCGGCGGACGCCCTGGTCGAGTACCACCTCGGGGTGGCGCAGTGGCACGCCGGTGACCGGGCGCAGGCGGTGCGCAGTTGGGAGCGTTCGCTCAAGGCGGCGGAGTCGTGCTGGGTGGTGCGGTGCCTCGCTGTCGCGGACGCGGAGTCGGGGCATCCGAAACGGGCGGCGGAGCGGTATCTGCGCGCCTTCGCACTGGCGGTGGAGTCGGGGCAGGGGGACACCGTGCTGGGCGCCCTCGCCCGGGAGGCGGTGCCCGCCCTGCTGGCGGCCGGGCGGGCCGAGGACGCGGAGACGATGCTCGGGGCGCTGTCGCCGGAGGTACGGCGGCGCGGGCGGTTCCGCTTGCTGGCGGCGCAGGTGTTGTTGGCGCTTGGGGACGTGAGCGGGGCGCGCGGTGTCTTCGACGCCGGGTTCGAGGTGGACGACCTGGCGGAGGGTGAGGAGACGCTGAGCGAGACGTGGTTCGCGGTGGCGGAACGGCTTGTCGCGGGTTCCGGCCCCGTCACGGAGACGGTGCGCAGCCGGGCCCGGGCCCAGCACCCGGTCCCGGACGCGTACGCCTTTCAGCCGGAGTAGGGGGACGGGCGCCAGGCGGCTGGGCGTGACGCCAGCCCACGTACCCGCACCGTATGGCGCACTGGCAATCGGGCGCGCGGGCCCGATTGCCGCCACCGTCCGGGCGCCGGCGAAGGGACGGGCGGGTCGGCGCCCCCCGTACCCCCAGCAGCCACAACTGCCCCGGCGACCCCGCCCGGCGTCACTCGAAAGGCTTAGCGCAAGCGTCTCCGCAGTGTTGACACCGCGTCAGTGGACCGTTTGACTTTTCCCCCGTACACGCTGGCAACGTTGTCACCCGTTCGGACGCGCCGTCCGGACGACGCCATCGGTGGCGTCGCGCGAGTGGCGCCACCGCCCGCAGGTCCATCCGTGAAGTTCCAACCGCCCCGTGGAGGCACGTGATGGCAAGACCGCCGCGCGTGAGCGCGCCCGGATTCCGTAGACGTATCGCCGCCGTGGCCGTGCTGGCCCTGGCGGCGTTGCCAATCCAGACGCTGGGCGCCGGGCCCGCGTCCGCCGCCACCCTGGTGGAGGATCCCGCCTCGCTGGTGAACCCGCTCATCGGCACCTCGGGCAGCGTGGACACCTTCCCCGGCCCTGACGCGCCGTTCGGCATGCTCCAGTGGAGTCCGGACACCGCCCCGCACCGCCCGGACGGCGGCGGCTACGAGTACAAGGACGACAAGATCTCCGGCTTCAGTCTGACCCATCTGTCGGGTCCCGGCTGTCCGGGCGCCGGCGACGTGCCGATCCTGCCGGTCACCGGCGAGCTGTCGGGGAACCTCAGCGACACCTCCGCCAGCTTCCGGCACGAGGACGAGCAGACGGGGATCGGCTACTACGGGGTGACCGACGCCTCCGGCATCAAGACGGAACTGACCACCGCCACCCGGGCGGGCCTCGGCCGGTTCACCTTCCCCGGATCCGCGGACTCCCATCTGCTGCTGAAGCTCAGTGGCGGCGCCACACAGGTGGACGGCACCCGGGCCGAGGTCGTGGGTGACCACGAGGTCGTCGGCGCGGTGCAAAGCGGTCACTTCTGCGGTGCCAACAACACCTACACCCTGCACTTCGACATCAGGTTCGACCACCCGTTCACCAGCACCGGCACCTGGGTCGGTGACACCATCGACGAGAACGCCACCTCGCTGGAGCAGGGCCGTCCGCAGCAGACCTTCGGCCCGCACGACGCGACGAGCCCGGCCAGGGGACCGGACTTCACGGTGCACGGCAAGCCCTCGCCGTCGACGCACGGCCCCTCGACGCCCCGCAGGCGCGGCGCCGTCGGCCCGCCGGTGACGGGGGCCAACGGGATGTACCTGACGTTCGACACCAGTGCCGACCAGACGGTGAGGGCGGCCGTCGGCATCTCGTACACCAGCGACGACAACGCCCGTAGGAACCGGGTGGCGCAGGTCCACGGCTGGGACTTCGACGCGCTCCGGCAGGCCGACCACCAGGACTGGAACCGTGTGTTGAGCCGGGTGCGGGTCGGCGGCGGCAGCCATGACGATCAGGTGAAGTTCTACACGGCGCTGTACCACGCGCTGCTGCACCCCAATGTGTTCTCCGACGTCAACGGCGAGTACATGGGGATGGACAACCAGGTGCACCGCCTCGCCCGAGGCCAACTGGCCCAGTACGCCAACTACTCCGGCTGGGACATCTACCGCTCCCAGGCGCAGCTGATGGCCATGGTCGACCCCAGGGTCGAAAGCGATGTCGTCACCTCGATGCTCAACGGCTACGACCAGACAGGGCTGTTGCCCAAGTGGGCGCAGAACAACGGTGAGACGTATGTGATGGTCGGTGATCCGGCGGCGGGCATCATCGCCGGGGCGTACGCCTTCGGGGCGCGTGACTTCGACAGCCGGCACGCCCTGGACGCGCTGGTCCACGAGGCCACCAGGCCCAACAACATCCGTCCCGGTGAGTCGGTCAGGGACGCCAAGGGGTATCTGCCCATCGACGGCAAGGACTGGGGCTGCTGTAACTTCTACGGCCCGGTCTCCACCCAGCAGGAGTACGACATCGCGGACTACGCGGTCGCCTGGCTGGGCAGGTCGCTGGGCCGCCAGGACCTGTACACCAGGTTCGCGACCCGGGCACAGGACTGGCAGAACGTGTTCAACCCGAGCAGCGGATATCTGCAGGCGAAGAAGGCGGACGGAGAGTTCGCCGCCGGTTTCACCCCCGCGACCTCCAACGGCTTCGTGGAGGGCACCTCGGCCCAGTACACGCCGATGGTGCCGTTCAACATCAGGGCGCTGGTGGCCGCCCGTGGCGGCAACGCCGCGTACAGCGCGTACCTGGACAGTCTGCTGGGCAACATCACGAACCCGTCCGGTACCAATGCCGACCTGAGCAACGAGCCCAGCATCGAGATCCCGTACGAGTACGACTACGTCGGCCAGCCGTGGAAGGCGCAGCAGGTGCTGCGGCAGGCGGAGCAGAAGCTCTGGTTCAACGCACCGGTGGGCTCGTTCGGCAATGACGATCTGGGCGAGATGGCCTCCTGGTACGTCTGGACGGAACTGGGCTTCTATCCGGAGACCGCAGGCACGGACATCCTCGCGCTGGGCAGCCCGGTCTTTCCGCGCGCCGAGCTGAGGCTGGGCAACGGAAACGCGGTACGGATCAACGCCCCGCAGGCGGCGCCTGACGCGCCGTACGTGCAGGCGCTGCGGGTCAACGGGCAGGACTGGCAGAAGGCCTGGCTGGGCTTCGGCGCGCTGAGCCGCGGTGCCGACCTGGACTACACCCTGGGCACCGCGCCCAACACAAGCTGGGCCTCGTCGCCCGCCGCGGCGCCGCCGTCCGACGCCACCGGGGAGCACGGGGTGCTGGCGGCGACCGGTCCCTCGGGCGCCGGGCTGGTGGTGCCGCCGGGCGAGAACGGCACCGGCACCCTGGACCTGGCGAACATCGGCGCGACCCCGATCACGGTGGCATGGTCGGCCACCGCGCCGTCCGGGGTGACCGTCGCCCCCGCGCACGGCTCGGTGACCATCGCACCGGGCGGCAGGGCCGAGGAGCAGGTGAAGGTGACGGCGGACGACAAGGAGGGCGTGTATCCGGTGACGTTCGCGCTGTCCAACGCATCCGGCGGCCCGCTCGGTGAGGCCGTGCTACGGGCGGTGGTGGCACACCAGGACGAGGTCTGGCCGTACTTCACGGATGAGGGTGTGTATCCGGACGGTTCCAGCTACACCGGCGGGTTCGACGGTGACGGCGCGGCCTACTCGGAGAACGCCCTGGACGAGGCGGGAGTTCGCGGGGGTTCGGATGTCGGAGTGGACGGCGTCTCGTACATCTGGCCGGAGGTGGCCCCCGGCACCCTGGACAACATCACCATGGCGGGCCAGACCATTCCCACCGCCTCGCCCTCCGGTGCCGGGTCGTTGGGGTTGCTGGGCGCGGCGACCAACGCCCCGAAGGACGGTGCCAAGGGCCAGTTGACCGTCACCTACACCGACGGCAGTACGTCCAAGGCGACGGTCGGCTTCTCGGACTGGACGCTCAACGCCGGTGCCAGCAGCCCGATTCCGGGTGACACCACGGTGGTCAGTACGCCCTATCGGGACACCGGTGATGGGGGCAGGGACACGGTGAAGACCTATGTCTTCGCCACCAAGGTGCCGATCGATCCGGACAAACGGGTGGCCTCGATCACCCTGCCGGTGACGGACAGCGGTTCGGCGCACATCTTCGCCATCGGCTACGGGAACTGAGCCGGTTCGGTCAACGGCCGGTGCCGGGCGCGTGGTTGGCGTCCGGCACCGGCCGTTCCGCCGGCCGTGAACAGCGGGGTACGTGGCGGTCGTGTGCACGACAAGTGAAAACTTGGCGATATCGGTTGAATCATGGCGCACGCCTCTGTACCGCCCGCCCCGTCTGCGCCTTACTGCTGGGTAGGGCTCGCGCTTACCCGCGAGTACCACCCCCACTCTTCCGCATCACCCCGTGGAGGAACCCCGTGCGCAGACCATCCCTGCTCGCTGCCGCCGTAAGCCTCGCCGCGGCCGCCGCCATGACCCTCGGCGGCGCCCCCTCCGCAACCGCCAGCGGGGGCAACTTCGTTGCCCTCGGCGACTCCTACTCCTCCGGAGTGGGCTCCACCGACAACTACCTCAACAGCTGTGACCAGAGCACCAACGCCTACCCGTACCTGTACCAGCAGGCCAACTCGCCCAGCTCGTTCAGCTTCAAGGCGTGCACCGGCGCCACCGCCGCCGACATCGAGAGCGGCCAGCTGTCCGCCCTCAACTCCGGTACCACCCTGGTCAGCCTCACCGACGGCGGCAACGACGTCGGATTCTCCAGCGTCATGGAGAGCTGCGTACTGGGCGGGGACAGCACCTGCACCAACGCGATCTCGTCCGCGCAGAGCAAGGCCAGGAGCCAACTCCCCGGCATCCTGGACACGTTGTACTCGGACATCCGCTCCGCCGCCCCCAACGCCCATGTCGTCGTGCTCGGCTATCCCGAGTTCTACGACCTGTCCCGCTCCAGCGGCTGCGTCGGGCTCGACAACACCAAGCGCACCGCCCTCGACAAGGCCGCCGACCTGCTGGACAGCGTCATCTCCACCGAGGTCGCCAAGTACAGCGGCTTCACCTTCGCCGACGTACGCGGCTACTTCGCCGGGCACGAACTGTGCGACGGCTCGCAGTGGCTGCACGCGGTGACCTGGCCGATCTCCGACTCGTACCACCCGACGGCGGACGGCCAGTCGGGCGGCTACCTGCCCGCCTTCCAGGCCGCGCTGTAACCTCCGCTCGGCCGAACGGGTGGCGGGGGGATTGCTCCCCTCGCCACCGCTCGTTTTCGCGATCATGAAGGCAATCGTGATGCGGGCCTATGGCGGCCCGGAGAACCTGGAAATCGCCGAGGTACCGGAACGGAAGGTCGGACCCGATGACGTCCTCGTCCGGGTCAGGGCCGCCGGGGTCAACCCGGTGGACTGGAAGATCGGCAAGGGCTACCTCGACTCGATGCTGACCGTCTACTTCCCCTTCATCCCGGGCTGGGACCTGGCGGGCGTGGTGGAACGGGTCGGCCCCGGCGTCACCGAGTTCGCACCCGGCGACGAGGTGTACGGCTACGCGCGCATGGACTACGTGCAGCACGGCACGTACGCGGAGCTGGCCTCGGTCCCGCTGCGCACCCTGGCCCGCAAGCCCGCCTCGCTCGACTGGGTGCGGGCGGCCGGGCTGCCGCTGGCCGGGCTCACCGCCTACCAGTCGCTGCGCGCGGTCGGCGGTCCCGGCGCGGGCCGGACCGTGCTGGTGCACGCCGCGGCGGGCGGGGTCGGCAGCCTGGCCACGCAGATCGCGGTGGCCGCCGGTGCCCGGGTCATCGGCACCGCCAGCGAGCGCAACCACGACTTCCTGCGCTCACTGGGCGCCGAGCCGGTCGTCTACGGCGACGGGCTCGCCGACCGGGTGCGGGCGCTGGCCCCCGACGGAGTGGACGCGGCTCTGGACTACGTGGGCGGTGACGCGGTCGCCGTGTCCAAGCAGGTCGTGGTGGACGGCGACGGCAGCCGAATCGCCTCGATCGTGGACGCCGAGGGCGTGGCCAGGGCGGGCGGGCACCTCGTCTGGGTGCGGCCGGACTCCGCCGACCTGACCGCCCTCGGCGAACTCGCCGATCAGGGAAAGCTGACCGTGCACATCGACCGGGAGCTGCCGCTCGCCGAGGCCGCCGAGGCCTGGCGCGCCAGTACCGAGGGGCGCACCCGCGGCAAGATCGTGCTGACCGTGTCCTGAACCCGGTGTCCGTCACGTGTTTCTTTGCCCTGCGGGGCGCATGTCCTGTGCCTCCTCGGGTACGCGGCAGGTTCGACGCCGGGCGCACCGGGCGGCCGGCGACCGTATCCGAGGAGCGCCGCGATGACCGAGCAGAACGAACCGAACTCGCCGCAAGCGCGGGACGCCGCGCAGCAGGCACTGCACCAGCTCGCCACCGACAGCAACGATGTGGTGGCGCTGGGCACGCTGGCCGCCAGCGAGGTGCTGGTGCCCGTTCCGGACAACGTCGAATCCCCCGACGGTGAGCCGGGCGGCCTCCAACTGCCGGTGTTCGAGCAGAGCGACGGATTGCGCCTGGTACCGGTCTTCACCTCAGAGGATCGGCTCACCCTCGCCCTGCCGCAGGTCCACAGCTACCGCACGGTGCGGTTGGCGCTGCTGGGGCAGGGCTGGCCCGCGGACGACCTCGCGCTCTCCATCGACGCGGGGTCACCCGACACCCTCACCGTCCAGGGCCGGGGTGTACGCGCTCTGGCCACCCTGACGGGCGGCGGCTGACCACCCGCCGACCGGGTACGGGCGCCACCTCGCCGTGGGCGAGGTGGCGCCCGGCCGTCAGGCGGCGCGCCGGTGCAGCGCGTCCACCACTTCCTGCACGTTGTGGAAGGTGGTGTCGGCGGGCAGTGCCCGCGCCCGGTCGACGAGGGCGTCCGGGGCGTGCTGGGCGACCAGTTCACGGACCAGCGCGCTTCGCTTGGCCGGAAACTTCTTGCGCCCCAGGTGGCGTGCCAGCTCGAAGCGCAACGCGTCCTCCCCGCGCATACCGGTCGGTACGGGATGCGCGGCCACCGCCGGGTCGTCGTCGGCCAGGGGCTCGGGGTCGAACCACTCCGCCACCCGCGTCGCGTGTCCGGAGCGGATCAGCCCCTGCAACTCGTGCTTCATCTCGTCGTCACGGTAGACGCTGAGCCGGTCACTGCCTCGCTGCATGGTGTTCCTCCCGGTGTCGTCCTGTCTATCCGTCTTACCTCCCCCTGGCTTCGTATGCGTGGTCGAGCGCCGGACCGGCCCGCCCCAGGTCAGGGCGCGGCCGCGCGGGATCACGGTGCCGATGGGCCGCCACCCCGCCGCGAACGGCCGCGCGGGGCGTCAATACCCTTAGGCCATGGGACCGTTGAAGCCGGACACCACTGAGCTCGTCCTCGGGCTCGTCCTGTTCTTCGTCGTCTTCGGGATGTTCGGCCTGGTGCTCCTGCCGCGCATCGCGAAGGTCATCGCACAGCGCGAGGAGTTGATCGACGGCGGGCTGGCGAAGGCCGAGGAACAGGCCGCCGAGGCCGAACGCACAGCCGCGGAAGGGCGCGAGATCATCGCCGAGGCGCGCCGTGAGGCGGCCCGCGAGCGGCAGGGCCGGATCGAGGAGGGCACCGCACTGCTCGCCCGGATCCGGGAGGAGGGCGTACGGCAGCGCGAGGAGACCGTGGCGGCCGGTCTGGCGAAGGTAGCCGCCGACCGGGCCCTCGCGGAGGCGGAGCTGCGGCACGACGTGGGGACGCTCGCCGTCCAGCTCGCCGGACGCGTCATCGGCGAACCGCTTGACGAGACGGCCCGCGACAGCGCGTTGGTGGAACGGTTCTTCGCGGAACTGGAACAGCGCGAGGCACCCGTGACCGACTAGCGGGCGCCGCGTACTTCGGCGCCGGGTCCGCCGGACAGGCGAGCGGGCGTGCGGGGGCCGGTGGCCGTTGCGATACTGGCCGCGTCAGGGCTGGCCGCGGTTCCCCACGGGGACGCGCTTCGCGTGGGCGACCGCCGTGGCGGGACCGGAAGGACCGAGCCGGGAAGGACGCGCCCATGGCCGACTACAACGGTGTGGCACCCGAGCGGCTGGACGACCGCCTGCTGATCAAGGAACTGGAGGCCATCCACCGCACCCGGCACGAGACGCTGCTGTACGGATCGTCGGACGCGCTGCGGACGCACAGCTCGCGGATGGCCGCGCTGGAGGGCGAGTACCTGCGGCGTCACCCGCAGCGCCGCCCGGCTCCCGGCCGTACCAGGGCAGGCGCCCGCGCCCGCGCCGCCTGCGTCTGAGCCCCGTCCGTGGCCGCGACGCCCGCCGCATGGAGGTACGGATGCACCGCACGGCGGCTGGCTCCCCCTCCCGCCCCGATCCCGGGCTCCCCGCGGCCCCCGAGCTGGCCGACCGGTTCGCCCAGGCCCGGGACGCGCCGCCGCAGCCGACCGGCGGCGATGTCGCCGTGCGCACCGCGGCCTGCGGCTACTGGGGGCGGCGTGGGCTGGCCACCGAGCCGGACCGGGTGCTGCTCGCGCCGGGCCCGGCGCCGCTGCTGCTCGCCCTGCTGGCGGCGGTCGGCGGTGATCTGGTGGTGCCCAGTCCCGCGACGGCCTGGTACGCCGCGCAGGCGAGGGTGCTCGGCCGCCGGGTGCACCCCGTCGCGACCCCGCCCGAGTGCGGTGGCCTACCGGACCCGGTGGCGCTGCTGGAGACCCTGCGCCGGGCCCGGGAGGGCGGAGCGCAGCCGCGGCTGCTGGTGGTCTCCGTCGCCGACGACCCCACCGGCACCGTCGCCCCGCCCGAGCTGCTGCACGAGGTGTGCGAGGCGGCGGCCGCCGCCTCAGTGCTGGTGGCCTGCGACGAGACGTTCCGCGACACGCTGCACGACCCGCACACCGTGCTGCTCAGCCCGGCCGAGTCGTTCCCCCGGCAGACCGTGGTGCTCACCGACCTGGCGGGCGCACTGCTGCCGCCCTCCTGGCCCGCGGCCGTCGCGCGGTTCCCGCATGGCGAGCCGGCGGGCGCTCTGCTCGGCCCGGTACGCGATCTGCTCGACGCGCAGCGGGCGGTACCGGCCGCCCCCGTCGCCCAGGCCGCCGCACTCGCCCTGGCCGAGCCCGCCGCGCTACGGGAGCGCACCGCCGCCGCCGTACGGCTGCACGCCGCCGTGGCCGCCGCCGCGCACCGCGCCGTCACCCGACTGGGCGCGCTCTGCCTGCCGCCGCAGGCCGGACACCAGCTCTACCCCGACTTCGGCCCGCTGCGCCCGGCTCTCGCCGAGCACGGCGTCACCGGCCCGGAGGCGCTGGCCGAGCGGCTGCCGGGGGCCGTCGCGGGCCCCTGGTTCGGCGATGACCCGGCCGCGCTGCGGGTACGGATCACGACCTCGGTGCTGTACGGCGGCACGCCCGCCGAGCGGGAAGCCGCGCTGCACGCCGCGGAACCGCTGCGGGTGCCGCAGGTCGCCGAGGCGTTGGCGGCGCTCGGCACCGCCTTCTGCGAACTGACCGCCGCCTGAAATACCGTCAACGGGCGCCCCGCCCTCGGTCCCGTCCGGCCGCCGCAAGGTGCCCCCACCGATTGGAGCGTTGATGACCGATCAGACCGAACAGAGCGAACGGCCTGATCAGGCCGAGCGGCCCCATATCGGCCCCACGGCGCCGGAGGCGCCGCGACCCACCGGCGCGCCCGGCACCGACAGCCGTCCGCGGCCCATCGGTGAGCGGCGGGTCTGGCCGCGGTCCTTCGCCGCCCGTATGACCGAACCGCTCCCGGGTTTCCTGGAGATGTTCCGGGCCAGCCGCCAGGGAGGTCTGCGCCCCCGCCGTGAGGACCTCGCCGACCTGCCCAGGCTTCCGGTCCGGCCCGCCCGGCTGCCCGACGTGGACGCCCGGACGCTGGCCATCAGCTGGGTGGGACACGCCA
The DNA here is from genome assembly GCF_027533845.1 of Streptomyces sp. RPT161. Classification (GTDB taxonomy): domain Bacteria; phylum Actinomycetota; class Actinomycetes; order Streptomycetales; family Streptomycetaceae; genus Streptantibioticus_A; species Streptantibioticus_A silvisoli_A. Next base: position 55,369 of record NZ_JAPZVN010000024.1, on the reverse strand, counting down.
GTTGGGTGGTGCGCGTCGGCGGCCTGACCGTGCTGACCGACCCGGTGTGGTCCCGCAGGATCCTCGGCACCCCTGCCCGGGTCACCCCGGTCGGCGTGGCCTGGGCGAACCTGCCGCCGGTGGACGCGGTGGTCATCAGCCACAACCACTACGACCACCTGGACGCCCCCACCCTCAAGCGGCTGCCGCGCGACACCGCGCTGTTCGTCCCGGCCGGGCTGGCCCGCTGGTGCCGCCGCCGCGGCTTCACCCGGGTCACCGAACTGGACTGGTGGGAAGCGGCCGAACTGGGCGGGGTGCGCTTCGAGTTCGTGCCCGCGCACCACTGGAGCAAGCGCACCCTGACCGACACCTGCCGTTCGCTGTGGGGCGGCTGGGTGCTCAGCGACCCTGCGGGGCAGCGGCTGTACTTCGCCGGGGACACCGGGTACGGACACTGGTTCCGCGAGATCGGCCGCCGCCACCCGGACATCGACATCGCCCTGCTGCCCATCGGCGCCTACCAGCCCAGGCGGCTGCTGCGCTCGGTGCACACCGATCCGGAGGAGGCGGTCCAGGCCTGCCTCGACGTGGGCGCGCGGGTGATGGCCCCGATGCACTGGGCGACGTTCCTGCTCTCCGCCGAGCCGCCGCTGGAGCCGCTGACCCGTTGCCGGGCGGCGTGGGTCGCCAGCGGGCGTCCCCGACAGGATCTGTGGGATCTGCCGATCGGCGGTTCGCGGGTGCTGGATGGCACCTGATCGTGGATGCTGTTGACGAGACCGCGGGCGGTGTGTCGAAGCCGCCGCGGCAGCGCACGAAAGGCCATGAGTGATGGCGACAGGCACCGTGAAGTGGTTCAACGCCGAGAAGGGGTTCGGCTTCATCACACAGGACGAGGGCGGCCCGGACGTGTTCGTCCACTACTCGGCCATCGAGGGCAGCGGCTACCGCTCCCTTGAGGAGGGCCAGCGGGTGGAGTACGAGACCAGCCAGGGGCCGAAGGGACCGCAGGCGGACCGCGTGATGCCCATCTAGGCCCGCCGGGACATGCCGGACAGGTGAAATCCCGTCGAATTCCCGGTTTCCCGGCCCCGCGCGCATAGGTGCGGAGCTGTCCGGCTCCCTACGATGAGCGGCGGCACCCCTGCCCTTCGCACTGGTGCCCACGCCGTTTACGTCCTGTGCCCGCTGGAGCCGCCGAGTGATCCGCCCACGAATACCGCGCGGTCGGCGTGGGCTGCTGTCGGCGGGCGGTGGGCTGGTGGCGGTCGCCGTGGTGGTCGCGGTGCTGGTGAGCGCGATGGACGGTGCCGGCCGGCCCGCGGCGCGGCAGAGCGCCGCGTACCCGGACGGGTTGCCGCACACCCGGGTGACGATGTCCGCGGGCGACTGCGGGCAGGGCTGGACCGACGGGCACGGCGGCGACCAGGTGTTCGACGTCCACAACGCCTCCAGCGGCCCCGCCGAGGTGGATCTGGTCGATCCCGGCACCGGTGCGGTCTACGGCGAGGTCGAGGGCCTGGCCCCGGGCACCACGCGCCCGCTCCAGGTCACCCTCGGCGGCGGCTCCTACGCCTTCAAGTGCCTGCCGGACGACGCCGACGCCGTGACCGGCCCCACGGTCCGGATCGCCGGTCACGCCGCCGCCGGACCCGCCGCGGTACCGGTCAGCCAACACGACCTGATCCCGCCCACCATCGCCTACCAGCAGTGGATCGGCGGCCAGATGGGCCGGCTCGCCGACAGGGTCGGCGCGTTGAAGGACGCCGTCGACAGCGGGGACCTCGACGCCGCGCGCGCCGCCTGGCTGCCCGCGCATCTGGTGTACGAGCGGATGGGCGCCGCGTACGGCACCTTCGGCGACGCCGACAAGGCGATCAACGGCACCACCGCCGGACTGCCGCAGGGCAGCTCGGATCCGCGCTTCACCGGCTTCCACCGTATCGAGTACGGCCTGTGGCACGGCCAGAGCGCCGACCAACTGCGCGGCCCCGCCGACCAGTTGGGCAAGGACGTGGACCAACTGCGGTCCGGCTGGTCGCAGGCGCGGATGGACCCCGCACAACTGGGACTGCGGGCGCACGAGATCCTGGAGAACACCGTTCAGTTCGAGCTGACCGGCCGGACCGACTACGGCAGCGGCAGCAACCTGGCCACCGCCCGCGCCAACCTCGACGGCACCAGGACCGCGCTCGGCTACCTGCGGCCGCTGCTGACCGCCGCCCGCCTCCCCCAACTCCCGCGGGTGGACGCCGCGTTGGACCGGATGCAGCACACCCTCGACGGGTTCGAAACCGACGGCCACTGGACCGCGCTGAACGCCCTCAGCCGCACCCAGCGCGAGCGGGTCGACGCCGACACCGGCGCCGCCGTGGAGCAACTCGCCGCGGTCGCCGCGGTATGCGATGTACGGAGGACGTCATGACCGGGCTGGACCGCCGCTTCTTCCTGCGCGGCGCCGCGGCCGCGGGGATCACCGGCGCCGCCACCACCGGTCTGGTGCGGGCCGACGCCGCGCAGGCCGCGCCGCTCGACGCGCCCTCCACCATCCCGTTCCACGGCGTCCACCAGGCGGGCGTCACCACCGCGTCGCAACGCCAGTGCGTGCTGGCCGCGTTGGACGTGACCGCGGCCGACCGGGGTGAACTGACCGATCTGCTGCGCACCATCACCGAGCGGGCCCGCTTCCTGACCGAGGGAGGTACCCCGCCGTCCCTCGGCATCACCGAGCCGCCCGCCGACTCCGGCACCCTCGGCCCACGACTGCCCGCCGACCGGCTGACCGTGACCGTCGGCGCAGGGGCCTCGCTGTTCGACGGCCGGTTCGGGCTGGGCGCCCGCAAGCCGCGCAGGCTGCGGGCGATGGACACCTTCCCGGACGACGACCTCGACCCGGCCTGGTGCCACGGCGACCTGAGCCTGCAACTGTGCGCCGACTCCACCGACACCGTGCTGCACGCGCTGCGCGACATCGCCCGGCACACCCGCGGCGGGGCACAGGTGCGTTGGCGGATCGACGGCTTCGTCAGCGCACCGCGCCCGTCCGGCACCCCGCGCAACCACATGGGGTTCAAGGACGGCACCGCCAACCCCGACACCTCCAACACCCGGGAGATGGACCGCCTGGTGTGGGTCCCGGCCAGCGGCTCGGGGGAACCGGCGTGGACCGCGGGCGGCAGCTACCAGGTGGTGCGGCTGATCCGGATGCTGGTGGAGTTCTGGGACCGGGTCTCGATCAGCGAACAGGAGCGGATGTTCGGCCGCCGCAGGGACAGCGGCGCGCCCCTGGACGGCGACGCCGAGAGCGACATCCCGCAGTACCCCCAGGACCCCAAGGGCGACGTGATCCCGCTGGACAGCCACATCCGGCTGGCCAACCCCCGCACACCGGCCACCGACGACCAGCGGCTACTGCGCCGCGCGTACAACTACGACAAGGGGATGGACTCCAACGGCAACCTCGACATGGGGTTGGTGTTCCTGTGCTACCAGCAGGACCTGGACCGGCAGTTCACCGCGGTGCAGAAGCGGCTGGCGGGTGAGCCGCTGGTGGACTACATCTCACCGTTCGGCGGCGGCTACTTCTTCGCCCTGCCCGGCGTGCGGGACCGCGACGACTGGCTAGGGCGCGCCCTCTTGACGTGAACTGTTCACTTCGATGTCATCGCAGTTCCGCCGTACCGCCCCGGCCGGCCACCAGCATCACCGGTCGGAACGCGGCATACCGCAGCTTACGGAGGGCATGGCATGACCGTCAGAGTGACACCGGCCGGTACCCGGCGCCGGGCGGCACGGTGGGGAGCACTGGCCGGAGCAGCTGTGCTGGCGGCGAGCGGCACCGCACCGGCGATCGCCGCGCCCGCCCACGGCGGACCGGTGCGCACCGCCACGCCGGTCAAGCACCTCGTCGTGATCTTCGACGAGAACATCTCCTTCGACCACTACTTCGCCACCTACCCCAAGGCGGCGAACAGCGACGGCACGAAGTTCACCGCGTCCCCGAAGACCCCGAAGGACACCAACACCCTCGCCAACGCGGGGCTGTTGACGAAGAACCCCAACCAGTACGCCCCGCAGCGGCTGAGCCCGTCGCAGGCGATGACCTGCGACCAGAACCACGACTACAGCCCCGAGCAGTACGCGTACGACGGCGGCAAGGCCGACCAGTTCGTGCAGAACACCGACTCGGGCAAGTGCTCGGGCAACCTGTTCGGCGAACCGGGCCTGGCGATGGACTACTACGACGGCAACACCGTCACCGCGCTGTGGAACTACGCCCAGCACTACACGCTCAACGACAAGTCGTTCGGCTCCGCCTACGGCCCGTCGACGCCCGGCGCGCTGGAGCTGGTCTCCGGGCAGACGCACGGCGTGGTCTCGGTGGACCCGGCCTCCGGCACCGAGCACCCCAAGCAGACCAAGACGCCCGACCCCTACACGGTCCAGTCGCCCAACGCCAAGGGCGTCGGCACCGTGATCAACGACCCGGACCCGGCCTTCGACGACTGCGCCAACAAGGACCACACCGCCAAGGACGCGCTGGCCGAGATGACCGGCCCGAACATCGGTGACCGGCTCAACGCCAAGGGCGTCAGCTGGGGCTGGTTCCAGGGCGGCTTCCGGCCCAGCACTCCGTGGAACGGCCGGCAGGGCTCGTACGCCCAGTGCAAGGGCACCACGCACACCAACGTCGGCGGCGCGGCGGTGGAGGACTACAGCCCGCACCACGACCCGTTCGAGTACTACCAGTCCACCTCGAACCCGCACCACCTCGCGCCCGCCTCGATCAACGAGATCGGGCACAACGGCCGCGCCAACCACAACTACGACCTCAGCGACTTCGACGCCGTGGTCAAGGCGGGCAGACTGCCCTCGGTCAGCTTCCTGAAGGCGCCGGCCTACCAGGACGGCCACGCCGGTTACTCCGACCCGATCGACGAGCAGCACTTCCTGGTCAAGGAGATCAACCAGATCCAGAAGTCGCCGCAGTGGCGCGACACCGCGATCGCGCTCGCCTACGACGACTCCGACGGCTGGTACGACCACGTCTTCGCGCCGCCGCTGAACGGCTCGAAGGACTCCGCCAAGGGTTCCGACGGCAAGGCGGTCGACAACCCCGCCTGCCAGGCCGGCCCCGCGCCCGCCGGTGGCTACGCGGACCGCTGCGGACCGGGCGCCCGGCAGCCGCTGCTGCTGATCTCCCCGTTCAGCAAGGTGAACAAGGTCGACCACACCCAGACCGAGCAGACCTCGATCACCAAGTTCATCGAGGACAACTGGGGCACCCGGCGCATCGGCGACGGCTCCTTCGACCAGCGGGCCACCTCGATAGGGGCGCTGCTCGACTTCAGGCACCCCAACGACCAGCAGGTGCTGCTGAATTCGGACGGCTCCGTCGCCTCGGTGAAGCCGATTCCGCCGTCGCACGGCGGCTCCGACAACTCCGGTGACTCCAGCATCTCTGACAACACCGGTAACGCCGCCAGCACCGACGACATCGCCCAGCAGCAGCTCGCCGAGACCGGTGCGTCCTTCCCGGCCCTGCCCGTCGGGCTGGCCGCCGGCCTGGTGATCGCCGCTGGCGGGGCCATCGCGTTCGGACTGCGCCGGCGCCGCGACGCCGCCTGATCCCGCCCGCCCGGACAGGGCGCACGGCTCGGAATCCCGGGCCGTGCGCCCTTTGGCGTTTCTGCGGTCCGACGGCGGCCGGACCGCAACATTTACCGTGCGCGGGGTCATGGCCCGAAACAACCGCAATCGATTTGTTGACGTGTGCGGACTGGTCCACCATGGGGACGCTCCGAACAAGGAGAACAACCTTCCGTCGTGTCATCGCCGGGACCGGTGCGACCGCACCGGCCCCGGCGATGTGCGGTGCGGCGGCGGGACGCAGGAGAGGCGCGTACACCCATGCACGACACCGCGAGCGAGACCATGGCCCCGCCGGCCGACCCGGCCGAGAACGGGACCCATCACGCGCGGCGTTTCGGGCTGCCCACCGCCACTGCTTTGGTGATGGGAAACATCATCGGCGGCGGCATCTTCCTGCTGCCGTCCTCCGTCGCCCCCTTCGGCACGCTCAGCCTGCTCGCCTTCGTGGTGCTGACGGTCGGCGCGATCACCCTCGCCCTGGTCTTCGGCCGCCTCGCCCAGCGCAACCCGCGCACCGGCGGACCGTACGTCTACGCCCGGGAGGCGTTCGGCGACTTCGCCGGGTTCCTGTCCGCATGGTCGTACTGGGTGATGACCTGGGTCAGTAACGCGGCGCTGGCGGTGGCCGCCGTCGGCTACATCGACGTGGTCTTCCCCGGCCACTTCTCCAAGTGGACCCACCTCGCGGTGGCGCTCGCCGCGCTGTGGCTGCCCGCCCTGGCGAACCTCGCGGGCACCCGCTGGGTCGGCGCGGTGCAGATCGTCTCCACCGTGCTGAAGTTCCTGCCGCTGCTGTTCGTCGCCGTCATCGGCCTGTTCTTCTTCGACCCGCACAACCTCGGCCCCTTCGATCCCAGTGGCGGCAACCTGCTCGGCGGGATCTCCGCCTCGGCCGCGCTGCTGCTCTACTCCTACGTGGGCGTGGAGTCCGCCGCGATGAGCGCGGGCGAGGTGCGCGACCCGGAGCGCAACGTCGGCCGGGCCAGCGTGCTGGGCACCATCGGCGCCGCGCTGGTCTACCTGCTCGGCACCGTCTCGGTGTTCGGCACTGTGTCGCACCGCGACCTGGTGAAGTCCTCCGCCCCCTTCTCCGACGCGGTCAACAACATGTTCGGCGGCCAGTGGGGCGGCACGCTCATCGCGGTCTGCGCGGTGATCTCCATCATCGGCGCGCTCAACGGCTGGACACTGATGAGCGCCCAGGCGCCCTACGCCGCCGCCCAGGACGGGCTGTTCCCGGCCGCGTTCACCAAGAAGCAGCGTGGTGTGCCGACCTTCGGCGTGCTCGTCGGCGTGGTGCTCGCCTCGCTGCTCACCATCGTCAACTACACGACCGGCGCCACAGGGGTGTTCAACATCCTGGTGCTGATCACCACGTTCTCGGCCACCGTGCCCTATCTGCTGGCCGCCGCCGCCCAGTTGTACTGGCTGGTCTCCGGCCGCCGCGAGCAGGTGCGGCCGGGTCGCTTCGCACGCGACGTGGCCATGGCGCTGGGTGCGTTCGGCTTCTCCATGTGGCTGGTCGCCGGTGCCGGATACGCGGCGGTGTACCAGGGCACGCTGTTCCTGTTCGCCGGTGTCCTGGTCTACGTCCTGATGAAGGGCCGCCGCGCCGGGCGTTGAGCCGCCGACGCGCCGGTCACGCGCGGCAGATGATCTCGCCGTGCAGGACGCTCAGCCAGCCGTCGGGGTCCGCGGACCAGGTGCGCCAGGCGGCCGAGATGCGGCGCAGGCCGTCCTCGGTGGCCATGCCGTCCCGGCGGGCCTGGTCGGCCATGGCCGAGTGCAGGATGCGGTCGGCCCACATGCCGCCCCAGTGGGCGCGGTCCGCGTCGTCGGCGTGGCACCAGGTGCTGGTGCTCGGCGTGATGTCGGTGAACCCGGCGGCGCGGGCCCAGGCCAGCATCCGCCGCCCGGCGTTCGGCTCACCGCCGTTGGCCCGGGCACATCGCTGGTACAGGTCCATCCACTCGTCCAGCGCGGGCAGTCGGGGATACCACACGAAGCCGTGGTAGTCCGAGTCCCGGGCCGCCACGATGCCGCCGGGCCTGCACACCCGGCGCATCTCGCGCAGCGCCTGGACCGGGTCGGCCACGTGCTGGAGCACCTGGTGGGCGTGGACCACGTCGAAGGTGTCGTCGGCGAACTCCAGCGCGTGCACGTCGGCGGTGCGGAACTCGACGTTGTCCAGGCCGCGTTCCGCGGCGACCCGGGCGGCCGACTCCAGCACACTCTCCGCCGTGTCGACGGCGCTCACCCGTCCGGGGGCGACCAGCTCGGCCAGGTCGGCGGTGATCGTTCCCGGGCCGCAGCCCACGTCCAACAGCCGCATGCCGGGCCGCAGATGACCGATCAGATACGCCGCGGAGTTCCGCGCGGTGCGCCAGCGGTGCGAGCGCAGTACGGACTCGTGGTGTCCATGGGTGTACGCGGCCATGGTGAGGCTCCCTTCGGAAGATTCCCTGCCTTCGGTCCGGTAGCGGCAGAGTAGGCCGATCTCGCAATTCGGGACAGGTCATTCCACATCATGGACATCTCTTCGCGGGCTCGGTGGCCGCGACGGTGGCGAGCGGTCGACGTTTCCCCCTGAAGGCGCTGGCCCCGGGCCTGGGCAGAGGCGCCGGAGGTTGATGGGGCATTGCCAATCCGCGACGGGTGAGGGTACGTCCGTCGCCGTTGCCGGTCCACGTCCGTGGGCCGATACGGGGTGGACTCGGCGCGTCGGATCCGTGGTCCGCGGGGACGGAACCCGGATCGCGCCTCATGCGTCACATCCACATGAACGGACGACTTCTTGCTCTGACCGCCGCGGCGGCCATCGCCGCGACCACCGCCCTGACCGGCTGCGGCAACAAAACCGTCTCCCCGGCCAGCGGCCCGACCTCCACCAGCCCGAGCGGCTCACACGCCCCGAGCGCCGCCCCCGGCGGGGGCACGGCCGCCGGTCAGCCGAAGGACCAGCCGATCACCAAGCAGGTCACCGTTGCCTCCGACGGCCGTACGCTGCGCACCGAAGCGGTACGCGGGGGCTGCGAGACCGTCGCGCTGCGGGCCAGTGAAGCGACGTCGGACGTCACCTTGACCGTGCAGGTGACCAAGCACCAGAAGCCGGGGCAGATGTGCCCGGACATCGCCCAACTCACCCAGGTCAGCACCACGTTGAAGGCACCGCTGGACAACCGCAAGCTGGTGGACGGCGCTACCGGGAAGCAGCTCCCGGCGGCCAAGCGGCAGTAGCCGCGGTCTGCAGGCCGGCGCGGATGGCGAACTCGACGGGGGAGTAGCCGCCGTCCGCGCGCTCCAGCTCGCACTCGACCGCGGGGTACAGCGGCGGCTGGGCCATGAACCGCGGGCGGCTGCCGCGGTGTGGCTGCGCGGCGTGCACCAGGAACGGATGGCACAGGTACACATCGCCCGGCGAACCGGTGGCGTGGGCGAGCGGCCGATGTGCCGAAGCCCGCGCCACCTCCTGCGCGATCGCCAGCATCGAGACCCCCTGCTCGCCGTACCGCCGCAGGATCGGTGGCACGTCCAGATGCGAGCCCACCCTGATCCGGGTGGGCGCGTCGTCCTCGCCCACCTCGGAGAAGAGGAACAGCATCAGCAGCAGGCGCCCCTTGGAGCGCAGGTTGACGTGGTGCCACCGGGGGTCGGCGCCGTCGGGCAGGTAGCTGCCGTCGATGTGCCATCCGGCGTCATGCGGCTCCAGCTCATGCGGGAAGCGCAGCGGGAAGCCTCCGAGTGAACGGCGCGGCGTCCACCGGCCCTCGCCGGTCAGCAGGTCGAACGCGGCATGCAGGGCCGGGCTGTTGGCGGCCGCGGCGAAGGGTGGCTGTGCCATGTCGCCGACCCGGTAGACCGGTTGCCGCCAGGTCGACGGATCGTCGGGGGCCATACCGGTCTGCTCCCACAGCAGTTCGGCGCAGGCCAGTGCCGTCTTCCGGGGGAACGCGCCCTCGATCCTGACGAAGCCGTCGCGGATGAAGCGCTCCGCTGGCGCGTCGTTCATGGCGTCCACGGGCCCATACTCGCGGCCGGTGGCACGGCGCGCATCCGGATTTCCGGGTGCCCGCCGTCCTCACCGGCGGGGCGCCCGAGGGCTCAGATCATGTCGAACGTGTCCGGGTCCGGGCCCAGCCGGGTGCCGCTGTCCAGTCCGGCCAGCGCCGCGAGGTCGTCGCCGTCCAGCTCGAAGCCGAACACGTCGATGTTCTCGGCGATGCGGGACGGGGTCACCGACTTGGGGATCGCCACGTTGCCGAGCTGGATGTGCCAGCGCAGCACGATCTGGGCCGGGGTGCGGCCGTGCTTCTCGGCGATCTTGCCGATCGTCGGATCGTCCAGCAGCCCCTTGCCCTGGCCCAGCGGTGACCAGGCCTCGGTGGCGATGTCGTGCTCGGCGTGGAAGGCGCGCAGCTCGGCCTGCTGGAAGTGGGGGTGCAGCTCGATCTGGTTCACCGCGGGCACGACGTCGGTCTCGTCCAGCAGCCGCCGCAGGTGCGCGGGCTGGAAGTTGCACACGCCGATCGCCCGGACCAGGCCGTCGGCGTAGAGCTTCTCCAGCGCGCGCCAGGTGTCCACGTACAGGTCGCGGGACGGCACCGGCCAGTGGATCAGGTACAGGTCGAGCCGCTCCAGCCCCAGCTTGGCCAGCGAGCTGTCGAAGGCCCGCAGTGTGCTGTCGTAGCCGTGGTGGTTGTTCCACACCTTCGTGGTGACGAAGATTTCCTCACGCGCAATGGCGGAGCTGCTGATCGCCCGGCCGACGCCCCCCTCGTTGCCATAGGCGGCGGCGGTGTCGATGCTGCGGTAACCGGCCTCCAGGGCGGTGCGCACCGCGTCGGTGGCCTGCGCGTCCGGAACCTGCCAGACGCCGTAGCCCAGTTGCGGCATCGTGACGCCGTTGTTCAGGGTGATGGCGGGGACTTTGCTCACGAGCGGTCGTTTCCTTAGCTCCGACTCCGATGTCTCCCCTGTTCCAACGAGGAGCCACCTGCCAGGCATTCCCCTCCGTTCGGGTGGCGCTGTGCCGTGTGGCCGAAAGCCGCTGTTCAGGCCCGGTACAGCGCGTCTATCTCCACCGAGTAGGCCTTCTCGATCGCCTTCCGCTTCAACTTCAGTGAGGGGGTGAGCAACCCTTTCTCCTCACTGAACTGCGCCGCGAGGATGCGGAACGTACGGATGGACTCGGCCTGCGAGACGAGGGTGTTGGCGGCGACCACAGCCCGCCGGATCTCGGTCTCCAGGTCCGGGTCGCGGACCAGCTCGGCGGGCGGCAGCGGCGGCTTGCCGCGCATCGACAGCCAGTGGGTCACCCCGTCCGGATCCAGGGTGACCAGCGCCGCGACGTACGGCCGGTCGTTGCCGACCACCACGCACTGCGCGACCAGCGGATGCGCCCGCACCCGCTCCTCCAGCAGCACCGGTGAGACGCTCTTGCCACCGCTGGTGACCAGGATCTCCTTCTTGCGGCCGGTGATGGTCAGATAGCCGTCGTCGTCCAGCGCGCCCAGGTCACCGGTGGCCAGCCAGCCGTCGTGCAGCACCTCGTCGGTCGCCTTGGGGTTGTTCAGGTACCCGGCGAAGACCTGGCCGCCGCGCAGCCACACCTCCCCGTCGTCCGCGATGTGCACGGTCGTGCCCGGCACCGGCTGGCCCACTGTGCCGAACCGGGTGCGCTCCGGCGGGTTGGCGGTCGCGGCGGCGGTGGACTCGGTCAGCCCGTACCCCTCGTAGATGGTCACGCCCGCACCGGCGAAGAACAGCCCGAGCCGGCGTTCCATCCCCGAGCCGCCGGACATCCCGTGCCGCATCCGGCCGCCGAGCGCCGCGCGCACCTTGGTGTAGACCAGCTTCTCGTACACCTGGTGCTGCATCCGCAGCGCGGCGCTGGGGCCGGGGCCGGTGCCGAACGCCTTGTGCTCCTGCGCCTCCGCGTAGCGCACCGCCACCTCGACGGCCTTGTCGAACGGGCCGAGCCTGCCATCCGCCTCCGCCTTGCGGCGCGCGGCGTGGAAGACCTTCTCGAAGACGTACGGCACCGCGAGCGTGAAGGTGGGCTGGAAGGCGGCCAGGTCGGGGAGCAAGTCCCTCGCCGCCAGGCTCGGTTGGTGGCCCAGCCGCACCCGGGCGCGGATCGCCGCGACCTCCACCATGCGGCCGAAGACGTGTGCCAGTGGCAGGAACAGCAAAGTGCCCGCCTCGTCGCCGGGCCTGGAGTGGAACACCGGCTCCCAGCGGGCCACCACGTTGTCGGCCTCAGCCATGAAGTTGGCGTGGGTCAGCACACAGCCCTTGGGGCGGCCTGTGGTGCCGGAGGTGTAGATGACGGTGGCCACCGCGTCGGGCGTCACCGCGAACCGGTGGCGGTCGACCACGTCGTCGTCGATGTGCGCTCCAGCGGCGGTCAACTCCGCGACCGCACCGGCGTCCAGCTGCCACAGCCGGGTGAGCTGCGGCAGCCGGTCGACCACCGCGCCGATGGTCATCGCGTGGTCCTCGTGCTCGACCACGCAGGCCACCGCGCCGGAGTCGTGGAGCATCCAGTAGACCTGCTCCGACGACGAGGTGGGGTAGACCGGCACCGGCTGGGCGCCGATCGACCACAACGCGAAGTCGAACAGCGTCCATTCGTAGCGGGTGCGGGACATGATCCCGACCCGGTCGCCGAACCGGATCCCGGTGGCGAGCAGTCCCTTGGCCAGCGCCAGCACCTCGTCGCGGAACCGTGCCGCGGTCACGTCCCGCCATGCGCCGTCCGTCTTGCGCCCGAGCACCACATGGTCGGGCGCCTGCGCGGCGTTGCTGTACACGGCGTCGGCCAGTCCCCCGACCTGGGGCGCCGTCGCCAGTGGCGGGACACTGAACTCGCGCAATTCTGCTCCTCGGGAGCGCCCCGCGCGGCGCTTCGACGATGGTGCTGTCGCCCGGGAGGGGAACAGTGGCCGTAAAGCGGACCCGTGGGGCAAGGATGCCGGGCGGGCCCGTAAGCTACCTGATCCTGTCGCGCCAGGGGAGAGGCCTGCAGATACGGCGAATCCGGACTTGTCGGCCGGGTGATCACCCGTGTCGTCGCGTTATGCCGGAAACTTCGGGAACTACCTTACGGTTTCCGCGATGTAACGGACCGTGGATCTGCACCGAATCTCTCCGCCATCTTTCCGGGGCACTCACCCGCGCCTTACAGGTGCTGGCCGGCGCCGACTCCCGTTCATCCCGCGTTGGCCCGCACCGGTACCTGCTCCGCCGCCCGCCGTGGGCCCGGCACCGGCGCGTTCGGGGTACGGACCAGCAGCAGCACCAGTACGCCCGCCACGATCCCCACCGCACCCGCGGCCAGCGCGGCGGCGTCCAGGCCCGAGGCGTAGGCGGCCCGCAGCGCGTGCGGGGCGGCCACCCGGGCGGACAGCAGCTGCCGTGCGGCCCCACCGGCGAGGGCCTGCGCCGTGCCGTGCGGGTCGGCGGCCTCACCGGTCAGGGCGTGTGTCATCCGGGAGGCGGCCAGGGTGCCGAAGAGGGCCACCCCGAGCGCGTAGCCGAGCTGCCGGAAGGTGTTGACCGCGCCGCCCGCCATCCCGGCCCGGTGCGGCGGTACCGAGGACAGCGCCGCCTGGGACAGCGCGGGGGTGGCCACGCCCACGCCGACGCCCGCCACGACCAGGCCCGGCAGCAGGGACGGCCAGTCGGAGCCGGCGCCCAGCACGGCCTGCGCCAGAGCCCCGGCGCCGATCAGCAGCATGCCGACGCCCACCGTCAGCCGGGCGGGGACACCGTGCAGCAGCCGTCCGCCCACCGCCGCCGCCACGAATGACGCGGCGGCCAGCGGTACCAGCACCAGCCCGCCCTTGAGCGGGCTGAACCCCAACACCGTCTGCAGCCAGATCGAGGTGTACGGCAGTACGCCGAACGCCGCCGCGCTGATCGCGAACGCCGCCGCCATCACACCGCTGAACGACGCGCCGCGGAACAGCCGCGGATCCAGCATCGGATCCGCCGCCCGCAACTGGGCGAACAGGAACACCAGCAGCGCCACCGCGGAGACCGCGAGGGTGCCCAGCGTGGCCGCCGAACCCCAGCCCACCGCGTCCGCGCGCACCACCGCGTAGACCCCGGTACCGGCGAAGACCGTCCAGGACAGGGTGCCGAACACGTCCACCCGCTGCCCGGCTCGGCCCCGCGACTCACCGACCACCCGGAGCGTCAGCGCCACCGCGGCCACGCTGACCGGCAGGTTGACGTAGAAGATCCACCGCCAGTCCAGGTTCTGCGTCAGCAGGCCGCCGAGCACCGGGCCGAGCGCCGCCGCCGCGGCGGAGACCGCGCCCCACACGCCGAACGCCACACCCCGGTCGCGGCCCTGGTACTCCGCGCCGAGCAGGGAGAGCGTCGTCGCGAACATCGCCGCGCCGCCGACCCCCTGCACCCCGCGCATCGCCACCAGCATCCCCGCGCTAGAGCTGAGCCCGCAGGCCAGTGACGCGGCGGCGAACAGCACCGTCCCGGCCACGTACGTCCGGCGGCGGCCCAGCACGTCCGCCGCCGATCCCACGCCCAGCAGCAGCGCGGCCAGAGCCAGGGCGTAGCTGTCGATCACCCACTGCAGGCTGGCCAGTGAGGCGTGCAGCGCCCCCGCCATGTCCGGCAGCGCCACCGTCACGATCGTCACGTCGAGCAGCAGCATGAACGTACCCAGGCAGACCGCGATCAGCGGTGCCCACTTGCGCATGGAAAGCCCCTTGCCTCGTTCGTTGGTTGCGGTACGTACGATGAACGGGCGGCGCCGATACGTGCCAGGCAGAGCGAGAGCGGCGGCGGAAACCGACATTCGAGGACGGTGGAGCGGTGGATTCCCTCGTCGCCGACGAGCTGGACCTCCAGCTGCTACAGGCGCTGCAACTGGACGGCCGGGCCGCGTTCAGCAGGATCGCCGGCGTGCTCGGCGTCTCCGACCAGACCGTCGCCCGCCGCTACGCCAGACTGCGCACCAGCGGCGGCCTGCGGGTCATCGGGGTCACCGACGGGACCCGGCTCGGCCGCACCCGCTGGTACCTGCGGCTGAGCTGCACCCCGGACGCCGCGGAGGGACTGGCCACCGCGCTCGCCCGGCGCCCCGACACCTCCTGGGTCGGCCTGACGTCCGGCGGTACCGAGGTGCTCTGCGTGATGGTCGCGCGCAGCCGCGACGAGCGCGACAGCCTGCTGTTCGACAAGCTTCAGCGCACCCCGCGGGTCACCGCGGTGAGCGCGCACTGCCTGCTGCACACCTTTTACGGCGGATCGCTCGGCTGGTTCACCAAGTCGCGGATACTCGCGCCCGAGCAGGTCGCCGCGCTCGCCCCGCCACCGGTGGATCCGCCGGGAGCCGACCCGGTGGTGCTCGACGCCACCGACGAGCTGCTGCTGGCCGCGCTGGAACGCGACGGCCGCACCCCGGTCACCGAACTGCGGAAGGTGACGGGGCAGTCGGAGTCGGCGGTCCGGCGCCGCCTGGAGCAACTGCGGCGCAGCGGTGTGCTGTTCGTCGACGTCCAGTTCGACTCCGGCCTGATCGGATACGAGACCAAGGCCACCCTCTGGCTGACCGTCACCCCGTCCGCCCTGGCATCGGTGGGCGCCGCACTCGCCGAACACCGCGAGATCGTCTTCGCCGCGGCCATCACCGGCCCGTCGAACGTGGTCGCCGTCGCCGTCTGCCGGGACACCTCGGGCCTGTACCGGTATCTGAGCGAGCGGATCGGCGCCCTCGACGGGGTGCAGCAGGTCGAGACCGCGCCCATCCTGCGCCAGGTCAAGCAGCTCACCTACGAAGGGCCGCGCTGAGGTCACATCGGCCGGTGCAGCCGGTCGCCCGCGGCGAGCACCGCCCGGGACAGCGCCATGGCGGGCTCCTGGGCCGCCGTCGCGCGCCGCCCGTGCAGCAGCACGAAGTCCACCCCGCCCAGCTCCGGGAGCCCGCAGGACCGGGCGGGCAGGGGGCGCAGGCCCGGGGGGACCAGCCCCTGGGCGTGCGGGACCACGCCGAGCCCGGCGAGCGCCGCCGCGCGCACCCCGCTGAGGCTGCCGCTGGTGCAGGCGATGTGCCAGGAGCGGCCCGCCCGCTCCAGCACCTCCAGGGCGCGGGCCCGGGTGATGCTCGGCGGCGGATAGAGGATCAGCGGCACCGGGCGGTCCGGTTCGATCCGCAGCCGTTCGCCGCCGATCCACACCAGCCGGTCCCGCCACACCAGCCGCCCGTGCGTCTCCCCTGCGGCCCGCTTGCCCAGTACCAGGTCCAGCCGCCCGTCGGCCAGTTGCTGGTGCAGGGTGCCGGACAGTTCGACGGTCAGCTCCAGGTCGACCTCGGGGTGGTCATGGCGGAACCGCTCCAGGATCTCCGGCAGCCTGCTCAGTACGAAGTCCTCCGAGGCGCCGAAGCGCAGCCGCCCGCGCAACCGGGTGCCCGCGAAGAAGCCCGCGGCCCGCTCGTTGGCCTCCAGGATCGTGCGGGCGAAGCCGAGCATCGCCTCTCCGTCCTCGGTCAGCTCCACGCCATGGGTGTCGCGCAGGAACAACTGCCGCCCGGCGGTCTCCTCCAGCTTGCGCACGTGCTGGCTCACCGTCGACTGCCGCAGCTCCAGCCGGTGCGCGGCCTGGGTGAAGCTCAGGGTCTGCGCCACCGCGAGGAAGGTCCGCAACTGCGTGGGATCGAACACGTCCCCGATGGTAGCCCCGTTATCGTGAATTGTGATGATTATCAGTCCGGTGAACGGGGTTCACAATGAGCCTGGTGAGGAGCAGGCTGACCAGGGTCACCGCCCCCGTCCCCACGAAGGCGTGCACTGGTTGGTACCGACCCGTCCCACAGCCGACTGAGAGAAGACATGCGCCGCGTCACGCTGCCGTCCTGGCCGTCCTGGATGCCGATCGAACCGTTCATCGTGGCGCTCGTCGCCACCGTGGGCCTGGCGGCGCTGTTCCCCGCCAAGGGCGCCGCGGCGCCGGTCGCCGACGGGGCGTCCACCTTCGCGATCGCGCTGCTGTTCTTCCTCTACGGCGCCCGGCTCTCCAGCCGTGAGGCGCTGGCGGGGCTGAGCCACTGGCGGCTGCACCTGACCGTGGTGCTCAGCACCTTCGCCGTGTTCCCACTGCTGGGCCTGGCGGCCCGCGGCCTGGTCCCGTACGTGCTGACCCCGCAGCTTTACACCGGGTTCGTCTATCTGTGCATCCTGCCCTCGACCATCCAGTCCTCGATCGCGTTCACCTCGATCGCGCGCGGCAACGTCTCGGCGGCCATCTGCGCCGGGACGTACTCCGCGCTGCTCGGCATGGTCGTCACACCGGTACTCGCCGGGCTGCTGCTGCACTCCAGCGGTGCCGGGTTCTCCGCGCACGGTCTGGCCGACATCGCGCTGCAACTGCTGGCTCCGTTCCTGGCCGGGCAGTTGCTGCGGCGCTGGATCGGCGGCTTCGTCGCCCGCCACAAGAAGGTGCTCTCACTGGTGGACCGCAGCTCGATCCTGTTCGTGGTCTACACGGCGTTCAGCGAGGGCATGGTGCACGGCATCTGGCACCAGGTGACGGCGGCCCGGCTGTCGGCGCTGCTCGGGGTCGAGGCGGTGCTGCTCGGCCTGGTGCTCTGCCTCACCTCGGTGGCCTCCCGCAGGCTCGGCTTCTCCCGCGCGGACCGCACCGCCATAGTCTTCTGCGGCTCCAAGAAGAGTCTGGCGAACGGGCTGCCGATGGCCAGCGTGCTGTTCGGCGGGCACGCGGGCCTGATGATCCTGCCGCTGATGCTGTTCCACCAGATGCAACTCATGGTCTGCGCGGTGATCGCCAAGCGGTGGTCCCATGACTCGACTGACGCGGACGGCGGCGGGGAAGGTAGCCTGCCATCGGAACGGTCGTCGCCAGACGCCCAGGCCCGCCCTGTCCACGCTTGAGGAGTTGCTGTGATCCGCGACCTGTTCACGCCCACCCATCTGCTGATCGTCGCCGTCGTGGCGATCGTGCTGTTCGGTGCCAAGCGGCTGCCGGACACCGCCCGGCAGCTCGGCAAGTCGATGCGCATCCTGAAGGCGGAGACCAAGGCGCTCAAGGACGAGACCCCGGCGGGCGAGCAGCGCACGGTGGCGGGCGAGGTGGTCGACGGCGCGAACACCGCTACGGCCGACCGCCAGGCATCCGCCCAGGCCCGCTGAGGCTCGGTTCTTCCCCGGTCCTGCGGCCTGAGCCCCGGTCAGGCTCCGGCCGCCGTCGTCTCCAGCAGCACGCGGTGCTCGCCCGCGTAGACGTTCATCGACGTGCCGCGCAGGAAGCCGACCAGTGTCATCCCGGTCCGCACGGCCAGGTCCACGGCGAGCGAGGACGGCGCGGACACCGCGGCCAGCACCGGGATCCCGGCCATCACCGCCTTCTGCGCCAACTCGAAGGAGGCGCGCCCGGACACCAGCAGCACGCTTCCGGACAGGGGGAGCAGACCCTGCTGGAGGGCGCGTCCCACGAGCTTGTCGACCGCGTTGTGCCGGCCCACGTCCTCCCGAACGTCCAGCAGTTCTCCGTCCGGGGTGAACAGCGCGGCGGCGTGCAGGCCGCCGGTTCGGTCGAAGACCCGCTGCGCGGCCCGCAGCCGGTCCGGTAGCACCGCCAGCACCTCGGGGTCGAGCCTGACCTCGGGCGAGTCGGACAGCGGCCAGCGGGTCGTCGTCTCCACCGCGTCCAGGCTCGCCTTGCCGCACAGACCGCACGACGACGTGGTGTAGACGTTGCGCTCCAGGGTGATGTCCGGCACCGGAACGCCCGGGGCGAGCGAGACGTCCACCACGTTGTAGGTGTTCGACCCGTCGTCCGTCGCGCCCGCGCAGTAGACGATCGAAGCCAGCTCCTCCGCCGCGCCGAGCACCCCCTCGCTCACCAAGAACCCGGCGGCCAGGGCGAAGTCGTCACCCGGGGTGCGCATGGTGATCGCCAGCGGCTTTCCGTTCAGCCGGATCTCCAGCGGCTCCTCGGCGACCAGCGTGTCCGAGCGATGGCCGACCGCCCCGTCCCTGACCCGCAGCACGCGTCGGCGCTCGGTTACCCGTCCCATGGCGATCAGTCCCGCTTTCCGAAGCTCGTACCGCTCAGAATGTTCGACTCCATGATCTGATGTTGACACTCTCGACCGGGGTCGCGCCTCGCGCTGTTCCGCGCGCCCGTTCGTTCCGGTAGACCTTGAGGCCCCCGTTCCGACGGCACTTCGCCGTTGCCGAGCCTTGCCGTTGGCCAAGATCTCCCGACTACCGAGCGGAGACCGACATGGCACCAACCCTCACCCTCAAGCCCGGAACCGCCTGGCAGGACGCCTGGCGGCGGTGTCTCGACGCCGCGCCCGAAGCGTTCGCCGAAGACCGCGTACGCAACCTGTGGGACGGCCGCTGGCATGCCGACGGGCGACTGCTGCCCTGTCAGTCGCCGGTCGACGGCAGCCCGATAGCGGGCCTGCCGCGGCTGGATCCGGACGGCGCGCACCATGCCGTGCGCGCCTCGCTGGACCAGCACCGCGCCTGGCGCGGCGTTCCGCTGCCGGAGCGCAAGGCGCGGGTGACCGCGGCTCTCGACGCGCTCACCGCGCACCGGGAGCTGCTCTCGCTGCTGCTGGTCTGGGAGATCGGCAAGCCCTGGCGGCTCGCCCAGGCCGACGTGGACCGTGCCATCGACGGGGTGCGCTGG
Organism: Streptomyces sp. RPT161; assembly: GCF_027533845.1. Lineage (GTDB taxonomy): Bacteria > Actinomycetota > Actinomycetes > Streptomycetales > Streptomycetaceae > Streptantibioticus_A > Streptantibioticus_A silvisoli_A. The sequence continues at coordinate 36,049 of NZ_JAPZVN010000024.1, read as the reverse complement.
TACGTCGAGGAGATCGACCGCATGGTCGAGGGCCGGGCGCCGCTCGCCGGGCCGGTGAGCAACATCGCCAGCTGGAACTACCCGATGAGCGTCCTGGTGCACGCCATGCTGGTGCAGATCCTGGCGGGCAACGCTGTGATCGCCAAGACCCCGACCGACGGCGGCCTGGCCTGCCTCACGCTCGCCAGCGCGCTGGCGGTGCGCGAGGGGCTCCCGATCACCCTGGTCAGCGGCTCCGGCGGGGAACTGTCCGAGGCGCTGGTGCGGGCGCCGGAGATCGGCTGCGTCTCATTCGTCGGCGGCCGGGACGCGGGCGGCCGGGTCGCCTCCGACGTGGCCGACCTCGGCAAGCGGCACATCCTGGAGCAGGAGGGGCTCAACTGCTGGGGGTTGTGGGAGTTCAGTGACTGGGACACGCTTTCCGGCCAGATTCGCAAGACCTTCGACTACGCCAAGCAGCGGTGCACCGCCTATCCGCGGTTCGTGGTGCAACGGCGGCTGTTCGACCGTTTCCTGGGCGCCTACCTTCCGGCGGTCCGGTCGGTGGTCTTCGGCCATCCGCTCGCCGTGGAGTCGCCGGACGACCCGCTGCCCGAGCTGGACTTCGGCCCGGTGATCAACGCGGCCAAGGCCAAGGAGCTGACCGAGCTGGTGGACGACGCGATCGACCGCGGTGCCGTACCGCTGCACCGCGGCACCCTCGCCGACGGCCGCTTCCTGCCCGCTCAGGACACCTCCGGCTACATGCCGCCGGTCACCCTGCTGGCCCCGCCGCGCTCGTCGCCGCTGCACCACGCGGAGCCGTTCGGTCCGGTGGACACCATCGTGCTGGTGGACACCGAGGCCGAGCTGCTGGCCGCGATGAACGCCAGCAACGGTGCGCTGGTCGCCAGCCTCTCCTGCGACGACGAACGGACCGCGGCGCGGCTGGCCCCGCAGATCCGGGCGTTCAAGGTGGGCCTGGGCAGGCCGCGCTCCCGTGGCGACCGCGACGAACTCTTCGGCGGCTTCGGCGCCTCATGGCGCGGCGCCTTCGTAGGCGGCGACCTGCTGGTACGGGCCGTCACGGACGGCCCGCGCGGCGAGCGGCTCCCGGGCAACTTCCCGGACTACCACCTGATGCCGTAGCGGTCAGCCGATGCCCTGACGGTAGGCGACCAGCGCGAACTCGTCGTCGTCCGGCACCGTCCGCCGCACGGCCCGCGCCAGCGGCGTACGGTGCCGGGCCAGCGCCTTGCGGCGCTCCGGATCGGCAAGGTCCGCCCAGGCGGGCAGGTCCCGTACCAGCCGCAGCGCTGCGGCCCGGTCGTGGTGGCGCACCGCCCCCAGCGGCAGGTGCGCCACCATCGCCAGGAACTGCACGATCCGACCCAGGCGCCGCACGGCCGTGGTGGGGTCGTGCACCACCGGGACCAGCGCCCGCAGCGACCGGCCGCTGCGGTCGGAGCGCGACTACGCGACACGGTGGGCGCGAGCCAGAAGGTGTCCCGCAGCCGCTCCCGCGACGGCGACACGGCCGAAGCCGCCCGACCGCGCCTCAGCTCACCGCACGCCGCGGCGGCCACCCACAGCTGACGAACCAGCCGTACCGGCTGTATCACAGGTATCGCCCATAGCCGACCTTCAGGCCCCGGCCTGGGCCGGGATACGCAGGTGAAACGCACTCCGAATCCTTGGTATCGTTATCCCTGTCGCCGCGGGAAACCGCGGACACCCAGTCCGGGTGGCGGAATGGCAGACGCGCTAGCTTGAGGTGCTAGTGCCCTTTATCGGGCGTGGGGGTTCAAGTCCCCCCTCGGACACCAGCTTGGAAGGCCCCTCACCAGGGGCTTTCTTCATTTCTGGGCTGTGGCGTGACCAACCACGTGACCAACAGCCCAGCCGACCCCTAGGCAGTGTCGTCAAAGTGATCTTGGATGGTGGATCATGGCGGGGTGATACGCCGTCATGAACTGTCCGACGCTGAGTGGGAGCTGTTGGAACCTCTGCTGCCAAGGCCGACGAAGGGTCGTCCGCGGCTGGACGACCGGACGGTGCTGAACGGGATCGTGTGGAAGTTCCGGACTGGGGTGGCCTGGCGGGACGTGCCTCCGAGGTACGGCTCCTGGGCCACCTTGCACACGCGCTTCCGGCGCTGGGCAGGGGACGGAACGTTCGACCTGATGCTGCGAGCCGCGCAGGCCAAGGCGGACGCGGCCGGCGACATTGACTGGCTCGTGTCGGTCGACTCCACCATCGTCCGGGCACACCAGCATGCCGCCGGGGCCCGAAAGGGGGGCCCCAGAACCAGGCGCTCGGTCGCTCGCGGGGCGGGCTGACCAGCAAACTGCACCTGGCCGTCGACGGTCGGGGCCGGCCGCTTGCCCTGGTCCTGACCGGCGGGAACACCAACGACTGCACCCAGTTCACCGCCATCATGGCCGCGATACGAGTGCCCCGGATCGGGCCGGGACGGCCCCGGGTCCGTCCCGATCACGTCCTTGGGGACAAGGGCTACAGCTCGAAGGCGATCCGCGACTGGCTGCGGCGTCGCGGGATCGCACACACCATCCCGGAGCGGGCCGACCAGGTCGCCAACCGACTGCGGCGGGGACGGCTCGGCGGTCGCCCGGTGGTCTTTGACCGCCGGCTCTACAAGCACCGCAACGTGGTCGAACGGGCCTTCAACCGGCTGAAGCAGTGGCGCGGCATAGCAACCCGCTACGACAAAACCGCTGAGTCCTACCAGGCGGCCGTCACCATCGCATCGCTACTGATGTGGGCATGACGTTCGACGGGGCCATGGGGTTCATGGCCCGTGGAGTTCCGTCTCCCAGGCCTCGAACGGCGGCTCAACCTGGTACGTCGGGTCACAGAAGCTGCGGATCCACTGGGCTGCACGGTACTGGGCATCCCCGTCATTCAACACGTTGCCGTCAGAGTCGATCTCCAGCACGTTGCTGTAGATCGCGAAGACCTGCTCCAGCGACGAACCGAACTGGAAGAGAGCGGGTCGGTAGTCAAATCCGTCGAGCAGGTCAACGTCGACAGTGCCGTTGGCCAGGTAGAACGCGAAGAGTCGAAGGGAAGCGCGCAGATCGACAGGTAGATGCCCCACCGGGACATCATGCCTGCTGGTCGGGCCGCCTTGCCAAGCGCACTTTGACGACACTGCCTAGACCAGGGTCGACAGACCTACTCGGCTGGCGTTGCTCGCAGCCAGCTTCTTTGCACCCGCAGCCCGGCGCTTGCCGTACCGCTCCATCGTGTAGCCCGGCGAGTGGTGCCGTACGTTCGCCGAGACCTCCACAGGGTTCTGTCCGGCATCCAGAGCGTCCGTGACGTAGCCATGCCGAAGATCATGGATCCTGAAGTCATCCGGCAGGCTCAGTCCGGCCCGAAGGGTCCCCATCGTGCGGAGACCTTCTCTGGGCCCTGCGGGCCCCTGCTCGGTCCGCCTCGAACTGGGTATCCCAGCCGCGCCCAAGGCGCTCGGTCTGCGCCTCTTGCCGCTCCTTCTGTCGCTTCAAGACGACCATCAGGGACCGCAGAGCCGTTTGGCTGGCCACTATTGACGAGCATGGACCATTGATTGCCAACCCAGGGCCGGAATGGTTGCAAACTCAATCGTCGCCGTGATCAGCACGTGAGAAGCAAATCGCAGAGCTTGCATCGTTTCTGGGGCTCACTCCAGCGGGCAGAACGCGTCTCGGTGCCGCCGGAGTGCGGGCGACTACTGCCTTTGAAGACTTGATGCGCAAGAGAGCGCAGCGGGAAGACGAGTCCCAATGACGATAGCCCCACGCTGTGAGGGTCTCAGGGCTGTTCTGGCTGCCTCAGACGGTAGACAGCTCTCCACTGTTCACCGAGGGGTTGTTGCGCGGGACCAAATCTCTTCGGCATGCCCTGCAAAGCGATCAAACAAACCCTGCTCGCTGTGTCGTCGGAGATGCAGCAGCGGCGAATCGTGGCCAACCAATCGGGCAAGGTGGGGTGTCACCAAGGCTTCACTGTCGAAGAGAAATACGGAGAGCGCGATATGAGATGCCGCGTCTTCTGTAGCGGAGAATCGCGTATCCATTCCATCTACAGAGCCGATCTTCGCCAGTTCACCGAGAGTGATCCTGATGCGGGTAGAGACGGTGAGAGGAACATCCTCAATCTCCTCCCGCTGGCGCGTCACTTCACAGTCGGGATTGCCTAGCAGAAAGCGGATTCGGCAACCGGTTGCAGCCTTGGCCCGAAGCGTGGCTGCAAAGGCTGGCTGCTGCGTCCAAAGGAAGTAGTTCGTATAGCCTGCGAAGAACAGTTCGTGGGTGGCGCTGGCGATCAGGTCTGCCCACACGGTTGACGGGCACGCTGACCGGTATGGGTAACTGTGGACGATCTCCCGATCGTTGCCGATCTTCAACCTGTCTGTGACGGCCTTCGGCCACAGCATGTAAGCCTCAACTCCCAACACCTGCGAGGCGTCTTCCCGGTTTCTGGCATGAGGGATCAACTCCGAGTCTGCCATCCACCGTTCGACGGTCTTGGTGGACACCCCCACCTGTAGTGCCAGTTGACGGGGCGACAGTCCGGCTGACTCCATAGCTGATCGTAAGGCTCTATTCAAGACTCCCCCAGCGGACGTTTGGGCGTTCTTCACGCTACCGCCAGGGCGGGCCAACTGTCGCTGACTACGGGCTGAGACGTCTCTTGCGAACCGACAGGATCGGGTCTTGCAGGCAAGACCCCGGCGACCGTTACGGCACGGTCCCGGGGCATGGTCAACGCTGCTTGGAGCGTCAACATGCCACAGACTATCGCCCGCTGGGTCGGGCGTATCCGAGATCTCTTGACCCTCCGCCCGCCAGGCCGCGCCGCCCTGGCGGTGTCCACCAGTGCGCCCGTGGGGCTGCACGTGCCCTCCGGTGTGGGGGTGGCGCGGTGAGGACTCCGCCACTGCCGTACCAGGAAGGGTGCGAAGAGTGCGCGCGGCTGAAGTCCGCCGAGCAGGCAGCTCGGTTGAACCGAAACCCGAGCAGGGAAGTCGACTATCGCGTGTTGGCTCGGCGCCATCTGCGGACGGTTCACAGTGTGGCGTCGGTGGTGCGGCCGTGATCCCGGATGAGACAGAGCGCGTAGCAGTGGAGAACGCCCGTGATTCCGTGGCTGTGGTCCTGTCGGCGCTGCCGTATGCATCCATGCCGTACGTGACCTACATCCCGCAGGGTGAGCCCGTACCGCCGTGCCCGTTTCCCTGCCACATCTGCATCAGGAAGGGGCGCCAGAGTGCACCGGCTGACAGCGTGGATGAGTAGGCGCGGAACGCTGCTGTGCGTCGCGTGCATCGCGTTCTGTATGGGCTGGACAATCGCCCTGGGAATCGCCGTCTAAGCCCCCGCTCCGGCCGACCAGAGCGGGCAAGTCCCCCGATGGGGATACAGCCGGAGAGAGCCGACGGGCTCACGCTCCCGCCCCCGTCAGTCGAACGGTGGAGCACGGCCTCCTGGCAGCCGCGACATGCGGACAGAGTGCGATCCGCGACGTCCGCCGCGCTGGCCGAAGATGAAAGATGGTGGCGTGCGACGCGGAACGGCACGGACGGACAGCGGCGGTCAACCCGGTCGCTCTCCCCTGACCTGGGCGGTCGGCTGCTTCCTGGCCGTCGGCGCCGCTTCCACGGTTGCCCAGGCCATGCTCTACTGGGCGCTTCGGAGCTGGTGGCCGCCCGCGCTGGCCAATCTGATCTCGCTCCTGATGATCACGGTCCTCAACGCCGAGGCCAATCGCCGAATCACCTCCCGCCGGTACCCGATCCGGCCCGTGCGTGCGCACCTCGCTGCGAGCGGCCTGTTCGTCCTGGCCTACCTCACCACCTCCGGCGCTGCCCTGATCTTCCGTCACTTCCGCCCCGCCACCGTCGCGGCCTTCCGTGTCCCGACCTCGGCGGCCCGGCAGGCCAGTCGCAACGACCTGGAGTTTTGTCAGGGGTGAGGTGGCGAAGCGGCCGATTACCGGTGTTCGGGGTTCTCGTAGTCGTGGCGGCAGCCAGCGCCCCAGGCGGTTCGCTGGTTGCCGTAGGCGGGGATGCCTCCGGCGTCTTTGAGTATCCGGGCCAGGTGGAGCAGGTTCCAGGTCATGAACGTGGTGTTGCGGTTGGTGAAGTCGTTCTCCGGGCCGCCTGACCCCGGGTCTAGGTACGAAGGGCCGGGGCCCGCCTCGCCGATCCAGCCGGCGTCGGCCTGCGGGGGGATGGTGTAGCCGAGGTGCTGCAGGCTGTAGAGGACGTTCATGGCGCAGTGCTTGACGCCGTCCTCGTTGCCGGTGATCAGGCAACCGCCGACCCGGCCGTAGTAGGCGTACTGTCCGGCTTCGTTGAGGAGGCTGGAGCAGGCGTACAGGCGTTCGATCACCTGCTTGGTCACCGAGCTGTTGTCACCCAGCCAGATCGGACCCGCCAGCACGAGAATGTCGGCCGCCAGGACCTTTTCGTACAGCCCCGGCCAGGCGTCGGTCTGCCAGCCGTGTTCGGTCATGTCCGGCCAGACACCGGTGGCAATGTCGTGATCGATGGCTCGCACGACGTCGACGTGGACGCCCTGCCCCTCCATGATGCCCACGCTGCGGTCGATGAGCCCCTGGGTGTTGCTGCGCAGCGGCGACCGCTTGAGCGTGCAGTTGAGGACGAGGGCCCGCAGGTCGTCGTAGCGAGCAGGCGGTGCGTCGGCGGTCGGCGACTGGGCGGTCAAGGAGCCCTCCCGGGGATCTTGCCACCATGCCCTTCACGGTGGCGCAACGCTGACATCGTGCTGGCCCGGCAGTCGTCGCGGTCGCTGCGGCACAGTCAACTGTCGGCGACCACCCCGACAGCCGAACAACCCCTGGGCAGGTCACGCCGCGCCCGGAGTAACGCGGATGGGGCGCAGGCTCGCTGGTGTACCGCACCTACGTTCGGCTCATCGAAACCACCAGGGGTTCGCGCTGCCGGGCGCGATCGCCGTCAAGCTCGCCCGCCCGCAGCGGCGGGTGCTGGCGATGATGGGCGATCGGCTCGTTCCTGATGAACTCCCAGGAACTGGAGACCGTCGTACGCGAACACGTGCCCCTCGTCGTGCTCGTCCTGGTGGACGAGGAGTACGGCTGTCCCGGCGCGCGACCTCCGAAGTCCGGGGCCGTGGCGTTACCAACCACGTGACCATGGGCTCGGCCCGGGGGTCTGGGCCCCCGGGCCGAGCCCGTACGGCGTCAGCCGAGCAGTTTCGCTGCCAGCGTCGCCGCGTTGTAGGAGCCCCAGCCGCTCACGAAGTCCCAGCCCTTGCCCGCGCTGTAGGCGCCGTTGCTGCCGCTGGTGATGTCGTGGAAGCCGGTGCCGTTCGCCGCGTACAGCTTCGGGTTGGCGAAGCCGAGGTTGGGCTTGCCGGCCGCCGCGGCCTGCTGGTTGACCAGGGCGGCGAAGGCGGCCCACTCCGGGGCGGCGGCGCTGGTGCCGCCGACCGAGGACCAGCTGCCCTGCGAGTAGATGGAGACACCGGGAGACGGGTCGGCGTGCGCCGACACGTCCGGCACCTGGCGGTGGCCGCCGCCCGCGCTCTGCTGGACGGACTTCTGCCAGCTCGGGATGGAGAAGCTGGTGGAGACCCCGCCGCCGCCACCGGACCAGGCCACCTCGCTCTTCCAGGCGTTGGAGGAGCTGACAGTCAGGCGTGTGCCGCCGACACCCGTGACGTACGGGTCGCTCGCCGGGTAGTCCACCGAGGTGCCGCCGTCGCCCGCGTCGTCGGAGCCGTTGTCACCCGAGGCCGCGTAGAAGCCCAGGCCCTCGGCCGCGCCCTGCTTGAAGATGTTGTCCACCGCGGTGATGTTGGTGCTGGTGCGCTGGGTCTCGGCCGCGCCCCAGCTGATCGACGTGGTCGGGATACCGCTGTCGACGATGGCCTGGTAGGTGTCGACCTCGCCCGCGTCGGAGTTGGGACCCTCGAAGACGGTGACGTTCGCCTTGGGCGCGATCGCGTGCAGCACCTCGATGTCCAGCTCGACCTCGACCTGGCCGTCGCCCAGCGCGCCGGAGCCGCCGTCCACCTGCTGTACCGACGGTGCGGGCGAGTTCAGGCCGTAGTGGCTGTCGTAGGCACTGATGTTGGACTGCTGGAAGCCGTCGAACTCCAGTAGCGCGATCTTCTGGCCGCTGCCGTTGGCGGTGCCCTTCACGTTGTAGCCGCCCTTGAGCTGGGCCGGGGTGTAGCCGCCAGCGGGGCCGTTGTGCGGGGTCACGCCGGAGGGGGCCTGGTGGCGCAGTTGGAGCCGGTTGTTCAGGCCCGCCACGTCACTGACGATCGAGGCGATGGAACCGGGGAGTGCCGGCGCGGTGTCGTTGGCGTAGAAGGTGTGGCCGGATCGGGTGTCCTTCCAGGTCGACAGCCTGGTGCCGAAGGCCTTCTGCACCTGGGCGGCGGTGCCGTTGGCGTCGATCAGCAGGTTGCCGGGGTGTACCGCGGTGACGGTGAGGCCCTGGGCCCGCAGGTAGTCCCGGACCCGCTTGACCTCGGCGTCGGTGCGGCCGAACCGGGCGGCGAACTCGGCCTTGGTCAGGTAGTGGCCGTAGGAGCTGGAGCGCGGGTCGCTCACCTTGGCGATGAAGGTGTCAAGTGCCTTGTCGTCTCTGGGAGTCAGGCTCACCGCCACCGATATGCGATGGCCCGAGGCGACGGCGCCGGTGCGCACCGCGTGCGCGCCGAGGCCCTTGACCACGTCACCGGTGAGCGCCGCGCTCGCCGCGTGCGGTTGCGGCGCCGCCGCGTAGGCGGCGGGAACGGCGGCGACGAGCAGGGCCGGAACGGCGGCCAGGGCGAGCAGTTTCAGACGTGGCGTCACTGGGTCCTCCATGGGGGGACGCGCTGCCAGGGCGCTTTGGGCGCACTCTGGTCGCGCTAGGGGCGGAGCGGAACTGACACCACGCTAGAAACGGAGGGACGCTCGCATAAGCGGGGGAACCCTTGCGTCATGTGTTAACTGCCGGTGTCGTGTTAACCCGGTATGTCGACGACGCGTGGTCCCAACTCCCGCCTGGCCGAGGGAAGTTTGCTGCTGATCGGTGTGACGCTGGCGCCGAGTGGACCCACCGCCATCGCATGTGCCAGCGCCGTACGGGAGCGGACCCCGAACTTCCGGTAAACCCTGGACAGCGTGCCCTCCACCGTCTTGACGCTGATGAACAGCTCGGCGGCGACCTCGCGGTTGGTCGCCCCACCGCCCACCAACGCGGCGATCCGGGCCTCGGTGGCGGTCAGTTCGGGACCGCCGCCGCGCTCCACGGCGTCCAGCCGGGCCAGTTCCTCGGCGGACCGCGCCTCCAGCGGTGCCGCCCCGCACACCCGGGCGGTCTCCAGCGCCTCGGTCAGCGCGGCCCGCGCGGCGTTGCGGTGCCTGCCCCGCCGCTCCACCGCCCCGAGCGCGATGAGCGTACGCACCAGCTCCAGCGGAAGCGGCAGTTCACGCAGCCGGTCCGCCGAGCGGCGCAGCAGTGCCGCGCCCGACTTCGCCCGGCCCAGCGCCGCCTCGCGCAGCCCCTCGGCCCGCTCCAGGGCGGCGAACACACTGCCGGGCGGGTTCGCCGCCAGCCGGTGGGCCTCCTGGATCACCGACCCCGCCGCGTCCGTCTCACCCAGCATCACCAGCGCCTCGGCCAGATCGCCGTACCACTGCAGCAGCGGCGGATCGGCGGCGCACATCGCCGCGCCGATCTCCTTGACCCGACGCAGCGCCTCCACCGCCGCCGCGGCGCCGGGCGTGTCCCCGGAGAGCAGCGCGGCCTGACCCAGCACGGCCAGGGCGCGCAGCAGGAACAGCCGGTCGCCGTCCGCCTCGGAGGCCCGGACCGCGCGCTCCGCCAGTCGGCGCGCCTCCTGCGGGGCGCCGCCCGCGGTGGCGGCCAGCGCCGCGGCGTACAGCGCGGGCGCCGACTCCACGCCGGACTCGGTGAGCAGCCGGGTGCAGCGGGCCGCGGTGCGCAGCGCGCGACGGCAGTCGCCGGAGCGCACCTGGACCCGGGTGAGCACGACAAGGCCCGCAAGCCGGTCCTCCACTCCCGCCAACCCCTCGGTGGTGCGCAGCAGTTCGGTGATCTGGGTGTGCGCCTCGGCCACCCGGTCGGAGTCCAGCGCCAGCACCGCGCGCATCCGCACCAGCGCCCGGCTCTCCGGACCGCCGTCCGCCCCGCCGAGCAGGTTGAGCGCCGCCGTCAGCGCCGCGTCCGCCTCGGCGGCCCGACCGGCGAGCGAACGGATCCTGGCGAGGGTGGTGAGTGCTCCGGCCCGGTCGGCGCTGTCACCGGCTGCGGCGGCACGCTCGGCATGCCCCGCGGCCTGCGCCAACTCCCCGCGAAGCAGGCCGCGTAGCGCCGCCCAGTGGTACAACCGGGCCTTGAGGACCGGGTCCTGGGCCGCGTCGTGCAGCCCCTCCTCGATGAGCGAACCGGTGCCCTCCAGTGCCTGTCCGGCGTTGCGCAGCAGGACCAGCCGGGCACGCACCCGTTGCGGGGGCGAGTCGCTACCCTCCAGCACGATCCGTGCCGCCCGGTCCGCCTCCGCGCGCTGTCCGGCGTCACACGCGTAGTCGGCGGCGGCCAGCCAGCGCTCGGCCTGTTCCGCCGGGCGGTCGGCCGGGGTGCGGCGGGCCGCGAGCACGGCCAGTTCGGCCGCCGCGCCCGGTGCGCCCCGGCGGCGGGCGGACGCGGCGGCGGCCAGCAGGGTGGCGGCCGTCGCCTCGTCCTCGTGCGGATGCGCCAGCGCCAAGTGCCGGGCCTGTTCGACGGGTTCGGTCACCGCGGCGGCAAGTACGGCGTGTGCCTCGCGGCGGGCGTGCGCGGTGGCGTCGGCGTAGACGGCCGCCCGGATCAGCGGATGGCGGAAGCGCACCGCCCCGGAGCCGTCGGTACCGGCCACCCCGAGGCGTTCTGCCGCCGACAGATGTGCCGCCGCCCCGGCCAGGCCCGCGGCGTGCAGCACGGTGAGGGTGGGCCGGGCCGCCGCGCTGCACACCAGGAGGGTGCGGCGGACCGGTTCCGGCAGGGTGCGGAACCGGTCGAGCAGCGGCGTACGGAGCCTGCGGGGCACCGGTAGCGGGCCGTCCGGTGACTCGGGCGCGCCCTCGCGCAGCACGGCTCGGGCCAACTCCAGCGCGTACAGCGGGTTTCCGGCGGCGGTGCGCTGGATGGCGCGCAGCACCGGGGGCGGCAGGTCGGCGCCGGTGGCCGCGCGCAGCAGCCGGGTGACGGTGCTGGTCGGCAGCGGGGGGACCGGCAGTTCGGCGGTGCCCGGCGGGCAGCACCGCAGCCGCTCGGGCTGCTCGCCGTCCGGTACCCGCTCGGCCGCGATCATCCGGACGTCCGCGCCGTCCAGGCGGCGCATCGCGAAGGCCAGCACTTCGGCGCTCGGCCCGTCCAGCCACTGGAGGTCGTCCACGACCAGCAGCACCCCGCCGGCGTCGGCCAGCCTGCGCAGCACTTCGAGCAGTGCGATCCGCACCGCGAGCCTGCTGTGCGCACCGGACGGTTCACGGCCGCGCAGCAGCGCGGCGCGCAGGGCGGCGCCCGGCTCGGGCGGCAGGCCGTCCAGGACGCCCCGCGGCACCACCGCCAGCAGGTCGATCAGCCCGACATAGGGCAGCGCCGCGTCCTCGCTCGCGGGTGCGCAGCGCAACACATGGGCGGCGGGCGGCAGTTGGCGCAGGAGTGTGCCGAGCAGACTGGACCGGCCGATTCCGGCGGGGCCGTGGAAGAGGACCGCGCGGTGCGCGGCCATCGCGTCGCGAGCGGTTTCGAGCAGCCCGTCGCGGCCGGTCAGGGCTGGTTCTCGCACGGTCCCACCCTTCGCCCGGAATCCGACGACGATGGGCGGGATCGTTCGAACGCCCATGCGTGTGCTCATGACAACGTTCCGGCGAACGCTTGTCAATGGCGTCGTGTGAACGCCGGATCACGCTTCGCGGAGCCGTCATGGTGACCGTGAGTGTCGCCCTGTTGGCGCAACGCGCGTGGCGGGCGCCGCGGGCCGGACGCAGCGTGGGGGGACAACACCGCGAGCGACGCACACGAGGCGGACGCGGACGAGGAGGCATGATGAAGCGGCGGCGTTTCCTGACAGCGGCGGCGGGGACGGGCCTGGCGGCCGGTGCCCCGTTCGGCGGACGGCTGCGGGCGCCCGGCCGCCCCGGGCTGCCGATGCCGCTGCGCAGCGCCGCCCCGCTTCCGCGTCCGTACCAGGTGCCGCTGCCCGTACCCGCGGTGCTGCGCCCGTTGCGCGCCGACGCCACCACGGACTTCTACGAGGTCACCCAGCAGGTCGCGCACCTGCGCATACTCCCCGGGCTCGAAACCGAGGCTTGGACCTACGACGGCAGCTATCCGGGGCCGACGCTGGTCTCCAGATCCGGACGCCGCACCGTGGTCACCCACCGCAACGAGCTGCCGCAACCGGCCGCCGTCCATCTGCACGGCGGCCACACCCCGCACGACAGCGACGGCCACCCCACCGACCTGATACTGCCGGTCGGCTGGAGCAGGCGGCACCGGTACGCCATGGCCGACACCAGCGGAGTGGGGCGGATAACGCTGGGCGAGCGCACGTACAGCTATCCGATGGACCAGCGGGCCGCCACGCTCTGGTACCACGACCACCGCATGGGCTTCACGGGTCCGTCCGCCTACCGCGGGCTCGCCGGGTTCCACCTGGTGCACGACGACGAGGAGGAGGCGCTGCCGCTGCCGCGCGGTGAGCGGGACATCCCGTTGATGATCACCGACCGGTCCTTCGCCGCCGACGGGTCCTTCCACTATCCGGCGCTCGACCCCGAGTGGGGGATGCCCGGGGTGACCCACCACTGGATGGAAGGGATGCTCGGCGACACGATCCTGGTCAACGGCGTGCCCTGGCCGGTGCTCGACGTACGGCGGCTGCGGTACCGGCTGCGGCTGCTCAACGCCTCCAACTCCCGTATCTACCGGCTGGAGTTGGATCCACCGCCACCGGGCGGGGAAGCGCTGGTGCAGATCGGCGCGGACGGCGGGCTACTGGAACGGCCGGTGCCGCACGACGTGTTGCCGATGGCTCCGGCCGAACGCTTCGACGTCGTGGTCGACTTCGCCCGTTACCGGCCCGGCACCCGCGTACGGCTGGTCAACCGCCTCGGCAGCGGTACCACGGCGGAGGTGATGCGGTTCGACGTCTCCGGCGCGACCCGCGCCCCGGTCGACGAGACCGCGGTGCCAGCCAGGCTCTGCACCTTCGAACGGCTCGACCCGCGCCGCGCCATGGCGGTACGCACGTTCTCCTTCCGCCGGACGACGGCCGGTTGGACGATCAACGGCATGCCCTACCTGCCGGGGCGCTCGCTCGCGGCGCCGAAGCTGGGGACGACCGAGCTGTGGCGGATCGTCAGCGACTTCCACCATCCGATACATGTGCATCTCAACCCGTTCCAGGTGGTGGCCCGTAACGGAGGGGCGCCGGGACGCCATGACGCGGGGTGGAAGGACACGGTGGACGTGCTGCCCGGGCAGTCGGCGGAGATCGCCGTGCGGTTCACCGACTACACCGGGCGGTTCCTGTTCCACTGCCACAACCTGGAGCACGAGGACATGGCGATGATGGCCGACTTCGTCACGCGGTAGCACGGGTTCCGGTGAGGGGCGCGGGTGACGGCGGGCAGCGACACCCCCGCCGGCCGTCACAACCGGAAACGGTGCCACCACGGGGTGCGGCGGTCGGCGGCGCGGTCCGCGGGCCAGTAGGGCGGGATGTCGCGGCCGGGCTGGTAGTGGGCGCCCTGGTGCATGTGGTGGACGATCACGGTGAGATCCACCACCGCCACCAGTGCGACGGCGCCGAAGAATCCCGCCCAGCCCGGCTGCCGGGCGACGGCGAAGCCCGCCATGGCGCCCAGTGACCAGACGAGGCCGAACAGTGTCAGCCCCAACCGCAGCCGCAGCGCGCTGCGGGCCTGTGTCGGTTCGCTTCCGGTACGCATCGCCACGCATCTCCCACCGTCGTGGGTGTGCCCACCCCCAGCGTACGCGCGCCGGTCAGCCGTCCCGGCGCAGCGCGGAGTCCAGGATCCGGGACCACTCCCGCACGATCGCGGTGCGCCGCGGGGTGTCGTCGCGCAGCAGAGTGGCGAGGCCGAGGCCGCGCGCCATGTCCAAGGTGGCCTGCACCGTCTCCCGTACCCCCGGCACGGTCTCGTCCGCGCCCAGGAACTCCACCGCCAGCCGGTGTGCCTCCCGTCCGATGCGGCTCTCCAACGCCACGACCCGCGGCCTTAGTTGGTCCTCGTCGGCGGCGGCCACCCACAGGTGCAGCGCCGCCCGGAACAGCGCTCCGGTGTAGACGCCGACCAGCATCTCCACCACGGCACGGGTGCGCGGCACCCCGCTGTCCGGCAGGGTGCGGGCGTGCTCGCGCAGCGTCGCCAGCCATTCCTCCGCGACATGCTCGATGGCCGCGGTGAACAGGTCCTCCCGGGTGCGGAAGTGGTGCTGGGCGGCCCCCCGGGACACCCCGGCCCGCTCGGCCACCACCGCGACCGTGCTGCCGCCCCAGCCGCGCTCGGCGAGGCAGGCCACCGCAGCCTCCAGCAGTCGCCGCCGGGTCGCCCGGCTGCGGTCCTGCTTGGGGAAGGTGGCGGTGCGCGGCGTCACAACACCCATTGCGGCTCCCGGCGTTCGAGGAAGGCGCGGACGCCTTCGGCCGCCTCCGCCGAGGCGAACAGCCGGGCGGACTGCTCGGCGTACGCCACGGCGTCCTGGTCGAAGCCGCGCAGTACCGCGGCGCTGGTGAGCCGCTTGGACTCGGCCAGGCCCTGCGGGGAGGCGGCCCGCAGCCCGTCGAGGATGCCGTCCAGCGCCTCCAGGCCGGCGCTCACCAGCCCCATCCGCACCGCCTCGGCGGTGTCGAACACCTCGCCGGTGAGGTAGTAGCGGGCCGCGTCCGCGGCCGGTATCCGTGGCAGCACGGTCAGCGAGATGACGGCCGGGGCCAGGCCGAGCCGTGCCTCGGTGAAGGCGAAGGTGGCCTTCGGCCCGGCGACCGCGATGTCACAGGCGGCCAGCAGCCCCAGGCCCCCGGCCCGGACGTGGCCGGTTACGCAGGCCACCACCGGCTTGGTCGACTCCACGACGGTGCGCAGCAGTTGGGTGAGGGCCCGTGGACCGGTGGGGGACTTCTCGGTCAGATCGGCGCCCGCGCAGAAGGTGCCTCCGGTGTGGTTGAGCAGTACGGCGCGGGTGTCCGGGGCCTTGTCCGCCGCCGCCAGCGCCTCGTGCAACTCGGCGACCAGCCCGGTGGACAGGGCGTTGCGGTTGTGCGGCGAGTCGAGGGTGACGATCCGGATGCCGCGTTCGTGGTCCTGTCGGAGGTGGGGCATGCGGGGCTCCTCAGTAGGACTTGGGCAGGCCGAGGGTGTGGTGGCAGATGAAGTTGAGCACCATCTCCCGGCTGACCGGGGCTATCCGGCCGACCCGGGACGCGGTCAGCAGCGACGCCAGGCCGTACTCCTTGGTGAGCCCGTTGCCGCCGAGGGTGTGCATGGCCTGGTCGACGGCGTGCGCCCCGGCTTCCGCGGCCGCGTACTTGGCCATGTTCGCCGCCTCTCCGGCGGCCATGTCCTCGCCGGCGTCGTACAGGAACGCCGCTTTGCGCATCATCAACTGGGCCAGTTCCAGCTCGATCCGCACCTGGGCCAGCGGATGGGCGATCGCCTGGTGCGCGCCGATCGGCGTGTCCCAGACCCGCCGGGTGCGGGCGTACTCCACAGCCGTGTCCAGCGCGTAGCGGCCCATTCCCAGGGAGAACGCGGCAGTCATGATCCGCTCGGGGTTGAGTCCGGCGAACAGTTGCAGCAGGCCCGCGTCCTCGTCGCCGACGAGCGCGTCGGCGGGCAGCCGTACCTCGTCCAGGAACAGCTGGAACTGCTTCTCGGGCGCGACCAGTTCCATGGGTATCGGCCGGAACTCGAAGCCCGGTGCGTCGCGCGGGACGATGAACAGGCAGGGCTTGAGCTTGCCGGTCCTGGCGTCCTCGGTCCTGCCGACGATCAGGGTCGCGTCGGCGATGTCCACGCCGGAGATGAAGACCTTGCGGCCGGACAGCAGCCAGTCGCCGCCGTCCCGGCGGGCGGTGGTGGTCAGCCGGTGCGAGTTGGAGCCCGCGTCGGGCTCGGTGATGCCGAACGCCATCCGCACCGAGCCGTCGGCGAGCCCCGGCAGCCAGCGAGCCCTCTGCGTTTCGGTGCCGAACCTGGCGATGACGGTGCCGCAGATGGCGGGGGAGACCACGAGCAGCAGCAGCGGGCAGCCGGTCGCCCCCAACTCCTCCAGCACGATGGACAGTTCGGCGATCCCGCCGCCCCCGCCGCCGTACTCCTGCGGCAGGTTGACGCCCAGATAGCCCAGCTTGGCCGCCTCCCGCCACAGCTCGTCGGTCTGCCGTCCCTCGCGGACGACCGAGGTGAGGTACTCGCGGCCGTAGCGGCGGCCCAGGGCGGTGACGGCGGAGCGCAGTGCGCGGCGTTCCTCGCTGTCCAGCAACGCGTTGTCCAGGGTGACGCTCATTCGGTGGTGCCCTCCTGCGTGACGACGGCCAGTACGGTGCCGACCTCGACCTGACGGCCGACGGCGGCCTGGAGCGTGCTGAGGGTGCCGGAGGCGGGGGCGGTGATCTGGTGCTCCATCTTCATCGCCTCCAGCCAGACCAGCGGCTGCCCGGCCGCCACCCGGTCGCCGACGGCGACCTCGGCGACGCGTACCACCGTGCCGGGCATCGGGGCGATCAGTGAACCCGGCGCGGTACGGGTGTGCGGCTCCGGGAAGCGCGGCAGTGCGGTGAGCGCGACCGCGCCGAGCGCCGAGTCGACGTACACCCGGTCCCCGTACACCGAGACGTCGAACTCGCGGCGCACACCGCCCACTTCGAACACCGCACGGTCCGTGGTGTGGGTCAGCAGCCGGACGTCCGGGTGGCCCTCGGCCAGCAGCCCCTCGCGGCCCAGCCGGTAGCGGACCTCGTGCTCCTCGCCGTTCGGCGCGGCGCGGTACCGCTTGGACTGCGGCTGCGACGGTACGTTGCGCCAGCCGCCGAACGGCGAACGGCCCGCGGCGTCGCACAGCGCCGCGGCCAGCGCGGCGAGCCGAACCGGTCCCGGATCGGTGGCGGTCGGCGGCAGCTGGCCGAGGAACGCCGTGGTCACCCCGCCGTCGACGAACCGCGGATCGCGCAGCACCCGCACCAGCAGGTCGCGATTGGTGACCGGGCCGTGGATCCGGGCCCGTTCCAGCGTGTGGGCGAGCAGCCGCAGCGCCTGCTGCCGGGTCGGCGCGTGGGCGATGACCTTGGCGAGCAGCGGGTCGTAGTGCGCGGTGACCGTGCTGCCGTCCTCGATGCCGGAGTCCACCCGTATGCCGTCCGCCGCGCGGACGGCGAAGCGGTGCACGGTGCCGGTGCGCGGCTGCCAGTCGTGGGTCGGGTCCTCGGCGTAGAGCCGGGCCTCGATCGCGTGCCCGCTCGGCGGCGCGGGCTCGCCGGGCAGCCGGGCGCCCTCGGCCACCCGGATCTGCCAGGCCACCAGATCAAGGCCGGTCACGCACTCGGTGACCGGGTGCTCCACCTGTAGGCGGGTGTTCATCTCCAGGAAGTACGGGCGGCCGTCCCCGGAGACCAGGAACTCCACGGTGCCCGCCCCGACATAGCCGATCGTCCGTGCCGCCTCGCGGGCCGACTCGTACAGCGTGCGGCGCAGTTCGTCGCCGATGCCGGGAGCCGGGGTCTCCTCGATGACCTTCTGGTGCCGCCGCTGCACCGAGCAGTCCCGCTCGCCGAGCGTCCACACCGTGCCGTGCGCGTCCGCCAGCACCTGCACCTCGATGTGGCGGCCGTCCTCGACGTACGGCTCGACGAAGACCTCGCCGTCCCCGAACGCGGCGCTCGCCTCGGCCCTCGCCGCGGTCAACTCTCCCTGGAGATGGCCGAGTTCGCGGACGACGCGCATACCGCGTCCGCCGCCGCCCGCGGCGGCCTTGACCAGCAGCGGCAGTTGGTCCGGTGTGGCGGTCGCCGGGTCGACCGGTTCCAGCAGCGGCACACCGGCCTTCGCCATCAGGGTCTTGGCCCGGGTCTTCGACCCCATCGCCTCGACCGCCTCGGGCGGCGGGCCGATCCAGGTCAACCCGGCGTCCAGTACGGCACGCGCGAACCCGGCGTTCTCCGAGAGGAATCCGTACCCCGGGTGCACCGCGTCCGCGCCCGCCGTGTGCGCGGCCCGCACGATCAGCTCGCCGCGCAGATACGTGTCGCCGGGCGCGCTGCCCGGCAGCCGCACGGCGGCGTCGGCCTCGCGTACGTGCGGGGCGTCGGCGTCCGGGTCGGAGTAGACCGCGACGGTGGCGATGCCGAGTTCGCGGCAGGTCCTGAAGATCCTGCGGGCGATCTCGCCGCGGTTCGCCACCAGCAGGGAAGAGATCACGTAGCAGCCCCCTACATCCGGAAGACGCCGAATCCGCCGCGCGCCCCTTCGACGGGCGCGCTGTGGATGGCAGAAAGGCACAGGCCGAGCACCGTGCGGGTGTCCCGCGGGTCGATCACACCGTCGTCGTGGAGCCGTCCGGACAGGAACATCGGCAGTGACTCCGACTCGATCTGCCGCTCCACCGCCTCGCGCAGCGCGGCGTCGGCCTCCTCGTCGTACGGCCTGCCCTGCGCCGCCGCCGACTGGCGGGCGACGATGGACAGCACTCCGGCGAGCTGCGCGGGACCCATCACCGCCGACTTGGCGCTCGGCCAGGCGAACAGGAAGCGCGGCTGGTACGCCCGGCCGCACATGCCGTAGTGGCCCGCGCCGTAACTCGCGCCCATCAGCACGGAGATGTGCGGGACCCTGGAGTTCGCCACCGCGTTGATCATCATCGCGCCGTGCTTGATGATGCCGCCCTGCTCGTACTCCCTGCCCACCATGTAGCCGGTGGTGTTGTGCAGGAACAGCAGCGGGATGTCGCGCTGGTTGGCCAGTTGGATGAACTGCGCCGCCTTCTGCGACTCGGCGCTGAACAGCACGCCCCGCGCGTTGGCCAGTACGCCCACCGGATAGCCGTGCAGTTCGGCCCAACCGGTCGCCAGGCTCGGCCCGTAGAGCGGCTTGAACTCGTCGAACGCCGAGTCGTCCACCACCCTCGCGATCACCTCGCGCGGGTCGAACGGGACACGCAGGTCGCCGGGCACGATGCCCAGCAGTTCCTCCTCGTCGTGGCGCGGCGGCAGCGGGTCGGGGCGCGGTGCGGGCCCCGACTTGCGCCAGCACAGCCGGGCGACGACCCGTCGGGCGGTGCGCAGCGCGTCGGGTTCGTCCACCGCGAAGTAGTCGGCGAGGCCGGAGGAACGGGCGTGCATCTCGGCGCCGCCGAGCGACTCGTCGTCGCTCTCCTCACCGGTGGCCATCTTCACCAGCGGCGGCCCGCCGAGGAAGACCTTGGAACGCTCCTTCACCATGATCACGTGGTCGGACATTCCCGGTATGTACGCCCCGCCCGCGGTGGAGTTGCCGAACACCACGGCCACGGTGGGGATTCCGGCGGCGGACAACCGGGTCAGGTCCCGGAACAGCGCGCCACCGGGGACGAAGATCTCCTTCTGGCTGGGCAGGTCGGCGCCGCCGGACTCGACCAGGCTGACCAGCGGAAGCCGGTTGGCGAACGCGATCTCGTTGGCGCGCAGCGCCTTCTTGAGCGTCCAGGGGTTGCTCGCGCCGCCGCGTACCGTGGGGTCGTTGGCGGTGATCACGCACTCGGTGCCCTCGATCACGCCGATGCCGGTGACCATGGAGGCACCCACCGGGTAGTCGCTGCCCCAGGCGGCGAGCGGGGAGAGTTCGAGGAACGGTGTGTCCGGGTCGAGCAGCAGCTCGATCCGCTCGCGGGCCAGCAGTCTGCCGCGTGCTCGGTGCCGGTCCACGTACTTCTGGCCGCCTCCGGCGATGGCTTTGGCGTGTTCGGCGTCCAGTTCGGCGAGGCGTGCGAGGGCGGTCTCGCGGTTCGCCAGGTATTCGGGCCCGGCGAGGAGCGTATTGGCCATGCGGGCCTCCCAGTTGACGTGGTGTCAGTTCGGGTCTGGCTGCGCCACGGGAGAAGGCTGGCACCGGGACAGGGAACAATCAAGCGTGCTTGCATGGTTTTTCGCCTTCCGGCCGGGATGCCGGGGCTGAGTCGGCCCGACACCGAGAAAGCCCGCCGCGTCGGTGCGTGACCACGACGGTGGAGCCCGGCGGGGCCGCACTCGCAGCGACCTCCCGCCCACCACCCGGCAGGCGTCAGCCGTACAACTCGCGCACACGAACCGAGAGGCAGGTGACGCAGCCCTCGCGCTTCTCGAACTCCGTGAGGTCGACCGGGACCGGGGTGTAGCCGAGAGCGGCCAGCAGCTCGGCCGTCTTCGGGGCGGAAGCCGACATCAGCAGCCGGTCGGCGCCCAGCAGGACGACATGCGCCCCGGCCTCCTCCGGCACCGGCAGGAAGTGCGGGAACACCGACGGATCGTCCACCAGCGGCGGATGGCCGATCACCGTACCGTCCGGCAGCGCGGTCACCGCCGACTTGAGGTGCAGCACCCTGCTGACCGGCACGGCCACCACTCGGGCGCCCAGTGGCGCGAACGCGGCGCGCAGTTGCCGTACTCCGGCCGCGTTGGTGCGGCCACCGCGGCCCACGTACACCGTGTCACCGATCTTGAGCACATCGCCGCCGTCCAGGGTTCCCGGTTCACGGACGTGGTTGATGGACATCCCGAGGCCGGACGCCGCCCGCTCGGCCGCCTCGGTCTCCGGTCTGCGGGACTGCGCCCCCGGGCGGCCGATCAGCGCGACGTTGCGGAAGACGACCATGGTGTCCTCGACGAACACCCCGTCCGGGCACTCGTCGGCGGCAGCGACCTCGACGGTCTGCCAGCCGTGCGCCCGCAGGGTCTCGACATAGCCCTCCCACTGCCGCAGGGCCAGCGCCGCGTCGACCGGTTCGGGTGCGATGTGGGTGACCAGACCCTCCGCGAGGCGCGGGCTGGGGCGGCGGACGAGGGCCTTCTTACTGGGCACGGCACATACCTCCAGCTAGGATTTACTCCCTTATGAGTGCCACTCTCGTCGCCAAGGGCCTCGCCGCAGGACACGGCGACCGCATCCTGTTCTCCGGTCTGGAACTCGTCGTCGCACCCGGTGATGTCATCGGGCTCGTCGGGGCCAACGGCGCCGGGAAGTCCACGCTACTGCGGCTGCTCGCCGGTCTCGACGCCCCGGAGCAGGGAACGTTGCGGCTCAGCCCGCCCGCGGCGGTGGTCGGTCATCTGCCGCAGGAGCCGGAGCGCAGGTCCGACGAGACGGTACGGGCCTTCCTCGCCCGCCGCACCGGTGTGGCCGCCGTCCAGCGTGAACTCGACACCGCCACCGAGGCCCTGGTCGACGGAGCGCCGGGCGCCGACGACGCGTACGCCACCGCACTGGAGCGCTGGCTGTCGCTCGGCGCGGCCGACCTGGAGGACCGCGCGGAGACGGTCGCCGCCGACCTCGGCCTGACCGTCGACCTCGACCAGCCGATGGCCTCGCTCTCCGGTGGCCAGGGCCGCGCGTGCCGGTCTCGCCTCGCTGCTGCTCAGCCGGTACGACGTCTTCCTGCTGGACGAGCCCACCAACGACCTCGACCTGGACGGCCTCGACCGGTTGGAGGCCTTCGTCACCGGACTGCGTGCCGGAACCGTCGTGGTCAGCCACGACCGCGAGTTCCTCACCCGCACCGTGAACCGCGTGGTGGAACTCGACCTCGCCCAGCAGCAGGTGAACGTCTACGGCGGCGGCTACGAGGCGTACCTGGAGGAGCGCGCGGTCGCCCGGCGGCACGCCCGCGAGGAGTACGAGGAGTACGCGCAGAACCGGTCCGACCTGCTGGCCCGGGCCCGTATGCAGCGCGCCTGGATGGAGAAGGGCGTGAAGAACGCCCGCCGCAGGTCCACCGACCACGACAAGATCGGCCGCAACGCCCGGGTGGAGACCACCGAGAAGCAGGCCGCCAAGGCCCGGCAGACCGAGCGCCTCATCGAGCGGCTCGAAGTGGTCGAGGAACCGCGCAAGGAGTGGGAGCTGCGGATGAGCATCGCCGCCGCACCCCGCGCCGGAGCGGTGGTGGCCACCCTGCGCGGCGCCGAAGTACGGCGCGGAACCTTCCAGTTGGGGCCGGTGGACCTCCAGGTCGACTGGGCGGACCGGATCGCGATCACCGGTGCCAACGGCTCCGGCAAGTCCACCCTGCTCGGCGCCCTGCTCGGCCGGATCCCGCTGACCGCGGGCGCGGCCTCGCTCGGGCCCGGCGTGGTGGTCGGCGAGGTGGACCAGGCCCGGGGGCTTTTCTACGGAGATGAGGCTCTCCTGGACGCCTTCGGCGCCGTCGTGCCGGAGATGCCCGCGGCCGAAGTCCGCACGCTTCTGGCCAAGTTCGGACTGAAGGCCGACCATGTGCTGCGCCCGGCCGCCACCTTGTCGCCGGGGGAGCGGACCCGGGCGGCGCTGGCCCTGCTCCAGGGCCGCGGCGTGAACCTGCTGGTGCTCGACGAGCCCACCAACCACCTTGACCTGCCCGCCATCGAGCAGTTGGAGTCCGCGCTGGCCTCCTACGACGGCACGCTGCTGCTGGTCACCCACGACCGCCGGATGCTCGGCGCGGTGCGTACCAACCGGCGGATCGAGGTGGCGGACGGCAAGGTCGTCGAGGCCTGAGCGGCGGGCCACCCGCACCCCGGGGCGGCTCAACCGCCGGCTGCCGCGTCCGGCATGATCGGTGGCCTGGACGAAGGGTGGGGACCGATGACCGCGCTGGACGCCTTGCAACTGATACCCGTCGCCGTCGCCGCCGGTTGGATCGACGCCGTGGTGGGCGGCGGCGGTCTGCTGCAACTCCCGGCCATGCTGGTGGCGTTCCCCACCCTGCCCACCGCGACCGTGCTCGGCACCAACAAGGCGGTGGCGATAACCGGCACCACCTCGGCCACCATCACCTTCCTGCGCAAAACCGACGTCAACTGGAGATTCGTCGGGCTGGCGGCGGCGGTCGCACTGCCCGCGGCGTCCGCTGGCGCACTGGTGGCCACCGCGCTGCCCAGCGGTGTGTTCCGCCCGGTGATCATGGCGGCGCTGCTGACCGTCGGCGCGTTCGTCACCCTGCGCCCCGACTTCGGCCGCACCCACGCGCCGGTACGGCTCAGCCGCTCCCGCGCGGCGCTCGCGGCCGCGCTCAGCGGTGCCGGCATCGGCTTCTACGACGGGGTGATCGGCTCCGGTACCGGCACCTTCCTCATCATCACCTTCCTGCTGGTGCTCGGCGCCGACTTCGTGCACGGCTCGGCCATGGCCAAGGTGGTGAACGTCGGCACCAACCTCGGCGCGCTCATCGTCTTCGTGGTCCAGGGGCACGTGCTGTGGCTGCTGGCCGCCGGCATGGCCGTCGGCAACGTGACGGGTGGCGCGCTCGGGGCGCGGATGGCGCTCAAGCGGGGCGCCTCGTTCGTCCGGTACGCGCTGCTCGTGGTCGTCGTGCTGCTGGTCGCCAAGCTCGGCTATGACCAGTGGCACTGACCCCTCGTGACCGCGTCGCGGGTGAACCTCGGCTGAGGGCGGTGGCGGGAGACGGTCGCTGACCCCGGCGCCGGGCGCTATCGTCGGCACTGCGGAGACCGCACAGCCGTTGTACGAAGGCAGGCGCCCAGGCGGCGCCCGAAGTCGGTTCGAGCCGGAGAGGGTAACGTCGTGGTCGTATTCCTACTCGGGCTCAGCGCCGCCTGCTGCCTCGGCTTCGGCTTCGTGCTCCAGCAAAGAGCCGCGCAACGCGCTCCACTCTCCGACTTCCTGTCCTTCCGGCTGCTGCTCGACCTGATGCGGATGCCCGAGTGGGTCATCGGCATCGTGGCGATGGTCGCCGGAATGGTCCTGGGGGCGCTCGCGTTGGCGCACGGCGAGATCTCCCTGGTGGAGCCGCTCACCGCGACCAACCTCCTGTTCGCCATGGGCCTGTCCAGATGGCTCTCCGGCCAGCCGCTGGGCTGGAGCGGCTGGGCCGGGGTGGCGTTGCTGGCGCTCGGCGTGACGTCGTTCATCGTGGCCGGCCGCCCGTCCGGGGACGGCCAGCTCGCCGGGCCGCTGCGGCACTGGGTGCTGTTCGGCACCTTCGTGGGCCTGGCGATGCTGCTGACCGGGCTCGCCAAGCGGCTGAGGCCCACCCTGGAGGCCACCGTGCTGGCACTGGCCGCGGGGCTGCTCTACGGGTTGCAGGACGCGCTCACCCGGATCTCGGGGCAGTTCGTCAGGAGCGACGGGGTCGCGGTGCTGTTCGTCCACTGGCAGCCGTACGTGATCGTGGCGCTCGGGCTGACCGGGTTGCTGCTGGTGCAAAGCGCGTTCGAGACCGCGCCGCTGCGGTCCTCGCTGCCCGCGCTGACCGCGGCGCAGCCGCTCGCCGGTATCGCCTGCGGGGTGGGGTTCCTGGGCGACCGGCTGCGGGTGACGCCCGGTGCGCTCGCCTGGCAGGCGTCCGGGCTGCTGGCCATCGTGATCGGCATCGTGCTCCTCGGGCGCCATCCGGCGATGCCGGAAGGTCCCTGCGCGGTGCGTGATCCGCATCCCGCGGACCACGCCGCCCGTGCCCCGGTCGAGGGGTGACCTGGGGGCGAAGACCCCAAGCTCCCAGCGGGTTCGGGGTCAGCGCAACCCGGTCGGCGGTACGTACGCGGACCAACCGGTGACCGCGGCGGAGCCGGTGAGCGCGCGCCGCTGCCAACCGGGGGCGTACGAGGGGGCGGAGCCCCCGGGCGGGACCAGGATCGCCACCGCGCGGGACCGGGCCGCGCGGACCACCTCCGGGCCGGAGGCCTGCGACGCGTCACTGCGCAGGTTGGAGCGCAGCGACGACGCGCAGCCCGCGTCGTAGGCGATGGGCTGCGTGTCACCGGCGACCAGGCAGGGCGGCCGTACCCCGATCCGCCGCAGGGCGTCGGCCAGCGCCCGGTACTCGCCGACGTTCCGCTCGGCGGAACCGATCTGCCGCCGCAGGATCTCCCCCTGCACGTACCAGTGCCCGACGAGCAGCGCACCGGCGAGCACGGCGGCCACGATCCGCGGCGGCGTCGGCGAACTGCGCACCCACCGCGCCCCCGCCGCCAGCAGCCCGGCGACCGGCAGCGCCAGCAGCGCATACGCCGGCAGCAGGAACCGGGGCGCCGCGTACGGGATCAGGAACAGATACGAAGCCGTGAGCGACAGCGCGCACACCACCGGCAGCAGCGCGCCGGCCAGCCGTCCGGCCCGCGCCGCCACCACGACGCCGACCACCGCGAGCAGCGGCAGCGCGGGCCACCAGGCGATGTGCGCCACCGGCGGGTATCCGACGTCGCACGGGCGGCACAGCAGCGGACCGTCCGCGCTGCGCAGCGCGTTTCCGACGTTCCAGGACAAGCCCAGTCCGCCCTCTATCGCGTCGGAGTCCGCCAGCCGCTCCCAGACCCCGCCGAACCGCGCGTACGCCTCGGCGATCCACTCGGCCAGCCCGGCCGCCAGCCCCACGACGATCGCCGCCGCGACCCGCCACCGGCGCCAGGCCCTGACCAGCAGCACCCCCGCGAGCAGCGGCAGTGCCAGCCACACCCCGTCCGGGGCGCGCACCAGCGTGGGCCAGCCCACCGCCACCGCGAGCCCCACCAGGTACCGCCGTCGCGGCCCCTCCCGCACCGCGAGCAGGAAGAAGCCGGTGGCGGCCACCGCGCCGAAGGCCACCCACAGGTTCGGCATCATCTGCGACCCGTACTCGACGGTGACCCACAGCCCCGCGAACAGCAGCGCCGCCAGCGCCGAGGTGCCGGGCCCGACGATCCGCCGCCACACCGCGAACGCGCCGAACAGCGCCAGCCCGGAGAGCACCGCGAGGAAGGTGCGCAGCACCAGTGGATCGGAGGTGAAGGCCGCCACCGGCGCGCCGAGCAGGGTCACCCCGCGGGACCGCGGCGCGCTGAAGAAGGCGGCCGGGGAGCGCGGGTCGACCTGCGAGAAGTAGATCGACTCGTCCCAGGCGAGCGAGCGGCCGGGCGCCGCGAACACCAGCTGCGCGACGGTGTACAGCGCGGCGACGACCGCCAGTCGCGGATCACGGCGGACGCGGGCGACCGCTGATCCGGCCGTTCGGGCGCCTATCGCTGCTGTCCCGGCGAGTGTCATCGGCATCTCCTGGTCGGTGCGCTCGCAGCATTTTCGCTGACCCACCCCATCACACAAGGGCCGCGACCGCTGACGGGAGCCCGGCCGCTACTTGCCCATGTGCTTGACCGGCAGCGCGTTGGCCGCCAGCACCGCCTTGGTGAACGGCGCGACCAGCTCGGTCAGCCGCTCGGCGTACTCCGCGCCCAGGTGCCGGTAGGGGGCGAAGCCCAGACGGTCGGTGTCGTCCTCGATGGTGCGCCGCAGTTCCACACCGGCTTCGGTGAGTTCGCCCGCCGGGTCCAGCAGCCCGCGCTCCCGCAGCCGCTCCTCGGCCGCCGACCACTCCTGGGCCGACCAGCCGCGGGTTGCCTGGGAGAAGTAGCGGGTGAAGCCCTTGCCGGTGGCGGTGTGCGACACCAGGGCCTCCAGGCCGTCGAGTTCGGCCTCGGAGAGCGCGATCAGATGCCCGTCACCACGGTGTTCGCGCAGCAGTGTGGCGGCGTGCCACAGCGCCAGGTGGGGGGCGTCGGGCACCGGCAGGTCGGCGTTGGCCGAGTACAGCGGGCGGCCGGGGCGGCCGCAGGCCTCGGTGGCCCGTAGCGCGAGTTCGGCGGCCTCGGTCAACTGCCGGGAGCCGATGGCCTCCGGGCCGAGCAGCCGCCGCAGGTAGGCGTCGGTGATGCGCAGCCGGGCCTCCAGCACGGCCCGCGGCGACGCGGCGTGCCAGGCGCGCGGGATGTGCCGGGCGACCAGGTCGGGGTGGAAGTTGTAGAACGTCGCGGTGACCGTGCCCGCACCGACGGCGCCCAGTGGCGCGGCCCGCCCGGCGAAGTACGCCATCGACCCGCGTTCCAGTCCGAGCGCGGCCAGCTCGTCATCGTGCTCTGGCGCGAAGTAGAAGGCCGAGTGCAGCGGGTTGAGGGCGTTGTAGCAACGCCGTGACGCGCGCAGGGTGAGAGTCGTCATGGCGTCACGTTACCCGTCGGTAGAACCGTTGCCGGGGTGTCCTCGCCGCGGCGGGCGGGCGGTATGGGCGGTCTCGACCGTCCAGGTGAACTTCGGCACCCGGCGTTCCAGGAAGGCGGCCACCCCCTCGGTGCGGTCCGCGCTGTCCCGCGCCTGCTCCGCCCAGTGCGCCAGCCGGCCGGGATCCGCGGCGCCGGACGCGCCCAGCGCCATCGCGGTGAACTCCTTGGCCGCCGCCTGGGTGAGCTGGGAGCGTGCGGCCAGGATCCCGGTGAACTCGGCGACCCGTGCGTCCAGCTTCCCGTCGGCGAGCAGTTCGTCCACCAGCCCGGTGCGCAGCGCCCGTTCACCGTCGATCAACTCGGCCGAGAACAGCAGGTACTTGGCGGCGGCCGGGCCGACCAGGCCGACCAGCCTGCGGGTGGACGACGCCGGATAGACGATGCCGAGCTTGGCGGGTGTCACCCCGAACCGGGCCCCCCGCGCCGCGAACCGCAGATCGCAGGCGGCGGCCAGTTGGCAGCCGCCGCCCACGCAGAACCCGCGGATCGCCGCGATCGTCGGCTTGGGGAAGGCCGCCAGCGCCTCCTCCGCGACCACCGCCGGTGCGCCGGGGTCCGGCTGGCCGCGCAGCGCCTCGATGTCGGCGCCCGCGCAGAACGTCCCGCCCGCGCCGGTGAGTACCAGTGCCCGTACCGAGGGGTCGGCGGCCAGTTGGTCGAGCAACTCCGGCAACTGCCGCCACATGTCCGGGGTCATGGCGTTCCGCTTGGCCGGATTGCTGATGGTGATGGTCGCGGTGGCGGCGCCGTCGGCATGGTCGAGCGAGAGGCCGGGCTCTGCCATGCGGCTTCCTCCAGTCGGGGTGCGGGGGTCCGTCCGGGCTGTCCGGCCGGTGGTCCGATTCGGGCGATCCTAATGTCTGCCTCTCGGACAACCCCCCGAAATTAGCGAGCAAAAGCCGCAAGACCGCTCTGGCCGCCCACTGTAGACGGTCTGAATCGGTCAAGACCCGTCGAGACACGCTGACTTGTGGTCAGCGCAACGGCAAGCGCCTTGTGGCCCCAACACTCTTCACATATGAGGCGGTTCCCGTCGCCCCGGCAAGTGGGGACAGGGCGGGACTGCGGGGTACGTCAGCGAGGGCTGGTGCTGTCATGACGGTCTGCGGGAGAACCCCGCCCGAACCCATGCCCCCGGAGACCGCGCGAGCGGTTCCGGGCGCGGAGCGGGTCGCCCCCTGCCCCTACGAGGGCACCTGGCGGTTCACCGCACCGGCCCTGGACTCCTCGGTACCGCAGGTGCGGCACGCGGTGCGCGACCTGCTCGCCCGGCAGGGCGTCCCCGTCGCGGCCGAGACCGTGGACGGTCTGCTGCTGATCGTCTCCGAACTGGTCACCAACGCGGTACGGCACGCCGCCGTGCTCTCCCCGCAGATCACCGTGGAGATCGCGGTGGGGCCGCAGTGGGTGAGGGTCGGCGTGGCCGACAACCACCCGTACCGCCCCAAGGCGTTGGAGGCGGACTACGCCAAGACCGGCGGCCGGGGCCTGCTGCTGGTGAAGGCGATCACCGACGAGGCGGGAGGTGTCTGTGACGTCGAACACACCCCGGCGGGCGGGAAGGTGGTCTGGGCGGCCCTCCCGCTGACGATGCCGCTGCTGTGACGTCGGCGGCCCACCGGCCCGTCACCAGCCCGCCGACGGGCCGGTCAGCTCCCGTACCGCGGGCAGCGCGGCGTCCAGCACGGTGCCGAACCACGCGGACAGCGTGGTCCCCTCCCGCAGTTCGGCGAGGCCGTCCGGGGTGACGAACGCGGTGTCGCACACCTCTTCCGGATCGGGCCGCGGCTCGGCCCGGACCAGGCCCACGAACAGGTGGTTGTACTCCTGCTCCACCAGGCCCGAGGCCGGGTCGGGGTGGTTGTAGCGCACCGTTCCCGCCTCGCGCAGCAGCACGGGCGCGAGGCCCAGTTCCTCGGCGGTGCGCCGGGTGGCGGCGACGAACGGCTGCTCGCCCGGGTACGGGTGGCCGCAGCATGTGTTGGACCACACACCGGGCGAGTGGTACTTGCCGAGCGCGCGCCGCTGCATCAGCAGCCGGCCCTCGTCGTCGAAGAGGAAGACCGAGAACGCCCGGTGCAGCCTGCCCGGCGCCAGATGCGCGGACAGCTTCTCCGCGGTGCCGATGGTCACACCGCCCTCGTCGACCAGCTCCAGCAGGATCGGTGCGGAGCTGCCGTTGGACGACGGCCCGGCGGACGACGGACCTGTGCTCGCTGGGTCGCCGGGCCGGCCGGTGGCGGGACTGATCGGCATGGCCATCCTTCGCTCTTGACGCTCATGACGTACGAGATGCCTAAGTCTGCCGCACACCACCGCACCCCCGCCGGTCGATCACCTGGCGCACCGGCGGTTTGTCGTCACACCCGACCCTCGCCCATGCTGGAGTGTCTGCTGTGCCGCCCGCCCGGGCGACCAGCCCGGTCCAGGGCCGCGCCGAGGCCGCCACCGGGGGGCAGTGAACGTGCGGTGAACGGTGCCTTCCGGGGATCCGATAGCCTCAGCCGTCGAACCCGCCCCGCGAACTGCCGTGGCGGGACGCAGGCGCGTCCGGAATCCGGGCGCCACGAGGTGCAGCAGCCACGCGGGACCTTGCCGTCGCCTTGACCCATCAGGGAGTGAGTTCGTCTGTCGACCGCCATCCTCACCGGTCCGCCGGTCGCGGACTCGACCGTGGAGGACGATCTGCGCCTCCTCGGCTTCGACGTGGTCGCCGCGGACAGCCCGGCCGAGCTCGCCGGACACCTCAAGGCCGCACCCGCCGGGACCAGGGTCGCCGTGGTCGACCGCCGCTTCATCGGACACCGGCACGCGCTGCGGCTGGCCCTGACCGACCCGCGCTTCACGGCGGGGGCCGTCCCCGGCGCGCTCGGCGTCAGCCCCGCCGGCCGTGACCGGCTGTGCCTCGCCGCCGACGGCCTGGCCACCCCCGACGAACTGGCCGCCGCACTGGACACCGCCGGCGTGCCGGTACACCGGCCGGAGCTGGGCGTACTGACCGCCGCGGTGCCCGCCGACGAGGCGGCGCGCGCCGAGGCCCGCGACGCCGTGGCGGCCGTCGATGACGAGGAGGTACGGCTGCGCACCGCCGTGAAGTCGCGCGACGGCTTCTTCACGACGTTCTGCGTCAGCCCGTACTCGCGCTACCTGGCCCGCTGGTGCGCCCGGCGCGGCCTCACCCCGAACCAGGTGACCACCGCCTCGCTGCTGGTCGCGCTGATCGCCGCCGGTTGCGCGGCCACCGGAACCCGGGCCGGGTTCGTCGCGGCGGGCGTGCTGCTGCTGGCCTCCTTCTTCCTGGACTGCACCGACGGCCAGCTGGCCCGCTACTCCCTGCAGTACTCCACCCTCGGCGCCTGGCTGGACGCCACCTTCGACCGGGCCAAGGAGTACGCCTACTACGCGGGCCTGGCGCTCGGCGCGGCCCGGGCGGGCGACGACGTGTGGGCGCTGGCCCTCGGCGCGATGGTGCTGCAGACCTGCCGCCATGTCGTGGACTTCTCCTTCAACGAGTCCAACCACGACGCCACCGCCAACACCAGCCCCACCGCTTCCCTCTCCGACCGGCTGGACGGCGTGGGCTGGACGGTGTGGGTGCGCCGGATGATCGTGCTGCCGATCGGCGAGCGGTGGGCGCTGATCGCGGTGCTGACCGCGGCCACCACGCCGCGGGTGGTCTTCTACGCGCTGCTCGTCGGCTGCTCCTTCGCCGCCTGCTACACCACCGCGGGCCGGGTGCTGCGCTCGGTCACCCGCAAGGCGCGGCGCACCGACCGGGCTGCACAGGCGCTGGCGGATCTGGCGGACTCCGGGCCGGTGGCGGAGCTGGCGGCGCGCGTGCTGCCGTCCTTCGCGGCGCCGGTGACCGCGGGCGTCGGCGGCGCCGCCGCACTGGCGACCGCCCTGCTCACCCCGTACGGCACCTGGTGGCCGGTGCTCGGGGCGGGTGTGTACTGCCTGACCTCGGCGGTGGCGGTCGCGGCACCGCTGAAGGGCGCGCTGGACTGGCTGGTCCCGCCGATCCTGCGCGCCACCGAGTACACCGTGATCCTGGCGCTCGCCGCGCGCTCCGGCGTGCCCGGCGCGCTTCCAGCGGCGTTCGGGCTGGTGGCGGCCGTCGCCTACCATCACTACGACACGGTGTACCGCATCCGCGGCGGCACCGGTGCGCCTCCCCGGGCCCTGGTCCGCGCGACCGGCGGCCATGAGGGCAGGCTGCTGGTGATCACCGTGGCCTCAGCCCTGCTCGCGCACACCACAGCTTTGAAAACGGCAGCTTGGCCCACGGCGGTAGCAGTACTGGCCGGATACCTGGCGCTGGTGGTGCTCACCGAGTCCATCCGTTTCTGGGTCTCGGCCGGTGCACCCGCGGTACACGACGAAACAGGAGAACCCACATGATCGGCCTCGTGCTGGCGGCCGGCGCCGGACGGCGTCTTCGCCCCTACACCGACACCCTGCCGAAGGCCCTGGTCCCCGTAGGCCGCCCCGGTGGGGCGGAGGCTGCCACCACGGTCCTCGACCTGACCCTGGGCAACTTCGCCGAGGTCGGTCTGACCGACGCGGCCGTCGTGATCGGCTACCGCGGCGAGGCCGTCATCGAGCGCCAGGCGGAGCTGGAGAAGAAGTACGGCGTCAAGCTGCACCTGGTGCACAACGACAAGGCCGAGGAGTGGAACAACGCCTACTCCCTGTGGTGCGCCCGTGACGTGCTCACCGAGGGCGTGATCCTGGCCAACGGCGACACCGTCCACCCCGCCTCCGTGGAGCGCACCCTGCTGTCCGCCCGCGGCAACGGCCAGCGGATCATCCTGGCCCTCGACACGGTCAAGCAGCTCGCCGACGAGGAGATGAAGGTCGTCACCGCCGACGGCAAGGGCGTGCGGCGGATCACCAAGCTGATGGACCCGGCCGAGGCCACCGGTGAGTACATCGGCGTCACCCTCATCGAGCCCGAGGCCGCCGCGGCGCTCGCGGACGCGCTGAAGGCGACCTACGAGCGCGACCCGCAGCTGTACTACGAGGACGGCTACCAGGAGCTGGTCAACCGCGGCTTCCAGGTCGACACCGCCGCCATCGGCGAGGTCTCCTGGGTCGAGATCGACAACCACGACGACCTCAAGCGGGCCCGGGAGATCGCGTGCCTGTACTGACCCGGCTGATCCCCTCGCCGGTCGTCGTCGACATCAACGGCGGAGCGCTGGACGACCTGGCCGGCCTCCTCGCCGACCAGCGCGTCTCCAGCTCGGGCAAGCTCGCGGTCGCCATCAGCGGCGGCTCCGGCCAGAAGCTGCGGGAGCGGCTCGCCCCCGAACTGCCGGGCGCCGACTGGTACTCGGTGGCGGGCGGCTCGCTGGACTCCGCCGTCAAGCTGGCCGACGCCATGCGCGGCAAGCGGTACGACGCGGTGGTCGGGCTCGGCGGCGGCAAGGTGATCGACGTGGCCAAGTACGCGGCCGCGCGGGTCGGGCTGCCCCTGGTGGCGGTGGCGACCAACCTGTCGCACGACGGCATCTGCTCGCCGGTGTCCACCCTGGACAACGACAACGGCCGCGGCTCCTACGGCGTCCCGCAGCCGATCGCGCTCGTCATCGACCTCGACGTGATCCGGCAGACCCCGGCTCGCTTCGTGCGCTCCGGCATCGGCGACGCGGTCTCCAACCTGTCCGCCCTCGCGGACTGGGAGCTGTCGCACCGCGAGACCGCCGAGCCCATCGACGGCCTGGCCGCCGCGATGGCCCGCAGCGCCGGCGAGTCGGTGCTGCGGCATCCCGGCACCATCACCGACGACGACTTCCTGACCACGCTCGCCGAGGGCCTGGTGCTCTCAGGCATCGCCATGGCGATCAGCGGTGACACCCGCCCGTCGTCCGGCGCCTGCCACGAGATCAGCCACGCCTTCGACCTGCTGTACCCGCAGCGGGCCGCCTCCCATGGCGAACAGGTGGGCATGGGTGCGGCGTTCGCGATGTACCTGCGCGGCGCGGCCGACGAGGCCCGCAACATCGCCGACGTACTGCGGCGGCACAGCCTGCCGGTGCTCCCGGGCGAAATCGGCTTCTCCGACGCCGAGTTCGTGGCCGCGGTGGAGTACGCGCCGCAGACCCGCCCCGGGCGGTACACCATCCTGGAACACCTGGACCTCGACACCGACGCGATCAGGGATGCGTACGCGGACTATGTCAAAGCCATCGGTAGCTGAACTGCGGCCGGTCGTTCACCCCGCCGGGGTGAAGGACCGGCGCAGCGGTGAGCACTGGGCCGGGCGCATCTACATGCGGGAGATCTCGCTGCGGGTGGACCGGCACCTGGTGAACACCCGGGTCACGCCCAACCAGCTGACCTACCTGATGACCCTCTTCGGTGTCCTCGCCTGCCCCGCGCTGCTGGTGCCCGGCATTCCGGGCGCCGTGCTCGGTGTGCTGATGGCCCAGCTCTACCTGCTGCTCGACTGCGTCGACGGCGAGGTCGCCCGCTGGAAGAAGCAGTTCTCGCTCGGCGGCGTGTACCTGGACCGGGTCGGCGCCTACCTGTGCGACGCAGCGGTCCTGGTGGGCTTCGGCCTGCGCGCCGCCGACCTGTGGGGCCACGGGCGGATCGACTGGCTGTGGGCCTTTCTCGGCACCCTCGCCGCCCTCGGCGCGGTCCTGATCAAGGCCGAGACCGACCTCGTAGGCGTCGCCCGCCACCAGGGCGGGTTGCCCCCGGTCAAGGAGGCGGCGTCCGAGCCGCGTTCGTCCGGTCTGGCGCTGGCCCGCAGGGCCGCCGCGGCCCTGAAGTTCCACCGGCTCGTCCTGGGGATCGAGGCGTCCCTGCTGATCCTGGCTCTGGCGGTCGCGGACGCGATCAGGGGCGACCTGTTCTTCTCGCGGCTGGGCGTCGCCGTGCTCGCTGCCATCGCGATGCTGCAGACGGTGCTGCATCTGGTGTCCATCCTCGCGTCGAGCAGGTTGCGATGACGGGCCGCCCGGTGACCAGGCTCGGCGCGGTGGTGCTCACCATGGGCAACCGCCCCGCCGAGTTGCGCGCCCTGCTGGACTCCGTCGCCAAGCAGCGCGGTGAGCCCGTCGAGGTGGTGGTGGTGGGCAACGGCTCACCGCTTCCCGAACTCCCCGACGGGGTAAGGACCGTTGAGCTGCCGGAGAACCTGGGCATCCCGGCCGGACGCAACGTGGGCATCGAGGCGTTCGGGCCCGGCGGGTCCGAGGTCGACGCGATCCTGTTCCTGGACGACGACGGCTTCCTGCCCAACGAGGACACCGCGGAACTGGTCCGGGAGGCGTTCACCGCCGACCCGAAGCTGGGCATCCTCAGCTTCCGCATCACCGACCCGGCCACCGGCACCACCCAGCGCCGCCATGTTCCGCGGCTGCGCGCCTCGGACCCGATGCGCTCGTCCCGGGTCACCACCTTCCTGGGGGGTGCGAGCGCGGCACGCACCGAGGTCTTCCAGCAGGTCGGCGGGCTGCCCGACGAGTTCTTCTACGCCCATGAGGAGACCGACCTGGCCTGGCGGGCGCTGGACGCCGGTTGGCTGATCGACTACCGGTCCGACATGGTGCTGGAACACCCGGCGACCGCCCCGAGCCGCCATGCCGTCTACCACAGGATGGTGGCCCGCAACCGGGTCTGGCTGGCCCGGAGGAACCTTCCGGCTCCACTGGTGCCGCTGTATCTGGGAACCTGGATCCTGCTCACCGTCGCCCGGCGCCCGTCCCGGCAGGCGCTGCGGGCCTGGGTGGGCGGCTTCAAGGAGGGGTGGACCACTCCCTGTGGCCCGCGTCACACAATGAAGTGGCGTACGGTTTGGCGGCTGACCCGACTGGGACGACCACCCGTCATCTGACAAGCTCGGATGGAAACGCATCGGGCGCGGACCGGGATCCCGCCCCGGCCCGTGCACCATGAGGACGAAAGTGTCAACTGTGAGCGATACCACGCATGAGGGCGCGGTCGCCGTGAGCACCCCGCCGGTCTCGGCCGCTGACGGCGGCCTGTCACCGGCCGAGCTGGCGGCCAAGTACGGGCTGTCGGTGAGCGGTGCCCGGCCGAGCCTGCCGGATTACGTACACCAGTTGTGGGGACGTCGGCACTTCATCGTGGCGTACTCCATCGCCCGGCTGAGCGCCCAGTACACCAAGGCGCGGCTCGGCCAGATCTGGAACGTGATGACGCCGCTGCTCAACGCGGCCGTCTACTACCTGATCTTCGGTGTGCTGCTGCAGACCGACCACGGCATCGACAACTTCATCGCCTACCTGGTCACCGGCGTCTTCGTCTTCAACTTCACCCAGTCCACGGTGCTCGCCGGCACCCGGGCCATCTCCGACAACCTCGGGTTGATCCGCGCACTGCACTTCCCGCGGGCCGCGCTGCCGATCTCGGTCACCCTCATCCAGCTGCAGCAGCTGCTGTACTCGATGATCGTGCTGGTCGCCATCGTGCTGATGACCGGCGAGGTGCCGCAGTTCTCCTGGTTCCTGCTGCTGCCCGCGCTGGTGCTGCAGTCCGTCTTCAACATCGGTGTCGCGCTGTACGTGGCCCGGCTGGGCAGCAAGGTCACCGACCTCGCCCAGCTGATGCCGTTCCTGCTGCGCACCTGGATGTACGTCTCCGGCGTGTTCTACGCGATCGACAAGGTCGTCAAGCACCTGCCGACCGCGGTCGGCGTGCTGCTGGACCTGAACCCGGCCGCCGTGTACATCGACCTGATCCGCTTCGCGCTGATCGACAGCTTCACCTCCGCGCAACTGCCGCACCACGTGTGGATCGCCGCCGTGGCATGGGCCGTTGTCGCC